>WKFI01000019.1 GCA_014872875.1 Paracoccaceae bacterium
CAGCAAATCATCGCTCCCGATCCCGATCTTCTCACCAATCTCCTGAATAGGACGCTTCTGCGCTTCTCGCGCAATCTCAATATCGCTCTTGTAGCTCATTTCATTCTCTCCCTGGCGTGTCTGGCTTTCCCAGACCCTTGCCGTCTGAACCCATCCGCAAGGTCAGAGATGGGCGAATATAGATATCTTTGCCTGTGTCAGTGCAGAAAAGATATTCCTATTAGTCAACTAAAATTCCCACCAGTCAACAGTGGTTTTCAGGAATTCAGCCAGAAAGAGTCTCATGATTTCAATGGTTTATTTTCAGCATTCGAGAAGCGGCAGTTACCATCGCATATCCGACTCGACGCTCAACAGTATCACTCAAAAGAAAATGCCTGGCCGATCGGGACGGCCAGGCAGATACACTCCGATACACGAGGGGGTCAGATGTCCAGAGTGTGTTCTTTTTCCCAACGGGAGAAGTGGCTGACGAACGAGTTCCACTCCTCCTGCTTCATTTTCAGATAGGCGTTGGAGAACTCGTTGCCCATCATCGCTTTCAGCTCTTCGTCCTTGTCATATTCACGCAGAGCATCCAGCATATTCAACGGAAGCTTCGGAGCATCGGTGACGATGTGACCTTCGGCATACATGTCGATGTCCCAGCGCTTGCCGGGGTCCGCCTTGGTCCGGATACCCGACAGACCGGCTGCAATGATCACCGCCTGCAACAGGTAGGGGTTCACGGCGCCATCGGGCAGACGCAGTTCGAACCGGCCGGGGCCAGGCACGCGGACCATGTGTGTCCGGTTGTTTCCGGTCCACGTCACGGTATTGGGCGCCCAGGTCGCACCCGACATGGTGCGCGGTGCATTGATCCGCTTGTAGGAGTTCACGGTCGGGTTGGTGATCGCAGCCAATGCCGAGGCGTGCTTCATGATGCCGCCCAGGAAGTTCTTGCCGTTCTCGCCAAGCCCCACTTCGCCGGTCTGGCCCTCGCCTTCGCCTGCAAAAACGTTGGTGCGGGAATCCGAACCGGGTGCATCCCAAACCGAGATATGGGCGTGGCAACCGTTACCAGTCAGACCTTCGACCGGTTTCGGCATGAAAGTGGCGCGGAAGCCGTGCTTTTCGGCGACCGATTTGGTCATGAACTTGAAGAAGCTGTGCTTGTCCGCCGTCTTCAGCGCATCATCGAATTCCCAGTTCATCTCGAACTGGCCATTCGCGTCTTCGTGGTCGTTCTGGTACGGGCCCCAGCCCAATTCCAGCATGTAGTCGCAGATCTCGCGCACAACGTCATAGCGACGCATAACCGCCTGCTGGTCATAGCACGGCTTGGCAGCCGTGTCGTAGGGGTCAGAGATCTCTTCCCCGTCCGGAGTCAGCAGAAAGAACTCGGCTTCGATGCCGGTTTTCACGTGCATGCCTTCGGCAGCGGCTTCGTCGATCAGACGGCGCAGAACGTTACGCGGAGCCTGGGCTACGTCTTGTCCTTCCATGACACAGTTGCCGGCAACCCATGCAACTTCGGGTTTCCACGGCAGTTGAATCACCGAGGACGGGTCCGGCACGGCCAGCATGTCCGGGTGGGCCGGAGTCATGTCGAGGTAAGTTGCAAAGCCGGCGAAACCCGCCCCGTCTTCCTGCATGTCCGCGATCGCCTGAGCAGGCACCAGTTTGGCCCGCTGTCCACCGAACAGGTCGGTGAAGGAGATCATGAAGTACTTGACGCCTTTTTCTTTTGCGAAAGCAGCCAGATCTGTGGTCATTGGTCCACTTTCCTTTCCCTGTTGAAAATCTGAGTTGAAAAGGCGCGGGATCCGGGTCCCGCGCCTTCGTTGAGCTGTTTAGAAACCTGCCTTGCCAGGGTACCATTCGGTACCGGCCAATGGCACGCGGGCCATTGCGGCAGCTTCCATCGTCAGGGCGCACAGATCCTCGGGTTCGAGGTTATGCAGGTGATTGTGACCACAGGCGCGAGCAATCGTCTGCGCCTCCAGCGTCATCACCTTGAGATAGTTGCGCAGACGGCGGCCGGCTTCAACCGGGTCCAAGCGCGAAGCAAGGTCAGGATCCTGAGTGGTGATCCCTGCGGGGTCCAGGCCTTCGTGCCAATCGTCATAGGCGCCGGTAGTGGTGCCCAGCTTCTGGTATTCGTCTTCCCAGCGCGGATCGTTGTCGCCCAGAGCGATCATCGCAGCGGTACCGATCGACACGGCATCCGCGCCCAGGGCCAGGGCCTTGGCAACGTCGGCACCGGTGCGGATCCCGCCCGAGACAACAAGTTGCACCTCGCGGTGAACACCCAGATCCTGCAGCGCCTGAACGGCGGGACGGATACAAGCCAGCGTCGGCAGGCCCACATGTTCGATAAACACGTCCTGCGTCGCGGCCGTACCGCCCTGCATTCCGTCCAGAACCACGACATCTGCGCCAGCTTTAACGGCCAGTGCGGTGTCATAATACGGACGGGTGCCACCAACCTTCACGTAAATCGGCACCTGCCAATCGGTGATCTCGCGCAGTTCCAGAATCTTGATTTCAAGATCGTCGGGACCGGTCCAGTCGGGGTGACGACAGGCCGAGCGCTGGTCGATACCTTTCGGCAGGGTGCGCATTTCCGCAACACGGTCCGAAATCTTCTGACCCAGCAGCATACCGCCGCCGCCCGGCTTGGCACCTTGGCCAACCACGACTTCGATGGCGTCAGCCTTTCGCAGATCGTTGGGGTTCATGCCATAACGTGACGGCAGGTACTGATAGACCAGCTTGGTCGAATGGCCGCGTTCTTCCGGGGTCATGCCACCGTCACCGGTGGTGGTCGAGGTACCGGCTGCGGACGCACCGCGACCCAGGGCCTCTTTCGCCGGGCCGGACAAAGCACCAAAGCTCATGCCGGCAATGGTGATCGGAATGTCCAGCTCGATCGGCTTCTTGGCAAAACGCGTCCCAAGGGTGACCTTGGTTTCACACTTCTCACGATAGCCTTCCAGAGGGTAGCGCGACACCGATGCACCCAGGAACAGCAGGTCATCGAAATGCGGTACGCGGCGTTTGGCACCGCCGCCGCGGATGTCGTAGATGCCGGTTGCAGCGGCACGACGGATCTCGGCGTTGGTCGGGTTCGAAAAGGTCGCCGACTGGATCGGAACCGTGCGTGGGATGTTGTTGTTATCCATGACTGTGGTCCTTGTCCTTAATACGCCTGCGCGTTGTCTACGTCGAAGTTGTAGAGCTGGCGGGCCGAGCCGTAGCGCTTGAACTCTTCGGGTTTCGCATCTGCACCAGCACGTTCCAGCAGATCCTTGAGGATCTCGATATGCTCGGGGCGCATTTCCTTTTCGATGCAGTCCGCGCCGAGGCTCTTGACCGAACCGCGCACGAAGAAGCGTGCCTCGTAGCAGCTGTCGCCAAGTGCATCACCGGCGTCGCCCAGAACAACCAGGTTGCCAGACTGTCCCATGAAGGCGCACATATGACCGATATTGCCGTGCACGACGATGTCGATACCCTTCATCGAGATACCGCAGCGCGAGCTGGCATTGCCCTTGATGTTCAGCAATCCACCATGTCCGGTTGCACCTGCATACTGGCTGGCGTCACCTTCCACTTCGACTACACCCGACATCATGTTTTCCGCAACGCCCGGGCCAACCGAACCTTTGACGTGAACATGAGCCTGCTGGTTCATGCCGGCGCAATAGTAGCCGGTAGATCCATTGACAGTCACCTTAATCGGAGCGTTCAGACCCACGGCAACAGCGTGGCTGCCTTTGGGGTTGTTCACTTCCCAGCTTTCTTCGGTGACGTTTTCATTCTGAGCCTGCAGCGCCGTGTTCAGACCGCGCAGCCCATCCGCTTCGAGATTGTATGTCTGCATCTTAGTGGTTCCAGAAATAAACGGTTGCGGGTTCGGGCTCCCAGACCTTGGCGTCTTCGATGCCCGGCAGGTTCACCAGCGCGCGGTATTCGGATCCGAACGCCACATACTGATCTGTTTCCGCCATCACGGCCGGCTTACAGGCGATCGGGTCACGAACCACGCCAAAGCCATCCTTGGTGCCGACGACAAAGTTGAAGAACCCGTCCAGATCGTCGATCGAGTTTTCCAGGGCTTCACCCAGCGAGGCACCGTTCTGCATTTTCCAGGTCAGGTAAGCCGCGCCAACTTCGGTGTCGTTCATCGACTCGATCCGGACACCTTCGCGCTTCAGCTTGCGACGCCAGGAGTTGTGGTTCGACAGCGAACCATTGTGCACCAGGCACTGGTCGGTCCCGGTCGAGAACGGGTGAGCACCCTCGGTGGTAACGGCAGATTCAGTCGCCATGCGAGTGTGACCGATGCCATGGGTACCACCCATGCCGGACACATCAAAGCGGGCAGCCACGTCTTTGGGCAGGCCGACTTCCTTGTAGATCTCGATCACGTCACCCGCGGACATGATGCGCATACCAGCACGCAGGGTCGCCAAGGCTTCACGCGCCTCTTCCAGCTTGTCATGCGGCATCTCGAGGATCGCGTGAGTGTCGTTGCGACGAAGCTCGACCTTGGTGTTGATCGCCTCACTCAGATCATCCGCCAGAGTCGCAAAATCTGCGTCTGCGTTATCCGATTGGACGGTCAGCTTCGAGTTCCCATCTGCATCCGACCCGTAAATCGCAATGCCTGCGCTATCAGGTCCGCGATCGGTCATCGTGATGAGCATATCAGTGAGCATCGCGCCCAACTGCGGCTCAAGAGATTTGTCTTTCAGAAAAAGACCTACAATCCCGCACATGCGTGTGCCTCCTACGTTTTGTCTCGAATCAACGCTAACACCTTGCTTCTCGACATTCAACTCTTAAGAAACTTTTTTTCCTATGAAGGAAACGAACAAGCGGGCCCGAAGGCCCGCTTGAGAAGACATTTGTCAGTATTTTTCGAGGAGCTTATGGATCTTTTCCTCATCTCCTACGTGTTTTGCAGCCTCCAGATGCTTGCCTTCTCGAACAAATTGGATGCGATGCCATCCAATCCAGAACGCGACACCCAAGATCACCATGAGGACTTCAGATCCTTGGAAGGGATAGACCGCCCCGACCTCTGCCAGGTCCACTGCCCAGCTGTCGTAACCAATCGTAGACATTTTGATTCTCCTTAAGTTGCTGGGAACTTATTCGCCGGCCAATGCAGCCTTGTCGGCAGCAATGATTTCGGCTTTGGCGTCTTCGTAGGCATGGTGCTCGGCATAATCGAGACCTTGCAGCTCCACCTCTTCAGGGATCCGCAGGACGCCGGCCGCAGCCTGCATCTTGGCCACGATAAACGCCGGCAGCCAACCCAGCACGAAGAACATGATGAAGGCACCAACGGTCTGACCAACCGGGTTGATCGCCGCATACCCTTCATATGGCGAGCTCGGCACGCCCCAGAGCAGGAAGCCGGAGATGATCAGTCCAACAACACCGGAGTAACCATGCACGGCCACCGCACCAACAGCGTCGTCCAGCTTGAAGGTCCGCTCGACCCAGAAGTGCAGCTTGTAGACGATGACGACACCCACGGCACCAACCAGCATGGCCTGGATCGGGTGATACAGGTCGTTGCCTGCCGACGCCGTGATGATCCCGGCAAGACCCCCTGAGAAGGTCCAGAAAGCGTCGCCCTTGGAAACCACATAGGCAGCCATCAAACCACCAGACAGCGACATGAGGAAGTTGAACGTGATCGCGGACAGTGACGTCGGCGCCAGATAGATGTTGGTAGCCGTCCAGGTGATTCCAGTGATCTGACCGTCAATCCCTTCAGGCGAGATGATCGGAACGTTACACGCGGCGTAGAAGCCCCAGAAACCCGAGTAGATCAGGAAGATCCCGATTGTCAGCATCCAAGGATTATGAGGCGGGATGTCACGCGGAGTTCCATCGGCGGCGAATTTACCGATCCGCGGACCCAGAACCATGATCACACCCAAAGCGTAACCACCGGCGATGGCGTGAATCACACCCGATGCATAGGCATCGTGATAGCCCAGATACTTGACCATCCAACCGGCATAGTGCCAGCCCCAGGCAGCATCGATGATCCAGAACACCGAACCGATCAGCACGGCGTGCACCCAAAGAGCCGAAGAGCGGATCCGTTCGATCACAGCACCCGACACAATAGAGGCAGCAGTCCAGGAGAACAGCAGGAACGCCGCCCAGAACACACCCGTGATTCTGTCAGACAGGTTGGTGCCCATGTTTTCGGACCACGGCAGATTGGCGTTGCCCATGTCGTGGTTCAGACCACCGAAGAAGGGGAAGTCCGGGAACGCCCAGTAAATCCACCATCCAAAGAAGAAGAATGTCACCGTGACCAACGGAATGATCATGATGTTTTTCATCAATGTATGCATGTGGTTGCGGTGGCGGCTGGCGCCCACCTCATACATGCAGAACCCGACGTGAATCAGGAACATGAAGACGACCGTCACCCAGTAATAAAACTCGGTGAAAACTGTCGTCAGAGCATTCAGATTACCATCCACTTGTAGCCCTCCCTGTTGGCTGTTTGATGGGCAATTTTTGCCTCTGAGTGAAATAATATTCTCAATTTATTGCATACGCCTTGATGCATGTGTCAATAATCTTGTGAAAAAAAGTTCACTAAGGGTATCTGCCAAGGGGTGCTGTCCGACGCCGCTTGCTGTTGAGAAAGACAGGAATTTCAACCCTCCCCTCTTCAGATCTGGACGAGTCACTTCATGAAGAACAGGATGGCTTCGAATTTGGAGTTGAGCCTATCAAGACGGTAAAAATGCCGAGAATCGAAGCTGTGCTCAGTCGAAATCACCGAGGTTGATTCCCGGTTCTTCACCCAGGAATTACTCCCGGCACGAACTGATTGAGGCTGTTTTTGGTACAAATTGGTCCAAGAGCGCCCACAAAACACAAGTCTTGCAGCCCTTTATGTGAAATTCTTTTTCCTTAAATGAAAAATTATTGACAGCGATGCCCCTCTCAAGGCTAACTGGACCAGACCAATGGAACCAAAACTGACTTTTTTGGTCCACAACGAACAGGGAGACAACAGAAATGGCCATTATCTGGCGGACCTCGGCACTGGCACAGCGCCACAAGGAAATTGGCGGTGAGCTTGAGGATTGGAACGGGATGGGAACTGCCTGGTTCTATGACCACACCCCCGAACGCGCCAAAGCCGACTATGAAGCAATCCGGACCAAAGCCGGGCTTATGGATGTGTCCGGCCTGAAGAAAGTCCACGTTGTTGGCGAACATGCAGCCCAGGTCATCGACCGGGTCACCACCCGCAATGTCGAAAAGATCATGCCGGGTCGGTCGACCTATGCCTCGATCCTGAACGACCAGGGCAAATTCGTCGATGACTGCATCATCTATCGCTTGTCCGTGAACAGCTGGATGGTTGTCCACGGCACCGGCACCGGGATGGAGCAGCTGAGCACAGTTGCCGCTTCGAAAAACTGCTCGGTGATCTTTGACGACAATCTGCATGACATGTCGCTGCAAGGACCGGTGGCAGTAGACTTCCTAGCCAAACATGTGCCGGGCATTCGCGATCTGGCCTATTTCGGCATCATCCAGACCAAGCTGTTTGGTTGCCCGGTCATGATCTCGCGCACCGGTTATACCGGCGAGCGTGGGTATGAAATCTTCTGCCAGGCCAAGGATGCGGTTCACCTGTGGGACAATATCCTGTCGGATGGCGCAGATCTGGGCATTGTCCCCGTGCAGTTCTCCACCCTCGACCTGCTGCGGACCGAAAGCTACCTGCTGTTCTATCCGGGCGACAACTCGGAAACTTACCCGTTCGACAACGAAACCTGCGGCGACACGCTGTGGGAACTGGGTCTGGAATTTACCGTGTCGCCTGGCAAGACCGGCTTTATCGGTGCAGAAAACCACTATGCGGCCCAAGGCAAGGAACGGTTCAAGATCTACGGTGTTATGCTGGAAGGTACGACCCCGGCGGACGAAGGCGCTGACCTGTTGCAGAATGGCGAAAAGGTCGGTGTTGTCACATACGGCATGTACTCCGAAGTCAATGGCCACAATGTGGGCATCGCCCGCATGCCCGTTGATTGCGCCAAGCCAGGCACCGAACTGACGGTTCGCAATGGCGACGGCACGGAAATCGCGGCCACCGCGGAAGAGATGCCGTTCTATGACAAGGACAAGTCTATCCGTACCGCAAAGGGCTGAGCTGAACCCCGGACGTCCCCATGCGGGGGACGTCCGATTTCGCCAATCCGACCGCAGGAACGAACCCACATGTCGAAAACCGAATTCCCCCCCTCGATCACAAGCCGCCCTGTTTATGGTGAGCTTGAGGTGCGTCCGGGCAAACACCATCTGATGATCGCAGACGCCGAAGGCGCCGAAGCCATCCTTGGCCTCGCGTCCTCTGCCCCTGCTGATCTCTGGGCCCAAACGCACATTATCTATATCCCCAAATCCACGGGTGAGACTTACACCGGCGACCTTCGGGCGCTGAACCCGGCTCAGATGTATGTCGGCCCTTCTTATGAGGCCGCCAAACAGCGTATCGAAGACACCTTTGCCAAGGCACATATGGGTCTGCAGGTCTATCTGACCGGCACCGAAGGGCTGATGGGCCAGGCCATGGCCGCCGCGATCGCAGCCGGCATCCCCCATACGGCGATCCAGACCGAACATCGCGGATCGACTGCGCGACGCATGCAATGCGTGCACTGCAAGGGCATCACCGAAGATGTGACCACCGATCCCTTCGTCTGTTCGCACTGCGGTCTGAACCTGTTCGTGCGCGATCACTACTCTCGCCGTCTGGCTGCCTTCCAGGGTGTCTGTATCGACGCCGAAGACCCAGGCAATGTGCCGCCGCAAGTGGAGGTGTTCAAATGAGTGCCGGAACCGCAAAACTCAACGTCACTGTGGCCGAGGTCAAACCGATCAACGAGCTGGTGACCCGTTTCAAATTCGTCCGCACCGGTGGCGGCGACCTGCCGACTTTCTCGGGCGGCGCACATACTGTGGTGGAGATGGAGGACGGTGGTCAGACCCGCCTGAACCCCTATTCGCTGATGTCCGATCCGGCCGATCGCGGTGCCTATATGGTCTCGGTCCGCCGGGATGATGAAGGCCGCGGCGGATCCCTCTTCATGCATAACAACGTGAAAGAGGGGATGGAGATGGTAATCTCCAACCCGGTGAACCTGTTCTCGCTGGATCTGCGCGCGAAAAAACACCTTATGCTGGCCGGTGGCATCGGCATCACGCCCTTCATCGCGCAGATGCACCAGCTGTCGCACACCAACGGTTTGTTTGATCTGCACTATTCGGTGCGCACGGCCTCGCTGGGGTCTTATGCGGAAGAACTGCAGGCGCAGTACCCCAACCGGGTGCATGTCTATCACGACGATCAGGACGAGCGCATCAACCTGGAAGAGCTGCTGGATACCCAGCCGCTGGGCACGCATATTTATGTCTGTGGCCCCAAAGGCATGATCGACTGGGTTCACAAGACTGCCGAAGAGCTCGGCTGGCCGCGCGAAGCCGTGCATTCCGAAGAGTTCCTTGCCCCTGCTTCAGGTCAGCCTTTCGAAGTCAAGCTGGCGCAGTCAAACAAGGTCATCCAGGTCGGCGAACACCAGTCGCTGCTGGAGGCACTGGAAGCAAACGACGTTGATGCACCGTACCTGTGCCGCGGCGGCGCCTGCGGACAATGCGAAACCACCGTCATCGAATGCGACGGCAAGCTGGTCCACTATGACCATTGGCTGACCGACGAACAGCGCGAGGCAGGCAAGCTGATCATGCCCTGCGTGTCGCGGTTCGAAGGCAAGACACTGGTTCTGGACCAGTAAGGGAGAGACGAAATGACCATTCAATTCAACGACGAAACCTTCCGCGACGATTTCACCTTCCGGAACTCGCCCGAGGCTATCAAACGCTTCCCCTTCCCGTTCCACGAAGACAGCTACATGTATTCGGTGAACCTGGAGCCGCATGTCGCACTGAAACGGCCGGGCTCCCCGTTCGAATTCGCCTTTGACGTGGACGAACACTACGTCTCCGAAATGGCGGATCGAGCCAAGGTTCTGGCAGACGACCCGCTGCGTTGCCAGTCCCTGCCGCATATGACTTTGGCTGGCTGGGATCTGGTCGAATACATCATGGAGGCCAAGGCGCGGGACTATCCGGACCTGTTCGAGCTGCACAAGGACGGAGACCGCTGGCGCTGGATCAACAAACCGCTCGGGATCGACGATACCTTTACGTTCCTGGATGAAAGCACCCTGCCCTACGGTCCGATGGAATACATCACCCGTCAGACCCAAGGCGACTTTGCCTTGCTGGATCAGCGCGACGACAACCTGTGGATGGACGCCGGCATGGTGACCACCCAGGCGGACTGGAGCCTGGATTTCGACATCGGGATGAACTTCTTCGAATGGCACGCCCCGGTGCCCAAAGCGCATGAAATGGGCATCTTTGTCCGCGCGCTGAAATTCCTGCTGAACCTGCAGCAGGGCGCGCCGGTGCGTCGCCTGAACTGGACCATGACGGTGAACCCACTTTTGGACACCAGCCCCGAGAATTATCACAAATGGGGTGAGATGAAGTCCAAGCTGACCATGGACAACATCGGCGAGAAACAGCACCTGCGGGTCGAACTGCAAACCCTGTTCCGCCTGCCCCGGTCCAACGCGATCTGTTTCCCGATCCGCTGCTATCTGTGCAGCTTCAACGATCTGGTGAGCGTGCCGAAATGGGGCCGCCGCCTGCACCGGGTAATCCGCGATCTGCCCGAGGAGCTGGCGGAATACAAAGGCTTCATAGCCAACCGGCCGCTGATGATCGAATGGCTGTCGCAGTATGATGACGGCGCACCCACTTCGGACGGGATTTTCCCGGACGAATGACCTGAACTCTTCCCAGAAGCCGGCTCCTCATCCCCTGAAGCCGGCGACTCCCTCCTGCCGGTGCTTCTGCATCGGCAGTTTTTTTATGTGAAGGCAAAGACGGGTCGTCCCATCGCCATGCCTCGCATGGCGATGCCCGGCCCAACGGTCAGGGGGCATCTTTGATGCCTACTGACTGGCGAGAGCACCTGGTTCTCAGTGAGACTGCGGATAGGAGATGATCGAAAGGTACTTGGCTGGGAGCTCGACCAGAACTTCGGGGCCATGCGGAGCATCTGCGTCGAAGAACAGCGTATCGCCCGGCTTCAGTAAGAAAACCTTGTCCCCGTGACGATACTCGACCTCCCCTTCCAGCATATAGAGCATCTCGATCCCTTCGTGCTGAAAGGTCGGAAACACATCCGACGTTTCGGACAGGGTTATCAGGTACGGCTCAACAACCACGCCGCTGGCATTGGCACCGATATGGCCCAGCAGATTGTATTGGTGCCCCGCGCGGGTTCCGGCCCGCTCCATTTCCACGCCTTCACCGGCACGGGTGTGCACCGCGTCCCGCTGCTCCTCGAAGCGCCGAAAAAAGGATGTGATCGGCACGCTCAGTGCGTTGGCCAGCAATTGCAACGTGGTCAACGAAGGCGATGTGTTGCCATTTTCGATCTTCGAAAGCATTCCAATCGAAAGTCCGGTCAGATTGGCAAGTTCAGCCACCGTGATGCCCTGTTGTCGTCGGAACGCGCGAACTTCACGACCGATCGCGACTTCTAGAACTTTTTCCGCGCCTTCACGTACGCGATGCGGGTCCTGGGACAAATTGGATGACGCCACAGCTGACTCTTCGATTGTTTTAGCCACTCTTTATCTTCCTTGTTTTTGGCTACGCACAAGTTCATGCGGGCATTGAGTACAATTTTTCTTTCACCTCAAGCACTGGAGAGAAAAATATTTTCCTGCTGTTATCAGAATTGAAGAAATCCTTGGACCACGCAACTGTTTTTTGGCGAAATGCGCAGGCCGATTAAGTGAACAAAGGCCGGCGCGCAATGCGGGCCGACCTTTTCACTTCCGACGGAATCACCTGACAATGCCCATTTGGTCCACTCATTCATCCAAGATCAGCAAACAGGCCCCCAGAACTTTGCGAGTTCCGTCATAGACCGTCGGCCTTTCGCCACGCCATCTGGACGCGTGTCGATGGGGCGTGGGTTGGCCATTGGTCAGTGTCCGCAGCGTTTCCTCGGTTTCCGCGGCAATACGCGAAATCCGGGTCCGAAGATTGGAATGATAGGTGTCCCGGTGGAGGGCCTCCATCCGCAGGTGAAACAACGATGATCGGCTGCGCGGCAGAACCTGCATGTCATCGATAGCACGTGGCACGTCTTTCCAGATCTGCAAGGCCCGACACTGTTGCCGAACAGCGCGCTCCTGCTCTCCTGATGCGCGGTGAACAACAGCCAGATTGGCAGCGACCGTAGCCCGCCTCGGGTCTTTGGCGTCGAAACAGATCCGCGCGAGAATGTCAGCTTGGCGAAACAATCGCCTGGCGCGGGCACGGGCTGGTTTGCGCGGGGAGTCTGACCAGGCTTCTAGCGCACGCTCCATCACCCGTTCCCAGATGACGTCCGAGCGCCGCCACCCGGCCTCCAGGGCGACCCGCATCTCGGTGTCGGGCTTAAATCCCCAGATAAGCGGCTCGAACGTGTTCATTGTCGTGAAGCTCATTCGCGGGTCCCTCCAAGGCTGAGTTTCCGGTTTCCAGAACATAGGCATAGTCCGCCAGTTCCAGTGCCAGTTCGGCATTCTGTTCGACCAGCACCACCGACAGGCCCTGTTCGTTGATCTCTTCGACGATCTGCGCGATCTCTTCGACGATCACGGGCGCCAGGCCCATGGACGGTTCGTCCATCAACAACAGGCGTGGGCGGGACATCAGCGCCCGTCCGATGGCCAGCATCTGCTGTTCACCACCGGACATGGTCTTGGCCAACTGCGTACGTCGCTCGCGCAGGCGTGGGAAGCGTTTGAAGACATCCTCAAGATCGTTTTCGATTACATCCGTATCCTTGCGCAGGAATGCACCGGTGCGCAGGTTTTCCTCCACTGTCATATCGGGGAAAATCCGGCGACCTTCCGGCACGTGTGCAATCCCGTTGGCGACAATCTTGTGCGCGGGCAGATGGTCAATGCGGTGACCTTCGAACGTGATCTCACCTGACGCGATCGGCATCATGCCGGACATGGCGCGCAAGGTGGTTGTCTTGCCTGCCCCATTCGCCCCGATGATGGTCACGATCTTGCCCGCCGGGACCGAAATCGAGATGTCCCGGATCGCGTTGATCTTGCCATAGTTGACGGCAATATTCTTCATCTCAAGCAACATGGCGCGCGCCTCCCAAATAGGCTTCGATGACTGCGGGATGGTTGCGGATTTCAGTTGGTCCGCCTTCGGCCAGGAACTTGCCAAAGCTCATGCAAGTGATGTTGTCACACAGTCCCATGATCGCCTGCATGTCATGCTCAACGATCAGGATTGTGATGCCATCAGCTTTCAGCCGCTCCATCAGATCCATCATCTGGCGGGTCTCTTCCGGGTTCATACCGGTGAAAGGTTCGTCCAACAGGATCACATCCGGATGGCTGGCATAGGCCACCGCCATCCCCAGCGCCCGCTGGTGGCCGTGGGACAGATCGCCAGCCTTTTCATCCAACAACCCGTCTAGACCGAAGAACTCCAGTGCCTCCTTGGCGCGGGCCTCGGCCCCGTGCCGGTCTTCTTTGTCCCAGCCGATGATGGCCGCAAAGATGTTGGGACGGAACGGCATATGGGTGCCGACAAGGGCATTCTCCAACACGGTCAGCTCGGCAAAGAGCGTCGAGTGCTGAAAGGTCCGCACCACACCGCGCCGGGCGACCTCGTGCATGTGCAGGCCCGAGATATCTTCGCCTCGCAGAAGCACCTGCCCTTCGGTCGGTGTGTAAAACCCCGAGATCATGTTGAATGTCGTGGTCTTGCCTGCACCATTGGGGCCAATGAGCCCGTGAATGGTGCCGTGCTCGACTTTGAACGACAGGCTGTCTACCGCGGTCAGACCACCAAATCGCATGGTCAGGTTTTTGACTTCAAGAAAATTGGTCATTCTGCCGGGCTCCTCTGCGCGGCGCCGTTACCGGCCCGTTTCTGCGTGGCTTTCTGCACCAGGCTCTCCAGACCGTTGGGCAGGAACAGGATCGAAAGGATCATGATCGCGCCATAGATCAGCGGCCGCATCTGTTCGAGGCCCAGTTCACGCAGGACGATTTCGTTGATCACGGTCAGCACCACACAGCCCAGGATCGGTCCATAGAAGGTGGCGGTGCCGCCGACGATGGCCCAGGTCAGAACAAAGACCATCAGGTCGATGTCAAAGGCGTTGGGATTGATCGTGCCTACATAATGCGCCAGCAACGCGCCCGAGATCCCGGCAAAGCCAGAGGCAATCGCGAAAGCCAGCGTGCGATAGGCCCGTACATTCACGCCCGATGCCTGGGCCAGCTTGTCCTGCCAATGCACGGCGTGAAAGGTCAGACCCACGGGAGATTTCTCGATCCGCCACAAGATCCACAGGCAGATGATCACAATGAAGCCCGCGAAATAGTAGTAGCTGGTCGGTTCAAAGAAATCGAACTGGTAGAAGCCGATGGAGAAATCGGGCATCGGGTCGATCCCCTTGATCCCCTTGGCGCCCCCGAACGGATCGCGGAACCGCTTCCACAGCAGGCGGATGATTTCACCAGCCGCGAAGGAGCCAATCAGGAAGTAGAACCCCTTCATGCGGAACAGCGGAAAGGACAACAGAACAGCGATCAAGGCTGCTGCAACCCCACCCATCAGCATGGACACGGGGACGAACACACCGAACTTCTTTGTCAGCAAGGCCGAAGTATAGGCCCCGACCCCCATGATCACCACATGCCCCAATGACCATTCCCCGGTCAGCGTCAGCAAGCGATAGGATGCCACGAGCAACACGTTGATCGTCAGGAACACCAGGATTTCCTGCTGCGAAAAGCTCAGCCCATGCGGCAGGGCGATAAGCGCGGCCAATGCCGCTATCCAGATCATAAACTTAGGCACGGTCGGCACTCCCAAATAGGCCGGTCGGTTTTACGATCAACACGATCAGCATCAGGCACAAACCGACGATGTCAGCCAGAACGCCGTCATAGAAGGTAGTGACAAAGGTGTGGACAATTGCATAGGCGACGGAGGCAACGATGGCACCTTCCAGCGATCCGACACCGCCCACAATGATCACGATGAACGCCGTCACGATGACCGAATGGCCCATATGCGGGTTCACCGATACCAGCGGTGCAGTCAGGGCGCCGGCGATGCCAGCCAGACCCGCCCCGATGAACATGGCAATTTTGGCGGTTTGAGTAATCGAAATCCCTTGCAGCGCAGCCGCTTCGGGATCTTGAGCCGAGGCACGCAAAGCCCAACCAAACTTGGTCTTCTTCAGGAAGTACCAAAGCGCGCTCAGCAGGACGAGGGCCGCAACGATCACGTACAAACGCGCCACGGGCAGACGAACCTTGTCCGAAAACGCTATGACCTCCTGCGTTACGGGGGGAATATGCTCCATCCGGACGCCAAAGCCCATAACCGCCAAGGCCTGAAGGATCATCAGGAAACCGATGGAGGCCACGAGCCCACCCAACGGATTATCCTTGAGCGGTCGGAATAGTGCTTTCTCCATCAGCAGCCCAAGACAGCCGACAAAGACCAGCCCGATAGCGACTGCCACAAAGAACGGCACGTGCATATCAGCGTAAAGCGCCACGATCGCGTAAGCGCCCGCCATGAAAAGTTCGCCATGGGCAAAGTTCACCACACCCATGACCCCAAAAATGAGCACAAGCCCCACAGCAACAAGGGAAATGTAGCTCGCAGCATACACGGCGTTCAGGCCGGTCTGCGCCAGAAGTTCCAACATCGGAAAGGTCTCTATATGTCAGTCGGTTTGCGGTGCGGTATTGGCCGCACCGCCGTTAAGCCTGCCTGGTGGTATCAGCTGCGCTGATCCCACATCTGGTCATAGGCTTTCATGTGCTTGATCAGCAGATCGCCATGCTTGGCGTACCAGTCCGGGATCGACCGGAAATCCTTGATCCGGGCTTTGCCGCCTTCGATCGCCACAACGGGCCAATCACCGACGAGGGCGTTGTCGATGCCGAACAGTTCGGTGCCCCACCAGTCAGCGTCACCAAAGGCATGCGCACCCTTGCCACCGTCCTTCATGGCTGCGGTCACCGCATCCGGATCGGCGGAACCCGCCTTTTCGGCGGCCGCCTTCCACAGATCCATGATCGAGGCGTATTCCCAGCTTACCGCGCCCCACTGACCGGGATGCCGTTTGTTGAACTCGGCATAGAACCCGTTCGGGTCAGAGAAGTTGATATTGTCCGCGTTCAATGCCGGGTCGTCGAAATCCGGAAACTGGAAGATGAAGCCTTCCATGAACTCTTCCGAGGTCTTGGCGATCATCTGGTCATAGAAGTCCGCGGTGCAGGAAATGATCTGCCCTTTGAAGCCCTGCTGGAACAGCTGCTCGGCAATCGGGTGCACGTAATCAGAGTAGCAAGTGTCCAGACAAACGATGTCGGGGTTCTTGCTGATCAAACGGGTTACAACCGGTGCAAAGTCTGTTGTGGCTGGGTCGAAAAGCAGTGGTTCGTCCAGCATCTCGATCCCGGCGGCTTCGAACGCGGCCAGATAGGTGGCAACCGATGGCAGCCCCAAAGCATCGTCCTGGGCACACATCACAGCTGTTTTCAGCTCGGGCCGGTTTTCAGCCAACCATTCCACGCCGGTCACGTTGTAGATCGGATGTACTTCGGCCGGTGCGATCAGGGTGTTCGTGTCGGGTGACAGGTCCGACGGCAGCAGTGTTGAGAACAACATGCCGGTCTTGTCCGCCACCGGCTGAACGCCTGGCCAGGTGTCGCCGCCCAGCATCATGATAAAGCTCACGCCGTCCTCGCGGATCAGCTTGGTCGCACCGGTACGCGCCTTGGCCGGATCATATTCGTTGTCATACGACACGAATTCGACCTTGTGCATGCCATCGGCCAGCTTGATGCCACCAGCGGCGTTAACGCGCTCGGCCCAAATCTCACATCCGTCCAGGCCCGGCTTGCCCCAGGCGGCTACGGCACCGGTCAACGGTGCCAGAAAACCGATCTTGATCGTATCGCCAGCGGCAAAAACGGATCCGGGCAAACCGGCACTCAGCGCTGTCACTGCCGAAGACTTGAGGAAGGTTCTCCTGGACAGGCCGGATCCCACGAATTTGGAAATCATTGCATTCTCCCATGTTGGAACCGCTCGGAACCGAGCGGCCGAAAGATGTCTGAAACCCGTCGCCGTTCTTGCGTGGCCTCTCTATTGGGCAACCTCCAAACCAGTTTTGAACCAGTTTGGAAATTGGACCGGTCTCACCAAGACGCTAACAGACTCCACCCTTAACCAGCAAGAAATTTTGTTTCTTTTTGGTACATCTTTTTGGACCAATTTCAGAACCAGTACTCCGAACGCTCAATTTAATCGGCATCAATACGTTGAAAATACATCACTATTTGCGAAATGACGTGACGCTAATCCGGAACCAATTTTGATACCAATTTCAGCACCGCACTTGCACAAACAGCCCGCCAAGGATACATATGGAACTCGGCAAACTGGCGATCTTGGCTTGAAATCTCCCCCGTCAAGGCACTACGAGAAGCGATCCGCCGCCCGTTACGACAACAGATTCTTGGCCAAAAACGCCCGAGTTCAGCACATGCGCACCGAAGACGACGCCACCACAACCCAGATCCTGACCACGCATTCCGTCGGAGCGACCGTTCAGGTCGTCATCGACACCTTGTTTGCGCGCATCAAGGCTGGAAACTACCCGGTGGACACAAGACTACCGTCAGAGCGGACGCTGGCGTCTGAACTGGGCGTAGCACGCAACACGGTCCGTGAAGCATTGGACGTGCTGGAAACTCAGAATGTGATCCAGCGGCGGCCTGGATCCGGCAGCTTTGTGAAGTTTCATTCAGCTCCCAAGCCGGAAACGCCATATTCGACACTCGCAAAAGAAACCTCCCCGCTGGATCATCTGGTTGTACGCGGCATCCTGGAGCCGGAGATGGTTCGCTTGGCCGTGGTCAATATGAACCCGCGCCAGATTGACGAACTGGATCAGATCCTGTCCCGGATTGAAACCGTGCGGACTGATGCGGGTGAGTTTATTGAGCTGGAAGAAAACCTGTACCGCAAGATCGCCGAAGGAACCGGAAACCCTCTGCTGTCCTCTTGCTATGAACTGACGATCGAGGCTTGCCGGCTAAGCTATCGGACCGCCTTACGCCATCGACATCTGACACCGCAGCGCATTCAGGAGTACCAGAAGCGCTACAACACCTTGTTCAACGCCATCGCATCGCGGGACGTCGAATCAGCGGTCGAATTCATCAAGCTGCACCTGATCGAAGAACAAAAGCTACTGCTTCAGGAAACCTGACCTGCTCGTGACCGTGCTGTCAGACCGGGCTGCGGCGTGCCGGTTTCAAGGCGCTGATGCCATAGCTGCCCTAAATCAGACATCTCTTTCTTCAGCAATGCCCCATGCTGGGCCAGCCAGGCCGGGATCGAAACGAACTCCGCAATCTCCGCTTTACCACCGCGAATTTCGACGACAGGCCAATCGCCGATCAGTGCATTGGAGATGCCAAACAGATCATCTCCCCACCACTCTGCAGGGCCAAAGGCGTGCGTCACATGCCCCAACTGCTTCATGGCGGCCAGGACAGACACCGGCTGAACCGACCCGGCTTTTTCCACCGCAGCATGCCAAATGTCCAGGATTGCTGCATATTCCCAGCTCACAGCTGACCAAGTGTTTGGGAACCTTGAGACGTATTCCTCGAAAAATGCCTTGGGCCGATTGAAGAAAAAGGCCTTCTCGCGAAGCATGGGGTCGTCAAAGTCCGGAAACTGGAAAATGACACCTTCCATAAAATCCTTGGACGTCCGTTCTACGAGACGGTCGTAGCCGTCCATCGTGCAACTGATGATCTGCCCTTTAAAGCCTTTTGCATAAGCATGTTCCGTCATTGCATGAACAGTCGGTTCATATGACGAACACCAGCACAAGATGTCGGGATTCGTTTCAAGCATAGCGTCCACGACCGCGGCAGGATCAGCGGTATCGGGGTCGTACTGGATCTCTTTGACGATTGGCTTTTGCGACGCTTTGAAAGCGGCGCGGTAAACCGCCTGTGCGGGCAAACCCAAAAGATCCGCCTGACTGCAAAGAGCAACGGTATTCAGATTCGGCCGTTTCTCGGCCAACCAGGCAACACCAGTAACGTTCTGTATCGGGTGCGCTTCGCTTGGAGCAATCAGGTAGGGCGTGTCCGGCGAAAGATCCGTTGGCAACAAAGTCGACGTCAGCACCTTGTTCCGCATCAGAAAGCCCTGAACCGGCGCAAAAGTATCCCCTCCCAGCATCAACAGCAGCTTGCAGTCGTGTTTCTGGACAAGTTCAACCGCCCCCTCCAACGCTCGGTCGGGCTCGTACCTGCAATCATATGCATGGATTTTTATCGGATACCTGCGCCCGCCAATCAGCAAGCCGCCGGCCTTGTTCAACCAATCCTCCCAGATTCGGCAACCGTTCAAACCGGGCTGCCCCCAGCTTTCCACCGGACCGGTCAAAGGACCCAAAAAGCCAATATTGACTGATTCTGACATCCCCACCGACAGGCGGGGCATGGTCGCTCGGGCGGCCAGGAGGTTGGCGAAGCTGGAAGAACTCATGCGAAAAATCTAGCAGCAAAACATCGGCTTGCCAGCCCAATTTACAGAAAAACTTATTCCCAAGGTGAAAATTGGTTGACTTATCGGTCCGAATTTGGACTGATTTGGACCAGACCAAAGGAACCAAAAGCGAATATTGGTCTATACCAATAGGGAGATTACAATGTCCAAGAAACGCATCGCCATTATCGGAGCCGGCCCATCCGGCCTGGCCCAGCTGCGTGCATTCCAGTCTGCTGCGCAAAAAGGCGAAGAAATTCCCGAAATCGTCTGCTTTGAAAAGCAGGACGACTGGGGCGGTCTGTGGAACTACACATGGCGCACCGGTCTGGACGAGAACGGAGAGCCTGTTCACTGCTCGATGTATCGCTATCTGTGGTCGAACGGCCCCAAGGAAGGCCTGGAATTCGCCGACTATTCGTTTGAGGAACACTTCGGCAAACAAATCGCATCCTACCCGCCGCGTGCCGTTCTGATGGATTACATCGAAGGCCGCGTGAAGAAGGCCAATGTCCGCGACTGGATCCGCTTCAACAGCCCGATCCGCTGGGTCGAGTACAATGACGACAAAGGCAACTTCACAGTCACGGTGCATGATCACAGCAAGGACAGCACCTACAAGGAAGACTTCGACCACGTCATCTGTGCGTCGGGTCACTTTTCGACACCAAACGTCCCTTTCTATCCCGGCTTCGACACGTTCAATGGCCGCATCCTGCACGCGCATGACTTCCGCGATGCGCGCGAATTCGCAGGTCAGGACATCCTGGTGGTCGGTGCATCCTACTCGGCAGAAGACATTGGATCGCAGTGCTGGAAATACGGCGCCAAATCGATCACCAGTTCCTACCGGACCGCACCGATGGGCTTCAAATGGCCGGACAACTGGGAAGAGAAACCCGGCATCGAAAGCGTCAACCACAATACGGTCACCTTTGCGGATGGCTCGACCAAGGATGTGGACGCGATCATCCTTTGCACCGGCTACAAACACTTCTTCAACTTCCTGCCGGACGATCTGCGCCTGAAGACCGCGAACCGCTTGGCGGCAGCTGACCTCTACAAGGGTGTGGTCTATGCCCATAACCCCAAGATGTTCTATCTGGGCATGCAAGACCAGTGGTTCACATTCAACATGTTCGACGCGCAGGCCTGGTGGGTCCGCGACGCGATCATGGGCAAGATCGACATCTCGGGCGTCTCCAAAGACGACATGCTAGCCGACGTGAAAGAACGCGAAACCCGCGAAGAAGCGTCCGATGACGTGAAATACGCGATCAAATACCAAGCGGAATACGTCAAAGAGCTGGTCGCCGAAACCGACTATCCCAGCTTCGACATCGACGGCGCCTGTCAGGCGTTCTTCGAATGGAAAGGCCACAAGGCAGAAGACATCATGGCCTTCCGCAACAACAGCTACAAATCGGTCATCACCGGCACCATGGCTCCTGTGCATCATACGCCCTGGAAAGACGCGCTGGACGACTCTCTGGAATCCTATCTCCAGAATTGACCGATTTGGCGCGCGCTGACCCTGCGGCGCGCGCCAATTGGGCGGCTCTCGACGTCTAAGCGTTTTACCCGGATGGGCGCAGACGCTAGACTGTCATACATGAAGCGAACTGACACCATGACTCTGGGTTTTCTGATCTTTCCGGGCTTTCCGATGGCCTGTCTGACCTCAGCGATCGAACCGCTGCGCGCGGCGAACGAGATTGCCGGGAAGGAAACCTTTCGCTGGCGTGTCCTGTCCGAGACCGGAGAGGGCGTGAACGCCTCGGCCAATGTGGTGTTCCAGCCGGACGGTTCGCTGAGTGACGCCGAGGATCTTGATGTTCTGTTCCTCATGTCGAGCCCACAAGGTAAATTCGAGGATCCCAAATCCTCCAATGGCAAGCTGCGCCATCTGGCCCGACACGGTGTGATTATGGGAGCTGTCTCAGGCGGTCTGTTCCCGCTTGCACGATCCGGCCTTCTTGAGGGGCACAGCTGTTCCGTCCACTGGTGCTATAAGGCCGCGTTCCAGGCGGAATTCCCGTCGCTGGAAACGGTCGATGACGTTATCGTTCTGGACCGCAGGCGGTTCACCGCCAGCGGCGCTGCCGCCATGTTCGACCTTTCCCTGAAGATGATCGAGCAGACCTTGGGCGATGCTGTCATGACCGAGGTCGCCTGTTGGTTCCAACACCCCTTGGTGCGCGCCGAAGGGGTTCGGCAAAAGATACCTGCCTTCAAGACTGACAGCACCGCTGACAGCCTGCCACCCTCGGTGGCCAGGGCTGTAGAGATCTTTGCTGACAATCTGGAGCATCCTGTTTCGATCCGCGATATCGCATCCGAAGTCGGAGTGTCCCCACGCCAGCTGGAACGCAGTTTCAAATCGGCCACAGGGCAAAGCCCTGCTCTGTATTACCGGACGCTTCGGATGAATGCGGCG
This sequence comes from Paracoccaceae bacterium, assembly GCA_014872875.1. GTDB lineage: Bacteria > Pseudomonadota > Alphaproteobacteria > Rhodobacterales > Rhodobacteraceae > Aliisedimentitalea. The sequence goes on from WKFI01000019.1 coordinate 22,178, forward strand.
CGCCAACTGGTGATGTATTCGCGCGACTCGATCACTTCGATCGCCAATGCGGTGGGCTATGCCACTTCATCAACCCTGTCCCAGCATTACCGCGAGAGCTTTGGCGTCACGCCGCAGGAAGAGCGCCGAAACGTGAATCTATTCCGCGTTCAGGACAATCGACCGATCCCGTCGGTCTAAACTCAACTGCCCATGATCCGTTTGCGACGTTCTCGTATGTGGGCGTCTGCCTCAACCGTGCCGTCATGGAATGACCCAAAGACCTTGTCCCAAGGTACTTCGAGAGAGCCATAATTGCATTCGAAATACCGGTGATGCATCTGGTGATGGAACGTGCCCAGGCGCAAGCGGTTCTTGTTCCTGACCAGCAAACCTTCGAACCCGGTATGGGTCGTGGCCGCCGTCAGCGCATTAAACTGCAGATGGTACAAGACATGTACCGGGCTGGTGGGTACAACAAAATGCACCAGGACCGATCCCAGGAACAGGATATGTTCAACCGGATGCATCGACATGCCGGACCAGGGCCCCACGTTGATATTGCGGTGATGCAGCGCGTGAACGTGTTTGTAAAAGAACGGCACATGCAGCAACCGATGAATCCAGTAGAACCAGAAGCTTTCCCAGATCGGGATCAACCAGAACAGTGCGATGAACCAGATCGGATTGTCCGACCAAAGCAACACCGGAGCATACCCGTTGGCCATAGCCCAGAACAGCAGCACCTCGTAGGCGGTCCAGAAGAACACGCCGCTGCCCAGAGTCCAAAACATGTTGTCCCGGATCTGGCCGCCAAGGGTGAATTGCTTTCCGTTCTTCATCAACGGCCGCGGATCGTATTTCAGCCGCTTGCCCTGCGCCGTGAAAGTGTAAAAGAACAGATGCAATAGCCCCGCGACGCCTGCCATCAGGACCAAATTGCGGACATACATGGGGAGGATCCAGTCCCAAGACAGGGTCATTGCCTGCTGTAACGGCGGTTGAAACCATGTCCAGCAAATCAGGGCGATACCGGCGATAATCAATTTCTCCGAGATCAGAAACCATCCCCCCAGCCACCACTTCACGGCAGCCAAAGGACGCGGTGGCCACTGCATCATCGGCGATGTCTGTAGCGGCAATTGCGGCAGGTGGTTCCAACCTTTCAGCTGTTCTTCACTCATCGATCTCTCCACGCGGTTCTTTAGCGATGATGGCAAATGTTCTATTGTTGGAAAAACGGAATTATCTGCACAGTATCCTCTGATTTTCCGAGGTAAGGATGACAGTCACGCTCAAAGCCATGCGGTATTTCACAACCGCGCTTCGATACGGGAACATTTCGCGCGCCGCCGACAGCATGAATGTAGCGCCCTCGGCCGTCGGCGCCGCGCTGGATCAGATCGAGGCACAGTTTCAGTTGCAATTGGTGACCCGACACCGGGCAAGGGGGATTGAGCCAACCCGCGCTGGAAATGAGATGGCCCGCAAGTTCGAACGCCTCCTGGAGGAGTATGACGCGATCCTCTCGGAAGGACGCGACTTGCAACAAGCGCTCAGCGGAACTCTGCGATTGGGGTATTATGCGCCGATCGCCCCAGCTTTCCTACCCGGGATCGTCGCGGATCTTGTACCGCCTTGGGGTGAGGTCGCCTTGGCCCTCACCGAATGCGACAACACCAGTGCCCAAGCCGGACTGATCGAAGGCCGGTTCGACGCGATCCTGTTCGTCCCTGATGGCACCCATCCCGAGATCGAGTTTAACCCAATCCTGCAAGCGCCTGCCTATGCCTTGCTGCCCGCAGATCATCCGCTATGCAGTCAGCAGGCAATCCGCTTGGCCGATCTAGCCGACCTGCCCATGATCGCCCTGAACCGCCCCATGGTCACTGACTACTACAGACAGATTTTTTCGGCCCTAGGGCGCGAGCCGAACACCGTGATCCAAGCCGATACGACCGAAATGGTGCGATCGCTCGTTGGGGCCGGGCTGGGATATGCCGTGCTGAACATGCGACCCAAAACCGATGTCAGCTATGCCGGGGACCATTTGGAAACGCGTCCCATCTTGGGCGCGGGCCCACCGCTGACCCTGGCCGTCGGGTACAACAAATCAAACCCCAGGCGCGTTGTGAGCACGTTTGTGTCGCGCTGTATGACATGGGCGCAGTCGGAACAAGCATCGGAATTCATTGTCCCGCAACCAGAATAAGAAAAGCCCCGCCTGATTAGGCGGGGCTTGGTAAGTTCAACTCTGCTACGTATCAGATCACCGACTTTGCCAGTGCAACCAAAGCATGATGCAGCGACGCTGCTGAACTGCGTGGGCCAATGATGGCGAATTTGTTGCCTGCCTCAAGGCACAGAACAAAACACCCGACATGTTCGATCGAGGTTCGTGTCGCCACGCCCGCTTCGGCGGCGCGCAGGTTGGCGTTGGTCAGGCGTTCGAGCACATCCAAAGACCGGCTGCCTTCAAAATCAAAGCGGCACCATCCATCAGTCTGTTCCACGACCGAGGCCGCATCGCCCACTGCTTCCTTGACTTGGCTGGCCAACAGCTCGTGCGTGTCATGCGGCGCGTCGACCATCCAAAGATCCGGCCCCATCCACCAGGCGGTAAAGTCCCCGGCAGACGACCACGCCGCAGGACCCGGCAGTGCCATGCCCAGCAGCCCCTTGGCTGCAGATGCGGCCTGTTCTTCGCTCCCCTGACGGGCAGCGAGGGAAGCCAGCGCCCGATCCGGGCGCTCGGTGATGGTCAGTCCGGGAAAGGCATCGACCTGGGCGTCATAGCCACCAAGAGGTGTGATCGCTTTCAGCTTATGACCGAAGTTATGCACTGTATTAGCCACGGAGACGCTCCCCTTCCGGATCGACAAAATGCGCGCTGACAACTTGAACCTGGATTTCCTTGCCTTCCAGCGGGTTCACAGCGCGGATGGTTTCGCCCTTGCGGGTATCGCCATTCTTCAGGAACCCGATCCCGATGGAGGACCCCAGGATCGGCGAATAGCACGCCGAGGTGATATAGCCCTGATCGGTCTTTGCATTGACCTCGCCCGTGGCGTTCATCAGGTGCGCGCCGGCCAGAACCTGATCGGTGTTCTTGACGGGCTTGAAGCCGACCAGTTTGAGCGCGTCATCGGTATTCATGCCCGCCCGTTCGCTCATCACGTTGCCGATGCAGTCCTTCTTCTTGCTGACCATCTTGCCCATACCAAGGTTCAGGGCAGAGGTGGTCCCGTTCAGCTCGTTGCCCGCAGCGTGACCCTTTTCGATCCGCATGACGCCCAGCGCCTCGGTCCCGTACGGGACGACATCGAACTCTTCGCCTGCCTCCATCAGCGTCTGCATCATCGCATCGCCATAGCGGGTCGGAACCGCGATTTCATAAGCCAGTTCGCCCGAGAAGGAGATCCGGAAGAGCCGCGCCCGGCAGCCGCCTGCAACGGTGACTTCACCGCAGGCCATGAAGGGGAACGCTTCGTTCGAGATGTCGTAATCCGAATCCACGACCTTCTGAAGAAGCTTGCGCGCATTGGGTCCTGCAACCGCGAACTGTGCCCAGGCTTCGGTTGTCGAGATCAACTGTACATCCAAATCGGGGTACAGACACTGACGCGCGAATTCCATGTTGCGATAGACAACAACAGCATTGGCAGTTGTCGTAGTCACGACATAATGGTCTTCGGCAAAACGTGCCGCGGTGCCGTCATCATAGGCGATTCCGTCTTCGCGCAGCATCAGACCGTACCGCACCTTGCCCACCGGCAGTTTGGCAAAGGCATTGGCGTAGATCTTGTTCATGAACTCGGCCGCGTCCTTGCCCTGAACGTCGATCTTGCCCAGCGTGGTCACATCGCAGACACCCACCGATTTCCGGGTTTGAACCACTTCACGGTCCACCGACTGTCGCCAATGGGTTTCGCCTTTGCGGGTGAACCATTGAGCGCGCATCCACTGGCCAACTTCGACAAAAGTCGCGCCATGTTCGGACGCCCATTTGTGTGAAGGTGTCAGTCGGGTCGGGCGGAATTCCTTACCGGACGACCTGCCGGCCATCACCCCAAAGGAAACGGGCGTATATGGCGGGCGGAAGATCGTGGTGCCAACCTCGGGGATCTGCTTTCCGGCCAATTCGGCCATGATCGCCAGACCGCCCATGTTCGAGGTCTTGCCCTGGTCCGTCGCCATGCCCAGCGTGGTGTAACGCTTGAGGTGTTCAACTGACTTGAAGTTCTCCTGATGCGCCAGCTTGACGTCCTTGACGGTCACGTCGTTCTGCTGGTCCAGCCACGCCCGGCCCTTGCCTTCCTTCACGAACCAGAAAGGCGTCACATTGATCGGTGCGTCTTCGGCCTCGGGCAGATCAGCCGCGGTTGCGGTGATGCCCAGATCCGACAAGGCTGCCACAGCCCCCTCGGTCCCGGTCCGCAGAGCTGCAGCGGTGGAGAAGTCGCCATTTGCAGCACCGGCAACGCTCATTCCTGTTGGAATTTCGCCGGCTGGAACAAAGGCCGCGATGTCCTCGCGCCAAGCGGGTTTGCCGCGCTGGTGACAGGTGAGATGTACGTTCGGGTTCCAGCCACCGGACACGGCCAGCGCATCACAGCGGATGTCGCGGGTCATGCCGTTGGCCAGCCGCACCTGCGCCCACTCCAGACCCAGACGTCCCTTGGTGTCGATAACCTGAGCACCGGCCAGAACTTCGACACTGGACATTTGCGGCGCATCCGCACGGGTGTCGATAATGGCGGTGACTTTGACACCCTTGGCCATCAGATCGGATGCGGTTCGGTGCCCGTCATCGTTGTTGGTGAAGACCGCAACGTATTCGCCCGGCGTCGCCGCCCAACGGTTGGCATAGGAGCGTACGGCTCCGGCCAGCATGACACCGGGACGGTCATTGTTTTCGAACGCAATCGGGCGTTCGGTCGAACCGACACAGAGCAGTGCACGTTTGGAATAGATCCGCCACAGGATCTGGCGCGCCTTGCCGGCCTCGGGGGCGATGACGTGATCAGCGACCCGCTCGACGGCCCCGTAGATGCCGTGGTCATAGGCACCGATGATCGTCGTGCGCGGCATGATCCGCACATTGGACATGGTCGCCAGTTCCGCTTGGGTGTTCGCCGCCCAATCGGAGCCTGACATCCCGCCGACCTCATGGGTTTCTGCGTTCAGACGTCCACCCAGCAGGAAATCTTCCTCGGCCAGAATGACCTGAGCCCCGGCGTGACCGGCGGTCAGAGCCGCAGACAGGCCAGCCGGACCCGCGCCGATGACCAAAAGGTCACAATGCAGGAAGCCCTTGTCATAGGCATCAGGATCGTCCTCGAAGCTGATGCTGCCCAAACCGGCGGCTTTCCGAATGATCGGTTCATACAGCTTTTCCCAGAACGCGGCAGGCCACATGAAGGTCTTGTAATAGAACCCTGCCGTCAGGAAGTTCGAGAACCGGTCGTTGATCGACATGAAGTCGCGCTCCAACGACGGCCAGCGGTTCTGCGAGTTGGCTTCCAACCCGTCGTAAAGTTCGGCGACGGTGGCGCGGGTGTTCGGCTCTTGCCGCCCTCCGCTGCGCAGTTCAACCAGCGCATTCGGCTCTTCCGATCCGGCGGTCAGCGGACCGCGCGGGCGGTGATACTTGAAGGACCGCCCCATCAGGCGCACTCCGTTGGCCAGCAACGCCGATGCCAGCGTATCGCCCTCGTAGCCTTGGAACTTTTTGCCATCAAAGGTGAAGTTCATCACCTGGCTGGAATTGACCAGCCCGCCATCCAGTCGATTGACCTGCGCGCCGCGCTTGGCACCGACGGTGGCATCCGTGCGGAAGGCCATGCTTCCGGCGTTCATCGTTGCGTCACTCATTTGCTACGCCCCCGTGCCCGGGCCACGTCACGGGCAAGTTCGACATTGGTGATTTCGTGGGTCACCGTGTTCCGGGTCACCACCAACCAGGATCGGTCACCCTGTTCGTGGAACCACAATTCCTTGTGCAGACCTGCCGGGTTTTCCCGCAGATAGACATATTCGTGAAACTGGTCGGCAGCATCTTCCGCCTGCCAATCCGGCCGATCGATCAGGCTTGCGTCGCCCAGATAGGTGAACTCCTGCGCGTCGCGCGGACCCAGGAGGGGATGGTTGATAATCATCTCTTGCGCCTCCTCAGTGCAGGTTCGGGTTCGGGCCAACGCCCTTTTCGTCGATCATGTGACCGGTGCGGAACCGGTCCAGACGATAAGCGGTCGCCACCTCGTGTGGTTTGTCTGTCGCAAGCAGATGCGCATAGCACCAGCCCGAGGCCGGGGTTGCCTTGAACCCGCCGTAGCACCAGCCACCGTTGAAATAGAGACCGTCGATATGGGTCTTGTCGATAAAGGGCGAGCCGTCCATCGACATGTCCATGATTCCGCCCCACGAGCGCAGCATCCGCACTCGTCCGATGGCCGGGATCAGCGCCATACCACCTTCCATGACATCCTCGACAACGGGCAGATTGCCGCGTTGTGCGTAGGAATTGTACATGTCGAGGTCGCCGCCAAAAACCAGACCACCCTTGTCCGATTGGCTGCAATAGAAGTGGCCAGCACCAAAGGTAATGACCCCGTCCAGAACGGGTTTCAAACCTTCGGAAACAAACGCCTGCAGAACATGGCTTTCAATAGGCAGCCGCATTCCGGCTTTTTCCATCACCCGGCTCGACGACCCGGCAACACAGCTTGCTACTTTCTTGGCACCAATGAAGCCTTTGGTCGTCTCCACACCCAGGCATTTGCCGTTCTCGATCTTGAACCCGGTGACTTCGCAGTTCTGGATGATGTCCACGCCGCGCATGTCGGCTCCGCGGGCATAGCCCCAAGCCACCGCGTCGTGACGCACGGTGCCGCCGCGGCGATGCAACAAGCCTCCCTTGATCGGGAAGCGTGCGTTGTCGAAGTTCAGGAACGGGTACATGGCGCGGACACCGTTGGCGTCCAGCAATTCGGCGTCCGACCCGTTCAGGATCATCGCATTGCCCCGCCGCCGCGCCGCGTCGCGCTGTGCATCGGTGTGCACCAGATTCAGAATGCCCCGCTGCGACACCATGGCATTGTAGTTGAAGTCCTGCTCCAACCCTTCCCACAATTTCAGCGACAACTCATAAAAGGGTTCGTTGCCGTCCAGCAGATAGTTCGAACGAATGATCGTGGTGTTCCGGCCAACATTCCCACCACCGATATAGCCCTTCTCGATCACCGCCACGTTGGTGATCTTGTGGACTTTCGACAAATAGTACGCAGTGGCCAAACCGTGGCCGCCACCGCCGATGATGACAACGTCGTAGGATTTCTTCGGTTCGGGATCGCGCCAGGCAGGGCGCCATCCTTTGTGACCCGTAAGGGCCTCTTTTATCACTCTCAGGCCGGAATACCGCATGGTGTCCTCTCTCATTTCCCCTTCAGACTTGAGGAGAACGCGCCTGAAACACAGTGCGATTTCGGTCACGAATTGCCCGATTTGCGACAAAGGTCCGCACAACACACTTGCACATTCAGTTACAAGAAACTGCCATTGGTGAAGTAGTATCCGAGAATATTTAATTATTTCATTTGGTTAATTGAAATTCGAGGCACCCATAGAGCTCGCGCCCCGCAATTCCGGACATGCGACAAAGACTACGCCATTCGCGGCAAAACCCGGAATGCGACATGCAAAACGTGACAAGTTATCTGCTTGAGTCGTCGATGCCGTCCAACTCGTTCAACAGATCCAACAACGCCTCGTACCGGTCGGGACCCATCCTGTCTCGGACGCCATTCATCAATTCGACACTCGCCGCCAGATTGGCCGCAATCAACTCGGCCCCAGCTGGTGCTATCTGGACAACCTGTTTGCGGCGGTCCACCTTGTCCCGCTCTCGCACGATCAGCTGTTTTTCTTCCAGTTTCTGCAAGATGCGAGTCAAGCTGGGCAACAAAAGGCAGGCCTGATCCGCAATCCGGGTCGGTTCGATCGGGCCTTCCTCCTCCACAACGCGCAACACGCGCCACTGCTGTTCGGTAACATCGGACTTGCTGAGCATGGACCGGATCGGCCCCATGACACGCTCGCGGGCGCGCAGCAAAGCAATCGGAAGCGATCGGGACGTGGAAGGAAGCGTTCTGGCCATGCGTAATTATCGCGTCAGATTCTGCTAAAGGCAATCGGGGGCGGCGTTTTTGCTCATGTTGACTCACCTCTTCCGCTTTGCTAAACATGTTAATTAAATTACGGCCGGGAGAATCTCATGCCCCATCTGAGCATTGATTATTCTGCAAACATGAAAGACCGGGTCGATATTCCGGGTCTGTGCGACGCACTGCGCAAGGCAATGATCGAAACTGGGGTCTTCCCGCTTGCTGGTGTTCGAGTACGAGCCTTTCGCGCCGATCACGTTTCGATTGCCGATGGCGACGCCAAACACGGCTATATCGACATTACCGTGCGGCTTCGCGCCGGGCGCGATCTGGAAACGCGCAAGCGGGCCACCGCCCATATCTTTCAGGCCGCCGAAACCTTCCTGGCACCCGCCATGCAATCCCACTCCATCGCGCTTTCCTTCGAGATGCGCGACATCGACCCGGAGCTGTCGCCCAAAACCGGCACGATCCGCGACCATTTGTGAAAGGCAGACCCCCAGATGAGCGATCTGACCACCAATATCGAAAAACTGAACGGACACCTGGAACGGTTTCGCGACAAGGGTATTCAAAACTTGATCGCCGGTGAGACGGTGCCGGCTGTTTCCGGAGCCTTGTTTGAAACAACTTCGCCCGTGGATGAAAGCCTGATCTGTCAGGTTGCCCGCGGCGGGGCCGACGATGTTGATGCTGCTGCGGCAGCAGCCCGGGCCGCCTTCCCAGCCTGGCGCGATATGCCCGCTTTGGAACGTAAAAAAATTTTGCACCGCATTGCCGACCTGATCGTCGAACGGGCCGAAGAAATCGCCCTTTGCGAATGCTGGGACACCGGTCAGGCTTTGCGCTTCATGTCCAAGGCCGCCCTGCGAGGGGCCGAAAACTTCCGGTTTTTCGCGGATAAAGTGACGGCAGCCCGCGACGGTCAGCATCTGCAATCACCCACCTTGATGAACGTGACGACCCGCGTCCCGATTGGCCCGGTGGGAGTGATCACGCCGTGGAACACGCCCTTCATGCTGTCCACCTGGAAGATCGCCCCGGCACTGGCTGCAGGCTGCACGGTCGTCCACAAACCTGCCGAGTTCAGCCCGCTGACTGCCCGAATTCTGGCGGAGATCGCCCACGAGGCCGGGCTACCATCCGGTGTCTGGAATCTGGTCAACGGTTTTGGCGAGGAAGCCGGAAAACGACTGACCGAACATCCGGACATCAAGGCAATTGCCTTTGTCGGCGAGAGCAAGACCGGCTCCATGATCATGAAGCAGGGCGCAGATACGCTCAAGCGTGTGCATTTCGAACTGGGCGGCAAGAACCCTGTGGTTGTGTTCGACGATGCGGATCTGGATCGGGCATTGGATGCCGCGATCTTCATGATCTACTCGCTGAATGGCGAACGCTGCACATCGTCCTCGCGACTTCTGGTGCAGGACAGTATTGCCGATGAGTTCGAGGCCAAGTTGATCGAACGTGCGCAAAAGATCCGTGTCGGCCACCCGCTGGATCCGCAGACCGAAGTCGGCCCGCTGATCCACAAAGTGCATTTCGACAAGGTGACTTCGTATTTTGACATCGCCCGCAAGGATGGTGCGACTGTGGCCGTGGGCGGTGAGCGTGTCGGGGACCAAGGCTGGTTCATTCGACCCACCCTGTTCACGAATGCAACCAATGACATGACGATCGCCCAAGAGGAAATTTTTGGTCCGGTTCTGACTTCGATCCGGTTCAAGGACGAAGATGAGGCGCTGGAGCTGGCCAACGACACGCAATACGGGCTCACTGGCTATGTCTGGACCAACGATCTGTCCCGCGCCCTGCGCTTTACTAACCATCTGGAAGCCGGGATGATCTGGGTGAATTCGGAAAACGTCCGCCACCTGCCGACGCCCTTTGGTGGCGTCAAGGCCAGTGGCATCGGCCGCGATGGGGGCGACTGGTCCTTTGAGTTTTACATGGAGCAGAAACACATCGGTTTTGCCCTGGGCGACCACAAGATCCCCCGACTGGGCGCCTGACGTTCGATAGCCGCGCCGGACTTGTTCCAAAAGTTCCGGTCCGATTTCTAAAAAAGAAATCGATCACAGCAATTCTCAAAAGGAGGCTCTTATGCCTGTACCCGCACCGAACCTCTACCCGCCGTTCAACATCGTACGTCTGTCACACGTCGAGTACCGGGTGACCGATCTCGCCGCCTCACGCGCGTTTTACGTGGACACGCTGGGCCTGCAGGTCACGCAAGAGGACGACAACAGGATCTATCTGCGCGCGATGGAAGAACGTGGCCATCACTGCATCATTCTGGTGCAGGCCGACACAGCCGAGGTCGGCGTCCTGGGCTTCAAGCTGTTCGACGAGCCGGATCTGGACAAGGCAGCAGCCTTCTTCCAAGAGCGGGATCTGCCGGTCGAGTGGGTTGAACGTCCGCATATGGGACGCGCTTTCCGCACCCGTGACCCCTGGGGTATACCTCTGGAATTCTATGTGAAAATGGACCGGCTGGAACCAATCCACCAGAAATACAAGCTCTACAACGGTGTGAAACCGCTGCGGATCGACCATTTCAATATGTTTTCGGCGAATGTGGATGCCTCCGTTGCATTCTACAACGACATCGGGTTCCGGACGACAGAATACACTGAAGACGATGAAAGCGGAAAGATCTGGGCCGCGTGGATGCACCGCAAGGGCGGTGTTCATGATGTGGCCTTTACCAACGGGCTGGGTCCCCGCTTGCACCACACCGCGTTCTGGGTTCCGACCCCGCTGAACATCATCGACCTGCTCGATCTGATGTCCACGACGGGGTACGTGGACAATATCGAACGTGGGCCGGGGCGGCACGGGATCTCGAACGCATTCTTCCTGTATGTTCGCGACCCGGATGGTCACCGGATCGAAATCTACTGTTCAGACTACCAGACCGTAGACCCGGATCTGGAACCGATCCGCTGGTCCTTGACCGATCCGCAGCGCCAGACCCTGTGGGGGGAACCAGCGCCGCGCAGCTGGTTCGAGGAAGGATCGACCTTCGAAGGCGCGGAACCCATCCCAAGCGCCCTGAAAGCACAGCCAATCATTGCACCCTGAGGAGCCAGCCATGAAGTGGGAGGAATTCGCCGAATGGGGCCGCAAGGCCGCCGATTGGGCACAGGACTATCACCTGACCGTTTCGGACAAGCCGGTCCGCGCCCGGACGGAACCGGGTGAGATCCTGAACGCGCTGCCCGCCACGCCGCCAGAAACAGGCGAAGGCATGGAGCAGATCTTTGCCGATTTCGAAGAGATCGTGATGTCCGGGATCACCCATTGGCAACACCCGCGCTTTTTCGCCTATTTCAATTCCAACGCCGCGGCCCCATCCGTGCTGGCCGAATTCCTGACCTCGGCCATCGCACCGCAATGCATGTTGTGGCAGACCTCTCCGGCCGCGACCGAGATGGAAACCCGGATGATGGACTGGTTGCGGCAGGCCTTGGACCTGCCTGCGCAGTTTCAGGGCGTCATTCAGGACAGTGCCTCTTCGGCGACGTTGGCAGCGGTCCTGACCATGCGGGAGAAGGCGCTGAAATGGCAGGGCAACCAACAGGGCCTTTTCGGTCACAAGCCGCTGCGGATTTACTGTTCGTCCGAGGTGCACACCTCGATCGACCGGGCCATCTGGGTGGCCGGTGTGGGCCAGGACAATCTGGTGCGCATTCCGATCAAGGGCGACTGGCGTGGCATGGATCCCGCGGCACTGGAGGCCGCCATTCAAGCCGATCTGGAGGCAGGTCTGCAGCCGGCAGGTGTCATCCTGTGTGTCGGCGGCACCGGTACCGGCGCAACCGATCCGGTTGATCAATGCCTGGACGTGGCTGAAAAATACGGGCTTTACACCCATGTGGACGCGGCTTGGGCCGGGTCGGCAATGATTTGTCCGGAATACAAACACTATTGGCCCGGCGTGGACCGCGCAGACAGTATCGTGTTCAACCCGCACAAATGGCTGGGTGTTCAATTCGACTGCTCGGCCCATTTCCTGAAAGACCCGGACGATCTGGTTCAGACTCTGGCGATCAGCCCTGAGTATCTGAAGACCCACGGCAAGGACGGGATCATCAACTATTCAGAATGGTCGGTGCCATTGGGCCGTCGTTTCCGGGCGTTGAAGATCTGGTTCCTGATCCGGACCTATGGGCTGGAGGGCCTGCGTCAGCGGCTGCGCAACCACGTCAACTGGAGCGTCGATCTGCATGACAGGCTGGCAGGCACCGCAGGGTTTGAAATCATCACTCCGCCTATGTGGTCTCTCTGGACCTTCCGATATGTGCGCCCCGGTACCGATCTGGACGATCTGAACCTGCGGTTGGTCAACGCGATCAATGACGATGGTCGGATCTACCTGACCCAGACCCGTGTTGACGGCGATCTGGTCATTCGCTTCCAAGCCGGGCAGTTCGAAACCACCGAAGCGGATGTGCAAATGGCCTATGATGTCATCACGGAGATTGCCGCGGGTCTGGACTGACCAGCATCACAGGAAGGGCATCGCCTGCATTGAGCGACACGTCTGAACGGGACCTTCGATGCATGCGAAACAACAGCGAAATAATGCCCTTGGGGAAGGCCAAATCCGGCCTTCCCGGACATACGTATTTCCGCATAATTGACCGTTTGACCCCCTGATCGCTACCCTTATCCCATCAAGGGAGAGTGTGTTCTGGCCCAATTTTGCGGGCCCGCCGCACCATCAGGGAGAGAACATCGTGAAACGACTATTTGCTGCAAGCATGGTGTCTGCACTGGCGCTGACATCGGCCGCGTTTGCGGATATCAAGATCGCCCATGTCTATGGCAAGACCGGCCCGTTCGAGGCCTATGCCAAACAATCCCATGACGGATTGATGCTGGGGCTGGAATACGCCACCGGCGGCACCATGGAGGTCAATGGCGAAAAGATCGTCGTGATCGAAAAGGACACCCAACTGAAGCCGGAAAACGGCAAGGCCCTTCTGGAAGAGGCCTATGGCGACGATGAAGTCGATCTGGCCATCGGCCCGGTCAGCTCTGGCGTAGCACTGGCCATGCTGCCGGTTGCGGAAGAGTATGAAAAACTGCTGATCGTGGAACCTGCTGTGGCAGACTCGATCACCGGAGCGAACTGGAACCGCTATATCTTCCGCACCTCGCGCAACTCGTCACAGGACGCGGTGTCCAACGCCATCGCTCTGGCAGGCGAGAACGTGCATATCGCGACGCTGGCGCAGGACTACGCCTTTGGCCGCGACGGGATCGCCGCATTCAAGGAAGCGCTGGAAAGCGTCGGCTCGGGTGTTGCGCATGAAGAATACGTACCCACCGACACCACCGATTTCACCGCGGCCGCTGAGCGGATCTTCAACGCGATGAAGGATCTGGAAGGCGACAAGAAACTGTTCATCATCTGGGCCGGCGGCGGCAACCCGATGAGCAAGATCAACGCCATGGATCCCAGCCGCTTTGGCATCGAGATTGCAACTGGCGGCAATATCCTGGCAGCAATGAAGGCCTATAAGGACTTCCCCGGCATGGAAGGCGCCACCTATTACTATTACGAAATCCCGCAGAACGATGTGAATGACTGGCTGGTCAAAACCCACCAGGAACGGTTCGGCACACCGCCCGATTTCTTCACCGCAGGCGGCATGAGCGCCGGGATCGCAGCCGTTGAGGCCATCAAGAAGGCCGGTAGCACAGATACTGAAGAGCTGATCAGCGCCATGGAAGGCATGGAATGGGAAACACCCAAAGGCACCATGAAGTTCCGCGCTGAGGATCATCAGGCCATGCAATCCATGTATCACTTCAAGATCCGCGTCGATGACAATGTCGAATGGGCCATTCCCGAACTGGTTCGGGAATTGTCGATGGACGATCTGCCGATCCCCGTTCGTAACCAGTGACCCTGATGTAACCCTTGTGGTCCGGGGGCGTGTCCTCCGGACCCTTTTTGCCGGGTCTTCGGCTCACCGCACCGAAGACAAACAGCAGAGCAAATCATGACACCCCCCATTCTCAGCACCACTGACCTGACCGTCCGGTTCGGCGGCCATGTTGCCGTCGATGCCGTCACCTGCGCCTTCAATGCTGGCGAACTGACTGCTATCGTCGGCCCAAACGGTGCAGGTAAAACCACCTATTTCAACCTGATCTCGGGACAGATCCCCGCCAGTGCCGGGCGGGTCGAGCTGCGAGGGCGGGACATTAGCACGCAATCCGTGTCACAACGCACCCGCGCCGGCATCGGGCGGGCGTTCCAACTGACCAACCTGTTTCCGAACCTATCGGTGCTGGAAAACGTGCGTCTGGTGGTTCAGTCGAAATCGGGGCAAGGCTTCAACTGGTTCTCGATGGCCGCGCGCCATGTGGAATTGACCGACGCGGCCGAAGCGATTCTGCAACAGGTTCGGTTGGCCGACCAACGCGACCAGGTGGTATCGGAACTCAGTCACGGCGACCAGCGCAAGCTGGAGGTGGCCTTGTTAATCGCGTTGGACCCCGCCGTTTACATGTTCGACGAACCCACCGCGGGGATGAGCGTCGATGAGGCCCCCGTGGTACTCGACCTGATTGCCGGATTGAAAGAGCAAAGCGACCGCACAGTCCTGCTGGTCGAACACAAGATGGACGTGATCCGCACTCTGGCAGACCGCATTATCGTGCTGCACAACGGCGCGCTGGCTGCAGACGGGTTGCCCGCCGATGTCATGGCTTCGGACGTGGTGCAGGAGGCCTATATGGGCCGTGGATTGGAAGGAGTGCTGGAGAATGCCTGATCCGATCCTGAAACTGGAAGGTGTCTATACCAATATCGCTCAATACCACATCCTGCAGGGTGTCGATCTTGAGGTGCCGCGCGGCGCGGTAACCATGCTGCTGGGCCGAAACGGCGTGGGTAAAACAACCACCCTGCGCACCATCATCGGCCACTGGCGGGCTCACAAGGGGCGGATTCTGCTGGACGGCACCGATATCACGTCCATGCCGACACCAGCCATTGCCCGTGCGGGCGTCGGCTTTGTCCCCGAGGACATGGGCATCTTTTCGGATCTGACGGTAGAAGAAAATATGGTGCTTGCGGCCGTCAGCGGCCCGATCGACTCGGCCCGGCTGGACTGGATCTTTGCGGCTTTTCCGCCGTTGAAGACCTTCTGGAAATCCGAGGCCGGCAACCTGTCGGGCGGTCAGAAACAGATGTTGTCCATTGCTCGGGTCATGGCGGAGGAACGTCAGCTCTATCTGATTGACGAACCCACCAAAGGATTGGCCCCGGCCATCATCTCGACCATGGCGAAAGCCTTGAAGGATCTTAAGGATCAAGGCGCTTCGATCCTGCTGGTCGAACAGAATTTCGCCGTCGCCAAGGCCTTGGGCGACAGCGCCAATGTCATGGATGACGGGCGCATGATCTGGTCCGGCGAAATGCAGCAGCTGGCCACGGACGCCGAGTTGCAGGAACGCCTGATGGGCCTGAGCCTGGAGGCCCACTGATGCGTATGTGGCAAATGTCCGATTCAGGTATTTTTGACCAGAAAGAAGCAGGAGTGCGAACATGACGGCTGCCCCTGAACATGCCCCCAAGATGGCGCAGGCGGCCCTTGCCGACCGCATCGCACCCTACATGCCGGTGCTATTGGTGCCGATCCTTGCGGTTTTGGGCTTTCTTGCCATTCCCAGTACCTCCAGCTGGTTGACCTTGACCGTGTCGGGCCTGGCGATGGGCATGATGATATTCATCATGGCCTCAGGCCTGACGCTGGTGTTTGGTTTGATGGACGTGATCAATTTCGGCCACGGCGCATTTGTGTCCGTCGGAGCATTTGTCGGCATCTCGGTCCTTTTGATGATGGGCCACATGGTCGAAGCGCCATCGCTGATGTTGAACCTGACTGCGTTGATGGTTGCTGTTGTTGGCGCGATGGCCGCGACCGGAGTTATGGGCTGGGCGTTCGAGAAGGTGATTGTGGAACCGGTCTACGGCCATCACTTGAAACAGATCCTTGTGACCATGGGTGGCCTGATTGTCGTCGAGCAGCTGATCATCGTGCTTTGGGGACCCGAGGAGATTTATATTTCCCGCCCGGAAGCCTTGAAGGGCGCAATCACCTTTGCCGGGGCGGCGCTGGAGAAATACCGGCTGGTGGCTGTAGCCGTCGGTTTGGTGGTGTTTGCGCTGATGCGCTTTGTCCTGCGCCGCACCAAGATCGGGCTGATCGTGCGGGCGGGCGTCCAGAATGGCGAGATGGTTCAGGCTTTGGGATACCGTCTGCGATTGGTCTTTATCGGCGTGTTTGTCGCGGGGTCCGCGTTGGCCGGTTTGGGCGGCGTCATGTGGGGGCTCTATCAAGAGGTCATCACCGCACATATGGGCAATCATGCAATGATCCTGATCTTCATCGTGGTGATCATTGGCGGTCTGGGCAGTGTCGAAGGCTGCTTCATCGGTGCCCTGCTGGTGGGCCTGATGCAGAACTATGTGGCGTTTCTGGAACCCAAGGCCGCGCTGATTTCCAACATTGGCCTGATGGTCGCGATCCTGATGTGGCGTCCGATGGGCATGATCCCGGTGGTGAAGGCAAAATGATGCAAGCTGTTCTTTCGGGCGACATGCCCCGGTCCAAGATCCTGGCGCTGATCCTTGCAGGCATCCTGATTTGTCTTGCCCTGGCCCCATTCCTGTTCCCCGGAGTGCGGACGGTGGATACCGCTGCGCGGATCTGTGTCTTCATCGTGTTGGTGGCCAGTTACGATCTGTTGTTGGGGTATGGTGGCATCGTCAGCTTTGCCCATACCATGTTTTTCGGCATCGGCGCTTATGGCGTGGCCTTGGCCTCTACCCATATGGGGCGCGGTTTTGACGCGATTGCCGTAGGCGCGGCGGCAGGGGCTTTGGTGGCGGCTGCACTGGCCCTGATCATCGGGCTATTCAGCCTGCGGGTGCGAGCGATTTTCTTCGCCATGATAACACTGGCTGTCGCGTCTGCCGTGGCTGTTCTGGTCAGCCAGCTGTCCGGACTGACCGGGGGCGAAGACGGGCTGACCTTCAAGACCCCGCGCGAACTGGGACCGGCGTTCAAGTTCGGTGACAAATTGTTTGGTGTGAAACTGAACGGTAAGCTTCTGGCGTATTATTTTGTCTTCTTTGGTGCGCTGATCCTGTTCCTGGGACTGCTACGGGTCGTGAATTCCCCCTTCGGACGCGTCTTGCAGGCAATCCGCGAGAATGACTTTCGAGCCGAGGCCATCGGGTATCGCGTAGTCTTCTACCGTGTCGCGGCGACCTGCCTGTCGGCGGCAGTGGCGGCCCTTGCGGGCAGCCTTTATGCCGTGTGGCTGCGCTATGTCGGCCCCGACACCACCCTGTCGATGGAGATCATGATCGACATCCTGTTGATGGTCGTCATTGGCGGCATGGGCACGATGTACGGGGCCGTGATTGGCGCCACGCTGTTTGTGTTGGCGCAGAACTACCTTCAGAACTTGATGGGTGCAGCATCAGGTCTAGTTGAAGGCGTTCCGATCCTGCCCGAGTTGCTGAGCGCGGATCGCTGGCTGTTGTGGTTGGGCGTGCTGTTCATCCTCAGCGTCTACTTCTTCCCGACCGGTGTTGTCGGGCGGCTGCGCCAGGGGAACTAGCCCTTCAACTGCGCGGCGGCCAGGGTATAGCCCCCCGCCGCGCCGTCCACGAAATGAACATGGTCTTCGCGCAACGCGGACGGAACGATGCAGGTCACCAAGGCCTCGTCCTGCTCGTGAACGCCATAGCGGATTTTGCCTTGCAGTTTGGCCTGTTCAAGAACTGCGATGATCCGATCACGGGTGGTCGCGTCACAATCCAGCGTCATTTTCAGGCCATCATCATATTTGCGGAAATCCGCATTCCGATTGATACCTGCACGGTAGTGGTCGGGATCAAACGAACCCAGCGGAATACTGAAACGAAAGATCAGATAGGACACCAATGTCCGCCCCCTGAGCATGAGCTTGCGCAGCCAGTAGGGTCGGTTGGTATCCAGAGTGTGCGCTTCCAGGGAAAGGCCCGGCGGAGGATATTGCAGGTCGGGGCCCTTGGCCGGCACCGGATGCCCGCCCTGCTCCAACCCGTCCGCGAGTTCGACAATCCGGTCTGCAACCGCCTCGAACTCTGCTGTCTTGCTCGCGGGCACCACGACAAGCGAAAGAATGCGGCCGTTGCGCGGTTTCAGGTTATTCCAGCGGCAGGACAGCCCGTCCAGATTGGGCGAAATCAGCTCGGGTGACGGCGCAATTTCGATGGCACCGGATTTCATCTGCTGTTCCGCCCAGTCGAGGCCACCCCCGGCGAACATGGCGTAGTCGATCCCGGGAGACGGGGCGTATCTGGCCAAGCGCACGTCCAGACCGGCAGCCCGAATGTCGGAGATCGGGGTCAGAGCCGCACGCAGCGCCATGCCGAATTCGGCCTGTACCCAAGTTCGCAGGATCGACAGGGTTTGTTCCGCCGCCTCCCTACGCCGAGCAGGCACAGCAAAAGACGCACCATCGCCGCCGAAAACGTAGGGAAACAGCTCCCCTTCCAAAGCGTTCATCATCGCTGAAATGACCGAAGCTCCGACCATGTTCACCGCTTTGTAACGCCCGGATTGGATCTCCCCGGTCGAATTCACGATATCCGTGGTTCCCACGAACCAGCTGTCTGGCACGGGTTCGAAGCGATCCGGGTCGGACAGGCCCGCGAATTTCGGATCGGGAACAAGAGTGTCATAGAAGTCGTCATCGACCATGGCGGCCTCCAATCAACTGGGTTTCAACGGATACTACGAATGTATGATGTGGATTGGATCATGTCTGCAAGAACACAGTCTTGTGCGCCGGGGGTGAACATGCAACGGATCGTCCGGTCACAGGCAGGGAGTGCGGTACATGCAGGCGGGGTTGGTCATCTTGTGTCTGGGCTACGTGCTCAGCCAGTTCTTCCGCGCGTTTCTTGCGGTACTGACCGCTGATCTGAACCGCGACATCGGCGCCACCCCCGAAGATCTGGCTTTTGCGTCCGGTCTTTGGTTTCTGACCTTCGCGGCCATGCAATTGCCCGTGGGTTGGGCCTTGGACAAGATCGGGCCACGCCGGACCGCGGCCGTCCTGTTGTTGTTGGGTGGCGCCGGTGGGGCCGGGTTATTTTCGTTTGCGACCGCCCCGATCCATGCAAGCCTGGCAATGGTGTTGATCGGCATCGGCTGTTCACCAGTATTGATGGCGTCCTACTACAAGTTTGCTCGGGAATATCCGCCTGCCAAGTTTGCGACCTTGGCCGCGCTCATGCTGGGTGTCGGATCGGTCGGCAATCTGGTGGCGTCCTACCCGACCGCTCTGGCAGTTGAATGGTTTGGCTGGCGCGGAACCCTTGCCGGTTTGGCCGCGGTGTCCGCTGCCGTGGCAATCGGCATCTGGTTCACGGTGCAAGACCCGGAAAAGGTGGAAAGCGAAGAAAAAGGCTCACTCATCGACCTGCTGAAAGAACCGGCGCTTTGGGCCATCCTGCCCTTGATGCTGGTCGCATATGCGCCGTCTGCCGCAATCCGGGGACTGTGGGCAGGGCCATATCTGCGGGATGTCTATGCCTTGGACACTGTCCAGATCGGACAGGCCACGCTGATCATGGGGGCTGCCATGATCCTGGGCACCTTTGTGTATGGTCCTTTGGACCGCATCCTGGGAACCCGCAAATGGGTTATTCTGGGCGGTAACGTACTGGGTGTGGGCAGTCTGGCCGTGCTCTGCCTTTGGATCGACCTTGGCGTCTGGACTTCGGTTGCGCTGCTGTCGGTCGTGGGCTTTCTGGGCGCGACCTTCCCCGTCATCATGGCCCACGGGCGTGCCTTTGTGCCGTCGCATCTGGTCGGGCGCGGTGTGACCCTTTTGAACCTGTTTGGCATCGGTGGTGTGGGAATCATGCAGTTCGCCAGCGGCCGGATCCACGAAACAATGTCCGGATCGGACCCATCTGCGCCCTATATCGCCATTTTCGCCTTCTTCGCGATCACTTTGGCGGTGGGTTGTGTGATATATGTGTTCAGTCGTGACAGTATGGACTGATCCGGGCCTTTAAATACGCGCGCATTCCCTATATGAGACCGCAGCCGGTCACGCAGACCGGCCGTATCTGGAGAAACGAATATGGGTTATCGCGTCGTTGTCGTCGGCGCCACGGGCAACGTGGGCCGTGAAATGTTGAACATCCTGGCCGAGCGCCAGTTTCCGGTGGATGAGGTTGCCGTTCTGGCCAGCCGTCGTTCGCTGGGGACCGAGGTGACTTTCGGCGACAAGACACTGAAGACCCAGGATCTGGACACGTTCGACTTTACCGGTTGGGACATGGCTTTGTTTGCCGTGGGTTCGGAAGCAACCAAGATCTACGCACCCAAAGCGGCTGCCGTTGGCTGTGTCGTCATCGACAACAGCTCGCTCTATCGTTACGATCCGGACATCCCGCTGATCGTACCCGAGTGCAATCCGCAGGCGATCCACGACTATTCCAAAAAGAACATCATCGCCAACCCCAACTGCTCGACCGCGCAGATGGTCGTCGCACTGAAGCCGCTGCATGACCGCGCGACGATCAAGCGCGTCGTCGTCAGCACCTATCAGTCGGTGTCGGGCGCAGGCAAGGAAGGCATGGACGAGCTGTGGGATCAGACCAAAGCGGTCTACAACCCGACCTCGGACGTACCGCCGAAAAAGTTCCAGAAGGAAATCGCGTTTAACGTCATTCCGCATATCGACGTCTTCATGGAAGACGGCTCGACCAAGGAAGAATGGAAGATGGTTGCCGAGACAAAGAAGATCGTGGATCCCGCGATCAAGGTCACCGCGACCTGTGTCCGTGTGCCGGTCTTTGTTGGCCATTCGGAGTCGATCAACATCGAGTTCGAGGACTTCCTGGACGAAGACGAAGCCCGCGACATCCTGCGCGAAAGCCCGGGCATCATGGTGATCGACAAGCGCGAAGCCGGTGGCTATGTGACGCCGAAAGAATGCGTCGGCGATTTCGCCACTTTCATCAGCCGCATCCGTCAGGACAGCACGATCGAAAACGGCATCAACCTGTGGTGCGTCTCGGACAACCTGCGCAAAGGCGCAGCACTGAACGCCGTACAGATCGCCGAACTGCTGGGCCGTGAGGTTCTTAAGAAAGGCTGATCCTCGCCAAAACGACTGTGAAAAGGCGCCAATCCGGCGCCTTTTTTTGTTCAGCGGGGTTTGATCACCACGATTGCGCCAACCGTTCTTAGAGTTTCTGCCAGATCCGTTGTGCGGAGCCTTTCGCAAGGGGGCGGCGAATTGGTCATCCACCCGATCGGGCGTCTTTGCAGTCTTGGTTCGTTGCTTGAGTAGGCAATCAATGCAGCTCGAACCAGCGGTCAAAGGGTTTGTTCATTTCATGCGCCCGGACCCGGGCAGCACTCAAAAAAGATTCTGGGATTTTCAACAAAGCGCGCTGCTTCTCTGTGCACCACAGTCTCAGACTGTTTGACTTACAAGGGATGAAACAGACTGGGAGGCCCAGCCTTCTGGCACTCAACCAGCATTGAAACAAATGCTAATGATTTGAGCTTCTGCATGAAACCATTTGAAAACCACTGATGCGCAAACTGGCGATGCCGTGGGGGCAATCGACTACTGGGGTGACTGTGGTGGCAACCTTACTTGCACTATTACAAAACGAATCCGTTCGTCTGGATCCGGAAAAACTGGAAGACCTCTCCCGACAATTGGGGGAAAGCAGCGCACAGGACGTTGTCTGTCGTGCGATTGAAGAACTGGCCGTGCGACTGGCTCATTGTGAACGGCTGTGGCGCGCCCAGGATCAGGTGAAACTCCGCAAGAGCGCCCGATCCTTGGTCGCAATTTCGGAACAGATCGGCATGAACGCCCTGGCGCGGGTGGCCCGGGATGTCACACAAGCCATTGATGCCGAGGATTACCCGGCGATTGGAGCAACCGTTTTCCGCCTTATGCGGGTTGGAGAAAGGTCACTGACCGCTGTGTGGGACATGCAGGACATGACTGTCTGAAAATATTGTGACGACCCCAATTTAGGGCCAATGCAACGAGAGACTTGCAGTGAAGTTTCAGCCGGATAGTCTGTCTCGAACCTTCCTGTATCCAGAGTGTTTTCAGATGCCTCCAAAATTTGCCCGAAAATCCAAAAACACGATCCCCCTGCACGTCTTGGACCAAACCGAAGTGACCGGCTTTCTGGCGAAACAGGACAAGGCAGTCCGAACGTGGGCCAAGGCAAATGGGTTTACCGGCGGGCGGTCTCAGACGCTGATGGTTCCGGGCGAAGACGGCAAACCCGTCATGGCGCTCGCGGGTTATGGCACCGCGACCCAACGCCATCGGCGTCGTTTCGTTTTGGCCGGAGCGTTTGAACAGCTGCCCGAGGGGACTTATTCCATTGCCTCGGGCGTTGCCGAAGAGGACTTGTTGGCGGAATGCTATGGCTGTCTGATCACGGCTTATGCCTTTGACCGGTACCGGTCCAACTCCGGGGCTAAGGCCAGGTTGGTTGCGCCAAAGTCCATTGATGCAAAGCGGGTCGAAGCAATCGTGGCCGCTGAATGCCTGACCCGCGATCTTGTGAACACACCTTCTGCCGACATGGGGCCGGCCGAGTTGGCCGGAGCGGCCCAGGCTTTGGCCGAGGAGCATGGAGCAGAGTGCCACATCACCGAAGGCGATGCGCTTTTGGAACAGAACTTCCCGATGATCCACGCAGTGGGCCGCGCCTCGACTCGCGCCCCTCGGCTGATCGATATCAGATGGGGTAACAAGGGGCCAAAGCTGACGCTGGTCGGCAAAGGCGTGTGTTTTGACACCGGTGGATTGAACCTCAAACCCAGCGGCGGCATGTCTCTGATGAAAAAGGACATGGGCGGGGCTGCCAACACTTTGGGCCTGGCCAAGCTGATCATGGAACTGGGTCTGAATATCCAGTTGCGTGTTCTGATCCCCGCCGTCGAAAACTCGGTTTCCGGCAATGCCTTCCGGCCTGGCGACATCCTCAATTCACGCAAAGGCCTGACGGTCGAGATCAACAACACCGACGCCGAGGGTCGTCTGGTTCTGGCCGACGCGCTGACCCTTGCCGATGAAGACAACCCGGATCTGGTCATCTCGATGGCGACCTTGACCGGCGCGGCGCGCGTGGCCGTAGGATCGGACCTGGCACCGTATTTCACGGATGACGAAGCTGTGTCAGCAGCCTTGATGCAGTCCTGCGGCCCAATGGCCGACCCATTGTGGCGGTTGCCGTTTCATCCCGCATATGAATTGAAGATCGAACCGGCAATTGCCGATCTGGACAACGCCCCCGGCGGCGGTTTTGCCGGGGCGATTACTGCCGCCTTGTTCCTGCGCCGGTTTGTGGGCGAAAGCCGATATGTCCATTTCGACATCTACTCCTGGACCTCGGTCCCCGGACCAGCCAGACCCAAGGGGGCAGTATCCCAAGGGCCACGGGCCATTCTGGACGCCTTGCCGGAGATGTTGAACCTGTGAACGATGCAAGACGGACGCCGATCAACGATCGCGTCATCGCGGCCGATCTGAGTCCGGACATGGCCGAAGGTCGCGAAACTGTAAGCGGCCTGCCCAGGCAAATTGCCGTGCCTGTCGCAAACCTGCTGCGTCATCCAGATGGTCCGCGCGACAGACAGCTGGTGTGGGGAGAAGATGTTCTGGTCTTCGAAACCCGGAACGGATGGAGCTTTGTTCAAGCCGTCAAAGACAGGTATGTCGGTTATGTGCAGGACACCGCACTTGGCGCGGCCAGCAACAGCACCCATTGGGTTTCAGCCCCGGCAACGCATCTATACGAAGCCGCAGACTTCAAGTCGCCAGATCTCGCCGCTCTCAGCTTTGGCAGTCGGGTGCGGGTCAATCAGGGGCAAGGCAAGTTTTCTGAAACGCTCGCCGGACACATCCCGACTGAGCATCTGTCGCCCTTGCCTGCCCGCCGTCCAGACCCCGTAGAAGTTGCCGAGCTTTTCCTTGGGACGCCCTATCTGTGGGGCGGCAACAGCCGCTGGGGCATCGATTGTTCCGGGCTAGTTCAGGCAGCGTGCCTGGCCTGTGGCGTAACCTGCCCCGGGGACAGCGATCAGCAAGAGAGTGAGCTTGGAACTGTGCTGCCTGATGGCACTCCTCCGCAGCGCGGTGATCTGCTGTTCTGGAAAGGGCATGTCGCCTGGCTCTGCGATGAACAGACACTGATCCACGCAAATGTGCATCACATGGCGGTTGCTTTGGAACCGCTGGGTTCTGCCATAGAACGGATCAAGGCGCAGGGCGACGGACCTGTGACCGCGCACAAGCGTCTCACCGAAATAGAGTGACAATCAAACGCGGTTGAACATATTGCTCCGGAAAAGCTGATTTTCCGGGCCTGCCTCAACCTTTGTGGCCCTGATCACTCGACGATGCGGATCAGTTTGCGCTCCAACACGCGCAGCACGGTCTTCAGATCGTGACCACGTTTCAGGATCTGTCCATCCATCCCCACAACCGAATACTGGCCTTGCCGTCCACGCAGCTTGGGGCGTTTTTCGATCCGGTAAAGCGGGTTCTCCGCCGTACGCCGAAAGACCGAAAACACTGCCATATCCCGCAAGGAGGAAATTCCGTAGTCACGCCATTCCCCGGCAGCCACCATGCGCCCGTAAAGCGACAGGATCACCGATAGTTCGCGGCGATCAAAGGCAACCTGCACCGGAATGGATTGTGAGGGGAAAGAGGGGGTCTCTTGAAAGCTCATGAGCCAAGGTTCGCTGCCTTTGCTTCACAAATCAAGTCTTATGACTGGTTTTCAGCGGAAGTGTGGCGATGCGGTTCGGGCACCCAATCCGGCATTTCGCGATTCCAGAAACGGTTGGGATTGTCCTCATCCACGCCGGGAATGTGACGGGTGCGCAGAGCAGGGATCAGTTGGATGACCGGCTCCTCATAGGGATGAACGTTGTAAACGGCGCGTATCATGGCTTCCAGATCCGTTCCTCGCAGGATCGAAAACACCTGAATTTCGACGCAACTCACGGACATGGCTTCATCGGTCGGTGCATTGCGTCCACCAGGCAGCGACCGGAATTGTTGACGCCCCGGAGGACTGAAGAAGGCAACCTGATCGTAGTCACCCCAAGCCAGAGGGTCGTGTTTCAGGATGACTTGCAAGACCGCCTGCGCTTCAGTTTCGGGCACCTGAACCAATACGCGGGTTCCGGTTTCGGTGGTGAACCTTTCCGATTTCAGGTCAAGCATTCTGATTTGCTCCGTGCAGGATATTCGAGTCCAACCCCAAGATCTGCTGCAAGGCCACCCGCCCGGTGCGGGTAACCCTCAGCCCGCGTTTATGGGCATGACGTTCAAACCACCCTTCTGCCAACCCGTGGTTCAACATCTGCCGCCCCAGCGGCCCGGCCACATGGGGTCTGCGTTCGGTCCAGTCCAGACATGGGCGCGCAAAGGGGCGAGCGCCCGGCTTGTCGGGAAGCCTCACGCCTATCCTCTCCCACTTGTCCGAGGAGTTCACCTGATAGCCGCCATTCTCCTCGACCAGCAGGCCCTGCCGCAGCAAGGCATTGGTGATGGCGACTGCAAGCGGACCGGCGAGGTGATCATAGCAGCTGCGCAACTCCGCCAGCCCCCCGGCCTTGCGCTGCTGTGCGCGGTACAGATTGTCGGCGGGGGCGATGGCTGCCAGCTGTTCCAGTACCTGTGCCACTTCGGCCGAAGCCAGGCGGTGATAGACGCAACGCCCGCTTTTCTGGGCTGTAACCAACCCGGCCTCCTGTAACAGTTTCAAATGCGCGGTGGCAGTCTGAGGCGTGATTCCGGCAGCGCTTGCCAGTTCCTTGTTGGTGAACGCGCGGCCCTCCATCAACTCGCACAGCATCTGCGTACGGCTTACATCGCCCAGGGCATGACCCAGAATATCCAAACGAGGTGTCGTCATAGGATCAGCCTATCCGTTCGTCCCCTACCGGCAAGTCGCAATCGCTTCGCCGATGGCCGAACCATCATGCAAACTGCCCCTGGCAGAACCAGCCCGACGACATCGTTCCCCCATGGGCATAGAACAGCCACAGCCGCTCCTGCGTGGCAGTGATCACCACCCAGTAATCACGCACACCGCTGCGCCAGTTCGGGTCGTCCAGCCACCACTCCGGCGCCAATCGTTCGGGGCCTTGCGCCTCACTCAATGACCAATCGCGCCCGCGCCAACGGAATTCGGGTGGAACGTGGGGGGTATCCGGCGCCTGCACCACTTCGGGTCGCCACAGCAGCATCGGGCGCGGCCGGGGAGAGATCGGCCAGTCCCGTGCCGGGTCGGACCAGGCAGCGGCCAGCGGTTTGGAGGTCTTTTCCGGGATATGAGTATCAACAGGATGCAGTCGGGTAATTGCCTCAAGCCCCACCCGCGCGCCCAGCCGCCCGATCAGATCGTCCAGACCGCTGTTGCCCGACAACCGTTCGCGCACTGCCTGACCGGCTTGCTGATGCCCAACTTGGGTCCGCTCTTGGATTGGCTCCACCTGCACCGCAACCAAGCGTAACATATCGATGCCAAATCCTGCATCGATATGGTCCAGTTTCATCTGCAACAAGGGTCTGATCCGGTGTGGATCGCGCAAAGGACGCGCCAGCCCGACATCCACGACTTCCGCCGCCTGATCCGTGCGGTGCGCCTCCAACCGCAAAGTGCGGGCACCCTTGCCCTTCTCCTCCAGCAAGGCACAGAGCCGCGGCAGCATCCGGTCGATCCCGGCCAACAGATCCTCGGTCAACCCGATCGGTTCCGGCAGGGTCAGACGGACTGCAAAGTGATCCGGAGGCCGTGCCGGAGAGACCGGTTCCGGCGCGCTGCCCATGGCCTGATCCAGCCGCAGCACCAGCCCACGCCCAAACCGACGCGCCAGACCGGCGCGGGGCTGACCCAGCAGATCCCCGATCCGGCGCAGGCCCAGACGATTCAGTTGTGCGACCGTTGCAGTCTCCAGACGCAGCGCTGCCACCGGCAACGGGCTGAGCGCCCCATAGGTCTGCCCCGGCGCCGCGATCCGGGCGATGCCGCCCGACAGAGGCACGGTCTGCGGCGCGGCTCCGCCCCGGGTCCAATGCCTGCGCTTGACGGCGCGCGACCGGGTCGCCCGCGCCTCCTGCTGGATGGCGTCGCCCGAGCGGTCCGAACCTGCCTGCTGCCCGGCATAGCGCGCCAGAGCCCAAGCCGCCCCCAGCGTATCGGCAATGCCCATCTGGACGCTCAGCCCCATATCCGCACAGTCCAGTTCCAGCTGCGCCAGTAGCTCCTCTTCCCCACCGAACAAATGCGCGCAGCCGGTCAGATCCACGATCAGCCCATCCGGCGCTTCTTCGGACACCCAGGGAGAAAACTTGCCCGCCCAGCGCCGCAGGGTCGTCAGAAACGCAGCCTCGGCGACTGCATTGCGCCGCCGGGTCAGCAGGTGACCACACATGGCATGAGCATCGCGCAACGGCTGACCCACCTGCAAACCCTGAGCCTGAGCCTCGAAATTTAACGCGGTGATAACCTGTGTGTTGGATTGTTCCTCAACCACGGCCAGCGGCCCGGCAACGCCGCTCCGGTCGGCGCGCATGACTCTTTCCGCACCAAGGCGCGGAAACCAGAGGGACAGGATACGACGACGGCTCATCAGACGGCTTACCAGGGAATCACAAGGCTTCGACACATGTTCTATTTTTGTTCTTATATATTCTTCCCAACACACGAGTCGAGCACAGCACGGGGCGCAGAATGCAGCTGATCTGCCGCTTGCTTGGGCTGCTGGGGATCAGCCTGCTGTTGGGCACCGCACTACCTGCGCAAAACAGGGTCGAGGACCCAGGGGTTCAGCGTCGCATGACAACAATGCAGACGGCCCGCGACGCGGTGAATTCGCTGGCCGCAATGATGGCCAACCAGATGATGTTTCGCAAATCACATGCACGCACGGCCAAGCGCGAACTGGTCAAGGCCACGTCAGAAATCCCCGACGTCTTTCGCAAACGGCATATCGACCCATTGTCGAATGCCAAGACCAGTATCTGGGGCAACTGGTCTGATTTCGAAGCTCGTGCCAAAGCTGCCAACAAAGCCGCCAAGGAATTGAATGCGCGATCGTTGAACGGGCTGCGCAAAACACTGCCGGAACTGATGCACACATGCCTGGCGTGCCACAAAACCTACCGCACGCCACGTAAGATGGTCATTACGCACTAAAGCCTTAAGGCGTCATCCAAAAAACTCTCGACGATGGTCCAAAAGATCTGGCGGATGGAACAGGTTCGTTGAACGTCAGGTCAATTAAGCCCTGTAGCGGGCCAGAAATGTATCCACGGCCCCCTGGGCATAGCGGTGCCGTTCCGCATCCGAAAACTCCCGCTGGTGCATGAAGATCGCTTCGAGCAACCACCCCGCCTTGCACAATTCCGCGAACTGATCAGCGGCCAAAGAAACGTCGTCGATCTTCAACTCTCCCCGCGCGGTCGCGTCTTCCAGATATTCCTGCAAGCCGCGTTTCAGCACCATCGGGCCACTTTCATAGAATTCCTGCCCCAATTCCGGAAAGCGTTCCGACTCAGCCACACAGATCCGGAACATCTGCAGACTGAAATCAGACAAGATGATCGCGATGATCCGATGCGCTGTGTCATACAAAACCGTTTCCGGCCCGCAGGTTGTTTCAACCAACTCGTCCGCTTCGCAGGCTTGACGTTCGCATTCGGTTCTCACAACCTCACGGAACAAAAGGCGTTTGTCCGGAAAATAGCTGTAAAGCGTCGCCTTGCTGACCCCGGCCTTGCGGGCGATATCGTCCACGCTGGCCCCTTCGAACCCGTCTGCCATGAAAACGTCCCGCGCACCTTGCAGCACCTGATCGTATTTTCGACCGGTCTTCACGATGCGGGTCTGCTGGTTCATTCGCTCATTCCTTTGGCTACAACCCGAACATAAACCGGACCGTTCAGATTCAACAACCCGAATACCCGGGCTTGCCTTTCGCGTTCAACCGCGCAAATTAGAACTATTCTAACAAAGGGGGAGATATGCGCTTCTTCTCACATCGCAAGCGTTTCGCCGATTTAACGGAACGGGAGATCCTTGCCCTGGCAATTTCGTCCGAAGAGGACGATGCCATGATTTATCGGACATATGCCGAATACCTGCGGCAGGACTTCCCTGCGTCGGCCAAAATATTTGACGGCATGGCCGAAGAGGAAGACCACCACAGGTCGCAACTGATCGACTTGTACCAGGACCGGTTCGGACCGGTCATTCCGCTGATCCGACGGGAACATGTGGCAGGGTTTTATGCACGGCGCCCGATCTGGCTGGTCGAAAACCTGGGACTGGACCGCATCCGCGAAGAAGCCAGCATGATGGAGCGGGATGCGGAGCAGTTCTACGTCAAGGCGGCTGCCCGCTGCCAGGACACGGCCACACGCAAACTTCTGGGGGATCTGGCCGCAGCCGAAGCGGGCCATGGTGCAACCACCGAAGAACTGACCCGGTCAAATCTTGATGAAGAGAATGAAGGCAGCGAAAACGCCACGGCCCGGCGGCAATTCATTCTGACCTGGGTCCAGCCCGGTTTGGCCGGGCTGATGGATGGTTCCGTTTCAACGCTGGCTCCCATCTTTGCCACGGCCTTTGCCACTCAGGATACCTGGACTACGTTTCTGGTCGGCATCGCAGCTTCGGTCGGGGCTGGGATATCGATGGGTTTCACCGAAGCAGCCTCTGATGATGGAGAATTGTCCGGGCGTGGCTCGCCGGTCAAACGGGGGCTCGCATCAGGCATCATGACCACCATCGGAGGGCTGGGGCACGCTCTGCCTTACCTCATCCCGGATTTCTGGACAGCAACGACGCTGGCTGTGGCCGTGGTTTTCGTCGAGCTTTGGGCAATTGCCTGGATCCAGAAAAAGTACATGGAAACCCCCTTTGTCAAAGCTGTCTTCCAGGTCGTTCTGGGCGGCGCTCTGGTTCTGGGGGCTGGCATTCTGATCGGCAGCGGTTGATCCCGCACGCCCTGCGCCGCGCAGCGGCGCAGGGCGTGCGGGAAGACGTCTGCGTTAGCAGGCGGATGGCCGGCGGGAACCCTTCTGCCCGCGACCCTACGGCCTGATTGCAATTCCCCCGCGGTTTGTTACCAGTTCTCTCATGGTCGAGATCTTTCTGCGGACCCTTCCCTTCTTCGCAATCATCGGCCTGGGTTACTGGGCCGGGCGCAGTCGCTTTTTCTCGGAGGAGGCGACAGCCTATCTGACCAAGTTCGTGTTCTTCTTTGCCCTGTCGGCAATGATCTTCCGCTTTGCCGCCAATCTGCCCTTTGACGAGATCTTCAACGGCCGACTTATTTTGGCCTATCTTCTCGGGACCTTGGCGGTCTACGTGATTGCCACTCTGGTCGGCTGGGCCCGCAAACTGGACATCCCGACAACGGCAGTCGAAGCACAATGTGCCGCCATCGGGAATGTGGGCTTTCTGGGCCTGCCGATGCTGGCCGCCCTGTTCGGAGACAGCGCTATCGGCGTCGTCATGCTGGTGCTCAGTGTCGATCTGGTGGTTTTTTCCTCGCTCATTGTCATCCTGATCAATGCGGGCCGCGGCAAGGGGCTGGGGCTGGCCACGTTCCGACAGGTTGGAATGGGTCTTTTGCGCAACCCGATGATCGTTTCGATCACTCTGGGCATGACCTGGTCCGCTCTGGCTCTGCCCATTCCTGAACCGATGAACGATTTCCTGCTCATCCTCGGCGGAGCCGCGACACCCGGCGCCCTGTTTGCCATTGGCGCCTCGCTGGCCGGGAAATCGGCCGAGCGGGTGGAAATTGCCGTCTGGCTGAGTTTTGCCAAACTGGTGATCCACCCGGCCTGTGTTGCAATCATGGTTTTGATCGTGATGCCCTTGGACAACTTCACAGCAGCCGTAGCCGTATCCGCGGCCGCCCTTCCGGTTGCAGGCAACGTGTATATGCTGGCACAGCATTACGGTATCGCACCGCACCGCGTTTCTGCTGCCATCTTGTTCTCGACCCTTGCCAGCATTGCCACCGTGCCGCCGGTCATCGCTTGGCTCACCGCCATGTGAAACCGCAAATCAGGCATCTTTTGCCGCAAACCGCGTCCTCCCGGACGCGCCTGTACTGGACGCCCGGCGATGTGAGCGTTAGCGATGGGGCAAAGCACAAGGAGTCGATTCATGGAAACCGTTTCGGAAAACAAGGCCTTCGGTGGCGTTCAGGGAGTCTATCGTCACGCAAGCGCCGCAACCGGCTGCGACATGACATTTGGCCTGTTCCTGCCCGAAGAAGCCAAGGACGGGCCGGTTCCGGTTCTGTGGTACCTGTCTGGCCTGACCTGCACCCATGAAAACGCGATGACCAAGGCCGGGGCCCAAGGCTGGGCCGCCGAACAGGGCATCGCGGTTGTGTTCCCGGATACTTCGCCGCGCGGCGAAGGTGTGGCCGATGACGATGCCTACGATCTGGGTCAGGGCGCAGGTTTCTATGTCAATGCAACGCAGGAACCCTGGGCACCGCATTTCAACATGTGGGACTACGTGGCCGAGGACCTGCCCTCTCTGCTGGGACAGAATTTCGCCATCGATTTGGACCGCCAAGCCATCACCGGCCATTCCATGGGCGGGCACGGCGCACTGACACTGGCGATGAACCTGCCGGGTCGGTACCGCTCGGTTTCCGCCTTTGCGCCGATCTCTAACCCGACCGGCTCGGACTGGGGCCGCAAGCAGCTGAGCGCTTATCTGGGCGATGACGAAGCCAACTGGGCCAAACATGACGCATCTCTGATGATGCGCGAAACGGGCTTTGACGGACCGATCCTGGTGGATACCGGCACAACCGACCAGTTCATCGACCTGCTCAAGCCCGAGGCGCTGGCCCAAGCCGTGGCCGAGCGTCGCCAGCAGGCGACCCTGCGCCTGCAGCCGGGCTACGACCACAGCTATTTCTTCGTATCGACCTTCATGGAAGAACACATCGCCTTCCATGCCGACGCGCTGTATCGGGACTGAGCCATGGCCGAGTTCGATTATGACCTGATCATCATCGGATCCGGCCCCTCGGGCCGGGCCGCCGCCATTCAGGCCGGAAAACTGAAACGCAAGGTTCTGGTCATTGACCGCAAGGACCGTCTGGGCGGCGTCTCGGTCCACACGGGAACCATCCCGTCCAAGACTCTGCGTGAAACGGTGTTGAACCTTTCGGGTTGGCGCGAACGCAGCTTCTATGGTCGCTCCTACCGCGTGAAGGATCAGATCAGCGCCGAGGACCTGAAAGCCCGCTTGCACATGACTCTCGACTACGAAGTCGATGTGTTGGAACACCAGTTCAACCGCAACCATGTGGAGACACTGAACGGTCTGGCCAAGTTCGTGGGTCCGCACGAGATCGAAGTCGCGACCGAGGCCGGCGACACCACCCGCGTGACCAGCGCCAAGTTCCTGATCGCCACCGGCACCCGGACCTATCGGCCCGATTATGTGCCGTTCAACGGCAAGACTGTTGTTGACGGTGACGACTTTCTGGAAATGGATGAAATCCCGCGGTCGCTCTGTGTGATCGGGGCCGGTGTCATTGGGGTCGAATATGCCACCATGTTCTCGGCACTGGACGTGCGGGTCACACTGATTGAACCGCGCGAGACTTTCCTGGACTTCATCGACAGTCACCTGATCGAGGAGTTTACCCATCAGATTCGCGAAAACGGTGTGGATCTGCGTTTGGGCGCAGCGGTCGAAAAGATCGAAGATGAAGGTTCTCACATCGAGATCAGCCTGGACAATGGTCGCCATATCCGGGCCGAAATGCTGCTGTTTGCGGCCGGTCGTATGGGCGCAACCTCTGCACTGAACCTGGACGCCGTGGGGTTGCCCACCGATCATCGGGGACGGCTGGAGGTCGAACGCAAGACCTACCAGACATCGGTGCCGCATATCTATGCAACGGGGGACGTGATCGGCCATCCGTCTCTGGCCTCCACCTCGCTCCAGCAAGGGCGCGTTGCAGCCTGTCACGCGCTGGAAACTCCAACCATGCCGGAAAGTCCGTGGTTCCCCTACGGGATCTACTCGGTTCCGGAAATGTCCACTTGCGGCATGTCCGAGGAAGAACTGCAGGAGCGCGGTATCCCATACGAGGTCGGCGTGGCCCGGTTCCGTGAAACCTCGCGCGGGCATATCATGGGGTTGGAACACGGCATGCTGAAAATGCTGCTCAGCCTCAAGACCCGGCGTGTTCTGGGCGTTCAGATTGTCGGTGAAGGCGCGACCGAGCTGATCCATATCGGTCAGGCGGTGATGAACCTGAAAGGCACCGTGGATTACTTTATCCAGAACACGTTCAACTATCCGACACTGGCCGAAGCCTACAAGATTGCTGGTCTGGACGCGTTCAACCGGATGCCGATCCCGGACGAGTTCAAGGTCAAGAAGAAGCCAGTCGAAAAGACCGTGCCAGACAAGAAGATCGACGGCACGGCCGAGGGCAAGGCAGCGGAGTAATGGCTCTGTATGTCGACGCCGATGCCTGTCCGGTGAAAGACGAATGTGAGCGGGTCGCAACCCGCCACAAACTGCCCATGTTCGTCGTCTCGAACGGTGGGTTGCGCCCTTCGCGCAACCCCTTGGTGCAAACCATCATCGTGTCCGAAGGCGCCGATGAGGCCGACAAATGGATCGCCGAGCGCTGTGGCACGGGTGACGTGGTGGTTACCGGCGACATCCCGCTGGCCGCAAAATGTATCGAAGCCGGCGCAAGAGTGCTGCGCCACAACGGCGAACGCTTCACCCAAGCCAATATTGGTCAGCAACTGGCAATGCGGGATCTGATGGCGGACTTGCGGGCGGCGAACCCTTTGGGGACACAAGGCAGCGGCAAAGGCTTTACCAAAGCAGATCGCTCCCGGTTCCTGGATGCGCTGGAACGTGAAATCCGCGCGGCAAAGCCCGTTTAAGCCTGTGTCAAACTGACGTTCCGCGTATAACAACTTGGACATAGGCACCCAGAAAACTCACGCATTTTCTTGTCCGCCCCGCATGATACACATGATCAGAAAGGCCCCCTCATGACCATCTCAGCTGTCGTGTTCGACATCGGCAATGTCTTGATCGAATGGAGGCCAGAGCGGTTCTATGACGCTGCGATCGGCGAAGACAGGCGGCGTGCCATGTTTGCCGAGGTCGACCTGCATGGCATGAACGATCTGGTAGATCGTGGGCATCATTTCACCGAAACGATCTATGATTGGGCCGAGAAATACCCGGAATGGCGCAATGAAATCCGGATGTGGCATGACAACTGGCTGGATCTTGCGACGCCCCAGATCCCGCACTCGGTCCGCCTGATGCGCGCTCTGCGGCGGCAGGGAACCCAGACTTTCATTCTATCGAATATCGGCATTCAGACCTGGGATCTGGCTGTCGGCAGATACCCTTTTCTGGCAGAATTTGATCGCGCTTATGTGTCGGGTTATATGAAAACCGCAAAACCCGACGCGGATATCTATGCACAGGTCGAACGGGATTGCGGCCTTGCCCCGGAACGCCTTATCTTTGCAGATGACAGACAGGACAACATAGACACGGCTGCGGCACGCGGTTGGAAAACGCATTTGTTCACGGATCCTCAAGGCTGGGCTGACAGGCTGGTCGTCGAGGGCCTCCTGACAGCGGAGGATGCAACATGACGCTCCCGTATATCTCGTTTGACGAGGGGGACGCATTGCTGGATTGGGTAGAGTTCACCGAGGCTTTGGCCGCCGGGCATTCCCTCTCCAAGGCCAAGATTGACGATACTTTCCTCTATCGTGATCCTGACACGCTACTCAGCCGGGCGGCTTGGATCGACGGGATGGGCATGGCCGTGAAGACCGCAACCGTGTTCCCCGGTAACCCCGACAGGGGTGCCCCAATGATAAACGGAGCCGTCAATCTGTATGATGATCGCGACGGTACTCTGGCGGCTTTGCTGGATTTCCACCTGGTCACCAAATGGAAAACAGCTGGCGACAGTTTGCTTGGTGCGCTTCGGCTCGCCAATCCGGACAGTCGGCACATCCTGATTGTTGGCGCAGGTACGGTAGGCGGATCCCTGATCGACGCGTTCAAGGCCGGGTTCCCGAAGGCTGAGATCAGCCTTTGGAACCGAACCCGCGACAAGGCCAGTGCCCTGGCGCAGACGCGGCCGGGAACATCGGTGGCCGATGAACTTGAGCCTGCCGTGCGCGGGGCCGACATCATCGTGACGGCGACCATGTCCTCACAACCGGTTATTCTGGGAGACTGGCTGAGCGCTGGTCAGCATCTGAACCTGATCGGTGCCTATCGTCCAGACATGCGTGAGGCTGACGATGCCGCGTTGTTGAAATCGTTGGTCTTCGTGGACAGTTTTGACACCACGCTGGATCATATTGGTGAGTTGAAAATCCCATTGAAAGAAGGGGCCATCACCCGTGAACACGTTCTGGCAGATTACTATTCTCTGGATCGCTTTCCCGCCTATGACCCTGACCAGATCACGCTTTTCAAGAACGGCGGCGGGGCCCATCTGGACCTGATGACCAGCCACCATATTTTACAGAAATGGAAGGAACGGGGATGATTTGGCTGTTGGGAATTCTGATCTGCGTCGGCGCGCTGCCTTTCGTGATAGAATCCCGACGAAAACCAATGGACACCGAGGCCCGTAAAACCGCACCGGGCGAATTCGTGGAGCTCAGCCAAGGTCTGACCCACTACCGTTGGATCGGGCCGGTACGCGGGCCGATTGCCGTCTGTGTGCACGGTTTGACCACACCGTCCTTTGTCTGGGGCGGTCTTGCGCGCGGCCTCTCGGCTATGGGGTTCCGCGTTCTGGTTTATGATCTTTACGGGCGGGGTTATTCTGATCGCCCCAAAGGACCGCAGGACAGAGCCTTTTTCCTGCGTCAGCTAGAGGACCTGTTGGACCATCAGGACGTGCGCGAGGACTTCACCTTGATCGGGTATTCAATGGGAGGCGCCATCGCGACGGCATTTGCCGCAGCCCATCCCGATCGGGTACGCCAGGTCCTTCTCATCGCCGCAGCCGGGTTGGGCACGAACCCCGGTAGGCTTTCACAATTCATCAAAAGCACACCGATCTTTGGCGACTGGTTGA
Organism: Paracoccaceae bacterium; assembly: GCA_014872875.1. Classification (GTDB taxonomy): domain Bacteria; phylum Pseudomonadota; class Alphaproteobacteria; order Rhodobacterales; family Rhodobacteraceae; genus Aliisedimentitalea. The sequence continues at coordinate 58,557 of WKFI01000019.1, forward strand.
TGATGGCGCTCTTTCCACTTTCTCACAAACGGGCTGTTGAGGCCGATCGAGACGCACCCAGCTCGGTTCCGGACATCGTACCCCAAATGTTGGGAGAATTGTCCTATCGCGGTTATATCCGGTCCGTGCTCGCGTCTTTGCGAGGCATTCTGCGTGAAGACATGGCGTCGGATCACAAAACTCTGCACAAGGCAGGCGTACCCGTTCTGGCAATCTGGGGACGCAAGGATTCCGTCATCCCACTGACGGCGATGGGACGCCTGGCCGAGGTCAGCCGCTCCACCCGACAGGATGTGATCGAAGACGCCGGTCACGGTCTGACCTATACGCATACTGATCAGATCCTGGAGATCCTCAAGGAAACACAGCAGGATGCACTGGTCTGAAAGCTTTGGCTCAGGCTGAGGCGAGGTTTGCCCTTGACGGCAATGGACGTTCCTTCACCGGCAGATGGACAATCGCGCTGAAGGCGCCAACACCAACCCCGATCCACCAGACAAAGGTGTAATCGCCGTATGCATCATACATCCGTCCACCCAGCCAAACGCCCAGGAAACTGCCCAGCTGATGGCTCAGGAACACGATGCCATAAAGCGTCCCCATGTAACGCAAGCCGTAAATATGCGCGACAAGGCCGGAGGTCAGCGGTACTGTGGCCAGCCACATGGACCCCATTACGACCGAAAAGATGATCACGGTCATGGGAGTGATCGGGAACATGATGAACAGGGCCGCCGCGATCGTGCGCCCGGTATAGATGCCCGCCAGCAGGTATTTCTTGGAATACCGCTTGCCTGCCCAGCCTGCGGCCAAGGTGCCCAGCACATTCGCCGCCCCGATCAGCGAAATTGCGACCGCGCCCAAAGCAGACGTGGTAGAAATGCCAATCGTGTCCAATGCAGACCCCGGCAGGATTGGGCCGCACATCTCGGTTACGAAGGCGGGAAAGTGCGCAGTGACAAAGGCCAGTTGATAACCGCAGCTGAAAAAGCCCAGAAAGATCAGCGTATAGGAAGGATCCTTGAACGCCTTGATCAGGATCTCGCCCATGCTTTCTTCCAGTTCCTGCCGATTGGCGACAGTAGGTGAACGCATGAACGGCAGAGTCAGGATCAACGCCAGAATGGTGGCGGCAAAGACCAGGAAAACCTGCTGCCAGCTGAGGAAGGTCAGCATCCATTCGGCCGAAGGTGCGCCGATGATCTGTCCGACCGATCCCGCAGCAGTCACGATGGCCAGCGACATGGACCGGTTTTCGTCCGAGCTGGCCCGACCGACAACCGCCAGAACCACGCCAAAACCGGTGCCAGCAACACCGAAACCCACAAGCCAGGCATAGCTTTGATGCTCCAGCGGCGTGGTGGACCACGCGCTTAGAACCATGCCCGCGGCATAGGTCAACGCCCCCAGGATGATCGCCTTGCGATCACCGATCTTTTCCGCGATTGCTCCAAAGATCGGCTGACCGATACCCCAGGCCAGATTCTGGATGGCAATGGCCAGTGAAAATTCGCTACGCTGCCATCCGAACTCGTCTGCAATCGGGATCTGGAACACCCCGAACGAGGCGCGCACTGCAAAGCTGACCATGATGATCACGCATCCGGCAATCAGCACCGGAGTAAAAAGCGGTGTCTGTTTTTCCATCAATGCCCCCGGAGGTCCCTTAAAAATCCCGAAGGCACAGCGTAACGATATCGCCAACTCCGTCAAATCAGGAATTTTGCGGTGACAGATAAGGAAATTTGAAGTGAACTGGCCCTCTGCACTGCATTCAGGTGCTTCAAAACAGGGGCGTGGCGCGCTATGGCTTTGAAATGACGGATGTAAACGCGCTTTACCAGGACAGGGTCGCCAGCGGTGAATTGCGGCCAGACGAGGCACAATTGGCCGTGCTCCCGGAATTTCAACGGATCGCGGATGGTTTGTTGGCCGAACCCGTGAAACGCGGCTTCTTTCGCCGGGCTGCACCTCCGCCGGCGCCAAAGGGGCTGTACTTGTGGGGCGGCGTCGGGCGCGGCAAGTCCATGTTGATGGACCTCTTCGTCGATGCGCTGGAGGATGTGCCCTCCAGGCGCGTCCATTTCCACGCCTTCATGCAGGAAATCCACGGCGCCATGCACGAGGCGCGGCAGCGCGGTGTCGATGACGCCATAGCCCCCGTTGCAGCCGACGTTGCCAATTCTGTGCGCCTGCTGGCCTTTGACGAAATGCAGATCACCGACATCACCGACGCGATGATCGTCGGGCGCCTGTTCGAGGCGCTGTTCGAGGCCGGGGTCGTCGTAGTGACCACATCCAACCGGGTGCCTGACGATCTGTACAAGAACGGTCTGAACCGCCAGTTGTTCCTGCCCTTCATCGAGTTGATCAAGGACAAGATGGATGTGCGGGAAATGGTCAGCCCGACCGATTACCGGCAGGATCGCTTGCAAGGCGCGCAGGTCTACTTCACACCGATCGGCCCCGAGGCCAATGCTCAGATCCGGTCGATTTGGGCGGATCTGAGCGGTGGACCTGCCTCACCCCTGACCTTGGAAGTGAAAGGGCGCGAAGTGGTTTTGCCAGCGTTTCGAAATGGCGTGGCGCGGGCCAGTTTCTATGATCTCTGTGGCAAGATGCTGGGACCGGGTGATTACCTTGCCATAGCCCAGGAGGTGAAGGTTCTGATCCTGGAGAACATTCCTCAACTGAGCCGCAACAACTTCAACGAAGCCAAACGTTTTGTCACCCTGATTGACGCGCTGTACGAGGCCAAGGTGCGCCTGATCTGTTCCGCTGCAGCCCAGCCCGAAATGCTCTATGTCGAAGGCGAAGGCACGTTCGAATTTGAACGCACGGCTTCGCGTCTGCGCGAGATGCAGGACAAGGATTGGGGACAGGAGGCATAAGGGGGCGCTGCCCCCCGGCCCCAAAGGGGCCTCCCCCCGAGGTATTTCCGACCAGAAAGAAGCAGGACGCCCGCGAGCGGATCAGCCGTTATCGCGCAGGATGTTCCCAGCAAGGTAGAGTGAGCCGCAGATCAGGATGCGAGCCTCCGGTGTTTCAGCCAGTATCGCTTGCAATGCGGTAGTGACGTCAGCGGCAGTCCGGGCCGTCAGCCCGACCGACTCCGCAGCGTTGGCGGTTTCCTCGGCAGGCAGGGTGTTCTGCTCTCCGGGGATGGAAATAGCGGTCAGGCTGTCCGCTTGCGCAGCCAGCGGGCGCAGATACCCGGTCACGTCCTTGGTGTTGAGCATGCCGCATATCAGATGAGTTGGGCGTTTTGGCAGCGTCGCCAGCAGATCTGCCAGAGCTTCGCCAGCGGCAGCGTTGTGACCGCCATCCAGCCACAGCTCGGCTTCGCCTGCGGCCTCGACCAGCGGGCCGGTTTTCAGACGCTGCATCCGGGCGGGCCATTCGGCGTTGGTCATGGCAGCCTCGCACGCAGTCTCATCGGCACCCAAATGGCGCAGTGCTGCAATTGCGGCACCAGCGTTCAAAACCTGATGTGCCCCAAGAAGCGCAGGCATGGGCAGGTCCAGAAGACCGTTTTCGTCCTGATAGATCAGGCGTCCGCGTTCGGTGGAAACATGCCAATGCTGACCATGGACAAAGAGCGGTGCGCCAAGGCGGTTGGCGGTGGCTTCGATCACCTCCAGCGCCTCGTCAGCTTGCGGACCGACAATGCAGGGCACACCGCGTTTGATGATCCCGGCCTTTTCGACTGCAATCTTGGCCAGCGTGTTGCCGAGGAATTGCTCATGATCGATGGAGACCGGTGTGATCACCGTAAGCTCGGGGCGGTCCAGTACGTTGGTCGCATCCAGACGTCCGCCCAGCCCGACCTCAAGCAGAGTGTAATCTGCCGGGTTGCGCGCAAAGGCCAGTAGTGCCGCACAGGTGGTGATTTCGAAATAGGTGATGTCGATGCCGCCGTTCTTGGCATAACACTCATCCAGGATCTCGGTCAGATGCTCTTCGCTGATCAGCTCGCCACCAAGGCGGATTCGTTCGTGGAACCTTGCCAGATGCGGCGAGGTATAGGCGTGAACGGATTTGCCCAGACCTTCGAGCCCGGCGCGGATCATCGCCTGGGTCGAGCCCTTGCCGTTGGTTCCGGCAAGGTGGATGACCGGAGGCAAGTCGTTCTGAGGGCTATCCAGGGCATCCAGCAAGCGCCAGACCCGATCCAGGGTCAGATCGATGATTTTGGGGTGCAGCGCCATCATCCGGTCGAGGATGGCATCCGAGCTTTTGGCGATCATTTGACGTCGGCCTCGGTCTCGGTGTTTTCGGCCGTCTGATCCTCTGCCGTGTCCGGCGCAGTTGTTTCGTCGGCGTCGGGCGCAGGCAGATCCCCCTGGATCGCAGGCGACAGCCCCAACAGCATCCGCGTGATGGTGATGAGTTCGTCCCGCATTTCCGTGCGTGGCGTCACTCGATCCAACATTCCGTGATCCAGCAAGTATTCGGCGCGCTGGAAGCCTTCCGGCAGTTTTTCACGGATGGTCTGCTCAATCACGCGGGGACCAGCAAAGCAGATCAGCGCGTTGGGTTCAGCAATCTGCACATCGCCCAGCATCGCATAAGACGCCGTCACGCCACCGGTGGTCGGGTGGGTCAGTACGACGATATACGGCAGGTCCGCCTCTTTCAGCATCTGGATCGCCACGGTCGTGCGCGGCATCTGCATCAGGGACAGGATGCCTTCTTGCATACGCGCCCCGCCGGCAGCAGAAAACAACACCAGCGGACGCCCCAGTTCGACAGCTTTTTCAGCCGCGGCAATGATGGCATTGCCCACATACATGCCCATGGAGCCACCCATGAAGCTGAAATCCTGTGCAGCGGCGACGATGGGGGTGCGGCCAATTTCGCCGGTGGCGACCAGCATCGCTTCCTTTTCGCCGGTGGATTTCTGAGCCGACTTCATTCGGTCAGGATATTTCTTCTGATCCTTGAACTTCAGCGGATCCGTCACCGGTTCCGGCACCTCGACCTCGGTGAAGATGCCGCCATCGAACAAGCCCTTGAACCGGTCGCGCGGGGTGATCCCCATGTGATGGCCGCAACTGGTGCAGACTTTCAGGTTGTCGCTGAGTTCGCGGTGAAACAGCATCGTGCCGCACCCGTCGCATTTCTGCCAGAGATTCTCGGGCACTTCGCGGCGCGAGAAGATCGAGTTGATCCGTGGGCGGACGTAGTTTGTGATCCAGTTCATGGCGGGCCTCTGCTGGGGCGGTTCTGCGCTCAAATAAGCTGCCGCGCCGGTAATTGCAATCAGCGGCGTATGGCAAGGCGGGCAACAAGCCAACCGACAAGCATCAGGGCAAAGTCCACCGCCAGCCATGGCCGCAGCGCCTGACCGTCGGACAATTCATAAGGCAACAGGTACAGTGCCAAACCGTTCAAGCTGCTGGGGGAGGCAACGATCACGACGGCTGTCAGATTGTTGAAGAAATGCATGGCAATTGCCGGACCCAAAGTACCAGCACGAGCGGTGAGATCCGCCATCAGAACCCCGAATACCCCGGCCCAAAGCGCAATCAGCCCCGCATTTTCTTCGGCCATGGCCGGTTGATAATGGCCTAGGGCAAACAGAGCGGATGGTACCAGGAGAAAGACCCAACGGGACCTGAACCGGACAGCCAGCGCCTGTTGAATGTAGCCTCGGAACAGAACTTCCTCAGCGCTGGTCTGCACCAACAGAGCTGCAAGCGACACAGGCAGCAACATCACCCAGCGGGATAGCGGCATGTTGATTTCCAGAGGTTCGCCAAAGGAGTATGGCGGCAGCACCATCAGGGCAATGGTCAGAATGACCAAAAAAAACAGAACTCGAATGAACTGTCGCACGGTTTGTGATGCCGGACCGACGATGTCGGGCAAACCTCGACCCTGGAGGATCCGTGCAGCCAAATGGACACCGATGGTTACAAAGGCAAAACTGAACAGCAGAACCAATAGCGCACCCGCTGTCTTGCCCTGCTGCAAGTCCGCGACCCAGCCAGGCGACATGGTTCGTTCCAGCACGGCGGACAGCACCGCTCCGAGGCCGAAACTAGCCATCATCACGATTACAAACGCCACGAAAAGGCGCCAGAGCTCGGTCCGTGACCCGATCGAGTTCAGCCGTTCGGCCTGTGCCGCGTAAACCCGATCATCCCGCATCGCGCTTACCGTCTGCGTCATCGAAAACTCCCGCTGCTTCGGCCGCGCGGATCAATCCCCCCAAGTCGATGTCGGATGCGCGTAGCGAAAGCGCCAGTGAATCAAGATGCCCGGCAACCGTCTCCAGCAATTGCACCGCAACTCTGGTGTCACTCTCGATCACTGCCCGCAATTCCTCTGCACCGATCCGCAGGAAACGGCTGTCGGTTCGCGCCACCAGATCCATCCGGCGGTTGGCGCGGGTTATCACGCTCAGATCACCGATCAACCGTCCCGGTTCCACGACTGAAATCGGAATATCGCCTGGCCGGAAACCCGGCCAGCGTAACTCGGCTTCACCGCTGTAGCAAAGATAAGCCGCGTCGGCGGCTTCGTTGTGGCCGAAGACCAGGTCTCCGGCAGCGATATCCTGCCATTGTGCTGCAAAGGCTAAAAGACGCTGGTTCCGACCATCCAGCCTTGAGAACAGCTCATTGTCGCGGATGGCCTTGATCTTGAGCTGAAGATCGTTCCCGGCAGTGTCCGCTCCAAGTTCTGTGTCAGCCGCTTCGACACCGTCGATCCTGCCATTTCTGATCTCGACAAACAGATCATAGCGTTCGGGATGCTCAAAGCGGCTTTCGAGGAAGATCATGATCGACTTCGGCAACAGCTCGCGCAGCTTTTCACGCGCATTCAGGCGGCTTTCGGAATCGTGGCTGGCCAGAATGGTATCCATCACCAGAATGTCGGGGCGTTTGATCCCGGCACGCGAGAATGCCGCGCGTTCCTGAAACACCGTCGGAAGATTCGTGCCGCCAAGTCCGGTGCGCAGATCATACAGGATCGACGCCAGCCGCCGCCGCATGCCATGCCTGTTCAGAATGTCTGCAACAAGATCCTCGATCTGTTGCGCCCGGGCACCTGCCTTGAGCGAAATGCGACCGTAGAGGAGGTTCTCGAGCACAGTCATTCGGGGCGCGTAGGCATCAGGGTCGACAGCTTTGAAACTCCCACCCGTTCGTTTCAGAATTTCTGCTGCGCTGCTGGCGCGAATTGCAAGGATCTTTTCCTTGTATTCCTCAGGGAAGCTGGGACCGATCTGTTCTGCAGTAAGCAGGAACGGAACCGTCAGCAGCAACGCCTGTTCGTCCCGGCTCAGCGCGTCCGTACCGGCCTCAAGCTGGCGACGGGTGATCTCGCTCAGCTTCAGATACATGTCCGGCTCCATCCCCAACCGTTTGAACAAGGGATGATCCGTGCCATCAGTACCAAATGTCTGCTGGAGAGTTGCCATGACGCCCAGCGCCATGGCCATGGCATCTTCGGCCAACCCCAACTCGTCCATCATTTCGAACAAACGGGTTTCCTTGGCCAGATTCTCCTGCGTGATCTCACGGGTTGGAGCCGCAAAAAGCAGGTTTCCGCCCAGCGGCACCGCTGGATTGAACTGGTCGGGATGGAACCGGAAAACATACTCGTCCAGCCCAGCTGCCTGTAATGCGTCGTGAACCTCCTGGCGCAGCGACACAAGATCCCGCGCCAGTTTCGGGTGAATTTGATCGTCGATCTGTGAAAGCAATGTCCTGCGGAAGAGCATTTCGTCAATGCCCATCGCCTGAACCAGCTGGAACCACCAGTTCCGAATGTCTTCCCGATCACTCAGGCCAGCCAACCCGGGGTTAACCCAATCGGCATCCAGCGGCAGCGCACTATTGCCACTGCGCTCAGCCTCCACGCACTTGCGGAACCCCTCGCGATCCCCCGAGTACGCATCCAGAGGCTGGGTTTTCAACGGCATCATCAGATTGTCGCCCAATGTCCCATCGAACAGGTATGGTCTTGAATGGGCGTGACCAATCCGGGCTGCAATGACGGCCTGGTGTAAATCATTGAGCTTGTATCCGGACACGGTGACCGATCCACGCGCCGGGAGCACCTCCCGTGTCAACAGCTGTGCCAGAGCTGCGCGTTCGGCCGGGAGGGCGCTCTTGATGGCGACGCGGGCGCCAGGCGGGATGGTGAGGTTGATGTCCTCCAAGACCGTGTTGCCATCGGCATCGCGTACCGTAACGTCCTTGATCTCGATCCCGCCGGTGAGCCGCGGGATGGTGGATGGCTCGCCCTCGAACAGGCCTTCGGGGATCATGTTACGGGGGGCGAACTTTTCAGTCACGATCGTCCAGCGCAGAGACATGTCCTGCACCTGGTTGTAGAATGTCAAAAGCTCCTTCCACGGCGCGCTGAGATCCTTGTAGGCAGCCAGCGCCGCCACCAGCGCACCAACGGTGATTTCCCCCTGGATCACCAAAAAGCCGCCCACAGAGTAGAACAGGAACGGAGTCATCTGGGAGATCAGGTTATTCAGGAACTTCATGAAGAACTTTTTGCGGTAGATCCTGAACCGGATGTCGAATAGCCGACCCAACCGGTCCGAAACCAGCGCCAGTCGGAATCGCCAGCCCCCGTTTGACCGCAGATCACTTATGCCCGCCGCGCTTTCGCCGATTTCCGCGGCGAGGTTGCGCACCTCGTGAATGCGCTCCTTGTTCAACAAGTTGATCTGGCGTTGCAGCATCGGGATCAGCCACGCCTGCAGGGGGATCAACGCGATCGAGGCCAGGCCGAACCACACGCTTTGCATGAACAGGAAGGTGACGATGGTCAGCATCTGCCCCGCCTGGAACACCGGCTGCGCCACGGCATCCCCCATGAGACCCCCCATGGGTTCCGCCTCGGATGTGATCATGGCGACCAGTTCGCCTTGAGATGTTTTCTGAAAATACGGCTTTGGAAAGCGCAGCATTCGCGCGATCAGCGAATACCGCAACCGCCGCAACATGCGTTCGGACAAAACGCCCTTCATCGTGTTGAGCCGCATTTTCAGCAGCCCGGCGGCGATCACAGCCCCCAGAAAGGCCAAGCACAACAGCATCAGGTACTGGATCTGCGTCAGCTCTGTGCCCCAGACCACCCGGGTTGGCAACTGCATACCGATCGCATCGTTGATGATCCGTTTGGGCAGCTCCAGCGTGGCATAGATGAACGGGAAGGTCACCAACGTCAGCGCCAGCAAAGCCAGTTGCTGCCGCTTGGAGTGCTTCCAAATGAAAGAAAATAGGGTGGGCTCCATCCCCGTTCCTTGTCAGATCTGCCGCTTGATCCCGACTTCTTGCCATTTCACGCATGAAGCCGAGTTGTAAGACGGTAAGCACTGGGACGTGTCATTACAAGGATTGCAACAGCACATTTCCCTTCCTGCTTGTGAAATGCTGTGACCAAGTTTATCCCGTTAGGTTAAGGATTTAACAGAAGGTGTTGCGACACGGTCGGTTGCGACTCGCGACGATGTTCTTCGACATGATTGAAAAAGAGCTGATACCTTTGGGAGTGAGGCCCGCACCCAACATCAGGTTCGGGCCAATGCGTATTGCGGGCAAGCTGCTTCAAAGGCTTGGCAGGTCTTTCGCCATAGTCGCCGTGGCTGGATGCAGTATTCAAAGTACCCTTTCTCTGAGCAGCCGCGAAGCGCGCGAGCCGTCGCCAAGCTTGCCCCGCCTGACCCAGGTCGAATTCGCGAATGGGGCGGTTATGCTCACCACTCCCAAAGGCTACTGCATAGACACGAAATCCGTCCGGCGCGAAGACGGGGCGGGGTTTGCAATAATCGCCCGATGCGATGTCTTGGGAGTCGAAGGCTTCTTCGCCACAAGAAGCTTGGCACTGATCACGGTCACTGTCGGTGCAACAAACGGAGCCATGCAACCGAACTTGGCCGATCTGGAACAAACGGTCGGCAAGGCCGAAATCCTGAAACGGTCGCCCGCGACGGATCCTCCGATGCTGAGGGTACAGACGTCGTCGGCGCAGGTGTCCGGTGCCAGCGAACAGATGTGGCGGGCCGCTTTCGCCTTGAACGGGCACATGGTGGCGCTGTCAATGTATGATCCCGAAGATGGTCGATCTTCGAACGGCAGCGGCGTCAGGCTTCTCGAGGAATTGACCCGACGGACGCGTGCTGCCAGCCAACACCATGCCCCGGTCCTACCGGATGCAAGCCAGGCACGCGCACTCCAGATCGACCAGATCAAACAGTGATCCGAGCAACATAAACCGAAATTTCACTGCGATCGCGATAGTGTTCGACGTGAAATGCCCCTAGATTTGACGAATGGCATCGGGTCACTTAGTCAAAAGACAAAAGGGGTGGCCAAGAAGGCCGCCGCACTGAGAACGGATTGAGGGTCTATCGAGGACGTTATGGGCAGATTTCTGGACGCTTTGCTTCACCGCCGCACGCTCGGACGGTGGCGTGCTGCCGCCAGCGGGGCGGAAAACGCCGATCTGACCAGTTTGCGCACGCAACGCAACCACGCTCGGTCCTTGCGTACTCATCTGGATCAGCTGATCCATGTGGCAGATGGCAGACTGGCTCTGCCGGTGATCGGCACTTCATATTTCCCGCGCCCGCACGGCACCGACTGGGCCTGGCGCCCGGAACTGTGGCGGGGGCCGTTGCCGGTTCCCGGCCTATCTTCGGTTCCCACGAAATCGATGTTGGGCAACGAGGTCACGCTGTTTCATGATTGCGACTTCTCGGAACTGACGCTACGCCAGCTGCGCAACACACGGGAGGAAGACCTGGCAGCCTATGGGTTGCGCATGGATGTCTTCAAGTTCGACGGCTCTTTCCTGTCGCTAGTGGTTGATCTGCCGGACGACGCAACACATGGCCTGACACGGGCGCATCTGTTACGGGTCGACACTATCATCGAGGCGGAAAAACCGCTTGAAATCTTTGCCCGTCTCAACATCAAGCATGGCCCAAACACCGAACAGATGGTGCGGGAACTGCCGCTGAACGAAAAGGATGTCATGGTCGAGTTCGACTTGGCTTATTCCCGGTTGAACGAAAAACGGATCGAAAAGATCTGGCTTGACCTGATCTTTGAGGCACCAGACATGAACCAGGTAATCCTGCGCGATCTGACCTTTGCGCGTCACCGCCGCGCGGCAATCTGAGGACGCTGAAGATGACGGACCTGATCCTGACAAAAACCCGGTTTCGCAACGGCAAATGGGAAGGCCGGCTGGAAGGTGTACAGGACACCGGCGTGCGCCCGGACATTCGCGTTACCCTGAACGATCGCCAAGTCACCAGCGTTGAGGTGTCCGAAGGTGACACCACCAAGATCTGGAATGTCATTGTCACGATCCCGTCCGAGGCCATCGCGGACGGTGTTCAGACCTTCCTGATCTTCGACGGCGACAGCGACACGAAACTTGCCGATTTTTCCCTGATTGGCGGCGAGCCTGCAGCAGACAACTTGCTGGCCGAAGTATCGCTGTTGCGAGCCGAACTTGACATGCTCAAGCGGGCCTTCCGCAGGCACTGTCTCGAGACGATGTAGGGGGCATCCGCCAATACTGCTCCAACTCCAGAAGCCTGTGTTTGCGCCATAGCCCGCCGCCGAACCCGGAAAGAGCACCATTGCTGGCCAGAACCCTGTGACACGGGACGATTATGGCTAACGGGTTTGCTCCGTTCGCGCGTGCCACGGCCCGTGTTGCCGACGCCCGTCCCAGGGCTTTGGCCATTTCCGCATAACTTCTGGTCGTCCCAAGAGGAATTTCCTGCAAGGCTCGCCAATGTGTTTCTTCGAACTCGGACCCGTGCATCTGGATCGGTGTAGAAAACCTGCACAACCGTCCGGCGAAATAAGCCTTGAGTTCACCTTCCAGCATCCGACTGATCGGCGTCTCCCTCAGACACAATTTAGTGTCAAACAGGGTCTCGAGTTTCCCTACTTCACGCGAAAGGGTCTTTCGTTCGATAAACTCCAGAAGACGAAGGAACCTGTCGCAGGAAACTGCCACCATCCGGCCCAAGGGTGTTTGGATCTCGCTGGCGTGCAGGCTTCCCTTACCTGCAAAATCGTTCGATGATCGCCCCAGGCGGAAGGCCAAGTCTTGAGCAAAGGGTCTTACCTCGGTGCTACTGGACTCATCGTGGCGTGATGTGAACGCATCGCGCGCCCTCAGATGTCGCAGCAGAGCGGCAAAAGATACACCAACCCGGTTCTTGATCTCTGTCTCCGCCTCGATTTTCGAGAAGCCGAAATGCGCAAACTGCTTTTCACCCCATGCGAGGTGGGGATCGACCACGATAGCGTCCAGTAAACCTGCCAAATCCGGTCCAGTATGACGCGACAACGGATTGCAGAGCGGACAGGGATGGTATCCGGCTTCCAACGCGTCTTTAGATGAGGCGAACTGTCGGCGCGCATCGTCTGTGGTCATACCCTGGGCGCAGGTCATGCAGCAGAATATCCCTGTCACACAGGATGCGAAAACCTCCCCTGTCACAGGCTGGGCTGGTGAGCGAAACGAACCGTCGGATTGTGCCATGTTTCAGTGCGCCCTGTGTCCTACTAGTTGCAGTGTTGATCGTTTTACAAATCGGGCGCAATCCATTCTCGCAACGCGCGCACCGGCTCCTAGCAAAATTCAGAAAGGGATTAACTGGAACAGGTCAAAGCGGTAGACTGCATGCGGAGGGTTTCCATGGAACGCCGCATCGCCGCGATCTTGGCTGCTGATATGGTCGGCTTCAGTCGGCTCGTCGAACTGGACGAAGCGGGCACAATCGAACGGCAGAAACGCCATCGTCTGGACCTCATTGATCCCCTGTTCGAACAGTTCAACGGACACATCGTCAAACTGACCGGCGACGGTCTGATTGCCGAATTCGGATCGGTCGTGGAGGCTGTGCAATGTGCGGTGAATGCCCAGACAGCGATGGAGCAGCGCGAAGCGGGTCAGCCGGAGGATCGTAAGATCCGCTATCGAATAGCGATCCATCTGGGCGATGTGATCTTTGACGAAGGTGACGTGTTCGGGGATGGCGTCAACATCGCTGCGCGACTGGAATCTCTGGCCGAACCTGGCGGGGTTGTCGTCTCGGGACCCGCCCATGATCTGCTGAAAGCGCAGGTCGCGGTGGGCTTCAAACCCATGGGTGATCAGAAGCTAAAGAATATTTCCGAACCTGTCCGCGTCTATCAGGTTGTGCCCCAGGAACAGGACCTGCCGTCTGACTCCATGGACCGCGCGAAACGACCACGGGGGGTGTTTGTCGTCGCGGCGGCCGTGGCCTGTATCGCCCTGTTGATGTGGGCCTTCTTACCAACAGACACGCCCTCCCCCGCTGCAACCGGAGAAAAACCAAGGATCGCAGTGCTGCCTTTTGACGATTTCAGCACAGGCGACAACAAGGGCTATCTGTCCGATGCGATAGCCGAAGGGATCATCACCGAATTGGCGCGCAGTTCGGTGATCGACGTCATCGCCCGAAATTCCAGTTTTCGCTACCGCGACACTGAACCCGACATTCGGAAGATCGGCGAAGAGTTGGGGGCTCATTATGTGCTCGAAGGCAGCCAGCAAAAAAACGGCGACTCTCTGAGGGTAACAGTGCAGCTGGTCGAGACAGAGAACGGAACACATCTTTGGGCACATACTTATGATCAGGAGATTGGCGACCTGTTCGCTGTACAGGACGCTATCATCAAGACCGCTGCCGACAGGATTGGTGTCCGCATCCGGCGCCCGGTTCCGGGGCACGACCCGAACAAGGTGACGGCGCTGCATCTCTACCTCAAAGGGCTGGAGATCGTCCGCCGCAACATGAACGCAGAGCTGAATGCCGAACTCATGGAACTGAACCGGCGAGTGATCGAGATCGACCCAGACTCTCAGTATGGCTACATCGGACTGGCCCATGCTTACCGCGCGGCGGCGACCTTCGGGTGGATGGGCTTGACCGAACAAGAGGCTCTGGACAAGGGGTTTGAAGCGGCTCGAAAAGCCCTGGAGATCGCGCCCGAAGACCCGGACGTCCACTATATCCTCGCGCGACTGCATACCGAGAACAATGACCTGGACCAGGCGATGGCGGCCTATGACAAGGCGATCGCGCTGAACCCAAGTGCATCCACCTATCTGGTCGCCAGCACCGATACGATGCTCTACGTCGGCCAAAAGGAAGAAGCGATTGAGCGGATCGAACAGGCAATGGGCATCGACCCGTTCCATCCCGAGTGGTTTCACTGGCAAATGGGTTGGGCGCTGTGGGAGGTGGAGGACTGCGAAGGCGCCCTGGCCTCGATGCTGCGAATGAACACGATCCGGCGCAGCGCCCATCGCATGCTGGCGGGGATCTATGCCTGCCTGGGGGATGTGGAAAAGGCGCAGGAAGCTTACAAAGTCTTCTATGCCGAGGCCAACGAACCGACTATTTCCGAGCAGCGCGAGGAATGGGAAGACCTGTGGACCGCACCGGGCAGCCTGGAGCGCTGGCTGGACCACATGCGGATTGCCGGGATGCAGGATTGATCCGCGTCCGCATAAGAGGGAAATTCGACCTGCACAGGCCGTGCACCACTTGGGCACAGCCTGTGCACCGGTTGTCTTCCAAGGCAGCGGAAACCTGACTGTCGGGGACCACGGCCACTGGCCGGACCGCAGCGCCGGTGTTCGCCGAAAGTTTAGCGGGACAAGCCGAACGCGGGTGGAGACCATGGCATGACCTCCACCCGGATCGGTCATCTGTTGAAGAATTCGGCCACGGCATCCGTAGACGCTTTGACCGCTTCAGGTTTGTAGTAGAAGTCCACGTGAGAGAACTCGCCAAACGCCAGTTCCTCGTGATCGTTCGTGAGCTTTTCAACAAACTTAGTTGAGCAGACTGCTGTAAAAGCCGATGTGCTGTATATGGTCAGCGAAGGTTGAACGATCTTGTCAGCGTAAGCTTCGGCAATCGAGAAGAGGGACTGCATGCCCTGATCCCCAATATGCATGTTGGTGTAGGTCGGAACCGCCTTTGGTCCCCTGACACCGTCACGCCCGTAGTAATCATAGCTCTCCCCAGCCATCGGGTTGGCCCCCAGATCGATGAACTCCTGCCGGGAGTGTTCGTCGTTCAGGCCGAAAGGCGCGACATAGTCCGGCTCACCGGTTTCATACATTTTCTGCTTCGACGCGTTCGCCGCTGCGATTTGGCTGTTGGCCATGTCGCGGTCAGTCCATTGGAAGGCGTCGGCCGCCATCATGCCTGACACCATGGCAATCTTCTTGATCCGATGATCGGTCACGGCCGCCGAGGCGATGGTTGCGCCGCCCTGGCAGACACCTAGGCCATAGATCTCCTCCACGAAGGGCAGCGTTCCCAGATAGGACACAGCATCCCAGGTGTTTTCGATCAGGCGGAAATTGTAGCGGGACTGTTTGAATTCGCCGGGCAGCGCCGGGGATGCGCCCATGCCGAGATAGTCGAACCCCAGATAGATGAACCCACGCGCAGCCATTTCCGGGCCATATGTTGCCGGGATCTGATCCTTGACCTGCGGGAATGGGCTGGCGCCAACGATGGCCTTGTAAGTCTTGGTCTCATCAAATCCTTCGGGAAGATAAAGATCACCTGCCAGATCCACGCCAAAGGATTTGAAAGTGATTGCGTTCTTGCCAGCAGTAAGGGTTTGGGATGTCATGGTCTTGGTCCTTTCGGATGGGGGCGTCACGCCTTGCAAAAGTAAATCTTACTGTTTACTTATGAGCGAGGCAGCATCTTGTAAACAGAAGTGTTTACTTTGCGAACGGGAAACCATGAAACGTACTGAAAAGAAAAGAAAAGATATCATCGACGCAGCTATCGAAGAGTTCCGCGAGCAGGGATTTCTAGGGGCCAAGACGACCTCGATCGCCAAGAAGGCCAATGTTTCGAGTCGGACGCTCTATAATCACTTCGACAGCAAGGAAGCGTTGTTTGAAGCGATTTCGGAGATCATGATCGAGCGAAACTGGAGCATGGAGCCGGTGGCCTATGACCCGGATCGCGACCTTGCCGCGCAATTGAAGGACGCGTTGTGGCGCTATATCGGTGTCATCACGGAAGAGACGGCGATCGGGTTGAACCGGATGGTCCTTTCGGAACTGATCCGCGATCTGGACCGGTCCCGGCAATTCTTCAAGGAATCCGAAACCCATGACTACCCCATAACGAGGCTGATCAGCGAAGCCATGGATGCAGGCGTAATCCGCGCGGCCGATCCGGTGTTCGCCACCAGCCAGCTGCTGGCGTTGGTCAAGAATTTCTTCTTCTGGCCAGAGTTCTTTTTGGGCGAAACCCCGACGCCCAAAGACGTTCTGGACGATTGTATCGCGATGTTCCTGTCTCACTACCAACCGGACGGGTGATCAAGCAGCGAAGCCCCTGTCATACTTGATGACGGTCCGACTCCCCGGACGGCCACTAAGGTGTTTCAGTTCCCGAGACCCAGAATTCGTTGCGCCTGGATTTGATCCGCTCGGCAAGGAAATCGACAAACAACCGGACCCTTGCCGTATTGCGAAGATCACGGTGCAGCAGTAGCCAGATATTCCGATACGGTACGGGCTTTTGGAATGGTGCGCGGATCAAACCGGGATGACGGTCACCAAGGTTGCACGCAAGATAGGCCATACCCAGACCTGCGGCTGCAAGTGTGATCAGAGGAACCAGCTCGGAGACCCGGTGTTTCAAAGTGGCCTTCGGATAGTAGCTTTCCTTCACCCATTTCGCAGTGATCGCGTCTTCGGGTTCATGCCAACCAATCAGATGCAGCCCTTCGCCTCCATTGTCCCTGATCCGCTCGGCATAGGCGCGCGTGCAGTAGGCCGCCTGTGACATCTGGACGAGCTTTCGCCCCACGACATCGTCCGTCACCTCATCGGCCACACGCAGGGAAACATCCGCTTCGCGGCGCATCAGGTCGCGGATATCATTGGTGAAATTCATGTTCAGAATGATGTCGGGATAAAGCTCGGCAAAGGCGGCAAAGTCCTCCATCAGCGACGTCATCGCCAACCCATGGGGCAGCGTGACATAGACCGTGCCGGAGGGTTGCGCATCCCGTCCGATGATGACCCTGGACGCGGCGGCCATTTCCGCTTCGACGCGTTCGGCATGAGGCATCAGGTCTTCACCGATCTGCGTCAAGGCAAGGCCGGACTTGGACCGTTCGAACAGGCGGCTGCCCACACGCGTTTCCATGACCGTAATTCTGCGTGTCAGGGTGGTGTGGTTCACCTGAATGCTCTCGGCTCCACCACGAAGCGTGCCGGTTCGGGCAACGGCCAGAAAATACTTGAGGTCATCCCAATTGAGAGAACTGGTTTCTTTTGTAGACATGTTTCCTGTGTTCCATTTTTGAAGCACCATGTTCACTTTTTTCTATCTACAGATCAAAAACAGAACAACCTACCTTGGTTTCATCATACCCGACCCCAAGGAGCCCTTCCCATGAACCAGATCCAATCCGTGTTGATCACCGGTGCAAACGCCGGGCTTGGTCGCGAAGCCGCCAGACAGCTTGCGCTGAAGAAAGGCATAGCCAAAATCTATCTGGCTTGCCGCAACCCAAACAAAGCCGAGGCCGCCAAAGCGGCGCTCGAGAATGAAACCGGCCGCAAGATCTTTGAAGTCGTGCTGATGGATGTCACCGATCCCAAGGCGGTCCGCGCCGCGGTGGCCGAGCTTTCCACCCCGATTGACGCCGTCATTCTGAACGCCGGAGGCACTGGCGGGCAACGCCCCAACAGCCTCACCCGCGAGGGCGTTACAAACATCTTCGCCACCAATGTTCTTGGCCATTTCGTGCTGGTAGATGAGCTTTTGCAACGCCAGTTGGTAACATCCACCATCCTCTATGCCGGATCAGAAGCTGCCCGTGGCATCCCCAAGATGGGCATGAACCGCCCGGATCTGTCGCAGGGAACGGTGGACGAATTCAAGGCCATCGCCGACGGCAGCAAGTTTGGTCCGGAGGGCGACCCGTTGCAGACCTATGGCTATGCCAAACTGGTGGCAGCCCTGTGGATGGGGGCCATGGCCCGTCAACATCCTCATATTCGTTTTGTAACCATGAGTCCGGGGGGCACAACCGGAACTGCAGGCTTCGACGATCTGCCGCTTATGAAGCGCATTTTCTTCAAACATGTGGGCGGAGTGTTGATGCCCCTGTTTGGCATGATGCACGGCGTTGAAACCGGGGCAAAACGGTATCTGGACGGGTTGTTCAACCCCGAATTCAAGACCGGCCGGTTCTATGCAAGTCGGGCGGGATACCCCACGGGGCCGGTGGTGGACCAGGCCAATATTGATGAGACCCTGTCAAACATCACCACTCAGGACAACGCCGAACAGGCGCTTCGACAATTCGCCTGAAACAATTCGCCTGAACCAAAGGAGCCATGAAATGGAAACCACACTGAACATCCTCGTCACGCTCGCAATCTTTCTCCTGTCCGGACTTGGCCTCGTGTCAATGTTCGCGCCTCGGCGCATGACCACCAACTTCGCCATCGAGGCGGTAGGAACAGCCGGGCTCAGCACCGTCCGCTCGGTGATCGGCGGCTTTTTCTGGCGTCGGTTGCCTTGCTGGTGATCGGTCTGACCACAGGGCAGACATTGGGCTTTGTGGCCGTTGCGATCCTGATGGCCGTGGTGGCTTTCGGGCGCATCGTCGGGATGCTGGCGGATGGGTTCGACAAGGCTGTGTTGCCTCCGCTGATTGTTGAGCTTGTGATCATTGCAGTTTTGATCGCGGCACATCTTCAGCTTTCGGTCTGATTGAATTGTTGCAGGCGGCAGGGCAGCAAAAGCGCAGGTACCACTTTTGACCGGGGCACGGCCCGACTCTGCCCAGCACAGCCATACCCAACGAAAAAGGCCGCGCCTTGGCGCGGCCTTTGTCAATTGCCAGAGAGGTCGGATTTACTCCTTGGGACCCAACGCGGTCAGACCCTTCAGAATGTCGATAGCATAGGCCAGTTGGTAGTCGTCCTCGCGCAGCTGCGCAGCGGCTTCGGCCTTGGCGCGGTCTTCTTCGATCTGACGGATTTCGTCCTCGGACAGACTGTCATTATTCAGGCTGCCGCGCAGATCGGCCTCGGACCGGGTGCGACGGTTCGAGGTTTCTTCCTCCTCTTCCGTCGCGCGGCGGCGCGGCTGTTCGACGACGATATCGGGCGACACGCCCAGCGCCTGGATCGAACGGCCCGAAGGCGTGTAATAGCGTGCCGTAGTCAGACGCATAGCGCCATCACCACGCAGCGGCATCACTGTCTGGACCGAGCCTTTGCCGAAGCTCTTGGTACCGACGACGATGGCACGGCGGTGGTCCTGCAGGGCACCCGCAACGATTTCAGACGCCGATGCCGAACCGCCATTGATCAGCACCACGATCGGCAGGCCCTGGGACAGGTCGCCGTCGGTGGCATTGAAACGCTCACCGTCATCCGGGTTGCGGCCACGGGTCGAGACGATCTCTCCGCTGTCGAGGAACGCGTCCGATACTTTGATCGCCTGGGTCAACAGGCCACCAGGGTTGTTGCGCAAATCCAGAACCAGACCATTCAAGTTTTCGATCCCGCCGGCTTCTTCAATCTGTTCTTCGAGACCCTCCTTGAGGTTCGGGAAGGTCTGATCGTTGAAGGTCGTCACACGCAGCACGGCAGTGTTGCCTTCGGTGCGGGCACGCACGGCGGTCAGTTTGATCGTGTCGCGGATGATGGACACGTCAAAAGGTTCATCCTCACCTTCGCGGACGACGGTGATTACGATTTCCGAACCGACGGGACCGCGCATCATCTCGACCGCCTGATCCAGGGTCAAGCCCAGCACGCTTTCATTGTCCACATGGGTGATGAAGTCGCCGGCCTCGATCCCGGCCTCGTCCGCCGGGGTGCCGTCGATGGGGGAAACGACTTTGACAAAGCCTTCTTCCTGGGTGACTTCGATGCCCAGACCACCAAATTCACCACGGGTCTGCACCCGCATTTGGGCCGCATCGTCCGGTGAAAGATAGCTGGAATGCGGATCCAGCGAAGTCAGCATGCCGTTGATGGCGGCTTCGATAAGTTCGGATTCGTCCACCTCTTCGACATATTGAATGCGGATCCGTTCGAAGATATCGCCGAACAGGTCCAGCTGCTCATACACCGTCGAATTGCGCGCATTCTCCTGCGCCAGCAAAGGGCCGGCCACCTGTGTCGAGGCGATCACCCCCGCCAGCGTACCGCCCAGAGCGGCCATCACGAATTTCTTCATACTCGCCTATCCATTGTTATTGGTCTGGAACCACGTCTCCGGGTCCACGGGGCTGCCCCCTTCTCTCACCTCTATATAGAGCGTTTCCGAACGGTCAGTTCCAGTGCCTTCACCGCTTAGTGACAGAATTGCGCCGATTTGGGGAGTATTTCCTCCCATAAGACCGACAGGTGTTCCTGCCGGGATCACCTGGCCCGGTTCGCCAAAGACTTCGGCCAAGCCCGAGAGCACGAAAAGCGTGTCGGGCTGCGGTTCCAGAATCATTACATTGCCCAGATCCAGCAGCGCACCGCGATACCGGATCGTGGCGGCCGTGGGGCTGGCGACCAGGGCGCGCGGACGGGCGGCGATCAGGATGCCGTCGCGTTTGACACCTGCAGCATCACTTTGGCCATAACCGCGCAACAAGACACCTTGGACCGGCAATGTCAGACTGCCCTTTAGTGCGCTGATGTCGGCGCTGCTGTCTTCGATCTCACCATCGGCGATTTCCGAAAGGCCACTGGCAAACCCTTCAAGCGTCTCGGTCGAGGAGATCAGGATCGCGGTACGTACCGGGTCCTGGGTAAAGCGTTTGGGCAGGTCGGTACGGTTGGCGACTGCCTGGCTGAGTTCGGCGCGAGCCTGTTGTGCGCCAGCGAGCCCGTTCTCCAGCGTTTCAGCCGCGGTTTGTTGCAAAAGACGGAGGGTTCGGACTTCGGTCAGATCTTCGCGCAACGCCTGAGCACGGGCGTTCAGGCCGGGCGTGACCTCGGCCAGCATCATGGCCGAGCGGGCAGAGCCCAATGGGCCCGATGGGTGCAGCAGGAGGACCGGCGGCGCCGAGGTTTCGATAATCTGCAACACCCCCAGCAGCTGGGCAATCTCGGTCTCACGCGCTTTCAGGCTTTGGGTGATCTGGCCTTCGCGCCGCGCGGCGCGGCGCAGCCCGTCCCGCATGGCGCCCAGACCAGCCTCATAAGCCTTGACCGTTTCGGTCAGCGCCTTGACCCGGTCACGCGCCGTGCCCGCGCCCTGCAAAAGCAGGGTGGCGTTTTCCAGCTGCTCGGCCGCGGCGCGCGCAGCGCTGGCCGGATCATCCTGCGCCAGGGCGGGTCCTGAGAACGGTCCGGCAAGGACCAGACCCAGCAAAGCGGCGCGCAGGTTCATACGATCAGGCTCTCCCCTGTCATCTCGGCCGGTTGCGGCAGGCCCATCAGTTTCAGAACCGTCGGCGCCAGGTCAGCGAGCCGTCCGGGGCGCAGGGATGCACCTTCGGGGCCACCAAACAGAACCACCGGCACCGGGTTCAACGTGTGCGCAGTATGGGGGCCGCCAGTCACCGGGTCCACCATGGTTTCGCAGTTTCCGTGGTCTGCCGTAACGATCATTGCGCCGCCGACCTTTTCGAGCGCCGCGACCACCCGCGCCAGACCCTGATCCACCGCCTCGCAGGCGGCAATTGCGGCTTGCAGATCCCCAGTATGACCCACCATGTCGGGGTTGGCATAATTGGTGACGATCAGGTCATAGCCGTCTTCGATGGCTTCCACGAATTTGTCCGTCACCTCGCCCGAGGACATTTCCGGCTGCAGGTCGTATGTGGCCACTTTGGGCGATTTCGGCATGAAGCGGTCTTCGCCGTCCTCGGGTTCCTCTTCCCCACCATTCAGGAAGAAAGTGACATGGGGGTATTTCTCGGTCTCGGCCAGACGAAACTGGCGCAGGCCCTTTTTGGCCACCCATTCGCCCAGCGTGTTCTTGATGTCGCGCGACGGAAAGACCGTGGTCATGAAGGTGTTGTGTTCGTCCGAATATTCGACCATGCCCAGCAGCCCGGACAATTGCGGGCGTTTGCCGGTGTCGAAGCCCGAAAAGCTGGGCTGGCCGATAGCGGCCAGGATCTCACGCGCGCGGTCGGCGCGGAAGTTGAGACAGAAGACGCCGTCGCCATCGCGGACGCCGCCATAGCCGCCAACCACCGTGGCGGTAATGAACTCATCGGTTTCGGACCGGTTGTAGGCCTGGGTGATGGCGGAATGCGCATCGGTGGCCTTGTTGCCCTGTCCGTTGATCATCGCGTGATAAGCCTCGGCCACCCGTTCCCAACGGTTATCACGGTCCATTGCGAAATACCGCCCGGTGACTGTGCCGATACGGGCGCCTTCGGGCAGATTTTCCTCGAGTGTGCTGAAATACTGGTAGGCCGATTTCGGCGCCACGTCGCGACCGTCGGTGATGGCATGCAGCACCACCGGCACACCGGCGCCGGTCACGGCACGCATGGCGGCCAGGATGTGATTCAGGTGCCCGTGCACGCCGCCGTCCGAAACCATGCCCATCAGATGCGCAGTGCCGCCGGTTTCCTTGAGCTTGGCGATGAAAGCGTTCAGCGCGGCATTGTCAAAGAACGACCCCTCTTCGATGGCCAGATCGATCTGCCCCAGATCCATCGCCACCACGCGGCCGGCACCGATATTGGTGTGGCCGACCTCGGAATTGCCCATCTGCCCGCGCGGCAGGCCCACATCCGGACCATATGTGATCAGCGTGGCATTTGGCCCGCTTTCCATCAGCGCGTCGAAGGTCGGGGTATGGGCCAGGTAGGGCGCATTGGCCGTCTTGTCCTCGGACAGCCCCCAACCATCAAGGATACACAGGACAACGGGCTTGGGTGCGGACATCAAAACTCTCATCATTGTTCCGGAGGCACAAGGAATTTGAAGGCCTTCTAACGGTTTGACCGCCCGGGGTGAACCGCCATCGGCGCCACAGTTTGCGTTATCATTTCGCCGGGTTGCCGCGAAGACGGGCTACAGGGGCCGGATGAGCGTCCTCGGGCGTGAGTTTCGCGCGCAGAAGCGCCATCGGATGCGCCTTGAGGCTGAGCCTGGTGGCCACGTAATCCTCGACCACCTGTTCGCCCAGGCTCATCTGCGGCAGGTGGGCGGCGGGTTCGTGGATCGCCTCCCCCTCCAGATCCTGGGAAAACAGCGGCAGCGGCTTGACCGAGGCGATGGCCTTGGCCGCCCACAGCGCCTCGCGCCGGTTCAGCCCCAGGCTGGCAAAGGCATCGGCCTCGGCCAGGCGTTCGATGATCGCAGGCCCCAGCCCGGCCTTGCGCCAGACATCCTCCAATTCGCGATAGCCGTTGCCGCGTGCCGCACTCAGCCAAGCGGCGTCGTCTTCGGAAAAGCCCTTGATCTGGCGGAAGCCCAGACGCAGCGCCAACCCGCCGCGCCCGTCCGGTTCCATCACATTGTCCCAGTAACTGGCATTGACGCAGACCGGGCGCACCTCGACCCCGTGTTCGCGGGCATCGCGCACGATCTGGGCCGGGGCATAAAACCCCATCGGCTGGGAATTCAGCAACGCGCAGGCAAAGATCCCCGGGTGGTGGCATTTGATCCAGGCGCTGGCATAGACCAGCAGCGCAAAACTCGCCGCGTGGCTTTCGGGGAAGCCATAGGATCCGAAGCCTTCGATCTGTGAAAAACAGCGTTCGGCAAATTCGGCGTCATAGCCGTTGCGCGCCATGCCACGCAGGAACAGCGACCGGAATTCGCTGACATTGCCATGTTTCTTGAAGGTCGCCAGCGACCGGCGCAAACGGTCCGCCTGTTCAGGTGTAAAGCCCGCGCCGACAATGGCAATCTGCATGGCCTGTTCCTGAAACAGCGGCACGCCCAGGGTCTTGCCCAGCACCTCGCCCAGCGCGTCCGAGGGGAAGCTCACCTCCTCCTCCCCATTCCGGCGCCGGATGTAGGGATGCACCATATCACCCTGGATCGGGCCAGGACGGATGATCGCCACCTCGATCACCAGGTCATAGAAATTGCGCGGCCGCATCCGGGGCAGGAAGTTCATCTGCGCCCGGCTTTCGACCTGGAATACGCCGATGCTGTCGGCTTCGCACAGCATGTCATAGACGCGCGGATCCTCCTGCGGCAGGGTCGCCAGCGTGTGGCGCTGCCGGTGGTGCTGGTCGATCAGGTCGAACGCCTTGCGGATGCAGGTCAGCATGCCAAGGCTCAGCACATCGACCTTGAGGATGCCCAGCGCGTCGATATCATCCTTGTCCCAGCAGATCACCGTGCGCCCTTCCATCGTGGCATTTTCAATGGGGACCAGTTCGTCCAGACGGCCCTGGGTGATGATGAAGCCGCCGACATGCTGCGACAGGTGGCGCGGAAAACCGATGATCTGCTTGACCAGCTGCAGGGTCTGGATCAGGCGGCGGTCATTCGGATCCAACCCGATCTCGCGCATGCGCTGGTCTTCGACCCCTTCGGTGCTGAAGAACCCCCAGAGCTGCGAAGACAGGGCCGAGATCGTGTCTTCGGTCAAACCCATGGCGCGGCCGACCTCGCGAATGGCGCGCTTGCCACGATAATGAATCACCGTCGCGCACAGCCCTGCGCGATGCCGTCCATAGCGCTCATAAATGTGCTGGATCACCTCCTCGCGCCGTTCATGTTCGAAATCGACATCGATATCGGGGGGCTCGTCCCGGGCTTCGCTGACGAAGCGTTCGAACACCATGGTACCCATCTCCGGGCTGACCGAGGTCACGCCCAGGCAGTAGCACACCACCGAATTCGCCGCCGAGCCGCGCCCCTGGCACAGGATGTCCCGGCTGCGGGCGAAATGGACAATGTCGCGCACGGTCAGGAAATAGGGCTCGTAACGCAGCTTGCCGATCAGGGCCAGTTCATGTTCCAGCATCTTACGCACTTTGTCCGAGGCCCCACCCGGGTAGCGCCATATCAGCCCCTCTTCGGACAGGCGGCGCAACCGTTCGGCGGGCGTCTCCCCCTCGGCCTCGGTCGGGTAGTCATAGCGCAGCTCGTCCAGCGAAAAGGTCAGGCTGTCGGCAAGCGCACCGGCGCGATCCACCGCATCTTCGAATCCGGCAAAGATCCGGCGCATCTCGGCCTCGGACCGCATCCTCTGTTCGCCATTAGCCAGGGCCGCACGGCCCAGCGCCTCGACCCGGCAGCGCAGGCGGATGGCACTGAGCACATCCGCCAGTCGCCGCCGTCCACCATGATGCATCCGCGGCGCGGCACTGGCCAGCGTCGGCAGCCCCAATGTCTGCGCCTGCGCTGTGAGCTGTTCAAACCGTACCCTGTCCGTACCGTCATAAGCCGGCACCATCATCAGATGCGCCCGCCCGGCAAAGCGGCGCGCCATCTGCTGCGCCTGTGGCATCCATCCGCCCGCGCCGCCCGGCCCCGGATCCGCCTGTGGCCAAAGAAGCAGATGGAGACCGTCCGCAAACTCCAGCAGATCGGACAGATGCAGCAGGCACGCCCCCTTCTCCGCCCTCAACCGCCCGGCCGAAAGGATCCGGCACAGGTTGCTCCACCCGGCACGGCTGGTCGGCAGGGCAATCACGCAGGGCGCATCTGTGAAAATCAGCTTGGCCGCCGGGATCAGCCGGGGCTGGTCATGAATCGGAAATGACGGCGGAGGGGACACATCGGCGGGACACACAGGCCCGATCGGATCATTCTCCCGCTCCCATGTCCGGCGTTCCTCGACCCGCCGGGAAATATCGCGCGCCTCCAGATGCGCACGCACCACGCCGCCCACCGAATTCTCATCCGCAATCGCCAGCGCAGGGAGCCCCAGCACCAGGGCACGCTGCACATATTCCTCGGGATGTGATGCCCCGGTGAGGAAGGTGAAGTTGGAGAGATTCGCGAACTCGACAAACATGGCAGGATACAGAATATTCTTGTTTTGTTCTCTTTTCGAGTCCTTCCGGGATCAAGAGCCGAGCTGCTGCTTCTTTCTGGTCAAAAATACCTCAGGGGGTTTGGGGGACAGCGTCCCCCATCCTTGTCATGCTCGGGACCCGCGGGAACTGACCGTACAGCACCCAGCCCGCACTCACCCTTTGGAGGTCAGGGCCAGGAACACGTCTTCCAGATCCGCTTCTTCGGTTTTCACGTCGCGAATGGTGATGCCGGCCGCGCGCACCGCGGCCAGCACCCGTTCGGCACTGACCTGACGGCTTTTATAGCGCAGCATGACCGCTCCATCGTCGCGCAACTCGGCCTCGACCCCGGGGGCTGCGGGCAGATCGGTCACCGGGTGATCGGGATGCACGACCATGGTCTTGGCATCGAGACGGCCCAGCAGATTGTCCTTGCTGTCGCGCGCCACGACCTCGCCCTGGTTGATGATGCCTATCTCGTCACACATCTCCTCGGCCTCTTCCAGATAATGGGTGGTCAGGATGATCGTCATGCCTTGCGCATTCAGCTTGCGAACGTTTTCCCACAGCATCTGGCGCAGTTCGATATCCACCCCGGCGGTGGGTTCGTCCAGAACCAGCACGTTGGGGCGATGCACCAGCGCCTTGCCCAACAGCAGACGCCGCCGCATGCCGCCCGACAGGGTCCGGGCATAGGCCTGCGCCTTGTCGGTCAGGCCGACCATCTCCAGGATCTCGTCGCTCCAGCGTTCGGCCTTGGGTACCCCGTAAAGCCCCGCCTGCACCTCCAACGCACCGCGCGGCGTGAAGAACGGGTCCAGGTTCAGCTCCTGCGGCATCACTCCGATGGCCGCCCGCGACTGGCGCGGGTTCGCATCCTGATCGAAGCCCCAGATCGTCACCTTGCCGCTGGTCTTGGTCACCAGACCAGCCAGAATGTTTATCAGGGTGGACTTGCCTGCCCCGTTTGGCCCCAGCAGTCCGAAAACAGACCCGCGTGGAATACTCAGGTCGATCCCCTTCAGCGCCTCCTTCGGCGGGGCGCCCTTCTGGCCCAGATAGGTCTTGCGTAGCCCCTCGATTCGGATGGCGTCCTGTGTCATTGCGGCCCTTGCCCCCGGAATTGTCCTGCCTCATAAAAGCGACTAGCCGAATTCGAGAAGGACTGCCAGTGATGACAATCGAAGCGCCGGAAACCCGGACCGTCACCAGCTATCGCGTCGCCTGTGACGGCGGCGAAGGGGCCTTGGGCCATCCGCGGGTCTACCTGCAGATCCCCGAAGATATTGGCTGGGTCGAATGCCCCTATTGCGACTGCAAATACATCCACGAGGACTACGCCGACAAAGCCGCTGAATAAAGCGCGCCCGACGGTTACAAACCGTCGGGGCAAAGCACCATCCCGAAACTCGGTGCAACGTCCGGCTTAAAGTCCGACGCGGTTTCCGGCCCTCTTCGCCCGGCCCCCGGTTTCCGCGTCGGAAACAGCACCGAATCCCTAGCATGAATTCACGCCCCACGCCTCCAGTGGGCCAGCTGTGCGCTAATTGCCAGAACGGCAATTGCGGTCTGTCGCCCGATACCCGATAACCTAGGACACACGCGCGATACGAACCCGGGGAGCACCGCGACATGAGCAAGACCGAATTCGGCAAGGGTTGCCATCTGCATCTGATCGACGGCTCGGCCTTCATCTTTCGTGCCTATCACGCGTTGCCGCCGCTGACCCGCAAATCCGACGGTCTGCCCGTGGGTGCTGTGGCCGGGTTCTGCAACATGCTGCAGCGATATGTCGAGGACAATAACGGTCCGGACGCACCGACCCACGTGGCGGTGATCTTCGACTACTCGGGCAAAAGCTTTCGCAACGATCTGTACGATCAGTACAAGGCCAACCGACCGCCCGCGCCGGAAGATCTGGTGCCGCAGTTTCCACTGACCCGCGAGGCTACCAAGGCGTTCAATATCGCCTGCAAGGAGGTCGAAGGATTCGAAGCCGACGACATCATAGCCACCCTGGCCTGTCAGGCGCGCGACGCGGGCGGGCGGGTGACCATTATCAGCTCGGACAAGGACCTGATGCAGCTGGTCGGCGACGGGGTCGAAATGCTGGATGCGATGAAGAACAAGCGTATTGGCCGCGAGGGTGTGATCGAAAAATTCGGCGTTGGCCCGGAACGTGTGGTGGACGTGCAGGCGCTGGCCGGGGACAGCGTGGACAACGTGCCGGGCGCACCGGGGATCGGGGTCAAGACTGCGGCGCTTCTGATCAATGAATATGGCTCGCTGGAAGAGCTGCTGGACCGCGCCGAAGAGATCAAGCAGCCCAAACGCCGTCAGACCCTGGTGGAAAAGCGCGACCAGATCGAGCTGAGCAAACAGCTGGTTCAGCTGGATTGCGATATGGAGCTGGATTTCTCGCTGGACGATCTGGAAGTGCAGGACCCGCAGGCCGAAACCCTGCTGGGGTTCCTGGCAGACATGGAGTTCCGCACCCTGTCAAAGCGGCTGGCAGACCGAATGGGTTTGGAGGCCCCGGTCATTCCCGAGAAAGAGCCCGAAGCGGCCGCCGCGACCGTGGAGGCGGTGCCGTTTGATGCCAAAAAATATGCCTGCGTACGGTCGGCAGAGGACCTGAAACCCTGGATCGACCAGATCATCGAGCGTGGTTGGGTGGCGGTGGATACCGAAACCACCGGCCTTGATGAAATGGTGGTCGATCTGGTCGGGATTTCGCTGTCCGTGGAACCCGGCGAGGCCTGTTACATTCCGCTGACGCATAAATCCGGGGCCAGCGACGATCTGTTCGGCTCGGACGAACTGGCCGAGGGGCAGATGCCTCTGCCGGAGGCCATAGACCTGCTGAAACCCGTTCTGGAGGATCCGGCGATCCTCAAGATCGGTCAGAACATGAAATATGACGCCAAGATCTTTGCCCGGTATGGCGTTGCCGTCGCGCCGATCGACGACACCATGCTGATGTCCTACGCGCTGCATGGGGGCCTTCATGGTCATGGCATGGACGCGCTGTCGGAACGGTATCTGAAGCACACGCCGATCCCGATCAAACCGCTGCTCGGCACCGGCAAATCCGCGATCACCTTTGACCGGGTGCCAATCGAGGATGCCACCGCCTATGCCGCGGAAGATGCGGATATCACCCTGCGCCTGTGGCAGATGTTCAAACCGCAACTGCACCAGAAAAGCGTGACCACGGTGTATGAGACCCTGGAGCGCCCGATGGTACCGGTCCTGTCAAAAATGGAAATGGACGGGATCAAGGTGGATCGCGACACGCTGAGCCGCATGTCCAATGCCTTTGCCCAGAAGATGGCGGCTTTGGAGGCAGAGATTCACGAGCTGGCAGGCGAAAACTTCAATGTCGGATCACCCAAGCAACTGGGCGAGATCCTGTTCGACAAGATGGGGATCGAGGGCGGCAAGAAAGGCAAAACCGGGGCCTATGCGACCGGGGCCGATATTCTGGAAGATCTGGCGACCGAGCATGAATTGCCCGCGCGGGTGTTGGACTGGCGGCAGCTGAGCAAGCTGAAATCGACCTATACGGATGCGCTACAGGACCACATCAATGCCGAGACCGGGCGCGTTCACACGTCCTACTCCATCGCGGGCGCGTCAACCGGGCGGCTGGCTTCGACCGATCCGAACCTGCAGAACATCCCGGTGCGCAGCGAGGAAGGCCGCCGCATCCGCGAGGCTTTCGTGGCGGAAGAGGGCAATGTGCTGCTGTCGCTGGACTACAGCCAGATCGAGCTGCGCATCCTGGCCCATATCGCGGGGATCGATGCGCTGAAACAGGCGTTTGCCGATGGGTTGGACATTCACGCGATGACGGCATCCGAAATGTTCGATGTGCCGCTGGAGGAGATGACGCCGGATATCCGACGTCAGGCCAAGGCGATCAACTTTGGTGTGATCTATGGCATCTCGGGCTTTGGGTTGGCGCGCAACCTGCGCATTCCACGCAAAGAGGCGCAGGAGTTTATAGACCGTTATTTCGAACGATTCCCCGGTATCCGGCGATACATGGATCAGACGGTCGAGTTCGCCAAGGAACATGGCTATGTTCAGACCCTGTTCGGGCGCAAGATCCATACGACCGAAATCAACGCCAAGGGTCCCAAGGCGGGCTTTGCCAAACGCGCGGCGATCAACGCGCCGATCCAGGGCACGGCAGCGGATGTGATCCGACGCGCGATGATCCGCATGCCGGATGCGATTGACCACCTGCCTGCGCGGATGTTGTTGCAGGTACATGACGAATTGCTGTTCGAAGTGCCGGAAGCGGCGGTCGATGAAACCATCGCTACGGCTCGCCAGGTGATGGAAAATGCGGCCGATCCGGCAGTGCATCTGGATGTCAAGCTGATCGTCGATGCCGGGCGCGGCACAAACTGGGCCGAGGCGCATTGAACACGGGCAGACGGGCGATGGGCAGTTAGACAACAGGCGGAAGCGCTCCCGCCTGCTTCCACCGCATCAAAGATGCGATATCAGCCGTTGGGCCGGGCAGCGCGCCGTGGGCGCGCTGCGGTTGCGTCTGAGGTCAGGATTTTCCCGGATCAGCCGTGTTGAGAAGGTTGCACGACCAATTTCGCAACCAGTTTGCGCACCATGGGCCCAGCCAGAAACGCGACGAGGAAGGCAATGGGCCAGGCCAGCGCCCAAGCCGACAGCCAGGCGGCAACAGTTTCGGGTCCAAGCCCGATCGTCTTGGCCGAGGCAATAAAGGTCACGATGCAGGACATCAGACCCGACAGGATCAGGCTGAACAGGGCGGGGGCGTATTTCGCGGGGATCATCTCGAAGTCCTGAAGCTTTACATATTCCGATATTGAGATGTTATATATGCAATCCTGTCCCAGTCATCCAGCCCCTTTCATCCACCCCAGCGAGGCCTGGGTCATGGGTGTGCTGGGCGTATATTCGGCGCTGACCCAACCTTTATAGCCGCTCGCGTCAATTGCCTGGAAAAGGGCTGGGAAATCCACCGGTCCCCGACCTGGTTCGGACCGGTCGGGCGCGGCACCGATCTGCACATGAACGGCTCGTTCTGCGTGATCTTGCCAGACTTGCGCAGCATCTCCGTGAATCATCTGGGCGTGATAAGCGTCAAATTGCAGGCCTACATTCGGGCGGTCCACCTGATCGAGCACTCGGGTCGCCAGACTGTAGTCGTTGAGGAAATAACCGGGCTGATCTTGTGCATTCAGCGGCTCGATCGTGAACCGCTGGGACGGGGCGAGATCGGCAACCCATTGCAGGTTCCGGACAAATGTTTCTTGCGCCTCGCCCCCTTGCACGTAACCCGCCATCACATGGATAAGCCCCGGTTTCAGCATCTCGGCATACCGCATCACCCGGCGCATATCGCTTTGAAACCGGGCCTCTCCCCCTGGGAGGGCCGCAAAGCCGGGCGTACCGCCGGTATAGTTCGGAGGTGGTGCGTTTATCAGTACAAGGTCCAACCCGTTTGAGATCAGGGCGCGCTGGGTGTCCTTGGCGGCACAATCATAGGGAAACAGGATTTCGACCGCCTTGAACCCGGAGCGGGCAGCCGCTTCGAACCGATCGAGATAAGGCAATTCAGCAAAGAGAAGCGAGATATTGGCAGCAAATCTGGGCATGTCCGGCTCCTTGCAGGTGCTGCCCTCCGGTTTAACGCGAGGCCTTTGTTCCGCCAAGGGATCGAAAACGACACTTGGTCGGTTTTTGTGCAGAAGTTTCACGATCTCAACGTCTCACTTTGCGTAACGCTGGCTCGCGATTCTGCCGCCGGTCATGAATTTCGAAAACAGGCGCCAGATGAGCTACACCTCCAATGTAACGGCCGCACCGGTCGCCCCCCTCGGCCACCGCTCGGGCGCTTGGGCCGGTAACGGGTTGGCAATGCTGGCCATGATCACCTGGGCCAGCAGTTTTCCGGTTGCGGATCTTCTTTTAAAAGACTGGCCCGCCCTGTTCTTGATTACCTTGCGGATGACGTTGGCGTTGGCGATTCTGGCTCCGGTCTGGGTCCTGGTTGAATGGCGGCGCGGCTTTGCCGGCGTTCAATGGCTTAGGGGTCTGTTGATTGGCAGTATCGGGTTCGGGGTCTCCGCCTACATGATTTTGGTCGCCCAGCAGATGACCGACCCTGTGACGGTTGCGCTGATCGCCACCACGGCGCCGATTTGCGCCGCCCTGTTGGAGATTCAGGCCGGAAACCGGCGGCTTTCACGACGGTTCGGTCTGGGCCTTGTTGCAACTGTTGTCGGCGGAATGGTGGCAACGCATGGCTCCGGCTCGGCGCAGTTCGGGCTCGGCGCGGTGCTGGCGGGCGTGTCGACCTGTCTGTGGACCTGGGCCAGCATGGCCGCGGTCCGAAGCCTGCCGGGCATGACCCCGTTGGGGCGAACTACGCTGACCTTCGCGGGCGGCATGGTCCTTTTGTGGGTCGTGGCTGCCGCGAACCTGCTATTGGGCCGCGATATCCTGCCAGCGGCACAGATTACCTGGGATCAGGTGGAACTGCTGTTGATTTATGCAGCGGTCGGAATGGCTTTCAGCCAGTTCCTGTGGATTGCCGCGGTCGAGAGGCTGGGCGTTGGCTTGGCGTCTTTTCACATGAACCTCAGCCCGTTCTACGTGATGCTGATCATGCTGGGTTTGGGCGCCGGATGGCAGTGGCAACAGGCTTACGGCGCGGTTCTGGTCGCAGCCGGTGTGCTGATCGTTCAGCAAAGGCGCGCCCGCAGCTGAGGGATCAGTTGAGCTCCAGCGCGTCGACCGCCATGATCGGGAAGAACGTTCCCGCAGACCGGACCCCGAACCAACCGTCTTTCTCTTCGCCCAAGTCAACAAGGCGATAGAAGCTCTTGCGATCAATGAGCGCCTCCAGATTGCGGCGGATCAGGATATAGGGCGATGGTTCGCCCGTGTCGGGGTCAAAAGTAACCCGGATCGGGTTGTCGGGACCAGCCGTCGCCCTGTCGCCCACATGGGTGGTGAAGGTGATCGCCGGGGCTTCAGCCCCGCCCGTCACATCGAAATCCGTGGCCACGAAAGGTGCATCCTCGACGGTGATTCCCACCTTTTCGACCGGGGTGACCAGAAAATAGGCGTCGCCTTCTTTCTTCAGGATCGAAGAAAACAACTGCACCAGTTTGAACCTGTTGATCGGTGACCCAAGGTAATACCAGGTACCATCCCGCGCGACGCGGATGTCCAGATCGCCGCAAAAAGGCGGGTTCCATTGGTCC
Organism: Paracoccaceae bacterium; assembly: GCA_014872875.1. Taxonomy (GTDB): domain Bacteria; phylum Pseudomonadota; class Alphaproteobacteria; order Rhodobacterales; family Rhodobacteraceae; genus Aliisedimentitalea. Next base: position 91,798 of record WKFI01000019.1, read on the forward strand.
ACAGGCGGAATTCCGCGTGGTGCGGCGGCCTGAACCGAGGCCGCAAGCCCATCTGCCGAAGGAGTAACGGCTTTTTGTCCACTCATTGCTTTTGCCATTTTGACCCAGCGCTATAGAGTTAGAGCATATAAGCCTTTGAATGAGGAAGTCATGTCCAATCCCGACGATCTTGTTACTGAAATCGAGGCGCTTGAGGCGAAGCTGGCCGAGGCCAAGTCCTCGATCACCCGCCGGTTCATCGGACAGGAGCGGGTAGTGGACCTGACTCTCACTGCTCTTTTGTGCGGAGGGCACGCGCTGCTGATAGGTCTACCCGGTCTGGGCAAGACACGTCTGGTGGAAACTCTGTCAACGGTGATGGGGATGGATGGCAACCGGATCCAGTTCACGCCGGACCTGATGCCGGCGGATATTCTGGGGTCCGAAGTATTGGACACTGCCGAGGATGGCACACGGTCGTTCCGGTTCGTGCCCGGGCCGATCTTCTGTCAGTTGCTTATGGCGGACGAGATCAACCGAGCCAGCCCGCGCACCCAATCGGCGCTGTTGCAAGCAATGCAGGAACGCACCGTCACGGTTGCGGGCGAAGACCGCCCACTCGCGGCGCCTTTCCATGTGCTGGCAACTCAGAACCCGATCGAACAGGAGGGAACGTACCCCCTGCCCGAAGCGCAGCTGGACCGATTCCTAGTGCAGATCGATGTGGATTACCCTGATCGTCAGACCGAAAAGGACATTCTGCTGGCCACGACCGGTATCGTGGAGGAGCAAGCGGTTCAGATCTTTACATCCGAAGAGCTGATTGACGCACAGACACTGCTGCGGCGAATGCCGGTAGGAGAATCGGTGATGGACCTGATCCTTGATCTGGTGCGGGCCTTCCGCCCCGAAGAACCCGGTGTTTCTGACCGGGTGCAGGACACGGTTGCATGGGGCCCCGGCCCGCGAGCCGCGCAGGCGTTGATGATGACCGTGCGTGCCCGCGCCCTGCTGCAGGGTCGTCTGGCGCCCAGCGCCGAGGACGTGATCGACATGGCGCGGCCGGTTCTGAGCCACCGGATGGCGTTGAACTTTGCAGCGCGGGCCCGTGGTGACAGCTTGGCCGATCTGATCGAAACGACCGCTGCAGGCCTGACCCGGGCCGAGGCTGCCGCGTGATTTCTGCCCCTGCCCCCCTGCGGCCGCGCGCCGAGGCCGAGGCCAGCCAGCTGCCGCCATTGCTGGCGCGGGCCGAACGGCTGGCCGGGTCTGTCCTGTTGGGGGAACACGGGCGACGCAGGTCCGGGTTGGGAGATGATTTCTGGCAGTACCGTCCAGCGCAACCGGGCGACAGCCGCCGATTGATCGATCATCGCAGATCGGCGCGGGGCGACATGCAATTCGTGCGTGAAAGGGAATGGCAGATCGCGCAATCGGTGATGCTTTGGGTCGATCAGGGCGGCTCGATGCGGTTCAGTTCCGGCAACGACACTCCGGAAAAAATCGACCGGGCACGATTGCTGGCGCTGTCCATTGCCATCCTGTTGATCCGGGGGGGCGAACGGGTTGGACTGACCGGCACGATCCTGCCGCCCCGGCGCGGCAACGGGCAGATCCTGCGGCTGGCAGAAAACTTCGGTCTGGATCTCGAGGCAGACTACGCCCCGCCGGAACACCGAGCGATGATCCCGCACGCCCGAGCGCTCTTTATTTCTGACTTTCTTGGCAATTTCGACGAGATTGAACTGGCCTTGACGAAGGCCGCTGACCGGGGTGTTCGCGGGGTGCTTTACCAAGTGTTGGATCCCAGCGAAGAAAGTTTTCCATTCCGGGGCCGAACCGTGTTCGAAAGCGTCGGCAAGACGCTGCATCATGAGACCCTGCAGGCGCAAGGGCTGAAAGACCGGTATCTGGAGCGGCTGGCTGAACGACGGGATCGGATACAGCAGCTGTGCCGACTAACGGGATGGCGGTTCGGTGTTCACCATACCGGTGACAGCGCCCAATCAGCCCTGTTGTGGCTTTACCAAGCGATGGAGGGAGCAACACGGTGACTATTCTGGCGGGCATCGGGTTTACCTCTCCCTGGCTGCTACTCGCATTGCTGGGGCTACCGCTGTTGTGGCTGCTGTTGCGCGCCGTGCCGCCTGCTCCGATCCGCCGGGCCTTCCCGGCGGTGACGCTTTTGCTGGGGTTGAAGGACGACGAATCCGTGTCCGACCGCACGCCCTGGTGGTTACTTCTGTTACGGATGTTGATTGTTGCGCTGGTGATATTGGGGCTGGCCGGGCCGGTCCTGAACCCAGTTGATCGGGCGCAGGGCGATGGTCCCCTGCTGATCGTGATGGATGCAAGCTGGGCCGGTGCTGACGGCTGGGACGGAACGGTGGACCGTTTGTCTGCGGATATTGCTGATGCGGGCCGGGCCGGGCGCACGGTGGCCGTGCTGAGACTGGGTGCGCCGCAGGAGATTGAATTCCTATCGGCCAATGCATGGCGTTCGCGCGTACCGGGTTTGGTGCCGCAGCCCTGGCAGCCGTCACAGACCCAGATCGAACGCAGTGTCGCCCTGATCGATGGGATCGAGGGCGGGTTTGACACGCTGTGGATCAGTGACGGGTTGGACTATGACGGGCGGCAGCAGCTTGTGGATGCTGTCATGTCACGCGGCGATCTGCGGGTGGTGCAAGCAGGGCGTCCTGTCATCGGCCTGATGCCTGCGCGGTTTGTCGACGGTCAGATCGTTCTGAGTGCGCGCCGAGCCGAAACATCCATCCCGCAGACGGCCACGGTTCTGGCCATAGGGACCGACCCGGGCGGAGTTTTGCGCACGCTGGCGTCAGTCGACCTGGCATTTGAAGCTGGGGAAACGGAAAGCTCGACCGAGCTCGTACTACCCACCGAGCTGCGCGCCCGCATTGTTCGGTTCGAGCTGCAAAACCGCAGCGGGGCCGGAGCGGTCGCTTTGACCGATGACAATCTGCGTCGCCGCGAGGTGGCATTGATCGCCGGTCGGGAAAACCGCGAGGGCCTGCAACTGCTGTCTCCGCATCATTACCTGCGGCAGGCGCTGGTGCCGACAGCCGATCTACTGAATGGCACGATCGCGGATATGGTCCCGGCCAACCCGGATGTGATCGTGCTTGCCGATATCGCGCGGATGTCGCCTGCCAATACCGAGATGCTGACAGAATGGGTTGAAGAAGGCGGCTTGCTGTTGCGCTTTGCCGGCCCTCGGCTTGCGGCCTCGGAAGTATCCCGGGAGGAAGAAGATCCGCTGATGCCGGTTCGGTTACGCAGCGGTGGGCGCAGTGTCGGTGGCGCAATGAGCTGGGGCGAACCCAAGACGCTGGCCCCGTTCCGCGATAATTCACCCTTTTTCGGGCTGACATTGCCAACGGATGTGACAGTGACGTCTCAGGTCGTTGCGCAGCCCGACCCGTCCCTTGCAGACCGTGTGATTGCCGAACTGAGCGATGGTACGCCGCTGGTGACCCGCAAGGAGATTGGCCAAGGTCAAGTGGTGCTGTTCCATGTCACCGCAAATGCGGAATGGTCCAGCCTGCCCCTGTCGGGCCTGTTCGTGGATATGCTGGAGCGGTTGGCGATTTCGACCTCGGCCCACGTGCCAAACGCAGAAGATTTGACCGGCACGACCTGGACGCCGGTGCAGGTTCTGGACGGGTTCGGGTCACTGCGGGATGCCGGAACATTGCCCGGTGTCGAAGGACCCGATCTGGCCACTCTGCCCTTGGGGCCTGATCTGCAACCGGGGCTTTACGAAAGCGAAGACCGCAGGCTGGCACGCAACGTGTTGTCGCAGGACAGCGTAGTGACCGCTGCCAGCTGGCCGTTGAATGTACCGGTCGAGGGCGCGCAGCAAAGCAATGAACGGCCCATTGGCGGTGGACTGTTGTCGCTGGCGCTGGTGCTGCTGATGCTGGACATCCTGGCCTCACTGATGTTGTCGGGACGGTTGACGATGGCACGGGTGGCGATTGCAGTGGCGCTGCTGCTGCCGGGTGTCCCAAGCGAGGCACAGGAGCCGGACCCAGCCCTGACCGCGACCAGCGAATTGGTGCTGGCCCATGTCCTGACCGGGAACAAGACGTTGGACGATACCGCCTATGCCGGGCTGATGGGCTTATCGGACACGCTGTATTTCCGTACCTCGGTGGAACCTGCGAACCCGGTCGGGGTCGATCTGGAGCGGGACGAACTGGCCTTTTTCCCGCTGCTCTACTGGCCGATCACCCCCGATCAACCCACCCCGTCGGACGAAGCTTATGATCGGTTGAACGCCTATCTTCGGGCGGGTGGGATGATTGTCTTTGACACCCGAGACGCCAATATTGCGGGGTTTGGAACATCAAGCCCCAACGGGCGTAAGTTACAAGCGCTGGCAGGGCCTTTGGACATTCCACCGCTGGAGCCCCTGCCCGCCGACCATGTGTTGACCCGTACGTTTTACCTGCTGCAGGACTTCCCAGGGCGTCATGCCCGCGGCCAGGTCTGGGTGGAAGCCGCGCCGCCTGATGCCGAACAGATCGAAGGCATGCCGTTCCGCAATCTGAATGACGGTGTGACCCCGATCCTGATCGGCGGAAATGACTGGGCCGCAGCCTGGGCGGTTGACAGTACCGGACGCGCGTTGCTGCCTGTCGGACGTGGTTACTCCGGAGAACGCCAGCGCGAGCTGGCCTATAGGTTTGGTGTAAATCTGGTGATGCATGTGCTGACCGGGAACTACAAATCCGATCAGGTTCACGTTCCCGCACTTCTCGACAGGCTTGGACAATGAATTACACGACAATTCTGTTCGACCCGCTGATACCTTGGCCGATCCTGATCACGTTGGGCGCGTTTTCCGTGGCAGGGATCATCTTTGCCGCCTGGCGAGGGCTGAGCGGCTGGGCCCTGCGCGGGCTGGCGGTGCTGGTCATCTTGGGTGGGCTGGCCGGACCCGTGTATCAGGTCGAAGACCGGACACCGCTGACCGATATCGTGATGTTGGTCGAGGATCAGAGCGCCTCGCAAACTCTGTCCGACCGGGCCGAAGTCACGGCAGCGGCAGCCGACAGGCTGAGCGCGCAGATCGAACAACGCGACAATACCGAACTGCGGCGGATCACGGTGGAGGATGGAGATGGCGACACTGGCACCGCGCTGATGACTGTTCTGTCCGAAGCACTGGCGGAGGAACCGCATGCGCGCATGGCCGGGATCATCGCCCTGTCGGACGGTCAGATCCATGACATGCAACGGATGCCCGGCCTGCCTGCGCCGCTGCATCTGTTGCACACCGGAAAAGAAGAAGACTGGGACCGTCGCCTGATCGTGCGCAATGCGCCGGGCTTTGCCATCATCGGAGAGCCGATCACCCTGACTCTGCGGATCGAGGATCAGGGCAATGCGCCGACCGAAGGAGAGATCGTGCCTTTGCAGCTGGCCATTGATGGTGAACCGCCTTCGACCTTTCCAATGCCTGTGGGTGTGGACGTCGAACTGCCGGTGACGCTGACTCATGGCGGGCGCAATGTTCTGCAATTCACGGTGCCCACCGCCGAGGGAGAACTGACCGAACGCAACAATGCAGCGCTGGTGCAAATCAATGGGGTGCGGGACCGATTGCGGGTGCTGCTGGTATCGGGTGAACCCCATGCCGGAGGGCGCACCTGGCGGAACCTTCTGAAATCCGACAGCTCGGTCGATCTGGTACATTTCACCATTCTGCGCCCGCCGGAAAAACAGGACGGCGTGCCGGTGGATGAACTGTCGCTGATCGCCTTTCCGACCCGAGAACTGTTTCTGGAAAAGATCAACGATTTCGACCTGATCATCTTCGACCGCTACAAACGGCGCGGGATCCTGCCCGCAATCTATCTGGGCAATGTGGCCGAATATGTGGAAGCGGGTGGTGCAGTTCTGGTCGCGGCAGGGCCGGATTTCGCAACCGCCGACAGCATCTATCGCTCGCCACTGGCGCCGATTCTGCCAGCGCGGCCCTCGGCCCGGGTGATCGAGGAACGGTTCAAACCGGCCGTCACCGATCTGGGCGGCCGTCACCCGGTGACCTCGGATCTGGAGCAGTCACAGTCCTGGGGATCTTGGATGCGTCATATCGAGGTGGAGGAGCCTGCAGGCGATGTGGTCATGACCGGCGTGGATGATGGTCCGCTTCTGGTGCTGGATCGCGTTGGCGAAGGACGGGTTGCCCTGCTTGCGTCGGACCATGCCTGGCTGTGGACACGCGGCTTTGAAGGTGGCGGACCGCAGCTGGATCTGTTGCGCCGGCTGGCTCATTGGATGATGAAGGAACCCGAGCTGGAGGAGGAGGCGCTGTGGGCCGATGTGAGCGGTCAGCGCATGCGCATCATCCGTCGTACCTTGGGTGAGGCGATTGGCCCGGTGCAGATCACCCGTCCCGATGGCGAGGCGTTGGAGCTGGAGATGCAGGAGGTTGCGCCAGGCCGTCACGAGACGCTTTATGACGGGCCGATGCTGGGGCTGTATCGCTTGAGCCAGGACGAGCACGAGGCTGTTGTGGGGCTGGGTCCTGCCGCGCCGCGTGAGTTTGAACAGACCATTGCCACGGATGCGGTCATGGCCCCGGCGATTGCCGCGCTTCGGGGTGGGGCTTATGCGCTGGCCGACGGGCTTCCCCGCCTGCGCAATGTGCGGGCCGGTCGCCCGGCAGCAGGCCGAGGCTGGATCGGACTGACACCGCGCGACGCCTATGAGACCCGCAGTGTGCGTCAGTCCGAATTGCTGCCCGCTTGGCTTGTGCTTTTGCTGACCGCAGGCTTCCTGTTGTCGGGATGGCTGCGCGAGGGGCGCCGCTGAGCCGCGCCCCGCAAGCGGGTTTATTCGAAGGTCACCGAAACTTCGGGATCGCCCGGCAATCCGGCATAGCTGACCCGCGCGCCACCTGCGGCCTTTTGCGGAGGCACCAGCGGACCGAACGATCCAACAGAAACCAGATCACCCGGTTTGAGCTCGATCCCTTTCGACATCAACCACAGGACCGAATTGGCCGGATGCCCCAGAACCGCCTTGCCCGGCGCCTGGGCCAGGATCGTTCCGTCTCCGGCTGACAGTGTCACGGTCATCTCGGCCAGAGCCGCGGTCATGGCAGCCGCATCGGTCACCGGGATTTCGGCCCCCAGCACGCCCAGTTTCGAGCCGACGCCGACAGCGGTCAGGGACACGGCGGTAATGGCTTCCCCTTCGGCCAAGGTCAGGTCGGGCAGCTCCATGAAGGGGCGCACCGCCGAGACATGGGTCAGCACGTCATCCGGGCTGCTGGCCTGATTGATGGCCGCATCGCCCACCACCAGCACCAGATCCGCCTCGAACACCGGTCGGGCACCCCAGGGCACGGCAACCGTAGCGCCATCCTCCAGCATCATGTTCTGGTACAGAACCCCACCGACGGGCTCATCGACCTTGAACCGTTCCTGCGCAGGTTTGCTGGTCAGGCCAGCCTTGTAGCCGATGACCGGTCCCATATGCGGCTGCAGCGCGGCGACAACCTTGGCTTGGGTGCAGAGTGCATCCTCCATCGTGCCATCCGCGACCAGGGATTTGGTCGGGCGGTTGGCCATGTAGTCGGCGACAAAGGTCTGCACCGCCGCATCGTCGGCGCAGGCGGCCCAGAGCGGTGACGTGCCCAGCACAAAAGCGGCGGACAAAATCGGTAGTTTCATAAAGAATTCCTTTCCATTTCAATCGATTCGTATCTGTGCCCGATCAGACAGGCCTTCGCCATCGACCACAACCAAAGTCGCAAAGCCACGGCCAATGATCGGCACGTCGAATTCACGCTGATACTGGCGGCTCAGGATCGGAACGCCGTCAGACAGAACCAGAAACGGCGCCTTCCCGCCCCGGAGCTTGACCGTGATTTGTGCGTCTTGAGCGGCTAGTCGGGCCCCATCCGGTGGGAATAGCATCTGTGGCGCGTCAGCTGTGGCAGTGAATGCTGCATGCCGGGGCCGGAAGCGTTGCAACGGTTGCGGCAGCTCCGCCACACCCAGGATCAGCGCGTCCGGGGGTGGTGGGGCCAAAGGGGCCGGATCAGGTTTCACACGACCGAAGGCCTCGAACAGAACCGGCGCAGCCAGCTCTCCGCCAAAGACACCGGGCACCGGTGTACCATCCGCGCGGCCCATCCAAACGCCTATGACGTGCTGCCCGTCCCAGCCGATGGCCCAGGTATCACGATGTCCATAAGACGTCCCGGTCTTGTAGGCGACCACGCCGCGACGCCCGCCGGCGGGTGGGGTCACACCCCTGAGAATGTCGCCCAGGTACCAGGCTGCGACCGGAGACATCAGCCGGTCCTGCAAAGACGTTGGTGCCCCAGCAATTCGGCGCAGCACGGGTCCCTGCCCACCGCTGGCGATGCCCAGATAAAGCTGGACCAGTCCCTCCAAAGTGGTCCCGATCCCGCCCAGCGAAATGGCCAGACCGGGCTGTCCGCCGGACAGGCTGGGCTCGGCCCCTGCACGTTTCAGGGCATCCATCAGGCGGGTGGCGCCCAGCTCATTGGTCAGTTTGACCACCGGGATGTTCAGCGACATCTGCAGCCCCTCGCGCACCCGCAGATCACCACGGAACGTACCATCGAAGTTCTGCGGGGCGTAGCCGTCAAAATCGACCGGGCCATCATGGATCAGGGTTTCGGGGTGAACCAGCCCCTGGTCGAAGGCCAAACCGTAGACCAGCGGTTTCAGGGTCGAGCCAGGGGATCGGACCGCCCGTGTCATGTCGACAAAACCCAAGCGGCTTTCATCCGTAAACCCCGCAGACCCGACCGAAGCCAGAACATCCCCGGTTTCAATATCGGCCACGACAATGGCGGTCGAAATACGACGTCCCGCCTGCTGAGCGACCCTGCGGGCCAGCTGCTCCATCCCCATTTGCAGATCTGCGCGCACGGTCAGGTGCAGGCTTTGCGCGTCAGGATGACGGGCGCGCATGCGGTCCGTCAGATGCGCAGCATGGCGGGGAAAGGCCTTCATTCGGGTTGGGACCGGTTCGGTAATCGCGGCCAGCCCATCTGTGACGTCAAGAATGCCCTGATCCACCATGCGTGTCAGCACCATGTCCCGCGCGGACCGGGCCCTGTCGGTGGCTCGGTCGGGGCGACGACGTTCCGGCGACTGCGGCAGCGCCACCAGCAGCGCGGATTGGGCCGGGGTCAGGCGCCTGGGTTCCTTGCCGAACCAAGCGAAAGAAGCGGACCGCACACCTTCGAGATTGCCGCCAAACGGCGCGTGGGTCAGGTAGAGCGTCAGGATGTCCGACTTAGTCAATCGCCGCTCCAGCGCCCAGGCCACCCGCATCTGCCGCAGCTTTCCGGCCCAACGCCCGGTTGTGCCATCTTCGAGCAGGCGGGCAACCTGCATGGACAGCGTAGAGCCGCCAGAGACGACTTCACCAGTTCTGAGCGACTGTACCGTGGCGCGGATCAAGGCCACGGGGTCCACCCCGGAATGGCGGTGGAACCGCTTATCCTCGTACCGAAACAGCATCGAAAGATAGAGCGGATCCACCTGATCGGGCGTTACAGCCAAGCGCATGATGCCATCGGCCACCGGATAGGCGCGCAAGAGCTGCCCGTCGCGGTCGCGTATCTCGACCGAGCTGTCGGTTACCGTGACCGGCAAGTCTGTGCGCTTGACCCAGGCGTCGAACAACCCGGCGCCCAGAGCCGCCGCAAACAATGCGACGACCACCCATGTAGCCCAACGTTTCACCGCACGGTGATCCGACCGGCGTCGGTCCAGGCGCGGAAAGCGGGACGATACATGTCCTCGACCGCGGCGGCGGGATGGTGGAACTCACCCGGAGTCACCGCCCGCGTCACATAGGCTAGGGTCACCCGGTCGCCGTTTCGCACATCCACCGCCGCAAGAAAGCGGTCCGAGCGGAATTCGGCGTGGCGTGCCTCGTCGAGGCTGAGCCAGTCCAGATCGCGCAGATCGCCCGAACGCAAGAGGTTCGGGTTGTCGATCTCGAACCCGGCGGGCAGTGGATCATCCACCATCAGGCGAGCGCCGTGATCCTCGTGCGGAGAAACCTGCAGCACGGTCACGAAACGTTCGCCGATGGCAAATTCCTGACGTGTGATCGGCTCCCCCTCCAACGTGTAATACCGGCGGTCGAGGCTGTAGCCCATGCCGCCCGCAGGTGGAGCAACGAGGGGCACACCTAACGTGGTCAGGGTGATATCGGTGCTACGCCCCGTTGCGGAGCTCAGCACCGGGGCGGGAGATGTGGACAGGCCATCGCGGATTTCGACATAGGGTCCAGCAACGGCGGCCCCATCAACCAGCAGGCCCGAGGTTTCTTCGTTCTGGATCAGTGCCTGAGCCGCAAGCAGGGTCCAGGCCGCCTCTTGCGTGGACAGGCGGGTACTGGCCCGGGTCAGGCGGGCAGACAGGACATCGCGGTTCAAGGCGTCACTCCCCGCTTCGACCGCCAATGCCAGAACGGCGGCGGTGTCGCGGTGCCGCGTGCCGTAATCGACGCGCCAGATCGGGGTTTCGGCATTTCCGCCCAGCATCGACGCGGCCCGCACGAACAGCCGGTCAGCGCGGGTCTGATCGCCATAGAAGGCCAGCGCCGCACCCACTTGGGCCACCGCCAGGGGCGTGCTGAACGCCCCGGCCTTGACGTCGGCATAGTAACGCAGATCACCCATCGCCGCGGCCCCTTCGCGGGCCAGAACCATCAGCGCATAGGCGATATCTTCGCCACCCTCATCGAAATCGGGGGCATAGTTGATCCGGTTACGCAAGTTGTCCAATGCCTGAACATAGGCGCGCTCCGAAACCGTGTAGCCTTGCGTGCGGGCGCGGCTGAGGAAGTCGGTGACATAGGCGTCCAGCCAGAAATCACCGCTTTCGGCCCGCCACAGGCCAAAGGCCCCGTTCCCGGCCTGCCGTGTCAGGATCCGGTTGATGGACTGGCGGATACGCATATCCACGTCCGGGCCGTTGCCCAGCCCAGTGGCCTGGGCCAGCGAAGACAGGTAGAGCAGCGGCAAAGCCTGCGAAGTGACCTGTTCAGTGCAGCCGTAGGGATACCGGTCGAGCGTGCTCAGCAGGCCCGGCGCGTCGAACCGCGCCAGCGGACCGGCGGAGAGGACGGCCTTGCCCGATCCCGGACGCAGGTCGGCAAACACATCGTTCGAGAAGGTGAACTGATCCCCCGCGGCCAGTTGGAACCGGCGGGTGGTTGACACCGTCGGATCGTTGGAGCGAACCGGTAGGCGCAGCACCTGCTGCAGGGCCGTGCCATCCGGAGTGGTCAGGGTCACGGTCAGTTCCGGGTCGCCGATCTGCGTCGCAGTGACCGCGATCTGGAGGCTTTGCTTTTCACCCGCGCCCAGCATCACGCTGGCAGGGACAGCGCCAAGCGTGATACCAGCACCGCCGGTAATCTGAAGCTGCATGTCTCCGGTTGGACCATCCGCATGGACAATCTCCAACAGCGCCCGGCTGCTGTCCCCTGGGGCCAGGAACCGGGGCAAACTGGCGGTGACCACGACCGGGTCACGCACCAGCATGTCGGCCTCGGTCTGACCAATGGCCTGTTGCGACCAGGCGACGGCCATCAGGCGAACGGTGCCGTTGAAGGCAGGCAGGTCAATCGGGATCTCGACCATGCCGTCCGGGCCGACCTGAACAGGGCCACTGAACACCGCCATCAGGTCCTGTGTGGGCGGCGGCGACTGCATTCGCATCCCGCGATCTTCATCCCCGCCGGATCGGACAGTGCCGAGGGCTCCGTTATGGGCGTCGATCAGACGACCATAGACATCGCGCATCTCGACCCCCAAACGGCGCTGACCCAGATAATGCGTGGTCGGATCGGGGCTTTGGAACCCGGTCAGGTTCAGAATGCCCAGATCCACGGCGGCCAGCGTCAGCCAGGCTGTGTCGCCTTCCCCCACGCCCTCGACCGACACGCGAACAGTCTCGGATCCACGCGGGCGGGCAACCTCGGGCGTTTCGATGGAGACCGCAAGCGTGCGGCCCGGCTGTCGAACAGCGGCATGAGCCAGCCCCAGAGACCGCGACGGTGTCCGTTCAGACGCGCCCTGCCCCGGATGAAGCACCATCGCGCTGACGTAGGCGCTGGGGCCCCAATCTTCGCTCACCTGCAAGGGGATTTCGCTGGCCCCTGCCGGAACTTCGACCACCTGGCGGTCGATCACCCGGTCCGAGAGGACCGAAATCATCGCCGTTCCTGCCTCGCGCGGGATAACCCGCAGCATGGCCTTGTCGCCGGGCGCATAGGTTTCGCGATCCAGCGAAAGCTCCAGCCGATCCGGTGTAGCGGCACTATCGGCGGGCGCGTACCAACCGGCATAGAAATCCGTAGCCGCGCCGACATAGGCACCGTCGATGCGTTCCACCACCAGTTCATACCGGCCCCAATCGACCGATTGGGACATGTCCAAGGGCGCAGTGCCCAAATCGGCCTCGCCGGTGGCGATGCGGGTGCGGCGGGTGGTCGGCTCCCAGTTCCAACTGCCATAGAGCTGATACCACTGATACCGCGTTTCGACCCGGTTCAGGGTCCAACGCACTTTCATCGACATGGGTTGCAAGTCGGGCGACAGGGCGACGATTTGGAACCCGGCCTCGGTGCCTTCGGCCACGACCTCATCGAACAGTGGTTTGATGCCGATCACCGGCGCGGAAGGTCGGACCGGGACGTCCAGCACACGTTCAACTGGACGCGCAGCACCGTCAGCCACGCGGGTTATGACGGAGGCGGTCAGCGGTTTGCCCTCGGCCGCATTGCGGGGGATGTCGATGGGCAGGACGGCGCGGCCCTGTGCATCGGTCTCGGCCGTGCCGAAATAGCTGCTTTGACGGGTCGAAAAACCATCATAGCGGCCAAAGCGGTAACCGGGCCAGCCATCCACCGTTTCGGCGGCCTGCAGGGTGACCTGCCCTTCGACCTTGAGCCCAGCCCCCGGTGCGCCAAAGAGATAGCGGGCCGTAACCTGCAAATCAGTTGTATCGCCTTCTGCAAGAGTCGCAGAGAGAACCTCCTGTTCGAAATCAATACGTTCGGGCAGGAAATCCTCGACCAGGATCTTTTGGCTGGCCAGCGCAGGGGCCTTGGGGTCGGCCAGAATGTCCAGTCGCCAGGTACCGCGAGGGGCGCTGACCCCCACGGGCAGGGCAAAGACATGCCCACCCAAAGTGCCGCCACCCGAGATCTGGCGGCTATATTCGACGCCATCGGGACGGCTGAGCACGGCGATCAGCGGCAGGCCCTCGACCGCCTGGGAGACCCCATCCCGACTGAGCGCGGTGACATGGATGGTTTCACCAGCGCGATAGGCGCCACGGTCAGTGGTCAGGAAAACATCCACAGGACCGGCGGGAGCGCGGCCTTCGACGCCGCGGTCCGACAGGTCAAAGGCCGGATCGATCAGCGACAGAAAGCCCAGATCCATATCACCCTGTTGTGCCAGAACCATCGCCGGCGCCGCTCCGCCGGTACCGCGTGCCAGCCCCGGATCAAACCGGGCATAGCCATCATCGTCGGTCACAACCGACGCCAAAACCGCATTCGCACGGCTGACCAAAGACACCTCGACGCCGGGTCTGGCCGCCGCATCGCTGAGACCGCGGACCTGCACATGCAGCCCATCGGTGCCGGACAGTGCACTGAGGCCGAGATCGGACAAAACGAACCACTGAGTCGCGCCGGGTTCGTCATAGGGATCGGCACCGGGCAGGCTGGCGGTCAGCGCATAGATCCCCGCGGGCTGTCCGGCGATGGCGTCCCCCATCGGCAAGCGGGTTGTCATGTCGCGGTTCAACTCGCTCTGCACCTCGGCCGAGCCGGTCCAGACCTCCTGTGCGATGGCGGTGGTGAATTCCTGCTCCTGCCAATACGACAGCGGTCGCCCAAAATAGCCATCCTGCATCGCCCGCAACAGGTTTCGGTCACTGATGCGACGCAGCTTGAGGTCCAGATCGGTTGTGTTGACGGTTTCGACCGGCAGCGCTGCCTGCGTGGATTTCGGCAGCACATAAGACCGGCCGGGGAAGCGGACAGCGGGCTGGCGGTCACGGACATAATGGGTCAATTCAACATCGCGGTAGAGCGCTTCACCATTGGCCGCAGGCAGGCCCGAGCGCAGGGTGACCCGATACCGTTCGCCGTGTTGCACGCCGTCCAGACACAGGTTTCGGCCTTCGGGCTGGACCACAAGATCGGCAGATTCGGCCCGCACAAACGGTGCATAATCCACGCCAGCCCGCACAAGCGGCTCAGAAAACTCGAAACAGATACGGGGCTGGGCGCTGTCGCTTTCCACCGAGCTGTCCGTCACCCGGAACCCGTATTTGGCGGTGGCGGCCTCCAACGCGCGTATCACGTCCTGACGGGGCTGAATCTGTTCGGCCAGTCGCAGGGCGGCAACCGTGTCGCGCCCACGGCGCGCGCGTTCGAAAGCCTCCCCCAGTTGCATCAGAGCCGAGACCTGTCCCGCGGGCGTGGGTGCTCGCAGATAGCCGTTGATCGCCGCACCAGTGGCCCTCGCAGCATGATCGCGGCGCACTGAGCTGTCATCGCTTTTTATCGACAGCAACAGGCGCGCATATTCGGTCCACAGATCCGCCCGATCCGACAAGTTGACGGCGCGGCCCGTCAGACGCAGCGCGCCGTTTGTGTCGCCTGCTGACAACCGGGCACCGATCCCATCCAACAGCGTATTCAAATCCTGTTGATCCGAAGGGTAGGCCAAGCCAAGCTCGGTTGCTTGACGGCGCGCATAGGCGATGTCCTGAGGTTTCAGGAAGACCGACTGTTCCACAAGCCGTTTTGCTGAGTTCCTAAGCGCTTCTTCCGTGGCGACTTTCACTGCTGACAGGGCGCCGACATACGGCTGCTGATCTTCGACACCGCTTTTGGGAAAACAGGCCAGCGAGGCCCGATTAAAGGTAAACGCCGTACAGGCCGAGTTGGCATCACACGCCCTGATACAGGCGTTCAGGTCGGTATCGAAAAGGGCATCCAGATCCGCACCATAAAAGTCCATGTCAGGCGTCGCGACATATCGGTGCGTGGGGATCGGATTGTCCTGGGCGTGGCCCTCCTGCCCGGCAAGAAGACCGGAAACCAAAACCGAGATCACCGCAACGAACCGAAACATGACATCCTCCAACACCTGGCAACCCAAGCTGGCACGGTCATGAATTCTTGGCAACGATTCCCGAAGCCCCCGCGCCTTAAGGTATTTTTCACCGGTCAACCGGATGCTGGGGCAATAAACGTACCCATTGACCTGACTCGGAGCGGCAGGGATGAGCCTTGCAAACAAGCTGGCAGAGGAACGCCGTGCGCGTCTGGCCGCAGAAAGACTTTTGGAACTCAAGCAAGCTGAATTGACAGCTGCCAATCGTAAGCTTGGCCGGCATGCGCTTGCCCTGACAAAACAAATCGGAGAGCAACAGGCCGAGGTCGAAAATGTTCGTGACGAAAACGAACGGGTCAAATCCGATCTGACACTGGCTAACGAAAAGATTGAGATTGCCGAACGCCGGTTGTGGCATTCGATCCAAACCATCCAGGACGGGTTCGCGTTTTTCGATGCAGACAGCAATCTGATCGGGGCCAACACATCGTATCTCAACGCTTTTGATGGATTGGAGGAAGTGGCGCCGGGCGTGTCCTATATGCGCATCCTGCAATTGCTGACTGACGAGGGTTTGGTCAATACAGAGGAGCTGAGCCCAGCGGAGTGGCGCGCCATGATGACCGACCGCTGGTTCCTTCCCACCCCACCACCAATTGTCATGCGGATGTGGAATAATCAGTATGTGAAGCTGGTCGATCAGCGCGGATATGGTGGCGACGTGGTTAGCCTGGCGTTGAACATCACCTCCACCGTCCGGTACGAGGCACAGCTGCGCGCCGAACGGGAAAAGGCCGAGGCTGCCAACCGGGCCAAATCCGCCTTCCTCGCCAATATGAGCCACGAAATCCGGACTCCGATGAACGGGGTCGTCGGCATGGCAGAGCTGCTGAACGACACCCAGCTGACCGAAGAGCAGCGGCTTTATGCCAGCACGATCCGCAATTCGGGTGAGGCGCTGCTGGTCATCATCAACGACGTGCTCGATTATTCCAAGATCGAGGCAGACAAGCTGATCCTCTATCCCGAACCTTTCGACCTGGAACGCTGTGTCCACGAGGTTGTGATGTTGCTGCAGCCCACGGCGCGGGACAAAGGGATCGCGATGATCCTGGATTATGACCTGTTCTTCCCAACCAATTTCATCGGCGATCCGGGCAGAATTCGACAGGTTCTGACCAACATCGTCGGCAATGCGGTCAAGTTCACGAATGAAGGCCATGTGCTGATCCGCGTCACCGGCGTACCGGATGGAGATGGTGGACCAACCGCAATTCACGTGTCGATCGAGGACACCGGGATCGGCATTCCTGAACACAAGGTCGATCACATTTTTGGCGAGTTCAATCAGGTCGAAGATCAGCGAAACCGCGAATTCGAAGGCACCGGGTTGGGACTGGCCATCACCAAACGGCTGATCGAAATGATGAACGGGTCTGTCTGGGTGGAAAGCGAACAGGGCAAAGGCAGCTGTTTCGGCTTTCGAATCTCTCTGCCTGTATCCGGAGAGGTCGAAGTCGAACCACCGGTTCTACCGGACGGTTTGAAACACGTGCTGATCGTCGACGATCTGCAGGTGAATCGTGAAATCCTGGAAAAGCAGATGGCTCAGCTGGGTGTAAAAACGACCTCGTGCTCATCCGGAGCGGATGCACTGAACCTGCTGGGCGACGAGATCGACCTTGTTCTAAGCGACCACAACATGCCAGACATGGACGGGCTGGAACTGGTCGAAGCGATCCGTCAGACGGAATGGGGCAAGGTTCCCTTCATACTGCTCAGCTCAAACCCGTCTTACGCCCAGAACGATCCGGCCCGGGCTTTGATCCAGGGGATTCTGCAAAAACCGATTCCCCGCAATGAACTGTTCGCAAAACTCCGAGAATTGGGTGCAGTCACGGTTTCCTCACAACTGGTTTCGCCATCACCCGGTCAACCGGCCCTTTCACTCGTCGGGACCGGTGACACACAGAAGGCGGCGGAGTTTGAGAACAACGCGCGGAGCATGCGAATCTTGGCGGCCGAAGACAACCGGACCAACCAGCTGGTGTTTTCGAAGATGACCAAGGAACTGGATATCGATCTGAGGTTCGCCAATAACGGCCTGGAAGCCGTCGAACAGTTCCAGAGTTTTCAGCCGGATCTGATCTTCATGGACATCTCGATGCCCAAGATGGACGGAAAACAGGCCACCCGTGCCATCCGCGAATTGGAAAACGGAACAGCAGCGCGCACCCCGATCATCGCGGTCACCGCCCATGCCATGAATGGAGACGGGGAGGAGATCCTGGCAGCGGGTTTGGATCATTACCTGACCAAACCGCTGCGTAAAAACGTTATTCACGACTGGATCGAACGCTACACGCCACAAGAAGCACGGCTTTCGGACGAGGCGTGAGACCAATCCTCGGGATCAGGCCTCGGCCGGGCGCACAAATACCGGTTTGTCTTCCTCGGACAGGTCGGGCCGATACTCATAGCCGCCACTGTCGAATTCCAGCAACGATGCGGGATCGGTCAGGCGGCGCTGGATGATGTAGCGCGCCATGGCACCGCGGGCTCGTTTGGCAAAGAAACTGACGATCTTGGGCGTGCCACCTTTGTCTTCCATGAAGACCGGGGTGATCACCCGCAATTTCAGAGCCTTGGGGGCGACGGCGCCAAAATATTCCTGGCTTGCGCAGTTGACCAGAATCTCGGTGCCCACGGTTTCGGCCTGCGCGTTCAGGGATTTGCTGAGCTGGTCGCGCCAGTAATCATACAGGTTCTTGCCGCGGCGGGTTTTCAGACGGCTGCCCATTTCCAGTCGATACGCCTGAATAGCGTCGAGCGGACGCAGAACCCCATAAAGGCCCGAGAGAATGCGCAGGTGATCCTGTGCCCAGGCCATTTCTTCGCCGTCCAGCGATCCGGCTTCCAACCCCATATAGGTGTCGCCGGCAAAAGCCAGGGCCGCAGGGCGCAAATCTTCGGCCCCGGGTTGATCGGTGAAAGCACGAAAACGGTCGCGATTGAGACGCGCCAGATCATCGCTGAGATCCATGAGTTTCTTCAAATCGCCCAAGGTCAGATTGCGGGCGGTCTTGGCCAACCGCAGGGCGTCGGCCTGAAAATCCGGCTCTGTCGCCTCAACCTGCCGTTCGCTCCAGTCCAGCCTTTTGGCCGGGGAAATCACTACCAGCATCCCGCGCTCCTCTTGATCGTTGGGGACAGACTTAGCCCGCCTCCCGCAGGACGTCCAGAAAGGCCGGACCAAATCGTTCGGCGCGGCGGTCGCCCAGCACGCGCGACAGAGCATCCAGACTGTCGGGGCGTAGTTTCGCGACCTTGGCAAGTTGCGAAGCAGAACAGGAGAGTGGCTTGTCGGTGCCATCCGTGCCACGTGCAAGATCGGCCTGCACCTCCAGCAGCTGATCAAAGACCGAACCCGCCACCTGCCCGGCCAGCTTCCGGCGCGTCGGGTGAAGCGCTTCGACCGCGCCGGTGATCACCTCAAGAAACATCGCGCCATAGCGTTCGAGTTTCTTGGCGCCGACACCGCCGATCCGAGCCAGGTCATCAAGTGACGCAGGACGACGTTCGGCCATTTCGATCAGCGTGCGATCGTTGAAGATCACATAAGCCGGCACCCGCGCCGCCTCTGCCAAGGCGCGGCGCTTGGCCCTGAGCGCCGACAGCAGCGGTGCGTCTTCTTCGGAGACCAGCGCCTTGACCGCCGGACGGCGCGAGGCCTTGCGGATCGTGTCGCGGCGCAGGCTGATCGCTGCCTCACCCCTCAGGATCGGCAGGGCGGTTTCGGTCATGCGCAACGCCCCATGTCGTTCAGGATCGGGGCGCACGAGGTCATGCCCCATCATCTGCCGGAACACGGCCTGCCATTGGCGTTTGTCATATTCGGTACCGCAGCCAAAGGTGCTCAGCTGATCGTGGCGGCGTTCCTTGATCCGGTCGGTTTCATTGCCCACCAGAATGTCGATCAGATGACCCGAGCCGAACCATTCCTCGGTGCGCAGGATGGCCGACAGGGCCTTGCGCACGGCGGTGGTGCCATCAAACACCTCGGCCGGGGCGTCGCACAGATCGCATTTGCCACAAGGTTCCGAGCTTTCGCCGAAATAGCCCAGCAGCACCTGCCGCCTGCAGACCAGAGCCTCGGCCAGTCCCAGAAGCGAGTTCAGGCGCGCGTGATCGGCGGCACGGCGTTCTGGTGGGGCCAACCCTTCGTCGATCTGAGATCGTCGCAGCCGAATGTCATCGGGACCGAACAGGGTCAGAGTTTCGGCCGGCGCCCCGTCACGCCCGGCGCGGCCGATCTCCTGATAATAAGCTTCGATGGACTTGGGCAAGTCTGCGTGGGCCACCCAGCGGATGTCGGGTTTGTCGATCCCCATGCCAAAGGCGACCGTGGCAACAACGATCAATCCGTCTTCGCGGGCAAAGCGAGTTTCGACGATGCGGCGATCTTCGGCTTCCATCCCGCCGTGATAATGGCAGGCGCTGTGGCCGTCATCGCGCAGGGCCTGGGCCAGGGCTTCGGTCTTGTTGCGGGTGCCGCAATAGACAATGCCGGACCGGCCGCGGCGTGCATCGGCGAAATCCAGGATCTGTTTGCGAGGGCCGTCCTTGGAAGCAAAGGCAAGGTGGATATTGGGGCGATCAAACCCGCGCAGGAAGGTTTGTGGCGCGATGCCGTCAAAAAGCTTCTCGACAATCTCATCACGGGTTTCCGCGTCTGCCGTTGCGGTGAAGGCGGCCAAGGGCACGTTCAAGGCACGCCGCAGTTCACCAATGCGCAGGTAATCCGGCCGGAAATCATGGCCCCATTGGCTGACGCAATGGGCTTCGTCGACCGCTATCAGGCTGACCCCGATCCGCCGCAACATGTTCAAGGCCGCACCCGAGGCCAGACGTTCCGGCGCCATGTAAAGCAGCTTGAGCCGTCCGGTCTCCAACCCTGCCCAGACTGCGTCGGTTTCCTCGGGCGTGTTGCCCGAGGTGAGCGCCCCGGCTTCGACGCCGGCCTCTTGAAGGGCACGGACCTGATCACGCATCAGGGCGATCAGGGGGGAAATGACAACGGTTACCCCGTCACGCAACAACGCAGGCAATTGGAAACACAGCGATTTACCACCGCCCGTGGGCATAATCGCCAGCACGTTATCCCCGCCCGTAACGGTTTCGACAATCTCCCCCTGTCCGGGTCGAAAGTCATCGAATCCGAATACGTCTCGCAACAGCGCGGCGGCGTCTGAGGTCATCTGAGGCCTGTCGAGTAAGATCTGTTTCTGCTCTTACCCGGAACATTCTCACACTAAGGAATCGTGAACAAGGGGCCGGTTGATCAATAGAAGGCCGCGATATTGTTCACCAGGATGATCCGCAGCGCGTAGACCCCGATCAGCACCGCCAGCGGGGCCAGGTCGATCCCGCTCATCGGGGGCAGGATGCGGCGGACAGGGGCATAAAGCGGTTCAAGGATGCGGTTCAGACCATACCAGATCTGCGCCACGAATTGCTGACGCAGGTTCAGAACCTGGAAGTTGATCAGCCAGCTCATGATCACATGCGCAATGATGAAGAACCAGACCACATCCAGTATCAGCATCAGGATTTGAAACAGCGATTGCATGAGCGTTTTCCTTTCTCGATCCGACCCAGACCTAAGCAGCCCCGGCTGAAAGCGCAACCCTTCCGCAAGGTCTGCGTTGACGACAGGTGAACAAGGGCGGAAACAGCCGTCATTCCAGCGACCCCGGAGGGCTCGATGTTCCCGATTATCCGACTGATCAAAGACCTGATGGTGGCCCGCCGCATGCCACCGTTGGAGCTGACCGACACCCATGTGTCGTCTCATATCTGCTGGCCCTGGGATCTGGACATCTGGCTGGAGCTGAACAATGGCCGCGCCATGACACTCTATGATCTGGGGCGCAGCATGAATGCGCAGCGGGTCGGGCTGATCGGTGCGATCAGCCGCAAACGCTGGGGCATGACGATGGCCGGATCGTCGGTGCGGTTTCGCCGCCGCATTCGTGGGTTCGAACGGTTCGAGATGCGATCCCGGGCGGTCTGCTGGGATGACAAGTTTATCTATCTGGAACAATCCATGTGGAAGAAAAACGGCGAATGCGCCAGCCACGTGATGTTCCGCGCCGCGGTAACCAATGCCAAGGGGATCGTGTCCCCGGATCGGGTTTTGGCCGAGATGGGACAAGCCGATGCCGTGTCCCCGCCAATGCCCGACTGGATCGCGGGTTGGGTTGCGGTTGACACGACCCGGCCCTGGCCACCCATGCAGGAGAGCCTTGCCTAAACGTCTTTCGCCCTGTCATATCGAAAGTAACGATAAACAGGGGGCGGCATGTCGGGCATTTCCAAACGCAAGAAGATTTGGGGCTGGTGGTTCTTTGACTGGGCCAGTCAGCCGTATCACACGCTTCTGGTGACCTTCATTTTCGGCCCCTACTTTGCCGGAGTTGCCGCGGCCTATTACCTGGGCACCGGACTTGACGGCGAATTGGCAGCCGCCAAGGCACAAAGCACATGGTCCGTAGCGCTGACCATTACCGGCTTGATCATCGGGTTCGGCGCACCACTGATCGGATCGCTGGCGGATGTGACCGGGCGGCGGATTCCATGGATCTTCGGGTTTTCGATCATGTACGCTGTTGGATCGGCGCTTCTGTGGTACACGCTGCCGGACGGGTCAAACATGTGGCTGATGTTGTCTGCCTTTGGATTGGGCTTCATCGGGGCAGAATACGCTTTGATCTTCATCAACTCGCAATTGCCGGATCTGGGCGACGACGAAGAGGTTGGCCAGATCTCGGGTTCGGGATTTGCCTTTGGATATCTGGGCGGGTTGATTGCGTTGGCCATCATGCTGACGCTTTTCGTGGAACAAGGTAACGGCAAGACACTGATCGGGCAGGACCCGATGTTCGGGTTGGATGCCAGTCAGAACGAGGGCACGCGGTTTGTAGGCCCTTTTACCGCCGCGTGGTTCATTCTGTTCATGGTGCCTTATTTTCTTTGGGTACGAGATGAGAACCAGACCGGGCACAAGGGCAGCTTGCGTGAAGCGTTGCAACTGTTGAAGCAAACCGTCCGCGGCGTGTTCAAGCGCGGCAGCCTGGCAGCGTTTCTGGGGTCGTCGATGTTGTACCGCGATGCGCTCAATGGGCTATACGGATTCGGCGGGGTTTATGCGCGTCTTGTGCTGGAATGGGATCTGATCAAGATCGGTGTATTTGGCATCATCAGCGTGTTTGCGGCTGCCGGGTTTTCCTGGATCGGGGGAAGGCTGGACAAACGCTTTGGCCCCAAGCCGGTGATCAAGGGAGCAATGCTGATGCTGATACTGGTCTGCACCACGATCGTCAGCATGGACAGAACCCAGGTGTTCGGCATTGCCTTGCCCGACGGGTCCGGCCTGCCAGACATGATCTTTTTCGGGTGTGGGATCCTGATCGGCGGCATGGGCGGTATACTGCAGTCGGCCAGCCGCAGCCTGATGGTGCGCCACACTGATCCCGAAGCCCCGACTGAGGCCTTTGGGCTGTATGGTCTGTCGGGGCGCGCGACCTCGTTCCTTGCACCAGCGCTGATCGGATTGATGACTGTTGCCACCGGCAGCGCCAGGCTTGGGATCACACCTATCATCGGGCTGTTCATTCTGGGCTGGGTGCTGCTAACCTGGGTCAAGGCAGAGGGAGATCGGACGTAAGCATGATGTCTGTATTACGAGTTTTCTGTTTGGTTGTGTTGGCAGGTGTGTTGGGCGTCCCGGCCACCGCCCAACCTTTGGCGAAGCAACTTTTCGGGGCAAAGGCCAGCGCCTCAGCTCAGCGTCCTGCGCCTTTCGGGTCCTATTCCAAAGGCTGCGTGGCAGGGGCTGTGGAGTTGCCGGAAACCGGCCCCACCTGGCAGGCCATGCGTCTGTCGCGCAACCGCAATTGGGGGCACCCGGATGCGATTGACTATGTAAAGAAACTGAGCGCCTTTGCAGCGAAACAACCCGGTTGGAACGGGTTGTATATCGGCGATATCAGCCAGCCACGGGGTGGACCGATGCTGTCGGGCCATCGCAGCCATCAGCTGGGGCTTGATATCGACATCTGGATGCGACCAGCAGACAATCTGCGCCTGTCGCGCAGCGCGCGCGAAAACATTTCGTCCATCTCGCTGCGGCGTGCCAACGGGGCCTTCGTCAATTCCAACTGGAGCGCCGCGCATCACGCGATCCTGCGGGCAGCCGCAAAAGACAAGCGGGTAGCACGTATTTTCGTCTTTCCTGGAGCAAAGGTGGCGATGTGCAACGCCGAAAAGGGCAATCGCCGATATCTGCGCAAGATCCGCCCTTGGTGGGGGCATCATTACCATTTTCACGTAAGGCTGAACTGCCCGCGCGGAGCAAGGGGATGTGTTGAACAGGATCCACCACCCCGTGGCGACGGCTGCGCCGAGGCCCAGCAATGGGTCAATGACATCCTGAACCCTCCGCCACCGAAACCGGCGGACCCGAACGCTCCGAAACCGAAACCGCGTCGTGAATACGTTCTGGCGGATCTGCCCAAACAATGCGTTTCAGTCCTGCAGTCAAACTGATTTTTGCGGCAGCCTTGGCCATGGGCGCTGCAATGACCGCCTTTGCCGCGGCCCGTCTGCCTGCGGGGGAACCTGCCCGGGCCGTCCATCTGAGCAGTTTTGAATGGCACCCAGCCGCCGGGGTCAAAGCCAACTGGTTCGGCGGGTTTTCAGCGCTGGAGCTTAGCGCGGATGGACGTTCGATGGTGGTGATGACCGACCGGTCGCATATTCTGACCGCAGATATTCAAAGATCAGGCGACATGGTGACCGGTATCAGGGCGGGGGCCGAGATCAAGCTGAGATCCTCCAAAGGTCGAACCCTGATCGGGCGCGTGGTGGACAGTGAAGGTCTGGCGGTTACCCCATCAGGTGAGATCTATGTGTCCTTCGAAGGCGTGTCCCGCGTGGCGCGCCATCGCAAAGTCACCAGCAAGGCCGAAGTCCTGCCCCGCCCACAGAGCTTCCGAACGCTGCCTTTGAACAAGGCGCTTGAGGCACTGGCGATCGATAAAAAAGGCCATCTGTACACAATGCCCGAACGGGCTTTTACACAGAACGGCGACATTCCGGTCTT
Source organism: Paracoccaceae bacterium (assembly GCA_014872875.1). Taxonomy (GTDB): domain Bacteria; phylum Pseudomonadota; class Alphaproteobacteria; order Rhodobacterales; family Rhodobacteraceae; genus Aliisedimentitalea. The sequence goes on from WKFI01000019.1 coordinate 116,112, forward strand.
CCGCTGGGATGGTCGTCAATGGTCGCAACCCTTCACCCTGCCCGCCCGTGGGCGCTTCCTGCCGGTCGGCGCCGACTTCGGACCGGACGGCAGATTCTACCTGCTCGAGCGGGACTTCACCCTTCTGGGTTTTCGCTCCCGGCTGAGGCGTTGGGAGTTGAAGGATGGCCAGATGGCCAGCGAAGAAACCCTGTTCCAGACAGCCCCTTCGGTACACGACAATCTCGAAGGGGTTTCGGTCTGGCGCGATAGTCAGGACAGGTTGAGGGCGACCATGATCTCGGACGACAATTTCAACGCGTTTCAGACCACCGAGCTGGTGGAATATGTGTTGCCGGATTGAACCGCCCGATTGACACAGCCTGACGAATTCGCTTAAAGGCGCGGTCTCCTGCGATCATCGCAGGCAAGTCGCCGCTACCTTGTAAAAACGGATCGAAACATGAACCGCTCATATCTTCCCGGCATTCTTGCCATGGCCTCCGTCGTGGTGGCCTCGAACATCCTGGTGCAATTCCTGTTCGGCCAATGGCTGACCTGGGGCGCCTTCACATATCCTTTTGCCTTCCTCGTTACCGACGTGATGAACCGCGTCTATGGTCAAAGCGCGGCGCGCCGCGTGGTCTTTGCCGGTTTCATCGTCGGCGTCATCTGTTCGCTGATCGGCACCCAGATCATGGGAGAATTCGGCCCGCTGGTGACCCTGCGGATTGCAATTGGATCGGGCATCGCCTTCCTGACGGCACAGATGCTGGACGTCACCATCTTCAGCGCCCTTCGAGAGGGCAAATGGTGGCGGGCACCGCTGGCTTCGACCCTCGTCGGCAGCTCGGTCGACACGGCATTGTTCTTCACCATCGCCTTTTCGGGCGCGCTGACCTTCCTCGAGCCTGCAAATGACGTGTCCTGGGCGGGTGAGATGCTGCCGCTTCTGGGGGCGGGTCCGGTTGTGCCGCTGTGGGTGTCACTGGGCTTTGCCGACTGGCTGGTGAAACTGTCGCTGGCTTTGGTAGCACTTGTGCCCTTCCGCATCATCGTGGGGAAACTTGTAGCCCCTGCCACATGATTTTGTTTTGACATCTCCGAAATCTGTGTCACGCTGCAGGTACGCGTAACAACTGAAAGGAGGTGCTCTAGTGTCTATTGGGAACTTGGAGAACGGTGTCGGAACAGTTCGGGAGACGCATTACTGAGGCAGCCCTTGGTGGATGTTGACCCCAAATTGGTGACCGCCTAACCGGCGCACCTCCGAAACTCAAGAAGGGCTGTCCGTTACGCTGATCGGACAGCCCTTTTGATTTGTGAAATGACTGTTGAACTCGAACGCCTGACGGATCAAAGCCGATGCTGCGCATCACCGATGACATTGCCATTCAGGACTGGGAGCTGACCGAACAGTTCGTGCGTGCCTCCGGACCCGGGGGCCAGAACGTCAACAAGGTGGCGACCGCGGTCGAGCTGCGGTTCGAGGCGGAACGCTCTCCCTCGCTGTCCGGGCCGGTCAAGACGCGGTTACGGCGGCTGGCAGGGCGGCGCTGGACCAAAGACGGTGCGATCATCCTGCAATGCGACGAAACCCGATCGCAGATCCGCAACAGGGAGATCGTGCGCGAGCGTTTGGCAGATCTGGTCCGCAAGGCACTGGTTGCGCCCAAACGGCGGATCAAGACCAAACCCACCAAAGGATCGATCCAGCGCCGCCTGACCGCAAAGAAACAGCGTGGCGAGGTCAAATCCCTGCGCGGCAAGATCACTGATGACTGACCGTTACAGACCGTAACGTCACGCCCCCTAAACCCGCGATTGCACCTCCCGCCAGCGCTGCTACCCTGCCTGCAATAGTTCAGGAGGGTGATCATGCGATTAGAGGGAAAAACCGCAATTGTAACGGGCGGTGCATCCGGGTTCGGGGCGGGGATCGTCAGAAAATTCCTGACCGAAGGCGCCCGCGTCATGATAGCCGACATCAATGGCGAGGCAGCAAAGGCCATGGCCGCAGAATGCGGGCCAGAAAGCATAGCGAAAACTGTCGATGTGTCGGAAGAAGCATCGGTCAACGCCATGGCACAAACCGCGTTGGAAGAGTTCGGAAAAGTGGACATCCTGATCAACAACGCGGGCGTAACCCATCTGCCGACGCCATTGGAAGACGTTTCGGAAGAGGATTTCGACCGTGTGTTCAGCGTGAACATGAAGTCGGTCTTTTTGACTGCCAAAGCGTTGGTCCCGCACATGAAGGACCGCCGGAGCGGTGCGATCCTGAATGTCGCTTCCACTGCCGGGGTCAGTCCGCGCCCCAACCTGAACTGGTACAACGCCTCCAAAGGCTGGATGATCACCGCCACGCGTACCATGGCTGTCGAACTGGCCCCGCATGGTGTCCGTGTGAACGCGATCAATCCGGTGGCTGGGGAAACACCCTTGCTAAAATCCTTCATGGGGGAGGACACACCTGAAGTCCGCGCCAAGTTCCTGTCTACGATCCCGTTGGGCCGTTTCTCACAACCCGAAGATATGGGGAATGCCGCCTGTTTCCTGTGCTCGGACGAGGCGTCCATGATCACCGGAGTAGCGATGGAAGTGGATGGCGGGCGTTGCATCTGATGCAGACCCAATACAAGGACCCGGCAAGATGATCCCAGGCCCCCTGAACTTGATCACCGATGTGCCCGGCCTGAAAGTCGGCAACGCACAAGACGACGTGCTGAAATCCGGCGTGACCGTAATGACTGCTGACAAACCGTTCACCGCCTCGGTGAGTGTCATGGGCGGGGCGCCCGGAACCCGGGAAACCGACCTTCTGGCTCCGGACAAATCCGTGGCCAAGATCGACGCACTGACCCTGTCCGGCGGTTCCGCCTTTGGTCTGGACGCTTGTTCGGGCGTCGTTGCCGCGCTGCGCGAAGCAGGTCGGGGCTTTCGCGTCGCCAACGCCGTGATTCCGATCGTACCCGGCGCGATCATTTTCGATCTGCTGAATGGAGGACAGAAAGGCTGGCGCGATAACCCCTACCCCGCCTTGGGCCGTGCCGCGTTCGAAGCCGCAGGTAACAGCTTCGACCTTGGCACTGCAGGTGCTGGTACCGGGGCCCTGACTGCGATGCTGAAGGGCGGGTTGGGGTCGGCGTCTTTCATGTTGGACAACGGCATCACGGTCGGTGCACTGGTCGCGGCGAACCCTATGGGTTCGATTACAACACCCGGAGACCGCCATTTTTGGGCCGCGAATTTCGAGGTGGATGGAGAATTTGGATCGTTGGGTCCTGACCCCGACACCGGTCTGGGGCGACAGCTGGAAAGCCGCAAGATGCAGCACATGGCGAAACAAGCGCAAGGCCAAGCTGTTCCGGACGACCGGGCCAACACGACTATTGCGATTGTCGCCACCGATGCGGATCTTTCCAAATCACAATGCCTAAGGCTGGCCACCGCCGCCCATGACGGCATCGGCCGGGCCATTGTACCCGCCCACTCCCCCGGTGATGGGGATCTGGTGTTCGGCGTCTCAACCAACGCCAAGCCGTTGACCCACCCCGAACGGGAACTTTCGCTGATTTCTCACGCCGGTGCCCTGTGTCTCAGTCGCGCCATTGCAAGGGCTGTGTACTTGGCCCGACCTGCCGACAATGACCTGCTACCCTGCTGGTCAGATACCTAACCGCACAATCGCGCGAGAATTGGCCCAGCCTTTGGGGTCGCGTCAATCTGCCGGTTGACTCTGGCCCCCATCACACTCCGTATGGCACGCAGCCACAATATTGAGGAGCAAGCAATGAAACGAGTGATTGCAACAGCACTTCTGAGCCTCGTGACGACTCCGGTCCTGGCGGAAGGCGACGCAGCTGCTGGCGAAAAGGGCTTCAAAAAGTGCCGGTCCTGCCACATGATCGTTTCCCCCGAAGGTGAAACCATTGTCAAAGGCGGGAAAACCGGCCCGAATCTCTACGGCATTGCCGGTCGGACCGCAGGCACGATGGACGGGTACAAATACGGTGCGTCGATTGTTGAAGCAGGCGAAAGCGGCCTGGTCTGGGACGAGGCGTCCTTTGTCGCTTATGCAACGGATCCCCGTAAATTCCTGCAGGAGTACACCGGTGACAGCAAGGCCAAGTCCAAGATGACCTTCAAGCTGAAAAAAGGCGCCGAAGACATCTATGCCTATCTTGTGTCGGTCGGTCCTGAAGTCGCACCAGCAGCCGAGGAAGCGTCGGAAGAAGCCACATCCGATTGATATCGTGCGCGTGGTTGGCTTCTTGTGCCATCACGAACACTTTTGGGCCGCGGATCAAACCGCGGCCTTTCGCGTCATTGTCCAGCAGGAGGCAGGCATGGTATCCCCTGCGACAGCGGCAAACCGACGCCACACTCAAACGAGCAGTCGGTGCAGGGAGACGACCTGAAACAGGTCCTGAACTTTGGTGAATCTGGCATGAGTATCATGATTCCGGCTTGGGTAGACGGTGAGCTTGTCCCTACTGACAAGCTCCAGGCCCACGAGCAGGGTCTAAAACACAAAGCTGTTTCCGTTTTCGTCGTGAAGGGGATGGAAATCCTCATGCAGAAGCGGGCAATGGGAAAGTACCATACGCCCGGTCTGTGGGCGAATACCTGTTGCACGCATCCGCATTGGAATGAACGGCCGATCAGCTGCGCAGTGCGACGCCTGAAGGACGAGCTGGGCATTACAGGGCTTTACCCGCAATTCCGCCACCATCTGGAATATCGCGCGGATGTTGGCAACGGCATGGTCGAACATGAAGCCGTGGATGTGTTCCTGGCCCATGCGCATCGGGACCTGACCATAGATCCTAATCCCGAAGAGGTCATGGACACCCGTTGGGTAGATTACCACGACCTGCTGGCCGAAGTTCGGCGCCACCCGGAACGTTTCACGCCCTGGCTGAAGATTTATCTCCAGAACTACGCGGACGTGATCTTTGGGCCTGACCTGATCCTCGCGTCCAAACGATAGGCGCAGAAGCCGAAAACTGTCCGCGTCGAGCGCTCATTGGGGCCCATCGGGCAAGGTGGCATTGGTAACGCCGGACGGACTCTCTGTCGCCTTGCACCTTGCGGAAAGGGCTGGTTTTCTGACCCCAAGGGAGAGGAGATAATTCGATGACAATTCTCATAGCCGGCGGCGGGATTGCAGGCCTCAGCCTTGGGCTGACCTTGCACGAAATCGGCGTGCCGTTTCACATCTATGAATCCACGACCGAAATCAAACCACTGGGTGTTGGCATCAACCTGCAGCCCAACGCGGTGCGGGAGTTGATCGATCTGGGGCTTGAGCCTGAATTGGACGCCATTGGTGTAAAGACGCGGCAATACGGTTTCTACTCCAAACTGGGCAAAACCATCTGGGAGGAGCCGCGAGGCAGATGGGCCGGATATGCCTGGCCTCAATATTCGGTGCATCGCGGCCATTTGCAGGTGATGTTGTACGAACAGCTTCTGGAGCGCGCGGGTCCGGATTGCATCACCACCGGAGCGCGTGCGATCGGGTTCGAAAATGCCCAGGACAATGCGGTTCTGCTACTGGAAGACGGCAGGCGCGTCACCGGAGATCTGGTGGTGGCCGCAGACGGCATTCATTCAGCCCTGCGTCAGCAGATGGTCCCGGACGAAGGCGCTCCGATCTGGAACGGGCGCATCCTGTGGCGCGCCACGACGGAAACAGACGCCTTCTTTGGCGGTGGTGCAATGGTGATGATTGGCCACGACCACCTTCGGTTGGTGGCCTACCCGATCACCAATCCCGATCCGCATACCGGAAAGGCTGTCATCAACTGGATCGCCGAGAAGTCTTTTGACCCCTCCATCGAATGGAAGCGGGAGGATTGGAACCGCGCCGCAGACATCAATGATTTCCTGCCCGATTTTCAAACCTGGAAATTCGACTGGATCGATGTGCCCGCCTTGATCACCGGGGCCGATGTCGTGTTCGAATACCCGATGGTGGATCGCGATCCCCTGTCCCGCTGGACACACGATCGGGTCACTCTGATGGGCGATGCAGCACACCCGACTTATCCAGTGGGGTCGAATGGCGCCAGCCAGGCGATCCTAGATGCTCGGATCATTGGAGCCAAGCTTCTGGAACTCGGCATGACACCGGCGGCACTGCAAGCCTACGAAGACCATGTCCGCCCGATTGCTACGGCGGTTGGCCAAGCCAACCGCGCCGCTGGCGGCCCAGACGCTGTGCTACAACAAGTCGAGGATCTGTGTGGCGGCGACTTCGACGAAATCAACGATGTGATCTCGGTTCAGGAACTGGCGGACCATGCCGAGAAGTACAAGACAATCGCGGGTTTCTCGATCTCGGAGCTTAACGCAAGACCTCGGACCATCGCCGACGGCAGCCATATCTGACGACCGCACCGCGCGCCCGCGCGGTGCCCGGCCCAACCCCGCTAGGGCGGATCGTGCAGCGATCCTCCCGCGGGGGCGGGAGCGCGACGGATACGGTCCGGATTAAACCTGCATCACCGCCGCAACTGCACGTTTCCACGCGTCATAGGCGGCTTCGCGGTCCTCGGTCTTCATCTCGGGCGTGAACTGGCGATCCAACGCCCAGGTCTCGGCAAATTCTGCCTGGTCCGGGTACAGGCCTGAACGCATCCCGGCCAACCAGGCGGCACCCAGAACCGTAGTCTCCTGCATGGTCGGGCGATCCACGGCCGCGCCCAGAATGTCAGACAGGCCCTGCATCGCCCAGTCGCTGGCAGTCATGCCGCCATCGACGCGCAGGGTGACATGCGTGTCGCCCTCCCAATCGGCGCGCATCGCCTCCCAAAGGTCGCGTGTCTGATACGCCACTGATTGCAGCGCCGCGCGGGCGAACTCGGCGGGTCCGGAGTTCCGCGTCAGACCAAACACCGCACCCTGACAGTCGGGTTTCCAATAGGGCGCGCCGAGACCGGTGAATGCCGGAACCAGAATGACGTTCTGCACCGGATCGGCCTGCAGGGCCAACTCACCGGACTGCGCTGCATGGTCGATGATCCCCAACCCGTCGCGCAGCCACTGCACCGCCGCGCCTGCGATGAAGATCGAGCCTTCCAGTGCGTAGGTCGGTTTTCCATCCAGCTGATAGGCGATGGTCGTCAACATCCGGTTCTGCGACTGCACGGGTGTGTCGCCGGTATTCAGCAAGGCGAAGCACCCGGTCCCATAGGTGGATTTCATCATGCCCGGCTGGAAACAGGCCTGACCGATCGTCGCCGCCTGCTGATCACCCGCCACCCCAAGGATCGGAACTTCGCCGCCCAGAACGCGCATTTCGGTCACTCCGAAATCGGCGGCGCAATCCTTGACCTCGGGCAGCATCTGCATGGGAATGTCCAGCAGCTCGCAGATCTCGGGGCTCCACTGACCCTCGCGGATGTCATACAGCAGCGTCCGCGCCGCATTCGTCGCATCGGTTACATGCGACGCCCCGCCGGTCAGCCGCCAGATCAGGAAACTGTCGATGGTTCCAAACAGCAGCTCTCCCCGGGCCGCGCGTGCTCGGCTGCCGGGCACGGTGTCTAGGATCCATTTCAGCTTGGTGCCCGAAAAATAGGGATCCAGCAAAAGTCCTGTTTTGTGACTGATCTCGGCCTCGTGCCCCGCCTTGCGCAGCGCTTCGCAGGTGGTGGCAGTCCGGCGGTCCTGCCAGACGATGGCATTGTGAATGGGCTCCCCGGTCTCGCGATCCCAGACCACGGTCGTTTCACGCTGATTGGTGATCCCGATCCCGGCAAGATCCTGGGCCGTAGCACCGTTTTCGTTCATCACGGTGCGGCAGACCTGTAATGTGGTGGACCAGATTTCTTCGGGATCATGTTCGACCCAACCGGCCTGCGGGAAGTGTTGCGTGAACTCCAACTGCGCAGTGGAGACTGCGGTCATCTCTTCATCAAACAGAACGGCCCGGGTCGACGTTGTGCCCTGATCAATTGCCAAAATGAAGCGCATGCCTTGCTCCCTGAAATTCGCTTTCAGAGAAACTTATGCAAGTTCCGCGATCGCTGCCAGCCCCGAAACGCGGGGCTGGCCTGCCGGTCCGCTAAACGGCCGGGACGTCAATATTGTCGATCAATCGGATCCCGTCCATCCAGGCCGCAGCCAACAGGCGGGCGGGTCTGGTCGGCCGCGCCAATCGTTCCAACGTCACTGCATCGCGCAGGTCCAGATATTCAACCTCGCCAAAACCGGCGGCGTCCAAGGCTGCCCTCGCGGTCTGCTCCAACGCGACAATATCTTCTCCGGCTTTCAAACCGGCCACCATGGCCTGCATTTGTCGATGAAGGGTGGCCGCTCGGGTCAACGCCTCCTCCGACAGGCGCAGATTGCGCGAGGACATGGCCAGCCCTGATGCCTCGCGCACCGTCGGGCATCCGATCACCTCGATCGGGATATCCAGATCGCGGGCCATACGGCGCACCAGCATCAGCTGCTGGTAATCCTTCTGCCCGAAATATGCCTTGTGTGCCCCGGTTTGCAGGAACAGCTTGGCGCAGACCGTTGCCACTCCGTCGAAATGGCCGGGACGGAATTCACCTTCCATCACTTCGGTCAGGCCCGAGACCGACACATTGGTGGCGTAACCTTCAGGATAAATCTGATCCGGGTCGGGGACATAGATCACATCGACACGGTAGTCGGCCAGTTTTTCCGCGTCTTCGTGTTCGGTCCGGGGATAATTGGCCAGGTCTTCCGGATTATTGAATTGGCGCGGGTTCACGAAAATCGTCACGATTACCCGGTCACAGGCGGCTTGTGCGGCCTCCACAAGAGAAAGGTGCCCGGCATGCAGTGCGCCCATGGTCGGCACAACAGCAACGGTTTCACCAGCACGGATCCATTCGGCATGGCGGGCACGCAGGTCCGCCAATTGGCGCAGGATAGGGGCAGTCATGGGATCAGTTCAGCCTTTTGAGGGAGCCTGGTCGGCAAAAACATGTTCTGCAGCCGGGAAGGTGCGGGCCCGCACCTCGGCTGCGTATTCGGCGATGGCAGCTTCTGCGGCAGGACCAAGATCGACATAGCGTTTGACGAATTTTGGCTTGAAGGCCGTGAAGAAACCCAGCATGTCGTCCACAACAAGGATCTGCCCATCACAGCCCGCCGAGGCACCAATTCCGATTGTGGGGATCGCAAGCTCGGCCGTGATGCTGTCGGCCAGATTCTGTGGCACTTTCTCCAATACCACAGAAAAGGCGCCAGCATCGGCCACAGCGTGAGCGTCGGCGATGACCGCATCGGCCTGAGCGTCCCGGCCCTGTACCTTGTAGCCACCCAGCGTGTTGATGGACTGCGGTGTGAGCCCGATATGCGCCATGACCGGAATGCCCCGCTTGACCAGGAAACGGATGGTTTCAGCCATTTCAATACCACCTTCCAGCTTCACCGCGGCTGCACCTGTTTCCGCCATCAAACGCGCAGCATTGCGAAACGCCTGTTCGGGGCTTTCCTCGTAGCTGGAAAAGGGCATGTCGATGACCATCATGGCGCTTTGCAGCCCGCGGGCGACCGCCTTGCCGTGCAGGATCATCATTTCCATCGTCACAGACAGGGTCGAGCTGAGACCATGCAGCACCATGCCCACGCTGTCGCCCACCAGAACAAAATCGCAATGGGCATCCATCAAACGCGCCATCGGGGTTGTGTAGGCGGTCAGCGACACGATGGGGGTTTGTCCCTTGAGAGCCCGAATGTCGTCGGCATTGGGGGCAGATTTGCGTGCAGTGGCGCTCATGTCATTCCTGTTCGCGATATGGGTGGAAGGCGGATTAGCAATTTACGCCCCGTCCGGCTAGTGCGCGAAATGTCCCTGAATGCTTGATTACGTGGCGCAAACCGGGAACACTCTCGTAAAAGCACCGAATTCAGCGGTGCGATCAACCAAACGGGGAGACCAATCATGACATTCAGATCAGTTATTTTGGCTGCAAGCTCGGTCTTGGCGATGAGCGCCGGACTGGCCACCGCAAAGGACAGCGCAACATTCGCCATGCAGTTGGAGCCACCGCATCTGGACCCGACCAGCGCTGCGGCACAGGCCATCGACTCCGTCGTGTATCTCAATATCTTCGAAGGCCTGACCCGGTTCATGGGGGACGGCTCAATCGCGCCGGGACTGGCGGAAAGCTGGGAAATCTCGGATGATGGCACCGTCTATACATTCCAGTTGCATGACGGTGTGACCTTTCATGACGGCAGCAGCATGGATGCAGAAGACGTCAAGTTCAGCCTGGACCGCGCCCGCGCCGAAGACAGCACCAACGCACAAAAAGCGCTGTTTGCCGGTATCGAGAGCGTCGAGGTGATCGATCCCCTGACGGTCAAGATTACTCTGGCCAACCCAAATGGCAATTTCCTGTTCAACCTTGCCTGGGGCGACGCAGTGGTTGTTGCGCCGGAAAGCATTGAAGACATCAAGACCAACCCCATTGGAACGGGGGCCTACACCTTCTCCGAGTGGGTGCAGGGCGACCGGATCGTACTTGAACGCAACCCCGATTATTGGGGCGAACAACCGGCGCTGGCCAAGGCGACGTTCAAGATGATCTCGGACCCGACGGCGGCTTTTGCCGCGATGATGGCCGAGGATGTGGACGCGATCGCCAACTTCCCGGCCCCGGAAAACCTGCCGCAGTTCGAAGCCGACCCGAGGTTCCAGGTTCTGTATGGTTCATCGGAAGGGGAAACCATCCTCAGCACCAACAACAAACAACCGCCCTTTGACGATGTGCGGGTTCGTCAGGCCGTGGCCCATGCAATCAACCGTGAGGCCATCATCGACGGGGCAATGTTCGGGCTAGGCACCCCGATCGGCACCCATTTCGCACCGCATCATCCGGCCTATGTCGATCTGACAGGAAACTCGGCGCATGACCCGGACAAGGCCAAGGCACTGTTGGCCGAGGCCGGATTGCCGGACGGGTTCGAAACCACGCTGCACCTGCCGCCGCCCTCCTATGCACGGCGCGGGGGAGAGATCGTAGCTGCACAGTTGGCCGAAGTCGGTATCAAGGCCGAGATCATCAACGTGGAATGGGCGCAATGGCTGGAAACGGTGTTTCGTGGCAAGAATTTCGGCCTGACCATCGTCAGCCATACGGAACCCATGGACATCGGCATCTATGCCCGGCCCGAATACTATTTCCAGTATGACAACCCGGATTTCCAGTCGCTAATCGAGACGCTGAATGTCACCACGGACCCGGAAAAACGAACCGAGTTGCTGCAGAAAGCCCAGACCATCATTTCGGAAGACTACGTTAATGGTTTCCTGTTCCAACTGGCCTGGCCAACGGTTGCAAACGCCAAGTTGCAGGGCCTTTGGGTGAATGCCCCCACTGCAGCCACGGATCTGTCGGCGATCTCCTGGACCGACTGACGCAACACCAACGTAGTGCTGACCCCGCCCCGGGGTCGGCCCTGTGATATCGGGTGCGCGGCTGAAACCAGCGAGGCGCCGCATTTCACTGGACCCTTTCTGGACACATCCATAACGTGGCCGCAATGCTACGATACTCTCTCAAACGCCTGTTTTCCCTGATGATCAGCCTGGCCGTGGCCTCGCTGGTGATCTTCAGCGTGGTCGAGATCGCCCCCGGCGACCCGGCGTCATACATGCTTGGGGTCAATGCGCAGCCCGATACGGTCGCTGCGCTGCGGGCCGAGCTGGGTTTGGACGTCTCGCGGCCTGAACGATACCTGAGCTGGGTTGCAGGTATGCTGCAAGGGGATTTTGGAACGTCCTATACCTACAGAACCCCCGTCGCAGAGATGGTCAAAGATCGGCTCTGGGTCTCGCTGCCACTGGCACTCTATGCTTTGACGTTATCGACCTTGATCGCGTTTCCTGCGGGGATTTTTGCCGCCTCGCGTCGAGGCAAGACAGGGGACGTTGTAGTGATGGGGTCAACCCAGCTGGGCATTGCGATCCCGAATTTCTGGTTCGCCATGATCCTGGTGCTGATCTTCGCCATCAACCTGCGCTGGTTCAGTGCTGGCGGTTTTGTCGGGTGGGAGAACGGGATCTGGGCCGGGCTGCATTCGCTGACCCTGCCAGCCATTGCACTGGCTCTGCCGCAAGCGTCGATCCTGGCGCGGGTGATGCGGTCGTCACTGCTGGACATTCTGGGCGAGGACTTTATGCGCACCGCCCGCGCCAAGGGCCTGACCCGTAAACAGGCACTGTGGCGGCACGGGCTGCGCAACGCCTTGATCCCGGTTCTGACCATCATCGGTCTGCAGTTTTCATTCCTGCTTGCCGGGTCGATCATCATTGAACAGGTGTTCTACCTGCCTGGGCTGGGGCGGCTGGTTTTCCAAGCCATCTCGGCCCGCGATCTGATTGTCGTGGAGTCCGTCGTCATGCTCTTGGTCTTTGCAGTGATCGTGGTGAATTTCGTGGTTGATCTGGCCTATGCCGTCGTGGACCCAAGGTTGAGGACCCGCACATGACCCGCAACCTGATCATTGGAGCGGCCTTGTCCTCGCTGGTTGTCCTGGCGGCTGTCATGTCCTTTGTCTGGACGCCGTTTGATTATGCCGCGCTGAACATCCCGGACAAGTTGCAGCCCCCGAACCCGACCCATTGGTTCGGAACGGACCATTTTGGTCGCGACATGTTTTCGATGATCATGGTGGGTTCGCGCACGTCGATCGCAGTGGCCCTGGTCGCGGTGGGGATCGGCATGGCTGCGGGCGTGCCTCTGGGCCTGACTGCGGCTACCCGCAAAGGGTCGTGGCTGGACGAGCTGATCATGCGTGGTAATGATTTGGTCTTTGCCTTCCCGTCGCTGGTGATCGCCATCCTGATCACTGCGGTTTTCGGCGCTGGCGCGATCAACGCCATCATTGCCATCGGGATCTTCAACATCCCCGTCTTTGCCCGCATCACCCGCGGTGCAGCATTGTCGTTGTGGGAGCGGGAATTTATCCTTGCTGCTCGCGTATCGGGCAAGGGCGCGGCGCGGATATCCGTGGAGCACATCCTGCCAAATGTCGCCAACCTGCTGATCGTTCAGGGCACCATCCAGTTCTCACTCGGTATCCTTGCGGAGGCGGGTCTGTCTTACGTTGGCCTTGGCGCGCAGCCCCCCACCCCCAGCTGGGGCCGAATGCTGGCGGATGCGCAAACCATGGTCAGCTTTGCCCCGCATCTGGCGTTGATCCCCGGATCGGCCATCATCGTAACGGTTCTGGGACTGAACCTGATGGGTGACGGGTTGCGGGACTGGCTGGATCCCAGACTGAGGGTGGCACGCTCATGAGCCTGCTCAAGATCGACACCCTCTCGCTCTCCATCGCCGAAACCCCGGTCCTTCGTGATGTCTCGCTGTCTGTGGAACCGGGTGAAATTGTCGCTCTGACGGGCGAAAGCGGGTCGGGCAAGTCCATGACCGCGCTGGCGCTGATGCAGCTGTTGCCCGACCGCAGCCAGACAAGCGGCATGATCGAACTGGATGGTGTTTCAATCCTGGATCAGTCCGAAGCTCAGATGTGCAGCATACGCGGCAAGTCCATTGGGATGGTATTTCAGGAACCGATGACCGCCCTGAACCCTGTCAAGACCATTGGCGATCAGGTGATGGAAACGGTGCTGATCCATCAGGAAATGGCACCCGCGCAAGCCAAGACTCATGCCCGCAATCTGTTGAACCATGTGGGCCTGCCCGAGGACCGTTTCCCTCTGTCGCGCTATCCGCATGAACTTTCGGGCGGGCAACGGCAACGCGTCGTGATCGCCATGGCCATTGCGCTGCGCCCCAAATTGTTGATTGCGGATGAACCGACCACGGCACTGGATGTGACGACCCAAGCGCAGATCCTGAGACTGTTGAAATCGCTGGTCCAGGAATTTGACATGGGGTTGGTGATGATCACCCATGACCTGGCCGTAGTTGCCGAAATGGCCGATCGGATTGTGGTCATGCGTCAGGGTGAGGTGGTCGAAACCGGACCGACAAAGCACCTGCTGGCCAACATGCAGCACCCCTACACGCGCATGCTGTTCGACGCCTCACGTCATCAGGTCGACCTGCCACCGGTCCCGCCCCCCGAACCGCTGCTTGAGGTGCGCAACGTGGTCCGCGACTATCGCCTGCCGCGCACCCGTCTGTTTCATCACCCCGGCCATCACCGTGCCGTGGACAACGTCAGCTTTACCCTGCAACGTGGCGAACGCCTGGGTCTTGTCGGCGAATCCGGCTGCGGAAAATCGACCCTGACACGCGCCATTCTGGGGTTGGAGGAGGTTCAGGGGGGAGAGATCCTGCTGAACGGCTCACCGGTTTATTCCGGCACCAAGCCCGACCTGTCGGTCCGTCGCAAGATGCAGGTGGTTTTTCAGGATCCTTTCGGCAGTTTCAATCCGCGCCACCGGGTCGACCGGCTGATCACCGAGCCTTTCCACTTGCTTGAAACCAAACCTACGGGTTCTGAACGTTCCGACCGGATTGCGGAAATGCTGACGGCCGTGGGGCTGAGCCCGGATGATGCGACCAAGTACATCCACCAGTTTTCGGGCGGACAGCGCCAGCGCATCGCCATTGCCCGCGCCCTGATCATCCGCCCCGAGCTGATACTGTTTGACGAAGCGGTCTCGGCCCTGGACGTGTCAGTTCGGGCGCAGATCCTGGATTTGCTCGCTGACCTGTGCCAAGCCTATGATCTGACCTATCTGTTCATCAGCCACGACCTGAGCGTCGTACGATCCGTCACCGATCGGGTTCTGGTTATGAAGGGGGGGCAGATTGTCGAACAGGGCGAAACCGAAACCGTATTTTCCAACCCATCCCATAGCTACACCAAGTCCTTGATCGCAGCGGCCCCGGTGCTGCCTGATCCGGACAGTCTGCGCAGGAGTATTGAGCATGTCTGAGCATATCTGGTTCGATCCGACCCTTTGCCTGATCGGAGGAGAATGGGCTGCCTCCGGGAATGGTGAAACCCTGCCTCTGACGAACCCTTCGGACGGAAGCGAGATTTGCCGCATTGCCCGCGGTAGGGCGCCGGATGTGGACCGCGCTGTGCTGGCTGCTCAGGCTGCCTTGGATGGCGATTGGGGCCGGATGACAGCGTTGGAGAGGGGTCGGCTTCTGACCCGGCTGGGCGAGTTGGTTCTGGAGCAGGTCGAAACCCTTGCCGTGCTGGAAACGATGGATGTCGGCAAACCACTGACCCAAGCGCGGGCGGATGCGCTGGCATTGGCGCGCTACTGCGAATTCTACGGTGGGGCCGCGGACAAGGTGATGGGTGAGACCATCCCTTATCTGGACGGATACACGGTCTATACGCTGCGTGAACCACATGGCGTGACCGGCCATATCGTACCGTGGAACTATCCGATGCAGATCATCGGTCGATCCGTGGGCGCGGCGCTTGCCATGGGAAATGCTGCCGTTCTGAAACCGGCCGAGGAAGCTTGTCTGACGGCGCTGGCCTTTGCCCATCTGGCGCAGGAGGCCGGGTTCCCGCCCGGCGCGTTAAACGTGGTTCCTGGGCTGGGGGCCGAAGCCGGCGCCGCGCTGTCCGGGCATCCGGGAGTGCAGCATGTGTCCTTTACCGGTTCGGTCGCTACCGGCGCGTTGGTCCAGCAAGCCGCCGGGCGCAACGTGGTCCCGGTGACCTTGGAATTGGGAGGAAAATCCCCTCAGTTGGTGTTCGACGACGCAGATCTGGATGCGGCTTTGCCGTTTCTGGTCAATGCCGGGATCCAGAATGCCGGGCAAACCTGCTCGGCCTCGTCGCGGATACTGGTGCAGCGCGGCGTTTATGACGCGGTCAAGGCACGTATGTCCCAGGCATATGGCGAACTGACGGTTGGCCCAGCTGCTGAAGACCTCCGGCTTGGTCCGTTGATCTCGGCGCGCCAGAAGGACATCGTTGAAGGATTTCTGGAACAAGGCAGCGATCTGGAGGTGGCCGCCCAAGGTACCATCGTCGCTTCCGCCCCGCCCGAAGGTGCCTATGTCAAACCAACGCTGTTTGCCGATGTGCCTGCCAACCATGTTTTGGCGCGAGATGAAATCTTTGGCCCGGTTCAGGTTCTGATCCCTTTCGACAGCGAAGAAGAGGCCGTCCGGATCGCCAACAGTACCGATTACGGACTGGTCGCCAGTGTTTGGACACGCGACGGTGCCCGGCAAATGAGACTGGCCAAACGGCTGAAATCTGGCCAGGTCTTTCTCAACAACTACGGTGCCGGGGGTGGCGTGGAGTTGCCGTTCGGCGGAGTCGGCAAATCAGGCCATGGCCGGGAAAAAGGGTTCGAGGCCCTTTATGGGTTTTCACAACTGAAGACCGTTGCCGCCTTCCATGGCTAGACTTGGAGTGTTTGTGTTGCTGTTGGGGTTTGCGGTTCTTGCCGCGGGACTGTTCGGCGCGCTGCACAATCAGGTCAGCTATTCCATCAGCCCAGAGTATTTTCACGCCTTCAAGTTCCGTCAATTCGGCCTCCCGCCTGAGATCGCGCCCCGCCTTGGGGCGGCGCTGGTCGGATGGCGAGCCAGTTGGTGGATGGGGCTGATCCTGGGCCCGCCCGTGTTCCTGCTGGGACTGATCCTTTTGCCCGACGCACGCCTGTATTGGCGTGCCGGGCTCCGTGCTCTCCTTGCCATTTTTCTGTTCACCGCCCTGATCTCGGCCTTGGGAATTCTGTTCGGCCTGCTGTTTTTGGGCGAGACAGCGCTTGCCCAATTGCCCCTGCCTGAAGGTCTGAACGACCCGCTTGGCTTCCTGCGCGCCGGAATCATGCATGAAGCCAGCTATGTCGGTGGCTTTCTGGGGATCCTTGTCGGTGTTTGGATTCTGTTCAAAATCAGAAAGGTCGGAACATGAAGCTTTCGACTGACAACACGATGCTGGCAATTATCCTGTCCTTGCTGGCCATCGTGCTGTTCGACCTGATGGGTCTGATCATCAAGCACCTGTCCGATGACTATAGCGCGTTTGAGCTTTCGGCCTGGCGTAACCTGTTCGGGCTGATCCCCAGTTTCATTGCGCTTTGGTCGTCGCGCAGCTGGCATCAGGCCGGGCGTCAATGGAAGATCAGGCAATGGCCCCTTGCCTTATTGCGGGGCGTCTACGTTACCTTTGCGCAAGTCCTGTTCTACTTTTCATTGGGCCAGATGGCGTTTGCGACAGCCTCGACTATCACCTACGCCAACGCCTTCTTCATGACGGCCCTGGCGGTGCCCATGCTGGGCGAGCGGGTCGGTCTGATCCGATGGAGTGCTGTCATGTTGGGATTCGCCGGGGTGATGATGGTGATGGGCCCCGGCAAGGAGAGTTTCTCCCTTTATGCGCTGGCGCCTTTAGGGGCGGCATTCCTCTATGCCCTGGCGGGTGTATCTGCCCGGCAACTTGACCCAGAGCTTTCAACCCCTTTGGTCAACCTTTATTCGGCGGTCACCGCGATGATCGGCGCGTTCCTCCTGACATTGGTGACCAGCGGTTTCTCACCGCTTGCCAGCCTTTCAGATTTGGGATGGATCATCGCCATGGGTGGGTTCGGCGGGACTGCCGTACTGCTGCTGGTGACCGCGTTTCGTATGACCGAACAGAGCAACCTGGCCCCGTTCAGCTATTTCGGTATCCCCATTGCCTTCGTCATGGGCTGGGGGTTTTTCGGCGAAAAACCCTTTGGCGATCTGTTTCCGGGCGCCATCCTGATCGTCGCTAGTGGTTTGATGGTGATCTGGCGCGAACGTCGTCTCACGCGGTCCTCCTTGGACTGACGCGCACGAGAAATTTCGCGAGTTCTCTCCCCACCACCAGCGTCACACGATCACGCCAATGGCCTCTTGCCGACCAACCCCGAACACGCGCTTATAGCGTTCGATCTCTGCTGCTGGTCCCATAGCCTTTTCAGGATTGTCCGACAATTTGACCGTCGGACGACCATCCGCCGAGACCGCCTTGCAAACCAGAGAGAACGGCGCCAACCGATCCTGCGCCACCAAACCGCGGAAATCATTTGTCAAAAGCGTACCCCACCCAAAGGAAACGTTGACGCGACCGGCAAACTGTTTGCTCAGGTCCTCGATCTGGGCGACGTCCAAACCGTCGCTGAAAATGACCCGCTTCTGGGTCGGATCTTCGCCGCGGTCTTTCCACCATTGAATGGCAATCTCCGCGCCTTTGGCGGGTTCACCACTGTCGATCCTTATCCCGGTCCAGCCTGCCAGCCAATCCGGCGCGTGCTCCAGGAATCCCTTGGTGCCATAAGTATCCGGCAGGATGATCCGCAGATTGCCCTCGTGTTCTTCGTGCCAGTCGCTCAGCACGTCATAGGGCGCCTGGCCCAGCGCCGCGTCGCTTTCGGCCAATGCCGAATAGACCATCGGCAGCTCGTGTGCATTGGTGCCGATCGCCTCGACCTCGCGGCGCATGGCGATCAGGCAGTTCGACGTTCCGGTGAATTTCTCTCCCAACCCTTCGATCATCGCTTGCACGCACCAGTCCTGCCACAGGAAACTGTGCCTGCGGCGAGTCCCGAAATCGGCAATCGATAGCGTGTCGATCCCGCGCAGGCGTTCGATCTTTTCCCAAACCCGTGTCATCGCCCGGGCATAGAGCACCTGAAGCTCGAACCGGCCCATGTTGTCCAGAACCGCCCGGCTACGCAGTTCCATCAACACGGCCAGCGCTGGAATCTCCCACAGCATCACCTCGGGCCAGCTGCCCTCAAAGGTCAGTTCGTACTGATCGCCGCGACGCTCAAGGTGATAGGCAGGAAGGCGCAGGTTTTCGAACCACTCCATGAAATCCGGGCGGAACATCTGGCGTTTGCCATAGAAGGTGTTGCCCCGCAGCCAGGTGCTCTCCCCACGGCTGAGGCTGAGCGAGCGGATATGATCCAGCTGTTCGCGCAGTTCCCCTTCGTCGATCAGCTTGGCCAGCGGGATATGCGTAGATCGGTTTATCAGCGAAAACGTAACGCTGGTGTCGGGCTTGTTGCGGAACACCGACTGGCACATCAGCAGCTTATAGAAATCGGTGTCGATCAACGATCGGACAATCGGATCGATCTTCCATTTGTGGTTGTATACGCGGGTTGCGATATCCACCGCCGCTCTCCCGAAACTATCCTGACCTGGACTGTCAGAGAAGGTGGGCTGACGCGGGAAGTCAAGTCCGAACCAGCCGACAAGCTCCTGCAGGCAAGCGCGAATTTACAACAAGGTCACCCCTGCCCCGCGCATCGCGTCAAGCGAAGTCTGCAGCGAACCGTTCAGGTCTATGCCCCGGCAAGCCTCCAGATGTACGGTCACGTCGAACCCCAAACGTGCCGCGTCCAAGGCGGAAAACTGAACACAGAAATCCGTTGCCAGCCCGACCATGTGAAGCTGGGACAAACCACGGGTGCGCAGATACCCTTCCAGCCCGGTCGGCGTTGCCTGATCATTCTCGAAGAACGCTGAATAGCTGTCGATCTGAGGGCGAAAGCCCTTGCGGATGATCAGATCACCATCGGTCCTCAGATCTGGATGAAAATCTGCGCCATCGGTTCCCTGAACACAGTGATCGGGCCACAGGACCTGTGGCCCATAAGGCATCTCGACCATGTCGTAAGGCGCTTTGCCTGCATGGCTGGTGGCAAAGGACGAATGCCCCGCCGGGTGCCAGTCCTGGGTCAGGATTACCGCGTCGTGCTGTGCCATCATCGCGTTCACGCGAGGCACGATCGCATCGCCGTCAGGCACCGCCAAAGCACCCCCCGGACAGAAATCGTTCTGGACGTCGATGACGATCAAGGCGCTGCTCATCCGGCTTCTCCTGTGTTTGCCCAATCCCATCTAACTGTCTGAGCGCGCTTTGCAAACATCTGCCGCGCCCTGACGAGTCAAAAAATCGAAGTCTGAAATACAGGTTTCTTCCATGAAAATATGGCTCTGCGCCCCCTTGATCCCGCCCGGACATGGTTCTAAGGCCCCTGTTATGTATACGATCGCAGCCCTCTATCACTTCACCCGTTTCCCCGATCCTGCCGCCATCAAACCGGCGTTGCTGGATCTGTGCCAAGACAACCACGTCAAAGGCTCGCTTCTGTTGGCGCAGGAGGGGATAAACGGCACCATTGCCGGCCCCCGTGCCGGGATCGACGCCGTATTGGCGCATGTGAAATCGCTGCCCGGCTGCGCCGATCTGGAGTGGAAAGAGGCCACGGCTGACCACCCGCCCTTTGGCAAGATGAAGGTGCGGCTGAAGAAAGAGATCGTGACAATGGGACAGCCCGATGTGGATCCCAAGGCGCGCGTTGGCCATTACGTTGAACCCGAGGACTGGAACGACCTGATCCGCTCGGATGATGTGGTCGTGATCGACACGCGTAACGATTACGAGGTTGCCATCGGCACGTTCGAGGGCGCAATCGACCCTAAAACGGAAAGCTTCCGGGAGTTCCCGCAATGGTGGGAAGACAACAAGGACCGCTTTCACAACAAGCGCGTCGCCATGTTCTGCACCGGTGGCATCCGGTGTGAGAAGTCGACCAACTTCCTGCTTGGAGAAGGGGTCGACGATGTCTTTCACCTGAAGGGCGGCATCCTGCGCTATCTGGAGGAAATGCCGGCCGAAGACAGTACTTGGGAAGGCGAGTGCTTTGTCTTCGACAACCGTGTTTCTGTCGGACACGGGTTGGTCGAAGGACCGCACAAGCTGTGCCATGGCTGCCGTCGTCCGATCCTGCCCGAAGACACAAAACGTCCCGAATATGAACATGGCGTGTCCTGCCATCTGTGCATTGACGAAACGTCCGAGGCCGACAAGGCCCGGTTCCGCGAACGCCAGAAACAGATGCAATTGGCTCGGGAGCGCGGTGAAGACCACCTGGGCAGCCTGCCGCTGTAACTCCTCAATAGCCACGTCGCAGACAAGCCACCTTCGTGCCGGTTTCGGCGCGAACAGGCCTGTGTGACGCGTTAGCCTGTCTGGAAACTCGAACGTTCAGGCTGGTTATGACCGATATCCCTTCCCTTTCCGCTTTAGAACTTGCCCGGCTTGTGCAGGCCCGAAAAGTGACCGCGACCGACATTCTGCGTGACTATCGGGCTCAGGTCGAAGCGCGGAACTCCGAGATCAATGCCTTTGTCACTTTGGATTGGGACGCAGCCCACACTCGAGCTGAAACTCTGGATGCGATGGGCGCGAGAGGAGAGTTTGCAGGCCCGCTGCATGGCGTGCCTGTGGCGATCAAGGACACGTTCGAAACCAAGGGGCTACGTACAACTTGGGGCTCGCGCAGTTTTGAAACCCATGTACCCGACTTTGACGCGCTGCACGTGGCGCGGCTGAGAGAGGCAGGGGCGGTGATCTTTGGCAAGACCAACGCACCAGAATTTGCCTTCTCCGGCCAGACTTCGAACCTTGTGGCGGGCACAACGCGCAATCCGCATGATCCATCCCGCACGGTTGCGGGCAGTTCGGGCGGCGCGGCCGCGGCGCTTGCGGCCAATATGACCGCCTTGGCCGACGGTTCGGATTTGGGCGGCAGCGTTCGCACGCCCGCAGCCTGGTGCGGCGTTGTGGGGTTTCGCCCAACCTCGGGTCTGGTGCCCTACCATCCGAACCCGGCACCGTTTGATGGGCTTTATGTGCCCGGACCAATGGCCCGCAATGTGACCGATACCGTCCTGATGTTGCGCGTCATGGCAGGGGCATCACCGTTGCAACCTTTGGGTTTTTCTGGCGAGATCCCTGACCTGAATACTCTGGACCACGTTTTCCCGGCGGGGCGGATCGCCTTTGCAGCGCTCCCGTTTGGCACCCGCACCGATCCTTCGATCCTTGCCGCACTGACCCCGGTTCAGGATCTGTGCCGTGATCTGGGATGGCATGTAGAAGACGCAGCCCCCCCACTCGACGCATTGCATGATTACGCCCAGCTGACCCGTGGCCTGTCGGCGCTGGGAGTACGCAGAACTCTCAACCCGGACATGTCCTTGGCCGCGCCCAGTTTCCATACGGCCTGCGCAGGAGCCGACGGGTTGAGCCTGGCCGATTTCGTTGACTATCAGGCCGTACGGGCCGACGTCTGGGACAAGACGGCACGCTTCTTTGAAACCTATGAATTCGCTCTGTGGCCTACCTCCAGCGGACGGGCGTTTTCAGCTGATCTGCAGGATCATGAAATCACCGAAGACTGGCGCAATGTCACCCTGTCACCGGTCATGGAGTTGCCGTCGATTTCCATTCCATTCGGAACCGACCAGGATGGCCTGCCCGTTGGTCTGCATATCTCCGGTCCGAAAGGGTCGGATGCCCGGCTGCTCAGATTTGCGCGCCAGATCGAAAACGCTCTGACCTAAATCCGGCCGGGACAAATTGACCCGATTCTCTTTTCCCAGTCGCTGAAACACCCATCTGTGAGGTCCAGACGCAAATTCTGCGGCCCGCCTAACCGGGCTTGCGACAAGCGAACAAGGAGGTAAGGCAGCATGTTTTTCCCGGCCATCCGTTTGAAAGCGCAACATTAATTCAGGATACGCAGGCGCAAGGGAACACGTGTTCGCACAACAGCCAAAGCAGGAAACATCCCTTCACCGCAAGCCGCTGAAAGGAAAGATTGTTTCTTCTGGTACCCAAGCGTCAATTCCTCTATGCACTCGTCCACCTTTCAGTTTGCGGGGATCCAGCCGTTGCTCGACCTGACAAATATCCGCTCAACGCTGGCGGATCACTATGACCTCAGCCCTTCGCCCGAACTTGCTGCCTCCATGCAGGACGTCTACGACCGGATGAGCCGTGTCGTATCGCCGATGGATTGGGCCATCCACGCGCCTTATGTGAAGGCGATCGAGGAACTCAAGAAGAAGCGAAATGCCGTCATTCTTGGGCACAACTACATGACGCCCGATGTTTATCACGGCGTGTCCGACTTTGTTGGCGACAGCCTTCAGTTGGCCATCAAGGCGACCGAAGTCGAAGCGGATGTGATCGTGCAGTGCGGTGTTCACTTCATGGCCGAGACGTCGAAGATCCTCAGCCCGGAAAAAACCGTGCTTATGCCGGACATGGACGCGGGTTGTTCGCTGGCAGAGTCGATCACCGCCGAGGGGGTCGAAGAAATGCGACGCCGCTATCCCGGTGCGCCGGTCGTGTCTTATGTAAACACCACGGCCGAGGTCAAAGCCGCCTCGGACATCTGCTGCACCTCGTCCAATGCTGCCCAGATCGTCGCAGCGATGGACAGCCATACGGTCATCATGACACCCGACCAGTATCTGGCACAAAACGTCGCCAAAGATGTGCCGCAGAAGAACGTGGTCTGGTGGGAGGGTTCGTGCATCGTGCACGAGCAATACAGCCCGCAAGATCTGCGCGATTTCCGAGAATGGAACCCCGGCACCCGCCTGATCGCGCACCCCGAATGCCCACCGGGCGTGGTGGCCGAGGCCGATTACTCGGGCTCGACAAGTGGCATTATCAAGTATGTGACCGACGAAAAGCCGGAAAAGGCGCTGCTGATCACGGAATGTTCGATGGCATCGAACATCGCCGATGAGCTGCCCGAGGTGGATTTCGTAGGCCCCTGCAACATGTGCCCCTACATGAAGAAGATAACGCTGGAGAAGGTTCTCTGGGTGCTGCACACGATGGAAAACCAGATCGAGGTCGACCCGGACATGGCGATCAAGGCCCGCCAGTCGGTGCAACGCATGATCGATCTCAGCCGCAAACTGGGCCTCTGAGACGTTTCAAGTGAGGGAAACAACCACCAAGCGTGTCGTGATTGTCGGGGCCGGGTTGGGCGCACTGTATGCTGCGCTGATGCTGGCGCCGCACCCGGTGGTGGTGATTTCACCCGAACCTCTTGGGGAAGGGGCAAGTTCAGCATGGGCGCAGGGTGGCATAGCAGCGGCCATGGATCTGGCGGACAGTCCCGAAGCCCATGCCTCGGACACCGAACATGCTGGCGCTGGAACGGTCGATACCGGCGTGGCGCAGATGGTCACGCAGGCCGCCCGGGACCATATCCTGCAATTGACCACACTGGGCACGCCGTTTGACCGGACCGAAGACGGTTCCTATGTGATGTCGCGCGAAGCGGCGCACTCCTTTGCCCGCGTGGTGCGGGTCAAAGGCGATCAGGCCGGAGCCGAGATCATGGCCGCCCTGATCGAGAAGGTCAAAACGGCCTCGCATATCCAGGTGATCGAAGGCGTCATGGCAACCCGGTTGCTGACGACAAACAGGGTCGTGGATGGCGTAGTACTGCGATCGTCGCAACCCGGAGGCTCGGAATCGGTCACATTACGCGGCTCAGCCTACCTGCTGGCCGGTGGCGGTTCCGGAGGGTTGTATGCGCTGACAACAAACCCGCACAGGATCCGCGGCGAGGTCATAGGAATGGCGGCCCGTGCCGGAGCGGTTGTGGCAGACGCCGAGTTCGTCCAGTTCCATCCTACAGCCATCGACGTCGGCGAAGATCCGGCACCTCTGGCGACCGAAGCCTTGCGCGGCGAAGGGGCTGTCCTTCTGAACACGGATGGCGAACGCTTCATGCAAGCCGTGCATCCCAACGCAGAGCTGGCCCCCCGGGACGTGGTGGCCCGGGCAATCTTTGCCCAGACCCAAGCAGGCAAAAGACCCGTCCTGGACACACGCGACGTTCTCGGTGCGGGAATTTTGGAGCAGTTCCCGTCGGTCGCAGATGCTTGCCTGCGCAATGGTCTGAATCCGGTTTCCCAACCAATCCCGGTTGCCGCAGCTGCACATTACCACATGGGCGGCATTGCAGTGGACCAAAGAGGACGGGCCTCTCTGGGTAATCTCTGGGTTTGTGGAGAGGCCTCCTCGACCGGTCTGCACGGGGCCAACCGGCTGGCTTCCAACGGGCTGCTGGAGGCGTTGGTTTATGCCAGGATCTGTGCGCTGGATATTGCCGCCGGGCGGACTGAAACTGCGGAAGCGCGCGTGGCTTGCGCGTTGGGCCAGGCAGATGGATCGGCTCCACTGGACGCCATACGACAGCTTCGCCAAACCATGACGCGGCATGTTGGCGTCTTGCGCGATGCGGACGGTTTGAAGACCGCCTTGCGCACAATCGACACGCTGGAGCGTGCTCATGGCGCGGATGACAGTTTCAGAAACATGTGTGCCACGGCAACGATGATTGCTGCCGCAGCCCTGCTGCGCGAAGAAAGCCGCGGCGCGCATTCCCGAACGGACTTCCCCGATCCGCGGCCCGAACCGGGCCAACGCTCCCGCATCACCCTAACCGAAGCGCTGGCTTTGCGTGACCAATGTGTGAAAGAGACCTCATGACCACTGCCATCCTGCCCGACCTTGTTCTGGAGCCATTGATCCGTTCTGCGTTGATGGAGGATCTGGGTAGCTATGGCGACATCACCACCCGCACCGTGGTGCCGCAAGACAGCACCTGTATTGCCCGACTGAATGCCCGGGCCGAGGCCGTCGTGTCGGGGATGCAGGTGGCTGCGCTGGCATTCCGTCTGGTTGATCCGACATTGGAGCTCAGAACGCTGGTCCAAGACGGTAAGCGTGCGCGCGCCGGCGACACTTTGATGGAAATCACAGGCTCGGCCGCGTCGGTCCTGATGGCGGAACGGGTGGCATTGAACTTTGCCGGACGCCTGACCGGGATCGCCACCAAAACTGCCAGTTTTGTCAAGGAAACCCGGGGCACCTCAGCCCGCATCACCTGCACGCGCAAGACCACACCAGGCCTGCGCATCGTCGAAAAACAGGCGGTTCTGCATGGTGGCGGGTTCAATCATCGCTACTCGCTGTCGGACGCGATCCTGATCAAGGACAACCATATCGCAGCGGCGGGGGGTGTCCGTGCAGTTCTGGAAGCCACCAAGGCCCAGGCCTCGCACATGATGAAGGTCGAGATCGAAGTGGACACGCTGGAGCAATTGGACGAGGTGCTGACCACTGGCGGTGCGGATGTGGTTCTGTTGGACAACATGGACACCGAGACGCTGAAGCGCGCCGTCGAGATAGTGCAGGAACGGCTGGTGCTGGAGGCCTCTGGCAACGTCACGCTGGAGCGTATCGCGTCGATTGCCGCGACCGGGGTGGACTATATTTCTTCCGGTGCCTTGACCCACTCGGCCCAGACTGTGGATCTGGGCCTCGATTTCTGAACCGACGACTGACGACCAACGTCCAGAAAAGTCGCGGCTTTTTTCTATGGCCGAAAGGCTCCCGCCTGGTTTTACCGCATCTCAGATGCTGTAAAATCCGTTGGGCCGGGCAGCGTGCGGGGCAAGCCCCACCCGCTGCGGTCACTTTCAGATTTCAAACTTGACGCCTTGGGCAAGCGGCAGTTCGGCGGAATAGTTCACCGTGTTGGTCTGGCGACGCATGTACGCCTTCCAGGCGTCCGATCCGCTTTCGCGCCCGCCACCGGTTTCCTTTTCGCCCCCGAAGGCACCACCGATCTCGGCACCGGACGGGCCGATATTCACGTTGGCAATGCCGCAGTCTGACCCGGCGGGAGACAGAAACTGTTCGGCTTCGCGCATGTTCAGCGTGAAGACACAGGAACTGAGGCCCTGTGGCACATCATTCTGGATTTCCAGTGCCTCGTCGAACTCGTCATAACCCAGAACATACAGGATCGGAGCAAAGGTCTCGGTCTTGACCACATCGCTTTGTGCCGGCATTTCGACGATGGCGGGCTGCATGTAGACCCCTCCCTCCGGAACATTTTGAGTCACACGATCGCCACCGAAGACGGTCCCACCCTGAGCCACCGCCGCTTCCAGAGCTGCGGTCATTGCCGCGCCTGCGGCTTCGTCCACCAGCGGTCCGATCAGCGTACCATCCTCGAGCGGGTTACCGATCGGCAATCCGGCATAGGCCTTCTTCAGCCGGGCAACCAGATCGCCCCGGATCGAGTTATGAACGATCAACCGCCGCAACGTGGTACAGCGTTGGCCCGCCGTCCCCACGGCGGAGAACACGATGGCCCGCACCGCCATTTCCAGATCTGCCGAAGGACCAACGATCATCGCGTTGTTGCCACCAAGTTCCAGGATGCTTTTCCCGAACCGGGCCGCCACGACGGGAGCAACGGCACGGCCCATACGGGTCGATCCGGTCGCCGAAATGATTGGAACAGCGTCGCTTTCAACAAGTGCCTTGCCCAGATCAGAACCACCGATCAGGGTTTGTAGCAGTACGTCCGGGGCATCGCCGAAACGGGCGAGGGCACGCTCGAAAATCTTGTGACAGGCAAGGGCCGTCAAAGGTGTCTTTTCGGAAGGTTTCCAGATCACCGGATCCCCACAGACCAGTGCCAACGCCGTGTTCCAGGACCACACGGCAACCGGGAAGTTGAACGCGGTGATGACGCCAACCGGGCCGGCCGGGTGCCAGGTCTCCATCATCCGGTGTCCGGGGCGTTCAGACGCGATCGTCAGACCATAAAGCTGCCGAGACAGGCCGACGGCAAAGTCGCAGATGTCGATCATCTCCTGCACTTCACCCAGACCCTCGGAAGTGATCTTGCCAGCTTCCCAACTGACCAGCGCCCCCAGATCTTCCTTGGCGGCGCGCAGCTCCTCCCCCAAAAGACGGATCAACTCACCGCGGCGCGGTGCCGGGACCACACGCCAAGCTTTGAACGCGGTCTGTGCCTGCGACAGGATCCCCTCCATGTCTTCCCAAGGCGTTTCTTGCACGGCAGCCAGTTCGCGACCATCAATGGGGGACCTGACCAGCAAGGAGCCTTCGGTCAGGTCAGCAGAGGACAAGCCCAGTTTCGCAAGCGTGGCTTCAGCGGTCATAACTATATCTTTCATGGTTCAGGCAGCCTTCTTCTGTTCGGTAACGTCGCCCGCCCGGTAGAGGCGGCCGAATTCGGTTTCGAGGAAATCCGCGAGCTTGACCTGCTCCTGCCGGACAAAGCCGGAGCTCGGCAGAACGCCCGAGCGCATCAGATCGACAACACCCAGCACGCCCGCTGCGGTCGTGATCTGGATGGCGCTCCAGACCTGACCGTCTACATCGCGAGAGAAGGATTTGTTGACCAGGGACTTCTCGCGAAATTGTCCTTTGATCAGCCCCTTCGCCGTGCAATAGACCAGCACCACGTCCTGATCAGTACGCGGCAAGGCAGTCTCGAAAATCTCTTTCAGCAGATCGCGACGACGCTCAAGCTTCAGGTCATTCAAGAGCAGTTTCAGAATGTCGCGGTGGCCAGGATAACGGATCGAGCGATAGGACACGGCCTGCGCGCGGCCTTCCAGTGTTTCGGGCAGGGTGCCGAGCCCCCCGGACGTGTTGAAACACTCGTATTCGACCCCGTCATGCCCCAGGATTTCATGGTCCTCCAGTGGCGCAGTCTTGACCCGGTTCCCGTTCACGATCGCATCGCACGGGTTGCAGTATTCATTGATCAAACCGTCCGTGGACCAAGTCAGGTTGTATTTCA
The DNA here is from genome assembly GCA_014872875.1 of Paracoccaceae bacterium. GTDB lineage: Bacteria > Pseudomonadota > Alphaproteobacteria > Rhodobacterales > Rhodobacteraceae > Aliisedimentitalea. Next base: position 144,523 of record WKFI01000019.1, read on the forward strand.
GCGCATTGGTCGGGAATAAGGGCAACGCGCCGACCCGCATGTGAAGGCTGTCCAGAGTGTCAAACTCGGCAGCCAAGGCCGCGCCTGCAATCCCGACAAACCCCGGGGCCAGCCCGCATTGCGGCATGAAGGCGGTTTCACTGTCCTGAGCCAGTTCCCGCACGGCATTGGTCGCAGCGATATCTTCGGTCAGGTCGAAATAATGGGCGCCAGCGGATTTGGCCGCCTTGGCAATGGCGGGCGTCAGAAAAAACGGCGCAGCCGAGATTACCGCATCAAACCCTTTCAAGCCCTCGGACAGACCCGTTTCGTCGGCAGCGTCAATCTGCTTGGTGGTGATGCCCAGCCTGTTCAGCACGCCCAGCCCACCAAGATCATGATCGGCGACCGTGACAGAGTAATTGGGGGATGTTTTCAGCAAAGTGGCGATCATCTGGCCAATCTTGCCAGCACCGACAACGCATATATTCCAGCTCATGGCGCGTCTCCTTCTTCTGAAAAAAGGGTGACGCCTAGCTTGTTCAGTTTGTAGGGTGCAGATTGACGAAATGACTCATCGTTTCGTCATTTGGCCGGAATTTTTGTCATTTTGTCATATTCGATCAATCCGGCGACCAAAGATCACGCTGGTGTTGGTCCGTACCACCCCTGGAATCGCGGCCAGATCATCGACCAGAATATCCAGATCTTCTATCCTTGGAGCTTCCGCGCAGATCAGCAGATCGAACTCACCGTTGATCGATAAGCATTGTTTGACCTCTGGATAAATTTCGATGCGCTTGATGATACGAGCCGTTTCCTTTTGCTGAATTTCGGCGAGAACAACTATCTGGACCTTGCTGGTTTCGGGATGCTCTTTCAGCACAACCGAATAGCCAGCGATTACGCCGCGGTCCTCCATCCGGCTGATGCGTTCATGCACTGTTGTGCGCGCAACACCCAGCTTGGCTGCGATCTTGGACGTGGACTCGCGTGCATTGTGCTGCAGCGCGGTGATGATTTTCTGGTCAAGTTGATCCATCATGTGTCCCTGCATATCTCAGCCAACCAATCACGCAAGGCCACAAGCGCAGGATAATCAGAAGTCGAATGCGGCCAGACAAGGTAGTAGGCCCCGACGCTGACCGGCTTCGCGCCTGGCACCGGAACCAACCGGCCGGCCGCGATATCCGATTGCACGAGGTAATCCGGCATCAAAGCCACTCCCAGCCCGGCCTGAGCGGCCTGCGCCATGGTTGCGAACTGATCCAGCACCATGGCAGCGGCTCCAACCCCGGTCAGACCATGCACGGCAAACCACTGATCCCAAGCCCAAGGGCGGGACTGCAATTGCAACCGAGGTAGGCTCGCCAGGCCGTCCAGACCCGCGATTTCGACGCCGGAGGAGACAACGGGCACGACTTGTTCATCCCAGAGTTTCAGCGCACCAGCATCCGGCCAGTCCTCTGCTCCGAAGTGAATCGCGCCGTGAAAGGTCTCACGCGAGAAATCGAACGGTTCTGTTCGCGTACCCAAGTTCAAGGTGATCCCCGGGTTCGCCGCAAGAAATGCAGGCAGGCGGGGAGCCAACCAATGGGCACCAAAGGCCGGTAGAATGGCAAGGTTCAACGCGCCGCCATCGGGATTGGCCTGCAACGCCAAGGTGGCCGAGGCAATCTGATTCACGCCCTCCCTCACCCGGTCCGCGTAGGCCGCCCCCTGTGGTGTCAGCACCATCCGCTTTCGGTCCCGCAGAAACAGCTTTACCTGTACGGTGTCCTCCAGTTTTTGCACCTGACGGCTGACGGCTCCCTGGGTCAGGTCCAACTCGCGTGCCGCTTCGGTGACCGAACCCAGACGGGCGACAGCCTCGAACGCAGCAAGCCAGGACATAGGCGGGGTGAACTTGCGGGATACGGCCATAGATCATTCCATTTTGTAATGCTTCCATTCCAGATCTTCGATTTCATCGTGTGTCAACGATGGATATTGTGAATAGCAAAGTTCATCAGCATTGCGAAACAGCATGACACATCTTTCCGAGTTCCGCCGCTCCCGCCGCGCCAGCGCACTTAGCCTGAGCGAGATCGTCCGCATTTCCGAAGCCGCCCGTGCTCTGCAGGCGCAAGGCAAACCGGTGCTGACCTTTGGCACCGGAGAGCCCGACTTTCCTACCCCTGATCATGTGATCGAGGCCGCCCATCAGGCGGCCTTGGCAGGGCAGACTTCCTACACCCCGACCCAAGGCACCGCGCCGCTGCGTCAGGCGGTTGCCGATCAGGCCGGGTTCACGGTTGAGGCCAGCGATGTGCTGATCTCCACCGGTGCGAAACAGGTGCTGTCCAATGCTTTCCTTGCAACGCTCGATCCGGGCGACGAAGTGATCGTGCCTGCACCCTACTGGACCAGCTATTCGGACATCATCGAATTCTGCGAGGCCAAACTGGTTCCCGTCGCGTGCCCGGCAGATACCGGTTTTCTGCTGACGGCCAAGGCGCTGGAGGCCGCGATCACCGACAAGACGCGCTGGCTACTGCTGAACTCCCCCGGCAATCCGTCCGGCGCTATGTATTCCGAACAGCAATTGCAGGCACTGGCCGAGGTTCTGCGCCGCCACCCCCATGTCTGGGTGCTGGCGGATGAGATCTATCAGCATATCGCTTATGCCCCTTTCACCTGTTTCCGCAATGCCGCGCCGGACCTGGCGGACCGGATGCTGATCGTGAATGGCGTGTCCAAGGCGCACGCCATGACAGGCTGGCGGATCGGCTGGGGCATTGGACCAGCGCCGCTGATCAAGGCGATGACCGCCATTCAGGGCCAGTCAACCTCGGGCGCTTGTTCGGTATCACAGGCCGCTGCATTGGCGGCGCTGACCGGATCGCAGGACCATCTGAAAACCCGCAACGACGAATTCCGCGACCGCCGCGATCTGGTCGTTGCCGGGTTGAACGCCATCGACGGGCTAACCTGCCCCGAACCCACCGGGGCCTTCTACGCCTTTCCCTCCTGCGCGGGGGTCATCGGGCGCAGCACGCCTGCGGGCAAGGTGTTGGAGACGGACGCGGATTACTGCGATTACCTGCTGAACGAGGCACTGGTGGCGCTGGTCCCGGGCCGCGCCTTTGGTCTGCCCGGTCATTTCCGCCTGTCCTATGCCTATGCCGAAACCGATCTGCGCGAAGGCTTGCGCCGGATCTCTGACGCAACCGCTGCTCTGAAATAAGGAAATTCTCTCATGGATCGCGCCGATATTGTTGATCAGTCCTTTCGCGAGCGGTTGGCCAAGGGAACCCTGCCGGGCGGCAAGGCCGCATCCGGCCCGCTGACGAATTCCGAGGCCGTGGCCGTGTTCCGCGCCCAATGCCTCAGCCGCAACCTCGACCGCCGGTCGCGCAAGATGCAGGCCGCAGGTCAGGGGTATTACACCATCGGGTCGTCAGGCCACGAGGGCATGGCCGCTGTCGCCGCCGCGCTGCGCCCTGCGGATATGGCGTTCCTGCATTATCGCGACGGTGCCTTTCAGACCATGCGGTCCGCGCAGGTGCCGGGCACGACGCCCGCGTGGGACATGCTGCTGAGCTTTTCGACTTCGATGGACGATCCGATCAGCGGCGGGCGGCATAAAGTGCTGGGGTCTAAATCGCTGAACATTCCACCCCAGACCTCGACCATCGCCAGTCATCTGCCCAAGGCGGTCGGCGCGGCCTATTCCGTAGGGCTGGCGAAACGTCACGCACCAGAACATCAGGTGCTGGAGGACGACAGCATCGTCATGTGCTCCTTTGGCGATGCCTCGTCGAACCATTCGACGGCGCAGGGCGCGATCAACACCGCCTGCTGGACGTCCTATCAATCGGTCCCGCTGCCGCTGCTGTTTGTGTGTGAGGACAACGGCATTGGCATCTCGACCCGCACCCCGCGCGGATGGGTGGCCGCAAACTATGAGCACAAACCGGGGCTGAAATACTTCCACGCCGACGGGCTCGACATCTACGACACTTATCGCGTCGCCCAGGAGGCTGCTGAATATGTGCGCACCCGGCGCAAGCCCGCCTTTCTGCATCTGACGCTGGTACGTCTGTACGGCCACGCCGGATCCGACCTGCAGCAGGCTTACCTGAAGAAAGAGATCTTTGAAGGTTGGGAGGCTGATGATCCGCTGATGCATTCGGCCCGTCTGCTGATCGACAAGGGCGTGCTGACCACCGATCAGGTGCTGGAGATCTACCAGCAGGCCGAGGACCAATGCACCCGCGTCGCGGAAGAAGCGGTGAAACGTCCTCGTCTGAGTAACGCGAAGGAAGTCATGGCCTCCCTGATCCCGCCCGCGCGGACGTGCAAGGCGTCGAACGGGCCATCCGAGGAAGCGCGGGAAAAGGCATTTGGGGCGGACTACAAACAGCTTGCCAACCCGCAGCCGATGAACAAGCTGCTGAACTGGGCGCTGACCGATCTGATGCTGGAACATGGCGAAATCGTCATGATGGGCGAGGACGTGGGCGCCAAAGGCGGCGTTTACGGCGTGACGCAAAAGCTGATCGACCGGTTCGGCCCGGACCGGATGATCGACACGCTTCTGGATGAACAGTCGATCCTTGGTCTCGCCATTGGGATGGCGCATAACGGGTTCATCCCGATGCCGGAAATCCAGTTCCTGGCCTATCTGCACAATGCCGAGGACCAGTTGCGGGGCGAGGCGGCGACACTCTCCTTCTTCTCTAACGGGCAATTCACCAACCCGATGGTGATGCGGATTGCGGGGCTTGGCTATCAAAAGGGGTTCGGCGGGCATTTCCACAATGACAACTCGCTGGCGGTGCTGCGCGACATTCCGGGCGTGGTGATCGCCTGCCCGTCACGCGGTGATGACGCGGCGATGATGATGCGCGAATGCGTGCGGCTGGCACGGGAAGAGCAGCGGGTGGTGGTAATGGTGGAACCCATCGCGTTGTATCCGATGCGGGATCTGATGGAGGTAAAGGATGGCGGCTGGCTGTCCTCTTACCCAGCGCCTGACCGGCGGATCGGGCTGGGTGAGGTTGGCGTCGATGGCGACGGATCGCTGGCGATCTTGACCTATGGAAACGGGCGCTATCTGAGCACCCAGGCCGCCGAAGATCTGAAAGCCGAAGGGATCGAAACGCGGATCGTCGACCTTCGCTGGCTTGCGCCTCTCCCGGTCGAAGGCATCCTCGCGGCACTGGAGGGCGCGCAAAAAGTTCTGGTGGTTGATGAGTGCCGCACCACGGGCAGCCAGTCCGAGGCGCTGATGGCGATGTTGCACGAACAAACCGACCTGCCCCATGCCCGCATCGCGGCCGAAGACAGCTTTATCGCCACCGGCCCGGCCTATGCCGCCACCATGCCCTCGCGCACATCCATCGCGGAAGCGGCTCGCAACCTGTGGAGCACCTCATGAAACAGACAGCCGTTGTCGTCGCTCCCGGACGGGGCACGTATAATCGGACCGAACTGGGGTATTTCGCCCAGCATCACGCGGACAAGAGCGATCTTCTGGCCCAGTTCGACGCGTTCCGGGTGGCCAGAGGGCAGAAAACCCTGAGTGAACTGGACCAGGCGACACGGTTCTCTGGCCCAACCCATACGCGCGGCGATAATGCCAGCGGTCTGATTTATGCCTGCGCCTATGCGGATTTCCTGTCCATTGACCGGAATCGTTTTGACCTTCTGGGTGTCACCGGTAATTCGATGGGGTGGTATATCGCGCTGGCGTGCGCAGGCGCGCTGGACCCGATGGGCGGGCTGAACGTGGTGAACACGATGGGCACGCTTATGCACCAGCACCTGATCGGGGGACAGTTGATCTATCCATTTGTAGACAGCGACTGGGTTCCGATTTCCGGGGAGCGGGACAAGATCCTTGGCAAAGTGGCAGAGATCGACGCAAGGCCGGATCATGTCCTTGGCTTGTCGATCGAGTTGGGCGGAATGCTGGTTTTTGCCGGAGACGAGGCAGGGCTGACCGCATTTGAGGCTGAAATGCCTGTCGTGCAGGACCGGTTCCCGATGCGCCTGCCCAACCATGCCGGGTTCCACACCCATCTGCAGGCCCCCGTGGCGGAGGAAGGTCGGGCCGCTCTGCCGAAAACGCTCTTTCACCAACCCGACCTGTCATTGGTCGATGGGCGCGGAGCTCTGTGGCAGCCGAAAGCTACCGACCTGAACGCCTTGTGGGCCTACACTCTGGGTCATCAAGTGGTCCAACCTTATGATTTCACTAGCGCCATCCGAACCGCCGCTCGCGAGTGGATGCCGGATGTATTCATCATTCTGGGACCGGGAACGACGTTGGGAGGAGCCGTTGCGCAAAGCCTTCTGTCGTGCACCTGGCGCGGGCTGGACAGCAAATCCGCGTTCACAAAACAGCAGGAGAACTACCCACGGGTGATCGCGATGGGGCGCGAAGATCAGCGAGCTTTGGCTGTCTGAGCCTAACTCCATTCGGGGAGGTCCGGCTGTTTCCGGGCCTCCTCATGTATCCAGGACAAGAATTCCGCGATCTTCCGGCTGCTCTCGGTGCCGTCCTGATACTCCAACCAGTAGTTTAGATGGGATGTCGCCACTTCGGGAAAGGGTCGGATCAACCGCCCATCGGCGAGGGCATCCACGACCAGAGGCTCTCGGCCCAACCCCACCCCCATGCCGTCTATGGCCGCCTGCACCACCATATTCGATTGACCAAAGCGGCGCGTGCGTTCCGGCGTCGGCAAGTGCAATCCACAGTCGCGAGCCCAGAACTCCCAGGTCGGACTGTTGGCACCGAACTGGGCATGGTCATCCTGCAACAACGTGTGATGAGCCAGGTCCGACACCTGTTGCAGCGGGCGCGGCCCCGCTCGAAGGTCCGGGGAGCAAACGGGAAAAACCCGTTCCCCCATCAGGTGTTGCGACCGACCTGGTGCGGGCTCGGTCGTTCCGTATCGAATAGCAATGTCGGCCCCGCTTGCCGCAAGCGAGGTTTGGCCCGCGTCCGTCGCAATCGAGATGGCCAGATCCGGGTGGGCCAAATCGAAACGCACCAAGCGGGGAAACAGCCAGATGAAAGCGAAGCCGGGCAAACAACTAATAACAATCGTGTTCTCGTTGCGTTTCCTGTTGCGCAGCTCGTCGCACAGGTCCGACACACGTCCCAGCCCCTCACTTATGGCCTGGGCCAAGCGGGCGCCATCCTGGGTAGGTTCGGATTTGCGGGCGCCTCGGATCAACAATTTAAGGCCCAGCCAGTCTTCCAGCGTGCGTACATGCTGGCTGACGGCACTCTGACTGACGCCCAGTTCATCCGCCGCCGCACTAAAGCTGGACAGTCGTACGACCGCCTCATAGGCGCGCAGCGCGGTAAAGGGCAGATTCAGCAACATATTAGCCAGGCTAATACATGCCATTATTGCTTTCAAATGGATTCCGGTTCGCCACATCGCGAAAATACCCCAACGAACAAAGGATACGGCATGAGCGATATTTCCCCAGAACGCGGAGCTCGAAATCTGCTTGCCAACTGCGCTCACGCACAGGCAGGGGAAAGGTTGCTGATCGCCTATGAACCACCCGAATACGGGTACTTCGACGCGGATGCAGTGGATGTGGTGCGGACGGCTGCGCGCGAATTGAACCTGTTTGTCGACACAATCGATGTGGGCTTCAACCCGGACAAACCGCACCTGACGCCAGCGCTTGTGGAAAAATTCGAACAGGCAGACATCATCCTGTTCTTGGCCCGGCTTGGGGATCAGCTGCGCTTCTCGGACATGCCCGATGGCAAGAAGATCATCGTCAGCTTCGCCCTCACACGTGAACTGTTTGGGTCCGGCTTCTCGAACGGGCATCATGATGCATTTCTGGAAATAAAAGAGCAGGTCAACACGGTTCTGGATCGGGCCGAGCATGTGGAAATCACCTGTCCCGCTGGGAGCCATGTGACCGGGCGCCCAGAGATGAACCTGACACGTTCGGGCGACACTTCGATCCTGCGGTTCCCGATGTCGGTCTTTACGCCTGTACCCGCACACAGCTTTTCCGGGCGATTGGCCCTGTCCGGTTTTCTGACCGGAACCGGATCGAAGTATTACGACAACTACACGGTAGAATTTGACGATCAGGTCTTTGCCCTGATGCAGGATGGTCGTCTGACCGGGTTTGACGGCGCGCCAGCAGATGTGGCCAAGGCCGATGCCCATTATGATTACGTCTCGGGCCTTTTTGGGATCGACCGCAATTTCGTGCATTCCTGGCACGCTGGCATTCACCCCGGCTGCGGCTACCCTTGGGACGCAAGCGAGAATTTCGAACGTTGGGGGGGTGCCGCCTTTGGCAACCCGCGCATTCTTCATTTTCACACCTGCGGAACCTATGCTCCGGGGGAGATCAGCTGGAACATCATCGACCCCTCCATCATTGTGGATGGCGTGACCTTATGGGATCGCGGACGTTTTCACGCCGAGCTCCTGCCCGGTGGGGCCGAGATACTGGCCCGTTTCCCCTGTGCCGCCGGACTGTTTGCCGACCCCGATCAGGAGATCGGGCTGCAGCGCAGCGCCTGATAAGGTCCTGCGCCTCACACGGACTGTTTGTTCCTGCACGCAAGGCGGGCTGTACTCTGGTTAGGTCTGCAGGTACTCGGAACCCACCGAAACGCAGGACATCCTGATGGCACGCCCCGCAACACGAGATCTGACTGCAGGCCCAATCGCTGGCCATTTCCGTGCGCTGGCGCTGCCTGCGGCGCTGGGGATGCTGTTTTCGACCCTGTACAATGTCGTGGACATGTATTTCGCGGGACTGCTGTCAACCGATGCGCAAGCCGGTTTGACCATGGGCTTTCAGGTCTTCTTCATCCTTGTATCTGTGGGGATCGGACTGAGTGCAGCCATGGGCGCCTTGGTCGGTACTGCCCTGGGCCAACGCAATGCCCGAAGCGCACGACGCACGGCCGCACAGGGGGTCAGCTTTGCGGTTTTGGCGTCGGCCCTGCTCTGCACCCTGGGGTACTGGAGCGGTCCGGCGATCATCCATGTGCTGTCGGAACCGGGATCATATCGCGAGGCTGCAATCGGGTATTTCCGGTGGTTGCTGCTAGCCCTGCCCGGCTTCCTGATCGCTTACGCCAGCAATGGCATTCAGCAGGCCCAAGGCGATAGCGCTTCGATGCAACGGGCAATGATGGTCGCGTTTTTTGCCAATATCGGGCTCAATCCTCTGTTGATCTACGGCATTCCCGGACTTGTCGGCGGCATGGGCTTCAACGGTATCGCTGCGTCCACGGTCCTCAGCCAGACCGGTGTTATGCTGTTCATGCTGCGGCAAAACCTGCGTTCGGACGTGTTGATTGGGCTTCGGCTGCGGAATTTCACACCAAGACCTGAGAAATACCGCTCCATCGCGGCCCAGTCACTTCCGACAACCTTTGCCATGCTGATCATGTTCCTGTCGGGCTTTGTCGTACAGTTCGCGCTCAAAGGGTTCGGGGAACATGCCATCGCCGGGTTCGGAGTTGGCATCCGCATCGAACAGATCCTGCTTTTGCCGGTTCTGGGCATGACCACCGCACTCCTGCCAATCCTGTCGCAAAACATCGGCGCCAGGGATTTTGACCGCACGCGGGAGGCGCTGTTCTTCTGTTGGAAGGTCGGCTGGATCATTACGCTGGTGGCGGCTGTTTTCCTGTGGAGCTTCGGAGAACAGATCCTGTCCCTGTTCACCTCGGACCCAGAGGTCATCCGTGTCGGATTGCTCTATCTGCGGATCGACAGTCTGATCCTGCCATTCTACATGATGCTGTTTTCCATCAACTCGCTGCTCCAAGCGTTGAAGCGACCGATCTGGTCGGTTTGGATCGGGCTGTATCGGCAGGGGTTTGGCGTGGCGTTTTTTGCCTGGATTTTCATCGGAGTTCTGGGATTTGACGAAGCAGGCGTCTGGTACGGAACCATATGCGCCGTGGTGTCCGGATGGGTCTTTGCCCTTTGGATCGCTGCCCGGTTGGCCCGGCACGACATCGGCGGCCTTCGCATTAGCCAGACTGCCTGAAAACACCCGAAAAAACTGGACATAAGCTTGTCCGGCCCGTTACCCTTTTCAGCAATGAAAGCGCTACTCGGGCGCTTTCATGGTGCGGAGCACTCCCGTCTCCGGCGCGGACATCGGATGGGCACAGTTTACTTGTGCGTTAGGACCCCCATGTCCGCAATATTCGAGGACTCCCATGACAAATGCCATTGTCACGCCCCTGACCCAAGCACTGGCCGAGGGCAAACTTTCACGTGAAGAACTGAAAACCTTCATGCAGCGTTCGGATGGACCGGCGTTGCGAAAACTTGTTGTCTGGATCGCCGTTCTGGCGGGGACAACCACCCTGATTTCCCTGACCTGGGACAGCTGGCTGATCTGGCCCGCCATGCTGCTCCAGGGGATCATTCTGGTGCATCATTTTTCGCTTCAACATGAATGCGTGCATTACACCGTTTTTCGGACCCGCAAGCTGAACGGTATTGTGGGCAATATCTGCGGCTTCATCATCATGCTGCCACATAAGCACTTTCGCTATGAGCACTGTGACCACCATACCTACACTCAGCTGGAAGGCGACGATCCCGAGCTGGTTCCGATGCCGCAATCGCTGGGCCAATACCTGTTCTATCTCACCGCGATTCCGTACTGGCGCACCAAATTCACCGAACTGTTCCGCCATGTTGCAGGTCGTCTCACCGCCGAGGAGCAACGCTTCATCCCCAAGGTCGAACATACATCCGTATTTCGCGAAGCGCGGGTCATGCTGGGTCTGTATCTGTTGATCCTTCTGGGCATGGCTGCGACGGGGAATTGGGCTCTGGTCTGGTATTGGTTCGTCCCGCTAATCCTGGGTGAACCAGTGATGCGATTTATCCGGATGACCGAACATGTCGGGCGCCCAACGGTCGCACAGATGAGCGAGAACACCCGGACCAATCTGGTGTCCCTGCCCTGGCGGTTTCTGTGCTGGAACATGAACTATCATGCGGAACACCACTATGTGTCGTCGGTCCCCTATCACGCCCTGCCCAAGCTGCATTCCAAGCTGCGTGACCATATCCATGTTGAACCCAAAGGCTATCTGGGCGCACATCGCGACATCCTGCGGCAGCTTTTTGCGCGGAGGGCTTGAGGGATGACCAAAACCGAATGGACGGATCTGGTTCTAGTCAGTGATCTGGAGACCAAATGGGTCACGCGCGTCGAGCTGGGCAGACGCAGGATCGCGGTCTATGACACGCCGTCGGGCATTTTTGCTTCGCTTGCCTTGTGCAACCACGGCGGGGCGGATCTGTGCGATGGGTACTTCGACGGGCATATCATTGAATGCCCCCTCCATCAGGGAGCTTTTGACGTGCGCAACGGCCAACCTGTCGGCGCGCCCGCGACCCGGCCCATGCGGGTTTTCGAAACCCGGGTGAGCGAAGGAATCGTACAAATCCGGGTATAGGCGAAAGCCGCTATAACAATGGCATCAACACCATCAGGGACAGCGGGATCGTGATCAGCGCAGCCAAAGTCTGCAAGGTCACGATCGCCGCCATCAGCGGTGCGTCGCCGCCCAATTGACGCGCCAGCGTATAGGCCGTGACCCCGGTTGGAACCAGACCATAGATTACCGCAATCTCCAGCAGCTGTTCGGGCAGACCGACCGCCAAACCGATCAGCAAGGTTGCAAGGGGGAAGACAAACATCTTGCCCAGAAACGCCAGCGAAACAGGAGCCAGGCTTGCCGCCATGGCACGGATACGCAGGTTCGCTCCGACCGCCAGAAGTGTGATGGGCAGGGCCGCGCCGCCCAATAGGGCCGTCATTTCGTGCAGCACCGGGATCTCCTGCCCGATGAACCGATTGGCCAACAAGGCCAACGAGATCGAGATGATATGCGGGTTCCGCAACAAATCCCGCAAGATGGCCAATGGCAGGCTGCTTCGCTTGCCCGGTTGCAAGGCGACCACCATCAGCACCACGACCACCACATTGGTTACCGGGATCAGAATGGCCGAAGCCAGGATTGCCGTTTCAAACCCCTGCGCACCATACAGATTGGCGGCCAACGCCAGCGCTATGAACGAGTTGTGGCGTGCTGCCCCCTGCAGGATCGACGTGGCCTGGGGCGCCTGATACCCCATGGCACGGCCGATGAGCAAAGCAAAGACCACGGCAACAGCAAAGCCCCCCAGAATGCTCCCCGCATAGGCGCCCAAAGCGTCCTGTCCCAATTCGGCCAAAGACACTTTGTTGAACATCAGGCACGGCATCAGCACCCAGTAGACCAGCTTGTCGTTCAGGTTCCAGAATTCGACGCTGGGAATACCACCCCGGCGCAAGACATGGCCCAACGCAATTGTCAGAAAGATCGGCAGAATGGAGGTGAGGATGGCAAACATCGGCGACAATCCCGGCCTGTAAGTGACTTCGGCGCACGGTTGCGCCGTTTGTCAAAAACAGCGAATCAATGATGTGCAGACTCGTACAATTTTGCCCGGAAATGGTACAACTTTCCTCTACTTCCGCCTAATTTTTGAGCAAGGCAGATATCAATCGTCGTCGATAACCGCCATCGCGTCGATCTCGACCAGAAGAGACGGGTCCGCCAATCCACGCACGACCACACCTGTCGAACAGTGATGCACCCCTTCAAACCATCTGTTGATCGCCTCATAAACGGCCGGCCGATACTCGATATCCGTCACGTAGACCGTCAGCTTGACAACATCCTTCAGGCTACCGCCCGCCTCGCGCATCCAGTGGTCGATATTACGGCAGGCCTGATCCGCCTGCGCTCCGGGATCGCCTTCGCCGATCAGCGTCCCGTCCAACAAGGTCCCGACCTGCCCCTGCATCACGACAAGATCCCCTCGTGCACGTATCGCTTTTGAATAGGTGGCCTGTGCATGATAGCGGGTCTGATATTTGTGAATATGGGTGCGAGCCATCGGGGCCTCCGTTCAGTCCAAAGCGCGGGTCAGATAATCGTCAATCATATCGCCAAAGCTTTGCTCGACTGCGAATTCGAAACCAGCCCCTTTTTGCATCACCAGCGCCTTGAGCCCGAACACTTCGGTATATGTAACCGCATCGGGTCCAAAGACCGATGGGTGCAGATCCAGCGGGCAGGCGACGGCCATGACCTGCGCTGCGTCTGCCCCTTCAACCGAGAAGAAGGTCAAAGTGTCAGAAATCCGAACAACCGAAACCTCTGCAGGTGCCTCGGTCGGGCGCAAATCGGCATCCAGATGTCCCTCTTCCTCGATCGGCGCGCGTAGGATCCAGTGATTGGGACCAATGAACCAAAGACTGCGCCCATCTTTCTCTGTCCGGGTGTTTGGAGTGGCAGGAAAATCCGGCACAGCCTCACCACACCAGGATCGGACATCCGGCATCGCCCCCTTCAAATCGAACAGGGCCGAAAGCCCCTGGCGGGTATATCTTGCGTCATAGGGCATAATCAGGACCTCAACAGCTTGCCTTCGGGATCATGGAAACACGGCGCCGTCACACGCGCCGGGATGGTTCGATCCTTCAGACGCACATGTACCGTTTCCCCGTGCCGATCATGGCCACCGGTCAGCAGCGCCAAGGCCACCCATCGGTTCTGAACGACGGACCAGACGCATGCAGTCACCAACCCTTCGGTCGCCTCCTTGCGACCACCGGGGGTCAGGGGTGCGCCTTCGGGGATCTGATCATTTGGATCGTCGGGCAGCAGGCCGACCAGCTCGCGCCGGACCTTGCCTGTCGCCCTCCTCAAATGGACCGAACGTTTACCCAGATAGTCGGGCTTCTTCTTGGACATGATCCAGCCCATGCCCAGGTCATAGGCATCTGCGGTTCCATCCACTTCGTGCCCCAAGGACAGGAACCCTTTTTCCACGCGCAGGACATGACTGCCTTCGGACCCCACCGGCTCGATTCCGAATGGTTTTCCAGCCTCCATCACCTTGGCCCACAAATCACGCATATGACGGGGGGCAACGTTGACCTCGAAACTCAACTCCCCGGTGAAGCTGACGCGTACGACCCGGGCGGGCAAACCCGCAACGGTGCCGTCCCGGAAGGACATGAACGGAAAGGCCTCGGGCGACAGGTCGATATCGGTGCCCAGCGCCTGCATGACCTCCCGCGCCTTGGGACCGCAGATTGTGGCGTTGTTCCACTGACTGGTCACGGTGGTGATCATGACCTGCCAATCGGGAAATTCGGTCTGCAGCAGCTTTTCCATATGCTGGTTCATCGCATCCGCATGCCCGGTCGAGGTCGAAACGATCCAACGGTGCTCATCCAACCGCAGCGCGACGCCATCATCCAGGATCAGCCCATCATCGGACAGCATCAGGCCGTAACGCCCCTGCCCCGGCTGCAGGTTGGACATGATGTTGGTGTAGATGTGATCCAGGAACCGGCCGACATCCCGTCCTTTCAACTCGAACGTGCCCAGAGGTGAGCCGTCATAGACGCCAACCCGTTCCCGCACCGCCCGGCATTCCCGGTTCACCGTCTCCTGGAAACTTTCACCCGGACGCGGGAAGTATCCCGGCCTGCGCCAGCGGGCGCCTGCCTCGTACATGAACGCGCCTTGGTCATGGTTCCACTGGGTGATCGGCGTATGGCGATAAGGGAACAACACGCTGTCTTCCCGAATCCCGCCAATCGCGCCAAAGCTGACCGGGGTATAGGGCGATCGAAAGGTCGTGGTCCCGACCTCGGGCAAGTCGCGCCCCTGTTCCAGAGCAACATTGCCGATAATGTTGATATTGCCGGTCTTGCCCTGATCGATGCCCATACCGCCTGTGGTATAGCGTTTGACGTGCTCGATATTGTCATAGCCTTCGCGAAGGGCCAGCTGGGCATCGCTGACCGTGACATCGTTCTGAACATCCAGAAAGGCCTTTCCCGCGGCTTTGACCCGCCAAAGCGGTTCGATGCCATAGGGGATTTCCTCGGCCTTGGGCAGGATCTGGGGCAGTGTCAGATCGCCAGCAGCCGCGCCAACACTGGTGGCGTTCTGGGCAGGCTGATCCGGCAAGAATGTTGCCAGCGTCTCGTCATAGCGCAAGCTGCCTCGGCTTTGTGAAAACAAATGCACGCTCGGGTTCCAACCGCCTGACACAGCCAGCAGGTCGCAGGAGATGGCCCGGGGGACCCCGCCATTGCTTGCAGCCAGTGTGACACCACGCAGAGATTTCCGGCCTTTTGTTCCTGTCACGGCGTGGCCGGAATACACCTGAACACCAGTGACCAGAGCCAATGCCTCCCGCGGCACGTTTTCGCGACTGTCGACAATCGCGACGATCTCGACCCCGGCGTCGCGCAGATCGGCAACCACCGAATAAGCCGAGTTGTTGTTCGTGAACAGAACTGCGCGCTTACCAGGCCTGACCGCCCAACGGTTGACATAGGCCTGCACAGCGCTGGCCAGCATCACACCGGGCCGGTCATTGCCGGGAAAAACCAAAGTGCGCTCGATCGCACCCGTGGCGCAGATCACCTGCTTGGCGCGCACCCGCCATGTACGCTCCAGAACAGACGGGTTTTTCGTTTCGCGCTGGGTCGCAATCATCAGATTGTGTTCGCGATAAGCCCAGACGGTTGTAGATTGAAGATGGGTTACATTCTCAAACGAGGCGAGTTCGGCCACTGCGCCCACCACCCACTCCATTGCCGGCCTTCCATCTATTTCCAATCGGCGGGTCAGCAGACCGCCTCCTGCTTCGGTTCCCTCATCGGCCAGAAACACACGTTTCCCGGCGCGGGCCGCATCAAGGGCCGCCTGCAATCCGGCCGGCCCTGCGCCTGCAACAAGAACATCGGCATGCGCGTGGCGGGTCTCATAGTGTCCTTGCGCCGGAGGCGTGGTCGGGGCAGCCGCCAATCCGGCCGCTTTTCGAATAGAGGGCTCGAACACGTGCCAGTCGGGCCATTTGAAAGTCTTGTAGTAGAACCCGGCAGGGATGAACCGCGCGGCCAACTGGTTGATACCCCCCAGATCGAAGTCAGGCGAAGGCCAGCAGTTTACCGATTTTGCCCGCAACCCATCGTGGATCTGCACGGTGGTGATTGGGCGATTGCCCGAGGCATCAGCACCTTCCAACTCAACCAGCGATGCTGGTTCTTCGACCCCGTGCCCCATGATCCCGCGGGGGCGGTGGTATTTGAAACTGCGGGCCGTCAGGCGGACGCCATTGGCCAACAGGGCCGAGGCCAGCGTGTCGCCTTTGAACCCTTGATAGGGTTTGCCGTTGAAGTGAAAGGTTACGGCCCGCGACCTGTCGATCCGACCGCCAGAGGGGAGGCGTTCATTCTGCATTTGGGGCCTCCACGATGTCATGAGTACGCGTGTCCCGCCAGATCGTGACCCACGTGCCGCACCCCCGCGCATGCCACCAGCGTTCCTGCACTGGCCCCAAGGGATTCGGCACAATCGTCAGGCTTTCAACCCATTGCTCATCACTGACTGCGTTTGGGTCCGGACGATCTGCTCCGACTGGACCGCCGAATACAAATTCGCTTTCATTGCGAAGCCCGCAGAAGGGGCAAGGGATCTGCATCATCGCATATCCTCCTAACGGGCTGTGGTGGTGCCGGACTCCATGACGAAGTCCAGATTGCGAAAACGGTCCAAAGTGAAGGGCGCCATCAGCGGATGTGGTTCACCGGTTGTTACCAAATGAGCCAGACACAGCCCGCCGGCAGGAATCGCCTTGTAGCCGCCCCACCACCCGGCAGTGATCGACAGACCCGGCACTTCGGTCGCCGACAGGATGGGCGAGGCATCATGGGCAATGTCCAGATGGCCGCCCCATTGCCGCATCAGCTTCAACCGTTTGAAGGATGGGAACAACGACAGCATCGCCGTGACCGTGTCTTCGAATACATGCTGCTTGATATCTCGCCGAAAGCTCTGCCCCATGTCGGGCGCGCCACCGATCACCATTTCCCCTTTGTCAGATTGCGAGAAGTAAAACCCGCTGTCAGGGCAGTTCACGATGACGTCCACCAGGGGTTTGACCGGCTCCGACACAAACGCAGTGAGATTCATGGTCCGCAGGGGCAATTTCAGCCCTGCCGTTTCGGTCAAGGTCGTCGTGTGGCCTGAAACCGCGACTGCGACTTTCTTGGCCCGCACAGTTCCCTTGCTGGTTTCCACACCCGCGATTGCGCCGTCCGCCCCACGGATCAGGGACAGGACCGGGGTTTGCTGGTGGATCTCGACCCCCAACGCGTCCGCCGCACGGGCATAGCCCCAAGCCACGGCGTCATGGCGATTTACACCCGCGTCCGTATGCACCATGCCGCCAATCACCGGCAGTCGCGCCTCTGGGCCACCGCCAGTTAGCGCAGGGATGCGACGCCGCAGTTCTTCGGTGCTGATCTGCTCATAGGTTGAACCGTAGATGTCCATCGTCAGCTGTCGCCGCCGAAGTTCGCGCATCTTGGGATAGGTCTGAACCACATCAACCATCGTGCGTTTGGAGTGCATCATGTTGAAGTTCAACTCACGGGTCAGTCCTTCGTACATGGCGACCGATTTGACGTAGAACGGAATCGATTCGTCCCGCATGTAGTTCGACCGGATCGTCACCGTGTTGCGGGCGATGTTGCCACCGCCCAGCCAGCCACGCTCAAGAACCGCGATATTGGTCTGCCCGTATTCCTTGGCCAAATAATACGCCGCAGCCAGCCCGTGACCGCCCGCCCCGATAATCAGGACGTCGTATTCCGGCTTCAAAGGTGGCGACCGCCAGGCCCGCGGCCAATTGCGATGACCGGTCAATGCGTTTTTTGCCAGAGTGAGAACATTGTATTTTTGCATGATGGTAATTTTATTGACTATAAGTAATATTCAGTCAACAGTATTTCTCACCGTCTTCGCCTTCCCTAACCGGACCAAGCCGAATAACCTGCCGCCATGACCGAAACCTTGACCGAGAAACCAGACAGCCAACCGCTGGATCAAATCATTGGCGCAGCAGTGAAGTCGGAAAGAATTCACGCTGGAATGACGCTGGCCCAGCTGTCGTCCAAAGCATCGGTTTCAACCGCTATGATTTCGAAGATCGAGCGCGGCCAAGTCTCCGCTTCCCTCTCAACGCTGGGAGCACTGGCACAGGCCATCGGCGTGCCATTGATCAACTTTTTCGCTGGCACCGTGGAGCGCGCGGACGTGTCCTTTGTCGCCGCCGGCGAAGGGGTGACCGTCCAGCGTCAAGGGTCGGCCTTTGGGCAAACCTATAAAATGATCGGGCGGGCAGATGCGGATCACGTGAAGATGGAGAGCTTTACGGTTACGCTGGAACAGCCTTTGGGAAATCGCCCCGTGTACCAACACCGGGGCGCCGAGTTCATCCACATGGTCTCCGGTGAAATGACCTATCGGTGCGGCGAACACTCCTATCGAATGCGCGCGGGCGATAGCCTTTCTTTCGATTCCTCAACCGCTCATGGACCTGTTGAACTGCACTCGAAGCAGGTCACGTTCCTGGTCGTCGCGTCTCATTCCGCCTGAAACCCACCCCTGTACAGAAAAATCATTGCTGAAAGCGAATTCCAGACGGTTCGCGCTTGATTCAAGCCGTCGCACCAATCTATTGTGAATACAAATTTCTACTATCAGTAAATTTTCTTCTAACAGCCAGGAAACAGACCACGCTAGGGGAGACGCGACATGCAGCAGGACTTGATTGGCGGCGAAGGCTTTGTTCGGAACAGCTGGTACGTTGCCGGCAGAACCGAGGATATCGGTCGCGAGTTGAAGCCCATGACCCTGCTGGGTGAAAAGGTTGTTTTGTTTCGTGGCGAAGATGGCGAACCGATTGCGCTGGAAGATGCCTGTCCGCACCGGAAGTTGCCTCTGTCCAAGGGGACTATCGAAGGGTCGACCGTAGTTTGTGGCTATCACGGGTTGACCTTTGACTGCTCGGGCAGTTGCGTCGCTGCTCCAACACAGGAAGACGCCGTCCCGAAACGCGCCCGCGTGCATTCCTATCCGGTCGAAGATCGTTGGGGGTTCCTGTGGATCTGGATGGGCGACCCGGAAAAGGCGGACAAGTCGGACATCATCGACATCCCAAATTTCGACAATCCGACCTGGGGCAAGACAGCGCGTGGCGCGATGTCGATGGCGTGCAATTACCTGTATATCACCGACAACCTGCTGGATCCGTCGCATGTGGCCTGGGTGCATCTGACTTCGTTTGCCGGCGCTGGCACGGACAACCGCCCGCTGTCGATGGATGACAATGATGATGGGGTTGTGATCTGGCGTTGGATCGCGGCTGAACCCGCGCCACCTTATTATGCCAAGATGCTGGAGTTCGGTGATTGTTGCGACCGCAAACAGCACTACGAATGCCGCTTGCCCTCCACCGCGATCAACATGTCGATCTATGCGCCGCCGGGCGAAGGCGGGCCCGAAAAACCTCTGTCCCCGAATGCTTTCGTGAACATTTCCTACAACTTCATCACCCCGGTGGACGAAGAACGATCGCTCTATTTCTGGTTCCAGCACCGCAACATGCATGCAGGCGACACTGCCATGGACAAGCACATGTTCGAAGGTGCCGTCATGGCATTTACCGAAGACAAGGACGTTCTGGAGGAAGTGCAAACGGGCATGGCTAACCGCAAGACGCCGTATCTGAACCTGGGCTTGGATATGGGCGCGATGCGGTTCCGCAGAAAAGTCGCGCAAAAACTGGCGAGTGAGCAGCCTGGTTAAACGCGGCAGGGGTGACGAGACCCGGCTGGCATGGCACAAAGCAGGCCATGACAAAGCAAAGCGACATCGACGCGGCTGTGGGCCGGGCCTTGCACCGGCTGCGACAGGAGCGAGATTTGACTGCGGCCCAGCTTGCAGCGCAAGCGGGCGTATCAGCGGCAATGGTCAGCAGGATCGAGAATGGTCAGGTTTCGCCTTCACTGAAGACGCTGGATGCTTTGGCACAGGCATTGGACGTGTCAATCATGGCGCTGTTTTCCAACAGTGTTTCAGCGACGGATGTCCACCACGTCAAAGCCGGTGACGGCTTGCCCGCGCGACGGGTGACCGACAACCACGCACACGACTACCTGTTGCTTGGGAAACATTCCGGCCCCGGTGGCGCCTTCGAATCTGCCCGCATTCAAATCCAGCGGGAACAGGCAGGCACACTGCCCCGATACCAACACGAAGGGCACGTGTTCATCCAGATGCTGAAGGGCAAGGCAACCTATGCCTGCGCAAACGAGCTTTTTGCCCTGGCTCCCGGGGATAGTCTGAGCTTTGACGCCAAGCTGCCGCACGGATTTGCCGAGATCGAAAGCGACGATATCGAGTTCATAACAGTGTCTACGCGGCCCAATTGAAGACGTCGAATTACATTGAAATCCGATCTGCGATTTCTCTTGCCCACAACCGATACGCTTCCGCACTGGGGTGATATCCATCCTGAGCGGCCATTTCAGGATCATCTGGCAGTTGGAACTGCAAATGCTGCGCCCGCGGAAACCTCGAAACTGCATCGGCGAGAGCCGCATCCAGCCGCCGGGACTGCTCCCCCAATACCCACGACAACGGGTTTGGCAATGCCGGAAACAGGTCCATCGGCGGGACGCCCGACACGATAACACACTTGGCCTTGAACCGCTCGATCAGCAGATCGAGCAACTGATTCTGCTGATCGGCAAACCGCCTGGCGCTGGTGCCACGGGTTACATCGTTTACGCCAAGTGCCGTGACGACGACGTCAAAACGGACCGTTTCCAGATCTGCAAGTCGCTGAAGCGCATCCCGGGTACGGTGCCCGGTCGTGGCTTCGACCTGCCAATGGACCGTAAACCTCTCTGAAAGACATGTTGCCAACTGCCCGCTCAGCGCCTCGGCCTGGGCCGCCACTCCGACACCCGCAGCCGAACTGTCTCCGGCAATCAAAAGGCGCAGGTCAGGACCTGATCCGGTGGTTCCCTGCCGTGGCCCAGCGGCTTCGGGCAAAAGCCGGGCCGATCTGCGCACACCGATGGCCTGTGCCAAAAGGACAGGCGCCAACGGGATCCGAAGCAGTTGATCCGCCCTGATCATCTCAGCTCAGTGCATCCTTGAAGGTCAGGAAGCGGGCATCAGTCATGACACGGGCGTTCATGGCATCGCGCAAGGCGCCAATAGTCTTGTGAGGGCGCATCACAACTTCGAAGTTCTGGATCAACCCCTGGTCGTTCAAAGTAATCAGATCTACGCCCACGGCATCCAGATCTCCGACCTTGCACTGAAATTCCAGCGCCCAATCCTTGCCGTCCCCCATGACCCGGCGATACCGGAAATCGCTGAACACCTGCCCCACATGCCCCAGCACCGCGGCCACGGCATCGCGACCTGTCCAGGTCTTGTAATAGGTCGGTGGCATAAAGCGGACGTCCTCGGCCAGCAAATCAGCAATCTTGCTGTCATCGCCCGAGGCCACGACCTCCTGCATTTTTGTTATCGTCGGGTGCATGTCTCTCTCCCCTAAGGCTTGCGGAGAGCGTGCGAGCAACCGGGACGTTCAGGCAAGAGAGACGTAGCGGGAACCTGGCACCCGACCCCGGGTCAACGGGCAAACGCGGCCTCGACCCAACGGGCCACAGCCAACAGCGCCACATCCCCACCACGCGGCCCCAGCAGTTGAACACCCATTGGCAAACCGTCCTCGGTTGACCCAAACGGCAAGGCGACGGTTGGCAATTGCAGCAGATTCCAGCTGCGGGAATACAGCGGATCACCGGTCGCGCTCAGACCCAGCGGCGCCGGCCCCGGGGCCGAAGGGGCGAGAATGACATCAACATCGCGAAACAGACTATCCAGCATTGCATTTGCCCGGTCCCGGCGGGCCAGCGCGTCCTGATACTCTGCATCGCTGACCTTTTGCCCATCCTCGATCAGCGCCCGAAACTGCGGGCTGATCCGTTCTCCACCAGCAAAATACTCATGCGCACGGATCCGCGACGCCTCGTATCCCATCACGGTGATCTGTGCCCGCGTCAGGCTGTCGAAAATCGGCGGATGCGTCAGTTCGCAGACCTCTGCTCCGGTTGCGGCTATGGCTTGGAGGGCCCGCTGACAGGTATCGCGCATCTCGACACTGCCGTCGGCCCAATGCGGGCCACGCATCAAACCAATCCGGGGTTGCGCGTCCTCGAAATCCGTTTCAGCAGGAGGTTGAGTGTCAGTCAGAACCGCTCGACAAAGCGCCAGATCCCGCACTGAACGAGCCAGAACGCCCAAGGTGTCTAGCGATGGGGCAAGACCCATGACGCCCTTCAGATCGAAACCGCCAGTCGTCGGGCGAAAAGCCCTGACTCCGCAATAGGCAGCCGGGCGGATGAGAGAAGCTGCCGTCTGTGACCCAAACGCCAGCGGCGCCATGAAATCCGCCACAGCCGCAGCTGATCCGGAAGAGGATCCCCCGGGTGTATGGCACAGGTTGTGCGGGTTGGCCGTTTTGCCCGGCTTGAAATAGGCAAATTCGGTCGTGACCGTCTTGCCAATGGGAATGGCGCCGGCTTGAACAAAGCTTTCGACGCAGGCGGCGTCCCGCTCTGGCACACGATTTTCGTACAGGGGAGAGCCCCACCGGGTCGGCATGTTTTGCGTATCGATGATGTCCTTGATAACGAAAGGCACCCCGAACAACAGCCCGGACGGCTCTTTGGCGTCGGCCTCCCGCGCCAGATCCATCGCGCGATCTGCGTCCAGATGGATGAAGGCACCGACTTGCGGTTCCCGCGCGGCTATGCGCTCCAGATGAGCTTGCATGACCTGACTGGGCTTCGCCTCACCTGAACGGATATGCCTTGAGATTTCACATGCGTCCAGGTGGTTCAGCGTCATGAAGGGATCGCCTTCATCGCCGCTTCGAACGGGGTGACGGGCATGTCGTACAGACCACCACCCAATCGTCCAGCATCTCCTTTCCGATCCAGAATGCCCAGGCTGATGATCGGCCCCACGCCTTCCTCGACCGCTGCCCGGGCAGTGGAGCCCAGTTTGATGTTCATGGATCGGAAGTATGGATGCGCCTGTACAGACAAAGCCGAGGAGCGTAGGGCGGCAGGGTCTTCCGGCTGGGTCAGCCCTCGGGCCATTGCACCCAGTCCGAAGGCATCAACCACGGCACTGTCCCCGATCGCGCCCAAGGCCCGATCAGGAGGCAGATCCACATCAAAGGCGCCGACAGGCGGCGTCGCGGGCACGGTGAACCATCGGCCAGGCAAGGCCGAGATCTGAATACCGGTTTCCAGACCATTGCCACCCGCCGCGGTGACAAAGCTGGAGCCGCCAATGCCTTCGGCCAGTTTCATCATGATTTTCGTAGCCGCCATCCACAGGTTCAGAAACAAAGAAGGTGAGGAGTGCAGAAATTCCAATGCATCTTCGTCCTGAACGCCGTTCGGGCTACGGTCAATCAACTCAGCCGCCAACGCTGCCCCGGCAACCGGGGTTTTGCCGTGGCAGTCATCTCCGCCCTGCAATCCCATTACGGCCAGCGGCACCAATGCGATACCTTCGGCCAAACCGCCCTGCAGCACATCCAGAAATCGGGTGTTCAGCCAACGGATATGGTTCAGGACCGCCTCAGATCGCAAACCAAGCCGCATGGCCGGTCGCGATCCTCCGTTAATAGGTGCATATACCCGTTGCTGCCCCCGCCAGGCATCATAGACCGTGTGCAAAGGCATCGAGGCACTGACCACGGCGGCCAGGGGCGTGACCACGTCATGGTCCTGCGCTGGCTTCAACAGTATCTCCCCTGCGCCGATCATCGCTTCGGCCTGATCGAAATCGCGGGCCAGCCCCTCAAACACCGCAGCAACACAGGCCGAGTTCAGGATGGGCCGCGTGACACTTGGGATATCGGGGAACGGTGGGCCAGCGTGGAGCAGGACGTTTTCGGGCAGCCCAAGGGCTTCCCCTGCGGTGTTGAACCGGTTCCAGACCGGTTGTGTCACCATCGCTTTGTCGAATGCTAGCCGGTCGGCAGGGTGCAGCGTCATGTGTCCTCCGGCGGGATAACCCAGGTTTCCGAAAAATACAGGAAGGCGGTGCTGGTCTCAAACCCGGCCTGAACCCGAGTGCCCAGTTGCCCCGGCAGTTGGTGTCCGTTCACAAGGATCTGTGCGTTGTGCGAGGGCACCAGCAACGTGAACATCGTGTGCTCTCCGGTGCCCACCTGATCCGGGGTCAATTCCAATGCGCGCGGGGGCTGCAGGTCTTCCCAGACCAGCTCGATGGTCAGATCCTCGCCTGCAATGGTCTCGGCGTATCTGTGGCCCATCGGGTCGCCGGACGTGCGAACACTCATGGCCTGCCGAACCGGCAAGTTGTCAAATGCAGGTGCGTTGCGGAACGCGGCCAATTTCCCGATGAAATTATCCTTCAGAAACTCCGCCAAAGCCATGTTGTCGGCCAGCATTACGTTGGGTGCATCCCGAGTACCGTCCACGGCCGCGGGAGTCCCGTAAAGCAGCAGGACCTGCCCCTGCCCCACCGGCGACCAGGCCACCCGGAAAAACAGGGCCATCGCCGAAAAGTTGCCGTCCTCATCTTTCAGTAAGATCCCCGGATTTTCACCGGTCCAATCCACAACGCCCGGGGTGACGGGGGTGTTCAGCGGCATCAGCTTTCTCCCTTTGGCGTGACCCAGGTTTCCGAAAAGGCCAGAAACGCGGTCGACATGGTGCGTCCAAAAAACTGCCGATCGGCAACCTGTCCGCGCAACGGAGCCCCGTTCAGAACGACGCGCGCGCGTTTGGCCTCCAGAAAGACGGAATACATCTCGTGTTCCTTGGTCGCCGAGTTTTCCCTAGTCACCTCGACCGGCAAAGGTGGCCCCATGTCTTCCCAGATCATTTCCAGCTTGGCCCCAGAGCCCCGCAGTGTTTCCGAATAGCGCGTTTTCAGGTCACCCGGCCGTTTTTCGATGCTGTCACAATCCAGCCAGGTCATGGCAGCCAGACCGGGCTTGCCAATAAAGGTCGGCATCTTTGTGACCCAGCCATCGACGATCCAACGCATCATTCTTTGATTGTCGGTCATGATCAGGTTGGTAACGTCCGGCCAGCCCCTTGCTTCGTCCGGAGCCCCAAGGACCAGAGCCGCATGCCCTCGGCCATAGGGTGACAGCACCACCCTGAAGAACAGGGCCAACGTGTCATAGTGGTCCTGCGACGGATCCTGTTTCAGGTAGATCCCGGGGTTTTCTCCCGACCATTCCACACGTCCCGGATTGTGAGCAACACGTGCCGTCATGACCAACCCGCCTCATAGCTTTTCAATGCATCTTCGATGAACGCACGTCGGTCTGCGCCTTCCAAATGATCGGCAGAGGTCAGGATTTCCGCGACCTTGAAGGATACCTCTTTTTGCAAGGCCCCATCATCGCGCCCTTCCTGAAGTGGAATTCGCAGAACCGTATCCCCGGCATAGGTCGGGATGGTCCGACCCGCGAAGCTGTCCGAGGGCTGTGGCGGCCGCTCTCCTTTTTGCAACGCCCGGATTGCATTGCGCAGCATGCGCCGGGCCTTGGCTACGCCACGGTCGGTAAAGGACAGATTTTCGCGCGCATGCACGTTGATAGGTCCCTGGCTGACCCAAGCATCGTAATCGCCGGGATCGCGCTGCCGCATTTCGTAAGGCCGGTCCGGTCCTTGGCCATAGAAATCGGTTTTGCCATAGCCAACCTCGTCCCGGTTGGTCATGCCACGCGGGTCGTCGTTGAACCGTTCCTCGCGGAAGTGCCGCCAGGCGATGACCATGGTGTTGGTGTCATCAATGGGCGTGATCCAGCGGGTCAATCCTCCCCGTCCGAAGTACCGTGACCGGTCGGGAATCGGGAAATGCCCGCCATTCTGCGTGAAGCTGGGCAGCATGTGATCATGGACCCGAACCCAGATGAAGTCCCCGTCACGGCGCACGTTGGTATAGAAATCACCGGTCTTGCTTTCGTGAAACTCGATCATCGGCATGTGCGCGAAGGCTTCGTGAAATTGAACCCGTGCGGCCTTGGTGTGCAGATACACGACGTGAAACGGGTCCCAGGCGTTTTCCATCACCTGCAACCAGTTGCATGGGGATTTGATGAGATACGGCACCAATTCGTCACCGTCATCGTCAAACGTGTCCATTACAGGGAATGGCGGCTGTTCCCCGGCAGGTCCAAGATATGCAAAAGCCAGTCCCTTGTATTCGATGACCGGATAGGCCCCCAGACACGCCTTTTTCTTGACCTGAGAAGCGGGTGGTTCGCAGGGGGTTTCCAGAACCGTTCCATCCAACCCATATTTCCAGCCGTGATAAGAGCAGCGGATACCGCCTTCTTCAACTATGCCGAACTCGAGGCTCATGTTGCGATGACAGCAGTGCAGATGCGTGCAGCCCAGCTTGCCCTCTTTCTTTTCGCGGAACAGCACCAGGTCTTCACCCAGGATACGGATGCGGTAAGGCAAGTCGCCGATCTGGTCGGTCATTGCCACCGGCATCCAGAACCGGCGCAGATACTCACCGCAAGGCGTTCCCGGGCCAACCTCGGTCAGTTCCGGATCGTATTTTTCGGACCAGACGGATTGCTGCTCATGGCCGCGAAAATTGCCTTCGGGCGCTTGGAAATGATCGTTCATTGTGCCTCCACGTCATCGGGGAATGGATCCGGTACAGAACTAGTTCCGGTCCAAACGGATTTGATCTGAAGAAAGGCCTTGATGGCCTCGGGGCCTAATTCCCGCCCATAGCCGGAGAGCTTGAGCCCTCCGATCGGGCTCATCGGGTCTACGCTGCGATAGTGGTTGATGTAGACGGTGCCGGCTTGGATGGCCTGCGCCACGCGGGCGCCCTTGTCGTCATCCATTGTCCAGACACCGGCTGCCAAGCCATAGTTGCTGTCATTCGCCAATGCGATGGCTTCGTCTTCCGTATCGAAGGACGTAATCGCCAGAACCGGGCCGAACACCTCGTCCCGCCACAATTGCATGTCCGGGGTCACATCGTCGAACAGGGTCGGGCCAACAAAAAAGCCGGACCGTCCCCGGGCGGTTTCGAGACCGTCCAGCAAACAACGGGCCCCGTCATCCTTGGCCTGGGTGATCATGGCCGTCACCTTTTTCAGGTGTGGTTCATTCGCCAGCGGTGCAATCTGTGTCTGCGGGTCCATCGGGTCCCCAAGCTTCAGCCCCCCCGCCCGCGAGACCAGCCTTGAAACCAGTTCGGCCTTGACCGAACGCTCCACGATCAGTCTCGATCCCGCCACGCAGGTCTGACCATTGGACAGAAAGATCCCCGACAAAATGCCATTCACAGCGTCGTCCAGATCGCAGTCCGCAAAGACCACCTGGGGCGACTTCCCCCCCAACTCCAACGTTGTCGGGATCACATTGGAGGCCGCTGTTTCGGCCACCTTGCGCCCCCCTGCATCGGAGCCGGTAAAGGTCACTTTCCGGGTCAGGGGATGTCTGACCAGCGGCTCCCCGACCTCGTGTCCGAAGCCAGTCACGACATTCAGAACACCGGCTGGCAAACCGGCCTGATGGGCCATGTCGGCAAAAAGAAGGGTAGAGGCCGAGGCCATCTCGGACGGCTTGACCACCACGGTGTTTCCCGCCGCCAATGCGGGAGCCAGTTTCCAGGCAAGGATCATCAGGGGCGAGTTCCACGGGGTAATCGCCACAACGACCCCAAAGGGCAGATACTGCTGCTCGCTGCGCACACCGGCAAGCGTGTTGCCCTGATCATGCGGCACTAGATCCCGTGCCTGTTGCGCTGCGGGTCGGAACCAGCCATGCAGACCGGAAAGCTGGCCGCGCACCTCGGTTATGCGTTTGCCATTGTCGCCTATCTCAGCTTCGACCAGTTCCTCCCACCGTTGCGACAAGGTATCCGCGAGCTGCTCCAACACATCTGCACGCTCCGCACCGCTTTTCGCGGACCATGTGTCAAAGGCGGACTGAGCAGACAATATCGCCCGCTCTGCGTGCTGCGCCTGCCCCCGCGAAAACTGACACCAGACGTCGCCGGTGGCCGCATTGATACTGTCGATGACCCCATCCGGTTGGGTAA
This sequence comes from Paracoccaceae bacterium, assembly GCA_014872875.1. Classification (GTDB taxonomy): domain Bacteria; phylum Pseudomonadota; class Alphaproteobacteria; order Rhodobacterales; family Rhodobacteraceae; genus Aliisedimentitalea. Next base: position 172,592 of record WKFI01000019.1, read on the forward strand.
AGGCCCCGTCGATGAAATGCCCAAAATGCTGCATCACCCCTCCACATCCTGCGCGACCAAGGCCAACAACTCGCCGCGCTGCACCAGTCCACGGCAGGTATGTGCCAGAACCAGACCGGATTCGGTGAACACCAACGGGATCGAGGGACGTTCCGGTTCGGTCACGAAATGGAACTGCCCGGCCAAGTCTCCCTTGGAGACAGCCTGTCCGGCAGCAATGCTCCGGTCGAAGATACCTGTGCCAGGGGCATAGACCGAGTGTCTTGGGGACGCGATCTGAACCACCCGCACGGGATTGGACGGCGGCGAGTCAGGCAAAAGACCGATATGTGCAAGGCAGCGCCGCAGGCCAGCTTCGGTCGCGTCGGTTATGCCGGGGTCAACGCCACCGCCGCCACCCAACTCGGTCGCAATCATCGGAATGCCCACACGTTCAGCCGCTGAATTCAAGGATCGGTTGTCGTTGTTCGCGCCCAATTGCCAGATCAACGGCAGACCAAAGGCGCGGGCCAGATCCATGTTTTGCCCGAACAAAGCCGGGTCGGCAGTTCTGGTTGCCAGGGCACATGGTTCGAAAAACGATGCCTTGCCCCCGGAATGCAGATCAATCGCGGCATCGCAACGGGGCAGCAATTCGGTTTCGACGAAATGCGCCACCATCGCGGTGGGCCCTCCATCCGGATCCCCCGGAAACGCCCGATTCAAATTGGCCCTGTCCAATGGCGATACGCGGGACGACGCGGCCAGGGCCGGGGCATTCAAGGCCGGAATGAGAATGATCTGCCCGGTCAAGCCGGATGGATCCAAAGACTGGGCCAACCGCATGATGGCGGCGGGGCCTTCGAACTCATCGCCATGATTGGCACCGGTGATCAGAACAGTCGGCCCATCAGCTCCTTTGAGACTGATCACCGGAATCGGATGGTAGCCCAAAGGATTCGAATTGTCGGACCACCGCAACATCAGGTCGCCAACATGGCGCCCGGGCAGATCCAGATCCAAGTCCAACATTAACCGGCTCGCAGACACTTTCGGTGCTCTCCTTCGGCGGGGACATCTATGGCGATCGTTGTATCATAATTTTTTTGAAAGTGAATTGCCAAATTAACATGTTTGTGTGATTGATTGGAAAAACCGCATCGGAGGACCCTATGGGAGTGACTCTTGCAAAATCTGGGATAGACCGCATTCGTCCACACATGCTTGTGGCAGAAAGCTCTGACCCCAAACCGCCCTGGGCGCTGCTGCATTCCAACGAAAGTGTTTTCGGTCCCAGCCCCTTGGCGAGGGAAGCCGCACGGGCATCCGTGTCGGACATCGAGCGTTACCTGGAATTTCCGGATCACATTCTCGCACCAGCGATTGGTGAATGTTTCAACCTGGACGCCAACCGAATCATAACTGGGCAAGGGTCGGACGATCTGTTGGCAAGATTGGCTCGGGCCTACTTGGGACCTGGCGATCAGCTGATCCGCAGTGCAAACGGGTATCTGAAAGTTCCGAACTATGCACATGCCAATGATGCTGAACCCGTCTCTGTAGCGGACGACAATCTGGTCCCGTCCGTCGACAACATGATTGCAGCCCTGACTGAACGCACGAAAATCGTCTATCTCGCCAATCCGGAAAACCCGGCGGGTACATATCTGAACGGGGCCGAAATCCGGCGGCTTCACGCAGCTTTGCCCGACCATGTTCTGCTGGTTCTGGACAATGCTTACGAAGAATATGTGGATGCGTCAGACTATGAGCCGGGTCATCTTCTGGTGGAAGAAGCCAACAATGTGATCATGTGTCGGACCTTTTCGAAGATCTACGGCTTGGCAGGCGCACGGGTCGGCTGGGCGTTCGGGCCAGAAGATGTGATCGATGTTCTGAGGCGCATTGGCCTGACTTTTCCGGTCGCATCCCCGTCAGCCGCGGCCGTCATTGCGGCCATGCAGGACCCCGAGCACATCCGATATGTTTTTGAACAAAACCGGGCCGGGCGGAACTTCCTCGCCGATCAAGTTATCCAACTGGGTCTGAACGTCGTACCGTCGCAGGCGAATTTCATGCTGATCCATATGCCGGACTCCGAATTCAGCGCCGCCAAGGCCGAAGCCTTCCTGTTGAACCGCGGGATCCTGATACGCCGCTTGAATGCACCCGCCTATAAGGATTACATCCGCGTCACCATCGGAATGCGGCACCAACTGGAGGCCGTAGTGGCCGGTCTGCGTGACTTCCTTGCAGGAGGTGAATGATGGTCGCATCCCCCACCCCACCGTTGGAAACACCAAATGTTGCGCATCCGTCGGGTGCCCGCATTCTGTCCCTGATCAAAGCCGCAGGCGTGCGCGAAGTGGTTGCGCTGCCTGATATCGTAACCAGTGACGGTTTGCTCTGGCCCCTTTCGAAAGACCCTGAATTCCGCCTGACCCGCGTCTGCAAAGAGGACGAAGGAATCAGTATTTGCGGGGCAATGTCCTACAACGGGACCCGGGCCGTGATGATGATGCAGCAGACCGGCCTCATGGATTCACTCAATGCCATACGGGCTATCGGGATGGATTACCATCTGCCCATCGTGATGTTTGTGGGGTTGCAAGGAAAAGAACCGCATTTGTTGCCCGAGGACTCGGAAGCTTATGGAGTGCGTATCGTTCAGCCCGTGCTGGACGCCATGGAGATCAGCCATTCCCTGATTGAAGAACCCGATGACGAAGAGCATATCCCCCCAGCTATTGACGCCGCATATGCCGCGTCCCGCCCACATATCTTCCTGATCGGCCGCGCCCCGGAGACACCATGACACTGCGTCGAGATCACGCCCTGCAAGCTCTTATCCCCCATGTGCGCGATGAGGATATCGTTGTTGCCGTTTATCAGAGCAATTTTGACTGGATGGCCCTGAATCCGCGGCCTCTGAACTATGTCGCGGTTGGCGCCATGGGCCAGGCATCGTCGCACGGTTTGGGGCTGGCTCTGGCAAATCCCGACCGAAGGGTCTTTGTTTTTGACGGGGATGGCAGTTTGCTGATGAACCTGGGCTCGCTGGTGACGGTTGCCGGCGCCGGGGTCACCAACTTCTATCACTTTTTGTTTGCCAATCGGGTTTACGAGGTAAACGGCTCCCACCCACTGCCCGGTGCTGACGCCGTCGATTTCACCGGGTTTGCGCGATCAGCCGGCTATGCAGAATCCCGAAGCTTCGACGAACTAGAGGCTTTCCAGCACGGGCTGCCCGATATCCTGTCCGCGCCCGGCCCACAATTCAGCTGCCTGGAAATCATCGCCGGCAACCCCTATCCGAGAGACTATGCGTACATTCATAGCGCTGAGGCACGCGAAACGTTCCGCAGGGCTTTGAACAGCTGATCAGGGGTATTTCCGGTCGACGTTTTCCCTGGCGATCTCAAGAAACTCCTGAGCGATGGCCGACAGTGGACGCCGGTTCGACCAGATCAGAACCGCCCGAAACGTCAGCGGGGCCGCGAAGGGAAGCGCCACGACACCCGGCAAACTCTTGAGGTATTCAGCGCTTGATCCAACCACGGAGACCCCCAACCCTGTGGCCACCAATCGGCAGATTGCATCAGTGGTTCGAGTTTCATATTGCAGCTTTCTGGTGACCCCCTTGGAGTCAAAGAAATTGTCGATCTCGAACCGGAATCGCGAGGTCGAAATGTAGGAAATGAAACTTTCCTCGGCCAGATCCCGTGCATGGATCAGGGTCTTTTCGCTCAGCGGATGACCTTCGGGCACGACGCAATAAACGTCGTCATTGGTAATCATCAGACTGTCGAACGTGGGATTCAGCGTTTCGCTGGTGGTTATTCCGAAATCATAGCTTTGCGAAACCATCCATTCGACCGCGTCATCGGCTGGACCAATTTCCATCTTCAGCATCGAATCGGGGCGCTTTGATGCAAACTGCCCCACCAGATTGGGCGCCACCAGGGTCGAAAAGGTTGGAGTCGTCACAAGCGTCAGCCGTGCATGTCCAAAGTTGCGAATCGCACCAGCGGCTTCCTTGATATGCTCCATCCCGCTGACAGCTTGGCGGACTTCGGCCACCAACAGCCGCGCTTCCTCGGTTGGCTCAAGCACACGGCCCACTCGCTGAAACAACTGGAACCCGACAGCGGCTTCGAAATCCGAGATCAGACGACTGACCGCGGGTTGAGATATACCCAGCATTTCAGCGGCTTCGGTCACAGTTCCCGTCGACACCACCGTCCGAAATGCGTCTACTTGCTTAAACGTGATTTTCATGGCTGCTCTTTCCAGAACTTACGCGATCAGATCAAGTGGGATCGGATGTATAGCATTTACGCATATATAGCATTTGTGAATGAATTGCATGTTTTTTTGTTGACAGCGCTATGTATCATTTCGAATAGTTTTGAGTATGCGCCCAACCGGGAAACGTAGGAGGGCCCTTTGCAAGGACGAGTTTCGGTGCCAACACCGCGCGCCCAGCGAACCAGAGATGACACCGGACTGGACCTCAGGAGGGTGCGTCAGGTTTTTTGGCAGATTTCTCAGGCGCTGGCCGTCTTTGCGATCATCGGATACCTGATCTGGCGTGGCGCTGTTGCGATGGAATACAATTGGCAATGGTATCGCATCGAACCTTTTTTCTACCGCGAAATAGACGGTGAAATATACTGGGGCCCGCTGGTCAAAGGCTTGATCGAAACCCTTCGTCTTGCCTCGATTGCCGGCGTGCTGGCCATTCTGATCGGGTTTGTGACCGCCTTTGCCCGCCTCTCCAACTCCTTCGCGGGGCGCATTATCGCAACCTGGTATCTTGAGGCGATCCGTAACACCCCACTGCTGGTACAGCTGTTTCTGTTCTACTTCGTACTGGCGCCGATCTTTGGTATCGACAGGTTCTGGGCCGGTGTATTGTGCTTGGCCTTCTTCGAAGGATCGTTTGCAGCCGAAATCATTCGCGGTGGGATCGTTGGGGTGGAAAAGGGCCAATATGAAGGCGCCGATGCCATCGGATTGAACGTTGTCGACAAGTACCGCTTCATCGTCGTGCCACAGGCTTTGCCGCTTATTCTGCCGCCCCTGACCGGGCTTATCATCTCACTCATCAAACATTCAGCAATTGTCAGTGTGATTGCCGTTTCGGAACTGACCACGGCAGGTCTCAACCTGATCGCGGACACGTTCATGGCGTTCGAGGTCTGGTTCCTGGTCGCAGGTATTTATCTTGCCGTGACGATCACCCTGTCGATAGGCGTCAGCCTGTTTGAAAGATCCCTGAACAAAAGCAAACGATAAGCAGGGCCAAAACATAACCAACTTGGAGGAATAGCAATGAAGATGTTCAAGCCAATCAAAGGTCTAGTAGTTGCCGCCGCCGTGGCGGTCGCCGGTCTCGCGAGCTCCTCGGCACCTGCGAAGGCTGAAGGGGTATTGGAAGACATTCAGAAACGTGGAACCTTGCGGGTCGGCATGGCCACCTTCGTGCCTTGGGCAATGCGGGACAAGGAAGGCAACCTGATCGGGTTCGAAATCGACGTGGCCAAGAAAGTGGCCGAAGATATGGGTGTCGAGGTTGAATTTGTTCCGACAGCTTGGTCGGGGATCATTCCGGCGCTGATCGCCAAGAAATTTGATGTCATCATCGGCGGTATGTCGATCACGCCACAGCGGAACCTGACCGTGAACTTCACACTGCCATACGCGCATTCGGGTCAGCAGATGGCCTCGAATACGGAACTGGCTGGCGGCTTCCAGTCAATGGACGACTATAACGACCCGTCCGTGACGATTTCCTGCCGCCGGGGCGCAACACCTTGCAATTTCGCCCAGAAACGGTTCCCCAAAGCTACGCTTCGCCGGTTTGATGACGACGCGCAAGCCTTCCAGGAAGTGGTAAACGGCAATGCGCATGCCACGATTTCTTCGGCGCCCAAGCCTGCGTTCTGGTCGGAAGCCCATCCCGGCAAGGTGTTCGTTGCCAACAATGGTGAAAACCTGAGCCGCGGCGACGAAGCTTTTGCACTGCGCAAGGGTGATGCGGACGCGTTGAACTTCTTCTCCAACTGGATCCTAGTGAACACCTCGAACGGGTGGCTGCAGGAAACCCATGACTACTGGTTCAAAAGCCAGGAAGCCTGGAAAGATCTGGTTGCTCTCGATCAATGAACACATAACGGAAGGCGCTTGAGCTGCGCCTTCCCACCCCTGCAGTCAGGACCATCCACATGGATCGCAATAGCCCCCCTCCCGCGCCACCGCGCAAGCGGTTGACGATTGTCGATTACCTGCTGTTTGCAAGTGTCATCGGGCTGATCGTCTTCGCGTCGTACCGCGTGAATGACGTTCTGGTCTATCACTGGAACTGGTCGCGCGTCTTCGGGTTCATCATCCGGTTTGACGAAGAGACCGGCAGTTGGGTTGCCAACTTGCTGATGTACGGGCTGGCGACAACGCTGAGACTTGCGGTTTGGGGGACGATTTTCGCGACCATCATCGGGATTCTGATGGGATACTGGCGGACTGTGGACAACCTGACCCTGCGCATCATCAGCCGCAGCTATGTGGAATTGGTCCGCAATATTCCACCGGTCGTTTTCATTTTCATTTTCTACTTCTTCATCTCCAGCCAGTTGTTCCCGGCACTTGGCGTCGATGACATCGACCGCGACGGATACATCGTGAACACGTGGGCTTTCTGGATCCTGTTCGGCGATCCGGCCTTGTTGTCGAATTTCCTGGCCGGGGTGCTGTGCCTTGCCATGTTCGAAGGCGCCTATGTGACCGAAATTGTCCGTGCCGGAATTCAGGCCGTGCCCAAAGGACAATGGGAGGCCGCACGAGCCATCGGTCTGTCGCGCACCAATGTCCTGAAGGATGTGATCCTGCCGCAGGCCTTGCGCAAGATCCTGCCGCCAATGGCCGGGCAGTTCATCACCTTGATCAAAGACAGCGCAATTGTGTCGCTGATCTCAATCCAGGAGCTTACCTTCCTCGCCACCGAGGTCGCCGCTACCACAACCAAGGTCTTCGAGACCTGGATCCTTGTCGGGGCAATGTACTTTGTCCTGTGTTATTCTTTTGCGCTGCTGTTTGCCTGGTTGGAACGGCGGGCCGCGCGTAGCCGCCGATAGGAGAGCTCAGACATGCTCGATGCACACGCAAAACCGCTGGTCGAGATTACCGGCATGTGCAAATGGTACGGGGATTTCAGCGCCCTCTTCGACATAAATCTGACCGTTCACGAAGGTGAAAAGGTCGTGGTCTGCGGCCCTTCGGGCTCCGGGAAGTCCACCATGATCCGCTGCATCAATCAGCTTGAAGCGCATCAGAAGGGGACAATCCGCGTGGACGGAGTCGAGGTCAGCCCTGAGCTGAAGAACATCGAAGGTATCCGACGGGAAGTTGGAATGGTGTTTCAAAGCTTCAACCTGTTCCCACACATGACCATCTTGGACAACCTGACGCTGGGTCCCACGCGCAATCGGGGGATCAGCAAGAAGGAAGCCCGCGATCTGGCGATGCATTACCTTGAACGGGTACACATTGCCGAACAGGCGGAAAAATATCCGGTGCAGCTGTCAGGCGGTCAACAGCAACGCGTGGCCATTGCACGCGCCTTGTGCATGAAACCCAAGGTCATGCTGTTTGACGAACCAACCTCGGCCCTGGATCCCGAGATGATTGCCGGAGTGCTGGACGTCATGATCGAGCTAGCCGAAGAAGGCATGACGATGATCGTGGTCACGCATGAGATGGGCTTTGCCCGCAAAGTGGCCGATCGGGTGGTCTTCATGGACCAGGGCGAAATCATCGAGGTCGCCGAACCCGAACAATTCTTCTCCAACCCGCAAAGCGACCGGGCGCAATTGTTCCTCAGCCAACTTCTGGGACACTGACCTTTCCGGTGGTGTCTCATCCAGCGCGGAAAACGGATCGGAATTTTTCAGAAATTCCGGTTCGGTCTCACGCCGGGCGCTTGCGCATTTGCTTCACCAATGACGCGGAATAGACAACCAGGGCCAACCAAATCAGCGGGAAGGCGATCATACGGGCCCGGTCAAAGGTTTCCCCGAAGACAAACACAGCAACAAGGAAGATCATCGTAGGTGCTATGTACTGCAGGATGCCGATGGTCGAGAGACGTAGTAGCTTGGCCCCGTTGGCATAGATCATCAGCGGCACGGCCGTGACGATCCCACATCCCAGCAACAGAACTGTGTCACTTGTTTGCGCTCCAAACGCGCTGTTCCCGGTGGTTGTCAGGTAGACAAAATACGCCAAAGCCGGAGGCGACAGGATGAGCACTTCCAACATGAAGCCTTGGTTCGGACCGATTGGCAGCCATTTCTTGAAGAAGGCATAGAACCCCCAGCTGAGCGTCAATCCCAGCGCCGCCCAAGGCAAAGATCCAGCCTCTACCGCAAGAATGACAACTGCGAGCGCCGCCAGTGAAATGGCAAAGACTTGCGCCCTGTTCAGACGTTCCCCCAACAGGACGGCGCCCAACAAGACACTGAACAGCGGATTGATGTAATACCCCAAGGCAGCATCCAACGCTCGGTCCGCCGAGATGGCCCAGACATAAATCCCCCAGTTCACCGAGATCAATCCAGCCGTCAGCGCGCCCATCGCCAGCGTCTTAGGGGACCCAAGCGCTGCCTTGAGGTCTTGGGTCCGCCGCATCAGAACTAACAAAAGCCCGGCAACGGGCACCGACCAGATCACGCGATGCGACACAACTTCGGCCGGTGGCATATGGGACATGGCTTTCAGATAAAGCGGCAGAAACCCCCACAACACATAGGCCGTGATCGCAAGAGCCAATCCTTGCGGTGTATCAGTGTTCGGTGCTGGCTGGACGTCTGCCATGCGGCCCCTTTCTGTTCTGGGGATTTTCTATGGCAAGTCATCCTTCTTTCACCAGCCCGAAAAACGTGATGGGGGGCATCACGAAACGTGAAGGGTGTTGAAGGGTGTCAGGGGGACAGCCGGTCTAAATTGAGCGCATTCATTTTGGTTTTTTTGCGGTCCCATCAAAGAAACCTGCAGCCAAATAGAACAGGGCGGCCGAGGCCCCCGCCCATGCCGTAAATCTTGAAACTCGGACTTTTCAATGGTTGGGGTCAGAAATCCACTCTGAACCCGAAATAGCCGCAGATTCCAGCCTATTCCGGGACGTACGGATCAGGTGTGCCCTCAGGTATAGGCGGCTCAGCCTTCAACGACGCTGTATGTTCGGCTATGATTTCGCCCATTGGCCAGCGCACCCAGAAGTTACCAGGTGTCGATGGGTTGAGCGGATACATTTCCTTTGGGTCATCGTAGAGGTTGTAGAAGCGCGGAAAGTCAAAGGTGACCAGTGGGTCAGAGCCGAGCTCTACCTCATTGAACATCATTTTCCAGTTTCGCCACTTCACGCCAAAAATGCGTTTGCCAACATAAACCATCAACCCATCGCGAGCCGACTTTTCCGATTGCCCTGTCAAGAAGGCGGTCTGATCGATGCTGTCGATTACGCGGTCAGTCGGAACTTCCGCTCCAGCAATTTCAGCAAAGGTCGCATACAAATCCATCATGTGAACGATTTCATTCGACGTTTGGCCAGCAGGCACCTTTCCGGGCCATCGAATGATGAAAGGCACTCGCAGTGACCCTTCCAGCCCGGTGAAATACGACCCGCGCCATGGCCCGCTCCACCCTTGATGTCCCGGCAAGAACTCAGACCCATTGTCGGAGGTGAAGATAAAGATGGTATCATCCCGGATACCTAACTCATCGACGGTATCCAGCAAGTCTCCAACGTAGGCATCGGTTTGCAAGAGAACGTCACCCCATGTGCCCTTACCACTCGCACCTTCAAACTCGCGGCTCGGCAAGACGGGATAATGCGGCAGAGTGTAGGGGATGAACAGGAAGAACGGGTTGTCGGCCTCTACCTGACGCCGCATGAAGTCAATGCTTCGTTCAGTTAGTTCACCATCGATGGAACGGCGTTGTTCTTCGTCATAAACCCGAACATTGCTTGGGTCTTCGTCCCGGAAACCTTCCATGATGTATTCGGGCACACTGTATGGGCTGACACCTTCCTCCGCGACTGCATCGAACTGCGGTTGACCCGGCCAAAGGCTTTCATCGGTCGAGTTCGGGATGCCGAACCATTCGTCAAAACCTTGCTGGTTCGGGAAGCGGCCCTCTGTATGCCCAAGATGCCACTTGCCGAACATCCCTGTCGCGTAGCCCGCATCAGATAGCATTTCAGCCATCGTGTATTCCCATTGCGTCAGACCGTAGTTGCCGGTCGTTACCGGAACAGACGCGTTACCGGACCTGATTGCATATCTTCCAGTCATCAGCGCAGCACGAGAAGGGGTGCATTGCGCCTCTACATTCAAATTGAGTAGCCGCATGCCTTCTTCGGCCAGAGCGTCAAGTCGTTCGGTTGCCCCACCACGAAGTTCGCCACCACCATAAGAACCGAGTTCACCAAAACCGAGGTTGTCCATGAGGATTAGAACAATATTGGGGCGATCTTGCGCAAATATTAAAGTGGGCAACAACAGGCCGACGAGCGTCAAAGTTAGCAATCGAAACAAAGAATACACTCCACTTTATGCAGAAAATGCACGTGGCGTGGAACCTTAACACTCAAGTATGAGACCGCAAAATGCTGTTTTCAGAACGACGACCTGATCAACCAAGTGCAAGTTGGCAGGTTTCACGTCACAATATGTTTTTGCCATGTGAGAAACCTCTCGAAGATTACTTCGAGAGGTTTGGTTCGGGACAGCCCACCAAAAAACGGCGGTGGGCAAGTGTTGCTTCAATCTCTACTGCATCTGACGAGAACGAGGCTGCCCTTTGTGATACAATTTCAGAGGTTCCCGGTCAGACTTTGACCCGCTCCGATTTCGGATCATACATCGGCTTTAGCGAAGCCTCCGCTTTCACCTTCACACCGCACACGTCGATTTCGTAGGTCGAAGCCAGAACGTCGGCAGCCTTCTCGCCTTCGCACGGAACGTATCCCAGACCGACAGCTGCACCCAACGTGTGACCGTAGTTGCCAGAGCTCAGGTAGCCCACATATTCGCCGTCCCGAAGGATCGGTTCGTTGTGGAATAGCAGAGGCTCGGCATCCGTCAGTTTGAACTGGAGCAACCGGTTCTTAGGACCCGTTTCCTTACGTTCGAGAACAGCGGCCTTGCCGATGAAGTCGTCTTTGTCAGTCTTGACGGCAAAGCCCAGACCGGCATCGATCACATGGTCCTCGCAGGTGATGTCATGACCGAAGTGGCGGAAGCCCTTTTCGATCCGGCAGCTGTCCATCATGTGCATACCGCAGAGTTTCAGGCCCAGGTCCTGACCAGCTTCGAACAGTGTTTCGAAGGCATGACCAGCCATGTCGGCGCCCACATAGATCTCCCATCCCAGCTCGCCCACATAGGTCACCCGGTGCACGCGGGCCAACCCCATGCCCAGCTCGATTTCCTGCGCGGTGCCAAACGGGTTTGCTGCGTTCGAGAAATCATTGGGCGACACCTTGCGGAGCAGATCCCGCGCATTTGGCCCCATGACCGCCAGAACACCTTCGCCAGCCGTCACATCCGTGATGACCACGTTGAAGTCACCCTTGTTGCGCATCATCCAGGTTTGATCGGCCAACCGTGTCGCGGCCGGGGTCACAACCAGATAGGCGGTTTCGGACAGGCGGGTCACGGTGACATCCGCCTCGATCCCACCCCTGTTGTTCAGGAACTGAGTGTAAACGATCTTGCCCGCGGGCACGGACAGATTGGCACCGCAGATATAGTTCAGGAACTGCTCGGAATCCGGTCCTTCCACACGGAGCTTACCGAACGAAGACATGTCATACATGCCGACGTTTTCGCGCACGGCGCGGTGTTCGGCAGCAGAGTTTTCGAACCAGTTCTGGCGCTTCCAGCTGTACTGGTATTCACGCTCCTGTCCTTCGTTGGCAAACCAGTTCGCGCGCTCCCAACCGCCCAGCTCGCCCATGACGGCGCCCTGCTCCAGCAGGTGATGGTGGAACGGGGTACGACGGACACCTCGTGCGGTCGCCTTTTGACGATAGGGGAAGTGGTCAGCATAAAGCAGACCCAAAGTCTCTTTCGAGCGTTCAAACAGGTAGTGTTTGTTGCCCTGGAACGGATGCATCCGGCTGATGTCCACGTCGCCCAGATCGAACGGCTTCTGACCTTCGTCCATCCACTGCGCCAAAGCCATGCCAGCGCCACCTGCAGATTGGATCCCGATCGAGTTGAAGCCCGCAGCAACCCAGAAATTGTCCATCTCCGGTGCCAGGCCCAGATGATAGGCGTCGTCCGGCGTAAAGGATTCCGGCCCATTGAAGAAGGTGTGAATACCCGCCTCGGCCAGCATCGGCATACGGTTACAGGCCGCTTCGAGGATCGGTTCGAAATGGTCGAAGTCCTCGGGCAATTGGTCGAACTCGAAGCTGTCGGGAATGCCGTTCATCGCCCAAGGCTTGGCGTTGGGTTCAAAGGCACCAAGCAGGATCTTTCCGGCATCTTCCTTGTAATAGGCACATTCATCCGGAACGCGCAGAACCGGCATCTGGGTCAGGCCCGAAATGCCTTCGGTCACGATGTAGAAGTGCTCACAGGCGTGCAGCGGCACGTTGACGCCAGCCATGCGGCCAACCTCGTGACCCCACATGCCGGCGCAGTTCACCACCATATCGGCTTCGATATGTCCCCTTTGCGAGCCATCATCAGACAACCAATCGACACCCGTAACGCGGCGCCCCTGCTTGGAAATTCCGGTGACCTTGATCCGCTCTTTAACCAGAGCTCCACGCTGGCGAGCGCCTTTGGCAAGAGCCAGAGCGATATTGGCCGGATCGCCCTGTCCATCCAGAGGCAGCCAGACGCCTGCAGTGACGTCTTCAATGTTCAGATGTTCGTATTTCTGCTTCACCTCGGTGGGCGAAATCTCTTCGACTTCGACGCCGAATGCGCGGGCCATCGCGGCTTGGCGGAAGATCTCTTCCTTGCGTTCTTCCGTCAACGCGACGGTGATCGAACCGCAGCGCTTGAAGCCTGTGGCGACACCTGTTTCTGCTTCCAGAGACCCGTAAAGTTCCTGGCTGTATTTTGCCAGCTTTGTCATGTTGGCGGTCGCACGCAACTGGGCAATCAAGCCTGCAGCATGCCAGGTGGTGCCACTGGTCAGCTGTTTGCGCTCCAGCAGGACAACGTCTTTCCAGCCCAGTTTCGTCAGGTGGTAGGCCACCGAACAGCCAATAACACCGCCACCGATGACGACTACGCGCGCCTTGTTGGGAAGTTCACTCATATCGCTCCTCCGCAAATTCGATTTGCCCTGCTTTTACACGAACAGGCGACAAGAAATGCATCAAAAGCGTCAGACTCCCGAGCCTATTCTCCATCTCCGCCTGCACGGCGGCTTTTCCTTACGGCAAATGGAGTTATCCCGAAAAAGCTCTTGTAGAGACCCGAGAAGCCGCTGGGGAAACCACAGGCCAGACCGATCTCGCGCACGCTCATCGTGGTATTCAAAAGCAGGTTGTTGGCCTTGCTCAGCCGCATTTCGCGATAAAACGTGTTAGGTGTCGTTGCCAGAAAGGTCTTGAACTTGCGTTCCAGCGATCGGGTCGAAATCCCCAGCATGTCCACGATTTCACTGATCGGCACCGGATCTTCCATGTTGTCCTGCATGATCCGGATGCAGTGATCCAAATCGCCATCCCCGGTCATGGTTGGTTTCACGCCGGAAAAGGGCTGCAGCGAGCCAAAATCGCGTACCTGTTCATGCAGCATGATATTGGCAACGGTCATCTGAGTGGCCGAAGACACCAAACGCCCGATCAGGGCCAATACCACATCCACGGTCGCGCCCATGCCGGCACAGGTCACGACGGGTCCGGTATCCGATGCAATGGCGTGGCTTGAATCAAACATTCCCAGCCGTTCGCGCAGCAAGGCCGAGTTCTCCCAATGCGTTGTATGACCACCTGCATCACTGCCGTTGTCGCGGATGTACCGGCTTGCCGCCTCGGCCAGCAGATAGACCTTGCACCCACGATAGGTGTAGGAACCGATAGTCTGTGTCAAAGATAATGCCGGGCTGTCGGGATCCGCGTTTCCAACAACGAACAGGAAGTCGACATCGGGTTTCTGAACAAACGGTTCGGTTTCCACGAAAGCACCGCTGCCGGATGCAACGCGCCCACCTTTGGCCGAGCGATACGCCCAGGTGAACGGCGGCTGAGCAACGGTGCGGTTAGCGATGCGCAAAAGATCGGTGATGGCCGCCAGTTCGGTCAGGACAAACCCGTCTGCGACGATGATGTCGAAGCTCCAGACCTTCTGTCCGGTCTCCAAACTCTTTTGCCTCTGATGCGCGCCCATCACACTCCTCCGTCAGGTGATCACGTGACCAGCCGCCCGCAGGCGTTTTGCCAATTCGGCAATGTGAGCAGGACCAACTTCGCAACAACCACCAACTATGGTTGCGCCCTGATCGACCCACGTCATGGCGAATTCGGCATAAGCCTCGGGCCCCAGGTCAACCCGTACCTCCAACGCGTCCACGGTTGGCCTGTCCTGCAGGAAACCTTCGGAAATCCGGGTAAATCCATTTGCATAGGCGCCAAAAGGTTTGCCCAGTGGTTTGATCAGATCCAGTGCCGTTTCAATGACTTCCGGGCGGGAGCAGTTCACCAGAACTGCGTCCGGGGCGTATTTGTCGACAATGGAAGCCAAATCGCCAACCTGCTCCCCCGATCTCAGACGGGTGCCATCGTCGTCCATGACCGTCACCGCCAGCCAGACCGGCTTGCCCGCATCGACCAACCCCATCAAAGCCCCTTCTGCCTGTTCGACAGAGGAGGCGGTTTCAATCAGGAACAGATCCACCCGGTCCTTCATCAGATCTGCCAATTCACGATACAACGGAGCAGCCTCGGCCGGTGGCGGGCATATGTCCGGCCTGTAAGACGCTGCCAAGGGGCCAAGAGAGGCCGCAATCCTGCCAGGGCCATGCGCATCCCGCGCAATTTCGGCCTCACACAGAGCCGTGTCCAGAAGCTCTTCGAACTTGTCTTCGATATTGGCAAAAGGCAAACGATCACGATGCACCGCATAGGTGTTGGTCGTTGCGGTGGTCGCGCCAACATCAAAGTAATCTTTGTGAACGGCCCGGACCAGTTCACGATGCTCCAGCATCACAGACGTGGACCAAAGCGGAGTTGCTCTGTCGCCCGCACGCCTTACCAATTCCTGGCCAATGGAGCCATCAAGCAAAGTGATCTCAGTCATGTCGTCTCCTGCTGTGGGATCAAAACCAGTTTTCCTGGTAGTGTTTTTGACATGAAATCGTCCTGTGCTTGGCGGATTTGGTCAAGCGGGTAAGTCGCAGACACCAGCGGACGGACGGCACCTTTATTCATCAGCGCGACCAGCCCGGCAAAAACCTCGGCGGGTTGGTAAGTGCAGCCGTGAATCGTGATGTCAGGCAAATAGATTTCGCGAAGGTCAGCGGTGACAACGGGGCCTGCGATCGCGCCCGATACGGCATAGTGACCACCCGGCTTCAAAGCGCGGATCAGCTCAGGCCAGACTTCACCACCGACCACGTCGATCACCTTGTCAAAAGTGGCTTCTGGCAACGATGCTCCGCGCGGCAAAACCTCTTTGGCACCTGCATTCCGAACGGCCTCAGCCTTTCCCGGGGAAGAAATTCCGGTGACGGATGCGCCCAAGTGGGTCGCCAATTGAACTGCCGCCAGTCCAACACCACCGGACGCACCGGTGATCAATACATCATCGCCGTCTTTCACTGCGGCACGAGACAAGAGGTTCCATGCGGTGCCAAAAGCGCAAGGCATGGCCGCAATTTCGATGTCGGACAGAGGAGAATGGGTGACATCATAGAGATCCGACGCCTCTAACAGACAATACTCAGCAAAAGCCCCATCCAATTCTGAACCCAAGGCAACGAAGCCAAACGGATTGTCCTGTGTCGGACGCGGCAGGTTGATTTGGCACGTAACCCTTTGGCCCAATTCGAAGCCTGTTGTTTCTTCGCCCAGCGCAACAACCTTGCCACACAGATCGCCGCCCTGGATCCGGGGGAAAGCCAAAGCTCCGCCCCAACCGCCGGCTTCGACATCAGCATCATCATCCACAGCATCTGTCGCACTGGTCACATCCGATGAATACCAGCCAATCCGGGTATTGATGTCGGTATTGTTGACGCCTGCCGCCAGAACCTGCACCAGAACCTGCCCCGCACCCGGTTGTGGAACTGGAATATCCTCGCGCCATTCCAGCGCGTCCGCGCCGCCGTGGCGGGTCAGATAGACGCCTTTCATATGTCGCGGCACATGCATCCCTAAGGCCCTGTCAAAGCTGTCCTGACGAAAGGCCCCCGGAACAGCCGTTCCGGGGATCTTTTCTATTCAAGTCCCCGCCCAGGTGTCCGGGTGAGGGTTGGGTCCTGAATGGCCCTTTTCGACTCAGGCCCGCAAACGCTCGTTTGCCGGGTCCCAAAGCGGTTGGTCCTCTTGTACCACAGCACGGTGTTTTTCGCCGTAGATTTCAACCTCCAGCTCGGTTCCCGGCTGGGCCAGTTCGGAACGGATCATGCCCAAAGCGATCGATTTGTTCACCCGGTAGCCCCAACCGCCGCTGGTGGTTTCACCGACGATCTCGTCACCCGACCAGATGCAGGACATGTAAGGCGCGTCCGCGTCACCCGCTTCAACCGTCAGAGTGACAAAGGACTTTTTGACGCCCTGCTGCTTTTCGTTCTGGATCGCGGCCTTGCCCGGGAAGTCCTGTGGTTTGTCCAGTTTCACAAAACGCTCCAGACCGCCTTCGAGCAGCGAATAGTCGGTCGACAGGTCGCCCTTCCATGCGCGGTAGCCTTTTTCCAGACGCAGAGAGTTCAGGGCATACATACCGAACGGCTTGGCGCCGCCTGCAACGATGGCGTCGTAGATCGCGGGCATGTCCTCGTTCAGCGCGTGGACTTCCCAGCCCAGTTCACCGGCAAAGGACACGCGCACCAGATGCGCGGGCTTGCCTGCCACGGTCGCGGCCTGATGGGTCAGCCAACCGGTGGACAGATCGGCATCCGACATGCCTGCCAGCAGATCGCGCGACTTGGGACCCGTAACGATCAGCGTGTCGCGAGTGGTTGTGACGTCCTGAACGGTGACACCGGCGGGCATCGCGTTCACCAGGATATCGCGGTCGTGCCATTGTGCGGTGGCCGCCGTGATCATCACGAACTCATCCTCACCCAGACGCATGCAGGACATTTCCGTGAGGATGCGGCCACGGCCGTCGGCGATATAGACCAGGTTGATCCGGCCCACTTTGGGCAGGCCTCCGGTGACCAGACCACGCAGCGCCTCGGCTGCACCTTCACCGTTCACGTAGAAACGCGAGAAACCGGGCAGGTCGAGCACGCCGACGCCGTCACGTACGGCCTCGCACTCTTCCTTGATACGCTGCTCCCACGGACCCGAACGACCCCAGGTATGCGTCGCTTCAAGCGAGGTATCGTCGCCCTCCTGCGCAAACCAGTTGGCGCGTTCCCAGCCGTTGTAGGCGCCCATGACGCCACCTGCCGCAATCACGCGGTCATGTACCGGTGACAGCTTCTTGTCGCGCGCTGCGGGCCATTCGTGGTGGGGGAAGTGCATGGCATATTCGTTGCCGTAGACTTCCATGCCTTTCTGGTTGCAGTAATCCTGGTCGGTGTAGTCGGTGTAGCGGCGCGGATCGACCGCCCACATGTCCCATTCGGTGTGACCATCAACGATCCATTCCGCCAGCACCTTGCCCGCGCCACCGCCTTGGGCGATGCCAAAGGTAAAGCTGTGCGCCTCGAACGCATTCTTGACGCCGGGCATCGGGCCGATCATCGGCAGACCATCGGGTGCGTAGGGGATCGGGCCGTTGATGACGCTGCTGACACCCGAGGTCTGCATCAGCGGAACACGCTCCATCGCGTCGGTCACGATGTCCTCGATCCGGTCAATATCTTCCTGCCACAGCTGGAACGAGAAGTCCTCGGGCATCGGATCGTCTTCGGTCAGCCAGTGGCCTTTGCAGTTCGGCTCGTACGGGCCAAGGTTGTAGCCGTGCTTTTCCTGGCGCAGGTAGTAAGACACATCCACGTCACGGATCAGGGGCAGCTTGCCGCCGTGTTCCTTGGACCAAGCTTCAACCTCAGGGATCTGTTCGGTCAGCAGATACTGGTGCTCCATCACCATCGCGGGAACGTGGCGCCCACCATAGGGCTTGAACATCTCGCCTACACGCTGCGCATAGTACCCGGCGGCGTTCACCACATAGTCACAGGCGATGTCGCCCTTTTCTGTATGGACAGTCCAAGTGCCGTCTTCGTGCTGGGTCACATCGGTCGCGGGGGTAAAACGCAGAATCTTCTGCCCCATATCACGCGCACCCTTGGCCAGAGCCTGAGTCAGCTGTGCCGGGTCGATGTCACCGTCGGTCGGGTCATAAAGAACCCCAGTCAGGTCGTGTGTCTCCAGGAACGGATAACGCTCCTTGGCTTGTTCCGGGGTCCACATCTCCATCGGGATACCCTGGTACAGGCCCATCGACATTGCACGTTCGAATTCCTGCATCCGCTCTTGCGAGTGTGCCAAGCGGATCGAGCCCGAGACGTGATAGTTCATCGGATAATCGACCTCTTCGGCCAGGCCGGAATACAGCTCGGTCGAATAGCGCTGCATGTTCATGATCGCCCAAGACGTCGAGAACGTGGGCACATTGCCTGCCGCGTGCCAGGTGGAGCCAGCCGTCAGTTCGTTCTTTTCCAGCAGAACACAATCGGTCCAGCCCTTCTTGGCCAGATGATACAGCGACGAACAACCGACGACGCCGCCGCCGATGATGACCACACGGGCCTTGGTTGGAAAATCGGACATGTTTACTCCCTCAGTCCTTTTGCGGAACGCCGTCCGCAAGTTCGTAATAGTCGCCCTTGTCGGCGACAAAGATATGCTTGGTCAGTGTCAGGCCGGTCGGGCCATCGACGGATCCAAGCGAAAAACTGATCGTGTCTTCGTCATGGGCCTTCCAGAACAGGAACGACCCACAGCGCGGGCAGATGCCGCGTTTGGCCGTGTCACTGGAGGCGAACCAGCTGACCGGACCGGTGATTATTAGCTCAGCTTCCGACACATACGCCGAAGACCAGATACCGCCTGACTGCTTGCGACACTGGCTGCAGTGGCACATGGAGGCACCTTTCGGTTCGGCCGTCGTTTCGAATGCGATATCACCGCACAGGCAGGATCCCCTGATCATCTTTGACCCTCCAGTTGCGGGGAGCTGCTGGCCCCCAAAAGCACCCCATAGATGATGAAGCAGATGGCCATCCCTCGGCGGATCCAGACGTTGAACACGGCAGTCAAAGCCGCCCGCCCCAGCGCCGCGCCCAACAGGGTGAAGCTCGTGTAGCTGATCGTCGTGATCACCAGCGCAGTCGGCATGATGTAGACCATCTGCTCCCAAACGGGGACGCCCGGCTGGATGAACTGGGAAAAAGCAGCAAGGTAACCGGCGACGCTTTTGGGGTTGATGGTCGCAACCGCCAAGGCATGCAGATACACATGACGCGCAGGTCGTTCTTCAGTGGGTGCTGGTCGGGTCGCATTCATCCAGCCGCGGATCCCAACATAGATCAGGAAACCCGCGCCAATCAGCTTGGCCACGGAAAAGGCGGTGGGTGAGGCTGCGATCAGGGCCGTAATCCCCAGCGCAGACAGGATCAGGAACGCGGTGGCCTGGGTCAGAATGGCCAGAACGCCCAGCATCGCTTTCGGGAAAGGCAAGCTCATCCCATTCGAGATACAGTTAACCGCGTTTGGCCCTGGTGTGGTGACGAACACCACCCAGAACAACGCAAATATGGTCCAGGCCTCCCAGTCCATCGTTCAGTACACCGGGGGGGCAATAACCCAGATGGCCACTGCAGGCTCATCATGCGGGTTCGACCATTGATAGGGTTCGTGCTTGATCCGAAAACTGTCGCCCGGTTCAACGGTATAGTGTCGCCCGCCGATCACCAGATCGAGCTTGCCGGAAATCATGTAACCCACTTCCTGAGTGGGGCGATTGGCCGGTTTCTGCATCCGCGACTGCGGAGCAAAGGTGGAATACACCATTTCGAAATCGTCGGTCAGGTCCGGGGAAAGCAATTCCTCGATCAAACCCTCTTCACCGGACCCCATCGGACGGCGCGCGCCTGCACGTACGACATAGCCCTGCTCGTCAGCAGGCGCTGCGGAATGAGCAAAGAGCATCGACATGGGGACGCCCAGACATTGGGCAATCTGGCGCAGGTCCGAAATCGACGGCTCGGACATATCGCGTTCCACCTGGCTGAGCCACCCGACCGAACGACCCAACTGGTCTGCAATCTCGGCCAGTGTCAGCCCGCGTGCCTTACGCAAAGCCCGGATATCGGCTCCCAGTGTTGCGCTTTGGGGAACATGATGTTTCACGCCCCACCTCCCATGAAAAAACCATCGACTTTTTCACGATGCACCGAATCGATGAAATTTCAAAGCTTTTTTTCACGAGACCTTAAAAAACGCGAAAACCCGGAGGGGTGCTCCGGGTTTTCACAATACCACCGAGGGAGTTTCGTTCAGGCGACGGCCTCAAACGTATCGCGCAGAATCACTTTCAATTCGCCGGCATCCGTTTCGGTGAACGCATCCGGCTGGTCGCTGTCGATATCCAGCACTCCCAAAAGACGCCCTTGACGGTTCCAAACCGGCAGAACCAATTCCGACCGGGTAGAACTGGCGCATGCGATATGGCCGGAAAATGCATCGACATCCGGAACCAATTGGACTTCTCCAGTGCGCGCCGCCGCACCACAGACCCCCCGCGAGAACGGGATTTGCAAGCAACCATGCCCGCCCTGATACGGACCAATTTTCAACATTTCCGGCTCGGTCACCCGATAGAAGCCAGTCCAATCGAACCGATCATCGCTGTGATGCAATTCGCAGACAAAAGTCGCCATCAGGGCAATTTCATCCGCTTCACCTTCGCAGAGAGAGGCAATCGTTTTCGACAGCGTGGGGTAGTCTATTTTCATGCCGCACCTTTTGACTTGCGGAGGTCAGTAGGCCACAGCCTGCCAACCTCCATCCAAACTTGATGAAACAAGCGCGATTAAACCCGCTCAATCGCGATGGCGGTTCCTTCGCCACCACCGATGCAGATTGCAGCAATACCGCGTTTGAGCCCGCGTTTTTCAAGCGCATTCAGCAAGGTAACCATGATCCGCGCCCCAGACGCGCCAATAGGATGTCCCAGAGCACAGGCACCGCCATTCACGTTCACCTTGTCGCGGGGCAGCCCCATCTCGCGCATGAAGGCCATTGGAACAACTGCAAAAGCTTCGTTCACCTCCCACAGATCTACGTCATCGACAGACCAGCCCAGACGCTCCAGAAGCGATTTGGCAGCTGGAACCGGAGCGGTGGTGAACCAGCCCGGAGCCTGAGCATGGCTTGCGTGCCCCAGAATACGGGCCCTGACAGTCAGACCCTGAGTTTCTGCCGCGTCTTCCGACGCCAGCACCAGGGCCGCTGCACCGTCCGAAATTGACGAGGCATTGGCAGCAGTGACCGTGCCATCCTTGCGGAATGCAGGCTTCAAGGTCGGGATCTTTTCGGGGCGTGCACTTCGGGGTTGTTCGTCAGCATCCGTCACAACTTCGCCCATGCGGGTCTTTACGGTGACCGGAGCGATTTCGCCGTCAAAGGCCCCGCTCTCCTGAGCATCCAAAGCGTTCGAGAGAGATTTCAGAGCGTATTCGTCCTGCTCTTCGCGGGTGAATTGGTATTTTTCGGCGCAATCCTCGGCAAAGGTACCCATCAGACGACCCTTGTCATAAGCGTCTTCCAACCCGTCCAGGAACATGTGGTCGATGACCTGTCCATGCCCGATCCGGGCGCCGCCGCGCATCTTGGGCAGGATGTAGGGTGCATTGGTCATGCTCTCCATGCCACCCGCAATCATCGTGTCGGCATGGCCCAGCGCGATCTGATCAAACGCCATCATCGCCGCCTTCATGCCAGACCCGCACATCTTGTTCAGCGTAGTTGCCGGGACATCCTCACCCAGCCCGCCGGCAAAGCCTGCCTGACGCGCAGGGGCCTGCCCCTGACCAGCGGGCAACACGCAACCCATCAAAACCTCGTCCACCGTTTGGGTACCAGCGTTTTCCAAGGCGGCCTTGATTGCAGCCCCGCCCAAGTCCGCGGCGGTCACCCCGTCATACATCCCCTGGAAACCTCCCATGGGAGTGCGCGCAGCCCCCGCGATTACGACTTGTTTCATTCTCTTCCCTCCAATTGTCGGCACATGAATACCGAATGGTAAGAATTGGCGTCTAGCCTTTTGGCGAAGGATTTATCAGTTGGGGACGAATTCATGAGCCTGACAAGCACCGTCACGGACGGAACGCGCATCATTACAGTAAACGCCGAACGGATCGACGCCGCATTGGCGATCCAGTTCAAAGAAGACATGCGAACCGAAACGGAAGCGGGTCCAGATCATGTCATCCTGGATCTTTCGTCGGTGAATTTCATCGACTCCAGCGGTTTAGGCGCCATTGTCGCGGCAATGAAGCAGATGGGCGGACACAGGAATCTGGATCTGGCCGGACTGACACCGACCGTGGACAAGGTGTTTCGCCTGACCCGGATGGATACGGTGTTCAACCTGTTTTCCTCCCTCGAAGACGCAAAAGCAGCGATCGGAAACTGATCGGAACCCAATGTTGTGCCCACCCTTGAGTGACTCGCAGAGAATGGCGAACGAATTCGAATACTGCACTGTCGCGTCCGAACTCGGCGTTCGCGAAGCTGTCAGCAGGGCCATCGAGCACCTCAAGACACTTGGTTTGCAAGAAGAACAGGCCGGAAACGTGGAAATTGCCTTGTCCGAGGCAGCCAACAACGTGGTCGAACATGCATATGCCGGTATGCTCCCGGGCGAAGTCTGCATTACCGGCAGATTATTGCAGGGGATCTTGTCAATCGAGATCCGGGACGAAGGCGCCCCACTTCCTTCTGGCAAGCTCCCCGAAGGAAAACCTGCTGACCTGTCCTGCGCCTTTGAAGATCTACCTGAAGGCGGGTTTGGCTGGTTCTTGATCCGGTCCCTGACCGAGACCGTCGATTATGACCGGATCGAAGGAGTGAACACTTTGTCGCTTCGCTTCAATCTGGCTTGAGCCAATCACTCAATCCGCTTGAGATTTGAACGCCGAAGCCCGGAGGTCCTATCGGTCATATTGAACTTTTTCCCGTGACTAAGAAGAGAAGTGTCCGCAGTCACAAACGCTTATTTTCGGTTAAGTTTTAACGACTCTTCCCAGCGTGGTGCATGATTTGAGCCAAGGCCACAAATCCGCCCCAATCCCATCAAAATACGGCCCGAATAAACCGTCATATAGAACCCGTAGCTGCACAAAGCTTCCCTCGGCGCCGCGTTTCACAGCCCCCACCCAGTTCGCGGCGTCGAGGACCTTTTCCATACATTCCCCGGTCATGACCTTTGGTATAGGTTTACTTTCGCCAGGTAACTGCGCTCCTCTCTGCAGCACGAACCAAGTAGGAGAATGTGATGCGCGATTTCCATGTGCCGGGTCGGTCCGAGGTCTATGCCACAAATGGCATGTGCGCGACATCTCACCCGTTGGCGGCCAATGTCGCGATCGACATTCTAAAACGGGGCGGCAACGCAATGGATGCCGCGATCGCAGGGGCAGTGCTGCTGGGCATCTGCGAGCCGCAGATGACGGGAATCGGCGGCGATTGCTTCGTCCTGTTCTCGCCTTCTGGCAGCGAAGAGATCCTGTCCCTGAACGGTTCTGGCCGGGCGCCAACTGCGGCCAATGCCGAAGACCTGAGGTCGAGCGGCTTGACCGCGATACCGCTGACGGGCCCGGAGGCGGTCACCGTGCCCGGAGCAATCGACGCCTTTTGCCACCTGCTGGACGCTCACGGAAAGATCGGACTGGATGCGGTCCTGCAACCTGCGATCCACTATGCCGAAGAAGGTGTTCCCGTCGCGCCCCGTGTCGCCTTTGACTGGGCAGACAAGGCTGACACGCTGCAAGGCGTTGCCCGACATCACTATTTGCGCAATGACCAACCGCTAAAGACCGGCGACGTTTTTCGCTCCCCTGGCCAAGCCGAAGTCCTGCGTCGTATCGCGCGGCACGGGCGCGAAGCGTTCTATGCGGGCGAAGTCGCGGATGACATGATCACCGCTCTTTCAGAACGCGGCGGAAAACACAGTGCCGAGGATTTCGCGCAAGCCCGCTGCACATGGACTGATCCGGTCGTCAGCCCCTATGTCGATGTCGAGCTAGTCGAGCACCCCCCAAACGGACAGGGTGCTACGGCCAATCTGTTGCTGAATATCCTGTCCCATTTCGATTTGCAGGCGCTTGATCCGTTGGGCAGCCAACGTGTGCATCTTGAGGCCGAGGCCACAAAACTCGCCTATGATGCGCGCAACCGGTTCATTGCCGACCCGGACCACGTAACGGCATTGAACCACATGCTGTCACCAGCGACGGCCCGCAACCTCGCGAACCTGATCGACCCGAAACGGGCAATGCCATCAGCCGCTGCTTTGACTGAATCCGTCCACAAGGACACGGTATACATCACCGTTGTCGACCGAGACCGGATGGCTGTGTCGCTGATATACTCGATCTATCATGGCTTTGGCTCCGGCATCGCGTCCGAAAAATTCGGCATCCTCCTCCAGAATCGCGGCGCCGGCTTCACGCTGCAACGGGGACACCCCAATGAATACGGCCCGGGAAAACGCCCGATGCACACGATCATCCCTGGTATGCTAAGACGCAATGGTCGGGTTGACATGCCGTTCGGGGTGATGGGCGGCGCCTATCAACCGACCGGACACGCGCGCCTAGTGAGCAACCTGGTCGATTTCAGCATGGATTTGCAGCAGGCATTCGACGCTCCCCGTGCCTTTACGGATGCCGGAGTTCTGAAGTTGGAACGCGGCTTCAGTGACTCCGTTTACCAAGAACTGGCCGATCTTGGGCATACTATCGAAAGTCCTCATGCCCCGCTTGGAGGGGCTCAGGCGATCCGGATCCTTGAAGGTGGGGTGCTGGAGGCAGCCAGTGATTCGCGCAAGGATGGCTGCGCATTGGGATACTAACCGGGTCTTGACGAAGCTGGCTCAGTTCAGATGGAAATGCAGCGGATAGGAGCCGTCATGGAAGGGTCCGAACATGTCTGAGATATCCGGGTGTCCAACCGGTTCCCCCGAATAGTCGGCGATTAGGTTCTGTTCGGAAACATAAGCCACGTAATAGCTCTGATCGTTTTCAGCCAACAGGTGATAGAACGGCTGTTCCTTTGCTGGACGCGCCTCTTCGGGAATCGCCTGATACCACTCTTCGGTGTTGGCGAATTCCGGGTCAACGTCGAAAATCACACCACGGAAGGGGTGTTTTCTATGACGGACGACCTGTCCCAAGTGATATTTTGCGCGCGTTTTCAGCATTGTCTTGCAGCCCCTATTCAACGTTAGTACCTCGTAAACCTAGGTTTTGTCCAACATTTGCGCGGATTTTCGGGGAAACAGACTGTGAACCTTGCTTTGACAGTTCTTGAAATCGTCGCCCCAGTCTTTCTCCTGGCTGGGATCGGCTGTACATGGGTGAAGCTGGGATTTGAATACCGACTTCAATTCGTGACACGGTTGGCGATGACATTGGCGGTTCCTTGCCTGATCTTCGTCGCATTGATGCAAACCGAAATCGACCGCGGCGATCTGGGACGGTTCACGCTGGCGACTCTTGCAGGCTACGCCTTTCTTTCGATCGTCTTCGCGCTTGTTGTACGGGTCTCGCGTCTGGATAAAAGCACCTTCGAAGCCCCGTTGATCTTTGGAAATACCGGCAATCTGGGAGTGCCCTTGTGCCTGTTCGCTTTTGGACAGGAAGGCTTGGGTTACGCCATCGTGGTGCTGGCGATCTCAGCCGTGTTGTCGTTTACCTATGGCATCTACCTGGTTGCCGGGCGCGGTGCCTTTGACAAGATGATCCGCGAACCAATGGTCTGGGCCACAATCCTAGGGGCAATTTTCCTGTGGCAGGATTGGGAAACCCCCACATTTTTGACCAACACCATCGAATTGATCGGGCAGATGGCGATCCCGCTAATGCTGATTACCTTGGGTGTCGCAGTGGCGCGACTGACCCCTAGCAAGGTCGTGCAGGCCATTGGCCTGTCGCTTCTCAAACTGATAATCTGCACTGCAGTTGGCGTCGCCATAGGCAGCGCTTTCGCGCTTGAGGGTGCTGCCTTTGGTGTACTGGTTCTGGAATTGGCCACCCCTGTCGCAGTGACAGCTTATCTTCTGGCCGAGAAGTTCGAGGCCGACGCTGATTCGGTCGCCGGCATGGTTGTGGTATCCACCCTGATTTCGGTGGCCAGCCTTCCCGTTCTTCTGGCCTTCCTGCTATAGGCCTTTTGTACGGATCTTGTGCATGCCGCTACGACGGTACCCGCAATTGTGATTTCAACATCCTGTCGAATGCGTTAAGATTTGCGCAAAAAAGGCAGAGGCAGATGAGCAGACTGATAACCGCCATGTTAGCGGTCTTGTTGCTGGCGTCGTGTGGCGGCGGTTACAAGGCACCGCCACGCAATCTGGACAACGCATGCAGCATCGTTGTGCAGCGCCCGCAGTATTTGAAAGCTTTCAAAGCGACACAGCGCAAATGGGGTGTGCCGGTCCATGTGCAGATGTCGATCATCTATTACGAAAGCCGCTATCGCTCGGATGCACGTACACCACATCGCTATGTCCTGGGGGTGATTCCGATGGGGCGCCAAAGCAGCGCGTTTGGCTATGCGCAAGCACTGGACGGGACGTGGGATCAGTATCGGCGCGAAACCGGGCGGCGCAGTGCGAAACGGGACCGCATCCGCGATGCCTCGGATTTCATCGGTTGGTACGCAACAAAGAGCTATGAAAAGAACGGTATTCGCCTGACTGACGCTCGAAATCAGTATCTGGCCTATCACGAAGGGCACGCCGGATATGCTCGGGGAAGCTACAAATCCAAAAGCTGGCTACTGCGTGTGGCCTCGAATGTCGAAGCACGTGCACGCACCTATCAAAGCCAACTGGCAAATTGCCGTAAAGTGCGTTGAGGCTTTCCTTGCCCAGCGAACCGACGTCAGGACCCTAGCGGTCCTGCGTCATTCTTTCCGGATTGAAAATGCCGGAATTCAGTGAAATCTCGGTGGTCAGTCCACCAAGAATAACCGTGGTCTGACCACCCGCGCCGTCGTGAATGACCCATTTGCGCAGTTCGACAGGATCACCTGTGAACATCAACTCGATGCTACCGTATTCGGGGTTCTCAGGATCCTGTGCTCGCACGATAGTCGAAGTGCCGTCGAACGAATGCCCCACCACCATATTCGCCTGCCCCAGATCGACAGTCTTGGCCAGGATGATCGACAAGGGCGTACGTTTCAACGGATAGGTTTCAGGCGGTTGGTTCGATTTGGGGTCATGGATCACCACAGACCCCGCCCCCGCAACCACGGTGCCACCATTCGGCGGGTCGTATTCAAATCGGGCCCGCCCCGGACGGTGCAAGAACAGTTTGCCGGTCGACAGGCTCCCATCATCGTTGATCTGGGTGAACTTGCCTTCGGCCGTCGTGATCCCGTTCAGGTAGGTCGAAATTTCGGACAAAGTTAGCTGCTCTGCCGCCCAGGCAACCGAGCTACTGACAGACAGGATCAGGGCAAGTGCAATTCGTTTCATGAGTCTTAGATAAGTCCTGATCCGGCGAATTGAAGGTGCCGGTTATTGTTGCTCCGGCACCAGGATCTCCCGTTTGCCGACATGGTTCGCCGGCGATACAAGCCCTTCTTCCTCCATCTGTTCAACCAGACGCGCGGCCTTGTTGTACCCGATGGCAAGTTTCCGCTGGATATACGACGTCGAGCATTTGCGATCCTTAATCACGATCTGAACGGCGGTGTCATACAAAGCGTCTTCGCCATCCGTATTGCCACCTGTGTTCAATCCCAGCACCGCGTCGATATTATCAGCCTTGTCATCATCTGGGCCTTCAACAACACCGCCAACGTAATCCGGCGGACCGAACTGTTTCAGGTGGTTGACGACCTCTTCGACCTCTTCATCGGAGCAGAACGGACCGTGGCACCGGGTAATCTTGGCTCCACCTGCCATGTACAGCATGTCACCCATACCCAGCAGCTGTTCGGCGCCCATTTCGCCCAGGATAGTGCGGCTGTCCACTTTGGACGTCACCTGGAACGAAATCCGGGTTGGGAAGTTGGCCTTGATCGTCCCAGTGATCACGTCAACCGAGGGACGCTGTGTCGCCATGATCAGGTGAATGCCCGACGCCCGCGCCATCTGCGCCAGACGCTGAATGCAGGCTTCGATTTCCTTGCCCGCGACCATCATCAGGTCGGCCATCTCATCGACGATCACAACGATGTAAGGCAAAGCTTTCGGCGCAAATTCTTCGGTCTCGAACACCGGTTCGCCGGTGTCATCGTCAAAACCCGTCTGCACTGTGCGAGAGAACATTTCCCCTTTGGCAAGCGCTTCTTTCACGCGACCATTGAAGCCTTCGATATTGCGCACGCCCATCTTGGACATCTTGCGATACCGGTCTTCCATCTCACCCACGACCCATTTCAGCGCCACGACAGCCTTCTTCGGGTCCGTCACAACAGGCGACAACAAATGTGGGATGCCATCATAGACGCTGAGTTCCAGCATCTTCGGGTCGATCATGATCAGGCGGCACTGTTCCGGCGTCAGCTTGTAGAGCAGTGACAGAATCATGGTGTTGATTGCCACCGACTTACCCGACCCCGTGGTCCCGGCAATCAGCAGGTGGGGCATCTTGGCCAGGTTCGCGACAACCGAGTCGCCGCCGATATCCTTACCCAGCGCCAGCGGCAGGCTCATGTTGCTGTCGCCGAAATCACGGGAGGCCAGAATTTCGCGCAGAACTACCTTCTCGCGGTTTTCGTTGGGCAGTTCGATGCCAATCACCGACCGGCCCGGCACGGTGGAAACACGCGCGGAAAGCGCGGACATCGACCGGGCGATGTCATCGGCCAGACCAATAACCCGACTGGCTTTAAGTCCCGGCGCAGGCTCCAACTCGTACATGGTGACCACGGGACCGGGACGCACACTGACGATCTCCCCCTTTACACCGTAATCGTCCAGAACATGCTCCAGCATACGGGCATTCTCTTCCAGGGCCTCATCGCTCAGATGATGGCGCTGAATGCTCATCGGATTGGTCAGCAGGTTCAGAGGCGGCAGTTCGAATTCGGCCTGCTTATCCTCGAATGCCAGCGCAGGCTGTGCTTCGGCCTTGGCCCGGCGCGACGGAGCAGGAGCCTTGCGGGTTGGTTGCTCCACGACCGCCTTGCGCGGTTGCGCAGCCGGGATCTTGGGTGCAACCGGAGCAGCCTGCTGCAACGGCAACGGATCAACGACCGGTTCGGGTTGGCTATCATACACGCTCGGTTCAACACCCAAGTCCGGCCCCTGATCGGGCACAAATACCTCAGGTTCAAAACGATCAATTTGCACCTCGGTATACTGCATCGGAGACACCGTCTCCACAGCATAGGGATCAGCGTATTCTGCCATCTCGGGTGCCGGTGCCACGTCCAGCGGCCGATCCTGAACACTATCCTGTACAGGGGCCACAACCGGTGGTTCAGGCGGCAGATCATAAGGTGCGGCGGTCAGGGGCGGTTCCGGAGGCAACGCGGCCCCGACCGGCGCTGAGGTATTCAAGACGAGGGGATCCGGCCCTCTGCCCCGACCTTTGGTCAGGGGCAGGTTCGGATCAGGTTCAGGGACAATAGTGGCCTGTTTGCGCTGGCGCACAGCATCGGCAATCTTGGCCCGGATGCGATCATCGCCGGGGGCGGCATCAAGCTCATGGGCAACCGGGGCTTGTTCGACCAGTTCCGGTTCCGGCAACGTCTCAGGCAGCGGTTCGGGCCGCCGGATCAGCGTCGGCATGCGCTTGAGGAAACCACCACGTTCAGCTGTGGGTTCTTCGGGCTCGAAATCCGGTTCTTCAAACAATTCCGGCTCTGGCTCTGCTTCAACAACGGCAGCTTGCTGGCGAGCCAGCTCCGCCCGTTCGAGCCGTTTGGTACGATATTCCCGCGCCGCAGTCATACCCCCAGATGCGCCACGCCCCAGAAGTGTGACAAGCGCACCATAACCCATGATAACGCCGACCATCAGGAACCGGAACACGCGCTGAAGCTCGGGCCGGGTAAAGCCCAGAACAAAGACGCCCAGCACGATCATCCCGGCGGCCATGACCAGCGACATCAGTTTGATTGCGAAATGTGATCCAATGGGTAGCAACGTCAGCATCGCGCCCATCACGGTGTCGCCAAACAACCCTCCCAGACCGAAGCTGTGGGTGGCGCGCCATTCTTCGCCTGGAACCAGGGTCGAGGCATAGATCGAGCACACGGCAATAGCGATGGGGGCAAAAATCAGACGGCCAACTGCGCGCTCTTCGCCCTGATGAAACGCAAACCGGGCGCCCCAGACCAGCAAAGTCAGCGCAATGGCCCAGCTCCCCCAGCCGACGATCATGAACAGCGGTGCCGCGATCGAGGCACCAATCCGACCCATCCAGTTCTGAACCGGCGCATCCGTCGACACGATCCAGTTCGGATCATCCGGTGTGTAGGAACCGATCATAGCCGCAGCCGCCAGGCCCAGCAGGATCAGGCAGATCCCGATCAGTTCCTTCCCGCGCTTTTCAATCGCCGCCTGCATGTTGCTGTCCAGCAGGGGATCGCGACCGCGTGTCTGATATGCCATGCCTACCCTCGGTTTCTTCTTGTTCTTCAGCCGTAAAGGCAGTCGCGCAGAGTGATCAGCGCGCGCCGTGTGTCTTCTTTTGGGGCGACCAGGGCCACCCGAATATAATGCTCACCGGGATTCTGCCCGGCCTCCCCCTGTGCCAGATAGGAGCCCGGCAGGACGCGTACTCCGGTTTCCTGCCACAGTTTCAGAGCCGCCTGTTCGCCGTTATCCACCGGTAGCCACAGGAAGAACCCGGCCTCGGGAGCCATGTAGCCCTGAACGCCGCTCAGCACCTCGTCGGCGACGACATATTTTTCCTGATACAGGCGACGGTTCTCGATCACATGATCTTCATCCGCCCAAACACGCGCCGCTGCGGCCTGCAGGGGGCTGGGCAAAGGTGCGCCCGAGTAAGAGCGCAGCTGTTTGACTTTGGTGATGGTCTGCGATCCACCGGCAATGAACCCTGAGCGCAAGCCTGCCAAGTTCGACCGTTTGGACAGCGAGTTAAAAAGGGTGATCCGTTCAGGATCCGCATCAAGCTCGTTTGCGACGGTAAGGACGCCGGTCGGGGCCTCGTCACGGTAGATCTCGGAATAACATTCGTCCGCGAAGATACGGAAATCGTATTTCTCAGCCAGGTGGATCAGCTGGGTCCAATACTCGCGGGAAGCGACCGCGCCCTGCGGGTTGGCAGGCGAACAGATATAGGCAATCGCTGTGCGGTTCAGCACGTCCTCCGGGAGGCCGGCAAAATCAGGTAGGTGGCCGGTTGCAGTGGTTGCGGGGACGAAGACCGGCTCCGCCCCGACCGATAGAGCTGCGACCATGTAGACCTGATAGAATGGGTTGGGGCACAGCACCACCGGGGTCTGCCCGTTCTTGGTTTCAGGACACAGCGCCATTGCTGCATTGTACAGACCCTCGCGCGTGCCGTTCAGCGCCATCACCTGGGCTGCGGGATCAACCTGCACTCCATAGCGACGTCCGATCCAATCAGAGATGGAGCCGCGCAGCGCATCCATGCCTTCGTTTTGGGGATAGCCCTGGAAACCCGCCGCGTTTTCGACGATCACATCCGTAACCCATTGGGGAAACGCATGTTTCGGCTCACCAATGGTCATATGCACCACCTCACCGCCCGGGGTGTGATGATCCAACAGCGCACGAAGGCGCGGAAACGCATAGGCCGGTAGGTTCGAGAACCGCTCGGGAAAATTCATATTCAACTGCCTCAGATCCGGGATCGTTTTTCGTCCCGTTTTGATGGCAGGTTACAGATCCGGGCGGGCTGCGTCCAGTCGCGTGAACGCCGCCTGCCCAAATTGTGGCATTCAGGTCAAAGCTTTCTCGATGGCAGCACCGATACGCAGAAGCGCCTCTTCGGTATCAGGCGGCGACAAGACCTGAAGGCCACAACTGGGGATGCTGGTGGGCAGGCTCAGCCCACACAGCCCCATCATGTTTCCGATCCGCGTGTTACGCAGGGCCAGTAGGTTTTCGGTAACGTAGTAGTCACTGTCCGTTTCAAGTCGCGCAATGTTTGGCGGCAGATTCGGCGCGGTTGGGGTCAGGACGCCGTCAAACCCCATGACCGCCCGATCCCACGCCATGCGACACTGCTCAAGCTTTGCCCAAGCGGCAACGTAATCCGCCGCACTGTGCCCGGCCCCGCCCCTGAACCGTTCCAGTATCTCCTGAAACATCAGATGCGGCGCGGCCTCGATTGCGTCTTTCCAAAGACCGTAAGCCTCAGACGTATAGAGGATACCGGACAAGGCCATTGCTTCCGGCAATTCCGGCACTTCAATTGGAATTATTTCGGCCCCAGCCTGCTTGATCCTTTCAACGGAGTGTTCAAAGGCAAGCCTCGGCTTCTCCCGCAACTCATCCAATGCCACGGTCTGCAGCACGGCAAATCGTTTTCCTTTCAGCGTTGCACCGCGCAGATCAGGACCCGCATGACCCTCCAACATCCCCAACATCAACGCCGCGTCCTCCACGGAACGCGCCAAGGGACCAACCGTGTCGAATTTCAGACAGAGCGGCACCACACCTTCCAAACTCAGCCGCCCAGACGTGGTTTTGAGACCGACCAGATCGTTCCAGGCAGATGGGATACGCACCGACCCGCCCGTGTCCGATCCAATACCGCAGGCTGCCAGCCCAAATGCGACCGACGCCGCCGCCCCCGATGACGATCCACCCGGAGCAGCGTCAGGATCATTGACACACGGTGGAGTTTCCTTGATCGGGTTCACGCCCAGGCCGGAAAAGGCAAGTTCGCTCATGTGTGTCTTGCCCAGACAGACCGCGCCCATCGCCGTGGCGTTGGCAACCACGGCTCCATCGGTATCCGGCACACGGTCCAGCAGCAGATCGGATCCGGCTTCGGTTCCAATCCCGGCAGTATCGAACAAATCCTTCCAACTGATCGGCACACCATCCAGCGCCGACCTGCGCAGCCCCAGACGGGCGCGCTCCCGCGCTGCTTCGGCCTCGGCCAGGGCGCGATCAGGGGTGACGCGGGCATAGATCCTGTCCTTCAGGGGATGCGCGTCGATGGCGTCCAGATAAGTCTGGGTCAACGCAACGGGATCAATCTCACCTGCAGCGATACCGCGCCCAAGATCTGCAGCGCTTTTGGTCAACCAGTCCTGCATGTTGCCTCCTAGAATTCTGCCTTTGCCCAGACGGTAGCGACAGCGCAGCCCATGGACAATCCCGAA
The DNA here is from genome assembly GCA_014872875.1 of Paracoccaceae bacterium. GTDB lineage: Bacteria > Pseudomonadota > Alphaproteobacteria > Rhodobacterales > Rhodobacteraceae > Aliisedimentitalea. Next base: position 206,283 of record WKFI01000019.1, read on the forward strand.
CACACGCGCATATTGCAGGGCATGAAAAACGCATCCGATATCCTGATCGTTGGCGGTGGCCTGAATGGCCCCGCGCTGGCACTGGCCATGGCCCAGACGGGTCACACAGTCACCGTGATCGACGCCTTGCCCCCTGGTGCTGCCGAGGCTGAGGATTTCGATGGGCGCGGGTATGCATTGGCGCTGGCCTCGCAGCGGCTGTTGAATCAGATCGGCGTCTGGGACGCCGTTTCTGATCACGCGCAGCCGATGCTCGAGATCAAGGTCACCGATGGCCATGCCGGTCGGGGGCCATCACCGTTTTTCATGCATTTCGACCATGCCGAAATCGAAGAAGGCCCGATGGGTTACATGGTCGAAGACCGTTTCTTGCGCCGCGCTTTCAATGCAGCAATGCAGGACAACCCGCGCATCACGGTTCTGCGCGAAGCGCGCGTGGTTGCACAGGAGGCGGATGCTACGGGCGCGACTGTGACGTTGGAGGATGGAGAAACCTTGCGGGGTCGTTTGCTGGTCGGCTCTGACGGACGTCAAAGCGGTACGGCGCAACGGGCCGGGATCAAGCGGACCGGCTGGGATTATGGCCAAACGGCACTGGTCTGTGCCATCGATCATGAAAAGCTGCATGGCGGCGTGGCACATCAGTTTTTTATGCCTCCGGGACCGCTGGCGATCCTGCCTTTGCCAGGTAATCGGTCCTCAATTGTCTGGAGCGAACGTACGGATACAGCGGAGGCCATTCACGCGTTGGATGACGAAAAGTATCTTCAGGTCCTGCGCCCCCGCTTTGGTGACTTCCTGGGTGACATTTCGCTGGCGGGGAAGCGGTTCACCTACCCGTTGAACCTGACGGTCGCGAATTCATTTGTCGGGGACAGGTTGGCCCTGATCGGGGACGCAGCGCACGGGATGCACCCGATTGCGGGTCAGGGTCTCAATGCGGGCCTGCGTGACGTTGCCGCTCTGGCCGAGGTGCTTACCGGCGCGACCCGCCGTGGTGAGGATTTTGGCTCTTCTCTGGTTCTGGGCCGCTATCAACAGTGGCGCCGGTTTGACACTGCCGCTTTGGTGGCGGCCACGGACGTGTTCAACCGGCTGTTTTCGAACGACAATCCAATCCTGCGGCTGGGCCGGGATGTTGGCATGGGGATCGTCGGATCCCTTCCTGGTTTGCGCCGCGGCTTTGTGCGCGAGGCTGCCGGGCTGACAGGCGACTTGCCCCGCCTGATGCAGGGCAAGCAAATCTAGGCGACCGCCCTATTCCAAAGGACGCGCTTCGTCCTCCAACATGATCGGGATCCCGTTGCGGATCGGGAAGGCCAGATTGGCAGGTTTGGAGATAAGTTCCTGCCGTTCCGCATCATATTCCAGAACCGCCTGCGTCAGTGGGCAGACCAGAGCCTCTAACATGCGGCGATCGAAAGATGCCGTATTTTCGGTCATTGCAGTATTTCCTCGCTTGAGCCACCACGCAGAGCAAACTCGATCAATGTTACCAGCGTTTCACGGCGCGTTGACAGACAAGGCGCCTCCAAAAGGGCCTGTTTGTCTTCAGGTTCAAAGTCCAGGAGCATTGACAGGGAATTAATGAGCAGCTCATCATCTGCATCCTGAAGTGAGTCCCAATCTGTGGACAGCTCCCGAGCCGAAAAAAACCGTTCCAGCAGTCCCAGAAAGCGACCCCGGTCAAACCCTTGGTCTGTTTCGGTCCGTCCCAGATCCCTGTCAAAACCCGTCCACGAAACGTTGCAGCGGCGGTACGGCGTGAAGCCGGAAATCTCATTCTGGATCCTGAACCGTGAAATCCCCGTCAACGTGATCAGGTAACGGCCATCTTCGGTTTCCGAGAACTGGCTTACCCGACCTGCGCAACCGATGGCATGCAGGCCTTCGGGATTGGCCGAGGTAGGCATCGGCTGGACCATCCCGATCAGTCGTTGCGGCGTTTTCAGGCAATCCTCCAACATCTGCAAATACCGAGGTTCGAAGATGTGAAGGGGCAACCTTGCACGGGGCAACAAAAGCGCCCCGGGCAAAGGAAACACCGGCAGGGTGTCCGGCAGGTCTGCAGCTTGCATCATTGCACTCAGTTTAGCTCTGCCTGCCGATTAGGCAAATATCAAAGAGCTCAACTTGCGGCGTCCGTTCAGAACAACCGGATCATTGGGTTTCAACGCATCGAAAATGGTGAACAGCTGCGCCTTTGCTGCACCGTCATTCCATTCGCGATCGCGGCGGAACAGTTCCAGCAATTCGGTCACAGCGCCTTCGGCATCGTCCGCGGCGTGCAGGGCCTGCGCCAGATCGAACCGGGCCTGATGATCGTTCGGGTCTGCGTCCACAGCGGCACGCAGTTCGGCCACTGGTCCCGCGTTTTCAGCCTGACGGGCCAGCTCGATCTGGGCACGAACAGCCTCAATCTCGGCCGCGTCAGCAATCTCGGCAGGCGCACCGTTCAGAATCGCTTCGGCCTGATCAAGATCATTCAGGGCGATATGCGCGCGCGCCAGACCGCCAAATGCTGCGGCGTTGTTGGGATCTTCGCCCAGAATCGCAGAAAATGTCTGAGCCGCATCGGCAACTGCGCCTTCGGCCAGCATCTGTTCGGCGGCTTCCAGCGCCTCACCCAAACCACCATCGGCTGCGCCACCACCTGCTTCGGCGACGCGCTGCACAAACGCCTCGATTTCGCTGGGCGGCACGGCGCCTTGGAACCCGTCGATGGGCTGACCCTGATGAAAGGCATAGACGGTCGGGATCGACTGCACCCGCATCTGGCCAGCAATCATCTGGTTTTCGTCCACGTTTACCTTGGCCATCTTGACCGCGCCCTTGGCCTTGGTCACGGCCGCCTCCAGCGCCGGCCCCAGAGTTTTGCACGGACCACACCACGGCGCCCAGAAGTCAACAATAACGGGGGTTTCCATCGACGCCTCGACCACATCCTGCATGAAGGTGGCTTCGGACACGTCCTTGATCAGGTCTGCTGCGGGGGCGTCGCCCGCACCGTTCAGTAGATCCATCATATTCTCTCACTCCAACAAGGAATTGGCCCCTATATGAAAGCCAAAGCCCCAAAAACCAAGGGCGATTAGGGGTACAGGGGCCGATTTATCGGCATTGGCATGGGCTCACAGGTCGAATGTTGCAAAGACCGGAGCATGATCGCTGGGTTTTTCCCATCCACGCGCGTCGCGCAGAACCCGGCTGGAATGCCCTGCGTTCGAGATGTCACCCGTGGCCCAGATATGGTCCAGACGACGCCCCTTGTCAGCCGCATCCCAATCCCGTGCGCGATACGACCACCAGCTGTACAACTGACCATCCGGAATGTCCTGACGGGTCACATCAACCCAGCCGCCGGCGTCCTGGGTTTCTGCCAGATGCTCCACTTCGATGGGGGTGTGAGACACGACTTTCAGCAACTGCTTGTGCGACCACACATCGTCCTCACGCGGGGCGATGTTCAGATCGCCGACCAAAATCGACTTCTCCGGCTTTTCGCCATGGAACCAATCACGCATGTCGGTCAGGTAATCCAGTTTCTGACCGAATTTTTCGTTCTTTTCGCGATCCGGCACATCTCCGCCCGCCGGGACATAGAAGTTGTGAATTGTCACGCCATTCTCCAAGCGGCCGGCAATGTGCCGCGCGTGGCCCAGATTGGCAAAGTCCTTGTCCCCTGCCTCTTCGATCGGCAGTTTGGACAGGATCGCAACGCCATTGTACCCCTTTTGGCCCCGCGCAACCATGTACTTGTAGCCGGCTTCGGCAAATCCTTCGGTTGGGATCTTGTCCACGGGGCTTTTGGTTTCTTGAAGGCACAGCACATCCGGACCTTCTGCCTTGAGCAATTTCAACACGATGGGTTCACGCAACCGAACCGAGTTGATGTTCCAGGTGGCAAGAGAGAAAGACATGGCAGCGCTCGCGTCAGATTGAAAACACCCGTGCAGACTACCCACACCTATCGGGTGATACCAGCCGATATCCGATCCGACAGCGGCACAAAAAAAGGCCGGGCACCAAGCCCGGCCAAGTCCAACAGGGAGGTACATATCATAACCCGGATATGTGCGGGATGAGTTCAAATTAAAGATGCAGCGCAGCTGTTTCTTTGATCTGTATCAAGAGAACTACACTAAGCAACCAGTCGATATCCGCCTGATTCCGTCACAAGAAGTCGCGCATTCGACGGATCAGGTTCGATTTTCTGTCTCAGGCGATAAATATGGGTCTCCAACGTGTGGGTCGTTACCCCAGCGTTGTAGCCCCACACCTCGTGCAGCAGAACATCACGAGCAACCACGCCATCATTCGACCGATACAGGAATTTCAGGATGTTGGTTTCTTTTTCGGTCAGACGAATCTTGCGATCGTCTTCGGTCACCAACAGTTTCATCGCAGGCTTGAACGTGTACGGTCCCAGTGCAAAAACCGCGTCCTCTGACTGTTCGTGTTGGCGGAGCTGTGCACGGATGCGGGCCAAAAGAACAGGGAATTTGAAGGGCTTACTAACATAGTCGTTGGCGCCGGCATCCAAACCCAAAATTGTATCCGCGTCACTGTCATGCCCGGTCAGCATCAGGATCGGCGCCTTTACACCCTGTTTGCGCATCAAGCGGCACAATTCGCGCCCATCGGTGTCTGGCAGTCCAACATCCAGGATAATCAGGTCATACAGCGCCTCTTTGGCACGCTCCATCGCGCCCTGACCGTTCTCGGCCTCGAAGACATCAAAGTCTTCGGTCATGATCAACTGCTCACTCAGCGCTTCACGCAGATCTTCGTCGTCATCGACAAGCAGGATCTTCTTGAGTTGTGCCATCCTGAACCCTCCTGTTTCTTGCCCTATCAAATGAGCAGTGTTTTCCCGCTCGGCAAGATTTGCTGCAACAATTTCACGGCGACGTGTCCCTGACGATAGAATTGTTTCACATTCCTGCGGAATTGCCTTAGCAAGACACGGCTTGCTGTTACACTGTATCAGGGACAAAACTGAATATGAGCCTGCTGCCAACCACAATTGAGCTGCTTGCCCGTGCCCGAGTCGACTTGCGCATGGGGCTGCCTGTCGTTCTGACCGGCGGCGGTGAAGCTGCTGTGGCCATGTCTGTGGAAACGCTGCGCGCCGACCGGTTGCGGGATCTCAAGGCGCTTTCCCCGGAACTGACGCTGGCCCTGACCGCACGGCGGGCCGAGACGCTGAAGGCCCGGGTCTATGATACAGACATTGCACGGGTTCTGGTGCCTGCCGGAGCCGAATTAGGCTGGCTGCAGGCCTTGGCAGATCCTTCGGATGATCTGAACACCCCGATGAAAGGTCCGCTGACCAGCGCCCGCGACGGCAATGCCGACCTGCACCGTCTGTCGATTGCACTGGTCAAGTCCGCCCGTCTCTTGCCTGCCACCGTTCTCGTACCCATCACTGATGCTGGCAAGTTTGCCGGAACGCATGGGCTGACCCTGATTTCCAGCAGCGCCTCGGAACCGCTTCTGAGCGAAAGCAGCCCGCTGCATCCGGTTGCCGCTGCCCGCCTACCCATTGAAGCTGCTAAAGCTGGTAGGTTGCATATCTTCCGCCCCGAAGACGGCAACGAAGAGCATTACGCCATAGAAATCGGCCGCCCCAGCCGAGACGCCCCGGTTCTGGCGCGCCTGCACTCGGCCTGTTTCACCGGCGATGTGCTGGGGTCACTGAAATGCGACTGCGGCCCGCAGTTGCGCGGCGCCCTAGGGCAAATGGGGCAAGAAGGGGCCGGCGTTCTGCTCTATCTCAACCAGGAAGGACGTGGGATCGGCTTGGCGAACAAGATGCGAGCCTACAGTTTGCAGGATCAGGGATTTGACACAGTCGAGGCCAATCATCGCCTGGGGTTCGAGGACGATGAACGCGACTTCCGACTGGGCTCGGCCATTTTGAAACAGATGGGTTTCAGCCAGGTCCGTCTCCTGACCAATAACCCGGCCAAGATCGCGATGATGGAAAATACGGGCATCAAGGTTGCCGAGCGGGTGCCACTGAAAGTTGGTGAAAACGCCTTTAACGAACAGTATCTGGCGACCAAGGCCGCCAAGTCCGGACATCTTCTGTGACCCCTTTGGATCTGGTCCTGACCAAGAAAGGCGTTCGCTTTGGTGGTCGCCTTTTGCCCTGTACGATCGGCAAGGGCGGGTTGTCGGCCAACAAATGCGAAGGGGACGGGGCAACCCCAACCGGCACCCACCATATTGTTGGGATGTTCTATCGAGCTGACCGGATTGCACGACCAACAGACTGGGCCACGCCCATTGGGCCACAAGATCTATGGTCTGATGACGCCGCGCGTGACGATTATAATCATCTGGTGACGGCACCCTATTCCGGCAGTCATGAAAAGATGCGTCGCGCCGATCCTTTGTATGATCTGGTATTGGCAACCGACTGGAACTGGCCGGATGCGCAACCCGGCAAGGGTTCGGCCATTTTCATCCACCAATGGCGCCGACGTGGTTATCCGACCGAAGGTTGCATAGCCTTTTCCCGTTCGGACCTGCACTGGCTGGCGCGCCTGATCAAACCCGGCTCACGTGTGATTGTCCCGGAACTGGCCGCCCCCGGTCAGAGCTCGTAAGCTCGTGCACCAAAGATGGCTGACCCTACTCGGACATGGGTCGCGCCCAGAGCAATCGCTTTCTCGAAATCGCTACTCATCCCCATCGACAACCCGGTCAGATCGTTCCGCTCGGCAATCTTGGCCAGAAGCGAAAAGTGCAACGAGGCTTCTTCCTCGACCGGAGGAATGCACATCAGTCCCTTTATCGGCAAATCCAACGCGCGGCATTGTGCAATAAACGCATCTGCATCCGCAGGCAGGATGCCGGCTTTCTGCTCTTCTTCACCTGTATTCACTTGAACGAACAGATCCGGGCAACCACCCAATTCCTGCGCCAATCGGGCAAGCGTATTGGCCAGTTTCGGACGATCAACAGAGTGGATTGTGTCGCACAGCTCCATGGCTTGCCGGGCCTTGTTGGTCTGGAGTGGACCGATCAGGTGCAGATCGACACCTTCAAACCGCGCCTTGAAGTCCGGCCATTTACCGGCGGCCTCCTGCACCCGGTTTTCGCCAAATACACGGTGTCCCTGTTCCAAGACGGCCTCGACCCGTTCATTAGGTTGAACCTTGGACACTGCAATCAGGGTGACCGATCCGGCGGCGCGTTCGGCTTTCGCTTCGGCTTGGGCAATTCGGTTTTGGATTTCTTCCAGCGACATCTCGGCCTCGTCTTGATTTGAAGCCACACAAACACTTTTTGCGCTCAAAAGAAAAGGGCGAGCTCGAAAGAGCCCGCCCAAAATCACGCTATGCGTGGTTCAGCTTAGAAGCTGAAGTACACACCAGCCTGCAGAGTGTCGTTGTCGTTCGACGCACGACGGTAACCGGCTTCGAAGGAAGCGCCGCCACCCAGGTCATAGGAGTAGTGGATACCGTAGGAGGTACCTTCGGTGCCGAGGCCACCGTTGTTGACGTCACGGTTGTCGGTACGACCCATGTTCACGTCAGCCTGGTCAACTGCGTCTTCGTCGGTGACGAAGGCCAGCAGGTTCGAGTTCGAACCGATGTCGACGTTGCCGTACAGGCCCCATTTGCCGATGCCGTCGTTGTCAGCATATGCAACGCGAACGCCGAACTGGCCCAGGTTACCCGAAACCGAAACTGCGGTCTTGTCTTCCCACATCGCATCAGATGCCTGATGTGCTGCAGCAACAGTCCAGTCGCCGAAGTTGTAGGACAGCATGATGCCGAAGCGGTCGCCACCGATCACGTTCGGAGTTGCGGCAACAGCAGGGGTGATGATGTAGGTGTCACCGCCCGAGTCAACACCGGTCACAGCCGGAGTACCAGCAGTACCAACGGTGTCGTTGTCAGCCGAGTAGGAGATGTGGCCAACAAAGCCGTTTGCCGAGTACAGAGCTTCGATGCCGTTCGCGCCGGAGCCGCCCGAGGAGTATGCGTCCCAGTTGAAGGCTTCGTCGTTAACGTTGGTCACGACCGAGACAAAACCTGCGCCGTCAATACCGATACCGGCGGTGCGGGTTTCCAGGTACAGACCCGGCATGTTTTCAACAGCACCGATGATGTTGCCGACGTTCACACGCAGACCGTTGTAAACCACGCCAAAACGAGCACCGTTGAACGACGCGCCGTTCGGGTTGTTGTCACGGCTTTCAGCCTGGGCACGGAAACGTGCGTCGAATGCAACGCCCGAGTCGGTTTCGGCCGACATGTCGAACTGCAGACGCAGACGGCTGGTGATGTTGGTTTCCGACACACCGTTGTAGTTGGCGTCGTTAACGTTGTTCGAGTTGCCGTCGTTGTAGTCCAAACCAAAACGGCCGTAACCGCTGATGCGGACTTCTGCAGCTGCCATGCTCGCGGTGGCGATCAGCGCGGTGGTAGCAAAGAGAATCTTTTTCATTTCGTTTCCCTCGGTTTCTATTCATTAGCCCAAACCGGGGAATCCGGCGTGGGTATGGACAGGGGTTTCGCCCTTTCACCCCCTTTTTGGCAAGACTTGCGACAACCAACCTGTGCAAAGGGGCATCGGATGGTGCAGCTTTGCCACAGTCCTGTCTGCGTATCGGCCTAAATCCGCCCAGCGCACCGGAAAACGCCGGTTTTCAAAGACACGTGCATGACCCCTCGGACGCTCTGTATTTACTAAGGTCTTGCCGCCGTTGCCCTGCTTGGGTAGGACTTTGCCAACGCAAATGGAACCGGTATCCGTGATGAACCTGCAAACGAGCTTTAAACTGGCCTTGATAGGGGCCCTGTGCCTTTCAGTAGCGGCGTGTGGAAACCGGAGAGACCGAGCAGCAGCGCAAACTGCAGTCAATACGAACGCTCAATTCGAATCCAACACCCCTGACAACGCTCCGTTAAATTACGAAGCATCTTCAATCTGGGATGTGTTTGGTCCGAACACCGCAGACCAATCGACACAGGTAAACCGGTACCTTTGGACAGCAACCTTGGATGTCCTCAGCTTCCTTCCGGTCGAATCCGTTGATCCGTTTACGGGTGTAATTGTGACCGGATACGGAACGCCGCCGGGCGGCGGCCGTTCGTATCGTGCGACCGTCCACGTGCGCGACCCGGCCCTTGACGCACGTTCGCTCAATGTTGCGCTGCATACCAAAGGCGGCCCGGCAAGCGCGGATACAACACGTGCCGTCGAAGACGCCATCTTATCACGTGCTCGACAGTTGCGGATCTCGGACAGCAAGCTCTAGCATCCGCTCGCAAGACACATTATCACGACGCCGGGCCTGTTTCGCCCGGCGTTTTCATTGACAAGGACCGCATCTGATGTCGCGCTACTCTGCCACCGAAATCGAAGCCAAATGGCAAGAGGCCTGGGACAAGGCCGGGATCTTCCGCGCCCAGCGCACCGCCGACAAGCCGAAATACTACGTGCTTGAGATGTTCCCCTACCCGTCGGGCAAGTTGCACATGGGGCATGTACGCAACTACACGATGGGGGATGTTATTGCGCGGTATAAACTGTCAACCGGGCACAACGTTCTGCACCCGATGGGGTTCGATGCCTTTGGAATGCCAGCCGAAAACGCCGCGATGGCTTCGGGCGGTCACCCCAAGGATTGGACCTACTCCAACATCGACACGATGGTCGAACAGATGAAACCGCTGGGCCTTTCGCTGGACTGGTCGCGCATGTTCGCAACCTGTGACGTAGAATATTACGGCCAACAACAGGCGCTGTTTCTGGACATGCTGGAAAAGGGTCTGGTCTATCGCAAGAACGCGGTAGTGAACTGGGATCCGGTCGACATGACCGTTCTTGCCAATGAACAGGTTGAAAACGGCCGTGGCTGGCGCTCGGGCGCCCTGGTTGAACGGCGCGAACTGACGCAATGGTTCTTCAAGATCTCGGACATGTCCGAAGAATTGCTGTCCGCCCTGGACGGGTTGGAGAACTGGCCCGCCAAGGTCCGCCTGATGCAGGAAAACTGGATCGGCAAGTCGCGCGGCCTTCAATTCAGCTTTGAACGTGTGGATGGCGAAGAGCCAATCACCGTCTACACCACTCGCCCCGACACGCTGATGGGCGCCAGTTTTGTCGGCATCTCGCCGGATCATCCGATTGCCAAGGCGCTGGAGGCAGAAAACCCGGAAGTCGCTGAATTCGTAGCGGAATGCCGCAAGGGCGGCACAACCGAAGAAGCCATCGAGACGGCTGAGAAGCTGGGCTATGACACCGGTATTCGCGTGAAGCACCCGTTGAACCCCGATTGGGAACTGCCGGTCTGGATCGCCAATTTCATCCTGATGGATTACGGCACCGGCGCGATCTTTGCCTGTCCGGCACATGACCAGCGCGACCTGGATTTCTGCCGCAAATATGATTTGCCAGTGATCGACACATTCCTGGCGCTCGACAACCCCAAGCCTGTCGAAAACGAAGCTTTCGTGCCGCCGAAAACCGAAAAAGTGCAGTGGATAGATCATTTCGCCGGGCTGGATCAGGCCACCGGCGAAGAGGCGATCAATGCCACCGTGGACTTTGCCGAAAAAGCCGGTTGGGGGGAAGGTGTCACCAAGTACCGCCTGCGTGACTGGGGCCTTTCGCGGCAACGCTATTGGGGGTGCCCGATCCCTGTCGTTCATTGCGAGAAATGTGGCGTGGTTCCTGAGAAAAAGGAAAACCTGCCGGTCGAACTGCCCTACGATGAAGGCGGCAAGCCGATCGATTTTTCCGTGCCCGGCAACCCCTTGGATCGACACCCGACCTGGCGCGATTGCACCTGCCCGAATTGCGGCGCACCGGCGAAGCGCGAAACCGACACCATGGACACGTTCGTCGATTCGTCGTGGTATTTTGCCCGCTTCACCGCCCCACGCGCCGAAACGCCGACCGACATGGCCGAAGCCGAATACTGGATGAATGTCGACCAATATATTGGCGGCATCGAGCATGCGATTCTGCACCTTCTGTATTCGCGCTTTTTTGCCCGCGCGATGCAGATCACCGGTCACCTGCCGGAAAAATCTGCCGAACCTTTTGACGCGCTGTTCACTCAAGGAATGGTGACCCACGCGATCTACAAGACCGAAGGCGCCAATGGTCGTCCCGTCTATCACTACCCCGAAGAGGTGGAGCTGCGGGACGGCACGGGTTTCTTGAAAGACGGGACCGAAGTGGACATCATACCGTCGGCCAAAATGTCGAAATCCAAGAACAACGTCGTCGATCCGCTGAATATCATCAGCTCGTTCGGTGCCGACACAGCGCGTTGGTTCGTACTGTCGGATTCTCCGCCGGAGCGTGACGTGGAATGGACCGCCGCCGGGGCCGAAGCTGCCTACAAACACCTGAATCGCGTTTGGAATTTGTGCGACAAGATCGGCGCGATGGAACCCGGCGCAGCTGGCCAAGGCGACGAAGACCTGCTGCGCGAGATGCACAAAGCCATTCGTGATGTGACCCTGGGGGTGGAATCCTTTGGCTTCAACGCCGCGATCGCCAAGCTTTATGCCTTCACCAACACGCTTGCCAAATCCAAGGCCGGACAAGCGGCCCAGAAACAGGCGATCATGACACTGGCTCAGCTAATGTCGCCGATGACCCCGCACCTGGCGGAAGATATTTGGGCACATCAAGGCGGCGAAGGTCTGGTAGCCAATGCGCCTTGGCCCATCGCGGACGAGGCCATGCTGGTCGAGGACACGGTGACCCTTCCGATCCAAATCAACGGCAAACGCCGCGGCGAAATCGAGGTTGCCAAGGATCTGGACAAGGCAGAGGTTGAAAAACTGGCCCTTGACCATGATGCTGTTCAGCGCGCGCTTAATGGCGGCGTACCGAAAAAGATCATCGTGGTGCCCGGTCGTATCGTGAACGTGGTCGTGTGATCCGAAATCAGGGGAGTCAACAGCTATGGCACGGTTGAAACTGTCGCGCAGGTTCTTTCTGTTGGCCCCCCCTCTGGCAATGGCTGCTTGTGGGTTTACCCCAGTCTATGGGCCGCAAGGCACGGGCAACGAACTGTATGGTCAGATCGAAGTTCAGGCGCCCGATACGCCACAGACCTATCTGCTGGTCCGTTCTCTGGAAGAGCGGCTGGGGCGTTCCAGCGGATCGCCCCGGTACAAGATGGATGTCGCGCTGACGACCATAGCCGAAGGCCAAGCCATTACAGCGTCAGACGAAATTACCCGCTATTCTTTGGTGGGTGTAGCGACGTACAAGCTGACCCGGCTGTCGGACGAAAAGATCGTGAATCAGGGAGAGGCCCAGAACTTCACCGGTTACTCTGCCGAGGGATCGACCGTCGATGCACTGGCCAGTGAACGAGACGCCATTGAACGACTGATGATGATTCTGGCCGATCAGATCACAGCACAAGTTCTCGCGACTTCGGATCTCTCATCCGGTCAGACAGCAAGTCAGGTGGTGGATCCGGAGGCATGAAACTCTCCCCCCGCGAAGCAGACGGATATTTCGCCAAGCCGGATCCAGGCAAGACAGGGCTGTTGATCTATGGCGGAGATGCGATGCGGGTAGCCTTGAAGCGGCAACAGGTATTGTCCGCACTTCTTGGCCCCAATGCCGACGAAGAAATGCGCCTGACCCGGATGCAGGGGTCAGAGCTGCGCTCAGATCCCGCACAACTGATCGATGCGGCCAAGGCAGTCGGCTTTTTCCCGGGACCGCGCGCGGTCTTTGTCGAGGAGACAACCGATACAGCCGCGCCAGCAATTCTGGCCGCGTTAGAGGATTGGGCGCCCGGCGACGCACAGATCATCATCACCGCCGGGCAACTGAAACCGACTTCCAAGCTGCGCAAAGCTTTCGAAAGCCACCCAAACGCCTTTGCTGTTGGCATCTATGACGATCCCCCCTCACGGTCCGAGATTGAGCGGATTTTGGGTGAGGCCGGGCTGCGTAAGATCCCGGCGGACAGCATGTCCGCACTAACGGACGTTGCGAACGATATCGGCCCGGGTGACTTCACCCGAATGATTGAAAAGCTGGTGCTTTACAAACGCGGTGACGATTCCCCTTTGACACAGGAGGATATAGACGCCGTGGCCCCGCAATCGACCGAAGCGGCATTGGATGACGTTCTGAACGTGGTGGCTGAAGGACGCAGTGGTGAAATCGGCCCGCTAATCCGACGCTTGCAAGCCCAAGGCACCCAAGCCGTGACGCTGTGTATCGGAGCTACCCGGCATTTCCGTACGCTCTACACCTGTGCGTCAGCAGACGGGGGACCCGCACAGGGCATCGGCAAACTGCGTCCACCGGTTTATGGAAAGCGTCGTGACCGGATCTTGCGGCAAGCACAAGGTTGGGGCGCGATGCGGCTGGAAACAGCCCTGACCATCCTGACGGACACTGACCTGCAACTCCGGTCCGGTGGCCAAACAGCCCCGGCCATGGCGTTAATGGAGCGTGCCTTGATCCGCTTGGCAATGCTGGCACGCTCGCGCTGAGACCCTTTGCGCACTGAACTTGACCTTCGTATTCCAGCAAAATAGCGTTCGATCATTCAGAATTGATTGGAGACTATTATGCTTAAGAACTTGCTGGTTGCGACCTTTGTCACTTCTCTCTCTGCAATGCCTGTCGTGGCCGGTAACGCTGCCATGAAAAATGCTGACGGTACCAAGCTTCGAATCGACTGCAACGGCGGTGGCTGTAAAGTAAAGTCCAAAGCAAAGGGGCAAAAATGGACCACCTTGGAAAAGACAGAGGGTGGCCGCGACAATTTCCTGAAGCTGGAAGAAAAATATAAGGCGCAAGGCTACAACTGATTCCTGACTTTTGCTTTGAATCGGTTTCCGCCATGCTCACATGGAGGCAGAAAAAGCGGAAACCGGTTTGCTCATGACCTTAACGCCCCATCATTTGGTATGGAGCCTCTGGTCAAGCCGTTGCTGCCTCCGCAATCCGGCGAAAAAACGTCCAACAAACATGAGGAGGTACAATGTACACCGTCTACGGCCTACCGATGACCCGAACGTTTCGCGTGCTCTGGGCACTGGAAGAGATGGGACAGCCCTACGAGTTCGTGAAAGCCCCGCCACAGAGCCCCGAAGCACGGGCTGTCAACCTGTCGGGCAAGGTTCCGGTGCTGAAAGATGGCGACACGCTGATTACCGATTCCACTGCCATCCTCACCTATCTGGCAGACAAGCACAGCCAATTGACCGCACCGCCAGGCAGTTTGGCGCGAGCAAAGCAGGATGCCATGATGCATCTCGTGCTGGACGAATTGGATGCTGTTCTATGGACTGCGTCACGACACAGCTTCATTTTGCCCGAAGATCAACGCATACCAGCGATCAAGGACAGCCTGCGCTGGGAGTTCTCAAGAAATATCAATAGACTAGCGGAAAGCGTCGAAGGGCCATTCGCAATGGGCGAGGAAATGACGATCACAGACATCATCCTCACTCACTGTCTGAATTGGGCCTTCAGCGCCAAATTCCCGATCGAGAGCGAAGTTCTGCTGGCCTATGGTAAACGAATGCGCGCGCGGGACACCTTCCAACGCGTTGCGGCACTAGCCAAACAGTGATCAGAACTGATTGAGCCAACGAACAGCCGACCGGCCCGCCCAGCGACCGGTCGCAAAACAGGCGGTTAGCAGATAACCCCCCGTCGGGGCTTCCCAGTCCAGCATCTCACCGGCACAGAACGCGCCGGGATGCTTGCGTAGCATCAGTCCATCATCCAATTCGCTTTTCGGAACACCGCCCGCGGTCGAAATGGCCTCATCCATCGGTCGTAAACCGGCATGTTTGACCGGCAGAGCTTTGATCAGTGTCGCCAATTCACCGATGTCATGCGGCAAGGGGCGCGAGAATTCCTGCAACAGCGCCAGCTTCTCCGGCCTCAGCTTCAAAGTTTTTCGCAAATGGTTGGAAAGGCTCGCCTTGCCGCGCGGACGGGCCAGGCGGGACCTGACATCCGTCTCGCTCAGATCGGGGAGCAGGTCGATGTTCAAAGCCTCTCCCCGTCGCACCCATTTCGACAGTGGATAGACCCCTCCGCCTTCCAACCCGCGGGCTGAAATCACAGTTTCCCCACGCGAGATCTGGCCTGCACAGTGAAGTGCAACCCCCTTCAACGGAGTGCCAATATGCTTCTCCATGTGATCCGACCAGTTGATTTGCAACCCTGCATTTGCGGGGACAAACTCAGCAAGTGCCACCCCTTCTTTCTGCAAGATTTCAGCCCAAGCCCCGTCTGACCCCAATCGCGACCAGCTGGCACCACCCAAAGCCAACACCGTTACCCGCGCCGAAATATGCGCCACCCCCTCGAGGGTCTGAAAAACCAGCGCGCCGTCCGCCCAACCTTGCCACGACCACCGGGTTCGGATCTCAACATTCCGCCCATCCAGCCGTTCCAACCAAGCTCGGAGCAGCGGGGAGGCTTTCATGACTTTCGGAAACACCCGACCCGTCGATCCGGTGAACAGTTCCTGACCCAGATCGCGCGCCCAGTCCTGAACTGCCGCCGCATCGAAGTCCCGCACCATCGGCCCAAGCCAATCCGCGGCTTCGTGGTACTGGGCCATGAACACTTCAAACGGCTCATCCTTGGTCAGATTGAGCCCTGACTTGCCAGCCATGAGGAACTTGCGTGCCACTGACGGCTTGGCCTCGGCCACCAACACGCGCAGCCCGGCAACCGACAGCTCATCCGCTGCCATCAGCCCTGCCGGACCTGCCCCGATTACCACGGCATCATAAGTTTCCGACACGATCCGCCCCTTGCCGTCCACGATCATTCAACCATCATTGTCGGATTGAAACTGTCAAAACGCACCATGACCGACAACGATCCAATTTGCCCTCTGTGCCAACGCCCGATCCCACCTGGCGTGCCGCAAAGCCTGCACCATCTGATCCCAAAACTGAAAGGAGGCAAGGGTGGAGAGACAGTATTACTGCATGATATCTGCCACCGGGAAATTCATGCCACCCTGACCGAAGCTGAACTCGCACACGATTTTTCGACCATTGAGGCGCTTCAGTCGCATCCCCGACTGGCCAAGTTCATCACCTGGGTCCGCAAACGCCCCCCCGCTTTTCGATCCCGCGTACCGGGGCGCAGGCGCAAACGCTAGCCCGTGATCTCCAGCCCCAAAAATGCGGGCGTTTCGGCAAAACGCTGCCCCGCGACGTTTTGAAATTCCAGCGTCGTATAGGGTCGCCTCCACAGCCATTCACGATTTCCAACCGCCGTCAGGTCCGGGTCCGGGGGTGTTTCGTCTGTGAAGGCCAGGAAATGCAGGTCAAAACCATGGGCGCTTACGTCCTGAACGGACAAACACGTCATACCCCTATGCAAGGCTTTCTCAGCGTCGATGTTCCCGGTACGCAGGGTTATCTGGCCCACTCGGGCCCGGCCGCCCAAGGGCTTGATCGGGTCCCCCACCCCTTCGGGGCGGTTGCCTTCGAAATCCCACTGCAACAGTTCGATCACGAAGCCCTCCGGATCGGTCAGGTGTGCCATGTAACCGATGTCCAGAAACTGGCGCGGTTCGCTGACTTCAACACCAGACCGGCGCAGGCCCGCCACGGCCATGTCTAGATCAGGTAATGTGATCCCAATCTTCCAATAGCTCTGGTTTCGATCATGCTTGTAAGGTCGCCCCCCGGGCAGCAAGATCAGGTCTGCATCTTCACCTTTGTATCCGACGCGCCAGGCTTGGTTCTCACGCAGCGCGGACATGCCCATATGCTTGGTGTAGAACCCGGCCAAAGCTGCTGGGTCCTGTACCTGGAGATTTACGCCGGACAGACGCTTCAACTGCACATGTCCATGATACCCCGTGCGATCTTTGGATCTGCTGCCATCGTGTCTGCAACCAGATCTCGCGCGGTTTGCAAAAGATCATCCGGCTCGACAATGCGATCTACCAGACCATAATCATACGCCTCCTGTGCGGTGATTTTCTGCCCGCCCATCAGGATGAGCTTGGTCCGGGCCGGGCCGATCAAGGCGGCCATGCGTTTCGGATCCGAAGGCTGTGGGAGGAAACCCAGTTTCATCACCGGATAAAAGACCTTGGCCGAAGGTACTGCGATCCGCAGATCACAGGCCAGAGCCATCCCGTTCGCCCCCCCTGCCAATGTACCATTCAGGGCGGCGACTTTCAGGCATGGCAGTGATGCAAGGGCAGATGACAGCCGTTCCCAGACCGGGGACAAAGCCAGCCCAGCGCGGGCTTCCTCAAGATCTGCACCAGCGCTGAAGACCTTGCCAGCTCCGGTCAGGATCAGCGCTTGGGCATCTACGGCAGCCTCGGCAATCTCTGCCAGCTCGGTCAACATCGCCTCGGTCAGCGAATTTGCTTTTTCGGGACGATTAATCGTGACGATCCACAGACCGTCGTCCTTCTGCAATTCGATCATACCAAACCTGCCCTCTTGCGGATCGCATCCTGGCGCAGCGAAATCTCCTCGCCCAGAAACTCATCCGCGTCCGCGCTGCACATCCATAACAGAGCCCGCGCCGGCCAATCCGCAGGGATATGATCTTCCCAATTCAATTGGCTGACCGGGTTGATCCCGCTTGTCTTGATTTCGCGTTGCATTTGGGTTGCGACGGTGCCGGGCGACAGGCCCATGACACGCAGCCCGTGAATCTGTTCCTCCAGATGCAAGCACCGGGTCAGCATGGCTGCACCGGCTTTGGAAGAACAATAGTGGCTCCATGCTTCGATCGGATTGCTGGCTGCCCCGGAGCTGATGGTGATAATGGTGCCACCCTGTTCTCGCATCGCAGGAACAGCGGCCCGCATTCCGAAAAAGACCCCTTTCAGGTTGATGTCGATGGCTTTGCTCCAGCCTTCGGGATCAGCAGTCGCAAGGTGTGAGATTGGTTCGATCACGCCGGCATTATTGATCACGACATCAAGGCTTCCGAAATGCCGGACTGCCATCTGGACCGCTCCCGCCACGTCTTCGTACCGACTGACGTCACAACGAACAGCCAAAGCGCTTGGGCCAATCTCGGCGGCAAGTACGCTGATCTCGTCCTCGCTTCGGGCCGCCAAAACCACATTCGCACCGGCAGCGGCAAAGACCCGTCCGGCCTCGGCTCCAATTCCACGGCTTGCCCCGGTGATCAGGACTGTTTTTCCGCTCATATCCATATGGATACCCTCCCATTTCCAATCTTAGCCATTAGGTAGCTACCAAGGGGGAACGCGTCCAGCCCTGACCCCTTGACGCCCTTGCGGCAAGAGCAGACCATAGACCAAAATTCACCAAGAAAGGTTCCCTTATGTCAGTTTCATTCGCGCGCGGCATTGGCGCGGCATCCGTTCTTGCGATTTCTGCTGCTGCTGGCTGGGCCGATGTCACGGCGCAGGACGTCTGGTCCGACTGGAAAAGCTATCTGTCCGGGATGGGATACGAGATTACGGCAAACGAAAACGCATCCGGCGGTGTCCTTTCCGTGTCGGATGTGGTGATGAACATGCCGATGCCCGAGGAGAACGGTCAAGCCCAGATCACGATGGGGGAAATCACGTTCTCGGAAAACGGCGATGGCACCGTAGACGTGAAACTTCCCGCCGAAATGCCTGTCACCTTCTCGGCTGATGTTGAAGATGGGGAAAAGGTCGATGTTGAACTGATCATTGGCCAGTCCAACCCCGGCATGACCGTGTCCGGTGATCCGGATGACATGACATCGGTCTATGGCGCCGATTCTATGACCATGACATTGAAATCGCTGATGGTGGATGGTGAAGCCATTCCTGCCTCGGTCGCGAATTTCACGCTCACGATGAATGATGTGGGCACCAATACCCGGTCAGTTCTAAGTGACAAACGTCAATATACCCAGGACATGACCGTGGAAACCGTGTCATACGCATTGGGCTTTGATGATCCGGAATCGGAAGATCAAGCAAGCATCTCCGGCAATCTGAGCAAGGTCGGCTTTAACGGAACAGCCGCCATTCCGCTGCAAGTGGACAGCACGGATATGCGGAAAATGCTGGATGCGGGGTTCGAATTCGACGGCACATTCAACTATGGCGGTGGCAACAGTTCCATGAGCGGCACCGGTGAAGGCGAGACCTTTGGCTACGAAAGCCAGTCCGAGGGCGGGTCTCTGAAGGTTGCCATGAACGCGACACAGCTGGTCTATGATGTGCTGCAAACCGGTGCGACAGTGACCATCAGCAGCGGTGAAATCCCGTTCCCAGTGATGGTGAGCATGGCCGAAGCCGGTTTCAAACTGGCGATGCCGGTGGCCCAATCCGATGAAGATCAGGAATTTGCCTTTGGCATCCGTCTGGGTGACTTTTCGATGCCGGAAACGCTGTGGGGCATCTTTGATCCAGCCGCCATTCTGCCCCGAGATCCTGCGACCATTGCAATCGACATGACCGGCAAGGCCAAGGTTCTGTTCGATATTCTGGACCCCGAAGCCGCGGTTGCCATGGGTGACCAACCTCCGGGATCGCTGGAGGCATTGACCATCAACGAACTTCTGGTCTCGGCCGTTGGGGCAAAGCTCTCGGGCACCGGTGACTTTACCTTTGACAACTCTGATCTCAGCAGCTTTGACGGCATGCCCGCTCCGACCGGGACTGCCAATCTGCAGTTGAATGGCGCGAACGCTCTGATCGACAAGCTTATTCAGATGGGTATTGTCGGCGAAGAGGAGGCAATGGGCGCACGCATGATGATGAGCATGTTTGCCGTCCCGGGAGAAGGCGACGACGCACTGAAATCGCAGATCGACTTCACCGAAGAGGGTCACATCCTGGCGAATGGTCAGCGTATCAAGTGATCCTGATCCAAAGGAATAGAACGGGGGCCGCGCCAGACGCGGCCCTTTTTCCATCCTAAACCCTTGCAGCCCTCGCTTGGGCTGGCTAGCTCTGTTGCATCCACCAAAAAGAAGGCCGACATGACCCAATCCCTGGAAGATCTCAGCCACGCGCTGTTGGATGCCGCCATGAAGGCTGGCGCCGAAGCGGCTGATACACTGGTCGTCGAAGGCAGCTCGATTTCGATCGAAGTGCATAACGGCGCATTGGAACACGCAGAACGCGCAGAGGGCACGGATCTGGGGCTGCGGGTTTTGATCGGCAAACGGCAGGCTATTGTCTCGGCCTCGGACCACCGGCCCGAAACGCTGCAAGCGATGGCGGAACGGGCCGTTGCGATGGCCAAGGAAGCCCCCGAAGATCCCTTTGTCGGCCTTGCCGATCCCAACCAACTTGCGACAGATTGGGACGTGGCTGCGCTGGAGCTGGAAGACCCCAAATCCGAGCCATTGCCAGATAACCTGAAAGCCGACGCGCTGGCTGCTGAGGCGGCGGCGCAAGCTGTTCAAGGCGTATCCCAAGTGCAATCGGCTGCTGCCGGATATGGTGCGCACGGAGTACATTTGGCCGCCAGCAATGGTTTTTCCGCAGGGTATCGCCGCACCAGCCGTTCCCTGTCCTGCGTCGCCATTTCGGGCGAGGGCACTGGAATGGAGCGCGATTATGATGGCGATTCCCGCGTGTTCCAATCCGATATGCGCGAGGCCGAGGAGATCGGCCGCACCGCTGGCGAACGCGCGGTTGCCAGCCTGAACGCCCGCAAGCCGCAAACCGGTGCTTATCCGGTGCTGTTCGACGAACGTATCTCTTCTTCGCTGATCGGGCACCTTCTGTCAGCCAGCAACGGAATAGCCATAGCACGCGGATCCTCATGGCTACTGGATGCGTTGGGCGAACAGGTGCTGCCCGAGCACCTGTCAATCATCGAAGACCCGCACCGCGCCCGCGCATCGGGCTCGCGCCCTTTTGACGCCGAAGGCCTACCGACCCATCGCCGTGCAATCGTGGAAGATGGCATGTTAACCGGCTGGACCACGGATCTTTCCAGCGCCCGCAAGCTTGGGATGGAAAGCTCAGGGAATGCGGCGCGAGGGGCCGGGTCGCCGCCCTCGCCGTCGAACTGGAACATCGAACTGACGCAAGGCAACAAATCGCGCGCTGAACTGCTGCGCGATATGGGCACCGGACTGTTGGTGACGTCCATGATCGGATCCACGATCAACCCCAATACCGGCGACTATTCGCGGGGGGCTTCGGGATTCTGGGTCGAAAACGGCGAAGTCACCTATCCGGTAAACGAATGCACTATTGCGGGAAACCTGCGCGACATGTTGAAACGGATCATCCCGGCCAATGATGCACGCACCTACTTGTCGCGCGTCGTACCCTCCCTGCTGGTCGAAGGAATGACCCTTGCCGGCAGCTGATGACCTGTCCCTGCTGATCGATGCCGCACGTGAGGCCGGTCGGATCGCCACCCGCTTTACCGGTGCCTCGGCCCAGCGTTGGGACAAGCCCGATGGCGCCGGTCCGGTGACCGAAGCAGATCTGGCCGTCAATGCCATGCTGGAAGCCGAGCTGCCCAAAGCGCGCCCTGGTTATGGCTGGCTCTCGGAGGAGACCGAAGACACCCAGGACCGCTTGCAGGCTGACCGCGTCTTCATCATCGATCCCATTGACGGCACCCGCAGCTTTGCCGACGGGTCGCGCACATGGGCGCATTCTCTGGCAATTGCCGAGCATGGTGTGGTCACGGCTGCGGTCGTATTTCTGCCGCAGCGTGACCTGCTCTATTCGGCCGCTGCCGGACAGGGGGCTTTCTTGAATGGTGAGAACCTTGCGATTTCACCGCAAGAACAGCTCGACAGTTCGGAAATCCTGGCCGCCCGCCCCAATCTGGATCCGAAACACTGGCAGGATGGCAAGGTACCAGAGTTTAAACGCGCCTACCGCCCGTCGCTCGCCTACCGTCTGGCCACCGTGGCACAGGGTCGGTTCGACGGAATGCTGACCCTTCGCCCAAGTTGGGAATGGGACATCGCCGCCGGAGACCTAATCCTGCGCGAGTCGGGCGGTAAATGTTCCGACCGGACCGGAGCACCTTTGCGGTTCAACAACCCATTTCCCAAGGTCGATGGCGTCATCGCCGCGAACACGTCATTGCATGCGCAGATCCTTAAGGCCCTGAACCCCGGCAGCCCGGGCATCTTGCCTCGCTGAAGCAGATCACTTTCTGCAATCGTTGAGTGTCGGAATAGCGATACACCTTCCTTGCAAACTTCAGTATTCTATGGGGAAACCCGGCCCTCCGGTGTCAAAGGAAACAGGTTGATCAGGTGAGCGAAACCATCGGAAAACGGGCGCGCAGCGCGTTGATGCGCCGCCGCGGGGCCGGGTCGGCAGACGATCTGAAACGCGATCGCGGCACTGAACTCCTGTGGGTTCACGCGACCAGCCCGGAACGGCTGACGGCACTGGGAGATATTGGGACGCGGCTGAAGACGTCCCGCCCCGATTTGCAAGTCCTTGTGACTTGCGAAGACGATTTGATGGACCTTCCCTTGCCGGAAGGCTGTGATATGCGCGGACAACTTTCAGCCGGGGACACGACCCATGCAGCGCGCAATTTTCTGGAGCATTTTCAGCCTGATCTGTGCCTTTGGACCGGGGGGCGCCTACGTCCCAATCTGATCCGTCTGACCCGGGAACGTGACGTAGACCTGCTGCTGACTGATGTAGAGCCGGACGACATCCCATCGCGCCGCCTGCGCTGGTTTACCGATATGACCCAGAAAATGCTGGAATGTTTTGATCGGATTTTTACTGCTTCACCAGACGCTATCGAACGTCTGAAACGAGCGGGTGTGTCACCGGACCGGATCACGCAGACCGCCGTCATGCGCAGTTCGATCACACCGCCCAGTTGCAATGATGACGAGCTTTCGCAGGTAACCACTGCCTTGGGTGGACGCCCCGTCTGGCTGGCGGCCAATCTGGAACCGTATGAGTTCGATGCTGTACTCTCTGCGCATCGCACCGCGCTCAAACGGCTGCATCGTCTACTCCTCGTTGTTGCGGTGGATTGTGAGCGGCATTTCGATGCGATCTGCTCGACTTTGCGGCGCAGTGGTTTGCGATTTGTGGATTGGGGAGTATCCGATCGCGCCGATGAAAACACACAAGTCATCCTTGCCTGTAGCGAAGACGGTTTGGGAATGTGGTATCGCCTTGCGCCTTTGACCTTTTTGGGTGGCTCTCTGGAACGTGGGGGAACCGGGCAGTGTCCCATGCCTGCCCTGTCTCTGGGCTCTGCCATTCTGTTTGGCCCTGGCGTGCGTGATCACGTGGACCTGTACAGACGGCTTGCCAGCGAAGGCGCTGCGATCAAGATTTTGGGAGCTGCCGAGTTGTCCGATCATGTCACCCGTCTTGCCGCCCCCGACGAAGCAGCGGCCATGGCGTTGGCCGGATGGAAGATCGTCACCGAAGGCGCTGAGCTGACGGATCTGCTGGTTGACGAAGTTCAGGACCGCTTCGATCTGAGGGAGAAACGCCATGCGAGCGCCTGAGTTCTGGGACAAGCCACCGTCCAACATAGACCCAAGAGCAGTGATCTTGTCGCCTTTAGGGCACCTTTATGCCGCTGCGACAGCGCGCCGGGTCGCCACGGCCCCGCAGTACAAAGCGCCTGTCCCAGTGATTTGCGTAGGCAATCTGAACGCAGGCGGCACCGGCAAGACTCCCACCGTCATATGGTTGGCCGAAGCATTGCGTGACATGGGTCACGAACCGCATATCGTATCACGCGGTTATGGCGGCACCCTTGAAGGTCCGGTGCGGATCGATCCCGCCCGACACAAGGCCCGCCATGTCGGGGACGAACCGCTGCTTCTGGCCGCCTTTGCCGAAGTCTGGGTGGCAAAGGACCGGGCAGCAGGTGCTCAGCAGGCGGCAGAGGCAGGAGCAACTGTCCTGATCCTGGATGACGGATTTCAGAACCCGTCGGTGGCCAAGGATTTCTCGATTGTCGTGGTCGATGCCCAGCGCGGTTTTGGCAACGGTCGATGTCTGCCGGCTGGCCCGCTGCGTGAACCGGTGGGGGTCGGGTTGAAGCGTGCAAACCTGGTCCTTTCCTTGGGCGACGACGCGGCCCAAAGCCATTTCCGTGACGTCTGGGGGGACCAGTTGCAAGGGGTTCATCATGTCACTGGCCGGGTAGAACCGCTGCAGACGGGCATGCCCTGGAATGGTACTCGGGTTCTGGCCTTTGCTGGAATCGGATACCCGGACAAGTTCTTCCGCACCCTGCGTGCCTTGGGTGCGGATGTGCGCCGGACCGAAGCGCTGGACGATCACCAATCCTTGTCCCCCGCTCTGATGTCACGGCTTGAAACTGAGGCGAAGGCAATTGGTGCCCAGATGGTCACCACGGAAAAAGACGCTGTGCGTCTGCCTGACTCCTTCCGGTACAAGGTTGTGACCTTGCCGGTGCGCCTGCAGATCAAACAGGATGAAGAGCTGCGTCACCAGCTGCGCGATGTGGCCCCCGATACAAAATTCTGACCACGGCCCACGTTTCAATCGGTGACACAAAAAAGGACCGGCGCAAGGGCCGGTCCTAGACGTTTCCTGGGTGAAAATCAGCCTTCGAGTTCGGCTTCAATCAGCGCCTTGATCTCGGCGTAGGACGCATTTGCCACCGGTTTCCCATTCAGGATGAACGATGGAGTTGCCTCGATCCCATCTGCAGTTGCGTTCTCCTGATACCAGGCCACCAGAGTCTGTGCCTTGGTCGCATCCATCAGACAGGCTTCCAGCTGGTCGCTCTCAAGCCCGGCCAGGCGCCCGATCTTGCGCAGTTCGTCCACAATCTCCGACGCGCCGCCGGCACGAGCCCAGTTCTGTTGATCCTTGTAGATCAGATCGGTGATACCAAAGAACTTCTCGGGCCCGGCACAACGCGCGATCATCGACGCCCACAGGCCGTAACGGTCGAAATACACCTCGCGATACACGAACTTGATCTTTCCCGTGTCGATGAAGTCCGTCTTCAGTTGCTTGTACGGACCAGCATGGAAATTCGCACAATGCGGGCAGGTGAACGAAGCATATTCGATCAGTTCAACACTGGACTCCGGATTACCCTGAACCATCTCGACAATTGTCGAGGTGTCGATTTCAGTCGCTTCCTGCGCGCTGGCCGATCCGACCAGAGGGTTTTCCGGCAAACCTTTGCTCGAACCTTGAAAGCCCATCACGGCATAACCGCCAGCCACAAGTGCGACCAGCGCAAAGACACCAGACATAAGACGGGTCATTCTTACCCCTTTCCTAAGGTTTTTCTGTGGTTTTGTTGTTTTGTCATTACGTTTTGGCCGAGCCTTTCCAAGGCCTCCCGCAACATGTCGTTTTCAACGTTTTGTGTTGTCGCTGCAGCTTCCTGCACAATCTCAGGCGTCGGTTCGGGTCGCTGCTTTTTGGGCGCCGGAGCAAATTGCGCTTGCCCTTCAGCAAAGCCCGTAGGTGCAGTCTGCGTAACTCGGACACGGCTGATTGCGTTGTAGCCATAGACCGCGTTCACTTTTTCGCGCAACTGTTCCTTCTGCATCTCCAGCATCGGCGCTTGGGCCCCGGTGGTCAGCACCGTCAGCGTGGCTCCAAATCCGCCACGCCCGTAACCGATATTCACGGGACGTGCTATAGCGGCCATGTCTTCGCCCACGATTTCAGCCCAATGGGTCAACAACCGACTGACAGCAAAGCCACGACTTTCACCGGCCCGGCGAATTTGGTCGCTGAGCAGGTTCGCCGTGCGTTTGAAACCGCGTGTTGTTGAGCGTCTGGGTGCCATTGGATTGGTTTTGCTCGACTTCGCGCCCTATTGTAAAGAGCAGTGTTGCGGGCACCAGCGAAACCGGACAGCCAGGGGTAAAGAATGCGTGACCAAAGCGAGAATTCGGGAGAAACATCGGTCGCGATGAGCGCCGAGCTGCTGGACTGGTACGACACCCACGCTCGCAAAATGCCGTGGCGTGTTGCGCCATCCGACGGCAAGGCCGGAATTCGCCCCGATCCCTATCGCATCTGGATGTCCGAGGTCATGTTGCAGCAGACCACCGTGGCCGCTGTCAAAGAGTATTTCGAACGCTTCACCCGGCGCTGGCCGACGGTCCATGATCTGGCAAATGCCGAAGATGCAGATGTCATGGGTGAATGGGCCGGGCTGGGTTATTACGCCCGGGCACGCAACCTGCTGAAATGTGCCCGCGTTGTGTCCCGCGACCATGATGGGCAGTTTCCCGACAGCTACGACGCGCTTCTGAAACTGCCTGGCATTGGCCCCTATACGGCTGCCGCGATTTCCGCGATTGCATTTGATCAGCCAGCCACAGTTTTGGACGGCAATGTCGAACGGGTCATGGCGCGACTTCATGACATTCACGATACGTTGCCTGGCGTCAAACCCGTGCTCAAAGCCTGCGCCGAAGAACTGACCCCCGACAAACGCCCGGGCGATTACGCGCAGGCGGTTATGGATCTGGGGGCTACAATTTGCACACCGAAATCCCCCGCTTGTGGCATCTGTCCCTGGCGCGATCCCTGCGCGGCGAGGGTGGCCGGGACCGCCGCCGAGCTTCCGAGGAAAGAACCGAAGAAGCCAAAACCCACGCGCCATGGCTGGGCTTATCTGGCGCGTCGCGCCGACGGGGCTTGGCTTTTGGAACGACGCCCGGACAAGGGGCTTTTGGGCGGAATGCTGGGCTGGCCCGGATCCGACTGGTGCGAGGCACCAACCCAATCACCACCCTTCGCTGGCGACTGGCAAGATCTTGGCGCCGAGGTACGCCACACCTTTACCCATTTCCACCTGATCCTGAAGGTTCTGCATTGTGAATTGCCCGCTGATCACCAACCTGTTTCAGGCCATGTGGTGATCGAAAAACATCAGTTCCGCCCATCGGACCTCCCCACTGTCATGCGCAAGGCGTTTGACCTCTGGCGCAGCAGCTGAAACAGGCGTAACCTTCGCCCAAACGCGCGTTATGTATGATTTGGAGAGACCTGATGCTCACCGCTACCCAGATCTCGCGCTGGCAAAGCGCCTTGCCGTTCTGGCTGTCCTTCCTGTTGGTGCCGCTGGTCTGGATGGGGGCCGTCTTTGGCGGCTGGCTGATTCTGCTGGTCCCCTTTGCCACCTGGTACCTGTTTGCGGCGCTGGATGGCGTGTTCGGGCTGAACCTGGAAAACGCCGATCCTTTGATCCCGGAAGAAGAACTTGGCTGGTACAAGGCGCTGACCTCCTCTTGGGTACCGATCCAATTTCTTACGTTGTTTGGCCTAATCGCTTATGTCAGTGAAGCGCCCCATTTGTCGGGGATCGAGAAATTCGGTGTTTTCTTCGGTATGGGTGTCATCTCAGGGACCGTTGGCATCAATTATTCCCACGAACTCATGCACCAGAAGAGCCGGTTGGAACGTTGGCTGGGAGATATCTTACTGGCAATGGTGCTTTATTCGCATTTTCGGTCGGAACACCTGCTGGTGCATCACCGCTATGTGGGCACTCCGCGCGACCCGGTCACTGCACGCTACAATGAAGGATTTCACAAGTTTTACCCCCGCGTGCTCAGGGAATGTCTGAAATCGGCCTTTCAGGCTGAACGGGACAAGCTGGCCCGCAAAAGCCTGCCGTGGTCGCATCCGAGCAATCCGTTCCTCCGCTACTGGGCGCTTCAGGGTGGGATGCTTTTGCTGGCGCTGATCCTTGGCGGCGCAGGGGGCGTGATCTTGTTTCTGGTTCAGGCCGGGATTGCGATCTGGCAGTTGGAGCTTGTGAACTACGTTGAACACTACGGGCTGACGCGAAAGCATCTGGGTGACGGGAAATACGAACATGTCAAGCCGCGCCATTCCTGGAACGCGGCGCACAAGGCGTCGAACTGGCTGCTGATCAACCTGCAGCGCCATTCCGACCATCACTACAAGCCTGACCGCCGGTTCCCACTTCTGCAAAACCATACCGAAGCGGATGCGCCACAACTGCCATATGGCTATCCGATCATGACCGTGGCGGCGATGATCCCGCCGCTTTGGCGGCGGGTGATGAACCCGCGCGTTCGGCGCTGGCGGCAGATGTATTACCCTGAAATCACGGAATGGCACGCCTACAACAAGGCCCGCAATCCGATGCCTCGATAACCCCGGAACCTCCAGTCGCGTCAGCAACACATTGCTGTTGCCGTGATCATCCCAGAACGTTGCACCTCAGATGCGGGGTTTAAGGGGCAGGTGCGCGCCTTACAGGGTCCAGACAGTCATCTTGTCCTCGATGCCGCGAATGTCCTGATCGTTGCGTTTGCTCAATCCCTCCAACAGATCCGAACCTCCGCCTTCGCGGATCACTTGTTCGCGTAGCGTGTCGCTGATTACCAGACGCGAGTTGTGCTGGCGCGTCAGGGCCTCCAGCCGCGAGGCCACATTCACGGCCGTGCCGATCACCGCGAATTCCAGCCGGTTGGCCCCGATGTCACCAAGCAGCGCCTCACCGTAATGGATGCCAATCCCAACTTGGATCTCCGCCTCTCCTTGCCGCTTGCGTTCCGTGTTCCAGCGCTCCATCACCTGCATCATCGACCTTGCACATGCGAGCGCGTTGGAGGCGTCCTGCTCACCAGCGGTTGGCGTCCCGAAGGTCGCCATAAGGCCATCGCCCAGATACTTGTCCAGTGTCCCGCTGTGGCGAAAAACCTCCCGTTCCATTCTTCCATGAAAACCACGCAAAAGCTCGATCACTTCATACGGATCCCTGCCGTCCGACATGCGAGTGAAGCCGACAATGTCGATGAACAACACGCCGATATCCTGATTGCGGATCTGTTTGAGCGGCTCGTCATTCTGGCTCAGCTCCTCGACTACGTTGGGTGAGAAATAACGCGAAAGGTTGGCCCGTTCCCGTTCCAACCCAGCGTTGTTCAACAACAAGGCGTTCAGCCGTCTGGTCGAAATTGCCAACGTCACTGCAACCAGAAGGAACACCAAGACCTCCTGCACGCGCAGTTGCAAGACAAAGCTGTTAGGATCTATGAACTTCACCAAAAGCTCTTCATTTCCGACCGCCTCGGCCACGGCTTGGCTCAGCCCTTCGAACGGGACAGAGAACCACCAGGACAAGCCCAGCGCGATGGACCACATACCCGCTGTCCAAGTGCCGATCGCAATCACCGTGCGCCAGGAATAAGCCAGTGTGCCGACCGCCAGGATCAGGTAGAAATATACAAAGTTGTCGAACCTGTACTGTGTTGCCGCAGGCACGTCATGGGGGCTGAACGGGCTGGGAACCACCATGCCGACGGTCATGATCAGCAGATCCAGGAAGATCAGGAACAACTCGGCCTTGGACTGCCCCACCCTGCCAACCCGGCGGATCAACCAGCCATTGATACACAGCAACAACAGGATCCCGTGATAATACAACACGTCCCAAGCCGGGTTCAGGAACACCAGAAACACGCCTGTGATCCCCATGGCGATCCAACGCGCTTTGACTGCCAGCTCCAGCCCTTCTCGCTTGTGCTCTTCCAGTGCCGCTATTGCGTATTCTGTATCCTGATTTGCCTCGTCGACTTTTGGGTCCGACAGGAAACGCGGGCGAGGGATGTGCAATGCGGTTTCGGCCATGGGCTGTCCTTCTCTGTATCTCCCAAATTAGGGGTTGCACCCGAAAATTGCATCCCTTGCAGAAAACGGAATGACGCCGAGCGCAAAAAAGCCCCGCCAGATTGGCGGGGCAAGGTGTAGTGCCATGTGACAGGCCACAGGCACCGGCGGTATTCTTGGGAGGGGCGGCGTTGGGAGCGCAACCCTGCCCTATTGTACGAGGTCGTCCGAATTCAGTTCTGCATTTCCGCCCTGATTTGCTGGCGCAGCACGTCGATGGGCACAGTCTTGCCGTCGCGCTTGAAACACCAGTACGTCCAACCATTGCAGGACGGCGCATTCTCAAGCGCGGCACCAACTTGGTGGATTGATCCTTTGACATCACCACCGACCAGCGTGCCATCGGCCCGGACCTTGGCCTTGTGGCGTTGGTTCATGGAATACAGCTCTTCGCCCGGACGCAGCATGCCGCGTTCGACCAGCTGCCCAAACGGCACTCGCGGTTCAGCCCGCTTCGAGGCCGTAACCTGCAGCGCGTCCCGGTCAAACTTGCGCACCTTGGCGATGCGTTTTTCAGCCACCTTGCGGTAACTTTCTTCGCGCTCGATCCCGATGAATTCGCGCCCCAGCATCTTGGCAACTGCGCCCGTGGTACCTGTGCCAAAGAACGGATCCAGAATTACGTCCCCGGGATTGGTCGAACCGACCAGGATGCGATGCAACAGGGATTCGGGTTTCTGGGTCGGATGCGCCTTGTCACCGTTTTCATCCTTCAAACGCTCATGCCCGGTGCAAATCGGCAGCACCCAATCGGATCGCATCTGAATGCCTTCGTTCAGGGCCTTCAGCGCTTCGTAGTTGAACGTATACTTGGCCCCTTCATTCTTTGAGGCCCAAATCATCGTCTCATGCGCGTTGGTGAACCGTTTGCCGCGGAAGTTGGGCATCGGGTTCGATTTACGCCAAACCACGTCGTTCAGGATCCAGTACCCCTGATCTTGCAACGCAGAGCCAACACGGAAGATGTTGTGATAGGAGCCGATGACCCAGATTGCCCCGTTGGGCTTCAACAAACGCCGCGCGGCTTTCAGCCAGGCACGGGTAAAATCATCATAGGCCTTGAAACTGGAAAACTGGTCCCAGTGGTCATCCACCGCGTCCACCTGGCTGTTGTCCGGCCGGTGGAGCTGGCCCTTGAGCTGCAAGTTGTAAGGGGGATCCGCGAAGATCAGATCGACCGAGTTTGCAGGAAGACTGTTCATCACGTCGATGCAGTCCCCGGCAATAATCGAATTCAAGGGAAGCGTTGCCGCCCCCTGGGTCATGGTCTTATTCATTTACTCTGCCTCTAAACCCGGCGCATTTTTGCGCTCATTTGGTTAACGACAGGATGAGTCAAACCGGAATCGTCGTCAAATTGTTTTTTGATTCAGCAAGTTACGGTTTACTCTTGATACAAGATGTTGTGGACCGGCTTGAACGAACGCCTATGATGTGGGGTTACGCCAAGATTTTGCAGCGCCTGCTGGTGTGCCTTGGTCGGATAACCGGCATTTTTGTCCCACCCGTAACCAGGGAACTGTTGCGCCAAAGACTCCATCACCTCATCGCGACACATTTTGGCCACAATTGAGGCAGCCGCAATCGACACCGAACGTCCGTCGCCCTTGATCACAAATTGTGCGGGCACTGCCAGATCCTTGGGAATCAGATTGCCATCGATCAGCACAAAATCTGGTGCCGGGTTCAAACCGGCAACGGCCCGCACCATGGCCAGGTGCGAGGCGGCCAGAATGTTGATCTCATCAATCTCTTCCACAGTTGCATGGGCGATCGAGACCTCTGCCTTGGCGTGGATCTCGGCCTGCACCAGCTCGCGCCGCTTCTTGGACAGCTTCTTGGAATCATTCAGTCCGTTGGGCATGTCGTCAGGGTTCAGGATGACGGCGGCGGCTGTTACCGGTCCGGCCAACGGCCCGCGCCCAACTTCGTCGACCCCGGCAATTCGAAGATACCCTTGTGCCGTCAAGGCGCGCTCAAGTTCGTAGTCTGGTTGTGTCATTCAGTTTCAAAACCGCAAACAACATGACAAGACAAGCCCGCACAGTTTCATCGCGCCTGTTCTCGCTCATACGCCATCCGTGCTGCTCTGACCTGATCCATCTGTTCGTGCGACCAGAAGACAAGAGGCTTCAGCATCTCAAGCAGGCTGCGCCCCAAGGGCGTCAGTTCATAGGACACAGCGACAGGCGGACCTGGTTCAACCGACCGAGTCAAATATCCGTCCCTCTGAAGCCCGCGCAGGTTTTCGGTCAGCACGCTTTGCGTGACGTCGCCGATACACCGTTTCAGATCGCCAAACCGTTTCGGTTCATCTTCCAAAGCGAGAATGATGATCATGCGCCATTTGCCCGTGACATTGGACAGGACAGAACGGATCGAACAGTTCGAGGCTTCGGCCTTGTTGGCAACTCCGACGGGCAGCATCTTGCATCCTAGTACTCAGTTCCGACCTGGTCCTAGTTTAGGACTAACCCTCATACCATTCAAGGCTCTGAAATATATCCCGTATGTTTCAGCATACCAGGTCGGTTTAAAGTACGTAGTTGCTATGTAGTAGCATTTTGATACCAAGTATTTCATCAATACGAATCAATGGAGATTTGCCATGACCCCGAAAGAACTTGTCCTTGCGCTCTTCACTGCGGCTTTTGCGGATCACGATCCCGACGTCGCCCGCCAGATGGTCACCCCCGACTATGTTCAGCACAATCCACAAGTCCCCACCGGAGCGGACGGGCTGGCCGGACTTATCCCGCTTGTCGAACAGTCGGGAATGACAGTGACTACGCACCGGGTCATCGCCGAAGGTGACATGGTGGTTCTCCACAACACTTTTGACAACGCCGATGCCTTTGGGGCGCCTTCGCTGGCAGCCTTTGACGTCTTCCGGGTTGAAAACGGTAAAGTGGCCGAGCATTGGGACAATCTGCAACCAATCCCTGACACGACTGCTTCGGGCCGAGGGATGACCGACGGGGCGACCGAAATCACCGATCTGGACCGGACCGAGGAAAACAAGGCGCTGGTTTTGGGTTTTGTTCAAGACGTACTGGGTGGTGCCGCGCCGGAAAACGTGACGCGTTACATGGACCCCGAAGTCTACATGCAGCACAACCCAATGATTGATGACGGTTTGGCGGGGCTTATGGCCGCCATCGAAGCCTTTGCCGCACAGGGACAGGTTATTACCAAATTCGAACCGCAATTTGCCGTGGCCGAGGGCAATTTCGTGTTTGTCGCCTCGGATGCAATCATGGGTGGGGAACCTTGGGCGTTCTTTGATCTGTGGCGGGTCGAGGACGGCAAGATTGTCGAACACTGGGACGTTGTTTCCCCAATCCCAGAACAGATGGCCCACCAGAACGGCAAATTCTGACCGACCTGAATTCGTGTAATGACCGGACAAAAAAGGGCGGGCCTCTACGGCCCGCCCCGCCAGCGCTCTTTACGGCGCCTGGCTCTGCTCGACGCTCGCCGATCAGCGATGCGAGATCCGATAGCCGCGCTCGCGCAGACACAGAGTTTCATATCCGGTCCGCTGTTTGCGGCCACGTTCCACCGAAACCCGGCAGGCGTAGGGCAGCGCCTGCACATGACGATAATTCTGCTTCAAGCAAGCCAGCCCCAACACTCGCTTGCCCCCCAACTCGGGAAAGCTGCGTACACATTGGCGGGGCAAATCGTATCGTGCGATGGCAGGTGGTATCGGACGCACGTGATTTTGCTTGTTGGGATTGGGGTCGATGCGAACAGGCTGACGGCGGTGGACAACATGGTCATCCCGGTCATTGCTGATCGCTGCTCCGATGATGGCCAGCGCCGCCAGACCGGCCAGAACCTTGGCGACATCTTCATCCGCACGAGCGGGAGTAGCCGTGAAGCCCGTCACGGCCAAGGCCGCAATCAGAATTGTTGCGATGAATTTCTTGTGTGGAGCAGAGCCTTTGATGCGGGTCATTTTGAACAAGCTCATGAGGGAGTTCCTTTCCTGTATGCTCAATGGGTCTTAGCCTCCGGACGAGGCCTTGAAACGAACCTGGGCCCTCCCCCCTCGGCCAAGCAATATCGCGCCCATGTTATTGGATATCAGAACCCTCAAAGCCCTGTGGTTATTGAATAACAACGCAATCCCGCGCAGGATGCGACCATGAAACAGATCGTGATGATATCGGCCCTTGGATTGGCGCTTGCACTCTTTGCTGCGGGGTCCTCCGTCGCTGAGGAGTGCTATGCCGACTACAAGGCCAAGCAGGACAACCCCCTGCGACTGCATTATGGCGTGATACAATTGCAAGGCCCCTGCAAAAAGGCGCCAGCCAAGTCCGAAGTCTCTGCCCGTCTGGCTCCACAAGGCTGGACTCTTCTGAACATTATGTCGGTCTTCGGCCCAGAAGGTCTGCAACAAAGGAAGGCCGATGCCGGATCATACTATCTCCGTTTCTGATACGCGCCGATCGGGTACGCGTATCGTCTCGCTCGGCATTGCAGCGATTGTCGCGATCCTTGTGGTTGCCGGCACAGTTCTTTTGCTGACACTGCCTGACGCCAACGCCTTCAATGCGCGGGTTGAACAGCTCTTCATAGAAAGCGACCTGACCACTCAGGCCGAAATCAAACTATTGGAAATTCTGGCCCAATCCGGCACGGCCTTTTCCGACACGCTCGCCAGTTACCGCATGGTGATCTTTGTGCTTCTGGTATTTGCCAGCGCTCTGCTGATCGCTGCGCTCCTGTTTCTGGTGATGCTTGTCACGCTAAACCGCAGGATGGCCCAGATCGAACGCTCGGGCATTCAGGTGAACGAACTGCTGATCAGCCGGGAAGAAAACACTGTCTATCTGAACTCAATGGGGTTCAAGCTGACCGCCGCCGCAATGGAGACGCTTGCGGTTTTGGCAGAAGCCAGACTGGATGACGACGTACTGACCGGGGCCCAGATCGAAGCGATGATCTCGGGCCGGGACAGCGCCGATTGCGACGAGGCCGCAGGTGCGACCCGTATCAAACGCCTGCGCGACACGTTGGGCAATCAGATGGTCAGTGAGCTTTTGGTCAAGAACATCGCCCGACGAGGCTATGTTCTGGCCATTCGCAAGGACGTCATTCAGATGATCTGACCCCGCCTGATACGTACGTCCGCGCGCCTTGACCGGTGGGCTGACGTCCCACTTTGGCTGTGCAGCGTATCAGATCCGAACAAAGCGGACAGGGGTTCTGCGAAGCTCAATGATTGGGAGATCCTTTTTCCTTTGGCAGATCGGGGCAGGCGCAGCTGTTGAGGTTCTCGTACACAACTTCATCATGCAGCGAGCGGCATCCGGGGGGCAGGCGATTCTGACGGGGAAGAATGTAAATCCCACCTCGACGAACGCGGCAGACTTGGATGCACAAGCATTCTTGGTACGTCACAGCTCCTTTTGACTGTGAAGCGATGCCTTGGGAGGATCCGGCATGGTCATGATCCCGCGCCCAAGCAGCAGTGGAAGCCAGCACACAAACGGCTGTCAGCACAGAAGACCAGGATTTTCCCGCCGTAACGCTTAGCATCTGTCCTCTACCCCCGTGGCACATCCAACAAACTTGTTGTGACTGGAATTCTAGACAGGAATACCCACATATTACAGCACTGCTCGGAACCGGTCAGCGAGGCTCGAAAGATGAACATATACGCGCCCCGGAGTACAAGTGGCTACGGCATCGAAATCCGCCCTTTGTCTGGGCGCGTCACGGTGAGCCAGAACGGACATGTTCTGGCTTCAAGCTCCAACGCCAAGGTGATGTATGAAACCCGTCTCAGCCCGACGGTTTATTTTCCGCGTGATGACGTCACCATTGATCTGACCGGGAAGACCGACCTGCAAACCTTTTGCCCGTTCAAGGGTACGGCGAGCTACCGCGACATCCTGTTGGGAGACGACCAGATCCCCAATGCGGTCTGGGTCTACGACACTCCCATGCCCGAGGCGGAACAGATCCGGGGTCACGTTGGGTTTGTGTCGGGCGCTTTCACCGACATGGACTTGGGGGACAACACCCTTGAGACACCGGATTATGGCAATATCAGCGGACCGGTCATCGACTGGTTGCTGCGCGAGGCTGCATTTCTGCCAACCCCGGAAACTTTCACTGCTGCACTGGCGGAAAAGTTGGTCGAACAGGGCGTTTATTTGTCACGCATGTCCGTGATGGCCTGGTCCCTGCATCCGATGATCGCCGGCAAGAACTTCATCTGGAAGAAGGGCGAACCGGAAGTCACCACCTTTGCGCCATCTTACGAGATCCACGACCATCCTGCATACAGGAACAGTCCCTTGCGGCATGTCTCGGCAGGATTGGGAGGGGTTCGCCACAGGATCGGCAGTGAAGCGACCAAGGACAGTTTTCCGATCCTCGAAGATCTCAGAAAAGAA
The DNA here is from genome assembly GCA_014872875.1 of Paracoccaceae bacterium. Taxonomy (GTDB): domain Bacteria; phylum Pseudomonadota; class Alphaproteobacteria; order Rhodobacterales; family Rhodobacteraceae; genus Aliisedimentitalea. The sequence continues at coordinate 242,286 of WKFI01000019.1, forward strand.
GGCGCGACCGACTATGTTGCCATGCCATTGCCGTTCTCTGATGGCAGGATCAATGTTCTTACTCTGACCAGTAACCATCCCAACGGGTTTTCGACTGCAAATCTGGGTTTGATTTTCGAATGCTCCGCTGTCATTGCCCGGTACTACGAAGTTTTCATGCAACGGGAGAACGCGCAATCTCTGCTGGAAACCTATGTCGGCAAACGCACCGGCGCGCGGGTTTTGGGCGGCGAAATCCGGCGTGGTGACGGGGATGAAATCGATGCCGCTATCATGTTCTGTGACCTACGCGGCTCAACCCGCCTGGAGGAGCAGCTGGGGCGCAAAGCCTATATTGAGTTGCTGAACAGTTTTTTCGAAACGACGTCCGGCATCATCCATGACCACGCGGGTGAAGTTCTGAAATTCATCGGCGACGCAGTTCTGGCTGTATTTCCAGCTGGGTCCGACCCCGATTTGGCACGTCGCAGTGCACTGGACTCCGCCCGCGAAATCGTTACGCGCCTGGCTGCGCTGGACCATGATGACGGCCAAAGATGCGAAGCCTCGATCGGCGTGGCCTATGGCAGCGTGACCTATGGCAATGTCGGCTCACAAGAACGGCTGGATTTCACGGTCATCGGCCAGGCCGCAAACATCGCGGCGCGACTGGGGGATCATGGCAAGAAAATCGGCAAGGACATCGTGGTCAGTGCCGATTTGGCCATGTGTGACGATTGCGCCGAACCTTTGGGCGCTGTTGCATTGCACAACGTTTCGCAGCCAGTGGAGAGTTTTTCCATATCTCGCGTCGCCTGATCAGGCCGATCCGAAATCTGTGACAGATCCGGCTACGACTCATCCAGAACCGCGTGAACGGCCTTGACCAAAGGGTCCCGCCAGCGCTCTGCCCGTGGGGAATCTGGCGTGATCAGAACAACTTGCCGTACAAATACTTCGGGCAGGGGCCGCATGTGCAAATCCAGATTTGCTGCTTCGACACTTCGTCGGGGCAGCAGACTGAACCCGCCCCCCAAGGCCACGGACTTGAGGATGGCTTGGATGCTATCCAATTGAATGCTCAGCAGTGGCCGGATCCCTTGATCGGCAAGATATTGGCCGATCAGAACGCCAATGCCCGAGCGCGGCTGGAAATGCAGGAACGGTTGATCCATGAAACCGTCTCCGGCGTCTACGTCGTGCACCAGGACCATGGGCTCTTCGAACAAGGCCGCACTATGCAGCCCTTCCATCGCGCCTGGAACGGCGGTCACGATGGCCGCATCCAACGCATCTGCCCGTACTTGGGCACATAATCCTTCAGATAGACCGCTGGTAAATTCAAAGCTGGCTCGTGGCCAGGTCGACTGCAGCTGGCGCAACAGCGGGGGTAGGATCAATTGGCTGGCCGACTCCGTAAATCCCAGCCGGAAGTGCCCCGCTGGTTCCGGCGATAGGGCACAAATATCCTTCAAGGCGGACTGGGCCTCCACCACATCACGTGCCTTGTCCGCTACGGTTCTGCCCAGCGGTGTCAGCCTTGGGGGGCGATGTGTCCGATCAAAGAGATCCACACCCAGCTCAGCCTCCAACGCCTTCATCTGCATGGATAGGGTCGAAAGTGACGTATTCGCCATCGCAGCGACCTCGGAAAACGATCCGATCTGGCGAATGCGGTACAAGTTCTCCAACGCGCGCAAATTCATCTTCAGCCTTTGTGTATTTGACCTTCACTTTAATTCCATTGATTCAAACTTCAAAGCCTCACAGTGTCGTGATCAGGAGGAATTAACATGGTTGCCACCTTGACCCCTTACCGCGAAATTGCCCGAGGCTTGGCCAAAACATTCCGTGCCCGTGCGCCTCGGTGGGACCAGAATCGGGAATACTGCTGGGACAACGTGCGTGACTTGACCCAAGCCGGGCTGATGGGAATGACCCTGCCCAAAGATCTCGGAGGGAAAGGGGCCAGCTATCTGGATACGCTTCTGGTGGTCGAGGAGATCGCAAAGGCCTGCGCGCTCTCAGCTCGGATCGTCGTCGAAGCCAATATGGGTGGGATCAGCGCCATAATGGCCTACGGCACTGACGCACAGAAAGCTTACTGCGCGCCGATCGTCCTGGCAGGCGACAAACCTGCTATCTGCATCACTGAGCCAACAGCCGGATCAGCCGCAACCGACATGTGCACAACAGCCCGCAAACAAGGTGATCGGTACGTGTTGAACGGAACCAAACACTGGATCACCGGGGGCGGCGTATCGAAACTGCACCTGATCTTTGCCCGAGTATTGGCCGAGGACGGTGACGAACTGGGAATCGGCGGATTTCTGGTTCATGTAGACCCCGATCAGGGCCTAACCCCCAAGGGTTTCTCCATCGGCGGACGAGAGCGCACTATGGGGCTTTGCGGCATGCCCGAAGCCACATTGCATTTCGATAACCTCGAAGTCCCAGAAGAATTTGCCTTGACCCCGCCCTCGGGCTTTGCCCGGGGTTTTGCCGATCTGATGACCGCCTACAACAGCCAGCGCGTCGGCGCCGGGGCAGTCGCGCTGGGCCTGGCTTCCGGTGCACAGGAACACGCAACGAAGTATCTTTTGGAGCGACACCAGTTCGGACGTCCAATTGCCGAATTCCAGGGTCTTCAATGGATGCTTGCGGATATGGACACCGCCACTTACGCCGCTCGCCTGATGTTACACGATGCCGCGCGTTCTGCCGAAACCAATGGCACTGGCTTTCCTTCAAAAACAGCTGCCGCTCGCGCCAAGCTTTTTGCCACCGAAGCTGCGATCAAGGTTGTGGATCAAGCGCTGCAGATTTTCGGAGCTCGTGGCTATGGCGCCAAGGAGCCGTTGGAACGCATGTACCGCGATGTGCGGATGTTCACGATCGGTGGCGGCACGGCCCAGATCCTCAGAACGCAAGTTGCTAGCGCGGTCCTTGGAATCTCCACGCCTCAAACCAGAAACGGGTATGTTGAAAAAGATCCCCGACCGACTGGCAACATGCATGACCCCGTCTGGAACGATGGCCGGATCGTTCAGTGCCAGAACTGACAGCGCACAAGTTACCAGGTGACGTTTCTTCAACCGAACTTGGCCTCGTGTTCGCTCGGCCAACAAAGCAGGCCACGTCGGAGGACGCACAAAGCACAGCATGAACCCCCGACGCTACATCGGGGATTCATGAGGAAGGAGGTTCCAGGGCTCAGTCGGCCTCGTCGGCGGACTCGGCGTTCAACTGACCATAGTTTTCTGCGCCGATTTCATCATGCAGACCGATCTGGGTTTCCAGAAAATCGATGTGTCCCTGTTCATCCATGATCAGCTCTTCGAACAGATGCATGGAAGCGTAGTCTCCGACGTCTGCACAGTATTTGCGGGCTTCGGCATAAAGCGCGACGGCCTCCATTTCTGCCGCCAGATCACACGTCAGGGTTTCCCGGACATTTTCCCCGATCCGCAGAGGGTCCAGTGTCTGAAGGTTCGGATGACCTTCCAAAAAGATGATACGGTCGATCAGCTTGTCGGCATGTTCCATCTCTTCGATGGATTCCTCGCGCATTTTCTTGGCGAGCTTGCCGTAACCCCAGTCTTTTTGCAGTCGGTAATGCAGCCAGAACTGGCTTACCGCAGTCAGCTCAACCCGAAGCGCCTTGTTGAGATATTCGATTACTTTCTTGTCGCCCTTCATGGCGCGATCTCCTTGCTGTTCCGCTTCGCAAATTACGAAGTTCGGCTGGCACCTCCAGTTTAGGATTTGCACGCATGGAGGCAACAAAAAGCTTCATGCATCCGCCGCAATTCGGCGTCTTTCCAAGGGCATGGTAGATCTTTCCGGGAGTGATGATCGTCGTCGGATCCGAAGCTCGCATCCAGTCAATTGCGGCATGGATGTCAGTATCCTTGATGTATTCACAGCTACAAACGATCATCGCCGCCTCCAAGTTCGTCGCTGCAAATAAACTTGACCAATTCACTCAGACTGTCAATCTTGACAAAAACGTTTTGATTTAAATACTTAGTAAAATAGTCAGAAATCGCCAAGTAAAGAGGCACTGCGAATCATGTGATGCAGATGCCTTGCAGCGGGAGGGTATCTTCCCGGCTTGCAGACTTGGTGCGCCGATGTCTGTGATCCCGAAACTGCCACGCCGCCAAGACAGAGTAGCTTTCGATAAGTAACGGCATTGGGTCTTTTCGTCACTCTTGAGGAAAGTCACAACAGTCCCGGTGCGAACCGATCGGACCGGCTTACACAAGGTCACATGCGTTTCGAAAACCGATCTAACCGCGGTAAGGGCGCCCTCGTGGGGCGGCCGTAGTCCTGATCAAATTGAACCTCGGTCGCAAAGCTATGCGCCCAAAGGCCAATTCCGTGTTAAGCTTCTTGCGCAGCACCAAGTATTTCCCAGCTGGCCCATATTGGAGCCCTGCCATGGTATCGAAATTATTGCTTCGTCTTGTTCTGGTCCTTGCCGCCGTCATCGCCATTTATTTCGGAACGGCTTGGTATCACTCCTTGAAACTCGGGCCAGGCGAAGAACCCGACGACTGGATCGCAAGTACCCTAGTAGATCCGAAATCGCTGGCCGTGGCCGGAGCAGCGAATGTCACACTGATCCTTGAAAACCCCCAAGGGTTGGAAAAAGGCGACTATGATCGCTTTCTGCATGCCGACCAGGGATCGCTCTTGCTGCCCGAAGACATCTTTCGTGGGTTGGAAGCGCTGGAAGACGGGGAACTCTTCTTTGCGACAGAAAATCTGCGTCAGTGGCGGTATCTTGCACCCGGGAAATCGGCACCGAATTCGCTGCCAATCGGGTTTGCCTTGACCACAAACCCTTGGAAAGGCGAACATTTTGTTGGCCTTACCTGCACTGCCTGCCATTCGGGATTTCTGACATACAAAGGTACCGGGCTTTATGTCGTGGGCGCTCCGACCCAAGCAGACTTCCAGTCGATGACCGAAGCATTGGCCCAGGCTTTGACCGAGACACTGAAGGACGCAGAGCGGTTTGACCGATTTGCCGTGCGGCTGGGAGCCGACAATCAAACAAAACGACAAGACCTTCGCAACCGGCTGCAGCGGGAAGAAGAACTGATGCGCCATAGGGTGCAGATAAATGCATCTGAGCTGCGCTACGGATTTGGGCGCGTCGACGCGGTTGGGCAGATCTACAACATGGCGACAGCCGACAATCTGAACCTGCCACAAAACCTACACCCGCCCGAAGCACCGGTCAGCTATCCGCATATTTGGGGAACCGGGCAGGCGGATGTGGCGCAATGGACAGGATTTGCGCCCAACTCCATTCCCGGCGCCGTTCTCTTGCGCAATGTCGGAGAGGTGATCGGGGTCTTTGGCCGTGTAGACGTTCTCGATGGCAAGACGGCCTATCCCAGCTCGGTTAATGTGGTCGAGCTGGGCGATCTGGAGGCATGGGTGAACCGGATCGAACCACCGGCGTGGCCTGAAGCGGTTTTTGGACCGATCGACCAGGATTTGGCTGCCATGGGCAAAGGGCTTTACGCACGGCACTGCGAAGGCTGCCATGTCTTGGCAACCCCATATGAGGCTTACAAAGCCACATTGGTTTCACCTGACGAGCTGGGCGTTGACCCGCTGGCCGCTCGGAACACGGTTTCGAAGGGTGTTTCGCCATCGGGTAAGACAGAGTTGAAGCTGAAACTCCTCATCCAGCAGACCTTTCATGTCATCGCCGAACACCCGATCGAAGCAGTTGAGGCCATTTTGCAGGGCAAAGTGCTGGACAAGTTCGGCAAAAGGGGCGGCTATACCTACAAAGCGCGAACCTTGAATGGCATTTGGGCCACGGCGCCTTATCTGCATAATGGGTCAGTGCCCAGCCTGTACCATCTGCTCTCACCGCCGGAGGAACGCCCAAGCACCTGGCGATATGGCGGATGGGAGTTTGATCCAAAACATGTTGGTCTGGAAGAGTTTGACGGACCCGATGGCTTTGTTCTGGACACCAGTAAGCCCGGCAATCGCAATACCGGCCATGACAGCCGGATTTTTGGCAAAGTGTTCACTGAAGATGAGCGGTGGGCGCTGATCGAATATCTCAAGACGCTATAACGGCACATCCACGAGGGTCCGAATTGAACGAAGCACCCAGAATTCAAAGACGGGAGGTCGCGATCCTTTACGGGGACGTGGTTGGCTATTCCCGCCTGATGGATCTGGATGAAACCCGTACCTTCGAACGGCTCAGGGCCTGTTTCCGAGACCATTGGCGCCCCCTGATCAGGGAGTTCGATGGGCGCATTGTCGGAACTGGTGGCGACAGCATGTTTGTCGAATTTGCCGAGGCCGATACGGCAACGAAATGTGCAACGACCCTTCAGGCGCGCATGCGTGACGTGAACAAAGGGTTAGAAGATACCGACCGGTTTGTTCTGCGCATCGGCGTGAACTTTGGGGAGGTCCTCGACAGCGGTGACGATCTTTACGGGGCCGTCGTCAACGTTGCTGCACGTCTGCAATCGGTAACCGAGCCGGGTGGTGTGCTTATCGCACAAGCGGTGCATACGCGGCTCTCACCCGAACTGGCTGAACAATTTTCGGCTGCAGGGCGCCGCAGGCTCAAGAACATCGCAGATCCTGTGACCGTACATCGCTGGCGGCGCGGCGCTCCGGCGCCGTTGCAGGCCGCGCGGTTGATGGATCGGGCTTCTGGCTCGGCCAAATCCTTGTTCAAGGGTGTTCGAAAACTCTGGGACCGCTCACAGCGGCCTGTGCCTGAGCCAGAAGTCGATGAACCACAACAGCAGGCACCCGGCATCATGGTCATGCCCTTCAAGGTGCTGAGCGAAGACCGAGATACACAGATCCTGGCGGATGGCATGACGGAGGAGATTATCACCCTTCTGGGCCAGCAATCGAACCTGCGCACCCTGTCACGCGGCGACAGCTTTGCTCATCGTGGGGAAGACCCCGATGCCGCGCAGATGCGCGACCAATATGGCGTGGGCTATGTGCTCGAAGGCTCGATCCGCACCGCTGCCGGACAGTTTTTGTGTACCGCCCGCCTGATCGAAAGCTCCAGCAACCGGGTGGTCTGGACGGATCGCTTCCAGCGCCCGATGGAAGACGTTTTCGACGTGCAGCTGGAGATTGCCGAGCGCGTTGCTTTTGCTTTGCAATCGGCTGTCACGCGGGAGGAAGGCTTCCGCATTCGCTCCCGCCCGCCGGAAAACCTGCAGGCTTGGCAATTGGTGATCCGCGCCAACCACGAACTTTTTGCCCGCATGAACTCCCGTTCGCTGCGCAATGCCGAAGACCTTCTGCGCCGCGCGGTCGAGGCAGATCCGGATTATGCCGACGCCTGGGCCTTGCTGTCTCTGGCCCTGGCAGGAAAAGTCGCCGGAGGATACTCTCTTTCCCCCGAGGCTGAAGACACCGAGGCCATGTCACTGGGCGATGCGGCGTTGGACATGGCGCCGAACGACGCAACGGTCATCGGTGCCGTTGCAGCAGCCAAAGCGCATCTGGGCGACGGGGAAGAGGGTTTGCGCCTGATCGAACGTGCGCTGGAAATGGCCCCGCATTACGCGCCTTTCCATCAGACCAAGGCCGTGGCCCTGTCGCAAAATGGGCAACACACAGAGGCGGTCAAGATTCTGGAGAACATTGTCGAGACCAGTCCACAGGACCTGCAGAAACACATGAACATGTTCATACTTGCGGTGGCTTATGCCTCGGACGGGCAGCGCTCCAAGTCTGAAGACGCGGTTCGAAAGGCGATGGAGCTGGACCCGACCTGGCATCAGCCACACATGTTCTTGGCGATGTTGAACGGAATACAGGGGCGCCTGTCAGCGGGCGCACAGAAAGTGGCGGATGCGAGGCGGCTTGAGCCTGAGATGACCCACGAGGGATACGACTATTTCTTCAAGAAATCCAAGGCTCCGCTGACCCAGCCCATGCGGCTGTTGGTGCGCAAGATGTGGAAGGACAGCGAAAAGTTGCTGCAGCAAGAAACGGCAGCTTAGCCATTTTCCGGAGAACCCGTACCAATGATACGGCCCTGGAACTTCAAACTGGGGCTGTGACGCAGATTGTTGGGCGTCACCAGTTCCGGCGCGAGGGCGGAAACAGATCCCTGCCGCGCGTCTTCCAGCTTCTTCTCCAATTCCGGGTCAATAACCTTCAAAGCTTCCATGGCAGCTTTGTAAGCCTCTTCGAACTCCTGATCCGGAGGACCCGGGATCTGATAGGTATCGGCAAACTTGATCGCATATTTCGGGAACTCGGGATTTTCCAGAAAAATCCGGGTAATGAACTCGGAACAAATCATACCCTTGTGCAGTTTCGGATCAGCCTTATCCATCAGAAAGAAGATGGCATTGATCACGAACCACATCTTCTTGCGGCCTTCATCGGTCTTGGGGATGTTGTGAAGGATGATCAGAATCCAATAAAAATACAGATCGTCATAAGCATAGCTGACGCCTTTTTTCATGTAAGCTTCGCACACCGCCGTGACGGGCGCAGCAGGCCAGCCGGATGACCCCATTTCAGCCTTCGGATCGCCGCCATTGCCGTAGAAGCGATAGACATCAGCATAGGTGATGCCTTTTTCGGCCAGCAGCTCGGACATGGTCTGATGCACCAGACCTTTGCGCACGCAACCCACCACGTATTCGCCAGTAAAATAGGTCGAATGGGAGTAAATCCCGTCATCCAGCGCCGCAATCAGTTTGGCGCTGAATTCGTCATACATCATCATGATGATGTCGCCTTCTTTCACGTCTTCTGCGGTGAAACTCATGGCGGTCCTCCCCCAAGATCTGGCTTTTTACAGGCTTTGGTCGAAACAGGCATTTTGGAAATTCTTCTGCGAAATTACCGCAAAATAGCGTAAAATGACAGGGATTATGCAAAACTGCCCGGGGCGGACGGTGTCTCCCGCCGGTAAATTCACGACAATTTCCCCATGCCTTTCATGACGAAAAGGGAAGTGACAATGTTCAGACAGCCCATTGCAGCCATCGCAGCACTTATTGTTTTTACGACCTCCCCCGGCTTTACCGACACGGCCGCGCCGGGTGAACGATCCGCACAATATGTGGCCTTTCCCAAAGGCTATGACATGCCAGCGGGATTTGATTATTCAGACGGGAAGAACCCTTCTGACGCAGATTGGGCCGCCGGGGAAGCCCGCTTGCTTGAGTTCTTGGAAAAGCGCAACTTCCCTGAATTGCGCAAGCACGCGTGGCAGATCTTTGCCGGGATGACCTCGCCCACCGAGGGCGGTTATGCCGTGTGGGAAAGCTGGTTCACCGCCGATGAGGTTTATGCCGGCCCCGCCAAGGCACCCGCGGCCACCCTTTCTGACCGCCGTGCAGGCATACACGGTGCTCGACAGTTCGGATTTGGCCTGACCGGTGCGCCCGAGCCAAATCCCGGTGAATCCGTAGCTGCCAACGTAATGTTCAACATGCCGGTCCGGGACCATGTTTGGACCAACGCGTTGTTCAAGCCCGGCACGTTGAAAGAGATCAACGATGGTTTCAACGCCAATAACACGCCTCTTCTGGATCGTTCGATCCCGCAGTTCCCACGCGATGCAATCGCCTTGAAAACAATCTGGAGCGTGGTGGCAAGTGAGGGTCTGACGATCCTGCCTGTCTGGGACGGCGAGCTGGATCAACCCGAGGTCAAGGTCAGTCCTCCGTATCCCGCCGATGTCTGGCCGCGCTGTGTCGCAGTTACCCCGGACCCAGAGATCAAGGAAACAACCCACCCCGTCACGTGCAACCGGCAACCGGTTGACGCGCAGGTCATCGGACTGGACAGTTTCTATCATTTCCGAATAACCGAGGCCGAGCTGGACGCGGTCAACAAGGCTTTGGGGCCCAATCACAAGGATGGCACGCCTGAGACCATAAAGGTGGGCGATTACGCGATCCTGCTGGGGATGCATTTCACCACGCGTGAAATCCCGAACTGGGTTTGGGCCACTGCCTGGTGGCATGACCGGCCTGATCAACCTCCGTTCGGGGCAGACCGGCCCGACAATGTGATCGGGGTTTGGCGCAACTACATGATGAACAGTGGCTACAGCCGGGACGTACCGCTGGCTGTTGATGGCGGGCCAGCAACTGTCTGGAACCCCTATATCGAAGGGAAATACCCCAACGGGATGCGCTCCAACTGCATGAGTTGCCACGTCCGTGCCGTGTATCCACGCCTCGACCCGGTCATCGAAGGGTTCGACATGTGCGGAGCATTGCCGGTCCTGCGGGGCGAGGGATCACTGCCGCTGGACAGCCCGGCTTTGGGATCGCGTACACGGTTGGAGTTTCTGTGGTCCATCCTACTGGATACGCGCGCTGAACACGAAGATATGTGCGGAGATTCCTGACCCCTCCAATATGGTTTAAGCCGCAATATTTTAAGCTTGAATAATATTGCAATCCCTATATCCTGCCTTCGTGTTTCAATATGCAATCGGGGCAGGACCACGGGCTTTGGCTGATTTCGCGCTGCAACAAAAAATCCTGTTTCGTCACTGCGACCCCGCGGGGATCGTGTTCTACCCGCGCTATTTCGAGATGATGAATGATACGGTCGAGGCCCTTTTTGAAGATGCTTTGAATTGGCCGTTCGAAGACATGCACCGCGACAGCGGCGTGCCCACCGCAGCCATCAATGTCGAATTTCAAGCCCCCAGCCGTTTGGGCGACTTGTTGGAGTTCGGACTTACCTTGGAGAAACTCGGCCGCACCAGCCTGTCGCTGCGAACGGTTGCAACAGCAGGACCCGAGACACGCCTGACTGCGACACAAACGCTTGTCTGCATTGACCAATCGGGCAGGCCCAAACCCTGGCCCGACCCGGTCCGCAACAAGATCCTCAGCTTGATGGAAGGAAGATTATGATGTCCGCTTCAAAACCACAGGTCATTCACCCCGAAGGTTGGGCGCCCGCTTTGGGTTATGCCAACGGAATGCTGATGGCGGACGGCACCTTGCATGTGGGCGGTCAGATCGGCTGGGACGAAAACAAGCAATTTGTCCCCGGCGGCTTCATCCCCCAGATGGAGCAGGCGCTGACCAACATCGTGACCATCGTTCGCGCGGCCGGTGGCGATATCGACGATATCGGTCGCCTGACCTGGTATGTCACCGACAAATCCGAATACCTGGCCAAACAGCGCGAAGTCGGTGAAGTCTATCGCCGCGTCATGGGTCGCCACTTCCCGGCTATGTCGATGCTGATCATCAGCGAACTGGTCGAGGACGAGGCCAAGGTGGAGATCGAAGCCACGGCTTATGTCGCGCCCACCACCTGAGGTACTCTGAAAGTCAAACCCCAAGATACCGGTTGGTCACATCGCCGTCCAACTCGGTCATCGCGCCGTGCCAGACGGTTTCTCCGCGTTGCAGGATCACGGCCTGATCGGCGATGCCGGACAGTTCCTTCAGGGACTTGTCCACCACCAGCAGCGCCATTCCGGTTTCGCGTTTTAGCGTCGCGATGGCGGCCCAGATTTCCTGCCTGACGATAGGCGCCAGACCTTCCGTTGCTTCGTCCAGGATCAGCAGTTTCGGGTTGGTCATCAGCGCGCGGCCAATGGCCAGCATTTGCTGCTCCCCCCCGGACAAGGACGACGCGGATTGAGAGCGGCGCTCTTCCAAACGCGGAAACAGATCCGCGACCCGGGCAAAATCCCAATGACCGGGGCGAGCTGCAGCGATCAGGTTTTCTTCGACCGTCAGGTTCATGAAACAACGCCGCCCTTCAGGCACCAACCCGATACCCAGCTGCGCAACCTTGTGGGACGGCATCCCGCGCAGGTCCTTACCGTTGAACATCAGTTCTCCGCCCGCAACAGGTAGCATCCGGCAGATCGTCTTGATCGTGGTGCTTTTGCCCATACCGTTGCGCCCCATCAAAGCGACGACTTCGCCTTCGTCCACTTGCAGGCTAACCTTGAACAGCGCCTGAGAGGAGCCGTAGAACGCCGAGACATTGGTCAGCGACAAGAAACTCATGCATCATCTCCCAGATAGGCCCGGCGAACCTCCGGGTTTGCACGGATTTCGTCCACTGTGCCGGTCGCGATCACCTCACCATAGACCAGCACCGAAATTCGATCGGCCAACGCGAAGACCGCATCCATGTCATGTTCAACCAGCAGTATCGGGGCTTCGTGTCGAAGCTGGTCCAGAAATTCGGTCAAGCTTTTTGATCCGCTGGCACCCAGTCCAGCCATGGGTTCATCCATGATGAAGGCACGTGGGTGCAGGGTCATGGCAACCGCAACCTCCAACTGACGCCTTTGTCCGTGGCTGAGATCCGAGGTCCGCATGTCAGCCCGGTCGGTCAGGCCGACACGCTCCAGTGCCTGTTCCGCAATCTCGCGCAGATCTCGGTTCCTGAGAACCGGTTGCCAGAAACGATATGTCCGTCCATGCGCGCCAAGGGCGCCCAACATGGCGTTCTGCAGCACCGTATCCTCCATGGCGAGCGCCGAGATCTGAAAGGTGCGCCCCAACCCCAGCCGGGCCCGTTCAACAGTGCTCAATCCCGTAACATTCCGCCCAAGGAAATGGATCGAACCGCTGTCAGGCTTCAACCCTCCGGCGATCTGCTGGATCAACGTAGATTTGCCTGCACCATTGGGGCCGATCAGGGCGTGGATTTCGCCCGGCAACAAGTCGAGTGTCACGTCTTTTGAGGCTTTCAATGCACCGAAGCTTTTCGAGACATTTCGGACGGACAGGACAGGATCATGCATGGCGCTTCTCCTCTCCGGCAACCAGCCCGATGATCCCGCCGCGTGCGAACAATACGATCAGCAACAGCAGCACCCCCAAATGGATGTGCCAATAGTCGGAAAAATCTCCCAGGATCTCTTCCAGGATGATGAACACAGCCGCGCCGACCACCGGACCAAAAAGGCGCGCGGTGCCGCCAAGGATCAGGAACACCATTATCTCGCCACTGGTTTGCCAGCTGAGCATGGTCGGGCTGACGAACCGGTTCAGATCCGCAAAAAGGGCACCCGCCAGACCGGTGATCGCGCCGGACAGAGTAAAGGCCACCAGCTGCAAACGGTATGGCACAATGCCGACGGTTTCCGCCCGCACGGGCGTCTGCCGCGCTGCGTTCAGCGCAAGACCAAAAGCAGATCTGGCCAAGCGGGAGGCAAACAAGATCGCGATCATCAGCAGAACATAGGCAATGATGAAGAATTGTATCGGATCCAAGGTATTCATCCCCGGAAAGCCGTTGCGCACATAGATCGACAGCCCGTCTTCACCGCCATACGCCGACCAGCTGATCGCGAAGTAATACAGCATCTGCCCGAAGGCGAGCGTGATCATAATGAAGTATACGCCGCTGGTGCGCAGGCTCAGCGCACCGATCAACAGGGCCGCAACAGCCGAAGCAATCAGCGCGACGATCCAGATGATCGGCATGGACTTGGTCCCTTCGATCAGGAATGGCCATTCCATCAGCGGCGCATAGCTTTGAGCATGGCTGGCAAGGATACCCATGGCATAACCACCGATCCCAAAAAAAGCCGCATGGCCCAAGCTGACCAGCCCGCCCAGCCCAAGTGCGATGTTCAGCCCAACCCCGGCCAGGCCAAGGATGGCCACCTTGGTTGCCAGCGTGATCATGAACGGCTCATCAGCCCACCAGGCCCACAGTGGGAACAACAGCAAGGCCAGCGACACAAAGCCGTTAAATGTTGCTTCGCGTGTCATGCTTTGCCCCCGTATAGTCCGCTGGGTTTCAGGATCAGGACCAGTGCCATGAGAATGTAGATCGACATGGTAGCAAGCGCCGATCCGGTCGACATTGCTGCAGAATTATCCATGAACAGGCGGAAGAAAGCGGGCAGTAGAATGCCGCCCATCGTGTCAGTCACCCCCACCAGGATCGATCCAATCAGCGCGCCTTTGATCGATCCGATCCCGCCGATTACAATCACCACAAAGGCCAGGATCAGGATGGGCTCCCCCATTCCGACCTGTACGGATTGGATGGCACCGATCATGGCGCCCGCAAGCCCGGCCAGCCCTGCGCCCAACGCAAAGACCAGCGTATACAGGCGCGAGATATCGACACCCAGCGCAGCAATCATCTCACGATCACTTTCGCCTGCCCGGATCTGAATTCCGATCCGAGTACGGGCAATCAACAGGAACAACCCGGCTGCAATCAGCAAGCCCACGACGATGATCGTCAAACGATAGAGCGGATATTCAATACCGCCCGGCAGCGTTACCGGCCCTGCCAGGTAGGGCGGAATGTTAAGATAGAGAGGGAACGAGCCGAACACATAACGTGTGCCTTCGGAGAAGATCAGGATCAGCGCGAAGGTGGCCAGCACCTGGTCCAGATGGTCACGCTTATACAGCCGCCGGATCACCAGCATCTCGATGATCGCACCGGCAGCTGCAGCCCCGACAATCGAAGCAGCAATCGCCAACAGATAAGACCCGGTTGCAGCCGATACAGTCGCAGCCGCAAAAGCCCCCACCATGATCAGCGAACCGTGGGCGAGGTTGATCAGCCCCATCACACCAAAGACCAGAGTCAGGCCTGCGGCAGTCAAAAAGAGCATCACTCCGAACTGCAAACCGTTCAGAAGCTGCTCAACAAAGAGCAAGAAAGACATGTGATTGGTCCCCCGATGAGGGCGCGGGCTGTTATCGCCCGCACCACTTCAGGTCTTACATCTTGCAATCGCCAACATAGGCGTCCGCGTGGTTTTCCAGAGCCGCGCCCACCAGTTTGTTTGTATACACGTCACCTTCCTTGATGACCTGACGAACATAGATGTCCTGAACCGGGTGCTGGTTGGATCCAAAAGTAAAGTCACCTCGGACCGAGGCGAAATCTGCAGCACGCAGGGCGTCGCGGAAGGCGTCCTGATCGGCAACATCGGCTTTGGCCATCGCGCTCAGCAACAGGTTGGCCGTGTCATAGCCTTGGCTGGCGTATAGCGACGGCAGACGGCCATATTCGGCCACAAAGGCCTCGACAAACCCGGCATTGGCAGCGTTGTCCAGATCCTTGTTCCACTGGCTGGTGTTGTGCACACCCAGCGCCGCATCGCCTACGGCCTGTAGGATGTCCTGATCAAAGCTGAACGCCGGACCAACCAAAGGCAGGTCAATTCCACTGTCGGCATATTGCTTGAGGAAGGAGATCCCCATACCGCCCGGCAGGAAGAAGAACACGCTGTCCGCACCCGAGGCACGGATCTGTGCCAGCTCGGATGCATAATCTGTCTGACCCAGCTTGGTGAACAGTTCCCCCGCGATCTCGCCGCCATAGGTGCGCTTGTAACCGGCCAACGCATCCTGACCCGCCGGGTAGTTCGGCGCCAGGATGAAGCTGTTTTTCAGACCGGCACTGCTGGCATAAGCCCCGGCCGCTTCGTGAAGATTGTCATTCTGCCACGCCACGTTGAAATAGTTCGGATGACATCCTTTGCCCGCCAGTGCCGAAGGGCCGGCATTCGGGGACAGATAGAACTTGCCCTGCGCGGTGGTTGCCGGAACGACGGCCATTGCAAGGTTCGACCAGACAATCCCGGTCAGCACGTCCACTTTTTCCGATTGGATCATCTTGTCGGCCAGCTGCACGGCAATCTCAGGCTTGCGTTGGTCGTCTTCGATGATGACTTCAATATTATCATTTCCGGATTGCTTGACGGCCAGCATGAAACCGTCCCGAATGGCGATCCCCAGGCTGGCACCGCCACCGGACAAGGTGGTGATCATACCGACCTTGACCTTTTCCGCCTGCGCGGCGGTTGCCGCAAGAATGGCTGTGGATGCAGCCGCCATCAGCATCTTGATCTTCATCGTCCTACACTCCTGTTGGCTATCCCGAAGGGGTTGTTTTGATTTGTTATATCAGCACCTCACCCGATCCCTTCGACACGGGCAAGGGCAATTCCCCTGATCAGTCTTCCCGCAGGCGGAATCTCTGGATTTTTCCAGTCTCGGTCTTGGGAAGGGAGTCAGCATAGACGACCGAGCGCGGGTATTTGTAGGGCGCTATGGTCGCCTTGACGTGATCCTGTAGAACCTTGGTCATCAAGTTCGTGCCGTCGTGACCCGCAGCCAACACGATATGCGCCTCGACAACAGCGCCACGAGCATCATCAGGCACTCCGATGACTGCGCATTCTGCAACGGCTTCATGGGCCAAAAGCGCGGCCTCCACTTCGGGACCTGCGATATTGTAGCCCGACGAAATGATCATGTCGTCATTGCGCGCAGCGAAATGAAAATACCCGTCTTCGTCCTGGCTGAAGGCATCGCCTGAGATGTTCCAGCCGTTTTGCACATACTCTGTTTGTCGTTCACCACCGAGATAACGACACCCGGTTGGCCCCCGTACGGCCAGCCGCCCGACTTCGCCACGCGGCAGTTCATCCCCATCTTCGCTGACCACCTTGGCCTGATAACCGGTTACCGGTTTGCCGGTGCAGGCAGGCCGATGATCGGAAAACCGGTTGGTTATGAAGATATGCAGCATCTCGGTTGCGCCGATCCCGTCGAGCATCGGTTTTCCAGTTTTCTCCATCCACTGGTCATAGACCGGTGCTGGCAGCGTTTCGCCCGCCGACACCGCCGCACGCAATGATGACAGATCCGCACCCTCCTCCATCGCGGCCAGCATGGCCCGATACGCGGTTGGCGCCGTGAAACAAACCGTGGCTTTGTAAGTCTCGATGATCTCGACCATATTTGGCGGCGTTGCCTGCTCCAACAATGTGGCTGCCGCTCCGAAGCGCAACGGAAAGATCGCCAAACCACCCAGACCAAAGGTAAATGCCAGCGGCGGGGAACCGACGAAGACGTCCTCGGACGTGACCCCCAATACCTCCTTGGCATAACCATCGGCGATGATCAGCAGATCACGCTGGAAATGCATTGTGCCCTTCGGTTCACCGGTGCTCCCCGAAGTGAACCCGATCAGCGCCACGTCATCCTGGCTGGTTTCAACAGCATCGAACTGAACTGGTTTTTCCAGCGCGAGACGGTCCAGTTCGGCATCGTGGTTGGCGGTCCCGTCAAACCCAACAACGGTTTTCAGAGTTCCGCTGCCTTTGGCACAGGTTATCATCTCATCCATGAGACGGGTATCGCAAAGCGCGTGGGTGATTTCCGCCTTGTCCACATATTTCGCGAGTTCGGCCGCCCGCAGCATTGGCATTGTATTGATCACCACCGCACCGGCTTTGGTTGCAGCCAACCAGCAGGCCACCATAGCTGGATTGTTGGCGGACCGGATCAATACCCGGTTGCCGGGCTTCACGCCCAGATCCTCGACCAACACATGTGCCAGGCGATTGGTCCAGTCAGTCAATTCCTTGTAGGTGCGGCGACGACCATTGCCGATCAGGGCGGTATGATCACCGAACCCCTTTTCGACCATGGCATCGGTCAGCTCGACCCCTACGTTCAAATGATCCGGGTATTCAAACCCGTCCAGAAGCAGCTCGGGCCACGTCTCTGCCGGAGGCAGGTTCGACCGGGCAAACGTGTCGGAATGGGCCGAATGTCCCAGCATGTTCAAACTCCCTATTGGTTGGACCCTGCCTGGTTACTCAGGGTCTGTCGGGCGATCACCACTCGCTGGACGTCTGACGCGCCCTCGTAGATACGCAAGGCACGGATTTCCCGGTATAGTTTCTCGACAGTTTCGCCGGATTTGACCCCGTCTCCACCATGCAACTGAACCGCCTTGTCGATCACCTGCTGCGCCTGATCGGTGGCGAACAGTTTTGCCATCGCGGCCTCTCGCGTCACACGCGAAGCGCCGGAATCCTTGGTCCAGGCCGCGCGATAGACCAACAAGGCCGCGGCATCCACATCCAGAGCCATATCCGCAATATGCCCCTGTACCATCTGCAGATCGAACAGCGGCGCGCCCTGTACCTGTCGCGTCGTGACCCGGGTGACAGCTTCGTCCAAGGCACGACGGGCAAAGCCCAACGCCGCGGCGGCAACGGTGGAACGGAACACATCCAGCACCGACATGGCAATCCGAAACCCCTGCCCCGGTGCACCTATCATTGCGCTGGCCGGGATCCGGCAATCGCTGAAACGCAGGGTCGCCAACGGATGCGGAGCAATGGTCTCCAGCCGCTCGACCACGTCGAACCCCGACAAACCCGCCGGAACAACAAAGGCCGACAATCCCTTGGCCCCCGGTGCCTCACCGGTTCGGGCAAACAGCGTGTACACATCCGCAATTCCCCCGTTCGAGATCCAGGTCTTTTCGCCGTTCAAAACATATTCGTTGCCATCCCGAACCGCGGTCATTGTCGAATTGGCGACATCTGATCCAGATTGCGGCTCGGTCAGGGCAAATGCGGAAATCGCCCTGCCGGTCCGCGTCAATGGCAACCACCTGGCTTTCTGCTCATCCGACCCGAACAACGACAAGGCCCCTGTTCCAAGCCCTTGCATGGCAAAAGAAAAGTCTGCCAGCCCATCATGACGCGCCAGGGTTTCACGGATCACGCACAGGCTACGCACATCCAGCTGCCCGTCTTCATTTGCAGAATGGGTCAGAAAACCGGCTTCACCCAGCATGCACACAAGCTGACGACAGGCGGCGTCCATGTCCGCGTGATCCACGGCTTGCAGGTTCGACGTTGCCCAGTGTTCAAGCGCGTCTGCCAGTTCGCGGTGCTTGTCCTCAAAGAACGGCCAAGCCAAAAAACTCTGATCAGCCATCCCGTGCCTCCGGGTTTTCCGTGGAACGATCGTAGTGTAGCACCATCAATCCCCCTCAAATACCGGTCGTTCTTTGGCGACGAACGCATGATAGGCCCGGTGGAAATCCTGGCCCTGCATGCATATCGCCTGAGCCTGAGCCTCGGCTTCGATCGCCTGTTCGATCGACATGCACCATTCCTGCGCCAGCATGGTCTTGGTCATCATGTTGGCAAAGTTCGGACCGTCCGCGATGCGACGGGCCAGTTCCATCGCGTTTTCCATCAGCTCGTCCGCCGGAACCACTCGGTTGAAGTAACCCCAGGCGTGGCCCTCCTCGGCCTTCATCGCGCGACCCAGATACAGCAGTTCCGCTGCCCGCCCCTGCCCGATGATACGGGGCAGGATGGCGCAGGCACCCATGTCACATCCCGCCAAGCCCACGCGGTTGAACAAAAACGCGGTTTTGGCTTCGGGCGTGGCGATACGCAGGTCAGAAGCCATCGAAATGATGGCACCAGCCCCTGCACACACACCATCCACGGCAGCAACAATCGGCTTACCGCAATTCACCATTGCCTTTACCAGATCGCCGGTCATCCGGGTGAAGGTCAGCAGCTCTTTCATGTTCATCTTGGTCAAAGGCCCGATGATGTCATGCACATCCCCGCCCGAGCTGAAGTTCCCGCCATTCGGAGCAAACACAACCGCTTTGACGTCATCGCTGTAATGCAGGTCTCGAAACCAATCGCGCAACTCTGCATAGCTGTCGAAGGTCAACGGGTTCTTGCGGTCTGGCCGGTCCAGAGCCACGATCGCGATACCGTCTACAATCTCGCACTTAAAATGGGACACATCCTGTCTCATCGCCTTCAGTCTCCCTTGTCGAGCGCTGTCGTCAAACGGCCCAAACGCTCTGAAATGATGTCGATATCCTGTTCGGACAGGCTTCCCAGCAGGTCATTCACCCAACCTTCGTGGGCCGCGGCCTGAATCCGGAACGCGTCGATGCCTTTTGGTGTCAGCTGAACCCGCGACGCCCGCCGATCCCCCGGCACGGCAACCCGTACGGCCAATCCCTCTTCATCGAGCTTGTCGACAATGCCGGTTATGTTGCCGTTGGACACTTTCAACAGCTCCGAGATCTGGCTCATCTTTAGTCCGTCGGGAAAACGCGACAGCGCTGACATGACGTCGAACCGGGGCAGCGTGCTTTCGAACTCTCGGCGCAGGCGTCGGCGAATTTCATCCTCGACCGCGCTGCTGACCTTGAGCAGCCGCAACCAGAGCCGCAGCCGCTCTTTGGACAGATCCTGTTGGGTGTTTTCGGTCACGTTGGTCATCAGACCTCCCCTCCCGAAAGACTGAGAGCATGACCGTTCATCGAGCGCGCTGCATCGGAACACAACCACATCGCTGTCTCGGCCACTTCATCCGGCTGCACAAAGCGTTTCTGCGGGTTTCCTGCCAGCAGCGATTTGCGTGCATTTTCTTCCGTCATTCCAGTCTTTTCCACGATGTTTTCCAGCGAGCGCTGCAACATTGGGGTTTCAATGAAACCCGGGCAGATTGCATTCACAGTGATCCCTGTGCGGGCCAGCTCCAACGCCAACGATCGCGTCAAACCTACGACACCGTGTTTGGCAGCGCAGTATCCAGACACATAGCCGTAACCCTTGAGACCTGCGGTAGAAGCAATCGCGATCAACCGTCCTTGTCCTGCGTCTTTCATATCTGGCAGTGCCGCTTGCCAAAGGTTGAACACACCGACGAGGTTCACACCCAAAGCTGTCGAAAAATCCTCGGCCGTCATCCTGTCGAAAGGCTTGCTGGGCGCGTCGCCTGCATTTGCAATGGCTGCAGCAATTGGACCGTGTTCAGCCCGGCATGCCTCAAGCGCCCTTGCGACAGCTTTCGCATCTGTCACATCACAAGTTGCTGAAGCTCCCCCAACCTCTTGCGCCACGGCCCGAACGGGTTCCGGACGGCGACCCAGGACCGAAACCCTGGCACCAGCGCGGGCAAATTTATGCGCCAGTTCGCGTCCGACGCCACTTCCGCCTCCGGTAATCACCACATGTGCGCCATGCTTCAGCACGGTGTCCTCCATAGAACCTCACTGATCCTAGGAGGAGGAGGATAGAAATTTCAAGAGAAAATATTTCAAGCAAGAAGTAAATTGGAAAGCAGCTTAATTTCAGTACCTTACCTCACTGCATCTCACTTAAGCCCCCGACTTTCGCCAGCTCGGGACGCTAGTTGGTTCTGTGTTACAAAGTCCCAACAAGTCAGAGCCTTGCCTTGTCGCTGACGGCACGCCCCTTCAATATTCCGGATTCCAGCACGATCTCCGAAACCTGATGTTCGCGCCGATAGGCCATGACATGAATGCCTGACACCCCTTCGATCCCACGGATCTGCTGTATCAATTCAATGCAGATACGCTTGCCTTCTTCTGCAGGTTTCTTGGCTTTTTCCATACGGTCGATCACACTGTCCGGAATATGGATGCCCGGCACGTTCGATCGCATCCAACGAGCTGCTTTTGCCGAGGCAAGAGGCCCTACCCCCACCAGAATGAAGACCCGTTTGTCAAAACCAAGATCACGTACACGGCGCATGAAATTCTCGAAGACAGGCATGTCGAACACATAGTTTGTCTGAATGAAATCGGCCCCTGCATCGATTTTCTTGCCCAGCCGGATCGGGCGCCAGTCATGCGGTTCGATACAAGGATTCTCCGCAGCCCCCAGAAACAGGCGTGGCGGCGTCTTTATCTTGCGGCCAGACAGGAACACCCCGTCGTCCCGCATGGTTCGGATCGTGCGCAGCAGGGACAGGGAATCAAAATCGAATACCGGTTTTGCACCCGGTTGATCACCGGCCCCCACGCCATCGCCTGTCAGGCACAGCACATTGCGAACGCCCATAGCGGCAGCCCCCAGAACATCGCCCTGAATGGCGATGCGGTTCCGGTCACGGCACGAGATCTGGTAGACCGTGCCGTAGCCCGCCCGCGTCAGAAGCGAACAGATGCCGATGGACGACATGTGGCAATTGGCACCCGAAGCGTCAGTGGCGTTCAGCGCATCAGCCACTTCACCCAAAGGGCGGGCCGCTTCGTAAACATCGTCCGGATCCGCGCTGTCCGGGGGGTTCAGTTCAGCCGTGACCGCGAATTTTCCCGCCTTCAAGACCCGCTCCAACCGGCTGCCCGAGATCAACCCGGGCTCCAACGGTTCGTGTTTGGGCAGATCGTCGTTGGGGAGATAGGTGTTCATGTCTTTCGCACCTCCCGGTCAACGGCGTTCTTGGGTTCCGGAACCAAAGGGGCCGTCGCAGGTTCAATCTTGCGCGCTTCAGAGAACGCCTTGGCCACCGCAGTCTTGCCGGCATTTCGCGACTCCCGCAGCTCAGCCGCCTTTTCCCGGCTGACGCGAAGCCATGACGAGGATCCCTGCAACCTGCGATCCACCGGAGGCAGGACATCGTGGATACGTGTGTTTTCACGCATCCGATCGGCGCCCTCCCAGGCCTGACACCAGACACATTTCATCTGTGGTTTCACCTCGCAGTAGCCCCCGGGACGCACACCACCGCAGGGTCCGTTGCGTAATTGCTTTGGGCAATTCATCGGGCAGGACATGCCAGTCGATGACAGCACGCATTGACCACACATCTGACAGTCGAACAGCAACCCCTTCACACCGCGCTCTAGCAGTGCAATCGGTTTTTCAACACGGTTGTACCCGATCTTGGCAAACACCGGGTCCATCAGGACCATCATGTTTTCGACCCGCTTGTAGATCCATTCAAACGCGCGGGCGTGGCGAACCGAGAACAGCCTAATTCGGTACATCGTTGAAGCTTCCCTTGGCCTGTGATGGGCTGACCCGCAAAGGATCAACCTGCCTTGAGGTCAGCTTAACACCGGATTGGGCGCCTGAGACGAATTATATATTTGTTTTGGCGATCTTTTTCGGAACGCACAGTCGGATCAGTGTTGTCCGGATCGAAGCAGCTGCCGCACCACCTCCTCCAACCGATCCGAAACCGCGTCCAAGCGATCCACCCCATTCAAGGATTGAGGATGCTCCCCGGCGTCGGCGCGATAACTGGTCTCAAAAACCATCATCAGATGTGCAACAACCATTGCGGACTGCTCCACGCCACGAACGCGCATTGTTCGGGCGGAATACTCCATGGTGCCAAAAAACAGATCCCGGGCCATCCAGACCGGAAAATCCGTGCTCAGCTGCCCCAGCGCCTGACATTGCCGGAACACGTCATCAAAGACGGACACGTAACGGCGCAGATGGTCCTGGGTTTCAGGATCTCCATAAAGAAGGTTCTGCACATGGGCCGCCATCTGCAGCAGTTCAATATCGCGACTGAGACAGTCCATATGGTACTGCATCAAACAGCGCAGGCGGGGAAGCCCGGGAGTTTCCGCTTCGACCCCTGCACGCGCGCCAGCGGTCAGGTCATCCCAGAACCGTGCCAGCACGGCAAACAGCAGCGCGTTTTTGCTTTTGAAATACAGGTACACGGTCCCTTCAGCAATTCCGGCGCGTCGAGCAACCTCGGCCATGCGTGCCTGATCATACCCATTTTCAACGAATACATCGCGTGCAGCGATCAGAATATCGCCTTCACGTTGATCCACTTTTTCCCGCCGTGTGCGTCCCGTCATGCTGCTTCCATCTGTTTGCCCTTCGCTCTGCAACGCAGCGTCAGCGCGCCGATACGCAAGAAAAAGATTGATTCAGTATTAATGAGTCAGTTTCATTATCGTCAAGTTGAACGCATTGGAAATGGCCAACGACATGAAACAAACGGTCAGAATTGGCGGGGCCTGCGGGTTCTGGGGTGAAACGGATGTCGCCGTCCCTCAGTTCCTGAAAGAAGGCGACCTGGACTATATCGTTTTCGACTATCTGGCCGAGGTAACACTGTCGATCATGGCCCGCGCACGGGCCAAGGATCCCGACATGGGCTACGCACCGGATTTCGTCCATGCGGTGCTGAAACCGAACCTGGCGCAGATTGCGGCGCAAGGGATCAAGGTGGTTTCTAACGCGGGCGGGTTGAACCCTGACGCCTGCGCTACGGCGATACGCGCGTTGATCGCCAAGGCCAAGCTGGATCTGACTGTAGCCGTTGTGATCGGCGACGACCTCCGCGACCGGGTGACAGGGTGTGCCGCGTCCGGTGTAACCGAAATGTTCAGCGGTGAAGGGTTTCCTGATCCCGACACAGTAACCTCCACGAATGCATATTTGGGTGCGTTGCCAATTGCCAAAGCCCTGCGCGGTGGAGCGGACATCGTAATCACGGGGCGTTGCGTGGATAGCGCAGTCACCCTTGGCGCTTGCATGCACGCGTTTGGCTGGGCGGATGACGCCCATGACCTGCTGTCCGCAGCTTCTCTGGCAGGACATATCCTGGAATGCGGCCCGCAAGCGACCGGTGGAAATTTCACAGACTGGGAGGACGCCGGGGATTTTGCTGAAATCGGTTATCCGATTGTAGAGATCCGCCAGGACGGGCTGTTCCACGTCACCAAACCGGCAGGAACCACCGGGACAGTTTCGGTCGGAACCGTGTCTGAGCAGTTGCTCTACGAGATCGGCGACCCGTCCAGCTACGTGTTGCCGGATGTGATCTGTGATTTTGCGAGAGTCGAAATTGTGCAGGATGGCCCAGACCGGGTGTTGGTCAGCGGTGCAACAGGGCGCCCGCCCACGCCAGACTACAAGGTCAGCGTCACCTTCGCTGACGGCTGGCGCGGTGAGGCCATGTTCATACTGGTTGGGCTGGAAGCCGGGAAAAAGGCCCGTGTCTTTGCCGACGCAACTCTCGAACGTGCAAATCGAAGGCTGCGGGGACTCAACGCTCCCGGCTTTGATGAGGTTCACGTCGAAGTTTCAGGCGACAGCAGTGTTTTTGGTCAGGCCAATCCCGACGCGCAGGAGGTGATGCTGAAAATCGCAGTTCGCCATGCCGATCCCAAAGCCGTGTCGCTAATCCAGCGCGAAGGGGTCGGCCTGGCTTTGTCCGCTCCTCCCGGTCTGTTCATGACACCCGCGATGCGGCCCAAACCTGCGCCAGTGGTACGGCTGTTTTCGTTCCTGATACCCAAGGCGGAAGTGCCTGTTTCAGTGGTTACCGAACAGGGGGAGGAACCCGTTCAGATCCCGGTAGGGGAGCCTGCCGATAACACCCAGGCCTATCTGCCGCCGGACCCGCCCGACATGGATGACCCGGTTGAGGTGCCGCTGATCCAGCTCGCTTGGGTTCGCTCGGGCGACAAGGGTGACAAGGCCAATCTAGGGGTGATGCCGCGCAGACCCGATCTTGCACCCTACCTCTGGCACGGGCTGACCGACGCCCGCGTCGCTGACGCGTTCGATCCCTTCCTGAATGGCCATGTTGAACGCTTCTTCCTGCCGGGGACTGGCGCCATGAACATCCTGATGCACAAGACATTGGGCGGCGGCGGCATGGCCTCGCTGCGCAATGACAGCCAAGGCAAAGCTTATGGTCAGATGTTGCTACGCCTGACCATTCCGGTTTCAAGATCCATTGCGGAGACACTCTGATGCCCGTCTTCAAAAGCCGTCTATCAACTGCATCCGACAGCTTTACCGAAAACCGTGCCGCAATGCTGCGGTTGATCAGCCAACTCACCGACTTGAACGAACGGGGGGCGCTCGCGTCCGAAATGCGTCGGGACCGGTTTCACAAACGCGGCCAATTGACCCCGCGCGAACGGCTTTCACGCCTGTTGGATCCGGGGCTGCCCTGGCTGACCATAGGCAATATGTCCGGCTACTTGAATGACGGGCGCCCGGAGGAGAAATCGATCCCGGGTTCGACAAATATCGCCGGGATTGGATACGTGAACGGCACAAGGTGCGCCGTGCTTGTGGATGACAGTGGCGTAATGGCTGGGGCACTGACGCGTGCTGCCCTGCCCAAGATCATCCGTATCATGCAGATCGCCCTGGAGCAGAAGTTGCCTTTTGTCCATCTGGTGGAAAGCGCCGGTGGGGATCTCTTGGACTACAGGGTCGAGAGCTTTGTGCAGGGCGGTGAGATGTTCGCCATGCAGGCCCGGCTGTCCAAAGCCGGGCTACCGGTGATCACGGTTCTGCACGGATCGTCCACAGCTGGTGGTGCCTATATGCCCGGAATGAGCGATTACGTCATAGGTGTGCGCGGTAATGGCAAAGCGTTCCTTGCCGGTCCGCCGCTTCTGAAAGCGGCGACGGGTGAGATCGCAAAGGATGAAGATCTGGGCGGGGTGGACATGCACGCCAGCCGCACAGGGCTGATCGAATATGTCGCCGAAAATGACGCGGACGCGCTTTTGACCGCGCGCAGCATTGTCGGTCGATTGGGCTGGAACCGGCGCTGCCCATCTCCGATGGCAAAAACTTATGAGCCACCGCACTACGATCCCGATGAGATCGCCGGGCTGGTACCGGTAGATTATCGCACGCCTTATGATGCGCGAGAACTGGTGGCGCGGATCGTCGATGGGTCGGACTTTGACGATTTCAAACCGAGCTTTGGCGTCTCGATGCTCTGTCTGCAAGCACAGGTCATGGGGCAGAATTGCGCGTTCCTTGGCAATAACGGTCCGATTGATCCCGATGGTGCGACCAAAGCCGCGCAATTCCTGCAATTGATGGATCAGGCGGATATCCCGGTGATCTTCCTGCAGAACATCACCGGCTACATGGTCGGTGCGCAGTATGAGCAGGCGGGCATGATCAAACACGGATCCAAGATGATCCAGGCCGTAACGAACATCGAAGTACCCCGCCTGACCGTGAATGTAGGCGCCAGTTTCGGGGCCGGAAATTATGGCATGTGCGGGCAGGGCTTCGGTCCCGATTTCCTGTTTTCATGGCCCAACGCCGCCACCGGTGTAATGGGTGGCGAACAAGCGGCGCAGGTCATGTCCATCGTCGCCGAAAGCGCCGCCGCGCGATCCGGGCAAGAGCCGGATCCAGAGATGCTGGCCAAACAGGAAGCCAAGTTGAAAGGGCTATATGACAGCCAGTCTGGCGCCTTTGTGACTTCGGGCCGGAACCTGGACGACGGGATCATAGACCCGCGCGACACACGCAAGCTGCTGGGATTTCTGTTGGCCACGGTCTGGGAAGCTCGCAACCGCGAGGTGCGACCAAACAGCTTCGGCATTGCGCGGATGTAAAGGGGACAGGCCATGCAGAAGATCAGAACATTGCTTGTTGCGAACCGGGGTGAGATCGCCGTTCGCATTTTCCGCACGGCAAAGGCGCTGGGAATGCGCACAGCGGCGGTGTACTCAGACGCTGACCGCGATGCATTGCACGTGCGAATGGCTGATACAGCCATTTGCATTGGCGGACGGACGGCCGAAGAAAGCTATTTGCGTGCTGATGCCATCCTGAAGGCTGCAAAGCAGTGCGGCGCGGATGCGATCCATCCGGGCTACGGCTTCTTGTCAGAAAACGCCGCCTTTGCCGAACAGGTGCAAGCCTCGGGATTGATTTTTGTCGGACCTGACAGTCAGGCGATCCGGGCGATGGGCGACAAGGCGCAGTCAAAACGTGCGATGATCGAGGCTGGCGTGCCGTGCGTCCCTGGCTATCAGGGAGAGGACCAAAGCAATGCGCGGCTGGAAGAAGCCGCAACCGAGATCGGCTTCCCGGTGATGATCAAGGCCTCTGCCGGGGGCGGCGGACGCGGGATGCGCGTCGTTCAAAACCCTGCGGATTTCAAAGAGACGTTGGAGCTCGCCCGTTCCGAAGCTGAAAACGCCTTTGGCAACGGCGCGCTGATCCTGGAATCCGCCGTACTGCGCCCGCGACATGTGGAAATACAGGTGTTCGCTGACCGGCATGGCACCGTGCTTCACTTGGGCGAGCGGGATTGCTCGGTCCAGCGCCGCCACCAGAAGGTTTTGGAGGAAGCCCCCTGCCCGGTCATGACACCTCAATTGCGTGCAGACATGGGAGCTGCCGCGGTTCAGGCCGCACGGGCGGTGGATTATGTCGGCGCAGGCACTGTCGAATTCCTGCTGGACGACCAAAATCGCTTCTTCTTTCTTGAGATGAACACCCGTTTGCAGGTAGAGCATCCGGTCACCGAACTGGTGACCGGGCTGGATCTGGTAGCTCTGCAATTGCAAGTCGCGCAAGGTCTGCCGTTGGGAATGACTCAGAAAGATGTCACCCTGACGGGCCACGCCATCGAGGCCCGGGTTTACGCCGAAGATCCGGCCGAGGGTTTCCTGCCCTCTACTGGTCGTGTGGATTTGTGGCAAGCGCCTGAGGGACCCGGAGTGCGGGTCGATAGCGGGATCGATACTGGTGGAATGATCTCGCCCTTCTACGATTCAATGGTGGCCAAGCTTATAGCATTTGGTGAAACCCGCGAAATCGCTCGGGCACGGCTGACAAGGGCGATTCAGGACATGACCTTGTTTGGCCCAACTACCAATCAGGCTTTCCTGGCGGACGCGCTGTCTCGGGAGGAGTTTGTCAATGGCGCATCCACGACCTCCTTTGTTGGCGACATCTATGGTGAGCATCCAACCTTTTCCCTGAACCCATCCATCGAGGATCTGGCAATCGCAGCAACCCTCCAGGTCCATGTGCGCTCACAAACACTGCAGGCGCAGGCGTTGGATATACCTGACGAGTTAATGGGCTGGAGCAGTACACCCAACCCTGCTTTTTCGATTGATTTTGGCACCATTGAAACACCCGCACCTATCAGCGTCAGGCGGTTGGACCAGCCCGACGCTTACACAGTTTCTGTCGCGGATGCCGACCCCTTGAACGTCGCCGTGCAAACACTCGCGGATCATCAGGCCATCTTGGAAATCGGGAGACGGGTTGTTTCAGTTCGCTTCAAGGTAATGGGCGAAAGCGAAATTGCTTTGCAGTCCGGATCGGCCGTTTTTCGTCTGAAAGACCGTCTGGTTGAAAGCACTGTTCTGCAAGACTCGGCCAAAAGCGGTGCTGTAACCGCACCCATGCATGGAAGCCTGCAAGAAGTTTCCGTTCGAACAGGTCAAGCCATCCAAAAGGGTGACAGGCTGGCTGTTCTGGAGGCGATGAAAATGCAACATGTCATCACGTCGGACATCGACGGTGCTGTGAAATCGGTTCTTGTCGCAGCGGATCAACAAGTGGCCGCCGGTGATCTGTTGATCGAGATCGAACCCACGGAGCGATAGGGCGGACACCCTCAGGCCCAAGTATGGCTTCAAGTGTGATATACTGATCGTCACCGAAACGAGGTGACGATATGGCCGAAACTTTTGCTGAAATGGAACAGAATGCAATATCACGCGCAGTAGCTATAGCCGCGACCGAAGCGCTGCGTGATCTGGCAATGGACCCGGACGCTCTTTTGGTGGATGTGCGAGACGAGTCAGAGGTGGACGCGACAGGCATGGGCGTTCGCGCCATCCATGCGCCGGGCCGTTCGATTGCATGGATGGCCGACCTTGAAAGCGCATACAGGTCGGATGCGCTACAAGATCGCAAACGAATGGTCCTGACCACATGTGGCGGTTCTCCCTGCTACCGTGGAGCCTCTGCGGCCAACGTATTGACCCGAATGGGTTTCACGGACGCCCGCTTTGTCGAAGGCGGAATGCAGGCACTTCTGAACGCGGGTATGCCGGTAAAACCCCGCCTTTCCCAGTAGCCCCTCTGACGGAACCCAACTCCTCGTGTTGTCGTGCCAACTGAGCTTGGATAATGTCATCCCAAACGAAGGAGAGCAGGATGACAACCACAGACGAGCTGCCGGATGAGATGTTTCTGGTCGAAATCGAAAACGAACAGGGCAATAGCCAGCAAACGCTGAGCTTTTCCCGCTCGCCTACGGTTGCTCTGAGCTTTGCCGCAAACCGGTTTACCAGGGCTGCGGCGCGGGTCTACCAGTCGAGTTTCGGGGTCGGTGCAATGGATTGGCGGATGCTCGTGATGTTGACCCGGGCTCCGGGCAGCAGCGTCGCAACCGCCAGCCGCACAATCGGGATCGACAAGGGCGCGGTCAGCCGGTCCCTGGGGCGGCTCGAAAAGGAAGGCTTGGCCACGGCCGAGTGCAACACGCCCGACGAACGGCGCAAGGACTGGACACTGACTCCCAAGGGGCAAGCCCTACATGACGATATTCTATCGGTTGCGCTGCAGCGGCAGAAAAAGTTGCTGAAAGGGTTCTCCCCGCAGGAGGTACGTGCGTTCAACGACTACCTGCAGCGCTTTCTGGTCAATCTGGATGAGCTGAACAAAGAAGAAAGTTGATCAACCTTTCTTGATACTGGCTCGGTGTTTGCTCTTTCAGAGAGGGTGTCCCCGGTTGAACTTCATTAGTAGCGTCAGTCAGGTACAGGCAATGCTGGAGCGATATGCGCCGGACTGGGCTGACCGACCCATACGCCAGTTTCCTTCAACCGGGACAGACAACACATTGTTCAGACTGGGCGATGACGCGGTTCTACGGATTCCCAAACGCCCTTCGGCAATCAAACCATTGATCAAGGAACTGAATTGGTTACCGAGCATGACAGGTCTGCCGCTCGCCGTGCCAGAGGTGCGGTATCACGGTCGAACCCGGCAGGAGATCGGTTTTGATTTCGGTATTCTTTCTTGGCAGAAGGGGCAGATTGCGACCCCCGGTCATATCGCTTTCCCAAAAGCCTCCGCGAGACTGTTGGGACGTTTTCTAAACGCTCTTCGTGATACTCCTACGGACAGCACCCCAAGTGCCGAAGTTGCAAACCACAATCGTGGGGTAAAACTCACGGATCTGAACTGCAAGGCGCGGGAATGCATCAATATCCTGTCAGACGAAATCAACAAGCGCGAGGCACTTGCACTGTGGGAAAATGCCTGCGCTCTGCCTGCTCACGCTCGACCCGTTTGGCTTCATGGTGATCTGAAAGCCGATAATCTGATTGCTGAAAACGGAGATCTTGCGGCCGTTATCGATTGGGGACTTGCTGCAGTGGGTGATCCGGCAGTTGACTATGCGGCCGCCTGGACCTGGGTTGATCCAGAAAACCGCGAAATTTTCTTGACGGAAGCCGGCGCCACACAATCCGACCGGATCCGAGCACGCGGTTGGGCACTGTACTGTGCGGGCATTGCCTTAAGTTACTACCGCGGGCGATCACACAACGCCTTGTGTCGGCAATCCCGCCAGACCTTGCAAAGTCTGGGACTTCTCTAAACGACCTCTTATTCCGCAGGTTCCAATACGCGATCCGCGCTGGACCGGGGAACCGAGTTTGATCCTGCCGCCGGATCCCGACCCTTGACGCGCATCTGGGCGACGCTTTCGGGGCTCATGTTGAAGTAGACGACGTGCCCGTCGCCAAGATCATGCTGAAGGGGTTGTTTCGACTTGGTCCGCTCCATGTCTATCTCGGCCCACAGCTTGGAATACCCACATTCCTGCACCTTCAAATCGACTTCATTCAGGATCTCGGGAACTGCATCGGGGTCCGGACGCAACACCGCGCCCATCAACAGCCGTGTGTAAGGATGGAACGGGTTGGCATAGACCTTCTCAACCGGTCCGACTTCACACAGCCGCCCTTGGTACAACACCGCCACCCAATCGGAAACGGCCCGTACAACCGCCAAATCATGGCTCACAAACACATAACTGGAGCCATTCTCCTGCTGCAGCCGGCTGAGCAATTCCAATGCAGTAGCCTGAACCGAGACATCCAGTGCCGAGGTGATTTCATCACACAGAGTCACCTCAGGATTGGCTGCAAAAGCGCGGGCGATGCCCACACGTTGTTTTTCACCACCCGAGAGCTGGCTGGGAAAGCGCCGCAGGTACTCAGCGGGCAGACGCACTGCGCCCAACAATTCTGCTGCCTTGCCTTCCGCCTGTTTGCCCTTTTTCCCGTAATAGAGGCGCAGAGGAGCTTCGAGGATCTCCCCGATTGTCTGCCTTGGGTTCAACGAGGCGTCAGCATTCTGGAAAATCATCTGGACGCGGCGCAGGGTTTCGCGATCGCGCCGGCCAACCGGCGCGGTCAGCGCCTGATCACCTGCCAGTGCGATCTCACCGCCCTGTGCCTCGACCAGGCCAGCGATGGCGCGCAGGATGGTAGACTTGCCCGATCCGCTTTCGCCTACCAGGCCGATTGTCTGGCCACGCTTCAAGCCAAGGCTGACATGTTCGACATTCGGACGCTTTGCCGGGCGCCGCAGCAACCGGTCCAACAATCCGGGCTTGTGATAGCTGATGGCAACATCATCAAGTTTCAGTGTTTGTTGTGCGTCCGGCCTCAGGTTCGGTCGCTTGTTAGGTGCATCCAATCTCGGGATCGCAGCAAGCAGGTTCTTTGTATATTCATGTCGCGGTTCCCGCAGGACCCTACGTGTCGGCCCCTCTTCCACGATCTCGCCGGAATACATCACGGCAACCCGGTCCGCGACACGGGCAATCACTCCCATGTCATGGCTGACATAAACCATCGCGACGCCCATTTCCCGCGCCAATTCACGCAGGAACTCCAGAATATGCGCTTGGGTGGTCACGTCGAGACCGGTGGTCGGCTCGTCCAACAACAGCGCCTTGGCATTCCCCGCCAAGGCCATCGCAACGGCCGCGCGCTGCTGCTGCCCGCCGCTCAGTTCATGAGGATAGCGTTTCGCGATTTCTGCAGGTTCAGGCAAACGCACCCGGTTCAGCAATTCAACGACCTTCGCAGCGCGCTCGGCCCCGCTCAGATCGGTATGAAGCTGCAACGCTTCGTCAATCTGGTCGCCAATGGTCAGGGTCGGGGTCAGGGCCTGTCCTGCGTTCTGCGGAATCAGGGCGATTGACGATCCCCGCAGCTTGGCACGTTTTTTTTCCGACAGGGCAAACATGTCGTTTCCGTCAAAAACGGCACGACCGCCAAACAACGACAGACCGGGTTTCAGATACCCCATCATCGCCAGGGCCACGGTGGATTTTCCAGATCCACTTTCACCGACGATCCCCAAGGTTTCACCTGCCACCAGCTCAAGCGAGACTTGGCGAAGGACAGGAGTGGGTAGACCGCCCTTTGCAATGAAGCCCACGGACAGATCTTCAATATTGATCAGTGATTTGGTCATGTCATGTCCTCAAACGGCAATTGCAGTGGCGCGGTCCAAACCCAGCGCCTTGCCGATGGCATCGGCCAGCAGGTTGATCCCGATGATGAGCGAACTCAACGCGAAACAGGGCCAAAACACACCCCACGGCGCCGTGCTCAGCAGTCCCCGTTCCTGCGCAACCATAAGGCCCCAATCAGGGGTCGGAGGAGTTGCCCCGAACCCCAGAAATGACAGGGAGGAAAAGGCCAGCAGCATCCAGCTCCAGCGCATCGCACCCTCGACCAGCAGAATGTCACTCAGATTTGGGAACACTTCTCGCGCGATGACGGGCCAAAGCCGCTCACCCCGCGCCTTGGCCGCGGTGACGAAGTCCCGAGCCGCCACCTGCATGGCGGCACCACGCACCACGCGCAGGATTGCCACACCATAAAAGAAGCCAAGGGTCGGGATGATCGTGACCGGCCCGGCCCCTCCGATCGAAATGATCAGCAGCAGGAACAACAGCCAGGGCATTGACAGGAACGCATCGACGATGCGCATGGAAAACTCGTCGACACGCCCGCCGACAGTGCCGAAAAAGATCCCGGCAAACCCGCCCCAAAGCGTGGCGATCACGGCCGCTGAAAAGGTCACAGCAATGGCCAGGCGCCCACCATGCAGCACGCGCGAAAACACGTCGCGTCCCAGCGTGTCGGTCCCCATCCAATGTTCGAAAGAAGGTGCAAGCAAGATTGCATCGGCATTTTGCATCGTTGGATCATAGGGGGCAATCCACGGGGCAAACAGCGCCATCAGGACGTGGAACAAAGTCAAACCCAGCCCCAACGCCCCGGACGGGCGACTGATGACGGTTTGCAGAAGATTCATCATGTCAGTGTCCTTTCCGGCGCAAACGGGGATCCAGAACCAGGGCGGCCAGATCTGCCAGCAGGTTCACAGCGACATAGATCACCGAAAAAATCAGCGCGACGGCCTGCACCATAGGCAGATCGCGATCATAGATTGCTTGGATCATCAGCGTTCCCAGACCGGGATAATTGAAGACCTTCTCGACCACGACGACACCCGCCAGCAGCCAGGCGATTGTAAGCGCGATGACGTTCAACGCCGGTATCATCGCGTTTGGCACCACGTGTTTACGGATGATCTGGCGTTCCGGAACACCTTTCAGTCGCGCCATCTGGACATAGTCCGACGCCATCACATCAATGACTGAGGCACGCACCATGCGCATGATATGTGCGATCAATACGGCCGACAAAACGATCACGGGCAGCACGATATTTGGCAACATCTGCAGCACGCTGGCGCCGGGCGAAACAATCGTGACCGCAGGAAACCACTGAAGGAGGATAGCGAATACATAGATCAGTGCAGTGGCCGTCACGAATTCCGGGATCGTCATGGCCAGCATGGCCGCTCCGGAAAGCGACAGATCTACCGGCCTGTCCCGTCGAACCCCCGCCGCAATGCCCAGAAAGATAGCCAACGGTATGGCCAAGAGTGCCGCGATCCCACCTAGAAGCGCGGTATTGCGAAAGCGCTCCCAGATCAGCTCATTCACAGGTTTGCGTTTCTTCAGCGAGTAGCCGAAATCGCCCTGAGCAGCACCCGCGACCCAGTCGCCGTACCGCACCAACGCGGGGCGATCGAGCCCTTGCTGTTCGATGCAACGTTCCAGACGCGGGCCCTGGGCAAAGCGTTGCAGAAACGAGGTGCAGACATTGCCGGGCAACGCCTCGACCGCGGCAAACATCACCAGAGACACAAAGGCGATGGTAAAAGCCGCAAAACCGAAGCGGCGCAGGATCAGGGTTGGCATGGCACGCGGGCCCTTTTCAAATAAAAGTGGCGCGGCCTGCAAATCATGGGGGAGCAGACCGCGCCGGATCAGGGGAAAACCCCCTTCGTGATTACGAACCCGAGCCGGACTTGACGACGTCCTCATAGCGGATCGAGAAATCCTCGACCGGCTGGATGCCCGACAGTTTTGAACTGAAGGCCCGGACTGTGTTCAGGTGAACCGGGATGAAGGACCCACCGGTTTCCCACAGGGTTTTCTGCATCTCACCGTAAACGGCCTTGCGCGCGTCAAAGTCCAACTCACCGCGGGCGGCGTCCAGCTGGGCATCAAATTCGGAGCTGTTCCAGCCGGTTTCGTTCCATGCAGCCGTCGAACGGTAGGCTTCGTTCAAGATCTGGTCTGCCGGGCGCTGTGACCAACCGGTGGCAAAGAAGGCTTCCTTCATCCACACGTCACCCCAGTACCCATCCGACGGGGCCTGGATCAGCTCGATGGTGATGCCGGCGTCTTTGGCTTGGTTCTGCAGAACTTCGGCCATCTTCACGGCCCCTTCGGAAATGTCCGAAACGAACAGCTCGACGGTCAGGCCATCGGCATAACCAGCCTCAGCCAGCAGCGCCTTGGCCCCTTCGATATCCCGCGGGCAATCGATATCAGCGCGATACTGATCGCCGGACCAGACCGGGTGGTCACAGGAGGTGATGAACCCGTCTTTGCCGTAAACCAGTTTCCCCAAAGCGTCCCGGTCAGCCGTCATGCGGATGGCTTTGCGAACCCGCGGGTCGTCGAATGGTGCGGTTTGCGTGTTCATGACCAGACCAACCCAGCGGCCTGTAGGAACCGACTGAACGGTGAAGTTCGGGTTGTTGGCAAACAGCGGGGTCTGCTCGGCCGACAAGGCATAGATGAAGTCGATCTGACCGGCCTGCAGCGCGGCAACCCGCGCGTCCTGATCGGCGATGGCGATCAGCTCCATGTTCTCGGTTCCGGCAGGGCCGTTGTAGTAGTTGTCGAACCGCTTCAGGGTGGTGGTGCCCAACGGATCATAATCTACCAGCTGGAACGGGCCGGTGCCGACACCGCTTTCGCACAGAGCGTCCAGCTCGTTACCGCAAGTTTCCGCATCCAGCATCTTGATCCGGTAGTCCATGACCAGCAGCGGGAAGTCGGCGTGAGTCTGCTTCAAAACCACCTTTGCGGTCATCGGATCCACGACCTCGACATGGTCGATGATCTCCATCACCCCCTTGGTCGGGCTGTCGATGGTTTCCGACTGGGTACGCATCAGCGAAAAGGCGACATCTTCCGCGGTAAAGGCGTTGCCGTTGTGGAAGGTCACGCCTTCGCGCAGCTTGAAGGTCCATTCCTTGGCGTCCGGGGTGGCCTCCCAAGACAGAGCGAGGTCGGGCGACGGACGACCGTCTTCGCCTTGGCGCACCAAACGGGAATAGACGTTCTGGATGGCTTCGTAAAATCGCTGCGGCGAAATCGGGTCGATGGATTCGGACCCGCCATAGCCCAGCTCATGGGGAATACGCAGCGTTTCGGCGGAGACTGCAGTGCCGGCCATGACCAGCGCGGCGGAGAGGAGAAGCGACTTTTTCATGTGTCTAGCCTTCGGGCTGGGCCCGGTGAAGTGAGTGGAGGCGTCATTGCCTGAGAGGCGCTTCGTCGGAATGCGTAACGGTTTTGTGTCAACAAGCTGCCGCTACGGTAGCCTTACTGACAGGAAAATTCCGAAACCCCAAGATTTCAAAGGAGTAAGCCCGGTTTAAGACAATTGAACGCCACTACATTTTACAAAAAATTCACACTTAAAAGATGGAATTTTCGGGTTTAGCTGCAGTAATTTCATCCCCTGACCCACAAAAATTAATAGGTCCCACCAATGCGTCGCGACTCGAATCCGAACCTTTCATGGCTCACAGCATTTGACGCTGCAGCCAGGCACCGAAACTTTACCAAGGCTGCGGATGAGCTGGGCCTGACCCAAGGCGCTATTTCGATCCAAATCCGCAAGCTTGAGAACGCACTGAACACAGCATTGTTCGAACGGCGCGGGCGCCACGTCGTGCTGACTGACGAAGGGTTGGCCTATCACCCTCATGTCAGTGAGGCATTGGAGGCTCTTTCGGCTTCGACTGCACGCCTTTTTGCACGCAATCGGCGCAACGTGGTCACGATCAGCTGTTTTTCCCCGACCTTCGCCAGTTTGTGGATTGCTCCCCGCCTGCCCCGTCTCATGGCAGACATACCAGAGGTCGAAATAAACATGATGATCGACTATCAGGCCAACGGCGTGCGCGGCGACCGGGATGATCTGGTGTTCACCTATGAGCAGGCAGCCAGTTCAACTTTTATTCCACTGGTTCAAGAGCATCTGATGGCCGTGTGCGCTCCTTCTTATCTAGAACAGCACAAGGAGAACTGGGGCCGCGGTATCCTGATCGAACTGGCAGGTCCTCGCAGCACTTGGTCTGCATGGCGGGCAGCTACTGGCGCGCAGGTCAAGCTGGATGGTCGCGTGTTACAGGTGAATGCGATGACGGCAGCGCTGGATTTGGCGCGGGCTGGATCCGGAGCAGCCTTGATTGCACAACCGTTTGCAAAGGCTGCTTTAGAGGCAGGCGAGCTGGCGGAAATCCTGCCCGGCAAACGCTTGCCCGGCAAGTTTCACGGGCTGTCCTCTGGGCAATTGGAAAATGCCCGCCCGCTGACCAAACGGGTTGCGGGCTGGTTGCTGCACGAGGGTAAGCAACGGATACCGGACTATCTGGGCAAAGCGTAGATTTCTCACCGGTCTGTACCTTTTGACAATCGCTCTTTCCGGAAATCCGGTTTCCTATTGTGAACCGGAAAACCAAGTCGTGCCGCTTGTTGACCATCCTCTGACGCAATTCGCTGATCCCGGATGCCCAAGGCTCCCCTACCCTCCGAGCTTGACGTTGCCCCGTCCAATACGCGCGAACCGGGAGGATGCGCTTAATGAAAGACAAGACCACCACCGCCGAACAGGCGATGGCGCTCATTCGGGATGGCGATGTCGTTACCACGACAGGCTTTGTGCAAAGCTGCATTCCGGAGATGCTCCACGCCGCATTGGAAAAGCGTTTTCTGGACGAAGGCGCGCCGCGGGATCTGACACTGATCATGTGTGCCGGCGCCGGGGACAGCAAAGGGCTGGGGACCGGGCGACTGCATCATGACGGGTTGCTGCGCCGGGTGATTGCCGGGAATTTTGGCCGGATGCCAAAAGTGGCCGAGGCCGCGCAGGAAAACAAAATCTGCGGCTACAACCTGCCACAGGGCGTGATTTCACAACTGTATCGTGCCTGTGCCGCCGGGCAGCCAGGGCTGTTTTCCAAGGTTGGCCTGCATACCTATGTTGATCCGCGTCACGGCGGCGGCAAAGTCAACAAGGTCACCGAAGAAGACATCGTCAATCACGTCGAAGTCGATGGCGAGGAATGGCTGTTCTACAAGGCCACCAAGATCGACGTGGCGTTCATCCGCGGCACCAGTGCAGACCGGTCCGGCAATATCAGCATGGAACGCGAGGCATTGACTCTGGACTGCCTGGCCCAGGCGATGGCAGCCCACAATAATGGCGGCATTGTAATTGCGCAGGTTGAACGGATCGTCGAAGACGGCTCGATCCGGCCCAAGGACGTACAGATCCCCGGGCTGTTGGTGGATTGTGTGGTGCTGGCTGACGACCCGGAGATGCACCGCATGAATTACGGTGTGCAACACAACCCTGCCCTGTCCGGCGAAATCCGCGTGCCAGTCGAGGGCATGCCCAAGATGCAGCTGGACCAGCGCAAGATCATTGCACGCCGGGCGGCGTTTGAACTGCCGCCCAATGGCGCCGTTAATCTGGGTGTTGGCGCACCTGACGGGGTGGCCGCCATCGCCAACGAAGAAAAGGTTACCCCATACATCACGCTCACGACCGAGGCCGGCGCCGTAGGCGGCGTTCTGGCTGGCGGCTCCAGTTTCGGCTCCTCGGCCAACGCGGATGCGATCATCGACCAGAACCAGATGTTCGACTTCTATGATGGCGGCGGGCTGGACCTGACCTGTCTGGGCATGGCCGAATGCGACGCGCAGGGCAGTGTCAACGCGTCGCGCTTTGGCGGACGGTTGAACGGGTGCGGCGGCTTCATCAACATCTCGCAGAACTCGCGCGCGGTGGTGTTTGCCGGGACCTTTACCGCCGGTGGGCTTCGGGTCGCAGTCGAAGACGGCAATCTGCGGATCGTGCAGGAAGGCCGCAACAAGAAGTTCGTCCGCCTGATCGAACAGATCACTTTTTCCGGGCCGTTTGCATCCGAACGATCGCAACCGGTGTTGTATGTGACCGAACGCTGCGTGTTCCAGCTGACACCGGCTGGGCTGGAGCTGATCGAGATCGCCCCCGGCATCGATTTGGAACGGGACATCCTGGGACAGATGGATTTCAAGCCGATCATCGAAAATGTCGCGACCATGGATACGCGCATCTTCCGCGAAGAACCGATGGGCCTGCTGGATGATCTGCTGAACATCAACCTGTCGGAACGGGTGACCTATGATGCAGCGCGAAACATCATGTTCCTGAATCTGGAAGGCTGGTCGATCAAGAAAAAGCAGGACATCGACGATCTGGCTCGCGTCCTGTCCGAGGCTTGCGACAAGACCGGCAAACGGGTCAACGCGGTGGTCAACCAGAACGGGTTCCGCATCGCCGAGGATCTGTATGACGACTACGCTGAAACCATCGAAAAACGCCTGCAGGACTGTGCCGCCTCAACCGCGCGGTATACCACCAGCGCGTTCATGCGCCTGAAGATGAAAGAAACCTTGGCCGCCCGGGGCGTGCAACCGCACATCTTCGAAAGCGGGGAAGAGGCGCATCAGGCCATTCGGGAGCAGCAGAGCTGAAACTGCGTGCTGCCGGGGCGCCTAGGACCCCGGCAGCGCCCGACCTGTCATCAGGTCGGCAGGTATTTCTCGGACCAGCTTTCTCCGGCCGCCCCACTGTCGATCATATCCGTGATCTGGGCGTCTGAGTATCCCACCCGCTCCAGAATGACACGCGTGTCGGCCCCGTACTTTGGCGCGGGTCCTGGGATCGTGATGACACCGCTTTGCGGGCGCACCGCGTTTGGTGCCACAAGATCGCACCAGCGACCCATAGGATGCTGGTCGTGTCGAATGACCCTGAATGTGGATTGGGTAAGGTCAATCTCGTCCACGCTTTCCAGCTGCAGCGACGCGTCCCGAGTGTCGTGAAGTGAAGCCATGGGAACCACTGTGGCTGACCCGTAGGTCAGGTGTTCACGCCAATGGGCCAACGGCTTGGTCCGGAACCGCTCGGACAAAGCCGCGTGCAGCTCCACGTCCGGCAACTCCGCCAGATCGGCCAGATCCGAAACCCGTGCAAGAGCCGCTGACCGGTCCGTCGGAGCAGCGAAAAAGAACCAATCATCTGACGCCTGATAGCAATGGTAAAACGGCCCCCAGCCCAGAGCCTCGCGCCCGGATGGCTCGTCAAAGGGTTCGCGTCCATCATAGTCATACATGAACTGCGCTTGGATCAAGTTGCCCGCCCCGGCAAGTGAGGCACGGGCCACACCGCCCTGTCCGGTCTCCTGCAATCGCAGCAACGCCGCGCCCAGCGCGACACAGGCACAGAAGCCGGTCAGAACGTCAATCGTCCCAAAGTGGGCGTGCTCCTCGGGTGTCTCCATCCCCCCGCCAAAGCGTACCATGACACCGGTTGCGGCTTGTGCCAAATCGTCATAGCCCAAATGATCGGATTTCGGACCTCGCATCGGTCCGCCAAATGCGTCCAGCTGCACCAGGATCAGCCTTGGATTGATCTGTGCTAGGCGGTCCGGGGAGAGGCCCAACCTGTCACGCTGTTCGTCGGTGCCATTCATGGTAATCACATCCGCATGGGCGATCAGCCTGGCCAACGCGTCCTGCCCGGCTTCGGTCCGAAGGTTCAGCAGGACACTTTCCTTTCCTCGTTGTGCGTGGACACCGAAAACAACCGTGTTCCAAGGATCTACCGATGGTTCGACCGGCTGCACCAGAGTAACCTCCGCCCCATAGCGTGCCAGGGTCGAACCGATGGTTGGACCGGCAATAACATTGGTCAGGTCCAGCACCTTGAGGCCCTTTAACCAACCCCCGGTTCCCTGCCCGCCTGAGCGACGTTCGGGCGCGGCCAACAGAGTCTTCATATCCGCCGGAGTCGCGGGGGTTTTGTCAGCAGCACCGGGATCACCTGCAAGCCACGCCACGTTCCCCATCTGACGCATGGTGCCGCGCTGGGTTCCTTCGACCTGTAGTACCAGCCCTGAAGCCAGCGCATGCGGATCCGCCAACCATTCCTGACTGAACCGTTGCGCCGTGGCCGGAGCCTTGGCCGTACCGAACAGTTCTTCCCATTCGTGACTGGGTCGCGTCAGAAAGGCCTGTTTCATCGCCGTGGACACTCGGGCGCGATCCGACGGTCCAACCGGATAGTTCCGCATCGACCATTCCGCCGGCCAGTCCTGCGTGTCCAGATAGGCCGAGAAATCGGGCAGCTCGTCTGCCAGATCCTTCAAACCCAGCGTCTCCAACACACGTCTTGGGTGGGTCGCAACCGATCCCGAAACAACATAAAAACCCCGTCCATCGGCGCAGGTATAGGTGCGATAGAACGGATCAAGAAATTCGGACAGCGCCTCGAAGCTGAGGTTCATCGGCAGGCCCTGAGACGCACGCCGGTCCAATTCGACCTCGCGGGGAGACTTGTAGCGTTCCGGATAATCCTCGACCTGCTCACAGTTATAGACCAACCCTTCAAGAAGGGCCGAAGCCAGAGGCACCTCGATATGGTCCCCGCCATTGCGGTCCCGCGCAGCCAGCGCAAACTGCACCGCCATCGCCCCGAAGCTTGCCCCATAAGCCGAAGCAAGTGTCAGCGGTGTGAAGGATGGGTTGATCCCCATCAGGCGCCGGTTCAACCCCATATCCGTGAATTGGCCGGTATAGGCGGCGATCACGGCTTCCCAAGCTGGCAAATGCGCCAACTCAGGGTCAGTCGACGCAAAACCCGGCAACGACAGATAGATCAGCTGGTCATTCACTGTACGCAACCGATCGGGCCCCAAACCCAGACGATCCATTACGCCGGGACGAAAGTTCTCGATCAACACATCGGCGCGTTTGACCAGTTCGACAGCTGCGTCGCGTCCCGCATCGGATTTCAAGTCCAACGTCAGAGTTTTCTTGCCCCGTGACAGCATGTCAAAGGCCGGGTCGTCGAAACGCGGGCCTTGTGGCGGGTCGATGCGGATCACCTCGGCCCCCAAATCGGCCAACATCATCCCAACCAAAGGACCGGCAAGATAATGGCCAAAGTCGAGCACACGAATATGAGAGAGCGGGCGTGTATCGGTCATGTAAGATCCTTGAGAGTGATGTCCATGCATCAGGTTTTCAGGGATGATAGCGACCACCACCGGCTTGAACACTGGACAAGAATCTATGCGCTCCCTAACAAAATACTATGGAACAACCTGCCCACAACATTGCTGGATCTCTGAATGCGCTACTGGTTCTGGAAGTCGCGGTGCGCCATTCCAGCCTTTCCCGTGCAGCCAAGGAACTTGGGCTCAGTCAACCCGCTGTTTCCCGCCATATCTCGACTCTGGAAGGGCGTTTGGGCCAACCGCTGTTTCAGCGCAACAACAACCGGATTGTGCCGACCCCAAACGCCCAACGGCTTGCGGATGCGGTGGCTTTGGGTCTGGGACATGTGGATCAGACCTGGGTTGATATATCGGCCCCGCCAGATCGCGGCGAAATCACCCTGGCCTGCACCTTCGGCTTTGCCGATCAGTGGCTGATGCCACGATTTTCGGATTTGCGCGCGCATATGGGGGACACACGGGTGAGGGTCGTTACGACCGATCAGTTAGGCGCAATCGACCTGTCATGGCTGGATGTTGCGGTGGTCTGGGACGTCGCGGCTACGCCTGATCGCCCCTATTTTCCCTTAATCCGGGACGAAGCATTCCCGATTTGCAGCCCGGCGTTTCTGGCCCGCCACCCTGAAGCCTGCGAAGATCTGAGCCGCATTCCCGCAGACGTATTTCTTCATTTCGACACTGGGCGCAGCGGTTTTCTGACATGGAATGCCTGGTTTGCACGTGTCGGCCTAAAACCCCCGAAATTCGGGAAAAGCACGGAATTCGATGCTTATCCGT
Organism: Paracoccaceae bacterium; assembly: GCA_014872875.1. GTDB lineage: Bacteria > Pseudomonadota > Alphaproteobacteria > Rhodobacterales > Rhodobacteraceae > Aliisedimentitalea. The sequence continues at coordinate 285,166 of WKFI01000019.1, forward strand.
TCCTGTTGCAGTCGGTGCGACGTGGCGAAGGAATCGGGCTGGGCTGGACTGGGCTCGTTGACCAGGCATTGGAGGATGGAGAGGTTCTGCGATTGGGTCCCACTGCCTCCAGCCGGGAGGCATCATACTATGTCCAACACAGGCCGTTTCTGAAACAAGATGCCAGCCTGCAATTCCTGTTGGACTGGTTCAGGGCCAATTCGAACCTGTGATCAGTCCGTTCAACCGTCGCGGTGTGGCCAGGTTGACTGCAATTTCTTGGGCAGCTTTGCACGGATTTCATCATAGGCAACGGCCAGGCGGTGGACCAATTCATCCTCAGGTGTTTCCCAACCCAGATTGACCCAGCTTTTGTGAAAATATGGCGCCTTGCGGGCGCGGCCGGTTTCGATCAAAAGCTCCGCCGTTTCCACATCCGGGCATTTCACCGAGACGCCCGGCAGTTTGGCACCGATACAAGCAAACATCTTGCCCCCGATCTTCCAAGCATCATGTCCGCCACCCCAAGGGTCGGACTTCTCGGCCCCGGGAAACTGGCTGCAAATGGCGTTGATCCGGTCGCGTGCTATGGCCTCATCGGTCATGGAAATGGCTCCTTTGTTTTTCCATAACCTGCCCTCAGCCGATCCCAAAACAAAATCGGGGCCTCGAAAGACCCCGATTTTTTCTCAAGACAATCCCAGTCAGGCGACGTCGAACCGATCGGCATTCATGACCTTGCTCCAGGCGGAAGCGAAGTCATTTACGAATTTCTCACCTGCATCGTTCTGGGCATAAACCTCCGCAAGAGCCCGCAGTTGCGAGTTCGAGCCAAAGACCAGATCCACACGGGTGCCGGTCCATTTGACAGCGCCACTGGCACGGTCACGGCCTTCGAACACGTCCGCATCATCGGCGCTGGCCGACCAGGCGGTGCTCATGTCTACCAGGTTGGTGAAGAAATCGGTGCTGAGCGTACCGACGCGATCAGTAAAGACACCGTGCTTGGATCCGCCATGGTTCGCACCCAATACGCGCAAGCCGCCGACCAGAACGGTCATCTCTGGTGCGGTCAGGGTCAGCAACTGTGCCCGATCCACCAGCATCTCCTCAGCCGAAATCGAGTATTTCCGCGACTGGTAGTTGCGGAAGCCATCGACCTTGGGTTCCAGAACCGCCATACCTTCCGGGTCTGTCTGTTCTTGCGAAGCATCCGTACGGCCCGGCGTAAAGGTGATGGACACTGCGTGGCCCGCATCTGCCGCAGCCTTTTCAACCGCTGCGTCGCCGCCCATCACGATCAAATCCGCAATCGACACCTTTTTGGATCCGGCAGCGTTAAACTCGGCCTGGATACCGTCCAGCACGCCCAGAACCTTGTCCAGCTGATCGGGCTGGTTCACGTCCCAGCTGCGCTGCGGCGTCAGGCGGACACGTGCCCCGTTGGCGCCGCCACGGTGATCCGACCCACGGTAAGTCGAGGCCGAAGCCCAGGCAACCGAGACCAGCTCGGACACCGACAGGCCAGAGGCAAGGATCTTAGCCTTCAGATCCGCCACATCGGCGTCATCTACCAGAACGTGATCCACCGCCGGAATTGGATCTTGCCAAACCAGATCCTCGGCCGGAACGTCGGCACCGGCATAGCGCGATTTCGGCCCCATATCGCGGTGGGTCAGCTTGAACCAGGCGCGGGCAAAAGCGTCAGCAAACTGATCGGGGTTTTCGTGGAACCGCTTCGAGATCGGACCATAGATCGGATCCATGCGCATCGCCATGTCGGCGGTGGTCATCATGGTCTTGACCTTTTTCGACGCATCATGGGCCTGCGGGGCCATGTCCTCTTCGGTGACGCCGACCGGCTCCCAGATCCAGGCCCCCGCCGGAGACTTGGTCAGGTTCCAGTCATAGCCGAACAGCAGATCGAAGTATCCATTGTCCCACTTGATCGGGTTCGCGGTCCAGGCGCCTTCGATACCGCTGGTGGTGGTGTCGTCACCCTTGCCGCTGCCATAGGCGTTGATCCAGCCCAGACCCATCTCCTCGATGGCTGCGGCTTCGGGCTCAGGACCGACCAGAGCCGGATCGCCCGCCCCGTGCGCTTTGCCAAAGGTATGGCCGCCGGCGACCAGCGCAACGGTTTCTTCGTCATTCATGCCCATGCGGCCGAAGGTTTCACGAATATCCACACCTGAAGCGAGGATATTGGGATCACCATTAGGTCCTTCGGGGTTCACATAGATCAGACCCATCTGCACGGCAGCCAACGGGTTTTCCAGGTCATGTTCTCCCGAATACCGTTTATCGCCCAGCCATTCGTCCTCCATACCCCAATAGACGTCTTCTTCGGGTTCCCAAACGTCGGCACGACCGCCACCAAAGCCGAAGATAGGACCACCCATCGATTCAATGGCGCAGTTACCTGCGAGGATCATGAGGTCCGCCCAGGAAATCGCGTTGCCGTATTTCTGCTTGATCGGCCACAGCAGGCGACGTGCCTTGTCCAGATTGCCATTGTCCGGCCACGAATTCAGCGGTGCAAAACGCTGCTGCCCTGTGCCAGCTCCACCGCGACCATCGCCGGTCCGGTAGGTTCCGGCGCTATGCCAGGCCATGCGGATGAAGAAACCACCATAGTGCCCATAGTCCGCTGGCCACCAGTCCTGACTATCGGTCATCAACGCCACAAGATCTGCTTTCAGCGCCTCAAGATCCAGACCCTCGAACGCTTCAGCGTAATTGAAGTCCTCGCTCATCGGGTCGGACTTGGCCGAGTTCTGATGAAGGATGCGCAGGTTCAGCTGATTGGGCCACCAGTCGCTGTTGGAGCGGCCGCCAAAGGTGGTGTGGTTGTGAATAACCGGGCACTTGCCGGCAGCGGGGGTATCATTACCGTCCATGGTATTCTCCAGTCGTGGCGTATTGTAAAATTTGCTTCGCAAAGATGCCCGAGGACCCACAAAGCACGGGTCCGGGGCAAAAAGGTTTCTTCGGGCTTCAGAGCTTGAAATCCCGACATCTGGCGCGCGCTTGAATGTCTCCTTCTCGTCTACCTTGGTTTGAGCGTAGCAAAGGAATTGCATTGCTATAAGTTGCATTTTTTGATCGGTTCAATAACTTGAAATTATGATGAACTTGACTCTCAGACAGCTACGCTACTTCGAGGCGCTTTCGAGGCATGGCCATTTCGGCCGCGCAGCGGAGGCCTCGGCCATTTCCCAACCGGCATTGTCCGTACAAATCAGGGAGTTGGAGGAAACGCTGGGGTTACAACTGTTCGAGCGCAGTGCCCGCCAGGTGCGCTTAACCAGCTTTGGCGAAGACTTCGCCATTCGTGTACGTGAAATCTTGCGCTCGGTCGATGAGCTGGGAGAACTGGCGCGTGCCTCACACAGCGGAATCGTGGGACGGCTGCGGATCGGGGTGATTCCCACCATTGCGCCCTATCTGCTTCCCCGGATCATACATGACCTGACACAGCAGCATCAGGGACTGGACATCCACATCCGCGAAACGCTGACCAGCAAATTGATGAACGAGCTTTCGGAAGGCCGGATCGACATGGCCATCTTGGCCCTGCCGGTGTCGGATCCCGCTTTCACCGAGGTCGAACTGTTCACCGAAGACTTCGTCCTCGTGCGCCCCGAAGGCGACAGCGACAAGCCAGTCCCCAATGCGGAAATGCTGCGCGAAATGCGGTTGCTGCTGCTGGAAGAAGGCCATTGCTTCCGTGACCAGGCACTTTCGTTTTGCAACATCCAATCCGCCATCCCACGCGAAGCAATGGATGCCAGCTCACTGTCCACTCTGGTACAAATGGTCGGCTCGGGGATCGGTGTTACCCTGATACCGGAAATGGCTGTACCGGTGGAAACAAGATCCGCCGAAGTCAGCGTTGCGCGCTTTCCGGATCCGCAACCGACCCGTAGCGTCGGGATGATTTGGCGAAGATCCAGCCCGATGGCGGGGCAACTGTCCCAAATCGCCGAACTTGTTCGATACTCAGCGAAAGCGGTGCGTCACAAACATGGTCGGTTCCAGAGTGCTGAAACCCAGACGAAAGAAAAGGTGGCCTGATATCTGGCCGATTTGATCGAAGTCATGCCGCCCCCCGGGCAAAGTGAAGAATCCTGAAACCCGGACCAATCTCCAAAAGGCATCAAAACCGGTGGTTCAGCTGAATTCCGATCGGCCATATCTTGTAACACAGCAGGTCGATCCATACCTCTCTAATGAAAGACAAGTGGGAGAAACTCATGCAAATTCAGGTTAATACCGACAACTTCATTCATGGCGACGAACGCGTAATCGAGGTGGCGGAAGCCGTCGTCCAGCACGATCTGAACCACCTTGAGGACCGGTTGACCCGGGTCGAAGTCCACCTAAAAGATCAGAATGCCGACAAGCATGGTCCCGAACATATTCGCTGCACGATGGAGGCCCGCCCGCGCGGTCTGGGTCCACTGGCGGCGCATCATGACGCAGCCGACATCCAAGCGGCTTTGAAGGGCGCCGCCAAGAAACTGCGGACACGCCTGACCAGTGAATTCGAGAAACTCGACCCGCATCGTTAAAGCGCCAAAATTGCCACGATGGTCCTGATACCCAGGGCCATCGTCAGCGATCCAGCGCCTCCAGAATTAGCCCGTCCCGCCCGTAAGGGTCTTCCCGAAAATGTACCTGACCGTTCTGCACCCATGCGGTCCAATAGGTCAGCATGACTGGCATCGGTTTTGGCAGTTGAACACGCGTGGTTTTGCCACTGTCCAGAATGGCCTGCATCCGCTCCTGGCTCCAATCCGGATCTCCCTCCATCAGCAGGTTGGCGAACTCGAATGGGTATTCGATCCGGACACAGCCGGAACTGAGGTTCCTTTCATTGCGGTCGAACAGACTGCGGTCGTTGGTATCGTGCAGATAGACGGCATAGTCGTTCGGAAACATGAACTTGACCAAGCCCAGCGCATTATCCGGCCCTGGTTTCTGCACCAACGTCACGCCCGGATTCTGCGCCCCCCAGTTGACAGAACCAGCCGAAACCGGCTGCCCGCTGCTGTTGCGCACCACATAATTGTTACGTGACAGATATCCGGGATCCTTGCGAATGCGGGGCAGTTTGTCCTTGCGGAAAATCGAAGCCGGCACTGTCCAGGTCGGATTGAACTCCATATATTCGATTTCATCCCGGAACACAGGCGTCTTGCGATAAGCCGATCCAGTGATCGATCGCGTCGCCCACAGCGTGCCATCGGATTTGACCAGATAGGTCCGCGGCGCTGCAATGTTGACGATCACGAACTCCTCGTCATCCGTGCGCATCAACCACCGCCCCCGCTCCAGGCTGAGCCGGATCTGATTGATCCGATCCTCGACTGTTCGGTTGAGCGAGGCAAAGGTACGCCCGCCGATCACGCCATCCGCTTCCAACCCGTGACGGGCCTGAAAAGCTTTGACATCTTCTTGCAAAGCTTCGTCATAGATCCAGGCCGGATCGGTTTCGGCGTCTGAACTTGCCGGAAGGTTGGCTTGGCTCAACACGCCTTCCCTTGCCAAACGTGCACGCACAGCGGCAACAGCAGGATCCACCATGCCCGGCTTCAATACGTTATCTTCGGGGACTAGCGGCCAATCGCCCTGAGCAGCGAGGTCCCGGTATTTGGCGAGAGCGTCGATCAACATGGTGTACTGCGCGTTGCCGATATCGATTTCACGCATGAGCGCGTCAAACCCTTGCCCGTCAACGTAAGACTGCAAGACTGCGGCAGTGTCCTGTTCGATCACCGGTTTCGAGAAGTTCCAAGCCTTGTCCAACTGCGCGGGATCGACCTTGCCAAAGACCAATTGATGGATCAGCTTCACGGCTGCATCGGTGGCAAAGACATCGAATACGGCCTGCTCCACAGCACCACCTGATCGCGCCCTTTCCCGCAATTCAGTCAATCGCGGCAGATGAAAATCAGAGGGTTTGAACCCCTGTGCGATACCTCGCTGCAACTCGGCAAACAAAGCCTCGGCAGAAGCATCGTCTCCCCACGCCGGTTCAAATCCGCGCATCTGATAGAACCTTGGGATCAGTGCGGCAGCATCCAGACTGGTGACATCCTGCGACTGCGACTCGCCTTCGACAAGCGCATCCAGAAGCGCACTGATTTCATCGGTAACCTGACCCGCCGCAACAGGTTGCGGGACGCTTAAAACAGTTACGGCCAACAAAACTGCGCTTGCACATGTGCGAAAGACTCTGATCACTTGAAACCCCACCAATAGACATCCACCCAAACTGTAGCGCGATATGTGGTAGTCACAAAGAGTTTTGGGCCGGCTTATCCGCGCAGCTTGGATTTCATCCCGGCATCAGGGAAACAGGTGGCGGCCTGACCGGTGCTTTCCTGCCAACGCCCGATGGAACGACGTGTCTTGAACCCGGCCAATCCATCCGCTCCGCCGACATCATGTCCCTTTCGCTCCAAGGCCCGCTGCATCGAGGCCACGTCGGAGCGATTCAATCCCCCGACCTTGCCCCAACTTGCAGCGAAATCGCCGACGCCATATTGGATACGATCCCCCACATGTCCCACGAACAAAGCGTAAAGGTCGCTCTTGTTGTATTCCTTGAGAACATAGAAATTGGGGGTGACTATGAAAGCGGGACCATACCGCCCAGCAGGCATCAGAAGATACCCCGGCGCCTTGCGTTCATGCGCCGGAAAAGGACGGCCTGAGACACGGGTGATTCCCATCTTCTCCCACTCGGCAATCGGACGACCAAGATCCGGACCTTCCAACGCACAGGAGATCGACGCCGGCACGCGCACCTCAAATCCCCAATCGCGTCCCGTGACCCAGCCATGCTGGTCCAAGTAATGGGCTATCGAGGCAATAGTATCCACTTCGGATTCCCAAATGTCAGACTTGCCATCACCATTTCCGTCCGCCGCATATTGCAAAAAGTTGGAAGGCATGAATTGCGGCTGACCAAGGGCACCTGCCCAACTGCTTTTCAGTTTGCCGCCCAGGGCGTGTCCCTGTTGGGCAATGACAAGGGCAGCTATCAATTCACGTTCAAAATACTCGGCCCTCGTGCTCATGAACGCTTTGGTCCCCAGAACCTGAAACGCGTCATGCCGGATCGCAACACGTCCATATCCGCTTTCCCGTCCCCAGATGCCCAGAATGATACGCCCTGGCACCCCGGTCTGCTTTTCAACCCTTGCCAAAGTGGCGGCATGGCGTTTCGCCATTTGCCGCCCGACCGAGGTCGCCCCGTCAACCGATCCGCGATTGAAATATTTTCCCGGCGATCCGAATTCGGCCTGCCGTTGTTTTTTGGGCGTTTTGGGCTTCGTTCCCGGCGGGACAAGATCTGGCAGGTCCCAGTTCAGAGTAACGCCGGAAAAAGCCACTTCGAAAGTCTTGCGCGACACACCCGCCGCTTTGGCTTGCGGCCAGACCTCCTGAGCCAACCAGGCCTGAAATTGCTTTTCGACGGCACTTCGGTTCTGCGACCACGCCAACCCCGGAAGCAATAACAAACAGGACACAAGCAGGACGCGCAGCAACTCGGATTTCCTCCAATCATAGGGGGTTGCTGGCGATCTTAACCCATTCGCGCGCGCAGGGAAGGGCGCAAAAAGGGCAAGACATGGCTGTGTCATATCAATTTGGCCTGACCTGTGGCAGGCTGGGTCAGCAATCAACCGGGAGGATGCAATGGCTATCAGATCCACACAAGGGCGCGGGCGCCTTTACGACAGCGTGCTTGATACGGTGGGCGACACGCCTTGCATCCGCGTCGCAAAGATCGCTCCGCCACATGTAAATGTTTATGTCAAATTTGAAGCGTTCAACCCCGCGGGATCGGTCAAGGATCGCTTGGCCCTGAACATCATCGAGGCCGCCGAACGCGAAGGCCGCCTGAAACCGGGACAAACTGTTGTCGAGGCGACATCGGGCAACACCGGCATCGGGTTGGCCATGGTATGCGCGGCGAAAGGATATCCGTTGGTGGTCACCATGGCCGAAAGCTTTTCGGTCGAACGCAGAAAACTGATGCGATTTCTGGGTGCCAAGGTCGTTCTGACACCAAAGGCCCAGAAAGGGTTTGGCATGTATACCAAGGCCAAGGAACTGGCCGAGGAAAACGGCTGGTTTTTGGCCAGCCAGTTCGAAACAGCGGCCAATGCCGACATCCACGAAAACACCACTGCGCGTGAAATCCTGGGCGATTTCAACGGGCAAAAGCTGGATTACTGGATCACCGGCTATGGCACAGGCGGAACCGTTTCCGGCGTGGCACGAGTACTGCGCAAAGAAAGCCCTGACACCAAGATCATCCTGACGGAACCCGCCAATGCAGCCATCGTTGGGTCTGGGTACGTGAACACCCGCAACGCAGATCATCAGCCAACGGAAAGTCACCCGAATTTCGAGCCGCACCCGATCCAGGGCTGGACACCTGATTTCATACCCTGGGTGCTGCAAGAGGCGCTGGACAAGTCCTATTACGACGAACTGATCCCGATTGCAGGCAGCGAAGGTATCGCTTGGTCGCGCCGGCTTGCAGCGGAGGAAGGCATCTTTACAGGGGTTTCGGGTGGATCGACGTTTGCAACTGCGATGCACGTGGCCAAGGACGCACCCGAGGGAGCAACCCTTCTGGTGATGCTACCCGATACTGGCGAAAGGTATCTCTCTACCCCTCTGTTCGACGGCATTGAAGACGTGATGACCGAAGAGGAACAGGCGATTTCGATGTCTACGCCTTCGGCCCAGATGACCTAGAGGTAAATACCGCGGACCAAACACAAAACAGGCGGGCTTGAGGCCCGCCTGTCTTACTTCAACTGATCGGTTCTGCCGTCAATCAATGCACGACAGCATCATCCGGTCTGGGCCGATCTGACGTGCCCAAACGATCACCTATGATCAGGCCTTCAGCCCCGGCCGAGACCGGCACAGTGGTGCCGTCCTTCACGTCGCCGGCCAGCAGCAATTCTGCCAGAGGGTTCTGAAGTGCACGTTGGATCACCCGCTTCAAAGGCCGTGCACCAAACACCGGGTCATAGCCTTCATCCGCCAGCCATTTCTGCGCAGCATCGTCCAGTTCGATCTGGATCTTGCGCCCAGCAAGGCGCTTTTTCAGGCGGGCCAACTGGATTTCGACGATGCCGTCCATGTCTTCGCGTGCAAGACGGTCGAAGATGATGGTTTCATCCAGACGGTTCAGGAATTCAGGGCGGAAATGAGCCCGCACCGCATCCATCACATCGCGTCGCGCATCGCTGGCATCCGCACCTTCCGGCAACTGACTCAGCGCCTGGGCACCGAGGTTCGAGGTCAGAACGATCAACGTCTGCTTGAAGTCCACGGTCCGACCCTGACCATCAGTCAGCACGCCGTCATCCAGAACCTGCAACAGCACGTTGAACACATCCGGATGTGCCTTTTCGACCTCGTCGAACAGGACAACCTGATAAGGACGGCGCCGCACGGCTTCGGTCAGAACTCCGCCTTCGTCATAACCGACATAACCCGGAGGTGCGCCGATCAAACGGGCGACGGCGTGTTTCTCCATGAACTCGGACATGTCGATGCGGACCATCGCGTTGTCATCATCGAACAGGAAATCGGCCACGGCCTTGGTCAGCTCGGTCTTGCCCACACCGGTCGGCCCAAGGAACAGGAAGCTGCCCAGCGGACGTCCTTCGTCGTTCAGCCCGGCGCGTGCACGGCGCACAGCGTTGGAAACCGCGGTAACCGCAGCGTTCTGGCCGATGACACGGCGATGAAGATCGTCCTCCATCCGCAGCAGTTTTTCCCGTTCGCCTTCCAGCATCTTGGACGTCGGGATACCAGTCCAGCGTTCAACCACGGCGGCGATCTGTTCGGGGCGCACGGCCTCTTCGACCATCATGCCGTTGTCTTCGCGGGTCTCGGCCTCGGCCAGCTTTTTCTCCAGATCGGGAATGACGCCATAGGACAGTTCACCTGCCTTGGCGAGATTGCCTTCGCGTTTCGCGATTTCCAGGTCAGCACGCGCCTTGTCCAACTGTTCTTTCAGGTCTCGGGCGCCAGCCAGCTTGTCGCGTTCAGCCTGCCATTGAGCTGTCATCTGGGCGGACTTTTCCTGCAAATCGGCCAGATCTTTCTGAAGGGTCTCCAGCCGATCCTTGGAGGCCGCGTCATCTTCCAGCTTCAGCGCCTCTTCTTCGATCTGCATCTGCAGAATCTGACGATCCAACGCATCCAGCTCTTCTGGTTTGCTGTCTACCTCCATCCGCAGCCGGGATCCGGCTTCGTCCACCAGGTCGATGGCCTTGTCCGGCAGGAACCGATCGGTGATATAGCGATGCGACAGGGTCGCGGCCGAGACCAGCGCCGAGTCCGAAATCCGCACACCATGATGCAGTTCGTATTTTTCCTTGATGCCGCGCAGGATCGAAATCGTGTCTTCGACCGTGGGTTCCGTGATCATCACCGGCTGGAACCGGCGGGCCAGGGCCGCGTCTTTTTCCACGTATTTGCGGTATTCATCCAGCGTGGTCGCGCCGATACAGTGCAATTCACCCCGCGCCAGCGCCGGTTTGATCAGGTTTGCCGCATCCATCGCGCCGTCGGTTTTACCTGCACCAACCAGAGTGTGCATTTCGTCAATGAACAGGATGATTTCACCTGCCGCCTCGGTCACTTCGGTCAGCACGGCTTTCAGACGTTCTTCAAATTCACCGCGGTACTTCGCACCTGCAATCAGTGCGCCCATGTCCAGCGCCAAGAGTTTCTTGTCTCGCAGAGATTCCGGCACGTCACCATTCACGATGCGCAAGGACATTCCTTCGGCGATAGCGGTTTTACCGACGCCGGGTTCCCCGATCAGAACCGGATTGTTCTTGGTCCGACGCGACAGCACCTGCATTGCACGGCGAATTTCGTCGTCGCGGCCGATGATTGGGTCGATCTTGCCTTCGCGTGCCGCCTCGGTCAGGTCGCGGGCATATTTCTTCAGCGCGTCATAGCCTTCTTCGGCCGACGCGGTGTCAGCGGTGCGACCTTTGCGGATGTCATTGATCGCTTCATTCAGTTTCTGAGCGGTTACAGCACCGGCATCCAGAGCGTCTTTCGCCTTGGATTTGACCATGCACAAAGCCATCAGCACGCGCTCAACAGGAACAAAGCTGTCGCCCGCCTTTTCTGCGATCTTCTGAGCTTCGTCCAAAAGCTTGGCGGTCTGGCTGTCCAGATAAATCTGGCTTGAATCGCCGCTGACCTTGGGCTGTTTCGACAGCGCGTTATCCAGCGCTTCAACCACGCGCGACGGATTGCCCCCGGCGCGGGTTATCAGATTGCTTGCCAGCCCCTGATCGTCGTCCATCAATGCTTTGAGAATATGTTCGGGAACCAGTCGCTGATGTCCTTCACGCAGCGCAATGGTCTGAGCTGCCTGCACGAAACCACGTGCCCGCTCGGTGAACTTGTTCAAGTCCATCTGTCTCTCCTTTTCCAAGCGCCCGAGGGTGGTTTGGCGCCCGCTTGGCGGCACGCCCCGAGTTCGGGCCTCGCATTCAATCTGGTGAATGCAGGGACCTGCTTCAAGACCTTGTGTCCGATAATTTCAAGCAAAATTTTCCGTCCCGGGAATTCCCTGCCTCGGTCACATTTTGGCGCCAATCCGAGTCCACGCTTGCAGAAAATAGTGAGTGGAGAGCAGACGTGGTAATTACAGACATTGAGATTTCGCACTATGCCTATGACAGCCATCGCGCTCGTCACACGGCCAGCGTCGAGATGAAGCTGAAAGATCGGGTGGTGCAGTTGTTCTGCCAACTTGAACTGCCCGAAAATGCGTCCCCCTCAAATCGCGCTGCGGAGTTTGTCCGCGATGCGATTCGACAGTTGCGGCGCATGCCAGAATACCGTTCCGGCGCCGAAGAGCTTCGCTTTGCAGACCACCTTCTTCGAACACGCGCAGCCTGATCAGCTAAAAATAGGGCACTGACCCCAACTGCGCCCTCGCAGGGCGCAGTTTTTCGTTTTTCCGGAAGAACCAGCCCCTTTTCCCTCAGACCGTTGACGGGTACACAGCCCAAACCCCATGGAACGCCGGAGACCGCACATATGTCCGATGATCGCCTGATTGTTGCCCTTGATGTCCCTAACGCAATTGCAGGGCTGGATCTGGCCGCCAAACTGGGCGACGCGGTGTCGTTCTACAAGATCGGACTGGGTATGCTCACCGGAGGCGGTCTGGCGCTGGCCAATGAGCTGAAACAGGATCACGGCAAGCGCATTTTTCTGGACATGAAACTGTTCGACATCGGCGCCACCGTGGAAAGCGCCGTTCGCGGTCTGGCCCAGTTCGATCTGGATTTCCTGACCGTCCATGGCGACCCTCATGTGGTCAAAGCCGCCAAGGAAGGCGCAGCAGGCAAGGATCTCAAGATCTTGGCCGTGACCATCCTGACCTCGTTGGACCGGCAGGATCTGGACAATTCGCTGATCAAACCTGGCGAGATCCGGGATCTCGTGCAGGAACGCGCCGGTCGTGCGTTTGAAGCCGGGGCCGACGGAGTCATCGCCAGCCCGCAAGAAGCTGCCCTGATCCGCGCCGTGCCCGAGGCCAATGACCGGTTGATTGTTACCCCAGGTGTCCGACCTGCAGGGGCTGATCTTGGCGACCAGAAACGTGTTGCAACACCTGCCAATGCCATTGCCGATGGCGCAGACCATATTGTGGTCGGTCGCCCGGTCTGGCAGGCCGAAGATCCACGTGCTGCCGCCCAGGCCATTCTGGCGGAACTCCAAAGCCCTCAGGCCCAGAAACCAAACAGGTCCTGACCGTTGGTCTACTCGCCGCGCCCCGAAGCGTGAGCATTGAATTCGCGGACCTGAAACCCGCCGTGACACGCGCCGCGGGCATTCACGCCCGAACATCGATAAAGCGAAGACCGCCCAATTTAGCCAGCACGTTGTGCGGTTTCTGAGACACGCTTATCGCTGACCCTCCAGTCATTTTTAGACAGGAGTTGACCAATTTTTGTCAAATTTTCTATGTATTAAGAAAAAATGAGCAGAAATTGAGGGCAGGCATGAAGACAGCAGTGCTGACCATGGTCTACCGTGACCATTGGTTTCTCAAACAATGGTTGGCGTATTACGGGCCACGCGTTGGCCGGAAACATCTCTACGTCGTTTCCCATGGCGATGAACCCGAGATTCGCCAGATCGCCGCCGGATGCAACATCATACCTTTTGAACGGAATACGTTGGAGAACTTCGACCAACGCCGCTGGGCGTTTCTGAATCGCGTTCAGGCGGACCTGCACCAGATTTATGACTGTGTCATTACTGGCGACGTGGATGAGCTGATCCTGCACGAAGATGTGGATGCCTCGCTGATCGAGGTCTTGGAACAATTCCGGGATCATCACGTTGCCTTTGCCGCCGGGTTCGATCTGGTCGAAGATCCAAGGATCGACCACGAGTTCGACGACCGTCAGGCACTGCTGAGCCAGCGAAAGCTGGGTTTCTGGTCAGCTGGCTACTCCAAACCGCTGGTGTCGTACAAACCTGTGACCTACATTCCCGGCGCTCACCGCATTCGCGGGGCCAACTATTTCCTGGCGCCCGGCCTCCTGATGGCGCATCTGAAATATGCCGACAGCCGCCAGTCAAATGAGCGCATCCAGATCCGTGATTTCATCTTGGAAGAGGGGGGGCATACCATGAAGTGGAATAACCCCTGGCGGAAGCAGAAATTCGACGGTGATCCACGCAAAACCCAAGCCTTCCTAGAAGAACCCAAAGCATTCGAAGAAAGCTACGATTACTTCACCGCACAGATCAGCGAACCCAAGGTCGGACGCGGACGGGGTATTGGTGCTCCGAAAGTCAGAGAAATCATTCCGTTTCACCTGCCGGACCGGTTCGAGCGGGTTTGATCCATCAAAACGGCTGAACGTGAGGCTGCTGGGCAGCGCGAATGCGCATGCCCACTGCCAACTTCAAACGACCAAACTGACACATTAGCTTGGACGGCATCCTGTGCTGCTAAAAGCACATTTGCGATGTCCTTATCATTACAAAGGCATTCTCGACTTTGATTATGTAAAGAAATGGGTGACGCTGGGGAAGATACACTCCCCGAACGAACCAACTCTTCCTGAGGTTCGTCACTTCCCCCCGCGCTCAGCAGCGGGGGGCTATTTGTTACCCCTGCCGCTTCCGCCGATCGAAATGGACCAACCCAGGCCCATCCGGTGCCAGATAGGTCTGCAACTGCTCGGCGAAATGCGGCACCGCCAAGGGGTGCTCGACATATTCACGCGGTGCCATCAAACGCCAGCCCTGTCCCTCACTTCCAAATTTGATATCCGCAGCAATTCCCGCTGGTTGATGGGATGTAAAAAACCACACCGCGCCGCGACGGGGTCGCAGATAAGAGGTCGACCAGATCAAATCCCTGGGGGTCAGCACAAGCCCAGTTTCTTCGCGCGTTTCACGCAACACGCAGTCTTCCGGACTCTCCTGCCCTTCCCGACCACCTCCGGGCAAATCCCAATGATCAGGGTAGGGAATGTCGGGCTTGTCGTCCCGCCGAATGACCAGTAGGTCATCGCCCAGAAACAACGCCAGTTTCGCACCGGAAAATTCCATCTTCTGTCACCTTCCTATAGGATGCGGTTACGCCATGCATCTCTGCCACATCAACGTGTCGGAGTTGTGTAGACCAAGCCTGTCTTGCGGACATTCTGCCCATGCCTGCCTTCTGCCGTGACTGCCTGACGATCCAAGCGAATCAACCCCGCTGCACCAATTGCGGCAGCCCTCGGATGAAGGCCCATGACGAATTATTCGACCTGTCTGTAGCACATATGGACTGTGACGCCTTCTATGCAAGTGTCGAAAAACGGGACAACCCAGAGCTTGCCGCCAAACCAGTCATTATCGGCGGTGGCAAACGCGGCGTAGTCTCAACGGCATGCTATGTCGCGCGCATCCGCGGCGTGAGGTCTGCCATGCCGATGTTTCAGGCGCTGAAACTGTGCCCGGACGCAGTCGTCATCAAACCGCGCATGTCGGCCTATGCCGAAGTCAGTCGCCAGATCCGCGCCATGATGGAAGAACTGACACCGGCAATCGAACCTCTGTCGTTGGACGAAGCCTTCATGGACTTGAGTGGCACCAGAAAACTGCATGGGGCCCCTCCTGCCGTCATGCTGGCACGCCTGGTCAAACGCATGAAAGACGAACTGGGCGTCACCGGCTCGATCGGGCTCAGCCATAACAAATTTCTTGCCAAAGTGGCCTCGGACCTGGACAAACCGCGCGGGTTTTCAGTGATCGGCAAAGCCGAGACCGCAGATTTCCTGTTCGACAAACCGGTGCGCTTGATCTGGGGCATTGGTCCCGCGGCACAAGAGTCTCTGGATCGTGCCGGGATCCGGACGTTCTCGGACCTGCTACGCTGGGATCGGCGGGATCTGGGGGCACGGTTCGGGCAGATGGGCGACCGGTTGTGGCACCTTGCTCGCGGCGAGGACCGTCGCCGCGTTTCTGCCAATAGTCCGATGAAGTCCATCTCAAACGAAACCACCTTCTTCGAAGACACCGGAAATGCGGACATTCTGGACGGACATCTGTGGCGGATGGCAGAAAAAGTCGCCGACAGGGCAAAGGCAAAGTCCTTGGCCGGACGTGTGGTAACGCTGAAACTCAAACGTGCAAATCACGCGACTCTCACCCGGCGACAGTCACTTCGCGACGCAACCCAGATGGCAGACACAATCTATCGCGTCGCGCGTGCACTAATGGATCAGCTAGGCGATCAGGGGCCTTATCGCTTACTGGGCTGCGGGATTTCCGACCTGGTACCGGAAGCCCAGGCCGATCTGTCCGGGGACCTGCTGGATCCTGGCGCACAACAGAGGGCCAAGGCAGAACGCGCAACGGATGCGATTCGCGAAAAGTTCGGGAGTGATGCGATCTTGAAAGGCCGAGCCCTGCGCTGAACCAAACCGGGCTAAAAAACAGACTGTCGAGCTTGGCTATGCCTTCTCATTCGGCGGCGCAGGGCAATTGACCACATCCGATCTCTGAAATCTCGCGAATGACGTCTCGCAACAGTATTCGCAGCGGATCGAAATTGGCATTCGGCTCGATCCGGCGTTCATCCATGTACAACGCCCTGTCTATCTCAACTTGGATAGCATGCTGATGGCGCGACGGGCGCCCATAGGCCTGAGTGATATAGGCACCGGCAAACGGCGAATTCCGCCCCACGACCAGCCCGGCTGCAGCAAAGGCTGCCTCGATCCGATCCACCACATCAGAAGACGCTGATGCGCCGAACCTGTCCCCAAGAACCACTTCGGGTTTGCGCCCGCGCGAGACGAAATTTTCGATCGCTTCGTGCGGCATAGAATGACAGTCAACCAAAATTGCCTTCCCAAACGTGTTGCCGGCTTGGGTCAACAAACGTTGCAGCGCAGAATGGTACGGGTACCAATAGTCGGACAAGCGGGTCTCGGCCTCGTTCAAGCTCAGTTTTCCGCGATAGATGGCCCGTCCATTGGAAACCACACGGGGAATCACGCCCAACCCCGATGCGACTCGCGGGTTCTGCCCCTGCTTGCGCACCCCTTCGATCACGGCCGGATCAAGTTCATCGGGGGAGCGGTTGAGATCCACATAGGCCCTCGGCATCCGTGCGCTCAAGAAAGGAGAGCCGAATTCAGGTACCACATCGAATAGCCTGTCAACGAAAGCATCTTCGGAAGACCGCAGGGCGTGACTGTCCAGAATCGTCTTGTTTACAAGGGAATTCGGATAATCTGCACCGCTGTGAGGCGAAGCGAACACCACGGCCGAAGTCAATTCAGCGGGCATGAACAGGTCGTAGGCGGCGTTTGACATCATGACTCCTCGTGCTTTGAACATAGACCGGAAATAAGTTCTTCCAAAAGGCCTTGAACACCGCGTCACAACAATTTATAGACCCCTTCACCGGCGCGGATTTCCGCGCCCCTTTTGATTAAAGGGACGCAGCCGACGCTGGTATTCATGGGCGGTTAGCTCAGCGGTAGAGCACTACGTTGACATCGTAGGGGTCACTGGTTCGATCCCAGTACCGCCCACCATGAATTCACTGTCGTGACCTAGTCGCGGCACCCGCTAACCCAGGCGCTGGCCACCGCTAGAATTGGCGCCGCAGGAACTGGAGAAAGACCATGAAGGTCAAGAACTCGCTCCGCTCGCTGAAGAACCGGCACCGTGACTGCCGGATCGTGCGTCGCAAAGGACGCGTCTATGTGATCAACAAGACGCAGCGCAAGTTCAAAGCTCGTCAGGGCTGAACTGAGCCGCATATCGGTTTTGAAAACCGCGCCTTCGGGTGCGGTTTTTTGTTTTGCGAACCTAGCCAATTCGGATCTTATTCATACGCCCGTCATTTGCGGCCGGGGCTACCGAATGGTGTACGCTGCTCAAATGCCTTTGAGGCATGAGAAGCATCACATCAAGCACCCAAGAAACATCCTCCAGACGCGTCTTCACCTGCGGTCTGCATTCCCGGCAGAGGAGGCCCGAGAGACTGATCCCGGACAACGAGGTCAACACCCTGTTATCGGGTTTGGTGCCAATCTTCGTCGCATTGATTCTGTTCTGCGGGGTTTTGACCATGAAACGCGCCAACGTTTCACCGACACCGGCAAAGGAGCACCGACCACGCGTCAACGTCGGAATTGCTTGAATTTCCGCGAAATTCGTTTAATTGACAAAATCAGTCGAGTTAAACTCCCGTGCGATAGTAAATCAAAGGAAACTATCATGCTGAAATCCTCTGCCTGTTTTGCCGCCCTGTCGATTTTGATCGCGTCCTCGGCCGCAGCTGAAGGCGAATTGAACCTCTATTCCTCACGCCACTATGACACCGATGAACGCCTGTATTCGGATTTCGAAGAGGCGACGGGCATCACGATCAATCGTATCGAAGGCAAGGCGGACGAACTGATCGCCCGTATGGAGGCCGAAGGTGCGAATTCTCCCGCTGACATTTTGATCACCGTGGACACGTCCCGTTTGGCGCGCGCCAAAAACGCCGGCATCCTGCAATCCATCGACAGCCCGGTGCTGGAAGAACTGATCCCGTCGAACCTGCAGGACGATGACAACCAATGGTTTGGTTTTTCACAGCGTGCACGGATCATTTTCTACGACAAGGAAACCGTGGAAAACCCGCCCGCGACTTACCTGGACCTAGCCAAACCTGAGTATCAGGGGATGGTTTGTATCCGCTCCTCGTCGAACACCTACAACCAGACCTTGCTGGCCGCGATCGTGACCAATCACGGTCCGGATGCTGCTCGGGCCTGGGCCGACGGCGTCGTCAACAATATGGCGCGCTCGCCCCAAGGCGGTGACACCGATCAGTTGCGCGGCATCATTTCGGGCGAATGTTCGATTTCCGTCTCGAACTCGTATTACTTTGCGCGCGCCATGCGCAAAGATGTGAAAGGCCTGTCGCAGGATATCGACAAAATCGGGTTTGTCTTCCCTGCCCAGGACGCTGAAGGGGCTCATATGAACTTGTCCGGTGGCGGTGTCGCCGCACACGCGCCGAACAAAGACAACGCGATCAAGTTCCTGGAGTATCTGGCAAGCGATCAGGCGCAGCAATATTTCTCGAACGGCAATGACGAATTCCCGGTCGTGGCCGGAGTGCCGCTGGCCGAGACCGTTGCCAAGTTGGGTGAGTTCAAGGCTGACACGGTAAACCTGACCGAAGTCGCCAAGAACATCCCCGAAGCTCAGATCATCTTCAACGAAGCCGGTTGGCGGTAAGCCCCTCCAGCACAAAAAACAGGCAAAGGCGCGGGACTATCCCGCGCCTTTTCTTTTTTTCACGTTTTGCTGCATTGGTGATTGAATGGAATCCCTTTTTTGGGAAATATTCTCAAAAATGACCGAAATTTGACCCTATGACGAACGATCCCACTACCCTTCGACTGGCGGACCGCTTGTCCACCTTGCGCAAGGACAGGGGCTGGTCCCTGGACCAATTGGCTGATCTCAGCGGCGTGAGCCGGGCTACTCTGTCACGGTTGGAGAAGGCTGAAACCAGCCCAACCGCTGAAACCCTGGGCAAGCTATGTGCCGCGCATGGATTGCCACTTTCGCGACTGATGATGCAAATCGAAGAGGCCTTTGTCCCGCTGATTGCTCGGTCAGCCCAAGCCGAATGGACCGATCCAGCGACTGGGTACAGACGTCGGCAAGTCTCGCCCCCCTCCCCATCGTTGACAGGCGAAGTGCTGGAAGGGACAATTCCACCGGGTCAGTCAATCACGTATGATGCGCCACCCAGGCCTGGACAGGAACATCATTTGGTGATGCTGGACGGGCAATTATCCCTGACCGTGGGAGGTCAACGCCACGACCTGAAAGCCGGCGATTGCCTGAGATATGTCCTGCAGGGATCATCCCACTTTGAAACAGACGCTCATGCCGCGCGGTACCTTCTGGTGTTGCTATGACAGTCGAACGCCTTGAACCCGATCAGCAGGACCAAGCGTTGGCGGACCTCACCGATATCCTGCATACCAGCGTGTTGGGAGGCGCCAGCGTCGGCTTCATACTGCCATTCAGCCCGGAAGCCGCTGCCAGTTTCTGGAGAGACAAGGTTTTCCCGGCTGTGCGCAGTGGCGGGGCGCACCTGTTCGTTCTCCGAGATGAAGACAAAATCATCGGCACGGTTCAGCTTGGCCTCGATCTGCCGCCAAACCAGCCGCACAGAGCCGATGTGGCCAAGCTGCTGGTGCATCCGGATCACCGACGCAAGGGGGTCGCCCGCAAGCTCATGTTGCATCTGGAGGCAGAGGCCCGGTCCTTGAGCAAAACGCTTCTGGTGCTGGACACGCGATCCGGCGATCCTTCGCAAAGCCTCTATGCCAGTCTTGGCTTTCAAGTCGCCGGAGAAGTGCCGGGCTTCTGCCGCAACCCGTTCGAGGAGAGGTTTGAACCCACGACATACATGTACAAAGCGCTGACATGAATGCGCTGGTCCTGATCATCGCCGTCATTCTGGGAGGCGCACTAATCGCCGCCCAAGGCCCGATATACGCCAGAATGTCGCTGGCTTTGGGCGGCCCCGTCCAAACCGCAATGCTGGCGTTCACCATCGGAGCACTGGCTTTGGTCGGCGGGTTGATCACGCTTGCACAGCCCTGGCCCACGCGTGACCAATTGGCGGCGGTTCCGCTCTGGGCATGGTTCGGTGGGCTGATCGGGGTCTATGTCGTTCTTGTTTCGATCTTCGCAATACCTCGCCTTGGTGTTGCCACCTATTCCTCTCTGGTGATCGCGGGCCAGTTGACGGCCAGCGCCCTGTTCGACCGCTTTGGAGTGTTTGGAGTGACCGAACGCGTCTTTTCCGCACAGAACATGCTTGGCCTTGTGATGTTGGCCTTGGGTGCGGTTTTGCTGAGCCAGCGCTAAGCTTAAACGTCCGCCGGTCCGGGGAAATGGCACGCAGCTTGCGTCCCTGCGACCGGCTGCAGCACCGGCGGGGTCTGCCGACAGACGTCCTGAGCCTTGGGACAACGATCTGCAAAAGCGCATCCTGGCGGCGGGTTGATCGGGCTGGGCGGATCACCCGAAACCTTCAATGGCCGCACATAACCTTTGGACTTGCGCCGCGCCAAGGAAGGTGCCGCAGCAAGCAAGGCTTGGGTATATGGGTGCTGCGGCGCTTCGAACAAAGCCTGAACCGGACCGCTCTCGACAATCTTGCCCAGATACATCACCGCCACATCGTCACAAACATGCCGTACCACCCCCAGATCGTGACTGATGAACAGGTAGCTCAGCCCCAGCTTTTCTTTCAATTCGGCCAGCAGATTCAGGATCTGCGCCTGAATTGCGACGTCCAGCGCAGACACCGGCTCATCACAGACCAGCAATTTGGGATTGGTCGTCAGGGCCCGCGCAATGGAAATCCGCTGCCGCTGCCCGCCTGAGAACTGATGCGGAAAGAGGTTCAGCTGATCAGGCCGCAAACCCACAAGCGCGAACAGTTCCCGCACCCTTTCCAGTCGTTCCTCCGGCGTGCCGATCTCCATCAGGTCCATCGGTTCGCGCACGATATCCACGACCCGGGCACGCGGATTCAAGGACGAGTACGGATCTTGGAAAATCAATTGGACGTCGCGGCGACGCTGCCGCATCTGTTCGTCATCCAGATCCAGCAGGTCTTGCCCTTCGAACAACACCTGCCCTCCCGCAGCACGCGTCAAACGGATCGCGGCCATGGCCGTGGTTGTCTTGCCCGATCCGCTTTCCCCGACAATGCCCAGCGCGTGACCGGCTTCCAGGGTGAACGAAACCTGGCGCACCGCCTCCAGATGCGGGCGTTCCGCAAAGAACGAAGGCTTGGGCAAAGCAAAGCGGACGGTCAGGTCGCGCACATCCAAAAGCGCGGTCATATCCGCCCCTCCTCGATCCCGTGACAGGCGACCGGATGATGCCCATGCGCCGCCAGCAATGGTTTTTCCAGTCCACAACGGTCTTGCTTGTGGGCACAACGTTCGGCAAAGGCACAACCCGCACCCAGCAGATGCAAGGGCGGAACGACGCCGGGAATTTCCGCCAGACGGTGGTCATCGCGGCCCAATGCCGGAATGCAGTCGATCAACCCCCGCGCATAAGGATGTTGAGGGTAATCCAGTACGTCATCCGCGCTGGCCTCTTCGATCACCCGACCGGCATACATGACAGCCACCCGGTCGGCCATTTCGCTGATTGCACCCATGTCATGGGTGATCAGAACGATCGCCGCGCCAAAATCGCGCTGGATTTCGTTCAACAGGTCAAAGATCTGCGCCTGCACGGTCACGTCCAGAGCAGTCGTCGGTTCATCTGCGATCAACACCTTCGGGCGACAGGACACGGCCATGGCGATCATCACCCGTTGCCGCATCCCGCCCGACAACTGGTGCGGATAATCCCGCGCACGGGCATCCGGGCTGGGGATTCCCACCCGATCCAGAAGAGCGATTGCGTCCTTCAGTGCCTGGGCCTTGTCCACATTCTGGTGAAGCATGATCGCCTCGGCGATCTGATCGCCGACGGTGAACACCGGGTTGAGCGACGTCATCGGTTCCTGAAAAATCATCGCGACATCACCGCCGCGCAGACCACGCAGCCGTGCCGGGTTGGCTCCGATCAGTTCTTCCCCGTTCAGCCGGATCGATCCGCCTGCAATCTTGCCCGGTGGCTGAGGGATCAGCCCCATGACGGACAAGGCGGTGATCGACTTGCCGCAGCCAGATTCGCCAACCACCCCCAGCGTCTCTCCCGCATCCACATGCAACGAAACCGAGTCCAGTGCAGTCACTTCGCCATACCGCGTCCCGAAGGTCACGCGCAGGTCGTCAATTTCCAATAGCGCGCTCATCTTTCCCTCAGCTTCGGATTAAAGGCATCGTTCAGCCCGTCGCCAATCAGGGACACGGCAAAAACGGTAAAGAAAATGGCCAATCCCGGAAATGTCACGGGCCACCAGGCATCCAGGATGTATTCCCGGTTGGCGCCGATCATCAGACCCCAGCTCATTACATTTGGATCGCCCAGTCCCAGAAAAGACAGGCCGGCTTCAAAAAGGATCGCCACACCAATGGTCAGTGTGGCCGACACGATCAAAGGCGGTGCGGCATTCGGCAGGATGACTTTCCAGATGATCCGCTTGTTGCGTGCTCCGATTGCACGGGCGGCGGTGACGTATTCCAGTTCCTTGATCTTCAGAAACTCGGCCCGGGTCAGACGCGCTGTCTGCGGCCAGCTGACCACGCCGATGGCCATGGCGATGGTCAGCAGAGACGGTGAAAACAGCGTGACCAATACCATCGCAAACAACAGCGCTGGCAGCACCTGAAAGAACTCGGTGATCCGCATCAGCAGATTGTCCACCCAGCCACCATAGTAACCAGCCAAAGCCCCAAAGCTGATGCCGATTGCCATGGTGATAGCCGCAGCCGCCAGCCCCACGGCCAGCGTCGGTCCACCCCCGGTCAACAGCCCCGCGATCAGGTCGCGCCCCAGGTAATCGGTGCCCATAGGAAACTCGGGCGTCACGCCGGGCGGTTCGTGCGGCGCCCAGACAATCTCGAACGGATCGCCGCCGTACAAGAACGTACCGTACGAAGTTGCCAATACGATCACGGTCAACATCACCACGCCAATCAACGCCGGTATGTTCCGCCGGAACATACGCCAGGCTTCACGGGCCGGGCTTTCGGCTTGATACTCGGTTGTCGTTTGGTCTGACATCACCGTCCCCTCAGCCGTGGATCGGCCAGCCTATAGCTGAGATCCGTGAGAATATTGGCGATCACCACCATGAAAGAGGCAAAGAAAAGAACGCCCATAATCGTGGGATAATCGCGACGCAGTATGCTGTCGAAGGCCAACCGCCCCATGCCGGGCCAGTTGAACACCGTCTCAACCAACAAGGCGCCCGAGATCAGGTTGCCGAATTGCAGACCGGCCACGGTCAGGATCGGCAAGGCCGCATTGCGCAGCGCATGTTTGAAAAGCACGGACTTTTCTGACGCACCCTTGGCGCGGGCTGTCCGGATGTAATCCGACCCAAGAACCTCCAGCATCGATGCCCGCGACAGCCGCGCATATTGCGCCAGATAAATGATTGCCAGTGTGAAGGCGGGCAGCACCAGATGATGCAGGATATCCAATGCCTTTACGAACACATTCGCATCCCTCAGGCGGACCGATTGCATGCCTTCCACCGGGAAGATCGGCACGATGGACGCGAACAGGATGATCAGCATGATCCCGGTCCAGAACACCGGAACCGCGTATCCGATCGTGGCAAAGACCGACACGAAGGCGCTCATGATACCATTGGGCTTGCGCGCGGCGATAACCCCCAGAAACACCCCCAAAACGATCGACAGCAATTGCGCCGTTACCACCAGCAGGATGGTTGGCCCGATCCGCAACCCGATCAGATGTGTCACTGGTTGGTTGAAAAAGAAGCTTTCGCCCAGATCAAAGCGGGCGATATCGCCGATATAGATGCCCAACTGAACCAGCAGCGGTTTGTTGAGTCCGTATTCTTCGCGGATGCTTTCCAGCATCTCTTCTGTCGCTCCGCCCATTTCGCCTGCAATCACGACGGCCGGGTCGCCGGGCGCCATGCGGATCAACAGGAAGTTCAGCACAACCACCCCCAACATCAGGAGCAAGCCGTAGAACAGGCGCCGTAATATGTATGACGTATTCATGTCGGTCTTTCGCTTGCCGGGGCGACACGGGTTGCGCCGCCCCAGTGGGCTACCAGAGGATTATTCAGACCAGCTGATCTGATCGTAGGGGTGCATGAAACCCCAGATGCCTGTCGGCACGTTCTGCAGCTTCTGATCAAACGCCGTGTGATATGGCAGCGCATTGATCCAGTAGACGGGCAGGTCGCCCGCAACGATCTGCTGGAACTCGGCATAGAGCGCCTTGCGCTTTTCCAAGTCCCCTTCGACCGCGGCTGCGTTCAACAATTCGTCCACTTTGGCGTTGGCGTATTGCTGCGTGTTCGACCAGATCACACCCTTGTTGATGTTTGAGCTCAGATAGGTCCTGTGCACACCGATCACCGGGTCACCCCAGTTGAACACGATGTCCATGCTCAATTCGAAATCATGTCCGCCAACGCGGCCTGCCCAGGTCGGGAAATCCGGAGCGGCACGGACCTCGACGTTGATGCCGATCTTCTTGAGCTGCGACTTCATGTATTCGGCGATGTTTTTCTGCTGCTCAGCCGGACCCGGGATATAGTCGATGGTCAGATCCATACCGTCAGCATATCCAGCCTCCGCCATCAGCGCGGTCGCCTTGTCCAGATCGGCGTCATAAGACGGGATCGTTTCGTCAAAGAACGGTGAGGTTTCGATGATCGGGCCACGCTGAGACGAGGAAACACCGCGATGCAAGGCTTTGGTGATAAAGTCGCGGTCCACAGCATAGGCAATCGCCTGGCGTACACGGACGTCACTCAGCTTTTCCGAGGCCGTGTTGAAAGCCAACCAGTTGATCGGACCAACAGCGGCATAGCCATCGGTCGTGACACCAAGGTGATCGGCCTTTTCCATCCGCTTGATGGACGAAGACTGTGTCATGAACGGATAGGCGTCTGCCTCTCCGTTTTCCATGGCGATCATCAGGGCGCTTTCATCCTTGATGATCCGGAAGATCACCTCATCCAGCACCGGACGCCCTTCAAGGAAGAAGTTCGGGTTTTTCTTCAGAACAACCGCTTCGCCGGCGGTGAACTCTTCCAACAGGAACGGCCCGGACCCGACCGGGGCCGAGTTCGCCGGGTGTGACTTGGGATCCTGACCGTCGCCATAAACATGTTTGGGCAGAACCGGCGCCAAAGCCGGGGACAGCGCCAGCAGCAAGGCCGGGTGGGGTTGGCTGAGCTTGATGACGGCGGTGTGTGCATCCGGTGTCTCAATCGCCTCGACCGGGGCGAACATCGACTTGAACGGATGGTTTTCCTTGGTTGTCATGATTGAAAACGCGACGTCTTCGGACGTGACCGGCTGCCCATCATGGAAGGTTGCGTTCTGCACCAGATTCAGGGTCACGCTCATCCCGTCTTCGCTGACCTCCCAGCTCTCGGCCAGATAAGGCTGCGGTTCCCAGTTTTCGTCATAGCGCAGCGGCGAGGCAAAAATCTGGGTCGACGGCATCGCAGTGGCAATCCCCGACTGAACCGCCCCATTCAGATGGCGCGGCACCTGGGTCGAGGCGATGACGAGTGTGCCACCATCCGCATAGACAGGTGCGCCGACCATCGTGGTCACGGTTAAGGCGGCGGCACCCATGAGACGAGTCATGAGGGTCATGTTGGTTCTCCCGGTTGCGTTTTTTTTGGGTTGTTTTGAAAAAAAGGCTAGCCGGGCGCATTCCCTTAGAAAACAGTGTTTTCTGTAAGGGTAAGTTGCATTCAATGTGGTTTTAGGATCTTTGGGGGCATCAGGATATGCTCAAACGCGCCTTGTTCGTTCAACTCGCGGGCAATATTGCGGACGGCTTCGACAATGGCCGACCCTTGCAAGGACCTGAGATAAGACACACCAAATTCTGGCGCCTGAACCGCATCCGATATGGGCAGGGCAAAATACCCGTTCCGTCCATCCCGGTCATTTGGCCCGCAAATATTGAGGATCGAGTACCCGAACTCACTGGCAACAAGCCCCCTTAACACCGAACTGGAACGCGTGGAGTGAACGACATTCGGCTCCAGCCCTTTCTCGGTAAAAAGGGAGGTGAAGTAGTGTTCGGTGTGGGGCAAGTCCAGCAGGATCATCGGCAGATCGACCAAGTCGCACAGGCTTACGGAACGTTGCGTCGACAGCGGAGAGCTGACTGGCAACAAGGCCCAAGGGTGGGCTGAAAACAGGGAATCAAATGGCAGACTTTCGACCGACCCAGTGAAATAGGTCAGCGCCACATCAACTTCGCCGCTAGCTAGCGCAACCGAAATGCTTTCCATGTCGCCTTCGGTCAGTTCGATCCGAATCCCCGGATAGGTCTGTGCAATCCGAGACAAGATGATCGGCAGAACATAAGGCGCGGTTGGCGCGTAACAGGCCAACCGAAGCGTGCCGGTCGGGTCGCCTGCAATTGACATCAGATCCGATTCAAACACACGCGCCTGATCCAGAAAAGCAGCGACACGCCCTCCTACATCCTTACCCACCTGCGTCGGCACAATGCCCTTGGCAGGGATACGGCGAAACAGATCCGCACCGATGGTCTGCTCGATCAAATCAATTGCCGACGTCACGGACGACTGCGAGATATTCATCTCTTCCGCGGCTTTTGCAATCGAGCCGCAGCGAAGCGCCGCATCCAGATAGCGAAGTTGTTTGAGCGTGAAATGCATTGGCGGCCCCACTCGTTGTTTCGCTTATAACTACATTTTTCAGCGTTAAGCCCGACAGTAAATCTATTTTCTCGCTGGTCAAACCTGCGATAGGCGTTGAGAGAGCGAGAGAGGCCCTCATGTCTGACATAACCGTTTTCCAAGCACGCAAGATTGTTACCATGGACCCCAACCGACCCTCAGCGACACATGTCGCAGTCCGGGACGGCTGGATCCTTGCCGTCGGGGATGAAAACTGCGCTTCGGATTGGGGCACCGTGAAGCACGACGACCGCTTCAGGAATGACGTCCTGATGCCTGGGCTGGTCGAAGGCCACGCGCACATGATGGCCGGGGCGATGTGGCAATTTACTTATGTCGGTTATCACGACCGTTTGGATCCGCAGGGGCGGATGCACAAGGGGATGCAGGACCTAGGGGCCGTGATCGAGCGTCTGAAAGAAGCCGAAGCCGACCTGCCCTCTGACGGGCCTCTGGTCGGTTGGGGACTGGATCCGATCTTTCTGACCGACGAACGCCTGTCGCGGCAACATCTGGATCAGGTTTCGCCGGACCGTCCGATTGCCATCATGTTTTCGAACTTCCACCTGATGTGCGTGAACTCCGCGGCTTTGGAAAGCGCCGGGTATTCGCGCGAAAGCAACGCAGAAGGTGTGGTCAAAGGACCGGATGGCGAACCCACCGGAGAGCTGCAGGAAATGGCCGCAATGTTCCCGGTCATGCGCCGGATGGGTCTGGATTTTCGCGGGCTCAGCCAAACCGAGGCATCGATCCGGGCCTATTCCGATGTTTGTCGGCTTGCCGGTGTCACGACTATCACCGATCTGTTTTCAACGATGGAAGACGGCGACCTGCAGACAATGCTGGACGTCACCGGATCGCCCGGATTTCCACTAAGGATCGTTCCCGCCCTGGGCGCTGTTGGGGCGGCTCCTGAAGAGATCTCGCAACGCGCTTTGGCCTTGCGCAAGAAAAGCACCGAAAAGCTCCGGCTCGGTGCTGTGAAATTGATGACGGATGGATCCATCCAAGGTTGGACCGCTCGGGTGAAATGGCCTGGCTATGTCGGCGGGCACCCCAACGGATTGTGGAATACTCCACCCGAGGTGATCTATCAGCTCTGCGAGGAAATGCAGGCCAAGGGCGTCCAGATGCATATCCATGTAAACGGGGACGAAGCCTCGGACGTTTCACTGAAGGCGCTGGAAGCAGCCGCACAGAAACACCCTTGGCCCGGCGCGCGTCACGTGTTGCAACACTGCCAGATGATGGGAGCAGACCAATTTCGTAAAGCGGCTGAACTGGGCGTGTGCTGTAATCTTTTTTCCAATCATATCTGGTATTTCGGGGATCAGCACGCGGAGCTGACAATCGGCCAGGACCGCGCCGAACGTATGGACGCGGCGCGCGGTGCCCTTGACGAAGGCGTTCATCTTGCGATCCATTCGGACGCGCCGGTTACACCTTTGGGGCCCTTGTTCACCGCGTGGTGCGCGGTGAACCGGCAAACCATGTCCGGGCGCGTGCTGGGGGATGCACAGTGCATCTCGGTTTCCGAGGCCCTGCATGCGATCACTTTGGGCGCGGCCTACACGTTGCGAATGGACGATGAAATTGGTTCGATCGAAACCGGCAAACGGGCAGACTTTGCCGTGCTGGGCCAAGACCCGACAGAGGTTGCGCCCGAGGCCCTAAAAGATGTACCCGTCCTGGGAACCGTAGTGGGAGGAGAGGTTTCCCTGATATGATGCGACTGCCCTTGACCGTGATCAGCGGCTATCTTGGTGCCGGAAAGACCACGTTGATCAACCGGCTTCTTGCCGAGGATCATGGTTTGAAGCTTTTGGTCATCGTCAATGATTTCGGTGCCATCAACATTGATGCCGAACTGATCGCACGTGCTGATGGAGATCAGATTGCACTGACCAACGGCTGCGTCTGTTGCACCATGGGCACCGACCTCTTCATGGCATTGGGCGACGCACTGGATCGCCGACCCCGGCCCGATCACTTGATCATCGAGGCAAGTGGCATCGCCGATCCCGCTGCCATCGCCAATGCCGCCATTGCGGAACCGGATCTGAGCTATGCTGGCATCGTGACTGTGGTCGATACGCTGAACGCGCGGACCATTCTGGACGACGACCTGATCGCCCCGCAGGTGAAACAACAGATAACGGCGGCAGATCTGGTTCTGCTCAGCAAGACGGACGAAGCAGATCCCGCTTTGGTCGAGGAACTCAAAGCAATAGGTTCCCGCACGCCGGTTGTCCCGGGCGAAGGCCGGATCGCGGACCTGCTGTTCGACGTAATCCCTCTGCCAAAAGGCCGGACGGAAGCAGCGCATCCGGGCTACGCGACCTGGCAGCATGACAGTGACATCGTGCTGGACCGGCGCGCCTTTGGCGACAAACTGGCGGATCGTCCCGAAGGTCTGTACCGTCTGAAAGGCTTCGTTCAGACCAGCGGCGGCGGCTACGAACTGCACGTGGTCGGAGGTCATGTTGAGGCAAAACGCGCTGACACGGACCGGACCGTTCTGGTAGGCCTCGGGCCAGCGGACCGGATCACGACGGAAGAGATCGAAACCTGGTGGCGGGCTTGATATCGACAGCTGGTGCGCGCTGAAGATCAGCGCCGCCCGACCTGCCGACAAATCAGGATCACTGGCAACAACCCCACGGCAACAATGACCAGGGACGGCACCGCGGCCCCCTCCAGCCGCTCGTCAGAGGCCAGCCTGTACGCCTGCACAGCCAGCGTATCAAAGTTGAAAGGTCGCATGATCAGTGTGGCGGGAAGCTCTTTCATCACATCCACAAAGACGATCAGAAGCGCGGTCAGCAGGCTGGGGGTCACAATCGGCAGGTGCACGCGCCTGAGCATACCGATCGGTGATTGCCCCAGAGACCGCGCAGCAGCATCCATGTTGGAGTGTACAGTACTGAGCCCGCCTTCATAGGCGCCCAAGGCCGCCGCCAGGAACCGTACCATGTAGGCTGCCACCAGCAGCCAGATCGATCCGGTGACCAACAGGCCTGTACTGATGTCAAACGTCGCACGCATCCAGGCGTCCAAAGCATTGTCGAATGCCGCAAACGGCACCATCAACCCCACCGCGATCACTCCGCCCGGAACGGCATACCCCAAACGGGCGGCATATGCTGCCGAAGCCGCTGGTCGCCCGGGCCGAACTCGCAGGTAAAACCCGATTAATACCGCCGCACAGACGGTGACGCAGGCCGCTACGGCCGCAAGCATGACGGAGTTTTGCAGGAACCCGACATATCGTTTGCTGAACAGATTCTGTTCGGATTCCAGCCCCATGTCGAAAAGGATGATGACCGGCAGCAAAAAGCCCAACAGGACGGGAATAGCACAAAGCCCCCAAGCCAACACGCGGTGCACGCCCTTCAAGTCAGCAGGCGGCATGCGCGTCGCCTGCTTTCCTGCCTGATGATAACGCGCCGCGCCTCGGGTCGTACGTTCCAACACAGCCAAGGTCAGCGCAAACCCCAACAGTACTAGCGCTAGCTGCGCAGCCGCCGCCCGATCGGCCATGGAAAACCAGCTGGTATAAATACCCGTTGCAAAGGTTTGGACCCCAAAGTAGGCGACCGTTCCAAAATCGGCGATCGTCTCCATGATCGCCAGCAAAACGCCCGAAGCAATCGCAGGACGCGCCATTGGCAGGCTGACTTTCCAGAAGGCTTCGAACGAAGATTTACCCAGCGCGCGCGCTGCCAAAAAGGCTCCCGCGCTCTGTTGCAGAAAGGCGGCCCGGGCCAGAAGATAAACATAGGGATAGAGAACCAGCACCAGCATGACCGCCGCACCGCCCACCGAGCGGACTTCGGGGAACCAGTAATCTCTTGGCCCCCATCCGGTCACGTCCCTGAGCGTGGTTTGCACAATGCCCGGATGGTCCAGAACAAAGGTATAGGCATAAGCCAGCACGTAGCCCGGAAAGGCTAAGGGCAGCACCAAGGCCACCTCGAAGAACCGGACGCCGGGAAAACGCGTCATGGTCACGAACCATGCCGCGCCAACCCCAATTGCCAGCGTCCCGGCTGCAACCATCGCAACCAAGGCAATCGTCGTCCCGGCATACCGCGGCATGACCGTGTTCATAAGGCTTGCAACCGTGTCGGTTCCCCCGGTCAGGGCCGCGATGGCAACCGCAATCATGGGCAACAAACACGCCAACGCGATAGCCCAGGACGCAAACGCGAAAATTCCGGTTCCGCCGGTCTTTCCTCTGGCGCTTCGTTTCGAAGCATAAGTCTGGGTGTCGCTCATGACTGGCACGCCCGCACAACGGTTCCGGTTTCAGCACTCCACACAGTGCACCATGGCGTTTTCGACTATTTCGGTCAGCAATTCCAGTGACAAAACCATAGCCGCAGCCCTAACTACATTAACCCCGAACGCGGGAGGGGCGTTCGGGGCAAGGGTACTGGTGCAGGATTTGGTCAGTCGTAGCTACGCTGATCCTCGATCACCAGCCCGTCCTTGGGCAGGCTGCCTGGCGCAACAACTTCGATCGCGCCTTTGAGCTTGAGCACTTCAACAACCGACTTGGCATAGGCCAGATCATCCCCGCCAGCAGCTTCGATCTGGACACGCATGGTGTCCATCTCGCCCTCACGGGCAGCAATGACACGAGCCTTGACGATCTCGTCATGTTTTTCGACCAACGCGGCCACCTGTTCGGGACGCACGAACATGCCTTTGATCTTGGTGGTCTGGTCCGCGCGGCCCATCCAGCCCTTGATCCGGATATTGGTCCGTCCACAGGGAGACTGCCCCGCCATGACAGCGCTCAGATCACCGGTGGCAAAACGGATCAGCGGGTAGTCGGGATTGAGTGTTGTCACCACGACCTCGCCGACCTCACCCGGTGCAACCGGCGTGCCCGTGCCCGGGGTGACAATCTCGACGATGACATGCTCATCGACAACCATCCCCTCCATCGCCTGAGTTTCATAGGCGATATTGCCCAGATCAGCCGTTGCATAGCTTTGAATGCAGCTGATCCCGCGATCGGCATATTCCTGGCGCAGACTGGGGAACAAAGCCCCGCCGCCCACGGCTGCCTTGGAGAAGCTCAGCGCGACTCCCATCGCCTCGGCTTTGTCCAGGATCACCTTCAGGTAATCCGGTGTCCCCGCATAGGCCGTGGCACCAACGTCACGGGCCGCTGTGACCTGAAGTTCGGTTTGGCCGGTTCCGGCGGGCAGCACTGCAGCCCCGACGGCGCGCGCGCCGTTTTCAAAGATCATGCCGGCAGGGGTTAAGTGATAGCCAAAGCAATTCTGGACCACGTCCCCTTTGCCGATGCCGGCCGCGTGCAGGAACCGTCCCATCCGCCACCAATCCCCATCCGCGCCGCCCGGTTCATAGATCGGGCCCGGCGATTGGAAGATGTGGGCGAAACCGGTCGCCGGTTTCACCGTGAACCCGCCAAACGGCGGGTGTGCGGCTTGGGACTTGCCCAGTTCCGATTTGCGCAGAACCGGCAGTTTGACCAGATCTTCTGCCGAGGTGATGGCCGCCGGATCAACATGATCCAGCATCCCCGCATAGCCCGGCAGGTTTTTGGCGCGGGCGATTTGCTCAGGCAAAAGTTTGGCCAGATCGGCAGCCCGTTCATCCGCAGACCGCGTTTCAAGGGAATCAAAATAGCTCATCCGATCACCCCCGCCTTAGCTCAACCACCGCTTGCGACGGCGATAGGATCGGACATCGCGGAAGCTTTTGCGGCCTTCGTCAGACATGCCCAGATAGAATTCCTTCACGTCCGGGTTTTCGCGCAGTTCGGCCGCGGGGCCATCCATCACGATCCGGCCGGATTCCAAGATGTATCCATAGTGGGCATAGCGCAGCGCCACGTTGGTGTTCTGCTCGGCCAATAGGAAGGTCACACCTTCCTTTTCGTTGATCGACTTCACGATCTGGAAAATCTGTTCCACCAGCTGAGGCGCCAGACCCATTGACGGCTCATCCAGCAAAATGGTTTCCGGTCGGCTCATCAAGGCTCGGCCCATTGCAACCATTTGCTGTTCACCACCCGACGTATAGCCAGCCTGCGACTTGCGACGCTCCTTCAGGCGCGGGAAATAGTGATACACCATTTCCAGATCCTGCTGGATATTGCTGTTTCCATCGGTGCGCGTATATGCGCCCGTCAAAAGGTTTTCTTCGACTGTCAGGTGCTCGAAACAGTGGCGGCCTTCCATCACCTGGATGACGCCTGATTTCACCAGCTCGGCCGGGTCGCGTTCATGCACGTCCGCGCCGCGATAGCGAACCGACCCTTTGGTCACCTCACCGCGTTCAGAGTGCAAGAGATTTGAAATGGCTTTCAGCGTGGTCGTCTTGCCCGCGCCGTTGCCGCCCAAAAGCGCGGTGATCCCGCCTTTGGGCACGTTGAGGCTGACGCCTTTCAGCACGAGGATCACGTGGTTGTAGATCACCTCGATATTGTTGACTTCAAGCAGGGTCTCGGCCTGAACGTCGGTTGTGTTGGCTGCATCCAGCATCAGTGCTTGTCCTCATGCCTGTCCCGGTTTCGAGCCGGAACCTCGGTTCTTGGGGTGCGGCACGGGTGCCGCACCGGGTTCGACTGGGGCCCGGACACATCCGGGCCCGCAAGCGATCACTTACAGTTGGACTCGATGTTGTTTTCCGCTGCGAACGCACCGGAATCTTCGGCGATCAAAGCACCAATCACTTCGGTGTCGGTCGGTTTGAAGTCCGAGATCAGCGACCAGGTCTTGCTGCTCGCGTCCCACTGGGTCACACCCACCAGGCCGGGACCACCGTGATTTTCACAGGTTACGGTGAAGGACGGGCCAAAGTTCGGCATGCCCAGACCGGCCATTTTTTCTTCGGTAATTTCCAGAGCTTCCATACCGTCGCGCATCATCGCCGGGGTAATGTCCGCAGTGCCATGGATTTCCTGAGCGGTCTTCACGGCTTCGGCTGCGAGCATCGCCGCGTACATGCCGCGGTTATACAGAACGTTACCGATCTGATCGCCTGCACCGGCGGCTTTACCGGTGTCCACGACATATTTCTGGATGTCCTCAAAGACCGGGAAGTCACGACCCACGTTGTGGAAGGTCACGGCCTTGTAGCCATTCGCCTTGTCACCGGCCGACAGAACGTCATGCTCGGCACCCGACCACCAGACGCCAATGAAGTTTTCCATGTTGAAACGGATGTTGGCGGCTTCCTGAATGGCAACCTGGTTCATAACACCCCAGCCCCACATCACGACATAGTCCGGACGGTCACGGCGGATTTGCAGCCACTGCGACTTTTGCTCCTGACCCGGGTGATCCACAGGCAGCAGGCTCAGTTCGAAACCATGTTTCTTGGCCAGTTCTTCCAGGGTACGGATCGGCTCTTTGCCGTAGGCCGAGTTGTGGTACACCAGCGAAATCTTCTTGCCATTGATGTCGCCGTTGTTGGCTTCCAGCAGGTAGTTAACAACACCCGAAGCACCGTTCCAGTAGTTGCCCGGATAGTTGAAGACGTGGCTGAACACATCACCGTTTGCAGCCGAGGTCCGGCCATAGCCCATGGTGTGCATCGGAATATCGTCCGCGGTCACTTTGGGGATCAGCTGGTAGGTGATACCAGTGGACAGCGGCTGATACACCAGGGCGCCTTCACCCTTGGTCGATTCATAGCATTCCACACCTTTTTCGGTGTTGTAGCCGGTTTCGCATTCCACCAGGCGGGTCATAACGCCACCGATACCGCCATCACGTTCGTTCAGCAGTGTGAAATAATCCGCGTAACCATCAGCAAACGGGATACCGCCAGCCGCATATGGACCCGTCCGGTAGCTCAGCGACGGGAACACGAGGTCGGCCATTGCGGGGCCTGCGGCCATCGCGACGCCCAGCGCCAGAGTAGAAAGTGTCTTTTTCATCGGTTTAATTCCTCCCTTGGTATTTCCGATGGATGGTTGACGGGATCTGTTCGGGGATCCCGTCTATTCCGTGCCTGCCCCGCTTAGTGCGGGAAAGGCCAGAGTCTCAGCTTCTCTTTGGCAACGCGCCACAATTGCGCCAGCCCGTGGGGCTCCATGATCAGGAAGACGATGATCAGCGCGCCGACAATCACCAGCTGCAGATGCGCCACGATGTCCGTCGGCCAGCCCAGAATATCCACGCCGACAACCTTCAGAACGACCGGCAGCAAAACCAGGAAGGCCGCGCCGGCGAAAGAACCGAAAATCGAGCCCAGACCGCCAATGATCACCATGAACAGAACCAGGAATGATTTGTTGATGCCAAAAACTTCGCCGACTTCGACGGCACCCAGATAGATGGCAAAGAACAATGCGCCCGAGATACCGATAAAGAACCCCGACACGGCAAAGGCGGTCAGTTTGGCTTTCAGCGGGTTCACACCGATGATTTCAGCCGCGATGTCCATATCACGGATCGCCATCCAGGTCCGACCAATGGTGCCACGGGTCAGGTTGCGGGCGATCAGGGCACAGAGCACCAGGAACACGAGGCAGAACAGGTATGTCGCTGTTGCGGTTGCGTTGGCACCAGTAATGATCACACCAAACACGTCACGTTCCGGCGCACTGATCTGACCCGAAGCCGAGTAGTTGTAGAACCACGGCACCCGGTTGAAAAGCCAAACCAGGAAGAACTGCGCCGCAAGTGTCGCCACCGCCAGGTAAAAGCCTTTGATCCGCAGTGACGGAAGACCGAACCCCACGCAAACCACCGCTGTCACACCACCGGCGAGCAGAACGTGGATGATCATCGACACGTCCGGGAAAGCGGTCATCAGCTTGTAGCAGGCATAGGCCCCTACCGCCATGAACCCGCCGGTGCCCAGGCTTACCTGCCCACAATAGCCCACCAGAATGTTCAGACCGATGGCGGCAATCGAATAGATCAGGAACGGCAGCAGGATGGCATTGGCCCAGTAGTCATTGATCACGAACGGCACCACCAGGAAGGCAAAGGCCATCACGGCGTAGTAACGGTACCGGTCGAACTTGATCGGAAACGTCTGGCTGTCCTGTTGGTAGGAGACTTTGAAATCCCCGGCTTCACGATAGAACATGTCTCAGATGCTCCCTTCAGATTGCGCGCGGTTGCGGGCCGCGGCGTCCAGTTGATTTGTTTTCTTTGCGTAGCCGCTTGCTTCGGCAGCCCGCGCGAGTTTCAGGTAGGCGAGGATCCCGGTCACCAGCCCTCCGAAGGCCAGCAAGGCGGCAATGACCATCTGACGATCCGTCAGCCCCTCGGCCGTCACCGCGATGTAGCCGAAAGCCCAAAAGCCGGACCAGGCGATCACATTCACGATGGCAACAAGTTTGGTCATCAATTTCCTCCCCTAGATGCGTGACCCGGCAACCTTGGCCCCCGGGTGGCGTGTCTGGTGATGCGCAAGCGGCGGGATGCCGCCCGCGCGGGGCTCTAGACCCTTTCGATGATTTTCTCTCCAAACAGCCCTTGTGGACGGAACACCAGGAAGACCAGCGCCAGCACATAGGCGAACCAGTTTTCGGTTGCGCCGCCCAGCGCTGGACCAAGCGCAAATTCAAAGAGCTTTTCGCCCACACCGATGATCAACCCGCCAACAATAGCCCCGGGGATCGAGGTGAAGCCGCCCAGCATGAGAACCGGCAGAGCCTTCAGCGCGATCAGCGACAGAGAAAACTGAACGCCAGATTTGGATCCCCAGACGATCCCGGCAACCAAGGCGACAAAGCCTGCCACCGACCACACCAGAACCCAGATGAAGTTCAGGTTGATCCCCACCGACAAAGCCGCCTGGTGGTCATCGGCCACGGCGCGCATGGCGCGGCCCTGTTTGGTGTATTGGCTGAATGCCACCAGCGCGATCACCAGTACGGCAGCAATCACCGTTGCGATCAGATCAAGCTGATCGAGGAAGAACCCATAGAAATTTTCATTCCCCATACCCAGCCATTGGGTGTTTTCTTCGATCCAGAAGCTGCCACCCTGCGGCAAGCCAACGTCCAGGGCCTTGATCTCGGATCCCCACATCAGGTCGGCCACGCCTTCGAGGAAGTAGGCCAAACCGATGGTTGCCATGAACAGGATGATCGGCTCCTGACCGACCAGGTGACGGAAGATATATTGCTGTACCAGCCAGGCAAACGCCACCATCACCACCACCGTGACAATGATTGCCAGGATCGCCGGGATCTCCCAACCGAAATGGTGGATATGCGTGCCAAAGATCGCGTTGATCAAATGGCTGAACGGCACCTGACCGACCATGATCCCGTAAAGGGTCATTGCCGCGAACAGTGCCATAACACCCTGCGCATAGTTGAAGATGCCAGATGCCTTGTAGATCAGGACAAAACCCAAAGCCACAAGCGCATAAAGAACACCTGCCATGAGACCGTTCAGAACGACCTCTGTTCCGAATAGAAGTGAATCAGGCATCCTGCTCTCCTCCTGCAAATTTCTTCAAAGAAATCTGCCCCCAATTTTCGAAAGTTCTCGACCAGCTCCAAGCATCAGTCATGGGACACCCCCAGATAGGCATCGATAACCGCCTGGTTGGATCGCACCTCATCCGGTGTGCCGTCGCCGATCTTCTTGCCGTAATCCATCACGACCACCCGGTCGGACAAGTCCATCACAACGCCCATATCGTGTTCGATCAGAGCAATCGTGGTGCCGAATTCGTCATTCACGTCCAGGATAAAGCGGGACATGTCCTCCTTCTCCTCGACGTTCATACCCGCCATGGGTTCATCCAGAAGCAAAAGTTTCGGCTCTGCGGCCAGCGCCCTCGCCAGCTCGACCCGTTTTTTCAGACCATAAGGCAGACGGGCCACAGGCGTTTTCCGGATGTGCTGGATTTCCAGAAAGTCGATGATCTTTTCGACGGCTTCGCGGTTTTCGGTTTCTTCCTGTTCCGCCTTGCCCTTCCACAGCGCCTGCTGGAACAACCCCGTCTTCATATAGTTCAGACGGCCTGTCATTACGTTGTCCAACACGCTCATGCCTTCGAACAGAGCGATGTTCTGGAACGTCCGGGCAATCCCCTGACGCGCCACTTCATATGGCCGCATCTGTGGGCGTTTCTTGCCGTGGAAAAACACTTCGCCTTCCTGCGGCACGTAAAAGCCCGAAATCACGTTCAGCATCGACGATTTGCCGGCCCCGTTCGGACCGATGATCGCGCGAATTTCGCCTTCGCGAATGTCGAACGAGATGTCCTTGATCGCGACCACACCGCCAAAGCGCAGGGTGATGTTCTTCATTTCCATCACCACGCCGCCGATCTTGCGGCCGTCTTCGGTGGTGTATCCTTCGGATGCGTCCAGCATCACTCTCTCCCTTGTCTGGTCAGCGACACGCCGCAAACACGCGCCACAAATGCGGGATGGTGGGTGGGGCGATGCCCGACAGGGCGAGCGTCACCCGTCAGCCCATCACTCCGCAGCCATCTTCTGTGCAACAGGCACCACAGCAGCGTCGCGGATATCCAATGTCGCGCTGATCGAGCCTTTGCGACCGTCCTCGTAAGTCACTTCGGTCACGGTCGAGATCTTCGGCTCACCGTTGTACATCGCGTCGATGATGTCCTTGAACTTGTCGGCCACGATCACGCGGCGCACCTTGCGGGTCCGGGTCATCTCGCCATCGTCAGCGTCCAGTTCCTTGTGCAGGATCACGAAGCGATGGATCTGGCAGCCCGACAGCATGTCGTCTTCAGCCACCGATTTGTTCACCGTTTCAACATGTTCCTGGATCGTATCCAGCACCCGCGGGTGACCGGCCAGTTCCTGATAGGAGGCATAGGCGATATTGTTACGCTCGGCCCAGTTACCGACAGCGGTCAGGTCGATATTGATGAAGGCTGTGCAGCGATCCTTTCCGTTGCCGAACAGCACCGCTTCCAGAATGTCAGGATAGAACTTCAGCTTGTTCTCGACATATTTGGGCGCGAACATGCTGCCATCAGCCATTTTGCCGACATCCTTGGCGCGGTCGATGATCCGCAGATGGCCGCTGTCCTTTTCAAAGAACCCAGCATCGCCGGTCGCCACCCATCCTTCGGGATCCTTCGTGGACGCCGTAGAATCCGGGTTGTTGAAATACTCGACAAAGGTCCCTGGCGAACGGTAGTGGATCTCGCCATTGTCGTCGATCTTGATCTCAACGTCGGGCGCCGGAACGCCGACTGTATCGGCACGCACTTCGCCGTCCGGCTGCACGGTAATGAACACCGTGGCCTCGGTCTGACCATACAGCTGTTTCAGGTTGATACCCAGCGAGCGGTAGAAATCGAAGATCTCCGGCCCGATGGCCTCACCGGCCGTGTAGCCGACCCGCACATTGCCAAAGCCCAGCGTGTCCTTCAGCGGACCGTAGACCAGCATGTTGCCGATGGCGTATTTCAGTCGATCCATGGCACCAACCGGCTTGCCGTCAAGAATGTCACCACCGACTTTCTTGGCATGCGCCAGATAATGGTGGAACATCTTGCGCTTCAGTGTTCCGGCATCTTCCATCCGGATCATGACGCTGGTCAGCTGGGTTTCGAACACGCGCGGTGGCGCGAAGAAATAGGTCGGCCCGATCTCGCGCAGGTCGGTCATCATCGTGTCTGCGCTTTCAGGGCAGTTCACGCAGAAGCCGCACCAATAAGCTTGCCCAACCGAGAAGATGAAATCCCCAACCCAGGCCATCGGCAGATAGGACAGGATGTCTTCACTCTTGGTCAGCTTGTCAAAGTTCGATGCGTTCTTGGCACTTTCGATAACGTTGCGGTTCGACAGAACCACACCCTTTGGTTTCCCTGTGGTACCAGAGGTGTAAAGCATCACACAGGTGCTGTCGTAGTTCAGCTTGGCCCGGCGTTCATTCAGGTCCGAGATCCATTCGTCATAGGCCGCCCGGCCCTGGTTCTGCACATGGCTGAACTCATGCAACGTATGATGGTCGTATTTGCGCATCCCGCGCGGATCCAAGTAGATCACGTGCTCCATCTGGTGCAGCTGGTCCTGGATCTCAATCACCTTGTCGACCTGCTCCTGGTCACCGGCGATCACATATTTTGCACCGCAGTGACCCAGGACATAGGCCATCTCTTCCGCCACCGAGTCTTGGTAGACCGGCACTGGCACCGCGCCCACAGACTGAGCGGCCACCATGGACCAGTAAAGATACGGACGGTTCCGGCCGATGATGGCCACGAAGTCCCCCTCTTGCACGCCGAGGTTGATCAGACCCAGCGCCAGGGCTTCGATTTCCTTTTCGGTCTCAGCCCAGTTCCAGCACTGCCAGATCCCGAATTCCTTTTCCCGATAAGCGGGAGCGTCCGCGTATTGCGTCGCATTGCGTTGAAGCAGCGCCGGAAGGGATTGCATTCCCTCGGCGCCCGACTGCGTCTGAGCCACTATAAATTCTCCTCCCGATCCGGCCTCTCCTTGCCGGAATGATCGCTAACCGCGATTCTGCCCCGATTAGGGACGCCCTTATGGTTGGTCGTCAACTTTTTCCTGATGTTTTCCCAAATCTTACGAATTGTAACAAGCTTCGTAAGTGCCTGAACTTCCCGTTACACTAGGTGGTCCAAAAGATTTGGAAGGGCGCATCCCTTGCTCAAAATCTCGCCGAAAACCGGTTTGAGATCGCGACATCGCCACCCGACTCAGCGACTCATTGGCACTTTGACCCGACCCGCTGGGGTGATAGCCATGAGGCGGGAGAGAAAATGAAGTATTCTGACAAACAAACCAGATTGATGACATCGGCCGGGCTGAACCTGATCGCCCAGGCTCTGTCGATCTACGACAGCGATCTGCGTTTGGTTGTTTCCAATCAACGGTTTCAGGAGATGTTTGATCTGCCTGATGCCTTGGTACAGCAGGGTGCGAAATTCGCTGATACAATTCGCTATCTGGCCGAAGAAAAAGACGAATACGGCACGATCGAAGATGTCAGCGCTTTGGTTCAGACCCGCGTCGATCAGGCCCTGGCCTTCGAACCGCATTACATCGAACGCACACGTCCCAATGGTCAGGTCATCTCAGTCGAAGGCGCGCCATTACCGCAAGGCGGTTGGGTTGCGGTCTATACGGACATCACCCGGACCAAGCGGGTCGAACAACTGTTGCGCGCCCGTTCCGAAGAACTGTCGGACCAATTGCTGACCCATGCCGAAGAACTGTCGGCCACCAACCGAAAACTGGCCGCCACGATCACCGCTCTGGAAGAAGCCAAACGGCAACTGACCGAGATCGAGGGCCGTACCCGGCTGACGACAGAAATGATGCCGGCACATATCGCGCATGTGGATGAGGACGGCCACTATACCTACTCAAACCGTCGGCTGAGTGCGGTGATCCCCGGCCGCCCGTCCGAAATCCTGGGCATGCATATCGCCGATGCGCTTGGTCCTTCGGCCTTCGAACGGATCGAGCCACATCTTCTGGCCGCTTACAAAGGCAGCAATTCGGTTTTCGAGTTCACCGAAGAACACGACCAAAGGCGAATCCGGGTCGCGTTCACCCCAGACCAGTCAGGCGGTGTTTATATCCTTTCGATGGACATCACCGAAGAAACCCAGGCGCGCGTCGCGTTGCAGCAATCGCGACGCAGAGCCATGGCCTCCCAGATGACGTCCGGGCTGGCGCATGATTTTTCGAACTTGTTGACGATCATCCTTGGCACCCAGACCCGCCTGGAAAGGATGAATCTGGGGACTGAAGCAGACGAGCTGGTTCAAGCCACCCTCTCTGCGGCCCGACGCGGTGGGCGACTGTTGAACCGCATCGCCGACATGACCGGCAATCGCACCCTTCGACCACAAGCAACCAACATTCATTCTCTGTTGGACGATCTCAAGATACTTTCCTCCCCTTCACTGCCTCGCGCTGTTGGCCTGAGTGTATTGGACAACACAACTGATGATCGGCTGCTTCTTGACCCGGGCATGTTACAGGACGCGTTGTTGAACCTGGTACTGAATGCGCGGGATGCCTGCGGCAACAACGGTCAGATCACCGTCAGCGCCCATGTGGTTGGCCGCACCTGGCTGGAAATCTCGGTCAATGACACCGGCCCCGGATTTTCATCCGAAGCGTTGGAAAAGGCCCTGAACCCGTTCTTCACCACCAAGGGCAGCGAGGGATCAGGGCTGGGCCTCCCGATGGTTTATGACATGGTGAAACTTGCGGGTGGCGACATGCGGATCGGGAATACCCCTTCCGGAGCCAGCGTCACGCTGCGACTGCCTTACCGGGTTGCTCCGGATACCGCCGGCGGTCTGGCACTTCTGGTCGAGGACAATGACGACCTTCGCGCCCTTTTCCGCGACATGCTGATCGACCTTGGTTTGTCGGTAATCGAAGCGACGTCGGTTGATGAGGCCAGCGCCCTGACCGCCGATCTGGAAGATATCACCCTGATCCTGTCCGACATTCGCCTGCAAGGCGAAGCCACTGGTTTGGACCTTGCCGACAGGATTGACGGATCAGGCCTGCCCGTGATCCTCATGACCTCTCTACCGGTCAATGATCCGCTGTATGTCGAGGCCATGACAAAAGGTCCGGTGCTCAGCAAACCTTTCACAATCCATCAGCTTTCCCAGTTGATCAGACCCGAGGCCGTGGCATGACTGCTCCGCTAGTGACCATTCTGGACGACGAACCGGAAATCCGTCAGATTCTGACAGACACGCTGGAAGAAGCGGGGTTTCGCACCCAGAGCTTTTCGCGCGCCCGCGAATTTGAAGCCTCGCTAAAGCGGGTGACACCGGATGTGTGTCTGGTGGATCTGTCCCTGCCCGATACGGATGGTTTGGCCTTGGTGCATCGACTGGCGCTGGAACAGGGCGCGGCGGTCATCATCATCTCGGGCCGTGCACAGGTGCAGGACCGAGTGACCGGGCTGGAACTGGGGGCAGACGACTACATCACCAAACCTTTCGACCCTGCCGAGGTCGTTGCCCGCATCCGCGCCCGTCTGCGCGGTGGGCCCAGAGTCATGACCCAATCGGGCAGCAGTGCCCATTTCAACGGGTGGACCGCTCATTTCGACCGATACCTGTTGGAAGACGAAAGCGGCGGCGAAACGCCGTTCAGCCATGCCGAAGGAGAAGTGCTGCGCCTGTTCCTGGAAAGCCCGAAACGCCTGATCAGCCGCGCGCAAATGCAGGAGAGCCTGGGTGGTGCCGCTGGAGATAGCTTTGACAGGGCGATGGACGTTCGGATCTCGCGCCTGCGCACGAAACTGCGCGAAGACCCCAAGAACCCCCGGCTGATCAAAACGATCTACGGGGCCGGATACATCTTTCTGGGCGATGTCAGCTGGAGCTGACCCACACGTCAAAACGGAACAAACATTCCGCAATCCGTGCAAAGCTCCCCAAGAAAAGGTACATTTGTTACCATTCAGGGAGGAAATCGCATGACACAGTTACAGTACTACCTTGCTCTCAGTTGTATCTGGGTGGCAATCGCTTGGCTGCCTTACATCCTGGACCGCATCATGGTGCGCGGACTTTTGGGCGGCATGGCCAATCCCAGCGCCGATGATGCGCCACAATCGCCTTGGGCCCAGCGCGCCCACCGCGCTCACATCGTGGCGGTCGAGCTTTTGGTGGCTTTTGCGCCGCTCGCTGGTCTGGCGATGATGCTGCGTCCCGAAGATCCGCTGCCCGGTACGCTGGCCATGCTGTTCTTCCTTGGCATGATCGCCCACTACATCATTTACACCTTGGGCATACCGGTGGTCAGAACCCTTGCCTTTGCGGTTGCATCGTTGTCGTCGCTGGCCTTGGGGCTGCGCATCATCGACATTCTTTAAGCCGGACTCTTGCCGCAGCGAATCGGACCCGCTAGATTCGTCTCATGGCTACCTGTCTGCTCTACCGCCATGCACCGACCCGCCAAGCGCGGTTCTATCGCATTGAACTTGCTATGAATCTGTTCTCCGAAGTCTCTGTGCTTCGGGAATGGGGCGTGGCCGGTCGTGGAGGACAATCGGTGATAAATATCTATGGAAACCTGCGGGACGCCTCGATCGCCGCCGACCAACATCGCAACCGCATGTTGAAACGCGGTTACGACAGGGCCTGAAGTCCCAAAACCTGCTTCAAAGCAACCGAGCCGCCCGCGCCAGAACCTGCAACCCCAACAGCAGATCTGATTCATCCGTATCTTCGTCAAACGCATGGCTGATGCCGCCGATGGACGGCACGAACAGCATTCCCACCGGCATCACCGCCGCCATGTTTGCCGCATCGTGCAATGCGCCTGACGGCATTGATCGCCAGCTTCCCGGTGCCGCCTCTTCGGCAGCTTGCTTAAACGCGGCCTGGATCCGATCATCCATTGCAGATGGATCAATCCCCAAGACGGGGCTCAGCTCTGCCTTGACGCCATGATCTCCAGCAATCTCGTCACTGACCTCGCGTATGATCTGTTCCATCCGTCCCAGCCGGTCCAGATCTGCATCCCGCCATTGCATCGAAAACGTTACCCGTCCCGGCACCACGGAGGACGCGTTAGGGTGGAGTGAGACATGTCCGATGGTCCAAACCGTAGCTGGCGTGACCACGTTGGCAAAACGGTCTAGCAGCTTCGTGTTGAATGCAGACAGCGCCTGAAACGCGTCCTGCCGCAGATGCATAGGTGTGGTGCCTGCATGGTTCTGCCGTCCTTCAAAAGTGATCCGCATGTCGCGAATACCAACAATATCGGACACCACGCCAATCCGCTCAGAGCTTTGATCAAGCCACGGCCCCTGTTCAATGTGCATCTCCAGAAAACCACTGAACCGGTCATGCGACAGGAATTCGCCCGCTTGGCCAGTTACGGTCTGACGCGCCTCCGCTAATGTTACTCCGTCCGTGTCGGTGAACAGATCG
Organism: Paracoccaceae bacterium; assembly: GCA_014872875.1. GTDB lineage: Bacteria > Pseudomonadota > Alphaproteobacteria > Rhodobacterales > Rhodobacteraceae > Aliisedimentitalea. Next base: position 329,999 of record WKFI01000019.1, read on the forward strand.
GCCTCCGCGAGAGAGAGCTTTCCGCTCCAGATGTCCGAGCCGGTCGTGACCCCGAACCGCCCCTCTTCGTCCTGAAAACTGACGACAGAGATCGGCGGTCCTCCAGCTTCTGCAGCCGCGCGGGCAATCTCCAGCCCTGCTATCACGCCCAGGGCGCCGTCCAGCCAGCCGCCTTCGGGCTGCGTATCGCTATGCGATCCAATCAGAAGAGACTTTCCGGGGGCCAACCCGAACAAGTTGCCCACCGGATCGAAATGTGGCGCCAAACCCGCCCCTGCGATCCGATCGGCCAACCACTCCCGCGCCGCCAGATCTGCTTCGGAAAAGGCCCGCCTCACTACGCCTTTGCCAACACCGGACGCCCCAAATTGCCGCAAAGCGTGCAGGTCAGACAGAAATCGCGCTTCATTCACCTGCATGTTAAACCCCTACATCTTTCTATGGACCAAATTATCCCCGCCAGAGACTTCCGCAACCAGCCAATAACACACCCAGCAGAAATTCTGCATCAACGCTGTAAAACCCCTCTGGTCCCCCATCGGAAGCTCCCCTAAGAGTCTTCCGTCAACAAGGGTATCGGGAAATGTCACACATCACCCTCATCCGCCACGGGCAAGCCAATACCGAAGCTCGGGACGAAGAAAGCTATGATCGTTTGAGCCCGCTGGGGCATCAGCAGGCAGCCTGGCTGGGGGCTCATCTGGACGGTAGCAAGGCGCATCATCCGCGGGTGTTCTCTGGCACGCTTGTGCGCCATGTGGAAACGGCGACCAGCATGGGTGTGGCAGACGGAATGACCCGTGACAATCGGCTGAACGAGATCGAGTATTTCAATCTGGCCAAGCTGCTCGAAGAGCAGAAAGGCATCCCTATCCCGGAAGAGCGGGAAGGGTTTGTTCAGCACCTGCCTCAGGTCTTTGCAGCCTGGCAGAACAACGAGATCGAAAACCCACCGGAAAGCTGGAACCAGTTCGAAACCCGCGTACGTGATGTCCTGACCGAAATACACCAGGACCCCGGCCCTGCGCTTGTCGTCACCTCAGGCGGGCTGATTTCCATGGTCATGGCACAGGCCATGGGGCTCGATAGTCTCAACATGGCGCGGATTGCACTGGCTATCATGAACACTTCGGTGCATCGTCTCTACCCGATTGGGGATCACCTGAGCCCGGTTCTGTTCAACGCGGTTCCGCATCTTGAAGATCCGGCGCGCCACTATGCGCAAACCCATTTGTGACAGCAGGGAGACCGCTGAAATGAACGTGCAACTCTACTACGCTCCGGGAACGATCTCGATCGCTGTAGCGATCGCGTTGGAGGAAGCCGGGATTGAGTACGACCCGATCCTTGTTGATTTCGCGGCCAAAGAACAAACCAAACCCGGCTACCACCAGATCAACCCGAAAGGCCGCGTCCCTGCGCTTGTCACGGATGGAGGCGTGCTGACCGAAACCGGCGCGCTGCTGGACTATATCGCCGATCTGAAACCCGAAGCCGAGTTGCGGCCATCCAACCCGGTCATGAAAGCGCGCATGCGCGAGGTAATGTACTATCTTGCCTCGACAATGCACGTGAACCACGCGCACAAGATGCGCGGCAGCCGTTGGGCAAGCCAGCCGTCGTCCTACAAGGACATGAAGGCCAAGGTCCCTCAAACGATGACCGCATCCTGCGAATACGTCGTAGCCAACGGACTGCGTGGACCGTTTGTTCTGGGGGAGCATGTCAGCCTCGCGGATTGTTACCTCTACGTTGTCTGCACTTGGCTCGAGGGTGATGGCGTCAAACTGGACGATTTCCCCAAGATCCAGAAATTCATGACCGCGATGGAACAGCGTGCCTCGGTCCAGGCGGTCTATGCCAAGGGCATGTTGTAAGGAAAAGAAGATGACACATCTGTGGGTCCGGGCAGAACAGCGCCCGAATGAAGAACGCGTAGGCCTGACGCCCGAAGGCGCGAGTGCGCTGATCAAGGCCGGCATCCGCGTAACGGTCGAAGAAAGTTCGGTCCGCGCGATCCCGCTGCAAGGCTATGTGGATGCGGGCTGCGAGATTGCGGCCGAAAACTCATGGCCACAGGCGCCGCTGGATGCAATCATCTTTGGCCTTAAGGAACTGCCCGAGGACGGGACACCGCTGCCCCACAAACACATCATGTTCGGCCATGCCTTCAAGGGCCAGCATTCGGGCAAGGCGCTGCTGGAACGCTTCAAGGCAGGCGGCGGTACGCTTTACGATCTGGAATACCTGGTTGACGAAACCAGCCGCCGGGTCGCGGCCTTCGGCTATTGGGCGGGGTACGCGGGTGCGGCCGTAACGCTGAAAACCTGGGCCGCCCAGCAACGCGGCGAAGAATGCGGCCCGGTCGGCGTCTATTCCGGCAAGGATGCGCTGAACGCGGAACTGTTGGCCGAGGTCGAGGCCACCGGCAAGCCTCGGCCCCGCGCCATCGTCATCGGCGCGCTGGGCCGCGTCGGCACAGGCGCTTCGGATCTGTGTCAGGCCATGGGCGTAGAGGTCACCAAATGGGACATGGCCGAAACCGCCAGCGGTGGCCCCTTCCCTGAAATCCTGGATCACGATCTGTTCCTGAACTGCATATTTGCCCGTCCCGGCACGCCCGTCTTCGTCTCGCGCGATGCTCTGAATGCTGCGCGCAGACTGACCGCCATCGGCGATGTCGCATGCGACCCGGACAGCGACTACAATCCGGTGCCCGTCTATGATCGCGCCACCACTTGGGAGGCCCCTGCTCTGCGCGTCTCAACTGATCCGGTGCTGGACGTGATGGCCATCGACAATCTGCCCTCCATGCTACCAGTCGAAAGCTCGGACGATTACGCCGCCCAGCTGCTGCCTTCACTCTTGACGTTGACCGACATCAACAATGGCGTATGGGGCCGGGCCGAAGCCACATTCAAGGAGCATCTGCCGAAATGATTGCGCCCTATATCGGTTTTCTGGCCGCCATCCTTGGGACGGTCTGCTGGATTCCCCAAGCGTGGCAGGCGTGGGCGTCTCGGGATACTTCCGGGTTGTCGCTACTTTCGAACCTGATGTTTTTGGCCACGGTGACGCTGTGGCTGGCTTACGGTGTGATGGTCGGGGATTGGCCCCTCATCCTCGCCAATATTTTTGCGGTGACGGCCGTTGTGGTGATCGTCGCAGCGAAGCTGAAATTCGGATAAGGGAGAAACAAGATGACCATCCATTGGTGCGGAACCGGACTATCCGCAATCCCCGGCCTGCGTCGCCTTCTGGAAATGGGCCATGACGTGGCCGTCTGGAACCGCACACCCGACAAGGCCCGCGAAGCGGTGGGCGACCTGACCACCAACATCCACACTTTCAGTATTGCCAATCTAGGCCAGATGCTCAGCCCCAAAGACGTGATCGTGTCGATGCTGCCGGGTGACTGGCACGTATCGCTGGCGGAGCTCGCCATTGAACGCGGTGCACATTTCGTGTCCTCGTCTTACATCGCGCCTGAAATGCGGGCCCTGAATGACAAGGCAGCCCAAGCTGGTGTGTGTTTGGTGAACGAAGTCGGGCTGGACCCGGGCATCGACCACTTGATGGCTCATGCACTGGTGGATGAATACAAGGCCTCGGACGCCTTTGACGCGAGTAACGAAATCAGCTTCCTGTCTTATTGCGGTGGCATCCCCAAGACCCCGAACCCGTTCCGTTACAAGTTCAGCTGGTCTCCGCTCGGCGTTCTCAAGGCGCTGCGCTCACCGTCGAAATCCATCCGCGATTTCGCCGAACTCGACGTGGCCCGCCCCTGGGATGCGATTTCGTCGTACGAGGCCCCGCTGCCCACTCCGGAAAGCTTTGAAGTCTACCCCAACCGCGACTCCCTGCCGTTCATGGGCCAGTACCACTTTGGCGAGGACTGGAAGGTCAAGGAGTTCGTCCGCGGCACCCTGCGCCTGAATGGCTGGGCCGAGGCCTGGGACGATGTATTCAAAGAGGTCGAGACTCTGGAAGGCGAGGCAGGCGACGCGCGGCTCAAGGAAATGTCCGACCAGTTCTGGGCCGAAAACGCCTATGACGAAGGCGAGCCTGACCGGGTCGTGCTCTGCGTCGATCTCAAGGCGGAAAAAGACGGCGCGCCCGTCTGGCACAAGACCTATGTGATGGACGCCTGGGGAGATGATCGCGGCACCGCCATGGCCCGGCTGGTGTCTTTCCCAGTCTCTTTTGCCATTGAAGCTGTCATGAACGGAAAGATCGACCCCGGCGTACACGCCGCACCCTCCGATCCGGCGCTTGTAAAAAAATGGATGGGTGAAATCGACAAGCTCGCCCAGCACCTGCAAGTGGTCGATCAAACCACCTGAAAAACCAAAGGAGCGCCCCCGCACCACGCGCTCCTTCATTCATCTTGCCTAAAAAAACTCCGGGGAGCGCGAGGGGCTGGCCCCTCGCTCCTACCGTGAAAAACGCCCTTTACATCAGGTCGTTTTCCACATCCTCGGCAGATATTCCAAGCGCGTCCAAGCCGTTTTCAAGGTGGTCGGACAGATGCGGTGTCCCGATCAGATAATCAGCACAAGGTGTCGAAGCTTCGGTCTTGGCGGTCGCAATCGCCTCGGCCAGATCCTCGGCAAAAAAGCTCTCGCGCCCGACCCACATCACGGCAACAAGCTCGGCCTGTTCATCTTCGTTCAAACGGTCGATGAAGGCGCGCAACTCACCTTCGGCCCGATCCAGTTCCCGCGCCATCAGCGCGACCTGGGCCACTTTTCGGGCGGAAATCTCCAACATCAGCTCGGTCCTTCTGTTCGCAATGTCTCTGCCATCTGATCGGTCTTGCCCCTTTGCGTCCTTGATCTGGCGCAAATGGTTACGGGTCCAACCACTTCGAAACACACGTCATGATCGAATAGAGATCGTGGACCTCAGACGTCCGGTTTGCTGAGTGGCACCACATTTGCTGTTTCTTCCGGCGCCAGTTCTTCAAAATCGAAGTTGTCCAGACGCTGGGCCCGGCGTCCGGCCTTGTCCGCACTGATCTTGATTTCCGAAATATCCTTGGCAGCCTGACCGAAATGCCGATCCAGATTGGCAACTCGATCGCCCAGACGTTCAACGTCCTTGTGTAGCAGCCCCAGTTCCTTGCGGATGGCACCTGCCTGTTCACGCATCCGCGCGTCCTTCAGAATCGCGCGCATCGTATTCAGCGTCGCCATGCAGGTCGTGGGCGAAACGATCCAGACGCGCTTGGAAAAACCTTCCTGCACCAGTTCCGAAAACTTGGCGTGCAGTTCGGCATATACGGCTTCGGACGGTAGGAACATCAGCGCTCCGTCGGCGGTTTCGCCTTCTATCACGTATTTCTCCGCGATGTCGTTGATATGCTTGCGCACCGAGCTGCGGAAAAGTTGTACGGCGCTCTTCAGCTCGGCCTCATTGCGCGCACCGATCAGCGCCTCATAGGCTTCAAGCGGGAATTTACTGTCGATCACGATGGGGCCCGGAGGATTCGGCAGATGGATCAGACAGTCCGCGCGCTTACCGTTGCTCAGCGTTTTCTGCAGCACATAGCTGTCGGCAGGCAACGCCTTGGAGACGATATCGTTTAGCTGAATTTCCCCGAATGCCCCTCGGGTTTGTTTGTTTGACAGGATGTCCTGCAAGCTCAGCACATCACCCGAAAGCTTGGTGATATTGTCCTGCGCCTTGTCGATCATCTTCAGCCGCTCTTGCAACTGGGTCAGCGATGTGGCGGTTTGCTTGGAAGACCCATAAAGAGATTCCTTCATGCGTTCCTGCATTTCTGCCATGGCCCGCTGGGACCGCATTGCGTTGTCCGCCAGCCGGTCGTTCATGTGCTGCTGCACGGCACCCAGCCGGGTTTCCACAGTCTGGATCATCTGCACCTGAGCATTGGCCTGCGTCTCTGACACGTGCTGCAACCCACCACGCAGTTGTTCCTGGCCCTGACCCAATGCCTGCACGCTTTGACCCAGAACCGCCAATTGCTGGGCCAAGGGTTCAGCCAGTTGCGCAGAGCGATTGGTCGCACGCAATCCCAGAACAAGCATCATGAAGATCAACAGCAACGCGGCCGCTACGGCCAAAACGACAATAACCAGAGGGTCGCTCAGCGAATAGTTTTGTCCTGCAATTTCGATCATTACGTCTTGCCCGTTCTTGTTTTGTTTTCACCCTCTACCCTGCTTTGGCGTGAAGGTTCAATGCCCCGGTTCAACTGCGACCAAACAGTCTTTCGATATCGCTCAGCTTCAACTCCACATAAGTGGGGCGTCCGTGGTTGCATTGACCGGAATGGGGAGTCGCCTCCATCTCGCGCAGAAGCGCATTCATTTCTTCGCCGCGCATCCGACGGCCCGAGCGGATGGATCCGTGGCAGGCTACACGGGACAGGATCGCTTCGACCTTGGCCTGGACCAGTTGCGATGATCCCTGATCGTCAAGCTCGTCCAGAATGTCCTTGATCATGGCAGTGGCGTTCACTTCGCCAAGAATGGCCGGGGTTTCGCGCACGGCAACCGCATTACCACCAAAGGGTTCGATGCTCAGGCCCAGTTGCTCCAACGCACCGGCGACCTCCAGCAGACGGGCGCCATCGCTGTCGGACAGTTCGACAATCTCGGGGATCAGCAAGGCTTGGGCCGCGACACCGTTCTCGGCCATCTGGGCTTTCAGCTTTTCATACACCAAACGTTCATGGGCAGCGTGTTGATCGACGATGACGATCCCGTCCTGAGTCTGGGCTATGATATAGTTTTCATGCACTTGTCCGCGTGCAGCCCCCAAGGGATGCTGCTCAGCCGCCTGTTGCACGTCTTCGTCGGGCATACGCTCTGGCGCGGTTTCGACAATCTGACCACTGAAATCATGCTTCAGCTCTTCGAAAGCCAGCGGGGTCGGATCCACCGGTCGTTGCGCCGCGAAACTCGCAGCGCGGGCCCCCGGCGACGGTCGGTCCATCTGGTACACACGCGGTTGCGCGGGCTGTTCCGGTCGCATTGCGCCCAGCGTTGCCCCGGCCACAGTGGTCGAAGCCCGGTGCCCAGCTTCGGCCAGTGCATGACGCAGAGCGGAAACGATAAGCCCGCGCGCAATCCCAGGGTCACGGAAGCGGACTTCAGATTTCGCAGGATGCACATTCACATCGACAAGGGTCGGGTCGCAATCAATGAACAGCGCTGCCGCCGGATGGCGGTCGCGGCTGAGGAAATCGAAATAGGCTGCGCGCAACGCACCTTGCAGCGTCTTGTCCTTGACCGGCCTTGTGTTGACAAACAGGAATTGCGCGACCGATGCACCACGCGAATAGGTCGGCAAAGCGGCATAGCCGTACAGCCGGATACCATCCCGCGTGGCGTCGATCCGCAACGCATTTTCGGCGAATTCCCGCCCCAGCACCTGAGCCAACCGGCCATGTAGCGCATCGAAAAGGTCACCGGACAACGGATCTGCACGGAAGGTCACGCGTCCGTCGCCGCCCCCCGAAACATCGCGCAAGGTGAACCCGATCGAAGGTTCGGCCATTGCCAGCCGTTTGACCGTGTCGGTGATGGCCTGGCTTTCTGACCGATCCGAGCGCATGAATTTCAGCCGTGCGGGCGTGGCAAAGAACAGATCGCGCAGCTCGACCACGGTGCCCGCGCGCAAGGCGGCGGGCCGTACCGGTTCGATTTTGCCGCCTGACACCTTGATCTGGGCCGCATCTTCGCCCGGAACCCGGCTTGTGATGCTCAACCGACCAACGGCACCAAGCGATGGCAACGCCTCTCCCCGAAAACCAAACGTATGGATGTTGAGCAGATCGGTACCGTCGATCTTTGAGGTGGCATGGCGCGACAGAGCCAGGGGCAATTCTTCGGCCCCGATGCCGCAGCCATCATCCGTGACCCGGATCAGGGTCTTTCCGCCATCCGCGATTTCCACCGCGATGCGGGTGGCTCCTGCATCGATGGCGTTTTCCACCAGTTCTTTGACGGCTGATGCCGGGCGTTCCACGACTTCGCCCGCTGCAATCCGGTTGATCGCGGTTTCATCCAATTGACGGATAACGGGGCGTGCTTCGGAACGAAATTCGCCTATGTTGTTGCTAAGATCGACCATGCAACAAGACTTAGCATGTCTGGTTGCGATTCTGCCAGCGGGAACGCGGCACGGTTAGTTCAAGCTCGGGCCTGGTTCAAGCCGTCATTGGGGCACCCGTCCGGCTGCGGCACGGCCCGAATTTTGCCGCCAGTGCGAGGATGATGCCAGACACGGTGGCAATCATGCCCGCAGCCGAAACTGCATCAAAAGCCCCCAGCCAAAGAGGTCCATAGCCCGCCAGAACATAGCCTACAACGGCCGAAATCGTGGCAAAAACAATGCTCCAGGCCACCTGTGCCTCAAGCCTGTTGGTCATCATCCGCGCCGCGGCAGGGGGACAGATGAACATGGCGATCACGATAATCGATCCCACCGCATCGAATGCTGCCACAGCTGCAATGGCAGCCACAATCACCAGCGCCATGCCAAGTGCATTTACACGGATGCCCATGGTGCGCGCAAAACCTTCGTCGAAGGTCGAAATTTTCAAAGCCCGCCAAAAAACGCCAATGAACATTGCAACGCAAACCAGGGTAGCGGCAATCCGAGGCAGTTCGACCGGCAGATGCGCCAAGGCTTGTGCATCCAGAAGCGACGACCACCCAACGGCATCCAACCAGATCAAACTTTCGAGGTTGCCATAGAGCGCGTGTTCCACATCGAGATGCACGTTCGAAGTATCAGTTTGCTCCAACAACAACACACCGCCTGCGAACATTGTGGTAAAGACCACACCCATCGCAGCCCCCGGCTCGATCCGGCCCAGACGGCGAATGGCTTCGATCAAGATGACTGCCACGACCGAGGCTCCGGCCGCGCCCAACATCATCGGCCAGGCTGAAATGGCTCCGGTCAGCAGAAAGGCCACCACGATACCTGGGAGCACCACATGGCTTATCGCATCGCCGATCAGGGCCTGGCGTCGCAACAGCAGGAAGTTCCCCGGTAGTGCACAGGCAATGGCCGCAAAGGTCCCGATCAGTATCGGGGTCAGGGACAGGGGAACGAACTCTTCACCGCTCATGCCAGCACCTCACTTGGGGCGCCGATGCGTCGGTCGATCTCGGCGATTTGGTCTTTGGTCATTACGGTCTCGATCTCGCGCAACCCATCATAAAGCGCTGCTGCGGCCTCGTGTGTCTGATCAGCGCGTACGATCTCCCAGCGTTTTTCATCCCGTAACGCTTTTGCGGCGCGGGCCCGTCCGGCTTCGGTGGCAACCCCATCGGGGCGGACAAATCCGGCCCGCCTCAGCAGCCGCAAGGTCAGTTTCTCGTAGATCGGCTGGCTTTGCGCCAGCGCCAGCAAACCCTGCCGCAGATGCACCCGACGCTGGAACCGTATATGCCGCATAACAGCAGCCAGAACACCCCGGTTGGGCGCAAAGAACAAGGACAGGGCAAACAGGGCAAAGCTCATCAACACGATAATCGGCCCGGTGGGCAGGTTCGGGGCCGTTGCGGACAGGGCAGCGCCAAGATAAGCCGCCAAACCACCCGACAGACCGGCCAGCAGCACGACATATTCTGACCTTTCGGTCCAGAACCGCGCTGTGACGGCCGGGATGATCAGCAGGGCCACGATCAGGATCAGACCGACGATTTTCAACCCGACAACGGTGACTGCCATGACAAGCCCCATCATCATCATGTCCACACGGCTGACGGAAATGCCTTGGGCTGCGGCATATTCGGCATCAAAAGCCACAAGGATCATCGGGCGGCGCAGAAGTAAAATCAGCATCAAGGTCGCCATGCCCCCTCCGGCGATGATGACCGCATCCTCCCAGAGCATTCCGGCAGTTGATCCCAGCAGGAATCCTTCGAGACCGGCCTGCTTGCCGATGCCCAGCGTCTGAATCACGGTCAGCAACACGACCCCAAAGCCAAAAAACACCGACAGCACGGCACCAATGGCAGCATCTTCCGCCAGGCGGGTGTTCCGGGTCAGCCAGTTCAAACACCACAGCCCGATCCCAGCAGACAGGGCAGAGCCCAGCAGAAGCCCAATCAGGTCACGCCCATCGCCACCCAGTGCGGCCATGAGCAGAAAGGCCAGACACACGCCCGGCAAAGTCGCATGGGACACCGCATCACTGACCAAAGCCCGTTTACGAAGGAACAGGAACGTGCCGGTGACCCCGGCCGAGATCCCCAACAGGGTCGCGCCAATGGCCACCAGCGTGGCGTTGTAGCCCAGCTGGAGCGTCAGGGCCTCGTAAACCATAGCTATCCTACGGCCTGGGCGAGTTGATCAACCTGTGCCGTCGCCAAACGGCCGCCATACGCTGTTTGCAAGGTTTCGGCAGTGAATGCCTGGGTCACTGGACCTTCGGCAACCTTCCTTGTGTTGATCAGGAAGACGTTTTCAAAGTAATCGGTGACGGTCGCAAGGTCGTGATGCACGACAACAACGGTCTTACCTTCGGCACGCAGTGATTTCAGCACGCTGATAATGGCTTTTTCTGTGGCCGCATCCACCCCGGCAAAGGGTTCGTCCAATAGGTACAGATCCGCATCCTGTGCCAAGGCCCGCGCGAGGAACACACGCTGCTGCTGTCCGCCGGACAATTGTCCGATCTGACGCTCGGCAAATTCACGCATCCCAACGCGATTCAGGCAATCCATCGCCTTCGCCTTGTGGCGCCCCCTGAGGCGCCCCAACAGGCCCAATTCGCGATAGACACCCATCAGGACCACATCAATCACCCGGGTCGGAAAATCCCAATCCACACTGGCACGCTGAGGGACATAGGCAATCCGGGCACGCTGTGTATCAATCGGTTTGCCGAACACCTGAACCTGACCTGATACATGCGGAACAATTCCAAGAGCCGCCTTCAATGTGGTCGATTTACCAGCACCATTCGGCCCGATGATCGCCGTCATCTTGCCCGGCTCAACCGTCATATCGACCGAGAACACAGCCGGTTTTTGTCCATAGGTCACAGTCAGGCCTCGAATGGACAGCGGGCTTTCAGCCAAGTCAGGCGCCTCCGGCACACGACCCATGTTTGATGCCAATTCCAGAACCATCGCTCAGAACCCTGCCGACAGTTTGCCGTTCATCCCACGCTCGGGCGCTTCGGCCCCCAATGCGCTGGCGATAGTGGTGACATTGTGGTCCAGCATCCCCAAATAGGTGCCTTCATAAGTCCCGTCGTTGCCCATTGCATCCGAGTACAGCTCGCCCCCGATCTGTACCACGTGCCCCTTGGCCGCGGCCCCTTCGATCAGAGCCTTGATCGACCGGTCCGAAACGGAGCTTTCGACGAAAACAGCCGTGATCTGACGATCCACCAGCACATCCACCAATTCGCTGATCCGGCTCAGTCCAGCTTCTGACTGGGTAGAAATACCCTGGATACCGAGTTCTTCAAAACCATAGGCCTGACCGAAATATCCAAATGCATCATGCGCGGTGACCAGAACCCGGCTGTTTTCCGGCACACCGGCCAAAGTGGTTTCGGCATAGGATCGCAAGCGGTCAAGATCGGTCAGGTGTTGCTCAGCATTGGCCGCGAAAACTGAAGCGGCACCCGGGCGCACCTGCGTCAGGGCCTCCTGGATCTCCTGAACAACCAGCTTCCACAATGTAGGATCCATCCAGACATGCGGGTCGAATTTGTCGGCATAGTCTTCGTTGGCACGCAACAAATCCTTGGGCAGTCCATCGGCCACAGCTACGACCGTTTTCTTGCGCTCCAGGTCATGGAAAAACTCTTCCATCTGCGCTTCCAGGTACAGACCGTGCCAGAGCACCAAATCCGCGCGGGTCATGGCGACGATATCGGTCCGGGTCTGGCGATAGGCATGCGGGTCCACACCCGCACCCATCAAGCCTTTTACTTCGACCTGATCGCCACCGATCTGACGAGCTGCATCGGCGATCATGCCTGTCGTGGCCACCACTTGCAGAGGCGCTTCGGCTGCGGCACGGCTGCTGACAGCTGGAAGCGCAAGAATCAGCGCAAGAAAGACGTAGAAAAACTTCCGAATCCACATGAGGCATGCCCTTTGTGTTCTGTGTTGATGACAATATGAGAACGATTCTCAATTTCGTCAATGCTATTGCGACTTATTCGCAATAAGAGTGCGATTATTTTCCAAATGGTCAAATTTACCCAGCGAAACCCCGCTGGTTCGCTTGCCAACATGTCGCACCCGTGCGATTTTCGGGGACGTTTCCAAGGAACATCGAGATGGACAGCCAAACAGCAGAACGAACGGCGCACCTGCCGCAGGTGACCGAGCCGCGAAATCCCGGCATGCCGCTGGATCTGGATTGGGTGCGCCTGGCGCAGGCCAACACCTCGGCCATTGAACGGCGCGCGGCGACGCTGCCGGGACGGCGCAGTGTCAAGAAAGACCATCAGGCGGCCTGGCTGCTCAGGGCGATCAGTTGTATCGACCTGACGACGCTGTCGGGCGATGACACGGTTGGGCGGGTCCGACGGTTATGTGCCAAGGCGCGGCAACCGGTGCGCGCGGACATGCTGGCAGCGCTGGATATGCAGGGTCTGACCACCGGCGCGGTCTGTGTCTATCACGACATGATCCCCACGGCGGTGGACGCCTTGGCCGGCACCGGCATTCCGGTGGCCGCCGTATCCACGGGTTTCCCGGCGGGCCTATCGCCCTTCCACCTGCGCGTCGCCGAGATCGAGGAAAGCGTTCGCGCCGGTGCACACGAGATCGACATTGTGATCTCTCGCCGTCACGTACTGACCGGCAATTGGCAGGCGCTTTATGACGAAATGAAAGCCTTCCGCACCGCTTGCGGCGATGCTCATGTCAAGGCCATCCTCGCGACTGGCGAATTGGGCAGCCTGCGCAATGTCGCCCGGGCGTCGTTGGTCTGCATGATGGCGGGCGCGGATTTCATCAAGACCTCGACCGGCAAGGAAAGCGTCAACGCCACCCTGCCCGTGTCGCTGGTGATGATCCGCGCGATCCGCGAATACCATGAACGCACCGGGTACCGGGTCGGCTACAAGCCAGCGGGTGGGATCTCCAAGGCAAAGGACGCGCTGGTGTACCTGTCGCTGATGAAAGATGAGTTGGGTGACCGTTGGTTACAGCCCGACCTGTTCCGCTTTGGCGCATCATCCCTGCTGGGCGATATCGAACGGCAATTGGAACACTACCTGACCGGCGCCTATTCCGCCGGGTATCGGCACGCAATGGGTTAAGGACACAGACGGAATTCGTCGCGAATTCCGGGCCGTTTTCTCGAACAGAAAGCGGATCCTCACAAGGATCAAAACGATGACAGTAAAAGAGATCTTCGAGACCATGGAATACGGCCCTGCCCCCGAAAGCGCCGCCGAGGCGTTGGCCTGGCTGGTCGATCAGGGTGACCGGTTCGGGCACTTCATCGATGGCAGCTTTACTGCGCCGGGCGACGGGTTCGAAAGCCGCAATCCCGCCACGGATGAAGTGCTGGCAACCCTGACCCAGGCCACACAGGCCGATGTGGACAGCGCAATTTCCGCCGCCCGCAAGGCACAGGCCAAATGGGAAAGCTTGGGCGGTGCGGGCCGGGCGCGATACCTGTATGCCATTGCGCGACTGCTGCAAAAGCATTCGAGGCTGTTTGCCGTTCTGGAAACACTGGACAACGGCAAGCCCATCCGCGAGAGCCGTGACATCGATATTCCGTTGGCCCAGCGGCATTTCTATTACCACGCGGGCATGGCCCAGTTGATGGAGAGCGAGCTGCCCGACCGCGAAGCTCTGGGGGTTTGCGGGCAGATTATCCCTTGGAACTTCCCGCTTTTGATGCTGGCTTGGAAGATCGCGCCGGCGCTGGCAATGGGCAATACGGTGGTGTTGAAACCGGCAGAGTACACCTCGCTCACGGCGCTGCTGTTTGCCGATATCTGCCGTCAGGCCGGTTTGCCCAAGGGTGTTGTCAACATCGTGACCGGCGATGGTGCCGTGGGTGAGATGATTGTAGCGTCCGACGTGGACAAGATTGCCTTTACCGGCTCGACCTCGGTCGGGCGCAAGATCCAGCAGGCCGTGGCCGGATCGGGCAAAGCGCTGACGCTCGAATTGGGCGGCAAGTCGCCTTACATCGTATTTGACGACGCGGATATCGACAGCGCCATCGAAGGTCTGGTCGATGCCATCTGGTTCAATCAGGGTCAGGTCTGCTGCGCCGGGTCGCGCCTTCTGGTGCAGGAGGGCATTGCCGAGACGTTCCACGCCCGGCTCAAAGCCCGCATGGACAAGCTGCGCATCGGCAGCCCGTTGGACAAGTGCATCGACGTGGGTGCCGTGGTGGACCCGGTTCAGCTGGACACCATCACTCGTATGGTCGAGAGCAACAGCGCAGGCGAAATCCATCAGGCCCAGGTCGAGATGCCGGCGCAGGGCTGCTTTTATCCCCCCACCCTGATTCAAGGGTTGGAGCCGTCGGACCCGCTGATGCAGGAGGAGATCTTTGGCCCCGTCCTGGTCTCCTGCACCTTCCGCACCCCAGCGGAAGTGGTAGAGCTGGCAAACAACACGCGCTACGGGCTGGCAGCCACGGTGTGGACCGAAAATGTGAATCTCGCGCTGGACATCGCGCCGAAACTGGTCGCGGGGGTGGTCTGGGTCAATGCCACCAACCTTTTTGACGCTGCTGCAGGTTTTGGCGGGGTGCGCGAAAGCGGGTTTGGACGAGAAGGCGGTTGGGAAGGGCTGAGCGCCTATACCCGCTCCAAAACCAAACTGAACAAGCTGACAAAAGTCGAGGCATTCCGTGGCGATGGCGCTCCGGCGGATGCCCTCGACCGGACCGCAAAAATGTATGTGGCGGGCAAACAAGCGCGCCCGGACAGCGGCTATTCGAAACCCGTCTACGGCAAGAACGGCGCACTGCTGGGCCATGTGGGATTGGGCAACCGCAAGGATGTGCGCAACGCCGTAGAGGCAGCAGCAGGAGTCAAGGCGTGGTCCAAGACCACCGGTCATCTGCGGGCACAAATCCTCTACTACATTGGCGAGAACCTGTCTGCGCGGGCAGACGAATTCGCCCATCGCATCGACGCAATGACCGGTAAACGCGGTGGCGCGGCAGAGGTCGACGCCTCGATCCAGCGCCTATTCACCGCGGCTGCCTGGGCCGACAAATATGACGGTCAGGCCCATGGTGTTCCGATCCGTGGCGTAGCCTTGGCGATGAAGGAACCGGTGGGCGTGATCGGGGCGCTCTGTGCGGATGAGGCGCCTTTGTTGGGGCTGGTGTCGGCGATGGCGCCGGCGATCTCGATGGGCAATCGGGTCGTGCTCGCAGCGAGCGAGCCCTTCCCGCTGGCAGCCACGGACTTCTATCAGATCCTGGAAACGTCGGATGTGCCCGCTGGGGTAGTGAATATCCTGACAGGTTCCCACGCGGAACTTGCCAAACCCTTGGCATCGCACATGAATGTGGACGCGGTCTGGAGCTTCTCCTCCACTAATCTGTCAACCGAAATCGAGCATGCCGCCGCCAGTAACATCAAGCGGAGCTGGGTCAACAACGGCATGGCGTTCGACTGGAAAACGGATCACACCCGCGCCTTTTTGCAGGCCTCAACCGAGGTCAAGAACATCTGGGTGCCCTACGGAGAGTAGGGACTCGGGCCGCTTCATTTACCGGTTCACACCCCGTGCACAGGCTGTACGCAGCCTGTGCAACCTTTGCCACCTGGCCCAACTCAGGGGCGCGGGTTTGACTTGTCTGCCGTCGCATACCTACAGCCGCTTTTCAAAGAAGAGATCCGGGTACGGGTCGTCGTTGAAACGGTCGATTTCCTGCCATCCCATGGCGCGATACAGGCTGACAGCTTCAAACAGGGTGCTGTTGGTGTCCAGGCGCAGCGTGTCGATACCCAAGGCGCGCGCTGCATCTTCGGCCGCAGTCATGAGCTGGCGCGCCAGACCCAGCCCTCGGGCGGCAGGCGCAATCCACATCCGCTTGATCTCGGCCAGAGTACCCCCGCTTCCCTTGACCCCGACGCAGCCCACCGGCATGTCCCCCAGTCTGGCCACCACAAAAGCCCCGTGCGGATGTGTCATTTGGGACAGTTCGGGATCGCCGGATTTCTTGAGATCGAATTCCACGTTCAAACGGTTACTCAGTTCGGCGGCAAAGGCACCAAGGCATTGGGCTGCGATGTCCGAGGCATAATCCACCTCTTCGAAGACAATCCTGTCACGAGACAGGGCGATGGTGACGATATCCATCGCTTCCAAAAGGCGGTGCGCGTGTTTGTGGCGGGCCAAGGTCGCGGCGGCCCGTTCGTCAGACAGTTTTTCGTAGATGTCGAACTCGACCCGACCCTGTGCGGTCAACCGGGTGATCCGGCCGCGCCGATCGTTCGGGTTCGTCGTTGTTTCAATAAGCCCTTCGGCTTCGAGCCCGCGCAGCAATCGGCTGAGCAGACCCGTGTCCAGTTTGAGAAAGGCGCGCAGATCCGAGACCTGTTCGTATCCTAGGCCAATGGCATTGAGTACCCGCGCCGCGCCCAGCGGGCGACCACGGTCCAGAAAGGAATCGTCGAGTGCGCCCACCTCGACCGCAACAGCGCGGCCAAAGTTTCTGATGCGTTTAATTGAGTCCACAGTCATTTAGCTGACTTTAGTCAGGTATCTTCATGATGCAAGAAGTTCCGGCCCCTTGGCGTCACGAAAAGCACCAATGCCAGCCCTGTGTGCGCCGTCTAGCTTGTCAGTACGTTCTGCAAAAGCTACATCTGAACCACATCCGGCGGCCAAGCCGGATGATGGAGAGTTTATGTCTACGATTGCGGCCCGCCGCTGAGGTCCAACAGATTGGACCAACCTGAACCAACGGACTTCCGCGCGCCAAGCCGGAACTCTGTTCTACTGACATGAACTCATGAGACAATCCATTGAAAATCTCAAAACACGAACAGCGTTTTTTGCACGTTTTTGCGCAAGGTGGAGCGATCCATTTCGAACGCATGGCGAACGGCAAAACCTGTAATGTCTGCTGTTATACCCGCGACGGTCACGTACTGGTCGAATGCACGCTGACACTGTTTCAACGTTACAGAAACGGCGTTTCATCAAGTCCGAAAACGGACGCCGCTATCGTTGGGCCCGGCTGGGGCTCCGTTCAAGCAATCCGCAAAACAATAACCGTTAGGAGATCCAGAACATGAACACTCCGACTATTACATTGACCGTAGCGGACGACATTCCGGGGCTGAGAAAGGTGCTGGAGGGCACCGATCTGTTCCCCGCCGACATGCTGCCGAACATGCTGGATCCGTTTCTTCAAGGACAGACTAAAGCGTTCTGGCTGACATGCCGTCTGGCCGGCGCGGCGGTCGGGCTGTGTTACACCGTGCCCGAAGAGCTGACGGATGGCACTTGGAACATGCTGGCACTGGCGGTGCGCCCCGATCTGCAAAGGCAGCGGCTGGGTGCTGCCTTGGTCCACGAGGCCGAGCAACATTTGCGAAAAGCCGGGCAACGGCTGCTGATCGTCGACACCTCGGGTACCGACGAATTCACCCTGACCCGCAGGTTCTATGCCCAAAATGGCTACGAAGAAGAAGCACGAATCCGCGACTTCTGGGCCACGGGCGATGACAAGGTGACCTTCCGAAAGGTGCTGTAGAACCAAAAAACGATAAGCCCGTCGCCGCAATCGCGGCGGCGGGCTTATCGTATTGACCACGGTCAGTTGGTTGTTGTCTCAAGCCCTTGGGGCTTGCCAACGACCACGAAATGCAGCCCGTCGGGGTCCAGCAGGTCTGCAGCGACACGTTTGATGTCATCCAAGGTGACGGCGTTCACCTTGTCATTGCGGGTCGCGATATAGTCGATCGGTAGATCCTGCATCTGCATGCCGACCATGATCGAAGCAATCGGCCCATTGCCGTCGAACCGCAGCGGATAGGCACCGGTCAGAAAAGTCTTGGCAGCCTCCAGTTCCTCGGCGGTGACACCTTCGGTCGCCAGTTTGCGCCATTCATCCTGAACGACCTCGATCGCTTCGGCGACCTTGTCGTTCGAGGAGGCGACGCTGCCCATGTAGAGCGCGGCATAGTCCTTGGGCACGAGGTAGGAATAGACGCCATAGGTCAGGCCGCGCTTTTCGCGGACCTCGGTCATCAGGCGGCTTTCAAAAGAACCGCCGCCCAGGATGTGGTTCAGGATATAGGCTGGAAAGAAATCTTCGTGATCGCGTTCCATCCCTTCTTGCCCGAACAGAACAGTGGATTGCGGCGTGTCGTAATCGATGACCGTGATCCCGGCAGGGATATCCAGATCGGCCTGTACCGGCAGGGGCGCACCGGTTTCCGGCAGATCGCCCAGCAGGGTGTCCAACAGCGCGCCCAGATCCTCGGCGGTGATGTCACCCACCGCGCCGACATACAGCCGGTCACGGGCGAAGACCGCCTTGTGGGCCGCAAACATGTCTTCACGGGTCAAGGCGGTGACGCTGTCGATAGTGCCTTTGCCGTCGGTTTCATAAGGATGACCATCATAGGCCGCTTCGGCAAAAGTCCGGCCGGCGATGGCGCCCGGATCCTTGGCATCCGATTTCAGGCCCGAAATCACTTGGGCCCGGACACGGTCCAACGCCGATTGGTCAAATCGGGGCTGCATCAGGGTAGTGCGCAGCAAATCCATCGCCTGATCGCGGTTTTCGGTCAGGAAACGGGTCGAAACCGAGATCGCGTCGCTTTGCGCGTCATATGTGAAGGAAGCAGCCAGATTCTCGAGCGCGCGGGCGTAGTCCTGCGATTCCAGATCGCCGGACCCTTCCTCAAGAAGACCGGTCATCAGGTTTATGGCGCCGCGTTTCTCGGGGTCATCGACCGATGTGCCACCGCGAAAGCGCAGTTCCAGCGCCGTGAAAGGGATCGAGTGATCCTCGACCAGCCACGCGGTGATGCCTCCGGGGGAGGTGACCTCCTTGATCTTGACTTCGGCCCAAGCGGGCAAGGCAATGAAGACGGCGGCAACAGCCACCAATAGGGCTTTCACACGGGTCATTGGGTTACCTCGTCATCACGCATCAGCCAACCAGTGACCGAGCTGTCCAGTTGCAGCACTTCGCGGGCTGCGGCGATGATTTCATCCCCTGTCACGGCCTGCAGAATGTCGGGCCAGTCCTGCACGTCCTGCACCGTGAGCCCGCTCGTCAGGCCTCGGCCATAACGGCTGGCGATTCCATCCACATTGTCACGGGCATAGATTTGGGAGGCGCGCAATTGCAGCTTGATCCGGTCCAGTTCCTCCTGGTCCACGCCTTTGGCAACATAGTCTGCCAGCACCTGGTCCATGGCGTCTTCGGCCTGTTGCAGGGTGACGCCTTCTGCCGGAACGATGATCACATCAAAGCTGGTATCGTCCAGAGCGGTGCCATTGTAGAACGCGCCCGTCCAGACTGCGGTCTGGTCTTCGAATTGCAGTTTCGTGGTCATGTAGGAGGTTTGGCCTCCGCCCAGAAGCTTGGCCAACAGGAATAGCGCGGCGGCTTTTTCCTGATCACCGGGATCGCGTTCGGGGGCCAGATAGGAGCGGTGCACATAAGGCTGTGCGACACGAGCATCCTTGAACACCAGGCGCCGGGCCGTGTTGTGCGGCGGTTCCTGTGGCCGGCTGCGGGCGGTGACGTCCGGATTTGCGGGGATCACGCCATAATACTGCTCGGCCAGAGTGCGGACATTTTCAGGCGTCACATCGCCCGAGATCACCAGGATCGCATTGTTGGGCGCGTAATGGTCAGAGTAAAACGATAGCGCGTCGTCCATGTCCAGCTCCTCCATCTCGTGTCGCCAGCCGATGATCGGGACGCCGTAGCGGTGGTTCAGAAATTGCGAGGCGTTCATCTGCTCACCGAACAGGGAGCGCGGGTTATTGTCTGTACGCTGGGCCCGCTCTTCGAGGATCACGTCGCGTTCGGTATCAACGTCCTCTTGGGTCAGGCGCAGGTTCCGCATCCGGTCGGATTCCATCTGCATCATCAGTTCCAACCGATCGGCGGCGACGCGTTGAAAATAGGCCGTATAGTCATAGCTGGTGAAAGCGTTGTCGCGTCCACCATTGGCGGCCACGGTTGCCGACAGTTCACCTGGTTCCAGCGTATCGGTCCCCTTGAACATCAGATGTTCAAGGAAGTGCGCGATGCCCGAGACACCGGCCGGTTCATCGGCGGATCCGACGCGGTACCAGACCATGTGCTGAACCACCGGGGCACGGTGGTCTTCGACCACAACGACATCCATACCGTTGTTCAGAGTGAAAGTGGTGACCGCCTCATCGACGCTGGTTGGTGCGTCCGCGCTGGCGACACTGGCGCTTGTTGCCCCGATCAGGGCAGCCATACATGCGATCCGTCGGATCATTCGGAACCTCCAGAAATGATATGCGCTTAACCTACGGCCCGAACCGCAGGAGACAAGCACTCATCCCGGATTTGTGAGAATTTTGTCGGCGTGGCCCGAGAGCCCATCAGGGAATGGCAGGAGGCGAAGTGGGTGTACCAAAGCCGCGGTCGCGGAACGCCTGATTGGCGCTGAACGGCTCCAGGGTTTCCTTGCGATAGGCCTGCTCGTAGCGATCCACTGGGAACAGCTTTATCCGCCCCGATCGGCGCGCTTTGCGGCGGAATTCCGCGTCCTGCTGCGCCAGGCTGGCGCGTACATCCGCTTCTACGCCATATCGGCTGGCGGCGGTCACAAGAGCGGCATCGCCCGAGGGAATGCCGTTGCCTGAAGGCACAACTGCGGCGGCGTTACCCCCCAGAGCCGCAACAAGATCAGCTTGGGGCGTGGGGTCCACCAAGTTGGCTCCGCCTGGTGTCGGAGCTGGCAAAGCAGCATAATCGGTCGGCGCGGTAAGCGGCTTGTTTGGCAAGATGCGGAATTCGTCCGGGCCAGTTCCCGCGGGACGCAGGTCACGCAGCGATTTCTGCGCGCAGCCAGACAACGCCACAGCACATACCAGAATGATCATACTCGCTGAGATCCGCATCGGTCTCGAACTCCTGCCATTTCGCAAGCCTGCTGGAGGGCCTGTTTCAGGCGCTTTTAACGCATTTGCAATCAGAGGTCACGAGTGCTTTTTCGAACGACCTTCGAACAGGAGCAAACCTGCCGCACCTGCGAAAATGAAGACATCTGCCACGTTGAAGACAAACGGGTTGTTGATGCCACAGCAGGACATGTTGAGGAAATCCAGAACATAGCCGTACAGCAGCCGGTCCACGACATTGCCCAGCGCACCACCGATCAGCAAACCGGCGCTAAGCAGCATCGCACGGTGCCGATGGCTGCGGATCACCCAGATCGCGACAACCGCGCAAACCAGCAGCGAAAACCCGATCAGGAACCACCGGCCCAGATCCGAGCCGCCCTCGAAGAGCCCGAAATTGATGCCGGTGTTTTCGCCGTAACGGAAATTGAGGAATGGAGGCCACACGTCGATGGCATGGATTCGCGACAGCTCCATCGTGTGGACGACCAGGTATTTGCTGATCTGGTCCAGCATGAAGGCCGCGAACCCGGCCCAGAACATCAGACGTGCGCCCATTCCTGGTATTCTCCGGTGGTTAATGGCGGAAGTGGCGCATTCCGGTGAAGACCATGGCCAGACCCGCGTCATTCGCCGCCTTGATCACCTCGTCATCGCGCATCGAACCGCCGGGCTGGATCACGCAGGTGCCACCTGCTGCGGCTGCTTCCAGCAGACCGTCAGCAAACGGGAAGAACGCGTCCGAGGCCACGGCGCAGCCCTTGGTCAGGCTTTCTTCCAGCCCCAGATCGGCGGCCATGCGACCCGCCTTGGCGGCGGCGACATTGGCACTATCCAGACGGCTCATCTGACCGGCGCCAACGCCTACGGTGGCGTTGTCCTTGACGTAGACGATGGCGTTGGATTTGACGTGTTTGGCGACCTTCCAGGCGAACAGCAGATCCTGCATCTGAGCCTCGGTCGGAGCCTTTTCGGTGACCACCTTCAGATCATCCATGCCGACGTAACCCACGTCCTTGTCCTGCACCAGCAGACCACCGGCGACCTGCTTGTAAGCGGTCAGCGGCGCACGCGCATCGGGCAGGCCATCGGTCAGCAACAGGCGCAGGTTCTTCTTGGCGGCAAAGATCTCCTTCGCCTCATCGGATGCGCCGGGCGCGATCACCACTTCGGTAAAGATCTCGACGATCTTGCCAGCGGTTTCGGCGTCCAGCGGCTGGTTCAGGGCGACAATGCCGCCGAACGCGCTGGTGCGGTCGCAGTCAAACGCCTTCTGATAGGCTTCGGCCAGGGTCGCGCCCTTGGCAACGCCACAGGGGTTGGCGTGTTTGATGATCGCGACAGCGGCGCTGTCCGCCGGGTCGAATTCGGCAACCAGTTCAAACGCCGCGTCGGTATCGTTGATATTGTTGTAGCTGAGTTCCTTGCCTTGCAGCTGGGTCGCGGTGGCCACACCGGGACGGTTCGAGCCGTCGGTGTAGAAGGCCGCCTGCTGGTGGCTGTTCTCGCCATAGCGCAGAGTCTGCTTCAGCTCACCGGCAAAGGCGCGGCGACGCGGGGTCGGCTCGGCGATGGCGCCAGCCATCCAAGTGGACACCGCCGCGTCATAAGCGGCAGTGCGCGCATAGGCGATTTGCGACAGGCGCTGACGGAAGGCATACGAGGTCTGGCCGTCATTGGCGTCCAGTTCAACCAGCAGCGCGTCATAATCTTCGACGTCGGTGACCACGCTCACGAACAGGTGGTTTTTGGATGCCGCACGGATCATCGCCGGACCGCCGATGTCGATGTTTTCGATCATCTCGTCATAATCGGCGCCACGGGCCAGCGCGGCTTCGAACGGGTAAAGGTTCACCACCAGCAGGTCGATCGCGCCAATGCCGTGTTCGTTCATCGCAGCCACGTGGGCGTCATTGTCACGCAGCGCCAGCAGGCCGCCATGCACCATCGGATGCAGCGTCTTCACCCGGCCATCCATCATCTCCGGAAAACCGGTGATCTCGGCAACATCCTTCACTTCCAACCCTGCATCACGCAGCGCCTTGGCGGTGCCGCCGGTCGATAGCAGTTCAACCCCACGCCCAGCCAAGGCCTTGCCCAGCTCAATCAGGCCGGATTTGTCGGAAACGGAAAGCAGCGCGCGGCGCACGGGGTGAAGATCGGTCATGTCAGGGCAGTCCTTCGTGAAGGCTCAGGTATCAAAGTCGGGTTCGTCCCGGTTCAGGTCGCGCACGGCAATGGCAGTCTCCTGCGCCTTGCTCAGCGTCCACCGGATGCGGGTCGCATACTCCATTGCGCGCCCGGATAGAACGATCTGTTTTGTCGCGCGCGGCTTTAATCGGCCTTTTTCCAGATAAACCGAGGGTTCAAGCGACAATTCCGCCAATCCATCATGGCGAAACACCCAGATTTCCCCGCTTTTGAGCGCCATCGACACCGCAGCGCCGCCCAGATCGACGGCTGCGTCGACATCCGGGTGCAAGTGCAGGCGGATATCGAATCCGATTCCCTGCAGTTTGACGCCGTCCATGGCGCTGTCGAATTTGCGTTTGGCCCCATCGTCCATCGCCAGCAACATGTCTTCGCCCGCCAACCCGCGCCCATCGAAAGACAACTCCAGAGTTCGAGCATGGGTCAGGCCAAAGGGTCGTGCAAAGCCGTCATGGCCCCCTTGAAAGCGCAGGCCGTCACTGATTTCGCTGAGTTCGGTGGGGACATCCGAAGGACCCTCGATCAGCGCCTCCAGCCCGGTATGTTTCTGCGGATCGGACAGCCGGGCGCTGGAGTATCCTTCGAGACAGAGGGTCGAATGCGACGGCGTGGCGCGCCCGGCCCGACGCCATTCGACGCCGAAACTTTCGCCCGAGCCGCAATTGACGATCAGCGGACGACGACCCGAGGTGAGTTCGAACGCAAGGGTAGACGCGTGCGCGTTCCACGAGGCGTCACCTGTGGGCGGAGCGGCGGCATCTACGATGATCGAAGTGCGCCGCGCATATAGCCTGGCATAGCCCATCGCCAGCCCATCGGCGTTTTGATCGGTGACATGGCTGGCGGCAAGCGCATGGTCCAATCGCCCCTCCATCCCACGCCCGCCACCATGGAACCGGGCCAGACCACCATCAGCATGGCGCAGGGTGCGCAGGGTGGGTGCGATGCGTTCGATCGCTTCTGTATGCGCGTGCGGAACGCCCCGACCCGCTTCGTGCAGCGCGGCCGCAGCCCAGGTCAGCAGGGTGAAAACCTCAAGCAGTTCTTCGGGATTGCGCGTGGCCAGACCACCCTGGGCAGTGACCTGCCGGTCACATTCGGCCGCCAAGGCGCGGACCGCCGGATCAGCCAGTTCCTCGCGCCCCTCCAACGCAAGACCTGCGTAGATCAGGCCGGTCAGCGCCTCGAACCGGGGCAGGCCCGGTGTGGCAGCTTTCCAGCGTTTCGAAAGGTACCAGACCTGCTGGGAGAGGGATCGGAAGAAGGCTTGGCTCTGCTCGCTTTCCTGTCCACGCAGCAAAAACACCGCGTGGTTGATCCAACGGATCAGACGGCGACCGGTCAGATCGGGGGTCCAGCCGGGTCCGGTGCCGCCACCATGTGTGTCGATCCAGCCCCAAACCCATTTCTGCGCCTTGGCGCGGGCATTGAAATCACCCACGGCGGCCAGATCGTCGAGCCATGAAAACCCGTGGCGCTCAGCGTCAAAGGCAATGTTAGGGGCGGTAACCTCCCACAGTCCGGTGTCTTTGGATTCTACCAAATAGCCTGCAAACAACAGGTTGCCGCCGACCAGCTGGCGGCCACGTGCGAAACTGCCTATCGTGCGGGGTTCGGGTTGCGACACAAAGCCTTTGGCCGCGCGTTGGCGGCGGGCCCTATAGGCATAAAATGCGTTCAAAAGACGGCTGCGTCGGCTCGCCATCACTCCCGGGTCGGACATGCTCACTGCCTCTTATGCGCTGTTGCGCTTGGGCGGAGCATATCGCGGGGTTGGACGCGAGTCACCGGGTTTCAGGGCGCTCAGGCGGCTTTCTGCAGGCGGGCCATATAGAAGCCGTCCATGCCCCCTTGATCAGGCCAGTAATCAGGGCGCAGGCGCAGGCCGCCTTCGTCGGTGATCCAGGCAGGGTCGATGCCGGGCTGGTTCAGGGCTGTCCGATCTGCGGACATGTCCGGAAACATCTCAAGTGCATCTTCGACCTGGCATTCGCCTTCGTCCGGCAACAGAGAGCAGGTACAGAAAACCAGACGTCCACCGGGTTTCACCAGCCCCCAGGCATGAGCCAGCATCTGAGCCTGAAGTTCGATCAGCGCCCCGAATTCCGATCCGTCCTTGGCGTGGGGCAGATCGGGGTGCCGGCGGATGGTGCCGGTGGCGGAACAGGGCGCATCAAGCAAAACGGCGTCATATTGGCCAGTCTGGTCGAGCGCGTCGCCGACGATCAGTTGAGCATCGAGCCCGCAGCGGTCAAGATTTTCACGCACCCGTTTCATGCGGTACTCGGACTGATCCACGGCAGTGACCTTGGCGCTAGCAGCGGCGAGCTGCATCGTTTTTCCGCCCGGCGCGGCGCAAAGGTCGATCACGGTTTCACCTTGCTGCGGATTGAGCAGCTTGGCCGGAAGGGCGGCGGCGGCGTCCTGCACCCACCACTCGCCCCTGGCAAAGCCCGGCAGGGCCGAGACCTGACCGGCATTGGCGATCCGGACCGATCCCGTGGCTGTCAGGGTACCGCCCAACGCGGCAGGATCGGCACCGGGTTTCAGGGTAATGTCCAGCGGTGCACCTGAGAAATGCGCCTGTTCGATGCCCAGCATCGTGGGCGCACCCCAAGCGTCAGCCAAGGGGCCGCGCAGCCATTTCGGCAGACGGGGAATGCGCAGACGATCCCATTCGGCAGGGGCCTGGTCAGCCATCTTGCGCAGCACCGCGTTGACCAGCCCCTTGAGCTTGCCGTGGCGTTTGTGGCGACCGATGATGTCCACCATGGAATTGACGACGCCGTGGCTGGCCTGCCCCTGAGCGAGTTCCACAGTGCCCAGCCGCAGCGCATTGCGCACCGTCAGCGGCGGCGCCTTGCGCAGGTGTTTCTGCAGTAGACGGTCGGCGCGTTCCAGCCCGCGCAGGGTTTCCAGCGCCAGACGTTGAGCGCGGGCGCGGTCTTCACCGTCCAAATGTTCCAACGCGCCCGCGTTCAGGCATTCGGCCATCAACTGCCCTTCGCCAAGAATCCGGTCGAGCAGATGGATCGCGCTGCGGCGGGCCTGAGTGGCAGATGGGGTCGAAGACTTGGACATTTCGGTTCCTTGCGAGGGGCCGCCACTCGATCCGGCAGGGCTTGTTGTGGCGCGATGGGGGCGTATATCATGCTCCGAGCACAAAGGAACCTGTGATGAGCGATCAATCCGACCCTGACCTGTCCCACCTGCCACCAGCCGCCCAGCGCGCCCTGGCCGAAGCCGAAGAGCGCCGCAAGGCGGAGGCGGACAAGGCGCCGCTGCCCAAGGAGCTTGGTGGCCGAGACGGCCCTGATCCCGCGCGGTATGGGGATTGGGAGAAGAAGGGGATCGCAATCGATTTCTGATCCGGATCACGCCACGCTCCGAGCCTGGCGCCAAGAAAATTCAAATTTTCTTGCGCGTGGAGTGGGGCTTGGATGTCTGGTTTGGGTGGCGTTTGAGATTAGAGTGAAGGGGGCGCTGCCCCCTCGGCCTGCGGCCTCACCCCCGAGGTATTTGAGACCAGAAAGAAGCAGCGATTTCTCAGGGAAAGACGCGATGATCATCGAAATTCGTCACTACACGCTGCATCCGGGCCGGCGGGAGGACTTCATCCGGTATTTCGAAAGTGTTAACCGGCCCGCCTTGCGGGATGCCGGGATGCTGGTGTTTGGCCCGATGCGGGACCAAGAAGATCCGGACAAGGTACACTGGATGCGAGCCTTTGCCTCGGAAGCGGAGCGGCAGCGCATCAAGGACGCGTTTTACGATGGGCCGGTCTGGAAAGAAAAGGTCGAACCCGTCGTCATGCCGATGATTGCGCGGTACGAAGCCGAGATCGTGTCGACCACAGACGGATTCGAAGGATTCTCCGGCGCGCCGGAGCTCTGATCAGAGCCCCAGCACATCCACCATGTCGTACTGCCCGGGTGTTTTATCCTGACCCCAGAGCGCTGCCTTGAGCGCTCCGCGGGCGAAGATGGCGCGATCGGTGGCCAGGTGACGCAGCACGATGCGTTCACCTGCGGCGGCGAACAGGACGTCATGTTCGCCCACGATGTCACCGCCCCGAATCGCCGTGAAACCGATGTCGCCACGTTTACGGGCGCCGGTGATGCCGTCGCGACCGCGATCAGCCACATCGTTCAGCGCCACGCCGCGGCCTTCGGCGGCGGCCTCACCCAGCATCAGCGCGGTGCCGGACGGGGCGTCCACCTTGTGATGGTGATGCGCCTCGATCACTTCGATGTCGAAATCCTCGTCCAGCGCGGCGGCGACCTTCTTGGTCAGCTGTACCAGGAGGTTGACGCCAAGGCTCATGTTGCCGGCCCGCACGATCACCGCGTGGCGGGACGCCGGTTCCAGAGCGGCAATTTCTGCATCTGTCATGCCGGTGGTACCGATCACATGCACGCAGCGGGCCTGAGCCGCGAGCGCCGCGAAATCCAGCGTCGCCGAAGGGGCCGTGAAGTCGATCACCGCCTGGGCGCGCGAAAACGCCTCGAGCGCGTCGTCGGTGGCGACCACACCCACCGGTGCGCCGCCCATGGCTTCGCCCACGTCGCGGCCAACCCAATCGTGGCCCTCGCGTTCGACTGCGCCCACCAGCTGAACCTTGTCGCTGTCCAGAACCGTCTTGATCAGCATCTGACCCATGCGTCCTGATGCCCCTGTAATCACGATCCCCGGCTTGTGCGTCATCTGGCTGTTCCCTTTTGCATTGCGGGTTATCTCCTATCCGGTTGGGCAGCGCTTGGCAAAGCCAAGCTTTCGGCATAGACCCGAAACATGGCTAAGAACAAATTCCACGATGGTCCCGGCCCGTCGCAGCGGCAGCTGCGTGTGGGTGAACTGATCCGCCGCACCCTGTCCGAGGTGCTGGCGCGCGGGGACGTACATGATCCGGATCTGAACCGTATGTCGATCACTGTGGGGGAGGTCACGACTTCGCCCGATCTGAAGATCGCGACTGCGTATGTGCTGCCTTTGGGCGGGCAAGGGCAGGAGGATGTGCTGAAGATCCTGGCCCGCAACAAGGGCGAACTGCGCCGGTTGGTCGGCAAGAAGGTCGGGCTGAAGTTTTCGCCCGATCTGCGGTTCCGGCTGGACGAAACATTCGACCGGCTGGATGACACCCGCCGGATGTTCGATCAGGACGCGGTGCGCCGCGATCTGGACGAGTGATCCGGACGCTGGCCGCCATAACCTGGATTTGGCTGGCCAGCGCGGCGGCAGCGGTCGAGTGTCGTGACATTTCCTATGCCGAGAACCGGTATACCCTGTGCGAGGTGGATGCCGGGGTCGAAGATCTGCGCCTGTTTCTGCGCGACGCAGATGGCGCGATGCTGGGGCAGTTTTCGCGTATTGATCAGGTGTTGTCCGAAAGCGGCCAGCGGCTGAGCTTTGCGATGAATGCTGGCATGTATCACTCCGACCGCAGCCCGGTGGGGCATTATGTCGAAGGCGGCGTCGAGGAAATGCGGGTGATCCCCAATGCGGGACCCGGCAATTTCGGACTGCTGCCCAACGGGGTGTTCTGCATTCGCGCAAGGCGGGCGGATGTGTTCGAGACCAAAGATTTTCTGGCGCGGGACCCGGAGTGCCGGGACGCCACCCAATCGGGGCCGATGCTGGTCATCGATGGGGAACTTCATCCGCGGTTTCTGATCGATTCGACCTCGCGCTATGTCCGCAACGGGGTTGGGACAAGTGCGGATGGTCAACGGGCTGTCTTTGTCATTTCGCGCAATGCGGTAACGTTTCACGAGTTTGGTAGCCTGTTCCGGGATGGGTTGGGGCTGCCCGATGCTCTGTATTTTGATGGCAATATCTCGCGCCTCTATGCGCCGGGGATCGGTCGCAACGATGCCGGGTTTCGGATGGGCCCTGTTGTAGGTGTTGTCGAAAACCGATGAGAACCGAATTCCGGTCCGTCCGGACCTATGGTTTGACAGGGTCGTCCTGATCCGCTAACCGGCGCGCCTTACGTTTTTTCGGGGTATGACATGGGACGCAAACGCAAGGGACGCGATATTTCCGGCTGGCTGGTAGTGGACAAACCGGCGGGACCTACGTCGACTGCGGTTGTCAACAAGGTGCGTTGGGCTTTGAACGCCAATAAGGCCGGTCATGCAGGCACTCTCGACCCCGAAGCAACCGGCGTGTTGGCAGTGGCACTGGGCGAAGCAACCAAGACCATTCCTTACATCACCGATGCCTTGAAGACCTATACCTTTACCGTGCGGTTGGGGCAGGCAACCAATACCGACGACGCCGAGGGCGAAGTGATCGCCGAGAGCGACGCGCGCCCCACAGACGAACAGATCAAGGACGCCCTGGCCCCCTTCCTGGGCGACATTCTACAGGTGCCACCCAAGTTTTCAGCGGTGAAGATCGACGGGCAGCGCGCCTACAAGCTGGCCCGCGACGATGAAGAGTTCGAAATCGCCGCCCGCCCCTTGTGGGTCGAGGAACTGGTTCTGGTGGATCGCCCGGACGCAGATCACGTGGTGCTTGAAATGACCTGTGGCAAAGGCGGCTATGTCCGCTCTATCGCGCGTGATCTGGGGGCGGCTCTGTGCTGCCATGGCCATGTCAAACAACTGCGCCGCATCTGGTCCGGCCCGTTCGAGGCCGAAGACGGGCTGAGCTGGGACCAGATCGAGGAACTGGCGCGCACGCCAGAGCTGGACGAGCATCTGTTGCCCCTGGAAAACGGGTTGGCCGAACTGCCCGAGTTGAAATGCACTGATCAGGGCGCTGTGCGTCTGCGCAATGGCAACCCGGGCATGGTGATTGCAACCGACGAGGTTGAATACGGCGATGAAGCCTGGGCGTCATTGAACGGTCAGGCCGTGGCCGTGGGGATCTATAAATCCGGGGAATTGCATCCCAATCGGGTTTTTGTGCAACCCAAACCGGATGCTTGAGGTTTTGGGTGATTCTGGTCATGACTGCGGCCATGATTACCCGGTCTCATACCAAGGGCGATGCGCCTTCGACCGCAGTCTATTCGGATTGCGAGAAGTATCGCTATAGCCTGACACGGGTCTGGAACCCGACAGGTTTGAAGGTCACGTTCGTGATGCTGAACCCGTCCAGGGCGACCGAGGTGCAAAACGACCCCACAATCGAACGCTGTGAACGCCGGGCGCGGGCGCTGGGCTATGGCGGCTTCTGTGCGGTCAACATCTTTGCGTGGCGTGAAACCGACCCCCACGCGATGCGAAAAGCTGCCGCGCCGGAAGGAGAGGACAACGATACTGCCCTGTTGCAGGCTGCGGATTGGGCCGACATGGTGATCGCGGCCTGGGGTACCCATGGGGCGCACCGGAACCGCGGGCCGCAGGTCGAAGCCCTGCTGCGGCAGGCCGGGCATCCGTTGCACCACTTGGGGCTTAGCAAGGCTGGCCATCCGAAACACCCGCTGTACATCGCCTATGCCACGCAACCGGAGCTTTGGAGCGTTACACCGAAAGCGTGACCCGCACTGCCGTTTCCGCCAATGGAGATCCGAAACCGTTAACCAGCTGATTCGATAGGCTTTGACCAGAATCACCTGACATCGGAGAGTGGCAGTTGGGGGTTTCGTGAGTGGAGTAATGTCATGTTGTGGCTTGCTGGCCTTATTGGCTTGATGACCATAGGCAGTGTTGTGCTGACAGATGAGGAAAGCGATGCGGAGATGGGGATCTCCGGCGATGCATCGTCTGATGATCCAGCCAGCGATTCGGCGGATCGGCCTGACGTGAACGGCCAGCCGACTGTCGGGGACATGCTGAGCGATTTGAGCGTTCCACCTGCTGAACAGGAAACCTCTGGTGGCGAGGCGTCGCAACCTGACGAAACCACGGGATCACCTGCTGCGGAAGCGTCTCCCGTACCCACGGTGGAAACGCAGGTGGAAACGCCGACCGAGCCTTTGACTGATCCGGCAAAAGCACTGCAGACGGCAACCAACGGAACATCGGAAAATGACGTGATGGCCGGTGACGACGCCAACAATTGGCTGGCTGGTCACGACGGTGATGACCAGATGAATGGCTATGCCGGCAACGACAGGCTTGAGGGCGGAGCCGGCAACGATACGATGTTCGGCTCGGACGGGGACGATACGCTGAGCGGCGGCGCTGGCGCGGATTTACTGCACGGCGAAAATGGTGACGATCAGCTGGACGGCGGCGCAGGGGATGACAGCCTTTTTGGTCACTACGGTGAAGACCGGATCGACGGCGGTGCCGGAGACGATACCGCTCATGGCGGTATGGATGACGACCGCATCGACGGCGGTGCTGGGGACGACAAGCTGCATGGTAATGCAGGGGATGACGTAATCATCGGCGGTGCCGGAGCGGACGCCCTGTTCGGCGGCGATGGCGATGACTTGGTGTCCGGCGTGGAAGAAGGTTTTGACGGTGCCGGCGACGCCCAGAGCGATTTCGTGAACGGCGGTAAAGGCGCTGATACACTGCTAGCCGGGGCGGGGGATATCGTGACTGGCGGCAGCGGCGAAGACTCGCTCGTGTTCGGTGACTGGATCGCTGGCGGAGCCACCGCACAGGTCGTTGACTATGACGGGACCGAAGATCAGCTGGTCATGGTCTGGAATGGCGATCAGGGGGAAATGCCCGAGATCGAGATTGAGACAGACCCGGACGATGCCTCGCTCAAAACGATTTTGGTGGATGGGGTTGAGATTGCATCGGTTGCGGGTGCGCCTGATCTGACAGCGGAGGATGTGACTCTGCTTGATCATGCTGCGGCCCAGGCGCTGGGGCTGATGCCGGAATAATCCGACGCCGTGGGACAGGCTGGAAGGCCACCCTTGCGCAAGAACGCATATCGGTCGCAGAAATGGGCATCAAAACCCTTTGACCAACAGCTTGGAAGAGGCGGACAGACCGTAGTCTAGCGAATTGTCTGCATGAACCCTTCAACCGGTTCATCCCAGAATCTCTTTGCCAACCCCGAGAAAACAGCCTATACGCGCGCATCTGCTTTCGGAATCAATCCGGGAATGGATATCTCCATGGGCCTGCGCTGGACGACATCCCGGCCTGCGCCATCCACTCTAACCTTTTGAAGGAGACCCCGATGTCGATCACTGCTGAAGAAAAAGCACGCGTCATGAAAGAATTCGCAACCAAGGACGGCGACACCGGTTCGCCCGAAGTCCAGGTTGCCATCCTGACCTCGCGCATCACTACCCTGACCGAGCACTTCAAAACCCACAAGAAGGACAACCACGGTCGTCGTGGCCTTCTGAAAATGGTTGCTCAGCGCCGTAAGCTGCTGGACTACCTGAAGGGTAAGGAAGAAGCCCGTTATCAGGACCTGATCAAGCGTTTGGGCATCCGCCGCTAAGCTTGTTCGGTTTCTGCCGAATTCGAAATCGGTTCATCCGGTTTCAACGCCCGCCTTCTGGCGGGCGTTTTCATTTGGGCAATGCACAGAACCGCTTGCACGCCAGAAAGGATACGGGTGAACTGGAACGGTTCCGATCCAAATATCCGGAGGCCCCATGTCCAATCCACCTGATCTTGTCATCCTGAACGGCGCGGTGATGAGCTTTGACCCCGACCGGCCCCGTGCCGAGGCGCTGGCTATTTCCGGCGGTTGGATTCTGGCGATCGGATCTACTCAGGAGATACGGGACCTGGCAGGCGCGGGAACCCGAGTGATCGACGCGGGCGGCGGATCGGTCCTGCCGGGTTTTATCGATAGCCATGTGCATCTGTTCGCAGGCGCGGCCGAGCTGGACATGCTGGATCTACTGTCTGTTCGAGGGTTTCAGGCCCTGCAGGACGCGGTGCGGGCCTATGCGGCCGAGCGATCCGACGATCCATTGATCATGGGCGTTGCAGCCGACTACGAGATCCTGGGTCCCGGCCAGACTGCGACCCGTCAGGATCTGGATCGCATACTGCCCGACCGCCCCATGGCGCTGATGTCGTCGGATCATCACACGGTCTGGGCCAATACAGCGGCCCTGGAAAAGGCGGGCATCCTGCATGGCGGCGCAGTTCCAGAAGGATCCGAGATCCTCATGGCTCCCGATGGCACAGCAGCGGGGCAGTTGAACGAAGCTGGCGCCTTTGGTCCGGTTCTGGCGCTTTCGGCGCTTGGGGGTCGGGATCTTCTTGGATACGTCACCGGCGCCGATCCGGAACCACCCGCGACAGCGCAGGAACGGGCGCATGACAAGGAGATCATCCTGCGCGGGCTCAACCATTGCGCACGGCACGGGATCACCGGGCTGCACAACATGGACGGCAATTTCTATCAATTGGAGCTGTTGAGCGAGCTGGAACAGGAAGGTCGGCTGCCCATGCGGGTTCAGGTACCGATGCATCTGAAGAACTTCGATCCGCTGGACCGGTTGAACGAGGCAGCCGAGATGCATCGGACTTTCCGCTCGGACAAGGTCTGGTCCGGTCGGGTCAAAATGTTTCTCGATGGCGTTCTGGACAGTTACACAGCGCTGATGCTGGAGCCTTATCCAGGCAAACCGGAAACCTGTGGTGATCCGGTGTTCGAGATCGAACAGTTCAACGAGGCATGCATCCGCGCCGATGCGATGGGGCTACAGATCAGCGTCCACGCGATCGGCAATGGCGCCGTGAGGCGAGTGCTGGACGGGTACGAAGCTGCTCAGAGCGCAAATGGCAGACGCGATGCACGGCACAGGATCGAACATATCGAGGTGATTCACCCCGATGACCTGCCCCGTCTGGCGCATCTGAGCGTAGTGGCATCACTGCAGCCGATGCATTCGCCCCGCGGCGGGCTGTTCAGTCCCTATGTGCCTGGCGATGTGCTCACGATGGATCAGATCAAGCACGCCTTCGCCTGGCGAGCGATCCGGAACAGCGGTGCAAAGGTCTGTTTTTCAACGGACTGGCCGATTGTGCCGGTGGATCCCATGATGTCGGTGGCAGCTGCAGTGCAGGGCGTTCCCCTGCCCGATCCGTGGCTCGACAATGGGCAGGACCTGACCCAGACCCTGGCGTCGTATACGCGGGACAATGCTTGGCTTGAGTTCAACGAACATCGCAAAGGCATACTGAAACCGGGCTACCTGGCGGATGTGGTCATAATGGACCGCGATCTGGTGCGCGCACCGTCTGAGACTCTGCACGAAGCCAAGGCTCAAGTCACGATCTGTGACGGTCAAATCACATTTGCGAACAGCGCCTGAACACCCAACGGGGCCTGAGATCCGGCTAAGGGCGGCAGTGCAGGCACGCAAGCACCGTCAGCCAGACCCTCAGGCCATACCCACAGGTATCTGGTTCGGGCGCATGTCGTCGGGGCGGGACATGAGGATTTTCGTCAGCTCGGCCTGCAATTCGGCGTGGGCCGGGTTGTCGAAGATGTTGCTGAGCTCATGCGGATCGTTTTCAAGGTCGTACATCTCGCCCGTGTTGGATTGCAGATCCATGGTCAGCTTGGCGGTTCGACTGCGGACTGTCCGCAGCGAAAGGCCGACCCCGACGCGACCTGGCAGCAGCTCCCATTCGCTGAGTGCACCGTCGCGGGTGCCTTCACCTGAAATCACATCGCGCATCGATCGCCCGTGGATCGGCATCAGGCTATCGGCGCCAGCCCAATCCAGGAAGGTCGCACCCAGGTCGAGGGTCGATAGCGGCTGATCATTGGTCTTGCCCACCGGCACGTCTGGACCTTTGACAATGCCGCGCACATTCAACAGACCTTCGAAAGGCATCGGACCTTTCAGAACCAGCCCGTGATCACCCAGCCAGTCTCCATGATCAGCGGTGTAGACGACATAGGTGTTGTCCCCCAGGCCCTGTTCGTCCAGTTCGGTCAGAATGCGACCCACGGAATGGTCGAGCAACGAAATCTGACCATAGGTATTGGCGATGATCTCACGCAGGTGATCGTCGGACACTTCGGGGAACCGGGAATAGCTTTTGCGGACGTCCGAACCCGCTCCGGTGATCTCGGTCTCAACCGCAGCCTGGTGCCACCAGGGCCGGCCTTCGAAATTGCGTGTACGGTGTTCCGGCAAATCCACATCTTCGGGGCGGTGGAGCGAAGCCCAGGGTTCCGGGCAATCGAACGGGTGATGCGGGTCGGGGAAAGATACCCAGAGGCAGAAGGGCTTGCCGTGATCCTTTCGAATGAAGTCGATGGCACGGTCAGCAATCCATGTGGAGTTGTGCCAGGCCACTGGCAGTTTCGACGACCAGACCTGAGGTGCGCCCTTGTGGTCGCGGTGGCTTTCCCACAGCAGCTTGTTTTTCAGCTCGCCCCGCCCATCGCCATAATACCATTCTTCATAAGCCAATCCCTTGGGCGGCTTTTCCGGCAGCCACCAATTGTGACCAACCTGGATCAGCTCGGCATGGTCAAAACCCATATAGGGGCCACGCCAACCGTCGGGCGCGCCTGAAGACCCCGGAATGCTCTCAAAACGGCCAGTGTCTTCAAAGACGTGATAGGTAGAGAAATGTGCCTTGCCGATTTTGGCAGTGTGGTAGCCGGCGGCGGACAGGGATCCTGCAAAGCCTTTCTCCCCCAGCTCGTGATCCAGATCGATGCCGTTGTCATGCACCCCATGGGTGCGCGGCAACAGGCCAGTCAGGATCGAGGCCCTTGCCGGTTGGCAGACCACGCAGGGGGTAATGACGGCCTCCAGGCTGGTGCCTTCGCTGGCGAGCAGGTCAAGATGCGGGGTATAGACGTTGCGACCGCGAAACCCGTAGCAGTCACCGCGCTGCTGATCGGAAGTGATGAACAGAATGTTGGGTCTTTGGGTTGTGTCGGTCATGGAAACCTCTGGGCTGTTCGGGTCGTTGTTCTGGCGGCCAGCCTAGAACAGTTTTGATAGACCCGGAAATATTGGCTCGGCATAATTGTCATAACTGAAAGGTTATGGATTTATGCGCCCACGCCAATTGTACCAGTTTCTTGCCATCTGCAGGCACGGTTCGATGTCTGCCGCCGCGCAAGAGCTTGGGATTGCGCAACCAGCGTTGAGCAAGCAGATTTCGCAGTTGGAGCACGAGCTCCAAACCGTGCTGTTCCAGCGGCATTCCCGGGGCGTGTCCTTGACCAAATCCGGGGAACGGTTGCGACGTGAGGCCGCCGAGTTGATCCGAAGGATCGAGGCGATAAAAACTTCGATCCACCATGATGCCGAAGAGATTTCGGGCACGGTGGTGGTGTCTGTCATCGCCTCGCTGGCACCGGTGCTGGCGGTCGGGCTGTATTCCCGGGTCGAACAGGACTATCCCGGTATCACGCTGCAGGTGCTAGACCATTACCCGGAACAGTCCCGGGTTGCGCTGACCCAGCAGGAGGCTGATCTGGCGGTGCTGCCGAACGCGCCACAGGATCTGCCACAAGCGCGGATCTTGCCGCTGTTTGAAGAGCGGTTTCATTTTGTCAGCCGCTCGACCGCCGAGAATAACACCAGCCCGATCCGCTTTGCCGAGGCCGCAGCGCACCCGCTGGTCCTGCCATTGCACAATCGCGATCTGCGGCGCAGGTTGGAGGACGCGGCGCGGGCGGCAGGTGTGGCGCTGAACATCAAGCATGAGACCGGTAGTATCAACGTGATCGGCGCGATGGTCGAGCACGGTCTGGCCTCGACCATCGTTCCGATCACCCATTGGTTGGATCGAATTGCTGTGGGACGTATCACCACTCGACCGGTGATCGACCCCGAGGTACCACGGATCCACGCTTTGTGCTGGCTGCCTGACAGACCCTTATCGCCCGCGGCTCAGGTTGTGCGCGACTTGCTGGAGGTCGAGGTTCAATCGCTGATCTCGGGCGGCAAACTGTCCGGCTCACCGATACGCGACCGGACGTGACGGGCAGTGGCTTATGACCGTGGGGGTTGCGTGTTAGGATGTGTCTGAAGTCTCGCAAAGGGGCCTTTGGCGTGGTGACTGTTCTGCGGTTGTTTAGAAGTTTAGCATTGGCCTGGATAATGGCCCATGTCCCGTTTGCGTGGGCAGCGGACGGTGCCAGCAACACGCCGCCCCAGCGCACCGGGTTGCTGTGGAACAAGACCGGTTTGCCCGCCGTGTTCCCGCTGCAGATCAAGACCGATGCCGGGACCGATTACGTTCTGACACTGATCGCACCGGAGACCGGAGAAGAGAAACTCGCGGCGTATATTATCGGCGGTGCCTTCTTCCGGGTGTTGGTGCCACCGGGCAGTTTCATGTTGCGATTTACGCCAGAGGGCGAAGACGCAACGCCGTTTGAGTTGGCCGAACCACTGACCTTTCGCACGAGGGGTCATGCCACCAAGTCGGGACATCAGCTTGACCTGACAGGGTTGAGCCCGGAGCCGGGCAAGCTGGCCCAGGTCAAGTCGGTTGCGCTGTGCCAGATCCAGAGCGCGGATTATGGCCCACAAGTGTACCGACGGGCAGATGAGGATCGGTTGCGGGCCTTTGGGCAATTACCGAAAGATCGACCTTTTGACCGACTCAGAGAGAAGGCGCGCGAAGAGTTTCGTGGGGAACGATTGGTGCCGGGGCCATATGTTTACGACTTTTCCGGGCCACGGTTCGCCGTTCGAACGGTGTTCTGCGAATAGTGCAGACCCAGGTCGGGTTTTCATGCCCTTTGCCGCATGTGTTTGATCCATTAGGCTTGCATGGGCCGCCGAACCAATGCTGGCGGCCGCCGGGGGGAAAATGTCACACGGGGTAAAGAACCACCCTTTGGACGACGCGTTGCGCGCGCGGTTGCATCTGTCGAAAACATCACGCTTCCGGCTGACCCTGGTGCGGGTTGCGCTGCACGTGGTGGACGCGCTCAGCCGCCTGATGACGCGCAAGCCGTTTTTCGCTCTGCAGGAAAGCGAGAACCTGTTGCACCAGCTGAAGGGCGTCACCGGTGCCGAGCTGGTGGACAAGATCCTCAAACGCAATGGTGGAACCCGGATCGTTCCGCATGGGCTGTCCCATATCCCCGCAACGGGCCCGGTGATCATCGCCTCGACCCATCCGACGGGCATGTTCGACTTTGTCGCCCATGCAGGTGCCCTGTTGGAACGGCGGCCGGATCTTAAAGTGGTTGCCAATGTCGAGGTCGAGGAGTTTCTGGGCCCCGATTACATCGTTCCGGTGAAAATCGACAAACAGAACCGGGCCGTCTCGGGCCGATCCACGCAGACGGCCATGCAGGATCACTTGAACGGGGGCGGCGCCTTGTTGATCTTTGGGTCTGGCCGGGTTCCGAAACGCCGCAATGGCAAACTGGTGGAACCGGATTGGCGCAATGGCACCTCTCGGATTTCCGAAAGCTGTGGGGTGCCGATTGTCCCGGCAGCCTTGGATGCGCGGAACTCGTCCTATTATTATCGCGTTCGTGCACTGGCCGAGCGACTGAGTGGGGATGACAATATTGGCGCGATGGTCGGGTCGCTGCGCTACTCTTCGGAGTTGCTGGAGAAGTTGGGCGGTCGGTTCGACGTGTTCTATGGCGATCCGTTAGGTCCCGGAACCTCTGCTCAGGAACTGAAAACCCGCGCCGAAGCTCTGGTTCCCGGACTTTACGCCTGAGATCACCTGTCGCGCCTGAAACCGCAAAACCGGTTTCGCTTCCAATCCCGGCCAATCTGCTGTAATGGCGCAGCATCTGAGACGATGTGCTACGACCCCGGCACGCGAAAGAAAGATAACTGGGGTCGGCGGCAATGGGGCCGCCATATGAAACGGGAGACCCGGGATACGCCTGGGAGTGCTCCCAATCAGGATACGCTAGATGTTTGACGTAACAACCAAATCCATGCAGTGGGGCGAAGAAACGCTGACACTGGAAACGGGCAAAGTTGCCCGCCAGGCCGATGGCTCGGTCATCGCCACTTTGGGCGAAACTTCGGTCATGGCCAACGTGACCTATGCTCGTGCACAGAAGCCGGGTCAGGATTTCTTCCCGCTGACCGTTCACTACCAAGAGAAATACTATGCCGCCGGTAAGGTCCCGGGTGGCTTCTTCAAGCGCGAAGCGCGCCCGACCGAAAAAGAGACGCTGACCGCGCGTCTGATCGACCGTCCGATCCGCCCACTGTTCGTCCCCGGCTTCAAGAACGAAGTACTGGTGATGTGCACCGTGCTGAGCCACGACCTGGTCAATGACCCCGACATCGTTGCAATGATCGCAGCCTCGGCCGCGCTGACCATTTCCGGTGCACCGTTCATGGGCCCGATCGCCGGTGCCCGTGTTGGTTTCGTGGATGGCGAATACGTCCTGAATCCGACCGTGGACGATATGCAGGACCTGCGCCTGAACCCTGAACAACGTCTGGACCTGGTTGTGGCCGGTACCAAGGACGCCGTGATGATGGTGGAATCGGAAGCGTACGAGCTGTCTGAGGCAGAAATGCTGGGTGCCGTGAACTTTGCGCATGAACAGATCCAGCCGGTCATCGACCTGATCATTTCGCTGGCCGAAGAATCAGCGAAAGAGCCGTTCGATTTCACCCCCCCGGATTATTCCGAGCTGTACGAGGCCGTGAAAGCCGCCGGTGACGAACAGATGCGCGCCGCATTTGCGATCACCGACAAGCAGGAGCGCACTGCCGCTGTTGCCGCTGCCCGCGAAGCGATCAAGGCAGCCCTGACCGAAGAACAGCTGGAAGACGCCAACCTGGGTTCGGCGATGAAAAAGCTGGAAGCCGGCATTCTGCGTGGCGACGTGGTCAAAGGCGGCAAGCGGATCGACGGCCGTGACACCACCACCGTCCGCCCGATTGTCTGCGAAACCTCAATGCTGCCGCGGACCCACGGTTCGGCCCTGTTCACCCGTGGCGAAACCCAGGGTCTGGTTGTGACCACGCTGGGCACCGGTGACGATGAACAATTCATCGACGCGCTGCATGGCAACTTCAAATCGAACTTCCTGCTGCACTACAACTTCCCTCCCTATTCGGTTGGTGAAGTTGGCCGCGTCGGTTCGCCCGGTCGTCGTGAAATCGGCCACGGCAAGCTGGCCTGGCGCGCGCTGCAGGCGGTTCTGCCGGCCCCGACCGACTTCCCGTACACCGTACGCGTTGTGTCGGAAATCACCGAATCGAACGGCTCCAGCTCGATGGCGTCGGTCTGCGGTGGTTCGCTGTCGATGATGGACGCGGGCGTTCCGCTGAAAGCACCGGTTGCCGGTGTGGCCATGGGCCTGATCCTGGAAGACGACGGTTCCTATGCAGTTCTGACCGACATCCTGGGTGACGAAGACCACCTGGGCGATATGGACTTCAAAGTGGCAGGTACCGAAAACGGCATCACCTCGCTACAGATGGACATCAAGGTCGCAGGCATCACGCCTGAGATCATGGAGAAAGCCCTGGCCCAGGCCAAGGACGGCCGGATGCACATCCTGGGTGAAATGGGCAAAGCCCTGTCGGAAACCAACGAGTTCTCGGTCCACGCCCCGCGCATCGAAACCATGCAGATCCCGACCGACAAGATCCGTGAAGTGATCGGTTCGGGCGGCAAGGTCATCCGCGAAATCGTGGAAACCTCGGGTGCCAAAGTAGACATCAACGACGACGGCATCATCAAGATCGCCTCGTCGGTCGGTGAAGCGATCCAGAAGGCCTATGACATGATCCACGCGATCGTGGCCGAGCCGGAAGAAGGCGCGATCTACACCGGTAAGGTTGTGAAGATCGTCGATTTCGGTGCCTTCGTGAACTTCTTTGGCAAGCGCGACGGTTTGGTTCACGTGTCCCAGATCGAAAATCGCCGCCTGAACCATCCGTCAGACGTTCTGAAGGAAGGTCAGGAAGTGAAAGTCAAGCTGCTGGGCTTTGACGACCGCGGCAAGGTACGCCTGTCGATGAAAGTCGTCGATCAGGAAACCGGCGAAGAGATCAAGCAGGAAAAGAAAGAGGACTGATCTTTCCTCCTGTGACGAAAATGAAAGCCCCGGATGGAAGCATCCGGGGCTTTTTTCGTACCGGTACCGCGCCGCGGTTCAGAACAGGAAGTTGCCTGTGTCGTCCAAGGCCTGAACCGTGGTGTTATCGACAATGATCGTAACATTAGAAAAGGTGACATGGACGTCGCTGCCCATGGTTTGGAAGGTCAAATCGTCGATGTCGTCGGCGCCAGCCGTGATAACGATCCGATCAGTCCCAACCTGAAAATCGGTAATCGTGTCGATACCGTCCCCGGTGCGGAACACGAACCGGTCCGCCCCTGGCCCACCTGTATGGGTGTCATTACCGCGACCGCCAAAGAACAGATCCCGACCGGCGTGACCTTTGAGAATGTCATTGCCCCCCTGACCGCGCAGCACATCATTGCCGAAACCTCCGTTCAGCCAGTCAGAGCCGGCGTTGCCGAACAGCAGGTCACGGCCATTGCCGCCAAAAAGCGCGTCGCGGCCAAGGCCACCGTTCAACGTGTCATCACCATTCTTGCCAAAGATCCGGTCCGGCCCCCGCAGCCCATTCATCACATCGTTGCCCGCGGTTCCGTCCAGTCGGTCCCTGCCGTTGGAGCCATTGATAGGGCCACCGCTTCCGACACCTGTCACGTCGATGGTCACGCCCTGCAGGAAATCCCCGGCGCTGGTCTGCCCCCCATCCAGATAGGCGGCAAAGACGTCACCATTGCTGAGCTCTGCCAGCGTCTGACTGGTCTGGTCACTGGTCTCGGACGGTGGAATCGACACTTCGTTCCCCACCTGAGTTCCGGCGTTGTCGAAACTCAGCGCCTTGATCCCGCGTCCGCTGCTATCGGCCTCCGGATAGGCAAAGACAAAACCGCCATCTTCCAAACCCAGCAGATCATAGTCGTATAGAATAGGGGCAACCTGAGTACCTTCGCTGGGAAGAATGATCTCTTTCAATTGGGTGCCAGCCCCGTTGAACACATGAATGTGGAAGTTCGAGACCGAGGTGGAGGCGAACTCCTCGTAGGCCACCACATACCCCCCGTTCGACAAGGCAGCGACCCGGGTGAAACGCGCCTCGGCACCGCCTAGAATGGTGTCGGTGTTGCCCAGACGGATGGCGCCACCAAGGAACCCGTGCAGGATCTCCCCGGTGGTGAGCTGAGTGGAATCCGTCAGGATCGCATTGTCCCCTGCCAGTTTCAGCTCAGCGCCCGTCTTAACCCCTGCGGCAGTGAATTGCTGGGAGAAGATACCTTCGACCGGGCCCCCATCGGACCACGCCACCAGAATATTGCCATTGGCCAATGCGGTCAGCGTGTGCCCGGTATTGTCGTCATCACGGCTGCCCGGCGTCGGCGTGTCCACGGTCACCACGATCTCACCGGTGCGCGGGGTCCCATTGGCATTAAAGATCCGCAGATGCACATCGCTGTCATTGTGGCCGCTGCCCAAGGGTGCGTTGTTGATCCACGACACGGCAAAGCCACCATCCTTGAGCGCAACCACCTGCGATGGTCCCTGCCCGCCTGCCTCGGTCGTATTC
This sequence comes from Paracoccaceae bacterium, assembly GCA_014872875.1. Lineage (GTDB taxonomy): Bacteria > Pseudomonadota > Alphaproteobacteria > Rhodobacterales > Rhodobacteraceae > Aliisedimentitalea. The sequence goes on from WKFI01000019.1 coordinate 372,710, forward strand.
ACCTGGATCAGACTGCCTTTGGGCGTGCCATCGGCGTTCAGCAGCCGGACAAAGACCGCCCCATCCGCATCCGGCACCGCGGGCGTTGCAAAGACCGTTGTCTGGCTGAACGTGACCGCGATGGTGCCGTCGTTCAGCACCGCGGAGTCCGGAAAGGTTCCGGCGGTGAAGGTTGATGCTGTCCCGATGGTGAAACTGGATGCTGCGACGGTCAATGTCATGTTCGTCTCCAAATGCTACAAAAGTCTTTTTGGCCCTCACGCAAGGGCGGCCATCCGCAAACCGGGGCACAGCGTTCTGGCAGATTGCCCAGACGGGTCAGACAAAAAGACACAGCAGGTTGGGCAGCCTGTCAACAAAAATGGTGGTTCGGTCCAATCGCCTCACCTTCCCCCCCGCACCGCGAGCGGCTATGCAGGGGTATGGAGCACAGCCTGATCATTCACATGCGCGGCGATGAAAAGCGCGCGCCGAACGTACGCGTCCTACTGGACAGCCTGCCGGGTGCGCAGGTGATGGATGCGGTGCGCGGCCGTGAAGTGGTGGAACGTGGCGAATGCCACCCTCACCCCGGCAACCTGCACAAACCCACCTACCCTTTTCCTCTGTCAGGCGGCGAAGTCGGCTGCTTTCTGTCTCACCGCTCCTGCTGGCAGCGGATCCTGGACGAAGGCTGGGACATGGCCCTGATTGTCGAGGACGATCTGGCGCTGGAACCCGTAGCCTGGGCGGATGCCCTGGCCCTGATCGACAAACACGCGACCCCGGATCACTTTATCCGATTGCCTGCCAAAACCCGTGAAAAATCGGCCAAAACACTTGCCAAACAAGGTGAAGCGCGGCTGTTCTTGCCCCGGATTCCGGGACTGCAGACAGTGGCGCAAGTGGTGGGGCGTAATGCGGCGGAAAAAGTGCTGAACGCAACCCGGAGCCTCGACCGCCCGGTGGACACGTTTCTGCAAATGCACTGGGTCCATGGTCAGCCGATCCACACGATCCTGCCCAATGGCGTCTCTGAACTGACAGCGGAACTGGGCGGCTCCACCATCCAGAAAAAAACCCGCACCAACGGCAAGCTGGAACGGGAATTCAAGCGGGCGGTCTATCGGACCATCGTCTCGATGCGCCCTCAGAGAGCCTGAAAACCAGGCCCTGCTTCTTTCTGGTCCCCAATACCTCGGGGGAGGCCGAAGGCCGGGGGCAGAGCCCCCGAACCCGGTCTCGGATCACTCAGGCGCTTTGGTCTTGCGCAGATAGGGGAAGATGGTTTCGAATTCGCCGAACTTGGCCTTGGCGTCTTCGTTCGACACGGTGGGCGGGATGATCACGTCTTCGCCCGGTGTCCAGTTGGCCGGGGTCGCGACGCCATTGCCGATCGACATCTGCAAACCGTCCAGAGCGCGCAGAATCTCGGCAAAGTTGCGGCCCACCGTCATCGGGTAGGTCATCGACAGTTTCAGTTGCTTGTCGGGACCGATGATGAAGACCGAGCGCACGGTGGCGCTGTCCGCAGGGGTACGGCCATCAGGCAGGTAGGCTTCGGCCGGCAGCATATCGAAAGCTTTCGACACTTCCAGACCTTCATCCGCAATGATCGGGAAACCGGCAGCAGCATTGCCGTATTGTTCGATATCACCTTTCCATTTCTTGTGGTCTTCGACGCCGTCAACCGACACGCCGATCACTTTTGTACCGCGCTTGGCCCATTCGTCGTTGAGCTGGGCGACGGCCGAAAACTCGGTGGTGCAGACTGGGGTGAAATCCTTTGGATGGGAAAACAGGATCGCCCAGCTGTCACCAATCCAGTCGTGGAAGGTGATCGTGCCCTGATCTGTTTCGGCAGTAAAATTTGGAACGGTATCGTTGATACGCAAACCCATTGGTCATCTCCTTTAAGGCATTTCTGCGAGTCGGTCTGACATGAGATTAGGGGGCGCTCATCCCGGGCTACAACCCGATAGTCACACATTCATTTTCACCGATCTGTCTTGTGGCGATCATCCGCTGCAACATTTCTGTCGCCAGAACTGATGTCGGAAACAGATCAGGTGAAGAATACACAATTTGAGCTATCTCCGGCACGTTACCCTTGCCCCCAAAGCCATCCGGTGCAAGAGTGCCCCAGAAAACCGACCAATCGGTCAGTCAATAATTCACGCGGGAGAGAAGATCATGATCGAAAAGAAGAACTTCTACATCAACGGAACCTGGGTTGCGCCAGCCCAGCCCAACGACTTCAACGTCATTGATCCGTCGACCGAGGAGCCTTGCGCGGTAATTTCGTTGGGGTCGGAAGCAGACACCAATGCTGCCGTTGCAGCAGCCAAGGCTGCACTTCCAGAGTGGATGGCGACACCAGTGGAACAGCGGATCGCACTGGTGGAAAAGCTGGTCGATCTCTACAAGGCGAGGGCCGAGGATCTGGCGCAGGCCATGTCAGCCGAAATGGGTGCACCCATCGACATGGCGCGGACCCAACAGGTCGGCGCGGGCATCGGCCACCTCAAGAACTTCATTCGTGCCGCCAAGGCATTCCAGTTCGAACAGCCGCTGGGTGATCACGCTCCCGAGGACCGGATCATTCACGAAGCCGTGGGCGTGGCCGCGCTGATCACGCCGTGGAACTGGCCGATGAATCAGATCACGCTGAAGGTTGGCGCTGCAGCCATTGCGGGCTGCACCATGGTTCTGAAACCGTCCGAACAGAGCCCGCTGAACGCGATGATCTTTGCCGAAATGATGGATGAGGCTGGCTTCCCCGCCGGGGTGTTCAATCTGGTCAACGGCGACGGCGTGGGCGTCGGTTCACAACTCTCAGGCCACCCGGACGTGGACATGGTCAGCTTTACCGGCTCGACCCGCGCAGGCACCGCGATCTCGAAGAATGCAGCCGACACGCTGAAGAAAGTGCATCTGGAGTTGGGCGGCAAAGGCGCCAACGTGGTGTTCGAGGATGCCGACGAAAAAGCCGTGAAGCGTGGTGTCATGCACATGATGAACAACACCGGTCAAAGCTGTAATGCCCCCAGCCGGATGTTGGTGCAACGCAGCATCTATGACCAAGCGGTTGAAACCGCCGCCCAGGCAGCCGCCAAGGTCAGCGTTGGCAACGCTCATGATGAAGGTCGCCATATCGGCCCCGTTGTAAACGAACTGCAGTGGACCAAGATCCAGGACCTGATCCAGAAGGGCATCGACGAAGGCGCTCGCCTGGTTGCTGGCGGTACTGGCCGTCCCGACGGCATGAACAAGGGTTATTACGTCAAGCCGACTATCTTTGCCGATGCCGATAACCAGATGACCATCGCGCGAGAAGAGATCTTTGGCCCGGTTCTGACCATGATCCCCTTCGACACCGAAGAGGAAGCCATCGAGATCGCCAATGACACACCCTATGGTCTGACCAACTATGTCCAAACTCAGGATCCGGCCCGTGCCAATCGCATGGCCCGCGCCCTGCGCTCGGGCATGGTGGAAATGAACGGCAAACCCCGTGGCGCCGGGTCGCCTTTTGGTGGCATGAAACAGTCCGGTAACGGCCGCGAAGGCGGCACCTGGGGGCTGGAAGACTTCCTGGAAGTCAAAGCGGTCGGCGGCTGGGCAGCCGAATAACCCAGCCTGCTTACTCTAACGGGGCACCTGAGCCAGGTGCCCCGCACGACAACAAAGCACTGTTACGGCAAATCTGCTTTCCGCCTTTACTAAAATGAACAGGCGACTTCAAAAGTTCATTCCTGGTTTTGGGTAGCCCGCAAAAGGCGCTCCACCCGGTAACCCGAACTCGCCGCTTCTCTCTCAAGTACAAAGACAATCGAATCGGAGTAGGTGCCTTCGCTTCCCGTCAAATCGGCGCGCATCAAGAGGCGAGTGTTGGGCTGACCCGCCGCCGTGAAACTTGCGATGATTTCCAGTGTGATGATTTCGGTTCCAGATGTAGCCGTACCGACACCAGATGTGAAAGTGACCGTCTCAGGCAGTTCGTCTTCCGCACTCAGGTCAGGAAACATTTCACCCCACGGAAGCCTTGGACGGTGACCGTTCAAGGAGTGCGGATCGTCCAAGGTCACGGTCTCGGCAGCGCCAAGAAACACCAGCTCGCGCAGCGCCAAACACCGCAATGCATATCCGCGATAGACGGGCCATTCACTTGGTGCATCGGGCTCCAACCCATATTCACGCGCGGCGAACAAGGCCGGACAGGATCGAACGTCCAGGGTCAAGCCCTGCTCTTCGCCCGAGGAGACCCTGAATGCCTCGCGCCAAGGCTGAACAAACAGGGCAGAGGCAGACGGCGCAGAGGCCGTCTCTTTTCCGACGTCAAAGTATTGCAAGAAGGGCGAAAGCGTTTCTGCAATCGGATCGGCATTGGCCGGGAACGGCAAGGTTCCGAGCATTGCAAGCAAGAGGGCACCAACCGCGCGTTTCATTGTTTCTCACCCTTTTGTCCGGCATCCGCGGATTTTTTGGCCTCTGTCTCCAATAGTTTTTTCACATAGGCGTTTCTTTTACCTGAAATGCCTTTGCGTTTGGATTCTGATGCAGCTTTTTTCCAATCCTCGTCCTTGATGGCTTGAACAAACGTTGGGAACTTCTTTTTCAATCGCGTCATGCCCAGATTGAAAATCATGTCAAACAAAGCCAGGCGCACCTCGTCGGAATAGTTCTGGAAATTGGGGAAAATCTTCTTCAACTCGGTGCGGAAGCTCTTGATATGCGAGGCCATCTGAGCATCGATTTTCGCAACCGGGAGAGTGAGGCTGTCCTTGTGCTTGTAGGCACTAGCCTTCAATCCTTTGCCCTTGGCAACAACCGCATCCCAGTCAGTCTTGATTTCTTCCTTGGTTGCGGCCTTGTTTGATGCATTGACGAAGGACAGTTTCTGAGCAGCGGACAGGTTCGGCAACATGTGTCCGACACCGACAGTCACCTTGCCGACACTATCCAGATACATATGAGGTATCTTCCCCTCATACAGAACGAGCTTTTTCTTCAGCTTGCTTTCAACACCCACAGTCGGCTCCTCAAATGAGATCCGTTCCAAAAACGCTGCCTTGCCGTCTTCAGCAAACGCAAACGACACGCCGTCAGCTCAATCGTTGTCTTCAATAGTGGTCTGTTTAGAGGAAAAGGGTGCGCGCGTTCGCGCCAGATTGCAAGTTTCTCTTCAATCGGAGACAGTTCCCAGCGGGTGGCGATTACTATGAAAGCCGAAACAGTCCGTGGCCAAGACTGACAAGAAATCCCAATGCACAGTTTGATGGAGCTTGCCCGACGCCAGCTGACAAACCAGTGTAACAACATCGAGGGTTCCAACGTCTGCGAACCCCGAGTTGACGCATTTTGGGTGTCCCACAGCCTCGGAAAGATGGGTTCTGCGAACAGAAACTGATCACCTAAAGATATGGCCTGAGCAACTGATCGAGATCGACGCGAGCCCCCAAGCGTTCGGCCAAAAGGTAACAACCCAAAACCTTGCGTTGCAGAAACAATACATCTGTTGGTGGGGCGTGCATGGCCACCTGCGCCTTGGCAAGATCGAAACCGGCATAGCGCAGGCGTGGCAGCAGGTCACTGTTTCCGAATTCGAATACACCGCCTTGCCGAAACGGTTCGGAGGCGATGTCGAACAGCTTCAAAAGCTCAGCTCGGTCCGCGGAAGACAGGTCAGGTCCAATCAGGCCGATCTCGACAAGTTGATCGATCACCTCCCCCCGCGCGCCGGTCACCATTGTTTTCAGCATGCGGAGACAGGCAGCGGTCAGGGTGGCATCGAACTGCCGCGTCGCGCCGAAATCCAGAAGGATCACACGGTCCTCAATCGGATCGTATCGATAATTCGCAAAATTCGCATCCGTCTGCACATCACGCAAAACGAAAACCTCGTACAACATCAGTGTCAGAACACGTTCTGCGACACTGTCTCGCGTGCTTTGGTCCATTGTCGCGACGTTTTCGATGGGCAAGCCGTTCAGGAAGGTCATGGTCAGGATATCATCCGTGCTGAGATCGTCCTGAACGCTCGGCACGACAAATCCGTCCCTATTCTCCAGATGACGCCCAAAGCGACGCAACGCTTCGGCCTCGCGCCGGTAGTCTGTCTCTTCATGAAGTTGCTTACGCGCGTCTTCCATCAGGCGGTTCAGGTCGAATTCATCAGGCACCATGTTTGACGCACGCAGGAGCGCTCCGAGGTTGCGCATGTCGCTGTCGATGCTGTCTCGAATGCCCGGATACTGAACTTTTACGACCACATCGCGGCCGTCGGCGGTGCGGGCCCGATGCACTTGCCCGATGGATGCCGCTGCGATGGGGTGAACGTTGAAACTCTCGAACTGTTTCAAGAAAGTCTGCCCCCAATTGGCGATCAATACTCGCTTCAACTGAGATGGCGGCATGACATGCGCCTCGGCCCTCAACCGGCCGAGGATCTGCGATATCTCAGCTGGCAGGAGGTCCTGAGTTTCCATCGACAGAAGTTGCCCCGCTTTCATTGCTGCGCCACGCATTCGCGCCAGATGATCGGCCACACGAGCGGCGTTGGACGGGGTCAGGAGCAGATCCCTGAGTTTTGGTCGTGTGCCGCTCAGTAACTCCACGCCGCCGTTCACAGCCATGTTGCCTGCAACCGCCGCGGTCATGCCGCTGAACCGGATCATGCGATTCAGTCGGCCAGTTGGAATGGCCAACCCTCTTTGCTTTGGCGCTTGGCTCATTGTCTGTCCTGCCGCCCTACAGGGCGTTTCCGGCTTAGACGTCCGACGAGGCCTGACAGGGTCGGGCGCAGCTTCAGGAAGCCCAGATACAGTCGTTCCAGAAGCCACAACATACCTGGAAGCTTGGCAATCCATGCCAACCATCTCCAGCCCGGCAAAACCGCCCAGATCGCCGTGAACCCCGCAGCACCCGAAACGAGGTTTCCATCTTCGTCGCGTACGTGGAAGCGTCTTAGGGCCGCGCATCGATCCAGGTTATCGCCCAACGACTGACGCGTGTCGGACGCATCGACAAAGCAAATGGCGTCGGCTCCCCGGCGGGTTTCATAAAAAGCAATCTCAGCCCGGCACAACGGGCACTGTCCGTCGAAATAGACCGTCAGTCGCGGTTTTATTGGATAAGTGTCGGGTCGGTACGTGAGCTGGGGTAGACGTCCAATACGGGGCAAAACGCTCTCCGAACTGTTAAAGTTGCGTTTCAGACTTTGTGTGTCTGATACGAATGCAATTGGTGTTTGGATTGACTGACATCAGTAAAAGCCTGTTGGTGCTTCGGCAGCTCGAACGAGATAGCTTTTTCCTATCTTAAATTACCGTCACTTAGGATTGCCCCGATACTGCCGACATCCCACGTCAGGTTCCATCGGGGCCATGCTCATTGCCCCCTATCAAGTTTTCAAATGGGCGCGTCCGTTGGGACCGTCACCCGGTTCGTTCAGAGAGGAGAACGCCATGACCATGCAAGTGACCAGCAAGATGGCAAGGTTGGGGTCGCGACTGGTCGCTTTGGGTCAGCGTGTCAGGGATCTGGAACTCAGGATCGCCCGAGTAGAGAACAGGCCGCATCCTGACACGCTTGCCTTGCGGAGAATGAACCGCGAAAAACGGCGACTTGCCGATGAAATTGACTGCTACGAAGGCTTGCTCCGCACCTTGTCACGCGGATTGACCCCATAAGAACTGCGCGCCGCAGTTTCAGACTGTGGCCGCCTGTTACAGTCGGCAGCCGGCAATCTGTGAACACTGGGAAAATTACGGGTCCAGGCTCAAGAGATACGAACCGCCAAAACTCTGGCGGTCCGTTCTGGATTGACACTCATAACGTTAGGCGGAAAAGCCGACCCTGACTGTTGTTGATCTGTCATTCAGGCATCACCACCATGTGCGGCTCTCCGTTCGATGTCCGACGCGCAGACCGACCATCCCACCCAATTTCAACGCTCACGCGCCGCCGGAAGGACGAGAAACTGTCGAACGTCACCACATCAACAGGTTCGTCGAACTGAACGGTGAGGCGCCGACGCGCGCCATCGCCGACCGAAGTCAGGCTGCGCACCTCTGCAGTGAACGGCTGACCCAGATAGCGGCCTTTGACCCGATCGCCAACCTGCAACAGCATTCGGTTTTCAGACCCGGAACGCTCAGCCAACGCGCGCAAGGTATTCCAATCGCGCACCCCGTGTTGCTGAGCCAGCAATTCCAGAGACTCGCTGTGGGACATTACATGACCGGACCCGCGCAATCGGTCTCGCAGGCGTTTAGCCTGTTGTTTAAGCTCCTCCACCGGAGCAATCTTGGTTAAAGCCTTCATCACTAGCCTCGCTTTTCAAACGGGCGCGCCCCTGGAGAACGGGGAAGTGGACGGGGCTCGCATTGCCATCCTGACGCGCCGGGAAAAGGGCGTGGATGTCTGTAAATCAGGGTTTCACCAAAGCCATATTGGCTGCGAGCGGCAGGGGACCCAAACCGGAGCACATCCAATACGCCGACTGCTGCCGTCTGTCAATTCGGCATGGTTGCGGCCTCTGGAAGTGGCACGCCAAAGCGCATATGGAAGGTTATACGCGCAGCCCGGAGAATACCGATCATGATCACCACACGCTTGCATGGCCGCCTGGGCAACCAGATGTTCCAATATGCGGCGGCTGTGGGCCTGGCCGAACGTCTGGGAACAGATGTTGCACTGGACAGCCGAGAGGCCCAGGCCCGCGGAGAAGGTGTTTTGACTCGGGTCTTTGATCTTCCCGTCGTTGCACCCCGCCATCTGCCGCCGCTCAAATCCAAAAACCCGGTCAAATACGGGTTGTGGCGCAAATTGGGAACCGTCCCGAAGTTTCAACGCGAAACACATCTGGGCTACAACACCCGGATCGAAAGCCTGATTGATGGCGCCTATCTGCACGGCTACTGGCAGAGTGAGAGGTACTTTGCCCATTCCCAAGCTCGAATCCGGCGTGACTTTGCCTTCCCCCCCCTTACGGAAACGCGCAACAGCGACATGGCGCAGCGCATTCAGCGATGCACATCCATCTCGTTGCATGTCCGGCGGGGCGATTACCTGACACTCAGCGCCCATGTGCTCTGCGATGATGCTTACTACGCCGCCGCATTGCAGAAGGTAGCGGACGGCTTGAACGACCCGCAGATCTTTGTGTTTTCAGACGATCCGCAATGGGCCAAGGATAATCTCCCGTTGCCTTTTCCGAAGACGGTGGTGGATTTCAACGGACCAGAAACCGATTTCGAGGACATGCGGCTGATGTCGATGTGTCAACACAACATCATCGGCAACAGCTCGTTTTCCTGGTGGGCAGCCTGGTTGAATGACAACCCTGACAAACGTGTTGCCGGGCCGACCCGCTGGTTCGGCGACCCGGAACTGCACAACCCAGATATCCTGCCGGAAGGGTGGCTGAAAATTCAGGCTTGAGGCGATCGGGTCAGAAGTCAGGTGCCGCGCGGAACTTCATCGATTGGTTGTTCTCAGGGTGCTTCACCCGCAATTCCTCGGAGTGCAGCATCAGTCGCGGATGATTACGCGCATCGTCTTCAGCATAAAAAGGGTCACCCAGAATCGGGTGCCCAAGGGCCAGCATATGCACACGCAGCTGATGCGAGCGCCCGGTTTTCGGCATCAGCCGAACGCGCGTTTCGTTTTCGCCATGTCGCAGGACCCGCCACTCGGTAACCGCCGGTTTGCCGGTGTCGTGACAAACCATCTGCTTTGGGCGGTTTGGCCAATCCACGATCAGCGGCAGATCGACGGTGCCGGTCTTTGGCTCAAGGTGCCCGACCACACGAGCCACATAGGTCTTCCGCGTACTACGCTTTTCGAACTGCATCGAAAGGTGGCGCTGAGCATGCGGAGACAGGGCAAAGATCATCACGCCCGAAGTGTCCCGGTCCAACCGGTGCACCAACAATGCGGTTGGAAACACCGCCTGCACCCGGGTCAGCAGACAATCGGCCAGATGCTCCCCCCGCCCCGGAACCGACAAAAGCCCGCTTGGCTTGTTCACCGCCAGGATCTCGCTGTCCTCGTACAAGATGTCCAACGGGCCTTGCGGCGGCGTATAGATAACACTCTGCTCCATCGCGCACAGGTGCCACGAAACGCAGGAAATGACCAGCCACCCGCCCTGCTTCTTTCTGGATCCAAATACCTCGGGGGTCTTGGGGGCAGAGCCCCCAAACAGCGCGCCTTCTGGCGCGCTGCCGGGCCCAACGGGAAGCGGTGCATCTTGGATGCATCGCGGACAGGCGGGAGCCTGCCTGGATCAGAGAATTCCGGGCAAGTTCAGGTCGTGTTCGCGGGCACAGTCCTTGGCAATGTCATAGCCTGCATCTGCATGACGCATGACACCCGTGGCCGGGTCGTTCCACAACACGCGCCCGATGCGACGGTCGGCGTCCTCGGTGCCGTCGCAACAGATCACCACACCCGAATGCTGGCTGAACCCCATGCCCACTCCACCACCGTGGTGCAAGGACACCCAGGTCGCGCCCGAGGCGGTATTCAAAAGCGCATTCAGCAGCGGCCAGTCGCTGACCGCGTCGGATCCGTCCATCATGGCCTCGGTTTCGCGGTTGGGTGAGGCAACGGAACCCGAGTCGAGGTGATCGCGCCCAATGACGACTGGCGCCGTCAGCTCACCATTGCGGACCATCTCGTTGAACGCCAAGCCTGCCTTGTGACGGTCCCCCAACCCGATCCAGCAAATCCGGGCGGGCAGGCCCTGGAAAGCGATACGTTCTTGCGCCATATCCAGCCAGCGATGCAGGTGTTCATTCTCGGGGAAAAGCTCCTTCATCTTGGCGTCGGTCTTGCGGATGTCCTCCGGGTCTCCCGACAGCGCACACCAGCGGAACGGTCCGATCCCCTTGCAGAACAACGGGCGGATATAAGCAGGTACAAAGCCGGGGAAGGCAAAGGCGTTTTCGAACCCTTCCTCCAGCGCGACCTGGCGGATGTTGTTGCCATAATCCAGCGTGGGAACATCCGCGTTCCAGAAATTGACCATTGCCTCGACATGCTGCTTCATCGAGGCCCGGGCCGCGGTTTCAACCGCTTTTGGGTCTGTTTCCCGCTTTTCGCGCCATTCGGCCATTGTCCAGCCCAAGGGCAAATACCCGTTGATCGGGTCGTGGGCCGACGTCTGGTCTGTCACGATGTCCGGGCGCATGCCACCGGCCTGCATCCGGGCATAGATCTCGGGGAAGATCTCGGCCGCATTCCCCAGCAGACCGACGGATTTGGCTTCACCCGCCTTGGTCCAGCGGTCGATCATCTCCAACGCTTCATCCAGCGTTTCGGCCTTTTCGTCCAGATATTTGGTGCGCAGACGGAAGTCGATACTATCGGGGTTGCACTCCACGGCCAGACAACAGGCCCCGGCAAACACCGCTGCTAGAGGTTGGGCGCCACCCATCCCCCCCAGACCTCCGGTCAGGATCCATTTGCCGGTCAGATCGCCCCCATAGTGCTGGCGTCCGGCCTCGGCAAAAGTCTCGTACGTGCCCTGAACGATGCCTTGGGTCCCGATGTAGATCCACGAGCCCGCTGTCATCTGGCCGTACATCATCAGGCCCTTCTTATCGAGCTCGTTGAAATGGTCCCAGTTGGCCCAGTGCGGCACAAGATTCGAGTTGGCGATCAGCACCCGCGGCGCATCCTTGTGGGTCTGGAAGACGCCAACCGGTTTGCCGGATTGCACCAGAAGGGTTTGATCCTCGTCCAGGTCCTTGAGGCTGGCGACGATCCGGTCAAAGTCTTCCCAGGTACGGGCCGCACGACCGATACCGCCATAGACTACCAGCTCATGCGGGTTTTCCGCCACGTCAGGATGCAAGTTGTTCATCATCATTCGCATCGGTGCTTCGGTCACCCAATGCTTGGCGGTGATTTCCGGGCCAGTCGGGGGATAGATATCGCGTGTGTTCTTGCGGGGATCGCTCATGACAGGTCACTCCTTCGGGATGATGAGGTCGACGAACCGGCGACCGCTGTCGCCGATCCAGATCAAATGGGTGTCGCCACTGGACAGCTCGTCCAGCAACACGTCGTAACAGGCATGACCCGCTGCCGGCGGCCAGTTGGAACAATACTGGTCTCCGCTGGTCCACCAGGTGCCGAATGTGGCGCGGCCATTGTCGATGTAGACGGTTTTTCCATCCGCACCGAAGGTTTGTTGAGTCTTGTCGCCAAGCGCTTTGATTGTCGGCAGTAACGCCCTTATTTCGGCGCCCGCCAGCGGGCGTTCCGCCGCCTGGGCGGTGCACGCCAGAAACATCAATGGCGCGAGCAAACGGATCATTCCTGTCTCCGGGCAATCATGGCTGCACCTCGACCTGCGCGGCATGGGCGATCTCGCCCGAACGCACCAAAGTCGAGGCTGTTTCGATGTCGGGCGCCAGATAACGGTCATCTTCAAGCGCGGGCACCTTGGCGCGCAGCGTGTTGATTACGTCCTGCAGCCTGGCAGACGTGGCAAGCGGCGCACGCGCCTCCACCCCTTGCGCGGCACAAAGCAATTCGACACCCAGGATCACCGACAGATTGGCATTCATGCGCGCAAGGCGCAGCGCGCCATGGGCGGCCATCGACACGTGGTCCTCTTGATTGGCAGAGGTCGGAGTGGAATCGGTCACACACGGATTGGCCAGGTGCTTGTTCTCACTCATCAGCGCGGCAGTGGTCACTTCGGCAATCATGAAGCCCGAGTTGAGGCCCGGGTTGGGCGTCAGGAACGGCGGCAGGTCGAAGCTGAGTGTCGGATCCACCATCAGCGCTACGCGACGTTGGGCAATCGCTCCAATCTCGGCCACTGCCAATGCAATCTGATCAGCGGCAAAGCCGACATACTCGGCGTGGAAATTACCGCCCGATACGATGCGACCTTCACTCACTAGAACCAGCGGGTTGTCGGTGACGGCGTTGGCTTCGATCTCCAGCGTTTTGGCAGCCATGCGCAGAACATCCAGTGCTGCACCGACCACTTGCGGCTGGCAGCGGATGCAATAGGGGTCTTGCACCCGATGGTCGTCTTCGCGGTGGCTTTCACGAATTTCCGAACCATTCATGATCGCGCGCATTTCTCGGGCCACGTCGATCTGTCCGGCATGTCCGCGCAATGTGTGGATATCGCTGACCAAAGGCGCGGTCGATCCCATGATCGCGTCCGTGGTCAGCGCTGCAATTACCATCGAGGCCTGCGCCATCCGCCACGCGTCGAACAGCCCGGCCAGCGCGCAAGCCGTAGAGAATTGCGTACCGTTGATAAGCCCCAGGCCTTCCTTGGGTCCCAGAACAATCGGCTCTAATCCGGCCTTTTTCAGGGCTATGTCGCTGGGCAGGCGCTCGCCTTCGTAGGTCGCCTCCCCTGCACCGATCATCGCTGCGGTCATGTGGGCAAGAGGCGCCAGATCGCCAGAGGCCCCGACAGAGCCCTGTGATGGAACCACCGGGGTCACGCCGCGTTCCAGCATGCTTTCGATCTGCTCGATCACCAGCCAACGCACACCCGAGGCCCCGCGCCCCAGCGACAGAAGCTTGAGCACCATCATCAGGCGTGTCTTGTCTTCGGCCAAGGGTTCCCCAACGCCACAGCAGTGGGACAGGATCAAATTACGTTGCAGGGTGGCAGTGTCTTCGGGCGCGATCTTGGTCGAAGCGAGTTTGCCGAAACCGGTGTTGATCCCGTAAACCGCGTCTCTACCGGCGGCGGCATCGGCGACCATCTGAGCCGCGGCCTCGACTGCCGGTTGGGCGGAACGGTCCAGACGTGCCGGTTCAAGGGAGCGATAGATCTTTTTCAGCGCAGCCAGCGTGACCGCGCCGGGGATCAGGGACATCATGTCTTACCTTCCTGAGTGTCGGCAAAAATACGTTCGTTGAGCGGGTTGAACCCGATGCGGTAGGACAGCTCTCCGGGCGTTTCCACATCCCAGACCGCCAGGTCAGCGCGCTGGCCCGCAGCAATCAGGCCCCGATCCGACAGGCCCAAGGCTTGGGCGGCGTTGCGAGTGACGCCTGCCAATGCCTCTTCCGGGGTCATGCGGAAAAGGGTGCAGCCCATGTTCATGGTCAAAATAAGCGAAGTCAGGGGAGACGATCCCGGGTTGCAATCGGTTGCCAGCGCCATCGGTACGGCATGGGTGCGGAATGCCTCGATCGGCGGCTGTTGGGTTTCACGGATCGTGTAAAAGGCACCCGGCAGGATCACTGCGACAGAACCGCTGGCGGCCATCGCCCTTGCGTCATCTTCGGTCGCGTATTCCACGTGATCTACAGAAAGCGCGCCATAGCGGGCGGCCAGTTGAGTACCACCCAAATGGCTCAGCTGCTCGGCATGCAGCTTGACGGGCAGGCCAAGCTCTTGCGCGGCCTTGAACACCCGTTCGATCTGATCGGGTTGAAAGGCGATACCTTCGCAGAATCCATCCACCGCGTCGACCAGTCCTTCGGCATGCGCCGCTGACAGCGCCGGGATGCAAACCTCGTCGATATAGGCGTCGTCGCGGTCCTTGTATTCTGCAGGTGTTGCGTGGGCACCCAGGAAAGTGGTCTTGATCGTAACCGGGCGCAACTCTGCCAGCTTGCGCGCAGCCCGCAGCATGTTGAGCTCGGTCTCACGGTCCAGCCCATAGCCGGATTTGACCTCGACCGTGGTAGCGCCTTCGGCGATCAGCGCGTCGAGCCGGGGCAGCGCGCTGGCGACCAACTCGTCCAGAGACGCCTCGCGCGTGCCACGCACGGTGGACACAATACCCCCTCCGGCGCGGGCGACTTCTTCGTAGCTGGCGCCGTTCAGACGCATTTCGAATTCCAGCGCCCGATTGCCACCAAAAACGATATGGGTGTGGCAATCGATCAAGGCAGGCGTCACAAGTCGTCCGCCCAGATCGCGGCGGGGCCAGTCAGCATATTCGGTGGGGAGATCGACCCCAACCCAGCGAATATTGCCATTTTCAACCGCAACAGAGCCGCTTTCGATCAGCCCATAAGGCGCGTCTCCCGGCACCATCGTGGCCAGTTTCGCACCCGTAAGAACATATTCGTCAGTCACCGGATCAGAATCCTTTTCTCCCACTTGCGCCGCAAAAGGTATGCTCTTAAAGTCATTATGTCTAGACATAAGAGGATCAGATGCAGACCATTTTCGCCCGACGCGCATTGACCCCGGCTGGATGGCTTCATGATATTCAGGTCACGTTTGCAGCCTCACGGATCACCTCGATCAAGGCCGGCGTGTCCGCAGCCGCGGGAGACACAGTTGTCGATACTTTGCTGCCGGCCCTCGCGAACCTGCACTCCCATGCTTTTCAACGGGCAATGGCCGGCATGACCGAAGTCCGCGCTGCCGGGCGAGACAGTTTCTGGACCTGGCGCACGCTCATGTACCGATTCATGGAACATGTCACGCCGGAACAGCTGGAAGCCATCGCCGCGCTGGTTTTTCTGGAAATGCAGGAGGCCGGATATGCCTCGGTCGGAGAGTTCCACTATGTGCATAATCAGCCGGGTGGCACACGCTATGATCGGATGAGCGAGCTGAGCCAGCGGATTTTTTCGGCAGCAGATCAGACCGGGATCGGGCTGACGCATTTGCCGGTGCTGTATTCCTATGGCGGGGCCGGGCGGACCGAACTGGGCGGCGGTCAGATGCGATTTGGCAATACAGTTGACGACTTTGCCGATCTGCTGGCGGAAGCCCGTGCCGAATGCGCCCGAACCTTGCCAGCAGATGCGAAAGTGGGAATGGCACCGCATTCGCTGCGGGCCACCTGCCCTGAGGATCTGGCGCAGGCTCTGGACCTGCAACAAGGGCAGCCGATCCACATCCATATCTCGGAACAACCGAAGGAGGTTGAGGACATTCAAACCTGGCTGGGCGCGCGTCCGGTGGAGTGGCTCCTGCAAAATGCCCCGGTGGATGACACTTGGTGCCTGATTCATGCGACACACATGACCGAACAGGAAACCGTGGACATGGCGCGATCCGGCGCTGTGGCGGGGCTGTGCCCGATTACCGAGGCCAATCTGGGGGACGGCCCGTTCAACGGACCAACCTTTCTGTCGGCGGGAGGCGCGTTTGGCGTCGGCTCGGATTCCAATGTCTGCATTTCGCTGACTGAAGAGCTGCGGATGCTGGAGTATTCCCAACGGCTTCGTGACCTGAGCCGCAATGTTCTGGTTCCCGGGGAAGGATCGGTGGGTGAAACCCTGTATCTGGGCGCGGCCCGGGGCGGCGCGCAAGCATTGGGCCGGGACAGCGGCACGATCGAGGTCGGTCAACTGGCTGATCTGGTGGCAATCGACGGCAACGATCCGGCGTTGGTGGCACTGCAGGATAATCAGATCCTGGACGGGTTGTGTTTTGCGGCCAAGGATCACGTTGTCACCGATCTGTGGTCTGCGGGACGGCATCAGGTCCGCGGCGGCCGTCATGTGGCGCGTGAGGCGGTTTTGGCGACGTATCGGTCCGCCATCACCTCACTCATAGGCTCGTTGTGAGTACGGACCTAGATAAACGCGACCCAAAGCGCGCATGTTTCAGGCTGGACCTGCGCGCGCGTTCCGCTTGGCAGGTTGTCGCCCTGACCCGATGTGAGAGCAACACCGCCCTCGATCTCGACCTGCCCATGAACGACGAACAGGATGCCGTCGGTGTCGGCGTTGATCTCCCCGGGCTCCAGCACGCGAACCCAAGCTTGCAGCCCCTTGGGATCAAACATCAGGTTGAACGCACGCGACGGGCCATCGATCAGAGTACACTGCAACGACAAATCGCCCTCAAACGGCAAAGGCGTGAAAGGCCGCGCTGTCAGATCGGCCGCGTCGCCGCGCAGGTGGATTCCCTGCCCCTCAACAATCGTCAGAATCCTCTGCAGGCCCGGAAAGGTGGAAAAACCACCGTCCTGCGTGATGTCGGCCAGGCTCAAACGCCAATGCACCCCCGCGGCCAAAGGCCGGGTGACACCGCCTCCGTTCTTCCACGGGACAGGCGCGCATGTGGCTGCATCGAACATCATCTTTCTCCGTCCCTTTCCTCCGCAGGCGAATACGGGGATAAAGCTCCCTGCCGCCCTTCTGCCAGACCCTATCGGAACCGACCGTGACCACCAGCCGAAAAACCAGCTTCCAGGACGTTCAGGACGAAGTCATCCGCCGGATTCAGGATCGGATCTGGCCACAGGGCAGCCTGCTGCCAACCGAGTTTGAACTGGCCGAAGAGTTCGGATGCGCCCGCGCCACGGTGAACCGGGCGCTGCGGGAGCTGGCCGAGAAAGGCATCATCGACCGCAAACGAAAAAGCGGCACACGGGTGGTAACAGCCCCGGTCAAACAAGCGGTGTTCGAAATCGCCGTCGTGCGCCACACAATCGAAGAGCGGAACGCCGATTACCGGTATGCGTTGGTGCATCGCTCGGTCGATCCCATTCCCGCGTGGCTGGGCGCACGGCTGGATCTGCCACAAGGGGCGCAGGTGGTACGGGTAAAATGCATGCATTATGCCGACAACCGTCCGTTCCAGTTCGAGGATCGGTGGATCAATATCGCGACGGTGCCGGATGTCGTTGGGGCCGACTTCTCGGACCGGGGGCCAAACGAATGGCTGTTGGAACAGGTGCCATTCACTGACGCGGAAATTGCCATGACCGCGGTTCCTGCCGACGCGCAGTTGAGTGAATTTCTGGCTGCGCCCGAGAACACGCCGCTGCTGCAGATGGAGCGCACGACGTGGCTAAAGGGCGCTCCGGTTACGTTCGTTCGGATGACCTACCATCCCGGCTACCGGATGCAGACCCGGTATTGAATCGCTTCCAGTGTACATTGGATCACTTTTCGTTGCCTTTCCCGTTGGTCAAACGCGAAAAGTGATGCCCTTGTTTCAACGGAAACTGGAAACGCTGCAGAGCGACAGAAGACGCCCCGGTCCGGTGACTTCGGCATCAAGCCCCGCCAGTTTCAACATGTGCCAGGCCAGCGCGAGATTGCTGGAGAAGACGGGAATTCCTGTTGCGGCTTCCGCCTGTTCAACCGCGTTGAGGAGACGCAGGTTGGTGCACGACACAAAGACCGCATCACAAGGGGCTTGGGCCGCAACGGTCTCAATCGCTTTCAACACCGAAGCCTCCGAGATGCGGGCAACAATCCTGTCATCCTGCTCTTCGAACGACCCAAATCCTGCGACCTCAATCCCGGCGTCTTGCAAACGATCGCGCATCCGAGCCGAGACCTCGGGAATATAAGGCGTTACGAAGCCCAGTCTTTGCACGTTCAGCGCCTGACAGGCGGCAATGGTGGCTCGCAATGGATCGGTCACTTGCACGCCGGGCCGTGCTTGGCGGATAGCGTCGCGTACTGCGTCCGAGCCGATCACGGTAGACGCTGAGGTGCAGCCATATCCGATGACGTCGAATTGCATGGTCTCGGGCAGCGTCGCTGCGGTAGCAGGCAGATCCTGCTTCATCCGCATCAGCGTTTCGGGCGTCACATCGGCAACCATGGGTATGCGTGTGTGGTAGAGGCCAACACCGGGAAGCGCAGCGATCCGGTTGATTTCCGGCTCCAGTGACTCGTCGGTCTCCAGAACGATCAGGCCCAGCTTGGCGCGCTGTCCGAACCCTTCATCTGTGTCGAAACTCAGCTTCATAACCCCGCCCTAGATTACCGGTAATTCACGCGGGGCGCGGGTGGTCAACAGACGCGGCGCCCCATCTGTGATCACGATGTTTTCTTCATGCACCATGATCTTGCCGTCACCGTAGCCCAGCGATGGCTCCAGTGTCAGCACCATGTTTTCTTCCAGCACTGTATCATCCCAGGCCGCGTGCGACGGCCATTCCGTCAACTGCATCCCCAACCCGTGCCCCAGACGCCCGACATCGCCATCCGCGTCGCCGATCACCGACATCATCGCAGCGAAAAGATCGCGACACGTGGCGCCGGGACGCGCTGCGTTCAACCCCGCCTCGGTTGCATCCCACAAGGTTTCATGCGCGCGGGCCGACGCAGGGTCTGCGGGACCGATGGACCAGTTACGATCGAAATCGCAGAAATAGCCGTCGAATGTGGCGCCCGTGTCCATCATCAACACATCACCGTCCTGCAAGGGACGCGTCGAGGGCGGAGAGATCACATCACGGTAACCACCCTGATCGGCACCTCCCACCAGATAAGGAACGTCATCGGCCCCTTGGGCCAATATTTCGCACCGGAACGCGCGGAAGGTTTCGGCCAGCGGCTGGCCCTGGAACGCAATCTCGGGCACACGGGCAAAGCTGCGCGAGGCAATGCCGCAGATATGGGCAATCTTTTCGATCTCTGCGCCGGATTTGACCATGCGCAAGCTGCGGATCAAGGGGGTACAATCCTGAACCTGAACGCCGGGCAGACCCTCCACGAGGCGTTCATAATCCCCCAAAGGCATCCGCAAACCGGTTTCATGCCCCTTCATCACGCCCAGGGTTGCGCCCTGCTCCGCCATCGGGCGCAGCAAGTCCAGCAACAGGGAAACCCCATCGTCCGACGGGTTGGGCGCGGCCCAGGTACGGATGTCATCCAGCCAGGTCTGCCGCATCAACTCGGCCCCGATTTCGGGGATCAACGCAATCGGCTTGCCCTGCGCCGGAACAAACAGGAACCAAGGTCGGGTCGGGCTTTGCCAGAACAGCGTGTGGAAGCCGCTGAAATAACGCACCTCCGGTTCGCTCATTAACAACAGACCATCCAGCCCTTGTTCCGCCATCAGGCGCTGTGCCTTGTCGGTGCGCCGCTCGAATTCGGATGTTGGGAACCCGCGGACAGGCGCATCAGACATGGTCGCGCCCGTCCATGATGGCGGCAAAGATTGCCGGGTCTGTGACCCCTTCCGAGCCGATCAGCAGCACCCGGCTGGTATCGCCCAGACCAAGTGTCTGCTTCAGGTCCGACTGGCAGGCCGCGATCAGGGCCGCAAGGCCCGCAACCGCGCTTTCTCCAGCTTCGATCTTGTCTTCGCTGGCCTCACCATGTGCCAACATGCGGACGGTTGGGCCGACGATGCTGTCGGGCATGGTAACAAAGTCCACCGCTTCTTCGCTCAGGATGTCCCAGGCCAGACCGGAAGGTTCACCGCAGGACAGGCCCGCCATTATGGTTTCTTCCTCGATGGCGAAATTGGTGGGCTTGCCAGCGCGGGCGCTGTCGAACAGGCAGGCGGCCAGCTCAGGTTCCACGATGACCACGCGGGGGGAGGTGTCGCCCCAGTTCTGGCGTAACCGGGCAGCGACAGAAGCTGCCAATCCGCCCACGCCACCTTGCAGGAAGACATGTGTCGGAGCTTGCTCCAAGGCGTCGCTGACTTCCTGCGTCATGACGCTGTATCCCGCCATCACATCGCGCGGCGGCTCGGTATAGCCGGGCCACGAGGTGTCGGAGACAACAAACCACCCGTTCGCTTCGGCATCGTCGCGGGCGCGGGCGACCGAGGCGTCATAGTCCCCGTCGATCCGCACCACGATCGCGCCAAGCTCCTGCATGGCCTGTTCACGGCCTGCGCTGACTTCGGCATGGATATAGATCCTGCACGGCGCGCCGAACTGCTTACAACCCCAAGCCAGCGACCGCCCATGATTGCCATCGGTGGCGGAGCACAAAGTGATCTGTGCGCAGTCATCCGCAAATGCGCCGGACCGGATATCCGCCAACGAAACCTCTTCGCCCCGGCGCCGCGAAATCTCGCGCTGCAAAACGCGCAGCGCCGCATAGGCTCCGCCCAGCGCCTTGAAGCTGCCCAACCCGAAACGAGGACCTTCGTGCTTGTAGAGGATCTGGCCAAGCCCAAGATCGCGGGCCAGGTGGTTCAGGTCATGCAGCGGCGTGGGGGTATAGCCAGGCCAGCTTGTGATCTCGGCAATCGCGCGATCAAAATCGGCCTCGCCAATCACGGTATGGGCGGCATTGCCACGGTGCGGTTGGCCGGCTGTGTGATGGAGATCGGCAGTAGTGAAAGCATTGTGCATGAGGAGTCAGTCCTTGGTCACGGGGAGCCGGTCACGCACCAAGCGGGCCCAAAACCGGGCTCCGATGGGCAGAAGGGCATCGTTGAAATCATAATCCGCGGCGTGCAGCGGTTGAGCGTGGTGCCCCGTTTCCCCGTTCCCCAACAGCAGAAAACAGCCGGGGACAGCGGCGGCGAAGTGGGCGAAATCCTCGGAAAAGCTCATCGCCGGGCGGTTCGGGAGAGCGGGAAGGCCATTGGTCTGAGCTGCACGGATCACAGCTGCCGCAGGCTGTTCTGCATTGATCGTTTCAATGAACTCGGTGCGGAAGTCGACATCAATCGTGACGTCATGCGCCGCAGCGATCCCGGCACAGATCTGTCGCATGAAACGTTCGATGTCTTCGCGGTCCTTCGGCATCCGGGCGCGGGCATCGCCTTTCAGGACAGCCTTGCCCGGCAGCACATTGCGCTGTCCGTCGGTCAGGAACTCGGTAACCGAAACGACAGCCCCTGCCCCCGGCGCCAGCTTGCGTGCCACGATGGTTTGCAATGCTCCTACCAGTTCGGCGCCGACCGTGATCGCATCCACCCCGACCTGCGGCATCGAAGCATGTCCGCCCTGCCCGGTGATCGTGATCTCGAACAGGCTTTCCGAGGCGCAGATCTGGCCCGCACGCGTGGAAACCTCCCCCACCGACGCGCCGGGCAAGTTGTGGATGGCATAGACCTCCTCCACTGGAAAACGCTCCAACACACCTTCAGCAATCATGGCCTGCGCGCCCAACCCGTGTTCTTCATTGGGCTGGAACAGGAACACGACCGTGCCGTCGAAGTCAGGGTCTTTGGAAAGAAGCTCTGCCGCGCCCAGCAACATTGTCGTGTGACCATCATGACCACAGGCATGCATGACGCCTGGCGTCCGCGACGCGTAGGGAAGATCCGTGGTTTCGGTTATCGGCAAGGCGTCCATATCGGCGCGCAGACCAATCGCCCGGTTGCCTGTTCCGGCGCGCAGGATGCCGACCACTCCGGCGCCTTCGTGGACCTCGACCCCAAGAGAACGGAGATGTTCGGCGACCTTGGCCTTGGTCCGGTCCTCGTGAAAGCCCAGCTCGGGGTGCTGGTGAAAATCGTGCCTGATGTCCTGCAGATGAAGCGCGAAGTCATCCGTCATTGAGAAACCCCTTTTCTTGCCGACCCAAGTTAGAAGATTTCGATGACGAAATTTCTCTTATTCTGGCCAGAGTGTTCCGAATTTCCTACTAAGGAACGGAACTCAGGAGGAACCCCGTCATGGATCAGAAAGATCACCAGATCCTTGCACTTGTTCAGTCGAATGCCCGCCTGACTGCCGAGGCGATCAGCGCCGATGTGGGCCTGTCCCCGGCAGCTGTGCAGAAGCGGTTGAAGAAGTTGCGCGAAACGGGCGTGATCGAGAAGGAAATCGCAGTTCTGTCACCCACCAAACTGGGGCGGGAAATGACGATCATCGTCGAGGTAATCTTGGAACGCGAAAACCTGGCTGCGTTGGACGCCTTTAAACGCCGGATGCGTGGAGCGCCTTGCGTACAGCAGTGTTACTACACGACCGGCGAGGCGGATTTCATTCTGGTACTTGTTGTTGAAAACATTCAGGAATATGAGCGCTTCACCCAGACTTACTTCTTTGAGGAATCCAACATCAGCCGCTTCAAGACCTCGATTGCGATGGATCGGGTGAAGGTGTCGCTGGACGTGATCTGAGGCAGTTTCACCTTCCATGAAGGTTTGATGACAAGATCTCTGGGGGGGGTTGCGTCCGCTGATTATTTCATTAATCCATGAAATATGGAAGAAATGATTCTCAGACGTCTCACCACCCTTGGTCACGCCCAGCGCATGGGCGTGTTCCGGCTGTTGGCCCGCCGCTATCCCGATGCGGTCCCGGCTGGTGAAATCGGTGAAATCCTGGGAATCAAACCCAGCACACTGTCGGTCTACCTTTCAGCACTGAAATCCGTCGGATTGGTGTCGCAGGACCGTCATGGGACATCACTACACTACCAGGCCGAGATTGGCGCCGTGCAAGGCGTCATGGACTACTTGTTGATGGATTGTTGCAGAGGACGACCAGAAATGTGCAGCACGATAACACCCCGCCTTCCCACGGACCGGAAACTGAACGCGTTGTTCATTTGCAGTGCCAATTCGGCCCGGTCCATCTTTGCCGAAGCAATCCTGAAACGCGAGGCGGGGGAACTCTTCAATGTCTATTCCGCCGGCACCCGCCCCGGCAAGGGATTGAACCCGGTTGCGGTCGATATGCTCAAGGACAAGGGATACGACGTTTCGGACCTCACATCCCAGGGGCTGGAAGTCTATCAGGGCGAAGACGCGCCGGTTATGGATTTCGTCTTTACCGTCTGTGATCAGGCCGCCAATGAAGACTGCCCCGCGTGGAAAGGACAGCCTATCAGCGCCCATTGGGGTGTCCCGGACCCAGTCAAGGCGACGGGCACCGAGGCGGAAAGGACCCTGGCCTTCCAGAACGCTTACGGCATGTTGCGCAACCGGATTCTTGCCTTCAGCGCGCTGCCCTTTGATACGCTCGACCGTTCTTCACTTCAGCATCGGGTCGATGAACTTGCTTTGCAAAAGGACTGATACATGACCACTTACGCCATCAACGGCATGGGGCGGATGGGCAAGCTTGCCATTCGTCCGCTTCTGGAGCGCGGCGCCGAGATCGCGTTTATCAACGACGCGATGGGCACGCCGGAAATGCACGCCCTCCTGCTGGAGTTCGACACGGTGCATGGTCGCTGGGATGCCGAGTTCAGCTTTGACGAAGACAGCATCACCGTCAACGGACAGCGAATTCCGGTCTGCCGCACCAACACGCTCGAAGACTTGCCACTGGACGGTGTGGACGTGATGGTAGATTGCACCGGTGCCTTCAAGACCGAGGCAAAGCTTGCCCCCTACTTTGCCGCTGGCGTGAAAAAGGTCGTGGTGTCGGCCCCTGTCAAGGATGGCCCGACCGCGAATATTGTCGTGGGTGTGAACGATGATGATTACAACCCGACCGAGCACAAGATCGTCACGGCCGCAAGTTGCACCACGAACTGCCTGGCGCCGGTCGTGAAAGTCATTCACGAAGGGTTGGGGATCAAACATGGCTCGATGACCACGATCCACGACGTGACCAACACCCAGACCATCGTGGACCGCCCGGCCAAGGATCTGCGTCGCGCACGGTCTGCGATGAACTCGCTGATCCCGACCACTTCCGGCTCTGCCACGGCGATCACGCTGATCTTTCCGGAACTGCAAGGTAAGCTGAACGGCCACGCGGTGAGGGTGCCGCTTCTGAATGCCTCGCTGACAGATTGCGTATTCGAGGTGGAACGCGAAACCACAGTCGAAGAGGTGAACGAGCTGTTCCGGGTCGCTTCCGAAGGGCCGCTCAAGGGCATTCTGGGCTATGAAACCCGCCCGTTGGTCAGCTGTGATTACACCAATGACGAACGGTCTTCGATCGTGGACGGCCCTTCGACGATGGTCGTGAATGGTACACAGGTGAAGATTTACGCCTGGTATGATAACGAATGGGGATATGCCTATCGCCTGGCAGACGTGGCTTTGATGGTGGGCGCCAGCCTCTGACCCGGAAGGATCCACCATGCGCCTTGCCCTTTTGACTGCTTCGATGTTGTGTTTTGGCGGCCCGGTTTTTGCCGGGCTGACCATCTGCAATGAATCCGACATCAGGGCGACCATTGCCATCGGCTACAAGGGCGACAATGGCTGGACATCCGAAGGCTGGTGGGGCGTTGAACCCGGCGATTGCAGCGTTGTGATCAAGGGCGATCTGCCGAAACGGTATTATTACTGGCGCGCAACGACCAAGGCAGGGCCATTCCCCGAAGGCGGATACAGGTTCTGCACACAATCTGATGCGTTCACCATCGTCGGCGATGAAGATTGCGATGCACGCGGATATTCTTCGGCTCTGTTCAACGAAGAGGATATAGGGGATGCGGTAAACCATACCGTGACCCTGCGCGCCCAAGATGCACCGGTGTCCAAGGACAGTTCTCGCAAGTCGGCTCCGATTGAAACGCCGGGCTGGGGCCCGGACAACGGACCCGGCACCTATGGCGAACCGCTCAGCATCGTGGCGCGGTTCGGGGGCTGCTGGGCCTCGGACGAGGTGCGGGAATGTGTTTTTGCCGCCGGTGAGTGGCTCTATGTTGCGTCCGAGGAAGGGCCGACCGATCTGGCGCTGATCGACGCGCTGGGGGTCTTTTCCGAAGGCATGCGGCTGCAGGTTATTGGCGATCTGATTTCCTATTCCGGGAACCGGGCCGAAATCATGATCCGTGAGATCGAAGCCGCGCCGGAAGCCGTTGCGCCGGAACCACCGCGCCCGTCTATGGCCGGTTTGCTGGATCACATTCAGGGCTATTGGGATTCCGATGCCGGGGACGGCTACACCTGGATCGTTCAGGGCAATTTCCTGCGCGAGATCTATGACGCCAATATCATGCGCGAAAGCTATCTTGAAATCGCACCCAGTTGTGCGGCCTCAAACGGGCAAGGGCCCGTCATCATCGCCTGGCCGGAACCCGACGAAGGCGATGGGCCATCCTGTTACGTGGTGACCGAAACTGCCCAGCGTCATCTTGCCATCTTCGACGTGATCGAAGGGCGACATTATTCCTTCAGCTACTCGAACTAGGATCATGAGCGACACCCATTCCACGCGGCCCGAGGGCCTTTCCGCCTATGTTGCGGTGACGGCCGCCTATTGGGCGTTCATGCTGACCGACGGCGCCCTGCGCATGCTGGTGCTGCTGCATTTTCATACGCTGGGCTTTTCGCCGGTGCAGCTCGCTTACCTGTTCGTGTTGTATGAAATCGCCGGCGTGGTCACCAACCTCAGCGCAGGCTGGATCGCGGCGCGGTTCGGGCTGACCTCAACGCTTTATGCTGGATTGGGCCTGCAGATTGTCGCCCTGTTGGCACTGGCACAGCTGGACCCAAGTTGGTCAGTTATTGCCTCGGTCGTTTTCGTGATGCTGGTTCAAGGCGCGTCGGGCGTGGCCAAGGATCTGGCAAAGATGAGCTCCAAATCCGCCGTCAAACTTCTTGCTCCGACCGAAGGCGACGGGCTGTTCCGTTGGGTCGCCGTGCTGACCGGGTCAAAGAACGCAGTCAAGGGTCTTGGCTTCCTGTTGGGCGCCGCGCTTTTGGCTTTGGCGGGCTTCGTGCCTGCTGTGCTGGGTATGGCTGCGGTGCTGGCGGTGATCCTTGCTGCGGTTGTGTTGCGGATGCCAGGCGGGCTGCCTGCGGGTCGCAAGGATGCCAAGTTCAAGGAGGTCTTTTCCAAGAACCGCAACGTGAACTGGCTCAGCTTTGCGCGTGTATTCCTGTTCGGAGCGCGGGATGTGTGGTTCGTGGTCGGCATCCCGATCTACTTCTACGCTGTCTTGTCAGACGGGTCCGAAGCGGGCAATCGGGCCGCGTTTTTCATGATCGGAACCTTCATGGCCGGTTGGATCATCCTTTATGGCGCGATCCAGGCGTCGGCCCCGAAGCTGCTGCGCGCCAAGGAACGCGGGGCAGCAGCAATGATCCCGGAAGCGACCCGATGGGCCGGGATGCTGGCAATTGTCCCTGCCGCCTTGACTGTGCTGGTTTGGGTCGCGGGCGAACCTGCCCCCTGGTTGACCGTGACAGTGGTGATCGGCCTGCTGATTTTTGGCGCACTGTTCGCAGTGAACTCCTCCCTGCACTCCTATCTGATCCTCGCCTTTACCAGTGATAAACGCGTCACGATGGATGTGGGGTTCTACTATATGGCCAATGCGGCCGGGCGTCTGTTGGGCACGGTTCTGTCCGGAGCGTCATACCAATTGGGTGGCCTGCCGCTGTGTCTGGGGGTGGCAACTGCGATGGTGCTGCTGAGCATGATCGGCTCCAAACAACTTGAACAAGGATAAGAAAATGGGCGTATTCGAGCGCTATCTCTCGGTCTGGATTTTCCTGGCCATGATCGCCGGTGTGGCTTTGGGCAGTTTTGCGCCGGGCCTTGTGGCTGTAATTGCCGCCGCCGAAGTTGCCAGCGTTAACCTTGTGGTGGCCGTGCTGATCTGGGCGATGATCTATCCGATGATGGTCGGTGTTGATCCGCGTGCATTGGGACAGGTGACCAAGCAACCCAAGGGTCTGCTGATTACCGTCATCGTCAACTGGCTGATCAAACCCTTCACCATGGCGCTGCTTGCTGTGTTGTTCTTTGAAGTCATCTTTGCACCCTTCATCAGCCCCGAAGACGCCAGCCAGTACATCGCGGGCCTGATCCTGCTGGGGGCAGCGCCCTGCACCGCGATGGTGTTTGTCTGGTCACAACTAACCAAGGGGGACGAGGCTTATACCCTGCTGCAGGTGTCGGTGAATGACGTGATCATGGTTTTTGCCTTTGCGCCGATCGTGGCGTTCCTGCTGGGTGTCACGGATATTGCCGTCCCTTGGGAAACACTGGTTCTGTCTGCAGTCCTGTTCGTGCTGCTGCCGCTGGCGGCCGGGTGGATCACGCGTGCCGTTCTCAAGGACGATTCAAAGATCGAAACCTATACAGCCAAGATCAAACCGTTTTCGATCATCGGCCTGATTGCCACCGTGGTGATCCTGTTCGGGCTGCAGGGACAAGTTCTGCTGGATCGCCCCATGGTCATCGTCCTGATCGCGGTCCCGATCCTGTTGCAAAGCTATGGCATTTTCGCCGTCGCCTATGGCGCGGCTTATGTCATGAAAGTCCCGCACAAGATCGCAGCACCCTGCGCGCTGATCGGAACCTCGAACTTTTTCGAACTCGCCGTGGCCGTGGCGATCAGCCTCTTCGGGATCGGATCTGGTGCGGCTTTGGCAACGGTTGTGGGCGTGCTGGTCGAAGTGCCGGTGATGCTGTCACTGGTCGCATTCACCAATCGGACTCGCGCGCGGTTTCCGGCGCAAGCCTGAGCCGCGCCCGCCGTGACGCTCCGTTAGGCTGGACAGATGTCCAAAAACCCCGACGCTGTGGCAACGCAGCGAATGAGGGGGAGTCATGCGCTTCGACTATGTTATTGTTGGTGGTGGGTCCGGGGGATCCACCCTTGCCAGCCGTCTGAGTGAAGATCCGAACACAAGCGTGTGCCTGTTGGAGGCCGGTGGCAAAGGTGACAGCCTGTTGGTGCGCGCACCTGCGGCTGTCATTGCGATGTTGCCGGGGCGGCCCAAGATCAACAACTGGGCGTTCCAAACGGTCCCACAGGCCGGACTGAAGGGCCGTAAAGGATACCAACCGCGCGGCAAGGCGCTGGGGGGATCCAGTGCCATCAACGCCATGCTTTATGTCCGTGGACACCGGCAGGATTATGACGAATGGGCCAATCTGGGCTGTGACGGCTGGAGCTGGGACGATGTCCTGCCCTATTTCCTGAAATCCGAGAATAATGAATGGGGCGCTTCAGACCTGCATGGGGATGGTGGTCCACTGCAGGTCAGTGACCAGAAGTCTCCCCGCGATCTGAGTCGCGCTTTTGTCGAGGCAGGCAAGGCGTTGCAGATCCGGCATCGCGAGGATTTCAACACCGGCGACAACGAAGGGATTGGCCTGTATCAGGTCACTCAGTTCCATGACGCAGCAAAGAACGGCGAACGGTGTTCGGCGGCGGCGGCATATTTGCATCCCGTGATGAACCGATCGAATCTGACGGTAATAACCCATGCCCAGGCCACCCGGATTCTATTCGACGGCAAGCGCGCAAATGGCGTGGAATATCAACAAAAAGGCCAGCCTCATCGGGTCGAAGCCGGGCGGGAGGTGATCCTTTGCGGCGGCGCCTTCAATTCGCCCCAGTTGTTGCAACTCTCCGGTGTTGGAAGAGACGAAGACATTACCCCGCATGGCATCGAGATGGTGCATGAACTGCCTGGCGTCGGGCAAAACCTGCAGGACCACCTGGATTTTATCCTGGCTTACAAGACTAAGGATCTGGACAATTTCGGCCTGTCGCTGCGGGGCGGTTTGAAACTGATGGGCCACATGAATA
Organism: Paracoccaceae bacterium; assembly: GCA_014872875.1. Classification (GTDB taxonomy): domain Bacteria; phylum Pseudomonadota; class Alphaproteobacteria; order Rhodobacterales; family Rhodobacteraceae; genus Aliisedimentitalea. Next base: position 401,768 of record WKFI01000019.1, read on the forward strand.
CCTGGCGCAAAACCGGGGCAGGAATGCTGGCCACGCCCTTTGCCGAAGGGGCGGCCTTTCTGAAAACGGACCCGGCGTTGGACCGCCCGGATATTCAACTGCATTTCGTGATCGGCATCGTGGATGATCATGCGCGCAAGCTGCATCTGGGGCATGGCTACAGCTGTCATGTCTGCGTGTTGCGACCGAAGTCACGAGGCACGGTCAGTCTGGCTTCGGGCGATCCAATGGCGGCCCCGGCCATTGACCCGAATTTCCTGAGCGACCCGGACGATCTGGAGCGTACCATGAAAGGCGTACGACTGACCCGACGGATCATGCAGTCCGATCCGCTGGCGGGCTATGTCCACAAGGAGCTGTTCATCGACGGCGAACCGGATGACGCCACGCTGGAAGACCATATTCGCAGCCGGGCCGATACGATCTATCACCCGGTCGGCACCTGCAAAATGGGGCGGGATGACATGGCTGTCGTGGATCCTGAGTTGCGTGTTCGCGGTCTGGAAGGGCTACGCGTCGTCGATGCTTCGGTGATGCCCCGTCTTATTGGCGGCAACACAAATGCCCCTACAATCATGATTGCAGAAAAAGCAGCCGAATTGATCCGCGCTGCTGGATAAGAAATCAACAAGGAGAAGACCCGGAATGCTTGGGAAAATGATGCACAAGCAGCTGACCATCAGCTCATTGCTGGAACATGCGGGCCGCTATCACGGCGGTACCACAGTGACATCGGTCGAAACTTCGGGCGAGGTGGTGCATACCACATGGGGAGAGGTCGAGCGCAATGCCCGAAAACTGGCGGCCGCGCTGGCCCGTCTGGGTTTTGAGACCGGGGACCGTGCCGGAACGATAGCCTGGAACAACCGGCGCCATCTGGAGATCTATTTCGGCGTCGCGGGCGGTGGCTATGTCTGTCACACGATCAACCCGCGCCTGTTTCCGGAACAGCTGATCTACATCATCAACCATGCCGACGACAAAGTGCTGTTCATCGATGCAACCTTTGTGGATGCGGCCGCCAAGCTACGCTCGCATCTGCCCAATCTGGAGCACGTTATCCTGATGGGCTCGCGCGACGAGGCCGCCGCCGAAAAGATCGACGGACTACTGTTCTATGACGAGCTGATCGCGGCCGAAAATGACGACGCCACATGGCCCGAAATTGACGAAAACCTGCCGTCGAGCCTGTGCTACACCTCGGGTACGACCGGCAACCCCAAGGGGGTTCAGTACACGCACCGGACCACCGTTCTGCATTCGCTTGGCGGCAACCAGCCGGACGGAATGGGGCTGGCTGCGCGCGACACGGTGATGATGGTCGTGCCCATGTTCCATGCCAACGCTTGGGGCTCGCCCTATATTGCCGCTGCGGTGGGTTGCAAGGTCGTGCTGCCCGGGCCGCATCTGGACGGGGTGAGCCTGGCCAAGCTGATTGATTCCGAAAAGGTCACCGTGTCCTTGGGTGTTCCCACGATCTGGATGGGGCTGTTGCAGGGGCTGGAAGAAACCGGGTCCAAAGCCGAAAGCCTGGAGCGCACGATTGTCGGCGGCTCGGCCTTGCCAACGGTGATGATCCCGACCTTCCGCGACAAGTATGGGGTTGAGCTGATTCATGCGTGGGGCATGACGGAAACCAGCCCGCTGGGGACTTTGAACCAGCTGTTGCAAAAACATGAAACCCTTAACGATGCCGAAAAGGGAGCCCTGCGCGAAGGCCAGGGCCGTGCCCCCTACGGGGTTGAGCTGCGGATTGTCGATGATGAAAACAATCGTTTGGCCGAAGATGGCGAAACCCAGGGCAATCTGCAGATTCAGGGTCATTGGATCATCGACACCTATTTCAAGGCTGAAGACAGCGCTCTGACCGAGGACGGCTGGTTCGACACTGGAGATGTCGCGACCATCGACCCGGACGGCTACATGATCATTCGCGATCGGTCCAAGGACATCATCAAATCCGGGGGTGAATGGATCTCAACCGTTGAACTGGAAGACATCGCAATGTCGCATCCTTCGGTCGCCATGGCTGCCGCAATTGCTGCCAAACATCGCAAATGGGATGAGCGACCGGTTGTCATAGCCGTCAAATCCGAAGGCGCCGACCTGACCGAGCAGGAGCTTCTGGAAAGCTACAAGGACAAAATCGCCAGTTGGCAGGTTCCGGACAAGGTGGTTTTCGTGCCAGAACTGCCTTTGGGAGCGACCGGTAAGGTCTTGAAAAACAAGCTGCGAGAAGAGTTTGGGGATGTGTTGCTGACCGAGGTGGATTGATCGAAGGGCTTCACCGAAGCTCTTCGCTGACTGGCGATCTCTGTGCAAATTTAATTGTTAAGCGCGGTTTAACCCCTGCCCTGCTACCAAGATCCTGGGTGAGAAAAGGTGGTGGATATGGGTGCGCAAAGCAATGCAGCGCCAGTCATCATCAAGCGAAAGAAAGTGGTCGGTGGCGATGGTCACCACGGCGGTGCATGGAAGGTCGCGTATGCGGACTTCGTGACGGCCATGATGGCTTTCTTTCTGTTGATGTGGCTGCTGAACGCAACAACTGAAAAGCAACGCAAGGGATTGGCGGACTACTTTTCGCCAGACATTCCAATCAGCCGCACGTCCGCGGGTGGAGATGGTGCCTTTGGCGGGATCAGTCCTTTTGCCGAAGACACGCTGACACGCATGGGTACTGGTGCAACGGATCGGCATCCCTCGGTCGCCAACCAGGCGCAGGGCCGATTTGGCGTCGCCCTTGAGGGCCGGGAAACCAGCCCTGACAAGGAACTGGCGTCCATTGAAGAGGCGTTGCAAGGGCGCGGGGGCGAGAGCCTTGTCAGCACCGAACTCTCCAAACACATCGTGACCCGCGTGACAGACGAAGGTCTGATCATCGAGCTGTTTTCAACCGAGGACTCCCGACTGTTCAAACCGGATTCGGCCAATCCGACAGATCTGTTTCGGCGGTTGATCCGGATGATCGGGCAGGTATCGAACCGGGTGAACAATCCGATTGCAATCACAGGGCACTTGCGATCGCGACCGGTTGTCCTTGCCCAGAACCCGGTGTGGGAGCTTTCGACGGCGCGTGCAGGGACGACCCGCGAATTGCTCGAATCCTCGGGCGTGTCCAGCGCTCGAATCCGACGCCTCACCGGGCATGCGGATCGGAATCCAACCGAGGACAACCCAATGTCCGTGCGAAACAATCGGGTTGAGATCACAATTTTGCGACGCTGAATCAATGAGTTGATCCGGGCAATAGATCGCATTTTATTTGTTAGTCCGGTATTAAACAGTGGCAGGCTAGCTGTTGCATCAAGAACTTTTGATGCAGCAGAAAGGCGTGCCCATGACCATTTCTTCATCGCTGAACGCAGGCATTGCAGGCCTGTCGGCGAACGCAAGTCGCTTGGCTTCCATTTCCGACAATATCGCTAACTCTTCGACCTATGGATACAAGCGGGTCCAGACAGACTTTCATTCTCTGGTCATGTCTTCGAATAACGGTACCTATTCTGCGGGTGGGACCCGCGCAACAACCCAGCGGTTGATTGACGAACGCGGCCCTCTGGTGTCCACGTCGAATGCTACGGACCTTGCCGTACGGGGTCGCGGCTTGTTGCCGGTGGCAAATGTTTCCGAAATCCAATCGTCCAATGGCGATCCACAAATGCTGTTGACGACGACCGGGTCTTTCCGAACCAATTCCGAAGGATACCTCACATCGGAGTCCGGTCTGGTTCTTATGGGCTGGCCTGCCTTGCCTGACGGTACGATCCCGTCTTACCCACGCGACACACCAGACGGCTTGGAACCCATCCAAATCAACGTCAACCAGTTTTCGGGCGAACCGACGACGAAAATGACATTGGGTGTTAACCTGCCAGCAACGGAGACTGAAGCTGGATCGACCGGTGACGCCGAAGAACTCTCTATCGAGTATTTTGACAATCTCGGGCGATCCGAGAACATTCATGTGGATTTCACGCCCACCGTTCCGGCAACCGGCTCGTCTAACACCTGGACCATGACGCTCACCGACACGGCCAATCCCGGCGTCGTGATTGGCGAGTATACACTGACCTTCGACGATAGCCGCACATCCGGCGGAACACTTGCGTCTGTGACCACTGTTTCAGGCGGCGCCTACGACGCGACTACGGGGGCGATGATCGTGAATGTCGATAGCGGTCCAATGGAGATCAATATCGGCAAAATCGGTGAAAGTGATGGCATCACGCAACTGTCGGACAAGTTTGCCCCGGTGTCGATCTCCAAAGACGGATCTCCGGTTGGCAACATGATTGGCGTGGAAGTGGATGCAAACGGCTTTGTCCACGCCAACTTCGACACGGGTATCACCCGCACGATCTACAAAGTACCGCTGATCGACATGCCGAACCCGAACGGTATGGTTGCCCTGGATCAGCAAACCTATCTGCCTTCAACCGAAAGCGGCACGTACTTCCTTTGGGATGCGGGGCAGGGTCCGACCGGTGACATTGTCTCTTATGCGCGTGAGGAATCGGCGGTCGATGTGGCCGGTGAGTTGACCGCTATGATCCAAACCCAGCGGGCTTACTCATCAAATGCAAAGGTCATTCAGACCGTAGACGAGATGCTGCAGGAAACAACGAATATCAAACGTTAACCCTGGCTGATCCAACAGTAACTCAAGGGGCGCCCGATGAGCATCACGTCAACGTTCAATTCTGCACTCAGCGGTCTCACGGCCGCCCGGCGGTCGGCCCAGGTCATTTCCGACAATCTGGCCAATGCGCTGACCCCCGGGTATGCGCGCCGATCGATCGAACTGGGGTCGCATGGCGACGTCTTTCCCGGCGTGCGTGTGAACGGAATCCAGCGGCACACCGACCCGGTCATCATTGCGTCACGCAGATCGGCAGAGGCGGAACATGGCAACGCCAGCGCGACGTCATCGTTTCATACGCGCATGGCGGATCTGGTCGGAGATCCGACCGATCCGTACTCCATCACTGGCCGTATGGCCCAATTCGATGCATCCCTTGTTGCAGCTGCATCTTTGCCAAGCTCTGTTCAGCGGCTTGACCAGGTCGCACTCGACGCCAACGGTCTGGTGCAAACGATAACGCAGGCCGCCGACGGCCTGCGCGAGATGCGGAGTCAGGCGGACGCGTCTATTTCCAGCCAGGTTGATAGTCTGAACAGCGCTCTGAAAAACGTGCAGAAGATGAACGTCCGGATCACGGCTGCGCAATCTTCCGGATCGGATGCAGCAGCCCTGATGGACCAACGGGACACCTTGATCGATCAGATCAACGCAATCGTGCCAGTCAAGGTAATCGCCCGAGATCATGGTCAGGTCGCGCTGTATACGGATGGCGGAGCCATTCTTTTGGACGGGCAAGCCGCCACTCTGACTTTCTCGCCGACACGGGATACGCTGCCGCATATGAGTGTGGAAAACGGCTTGTTGTCGGGGCTGGAGATCAACGGCCAACCCATCCAAACAAGCGGTGACCGTAGCGCCATCAAGGGCGGAACTCTGGCTGCCCAGTTCCAGGTCCGCGATGAATTGGCCCCTGAAGCCCAAGCCACACTGGACGCAGCGGCCCGGGATCTGGCCGAACGGTTTCAGCAAGCCGGGTTGGACACGACAGCCAACGCCAGCGATCCAGGCCTGTTTACTGATGGTGGTACCCGGTTTGATCCAGCCAACGAAACAGGGTTGGCAAACCGGCTGGCGGTCAACACAGCCTTTGATCCGGAGCAAGGTGGAGAGAGCTGGCGATTGCGCGCCGGACAAGCCGCCGCCGACCCCGGCGCCCCTTCGGATGCCACCCTGTTGCGGGCTTTTGGTGACGCCCTCAAAGCCCCACGAGCACAAACCGCGTCGGTGTTTGGTACATCTCAACAGGATGCGCATGACGTCGCCGCTGGCTTGCAATCGTGGTTCGCCGGGCAAAGCCGCACCTCCGAAGCCACGCTAAGCTATGCCAGCACCCTGCTGTCGGAAACCCGCCGCATCGAAGCCGAACAGGGCGTCGATACCGATGCGGAGCTACAGAACTTGCAACTGGTCGAGCAGTCCTATGCCGCCAACGCCAGGGTTCTGCAGGCCGTGGATGAACTCATGGAAACATTGCTGAGGTTGTAAGTCATGAACATGTCGTCACTTGGAGATCTCGCCTACTCCATGATGCTGCGTACCCGCAGCAGCCAATTCAAACAACAGATGTCAGTCCTGACAGAGGAACTCAGCACAGGCCGGGTTTCCGACGTGCGAAGCAGAACGGGGTCGGACTATGCCTACTTGGCCGAAATCGAACGCAACTCAACTTTGCTGGACAGCTATGCATTGGCGACGTCAGAAGTGAAAACGCGGGCTGAGGTCACGCAAACTCACTTGGAAAAGGTTCAGAACACATTATCCGGATTTTCCGATACAATGGCCACAACACGTCTCAGCCCATTACCAGCGGCACGCGAACACGCCGCAGTAGAGGCTCGGCAGAACCTGGACAAGGTCATTGCCACCTTGAATGCCAGTTCAGCCGGGCAGCATCTGTTCTCCGGGGTTGCCACCGATGACGCCCCGCTTGCCGGGGCAGATGTTCTGCTGACTGAGCTACGCGCCGAAGTTTCCGGGCTAACCCTGGCAGACGATGTTGAGCTGGCCGTAAGCGAATGGTTCGCCGATCCCAACGGGTTCGAAGCCGCCATGTATCGAGGATCCGACAACCGGCTGCAACCTGTCCAGATTGGAGCCGCAGAACATGTGTCCGTGTCGATCACGGCCAAGGACGAAGAGTTTCGGGCCGTCTTGAAAAGCCTTGTTCTCCCCGTGCTTGCGATGGACACGAGTTTGAGTTTGTCCGAAGCGGCACAGGCTGATCTAATGAATTCGGCCCATACGCACACGCTGAACGCAAATGGTGGAATGACAACTCTACGCGGTGAACTGGGATTTGCCGAGGCTCGAATCGAAGAGGTCGCCACCCGAAACGCATCAGCCCGAGCAGGTCTGGAAATCTCACGCAACAACTTGATCGGCGCGGACCCGTACGAAACGGCGGTACGGCTTGAAGAAGTTCAGGCCCAGTTGGAGACCCTCTATACCTTAACTGCCCGTTCCTCTCGTCTGTCCTTGCTGAATTTCCTGTCATGATGTTGATCCGCATTCTGCTTCTTGCTTTTCTTGCTCCTTGCGTCGCCGCCGCGGCCCCCATCCGTCTGAAAGACTTGGTCGAATTCGACGGCGTTCGCGGAAATGACCTGGTGGGCTATGGGTTGGTGGTTGGCTTGAACGGCACCGGTGATGGACTGAGAAACGCCCCGTTCACCGAAGAGATCATGAGCAATATTCTGGAACGTCTGGGCGTCAACGTGACGGGCGAGCAGTTCCGACCCAAAAACGTCGCCGCTGTTTTTGTGACAGCCAGCTTGCCGCCCTTTTCAAGGGTTGGGAGCCAGATCGACGTCACGGTGTCTGCCATTGGCGACTCGAAAAGCCTGCTGGGTGGAACTTTGATCATGACGCCGCTAAACGCGGCGGACGGCCAGATCTATGCTGTGGCGCAAGGGACAGTTTTGGCGGGTGGTGCGGTTGCAGAAGGGGATGCAGCGACGGTGACCCAAGGCGTTCCGACCTCGGGGATCATCCCGTCGGGCGCCCGCGTAGAACGCGAGATTCAGTTCGATCTGTCATCACTGACAACTTTGCGTTTGGCCTTGCGCAATCCGGATTTCACCACCGCGCTCAGGATTGAAAACGCGGTCAATCGCGAATTCGGTCGCGGCATTGCCATCATGCGTGATTCCGGCACGGTAGAGCTTGATGTTACAGCCACGCGTGCGGCCTCGACTGCGCACGCAATTGGTCGCATCGAGAACATTCTTGTCGAACCGGAACGAAAAGCACGGGTGGTCGTGGATCAACGTTCCGGCACCATAGTCATGGGATCGGACGTGCAAATCTCTCAGGTTGCCGTGTCACAAGGCAATCTGACATTGCGGGTCGAAGAGACCCCCTTGGTTGTTCAACCTAACCCTTTTGCCGATGGCGAAACGGTCGTTGTTCCCCGAACCGGCGCCGCACTGGAGGAAGAAGAAGGTATCGCATTGGCCGAAGTTCCGGAAAGCACCACCTTGTCACAAGTCGTAGCCGGCCTGAATGCCTTGGGGGTGTCACCGCGTGACATGATCGATATTCTCAAAAGCCTAAAAGCCGCAGGTGCCCTGCACGCGGAGTTCGTAGTCCGATAAGCTCATTGGGCTAACTGGCGACCGACGACAGTAATGCGAAACGAAAGCCGCGGCAGGTTACCAATCAATCCAGAAAATGTTGTTCCTGGATCAGGTTGAGCAGCTGAGAAACAGAATTTTGAACGGACTGGCCAGACGTATCCAACCGCGCCTGTGCCTTTCCATAAAGCGCTTCCCGGCTGGTTAGGATGGAACGTAATTGTTCCATCGCCTCAGGATTGCCTGCCATCGGCCGTTCATCACCTTGGGCGCGAACACGATTCATGTGTTCATCAGCCGAAGTCATGATCCAGATTGTGTGGAAATGCGCTAAAAGGAACGTGTACGTTTCGGGCTCGGCCACGATCCCGCCCGCCACGGCCAAAACCAACGCGTCATGTGTCGCAATGATCCGGTTGATGGCCTGAGCTTCCAGTTTGCGGTACCCTTCCTGACCATACAGCGCCATCACCTCATCGACAGGCATACCACTGTTGGCTTCAATCTCGGAGTTGAGTTCAACAAAAGGCAGGTTCAAAGCCTGTCCCGCAAGCTTGCCAAGTGTGGACTTGCCAGCCCCCCGCAAACCGACCAGGCAGATTCTATTGGCGCGCATACTTTCTGCCGGCTCGGGGGTCAGAATGCGCATCACGGCTTGTTGAGTGTCCGAACTGGCCGTTCTAAACAGGTCGGCTACCCGTAAAGCTTCTGAATTCCAGGGATCTTCCTCTCCCGTCAGCCATTCGATCCGATGATCCAAAGCTACCGCAACACGTTGCAAAAGCCCTATGGAGATATTGCCTTCACCAGCTTCCAGTTGAGCCAGATACCTTGGAGACACACCGGATCTTTCCGATAGGACCCGCCGCGGAATACCTTTTCGTTCGCGCGCCTTGCGTACCCGCTCACCAACGCGTGCGATCATGGAGGACACTGACACCTCCACCTGATCCCGTGAAGGATCAACGCTGGTCTCGCCACGAAAGTTTGTGATCTCAGCCATCTCTGCACACTGATGAATAATAATGCACAATTGTCACGCAGAAAACCGCTACAATCAACCTGTTTCCACAGATTTCAAAAAATAACTGCAATATCCTGCGACTATGCGGGCTTCAACTGGCTTTCGACAACCCTTCGCATATCGTCCGGCGGCTCCTTTGGTTGGAAGCCATCGGGGTTCACAAACACACAAACAAACCGGCCTTCAAAACACAAGACGTCATTCTGGCGCCCATCAACGCGAAACTCGATGGAGGAATTTCCGAGCCTTGTCGGCCAAACATGGCACTTGAGTCGGTGGCGCGGCGTGACCGGCGATCTGAAATCCAAGGACATGTGAACAAAAGGCGTCCCTGTCTTCCGGTCAAGCTCCATCTGAAACCAACCATCGCCACCCAGATGGTGTTCCCACCAGGCGTCAATCGCTTCCAAAGCAAAAGCAGGCAAGCGGCCGGTGTAGGCTATCTGGGCGGGATCGCAATCACCCCAGCCGACCCGGATAGAATGTACGAAATCCACTTGCGCTGCATTCAAGCTTGAGACGTTCATTCAATAAGTTTCCACATGATATCGCCCATCTTCACGCATTTGGTCACGCAACTCAGTCCACTCCAGACCCAAACCGCGGGCAATATCCTTCAATGCCTCCTCAACACCCTGCTCCATCGCCTTCAAGCCGCAAATGTAGATGTAGCCATCAGGATTTTGCAGGAGCTGCCCCACCCGTTCAGCTTCCTCACGAAGTCGATCCTGAACATATTGTTTGGGCATTCCGTCCTGTCGGGAAAACGCAAAGTGCTTGGACATGAACGCATCAGGGATTTTCTTCAACGGCCCGAAATAGGGCAGCTCGGCCGGACGCCTCGCCCCGAACACCAATGTCATGCGCCCGCTTTCATGCGGTGCAACCCGTTGACGGCGCATTGTAAAAGCCCGAAATGGCGCAGAGCCGGTTCCCGTACAAACCATCAGAATATCTGCGTCCGGGTCCGAGGGAAGCAGGAAAGTCGAACCGAACGGTCCGGTCACCTGAACTTCGTCGCCGGGTTTGAGATCACAGACATAATTTGAGCAGACGCCCTGCTCTTCGCGCTTCACGGTCAGGGAAATGTTGTTGAACCCCGGCCGCTCCCCATCGCGCGGGCTGGAGACGGAGTAGAGGCGTGGCAAATGTGCATTGCCTTCCGCGTCCTTACCCGGAGCAATGATGCCAATGCTTTGCCCCTCCAGTACCGGCATCGGCACACCCGCCATGTCCAAGATGATATGACGCACGTCACTGTCGCTGCTTTCCTCGGTCAGACGGTAGTTACCCTGCACCTTGGCAAGTGCAGGCTTGCCAAGATTATACATGTTGATAACCGGCTTGGATGCGGAGTCAGGCGCCCTTGCCTTACCACCTGCACCGGAATGCGCCTCGGCAAGCAGGGCAGCCATGGCATCATCCATCGCTTCGTCATTTTCCGAACCACCTGCGTCTGGCAAGTCTTCCTGCGGTGGCAGTTCCATCCATTCAAACTGATCGTCCAGCGAATATGGTTCAGCCACAACCCGCCAGTTATCAATAGACCCGGTCGGGCAAACCGGAATGCAGTCCATGCAAAAATTGCACTTATCGGCATCTACGACGACATTGTTGTCGTCATGAGTAATGGCCTCTTCAGGGCAAGCCATCTCACAGGTGTAGCAACGGATGCAGATTTCGGGATCGATAAGGTGCTGCTTGAGCGGTGCGTTCATTGACCTTCGCGCTTCTTGGCCAGCACAATATCAGGCACAACCAAAGCGTCGATCAAGGCTTGGCACAGACCGACACATTCCGTGCACCCAACACACGGGCCACCAAGGCCAGACAGCGAGACAGACAGCGCGTTTACGTTCGGCGTGTCGGCTTTTGTGCGGTCTATATGCATGGTTTGGCTCCATTGCTGGACAAAGCTGAGAATATTCCAAGCGAAACAGTGATTCTGGTCAAGTGAGGCAAAGCTCACTTTTTGTTACTTGCGAATGGTTCTCAGCCCGATTTCATGGTGTCCGGCCAAGAGATCGGCCGGACTTACGGTTTCTGAAGATCAAGCCATGTGAAGCTTAACGTATTCGAAGTCACCCGGCTTGTTGTCGATTCCGACTTTGGGCGGTGCGATCCAGCTGGCATATTTGCCAGGTTCATAGCAGGGCTTCATCAAGGACTGGATGAAGTCACCATCGGCATGGGTCGGCAACCATTCGGTCAGCCCTTTGTCATATTCGGCACCGCTGACCAAGTTACCGTCCGGATCGAAGTTCTTGCCTGCGAAGACACCGATCTTACGGTTGAACGCCTGGTGGGGCAGCTTCAATTCGAATTCGACACCGGCCTTTTCGATGATCTTGTTCCAACGGCCAACTCCGCCGGATGCGTCTTTCACATAATCGTCGCGCAAGCGCATGTTGATCGCGGTCAGAGCAGGCACTTCGCGCTCGATCAGCAGATCGTTTTCCAAGTCCAGCACCTTGTAGGTGTCACCCGTCAGTTGGTGATCGTCCTTGAGACGGTTTTCCATGTACCGACCCTTGATCCCGGCATTGAAGGCGTTGGCCGCGTTTGTCGACACTTCCTGACCAAACAGGTCCAGCGACAAGGTGTAGTGCAGGTTCAGCTTCTTCTGCACGGTCGGCAAGTCAATCACGCCAAGATCGCGGATCTTGTTGATGTCATAGGGATCGGTAATCCCGGCTTCGACCATCGCTTCGCAGGTGCGCATGATGGTGCGGCCTACCCCGGTTTCACCGACAAACATATGATGCGCTTCTTCGGTCAGCATGAAACGACAGGTCCTGCTGAGCGGATCAAACCCGGATTGCGCAAGGCTCTCCAACTGCATCTTTCCATCACGGTCGGTGAAGTAGGTAAACATGAAGAACGACAACCAGTCCGGCGTTTCTTCATTGAAAGCGCCCAGCATGCGCGGTGCCTCTTCGGAGCCCGAGGAACGGATCAGCAGGTCGTTGGCCTCTTCGCGCCCGTCGCGGCCAAAATACTTTTGCAGCAGATAAACCATGGCCCAAAGGTGCCGGCCTTCTTCAACATTTACCTGAAACAGGTTGCGCATGTCGTAAAGCGACGGTGCGGTCAGCCCAAGAAAGCGCTGCTGTTCGACCGATCCGGGTTCGGTATCGCCCTGGATCACGATCAAACGCTTCAGAAGGTTGCGGTACTCTCCGGGAACTTCCTGCCAAGCGGGTTCGCCGTAATGTTCACCACAGGGAATTCGACGATCTTCCACTTGCGGCGCCAGCAAAACGCCCCAGCGGTATTCCGGCATCTTCACATAGTCAAATTTGGCCCAGCCTTTCGGATCGACCGAAACAGCCGTGCGCAGATAGACCATCGATTCCTGAAAGTTCTGCGGGATCAGGTCGTTCCACCAGTTTATGTAGCCCGGATGCCATTTCTCAAGCGCCTTCAGAACGCGCTTGTCCGAGCTGAGACCCACATTGTTCGGGATCTGCGTGTCGTAACTTACATTGATCAAGTCCAGCATAGTCATCCTCCCAATCGGGGTGCCTCACCCCGCTCGTTTAGCGCCAAGATTTACGGAGTAACTCTCGGCCCTTTACACACGTTCCATGTTGTATTCGCCGCGGATCCCCGTGCCATACCGTTGCAGGGCGCCGCTTTCCCCAACCGCGTTGGGTCGTTGGAATATCCAGTTCTGCCACGCTGTCAGGCGCCCAAAAATCCGGGTTTCCATGGTTTCCGGTCCGGCAAAGCGCAAATTCGCTTCCATCCCGGTCATTGCATCGGGTGAGAAGCTGGCCCGTTCTTCCATGAAGATCCGAACCTCGTCTTCCCAATCGATGTCGTCAAATGCATAGGTCACAAGACCCAGTTCTTCGGCTTCATCCGCTTCCAGCACCTCCCCGACGCGATCGCGCAGGGCATCCACTGCATCTGGGTCCCCCCAGAATCGCGTAGCCAGGCGGCTCAGGTCATTGCCCATCGGATAAGTCCCGAAGTTGCTGCCGCTCAGATGAAGGGCGGCGAGGGGCCGATTGTCGCCTTCGAACTCTTCCAGCATCATATACGACCGATCCACGGCCCACAGCAGTTCGGCCAAAGGCCCAGCAAAGCAAGACCCGTGTTCAACCAAAGCCACCAGGGAACGGGAGGTCATGTCGACCCGCTTGAGGACCCGCTTCCAATACTGAAGTATTTCGTTGGCCAGCCAGTTGTCTGCATTGTCCAGCAGCAGTTTTTCATGGGCCAAAATTGCCTCGGCATCCCCTTGGGTGCGAAGCACGATCAGACCCAGCTCGCGTTCATTCAGTCGGAGGTGCAGAATGGCGTCATCAAGCTCCCGCGCGGTTCGCAAGAGATAGCTGTCACAGCCTTGAGCGTACAAAGCCTCAACCGTGTCCGGTGCAGGCTCACTGGGCCCATTGACCGTGATGATCGCGCGGCCCCCATCCCGGTCAATCGCAACTTCAACAGTGGAATAGGTAATTGCGCCGTCGTCCGAAAATTTCCGCTCCAGCGGTTTCAGGGAAATGCCCTTCGCGCCAGTCTTGGAGGAAGCGGCCGCAAAGTCGTGAGCACGTTGTTGTACAACCTCGTCGAATTTCGAATTGGCGACGACTTCGTCAACCAGTTTCCAGTCAACGGCGCGCTGCCCACGGACACCTTCTTCGACGGAACAGAAGACATCCGCCAGGTCACGCCGCACTTTTCGCTTGTCTGTTACCCGAGTCAGCCCACCCGTGCCCGGCAATACCGCCAGAAGCGGCACTTCGGGCAATGCCACCGAAGATGTGCTGTCATTGGTCAACATGATGTAGTTGCACGCCAAGGCCAGCTCGTATCCTCCACCCGCGCAGGCGCCCTTGACCGCCGCCATGTATTTTTGGCCCGAGTCCACCTCTGCAGCCTCGAACGTGTTGCGGGTTTCGTTGGTGAACTTGCAGAAGTTAACCTTGTGCGCGTGGCTGGCGCCACCCAGCATCCGGATGTTTGCACCTGCACAGAACACTTTGTCCTTGGCGGACTGCATCACCACGACCTTGACCTCAGGGTGCTCGAACCGCATCCGTTGAACGATGTCAGCAAGCTCAATGTCGACGCCCAGATCGTAGGAATTGAGCTTCAGTTCATAGCCCTCGAAAAGGCCACCCTTCTCGTCTACGTCCATGAAGAGGTTGGCGACTTCACCATCGTATTCGACCTTCCAATGACGGTATTTCGATGGGTCGGTCTGAAAATCTATAACTTTCGACATCGCACGCTCCTACATTCCCTGAATGTGCAATTTAGTACACCACCAAGCGTTGGTAAAGGTGGAATTGCAAAATAATGCCAAATTTACACCCGCAATCTCGATGAATTTGAGTAGTTTCGGGCCGAAAGCCGCCCCTAATCTCAAAATAAACTGCACTATATTGCACAATCATCCATCATAGAGACTGCAGATTCGACCACGCTCTAAGGGCTGCAATCCGGGCCTCCAATTCCTTGCGCTCAAGACCTGCCGCATCGAGCACAGGCTCAGGTATCGCAGTCAGCAGCAAACTGACCTGGTCGCAAAGTCGCCGAACCGCATTTGGTCGATCCATGCACCGCTTCAGTTCAGCATTCGCCAATTGAATGACCGCTTGCGCCAACTGCCGCTGCGGTGTGCCGACGTCCAGCGCAAGCCAGACGGGCTCTATCACCTCATGCGCTTCCCAGAAGAACCCACTGTCCAGAAATTGCAGCCCTGTCACCCAGGCCTCACTCTGGAATAAATCCCCTGCGTCACCCAAGGCCGCCGCTGTCTGTCGGATTTCGTCAAAGAATCCCTCCGGATGGCGTTCTGTCCGTCCGGGCACATAAGCAAAAGGGGGCAAAGGGAAGCTTGGCACAGATCAGGCAGGTTCAACTGAGGCCGCTTCAATCCGGGTCAAGCGGGCTGTAAAGTCCGCAATCGCATCCAGAACAAGATCGGGATATTCCAAATGGGGCGAATGCTTACAATTCTCCAGAACAAGCGTGTCTACCGGTGCATAAGATCGCTCTTCCAGAGCCTCTAGCTGAGCCAAGGTTCCGTACTGATCCTCCCGCCCCTGGATCGCCAATGTCGGAATACGCAAATAGTCGATCACATCCGTCACGTTCCAGACCCGATAATCCGGGTCGAGCCAGACGTCCGCCCAACCGCGGAACGCGCCCTCGGGATCATCGTGGTATTTGGCCATGCGGGACGCAAGATCCGTGGTCGCAAATGACTCCCGGGCACCGGCTATGGCAGCCAAGCCCATCTCTTCGGTGAAAAAATGGGGCGCCATAAGGATAAGCCCTCTGACCCTGTGGTCCTCAATGCTTCCGGCATAAATCGCTGCAATTGTAGCACCGTCACTGTGACCCAGAAGAATTCCCTTTCTGAAGCCTATCTTGTCCAAAAGACCCGGCAGTGGGCCCAGAGCCTCGCGCGTTTGGAAATCCAGCGGCCGTGGCAAAACAACCGGATCTGACCGACCATAGCCCTGTCGGGAATACACAAAGACGCCGAACCCGGTCCGGTCCGCAATCCGTTTGGGCACATCTCGCCACAACTCCACGCAGCCCAATCCTTCGTGCAACATGACAATCGTCGGCGCCTCCCCCGGCGCCGGGCCGAAGCACGCATATTCCAGCATCGCCCCGCCGACGTTCAGTTTACCAGAGGGACGATTGGACCAATCGAAGTCATTCATTTAACCAGATCCCTCAGCTTGAACCTTTGGATCTTGCCGGTTGCAGTTTTCGGCAGGTCGGTCCGAAACTCCACCCAACGGGGATACTTCCATTTCCCCGCTTTCAGCTTGACCAGCTCCTTGAGTTCTTCAGCCAGCGCTTCCGACGGAGTGCCGTCCTTCAAAACAACAAAGGCTTTCGGCTTTTCCAACCCGGTTTCATCCTCTGCCGCGACAACGGCGGCTTCCAAAACCCTTGGGTCGGCGATCAGGGCCTGCTCAACCTCAAAAGGCGAGACCCAAATGCCGGATACCTTGAACATGTCGTCAGTTCGGCCACAATAGATGTATCGGCCGGATTCCGTACGCTCATACTTGTCGCCGGTGCGCGTCCATTCGCCCTCGAACGTTGCCCGGCTTTTTCCGCGTTTGTTCCAGTACCCATCCGCCGCCGAGGCTCCCCGAACCAAAAGCTCCCCGACCTGGCCTGTGGTAACCTCATTGTCTTCCTCATCAACCAGCCTCAGCTCATAACCGGGGACGGCCTGTCCGGAAGTCCCGTATTCAACATCACCCACCGCATTGGACAGGAAGATGTGCAACATCTCTGTCGAACCGACACCATCGAGGATTTCAGTCCCCCAGATCTCTTCCCACTTCTTCCCAACCTCGGCAGGCAGGGCTTCACCAGCAGAGATACACCGCCTAAGCGAAACGTCGGGCTTCGCTCCGCCTTCGAGATGGGCAACCGTCGCAGCGTACAGCGTTGGCACGCCACAAAACACCGTGGGGCGCTCGGCGGCGATCACGTCAAGCACACTGTCCGGGGTGGGCCGGCCATTGAATAGAATTGTTGTGGCGCCTACCGACAGCGGGAAAGTCATGCCGTTCCCCAACCCGTAGGCAAAGAACAACTTTGCTGCCGAGAAGACCACGTCATCCTGTTCTATGCGCAACACTTGCGCACCGTAAGTATCCGCGGTTGCTTTCAAGGCTCCATGAACGTGCCGCACCCCTTTTGGCTGCCCCGTTGATCCCGACGAATAAAGCCAGAAGGCCACCTCATCCTCCGAGCAATCCACAGTGCCTTGCGGCTCAGCCTCGTGCACGAACCGCTCATAAGAAATCGTTCCTTCGGGAGCAGCCCCGCCAATCACCACGATATGCTGAAGACTGTCAGAAGCCTCGGCCGCAGGCTGCACGACAGGCCAAAGTTCTTGCGACACGAACAGTATGGTGGCCCTGCTATCTTTGAGGATCACATCATAGACATCGGTGGCAAGCAGAGTGTTCAAGGGAACTGGAATGACGCCGCCCTTGATACAACCCCAAAAAATGGCGGGAAATTCAATCTGATCCAGAACCAGCATAAGCGCTCGCGCCTCTCGCGGGATGGATGCCCTTGAAAGAGCTCCCGCGACAACTCCGCTTTGCTCAGCCAGCTCACCATAAGTCAGGCTGCGCTTGTCACCCGCGGCTTCCTTGAATGCACATTTGCCTCCACGCCCGGCCTGTATGTGGCTGTCCACGAAATAGTGGGCAGCATTGCCTGCCTGACTCATGATGGCTCCTCCCTGTTCGCGCGTTTGTCCTTTCGGCAACAGGCGTGACTAAGCCTCCCTGCTGATCACTCTGTGCCGCCGCAGGTTTCATAATGCACCTTTGCAACGTTTATGCAAGATAATGCTCATGTTTGTAGCATTATCTTGCAACTCTGTCTCGAACGTCGCGCCAAAACAAAAAAGCACCCCGCTTGGGGTGCTCGGAATTCTCTTAGAGTTCGGCAGTTTGCCTCTAGTTGTGTCGCAGTCTACGGATATCAGGCGCTGCTTTTCCCAGCCGCTTCGATACGTCGAAGCATGGTCAAAAGAACGGCTCTTTCATCGCCCCCCATTTCGCCCGTCATCCGAGCTTCATGCGATTGGACCACTTCCACGGCTTTATTGTACAGGTTTTGACCAGCCTGAGTGGGGCAGAGAGCGTGCGCACGTCGATCCGTCGGATCCGGATTTCGTGTAATCCAACCGGCGCGCTGCAATTCATCCACTATAGCGACGAGATTCGGACGCTCCACCGATAGCGCCTCCGCAAGATGCGCTTGTCTCAGCCCCGGATTGTCCACAATCATGACTAGTACTGAAAAGCTCAGCAATCTGAGCCCCAGAGGTTTCAACGCGCGATTGACATCGGACTGAACGATGCCGGCGACACGTCGGACCGTATAGCCTGTGAAATCGCGGAGAGTTGTATCAGAGATGTCCCGACTTGCCTTGCCGTTGGGTAGAATCGTTTGCGTTTCGTTGGTCACTTGGCCCACCGGTAATCTGGTCTTCTTTCGTGATTTCATCCACTTCAGGAGCAGCGGCTCGAGCTGGCAGCCAAACCAAGCTCTGGCAGCGAGTAATCCCGCGTTGGTTGTGAATCCAAATCACAAGAACAGATTGCGCGTGTCTCTGATCGGCGTCAAGACGCCAATGCACCAGGAGAGAATTCCCCTGATGCTGATGCTAATTAGAGCCACCCCGGCAAGAGGAAGAGAGTGATTGTCGGAAACAGAACCAGTATCACAACACGCACAAGGTCCGAGGCCACAAAGAACGTCACGGCCTTGTAGGTGTCGACCATGCGCGTCTTGCGATCCATGGCATTAATGATGAACAGGTTCATGCCCACCGGAGGCGTGATCAAGCCAACTTCCACGACGATCAGAACCAGGATGCCGAACCAGATCGCGACAAATTCGGCTTCCATCCGATTGACGCGGCCTTCGGTCACACGAATACCCAGCTCTTTCATCTGGTCACGTGTCAATTCAGCCCCCGAGGCAATAGCTTGACGGATCGAGTCGAGCATTTCCGCACCCATGCCTTCGGGTACACCCGCGTTCAGAACCTCCATCGCCGCGTCCGCCTGCATAGAGGCCAGTGACAGAAGACCAAAATCCATCGCGCTGATAACCGGGAAGAAGATCGGAATGGTCAAAAGGATCATCGACAAGCTGTCCATCAGGCATCCGAAGACGAGATAGAAGCAAAGAATCATCGCCAGAACCATCCAGGGGCTCCACCCTTGGCTGACAACGAAGTCGGCAAGTTCCTGCGGCACTTGGGTCAATGCCAGAAAGCCGTTGTAGAACCCTGCTCCCAGAACAATGAAGAAGATCATCGCTGTAGAACGGGCCGTTACCATGAAACTATCGATCAGGTTGGCCCGGTCCAGGCCACCGTTCAGCCAAGCGATCAGACCGGTGCCGAACGCTCCGACAGCCGCGCCTTCAGTCGGCGTGAACCATCCCAGATAGATACCACCAACAACGGTCGCGAAGACCAGCAGAACAGGCCAGACGTGGAACAGAGCTGCAAAACGTTCACCCCATGGAATGGCAGGACGTGTCCCCGCAGATTCCGGATACAGGCGCACATAGATCGAAATGGCGAGCACATAGCCCATCGCCGCCAGAATACCCGGAACAAAAGCTGCCAGAAACAGCTTGGCAATGTTCTGTTCGGTCAGGATCGCATAGATCACCAAAACAACGGAAGGCGGGATCAGAATACCCAAAGTACCGCCCGCAGCGAGCGTGGCAGTCGAGAAACCGCCAGCATAGCCATACTGTTTCAGCTCGGGCAGAGCGACACGTCCCATCGTTGCGGCGGTGGCCAGAGACGAACCACAAATGGCGCCAAAGCCCGCACAAGCGCCAACGGCCGCCATCGCGACCCCGCCCTTGCGGTGCCCGAGAAACCCTTCGGCAGCCTTGAACAGAGCGTTGGACATGCCACCCAGCGTCGCAAAATGCCCCATCAGAAGGAACATCGGCACAATGGTGAGCGAGTAGGACGAGAAGGTCGAATACGTTTCGCTCTTCAATCGCCCGAAGGGCACCTGGGTGCCATCGGTAACAATCACCAGACCCACAAGCCCCACAAGGAACATGGCCAAGCCGATCGGAACCCTGAGGAAGATCAGAACCATCAAGGCCGGGAAAGAGGCAATCCCAATTTCAAGTGTCGTCATTGTTCGGCCTCCACGCCGTCCCAGATCCGGATCCGGCCGGTAAAGAATTCGAGTGTTCGGATGCAGGCCATATAGACCCCGACGATTGCAGCTACGACGGCTGCGACCAAGCTGGCGGCATAAGCCCACCAGACAGGAAACTCCAAGAGAAACGATGTTTCACCGTTCGCATATTTGCTCATCATACCGTCAGACAGACGCACCGCGATGAGGATCAGCACCAAAGCAAAAGCAATTTCGGTGACCATGCGCAGGAACCGGTTTGTGCCCCGCGAAAAACTGTTGGCCAGAATGTCAACCGACGCGTGTCCCGCCGTGATCTGACACAGGGGGATGAAGGCGAATATGGCAAAGGCTACGCCAGCCTCGACAAGCTCGAAGTCACCATTGATCGGGCCGATGCCGATATTGATCATCCACTCGGAAAACCCAGGTGCGACAGATTCCATGAGGTCGCTGTGAAAGACGCCGTTCAACAGTCGCCCGGCAATCGACAGGCAGGTCAGGATGATCAATGCGCTCAGCACTGCCCCGCCAATGGTGGCCATGGTTCTGGCCAATCCCGTCATGATTTTATGCATAGGCCCCCGCCCTTTGCCCGATAAGCAAGACCGCGGCGAGCCTGTCGCCGCGGTCGTTTTGATTTAAAGCCCGACTCAGTTGCTGTACTGAGGGGTGTACTTCTCGATCAGTGCGGTTGCCTCATCCAGAAGCGCCTGACCGTCTTTGCCCTTCTCGGTCATGTCGGCCAGCCATTGATCATAGATCGGCTGGGAAAGCGCACGCCATTCGGCGGTCTGTGCTTCGTCCAGAGTGATCACGTTGTTGCCCAGATCCAGCGCCATTTCGCGCGACGGACCATCGGAATCTGCCTGAGTACCACCAGCAAAGACCGAGAATTCCAGACCCGACTTTTCATCGATGACCTTTTTCAGATCATCCGGCAGGCTTTCATACTTGTCTTTGTTCATCGCCAGAACAAAGGTCAGGGTGTACAGCGCCTTGCCGGTGAATTCGGTGTGGTTTTCAACCAGCTCCGGAACCTTCAGCGCGGCAGTCACTTCCCACGGAATCGTGGTGCCGTCGATCACGCCCTTGGACAGACCCTCCGGAACCGCCGGAACCGGCATGCCAACCGGGGTTGCGCCCAATTGGGTCAGCAACGCGTTAACCGAACGAGACCCGCCACGGATCTTCATGCCCTGAAGATCATCGGGGCTCTCAACCGGGTCGGCGGTGTGAATCATACCGGGGCCGTGAACCCAGGTACCCAGAATGTGGACGTCTTTGAATTCAGTGTCCTTCATGTGCTTGTCGAACATTTCCCAGTACGCATGCGACACGGCGCGCGCATTGGTCATCATGAAGGGAAGTTCAAAAACTTCGGTCGAAGGATAACGACCCGGCGTGTAGCCGACCACGGTCCAAACGATGTCAGCGACGCCATCAATGGCCTGGTCCATCAGCTCTGGCGGCTTGCCACCCAATTGCATCGACGGATAGCGGTCGATCTTGATGCGACCACCGGACGCCTCCTCTACGCTGTCAGCCCACGGGTCCAGAATCAGCTTGGGCACATTGGCCTGGGCTGGCAGAAACTGGTGCAATTTCAAGGTCACTTCCTGAGCCAGAGCCGAGCTGGCGCCCATCGCCGCCATGGCTGCGGCGCCGAACGCGCCCAAAAGCATTCTCCGAGTGGTCATCTGATTCCTCCCTTTGACCGTCACAAGCACTATACTGCCAGCAAACAACAATATTGCAATATAATGCCCAATTCCTTCGCAGATCTGTCCAAACTTCAAGCTTGAACCGTTGTTCCCGTATATCACTGACCGTCCGGTCGGACAATTCTATTCTCTTTGGCTAATGGATACGTTTGTAACTATCAACACTCCGATGAGGATATTGTCCTGATTTTTCCAACATAGGAGCAACGATGCATGACTTACCAGTGAATTGAGGTCCCTTGTTTCGCTGGCTGTTGCGCTTCTCGGAATCGCATATACCATAATTTAATTATCATGTTAAGTATTTTGGTATAACTACCATTTGTCGCACCGCAGAGAGCAGTAGGACATGCGCCGAGCTCAACCTGCGACGCTCGAATCGCACAGGCTGACGCAAACAAGGCGTGCCGCCCCTTCGCCGCTTCGGGCTGGAATCCGGGATCACCCCCTCAAGCTCAGCGAAATCGGCGACAAACCGTCAATCCCGCCAGACAGGTCATCTCCTGACACAACCGGCCCAACTCCGGCCGGAGTGCCAGTCAGAATCAAATCGCCAGGTCGGAGATGGTAGAAGCCAGACAAGTGGCAGATGATTTCATCAAGCTTCCAAATCAGCTCGGACAGCGTGGCGTCCTGCCTGGTGTCACCGTTCACATCCAGATGGATGCGCGTCGTATCCTGCGGCGCCCACATGTCTGACTTGGTAATCGGTGCGAAAACGGCGGCGTTCTCCACATCCTTACCCAAGTCCCAAGGTCGCTGTTTTTTGCGCTCCCTGATCTGAAGATCCCGACGTGTCATATCCAGAGCGCAACAATACCCATAAATTGCTGCCCATGCTTCCTCTGGACTTGCCTGGAACACAGGTTGACCCATCGCCAAGGCCAACTCCATTTCATAGTGGTAATTCTCGGTTCCCGGCGGGTACGGAACCGTTGCTCCGCTCAGAACCGCATTCGGCGCCGATTTGGTGAAATAGAACGGAGCCTCCCGGTCCACTTCGACACCCATTTCCTCTGCATGTGCAGCATAGTTTCGGCCAACACAGAAAATGCGACCAATCGGGTAGCCTTCGGTTTCCCCGATCACCGGGATTGTCGGAACCGGAGGAAGGTCAAACAAAACTTGGCTCATCTTGGGTCATCCTTGCGATCAATTAGCGGTCTGGAGGCTCGAAACGGCCTTCGGCAGACCAAAACGGTCGATCTTTTCAGACAGAGCCGAAAAGTCCGGGTTGGTAAAGTTCTGATTGCCAGAACCACACGAGTAGCCGAGCAAGATTGCCGTCGGATCCCAAGGCTGGCTTGAAACCGGGTCGCTTTCACGTCAAAACCCACCGTAATTCTGAAGCCCCAAGTCGAAAATCCGGAAAGTCTGCCCATGTTCACCGCTACCCTTCTGACCACTCCCGGAAAATCGCATCTTGAACGGACACTTGTCGAAGCACTTCGCAACGCTTGGGGCGGCGGCGATGCGGTCTGGCTGGCGCCTGCTGAGGCAGCAGAGTTTTCAATGCCCGCTGCACCCGACAATCAATGGGACGTCTGGAATGATCTGCAAGGGTCGAGTGTGGACCTGGTGGTGCAGCCCAGCGCGGAACGCCGCAAGAAAATGCTTCTGGCGGACATGGACAGCACCATGATCCAACAGGAATGCATCGACGAACTGGCCGATGAAGCCGGTGTTGGCGACTACGTCAAGGACATCACTGCCCGCGCCATGAATGGGGAGTTGGATTTTGAGGGAGCGCTGATCGAACGGGTCAACCTTCTCAAAGACCTGCCTGAGACGGTCATCGCCCAAGTTTTGGCCGACCGGATCACCTTGATGCCTGGCGGCAAGCAGCTGGTTGCGACGATGAAGGCAAACGGCGGGTACGCAGCACTGGTTTCGGGGGGCTTCACCGCTTTCACCGCCCATGTTGCCACGCAGCTGGGCTTTGACGAAAACCGGGCCAACACCTTGCTTGTCGAGGATGGAAAGCTGACCGGAGATGTCGCCCGTCCCATCCTGGGTCGGGAAGCCAAGGTCCAGGCGTTGGAGGAGATCTCGGCCCGCATTGGTATCACAGAAACGGATGTGATGGCGGTCGGGGACGGCGCAAACGATCTGGGCATGCTGGGCCGGGCTGGGTCCGGTGTTGCGTTGCATGCCAAGCCGTCCGTCGCTGCAGAATGCGATATCCGGATCAATTTCGGGGACCTCACGGCCCTTCTGTACATTCAGGGCTACTCCAAGGCCGACTTCCACACTTGACGTCGCTTGGCCAGTTTCTGTCCAGACTGCGGACTCCCGGGCCTTCGGTCTTTTCTTTGTGACTATTCTTTGTGATCTAGATTTCTGTTCCCATTAATTAACAAATGTGTTAATTAATGGATATGTCACCCCTTCTCAAAGCCTTTTCTGCCCTTTCTGACGAAACCCGCCTGTCTATTGTGGAACAGTTGATGAAACGAGGGGAGTTGCCGGCGGGCGATCTGGTCGAAGGATCCGGCATTTCAGCCCCGGCGATTTCCCGACATCTCAAAGTGCTGCGGGATGCAGGGTTGGTCCGCCAACGGGCCGAAGGGACCAAACGGCTGTATTCGCCTTGCCCTGACGGGCTGCAATTGATTGCCAACTGGACGATTTCCAGACGAGAGTTTTGGGATACGAGCCTCGACCGATTGGAGGCCGCAATTTTGGAAGAGGATACCCCATCATGACCGACCTCCGCTTGGAACGGGATTTCAAGGTAACACCTGACCAGTTGTTTAATTGGATCACAACGCCAGACAAGCTGCTGAAATGGTGGGGGCCAGAAGGTGTGACAATACCGGAAAGCAAGCTGGACTTCAGCAAGACCGGTCCTTGGTACTCGATCATGCTGGGAAACGACTCCGGTCAGACCTTCAAGGTTTCAGGTCAGGTCACCCACGTGACCCCGCCGAAATCCGTCGGTTTGACTTGGGGCTGGCATGACGACCAAGACCGCCGCGGCGCTGAAAGCCATGTGACCTTTACCGTAGTGGAAACAGCGGACGGAGCACGGCTGATTATCGATCACGTTGACCTCGACGGAAGCGAGCAGGCTCAAAGCCACGAAAACGGATGGAATTCTACCCTCGAAAAACTGACTAGACAGATTTCTTAACCCCTACACAGAAGGAACACGACATGCCTCAATTCATTTTTGCGTATCACGGCGGTAAAACCCCGGAATCCGAGGAAGAAGGTGCCAAGGTCATGGCCGCATGGCAGGCTTGGATGGGCGGCATGGGAGAGGCATTGGCCGTTCCCGGCGCACCGGTTGGCATGTCCAAAACCGTCACCACAACTGGCGTTGCCGAAGACGGCGGGGCCAACCCCATCTCGGGTTATTCCGTGGTCGAGGCAGCCGACTTCACCGCCGCCTGCGACATGGCCAAGGGCTGCCCTCTGGTTGTCGATGGCAGCGGATCGGTTGAGGTCGCCGAAATCATGGAGATGTAAGTCCCCTCCAGCCCCGGCCCAGACACTTTCCGACACAAGGGGCAGAAGTTAGGAGCCCCTGACACTGGTTTTCCGCCCTGATCTGCTCCATATCTCAGTCAATGGGAGGAACCGGGTCAGATTTTGCCTCATGTCTTGGCAAATTCCCGCCAATCGGCCTTTCGCGGATGGCGGAAAATACGCTAGTGTGTATGTGTCGGCACACGACGGGACACGGCACACAGACGATGAGATCAACATCGCTCGGGTCCTTGTAATTGAGGTAAAGGACAGTCTGGAGGCTGGACAAATGGCATCGAAACTCGCCCGCGTAATCGCGGGCCTGTGTCTGGCCGGGATGGCCACAACCGCTTTCGCTCAGGAACAAAGCACCAATCGGGTTGCAGCCAACACGGATTGGAGCGTGTTCGTCGAAGACAACCCGACCGAATGCTGGAGCGTTTCGGCGCCAAAAGAGACCGTGAATACACGGGATGGCCGCGTGGTGGCTGTCCGGCGCAGCGACATTCTGCTGTTCGTGTTCTATCGGCCCGGCGCGAACGTCAAAGGTCAGGTGACCTTTACTGGCGGCTATCCGTTTGCACCCGGCTCCACCGTGAATCTGGCTATCGGCGACAACGAATTCGAACTATTCACCGAAGGCGAATGGGCTTGGCCTGCGACCCCTGCGGATGATGCAAAAATCATCACGTCGATGAAGCGTGGCGCCTCGGCCGTTCTGACAGCGCGGTCTGCGCGTGGGACGCAGACCAAGGACACATTCTCGCTGCTGGGCTTCACAGCGGCGGTCGAAGATGCCGCAAAGCGATGCGGCGGCTGAAGCCATTCGAATTCGGACCTTGCAGGGGCTGGCCAAAGGACTGGCCCTTTTGCTTTTTTGCTCCGACCAGTGCTGGTGTGTGATAATATGATGCTCCAACCCCAAACGGATTTGATCATCATGAAACATGTTCTCTGCATTGCCGGCATTCTGGTTTTTTCGGGCAGCGCGCATGCCGACCCTTCACTCGAATGCGGTTCCGCTGGGTCTCAGGTCGAGATCCGGGAATGCCTCGCGGAGACGACAACCCGCGTTGAAGAGGCCATGAGAATTGCCCTGGGAATTGCCACCGAGGCCGCTGAAGAATTGGATGAGGTCACTGGCCGAGAGAGCGCGCAACCCGCGCTTGCCCAATCGCAAACGGCTTGGGAAAACTACAAGACTGCGCATTGCGATTTTGTTGGCAGTACATTTGGCGGTGGTTCAGGCACTGGAATCGCCATCGCCTCCTGCCAGATAGAACTGACCCGGCAGCGAACGCGGGAGCTGATGGACAGTGCTCGCTGACGCGGAGCTCTGAATTTCGTCTGTTTCCTTTTGATCCTCGCGCGTTTTCCTATATAGAGCCGCATCCCGTCGAGAATCCTTGCCAGTCCTTTGAAAGCGACAGCCATGACCGCAACCGCACCGATCACCCAGGATTTTCTGACCCTGCCCCGGAAAGACCCGGAGAGCGGCAAGATCAATCTTGTCGGGCTAACCCGCGCCCAGATGCGTGAAACCTTGATCGCCAATGGCACACCGGAAAAGCAGGCCAAGATGCGTGTCGGCCAGATCTGGCAGTGGATCTACCAGTGGGGCAAACGCGACTTTGCCGATATGACAAACTTGGCCAAGGCCTACCGCGCCGAGTTGGCCGAGAAGTTCGTGATCGAAATTCCCGAAGTCGTCTCGCGTCAGGTGTCGACCGACGGCACCCGCAAATATCTGGTGCGCATCGCGGGCGGGCACGAGGTCGAGGTGGTCTATATCCCCGAAGAAGGGCGCGGCACGCTGTGCATCTCCTCGCAGGTGGGCTGCACGCTGACCTGTTCCTTCTGCCATACCGGCACCCAGAAACTGGTGCGCAACCTGACCCCGGCGGAGATCGTCGGCCAGGTGATGATGGCGCGTGATGACCTTGAGGAATGGCCCGTCCCCGGCGCACCCAAGGATGAAACCCGGCTGCTTTCCAACATCGTGCTGATGGGCATGGGTGAGCCGCTTTACAACTTTGAAAACGTGCGCGACGCGATGAAGATCGCGATGGATCCCGAGGGGATCTCGCTGTCACGGCGCCGGATTACGCTGTCGACCAGCGGCGTGGTTCCGGAAATCGCCCGCACCGCCGAAGAGATCGGCTGTCTGCTCGCGATCTCTTTCCACGCCACGACGGATGAGACCCGCGACGTGCTGGTGCCGATCAACAAGCGCTGGAAGATCGAAGAGCTGCTGCAGGCGTTGGCGAGCTATCCCAATGTATCGAACTCGGAACGGATCACAT
This sequence comes from Paracoccaceae bacterium, assembly GCA_014872875.1. Lineage (GTDB taxonomy): Bacteria > Pseudomonadota > Alphaproteobacteria > Rhodobacterales > Rhodobacteraceae > Aliisedimentitalea. The sequence goes on from WKFI01000019.1 coordinate 429,192, forward strand.
TTGAATACGTGATGCTGGATGGGGTGAATGACAGTGACGAAGACGCGCACCGCCTGATCGAGCACATCAAGCGCCACAATATCCCGGCCAAGATCAACCTGATCCCGTTCAACGAATGGCCCGGCGCGCCTTACAAGCGCTCGTCCAACAACCGGATCAGGGCATTTGCCAATATTATCTATCAGGCTGGCTATGCTTCCCCCATCCGTAAAACGCGGGGCGAGGACATCATGGCCGCCTGCGGTCAGTTGAAATCCGCCACAGAACGGGCCCGAAAGTCGCGCAAACAAATCGCTCAGGAGGCTGGACTGCAAGACTGAGCGGTCAGACTTCCCCGACGTCTGCTCCAAAATCCGCGTGACATGGCAGGTCAGCGCGGTATTTTCGCTGAGACTTTGATACAGAGACTTTGGAACAGGGGGATCGGCCGTGCCGAAATTTGTTCAAACCGCAATTATGCATCTGGTCGGCAATACCGCCGGGTTGATCCTGGCTATGCTGCTGTTGCCCGGCTTCACAATCGATCCGCTGTCAATCCTCGTCGTCGTCGTGGTTTTTACACTGGCTCAGGTGGTCCTTGGACCGCTGATCACCAAACTATCTGAGAAAAACGTTCCCGCCCTGATGGGGGGCATCGCGCTGGTGATCGTGTTTTTCGGTCTAATCCTGACCGACATGCTGGCGACTGGCTTTTCCATCGGTGGCATCTCCAACCTGCTGGCCGCGACACTGTTGGTCTGGTTGGGCGCTCTGATCGCCAATGTCGCGCTGCAGAACTTCGTTTTCAAGTCGCCCTCGGCCAAGAAGTAACCTGCGCTTTTGATGCCCCGGATGAAACAATCCGGGGCGCCTGCCTTAAATTTTCCCCAATTTCGGTAAAAACCCGCCCTTATCAACAGTCAGTTTCCATTCTGAGGACAAAACTCAGGAGAGAGACAATGTTTGCGAGTGAAGCAGGGACCACCACAATCGAAGCAGGCGTTTTGGACATTCTACGCCATGAACGCACCCGTGCGCTGAGTACACGGGAATGGAAATTCCGTCTGGGTGCGCATGGTCTTGCGATCAAGGACGTGAAGGGCAAGCAGGTTGTCACCTCGCTGCCAAAAGGTGTCGAACTGGGCGTTTTGCCTGCCGGTATCGCCTGATCAGGATCACCGGTCAGGCCCCGAATTACCGGCCTGGCAGACTGTCGCGCGGCGGCGCGGGCTCCCAGTTTTCAATGAGCTCCATCGCCTCTTGTGCCGTATCGACAAAACGGAACAGATCCAGATCTTTTTCAGCGATCGTGCCGGCATCGGCCAGCGCTTCCCAATTGATCACCTTTTCCCAGAACTCCCGTCCAAACAGCAGGAACGGTATGCGTTCCATCCGACCCGTTTGAATCAGGGTCAGGGACTCGAACAACTCATCCAAGGTACCGAAGCCGCCCGGGAAGACGCAAATCGCCCGCGCGCGCATAAGGAAGTGCATCTTGCGGATGGCAAAATAGTGGAAATTGAAGCTTAGATCCGGCGTGACATAGGTGTTCGGTGCCTGTTCATGAGGCAGGACGATGCTGAGCCCAATAGAGCATCCCCCGGCGTCTACCGCGCCCCGGTTTCCAGCCTCCATCACACCAGGACCTCCTCCGGTGACAATGACGTTTTCCCGACAACCGCTGAGTTTGGACTTTTCGGTCATCAACCGGGAAAATTCCCGCGCTTCGTCATAGAAGGATGAGAGATCGGCCAGCGTCTGCGTCCGAGCTTGGTCCTTGTTCACCGGATCCGGGATGCGCGCGCCCCCAAACAAAACGATGGTCGACGTGATCTCACGCTCTTCCAGCAACAGTTGCGGCTTCAACAACTCCAACTGCAAGCGGACAGGCCGCAATTCGTCCCGGCACAGGAAATCCTCATCCGCAAAAGCCAGTCTATAGGCCGGAGACTGCGTCTGGGGGGTAACCGGGACATGTTCCGCCGAATCCCGATCCGAATGCGCATCGCGAAACCGGCTGTGACGTTCTTCTTTCATGAAAAGTTCCCTGCTTGCCTGTTCGTTCTGAGCCTATAAGGTCATCCGCCGGAACACTAGGCAAAGGCGCGTGATATGAACTGGAAATCCGAGATCGAACTGGCCGCAACCCGGATCGCCGGTCACGTCCAGAAAACCCCGGTGATGGAAACCTCAGGCTTCGGGCTGGACTATCCTGTCGAGATGAAGCTGGAACACCTGCAACACACCGGCAGCTTCAAGGCACGCGGAGCATTCAACACGTTGCTTTCAAAAGACGTTCCCGAAGCGGGCATAGTTGCAGCGTCCGGCGGAAATCACGGCGCGGCAGTCGCTTATGCAGCGCACGAGCTGGGTCATCACGCGCAGATATATGTACCGGAAATGGCTGGGCCGGAGAAAATCCGGCTGATCCAATCGACGGGAGCCGATCTGAATGTGGTGGCGGGCGAGTATTCTAACGCTTTGGATCAGGCCAAGGCGTTCGAGACCCGGACCGGTGCCATGCAGGTTCACGCCTATGACGCGGACGCGACGGTTGCAGGCCAAGGCACCTGTTTTGCCGAATGGGAAGAACAGGGTTTGGTTGCCGATACGGTGCTGATCGCGGTCGGCGGCGGTGGATTGGTTGCAGGCGCTCTGGCGTGGTTCGGCAAGGCTCGCAAGGTTGTCGCGGTGGAACCCGAAACCTCGCGGGCGCTGAATGCCGCTTTGGAGGCCGGCGAACCGGTCGACGTCGATGTAGCAGGTGTTGCCGCCAATGCCTTGGGTGCGCGACGCATCGGATCGATCTGCTTTGATCTGGCGCGCGATCTTGGCGTGACCTCGGTCACGGTGCCGGATGCCGCAATCACGCAAGCTCAAACCGTTTTGTGGCGGGAGCGGCACCTGCTGGTCGAACCCGCCGGAGCGACCGCCCTGGCCGCGCTCATGTCCGGGGCTTACACACCTGAACCGGGTGAACGGGTGGCGGTCCTGCTGTGCGGCGGAAACCTGTCTCACGATCCATTGGCATAAGGTCCTTCTCTTCGCCATAAACCCTGATCGCGCCGAAAAGGCCGTCTTGGGCACGGGTTTCGCCGCAAACAGGGAATGACGCGAGGCTCGGTTGTCGCTATGTAAACGCGAATCCATCAGATCTCGGAGCACTGCATCATGTCCAACGCCCAGCTGGAAACCGCAATCGAGGCCGCCTGGGAGGCCCGCGATACCATCACCCCAACCACTGGCGGCGAAACCCGCGAAGCCATCGAAGATACACTAAACGCACTGGACAGCGGTAGCCTACGCGTCGCTGAAAAGCTGGAGAATGGCGACTGGCATGTGAACCAGTGGGCCAAGAAAGCCGTGCTGTTGGGCTTCCGCATCAAGGACATGGAAATCCACGATGGCGGCCCGCAAGGCGCCGGTTGGTGGGACAAGGTCGACAGCAAGTTCAAAGGCTGGGGCGACCACGAATGGAAAGAGGCAGGCTTCCGCGCCGTTCCGAACTGCGTTGTCCGCAAATCCGCCTACATCGCGCCCGGCGTGGTATTGATGCCGTCCTTTGTGAACCTGGGCGCTTATGTGGATGAAGGCACCATGGTCGACACCTGGGCCACGGTTGGCTCCTGCGCACAAATCGGCAAGAATGTGCACCTTTCCGGTGGCGTCGGCATCGGCGGCGTTCTGGAGCCGATGCAAGCAGGCCCCACCATCATCGAAGACAACTGCTTTATCGGTGCCCGTTCGGAAGTGGTCGAAGGTTGCATCGTCCGCGAAGGCTCGGTCCTGGGGATGGGTGTCTTCATCGGCAAATCGACCAAGATCGTCGATCGTGAAACTGGCGAAGTAATGTATGGCGAAGTCCCGCCTTATTCGGTGGTTGTTGCAGGTTCGATGCCGTCCAAGAATAACGTCAACCTCTATTGCGCAGTCATCGTGAAACGCGTGGACGAACAGACCCGTTCGAAAACCGGCATCAACGAATTGCTGCGCGACTGATACGACGTCAGTCTGTATTGGAGGATCGCGACGCCCCCGTCGCGGTCCTTTTTTTTTGGCGGTCAGGGCGAAAGCAAAACCTGCGCCTCATGCGCCTTAAGTTCACGTCGCGCAGCGGGGCCATAGAACAAGAGGTCTCTCGAGGCCAGGGCCGGCATCAGGTCAAGCACTTCCTCTTGCGTTTCGGCATCGAACCCCGCCAAGGTTTCATCACCCGGATGATAGCTTTCGCTTTCAAGCCCATTTCCGGTGACGATCTCATGCTGGTCAAACAATAGGTGAAGATACGTGACTGGCCTACCGTCGGCTCTGGGGCGCACGGTCCTGTCATTGACAAGCAGCTTTGCCTTGATCAAAACCTCCGCCTGCCCGAACAACAGTTCCGCCTGAACCGAAGAAACCAGCACTCTGTGATTAGGGGACAGGGCCACTTGGCCATGGTTACCCAGCGCACCAGGTTCAAAGACAATGGGTGCGACAGATCCTTCCGCCACGCGTTGCGAGCGACCGATCCAGCGTACAGGTTGTGGGCCGTTGTCTCGCGTCAGCACCCGCGTTCCCGGCTCAAGCTCTTCCACCGCGACCGGTCCCTCCACGGTTTCGATCAAAGTACCTGCTACGAAACACGCCAGTCCCGGCCCGGTTGTCACGGTAACATAAGCCGTATCAGTGTTCCCGTCTGCGTCCTCGACAGTGTAGGTGAAGACATTGCTGTCTTCGTCTCCGTCCGACACGATCTCGAACGTGCCATCCGGGTTCAAGGTGATCTGTTCCCCCGAAGCGAGCGTGACCGTATCGCCCGCGGAAACGGCCTGTCCGTTGATATGCGTGATCGTCAGTGTGCCGGATACTGTGGACGCATCATTGGCCAGAACATCAACAGTCTTCGGATCGCTTCCATTCACATCGACAGTATCGTCTTCCGCGATCAGGGCGGTCTGGATGGAATCACCGGCAATCAGCAAATTACTGTCATAGGAACGGTCACCACCATCGGCGATCGCGATCTTGATCGTGTTCTCTTGATCTGGTTCCACAGGCGCCTTGAGTGTCAAAGTCACCGTGAACCCATCCATTTCGGTATTGGCAACTTCTGCGTTGGCCGGATTGTCGATGTAGAGGTTCGAGTTCGATTGATCGTTGATATTGTTGATGGTGATGTCGCCGTCACCGACCATCAGCTCCGCAGGTTCGCCATTGACCCAGATGCCCACTGCATCGTTGAAACCGGAATTCACGTATTCCAGGTATTCCTCGGACGAGAACGTGACCTGCATGGTCAGGACTTCGCCTTGCGGAACGAACGTTGCTTCGAAAACCGCGGCATCATAGGTTTTGACCCCGCTCATTTCGTCCAAGTCTTCGTCACCGCTGGTGCGGTTATTCGAAGTCGTGTTGGATCGGGTGTTTGCCTCACCTGAGCTGTTGGTGATGTCCTTGGCCTTGCCGGTGGACAGGATGACGCCCGTGTCGCCCGGCGTCAGTTCGGGTGCCACTTCATCCCCATCCGAATAGATCCCTGACGCGCGCCCGGCACCGTCGTAATCGGCCGAGATGATCTCGATCCCGGATCCGAACATGGCTTCGGCCATTTCATCAGCGGTGGCAGACGTATCAATTGGCAACTCGGATGCTTGTGGCATTGGCAGTCCTTTTGTGGTCGGTTCTGCCCATCGATAGGTGGCAAACCCTTCCAAAGTCCTGCCGGGCACCCGGGAAATCCAACAGATTTGATCCAATTCCCCCTGGCTGCGAGGCTTACCGCCTGACCTCTACGTCGGTTGCATCTGCACGGGACTTGAGCTTGGACTGCAAATGGAGGTATGCGGCATCGTCAGGACGTGAAGGGGCCGGGTCATGGAAAAGAAATCAAAGCGCAGTCAGCAGGTCTATACTCTGGTGGTGCAGATCGGTCGCAAAGACGGGGATGGTTTGCCTGATGGCGCAACCGGTGCTGCACTGATGGTCTATGCCTCGGGCGTCGACGAAGCCGAAGCGGTCCGTGAAACCGTTGCCATCCTGAAACAGGCTGATACCGCCCCGCTGGATGTGACTGGGTACGGCACCGTGGAAGAGCGTGAAGCCGAAGGTCACGAAATCGACGAGGCAGAACGAGAGCTCATGCAACGGGCGTTGGATGAAAATGCCGTAATCGTTGCCCAGATGACCCCGTTCTATGGCGACCCCGGCGAAACCGTACACTGAGCCGTCCAAGATGGTTCAGTTCATCGCTCCGAACCATTTGCGATAGATTTTTTCATAGGTGCCGTCCTCCCGCAGCATCAGCAGCGCCTGGTTGAAAGGCTCCACCAGATCCGAACCGCTGGGGAAGGCAATTCCATAGTCTTCCCGAAGAAAGACACTGCCCACCAGCTGCCCGTGTTCGGACCCATGGTGGCTGGTGTAGTAAGACAGGATCGGTGCATCAAACACCACTGCATCCAACTGCCCCTTCTCAAAGGCTTGCAGCAACACCTCCAGATCGTCAAAGCCCAGATAATCGACATCGCGACGTTCCAGGAACCCGGCCGCTGTCGAATTTGAAATGGTGCCGACGCTTTCGCCGTAGAGGTCATTGATCGAGTTGATAGACCCCGTGATCGCCTGCACAGTCATAGCCGCAGTAATCTTGGCCACGAACACAGACACCACGAACAGTGACGAAATAACCAGCAGCACACCAAACACGCGGCCAAACGGCGTCCGCGGCATCCGTTCTTCGAAACCGCCATTCACCACCAGGTTCAACGCCCACCAGAAGGACGGAAACCAGGCCTCTGAAAGCGGCCGCTCAAAATAAGGCTGGGCGCGTCGTTCGAAGACCCACATCAACATGCCACCCGTCAGCAAGGCGACAAAGGCAATGCCCAGTGCCATGAGGATGTCCCGGGAAAACAGGGTCTGAAACAGGCTGACTTCGCGGATCTCTCCTGCCGGGACCATGATCTGCAAACCCGCCTCGAAAATCGGCTGGCTGAAATCCATCACCGTTTCCCGAGCCGCCGTGATCGAGATATTGGCAATAGCAAGGCTGTTTTCCTGCGCCTGAACCGAGTCCAGCATGTCACCGAACTGTTCATACCTGCGGATGTCGAGGATCAGCCCCTGTTTTTCTGCCAGGGCGCTCAGAAGATCCATCGAGAAGCCTCCGTCCTGCCCCTCCTCGATCAGAGAAAACGGTGGGCGCGTGACCGTCGCTACGGAAATTGTTTGCGCAACAGACTGGTGACCGCCCCACGTGACAAGGACAGCCAGCAAGGCAAACAGCAGTTTTGTCGGGAATAGTACGATGCGCGCCATTGGAGTCCGATAATTCAGAATGCCATATTTAGGCAAGCGCCAGAACTCATGCAACGCGGCGCTCAGCCAGAATGGTGGCGTCAAAAGCACGTAAAACCGGATGAATGGGGCGTCCATGTTCCGGGATCAGGTTGCGCTCGATGCCATTCAACAGGCTCCGTTCCAATCTGTCTCGATTGCGCCGCAAACGACCGACAAAAAGGCTTTCGGTTGTCGTACCGGCTGCGTTCAGTGCCTCGTGCCGCGGCAGGATCACTTGCACATAGGTCGCCAACAGGCCCGTCGGCGGAAAATAGGCACGGGGCGTTCCCGTCAGATGACGGGTCGACAAAAGGACCGCTTGTTGCCCGAACAGGTATTCGACCTCACTGCCCGATAGCAAAAGACGTTGCGACGGAGAAACGTCGATGTCCTGCCACAAGCCAAAGAACGGCGCGCGCAGGCGGATCGGTTGGAATGACCCCCGTGCGGGAACGGTCCGTATCACCTTGTGCAGCACTGGAACGGCTTCTTGTTCGGGTGTCAGAACCAGATCACCCCGCCTCAGATCCGCAACCCGCTTGAACCCATCCGGCGTGGCAATCGGGGTACTCGGGACCAGCGATGGCATCGGACCAATAGGCTCAATCCCTGCGGACAAAGCCATGAAATCGATATGGGAGGACACGAAACGTCCCGGTCCAGATCGCAACAGCTTCTTTGCATCGATGACCCGCATCGGACGCGGAGACCGAACCGGAACGGTGATCACCTTACCGTCCTGAGGCCGTTCGACGGCCAGCTGTCCCCAGCGCCGCAAGGCATCCCAAGAATATGTGACCCTAAGGGTTTCCGTGCGCCCATCGTCGGAATAGCTTACCGTCTGATGCAATGGGCAAGCCCCTTGATCCAGGATCAAGCTGACCCCACCCCCCGGAATTGCATGCAGCGCCAGATGTAAAGGCCATTCGCCGTCCTGATCATAGACAAACAATGGTTCGAGCCGGTCCGTCGCCGGAACACGGGTTTCCAAGACAAACGAGCCTTCGGTCATCAACGCATCGGGACCGCTTTCAACCAGATCGGGCGCCGTTTCAGGACGTCCCAAGCCACGTGGGGCAAACCACTGATTGTCTTGATCACTGAGAGCTATCCACCGCATCGTCTCAGGCCACCCGCTCCGGATTAGCCAGAAGGCGACCTTCGTAACTGCGCAATGTAGGCCGCGCTGCCGAGCTGTATCCGCCGCCTGTCAGCGGGTCCAGTTCCGGAAAGATCGAGCAAATCTCTTCTATGATCGGCTGTTCGAACAATTTGGTGCTTTGCGGACCAGGCAGGAAACTTTCGGTTGCAAGACCTTCGGAGTAGATCACCTGATGACGGTCGAACATCACGTGCACATAGGTGACTTCGCCACCGGGGCGCCGAAGGACGGACCGATCGTTGACAAGGTCCTTGGCCGCCACCAGCACCTCGCCTTCACCGAACAGCAACTCGGCCACAGCATCTCGTACAAGAACACGATGTTGCGGCGACACCATCAGGTCGCGGTGGGTGCCGAACGTATTCGCCCGGATATGGATGGGTGCAAAGTTGCCTTCGGCCCGAACCGTACGGGTACCGGCCCAACGCACAGGCTGGTATCCGTCGTCTTGGGTCATCACCAGATCGCCCGGCATGATCTGTTCGACGGGGATCTCGCCCTGTTGCGTCTTGATCAGCGTGCCCGCGACGAAACAGGGGATCGAGCTGACTTCGACGAAGCCTGTATCAGTGTTGGTCCCGTTCGTCGCCGTATAGGTGAAGTTGAAATCCTCGATGTCGCCATTACCGATGATCTTCAACGTGCCATCGGGGTTCAGCTGAACGCTTTGACCGGTACTCAGGTTGACGATGTCCCCTGCGGACACCGCGACATTGTTGATGTGCGTTATCGTCAACGTCCCGCCTGAGTTCGACGCGTCATTCGCCAGAACATCCAGATCCTTGGTTCCGGTGGGGAAGAGTGTCGTCGAATCCGCAAGCGCAACGAAACCGCCCTGCACCGAGTCTGCCGCGATCAAAAGGTTGGAATCATACCTGTTGTCCGTCACGTCAGCGATGCCGATCCGAATAGTGTTCACCGCGTCCGGGATCACGTTCATGGTCAGCGTCAACGTGACCGTCAGACCGTCCATCTCGGTGTTGAACGCATCGCCCGTATTGTCCAAGAACAGGTTTTGATTGCTGGTGCTGTTCAGGTTACCCGGATCTGTATCGCCGTTGCCGACGCCCAGCTCGACAAAATTGCCATTCACCCAGACACCAACAAAGTCCTGATACAAGGAGTTCGTGTACTCGGGATACTCCTCGGACGCGAAGACGAACTGCATCGTCAGGAAATTCGTATCCTCGTCCGTTTCGAAAGACACATCCAAATATGATGCGTCATACGTTCTGGCCCCGGCGGCGGCATTGAAATCCGCGTTGTTGTCCTGCCCACGTGTATTGGTCGATGTGCTGCCAGATCGGTTCGGATCGCCACTGGACCGTGTATAATTGGTCACGCGGCCGGTCGAAAAGATGACCCCGGTATCCCCGGGTGTCGCGCCCGGTGCGAGAGCGTCACCATTAGAATAGATCGCCGAAGACCTGCTGTCGCCGGTATAGGACGCGGTCAGAACATTGACCCCATCGCCAAAGATCGTTTCCGCCATCGCCAATGCGCTGGCATTTGTCTGATACCCCAGTTCGGCGCCTGTCGCCATGCTCTGCCCCAATCCCGTTTCCAAAGGCAGATGACATGGCAGTGCACGCACATGACGTGTCACTATCCATAATTCTCACCCCATGTCTTTCTGCATGGAAGTGAATTCGCGGCTGTTTTTTGTTGTCGTGCCGCTCTGCTTCGATCCCTGCCTCGGGAACTTTTCTTGTTTCGGTCGGTTTAACATGCCAGAGCCCTAGCCGTTAGTCTTTTTGATCACTCGTTGGGCAAGCCGCTGGTTTTGCGACAGAATTGACACGATTTATAGTTCACCCCTCCAATTTGCATTGGCTTTGCCAAAAGGCAGGATCCTCTGGGACTTCCCAAGTTGAATTGCAACGTCTCAAGATCCAAGTTACCCAAAGTGCCGGTATTCACTGCCCTAACTCACCACCAAGGAGCCGCCATGACCTCGACCGATGCCGTACGATTGACCGCCGATCTGATCCGGTGCCCGTCAGTCACCCCCGAAGAAGGCGGCGCTTTGGTTCTTCTGGAAAACCTGTTGTCTGACGCTGGATTTGAATGCGTGCGGGCAGACCGAGGCGGGATCAGCAATCTTTTTGCCCGCTGGGGCGCCAAGGGCCACCCGCGAACCTTTGGCTTCAACGGGCATACCGATGTTGTGCCAGTAGGCGATCTGGAGGCTTGGACCGCCGATCCCTTCGGAGCCGAAATCCGCGACGACGTCATGTATGGGCGCGGAGCAACCGACATGAAGTCCGGCGTTGCCGCCTTTGCCGCGGCTGCTGTGGATTTCGTGCAAGAGACGCCCCCGGACGGTGCCATTATCCTGACCATCACGGGTGACGAAGAAGGCGATGCGCTGGATGGGACAACCGCACTGCTGGACTATATGGACAACGAAGGTGAAAAGATGTCCGCCTGCCTTGTAGGCGAACCCACCTGCCCCAACCACATGGGCGAGATGATGAAGATCGGCAGGCGCGGGTCGATGACCGCGTGGTTCACCATAACCGGCGTGCAGGGGCATTCAGCCTATCCGCACCGGGCCAGGAACCCGCTGCCCGCAATGGCACGGCTGATGGACCGGCTGGCCTCACACAAGCTGGATCAGGGCAGTGATCACTTTGACGCCTCGACACTGGCTGTGGTTACGATCGACACCGGAAATCCCGCGAACAACGTTATTCCAGCAGCTTGCACCTCGGCCGTTAATATCCGCTTCAACGATCTGCATACAGGCTCCGGCCTGAGTGATTGGCTCAGGTCCGAAGCGGACAAGGTCGCAGCGGATTTTGATGTTCAGATCGACATCAACATCAAGATTTCCGGCGAAAGCTTCCTCACTCCACCCGGCCCCCTTTCGGATCTGGTTGCCAAAGCCGTGAAAGCGGAAACCGGGGTTGAGCCTGAACTGTCCACGACGGGCGGAACCTCGGATGCGCGCTTTGTCAAAAACCATTGCCCGGTCGTTGAATTCGGACTTGTGGGAAAGACAATGCATCAGGTCGATGAGCGGATCGAGGTGGAACAGATCCACCAGCTCAAAACGATCTACTCCCGCATTCTGCAGGAGTATTTTGCGTGAACGCGACCATCCGCGAAACAAGAGACCTGAAGACCTGTTTTGCCTTGCGTCACTCTGTCTTTGTCGAAGAACAGAACGTTCCGATCGAGGAGGAGCAAGACGAACTGGATCTGACAGCCACACATCTACTGGCGGAACAGAACGGCGCGCCGGTCGGCACGGCCCGGATCGTATTCCAGGACGATGTTGCCAAGATAGGACGCGTCTGCGTTCTGAAAGATGCGCGTGGCACCGGGCTGGGGGCGGAGCTGATCAAGGCCGCAGTTCGGATCGCCAACACGTCTGCCGGAGTTTCCAAAGCGCGACTTGGTGCTCAATTGCGCGCGCGGGCGTTCTACGAACGTCTTGGTTTCACGGCCTTCGGCCCGGTCTACATGGATGCGGGAATCGAACATCAAGACATGGAACGCACACTCCCATGAGACCAGCCCTGGTCGTCATGATCAAACAGCCCCGGCCGGGGCGCGTGAAAACCCGGCTTGGCCGAGACATGGGCATGGTTTCGGCAGCTTGGTGGTTTCGCCATCAAACAGACCAGTTGCTGCGCCGGATGCGCGACCCGCGCTGGGATCTGGTGCTGGCTGTCAATCCGGATCGCGAAGGCATGGCATCCCGCGTTTGGCCCGCCGATCTGCCCCGGTTGCCTCAGGGCCCTGGGGACTTGGGAGCGCGAATGAAACGTGTCTTTCAAGCCTTGCCGCATCGACCGGCCTGTATCATCGGCGCCGACATTCCAGGCATTCGCGCCTGTCACATTTCCCGTGCCTTTGCCCAGTTGGGCCAACATGACGCGGTTTTTGGTCCAGCACCTGATGGGGGGTACTGGTTGGTCGGCGTCAAACATGCGGGCGCCCTACCCGCGACCCTGTTTCGAAACATCCGCTGGTCCAGCGAACACGCGTTGGCGGACTCTGCGGCCAGTTTCGGCGGCAGGCGCATCGCCCTGGTCGATACGCTAGAGGATGTCGACACAGTGACTGATCTGAGAAACCATCGCCGTGCGGGTGGGGCACTTTGCCCATGACGCCGCCCGCCACCCATGCTAGGGCGGGATCATGACGCGTATCCCTTCAAAGCAAGAGGTCCTGGATTGGATCTCGGCCAATCCGACCCTCAGCTCCAAACGTGACATCGCCAAGGCTTTTGGCATCAAAGGATCCGACCGGATCGACCTGAAACGGATCCTCAAGGAGCTTGAGGCCGAAGGTCATCTTGAGAAGCGTCGCAAGACCTATCGTGACCCGGACCGTCTACCACCGGTAAGCCTGTTGCAGATCAAAGCACCGAACACAGACGGTGATTTGTTTGCCCGCCCGCTTGAATGGCATGGCGAAGGCATCGAACCGATCGTTCTGGTGCTCCCCCGTGCTTCGGATCCGGCCTTGGGAGAAGGCGACCGGATCCTTGCGCGCTTGACGCTGGTTCAGGAAGAGGATCACAACTACGAGGCCCGCCTGATCCGCCGCATTGGCACCAACCCCAAAAGGGTGCTGGGCGTATTCCGCAAGTCTTCCGAAGGCGGCCGGATCGTCCCCATCGACAAGGCATCTTCGACAGAATGGACAGTAGCCGAAGCCGCGACCCTAGGCGCCAAGGACGGTGAGCTGGTCGAAGCAGAACAAGCCGGACCCAAGGCACGTATGGGCCTGCCCAAAGCCAAGATCGTTGAACGGCTGGGCAATCCCAGCGCCCCCAAGGCCGTGTCCTTGATCGCGATCCACCAACACGGCATTCCCGACGCGTTCCCCGATGCAGCCATCGAGGCGGCTGACAAAGCGAAACCAGTGGGTTTGTCCGGGCGCGAAGACCTGCGTGACATGCCGCTGGTTACCATCGATCCTTCGGACGCGCGCGACCACGACGATGCCTGCTATGCCCAGGCCGATGACGACCCGAACAACCCCGGCGGGCACATCGTCTGGGTCGCGATTGCCGATGTGGCGGCCTATGTCACTCCGGGCAGCGCCCTGGACCGAGAGGCCCGCAAACGCGGCAATTCCAGCTACTTCCCGGATCGGGTTGTGCCGATGCTGCCAGATCGGCTGTCTGGCGACCTGTGTTCCCTGCACGAAGGCGTGCCACGCCCCTGTGTTGCCGTCCGAATGCAACTTGACGCTCAGGGCCAGAAGATCTCGCACCGTTTTGTGCGGGGTCTGATGCATTCCGTTGCTTCACTGCATTACGGCGAAGTGCAGGATGCAATGGACGGAAGCTCGAACGACCGTACCGAACCACTGATGGACAGTGTCATCCGTCCGCTTTACGCCGCATACGAAGCGCTGAAATCCGCCCGTGAAAAGCGCCAGCCGCTGGAACTTGACCTACCCGAACGCAAGATCGTGCTCAGCGACGAGGGCCAGGTGCAATCGGTCAATTTCCGCGACCGTCTGGACGCGCACCGGTTGATCGAAGAGTTCATGATCCTTGCCAATGTATGTGCTGCCGAAACCCTGATCGCCAAGCGATCGCCGCTGTTGTTCCGCGTCCACGAAGAACCTGCGCCGGAGAAACTTGAAGCACTGCGTGAAACCGCTCAGTCCGCCGGCTTCAACCTGGCCAAGGGGCAAGTCCTGCAGACCCGCCACCTGAACGCGCTGCTGAACCAGGCCGCCGGCACAGATGAGGCCGAGCTGATCAACATGAGCACCCTGCGCTCGATGACTCAGGCCTATTACAGCCCCGAGAATTTCGGCCATTTCGGACTGGCGCTACAACGCTATGCGCATTTCACCTCGCCGATCCGCCGTTATGCCGACCTGATCGTGCACAGGGCCCTGATCTCCTCTCATGGATGGGGCAAGGATGGCTTGGATCCGGCCGAGATCGACCGGCTAGAGGACACTGCCACCCACATCTCGGATACCGAACGCCGTTCGATGATGGCGGAACGGGACACCACCGACCGCTATCTGGCGGCGTATCTGTCTGAACGCGTCGGCAATGAATTCACCGGCAGGATCAGCGGCATCGCCCGGTTCGGAGCTTTTGTGAAGCTGGATGAAACTGGCGCCGACGGGTTGGTGCCGGTTCGATCCCTCGGTCGTGAATTCTTCCATTTCGACAGGGAGGCCGGGACCCTGATGGGGTCTGAAACCGGCCTGACCATCGGAATCGGTCAGCGCGTCACGGTGCGGCTGGCTCAGGCCACGCCGGTGACCGGCGGCTTGGAGTTGGAACTTCTCTCCATCGAAGATCAGGCCCTGCCCCGCGGCGGCCGCACCAGCCCGGCGGGCCGGTCCGGGGGACGTCGCAAGGCGGTCAAAGCAAAGCGCAAGAAGGACAAGATCGCGCGCAAGGTTCAGCACAAACGCCGCTGATCGCCTTCGCTTCTTTCTGGTCTCAAATACCTCGGGGTGAATGCGCCCAAGGCGCAGAGGGGCAGCGCCCCTCCCCATCAAGCCAAGGGCACCGCAGCCTTGACACGATCGACATAGCCCATCAACACCGGATCCGCTGACACACGCCGAACCAGATCGGTTTCAACCGGTGTTTCCACCATCGCTGCCACCATCGGTGCCACGCTGTAATCGGCCGAGGTCAGGTCCCCGCCCATCAGAAACCCCCGCTCCCGGACAATGCCGGCAATGGCAGCCAAGTCCGCTTCCAGCTTGGCTTTCCGTTGTTCCGGTGCGTATCGGCCAGCCCCCTGAAAGTCCAAACCACGCAGGACTTTTGTTCGGATCCCGTTGGCTATGGGTCGCCTCAAGATCGCTGGGATTTCGCCAAAGAAGGTTTCGCGCAAAACAGGCCAGACCTGATCATTGCACCAACGATCCAAGACGATCTGAAAATACAGATGCTCTTCGGCCATGCGGATCAGGGCGAGGGATTGTGCCTTTGCCAAGGCGCTCAATCCGGGATCGAAATCCATGCCTTTGGCCTCCAACCAGTTTTGAATCACGCCACTATCCGGGATCAACCGCTCGGGCGTCTTCAACACGGGCAGTTTCTGGTTCGGCATCTTTCTGGGGTCGGTCAGATCCTGACGCTTCCAAGGCAGGCCCGAACGTTGCAGCAACATGGCCGCCTTTACGCAGAACGGGCTGAGGCTGAAGGTTTGGGCGTTTCCGGGATAGGTGAGCAAGGTCAGCATGGGGCGTCTCCTGTTGGTTGCCCGATTGACATACGAAATGCTCCTGTCAAAATCTGTCATTAGGACATGGGAAGTTCAGGCATGGCCAGATCACAACGTCTCTTCCAGTTGATGCAGTGCCTGCGCGATGGCGCAGGCCCCAAGACGGCTGACAGTCTCGGGGCTGAGTTGGGTATCTCCGCCCGAACCGTGCACCGCGACATTGCCACTCTGCGCGAAATGGGGGCCGTGATCGACGGGGAAGCCGGGTATGGTTTCACGCTGATCGAAGACAACGCGTTGCCGCCACTAGGGTTCACGGAAGATGAACTGGAAGCGTTGGTTCTGGGCCTTCGCGAAGTTGAACAGATTGGCGACCCCGACCTGGCCAACGCGGCTGTGGCCGCATTGCGCAAGCTGCAAGGCCGCCTGCCACCACGCCAATCCCATCGCCTTGCCCATGCGGTCTTGTCGACGAAACGATATGTGCGACCGGAACCCCCAGGGATTAAAGTCAGCGCCCTGCGCAAAGCCACATGGGACGAACAGGAAATCCGGATCCTCTATACCGATGCCAAGGGTGCCGAGACGAAGCGTCAGGTCCGGCCGCTGGGTCTGTGTTACATGGATCGCTCGACCATGTTGGTGGCGTGGTGCCTGCTTCGCCGGGATGTCCGCGTTTTCAGGTTGGATCGCATTCGACAAATGGAGGTGACGCAAACCAGCTTCCGCCCGCATCGCGTACCTTTGTTGCGAGAGGCCCTGATACAGTTCCGCAAGGAAGAAGAAAGCTGGCGCAACGATCCGGCAAACTCTTGCGGTCCGCAGGTGCCCGGGGAAGAGACACTTTAGAAATTTCCCGATTTGCGCTACATTCCTGACAGAGCAGTAATCAGGAAAACAAGAAATGCGTGGCTGGATTTGCGCGGCTGTGCTTGCCGCTTTTTGTGCATCGCCCGGTTGGGCGGGCGTCGTTGAAACATCCCCTCGACCCGAGCTTCGTCCCGATTCCGAAGCCTCATCTCTGCAATTGGCGGGGGCGGCCTCCCTTCGGCCGACTGTCCGGCCTCTTGTCGTCAGAACCAGTGCAGAGGTGAATTCGATGCCCGAAAACCAGAGGTTTCAGAACTGGGTTCGGGGTTTTCGCGTGCGCGCACGGGCCGCCGGGATCGATGATCGAACTCTGGATCGGGCCTTTGCCGATATCCGCTATGACCCGGACGTCATTAAACGCGACCGCAATCAGTCCGAATTCACCAAGACAATCTGGCAATACCTGGACAGCGCCGCCTCGGACACAAGGATCGCGAATGGCCAGGCTGCGCTGGTGGAATACGAGCACGTTCTGAATCAGATCGAGCGGCACTATGGTGTAGAAAAAGAGGTCGTTCTCGCCGTTTGGGGGCTGGAAAGTGCTTATGGCACATATCGCGGCAAGAATGACGTTATCAGGTCGCTTGCCACTTTGGCCTTTGACGGTCGTCGCGGAACATTCTTTGAAGGACAGCTGATTGCCGCTCTCAAAATCCTGAGCGATGGCGATGTCGAGCCTCGTTCAATGACAGGCAGCTGGGCCGGCGCCATGGGCCATACGCAGTTCATCCCGACCTCATACCTGGAGTATGCGGTGGATTTCACCGGGGATGGCAAACGTGACATCTGGTCGGATGATCCTACTGACGCCTTGGCGTCGACCGCTGCCTATTTGGCCAAGTTCGGGTGGAGCAAAGGCCAGCCCTGGGGGGTGGAAGTCACTCTGCCACGCGGGTTCGATTACACGCTGATCAATCGTTCGATCAAGAAGTCGTCGCGCGACTGGGGACGCTTGGGAGTCAAAGGGCTGAACGGACGCAATGTCCCGGACCACGGGCTGGCCTCGATCCTGTTGCCTGCCGGCGGGCAAGGCGCAGCTTTCATGATCTTCAAGAATTTCAGCGTGATCGAACGATACAATGCGGCTGATGCCTATGTAATCGGGGTCGGGCATCTGAGCGACCGGATCGCCGGAAAGCCACCGATCCAAGCGGATTGGCCACGCGAAGACCGGGCCTTGACGCTTACCGAACGAAAAGAAGTTCAGCGTCAGTTGACCCGCCGGGGGTTCGACACTCAAGGCGTCGATGGTCGGATCGGCCCCAATACAGTGGCCGCCGTACGCGCCTTTCAGATGGCCTATGGGCTGCTCCCTGACGGCTACCCGTCCGTTCATCTGCTGAATAAACTGCGATGACCCAAGACCTTTGTCGGAATAGAGCGATGGTTTTCTTTTCCGAAAACCCCCTCTAGGGTCTGCGGGGTTTCACAGGTTTTTTTTCATGTCCCGCCCCGACGGCCGCAGGCCGCATTTCACCACGCTGGTTTTGCTGACTGCCCTGTCGGTGCTGTCATTGAACATGTACCTGCCGATGCTTGCCGAAATCGCGACCGAGCTGGACGCGGACTATGCGCTCGCCAATCTTTCAATTGCGGGATATTTGGCGATTACTGGTGTCTTGCAGCTGATCATGGGCCCGTTTTCGGACAGGTTCGGACGCAGGCCGCTGATCCTGATTGGGCTTGGCCTGTTCCTTGCCGGCTCGGTGACTGCGGCTTTGGCAACTTCAGTCTGGGTCTTTCTGTTTGCCCGCGTCCTGCAAGCGGGCGTCATCACGGGATTTACTCTGTCACGCGCGGTGGTGCGGGACATTGCACCGCCAGATCAGGCAGCGATCATGCTGGGCCATATCGGCGCGGCCATGGCAATCGCTCCGATGCTGGGACCGATGGCAGGAGGGTTTCTGGGCGAGATCTTTGGCTGGAGGGCCATTTTCTGGTTTTTCACATTTGTATCCCTGGGACTGATGATCTGGTGCCAACGTGATATGGTCGAGACCAATACCGCACCTTCGGCTACGTTTGCCGCGCAATTTCGCGAATATCCGGCTCTTTTCAAATCACGACGGTTCTGGGGCTATTCCCTTTGCCTGACGTTCTCGACAGGAAGTTTCTATTGCTTCATCACGGCGGCGCCTCTGGTTCTGTCGGCAGAATTTGGGCTAGGCCCAGCCGAACTAGGGCTGTTCATGGGCGTCATCACCGTTGGGTTTTTCGCCGGTAACCTTTTGTCCGGGCACCTGGTCAAACGCTATGACCTGACCGTTGTTATGCTGGCTGGACGGCTGTTGACTGTGATCTGTGTAGGATTTGGCACAGTGCTGTTCCTGCTGGGCTTGGGAAACCTGACATTCCTGATTTTCTCGGTGATCAGCGTGGGACTGGGTAACGGGTTGAGCATTCCGCCCGGCAACGCAGGCGTGATGTCCGTGCGTCCCCGCCTGGCAGGCAGTGCTTCCGGCATTTCAGGCGCAATGACGGTTGGTGGGGGCGCCATTCTGACAGGATTGGCAGGGCTGTTGCTGAATGAAGATAGCGGATCCATCGCACTGTTGCTTCTTTTGCTCGGCGTTGTCAGTGCCGCCGCGCTTTCTGCCTGGTACGTAAGACGGGTGGACCTTCAAGAAGGCCCACCCGTTTCGGATGCTTGAACCCTTGCGTCCGACTTAGCCGGGCGACAT
The DNA here is from genome assembly GCA_014872875.1 of Paracoccaceae bacterium. Lineage (GTDB taxonomy): Bacteria > Pseudomonadota > Alphaproteobacteria > Rhodobacterales > Rhodobacteraceae > Aliisedimentitalea. The sequence continues at coordinate 448,373 of WKFI01000019.1, forward strand.
ACCCCGCAGACGCTCGGACCGGCGGCGCAGAAGCTCGACCGTTGTCAGAAGGGCAATGGAGATCACCACGAGGATCGTCGCCACTGCCAGGATTGTCGGTGAAATCTGTTCCCGCAGGCCGGTGAACATCTGCCACGGCAGCGTTTTTTGGCTGGCCGAGCCGACGAACAGAACAACGACAACTTCGTCGAACGAAGTAATGAACGCGAACAGGCCGCCCGAGATTACGCCCGGCAGGATCAGCGGCATCTGTACCCGGAAGAAGGTTGTCACGGGATCCGCGCCCATGTTCGCAGCCGCGCGGGTCAGCGAACGGTCAAAGCCCACCAAGGTCGCCGTCACCGTGATGATGACGAACGGGATACCCAGAACCGCATGGGCCAGGATGACCTTCACATAGCCAACAAAGGTCTTGGGCAGACCCAAGGTGCCCTCCAGCCAGTTGCCGATGTCCGAGTAGAAAAAGAACATCCCAGTGGCCGAGATAATCAGCGGCACAATCATCGGCGAAATCATGATCGCCATGATCGCACGCCGGCCGGGGACATGGCTCTGGCTAAGGCCGATGGCCGCCAGAGTGCCCAGGCTGACCGAAATCACCGTGGCAATCGGCGCGATGATCAGAGAGTTCTTGAAGGAACGCTGCCATTCGTTGTTTGTGAAGAAATCACGGTAGTGCTTGAGCGAATAGCCTTCGGCCTCGAACCGCAACATTTCAGGTGTGAAGGTAAAGAAGTCCTGCGAATTGAAGCTGAGCGGCATGACCACCAGAATCGGTGTGATCAGGAACACGAAGATCGCACCGCAGATCACCCGGAAACTATAGTGCCATAGTACCTGTCCCGGTGTCAGGTAGGGCAGCAACCGCTGACGATAGCGGCCCTCGTAGAGCCAATAGGTGAACCAGTGGTAGAACCAGCCGGCCAATGCTCCGATTATCGCGCCGGGAATGCCGCCAAAGACAAATCCCAGAACAAGGAAGCCGAGGATGGAAATCCATTTGGCCAGTTGTTCGTTCTTCAGAACCTGAATGTAGAACGCCGCCAACGCCGCAACCAAGGCAGCCCCGATAACAATGCCCAACAGGCCAGAGTTGTTTGCCGTCCCGACAAACAGACCCAGTAGCCCGCCAGATGCTGCGACCGTCGGCAGAACCAGAGACAGGGGCTTGCGAGAAATAGGAGTGAGTGCAGCCATGTCCGTTACCCCAGCTTCACGTTGTCGATGCCCACGATCTTGTCATAGGCCCAGTAGAGGATCAGAACGACCGCCAACAGGATCGTACCCAGTGCCGCCGCGAGACCCCAGTTCAAAGAGCTCGAGATGTGATAGGCAATCCGGTTCGAGATGAAGACACCTTTGGTGCCGCCGACGATTTCAGGCGTGATGTCGTAGCCAATCGCCAGAATGAAGACGAGGATGGACCCCGCGCCGATTCCGGGAACGGACAGAGGGAAATAAACCCTCCAGAACGCGGTCCAGTTGGTTGCGCCCATCGACTTGGCCGCTCGCAGATAGGTCGGCTGAATGGTCTGCATCACCGAGTACATCGGCAGGATCATGAACGGCAGCAGGATATGCGTCATGGCGATGATCGTCCCCAGTTGGTTGTTGATCATCACAAGCCGTGCATCGTCCGCGACCATACCCAGCCAGACAAGGACCTCATTGATCACACCTTGCTGTTGCAACATGACTTTCCAGGCCGAGGTACGCACCAATAGAGACGTCCAGAATGGCAACAACACGAGGATCATCAAGACATTCGCGGTCCGCATCGGGAGGTTTGCGAGGATCCAGGCCACCGGGTACCCCAACAGGATACAAGACCCGGTAATGATCAAGGACATGATGAGGGTCCGACCAAAGAGCCTGATCAGGATCTGTTTGTCTTCCGGCTGCGCCTGCGCGCCTTCCGGCGTACGTTGCATGTCAACAGCGTTCAGGAAGTAGCCATTGGTGATCCGGACTGAATGGGTCTTGATCACCCGCCATGTTTCGACGTCACCCCATTTCTTGTCTACTTCAATCAGCTTGTCCTTGAATGGCGCGTCGGTTGCCGGGTCCATTCGCTTGATCTTGCGACCGGACTTCCGGAACAAAGAAGACATACCCGTCTGTTCATAGTTCAGGCGTGTCCCAAGGCGGGTATGCTGCTTGGCTTCGATCGCCACGACCATGTCGGCGACAAAGGCCGCGAACACAGGTTCTCCGGTCAACTCCCCGCTGTCGCTGTCCCATGCCTGCAATTCAACCACCGTCAACGGCAGCGTATCCGCAACGATGCTGTTTTCAACAGATCGGAACAGCATCGAGACGATAGGGATTATGAACGAGACCAACACAAAGATCAGCAGCGGGGCAATAAGCGCCAAAGCTCGCATCTTCTGTAGTCTCAGCGCGCGGGCCAAACTCTTTTTCAGCGGCGTGCCATCCGCTGCGAGCATTGGCCCTCCTGAGGAGGTGGTATCGGTCATGTCGTCCCCGTCGGTCTTGTTATTATTCGTAAATTTCCAAACGAATGGATGTGGAGAGGCCCATTACAGGCCTACTCCTCATTCAGACAGACGGATTACTTCGCCAGCCACGCCTGGAATTTGGCGTCGATGTCGTCGCGGTAGTCAGCCCAGAACTCGTAGTTGTACAGGAACGTGTTCTGCGCGTTGTTCGGATCGGTCGGCATGTGGGGTGCCATATCGATTCCCAGATCTGCGTGCTTGCCTACCAGCGGTGCCGAGGACGCACGGGCCGGACCGTAGGAGATCCACTTGGCCTGGTCCGCCAGACGCTGGGTGTCTGTCGCGAAGAAGATGTAATCAAGGGCGCGCTTCTGGCGCTCTTCGCTCAGGCCAGCTGGAATGATCCAACCATCCAGATCGAAAACCTGTGCGTCCCAGAGCATGGCGACCGGCTGATTCTGTTCTTCGATGACCGAGAACAAACGGCCATTATAGGTCGACCCCATCACGACTTCGCCATCTGCCAGCAACTGCGGTGTGTCCGCACCGGCCGACCACCAGATCACGTCGTCCTTGATGGTGTCCAGTTTGGCAAGCGCTTGGTTTTGACCTTCTTCGGTCGCCAGAACGTCATAGACATCGTCCTTGGCAACGCCATCGCAAAGCAGGGCCCATTCCATGTTGTTGATCGGACGCTTTTCCAGCGAACGTTTACCGGGATAGGCCTCGGTATCGAATACGGCGCATACGCTGGTCGGAGCGGTGTCACCGACCATGTCCGTGCGATAACCGAAGGTGGTCGAGTACACGATCTGCGGAATGAAGCACTCGGAGACCAGCAGGTCGCCAAAGTCATCTGCCGCCGAGGTTCCATCCGGCGCCGGGGCCAGCATGGTGTCGGGGTCGATTTCCATGGCCAAACCTTCGTCACACAGACGAATTGCGTCGGCCGCAACCACATCAACCACATCCCAGGTGATGTTGCCCGCTTCGTTCATTGCGCGCAGCTTGGCCACGGCTTCGGCCGAGCTGTCATCGTTGATGATGGTGACGCCGGTCTTGTCAGAATAGGGATCGTGATACGCATTCTTCTGCGACTTGCTGTAAGCGCCGCCCCAGGACACGATGGTCATTTCCTGCGCGGAAACGGCCGGTGCGACCAGAGCAGTGGTCACGGCAAGTGCAGTCATTTTGGTGAACTTCATGGTTTTCTCCTTGTTGAACGTAATTTTGGCCTGCCCCGGTCTGATGCCGGGGTCAGAAAGTATTCCGACAATCAGGCGTCCAGCGCCCGGCAGTCTTCGGGCAGCCAGCCGACCTCGATCTGAGCGCCGGGTTCAAGGCGTACTTGGTCAGGCGCGTTCCGGGTCTTGATGATGAACTCGTCATTACCAGCAACACGCAAACGGGTGCGGAAGATGTCACCCATATAGATGAATTCGAGCACTTCGGCCTTGACCGTGTGAGTGCCCTCTTTCAGTCGTTCTTTGTTGAACTCGACCCGTTCGGGACGAATGGAAACACGAGTCCGGTCGCCAACGCCAACATTGATCGGTTTGCAATCGATCACTTCACCGTCATCCAGCTGGACCAGAGCGACTTCGCCGTTGATCTCTTTCACCACCCCTTCGAGCGTGTTGTTTTCACCGATGAACTGGGCGACGAAGCTGTTTTCCGGCTCTTCATACAGCTGATCCGGCGGCGCCAGTTGCTGGATGACACCGTCATCGAACACGGCAACCCGGTCAGACATCGTCATTGCTTCGGTCTGGTCATGGGTCACGTAAACCGTGGTGATTCCCAAATTGTGCGCCAGGCTAGTGATCTCGAACTGCATCTTTTCGCGAAGCTGCTTGTCCAACGCGCCCAGCGGTTCATCCATCAGAACCAATTCGGGTTCGAACACCAAGGCACGCGCCAACGCGATCCGCTGCTGCTGACCGCCAGACAATTGCGCCGGTCGGCGACCTCCGAACGCGCCCATTTCGACCATGTCCAGCGCGCGTTTGATTTTTTCTTCCCGCTCGGACTTGCCCATCTTCCGCACTTCCAGCGGGAATGACAGGTTTTCTGCTATCGTCATGTGGGGAAACAGCGCATAGTTCTGAAAAACCATGCCAATTCCGCGCTTGTGCGGCGGGATGTTGTTGATCGACGTCCCGCCCAGTCGGATATCACCATGTGTTGCAGTTTCAAACCCGGCCAACATCATCAGGCAAGTCGTCTTTCCAGAACCCGATGGTCCAAGCATCGTAAGAAACTCGCCTCTGGGCATAGTGAGGTTCAGATCTTTGACGACAAGTGTTTCGCCATCATAGCTCTTTTGAACACGTTCGAACTCCACGAACGCGTCAGTATTCGAAGCATCAGCCAAAGCAGGCTCCCCGTTGTGTTTATGGCAGATTTTCTCTGCGCTTGTGATTTGATGTAAACACACCTGTCAGGAGGTATGCAACAGATTGGTTTCTGGCTCACACTAGGAGACCAAGCCCGCGCGACATGATTTTTTGCGGCAAGTATCGGACGTTTTGCGGCAATTGACGGCAAATTATGCTCGATTCTTAACCTATTCGCGGTGCCAAAGCCGACAACTGCTGGAAAAAAATGACCCCTTAAGAAATTCCAATGGAGTCATTCGACATAAACAACGGCGCCGGTGCACAGGCTTTTGGCACCTTGTGTGAAAACTACCTGGCCTACATCAGGCCTTTTGCAAGCAACTGAGCATGGGTTTCATCAAGCGCCTTGCGTGCCCGATGGACCAACTCCTCAATCTCTGCCGGAGTGATGACCAAAGGCGGGGAAATGACCATCCTGTCGCCAACGTGCCGCATAATCAGGTTGTTTGCGAAACAGTTTTCCCGGCAGATCAACCCAACAGTACCAGCTTCGGATGAAAAGGCCGCACGGGAGTCCTTATCTGGCGTCAGTGCAATAGATCCCATCATGCCGACGATCTTGGCCTCTCCCACCAGCGGATGGTCCACCAAAGCTTCCCAGTGTTGCTTGAGATGTGGCCCGGCCACGTTCTGAACATGCCCGATGACGTCTTCTTCTTCCAGGATCCTGAGATTTTCCAACGCGACCGCGGCGGACACAGGGTGTCCTGAATACGTGTAGCCATGATTGAATTCTCCGCTTCCAATCACGGCTGCAACTTCGTCCGAGACGATGGATGCTGCAATCGGGGCGTAGCCTGAGCTCAAACCCTTGGCAATCGTCATGACATCCGGTCGGATGTTCAGCGTCTGACTGCCAAACCAGTTGCCGGTCCGGCCGAAACCGCAGATCACCTCATCCGCAATCAGCAAGATTTCGTACTTGTCACAAATCCTCTGAATCTCAGGCCAATAGCTGTCAGGTGGAACAATAACGCCACCCGCCCCTTGCACCGGTTCTGCAATAAAGGCCGCGACGCGGTCCTCGCCCATTTCAAGGATGGCTTTTTCAAGCTCTTGGGCACGTGCAAGACCGAAGTCTTCAGGCGGCATATCACCACCTTCGGCCCACCAATTCGGTTGATCAATGTGGTGGATGTCCGGGATCGGCAATCCACCCTGAGAATGCATGGCCGTCATGCCACCCAAGCTGCCGCTGCCGACGGACGACCCGTGATAGGAATTTTTGCGGCTGATGATAACTTTCTTTTCGGGCTTACCCTTGGTAGCCCAATAGTGACGCACCAAACGAATATTTGTGTCGTTCGCTTCCGAGCCAGATCCCGCAAAGAATACGTGGTTCAGATCACCCGGCGCCAGTTCCGACAGTTTGTTGGCCAGTGCGATTGCTGGCACATGTGTCGTCTGAAAGAACGTATTGTAATACGGCAGCTCGCGCATCTGACGCGCGGCGACCTCGGCCAGTTCGCCCCGCCCATATCCAATGTTCACACACCAAAGGCCGGCCATGGCGTCCAGAATTTCGTATCCATCACTGTCGGTCAGAAACACGCCTTTGGCGCGCGTGATCACGCGAACGCCCTTTTCCGCCAGCTCGGCGTTGGCAGTAAAGGGATGCATGTGATGGGCCGCATCCAGCGCCTGGAGTTCGGACGTCGGAAGATGATTGGTGATCGCGGTCATGAAAGCGCCTCCTGATTCACAGTTGGCCCAAGAATATGATCATATTTTACGCTGTCAATCGAATCGGTTTACCCGACCAAACCGGTAACCACCTGCTCCATTCCCTGATCCACGTCCCGCTCGATTGCAATCACGGCGAGTTGTTCGTCCCCCCTGCGCAAAGCCTGCACGACGTCCTTGTGACGGTCGGGAAAACTCTGGGTTCCGAACTTGCCACAAACCACCCGAAGCGATGGCCCGAAACGCAACCACATACGTTCTGCAAGATCGGTCAGAATCGGCGCGTCGGCGCATCCATAGAGCTCGTGGTGAAACTGATAGTTCTGGTGCAGGTAACCCGCGACATCACCGTTTTCGATGGCCTTGTCCAATCTCAGATCGATCTGTTCAAGACGTTCGATATCCGACTTCGTCACCCTTGGCGTTGCACGTCTAATCAGTTCGGTTTCCACTGCTTTTCGTACATAAGTCAATTGTCTAATGTCTTCACCAGACAGTACCGGAACACTCACGCGACGATTACCCTGAAAGACGAGGGCCCCGTCCGAGATTAGTCTCCGGATCGCTTCACGGACCGGTGTCATCCCCGCCCCCAAAGCTTCAGTCAGACCCTGGATGGTGACTGCTTGTCCCGGCACCATTTCACCGAACAGAATCTGTGCCCGAAGTGTTTGATAGACAGTCTCGTGCGCCGGCTGTTTCGCACCACCTTCGCTGTTGACCGAAGCCTCTTTCATAGGCAGTTTCACTGTGCCTTTTCCCTTTCTTCCGGACCCAGCTTGCGCGGTGCAAGCTTGCATGGAAACATAATTCTACTTGCCCCAAATGGCAAAACTTGATCAAATCTGACCAGCCGGATCCCAAAACCGGCACGCACAGGGAGACATATATGACACTCAGAACGATGACCTTGACCGCCATCGTGGCCCTGAGCAGCGCTGCTGCAGGTGCCGAAGAGGTTCGCGTTTATAACTGGTCCGACTACATCGATGAAGAGCTGCTGAGCAAATTCGAGGAAGAAACCGGCATCAAACTGATCTACGACGTTTTCGACAGCAATGAGGTCCTTGAGACAAAAATGCTGGCCGGTGGTTCCGGGTACGACGTCGTTGTGCCCACTGGTACGTTCCTGCAGCGTCAAATTCAGGCGGGTGCTTTCCAGAAACTGGACCCGGCCATGCTGCCGAATGCCAAGAACTTGTGGGACGTAATCGAATCTCGCACGGCACAATACGATCCGGACAACGCGTATTCGATCAATTACATGTGGGGCTCAACAGGCTTGGGCGTGAACGTTGGCAAGGTGCGCGAAGTTCTGGGAGAGGATGCTCCACTGAACTCCATGGACTTGATCTTCAAGCCAGAGAACATGGAGAAGCTGGCGGCCTGCGGTGTTCATTTTCTGGACGCTCCAACCGAGCTGATTCCGGCCGTGCTGCAGTACATCGGGGAAGATCCTGACAGTCACGACAAAGACGTCATTGCCAAGACCGAGCCGATCCTGATGGGGGTCCGTCCCTACATCCAGAAGTTCCACAGTTCGGAGTACATCAACGCGTTGGCGAATGGCGACATCTGCGTCGCAGTCGGTTGGTCCGGCGATGTACTGCAGGCCCGCGACCGTGCCGCCGAAGCGGAAAACGGTGTCGAAATCGAATATCACGCCTTTGCTGAAGGCTCGCTGATGTGGTTCGATCAAATGGCCATTCCGGTGGACGCGCCTAACCCTGCCGCCGCGCACAAGTTCCTGGATTTCATCATGGACGCCCAAAACATGGCGGCCGCTTCGAATTATGTCTACTACGCCAATGGCAACGAGGCCTCGCAGCAGTTCCTGGAAGAGGATGTGATCGGCGATACAGCCATCTATCCGGATGAAGAAACCATGAGCAACCTGTATACCACCACGCCCTACCCAGCGAAAACGCAGCGGGTTGTGACGCGCCTGTGGACCAAGATCAAGTCCGGCACCTGATCGGACCATCTGAAACAAGGCGGGTCCAAGGCCCGCCTTGTTTGTTTCGCCCCTTGGGGCGCAGCTGAAAACAATCTGCGCAACAGCAGAGAAGACCAGCAGGGGAACCACCGTGAACTCGACCGCATTTGCTCCCTGGGAGGATCCCGAGGCGACGCCTTTGATCCAATTCCAGAATGTCACCAAACGATTTGGGGACTTTGTTGCCATCGATGATCTGACCATCGACATATATGAGAAAGAGTTCTTTGCCCTACTCGGACCGTCAGGATGCGGCAAGACGACGATGATGCGGATGCTGGCCGGGTTCGAAACACCGACGCAGGGAAAGATTAACCTGGCGGGCAAGGACATTGCCCCGGTGCCCCCCAACAAGCGGGCAGTGAACATGATGTTCCAGTCCTATGCCCTGTTTCCCCACCTCTCCGTCTGGGAAAACATCGCCTTTGGCCTGAAACGCGAACAGATGCCCAAGAACGACATCAACGACCGGGTCGAAGAAATGCTGCGTCTCACGCGATTGGAGAAGTTCGCACGCCGCAAGCCACATCAGATCTCGGGCGGTCAACGACAGCGCGTGGCCTTGGCCCGCAGCCTGGCCAAGGCGCCGAAACTGCTCCTGCTGGATGAACCATTGGGCGCCCTGGACAAGAAGTTGCGACAGGAAACCCAGTTCGAACTGATGGATATTCAGGAAAAGACCGGAACCACCTTCGTGATCGTGACCCACGATCAGGAAGAGGCGATGACCGTCGCCTCACGTGTCGCGGTGATGGATCACGGCAAGATCATACAGGTGGCAACGCCCGACCGGATCTATGAAACCCCCAATTCGGTTTACGTCGCCGACTTTATTGGCGAAGTGAATATCATCGAGGGCACCGCAACGCCAAACGGCGAAGACAGCTATGCAATTTCATGGGCCGAAGGCCAGTCTCCGTTGAAAGCGGCTTCCGCCAAGCCGTTCTCGGAGGGGCAGAAATGCCATGTGGCGATCCGCCCCGAAAAGGTGACGATTAACGCCCAAAAACCCGATGGCGTGGACAATCTGGTTCAAGGCAAGATTCTCGATATTGCCTATCTGGGCAACATCTCAACTTATCATGTTGAACTGCCTTCCGGCACGGTGATCAAGGCGCAGGCCGCCAACACCCGCCGGATCGCCCGCCGCAGCTTTACCTGGGAAGACTCTGTCTGGCTGTCATGGACGGCCACCGCAGGCGTTCTGTTGGCTGAATAATGCGCCGTGCCGTCCTGATTGCCGTCCCGTATCTTTGGCTTCTGGCCCTGTTTCTGGTGCCTTTTGTCATAGTCTTCAAAATCTCGCTCAGTGACGTGGCGCTGGCCCGTCCTCCTTACCTGCCTCAGTTCAGCTGGGACGAAGGCATTCTGGCCTTCCTGTCCGAATTGGACTTTGAGAACTACATCTTCCTGACCGAAGACGACCTGTATTGGAAAGCCTATCTGAGCAGCCTCAAGATCGCGGTATTTTCGACCGTTCTGACACTGCTGGTTGGATATCCCATCGCCTATGGTATGGCCCGTGCGCCTTCGGAATGGCGCCCCACATTGATGATGTTGGTGATTCTGCCGTTCTGGACCAGCTTTCTGATCCGTGTTTATGCGTGGATGGGCATCCTCAGCAACGAAGGCTTCCTGAACCAGTTTCTGTTGGGCATCGGCCTCATTTCCGAGCCGTTGATCATCCTGAACACAAACACTGCGGTCTATATCGGCATCGTTTACACCTATCTGCCCTTCATGATCCTACCAATCTATGCTGCATTGGACCGGCTGGACGGATCACTGATCGAAGCTGCCGAAGATCTGGGCTGTTCGCGCCTGTCCGCCTTCTGGCTGGTGACTATTCCCCTGTCCAAGAATGGCATTATCGCGGGATCATTCCTGGTCTTCATCCCGGCGTTGGGCGAATTTGTGATCCCGTCACTCCTGGGCGGTTCCGGAACATTGATGATCGGCAAAGTGTTGTGGGAGGAATTCTTCTCAAACCGCGACTGGCCAGTTGCATCCGCCGTGGCCGTCGTACTGTTGTTGATCCTCGTCATCCCGATCGTGCTGTTCCAGCGAAATCAGGAGAAACAGCAGGAGGCAGAACAATGAACAGGCTGAGCTGGTTCAACGTCGTGTCCCTCACTCTGGGATTTGCCTTTCTTTATATCCCGATGCTGATCCTGATCCTCTACAGCTTCAATGAAAGCAAGCTGGTCACGGTGTGGGCAGGGTTCTCGACCAAATGGTACGGGGAACTGTTGCAGAACGAAGCGTTCCTGAACGCGGCCTGGGTCACGTTGAAGGTCGCTGTCTTTTCTTCGACTTTGGCGACTGTTCTGGGAACCATAGCAGCTTATGTCATGATCCGGAGCGGCAAGTTCTTTGGCCGCACCCTGTTTTCCGGCATGATTTATGCGCCTCTGGTGATGCCCGAAGTGATCACCGGATTGTCACTCCTGCTGTTGTTTATTGGAATCGGTCTGGACCGGGGTGTTCTGACCATTGTGCTGGCACATACAACCTTCTCGATGTGCTACGTCTCGGTCGTGGTGTCCTCCCGCCTCGTCACGTTCGACCAGTCACTTGAGGAAGCGGCCCTGGATCTGGGCTGCTCTCAGGCCGAGGCATTCCGACTGGTCACTCTGCCGATCATCGCCCCTGCCGTTATTTCGGGGTGGTTGTTGGCCTTTACGCTGTCGTTGGACGATCTGGTCATCGCCTCCTTCACGTCTGGCCCGTCTGCAACGACTCTGCCGATCAAGATCTTCTCAGCCGTGCGCCTTGGTGTCAGCCCGGAGATCAACGCACTTTCGACGATCATGATCGCAATCGTGACGGTCGGTGTGATCACTGCCTCACTAGTTTCAAAACAGCAGGCGGTCCGGCAGAAAAAGGAAGAGCAGGCTGCGGAACGGGCTGCATGAAACGCATCTATTCGGACTATGCCTACGGTCCGGGTCCACGCACCAATTGCTGGTGGGACGAAACCATTGCCGCTCCCGCTTGGCCTAGTGTCAAGGATGACCTGAGGGTGGACGTCGCCGTAATCGGCGGCGGCTTCACCGGTATTTCGACCGCTTTGCACCTGGCTGAGAGCGGTGTTTCGGTCGCCGTGTTCGAGGCACAGAACCCAGGTTGGGGCGCGTCAGGCCGGAACGGTGGCTTCTGTTGTTTGGGCGGTGCAAAACTGGGTTCGGGCTCGATGGCACGGTTTTTTGGGCAGGAGGCGACCGACTGTTACTTTGCGGGCGAAGCCGCGGCCGTCGATTTGGCCAGTTCACTGATCGACCGATTCAGGATCAATGTGGATCGTCATTCGCAAGGTGAAACCCAGCTGGCTCATTCGGCCCGCGCAATGAAATCGCTGGAACGGGAAGCGGCGCAAATGGAAGCCTTGGGGCAAGACCCCAAACTTGTCCGCAAGCCTGAGCTTCGCCAAGCCGGGATGAACGGAAACTTCCATGGGGCGATCACGCGTCCGGAAGGCTTTGCGCTGAACCCCCGAAAATACCTTTTTGGACTTGCGGATGCTGCGAGCAAAGCCGGTGCCCGGCTTTATCAGCAAAGTCCTGTTACCCGGGTCCAAAGCATCGGGCGCGGCTATGACCTTGAGACACCCAAAGGCAGGGTTGTCGCTGACAAACTGGTCATAGCCACAAACGGTTATTCGTCAGAGAACATTCCCAACTGGTTGTCAGGACGGTACATGCCAACCCAATCAACCGTCATGGTGACCCGGCCAATGACCGATGCGGAGCTTGACCAGCAAGGCTGGCAATCAACGCAGATGGCCTATGATACTCGAAATCTTCTGCATTACTTCCGACTGATGCCGGATCGCCGCTTTCTGTTCGGCATGCGGGGCGGACTCAGATCCTCGCCTGCAGCCGAGGGGTCGATTCGTCGAGCGCTGCGCCGCAATTTTGAGCGGCTGTTTCCCGGTTGGGCACATGTGGAGACCACGCATTGTTGGTCCGGCATGGTTTGCTTATCTCGTAACCTTGTTCCGTTCGTTGGTCCGGTGCCCGATCAGCCCGGGCTGTTTGCCGGGCTCTGCTACCACGGAAATGGCGTAGCCATGGGCACCTATTCCGGCTACCTGCTGAGCAAGTTGGTGTTGGATCAGACCCCTGATGTTCCTTATTCACCCGTATTGCGGAAACTTCCCAAGTTTCCACTGGGCCCATTGCGCAGGCTTTGGATGCCGCCAGCCTATGCCGTTTTAGGCCTCATGGACTGATCTGCGCAATTCAGCAATCTCAAGCTCCATCGCTTCAGAATAATCCGCGTGGCCCTGTTGGGTTTTCCAAAGACAATAGGCCGCCATGCGCCAGTGATACCACTTGGAAAGACGCAAGTATCTGCGTGCCACAAGCGGGTTCGGATATGCGGCGAGGAACTCTGCGGTTTCGGTTTCGCTCAAAGGTCTGCCGCGATACAAGCTCTGCATGGCGGGAGAAGCGAAGATCGCCAGATCCTCGGCTGGATCTCCGTTCTTGGGACATTGCCAGTCTATCAGCGTCAGAGTGCCATCATGAACCAACAGATTACCCGGCACCGGATCGCCGTGGATCAACGAAGTTTGACTTGAAGGTTCAACATGGCCGTTGGGTCTGAGGTCCAAAAGCGTCTGTACCTGCGAACCCGCACAGCGGTGTAAAATACTGTACGTTTGCGTGGCCAAAGCCTCAGATCCGTTCACTCCCAAAGCAAAGCCTTCAGGGGCTGTTTGATCATGCAAGCGGCCCAGCAAGTGCGCAACTTGTTCAGTCTGTTGAACCCAAGGCTGGCCGATCAAATGGCGATAAATCAGCCATGTCCAGCCATCAAACTCCCCAGTTCCGACAAATTTTGGAACCATGCCGGTGCCCGCCAGACGCATCAGGCATATCGCTTCGTGCCGTGGATCGTTTTCGAACATCGGATTTCGAGAGGATCTGTCAAACACTTTGACAACGGCATCCGAGCGACCCCGAACGTGCCATACGTGATTGGAACGCCCCCCTTGAAGAGGGACGACTTCGTCCTGTGCCGAAATCTTGCCTTCAACCACCAGCCAGGCAAACAGGCGGTTTGGGAATTCTGCGGGAAGCGATGGCAGGACTCATCTCCGAATACCGATGCTGCCCGACACCCCCGGCAGCTGACAGGACCGGCCCCACCTTATGCGATCAAACCGGTTAGGGGTTGCGCAAAGCCGTCACCGCAGAAGACAAAATCGCCCGGTCGCCGGGAAGGATCAAGACCACTTCACCATTCTGCAGCTGGGCTTCTTCGACATTTCCGTAAAGCTCGGCCGTTTCGGACAGAATTACCTCTCCGGCTTTCTGACTCTCAACGGTGAATGTGTAAAGGCCATGGGGATAAGCATTGCCCGCAGAATCCAGACCGTTCCAAGTGTAGGGGTCCGCCGATACCGGCAACGTCAGGCGTTGCATTTCTACCCCTTTGACATCGCGCACCACCAGTTCCACCTTGTCGGAGATTGCCGCCGGGTTTGGTTGGATGGTGATGGGTGAGCCGTGAAAATGCCCGGGCATGGCCGCTCGGACGTCCATGCCAACCCAATTGGACATGGACGAAAACTGACTGGCGCCGATCTTGGTCACAAGCGCCTCCAACACGTCATTGGTTTGCACCTGCTGTTCGACCATCGAAAACTGTGCAAGCTGAGCGGCATATTCTGTTGAATCGATTGGTTCCAGCGGATCCTGATAACGTGCTTGGGCCGTCAGCATTTTCAGAAAGGTTTCAAAGTCCGAACTCAACCCAGACGCACTCTTATTGGTGGCTGCCTGATTGGCCGAGTTTGATGTAGCGGTGGATGAAGAAACAGGGTCTATCATTGTCTCACATTCTCATGTCCAAGCCGGCTGATGGCATTGCAGGGTTGTCGGGTGTGGCCGTGGGGACTTCCGATGATCGAACGAGTTCGTCCGAATTTGATCCGCTTCCTGTGTCATCTGTACGCTCACCGTCAGATCTTGCACCTTCTCCATTCGAAAAGTCGAAACCAAGTGTCGAATAGCCGAGATCCTTCAAATCAGCTGACAATTGATCCACGTTGCGCCGCATCAGTTCCAGGGTCTCCTGCCGTTCCGCTACGATGGAAACGGAAACGCCCGCTTCGGAAACAGACAGCACCATTCGCACGCGTCCAAGCTCTTCTGGGCTGAGAGCCACCTCAATCGGTCCATTCTGATTGCGCGCGAGCTGTTCACCCAATTGTATAGCTATGGATCGTATGGTTTCGGGTCGTTGGCCAACCGGGAACGGTGTCGACTGCACGGCTCGAAAATCGGAAAGGTTTGAGTTCGCCTCCAGACCAAGCCGCGCAACCGTTTCCAAGCCATCAGAATCGGCGACATCAGAAGCAACCAAACGGAAAAGATCCGCGTCAATTGCCATCCTTGGTTCCGCAACGGTTGCCGTATTCAGCACATTTGGGATCGGTGTCACCTTTCCATCAGGTGCCACGGTGGCAACCGGGGGTCCTGAGATTGCGGAATCGGAACGCACAAATTCTTGCTCCACCGCCCGCTCAGCCACATTAGAAGTCGGCACCTTCGTTAGACTGGTAAAGTTTTGCCTTAGGGGGTTCGGATGCGACCCGGAAAACGTGACCACTGCCTGCTCTAACCCATGCGTGTTGGTTTTCGCGGTGAGCAGCACAGGATCGGCCAGTTGCTTGGTTTGGCCAATGTGAATTGCAGACACGTTAACGGGTGTTGGCTGTTCACCTTCGGCCGGTGCCTGTAGACCCGGCTGTGCTGACTGCTGAAGTGATGGAGAAGTTTGGAGCCCAGCGCCACCTAACGATGCTTCAGCTCGGAACCCATGGTTAGGCTGAGCGCCGTGCGAAGTACTTTCACGACCTGTTGCTGTCTTATTCTCCTTCGTCGGAAGCTCCGCTGGGGAAGCAAGTCCCTGGTTCAACACATCCCGCGTCGGTATGTCCGTTTGGTTTTTGACTGAAAGAACAAACCCCTTTGCCGTCGTTTCAGCTTCCAGCGCAACGTGCTTTCCCTGAACAGCATTCATGGCCGATTGGCTGTTCCCTGCCTGACCTTGCCCAACTTTCTCAGGCACGAGGCCCGAAAGACGTACTTGACTGGTCGCAATGTCGGATCGAGCCGGAGATGGAGACACGGCATCGAATTCAGTGTGTGCAATGCCTTTTTGCACTCCATCTGGTTTTTCTTTTGGCACCACCTGATCCGATGGCATCCCTGGCCCTGATCTTGTTTGTTCCACTTGAACGAAACGGATTTTACCATCGGCGTCCTTCGGGCCGGACGCCTTTGCGGCAAGGTCGACAGGCTCTCGAGCCAATATCCCTGAGATAGTATCCGGATCAGGCGACCGGTAAGTGGCGGACGCCTCCGGTTTCACTGGTGTAACCGATGCTGCTGACCGCGTTGCCCCAATTGCACCCATCCCTCCAGCTTCAATACCGGTAACAGGATGCCCTTTAAGCGTGCTATTTTGCAGATCCGAAACGCCGTTTGCATGCAAGGTTTCCGAAGGACTTGCGGCTTGTTGTGTCGTTTCGAACTGAAGCCGCATTGCCTGAGGCTTTTCGGCCCATTGCTCGGGCTGCTGTATAGGCAGCAAACTTTGGACAGGTCCGTTTCTTGTGGGATGCAAAGCGCCCGCAGCCGGGCCAATTGCCACAACGGAATCCACCGCCCCGGCCGTCATAGGCACGGCCGTAGGCGGAAGAACCCGATCCACGGCTCCAGCGCGAAGGCTGAAATCAAACGCCAAGCGTCCAAGAGTCGCAATTTGGTCGCGTTTTGCAGGCACATCGACCGGGAGCATTTCATCCGCCTCATAACTCTTTGCTGCTTCGGTTTCCGGTTTTTTCCCGACACCAGGGTCAACCTTTCCCTCGGAAACGAAGTCGCTGCTCATTCTCGGATCAGGGGCGATGGTAGAGGCGAAAGTTGATGGCTGAGGAGTGGATCGATGTGTCTGTTCGGTCCCTGACAGTGTTCCTGTCAGAACTTCCGTGAACTCATCTGCGACTGGCTCCACATCTATCGGTTCACCAAGTGCGTCTTTCTCTAAATCGTTTGATGCCGTGATTTCGTCACTTGGACTGTTTGCATCAGGGTCTTCATCAGATTGCACGGGTATGGCGCCCAATACTTGGGATTGAAACACATCCGCAAACGCTTGATTTGCCGCACTTACCCCCTTGGCCGCTTCCGCATCGCTCGCGGACATGCGGTTCGTGCTATCTGGCAAAAAGCTGTGTATCTGCATGGTTTTCCGGACTTCTTCCTTCTCCCTCCACGCCTACACCCAAGCAGTTACCGACTTTTTAACCGCCTTGGCCTCATTCTGAAAAAGTCGAACAAATTCGAACTTTCGGGCAAGGAGGCCAAACATGATCCCGATATCCGACATCCCGACCGGGGGAATTACCTCTGCCAAACAAGATCGCTTGCGGGAGGCTGCCATAGAACTCGAGGCCAGCTTTCTGGCGGAAATGCTGAAATCTGCCGGTCTGGGAAAGGCAAGAACCTCATTTGGAGGCGGCGCTGGAGAAGACCAGTTCGGTAGTTTTCTCGTGACCGAGCAAGCCCGTCAGATGGCTCGCTCAGGCGGGATCGGTCTTGCCGAAGCACTATACAATTCATTGAAGGAGAAAGCGGATGCCAAATGAAGAAGCACAGGAGTTGATAGACCTGCTGGACGACGTTCTGGAACAAGAACGTCGCGCACTGATCAAGGGAAGTCTGGAACAGTTGGAAGATCTGGTTTCAAGAAAGGAAGATGCGATTTCCCGCCTGGGTACATTGACCCGGATCGAACATGATTCGCTCGATCGGGTACAGGACAAAATCCGCCGCAACCAAGCACTCCTGACCAGCGCTATGGCAGGAATACAAGCCGTATCGGACCGCATGTCCGAACTGCGGAAGGCCAGGGAAGGTCTTGATATTTATGACAGATCAGGGCGTCGAACTCGCTATGATCTGACGGCATGCACCAAGTTGGAAAAACGGGCATAATTGGCAATTTCCGAAAATTCGAACGATCTGACTTACCCGACTTAGCAAAGCATTAGGACCTGTAGGCCCAATCTGCCCCTGCACCTGAATACAAGGGTGGCGCGACACCCAAACGGGCCGTCGCAACAGTCAGAACGACATTTGGTCCGTCCTTTGGGGGCGGGATGAAACCGGGCTGAATGGCCCTTTGACTAAAGGAAAAAGCATGTCCAGCATTCTGACAAACAACAGCGCCATGGTTGCGCTGCAAACGTTGAAATCGGTCAACAAGAACCTGGCGTCCACCCAATCAGAAATCTCGACCGGTAAATCCGTCGCAACAGCCAAGGACAACTCGGCCGTGTGGGCGATTTCCAAGGTGATGGAATCTGATGTCCAAGGCTTCAAGGCAATCTCGGACAGCCTTAACCTTGGTCAGTCAACCGTCTCTGTCGCCCGCCAAGCGGCGGAAACCGTTACTGACCTCTTGACCCAGATGAAAGGCAAGATCGTAGCGGCACAAGAAGACAACGTGGACCGTGCCAAGATCAACGACGATGTAACCGCGCTGAAAAATCAGATTGCGTCCGTGGTTGGTGCCGCCCAGTTCAACGGGCTGAACCTTGTGGACGGATCGACAACAGGTGCAGACATCCTGGCGTCTCTGGATCGTGATGCCAGCGGCAATGTCACGTCCTCGTCCATCTCGGTTGCCACGCAGAACCTCAATACCGGGACATACACCGCAGCAGCCGTTTTTGCCGGCAGCTCGAACGCATCGGCCGCAGGGGACAACTTCTCTTTCGCCCTGGCCAACGGTGACAGTGACGACATCGTCATTGATGCGGATGCCGGTGGTGTGGTTGCAGGTGACAGGATCTCGGTGACTGTTGCCGGCGAAGTCGCCTCGTACACGATCACTGCGGAAGATCTGGCAGCAACGACGCCGGACGATGTGGTGGCAGTGGGCTTGAAATCGGCCATCGAGAGCCTGGGGATTGCAGGGCTGAGCATTGACTATGACACTGGCACTGCCGGTACGCTGACCCTGACCAATTCCGGCGCGGATTCGATTTCGGTCACCGGTTCCTATACCGACTCGGCCGCTGGCGGCATGTCCTCCCTCAGTGCTCTGTCCGTTGCAACAGCCGGTGATGCCGCGACTGCTTTGGGCAATATCGAAGCCCTGATCGACACTGCGATTGACGCCTCGGCGGCTTTCGGTTCCGCCCAAGGACGGGTTGATACACAGGCAGACTTCATCAACAAGCTGAGCGACTCTCTGAAGTCGGGTATTGGGTCGATGGTTGATGCCGACATGGAAGCTGCATCGGCTCGCTTGCAGGCACTTCAGACACAGCAACAGTTGGCGACGCAATCGCTTTCGATCGCAAATCAGGCTCCGCAGTCGATCCTGTCGCTCTTCCGCTAAATTGACTTGGGTTCGGGCACCTGTGTGGTGCCCGGCCAACCATCAGAAGACCTTCCAGAACGTAAGGGGATGACGTGAACGCCTCATTCAATGCACGGCGCGGCTATGCTGCGGCCTCTCGCCCGACAAAAACTCCCAAGAACATCGAATACGATGTGATCGCTCAGATCACGCATCGCATTCGAGAAGCCTCGAACGAGGGTACAACGGGTTTCGTATCCTTGGTTGAAGCCTTGCACGACAACCGCAAGCTTTGGGATATCTTCGCTGTTGAAATGGTAGACAAGAACAATCCACTTCCTCCTGATCTCAAGGCGCGGCTTTCTTACCTTGCAGACTTCACACGCATTCACACAGGCAAAGTGCTGGCCAACGAAGAACCTGTAGATCCCCTTATCGAAGTGAACACGGCCATAATGCGTGGTCTGCGTAGCGGAGCAACCTGACATGTCTGGACTGGTTCTGAAACTTGCGCCCAAAGAACGCGTATTGATCAACGGCGCTGTGATCGAAAACGGTGATCGCAGGAGCCGTCTGTCGATTGTCACTCCTGATGCGAACATTTTGCGGCTCAGAGACGCCATTCATCCTGAAGAAGCCACCACTCCAGTCAGACGGGTCTGTTATGCTGCTCAGCTTGTCCTGACCGGCGATGCAAATCCGGATGAAAGCCGGTTGTCACTGTTGCGCCGGATTGAAGAACTGAGCCAGGTGTTCACTGATCCGGACAGTCGCGCGTGTTTGACGGAAGCAACGGATGCTCTGGTGCGCAACCATCATTACAGATGCCTGAAGGCACTCAGAACTCTGCTGCCCAGGGAAGACCGTTTGATGGCGGCGCAGGGTTTCTGATGCTGCAACCCATCATCCCGACAACAGGAATTGCAGGCTGGCGCTTCCTCGAACGCACCTATGATCGCCAGCTGGAAACTTTTTCCGCAAGCCCGTCCCTCGAACGAGAAACCCAGTACTTTCTCGACAATATCGGCAAAGTCACTTCGGCAGAGGAGCTTGTCTCGGATCCACAATTGTTGAGGGTGGCACTCGGGGCTTTTGGTCTGGAATCCGATATTCAGAACAAATATTTCATTCAACGGGTGCTCGCAGACGGAACTTCGGCAGACGACGCCCTGGCCAACCGGCTGTCCGACGAGCGGTACAAGAAGTTTTCCGACGCGTTCGACCTTGGTCCCGGCGCGTTTCGAAACACCGCTTACCCATCAGAAATGCAGAAGATCGCCGATCTGTATCAGGCGCAGAGCTTTGAGACCTCGGTGGGCGAGATAGATAACGATATGCGCCTGGCACTCTATCTACAGCGAGAGCTTCCGGAACTGGCAGCCAGCTCCAGTAGCACCGATACCAAGTGGTTCACCGTCATGGGAAATCCGCCACTCAGACAAGTCTTTGAAACGGCTCTCGGTCTTCCGAAATCTGTAGGGCAATTGGATATCGACCAGCAGTTGGGCATTTTCAAAGACAGGGCCGAACAGGTCTTTGGCAGCGACGGATTTGACCAATTCATGACCGAGCAAGGTGCCGACGATCTGACGACCAAGTTTCTAGCGCGGGCACAATTAGCTCAAATCACCTCTGCCCTGTCACCGGCCTCAACAGCGCTTGTTCTTCTTCAGAACATCTGAACCGGCCAAGACAAAGGTAACTCTCTATAAATTATCAGCAAATACGCTGACGGTCGAAAAGACCAACTCGGATTCGACAGAATGTCAGAAAATCCTCATTTGTGGTTCCTTAAATGTGGAACCAGGCACGTAGTCTACGCTGTTCTGGCGTTGCTCACTTTGACCAACAGTCACAGTGCTTTTGGCAGTACCCGTTTCGATCAGGAATTCAGCAGCTGTGACATTGCGGCTGTTCATGCCGGACGGATGCACAACGTCCCTCTTGATGTGTTGCGCGCCGTCACTCGCGTGGAAACTGGACGCACTGCTGGTACACCCGATCTCCAGCCTTGGCCTTGGACCGTGAATATGGAAGGTGCAGGACATTGGTTCGACTCGCGGGACGAAGCAAAGTCGTTTGTCTTCAAGCATTTCAAACGGGGTGCCCGAAGCTTTGACGTAGGGTGCTTTCAGATAAACTATAAATGGCACGGTCATGCCTTTGTGTCGTTCGATGACATGTTCGACCCCCAGAAAAATGCAGCTTACGCAGCACTCTTCCTGAAATCTCTGCATCAGGAGTTTGGCAATTGGCGTGACGCGGTAGGGGCTTTTCACTCGCGCTCACCCCAATACGCGGACATATACACCGCCAGGTTCGACAGAATTTACAGTTCACTCCAGCCGGAAGAAGGCTTGGAGCAAGTCTCAGATGCCCCGCGGGCCAGATTTTCAGACCCGGTACCCTTGGCGGAAACAGCCCCGGCACTTCCCCTCATGCAACAGGGAGAGGTTCGACTGGGGTCGCTTGTCCCCATTGAAACCGGCTTCCACCAGAGTCCTGCTCTGATCGACCTTCACTAGGAACTCCGATGCAGAATCTTCTTGGCAAAGACCTTTTCAGCCCAACGATCCTACTGGCGCTTGCCCTGATGGCAGTCATTGTGATGATGATCCTGCCAGTTCCCTCTTGGGTTCTCGATTTTGGATTGGCTGCCTCGTTCGGGTTAGCCATCCTGATCTTCACCATCACGCTGTTCATCGAACGACCGTTGGATTTCTCATCGTTTCCCACGATCCTGCTGGCCTCGCTGATGCTGCGCCTGTCACTGAACGTATCGTCGACCAAGCTCATCATTGGCCAGGGACATACCGGCCCGAATGCGGCGGGCGATGTAATCGAAGGTTTTGCCAGTTTCGTGATGAGCGGCAGTGTCTTTCTGGGTTTGGTGGTCTTCTGCGTGCTCCTGATCGTCAACTTCATGGTGATCACCAAAGGTGCAGCTCGAATGGCGGAAGTTGGTGCCCGCTTCGCTCTGGACGGGATGCCCGGAAAACAGCTGGCCATTGACAGCGACATGTCGGCTGGCGCCATCGATCATCAGCAGGCCAAGGAACGACGCGAACGGGAACAACAGGAAACCACGTTCTTCGGATCGCTGGATGGTGCCTCGAAATTTGTCAAAGGCGATGCCATCGCCGGCTTGTTGATCACACTTCTGAACCTTGTCGTCGGCCTGATCATGGGCGTCATCGTGCATGGCATGCCGGTCGCCAATGCGTTTCAGACTTATGCAATTCTGACTGTCGGAGACGGCCTCGTCACGCAGATCCCGGCTGTCATCATCTCCATTGCTTCGGCCCTCCTGTTGGCCCGCGGGGGCACACAAGGCGCGACCGATTCAGCGCTCTTCTCCCAATTTGGCAAGCATCCAACTGCAATAGCAACCGTTGCCCTGCTGATGGCTGTCTTTGCCTTAGTCCCCGGCCTGCCTTTCATTCCGTTCATTATTGGGAGCGGTATTCTGGGCTACACCGCCTATGCGCTATATAAAAAACAGGAACAGGAACGAGACGCGGCTCTAGAGCCCGAACAAGCGCTTGAAGCCACCCCGAACAGGGCGATGGGGGATATCCTGGACTTGGATGATGTGCATCTTGAGTTCGCGCCAGACCTGGTCGGTATGGTTTTGGATCAGGGCACCGGGTTGGACGCACGTATCGCGAACATGAGGACCCATGTAGCAACAACCTTTGGTCTCATCTTACCCGAAATACGTTTGACAGATCAGCCGGAGTTGACCACGGGAACCTATCTTATTCGGGTGCAAGGGGTCGAGCAGGCACGCGGCGTCCTTCACCCGGAAATGGTGCTGGCACTTCTGATGGATCGGGTCGAAGAATTGCCGAACGGCAACGATGTCAATGAGCCCGTATACGGCGCTCCTGCCCGGTGGATTTCGCCGAATGACCAGGATCAGGCCGCCACGCTGGGAGCCACGATCGTGACGCCGCCGGAAATTCTGGCAACCCATCTATTAGAAGTGATCAAGCAGAATTTCGCACGTCTTCTGACGCTCAAGGCGGTGCGCCGGCTCCTGAATGAAATGACAATGCTCAGCGACCCAACGCGAGCGGAAGCAAATCGCAAACTTCTGGATGAACTCATTCCCGACAAGGTTCCAATCGACACATTGCACGCCGTTCTGCGGCTTTTATTGGATGAGCGGGTTTCGATCCGCAACCTGCCCTTGATCCTCGAAGCCGTCGCCGAGGCCAGATTGCACAGTACCCAGCCCGAAGCCATATGCGAGCATGTGCGTCAGCGCCTTGGGTTTCAGCTTGTTTCAGAGATGAAAAGGGACGACGGGTCCATTCCCTTGGTACAGTTGGCCCCGCAATGGGAAGAGGCCTTTGCCACCTATCAGATCGAAACACAAAACGGTTTGGAAGTCGCCATGCCCCCGGACATGTTCAACAAACTGGCTGATGCCTTGTCCGAAAAACTGAACTGGACCAATGAACAGGGTGTATTTGCGGCCTTGGTAACCTCGACCCGGCGGCGGCGCTATCTGCGCACAATCCTCAAGGCCCGAGGTTTGAGCAATCCGGTTTTGTCTTTCGAGGAAATTGGGCTGGATGCGCGTCCGGCGCTGGTCGGAATGGTGCCCGCGTGACCCCCGCATTGGCCGAGCTGATATCCGAACTGTTCGGCGGTTTCTGGCAAGGCGTCGCCGTGTTTCTCAGGGTGTCGGCCCTGATCTCTGTCCTTCCGATCCTGGGCGAACAATCCGTACCCGTTCGGGTAAAACTTGGCGTTTCGATTGCGTTGACTTTCATTGTGGCGCCGCTCATTCCACCGGTTTCAGAACCATCCGGGCTGGCCAACTTCGCCCTTTTGACCGCGTCGGAAATCCTGATCGGACTGGTGTTCGGGCTGGGCGTACGCCTGTTCGTTCTGGCACTTCAGACTGCGGGATCCATAGCGGGTCAGGCGACATCGCTGTCTCAGATTCTGGGGTCTGCGGGCATGGATCCGATCCCTGCCATGGGGCAAGTCTTGTTGCTGGCTGGCTTGGCCTTGGCCGTTACGGCCGGGCTTCACATACGTGCGGCTGAATACCTCGTGATTTCCTATGAGTTGTTTGCACCGGGGCGTTTTCCAGATGCCCAAGCATTGTCGCAATGGAGCGTCCGGCGCGTTGCAGACGCCTTTTCGCTGGCTTTCACGCTCGCTGCGCCATTTGTAATGACATCCGTCGTCTACAATCTGGCACTGGGCGCAATCAACCGTGCGATGCCCCAGATGATGGTCGCATTTGTGGGCGCACCCGTCATTACTTTCGGCGGCCTGTTTATTCTGTTTGCCGCTTCACCCTTTCTGCTGTCCGTCTGGATTGAGGCAGTTCTGAGCTTCATGGCCAATCCGATGCAGGTGAACTGATGGCCGGCCCACAGGAAGAAGTCTCCGACAAGCCATTTGATCCGACGCCACAAAAACTACAAAAGGCGCGGGAGAAAGGAGAGATTGCCAAATCGGCTGATCTTTCGGTCGCAGCAGCTTACCTGGGCCTCCTTGTTGTGCTTGCCGGGTTTGGAGCAAGCACAGTGATTGGGTTCGGAACTGGCTTGATGGTCCTTATCGACCAGGCTCCAGAGCTTTCGGATCTGGTGTTCAACGAACCGCACAGGGCTGTTTTCTCGGGGATCTTCGGTTCGATGATTGGAAATGTCGCACCGTGGTTCGCGGTTCCGGCCATAGCTGTCCTTTTGTCGATACTGGGTCAGCGAGCCTTTGTGGTCGCACCAACGAAAATTCAGCCGAAACTGTCACGGATCTCACTCATATCGAATGCAAAGAACAAGTTCGGAAGATCTGGCCTGTTCGAGTTTGCAAAAAGCTTTGCCAAACTCACGCTCTATGCCGTCTGTCTCGGGTTCTTTCTGAACGGTCGCTTAGAAGACATGATCGCTACATTGGCGTCGGACGAACGGGCAGTCGTTGCCTATCTTGCCCGACTGGGCCTGGAGTTTCTGTTTCTTGTCGCGATCATCGCCGGCGGTATCGGGGTCGTCGATGCCTTGTGGCAACATGCTGAGCACATCAGAAAAAATCGGATGTCCCGAAAAGAGATCACAGACGAAACCAAAGAGTCTGAAGGTGATCCGCACATGAAGCAGGAACGCCGCCAGCGCGGTCAGGAAATCGCCATGTCGCAGATGATGGCGGACGTTCCCACTGCCGATGTCATTATCGTGAACCCGACGCACTACGCCGTCGCTCTAAAGTGGTCCCGCGCACCCGGAAGCGCGCCCACCTGTGTTGCCAAGGGTGTGGACGAAATCGCCGCCAGCATCAGAAAGGTAGCAATGGAACACGCAGTACCCATTCATTCTGATCCACCCACCGCGCGTGCGCTGCATGCGACGGTTGAAATTGGCCATGACATTCTGGAAGAGCACTATGCCCCAGTGGCCGCGGCCATCCGTTTTGCTGAAAGTATGCGTGAAAAAGCCAAAAGGTCGGTCACATGAGCAAGGATCAACTGAAAACCCTCGGCACCGTCACAGAAGCTCTGTATCTACGCGAACACGCGAAGATTGCCGATCTGCTGAAGCGCGAGGCGTTGATCCGCAGCAACCTCAATAGGCTGGACAAGCAAAACCGGGAATCCACTCAAAGCCATGACCCGGCCCTGTTGAGCCAAATTGTTGGCGTCGATTTGAGATGGCAGGTTTGGCACAACAGGGCACGTGAACAGTTGAATATGGAGCTGGCCCAGGTCACGGCGCTCAAACTGGAAGCGATGGACCGGGTTCGCGTGGCATTCGGCCGTCGGCACGCGATCAGCAAGCTGGCTGAGGCGCGCCAAGCCGACGACCGGCGCGCGCACCAGAACCATCAACTGGGCCGATTGTTGGACCTGGATTGAGCAGCCCGCTTGTAGCGTCTTTTCAGCGTGCATCCTGCCTGGCGATATTAACGATCAGGACATCCTTCACAGTATCACCCAATTCGAGCCTGGCCGTTTCCAAAAGTGCCAGTCTGAGCGGGTCCAAGTGTTCCGAGGTCGTAAACGGCCCGTGAAATCCGCCCATGTTCGCATGGTCGAACAAAACCCGTAGGAAAACCGATCTGAGCTTGGGCTCACGGGTAAATACTTGGTCACGCGTACCACTGACAACTTCCAGATTAAGTGACATGACAACATGCGAGGTCACTTCGTTCTTGGTCACAATGGGAACAACAAATTGGTTGGCCATTTTGACATAGTCGAGTTCGGTGCCGTACTCGCCCTCGCTTGTCTTGTCCTTCTTCGGTTTTTCCTCGGTATGTTCACCGGTTGCGGGGTACTCGGCCGAGGGCATTGTGAACATCATGCCCGCGGCAATTCCCGCCCCCGTCCCCGCCAGCAAGAACATCACCGGAATGAGTTTTCGTAACATCTTGAGTCCTCAGAACGGCAGGATGACGTCCAGAACCTGCTGGCCATAGCGCGGTTGTTGCACGTCCGTGATCTGACCCCGTCCGCCATAAGAGACCCGGGCCGAGGCAATCTTGTCATAGGTTATTTCATTCTGTCGCGAGATGTCCTGTGGACGCACGAAGCCCGAGACCAAGAGTTCCCGCAACTCGAAATTGACCCGCACTTCCTGAGATCCAGTGATCGACAGGACACCGTTAGGCAAGACGTCCACAACCGTGGCAGCAACCCGCAGCGTCAGCTTTTCGCTGCGCTTCACCGAGCCCGCTCCGCTCGACGAACTATTGGAGGTGATTTCCACCGCCTCGTCCAGAGTTGCGCCAGCTGGCAGTTTCTTATTCACCCGTTGAGGCAGCCCAACCAAGTTCGGAATACCAAGATTTTCACCGCTGGAACGAGACCGCTCTGTATCATTGGAAATTTCAGCTTCTTCATCAATCTCGATGACCACAGTAAGAATATCGCCCTTTTTGACTGCACGCTGATCTCCTAACAGGGACTGTTGCCCACCACTCCACAGCGAGGACTGGTCCACAGTTCGTTGCGGTTGAGTGTGAAGCGGCAGCCCAGGCCAAAGCATGGCGACATGTTCCGAATTTTCTGTCTGTGGCGTGAAACTGGGCGGCTTACCCAAATGGTCCATTCGCCCGCAGGCCGAAATGGCAATCATAACGGGGAGGCTGATAAAGAGGCGGTTGATAGAAGTATTCATGTTATTTTACCTCGACAGATCCGTCACTGCGGATCCGACCCGTAACGGTCGTTCTAGATGACAAGTTCATGACTCTGATGTTTTCTCCGACGGCGCCGCGCCCCAGCGACCGCCCTTCGGTCACGATGCGCAAGGGACCATGGGCAAAGACAAGGTCGACAAGGTCGTTGCGGGCAATGATCGCCGGGGCACCGACATCCTTGGCCCAGATCGGCCTGCCCGCATACAAAGCCACACGGGCTTCTTGGCCGATTATGGCCTCGGCGGTGGCCAAGGCCCCCGGAACATCCACCTTTTTGATGACCAAGTCCTCACCGGCAATGATCTCTTTGGCGCGAATTGTCCGGTTCGGGACAATGATGTCGGCCACCGCGGGGGAAAGGCCCCCAAACAGGGTCATGATCGCAACGACGGCTTTCATCAGCGCACCTGCGTCGTCGCGCCCATCATCTGATCCACAGCCGAAATGACCTTGGCATTCATTTCGTACCCACGCTGTGCCTCGATCAGCTCCGTCACTTCACGCACCGCATCTACGGAACTGTCCTCCAGATAACCTTGCCGAAGGGTTCCAAGCCCGTCCGATCCGGCAGTTGACAAAAGGGGCGGACCGGATGCTTCAGTTTCAGCGAAGAGATTGCTGCCCAGAGCTTCGAGCCCTTTGGCGTTGGTGAACCCGGCCACGGAGAACTGCCCCAACAGCTGACCCGCTGCGGCATCGTCGAAGTAGGCGTAGACTTCTCCGTCGGCGTTGATCGAGATACTGCGCGCATCGGAAGGAATGGTAATTTCCGGAGACACCGGCAATCCGTCCGAGGTAACGATCAAACCCTCGGCCGACCGTTTAAGGCTGCCATCTCGGGTATAGGCAGCCTGCCCGGACGGCAGCGTCACTTCCAGGAACCCATTTCCGTCGATTGCAATGTCCAGATCATTCCCGGTTTGTGACAACGCCCCTTGCGCCAGATGAACCGTCACCGCTGCCGGCCTCACCCCAAGTCCCAACTGCACACCAGTTGGCAGAACCGTTCCGTCCGCGGCATTGATCGTGCCTGCCCGGGCCATCTGCTGATAGTGAAGATCGGCAAACTCGGCGCGGCGGGCGTTGTACCCGGTCGTGTTCATGTTCGCGAGGTTGTTGGAGATGGTTTCGACCCGCATCTGCTGGGCGCTCATGCCGGTGGCGGCGATCTTTAGGGCACGCATAGGGAGCTCCTGTCTGTTATCGTGTCATGGACTTGATTGCGTTTCGAATGCGGTTGTCTTCGGAGTCGAGAAAGCTCTGTCCCAGCTCATAGGCACGTTGGATGTCGATCATCCGGGATAATTGAAGGATCGGATTCACGTTTGAACCTTCAAGGAACCCCTGCAACATGCGGGACTGGTCGTCGGGTTCTATCTCTCCATCCACGCGGAACATAACGCCGTCTTCGCGTTTCAGGGTCGTTGGGTCGCTTGGCTGGAACAGACCGATCTGTCCCAGCAGACGACCATCTGTGCTCAAGGTGCCATCATCGGCGATGTGAATATCGCTGGCACCCCCGGGCACAAAGACCGGGGCGCCTCCTGCGTCCAGCACGCGGAAACCGTCCATCGTGACCAGATCGCCATCCGCGTTGGGCGCAAAGGCCCCGGCCCGTGTCAACCGTTCGCCATCAGGTGTTTCAATAAGAAAGAACCCGCCGCCTTCGATAGCGACATCAAAAGCACCATTGGTCTGGGTCAGTGCCCCCTGGGCAAGGGACGTGTTCTGAATTTCCGCGCGCGCCATCGACAGCGACGACGCAACGCCGTCCCCAGACACGACATATTCCGAAAAGATCAGCCCCTCCTGCCGATAGCCTGTGGTCGCGGAGTTGGCGATATTGTTGGCAACGATCCGGACCTCCTGCAAAAGGCCTTTTTGGCGGGACAATGCTGCGTAACCGGCGGTTTCCATTTTCACACTCCAATGATCAGAGGAACAATGCGGCCGACGAAAAAGGACACCAGAGTCTGGGTCATGAAATCCATGGTCAGCCAGAACACCACGACAATGGCGACAAGCTTGGGCACAAAGGTCAGCGTCATCTCCTGGATCGATGTCAGGGCTTGAAACAGACCTATGACCAGACCCACGACCAGGGCCACGGTCAGGATCGGGACCGAGATGATAACCGCGACCCACAATCCCTGCCGCAACGTGTCAAAGATGACGCCTTCGGCCAACATGTCAGACCGGCATCCTCAGAATTTCCTGATAGGCTTCGACGACCTTGTTGCGAACCGTTACCGCGGTTTCCACAGCGAGTTCGGTCTGCGCCAAGGCCTGAACCAATGCGTGCGGATCAGATTGCCCGCTCATTGCAGCGACGGAAGCTTGTTCGCCGTTGCGAAGCGTCGCCTCGAAATCTCGGAAGCTGGTGCGCAGCGCGTCCCCTGCGCCGGAAAACTCCGGATCGGCCTGGGTTGCCGGACGCGCGGCCGCATAACTACTGGCCGCAGAAAGACTGCGAATATCCATTCTGGATCTCCTTTGGTTTCTTATTTTCTCAACAGATCCATCAATGACGATGACATCTGTCGGGTCTGTTCGAACATCTTCAGATTTGCTTCATAGCTGCGCTGCGCCTCGCGCGCGTCGGCCAGTTCCAACATCAGATCAACGTTGGACCCTTCGAAATAGCCGTTTTCGTCTGCCAACGGATGATCGGGATCGTAGGAGCGCAACAGGTCCTTCTGATCCAGCCGCACCTTGCCGACGCGGACGGACTCCATGTTGGTCTGCAGATCCCGCACGGTTTCGAACGGGATCAGTTTTCGCCGGTAGCCCGGTGTGTCCGAGTTGGAGATGTTCTCGGAAACGTGACGCAACCGAGTTGCCTGAGCGCGCAGCGCGCTCGCAGTAACCGAAAGGGCGTTGGAAAATTCACTCATGATCCGTCACCTCAGCTTCGGCCAAGGCTGGCACGCAGCACGTTCAGCGAGGATTTGTAGATGGCAAGTGCCCGGTCGTGCTGTCGCTTGGCATTCACTGCGTTCACCATCTGCGTTTCGATGGAAACATCATTGCTGCTCAGATCGACGGCATCCTCGACAACGGTTTCGGCCCAGGAATGCGAAGACCCTTGACGGCCGTTCAAATGGCCGGGTCGGCTTGCTCGCATTTCATGCAACCCGCCTTCATTGCTTTTCTTGGTATAGGCCTGGAACGGCACCAGGTCCCTGGCCTTGTAGCCAGGTGTATCTGCATTTGCGACATTCTGCGCAATCAGCGCCTGCCGTTTTCCGGCATGGGTGGCCATCGCATGAGCCATCTTGAAGACATTCAGTTCCGTGAACACCGGGGCTTCTCCCTCGATCAATTTAAATCAAGGCTTAACCCCGATTCCTTTAAAAATTGTTTTCAGGAAATTTCTGGAGATTTTTTCATGTATCAGCCGCTCGCCACCCTGCAGAAACAGGTCAAGGAAGCGTCCGTCAGCCGCCCCATCGGTCGTGTGCGCGCCGTCGCTGGTGGCAGGATTGAATTGGGCGGTTTGGCCGGAATTGCCGGCATTGGTGACCACCTGAAACTCAAGCGACAAGATGGCACAGTACTGTCGGGTGAAGTCGTTCAGATCACCGCCGATTCGACCTGGATGCTGCCGGACGGTGCTCTCGAACAGGTTTCGATCAATGATGCCGTGCTTTGGTCCAAACCACCTGCATTTGCCCCTTGCGATTCCTGGATCGGGCGGATGATCGACCCGATGGGCGCACCGCTGGACGGAAGACCTTTGCTGCAAGGACCCAAGGTGCGCCGGATCGTAGCCTCACCACCGGCCGCCGCTCTGCGGCGCCCGATGGGAGACAGGCTGGCTACCGGGCTGAGTGTTTTCAATACGCTGCTCCCGATCGTCAAAGGGCAACGATTGGGTCTGTTCGCCGGTTCTGGCGTTGGCAAGTCCAGCCTGCTGTCCCAATTTGCACGCAACATGGACGCGGATGTGGTGGTCATCGCCCTGATCGGGGAGCGAGGGCGCGAGGTCAACGATTTCGTCAAGCGCGTTCTGGGCCCCGAAGGCATGAAACGCTCGGTCATTGTCGTGGCAACCTCGGATCAACCGGCCACGATGCGGCGGAGATGTGCATGGTCTGCCATGGCCGTGGCCGAACACTTTCGTGACCAAGGCAAGAATGTGCTGTTCCTGGCGGATTCGATTACTCGCCTCGCCGAAGCCCACAGGGAAATCGCATCAGCAGCAGGTGAGGCCCCGGCGCTGCGCGGCTATCCTCCCTCCGTAACGCCGCTGTTAACGGGTTTGTGCGAACGTGCCGGACCCGGCCAACAGGATATGGGCGACATCACGGCCATTTTCAGCGTCCTGGTGCCCGGTTCCGATCTGGAAGAACCCGTTGCCGACATCCTGCGCGGCACACTTGACGGTCACATCGTGCTCAGCCGGGACATTGCTGAGCGCGGGCGCTTCCCTGCAGTCGATGTCGCCAAATCCGTGTCCCGGTCCCTGCCGGATGCAGCGACCGAGAAGGAAAACCAGATCATCGGACGATCACGAAAACTGCTCGGGGCCTACGAGAAGTCCGAAGTGATGATCCGCGCTGGCTTATATCAGGAAGGAACCGACTCAACTTTGGATAGCGCGGTGCTGATCTGGGACGAATTGGACGAGTTCTTTGCAAAACCGGATGTACAAGGGATCTCGAACAGTTTCGACCATCTGTCCCTGATCCTGCGCCGCGCCGGAAACGGAGCCACCTGATATTCGTCCTCACCAGATTTCAGGCCAGGGCGGGAACACGAGAGACAACAGATCACCAAACCACTTCAAGCGTTTTGACGTTCCTGATGCGTCCTGCCACCCTGTCTGATCTGCGGCGGCAGGTTAGCGTTGTGGTGCTAGTCCATAATGTTTCACTTCAAGTCTCCACCTTTCGCCTGCTTGCCAAAAAGGGCTTGAGGGCATTGATTTAAAACGACTTATCCTTGATTAGCAATTCTCGAACCAAGGGTAAGCCAGACAGTTCTTTAGCGACCGATCAAGATGTGAAATCCCTGTTTCTGAACTTCATTTCGTCGGCGGAACCGGTTTTCGCGTCACCGCCGCAGAGTACGGGCTACGAGAAAGGGACTCGGACATGCCAGTTGAAAAAATCGATACGTTGGTTGTTGGTGGTGGCCAGGCAGGCATTGCGCTGAGTGAGCATCTGGGCAAACAGAATGTTCCGCACATCGTACTGGAAAAAAACCGCACCGCCGAGGCGTGGCGCACAGGGCGGTGGGATGCGCTGGTCGCCAACGGCCCGGCATGGCATGACCGATTTCCGAACCTGGAATTCACCAAAGATGACCCGGACGCCTTTGTCACCAAGGATCGAATGGCTGAGTACTTGGTCGAGTATGCCGAAATGGTCAAAGCACCAATCCGCGAAGGCGTCGAGGTACTGACCGCCGAACGGATCCCCGGAAAAGGAGGTTTCCGGGTCGAAACAACGGCCGGCGAGATCGAAGCAAAACGCATCGTCGCGGCAACTGGTGCTTTCCAGCACCCAGCTATTCCTCCGATCGTTCCGGAAAACGCAGGGGTCGAGCAACTACACTCCTTTTACTACAAGAACCCTGATCAGTTGGCTGATGGCGCGGTGATGGTGGTGGGCGCGGGTTCGTCCGGTGCACAGATCGCGGATGAGTTGAACCGCGCGGGTCGCAAGGTGTTCCTGTCGGTTGGCCCACATGACCGTCCGCCGCGTCGCTACCGTGGACGTGATTTCGTCTGGTGGCTGGGTGTTCTGGGTCTGTGGGACTTGGCCGCACCGAACCCGGGCACCGAGCATGTGACCATCTCGGTCAGCGGCGCCTATGGCGGGCACACCATGGACTTTCGTCGTCTGGGCGGTGAGGGTGTCACTCTTGTAGGGTTAACCAAGAGCTTTGAGAATGGCGTGCTGAGCTTCGAGGACGATCTGCAAAAGAACGTCTCAGGTGGCGATGCCGATTATTTGCGCATGCTTGATGCGGCCGACGCCTATGTGGAGCGCACCGGTCTGGACCTGCCGGAAGAACCCGAAGCCCGCGAAGCCTGGCCGGATCCCGATTGCATTACCAACCCGCTGCAATCGATCGATTTCGCCGAGGAAGGCATCAAGACAATCATCTGGGCCACCGGCTTCCGTCAGGATTTCAGCTGGCTCAAGGCCGACGCGTTCGACGAAAAAGGAGCCCCGATCCATCAGCGCGGGGTCTCAGTGCAGCCGGACATCTATTTCCTTGGCCTACCCTGGCAGTCCCGTCGAGGCTCGACCTTCCTCTGGGGCGTGTGGCACGACGCAAAATACATCGCCGACCAGATCGGCATCCAGCGGGCATATGCCACATATGACGGTGAAGCCGCCATTATTGCCCCCGCAGCTGAATAAAAGAACAGGACCCGAAAATGGCTCATACCCGTATTCGCAAATTCAACACCTCGGACACATATCCGGAGCAAAATCTGGACAACGACCTCTGTCAGGCAGTTGTGACTCATGGCGGCAAGACAGTCTATCTGCGCGGTCAATGCCCACAGAACCTGGACGACGCGGTCAACATCGAAAGCCATGACCCGGTCGAACAGACCCACAAGGTCATGCAAAACATCAAGCAGCTGATCGAAGAGGCAGGCGGCTCGATGGAACACCTGGTCAAGGTCGTCGTATACATCACCGATGTGCGCCACCGCGAAGCGGTCTATCGCACCATGGGCGAATACATCAAAGGCGTGCATCCGGTTTCGACTGGATTGGTGGTTCAGGCACTGGCACGCCCGGAATGGCTGGTCGAAATCGACGGCACCGCTGTCATCCCAGACTAATTGAACGAAATGCACGGGCGGCACACGGGGGCATTCCATCTCCGAGTGTCGCCCCTTGCATTTCAGGCACATCATTAAAGCCGGCGCTGACACGTAAAGGCCCGGAAATAGAAAGGGAACGCGATGACGTTTTCATTGGTCGCACGCTGCGCTGAAACCGGCATGTTCGGCATGGCGATTTCGTCCTCTTCTCCGGCAGTGGCCGCACGTTGTGCCTTTGCCCGGGCGGGTGTGGGTGCAGTTGCGTCACAGAACGTGACAGACCCGTCACTGGGACCGCTGGCGCTGGACCTGATGGAAAGCGGCATGACTGCCTCCGAGGCGATCGCCGAAGTTCAGAGGCGCGGGGCGTTCATCGAATATCGTCAGGTTCTGGCAGTGGACGCAGATGGAAGTACCGCGATCCATTCCGGTCCGAACTCTCTGGGCATTTGGACGCAAGCCCAAGGGCGCGATGTCGCCTCGGGCGGCAACCTGCTGGCCAATGACGGCGTCTGTCAGGCAATAGTTGACGGGTTCGAAGCCGCCACTGGTCATCTTGGAGACCGGTTGATCGCGGCAATGCAAGCTGGCCTGGCGGCCGGTGGGGAAGCCGGGCCAGTTCATTCGGCGGGTTTGTTGATGGTGGACAAGGTCAGCTGGCCTGTCGCCGAACTGCGCTGCGACTGGACCGAGGATTGCCCGATTGAAGCCATCGCCACGGCTTGGGAGGTCTACAAACCTCAACTGGACGCTTACATCCAGCGCGCGCTCGATCCGCGCGAGGCCCCGTCTTATGGCGTCCCCGGAGACGAGTGAGAGAGGAACAACATCATGACGGATCTTACGTTTGACGCTTGGAAATCTCGGGCGGCGCAACTGTCATTTCGTGGCCAGGCCTTCATTGACGGCCAATTCGTCGACGCGGCCTCGGGCAAAACCTTTGACAGCATCAACCCAGCAACGGGGACCGTTCTCGCCCCGGTGGCAGAATGTGGTGAAGAAGATGTAGATCGCGCGGTCGCAGCCGGTCGCAAAGCCTTCGAGGATGGCCGTTGGTCACGCATGGCACCCGGAGATCGGAAAGCCGTTCTGCTGAAACTGGCTGACCTGATCCGCGCCAATCTTGAAGAGATGGCCCTGCTGGACAGTCTGGACATGGGCAAACTGGTGACGGATGCCGTAACCGTGGATGCACCGGGATCTGCTCATTTCTTCCAATGGTACGCAGAAGCCATCGACAAGGTTTTTGACGAAGTTGCGCCGACAGGGCTAGGGGATCTGGCTTTGGTCCGCAAGGTGCCTTTGGGGGTCGTTGGCGCCGTGACGCCATGGAATTTTCCATTGGACATGGCGACCTGGAAATCAGCTGCCGCGTTGGCAGCCGGAAATTCGGTCGTATTGAAACCAGCCGAACAGTCGCCTTTGTCCGCATTGCGGCTGGCAGAATTGGCCGCCGAAGCCGGTGTTCCAGACGGTGTTTTCAACGTGGTACCAGGATTTGGAGCCACGGCAGGCAAAGCCTTGGGCTTGCACATGGATGTGGATTGCCTTGCGTTCACCGGTTCAACCGCAATCGGCAAGATGTTCATGACCTATTCCGGGCAGTCGAACCTGAAGCAGGTCTGGCCGGAAACCGGAGGCAAAAGCCCCAATCTGGTGTTTGCTGATTGCGAAGATCTGGATGCGGCGGCGGACATGGCGGCATTCGGGATCTTTTTCAATCAGGGTGAGGTTTGTTCAGCCAACTCACGCCTGTATGTCGAGCGGTCGATAAAGGACGCGTTCGTCGAAAAGATGATCGAAAGAGCCAAGGCGACTCAACCGGGCGACCCGTTAGACCCAGCGTCAAAGATGGGCGCCATCGTGGACGAAAAACAGACCCAAGACATCATGCGATTTGTCGATGAAGGCAAGAAGACTGCCAACTTGGTAGCTGGTGGTGAGCGCATGACGGTCGACGGTAAAGGATGCTTTGTGCAGCCGACGGTCTTTGATGACGTCAAACACTCGGACCCACTGGCGCGAGACGAGATCTTTGGTCCGGTCCTGTCGATCATTCCTTTCGACAGCGAAGAAGAAGCCGTGACCATGGCAAATGACTCGATTTATGGACTGGCGGCGTCGGTCTGGACAGACAACCTAAGCCGGGCGTGTCGGGTTTCGGATGCGTTGCATGTGGGGACTGTTTCGGTGAATACAGTCGATGCTCTGTCGGCCCAAACCCCGTTTGGTGGCATGAAACAGTCCGGCTTCGGCAGAGACCTTTCCTTGCACTCGCTGGACAAGTACACTGCGCTAAAAACCACTTGGATCAAGTACAAGGCTTGATCCAAGCCCTGTAGCGCGAGGTGCTCATGCCGACACGATTTACGCTCCGGCAATTGGAGTATTTTGTTGCCGTGGGTGAAGTCGGAAGTATTTCCGCCGCCAGTGAAGTCCTGAACGTATCGTCGCCGTCGATCTCGGCGGCGATTTCGCAATTGGAGATGGAGTTTGGGCTGGACCTGTTCGTCCGTAAACACGCTCAAGGTTTGTCTCTGACGCCCGCGGGTATGAGGCTGCTGGATCAGGCCCGAACGATCCTGCGGGAAACTGACCTGCTCAGCTCGCTCGCCGGTGAGATTTCAGGAAATGTGCAAGGTCCAATGAATATTGGTTGCCTGGTTACATTTGCTCAAATCGTCCTGCCCAAGCTGCGACGCGAATTTGAACTCAAATACCCTGATGTCCGAATCTCACAACGCGAGTTGAATCAGACCGAGATCTTTAGCCATCTGCGGCGTGCAGATTTGGATGTTGCCTTGACCTACGACTTGGACATTCCAGTTGATTTGGAATTCCAGCACTTGTTGGAGCTGCCGCCTTTCGTGCTGGTTAGCGAGGACCATCCGCTGGCGAACCTGTCGGCGGTTTCGGTGGATGAGTTGAAAGAACATGCCATGATCCTTTTGGATCTGCCGATGAGCAGCGACTATTTCATGTCGTTCTTCACCCCGTCCGGGATCAAGCCAAAGATTGCGGAACGGACAAAGGACATGGCCGTCATGCGCAGCATGGTGGCCAATGGGTTTGGGTACTCGATTGCCAACATCAAGCCGCTTTACAATACGTCCCCTGATGGTGGGAAACTGGTTTTCATCCCTTTGACTGGTAACGTGCGGTCCATGAACATGGGGCTTGTAACCGCCAAGGGCGCCAATACGACCAGCACGATGCAAGCTTTCGTCGAGCACTGCAAAGACATGATAGACAACAATAAAATCCCGGCCATTCAGGATATTTCACAATAGCTAATTGGTTCTTAGCTTTAGCCGAAGCAACGCTTCCGAAAATGCGTCTTTTGCGATTGCGTACAAGGTCTATTCTTCGTCCGTGAAAGCTCAACGGAGGCAGAAATTGCGCGACCCACGTTATGATATCCTTTTCGAACCCATGCAGATCGGACCGCTGACCGCCAAGAACCGGTTTTATCAGGTCCCGCATTGTAACGGAGGGGGGTATCGCGATCCATCGGCGGCCGCAGCAATGCGCGGCATCAAAGCTGAAGGCGGATGGGGTGTTATCTTCACCGAGCAGTGCGAAATGCATCATACCTCGGAAATCACTCCGTTCATCGAACTGCGCTTGTGGGAGGACAAAGACATCCCGCAACTTCGAAAAATGTCGGAAAGAATGAAGGAGCATGGCGCGCTGGCGGGAATCCAGCTGGCCTATTCCGGCATCAACGGACCGAACCTGTACACCAAGGAAGTGCCGCTGGCGCCCTCGGCCCTGCCAATTCGCACCTTCACCAATGACCCGGTTCAGGCGCGTGCCCTGGACAAGCAGGACATAAAGGACCTGCGCCGCTGGTTCGTGAACGCCGCCAAACGCTCGAAAGAAGCAGGGTTTGACCTGATTTGCCTGTACGGAGCGCACGGCTTTGGCATTTTCCAGCACTTCCTAAGCCGCGCAACCAACCAGCGCAGCGACGAGTACGGCGGCAGCTTGGAGAACCGTGCGCGGTTCAGCCAGGAAGTGATCGCGGACATGCGCGACGCCGTCGGAGACAGCATGGCGATCACCTTGCGTGTGTCTCTGGACGAAACCATCGGCGAACTGGGATTCTCGAACGCGGAAGTCCGCGACTATATCGAAATGAACAAGGATCTGCCGGATCTTTGGGATCTGGCGCAAGGCACTTGGGAGGACTGCTCGGGTCCTTCGCGCTTCAAGGAAGAAGCCGCCCAGGAACAACTGGTGCGAGGCATTCACGAGCTCACCGAGAAGCCCATCGTCGGGGTCGGGCGTTTCACCAGCCCTGACGTCATGGTCAAGATGGTCAAGTCCGGCACGCTGGATTTCATCGGCTGCGCCCGCCCGTCCATTGCCGATCCGTTCCTTCCCAAGAAGGTCGAAGAAGGCCGGATCGAGGACATTCGCGAATGTATCGGCTGCAACATCTGCATCACCGGTGACATGACCATGTCGATCAGCCGCTGCACCCAGAACCCGACCTTCATGGAGGAATGGCGCAAAGGCTGGCACCCCGAAAAGATGAACGAAAAGGGCGACAGCAACAATGTGCTGGTTGTCGGTTCGGGTCCGGCAGGGCTGGAAGCTGCTTGGGCACTATGCCGACGTGGCTATGACGTGGCCGTGGCCGAAGCCAAGGATGTGATCGGTGGCCGAGTTGCGCGTGAACGCGCACTGCCGGGACTGTCGGCCTGGGGACGCGTCGTGGACTATCGCGATTATCAACTGAGCCAACGTCCGAATGTGGAAATCTATCGCGAAAGCGAACTGGACGCCGAAAGCATTCTGGAATTCGGTTTTGAAAACGTGTGCATCGCCACCGGCGCAACTTGGCGTCGCGACGGTGTCTCGCGTCAGCACGTCGTGCCGATGCCGATTGCCGAAGGCGCCAA
Source organism: Paracoccaceae bacterium (assembly GCA_014872875.1). Classification (GTDB taxonomy): domain Bacteria; phylum Pseudomonadota; class Alphaproteobacteria; order Rhodobacterales; family Rhodobacteraceae; genus Aliisedimentitalea. The sequence continues at coordinate 487,150 of WKFI01000019.1, forward strand.
GCTGTATACCCCTGACGATTTGATGGACGGGACAATCCCCTCGGGCCGAGTGGTGGTCTATGATGATGATCATTACTACATGGGGGGAGTTCTTGCGGAACTGTTGGCTAAGAATGGCGCTCAGGTCACACTGGTCACACCTTCTGCCTATGTCAGTGACTGGACGAACAACACTCTTGAGCAGATAGCAATCCATCCGCGTCTGGTTGAGGCTGGGGTAGAAATCGTGCTGAACCAGGGTGTTACCGAAATCCATGCCGACCACGTCGTATCGAACTGCGTCTACACCGATAGAACCTGGAATATCGAAGCCGATGCCGTCGTGATGGTTGCATCGCGCCAGGAAAACGCGGGCGTCTTCCTGGATCTGAAGGCGCGCGAAGCGGACTGGGCGGATGCCGGTATCAAGTCGGTCAAACTGATAGGCGACGCCAATGCACCTGGCCCTATCGCTTGGGCAACCTACGCTGGTCACCGTTATGCGCGGGAACTGGACGGAGTGGACATTGGCGATGCGCTGCCCTTCCGCAGGGAGATCACGGAATTGGCCGTCGATTGACGGCCATGGCATCAAAACAAGACGCTGAAGGATCACACTTTTCCTGATGACCCAAACACTTGACATTCTGGATCGACTGATAGGTTTCAACACGGTCAGCGCCAATTCCAACCTGGATATCGTCGATTACATCGAAGACTTCCTGTCAGCCCGGGGGTTCGTGGTTTCACGGATCCCCGATCAATCTGGGCGTAAGGCCGGGCTATACGCCGAAAAAGGGCCCTCTGGAAAAGGGGTGCTGCTGTCGGCACATACCGATGTTGTTCCGGTCGAAGGACAGGACTGGAGCCGTGATCCATTCAAGCTGACCCGAGAAGGCGACAAGTTGTTCGGCCGCGGAACAACGGACATGAAAGGCTATGTTGCCAGCGTCCTGGCACTGGCAGACCGGGCTTCGACGGTGGAGCTGAAGGAGCCGCTGAAGATCGCGTTTTCCTATGACGAAGAGGTCGGCTGCGTCGGCATCCGCGAAATGATTGATCAGCTGGCTCCCATGCTGGGTAGCCCGCGCGCCTGCTTTGTGGGGGAACCAACGGAAATGCAGGTGGCTGTCGGACACAAGGGCAAAGCAGCACTGCGCGCCACGTGTTACGGTGAAAATGGGCATTCGGCCCTCGCTCCACAATTCGTGAACGCCCTGCATCTGGCCGCCGATTTCACGCGCGGATTGCGCGATCTGCAAACCGATCTGGCCATGAACGGCGCGCAGGATGAAGCCTATGCGGTGCCTTATTCAACCGTGCATGTTGGTAGGTTGTCGGGCGGAATGGCTTTGAACATTGTGCCGGACCTGGCCGAGCTTGTGTTCGAATACCGCTATCTGCCTGCAGACAGAGCCGATTACATCCTTGCTCGCATTCAAGACTGCGCCGTCCAGGCTGCGGCACCGTTCAAACACAGCTTTGCCGATGCCCGAATTGAGATCGAGCAGTACAATGCTTATCCCGGTCTTGACGTTCAGATGGGAGCACCGGTCATCGGTCTGGCCCAGAAGATGGCGCAGACCAATACAACGACCAAAGTAGCCTTTGGAACAGAAGCAGGGTTTTTTGATGATCTGGGTATTCCCACGGTCGTCTGCGGGCCTGGATCCATGGAGGGGCAAGGCCACAAACCCGACGAGTATATCACGTTAAGCCAGCTTTCGGCCTGTGATGACATGTTGGATCGTATCTTGGCAGAGCTGTGTGAATCCGAAGCCTGAGAACGATCTAAGCAAATGCTTTATAAGAGATCTTTCGACGTTCTTCTGAACGAAGACTGACCCCGACGACAAGGTTCAATCCGCCAATGAGTATTTGAAACGGTAGTAAATATTATGACTCCAAAGTGTCGGTTAGCTTTTGCCTAACGATTGCTACGGAACTCAATGCTTACTGAAACAAAATCTGCTTTCTATTCTGGTTCAAAGGTTTTGCGACGCCAGGGGAGGCGCAATTGTCGAACACAACTTCAAACGCGATCGAGGTTCGCGATGCTGTGAAGCGCTATGGAGACTTCACTGCGTTGAAGCGGATTTCGCTTTCGATCAAGGACAACGAGTTCTTTACGCTTCTGGGGCCGTCCGGATGCGGCAAGACAACCCTGCTTCGCATGATTGCAGGATTCGAAGATGTCACCGAAGGTGCGATCTTTCTGTACGGAGACGAGATCGAGAACCTGCCGCCGCATCAACGGCCGGTGAACACGGTGTTCCAGAACTATGCTCTGTTCCCGCACATGACGATTCTGGACAACGTGGCCTTTGGCCTGGAAATGCGGGGCAAGTCCAAGGATCAGGCGCGCAGCCGTGCCGGGGAAATGCTGGAGCTTGTCCAGCTGTCGCAGTTTGCTGCTCGTAAACCCTCTCAGCTCTCAGGTGGGCAGCAACAGCGTGTGGCGCTGGCGCGTGCGCTGGCGCCACAACCCAAGGTTCTTCTGCTGGACGAACCGTTGTCGGCGCTGGACCTGAAGCTGCGCAAGGCGATGCAGCTGGAGCTGAAGCACCTGCAGCGGGAAACCGGGATCACCTTCATCTTTGTCACCCACGACCAGGAAGAGGCGCTGACCATGTCCGACCGGATCGCGGTCATGTCCGCCGGTGAAATGCAACAACTGGGTGGTCCCAAGGACATCTACGAAAAGCCGCGCAACATGTTCGTTGCGGATTTCATCGGCGAAACCAACCTGCTGGAAGTTTCGGTTGATGGTATCAATAACGGGCGTGCGGTCTGCCACCTGGGCGGTGGCCACGAGCTGACCTGTGATGCAGTCGACGGCGTGGGCGTCGGATCGCATGTCCACATGTCGGTCCGCCCCGAGCGTCTGTACATGTCCGACAAGCCAGTGGAAACCGAAAGCCTCAAAGGCCGGATCAAGGAGAACATCTTTGTCGGCACCGACATCACCACGATTGTCGATCTGGAAGACGGGCCGGAATTCGTTGTTCGCACCTCGAATTCGGATCGCGGCAACAAACGGATCTTTGAACCGGGTGCCGAGATGTATGTCAACATGGAGCTGGGGGCCGCGCGCCTCCTGGTGGACTGATGGCAGCCGGAGCAGCAAGCGGCGGCAGCGCAACCACCGACACGTACAAAGAAAGCCGGTTCTGGCTTTTGCTTCCGGCTTGGGTGGTTCTGGGGATCTTTGTCCTCGCACCGGTCATGATGATGCTGATCTATTCTTTCCTGACCAAGGAATTCCGGGGCGGCGTCATCTGGGAGCTCAGCTTTGCGGCCTATGACCAGTTCTTCTGCGACCGGGGCCTGTTCGGGGATGAACCCTGCACCATCGAATGGACCTACATCCAGATCTTCTGGCGCTCGATCTGGCAGGCCGGAGCCGCGACGCTCCTGAGCTTGGCTATCGGGTTCCCGACCGCCTATTTCATTGCCACGCGACCGGAAAGCCAACGACCGCTCTGGGTGTTCCTGATCACCATCCCCTACTGGGTGAACCTGCTGATCCGGACCGTGTCGATGAAGTTCCTGCTGCGTGACCAGGGTCCGCTGAACGACGCCCTGATCGGGATCGGTCTGCTGGATTCGCCGCTGCATATCGTGAACACGAACTTCGCCGTGCAGTTGGGTCTGTTCTATTCCTACCTGCCCTTCATGGTGCTGCCGATTTATGCCGCCGTTGAACGCTACAACTTTGCGCTCTCCGAAGCCGCGGCTGACCTGTATGCAACCAAATGGACAACCTTGCGGCGCATCCTGCTGCCGGCCGTCAAGCCGGGCGTGATCGCCGGATGCATCCTGGTCTTTGTACCCTCGATGGGATCCTTCCTTGCGCCTGACCTGCTGGGCGGGGCCAAGAACTTCATGATCGGGTCACTGATCGAAGAACAGTTCAAGGGCAATGCGGGCAACTGGCCCTTCGGTGCCGCTGCGTCGATGATCCTCCTGACCATGGTCCTGATCATCCTGCTGATCTTTGCCCGCCAACAGGCCAAAGCCGAGAAGGAGGCCTGAGCCATGGCTACTGCAAAATATGACATCAAGTCCTACAGTGGCTTTCGGGCGATCACCCTGTTGTGCCTGGTCGTCCTCTATGCCCCTCTGGTCATCGTGACGATCTACAGCTTCAACTCCTCCGCTTCGATCACCACTTGGGAGGGCATTTCTCTGAAATGGTACGCGGACGTGTTCACCGGCCCGGAGAGTGAGAAGTTCAAGTTGGCCGCCCGGAATTCCTTCGTCATCGCGATCACTGCGGCCACCGTGTCCACGAGCATCGCCGTCTTTGCCGCCACCGCCATGGTGCGTGGGGGCAAGTTCAAGCTGCGCACCGTATCCTTCGGCTTGATCAGCCTGCCGCTGATGGTGCCGGAAATCGTGACCGCGGTCGCAACCCTGATCTTCTTCAATTCGATCGGGTTCGACAGAGGGATCATGACGATCCTGATCGCGCATATCGCCTTCTGCATCCCCTTTGCCTATCTGCCGATCTCGGCCCGGATGCAGGGGATCGAAGACAGCTATGAACAGGCGGCCATGGACCTTTATGCAACCAAGCGGCAGGCCTTCACCAAGATCCTGCTGCCGCTGATGATGCCGGGGATCATCTCGGGCTTCCTGCTGGCCTTCATCGTCAGCCTGGATGACTTCATCATCACCAATTTCGTCAAGGGTGCCGGTGTCGAAACCCTGCCCACCGCCATCTTCGGTGCCGTCAAACAAGGCATCAAACCCAACATCATGGCAATCTCGACGATGCTGCTGGGAATCTCAGTTATCATGGTAACCATCAGCTATTTCGTCAGCAAAACAGACAACACAAAGTAAACCAACAGATGGAGAGCAAAATGAAACAGATGTTAAAAACCGGCGTCGCGGCATTGGCTTTGAGCATTGCCGCCAACGCCGCAGCAGCAGAAGGCAAACTGGTAATCTATCACTGGTTTGAATACATGCCTCAGGAACTTTTGGACAAGTTCACCGCCGAAACCGGCATCGAAGTGACCATGGACACCTACGATTCCAACGAAGCGATGCTGGCGTCGCTCAAGGCTGGTGCGATCGGGACATATGACGTCGCCGTACCGGGTGACTACATGGTGACCATCATGGCTGGCGAAGGCCTGCTGGACACTATCGCCGAAGGTGAATTGCAGAACAAAGGAAATATCGCGCCGGAATGGGCTGATCCCAGTTTTGACCCGGGTCGCAAGCACTCGATTCCATATCAGTGGGGATCCACCAGTTTCTCGGTCAATCGGGACGTTTACCAAGGTGACATCAACACGACCGACATTCTGTTCAACCCGCCTGCAGAGCTGTCCGGAAAGATCAACATGCTGGACAGCCAAGGTGAAGTCACTGCCATGGCGTCCCTGCACCTGGGCATGGAGCAGTGTTCGACCGACCGTGAAAAGCTGAAAGCCCTGAACGCAATGTTGCAGGAAGCCAAAGGCCATTGGGCCTCCTTCAACTCGGATACGGCCAAGGAAGTGCTGGTTTCCGGGGACGCCGCAGTCGGCCAGATATATGACGGGTTCGGGGCCAAAGCTCGTGAAGAAGGCGCGAATGTGGAGTACGCCTTCCCAACCCAGGGCTATGTCGTTTGGATGGACAACGTGGTTCTGCTGAAAGATGCACCGAACCGCGATAACGCGCTGAAGTTCCTCGATTTCTTGTTGGAACCTGAAAACATCGCCGCTGTATCCAACTTTGCTCGCTACGGCGCTGGCGTAAAGGGTGTCTCTGAATTCCTTGACCCTGCACTGGCTACTCTGCCCGAAGCAAACCCCCCTGCTGATGCGGGCGCAGGTGTCTTCATCGAGGTATGCGATGAACAGACACAAGCCGTGTATGACCAGATCTGGACAAACTTGAAAAAGTAACTCCCCCGGTCCGCAAGGACCTCGGGCCCTGGGCGAGCTCCTTCGCCTGGGGCCTTTTTTCTTCGGGATGGGCCGCCCTAAACGCTGAAAGCAAGGATCTGACTGATCTGTGTCAGGCCACGCCCGGATTGTTCCGACCATGTGTTGAATGCAGTCTGGGTCGCCGCAAGGTCGCGCTTCGAGCTGGGGGCCTTGTCCACGATACCCTCGGCGATCAACCGCGCGACTACGTCAGGCGACAGAATGAAACCGTCCCGACCCATGCTGCGCAGCATGCGTTGGCCGGTGACGGCACCAAGCCGCGATCCTTGTTTCGAGACCATCTGCAAAAGTCCGACAAAATCCGACGCCGGCCAAGCAGCAAAGAACGCGCCTGCACTGCCGTGATCCCGCGCAAGATCGCACACAAAGCGGGCATTTTCGACAGCGGCCATGATCTTGGCCCCATTCCGGACAATGCCGGTATCTGACAGAAGTCTGTCCATATCTTCATCGTGAAAAAAGGACACACGCACCGGGTCGAACCCTAAAAAAGCACGCTCGAAACCATCCCACTTGGCTTCTATTACCTTCCAATTGAACCCGGCCTGAAACAAGCACTTTGTCATTGCCGCCAACCACCGATCATCTGTGGTTTTGGCCAGATGTTCACGTGACAGAGGTATGCTCAACATCTTTTCCAGCGCTTCAGCGCCGCCTTTGCGGTCGGCCGCAATTGCGTAAATTTCTTCAAAACGCCTCATGTGCTCTGCCTCTCTCGTGACCCGTGCGAGGTCAAAGGTAACGCCGCTGATCTCCTTGCAGCAAGATGTCAGGAAAGCGCCAATGTCCCGGCGACCCGCCGGGATGAAACGGAGTGTCCAAAACTCTGAGCGCGCAATTCAGACGGCCCGACACCATAAGTTTTGCGAATCCATTCGTTCAAGTTGGCACGAGTACCAAACCCGGTTGCCACCGTGATCTCTGACAATGACAGGCCGGAATGAACCAGCAATTGATGAGCGCGCTCGATACGCAACGCCCGATACGCCGTTAAAGGTGTCGTGCTGATCTTGTCCTGAAACCGCCGTTCCAGTTTACGAATCGAGATCCCGAGCTGCTCCGCCAGGTCGCGGATCTGCAAAGGCTCCTCGATATGCTCCTGCATCAGGTTCAGAACCGACAGGATCAACGGATCGCCCTTCGCTTGACGGCTCAGCGCTAGGATCGTTTTGCTTTTGGGCGCTGCAGCGTGGGTTGTCAGCCCCAGGTAGTCCCCGACCGCACCGGCCACGAATTGGCCGTGGTCATCCTTGATCATGGTCAGGAACAGCGGAAGCGCCGCAAAGACACTGATCGCGCTCAGGATACGCCCCGATTGTGTATGAGGTGTTGCTTCCTTGGCCTGCGCCAGCTGCTCTTCGCTCGCCGCAGCTGCAAAGTTCGGGTGGATTGCAAGATCCCGCGCCATGCTGTCGGAAGCAAAGCCGGACAGAAACACGGCCCCACCGATCAGAACAGCACGCGGAGCCAGGCGGAACGTCCGGGTCAACCATCCACGTTGCGTCTTGTTCGGGGTCCAACGGCTTTGCAGGTCACCAAGAAAAACAGGAGTGCGGCGCGGGCCATATGTTGCAGGCTCGACGCTCGCTACAGTCATGGTCTGAACCGACACGGAATATGCAGCCGTCCCAAGAAGCTCATTCGCGGCCTGAAACAAATCCAGGATCATCCGGGCAGCGGATCGGGACTCTCCATCGGGAATGATAACGTCGATGAAATGCTGTGCCGAGACAGACGAAGCGCCCACGACCTTACCCTTCTGCAACGGTGTAAGACAGGTCATCACGTCCATCTCCTTCGGAAAAATCTTCGGCCAGATCAGCTATTAACTGGCCGAAGCAGTTGATGTGCTCCCGGTCCGATGGATCGGTCCGGGAGCAGAGCCTGTTGGATCAGGCTGCGTCGTCTTCGTAGTCCGACATGGGCGGGCAGGTGCAGATCAGGTTGCGGTCGCCATAGGCGTTGTCGACCCGGTTGACGACCGGCCAGTACTTGTCGACACCCAAGTTGCCCGGAGGGAAACACGCCTGCTCACGGGTGTAGGGACGATCCCAATCACCCACCAGATCGCGGACCGTGTGCGGCGCGTTCTTGAGCGGGTTGTTTTCCGCGTCGATCTTGCCGTCGATGATGTCCTGCGCTTCCTGACGGATCGAGATCATGGCGTCACAAAACCGGTCGAGCTCTGCCATCGGCTCGGATTCCGTGGGTTCCACCATCAGCGTGCCGGCCACCGGCCAGGACATGGTCGGCGCGTGGAAGCCCGAGTCCACCAGACGCTTGGCGACGTCGTCCACAGAAACATGGGCCTCGTCGTTCAGCGGGCGGGTATCCAGGATGCATTCATGCGCCACACGGCCCGTTTCCGAGGTGTAGAGGATCGGATACGCGTCCTTCAGACGGGCCGCGATGTAGTTGGCGTTCAGGATCGCCACTTTGGTCGCTTGCGTCAGACCCGCGCCACCCATCAGCAACACATAGGCCCACGAGACGGGCAGAATCGAAGGCGAACCGAAAGGCGCCGCCGAAACCGGACCCACGGCAGTGCCGTATTCCGGGTGACCCGGCAGGTGCTCCTCAAGGTGTGCCTTGACGCCGATCGGACCCATACCGGGGCCGCCGCCGCCATGCGGAATGCAGAAGGTCTTGTGCAGGTTCAGGTGGCTGACATCGCCGCCAATGTCACCCGGACGCGACAGCCCCACCATGGCGTTCATGTTGGCGCCGTCGATATAGACCTGACCGCCGTGTTCGTGGGTGATGTCACACACCTCTTGCACAGTGGTTTCGAACACACCGTGGGTCGAGGGGTAGGTGATCATGCAACCCGCCAGCTGATCGCTGTGCTTCTCTGCTTTCTCGCGGAAGTCATTGAGGTCGATGTTGCCGTTGTCATCCGCTTTGATCGGAACAACCTTCCAGCCCACCATCTGTGCCGACGCCGGGTTGGTGCCATGTGCCGATGTCGGGATCAGGCAGACATTCCGGTGCCCTTCGCCACGGGCGAAGTGGTAGTTGCGGATGGTCAGCAAGCCTGCGTATTCACCCTGCGCGCCCGAGTTGGGCTGCTGGCTGATCGCGTCATAGCCGGTGATCTGGCACAGCTTGTCGTTCAGATCGGCAATCATCTCATGATAACCCTGCGCCTGATCTTCAGGGCAGAACGGGTGCAGGTTGCCGAACTCGGGCCAGGTGACCGGGATCATCTCGATGGTGGCGTTCAGCTTCATGGTGCAGGACCCCAGCGGGATCATTGCACGGTCCAGTGCCAGATCACGGTCAGCCAGACGGCGCATATAGCGGGTGATCTCTGCCTCCGCCCGGTTCTTGTGGAAGATCGGGTGAGTCAGATACTCGCTTTCGCGCAGCAGGGCTTCGGGCAGGCGATAGTGCTTGTTCGAGCTGTCGTCCTTTTTGTCGATGCCAAAGGCACCCCAGACGGCTTCGATTGTTTCCGGGCGGGTCTGCTCGTCGAGCGAGATACCAACCTTGGTTTCACCCACTTTGCGCAGGTTCACGCCACGGGCAACCGCAGCTTCCATCACGGTTTTCTGCAGCGGGCCCACTTCGACGGTGATGGTGTCAAAGAAGACTTCTGGCTCGACTGAGAAACCCGCCGCCTCAAGGCCGTCCGCCAGACGCGAGGTCTTGCGGTGGACCGACTGGGCAATCGCCTTGATGCCGTCGGGACCGTGATAGACGGCATACATCGACGCGATGACGGCCAGCAGAGCCTGTGCAGTGCAGACGTTTGAATTGGCTTTCTCTCGGCGGATGTGCTGCTCGCGGGTTTGCAGTGCCAAGCGATAGGCCTTGTTGCCACGTGCGTCGATGGAAACACCGATGATCCGGCCCGGCATCGAGCGCTTCAGCTTGTCGGTTGTTGCCATGTAAGCGGCGTGGGGGCCACCGTATCCCATGGGTACACCGAACCGCTGGGTCGAGCCGATGGCAATATCCGCGCCCATTTCGCCCGGCGATTTCAACAACGCCAGCGACAGAATGTCAGCGGCCACAACTGCGATGGCCTTGTGCTCATGCAGAGCGGCGATTTGATCCGTGAAATCGCGCACGTGGCCGTTGGTGCCCGGATACTGGAAGATGGCTCCAAAGACGGCACCGGGTTCCAGCTCGGACGGATCAGCGACTTGCACATCAACACCCAGAGGCTCGGCACGAGTTTTGATCACGGCGATTGTCTGCGGGTGGCAGTTCTTGTCGACAAAGAAGGCCGCGTTGTTGGCCTTGGAACGACCGCCGCGTTTCGCCATGGCCATGGCTTCGGCAGCTGCGGTGGCTTCGTCCAGAAGCGAGGCGTTTGCAACGTCCAGGCCGGTCAAGTCGCTGACCATGGTCTGGAAGTTCAGCAGGGCTTCAAGACGACCCTGGGAAATCTCGGGCTGGTAGGGGGTGTAAGCCGTGTACCAAGCCGGGTTCTCAAGGATGTTGCGCAAAATGGGCGCCGGCGTGGTCGTGCCGTAGTATCCCTGACCGATCAGCGAGGTCAGAACCTTGTTCTTGCCAGCGACCTGCTTCATGTGAAACAGCGCGTCTCGCTCGGTCATCGCCGGACCCCAGTCCAACGCGTCCTTCTGTCGGATCGCCGGAGGGACCGTGGCATCGATCAACTCGTCCAGGGTCTTGAAGCCGATCACCTTCAGCATGTCGCGCATTTCGGTCGGCGACGGGCCAATATGGCGGCGATTGGCAAAGTCGTAAGCTTCGTAATCGGTCAGTTTGAAGGCCATGTTCTTTGGTCCTTGTTTGGGCAATGTTCCCGCCGAACCACTGCCCGGCGGGGTTAGGATGCTTTAGCCGATCAGGGCTTTGTATCCGTCCAGATCCATAAGATCTTCCAGCTGGGACGCATCGGACAGCTTGATCTTGTAGATCCAGGCGTCGCTTTCAGGGCTTTCATTCAGTGCGCCGGGGTTATCTGCCAGGGCTTCGTTGGCCTCGATCACTTCACCATCAACCGGCGCATAGATTTCCGATGCCGCTTTGACGGATTCGATCACACCGATCTCGTCGCCCTTTTCGAAGTCGTCACCGGCTTCTTTCTGTTCGACAAAAACGATCTCGCCAAGCTGATCGGCAGCATGCTGAGTGATGCCAACGGTTGCCGTGTCACCTTCGACCAGAACCCATTCGTGTTCTTCGGAATAGTAGATTGCCATTTTGGTATGCTCCTGGAATTAGCGTTTGTAGTTTTGGGTGACGAAAGGCAGCGCGACGATTTCGGCGGGCTGAACCTTGCCCCGAATGATGAGGTTGACCTTTTCGCCCGGCTCGCCGTGACCGGCCGACACATAACCCATGGCGACGGGTGCGCCGACGGTCGGGCCGAAACCGCCCGAAGTGATGGCCCCGATGCTGTTGCCTTCGGTGCACTGGATCTCGACACCTTGGCGGGCGGGCGCGCGGCCTTCGGGCTTGATGCCCACCAGCTTCTTGGCGGCACCTTCGGCCAGTTCCTTTTGCACACGCGCGGCGCCGGGGAACCCGCCTTCTTCCTTGCGGCGCTTCTGGATCGCCCAGCTCAGCGAAGCTTCGATTGGCGAAGTCGATTGGTCGATGTCATTGCCATACAGGCACAAACCGGCCTCAAGGCGCAGGGAGTCGCGTGCACCCAAGCCCGCCGGTTCGCAATCGTCATGGGCCAGGAACAGCTTGCTGATCCGGATCGCGTCCGCTTCGGGGATCGAAATCTCGTACCCGTCTTGCCCGGTGTATCCGAGGCGCGAAATGCGGCACTGCACACCGTCGATCTCGGCAAGGGTGGTTTCCATGAACTTCAGATCGCGCGCGGCGGGGCACAGATCACCCACGACATTTTCCGCCGCCGGGCCCTGAACCGCAACCAGGGCACGGTCAAAGATCTCCGTCACCTCGACGCCGTCCAGATTGGCCTGCATGTGCGGGATGTCCTGATGACGAAGCGCAGCGTTGACGACGACAAAGTAGTGATCACCCGCGTTCGACACGATCAGGTCGTCCATGATGCCGCCGTCTTCATTGGTGAAGAAACCGTAGCGGGCCTTGCCCTCTTTCAGCGTGGCATAGGCCTGTGGGCACAGCGTTTCCAGCTTTTCTCCCACGTTGTCGCCCTTGAGGATCACTTGCCCCATATGGGACACATCGAACAGCGCGGCTTTTTCACGACACTGCTTGTGTTCGCCCATGATGCCCATAGGGTACTGAACGGGCATCTCCCAGCCTGCAAAGTCAACCATCTTGCCGCCAAGTTCGACATGCAGATCATACAGCGGTGTTCGTTTGGGTGCGTCACTCATTGGTTTCGTCCTTTGTTCAAGGGGATCAGTCGCGCACGACCATGACGGTACAATGCGCGTTGCGCACCACACGGGCAAGGTTTGGACCGATTTCGTAGTTCGGGAAATCACCCTTCGAGGAGGCCATGATAATCATGTCATAGCCGTCTTTATGGGCGAGTTTCAGGATCTCGCGGTACACGCTGCCTTCTTCGATATGCACGGGCACGTTCGCGGCATTGCCGTTTTCCAGGATCCCTTCGATTGCGTGCCGTACGTGATCCTTGGCGCCAGCTCCATAATTGGCCGGCAAGTTGGGCAATTGAATGATCTCCGGGATGACCGAGACCGCGTGAAGCTCGGCACCGTAGAATTTCGCCTGGTCCAACGCGACCGGTAGAGCCTTCTTCCAGGAACGGTCATCTGTATGATCTATGGGAAGCAGGATTTTGGTGGCCATCTGTCATCTCCTTGAGATTTGAATGTCTGTGTCAGGAGCAAGGGGGCCGGGGCGCGGCCCCCCTTTTTGTTTCATGCAAGTCAGTGCTTATTCAGCAGGTGTTCCACCCGGTTCTTCCGATTTACCACCCGAAGCAAAGAACTCCTTGGTCAGCTTGAAGACGATCGGGCTGAGCAGGGCGAGCGCGATCAGGTTCGGGATCGCCATCATGGCGTTCAGGGTGTCAGCCAGCAGCCAGATGAAACCCAGATCCGCGGTTGCGCCGAAATAGATCATGACAATCCAGGCAATGCGATAGACGATCAGGATCTTGTGCCCCAGCAGGTAACCCACGCATTTTTCGCCGTAGAAGGACCAGCCCAAGATGGTGGTGAAGGCGAAGATCGACAGAGCTACGGCGATCAGGTAGCCACCAATGCCGGGCAAAGACAGCTCAAACGCGTGGCTTGTCAGTGCAGCACCGGATTCACCCGATGTCCAAGCACCCGAAGCGATGATTGCCAGACCGGTGATCGAGCAAACGATGATGGTATCGATGAAAGTACCCAACATGGCAACCAGACCCTGGTTGACCGGACCTTTGGTCGATGCTGCTGCGTGTGCGATCGGAGCGGAACCCAGACCTGCTTCGTTCGAGAACACGCCACGAGCCACACCAAAACGGATCGCGGCCCAGACGGCTGCACCTGCGAAACCACCTTCGGCGGCCGACGGGGTGAAGGCATGGGTAAAGACCAGTGACAGTGCGTTGCCAATGCCGCCGATGTTGATAAGCAGAACAAGCAGGCCAGCGACGATGTAAGCCACGGCCATGAACGGCACCAGCTTACCAGCAACGGCGCCGATGCGGGTGATGCCACCCAGGATCACAGCTGCGGTCAGGATCATCAGAACAACGCCGGTGACCGAGGTGTTCAGGCCGAAGTTCGACTCCAGAACCTGCGCCACACCGTTGGCCTGAACACCGTTACCGATGCCGAAGGCTGCGATTGCACCGAACAGGGCGAACGCGGCACCCAGCCAGGCCCATTTCGCGCCCAGGCCGTTCTTGATGTAATACATCGGGCCGCCGACATAGTTGCCCAGCTCATCCGTCTCGCGGTATTTCACGGCCAGAACGGCTTCGGCATATTTGGTTGCCATGCCAACCAGCGCCGTCATCCACATCCAGAACAGCGCACCTGGTCCGCCCAGGAAAACGGCGGTCGCGACACCGGCGATGTTCCCGGTGCCGATTGTGGCCGACAGCGAGGTCATCAGCGCGTTGAACGGGCTGATCTGCCCTTCGCCCTGTTCGTCACGTCCTTTGAACAGCAGGCTGAAACCTGTGCCCAGACGCAGGATCGGCATGAATTTCAGCCCCACCTGCAGAAAGAAACCGACGCCGAGAATAAGAACCAGCATCAGCGGGCCCCAAACCACGCCGTTGATGGCTCCTACGATTGAATTTAACGCTTCCATGGTTTCCCTCCCATTGCGTTAAGGTTTTGCCCCGTTCGCCAGTGTTTGCTGGCGTGCACGTTTCAGGGCGGCGAAATCTTCGTCCGCATGGAACGATGAACGGGTCAGCGGAGTGGCCGACACGTGCAAGAAGCCCTTGTTGCGGGCAATCTGTTCCAGTTGGGCGAATTCGTCCGGTGTCCAGAACCGGTCGATTGGATGATGTTTCGGGGTGGGCTGCAGATATTGTCCCACAGTCAGAAAATCGACATTGGCCGCGCGCAGATCGTCCATGACCTGACGCACATCATTCAAAGTTTCCCCCAAACCTACCATGAGTCCGGACTTGGTGAAAATCTGAGGGTTGGCGCGCTTCGCATCGTCCAAAAGACGCAGTGACGTGTAATACCGCGCACCGGGTCGGACGGTCGGATACAGATGCGGGACGGTTTCTAGATTGTGGTTGAACACATCCGGGGCTGCGTCGAACACGATATCAGCAGAATTGCCCTTGCCCAGAAAGTCGGGCGTTAGAACCTCGACCGTAGTACCGGGGTTTTGGTGTCGCACAGCGCGGATGGTCTGGGCCATATGCGCGGCCCCGCCATCTTCCAGATCATCACGGTCTACGCTGGTGATGACGACGTGGCGCAAACCCAGTTTTTTGACGGCCTGCGCGACACGACCGGGTTCGAACATGTCCAGCGCATCAGGGCGACCGGTGGCAACGTTACAGAAGGAACACCCCCGGGTGCAGACCTCTCCCATGATCATCATGGTGGCGTGGCGCTTGGACCAGCATTCACCGATGTTTGGACAGGCGGCTTCCTCGCAGACGGTTGTCAGATCATGATCCCGCATCAGGCGGCGGGTTTCATAATACTCGGCACTATCGATCTTTTTCTTGCGGATCCATTTCGGTTTGCGAGGGACAACGCTGTCCGAACGGTTGGCCTTTTCCGGATGGCGGGGGCGAAGTTGCACGTTCATCTAGCCGCCTCCTTATGCGTGGATCGCGCGACCCAGCGCATCGAGGCATGCTTCCTTGACCGCTTCGCCCATCGCTGGGTGAGCGTGGCAGGTACGGGCAACCTCTTCGACGGTTGCACCCTTGGTCATCGCCAACACCAGCTCTGCAATCAGGTCGCCGCCATGCGCGCCGCAGATATGGGCGCCAAGGATCTTTCCGTCTGCGCCGGCGAGAACCTTGACTGCACCGTCAGTTTCTCCTGTCGAGCGCGCCCGGGAATTGGCCATGAACGCAAATTTACCGACGCGGTATTCGACACCTGCGTCCTTCAACCCCTCTTCGGTCTGCCCGACCGAAGCGACCTCGGGATCTGTGTAAACCACCCCCGGTACGGTGTCGTAGTCGACATGGCCGTACTCGCCGGCAAGCATCTCGACACAGGCGACGCCATCCTCCTCGGCCTTGTGGGCCAACATCGGACCGGGCACGCAATCACCGATGGCATAGATGCCAGGAACCGACGTCTGGAAGCTTGCGTCCACTTCGATAAAGCCGCCGTCATTGACCGAAACCCCCAGATCATCAAGCCCCAGACCGCGGGTCACAGGGCGGCGTCCGATGGCGACCAGAACTTTGTCGGCGTCCAGGGATTCGACCTTGTCTTTGCCAACGCGCTCCATCGTCAACAACAGACCACCGCCAGCCTTTTCGACGCCTTTGACAGCCCGGCCCAATTGGAACTTCAGCCCCCGCTTGGACAAAGCGCGTTGGGCCAGCTTGGCAATCTCTCCATCAATACCGGGCAGGATCCGGTCCAGATATTCCACGACGGTCACCTTGGACCCCAACCGGGCCCAGACCTGGCCCAGTTCAAGGCCAATGACACCAGCGCCGATCACCACCAGATGCTCGGGCCGGTCCTCCAAAGCCAAAGCTCCCGTGCTGGTCAGCACATCCACCTCGTCAACGTCCACCCCAGGAAGCGGCGTCGGTTCGGATCCCGTCGCGATCAAAATGCTCTTGGCGGTCAGTGTCTGATCGCCAACCTGAACCTGCCCAGGTGCCGGGATAGTCGCCCAACCTTCGATGTGATCCACGCCGTTCTTCTTGAACAGAAAGGCGATCCCCTTGGTCAGATCGCCCACGATCTTGTCCTTGCGCGCCTGCAGAGCACTCAGATCCAAGCTGACCTCCCCGACCGATATGCCATGGGAGGAGAGATGAGAGAGTTCGGCATATTTGGCCGAGGAGGTCAGCATGGCCTTCGACGGGATGCAGCCCACATTCAGACAGGTTCCACCCAGGCTGCCGCGCCCTTCGACACAGGCAGTCTTTAGACCCAGCTGCGCGGCGCGAATGGCGGCCACATATCCACCCGGCCCAGCGCCGATCACGATCAGATCGTATGCGGTCATCGGATTTCCTCCCCGATTTGATGCGCGACTTTCCAGCGCATCTTGGTCGAAATGTAAATTTTCTCTCCTATAGGAAACTTTTCCACTTTAAGCAACAAAAGAAATGATCAGGAAATTTTGACTGAAAGATGCATCAAAGCTAAGCTGTCCGGGAAGCAGGAGAAAACCGACACATGGAACCCGTACAAACAGTGGAAACCGGTCCGCAGATCGATGCGATGGAAGCTCCGGACGGGGAAATTCTGGGAAAAATGATTCGAGACGCCCGTAAGGAAAAAGGGCTGACACTGGAGGAGGCGGCCAAATTGGCGGACATCGGACGCTCCACCTTGTCGAAGATCGAAAACAACCAGACCAAGCCCAGTTTCGAAATCATCCGACGGCTGATGCAGACGTTGGAACTGGAAACACCCCAGCTTTTCGTGCAGTCCGCACAAAGCACTATTTCAGGACGGCGCGATTACACCCGGGTTGGTCGCGGAGAACATCAGGAAACCCGGACCTACGATCACGAACTGCTGTGTACCGAACTGACCAGCAAACGTATGTTGCCCTATATCAGCACGATCAAAGCCCGGGACGTATCCGAGTTCGAGACTTGGGTGCGACACCGCGGAGAGGAGTTCATGTATGTAATCAGCGGAGACGTAACGCTGTATACCGAACACTATCGACCTCTGCACATGACCGCCGGAGACTCCGTGTATTATGACAGCGGGATGGGTCACGGCTGCGTATCCACTGGCAAGGAAGACGCAAAGGTCCTTTGGGTGTCGCTCGAGATGTGAACTCCTACACTCGTTTTGCGGGGTGGCTTTTGGACTGCACTAAAATCCCTGGATTGGTCATGTCACGCCCCCACGAAACTTGCGATCACTCGTCTCGGCAAAAACGCGACAAGGGAGGTTACGTTGGCAACACGCACAAACGAACATGGGCAACCGATCGGACATGCACTGCCGGAATGGGAACCCCGCCCCCGCCCTTCCAGAACATCAATGCAGGGGCGCTTCTGTTCTGTTGTTGCTCTTGATCCGGATCGTCACACCCAAGACCTTTTCGACGCTTATAGCCACGACAGATTGGGGACGCTCTGGACTTATTTTCACGTTGGGCCATTCGCCACGGAAGCCGAACTGAAGACCTGGTTGACAAAAATGGCAACCACCGAGGACCCCGTCTACTATGTTGTCGAGGATGCATCGACCGGCAAAGCTACTGGCATCGCCAGCTTGATGCGAATCCAACCAGAGCACGGTGTGATCGAGGTGGGTGGGATCTGCTTCTCTCCCCTTTTGCAGAGAACCGCGGCTGCAACAGAAGCCATGTTCCTCATGATGTGCCGCGTTTTCCATGAACTGCGCTATCGTCGCTATGAATGGAAATGCGACGCCCTGAACGCCCCGTCCCGTTCAGCCGCAGAACGATTGGGCTTTACCTATGACGGGACATTTCGACAGGCGATTGTTTATAAAGGCCGCAATCGGGACACAGCCTGGTTTTCCATTCTGGACAGCGATTGGCCGGCCCTCAAACGTGCTTTTCTGGACTGGCTTTCCACGGACAACCTGTCAGCGAACGGAATCCAAGAAACCAGCCTTGCCGAATTTGTTAGGAAGCATCGCGTTAGCCGCCTGTAAGCCAACTCTTTCACCGCATCTACGGCTTCCTAACTGCTTACTTGCCATGATCGTCCAAGGTTCATTGCTTCAAGGAAAATAACTTCGGACCAGAGCCCCGGAGATCAACGCCCATCCATCCGCCACCACAAAGAAGGCCAGCTTGAACGGAAGGGACACGATCGCTGGGGGAACCATCATCATGCCCATCGACATCAAAATGGCCGCAACAACCAAGTCGATGATGAGAAATGGTAGAAATATCAGAAAACCAATCTGAAAAGCCCGCGCGACTTCGGACAGAAGAAAGCTAGGAATAAGAACCGACAGTGGCATATCGCGGGTCTCGATCTCAGACGACGCCGGAATGTTGCGAAGATCTGCCATGCCGGTCAGCGTCTCCGGATCCACCCGATTGGCCATAAACCCGCGAAACGGGTCCATCACCAGTGGAAACGCCGTTTCCACATCGATCTGCTCATCTATCAAGGGGGAAATGCCGTCGGTCCATGCGGCCATGAACACCGGCTCCATCACAAAATAGGTTAAGAACAGCGCCAGGCTGACGATCAACATATTGGGAGGCGATTGCTGCAAGCCAATGGCCTGCCGCAAGATCGAAAGAACCGTCACGATGAACGGAAAGCAGGTGATCATGATGGCCAGCCCCGGAGCCAGGCTGAGCACCGTGATCAAAAGGATCAGGTGTATAGACCGCGCCGAGATGGACCCATCCTCGCCAAACGACAAGGACAATTCCTGCGCCTGGGCCAACTGTGGAAACAAGAGGCTCAGAGAAACCAGGACGGCCAGACGTTGTAAATTCATCCCAACCCGTTCTGCAAGTCGGCAATTTCGGTGAGCCTGACTGCAAGCTGACCGGACTCGTCTCCCTCAACTTCTTCCAGCAATCCACGTGCTATCAGCCGGTCCCCTACATAGAGGTCCACCGGGTCTTCAACCCGCTTGTCCAACGCCAAGATCGCGTTCTCACCCAGGTTGACCAATTCGCGGATCAATGGTCTGGCCTTGCCAACTGAAACAGTGATTTCGACCGGAACCGAGGTGAACGGATTCGACGCTTCGCGTTCTGCTGACGAGGACATAGAACTGTCATCCATGTTGACGCTCCTTTTCGTTGTGGAAGGTGAAGGTTTCGACCGCCTGGCGAAGGCTATCCACCATGGAACCGCAATCGATCTCACGCTCGACTTCGCCAACCCTGATATGAGCTTGGCCGACCCCCAACAGCGGGTCAGCACGCACCAGAACAGGCAAGCTGCCATCCGGGTTGAGAATGCTTTCGACGGCCTCCTTCTCGCCCGGCGAAACGATCAGAAACACAGGTTGATCGACTTGTTCGCGGGCCATGTCGCTCAGCTCATCCGCTAGGTGCAAACCGAATGTCGCTGACATGGCTTCGGGCAAAACCTGATCCACAACCGCCTTCATCAGAGGCGCGAGGCATTCATTCATGTGCGACAAGGCTTCGTGATAGGTGAAGGACAGATCTTCCAGATTTGAGCCCAGAGTGGCCGAAATACGATGCGTTTCCTGATCCTGGGCCTTAACGGCATCTTCCCATCCCGCGCTGTATCCCTGTTCGAAGGATGCAAGTCTCTGGTCCTCGATGTCGTCTTCCGTCAGCGTAACCTGCGGGACGCCTTCAAAGGGGAGAGAGAAATCCTCAAGCAAATGGGCAATACTCATCCGACTTTCTCCTCACCCTCTTCCAACCAACTCCTCAGGATTTCGACAGTTTCCTCCTGACGCTCACCAATCATTGCGCGCAAACGGTCCACTGGGTTTTCTGCTTCAGTCGCCGCCATGGGCAAGGAGGCCTGATCACGAACCACAGCTGGCAATGCTCCCGGTGCCAGACCGTCTTCGGTCTGAATCTCACCGGTCAAAACCTTTGCTCCCTCCGCAACCCTTTCAGGTTCGGGCTGAAGAGAAGGCAGTGCAGCTGCAGGACTAGGAGCCGGCAACACAGCGTTGGAAAATATCGGCCGAATGACAAAAAGACCCAGGATGAGACTGACCACGGCAAGAACGGCCATCTGGATCAGTGACATTGTATCGAAATACACTGCGCTGAAGACCGAATCCTCTGCTGCAGTCCCCAGGGGCTCAACCGCCGGAAGTTCCATGGATTTGAGCGTGATCACATCTCCTCGGGAATCGTCAAAACCAACAGCCGCCGACACCAATTCGCGCAGAGAGTTCAGCTCATCCTCCGGACGTGGCTGGACAGATGAGTTGCCGTTTGCGTCTTCGACCGACACCCCGTTGACCAATACGGCAACAGTCAGGCGCCGGATCGCGCCCGGGGCCTTGATGATCTCGAGCTCGGTCTCCGAAACCTCGTAGTTGATCCGTTCCCGTGTAGCGCTTGTACTGGCGCGGCTCCCTTCATCCTCGGCCGCGTCTCCGTCGGGCAAGTTGGACGCGACAGTTACGGCACCGGCCTGACTGGTCGAATTGTCGGAACGCTCTTCAACATCCGTTGAAATGATGACCCGACTGGCTGGGTCCACGCGTTTTTCGCGGATGGATTCCGACTCTGTAACCGTATCCACACTGACTTCGACAATTGCGTTTCCCGCGCCGACACGCGCTTCAACCAAACGAGTTACGCGCTCTTTGAGAACCTGTGCGCGGTCATCGTTGGTTGTGGCTGCACCGGCCACGACCTCACTCGCGCCGATGACCGTTCCATTGGCATCGATGACCGTAACGTTGTTTGCGTCCAATCCTGCAACGGCCGAAGCAACCAGATGTCGAATAGCTGTCGCCTGTGCAACTGTTACCGGAGCCCCCAAGGGCACGACCGAAACAGAAGCCGTCACCTTGGCACTGCGCTGGAACGGATTGGAACCTGTGTTTGCGATATGCACGCGCGCCTGGCTGATGTGAGGGTTCGCCACGATCGTTCTGGCCAGCTCACCTTCTTTGGCCCGCCAATAGGCTGCATCGAACATTTGGGATGTCGTGCCGAACCCGTTGAGCGAATCGAGCAATTCATAGCCCTTGCCTCCATTTGTCGGCAAACCCTCACTGGCGAGGGTCATCCTCAATTCATCCCTTTGATTCGAGGGCACATAAATGGAACCACCCCGCACTTCGTAAACTACGCCGCGCTGTTCAAGGGACCTGACGACTTCCCCGGCGGAACCACTTTCCAATCCGGCATAAAGCAACTGCATGTTTGGATTTGACGCCAGCCGCGACAGACCAAATACACTCAGAAACACTGCAATCGCGGCGCCGATAACGACGATTTGCTTTCGCCGATCAAGACCTGCCCAGACACTTCTTATCTGCTGCACGCTATCCTCCAAATTTGCCGCCCTTCTATGCGGTTGCTCTCTGTTTGAGCGATCGGCCTTAACATTCGGTTAGTTCCTCGAGGTTAAAAAAAGTCGAGCAGAGACGTTGAGGAATCAGGATGACAGACGCTGTCGCAGACACCCCGGAAGGGTCTGAAGATGCTGCTAAAAAAACGATCAAAGCACCGTTGATCATTGGTTTGGTGTTGGCTCTCGCTGGCGGCGGCGGTGGTTTCTTTGTTGTCCAATCAGAGCTGCTGCCGCTTGGCAAAGCGGAAGAGAAAACAGTCGAAACAGTTCAAACTGATACGGAAAAGGAATTTGAACCCTCCCTCTCAGATATCAGTGACATTGCGTTCTTGCCGTTGGACCCGATTCTGATTTCAATCAATGACGACGCCGACATCCGGCAACTTCGGTTCCGGGCCCAGGTCGAAGTCCCACTGCAATACCAATCCGAAGTGGAAAAGCTAATGCCCAGAATAATCGACGTTCTGAACGGTTATCTCAGGGCCGTGGAACCCAGCGATCTCAAACACCCCATGGCCCTGACCAGATTGCGGTCTCAAATGCTTCGCAGAATCAACATCGTATCAGGGCAAGACAGGGTCAGGGACTTGCTCATCATGGAATTCGTACTGAACTAGGAGGTGCAAGGTGGAACTCATTGCTGATATCTTGCTGGTGGCGGGAGCCATTGGAGCAGGCTTTTACTGCTTTGTATTGGCGCGGCGCCTCAACCGCTTCAATGATCTCGAAAAAGGGGTTGGTGGGGCTGTGGCAGTGTTGTCTGCCCAGGTGGACGACCTGACGAAAATGCTGGATGCCGCTCGCGTCGCGTCCAACAATTCGGGCGGCGCTCTGGAAGACCTCACATCTCGGGCCGAACAGGTTGCGCAACGGTTGGAGTTGATTATGGCGTCGATGCATGACGTCTCAGAAACTGCGCCCAGACCGACCGAACGAGAAACCGAACCCGCCACCAATCAGACGCCCATGGAAGATGAGAAAACCAAGCCGACTGCTACGGGTTCAGGGCTAATGTTCATGCGCCATGACCGGGGAGCGGCCTGATGACGTCACGATCAAAACGTCTAAGCACTCTATTCTTATTGGCAATATTACTGATCAGTTCTGCCGGCATTCGGATTTTCTTTGAAACCGGGCCAGCTCTGGCCAAGGAAATATCCGAACAGGAAAATTGGGCTGGAAAACCGCAACCGCACACTCAAACCTCCTCAGATGACACACCACCCAACTTTCAGGAAATGCTAACTGCATTTCGGGAGAGGGAGGCCGCAATAGAGCAGCGCGAAATGGAGATTGCAGATCGCGTGCACGCCTTAGAGATCGCTGAAACAGCTATTGATCAGAAGCTCGCGGCTTTGATCGTGGCAGAAGAAAACCTCAAGCAGACTCTGACCTTGGCTGACGGTGCATCCGAAGGGGATCTGACGCGGCTGACCACGGTTTATGAGCAGATGAAGCCCAAGGACTCGGCGGCCCTGTTTGAACAAATGGATCCAGAGTTTGCGGCAGGTTTCCTCGCCCGAATGCAACCGGATGCAGCGGCAGCCGTTATGGCGGGTCTGGAACCGAATACGGCCTATACAATCAGCGTAGTAATGGCCGGAAAAAACGCGAACGTTCCAACTGAGTAACCAATTTCCGTTGGTGAGTGAATCTTAACAGGTTTTCGCCAAAGTCATGAAAACTCGGAACCTTCAGGGGCAAAAGCATGATCGGAATCATTGGAATCGTTATGATTTTCGCCATGGTCTTTGGCGGATACCTTGCCGCCGGCGGCAAGATGGGAATCATTCTGAAATCGCTACCCTTCGAACTGATGATGATCGGCGGCGCTGCGATCGGGGCCTTTCTGATTGGCAACGACATGGGCGCTGTCAAGCACACGCTCAAAGACATCGGAAAGGTGTTCAAAGGTCCCAAATGGAAATCAGATGATTATCGGGACCTGTTGTGCCTGCTTTTTACACTCATCCGCATTGCCCGGGCCAACCCGGTCGAGGTTGAACAACATATCGAAGACCCCGAGAACTCATCGGTTTTTTCCAAATATCCAAAGATCTTGAAAGACAGGGAAGCCGTAGACCTGATCTGCGATACGATGCGCTCTGCCTCAATGAACTATGACGACCCTCACCAGGTTGAGGAGGTTTTGGAAAAACGGATGGAAACCAACCTGCACCATGCGATGCACTCCAGCCATGCCTTGCAGACTGTGGCAGATGGTCTGCCAGCCTTGGGTATCGTGGCCGCGGTTCTTGGAGTCATCAAAACCATGGGATCCATCGACCAACCGCCCGAGGTCCTAGGCAAACTGATCGGTGGCGCACTCGTAGGTACGTTTCTGGGGGTTTTCCTAGCCTACGGGCTTGTTGGGCCCTTTGCTTCCAAAGTGAAGGCCGTTGTCGAAGAGGATGGGCATTTCTACCAACTTATCCGCGAAGTGCTGGTCGCAAACTTGCACAACCATGCAGCCGCGATCTGCATCGAAGTCGGCAGGCAAAACACGCCTTCGCATATCAGGCCGGGATTCAGCGATCTAGAAGAAGCTCTCAAAGCTATCAAACAGGAAGCTGCATGAGATCTTTTCAACTCCTTTCCATCATTTCTGCACTTGTTCTTTTACCATCGGGGTTATTGGCGCAACAGTTCAAAAGCTCTGTCCAGTCTGGTGAACACGATGGTTTCACACGCCTTGTCCTCCGGTTGCCGACCACGAACAATTGGAGCATTGAGAACGCAGGACGGACGGTCCGGATTGACGTGGGAAACCCTGATGTCATCTTTGATACCTCTGTCGTGTTCGACAAAATCGATCGGACCCGACTTCTCGAAGTGACGCAGGTCTCGGGTCGAGGACAATTGGAGTTAGAGCTGGCCTGCTCGTGCGAGATTACCAGCTTCGAACAAGACCAAAGGTACCTGGTTGTGGACATCAACGACCCGGAGACAGATACACGGAACCCGCTATCGATGACGTTTCCGACTTACGGATTCAACTATCGGTTTCCTTGGGCCCAGCCCAACCAACCCGAGACGGATTTTGAATTGCCGGCTTCTGAACCAGAAGCGTTACCACCTTCCCCCTCTGAACTGCATGTCCCCTTGCAGGCCAAGCTCCAGTCTTTGTCGTTGCCATTTAATCCCGAAGACCGCGAAAAGGATGGGTCCGTGTCCGTGGCAGAGCAAAGGCTGCTCCAGCAGATCGGTCACGCTTCCGATCAAGGATTGATCGATTTGAAACCCGATTTGGATCAGGATGAATTGGCGTCGCAAGTACAGGATTCTGCCGATCCGACAAACATTCGGGTCGAAACCGTTGTCGATCGAGATTTTAATGAGTTTCTGACTGAAGCCCGCAGCGAGATACCCACTCAACAGGCCTGTTCAGAAGGCAATTTGATTGACCTGCACAACTGGGGCGGATCTGAGAGCTTTACAGATCAGATCGCTAAACACAGGCAACATCTGTTTGCGGAGTTCGATGTCTTAGACCTGAGGCAAACAGAAGATCTGGTCGACGTGTATCTGTATTTTGGTTTTGGCGCGGAGGCACGGCAACTCATGATGCTGCTGCCAAACACAACGGAGGGATATCGGGAGAAACTTTCCCTCGCGGCCATTTTAGATGACACTCGTAATCTGCACGAGGCTTTCACCGGCCAGCAGAATTGTGACGGCGATGCGTCGTTGTGGGCCGTGATGGAGTCGGGCACTTTGGACCGGTCTGCAAACAAGAACGCCATACAGCGATCCTTTTCGGCCTTGCCGATGCACTTGCGCGTCCAGCTTGGCCCGCGTCTCAGTTCGATCTTCGTGGCTGCCAATGATTCAGAAGGCTCGAAAGCAATTCTGCGAATGGTAGATCGCTCAGGCGCCGAACACATACCACGCCGCCATCTGGCCGAGGCAGATCTCGCTCAGGTGGAAGGGCATGGCGAAAAACAAGTCCAGCATCTGGAAGCTGCCGTTGTCGAGAATGATGAACACTCTCCGGAGGCGATCGTCAGAATTGTGCGTACAAGTATTGAAGAGCGGCGCGCACTGGCGCCCCAGATACCAGACTTAGTGGGCGCCTACGCTTTCGAACACAGAGATACCGAGTTAGGCGGGGAACTGCGGCAAGCCGAAATCCTTGCTTTGGGTCTGACCGGCGACTTTACCCGAGCCTTCGAGTATCTCTCCGATCTGCGCCAGAAGGATGGTCGCGCTGCTGCAAACGCAATCCATTCGTCTC
Source organism: Paracoccaceae bacterium (assembly GCA_014872875.1). Taxonomy (GTDB): domain Bacteria; phylum Pseudomonadota; class Alphaproteobacteria; order Rhodobacterales; family Rhodobacteraceae; genus Aliisedimentitalea. Next base: position 512,846 of record WKFI01000019.1, read on the forward strand.
TGCTGCAGTTACTCACGGAACAATCAGACGACTTGACCTTTCTTGGGTTGGTGCTGAAGGACACGCGCGACATCGGCTCCCACGTCGAACTAAAAACCAGCGTTTTGGTAGCACAACGTTTGCTGGATCTGGGCTTTCCAGGGCAGGCGCGTGACATGTTGGAACGTTTGGATACTGGAGAGCGGAGAAGAGAAGACGTGGCGCTGCTGTTGGCTCAATCAGCGTTGGAACTGAACCTGCCTCACCGGGCAATGATCGATCTGCTAGGAGTTCAGAGCAAAGATGCTGACCTTTTGCGTGCGCAGGCCATGTTGATCAACGGCGATGTTGCGCAGGCGGCAAGTTTGCAGGCCGCCAGTGGGGATCCACAGGCCGCTCGAAGCTATTGGCACGCCCGCCAGGAACCAGAGGACAACGCGGTTGCAGACCAAACCCCGTTCGGCGGAGTTCTGGAAGTTACAAGCCGCCTGAGAGAAGATAGCGGGCCCCTTGAAAACCTCCCTCCTCTCGCACAGGCGCAAGCCTTAATTGATAGCAGCGTTCTGACGCGGGCCACCTTGGATGATCTTTTCGAAAGCTTGGATGCCACATCCAGGTGATCTTGGTCGCATGGATACAAGACTAAAGCAGAGACTGATTTGGGAAGATGCGATCAAGACACGTCACATGGGTCGGTACATGAATACCCTAAAGCGCTCTAAGAAGTAGAGGCTCGAAGACAGGTTGGATCGACTTGTTGCAATGTCAGCTCAGGTTCCTAGTACTTGATCCTCGAAGAAACCCAAGTGCAACTAGCTGAGTCTTGAGGATCTCACCGGTTTACTGAACTTTCAACCAGTCCACGAATTGCCCCAGATCGTGTGTCCAGACCAGATACAAGCCGCTGTCCTGCGCCGAGAGCAGGCTTTCGACCTTGAAGACACCCGAAAGCAGCGCCACGGCCAACACCTGAGTTCCTGTTTCCCGACGCCAGTGTTCAGCCTTGGCCGCTGTGTCGTTCAGAACCCGTTTGACACTGTTCAAAGCAGAAGAAGAATCCTTGGCTTCGACTGCGACACACCGGCCGTCAGTCAACCCGATGAACAGATCTGCCTTACGGCCATAAACCGTACACTCACCGTAAAAAGTTTGCGGTGACGGCCAGTGAGACGGTGATGTTATGCGGGACTTGTTCGGCGTCTTCACCTTGTTGAACCCGCGCTCCTCCAATGCATCTGCCAATCGGGTTTCGACCTTGCGACCATATCCGCGTCGCTCGGTCTGCAGCGATTGCGAGGCATGCAAGGCAGCCGTAGCGGTAAGCGCTGTCTTGACTTCCTGCAAGCGTGCCGGGCGGGAGGCGGCAATCCAGGGAAAGCGCGCTGGATCAGCCAAATCATGAATCAGAAAAAGAATATCCCGTACAAGTTCATCATCCTGTTGCAGGTGCGACTTCAACAGCTTTGCAATGGAGCGGTTGACCATTACCGCCAAGTCATCTGCCGAAATCGGCGGACCGGCGACATAACGCAAAGCATCGAACATGTCGGGATCGTTCAGAATGACCCGCGCGGTTTGCGCGTTCAACGTCTCCAGTGTCACGCCCTGCAAAGCGCGCGCCAACCGGATCAAGGCTTGTCTGCGTTGCTTGAAATGAACCAAATACCGTTCGCGCGGCTCGGCCAGACGGCGATCCACAAAGGCATTTATCGAAGTCTGTGCTTCAACTTCAAGTTCTTCCCTGGACCAGAGCTTGGGGGTAGAAGGCATGGTCTTGCCCCTTACTGATAGGCCGGATCGGCCATCAAGGTCTCGGGTCGCGGCACCCGAATGCGTTCGACCTCGCGCGGTTCGAACTTGGTCAGGCCACCTGCATACACTCGCCCATCGGAGACCGACACACTGCAGGACAGGTAGCGCAGATAGGCTCGCAAGAGCGAAGGCGCAAACGGCTCTTGAGGGTAGAGGCCATGCGCCACGTTGATATGCCGCGCGCCACAGGCGTTCTCGACGAAAGCAGGCGCCCTTCGCGCCATGTACGTACAAAGTATGGGCGCCGGGTCCTTGAGGCCAACCGACCACCATGATCGGCGGTTACGCGCAACATAGCCAGCATGCGCCTGCTGCGATTCCGCCCAAGCCAAGTACCGTTCAACGGCCGGACGGTCGCCGTGGGAAATGTCGTCCAAATTCTTTGGCAGATCGATAACCTTGCGCAACTTGCTTGCATCCGACAACCGATCTCCTGCCGACAGCAAGTCACGCGCTTTGGTTACAGTGGGAAACAGGTAATCATTGGGCAACTCTACCGCAGCCTGGCCGGCAATCCAGACCTTGTTTGCACCGGTAACCTGACCGCGATGGACACGGAACAGCTCTCCCAATTCGATTTCATCCGGATTTTTCTCCTGCCCCAATCCGCTGATCACCGGAGACCAACGAGGGGCTGATCGCAGCACGTCCCACGACACCTGAGTGCCGGCACTCAAATCGGGCAACCCAGCCTCGTTGCAGACACGCGCAACCTGCATTGTGTCCCGCTTCTCTCCGACCCGGAATGACGTGATGGAACCGGTGGTCATAGCGTCATCAAACGGCAGAGCATCAGGATTGATTACATGAAGCGAAGTACCTCCCAGCTTGTCAGCCAGAAGATCACGCAGAAAAGCGCCATAGTTCACGTCAATCCATTCGGAGGCAGTGATGAAGATACCAAAATCACCCGGTCGTGCCAGTAAGGCGGTCTTGAGAAAAAAGTGGATATGCAAGCCCGACAGTTTGCTGGCCGGAATACCAAGCTTGCGCGCCTGAGCAGCAAACCAATCCTTCCATTTAGGTGAAATATTGTGATGCCGAACGTAAGGTGGATTGCCGATAAACAAAGTCGGACCATCCACTCGCGGCAACCGCGCCGAACGGTAGTCGCCATGCCGAACCTCGAGACGGTCGGAATACTTCAGCACCTGAGCATTGGCACGCAACATCAACCTGCAGAGAGGGTCCACTTCGACCGCGATCAAATCAGCCTTGGGAAACGCTTGGGCAGCTGCGCTCAGAAACCGGCCAGATCCTGTGCCGGGATCCACGATACGTATCGGGTCCTGACCTTGTTCGGTTGACCAGTTGACCATGACTTGCACGATTTGCGGTGGCGTGAAAGTCGCGCCCAGATCGCGACGATCCTTGGCAGAGCGCAGTTTGGAAAACGCCTGGCCCAAGGGATCTTCGCCCTTCAGGATGTCCAGCCGGGTTCTTTCAACCAGCTCGGAGTCTTGGCGCGAAGACTTGGCAAGCAGCCTGTTTTCGGCGCGTGTCAGGCAAGCGTCCGCGGCCACAAGCGCGCCAGCAACACCAGCAAGTGCAACCTCATCCTTCAGCATATCCAGCGCCTGCCCTGCTGTTCACGTTCTTCTCTTGTTCTCGCCAAAGAATGCACCATCGCCGGGTTATTGTCGATACGGATAACGGCTTGTTCGCGATGCGTCAGGTCACACCTTTGGTTCCAAACGTCCGAAATCAAAAACACTATAGGTTATTTGTACTTGTTAAGGTTACGCTGGCGCAAAAGGACCCGATAAATGGTTGGGGCCAACTTGCTCTGACCTTCCGGGCCACAGGGGAGGTTTGACGACATGCGCCGAGGCGTAGCAAAGACGATGAGCCGAATTCTAGTTTGCCTGATGCTTGTCGGGATATGGTCCGGAGCAGGCTGGGCGCAAGATCAGGGTGAAGCAACAGCCGAGCCCGAAGCAAGCTCCGAAGCCGCGTTCGATGCGAAGGCTGAAGCCGGAAAGGCCGCGGCAAGCGGCGACGATCTCGCCCTCTATCTGATCCCATTGACGGCAGACGAATTGTCGGAACTCGCGGTGACGTGGCAGTCCCATCTTCGCACCCAAGTCGAAGCCCTCATGCAGACCAACCTGGCGCTTAAATCTGCCAGCAACGCACAGGAGGCAACGCTTCGCTCGGAATTCAACGCGCAGTCGGATGCTTTGCTGACCACATTGGAAAAGTACCGACAAGTAATTGACGCTTGGGCTTTGAAAGGTGGCGCGGAAGAGGATGTAGCAACCTATCGTAGCTATGCAGACGCTCTGGCCACCAGCACACTACAGACGACCGATCTGAAAACCCTGTTCTTCAAGGGCATCGACTGGCTGATTTCCGTAGATGGGGGTCTGGGTTTGCTGGGAATGATAATCGCAGTGCTGGTCGCGATCTGGGCAATGATGTTCCTCTCCCGCCTGATACGCAACATGACACGGCGCGGGTTGGACCGCGTACCCAACCTGTCGCGTTTATTGAAAACCTTTATCGTCACAGCTGTCTACTGGGCAGTGTTTGTACTTGGAATTCTGGTGGTGCTGGGCTTGTTCGGGGTGAATGTCACACCGCTGTTTGCAGTTTTCGGCGGCCTGTCCTTCATCCTTGGCTTCGCCTTGCAGGAGACTTTGGGCAATCTGGCCAGTGGCTTGATGATCATGATCCTCAAACCCTTTGACACCGGCGACTATATCCAGGTTGGCGGCTCCTCGGGCTTCGTGGATGACATGTCGGTGGTCTCAACGCGGATCCGCACTTTTGACAACCAGATTGTCGTGGTGCCCAACAGCAAGATCTGGGGTGATGTGATCACCAATGTTAGCGCTTCGGAAGAACGCCGCGTGGATCTGGTGTTCGGCATCGCCTATTCGGACAGCGCACCCCACGCCATAGAGGTGCTCAAGGGCCTGGTCGAGGCGCACAAGATGTGCCTCACTGACCCGCCTCCAGAGATCTTTGTGGGCGAACTTGGCGACAATTCAGTCAACATATTCTGTCGTCCCTGGTGCAAGTCTGACGACTATTGGACGGTGTATTGGGATCTGACCGGTCAGGCCAAGGAAACCTTCGACGCCGAAGGTATTTCCATCCCGTTCCCCCAGCGCGATGTGCATCTGATCCCCGTAACGGAGGCCCAGGAATGATCCGCTTTCTCGCTGCGCTTCTGACTGCACTCGGCTTGGCGTGTTCCGTGGCAGCTCAGGATACAGACGTCCTACCATTAGAAGGCGAAGCCCCTGACCCTGCCTTTCTGTCGGCCGTCACGTTGGATGGGGAAGAACTGTTTGTCATTCGCGGCTCAAGCGCCCTGCCCGCGAATGAACGCGCGGCCCATGTAGAAGAACGCTTGCTGGAGATTGCCGAAAGCTCGGATGCCCTTGATGTAACGGTAGAGGTCAGAAGAAACGAGTTTGGCCGCGAAATCCGCGTTGATGGCCTTATCGCCACGATCACGACCCAAGCCGATGCAGAATATGAACAGTTCGAACTGGACGTGCTAGCCAGCCTTCAGGCCGATGCGATCAAGGCCGCGATCATCGCCTATCGCGATGCACGGACCGAGGAAGCGTTGGTACAAAGCGCCTTTTCAGCACTTGCTTGGTCCGTAGGGTTTCTGGTCATTTCCGTCGCCTTCTTCATGCGCCGCAAGTTCTTTGGAAAATACACGCAGAAGCTTTCCTTGAAACGACTGGAGAAGGTCGAAGAGGCAACCCTGTCCATTGTCCGAATGCGAGCGGTGATCGCGCTGAGCACATATCTGTTCAATGTGCTCCTGTGGGTTATCTACCTGATCCTGTTCTACTACTATTTGTCCTTTGTTATGCTGGCTTTCGCAGAGTCACGTCCGCTTGCTGAGTTGCTGCTGAAATATGTCAGCGAACCGCTTCTGAATGTGGTGAAGGGCGCGATTTCCTTGATACCGAACTTTATCATGTTGGTGATCATCGCGATGATCACACGGTATCTGATCCGCGGCGTAAGGCTGTTTTTCGACAACATTGAAGAAGGTGTCTTCGAATTTGAGAATTTCGAAAAACACTGGGTTTCACCGACGTATTTTCTGGTGCGTATCCTGATCATCGTGATCGCCCTTGTCTTTGCCTACCCATACATTCCTGGTTCCGATTCCCGCGCGTTCCAGGGTCTGACCATTCTGGCAGGGGTCATGGTTTCATTGGGCTCCAACACAGTCGTCTCGAACATGATGGCCGGCCTCTTCGTGATCTACCGGCGCAGCACGAATGTGGGGGACAGGATCCGGGTCGGCACCATGACCGGCGACGTGGTCGAGATCAAATTGATGGAAACCCTCATCAAATCAATCAAGAACGAGATGATCAGCATTCCCAACACCCAGCTTTTGAACTCGGAGGTCGTGAACTATACCCGCAAGATCGACGGTCGGGGCCTGCTGGTCCACAGCACCGTCGGCATCGGGTACGAAGAACCGCCCGCGAAGGTCGAAGCCATGTTGATCGAGGCCGCCAACAGAACATACGGATTAAAAAAGTCGCCGACGCCTTTTGTTCTGTGGTCCAAGCTGGCCGACTATGCGATCAATTATGAAATCAATGCCTTCACGACCCGCGGGGCCAGCCTGCCCAAGATCTATTCAGATCTGCACCGGCATATCGTGGACGTCTTCAACGAAAACAACACCCAGATCATGACGCCGTCCTACATGGCCGACCCCGAGATTCCGAAAATCCCGGAAGCTGAATGGGATGGCAAACTGGCGCATGAAGAGGACGACGCGGAAGACCCCGGAAAGTCTCAGGCTTCCGCATGACGTGAACGAACAAAGCGGGATGGCCCGCCCGACCGAACCTCGAAGACAAGGAGAGGGATCATGGCTCGATTGATACTGCGGCTGTTTCTGTGGCTTTTTGGCCTTGCCTGTCTTTGCGTGGTGATCGGGTGGCTGGTTCTGGCCGCTCCGTTCTTTTCCGAGTTTCGACGCGACATTGTGGCTGAAGTCCTGACCGAACAAATGGGACAACCGATCCTCGTCCAAGAGGACGTCAGCGTCATTGTCGGACCAATAACCCGGGTTCGGGCCGGCGGTGTCGTTATTCCCAGCGAAGACATGTCTGACCAAGTATTGGCCCAGCTGGATGTGCTGGAACTGGATGTCGATATGATCGCGGTCCTTCGGGGACGGATCAATCTGGACAACTTGCTGGTCGGCGGCCTGCAATTGAACCTGCTGACCCAGCCCGACGGAACCACCAGCTGGAGCGCGCGAGAGAAAATTCATCGCACGCCGGAACCTCAGTCTGAAACCGCCACAACCCCGGAGCCAGAAGCATCCGGCAATGAAAGCGGGATTCTGAGCTTCCTGAGCAACAAGACCGTATCATTTGAGCAGGTTGGCCTGACAATCGACAATCAACAAACGGGCTTCAGCTTTGTCTTTGATCTGCAGGAGTTAAAGCTGGATCAAGCCGATGGCGGCCAGACACCGACCGTCACCGGTGCCGGATCGGTCAATGGCGAAGACTTTGCTATCGACGGGCGATATCCGCGTGGCGGGGACTTCACGACCTTGGCCACATTTGGCGAGATCCGTTTGACCTATGACGGCACAGTCCTGCCGGATGATCAGGGGGGCGGTTATACGGGCAATCTGACGCTCGATACCGGGGAGCTTGGCGAGTTCCTTGACTTCATTGGGTTGGAGCGGGTTTTTGAAGGCCGTGGAACACTGTCCGCGATGATCACCAGTCAGACCGAATTGCTGCAGATTGCGGAGTTCGAAAGCCAGCTGGCGTTGCAAACCGGTCAGGAAATCAACCTGACTGGCGCCTTCGACAACGTTCTGACCAAATCCGGATTGGATCTGTTGTTCACCGCACGTTTCCATCCCGAAGGCCGCCCGCCTGCACCTGCCAGGGAATTGAAAGACCTGAAGCTCACCGGTCTGAGAGCCCATGTCACCGGTACGACCGGGGCCATGGAGTTCGAAGAATTTCTGATGACGACAAATGCATTTGATCAGGGTTTGGATGAGGTGGGACCGGTATCCATCAGCCGTATCCGAAGAACACCCGACGGCTTGCTGGCCATGGAAGGGATCAGCCTGCAAGCTGGCCCGCGGGACTTGCCCTACCTCAGAGCCGAGGGGGAAATCCTGAACCTGCTGGAGCTTCAGGCGTTGAAATTCGACGGCGCGCTGGCGGTTCCGGCAGCCTTTGTTTTGACGGGCCTGTCGGAAGACAAGGCCACGCAGTTCGGAGGAATTGAGGCAGACTTCTCGATTGATGACACAAAAGGACATCTGAGCCTGAACAGCCTGAACGCGAAAGCAGTTGATACAGATATCTGGAAATTGGACGCCCAAGTGGAGCTTGGTGACGTTGCTACACTTGACGATATTGCCATCGACATAACGTTGGGCATTCTGGATGGGGCGGATTTCCTGTCTGCCTTATCGTTGGAAGCCGTCGATACCGGGCCACTGGGTTTCAGGTTTTCTGCCATGGGCAAGGGCAAGGATTTCGACACGTCCATGGGTGTGGCAGCAGGTGAAACCCGTCTGAACGCTACACTCAGTACCGCCGTCACCGAAGGTCGGCCCAATATCAAAGGGCGCCTCCACAGTGAGCGGGTCGACATCGAGGATGTGCGCAAAGCCGTCGCCGCAGCCGTTCAGTTGGGCAAGATAGGAGATGATCCGGAACTGGAAGACGGCACGCAGCCCTTGGTTCTGCCAAAAGACACGGACACGCAGGACGACGATGTACAACCGTTGGTCCTGCCCAAGGAAGACCGCAAACCCACTGATCTGGTCGATCTGGAACGACTGTTCCTGGAAACCGATCTGGACGTGAAAGTGGAAATCGAAGAGATCGTCGGACAGCAGGGCGTTTCGAGCGTTTCCAGCGAACTGACCGCGGTTGAGGGCAAGGCACGGCTTGGTCCTTTGGAAGTTGGATATGGCGGCGGGTATTTCCGAGTTGCCGCCGCAATGGACCTGATCGAAACACCGCAATTGGTTTCGGTCTCAGGGGCGACCAGCGGCTGGGATTTCGGGCGCATTCTGGATTCAGTCGGATTGGGCATCGATGCTCATGGGACGCTCAGCGGGAACTTCGACGTCACAGGAAACCGCCAGAACATCCGGACTTTCATCGACACCATGGTTGGATCGGCCGCCATACGAATGGATCAGGGTGACATTGCCACCAGCCTGCTTGAACTGGCAGGGCTTGGAATTTTTCCCTGGTTGTTCTCGGAAGAGTTTCGGCAAGGCTATACCGAAATCGTCTGTGTTGTCGCCCCGGTGAATATCAATGCCGGGCGCGTATCTTTTGACTCGATCGTTGCAGAAACCAAAAGCGTCCAACTGGTTGCCAAAGGGGAAGTCAATTGGAAAGCAGACACAATTGCGCTGCGAGCAGAACCGCGCCGTGTTGGCAAACCCCTGTCCCGCAGTGCCTGGCCCTTTGACGTGACCGGCCAGTTGTCGGCCCCCAAATTCAAGTTGGATGTTGGCGGGTCCCGCAGCAGCCGCGGGGACGATGCTGACGCGATGCCAGCCGACCGAAAACCATGTGTCCCGGACCTGAATCAACTGCAATAGAAGAGAATCACTCCGACCCGGATTGGGGCTGTTCAGCTTGGCAGGCCAGCACAGCCTCAATGGCTTTTCCGGTTCCCGACAGGCTGAATTCGATCTCAGTCCCCCCTTCGCCGGATACCTTGACCGAGTTGCGTTTGGCAAACTCGGACACAAATTCCGGATTGTCGAAGAACGCATACGCCCCGAACAAATCATCCCTGTGACGGCCTACGGCGTCTCCGGCAAATTTGGCATCACCGAAATCAAACTTGATCAGCCCCTCCTGACCATCGGCAATCTGACTCCACCCAGCGTTGTAGGCCGCAAAGAACCCACCAGCCTGCTCCGGAACCGTTCCGATCTGCACAAGCGTCCCATCATCGAACTGCCGCTGGGCAAAACATCCCTGTCCGACCGAGGGATCTACCTCAATAGACCAGGAACCTACCTCCCCCCAAGGCCGGATATCCGAAGCCAACACCGAAACTGCTGAAAGAACAAGATAAGTTGCCGATCTGAAAACCATATCACCGATCCATTCCACTGGTCCGCAAGTATGCCCCAAAAACAGATGCCAACCAATAGTCCGAAAGTCCCTGACGGACGGCATCTTGTTGGCACTGCCTGCAGACAGGACCGCCAGAACAAGGCCGAAAGGACAGACCGGCACGGATCCGGACACAAGACATCCTGGCAGATACCCTGCTGTGTCGCACATCCAATGCGAGTACGGTTGAGGCGACGAAGTTCACGACGTTCAAATCTCGGCACTGGTTCCTGCACCATAAAATCCAGTGGCGAACATCGTAAATTCCACTTCGTCACGGAGATTCCACGGTACTTCAAACTACGTTGAACAGTCACCAAACATCGCCACAACACATTGATTTTTCAGAACTCACGAATGTGTTATCCCGTCACTCGCTTAGAAAATTGACGTTTTTAGTGTATGTTTAACGGGTGCAAATAACGAGCGCCCTCGGCTTCTGAATTCACCCGGTCAAAGGGGCGCAATTAAGGGAGACGAGTACCATGACATTTTTGACTTCTATGCTGCAGCGCATCTTGGGCACATTGAAATCCGACGCCACTGACAGCGAATTTGAATTTACCCTCCTGACAGACACAGACGCCCGGCTCGTGCTGGGTGGAACACCCGTCCCAGACCTTCCGCAAAACAGTGACGAAGGTGACGAAGGTGATGAAGCCAATGAAGGCAACGAAGACGACGAAGGAAATGAAGGCAACGAAGGCGACGAAGGCAACGAAGACAACGAAGGCGACGAAAACGACGAATTCAACGAAGGCGACGAAGGAAATGAAGGCAACGAAGGCGACGAAGGCGACGAAAACGACGAGGGCAACGAAAACAACGAAGGCGACGAAGGCAACGAGGGGAATGAAACCGCCAATGAGGGCGATGAAGGCGACGAAGGAAACGAAGGAAATGAAGGTTTCGAAGGCGATGAAGGCGACGAAGGAGACGAAGGGAACGAAGCCAATGAAGACAACGAAGGCGACGAGGGCGACGAAGGAAATGAAGGCGACGAAGCCAACGAAGACAATGAAGGGGATGAAGGCGACGAGTTCAACGAAGGCGATGAAGCCGACGAAGACAATGAAGGAAACGAAGGCGACGAAGGAGATGAAGGCGACGAAGGAAACGAGGGCAATGAATTTGGGGATGAAGGCGACGAAGGAAACGAAAACGACGAAGGAGACGAAGGAAACGAGGGCGACGAAAACAACGAGGACAATGAAGGCAACGAAGGCGACGAAGGCGACGAAGGTGACGAGGCCAATGAAGGGGATGAAGGCGACGAGGCCAACGAAGGGGATGAAGGCGACGAAAACAATGAAGGCGATGAAGGAAATGAAGGGAATGAATTCAACGAAGGAAACGAGGACAACGAGGCCAATGAAGGAGACGAAGGAGACGAAGGAAATGAAAGTGACGAAGGAAACGAGGACGACGAAGGAAACGAAAACGACGAAGGCAATGAAGGCGATGAAGGAAATGAAGGGAATGAAGACAACGAAGGAAATGAAGGCGACGAAGGCAACGAGAACAACGAAGGCGATGAAGGCGACGAGGATAACGAAGGAAATGAAGGCGATGAACCCGGTACGGACGAAGGAAATGAAGGAAACGAAGGCAATGAGGGCGATGAAGGAAACGAAATTGGCGTGGATGAAGGAAACGAGGGCAATGAAGGAAATGAAGGCAATGAAGGAAACGAAATTGGCGTGGATGAAGGAAACGAGGGCAATGAAGGCAACGAAGGCAATGAAGGTGATGAACCTGGTGCCGATGAAGGAAACGAAGGAAACGAAACCACTGGCGGCGTGAACGACGAAGGAAACGAAGGCGACGAAGGAAACGAGGGCGACGAAGGAAACGAACCTGGTGCCGATGAAGGCAACGAAGGCAACGAAGGCAACGAAGGCGACGAGGGCGACGAGCCCGGTGCCGACGAAGGAAATGAAGGAAATGAAGGAAACGAAGGCGATGAAGGCGACGAAATTGGCGTAGATGAAGGAAATGAAGGCAACGAAGGCGATGAAGGGAATGAAGGAAACGAGGGCAATGAGAACAATGAGGATGACGAGGGTGACGAAGCCGATGAAGGCGACGAAGGAAATGAAGGAAACGAAGGCGACGAGGATGATGAAGCCAACGAGGGCGACGAAAATAACGAAGGCAACGAAGGCAACGAGTTCAACGAAGATAATGAAGGAAACGAAGGCGACGAAGGAAATGAAGGCGACGAATTCAATGAAGGCAACGAGAACAACGAAGGCTTCGAAGGCGATGAGGGGGACGAAAACAACGAAGGAAACGAAGGCAATGAAGGCGATGAAGGAAATGAAGGCGACGAAGCCAACGAAGGGAATGAAGGTGATGAAGGAAATGAAGGAAATGAGGGGAACGAGTTCAACGAAGATAACGAAGGAAACGAAGGAGATGAAGGAAACGAAGGAGATGAAGGAAACGAAGGTGATGAAAACGGTGACGAAGGCGATGAGGATAATGAAAACGACGAAGGAGATGAAGGAAATGAGGGCAACGAAGCCAACGAAGGAAATGAAGGCGACGAGGGAGATGAAGGTAATGAGGGCGACGAAGCCAACGAAGGCAATGAGGGAGATGAGGGAGATGAAGGGAATGAGGGCAACGAAGCCAATGAGGACAACGAAGGCGACGAATTGGATGAGGGTGATGAGCTGAACGAAGGCAACGAAGGCGACGAAGGCGACGAGAACAACGAAGGCAATGAAGACGACGAAGACAACGAAGGCGACGAAGGCGTGGACGAAGTCGACGGCAACGAAAACGACGAAGGTGACGAAAACGACGAAGGCAACGAAAACAACGAAGGCGATGAGGACAACGAAGGCCAGGAAGGGGACGAAGGCGACGAGGCAAATGAAGACGATGAAGGCGACGAAGGCGACGAAGGGAATGAAGGCGACGAAGGAAATGAAGGCGACGAAGGAAATGAAAACGACGAAGGAAATGAAGGAAACGAAGCCAACGAAGACAACGAAGGCGACGAATTTGATGAAGGAAACGAAGGTAATGAAGGCGACGAAAACAATGAAGGCGACGAAGGAAATGAAGGAGACGAGGCAAATGAAGGAAACGAAGGCGATGAAGGAGACGAAGGGAATGAGATCATAACGCCCGGCAACGAGGGCAATGAAAACGACGAAGGCGACGAGGGAGATGAAGGCGACGAAGGCGACGAAGGAAACGAAGGAAACGAAGGAGATGAAGGAGATGAAGGCGACGAAGCTGATGAAGGCTTCGAAGGTGACGAAGGAAACGAAAACAACGAAGGAAATGAAGGAAACGAAGACAACGAGAACGACGAGTTCGACGAAAACGACGAAGGAAATGAAGACAACGAAGGCGATGAAGGCGATGAAGGCGACGAAGGAAACGAAGGCAGCGAAGGCGACGAAGGAGATGAAGGAAACGAATTCAACGAAGGAAATGAGGACAACGAAGACAACGAAGGCGATGAAGGCGACGAATTTGATGAAGGAAACGAAGGTAATGAAGGCGACGAAGGTAATGAAGGCGATGAAGCAAATGAAAACAACGAAGGCGACGAAGGCGACGAAGGAAACGAAATCATCACGCCAGGTGACGAGGGTGACGAAAACAATGAAGGAAATGAAGGAAATGAAGGCGACGAAAACGACGAGGCCAACGAAGGCGACGAAGGCGACGAAGGAAACGAGGGCGATGAAGGTGACGAAGGAAACGAAGGCAGTGAAGGGAATGAAGGAAACGAAGGTGATGAAGGCAATGAAAACAATGAAGGAACGGAAGGCGATGAGGGGGATGAAAACGATGAAGGAAACGAATCCGACGAAGGCGATGAAGGAAACGAGAACGATGAAGGGAATGAAGGGAACGAAGCCGACGAAGGCGATGAAGGCGACGAAGGCAATGAACCCGGCTTGCGCTTCGATGACGGAGGCTGCGGAGGTTACGCCTGCGGCGCTGACGGAGGTACGGAAGGCGACGATGCATGCGGCAGCGATGCCTGTGCAGTGGACGCTGGAGGATCAACAGGATCGGATAACGATCTGGGCGATATCGGCGCAGACCTTGGTGCCGGCCTTGATGACGGCAGCCTCTGATCGCTGATCCAACTTTGTAAGATGTCGGCCAACCGGCCGGCATCCCTCGAAAACCCAAACGCAAATCGCGCGGCAGCATCTAGGTGCTGCCGCGCGATGCTTTCGAAGGCACTTTCAACAAACAACAACCGTCGTCACATCGTGACCTTATCCGCGCCCTTTAAGCTCTTTACGGAATTTGTCATCAATCGGTCATTTTCTGTTTGACGGCACCCGCGACTCTCCTTATACGCCCGCCTCACGACACCTGCCCAGGTGGCGGAATTGGTAGACGCGCTAGCTTCAGGTGCTAGTGTCCGTATGGACGTGGAGGTTCGAGTCCTCTCCTGGGCACCA
>WKFI01000025.1 GCA_014872875.1 Paracoccaceae bacterium
AACTCCCCTTCCTTTGGCAGGATATCGGTTGGGGGTTTGATGGGGGCCTTGTTCTTGGCGGTTTCGGTGGGGGCGATGGCCTCGTCCAGGTCCTCGATGCTTTTCACGATGCCATAGGCCGGGGCCGCCGTGTGTTCGATATCGCTGAGCTTCACCAGATCGCCATAGACCGTGATCGTCCCCAACAGGTCGCCGTTATGGGCGCCACCGTTGCGGCCTTGATCGGAATAGAGCCCGATCACCGAGTGATCCATCACCCCGTTCCCGTCCGCATCGCCATAGGTGATCGAGGAAATCTGCGTCGTGTGACCTTCAATCACCAGGCGGTCGCCTTCGGCCCGACTGAAATCCTGCACCACGTCATTGCCGAGCACATCGACCCAATGATCGTGCAGCTTGTCATTTTCACCGGCCACGCCGTGCCAGTTGATCGTGCCGTCATCGCGCGTGTGTTTCTCGATGTAACGCTCTTTCGCGTTGATCAGCGTCTGGAAATAGAAAATGTCGGCGCCGCTGCCGCCGATCAGCAGGTCATCCGCCGGGATCGGCTGATCCGGGTAGAGCTTGCCATTCGTCAATTCCTTCAGCGGATCGCCTTCGTCCCGGTCCGGATCAAAGGCAATCGCGCCTTCGCGCCCATCCGCCCGGCTGATCAAAAGATCGTTGCCGTTTCCACCCTTGAGCACATCCTCGCCATGACCGCCGTCCAGAACATCGGCGCCTCCACCGCCCAGCAACACGTCATTGCCATAGCCGCCCTGCAGCACGTCGGCACCGCCCTTGCCGCTCAGCTTGTCCTTGCCGCGACCGCCGTCGATCCCGTCCGCCTGGCCGGTGCCGTCTATCACCTGGTCCCCGGCACCACGGATGATCATGTTGAGACTGCGGTCCAGATGGCCGTGGTGGTTGACGTCATACTCGTCCAGAATGTCCAGGAACGTGTCGCTGGCACCGTGAAGCTGCCCGAACACCGGGGCCAGATCCGCCATCATGGCATCCATCTTGGCCGATTTGGTCACGCCCGGAACTGCCGTCTTGGCCAGAGCAATCTGGCTGTTGCCCCCCAGCTGCGTATCAAAGATCCGCACATCGCCGATCTCGCCCTTGAACAGGGAATGCGCCTCGCTGGTCTGGTCACTGTGCCACGCCCGACTGCCACCGATCACCAGGCTGTTGGCATTCAGTTCCATCCCCTGTTTGAACGTGGGCTCGGCCGCGACCAGTGCGCCGTTCAGCCAGATCATCAGCCCGTCCGAGCCAAAGCTGACCGCGATGTGATAGCTCGTCTGCGCCGACAGAACCAGATCGGGAACCTTCAGATACTCGGTGTCGGTCCCGTCCGATTGCGTCACCACAAGTGTGCCGTCCTTGACCCAAAGCGTGAAATCCCCCGCCGCGGCGCCTTTCCCGTCCTTCGAAATCAAAGCCATCTCGCCAGGCAGACGGTCCAGTGAGAAACTCAAGGAAATCGTGGCAGACGGAAGCAGAAACGCCTTTTTATGAGTAATGTTGACGACTTCTTCCCTGGTACCCGTGTAGTTTCGGGTGTTGAGTTTCGAGAAAACCGGTGTCGGGAGTGATGAATTGGACACGCTTGACGTCCCCTTGCCGTGGAGTTTGTTGTTGTCGAAAGCTACTGCTCGAACGCGAGACTATCGTGGCAAAATCTGGGCATTCCACACTATTGGCGAGAGTGGGCGATAGTTCGCTCAACCGTCACAACTATATGAAAAGCAGACATAAACGGTCTCAAGTCTTGGAATATTGTGTTTTCTTTGCGGCGGGAAAACGGCATTTCGGGCCGAAACATGGCTGCCTTGACAAAACTCATGATGCTCTGCGTCAAAAATTGGACACGGCATGTCACGCAAAGCGTTTTGCATCGCGGCGCGGGGTTCCTTTTCTCAAGTCGAAAACCAAAGGTCTTTTCCGCACAGCCCAAGATCAACGGCTTGCGGCAACCGTGACATATCTGTCAGCTGTCCTGATGGCGACTATCCTTGCTGACACGGGCCAAGGTTAGAATGTTCACTCGCGCAGCTCCGGCCTCCATGCAGGCCTTGGTACAGGCAGCAAGTGTCGCACCAGACGTCATAACGTCATCGACCAAAATCACGTCTCGAGCCACCATCCGGTGGCGTCGTTTCGGATGATGAGTGATGGCCCCACCCAACAAGTCAAACCTTTGCTGAACAGTTGCATTCTCCAACTTTGGAGTACGCTGATTTCGAACCAGCAAGTCCGGGCAGCAAGACAAACCAGTTTCCCGAGACAAAGCCTGCGCCAGCAGCGCGGACTGATTGTACTTGCGCTTTATCAATCGGGTCCAATGCAGCGGGACAGGAGCAATCAACGCATTTCGAGACAGCAAAGGTTTCCCCACTCTGGCCATCCACAAGGCTGCAGGGCGTGCGATTTCAGGACGATCCCCGTGCTTCAGCGCCAGAACCAACTTGCGAGCCCGCCCTTCGTATATCAACGCCGTTCGCCCAGCGCTCCATGGGCGCGGGTGACGCATGCAGTCGTCGCACTCGATCCTGAACCCGTCTGCCGCGCCCATCACCGGAACGCCGCACGACTCGCAAACCGCTCCGGCCACAAAGGGCGTGTCGCGCCAGCACGGCCCACACAGACCAAAGTCACTGTCCACAAGATCACCGCACCCCAGACATCGCGACGGGTAGATCAGTTGAACCGCCGTTTGAAAACCGGACCACATCGCTTTAGGTAGCCCCCATGACCCAAGCTCCACTCTTTGATCGCAAGGCATTGGCTGCACATCGTGCCCGTATTCGGCCCGAGGCCCTGTTCCTGCATGAAATCGCACTGGACGAGGTGCAGGATCGCCTATCGATGGTTAACAGAACGTTTACCAAGCCTGCGATTGTGAGCTCACTGCCTGAATTCTGGTCAAACACCCTGCCAGACGCAAAAGCCATATCCGATGACGAGGTGCTGGACCTAGAACCAAACACCCACGATTTGATTGTCCATGCCATGGCCTTGCACTGGGCCAATGATCCGGTCGGCCAATTGATCCAGTGCCGCCGCGCGTTAAAGGAAGACGGCCTGTTATTGGTCGTTGCGTTGGGTGGGCAGACGTTGCACCAATTGCGCGCCTCCCTCGCCGAAGCCGAAACCCAGCTGTATGGAGGGCTGTCACCCCGGGTTTCTCCTATGGCAGAAATCCGCGATCTAGGCGGATTGCTGCAGCGGGCGGGGCTGACCCTACCGGTGGCCGATGTGGTGCCCTTGACCGCGGAATACCGCGACCTGCGCCATTTGATGCAGGAGCTTCGTGGCATGGGCGAAACAAACGCTCTGACCGCGCGCTCCAAACGCCCGAGCTCAAGACATCTGTTTGCACGTGCCGAGCAGGTTTATCGCGACGCCTATGCCACGCACGAACATCGCCTGCCCGCCACTTTCGAATTGATATGTCTCACCGGTTGGTCGCCATCCGACAGCCAACCACAACCGCTGCGTCCCGGATCAGCAAAGGCCCGACTTGCTGATGCGCTGAAAGTCCCGGAAACCAAATTGCCTGAATAACTGCGACATCGGTGATCCATTTGCCGGATTGACCCGTAACCCTTTACCCTTATCTGTGCCTAACGACGCCCGAAGCCGACAGGAAACACCATGCTGGATGCCACCAATCAACCCACCTGCCCTGCACATGCTCCCGCGGACCACCCCAAAGTGCCGGCGCAAAAGGTGGGTGTTCTGCTGGCAAATCTTGGAACCCCGGACGATTACAGCTATTGGCCGATGCGGCGGTATCTGAATGAGTTCCTGTCGGACCAACGGGTGATCGATTACCCAAAATGGAAATGGCAGCCGATCCTTCAGGCTATCATTCTGACAAAACGCCCGTTCAGTTCGGGCGAGGCGTACAAATCGATCTGGAACCACGACAAGGGCGAAAGCCCCTTGATGACGATCACCAAGGATCAGACCGCCAAGATTACCCAAGCAATGGCAGACCGTTATGGGGATCAGGTGATGGTCGATTTCTGCATGCGCTATGGCAATCCCTCGACCAAGTCCAAAGTTAAGCAGATGGTCGCGGCTGGCTGTTCACGCATCCTGTTCTTCCCGCTCTATCCGCAGTACGCCGGGGCCACGACCGGGACCGCCAACGACCAGTTTTTCCGCGCTTTGATGGAGGAGGCGTGGCAACCGGCGGCCCGCACCGTGCCAGCCTATTTTGACGAACCCGCCTATATCGACGCCTTGGCCGGGTCTGTTGAAACCGCCTATGCTTCGATGGAAAAAAAGCCTGACATACTGGTTGTATCCTACCACGGGATGCCGGAACGGTATCTGATGCAGGGCGATCCCTATCATTGCCAGTGCCAGAAGACGACACGCCTGCTGAAGGAGCGTCTGGGTTGGGACGACACCGATATTGTCAGCACCTTTCAATCCCGTTTCGGACCCGAGGAGTGGTTGAAACCTTACACCGTCGATCACGTGGCCGAACTGGCCAAGCAAGGCAAAAAGAACATCGCCGTGATCGCTCCGGCCTTTGCCTCCGACTGCATCGAAACCCTGGAAGAGATCAACGAAGAAATCCACGAGAGCTTTGAAGAAGCGGGTGGCGAGCACTTCACCTATATCCCTTGCCTGAATGATCAGGACACCCATGTCGCTGCGTTGTCCAAGGTTATCGAGGACAATCTGAAAGGCTGGCTGGACTAACGCTGAGACCCGGTTCAAATAGGAGCCAACCATTGGACCGGGGAGAGCACAATGACATGTCAGCATTGGAGCGCTGCGCTGCGCGACGCTTGGGGCATATCCGCCGAATTGACGCGGCTGGATGGCGAATATGACCTGAACTTTGCCGTTGAGGCTGAGAGCGGTGAAAGATTCATTCTAAAGGTGATGCGTCCAGGGTGCGACCGAGGTCTGGTGGACATGCAAATCGCCGCCTTGGAACACATCACGTCGCACGCAGCCGATGTTCCTGTCCCCAATGTCATCCGCACTCCTGACGAAAAAAGCCTGGTCTCTCTGACTGATGAAGATGGGGTGTTGCGGCTGGCCTGGCTTTTGGAAGCACTGCCCGGACGCTGCTATGCCAAGGTCGAACCCAAATCACCCGACTTGATCCGGCAAATTGGTGTTGCTTTGGGTCGGATGGGGGCAACCCTGACGGATTTCGAGTTCCCAGGTTTGCATCGAGACTTCAAATGGAATCTTGCGCAGGCGGGTTGGATTGCGGATCGGACGGACTGTGTGGCCGATCCGGCGCGCAGGGCTTTGTTGGACAAAATTTCGGCTGAATTTGCCTTGTTAGAGCCTGTTTTGGCTCAGCTCCCGGCGCAAGCCATCCACAACGATGCAAATGACTACAACCTGTTGGTCGATGACGAGCTGACCCAACCACGCACGCTTTCTGGTCTTATTGATC
The DNA here is from genome assembly GCA_014872875.1 of Paracoccaceae bacterium. Lineage (GTDB taxonomy): Bacteria > Pseudomonadota > Alphaproteobacteria > Rhodobacterales > Rhodobacteraceae > Aliisedimentitalea. The sequence goes on from WKFI01000025.1 coordinate 5,420, forward strand.
TGGGCGACATGTGCGCTGCACCCCGGATCTGCGATCTGGCCATTGCCGCGGCTTACATCGTTCTGGATCACCCCACCCCCGAAGCCGCTCTGGCTGCTCTGGTTGCCGGGTATCATGACGCCTATCCTCTGACAGCCAGCGAGCTGGATCTGCTCTGGCCGTTGCTGCGGGCGCGACTGGCGGTCAGCGTTGTGAACTCGACCCTGATGGCCGTGGACAACCCCGACGATCCCTATGTGACCATCTCGCAAGCGCCGGCCTGGCGGTTCCTGGAAGGCAACGAGATCCACCCGATCCTGCTCAAGGCTCGGTTGCGCGCGGCCTGCGGGCTACCGGTCGTAGACGGGGCGGATCGCGTTTTGAACTGGCTGAACGCCGAGCGCGGAAGTTTCGCCAACCTGCTGGGCGAGGACCTGAGCGACGCCCCCATGGGCTCACTCTCGGTCGAAAATTCCACGTGGCCTCAAAACCCATTTCACATGCCACTGGAAGAAGCCTCCCGTGTCGGCGAGGAGTTCGAGGAGTTGGGTCGGACTTGGCTGGGGTATTACAATGAACCGCGCCTTATCTATGCCGAACCAGGGTTCCGAAAGGGGCCGTGGAAAGCCAGTGACCGGCGTACGGTCCATCTTGCTGTAGATGGGTTTGCCCCGGCTGGCAGGTCTCTCTACGCGCCTTTGGACGGAGAGGTTTTTGCCGTCGAAAACCGGGCCAGCCATCTAGACTATGGTGGCGTCATCATCTTGCGCCACGTCACTCCGGACGGGGACACGTTCTGTACCCTTTATGGCCATCTGGACCCGGAATGCTGTGCCCGTTTGAAACGCGGTGACAAAATCAAAAAAGGCGAAGCCTTCTGCAGCTTGGGCAATCCGCACCAGAATGGCGGCTGGGTACCGCATGTGCATTTTCAACTGGCCTTGACGACCGAAGGCATCGAAACCGGTTGGCCCGGCGTCGGTGACCCGGACGAGCTGTATATGTGGTGCGCCATTTGCCCGAACCCGGCTGCCCTGCTGAACTTGCCAGACGACAAGGTGCTTTACCAACCGACTGACAAAGCACTCGTATTGAAGGGACGTAAGGCCCATTTCGGCGGCAACCTAAGCCTGACCTACAATGATCCGGTCATGCTGGTACGCGGCTGGAAACACCACCTGTTCGATGAATGGGGGCGGCCATATCTGGACGCCTATAACAACGTGCCGCATGTCGGCCATGCCCACCCCCGGATCCAGGCCGTCGCCGCAGACCAGTTGAAGCGGATGAACTCCAACACCCGCTACCTGCACCCGGCACAAACCGCATTTGCCGACAAGATCCTGTCGAAACTGCCCGATCATTTCGAGGTCTGTTTCTTCGTGAATTCCGGGACCGAGGCAAACGAGCTGGCCTTGCGCCTGGCGCGGGCCCATACCGGTGCCAAAGGGATTGTGACACCGGACCACGGCTATCACGGTAACACCAATGCCGCCGTGGCCATCTCGGCCTACAAGTTCAACAAGCCTGGCGGGGTCGGTCAGGCGGATTGGGTAGAACTGGTCGAGGTTGCCGACGATTACCGCGGGTCCTTCAAGCGTGACGATCCGGACCGCGCCGCAAAATTCGCGAATTTCGTTGACCCTGCCATTGCCCGCTTGCAGGACAAGGGCCATGGGGTTGCAGGCTTCATTGCCGAAACCTTCCCTTCGGTCGGTGGGCAGATCATCCCGCCCCAAGGCTACCTGCCCGCCGTTTACGAGAAGATTCGCGCCGCCGGTGGTGTCTGCATCGCTGACGAGGTTCAAACCGGGCTCGGCCGGTTGGGCGACTATTATTTCGGTTTCGAACACCAGGGCGCGCGACCTGACATCGTGGTGATGGGCAAACCCATCGGAAATGGGCACCCTTTGGGTGTGTTGGCGACAACCAGAGAGATCGCAGAAAGTTTCGACAATGGGATCGAGTTCTTTTCCACCTTTGGCGGCTCGACTTTGTCCTGCCGGATCGGGAAGGAGGTTTTGGACATCGTTGATGACGAAGGGCTTCAGCAAAACGCCCGAGAGGTCGGGGATCTCCTGAAACAGGGATTGCACCAAATTCAGTCAAAACACCCGTGTGTGGGCGATGTACGCGGAATGGGGCTGTTTCTGGGGGTCGAGCTGATCAAGCCGGACGGATCGGAAGCTGGTGAAATCTGTTCTTATGTCAAGAATCGGATGCGCGACCACAGGATTCTGATCGGCAGCGAAGGCCCCAAGGACAACATCCTGAAAATCCGCCCACCGCTGACCATCGATGCGCATGACGCGGACATGATCGTCGTCACCTTGGACAAAATTCTGTCCGAGCTGCGATAAGCATCTGCCTGAGGTTCCACAAACAAAAAAGGCGGTGGGAAACCACCGCCTTTTCTGTATTTGGTCTTAGCAGTAATTAGCTGCTTGCAACAGCTGCGCCGACCAGAACCAGCAGCAGCAGGGGCAGCAGGATGCCGCTCGAAGAACCCTGAGCTTCTTCGACAACAACCGGCGGCTCAACCACGGGCTCAGCCAGGTTACCGGCCGAAGCGGTCGAAGCAGCAGCAGTCAGAGCAGCAGCGATAACGAGTTTTTTCATGTTAACCTCCAGAATTTGCGCGGAACAGGCATACCGAACCACGCACCCAAGACTTACCTCGTAGTTTTGTCTTTGCAGCAAAACGGTCGGATTGCAATTGCTTGTTGATCCACATACCCCTTACCTGACCAAAATGTCGTCAAATTAGCAACACTTGCGTGCCGACTTTCGTCATCCCGAACAGCTCAGCAATGTGTTCATTGTAAAGACCGATGCAGCCATTGGACGATTTTCGACCGATCTTGCGGGTGTCATGAGTGCCGTGGATTCGGTAGTATTTCCAGCTCAGATACAATGCGTGCGACCCCAGCGGATTGTCCGGACCCGGCGGTATATAATCCGGCCATTCCGGGTTTCGCTTCTTCATCGACGGCGTTGGCGCCCAGCTTGGACCTTCGACCTTGCGAATGACACTGGTACGGCCGCGGCGGGTCATATCCTCGGTCAACGGGACGGACGACGGGTAGAGTTTGTAAACCGATTCGTCTTCGGACCAGTAGTGCAGGGCCCGGGATTGGGTATCGACCAGGATGGCGCCGTTGTTCAGACTGCTGAAATAGGGCCTCCAGCTCAGCGACCGGAACGAAGAGATATTGCGCGCAACGGGGGGTTCCGGCTCAGGCGGTGGACGCAAGGGATCATAGGCTTCCGGCTCTTCGGTCGCTTGTTGTGCCAGTGCAGGCACTCCGATCAGAGAGGCGGTGCCAGCGAGAAACTGCCGGCGGGACGGGGATCTGAAGTTGCTTTTGGACATTTCAATACCAACCTTCGGCTTTCAGAGATCTGTTAACAGCATTTTATTGCGAGAAAGCCGCACTCGCAAATCAAACACATGCAGTTGATGCCCAAATACTCTAGGTCGATTTGCGCGCCGGCCCACATCAGGCTAAGTGCAATGATACACGGTAGACACAGGTTGAGGGATAATGCGCGGATTTCTGATTTCTCTTGCAGCAGCAATGGCACTGGCAGCGTGTACGCCCACCCCATCGCCGCAAAACCCGGGAACAGGTGGCAAGGTTTACCGCATCCGCGGCGGACAAACCGGCAAGGTCCAGTTCCGGATGCTCGATTCCGTCAATTCGCTCAGACAGGCGTCAGGCGCCCAGGCGGTCGAGTTGAACGCACCGCTAAACGCTGCCGCTGCAACGCATTCTCGCGACATGTCGGTACAAAATCGACCCTGGCATTTCGGTTCGGATGGGTCCTCTCCACTGGATCGCGTATCGCGCGCCGGATATACCGGCATTCTGGTGGGCGAGGTGATTTCCGAAACCTATGAAACCGAGCTGGAAACTTTGGCCGCTTGGATGGAAGACCCGGGCACTCGCAGTGTTCTGCTGGATCCTACAGCGGTCAATATGGGGTTTGCCTGGTATCAGGAACCCGGCGGCAAGATCTGGTGGACCCTGATCATGGGCGGCTGATCACCGCTCATGCCCGATCGAGAAGCAATCCTGAACGGGTACCGCGCAGTTGCAGACCAGCTTGTCATCCCGTTCGAAGATGTCGATTCGGCTGCTTGGCTGGCCCCTATCCTTGATCTGCTACCAGATGGACCGGCCCGTGTTCTGGACCTAGGTGCCGGAACCGGACGCGATGCCGCCTGGTTGTCTCGACGAGGGTTTGATGTGACCGCAGTTGAACCGGTTGCAGCATTGCGAGAAGCCGGACAGCGTTTGCACCATGCGGTCGGGATAACTTGGGTCGATGATGTTTTACCCGAACTCATCCGTTTTTCACCGGACGCAGAAGCTTTTGATCTGCTGATGTCCGTAGGCGTATGGCACCACATCCCGCCATTGAACCGGGCACTGGCCTGGTCCCGCTGCTACGATCTTACCCAGCCTGGAGGACGTCTGATCGTGTCCCTGCGCCATGGACCAACCAAGCCCGACCGACCCGGATTTCCCGTTGATACCGACCAAAGCATTGAGCAGGCCAAAGACGCAGGATTTGTATTGAAGCGACAGCGCAAAGCCGAGTCTCTTCAGATCGGGAATCGCGCCACGGGTGTTTACTGGACCTGGTTGGTTTTCTTTCGCCCCGAGTGATCAAGGCCTCAAGGATATGACGGTTCCGGTTCGCACCATGGCATAGATCTCTTCCATCTCGTCATTCTTCACAGCCACGCAACCCGCAGTCCAATCCTGGGTCTTCTTGGCCCGTTTGCGATCCCTCAACAGGTTCGGCTGTCCGTGGATGAAAATTTCACCACCCGGTTTCTTGCCCAACGCCTGAGCCTCGGCAACGTCGCGCGCATTCGGATACGAAATCCCAAGCGACAGGTGGAAAGAGCTGTTCGGATTACGGCGGTCGATCAGATAGGTGCCTTCGGGTGTTTTCCCGTCCCCTTCGATCTTCTTGTCACCAACCGGGGCGAAGCCAAGATCCACCTTGTATTCCTTGAGGATCTCTTCGTGGTGCAAAAGGTACATTTTTCGCGCACCCTTGTTTATCACGATCGAGGTTACCTCCGGTCCGTTATACCGGCGGAACTTGCTGTTTGACGTGCACCCGGCCAAAGCCAGGGCCGCGGCCGCTCCTGCTGCGAATGTCCTGCGTTTCATCCTCGGTTTCTCTGCCTGTTCGCCTGCCTGCCGCTTATCGCAAAAGCGTTGCGGTGCAAAATCACTTCTCCGCGCCTTGGCCCATTTGCGCGGCCAGCCGCTGTTCGATAGCTTCCAGCCGGGTCAGCACTTCGTCACGATACGCGTCCGTGCGTTCGGTTTCACCTTCATGATGCGCATCCTGCATCGAATTTACGATCAGACCCACCAAAAGGTTCACAACCGCAAAAGTCGTGATCATGATGAAGGGCACAAAGAAGATCCAGGCATATGGATACACCTCCATCACGGGACGGACGATGCCCATGGACCAGCTTTCCAAGGTCATGATCTGGAACAGGGAATAAGCACTCAGCCCAAGGTCCCCAAACCAGTCCGGAAAGCTTTGGGAGAACAGCTTGGTCGCGATAACCGACCCGATGTAGAAGATGATCGTCATCAGCAAGAACACACTGGCCATCCCTGGCAGCGCAGTGATGAAACCTTCAACCACTCGCCGCAGCCGCGGCGCGACCGAGATAACCCGCAATACCCTCAGAATCCGCAAAGCCCGCAACACGGACAGGGTCTGAGCCGCGGGAACCAAAGCAATCCCGACAATTACAAAGTCGAAAAGATTCCATCCGTTGGTGAAGAACCGCAGCCGATAGCTGATCAGCTTCAAAAGGATCTCGACCACGAAAATCGCAAGACAGATCTTGTCCAGCAACGTGATGATACTTCCCGCCTTGGCCATCAATGTGGGCGACGTTTCCATCCCCAGCAGGACTGCATTGACCAGAATCACCGCGGTGATGAAACGCCCGAAACCCGGGCTTTCCAGAAAGCGTTGCAAAGCAGGGGTGTCGGACATCGGCAATTTTCCTGACAATCAGTTCAAAGCGTGAATGAGGCAGCAAGTTCTGTGTGCGTGGACCAGCGGAACTGATCCACGGTTTGCACCCAATTAAGCGAGTATCCCGCAGATACAAGAGCTTTGGCATCGCGGGCAAATGTCACCGGATTACAGCTGACATAGGCGATAATCGGCACACGGGCCTTGGTCAATTCCGCGACCTGCGCTTCGGCCCCGGCGCGGGGCGGATCGATCACCACGGCTTCGAATGGTTTGCCGAACGGGGTCAGCTCATCCGGCAGAACCGGACGGCGGAACAGATCGCGGGTTTCGGTGGTGACTTTCTTCAAACCTTGCGCCTTGCGCCACCCGGTATCCAAAGCCAGCATCATGGCGTCGTCGCCTTCGACTGCGTGAACCTCGGCCTGTTTGGCCAGGGGGAGAGAGAAAGTACCACAACCCGCAAACAGATCGATGATACGCCCAGCGCCTTGGACGACCTCTTGTACCGCAGCCAACAACGCTGCTTCACCGTCATGGGTGGCTTGCAGAAATGATCCCGCCGGGGGACAGACCTGCGCTGCGCCAAAGCTCTGCGTGGGCGGCGGATCCATCGCGATCAGCTCCTCCTCCCAGGACAGCCGGGCCAGATCGTAGCGTTCGACCAAAGGTGCCAGCTGCATCCTCAAAGGCCCGTCCAGGGGTTTGCCGTGGCGCACCAAGACATCCAGACCTTGTTCGGAAGATGTGATGGTAACGGCCAAAGCCGTCTTGCGACTGGCACCAAGGATAGCCAGCTCTTCTGCCAAGGGCAGGGCCTGCATCAGCTCGGGCTGCAGCAACTGGCAATCGGGCACTTCGGTGATCACATCCGTGGCACGGCCGTGAAAACCCACCAATGCGCCCTTCTTGGTTCGTCGCGCCGCAAGGGTTGCCCGGCGGCGTGATCTGGCAGGCGACGTGTGGATCGGGCGCAGATCCGTCTGCAACCCCTGCGCATCCAAAGCCTGCCTGACAACGCCTAACTTCCAATCCGCAACAAACGCGCCATCCGCGTGCTGCAATTGACAACCGCCGCACGCCTTATAATGGCGACAGGGGGCCTGTACCCGGTGTTCCGAAGGGGTTTCGATCCGAATGTCAGTCAGCTGGGTGCCATCCACCACCCCTGAAACGGTTTCACCCGGCAGCGTCCGCGGCGCAAAAAGCGGGCCTTCGGCGATGCCATCGCCCTGAAGGCCCAGCCTGTCGATGTCTACTGATACTCGCATGGGCCGCGTGATACCCCTACGCGACGAATAGCAAAAGGCTTATTCCGCCGCTTCAACCTCGGTATCGGTTTGTATGAACCCGCCCGACTGCCGCTGCCAGAACTGAGCATAGAGCCCACCGCGTGCGAGCAAGCTGTCATGACTGCCTTCCTCGACGATGCGCCCCTGATCCAACACGACGATTCGGTCCATTTCCGACAGGGTGGACAGGCGATGTGCGATGGCCAGAACCGTCTTTCCCTCCATCACCCGATGCAACGCAGCCTGAATCGAGGCTTCGACCTCGGAATCCAACGCCGAGGTCGCTTCGTCCAACACAAGGATTGGCGCGTCCTTGAGAATGGCACGGGCCAAAGCGATCCGTTGACGTTGCCCACCGGACAGTTTCACGCCCCGTTCACCCAGATGCGCGTCATAGCCTTCACGATCTTTCGCGTCCTTCAAACCCAGGATGAAATCATCCGCCTCAGCCTTGCGCGCAGCCGCGATCATCTGCTCTTCACTCGCACCCGGGCGGCCATACAGGATGTTGTCACGCGCAGAACGATTGAACATCGCAGTTTCCTGGGTGACCATGCCGATCTGGCGGCGCAGGCTGTCTTGCGTGACACCCGCGATGTCCTGCCCATCAATGAGAACACGGCCGTTTTCCCCGTCATAGAGCCGCATGAGCAGCGAAACGAGCGTCGATTTCCCGGCCCCCGAAGCGCCGACGATGCCCAGCTTCTCCCCCGGTTTCACGGTCAGGGAAATGTCCCGGACACCGCCAATATCACGGCCATAGGCGAAGCCAACATTGTCAAACCGGATCTCACCCCGGGACACTTTCAATTCATTCGCGTCCGGCTGATCCTCAAGCCGGTTTCGCACGGTCAGCGTTTTAACGCCGTTTTCAATTTCACCTACGTTGGCATAGAGCGCCATCAGCGTGAAACTGACCCAACCGGTCATCTGCGCAATGCGGATCGAAACCGCTCCGGCAGCAACAATATCGCCGGTTGTGGCAGAGCCGCCCTGCCACAATAGCAGTGTACCGCCCAGCAACAGAACCGGCAGAACGCCAGCCAAGCACATCAGGATAAAACGGAACCCTGCCGCCAAGCGCCCGAAATCCAAAGCCGTTTCACGATAGGACACCAGCGCATCCCGGGCGGCATTGTCTTCGGCATCTGCATGGGCAAACAGTTTGACTGTCTTGATATTGGTGATCGTATCAACGATTTGCCCCGTCACCATCGCCCGCGCCCCGGCCCGCGTGGCGGACCGTACCCGGATGCGCGGCAGATACCAGCGGATCAACAGGAAATAGACCGCCAACCAAGCGGCAAACAGCACCATAACGACCGGATGGATCGACCCCAGCAGAACCAGCGACCCAACCAGGGATGCCAGCGCAAACACGATCGCACTGATCGTTTCCGAAACAACCGAAGACAGCGCCGTCGCCGTCTGGATCTGCTTTTGCGCAATCCGGCCGGCAAAATCATCGTCAAAGTAACTGACTGATTGACCCAAGGTCCAACGATTCAGTTTCGCCAATACCAGGGGGGCGATATTGGGCATGACGATATAGTTGTTCGACACCGAAGACAGGCCAAACATGATGGGCCGGATCAACAGAAAAAACGCCATTGTTCCCAGTATCAGAGCCACATTCTGTGTCGAAAAGAACAGCTCGGGCCCATCAGCCACCGCGCCATCGATCACAAGACCCAGGATCCAGGCGGTCCCCGCCTCCATCGCGCCGGCAAGGGCGGAAAACCCGGCCGCCATGAACAGCACCGGCCACGCCCCGATCAATGCCCATCGGATAAACGCCCCCAGCGTTTGTGGCGGGGGCGTGTCCTTGGCGGTGAACGGGTTGATCAGATCCGCAAGTCTCACTCTGCTGCCTCCGGGTTCAGGAAACCGCCGGACTGGCGCGCCCAGAATTGGGCATAGAGCCCCTGAGAGGCCAGAAGATCGGAATGCGATCCTTCTTCGACAATCCGTCCCTGATCCAGAACAAGGATCCGATCCATCTGGGCGATGGTCGACAATCGGTGCGCAATCGCGATCACGGTTTTCCCCTGCATCATGCCATACAGGGTTTCCTGAATAGCGGCTTCCACCTCACTATCTAAGGCTGATGTCGCCTCATCCAAGAGCAGGATCGGCGCATCCTTCAGGATCACCCGCGCCAGAGTTACCCTCTGCCGCTGACCACCGGACAGTTTAACCCCCCGTTCGCCCACATGCGCATCATAACCGGTGCGACCTTGCGGGTCCTGAAGATCCAGTATGAACTCATGCGCTTCCGCCTGGTTCGCAGCTTCGATCATCTGCGCATCCGTGGCGTCGGGACGACCGTACAGGATATTGTCCCGCACCGATCTGTGCAGCAGCGAACTGTCCTGTTGCACCATCCCGATGCGCGACCGCAAGCTGTCCTGAGTGACGGCACGGATGTCCTGCCCGTCGATCAGGATCTGGCCTTTTTCGGGGTCGTAGAACCGCAATAGCAGTTTGACCAAGGTGGACTTGCCCGCCCCGGACCGACCAATCAAACCGATCTTTTCACCCGGCTTGATGGTGAAGCTGATATTGTCCAACCCGCCAGCCTCGCGCCCATAATGGTGCGACAGCTTGCGGATCTGGATTTCACCCTGCTCCAGCCGCAACGGGGCCGCGTTGGCTGCATCCACCAGATCGATGGGCTGGGCAATTGTTTCCATCCCCTCGGCAACAACACCCAGCTGCCGGAAAAACGTGGTCAACGCCCACATGATCCAGCCGGTCATCGCGTTCAGCCGCAGGGTCAGAGCCGTTGCCGCCGCCACGATCCCGACCGAGGCCGAGCCCTGCATCCAAAGTGCGATACCCCAACCCACGACGCCCACGATCAACAGGCCGTTCAACGTGACAAGCGCAGCATCCATGATGGTATAGATCCGCATTTCCACCTGAAAGGTCTTGCGCGTGTTTTCGATGGCCTCCTTGGCGTAATCCAGTTCCTTTTCGTGATGAGCGAACATCTTGACCGAATGAATGTTGGAATAGCTGTCCACCACCCGCCCCGTCACCGTAGAGCGCGCATCCGACGCCGCCTGCGAGGCCGGGCCAACACGTTTGATCGTCCAGCTGATCAACAGGCCATACAGGACAAACCAGATCACCAGCGGCAACAGCAGCCGCGCATCGGCGGCAAACAACAGCACCGCCGCGCCCACCAAGTAAGCGATGGAAAAGGTGATGGCATCAAAGACCTGGAACACGACCTCTCCGGCCGCGGGCGGGGTTTGCATGATCCGGTTGGCAATCCGCCCGGCAAAGTCGTTTTCGAACCAGCCAACCGATTGGCGCAGCACATGCTTGTGCGACCGCCAGCGGATCAGAGTGCCAAAGTTCGGCAGGATCGTATTGTTCAACAACAGAACGTCAGCCAGTTGCAGCGCTGGGCGCAGCAGCACGACAAAAACAGCAAGCGCGATGAGTTCTGTGCCGTAATTGGCCCAGACTTCCGCCGGCTCGCCAGTCAGCAGATCCACAACCCGACCCATGTAGTAGATCAGGCCGATTTCGATCGCGGCCACGATCACCGACATGATCGCAGCCAGCCAGAATACCGTCTTGAACGGTTTCGAGTAGTCCCGCAGAAATGGCCACAACCGCGTCGGCGGTGTGTCGGTTTCCGGATAGTCACAATACGGGTCTACGAGATTTTCAAAGAAACGAAACATCAGGGTTGCTCCAGAATACGAGCGATTGGATAGGCATATGTAAGCGAAGGTAGGCCCAAGGCCCCACCGACAAAACGGGCAGAGTCTCAGGTGTTAGAGAAACCAGATCCCGTAATACATACGCATTCCTCCTGATGATGGCGTTGCCCAAGGGGTAGGCGAGATTTCATAATTTGTCACCCCCCTAAGATCTGACGTAGGGTCATTTCGCACGGGCCAGGAGTTGATCCCGTCCCAATACAAACCCACTTTCGATCCATTCATTCTCAAGTTTTTTAAGCATCGCACCCAGCTTTGGACCGCTGAATTTCGGCATCAGGTCCTTCGCCGTGATCGGGAATTTTGCAGAAGCGCCAGCTGTGATTTCAGTCTCTATTTCGGTCGAAACAGGCTGTTCCAGAAGGGCAGCTCGCAGAAGCACAGCATCCCGCGCCGCATCAGCGCCAAGTCTGTAAGCCAGTTCCGATGGTGCAGTTGTACCGGTGGCCGCTTCGCGCAGCTTTTCGACCCTGGTAAGCTGCTGTTTCGACAATCGCAGCGTCGAGGAAACCGACTTATCGCCCAGCGCCGTCAGACGTCGAATCGGATCAGCGGGCAGATCGGACTCCAGATGCACCAATGGCGCCAGCGCCCGATCATCAGCCCCGGGCAATAGTTGCGCCAACATTCCAATCTGCCGCATGACCGCGACCGAAGGCGCGGGATCCGGTGCGCCCAAGAGTTTCAACAATTCAGTACCGACCCGTTCACGGGACAGTGTGTCCAGCCCGTCAAGGTTTTCGGCAATTGCCGCCAGCGCGTCCGGGTCAAACCCTTCCTGCGCATCGCCGTACCAGGCATGAAACCGAAAATACCGCAGAGATCGCAAGTAATCTTCGCGAATACGATGAGATGCCGTTCCAATGAACCGGACCCGGCAGGCCTTTAGGTCTGACAAACCACCGAGGGGATCAACGAGCTCTCCATTCGGTCGCGCATAAAGCGCGTTCATGGTGAAATCGCGGCGTTTCGCATCCTCGGCAATGTCGGTCGAAAACGCGACAACGGCCCGTCGCCCGTCGGTGGCGACATCCTTGCGGAATGTCGTGATCTCGAACGGAACTCCGTTTTCGACCAAAGTTACCGTGCCGTGATCGATGCCGGTTGGCACTGCCTTGATCCCCGCGCGTTTGGCCAAAGCCACAACCGTCTCAGGGGGCGCGTCAGTCGCAATATCCAAGTCGGAAACCGGCACGCCCAACAATGCGTTGCGCACGCAACCGCCCACAAACAGAGCCTGCGCCCCATCTGCCATCACGGCATTGCACACGGCCTGAGTTGCAGGATCTGTCAGCCAGGGCTGCTCAATTTGCGTCATCATCTTCCATCCGGGCAGCAAGGCCCCGCAACATGCGGGCAGTCGCCCCCCAGATATAATAGGGTCCATAGGGCACGGTGAAGTACTTGCGCCTCACACCCCGCCAGAACCGGGATTCTACGATGTAGTTTTCCGGGTTGGTCAAATGCGTCAGCGGAACCGAGAAGACTTCGTCCACTTCGCCTCGCTCAGGCACCACATTGAAAGGTTGATGGATCAGGGCAACCACGGGTGTCACCATGAAACTGGTAACCGTTTCGTGCTGCGCCAGATGACCCAAAACCTCGGGCAGGTCTTCTGGCAGCCCGATTTCCTCGCGCGCTTCGCGCAGCGCGGCGGCAGTCACATCAGCGTCGCCCTCGTCCTGCTTGCCACCGGGAAAGGCAATCTGCCCCGGGTGATGTTTGAGCGCGGAGGAACGTTTCGTCAGAATCACCCGGGGTTCATCCGACACCAGCGTAATCGGCACCAGAACGCCGGCCGGCCGCAACTTGCGGTTTTCCGGCAAGACCGTTTCCGGGTTCAGATCGAAATCCGACGACCCTCCGCCCGGACGGTTCAAAGCCGTGCGGAGGGTTTCGATCAGATCATTCACCGGCGGACTTGTCCGCATCAAACCCGACGGTTGCGGGATCCAGATCATAATGGGCGCCGCAGAACTGGCAATCCGCCGTCACCCGCCCATCATCGGTTGTCATCTTTTCGATGTCCTTCGAAGAATAGATCGACAGGCTCTGCCGAACCCGTTCTTCCGAGCACGTGCAGCCAAAACGAACCGGCTGTGTTTCGTACACGCGGGGCTGTTCTTCGTGGAACAGACGCAGGAGGAGATCGGTTGGCGTGACCGAAGGACCGATCACCTCCAATTCATCCACCGTATCCAGCAGGACATTGACCCGGTTCCAGTTCTCTTCCTGATCGCCATCGACCAGGTCAGCTGCAGTCAGAATCTCGCCAGAGCCCTGGCCACCTGCGACAAAGGGCGACGCCTTTGGCATGTGTTGCAGCATGATGCCGCCCGCGCGCCAGTGCTCTCCAACGCCGGGTTCGGTGGATTTGCCGAAACTCAGCGAAAATCGCGTTGGCAACTGCTCGGACTGGGCAAAATAGGCCTCGGCACAGGCAGACAGTGATCCACCCGACAGGGGTGTGATCCCCTGATACGGCTGCGTACCTTCACCCTGGTCGATCATGATCGCAAAATAGCCCTCGCCCACCTGTTCAAAAGCAGGCCCTTCTACCAGCCGCTCCCTATCGAAACTGGCGTAAGCACGGATCCGGGCTGGCTCACCGTCGGTTGTCGGCGCGTAGTAGTCGGTTGCAATCATGCGAACCGCACCTTTGGACTGCACCTGCAGCGACAGTTTCCAACGCAATGAAATTGTCTGGCCGATCAGGGCAGTCAAAAGTGCCATTTCGGCCACCAGGGCTTCGACCTGCGCCGGATAATCATGCTGTTTCAGGATGCCGTCCAACACGCCGTCAAGACGGGCCACGCGACCCCGCATGTCAGATGCATCAAGCTGGAAAGGCAGGACTGTATCGTCCCACGCGATTTTAGATCCGAAAGTCATGGGGTTTCCTTACACGCCCAAGATTGGCATATCGAGCCTATATAGGCACAAGAACCAAAGATGGAAGAGGCCAGACCATGATCAGGCGTTTCGGCGAGCCGCCAAGCAAGGACCGAACCTATACGCGACGTCCCGGCGCCTACGCTTTGCTGCCTTTGGATGGCAAACTGCTTCTTACCTGTCAATATGATCCCGATCCGGATGTGCAATTGCCCGGGGGCGGCATTGATCCCGGCGAATCACCCATCCCCGCCTTGCATCGCGAAGTCATGGAAGAAACTGGCTGGAAAATTGCCTGTCCTCGGCATTTCGGTACCTTTCGGCGCTTCGTTTACATGCCGGAATACGATCTTTGGGCCGAGAAGGTGTGCCAGGTTTTCGTAGCACAGCCCTTGATCAAAGTGGGGGCGCCGGCGGAGGCTGGGCACGAAGCACTCTGGATGGGCGCGCAAGACGCCGCCAGATCCCTGCTAAACCCGGGCGACAGGTACTTCGCTGCCCGGCTGTCAGAATTGCTCTGAACATTTCCCCACAATGGAGACCTGTACCTGATTGTTCATGCGCCAAGGTATTCAAAAAGCGTGGCGGAAACATCGTCTTCCAGCCCGTACTCCGGCGACATGACCTTGGTCAGGTTCCAATACAGATCATCCAGAAACTCACGCCCTGTTTCTGCATGTTCACATTTTCGAACCAGTTCCAGCAGTCCTTCCGGCTCCAGCATGTCATGGGTGTTTAGCCGCGCTTCGGTAAATCCATCCGAATAGAGAAGCAGCTTGTCACCGGGTTCCATGATTACATCAACCTGTGAGTAGGGAATATCAGGAATCAGCCCGATGGGAACGCCTCCTTCACCGACAAATTCCGTGGTACCGTCCTTGCGCAGAAGAAGCGGGTGGGGGTGGCCAGCCTGTACAAGCTTCACATGCCCATTTCGAAGATCGGCAATGCAGTATGCCATGGTGAAGTATTCTTCGATTCCTCTATCGGCTACCAACCGCGAGTTCAGGGTACCGGCAACGTCACAAGGTTGTCTGAGGGCGTAAAACCGGTTGAAACGCTTTTCCATTGCGACGTTCTGATCAAAATAGCTGCTGGACAGGTACCCGCCCAGACGGGCTGTCATCATCGCCGACGTGATTCCGTGGCCCGACACGTCAATGTTGTAGAACCCCAACCGGTTCGTTCCGGGTGAAAACATTCCCACCAGATCACCTCCGATATGCCCACAGGGCTTCAACAGGAGGCTGACCCGCGACGACCCGAAGTCCCGGTTCAATTCGGGAACCAGAGACTCCTGGATCTTTCGGGCCTGGATCAGGTCCTTGTCGATGTCGTCATATAGCCGCTGGAGCTCACCCAACGTGTCGGAAACAATCCTGTTTTTTTCCGACAGTTCCCGTTCCATACCAAGGATGCGAGCCCCTGCAGAAATGCGGGCGCGCAGTTCACCGGGGTTCACGGGTTTGGTCAGAAAATCGTCCGCTCCTGCATCCAGCCCTTGTGCCACTTCATCCTTGCCGCTCTTGGAGGTGAAAAGGATGAAGTAGCAGTACGAATCAGATGGCAGCTGCCTTAAAGCTCGACAGAATTCCAAACCGGTCATCCCGGGCATCATCCAATCGCTGAGCACAAGGTCCGGCAAAGTCCGAGTACAGATCTCTATTGCCTGCTGCCCGGTTTCCGCTTCCAACACGTCAAAACCCCATTTCCGCAAGGAAGAAACGAGGATTCGCCGCTGCAACCGGCTGTCATCGACAACCAGAACCTGGCGGATAACCTGGCTCTCAACCTGGTTGTCGATTTTGGATATTTGGTCCGGCTGCAACTGTTGAACCCCTCAATTTTACACCTGTTCCTGATCGGGTGAGCTCAACATCCGGCAGTCAGCTTAACATGTGATGAAGGTTAAAATGCGAGTCAGATGAATCTGGGGATTAAAGCTTCGTTAATCCCCGAGACTTATCGCTGAACCGTGGGGCGTGGAGAAGGAAAATGGATGTGATACAGTGGGACCGCGTGGCGGAATTGCGGGAAGAGGTCGGATCGGAAGACTTCGACGAAGTTGTCGAAATCTTTCTGGAAGAGGTGGATGAAGTCACGGATCGGCTAAGGACGTCCCCGGATCTGCAATCGTTGGAACAAGACCTGCACTTTCTAAAGGGAAGCGCACTCAATCTTGGGTTTCACGCTTTTTCCGAACTGTGTCAGGACGGCGAACAGATGTCGGCCTTAGGACAGGCTCACGACGTCGATCTCACGGCCATCATCCTGCAATACGAAAAATCGCGGAGCGTATTTTTGTCCGAACTTTCAACCCGGTTCGCAAACGACGCCCGGATGTCTGCCTGAGAGAGGCAGCAGACAATCGTCAACTAGATCACGAACTGCGCGAGGGTTTCATCGTTCGTGATGTCGGAATAGGTGAACCCTGCCTCATCCAGCTTTGCAAACAACCGGACAAAATTCTCCGGCTTGCGGGTTTCGATCCCAATCAGCACCGACCCAAAGTTCCGCGCCGATTTCTTCATGTACTCGAACCGGGCAATATCATCGTCAGGTCCAAGAATACCCAGAAATTCCTTCAGGGCGCCTGGCCTTTGGGGCAGGCGCAGGATCATGTATTTCTTGATGCCGGAATAGCGCTGCGCCCGTTCCTTGACTTCAGGCAGGCGTTCAAAATCGAAGTTTCCGCCCGATGTAACGCAGACGACTGTCCGGCCCCGAATCCAGGATTGCAGATCGCCCAGCGCTTCAACCGCAAGCGCGCCCGCTGGCTCCAGAACGATGCCTTCGACATTGAGCATTTCAATCATTGTTGCGCAAATACGGTCTTCTCCGATGGTCAGAACATCCGATAATGGTGTCTGTTTCAGCAGACCAAAGGGTTGTTCGCCGATCCGCCCCACCGCTGCGCCATCCACAAAAGTGTCAACGTGATCCAGCGTCACCGGATGCCCGGCCGCAAGTGCCGCACGTAGACAGGCACCACCGGCAGGCTCAGCAAAGACGCAATGCGATCTGCCCCCGAACCAGGAAGCAACGCCAGCCGACATACCTCCACCGCCCACCGGCAGGATCACATGATCCGGGACGCGGCCCAACTGTTCCTCGATCTCGACCGCGATCGAGGCCTGCCCTTCGATCACATCCGCATCGTCGAACGGAGACAGAAAATGCCCGCCCTCGCGCTGACACCACTCCTGCGCTGCCGCCAAAGTGTCGTCGAAATAGTCGCCCGTCAGGTGGATTTCGACCTTGTCGCCACCGAACATCCGGGTCTTCTGGATCTTCTGTTTCGGCGTCGTGACCGGCATGAAGATCACACCGCGCACGTCCATGTGTTTGCACATGAAGGCCACGCCCTGCGCATGGTTGCCTGCGCTCGCGCAGACAAACAGATCCTGGCCCGGCTGCTTGCGCATCGCATTGTAAGCACCGCGGATCTTGTAGGATCGAACCGGGCTCAGGTCTTCACGCTTTAGCCAGATATCTGCGCCAAAGCGTTCGGACAGATGCGCGTTGCGCTGCAAGGGCGTCGCGGGAAACACATCACGCATGGCCTGTTCGGCGGCGCGGGCACGGGAAGCGAAATCAGTCATGCAGGTTCAGTGCCGCATCACCGCCAAAAGGGCAAGGAATACATATGTGTACGGGGGGGGTCAGGTGAGCTGGCGTTTTTCGATGAACACGCCATACATGGTGGTCAGGATGCTGACATTGATCAATGGCAATACCAACATCACGACGAATACCACGATGATCAGTCCTATTACGGGGATGACCATCAGCATTCCTGCCAGAAACTGCACCAGAAACTGAATAACCAGAGAAAGCAATACGAGCAGCAGAATTTGCCCATTGGATCCCGCCGTCGCATACCATGCGTCGTGGAATGTCACAGGCTTGCCGATGGCGGCCCCCGGAAGAACCGGAGAAAAGCGGTAAAACCCAACCCATAATCCTGCGACCAATACCACCCAAACAGCGATACCGAATGTGACAGACGCCTGTATAGCCGAGCTAACGATGAACATCCCCGGCGCCATCAAGCCAATTGCAAACACGCCTAACAAAAGGGCGCGCCCGAGATAGGCGAGAATTCGATCGAATCTGAACGGTGGAAGAACACCGCGAGGGTATTCCTCGAGCAGAATAAACCGATGCCAGCTGACCAAAATCCACAGTCCCACCCCGATCCCGATCACCATGGCCGGGAAGAAAAACAGCGCAAATCCAGGAGGCAGAGGATTGTCGGCTCCGTAGTGGATGGTTGCCCCGTTCAACAGCTGGCTGGCAACGCCGGACCCCAACACCAGATAGGCCAACAAAAAATATGACAGCACCGCCAGCGACGCGGGCACAAGCGCAATCTGAAGGGCTTCTTTGACATTGCGAAAAACCATCCGTATCGAATGGATCAGAATTTTGAACCCCAGCAAAATAGGCCTCTCATAAATCTGTGATTGAAATCTCGATCAGGCATTCCTCAGAAACGATTCCGTGTCAATCCGCACAACTTGCCGCCGCGTCCAAAAACCGCCAGGGCCGGTCCGTCATACGTTAAAGGGGAAATGCCGATGTCCGCCTGATTGCCGCAAGGTCTGGGCTAACGTAAGGAACACATTTGTATTTTTGACAATTTCAGTCGATTTTCCGCTTTTCGACATAGTGGCCATAGAATGTGGTCATGACGCTGACATTGACGAAGGACATGAACAGCGTGACGGTCATTTGCGATGCAATACCGATCGCGGGGATCAGCTGAGCGGTAAGGTTAATCACAAACGAAAGGACAATCTGTAGCAGAAAGAACAGGATCATCATGACAATGATGGACCCGGTAGCCCCAAGTGTCGCGTTCCAAGACTCTCCAAGGGTCAGTTGCTGTCCAATGGCCGCTGCTGGCAGGATTGCGACGAACCGATACACGATCACCCCCAGCACGAACGTCAAAAGCATGGCAATACCACCAGTGATCATAGCCAACAGCACGATTACCATCATCATGGCAAGCAGGATCCCCAACAAACGAAGCCCGGCCAAAAAATAGGCGCCAATGCGGTCCGCTCGGAATTTGGGAATCCAGCCTTGAGGGTATTCTTCAAGCAAGATGAACCGGTGCCATGACACAAAGATCCACAGCGTCACCACGCCCCACGAAACAATCAAACCTGCAATCGCTAGAAAGTTGATCTGCCCAGACGACACCGCATCCGCAAGGTCTTCGTCATTCAAAATCGTTCCCCATTCCAGCCCCGTCATCGGGATCAGCGCTGCCATCAGGAATGCCAAGATGATTCCGGGCACCAGACCGATTTGCAGAGCTTGATGAAGATTGCGCCAAACCAAACTGATAGAGTGGGCAAAAAGCTTCCATCCCAGCATGACAAATCCTTCCTTGAACCAGTTCTCAATCAATCGTTGAAATATGCGTCATATTTTCACGCTGACTACAACAGGGAATCGACCCACACAACTTGCCCCCTGTGGAAAAACCCGCTAGGGCCGGTCCGTCATTCGCATAAGGGGAAGTTTGATGTCCGCGCCCAAGAAAGTTGTCCTGGCCTATTCCGGTGGCCTTGATACCTCGATCATCCTGAAATGGCTGCAGACCGAATACGGGTGTGAGGTCGTCACCTTCACCGCCGATCTGGGTCAAGGGGAAGAGCTGGAGCCCGCCCGCAAAAAGGCCGAGCTGCTGGGTATCGCCCCCGAAAACATCTTTATCGAAGATGTACGCGAAGAATTCGTGCGCGATTTCGTGTTCCCCATGTTCCGCGCCAATGCGGTCTACGAAGGGCTGTACCTGCTGGGCACCTCGATCGCGCGTCCGTTGATTTCCAAGCGTCTGGTTGAAATCGCAGCCGCGACAGGCGCGGATGCCGTGGCGCATGGCGCGACCGGCAAGGGCAACGACCAAGTGCGGTTCGAACTGGCAGCCTATGCGCTGAACCCGGAAATCAAGGTGATCGCACCGTGGCGCGAATGGGATCTGACCTCGCGTACCAAGCTGATCGACTTTGCCGAAAAGAACCAGATCCCGATTGCCAAGGACAAACGCGGTGAGGCGCCGTTCAGCGTTGATGCCAACCTGCTGCACACCTCGTCCGAAGGCAAGGTGCTGGAAGATCCGGCCGTCGCCGCGCCCGATTACGTCTATCAGCGCACCGTGCACCCCGAAGACGCGCCCAACGAGCCCGAGTTCATCGAAATCGGTTTCGAAAAGGGCGACGCGGTCAGCATCAATGGCGAAGCGATGAGCCCCGCCACCATCCTGACCAAGCTGAACGAATATGGCGGCAAGCACGGCTGCGGCCGTCTGGACCTGGTCGAAGGTCGTTTCGTCGGCATGAAATCCCGCGGCATCTATGAAACCCCCGGCGGCACCCTGTTGCTCGAGGCGCATCGCGGCATCGAATCCATCACCATGGATCGCGGCGCCATGCACCTGAAAGACGAGCTGATGCCGAAATACGCCGAGCTGATCTATAACGGCTTCTGGTACAGCCCCGAGCGCGAAATGCTGCAGGCCGCGATTGACGCCAGCCAGGCGCATGTGACCGGCACCGTCCGTTTGAAACTGTACAAAGGCTCTGCCACCTGCGTGGGCCGCTGGTCGGATCACTCGCTGTATTCCGAAGCGCACGTGACCTTCGAAGAAGATGCCGGTGCCTATGACCAGACCGACGCTGCCGGCTTCATCCAGCTGAACGCGCTGCGCCTGAAACTGCTGGCTGCCCGCAACAAGCGCGTTGGAAGCTGACGATTTCCGACTGCTTTTAGGATTGGAAAAGCCCGCTGAACTCGGCGGGCTTTTTTAGTGGATCTCTGACATACTGGGTATCAAGGCTTCTACCTCAAACGCTTCAGATACTGCTCCCCGGTATAAACCCGGGACAATCTGTCAGCGTCGAAGTCGATGTGGACGATCCGCCGGGTTTTGTTTTCCCCGCCAACGCGCCGGAAATAAAAATCCCGTTCGGCAAAGTTGCCGCGCACCATGATCCAGCGGACAATTTGCGCGGTCAGTCCACGATAAGGTGCCATGAGGTCGATGATCCACAGATGATCGCCAGAGCTCCAATCGCCAGCCACCAATGGCTCGCCGGTTATCAGCTTGTGCTCCGCTTCGGGCCCCAACCAACCCCAGGTAAACATCGCACGCGGGATATCGTCAAAGCGGAACACCCGAAACTGCCCTGAGACAATGGGCGGCTCCATGTACGACCGCAAGGTCCCAACGCTCATCCGTGCATGACGGGGGCTGCGCAGCGCCAGAAAGGTAAAATCACCATAGACTCGCAACCGGTCGGCGGTGGGAGCTTCGTGGTCGGGAAGTGCGCGCCCGTGGCTGTCGACCAACCCGCTCATGCAAACTGCCCCAAGTTCATTGACTGTGACAGAAGGCTGGCTTCCCAAGTCCGCAAGGCTGTTCGAACCGTATCGCCATAACCGCATTCCGATGTCAGTTCAGGAAACAAAACCAGCAACTCGTCTCGAACCGCATCTTCCAGTTCGGACAGCGTGTAAGCACCGGGATGAAAGCTCTCGGTCGGAGCACCCTCGGTAAACATGATTTGGTGGTTGTCGAACAACAGATGAAAATACTCCACGTCATCTGTCACATCGGCCCGGTTTACCGACGACCCGTTCACAAGACTCTTGGCAGGGACAAGCACCTGATCTTCTCCGAACAACAACTGCGCCTGCCAACCTTGCAGGAGCATTCGGTGCTGAGGCGAAACCCGCAGTGTTCGTTCAGGAAGGTTTTGCCCCAAAGATCCCGGTTCGAAAACGATTGGTCGTTTGCCCGAATCCAGAATCAAATCGGCAACAGACAGTTTTCGTGATCCAATCCACCGTACGGGTTCAGCCGCTCCATCCAGTGTCGCAACCATGTCGCCACGTGACAGCTTCTCCACCGGAACCGGTCCGGAAGCCGTTTGTATCAAAGTGCCACGTGTGACGCAGATCAACAAATTTATGACCACGGTATCTTCGTCAGAGTCTGCACCGGATGTCCCGGTTACTGTAAAGCTGACGACCTGGTCCGACCCGGTCGCCAGAACGGCGCCCCAATCAACCGTGAACGTGTAGGTGCCCAGCGTTTCGTCAAACAACAAAGACCCCAATGTCGGGCTGGACAAAGCAGAGAAGCTGTACCCGTCGGTCGCATCCCCAAGTGATGCCCCGGAGAACAGCGATACGACGTCGAAGTCGCCACTGACCGTTGTTGCCGAAGACAAACTGAGATCCAGCGTCGCTTCCCATACGTCGACGCCGCCAGTGGCTTCGCCACCAACATCACTGATGTTGTAACCCATCTTGAACCTGCTCGATCGCGCCTGTTTTCAGGCACAGTATTTGTGTTTTGTGCGACGAGTTTAGCCGATAGGGTCGGATTTGTCATGTGGCCCGCGCGCAAACATGTTTTTTGGGCGTGCAACACGGCATCTCACGACACAACGGCCTTGGCTCCTGTGACGTCATCGTTGCACTGGAAACGGCCAACACATGATAGTGCTGCAAAATCAGGAGAACGAGATGGCATTGCAGGACATCGCAAACGGCATTCAGGCCGGGTTGGCCGACAAAAGCTTCGATGGCTCGCTCAAGTTCGATTGCGGCGATGACGGGGTAATCGTCCTGGCGGATAACGCAGCCTCAACCCAGGACAGCGACACTGATTGCACCTTGCGGCTCAGTACCGACAACCTGAAGAAACTGCTGACCGGCAAACTGAACCCGATGACAGCCGTCATGATGGGCAAAATCAAGATTTCAGGTGATATGAGCGTTGCGATGAAACTGGGGCAGCTGCTCAAGTAAAGCTCCTGCAGCTTCTTTCTGGTCAAAATACCTTGGGGTGAATTGGCCCTTCAGGGCCAAGAGGGGCAAAGCCCCTCTCCTGCATCAGATCTTCTGCGCTTTCATCTGCTCGTAATATGGCATCGCCGCATCCAATACTGGCTGCAGTTCATCAGGGATCTCCGGCACAGCTCCTTCAGGTGCCGCAAAACCGTCCGAGTTCCAAACCGCCCCATACCAATGCGCCGCCCAGACCCCGTCATCCTTGTGACCGCCTTTGGGCCAGGTCAGCATTTCAGGTGAAAACGGCAGATCGATTGCGTCGCAAAGCTTCTCCAGCATTCCATGCGGATCATCGCGGATATCGTGACTGTCGATAACAACCGGTTTCTGACCCCAGGACGTCACCAAATCGAACAGTTCGGCCTGCTGTCTAAACCCGATGTCATCCAGCGAAGGGTTTTCCCGTTTTGCCGCATACGAAGCGATTACCCGCGCCGGGTGACGGATCAGGAACACATTGGTCACGTGCCGCATCCAGTCGCGTGGCACCCCGTCGATCATGTGCTGGGTCATGTGTTTTTGATAGAAATGCGGCTTGTCCGCCGGCTTCGCGTCACTCAGATACGCCGACACCACCTCGGGATCCTGTGGCTGGCTTTCCAGAATTTCGTCCCGCATGGGATGATCCAACCCCGTCTTGGCCAGGTAGGATGCATAGAAAGGCTCATCCACTACGGCACAATCCGACCGATTTCCGAACGCATACATCATCGCGGTAGACAGATTCCGCGGGCCCGACCACATGGCGATCCGCATCAGGCACACTCCTGTTCGATGAGAGCCTTGTAGAGGCCGCGAATTCGTTCCGTGACCGGGCCCATCTGTCCGGAACCGATCACCCGTCCGTCAATTTCGCCCACCGGAGTCTGCGCGCCGAATGTGCCTGTCAGAAACGCCTCATCCGCGCCATAGGTATCGACCAGAGAATAGTTGCGTTCATGCACCGGGATACCGTTGGCCCGGCACAAGTCGATCACTTTCTGCCGCGTGATTCCGTTCATGCAGTAATCCCCGGTCGACGTCCAAACCTCCCCTTTGCGCACAATGAAGAAGTTGCAGGCATTGGTTGTGTTCACGAACCCATTCACGTCCAGCATCAAAGCTTCGTCCGCGCCGGCCTTTTCTGCGGCGATACAAGCGATGATGCAGTTCAGCTTGGAATGTGAGTTCAATTTCGGGTCCTGAGTCATTGGAAGACCCCGAAGATGCGGCACGGTTGCCAGATTGATCGGGCGCGGCAGCTTCGGTCGCGAATGCTCCATGATAATGACTTTGGTCGGTCCTTGCTGCGACAGTTGCGGATGCTGGAAGGGACGCGTCTTTACACCCCTCGTGACCATCAGCCGGGCATGCGCGTCGGTGGTCATGCCATTGGCTTTTTGTGTCTCTAATACGGCGTTTTTGACGCCATTCCTGTCCAACCCAATATCCAGATCGATGGCTTTGGCTGCTTCGAACAACCTGTCGATATGTTCATCCATGAAGGCCCAGCATCCATTATACAGGCGCAACCCTTCCCAGACGCCATCACCCAGCATGAAGCCGCTGTCATAAACACTTACAGTGGCTTCGGCCTTGGGCACGATCCGGCCATTTACATAAATCAGGATTTCTTCGTTCCGGGCGTCTTCTTCGGCCTGGTGCGTGCTCATCTTGTCGGTCATGGCATCCTCCCTCAGGCGGCACGCTAGAAAGATCGGCTCCTGTTTCCAAGCGGTAAATCGCGTTCACCAACGCGTGACATTTCATGTCTGTGAGTTGTGCGTGTCCAAAGCGCGCGTCACCCTGACAGAAAATGGAGGCAGCCATGCGTATGACCGACACGATCAAACCAATTGCCCTGACCATCCTTATGGCGATTGCCGGGGTTCTGAAAGCAGCCGACGCACGGGCAACGACAATTGAGACGCTGACCGTGGCAGGCGGGTGTTTCTGGTGCGTGGAAAGCGATTTCGAAGGTGTAACCGGCGTGATCGAGGCTGTGTCGGGCTATACCGGTGGCACAACGGAAAACCCGACGTACAAACAGGTCACCAAAGGCGGCAGCGGTCATTACGAAGCTGTTCAAATCAGCTTTGACTCTGACAAAGTCAGCCGGGAAACTCTGTTGAATTTGTTTTTCCGCTCGGTCGATCCGACCGACGCGGGCGGCCAGTTCTGCGACCGTGGCGCCAGTTACAGAACAGCGATTTTCGTCTCTAACTCGGCGGAAATGGCTCTTGCTGAGCGGGCAAAGGCCAATGCACAAAGCGCCCTTGGCCAGACCATCGTGACTCCCATACTGAAGGCATCCACGTTCTATTTGGCCGAGGACTATCACCAGGATTACTACAAGGGTGACGATCTGGTGCTAACCCGGTTCGGCCCAAAACGTCAGGCGTCTGCCTATAAACGCTATCGGCAGGCCTGTGGTCGGGACAAACGCGTACGCGAATTGTGGGGAAGCGAAGCCCCCTTTGCAGCCGGGTACTAGAAATCTGCGTCCTGAACTTCTTTCAAATCGGGAATCACGTCGGCGGTCCCCTTTCGTGTGACCATCAGGGCTGATGCCTTTGCGGCCAGCCCCATAGCCTGCCGGATCGGCATCCCCCGATCCATTCCAGCCAGGACATAACCGGTGAACGTGTCCCCTGCCCCGGTCGTATCAACCGGGGTGACGGGCAAGGCTGGGATGTCGTGAACCGCTCCTGCCTGGCCATCGAAATGCCGCGCCCCTTTGGCGCCCATCGTGACGATCACATCCCGCACGCCCAGCGAGTCGGCGGACTTACCGGTTGCTGCGTGTAACTGGGTCGCTTCAAGCTCGTTCAGGATCAGGAAATCCAGATGAGGAAGAACGGCCTGCACAGCCTCCGCCTGAAACGGTGCGGCGGCGTAACAGACGTGCAGACCCATGTCGCGTCCCATCCCGGCAGCTTCGGCCTGCAGATTGGTTTCGTTCTGGAGAACCAGAATATCGCCCGAATTTGCCTGTGTTAGAGCCTGTCCAAGCTGATCCACGCCTATCGCCCGATTGGCACCGGGAAACAAAATGATCTGGTTTTCCCCCTGCGGATCCACTGCGATAATTGCGTGTCCGGTAGGTGTATCCCCCTGTGAGATGTGGCGCGTGTCGACACCATATTCCATCAACCGATCAACGGCCCATTTACCTTCAGGGCCGACAGCGCCGATGTGATGCACATGCGCCGCAGCACGGGAGGCAGCCACGGACATGTTCGCGCCTTTGCCACCCAGAAACTGCTGAAACCCCGTTGCCGCAAGCGTTTCACCCGCAACCGGCAGATGCGGCACGGCGTAAACCATGTCCGCATTGATCGAGCCGAGGTTCCAGATCGCCATGATCAGCCCACGTCACAAGATGCCAGGACAGCCATGTTCAGGATGTCATTGGCGGTCGAACCTGTGGAACAGATCTGGATCGGCTTGTCGACACCGCTCAGGATCGGGCCGATCACGGTGGCGCCGCCCATCTCCTGCATCAGCTTGGTCGAAATGCTGGCTGAGTGGCGCGCCGGAACAACCAGAATGTTGGCCGGTCCGGTCAAACGCGAGAAGGGATAGGCCTCTTGCTGATGCTCGTTCAGCGCCACGTCGACGGTCATTTCGCCTTCGTATTCGAAATCAACACCGCGCGCGTCCAGGACTTCGGGTGCCAGATGCATCTTCTCAGCACGCTCCGAAACGGGATAGCCAAAGGTCGAGAAGCTGACAAAGGCCACACGCGGTTCAAGCCCCATGTGGCGCGCCACGCCGGCTGCCCGTTCGGCAATGTTCGCAAGGTCGTTTTCATCTGGCCATTCATGCACCAGAGTGTCACCGATCAGCACAATCCGCCCCTTGTGCAGCAGCGCGGTCACACCCGCCGCTCCATGTGCAGCATCTGCATCAAACACGTGGTTGATCCGGTCCATCACATGCGCCGACTTGCGGGTTGCGCCCGTCACCAGACCATCACCATGCCCATGCGCCAACATCAGGGCCGAGAATACATGCCGGTCCCGCGCGGCCAGGCGATGGACATCCTTTTCATCAAAGCCGTTACGCTGCAGACGTTTGTACAGGAAGCTCTTGTACGTATCGAGATGCTGGGTATTGGCGGCGTTGACCACTTCGATCTCGCGAACAGCATCGCCCAAACCGGCCTCCTCCAGCTTGGTTTTGACATCATCCGGACGACCCACGACCAGCGCTTTGCCAAAGCCCGACCGCTGATAGGTCACAGCAGCCCGCAACACGCGCGGATCGTCACCTTCTGCAAAGATCATCCGCGATTGCGCCGAACGTGCCCGTGCGTTCAGGCCGCGCAGAATGCTGGCGGTCGGATCCATCCGCCCTCGCAGACTCAGTTCGTAAGCGTCCATGTCGATGATCGGACGACGAGCTGCGCCGGTGTCCATCCCGGCCTTGGCAACCGCAGGCGGGATCCGGTGGATCAGGCGCGGGTCAAAGGGCGTGGGGATAATGTAATCCCGGCCAAAGGTCAGCGACTTGCCATAGGCCATGGCGACCTCATCCGGCACATCCTCGCGCGCGAGATTGGCCAGTGCATGAGCGCAGGCAATCTTCATCTCGTCGTTGATGGCGCGTGCGTTGATGTCCAGCGCGCCCCGGAACAGGTACGGAAAGCCCAGCACGTTGTTGACCTGGTTCGGATAATCCGATCGGCCGGTGGCGACGATGGCGTCAACGCGAACCTCATGCGCCTCCTCCGGAGTGATTTCCGGATCGGGGTTGGCCATGGCGAAGATCACCGGGTTGTCGGCCATGCTGGCGACCATATCCTGGGTCACGGCGCCCTTGACCGACACGCCCAAGAATACATCGGCACCTTTCATGGCGTCTTCCAAGGTGCGCAGTTCAGTGGTGACCGCATGTGCCGATTTCCACTGGTTCATGCCCTCGGTCCGGCCCTGATAGATCACGCCCTTGGTGTCGCAGACGATGCAGTTTTCATGCCGCGCGCCCATGGATTTCAGCAGTTCGATACAGGCAATCCCAGCCGCACCAGCACCGTTGAGGACGATCTTCACATCCTCGATCTTCTTTTTCGAGATATGTAACGCGTTCAGCAGACCGGCGGCACAGATCACCGCAGTGCCGTGCTGGTCGTCGTGGAAGACAGGGATGTCCATCTCTTCCTTCAGACGCTGTTCGATGATGAAACATTCCGGCGCTTTGATGTCTTCCAGATTGATACCGCCAAAGGTCGGCCCCATCAGCCGCACGGCGCGGCAGAATTCATCCGGGTCTTCGGTGTCCAGCTCGATATCGATCGAGTTTACATCCGCGAAGCGTTTGAAGAGAACCGATTTCCCTTCCATCACCGGTTTCGATCCCAGTGCACCCAGATTGCCCAAGCCCAAAACTGCGGTGCCGTTCGAAATCACCGCAACAAGGTTGCCCTTGTTTGTATAATCATAGGCGGTTTCAGGATTTTCCGCGATCGCTTCGCACGGGACCGCCACACCGGGCGAATAGGCCAGCGACAGATCCCGTTGGGTGGTCATGGGCACAGTCGCCTGGACCTCCCACTTGCCGGGGGTCGGTTCCAGATGAAAGGCCAGCGCCTCTTCGTTCGTGATCTTCGCTTTTGGCATTGGATGTGTCGTTCTTTGTTCAACTGCGGGCTTTTTGCCTCATAGCGCAGCGGACGTCAGGTCACAACGACAATACGATTTCGCCTTTCGCCGCAGGGCCGGGATTTGTAAGGTCGCGCGGACCAGCAAAGCGGAGAACAGACCCTTGGCAACCGTCACGCCGATGATGGCACAATATCTGGACATCAAGGCCCAATATCCGGACGCGTTGCTGTTCTACCGGATGGGTGACTTTTACGAATTGTTCTTTGACGATGCGGTCGCCGCAGCCGAAGCATTGGACATTGCCCTGACCAAGCGCGGCAAGCACGAGGGCGAAGAAATCCCGATGTGCGGCGTACCCCATCACGCTGCCGAAGGATATCTGCTGACCCTGATCCGCAAGGGATTCCGCGTCGCCGTGGGCGAACAAATGGAAAGCCCGGCGGAAGCTAAAAAGCGCGGCTACAAGGCCGTTGTGAAACGCGACGTGGTGCGGCTGGTGACGCCCGGCACGCTGACCGAGGATTCGCTGCTCGAGGCGCGGCGCCACAACTTTCTGGTCGCCTATTCCGAGCTGCGCGACGAGGCTGCGTTGGCCTGGGCCGATATCTCGACCGGCGCGTTTCACGTGATGCCGGTGTCGCGCATGCGCCTGTCGCCCGAGCTTGCCCGCCTGGGCCCATCCGAACTGATCGTATCCGAACCGCCGCATGAACTGGTGCAGGAGCTGGCGCGCGAATACGGCATCCCCCTGACCCCCATCGCCAAGTCGAGCTTTGACAGTACGGCAGCGGAGAAACGTATCTGCACCCTGTTCAAGGTCGGCGCCCTTGATGGTTTCGGCACATTTTCCCGCGCCGAAGTTTCAGCCATGGGTGCGGTGATCGATTATCTGGAGATCACGCAGAAAGGCAAACTGCCGCTGCTGCAACCGCCGGAAAAGGAATCCGCCGACCGTGTGGTGCAGATCGACGCCGCCACCCGGCGAAACCTGGAACTGACGCGTTCGCTGTCTGGCAGCCGCTCCGGATCGCTGCTGGCAGTGGTGGATCGCACAGTCACCCCTGCGGGCGCCCGGCTGCTGGAACAACGTCTGTCCAGCCCCTCGCGCAATCTGGACACCATCCACGGCCGCCTCACCGCGCTGGATTTCACCGTTGAGCAGGCCACCCTGGCCCAGGATCTTCGCAGCGCCCTACGCAAGACACCGGATCTGGATCGTGCCCTGTCCCGTCTCGCACTGGAACGCGGCGGTCCGCGGGATTTGGCCGCGATCCGCAACGGTCTGACCCAGGCCGAACAAGCCGCCGACTTGTGCGACGGTCACGATCTTCCCAACCTTGTTGCCAAATCCACTGCCGCGCTGCGCGGATTTGACGATCTGCTCGCCCTGCTGGATGAGGCGCTGGTCGCCGAACCCCCGCTACTGGCCCGCGATGGCGGGTTCATCGCGCCAGGGTTTGAACCTGAACTGGACGAGTCCCGCACTCTGCGGGACGAAGGACGCTCGGTCATCGCCGGACTGCAAAAGAAATACGCCGAACACACCGGGGTCAATGCGCTCAAGATCAAGCACAACAATGTGCTGGGTTATTTCATCGAAACCACCGCGACCCATGCGGACAAGATGATGTCGGCCGAGATGGCGGAAACCTATATCCACCGCCAGACCACCGCCAATCAGGTGCGCTTCACCACGGTCGAGCTGAGCGAGATCGAAACCAAGATCCTGAACGCTGGCAATCTAGCGCTTGAGATCGAAAAGCGGCTCTATTCCAGGCTTTCTGGAGCCATTCTCGACCAAGCCGCTGCGCTAAACGGTGCGGCGCGGGGCTTGGCGGAGCTTGATCTGCTGACCGCACTGGCCGATCTGGCCACCGGCGAAAACTGGACCCGCCCCCGCATAGACAATTCCCGTGCGTTCCACGTGACAGGCGGGCGGCACCCGGTCGTGGAACAAGCGCTGCGCCAGCAGGGTGGCGAGACATTCGTGGCCAATGACTGCGATCTGACCGCCCAGGATGGCGCCGCCGTCTGGCTGCTGACTGGTCCCAACATGGCCGGTAAGTCGACCTTCCTGCGCCAGAACGCTTTGATCGCGCTGCTGGCGCAGATGGGCAGCTATGTTCCGGCCGAGACTGCGCATATCGGTCTGGTCAGCCAGCTGTTCAGCCGTGTTGGCGCCTCGGACGATCTGGCACGGGGGCGATCGACCTTCATGGTCGAGATGGTGGAAACTGCGGCCATCCTGAACCAGGCCGATGACCGCGCGATGGTGATCCTGGATGAGATTGGCCGCGGCACGGCGACCTATGATGGCCTCTCCATTGCCTGGGCCACGCTGGAGCACCTGCACGAGGTCAACAAATCCCGCGCCTTGTTCGCGACCCATTATCACGAGCTCACACAATTGGCGAACAAGCTGCCCGGCGTCGACAATGCGACGGTGACGGTCAAGGAATGGGACGGTGAGGTCATTTTCCTGCACGAAGTGCGCAAAGGGGCTGCCGATCGGTCATATGGTGTACAGGTCGCCCAGCTTGCCGGCCTGCCCGCCAGTGTCGTGGCGCGCGCGAGAGACGTGTTGGATATGCTCGAAAAAGGCAGCCGAGAAAATGGAGCAACCAAGTTCCAGATCGACGACCTGCCGCTATTCGCCGCTGCCCCGCCACCGCAACCCGCCGCGCCCAAAGGCCCGTCGCCGGTTCAGGAGCTGCTCGACAGCATCCACCCTGACGACCTCTCCCCGCGTGAAGCGCTGGAAATGCTCTACAAGCTCAAAGACACGGCCGCCTCATAAGAAAAGCGGCCCCGAAATCCCGGAGCCGCTTTTTCTCTTGCCGAAAATATCCCGCCAGAGGCATGCGCCCGTATGGGCGCGTTAAACTCAGCCCGGGTTTGACGACACACCGACCTGTGCCGGCCGCAGCAAACGGTCATGCAGCATGAACCCTTCGGCGGATACCTGGATGATGTCGCCCGCCTTGGTGCCGGGCAGCGGTGCCTCGAACATGGCTTCGTGCATCTGCGGATCAAACCGGTCGCCAACCTGCGGTGTGACCACTTGAATCCCGTGTTTCGAAAACACATCCAGCAGCGCCCGCATGGTCAGCTCTACGCCTTCGATCAGCGCGGCAGAAACCTCTTTCTGCTCATCCGTCGCTGATTCCAGGCCACGCTTGAGATTGTCGTAAACCGGAAGCAGATCACGGGCCAGTTTCGAGCCACCATATTGCTCGGCTTCGCGGCGGGCGCGGTCGCCGCGTTTACGCGCATTTTCGGCATCCGCCAATGCGCGCATGAATTTGTCCTTCAGCTGGTCGCGTTCAGCGCGCAGTTCGTCCAGTTCTACTGCCGCGTCATCCAGTTCGACCATGTCTTCCGCCAGTTCTTCGGCCTCGGCGGTTGCGATATCGTCCAGAAACTCTTCGTTCTTGGGCTCTGCCATCTTTCACCTCTAACTCCGGTCGGACAGCAGCTTGCCGACCAGCTGTGCCGTGTAATCCACAATCGGCACGATCCGTCCATAATTCAGGCGAGTCGGCCCGATGACGCCGACAGCACCAATGATCTTTCGATCAGCGTTCATATAAGGAGACACCACCAAAGAGGAACCCGAAAGTGAGAAAAGTTTGTTCTCGGAACCGATAAAAATGCGTACGCCGTCACCTTCCTCGGTCAGTTCCAGAAATTCGGCAATGTCACGTTTGCGTTCCAGGTCGTCAAACAGCACACGAATACGGTCGAGTTCTTCGGCCTGTTCGCCTTCCCCCAACAGATTCGCCCGACCCCGCACAATCAAACGCGCCTGATCGGTGCCCGGATCATCCCAGATCGCCAAGCCGCTTTCGATCAGGTCCTGGGCCAGCGTATCGATCTCCTGCCGACGTTCGGCAATTTCGCGCTGCATCAGGCCACGCACATCGCTCAGTGTGCGACCTTCGATCAGGGCATTCAAAAAATTTGCTGCTTCCCGCATGGAAGATGGAGTCTGCCCCGGTGGGGGTGTGAAAACACGGTTTTCAACGTGGCCGTCGGAGAAGACCAGAACCACCAGCGCCCGGTCCTGCGCCAAGGATACAAACTCAATATGCCGGATCTCCGCCTCATGTTTCGGGGTCAGCACCAAAGACGCGCCGTGTGTTACGCCAGACAAAGCCGCGCCCACCCGGTCCAGCATCGTCCCGACGTCCTTGGTGTTTCCCCCCAGTGTTTCGTTGATTTTCTGCCGGTCCGAGGCCTTCAGGTCCTCAACCTCCAACAGACCGTCAACGAACATCCGCAATCCCATCTGAGTAGGCATTCGCCCGGCGCTGACATGCGGGCTGTCAAGCAGACCAAGATATTCAAGGTCCTGCATCACGTTGCGGATAGTTGCAGCGCTGACCTTTTCGCTCAAGCTGCGAGTCAAGGTCCGGCTACCGACAGGGTCGCCGGTTTCCAGATAGGATTCCACCACTGTGCGAAATACTTCGCGCGAGCGGTCATTCAGGTCGTCAAGAATTCTGGTCGAGTCCGTCATGGGTATCACATTAGCCTGCAAAGCCATTAAAGAGCAGCCGCGTCAAAGGTCAATCGGGCTTGCATCCCACATCGGGGCGGCGTTATCCCAAAGCCAAGAAACAAAGGATAGACTGATGCGCCCTTCCGGACGAGAATTAGACCAGATGCGTTCCGTTTCCATCGAAACGGGTTTTACCAAACATGCCGAAGGCTCTGCACTGATCAAGATGGGCGATACTCACGTCCTGTGCACCGCCACCATTGAAGAGCGCGTGCCGCCGTTCATCAAGGGATCCGGGCTGGGCTGGGTCACCGCCGAATACGGCATGCTGCCCCGCGCCACCAACACTCGGATGCGCCGCGAGGCTGCCAGCGGCAAACAAGGTGGCCGCACCGTGGAAATCCAACGCCTGATCGGCCGCGCCCTGCGCGCCGGTGTTGACCGGGTCGCGCTTGGCGAACGTCAGATCACCGTGGACTGCGATGTATTGCAGGCCGATGGCGGTACCCGCTGCGCCGCGATCACCGGCGGCTGGGTTGCACTGCGCCTTGCCGTCAACAAGCTGATGAAAGCGGGCGACGTTCAGATCGACCCACTAATGGATCCGGTTTCTGCAATTTCCTGCGGCATCTATGCCGGTCAGCCGGTGCTGGATCTGGATTACCCCGAAGATTCCGAGGCCGGCGTCGACGGAAACTTCATCATGACCGGCTCGGGTAAACTGATCGAAGTGCAGATGAGCGCAGAAGGTTCCGTGTTCAGCCGCGATCAGATGAATCAGCTGCTGGACCTGGCCGCAAAGGGCACGTCCGAACTGGCTGAAAAACAAAAGGCAGCCTGCGCATGACCCGCAAGTTCACCGGTGACAAGCTGTTGGTCGCCACCCACAACAAGGGCAAGCTTGAGGAGATGGCACATCTCCTTACCCCGTTTGGGGTATCGGTCATCGGCGCCGGTGAACTGGATCTGCCCGAACCGGACGAAACCGAAGACACGTTCGTCGGTAACGCTCGGATCAAGGCGCATGCCGCAGCAAAGGCCACCGGGCTTCCTGCCCTGTCCGATGACAGCGGAATTACCATCGACGCGCTGGATGGCGCGCCCGGTGTATACACCGCCGATTGGGCCGAAACCGGAAATGGTCGCGATTTTCTGATGGCCATGACCCGTGCACATGACGAGCTGGAAGCCAAGAACGCGCCCCACCCCCGTCTGGCCCAATTCCGTTGTACCCTGGTATTGGCCTGGCCTGATGGGCACGATGAAGTGTTCGAAGGCGTCGCCCCCGGACAATTGGTCTGGCCGATCCGCGGGGCCGAAGGCTTTGGATACGATCCCATGTTCATTCCTGAGGGGTACCAACAGACCTTTGCGGAAATGGACCGTTGGGAAAAGAACAAGATCAGCCATCGCGCCGACGCGGTAGCCAAATTCGTCAAGGGCTGTTTTGACGGATGATTGGAGATATGGGGGCTTTGGCCTGTATGTACATTGGCCCTTTTGTCAGGCCAAATGCCCCTATTGCGACTTCAACAGCCATGTTTCAGCAAAAATAGACCAAAACGCCTGGGTTAGAGCCTATTTGACGGAGCTTGAGCGCTATCGCGAGATGCTCCCAGATCGTGTTCTGAATTCGATTTTCTTTGGCGGCGGCACTCCGTCTCTGATGCACCCGGATACTGTTGCTGCGGTGATTGAGGCCGCGCGAGATATCTGGACCTTTGCCAATGACATCGAAATCTCGCTGGAGGCCAACCCTGGCTCGGTGGAAGCCGGACGGTTTACCGGTTATCGCGATGCAGGTGTCAATCGTGTCTCGATGGGCATTCAGGCATTGAACGATCACGATCTGAAGCGTCTTGGGCGCATCCATTCGGTGGCCGAAGCCAAAGCTGCATTCGACATCGCCCGAAATTGTTTTGATCGAGTCAGCTTTGATCTGATTTACGCGCGTCAGAACCAGTCGGTGAAGGATTGGGAGCGCGAACTGGACGAGGCGCTTTCAATGGCGATAGACCACCTGTCGCTATATCAGTTGACCATCGAAGACGGCACTGCGTTCGGTGACCGATACGAACGCGGCAAACTACGTGATCTTCCGACCGATGACACAGCCGCCGACATGTATATTGCCACCCAGGAGGTCTGTGGCAAACATGGAATGCCAGGTTACGAAATCTCGAACCATGCCCGACCTGGAGCGGAGTCGCGCCACAATTTAGTCTATTGGCACTATGGCGATTATGTTGGAATTGGTCCGGGCGCGCATGGACGGATAACAATTGGAGAACGCCGCATTGCCACCGAAACACATCTTGCGCCGGGCAATTGGTTAGAGGCGGTCAACAAAGGAAACGGTGAACTGACGCCTCTGGTCCTGACTCCGCAAGACCGTGCCAATGAATACCTGATGATGGGGCTTCGCCTTTCCGAAGGGCTAGATCTGGAGAGATTCGTCCAAATCGCCGGCGTCCCCTTGTCTGAGATCAGATTGTCCTATCTCGAGGAATTGGGAATGGTGCGGCGAGACGGGTTTCTTTTGAAAACCACGGAACAAGGCCGCTCCGTGTTGAACGCGATTATCAAAGAGTTGTTAGTGGATTGACGTGATGCGTTTTGTTTATGCCGGGTTGGGTTTGCTGTGCGTCGGTCTGGCGGTTGTGGGAATCGTCCTGCCTCTCCTCCCTACGGTGCCATTTCTGCTGCTTGCTGCTTTTTTCTTTGCCAATTCGTCGGACCGTTTGCACGATTGGATCGTGAACCACAACGTGTTCGGCCCAATGATCCAGGACTGGCGCTCATCCGGCTCCATTCGTCCCGGCGCAAAAAAGGCTGCAACCCTGTCGATCGCAGCCGTATTTCTCATTTCCTTAATCGCCGGGGTAAAAACCTTGGTGTTAGGGATCCAGGCTATCGTACTGGGTGGCGTTTTGATCTTTATTTGGACCCGGCCTAACGGCTGAGGATCCCACACAGATCATCAAGTTGATCCAAGGTTTCATAGCTGATTGTGACCGTTCCGCTTTCCGTACCGGAGACATGATCAATAGACACCTGCATTTTCAACCAAGATGACAGGTCAGTCTCCAATGCCTTGGTATCGGCGTCCTTTTCCACCGAAGACTTGCGCGGTGACTTTGCAACTTTCGGCTTGGGATCAGCACTCTCTTTGCGCACCATAGCCTCCGTGGCACGCACGGACATGGCTCCCTTCACGACTTTCTTCGCCAGAGTTGACGGGTTTTCAGAAGTAATCAGGGCGCGGGCATGTCCTGCGGACAGCTCTTTTCTCTGAACCATCTCCTGAACATCATCCGGCAATTGAAGCAACCGCATCAAATTGGCGATATGGCTCCGACTCTTTCCAAGCGCTTCCGCCAGTTTTTCTTGAGTGTGCCCAAACTTGTCCATCAACTGCCGGTATCCAGCGGCCTCTTCCACGGCATTCAGGTCGGCCCGTTGAATGTTCTCGATGATAGCAACTTCAAGAACCTCAAGATCTGAGTAGTCGCGAACAATTACGGGTACTTCATGCAGTTGCGCAGCCTGGGAAGCGCGCCACCGTCTTTCACCTGCAACGATTTCATAGCTTCCATCGTCCTTCTTTCGAACGATCAGAGGCTGAATTACACCCTTCTCTTTGACAGAGGCGGTCAAGTCATCCAGATCATCCTGATCAAACCGGCGTCGCGGCTGGTCGGGATTCGCAAAAACCTTTTCGATCGGAACCATCATATCTGGCGCGCGTGATTCACTCGTTCCCGACGAAGGCTCAACAGGGTTCACATCTGCCATTAATGCTGAAAGACCGCGTCCAAGCCCACGAGGTTTCGATTTATTGTCCGCCATGACATCCTCTCCGCATTCAGGCCGTTGCCTTGTTGTGTTTTTTTATCAGTTCTTCCGCCAGCGCTCGATATGCCTGAGCGCCCTGGGAATTGGGATCGTAGCTTAGCACCGGAACCGCGTAAGACGGAGCCTCACTGACCCGAACGTTCCGGGGAATCACTGTTGTGAACACCAAATCCCCAAGGTTGTCACGAGCATCCTGTTCGACCTGCTGTGAAAGATTGTTTCGCTTATCAAACATGGTCAGCACGACGCCTTCGATTCGAAGACCTGCATTTGCCGTCTGCCGAACCTCTCGAATCGTCATCATCAGCTGCGATAAACCCTCCAAAGCAAAGAATTCACTTTGTAGTGGAATGAGGACCGAATGCGATGCGACCATCGCGTTCACAGTAAGAAGATTCAAAGACGGCGGGCAATCGATCAGGATGTAATCCCAAGAAAAACTGTCCATAGCGGTCTGCCGCAAAGCGTCATGCAATAGGAAAGACCGTTTCTCGTTGGAGATGAGCTCGATATCAGCCGAACTGAGATCAACAGTGGCAGGAATGATGAAAAGCCCGTCAAAGCTGGATTCGCGAATCACATCGTTCAAGTCAACATCATCGACAAGCAGATCATACGTGGTCATGTCACGATCAGGCGCTTCAACTCCAAGCCCAGTCGAAGCATTGCCTTGAGGATCGAGATCGACCACCAGGACGCGAAAACCCTGTTCAACCAATGCAGCGGCGAGGTTAATCGCAGTTGTCGTTTTTCCAACCCCGCCCTTCTGGTTGGCAATCGCAACGATGCGCGGGCCCGTTGGGCGTGACAAATCAGCCACCCGATACTCCTCTTATCTTTAGAATTGCTGCCTCTGGTTCTGTGATACTTGTAATGTCTTCAACGTTAAAGCACCAACTATGTCGCGCTGCTTCAAGCTCTTTTCTCCAGGTGATACCTTTAGGAAACAAGGCGATACCAGTTGGGGACAGATGCCGATTGGCAAAAGACAGAAGAACGTCAAGATCTGCCAAAGCGCGTGCCGAAAGTATATCCGCACCCTGAGGCGGTGCCTCCTCAATCCGTTTGGACAAAACTGTTCCAGATGCCCCGCATTCCCTGAGCGCAGTTCTCAGAAAGGCGCATTTACGCTGATCACTCTCGATCAATGTAACTTTCAATTCAGGAACTTCATCTGCTGCCAACAGTGCAACGACCACACCCGGAAACCCTCCACCTGATCCGATATCAACCCAATGTCCTTTCGGTTTAACCGCCCGAAAGACCTGGATCGAATCGACGATGTGGCGTTGCCAAAGCTCCGACAAGCTTTTCTTCGACACAAGGTTGATGTGTGGATTCCACTTGTGGACAAGGCTCGAGAAATTTTCCAGCCGTTCGATTGTTTCACGTGAAACATCGAAACTCTTCAGGTCAAACTCATTCATCACGCACGGTACCGGCGATTTTCGCGTCTGAGCACAGCAAGGAGAAGAGCCAACGCCGCAGGTGTCATACCATCTACGCGACTTGCCTGAGACAAGGTCATTGGACGGGCCTGACCAAGCTTGGCTTTGAGCTCATTGGACAATCCGTTTACTGCACCAAAATTGAAGTCAGCCGGAATTTTCTGATCTTCATCCCGCCGCAATGCGTCGACCTCTTTCTTCTGCCTTTCTATGTAATTGACATACAAGGCATCACGTTCCATTTGCGTGCGTATTTCGCTGTCTACAGTTTCTAAAGATGGCAGCAACTCCAGCAAATCATCAAAACCTACATCCGGAAATGCCAAAAGGTCCATGCCAGATCGCCGATTACCGTCCTGATTGATCCTGATACCTGCCTGAGCAATATCCTTCGGAGTGAAGCTAGAGCTTTGAAGTATGTCCTTTGCGGAATTCAGAGCATCCATCTTCATTGAAAATGTCTTGTATCTACGTTCTCCGATACATCCGAGCTCCAATCCCAAGGGCGTCACCCTCTGATCTGCGTTGTCAGCCCGCAACGACAATCGAAACTCAGCCCGAGACGTAAACATCCGATATGGCTCAGTAACTCCATTTGTTGTCAGATCATCGATCATGACGCCAATGTAACTATTGGATCTACTGAAAGTGATCGATTCCCGTCCCTGGCAATCCAACGCAGCATTCAAACCAGCGACCAGTCCCTGCGCGGCTGCTTCTTCGTATCCGGTCGTTCCATTGATCTGTCCGGCCAAGTAGAGATTTGGAACATCCCTTAGACTAAGCTGTAATGTCAACGCGCGCGGATCGACATAGTCGTACTCGATCGCATATCCCGGCTGCAGAATGGCTGCATCTTCCAGACCGTATATCGATGAAACGTATTCTTCCTGAACCTCTACGGGCAGCGACGTCGAAATCCCATTTGGATAAACCGTCGGATCGTCAACGCCCTCGGGTTCCAGAAATATCTGATGTGAACTCTTATCTGCAAAGCGAACAATTTTGTCTTCGATGGAAGGACAGTATCTGGGTCCAACCCCTTCGATATGTCCGCCATACATCGCTGATCTAGACAGATTTTTTTCGATAATGCTGTGTGTCTGCTCGTTGGTGTGCGTGATCCCACATGACACTTGTTTTGATTGCAGTTTTGTTGTCATGAAGGAAAAAAATGTGGGATCGTCGTCCCCTGGCTGCATATCCAACCGGGACCAGTCAATTGTCCGTCCATCCAGTCTTGGTGGCGTACCTGTTTTAAGCCTTCCCAAAGGCAAGCCAAAGCCATCGATTCTCTCTGCCAGTTGGACAGAAGGTTTGTCGCCCATCCGACCCCCGGGTTTTGAAACGTCACCAATGTGGATGACACCCCGTAGAAATGTTCCAGACGTCAGGATAACTTTCTTGGAATGGATTTCACTTCCGTCCGCCAGTATGACCCCGTGAACCGAATTCCCTGACATGATGAAGTCGATGGCTTCACCTTCAACGATTGTCAGATTGGGTTGCGCTTCGGTTTCGGACAGCATAGCCGTTCGGTAGATTTTTCTATCCGACTGCGCACGCGGGCCCTGGACAGCTGGTCCTTTCCGTCGATTTAGAAGCCGGAATTGGATACCAGCCGCGTCAGCGACACGGCCCATGACGCCGTCCAAAGCGTCGATTTCCCGCACAAGGTGTCCCTTACCGAGTCCACCGATGGCTGGATTACACGACATCACTCCGATGTCATTCCGACTCAGAGTGACAAGTGCTGTGCTTACACCCATGCGTGCAGAGGCGTGCGCCGCCTCGGTTCCGGCATGTCCACCGCCAATGACGACCACATCGAAATCTGAATGTTTCACGTGAAACACTCCTTACTTTCCAAGACAGAAACTCGCAAAGATCTCATCCAGCAAGTTCTCAACGCCGATACGACCAACCAACATTTCAAGCGCTCGTATGGATGAGCGAAGTTCTTCGGCCACGATATCATACAGTTCTGGCCCATGTTCCAGAACAAGTTGCGCCTCGTTCAGAGATT
Organism: Paracoccaceae bacterium; assembly: GCA_014872875.1. Lineage (GTDB taxonomy): Bacteria > Pseudomonadota > Alphaproteobacteria > Rhodobacterales > Rhodobacteraceae > Aliisedimentitalea. The sequence continues at coordinate 45,633 of WKFI01000025.1, forward strand.
TCAAGGCATTTTGCATCGCATCCCTGTGACGTTCCCGGGTTGCAATCCCCGTACTCATGGACCTGGACTTGAGAACTTCTGTAATCTTCGCAACAAGTTGATCCAATCCCTGACCAGTCTTTCCGGAGACTGAGCTCACTGTATCAGTTCGGACATCAGCCTTGGGTGCCACTCGAATATCATCCATCTGCATGTCGATTTCCAAGTTCTCCGAGTTTTCGGCAAGAAAAACCCGCAAATCAGCCTGTTCCGCCCGCTCTCGTGCACGAAGAATACCTATACTCTCGACATGGTCGTCGGTCTCTCGCAAACCAGCCGTGTCCAAAAGCGTCACGGGCAAGCCTGCCAAATCCATTCTAACTTCGATGACGTCACGCGTCGTACCCGCATACTCCGATGTAATCGCGGCCTCCCGGCCAGCCAATGCATTCAAAAGCGTGGACTTCCCGACATTCGGTGCACCGATGATAGCAACTTCGAACCCTGTGCGAATTCGTTCCGCAATTTGAACGCCAGCACATTCCCGTTCGAGATCTTGTCTGACACCACTCAACAAGGACTGCACCTCAGGTGTCACGTCGACAGGCACATCTTCATCGGCGAAATCAATGGTCACCTCGATCAAAGAGGCGGCCCGAATCAAGTCCTTACGCCACTTCTCGGCCAGAATTCCAAGTTCGCCAGACAGCACCAGATGCGCCTGTTTCCGCTGCGCTTCTGTTTCTGCGTCGATCAGATCGGCCAGGCCCTCAACCTGAGCCAAATCCAGCTTGCCATTCTCCAGCGCGCGTCGAGTAAATTCTCCAGGTTCCGCTTGTCGAGCTTGATCAACTGAGGAAAGAGCGGACAGAACCGACGTCATGACAGCTGTACTGCCATGCGTTTGAAACTCAACGACATCTTCGCCGGTAAAGCTCGCTGGCCCTCTGAATGTGAGAACCAGCGCCTCGTCAATCGGATCTCCGGTGGAGTCGCACAGAATCCTGACCCCCCTGCCCGTTTCCGGCAGAGTGCCACAGAGTGTCATTGCAACGGAATGTGCCTGTGGACCGGAAATCCGAAATACGGACACACCAGCCTTTCCTGGCGCACTGGCCAACGCAAAGATCGTATCCATGTGATGGCCCTTCCTGTTGTATGGACCTTTGTCAGGTATTCATCGAATCGAAGAATTCCCCGTTTGTCTTGGTCTGTTTCAACTTGGACAACAGGAATTCGATCGCGTCGGTCGTGCCCATAGGATTGAGAATGCGCCGCAGAACGAATGTCTTCGCCAGATCTCCCTTGTCGACCAGAAGATCTTCTTTCCGCGTACCCGACTTGAGAATATCGATAGCCGGGAAGACGCGCTTGTCTGCGATCTTGCGGTCCAGCACGATTTCCGAGTTACCTGTACCCTTGAATTCTTCAAAGATCACTTCGTCCATCCGGCTACCCGTATCGATCAGCGCGGTGGCGATGATGGTCAAAGAGCCGCCTTCCTCGATGTTTCGAGCCGCGCCAAAAAACCGTTTCGGGCGCTGCAGAGCGTTCGCGTCGACACCACCGGTCAGAACCTTACCAGAGGACGGCACCACAGTGTTAAAGGCCCTACCAAGTCTTGTGATCGAATCGAGAAGAATAACAACATCTCGCTTATGTTCGACCAAACGCTTGGCTTTTTCGATGACCATCTCTGACACCGCAACGTGACGTGTCGCCGGTTCATCAAAGGTCGAAGACACAACTTCACCCTGAACCGAGCGCTGCATGTCGGTCACCTCTTCCGGACGCTCGTCGATCAACAGGACGATCAGGTAGCATTCAGGATGATTTTTTTCGATCGAATGGGCGATGTTCTGAAGAATCACCGTCTTACCGGTCCGAGGAGGCGCCACGATCAAAGAACGCTGACCTTTACCGATCGGTGCAACCAGATCGATGACCCGGGCTGAGCGATCCTTGATGGTCGGATCGTCTATTTCCATTTTCAACCGCTCATCCGGATAGAGTGGTGTCAGGTTGTCAAAAGCGATCTTGTGCTTGGCGCGCTCAGGCTCCTCAAAATTGATCTTTGTGACCTTGGTGATGGCAAAGTAGCGCTCGGTGTCATTCGGGGCCTGTATGACACCTTCCACGGTGTCTCCGGTCCGCAGAGAGTGCTGGCGGATCACGTCTGGAGATACATAGATGTCGTCCGGGCCGGGCAAGTAATTCGCTTCGGGCGAACGCAGGAAGCCGAAACCGTCTTGCAGAACCTCCAAAACGCCGTCACCCGAGATCTCCCAGCCTTCATCCGCACGTTCGCGCAGAATCTGAAACATCATCTCGCCCTTGCGCATGGTCGAGGCGTTTTCGATCTCCAACTCCTCGGCCATAGCCAGAAGGTCTTTGGGGCTTTTCGCCTTAAGATGCGCAAGGTTCAGGGATTCGACGGTCATGAGGGTACGGCCTTTTATCATCCCGAACATGGGATGTTTTCGCTCAACAATATGGAAAGGTGCCTGACCCGGACGGGCCTGCTTGCGCCGTTAGATAAAGGTTGGACCTTCCCGAGTCAAATCCCCAGCCTAAAATTTCACGATGACGGAGATGACAATGACGACCATCAAAAGCGTCGGGACTTCGTTCATCATACGATAATGGCGTCCAGTCAGCGTGTTTTTCCCGGCCTCAAGATCCCTGTGTCGCGCCAGAAGCCAATGATGAAACCATGTCATTGCAATCACCGATGCGCCTTTGGTCCAGGGCCAGATCCAACTCCAGTCAACGATGCCAGGGGTAAAGACCATGATCAGCCCGGCAATCCAGGTGGCAATCATCGCAGGTCTCATGATCAGGCGTAGCAGTTTGTCGGCCATCATGTTGAAGATCGGTTCCGCTCCGGCAACGTCCTGGGCCTGTTCCACATGATACACATAGAGACGGGGCAAATAGAACAACCCTGCCATCCAGCTGAGAACAGCCATGATGTGAAACGATTTGACCCATGGGTAGATCGTGAAGAGCAGGTCTTCCATTCTCTGGCTCCGGTTTGTTCCTGATCCCCTTAAATAAAAATTAAGAAGAAAAGGATGATGATTATGTAGGGCAGCTGGATTTCGGTGGATTATCGAGTCTCCCCTTGGATTATCCCCATTCGGAACGAACCGAAAGGGCGCTGCATGTCGCGTGCGGGATAACCGCGCTTTCCTGAATTTTTTCAGTGGTTTAACCATGTGGATTTTTCAAACCCTGCTGTGGGTAACTTGCGCATGGATTTTGATAACCCCACATATCCCCCAATTCAGAGTTTTCCCCATCCCAAGAGGATGAAAGTTTAGGGAATCGGCTGAGACTTTTGTCAACCGCGTGGACTTGCGGTGGGGGGGCAAAACAATGCAAAAGCCTCCTCAACAAATCCGAAGGTTTTCATTGGGGTTTTCCACATGTCTATCCCCTTCATACTGGCATCAGGTTCAGCGATCCGGGCGCAATTGCTGACCCAGGCGGGTGTTCCGTTCGAGATCCGGATACCGCGCGTCGACGAGGACGCCGTGAAACAGGCGCTGTTGGCCGAACAAGCCCCGCCGCGCGACATCGCGGACGCCTTGGCCGAACTGAAAGCGCGCAAGATCAGTGACAAGAACACAGATGCCATGGTTCTGGGTTGCGATCAGGTTTTGGATGTCGAAGGCAAGCTTCTGTCGAAACCACAAACTCCGACCGAGGCATTGCAGCAATTGCAAGCGATGCAGGGCAAGCGGCACATGCTGTTGTCCGCAGCGGTCATCTATAGAGGCGGTCAACCGATATGGCGGCATGTCGGGCAGGTGCGGTTGCGGATGAAACAGTCTTCGGATGCCTATCTGAACAGCTATGTCACCCGGAACTGGGACAGTATTCGACATGCTGTAGGCGCCTACAAGCTTGAAGAAGAAGGCGTTCGCCTGTTCTCCAGCATTGACGGCGACTATTTTAACGTTTTGGGTATGCCCCTAATAGAATTGCTTAACTATCTGGGTTTGCAGGGGGTGATCGAGCAATGAGTGAGCAGAAAATTCCACTCGCCGGGGTCGTTGGAGCCCCCATTTCACATTCCAGGTCGCCCCGCGTACATCGCCATTGGCTGAATACATATGGGATCCAAGGCTATTACATTCCGATGGAAGTTGCTTCTGGGGATTTGGAGGATGCCATTCGTACCCTGCCAAAAATGGGCTTTGTCGGAGTGAATGTCACGATCCCGCACAAAGAAGCGGTGATGGCCATTGCCGATCAGATTACAGACCGGGCTACGTTGATCGGGGCGGCAAATACTCTGATTTTTCGTCCTGACGGCAAGATTCACGCCGACAACACAGATGGATATGGCTTTATCACCAACCTGCAGCAGGGTGCGCCGGGTTATGATCCGAAATCCGGTCCAGCGGTGGTGCTGGGAGCCGGCGGAGCGTCGCGGGCCGTCGTGGCGTCTTTGGTTGAAGCCGGTGTCCCCGAGATCCTACTGACCAACCGGACTCGGGATCGGGCGGAACAGTTGCGTGAAGACTTCGGCCAACGCGTGCGCGTTGTAGATTGGGTGCAGGCAGGAAATATCCTCGAAGAAGCCAAGCTGGTCGTGAACACAACTTCGCTGGGTATGGTTGGAAAACCGGAATTGCGAGTGCCGCTGGACGGGTTGCAGCCAGGCACCGTGGTCAATGATCTCATCTATGCACCTTTGCAGACCCGCCTGCTGAAAACCGCGGAAGAGGCAGGTTGCGTGACGGTGGACGGTTTGGGAATGCTCCTGCACCAAGCCGTACCAGGGTTCGAACGTTGGTTCGGTCAACGACCAGAAGTAGACAATGCCACCCGCGCGGCTGCGCTGCGATGAGCTTTGCGCTTGGGCTGACCGGTTCCATCGGTATGGGGAAAAGCACGACGGCCAAACTGTTCGCCGAAGCTGGTTGCGAGGTTTGGGATGCGGATGCGGCGGTGCATCGGCTCTATGATGTCGGTGGTGCGGCGGTTGAGCCTCTTCGTGCCCTGTTTCCCGATGCTGTCGAAAATGAATGTGTGTCGCGGGACGCGTTGAAGCGGATCATCGGGGCAAACCCGTATGCCTTGAAGCAAATCGAACAGGTCGTACATCCTCTGGTCGCTGAAGATCGCGCAAAATTCAGGGCCACAGCCAGGTCGGATATTTTGGTTTTTGACATTCCGCTGCTCTTTGAGACCGGCGGAAATACAGCAATGGATGCTGTGGTTTGTGTCTCTATTCCGCCAGAAATACAGCAAGAACGCGTCTTGGCGCGTGGTACCATGAGCTTGGAGCAATTCCTGCAGATTCGGGAAAAGCAAATGCCAAATGATGAAAAGGTGTCCCGATCGGATTACGTTGTCATCACCGACACGGTAGACCATGCGCGCGAACAGGTTCACAAGATCGTCGCCGAGATCAGAAAGACACTAGTACATGCGTGAAATCGTACTCGATACAGAAACCACCGGATTCGATCCAGAAAGCGGCGACCGGATTGTCGAAATTGGCGCGATCGAGCTGTACAATCACCTGCCCACGGGTGAGACGTTTCACGAATACATGAACCCGGAACGGTCCATGCCGGCCGAAGCGTTTCAGGTCCATGGTATCGGTCCCGACCTGTTGGAGCCGCCGCAAACGCCGGAACCGGGAGCGGTGACGTTGAAAGACAAACCGCTGTTCCGTGAGATCGGGCAGAAATTCCTGGATTTTGTCGGTGATGCCAAACTGGTGATCCACAATGCGGCCTTTGACATGAAGTTCCTGAACGCGGAACTGCGATGGCTGGGATTGCGGCAATTGCCGTGGGAGCAGGCTATCGACACGCTGGCCATTGCCCGTCAGCGGTTTCCCGGGTCACCGGCGTCACTGGATGCGCTGTGCCGACGTTTCAATATCGACAACACATCGCGTGTATTGCACGGGGCGCTGCTCGACTCGGAAATTCTGGCGGATGTGTATCTGGAGCTGATCGGCGGACGGCAGCCCGATTTTGGATTGGCCACTTCGACTGGCACAAGCGGGGGAGGAGCGGTGGCCGATGATTGGCGACCTTCGCAACGCCCGACTCCCTTGCCTTCTCGGCTGACGATCGAAGAACAGGCTGCACATGACGCCTTTGTCGAGAAGATGGGCGACAGCGCGCTTTGGCGTCAGTGATCCGAACCAAGAGCTGAACACGAAAAAACCGCCCCGAAAGGAGCGGTTTTCTATTCTAACGCTTTGAAACTTACTGTGTGGTTGCAGGCGCTTCGGCAGATGCAGCCGCAGCCTGACGGCGCTGCAGCTCGTTACGATAAATCGCAACAAAATCAATGTTGTCCAGGTTCAGTGGCGGGAAACCACCATCGCGGGTCACGTCCGATACGATACGGCGCAGGAACGGGAACAGCATGCGCGGGCATTCGATCAGCAGGAAGGGGTGCAGCTGGTCTTCTGGAACTCCAACCACGTTGAAGATACCCACATATTCGATCTCAAGGATGAACAGGACGTCTTCGCCTTCCTTGGCTTTCGACTCCACGTTCAGCTTGACCATCACTTCGAACTGGTTGTCGGCTGGACGCTTCTTGGCATCCAGGTTGACCTGTACACTGACGTCGGGCTGAACATTGCCAGCGCCACCCTTCTGGGCCATCACGTTCTCAAAGGACAGATCCCGAACAAACTGACCCAGAACATTCATCTGCACTTGTGGGGCTTGGGCCTGCGGTTGAGCCCCTTCGGTCGCGCCGTTTTCGGCCATCGAACTACTCCTAAAATTCAAACTTGGCGCTGCTTAACACCTTGGGGGACTGTTCTCAACGTTTGTCGGGGCCTTCGACCCAGCCCGACGGGCCTGAGCGTGGACGACTTGGCGTCACGTCTTCGAAATCGCCGTCAATGATATCACCCGAAGGTCCTTGATGCGGTCGATTTCCCGGATGGAAACCATGGTGATGCATTGGGCCGGGGCCCATCTGGAATTGGGTCACGTTCACCCGGGCCCGCAGGTATTTGTAGACCGCAATGCGGACCGGTGGCATCAGCAGCGCAAATCCGACAGCGTCAGTAAAGAACCCGGGCGTCAAAAGCAGCGCACCAGAGAACAGGATCATTGCCCCATGTGCCAGCGGCTCGGCCGGGTCGCGCAACTGTTCAAATGAGTTACGCAGCTGTCCCATCGCCATGCGACCTTGTGTCCGGACCAACCAGGTCCCCAGAACAGCAGTAAGAACCACAATCCCGAGCGTCGCCCATAGACCGATTAACCCGCCCACTTGGATGAACAGGGCAATTTCGATCAACGGCACAAGAAGAAAGGCCAAAAACAGGTACATTCAGGTATCCTTGTCACAGGTTGGTCGCAGCGTTGTCGCTGGGCAACATACATGCGGGGGAACAGTGGACTTGACCCCGCCTGTCCCCTACATAAGTGCAAGTGGTCCAAGTTACAAAGGCCCCGCGCGTCAAAGAGGTTCAAATGAATTCACCCCTGATCCAGCTTCTCGTCCTTGCTGGCATTGCCGTTTTCCTGATCCTGCGCCTGAAAAGCGTTCTGGGAACCCGGGAAGGGTTTGAAAAGCCTCCGGTTCCTCAGCAGTCGGATCGCCGTCGCCAGGAATTCGAAGTGATCGAAGGCGGACCTGACCGCGACATAACCGACCACGTGGAAGAAGACAGCCCGCAAGCCCAGGAACTGGCCGCGATGAAACGGATCGAGCCGTCATTTTCGGTCAGCGAATTCGTTCAGGGCGCTCGCGGCGCTTATGAAATGATCGTGATGGGTTTTGAAAATGGCGATTTGGACAATCTGAAACCGTTCTTGGCTGAAGATGTGTTCCAGACCTTTGTGGACGTTGTCGCAGACCGCGAAGACAAAGGTTTCAAGATCGAAGCCGAATTTGTCGGCGTGCGGGAGACCGCTCTGGTGGATGTGAACTTCGACAAGGACACGCAGCTGGCCGAAGTTACCATGCGGTTTGTCGGTGAGCTGACCTCGGTCGTGCGGGATCGCGGCGGCGACATTGTCGAAGGCGATCCAAAGGCAGTCAAACGTCAAAAAGACACTTGGGTCTTTGCCCGCACCATGGGCGCGAACGATCCCAACTGGCAATTGGTTGCAACGGACGCATGATCCGTGGAGTCCGGGCAGCATGCATGGCCGCCGCCATGATGTGCTCGGGCGGAGCGCAGGCTGAAACCACTTATCAGATCCTCGGGTTCAATCAGCTGGAGGATTGGGAAAAAGACGATCATTCCGCGGCGTTCGACGTGTTTCTGGAAACCTGCACGGATCTGGACGATCCCGATTGGCAGGTTCTTTGTGCCATGGCCCAGAACCATGATCGGAAGAACGCCAAGGCCTTTTTTGAACTTCTTTTCCGTCCGGTTCTGATTCAGGACGGTGCCCCTGCCCTGTTCACAGGCTACTTTGAGCCGGAATTGGATGGCGCCCGCAGCCCTAGCGCGCGGTACAGATACCCGATCTATCGGATGCCTCCGGAAGCGAAGCAATCGAACCCATGGCTATCGCGTCGGGATATTCTGACCACGGATGTGATGAAGGGACGCGGGCTGGAAATTGCCTGGGTCGATGATCCCGTTGAACTGTTCTTTTTGCAGATCCAGGGCTCCGGCCGGATCCGCCTGACGGATGGCAGCACTTTGCGCGTTGGGTATGGCGGGGCCAACGGGCATCCGTACCGATCCGTTGGGGTCGAACTGGTCCGGCGTGGAGTTTACAACGCCCATCAGGTCAGTGCACAGGTGATCAAGAACTGGGTGCGACGCAATCCGGTGGATGGAGAGGAATTGCTGTTGCACAATCCGTCCTACGTGTTTTTCCGCGAAGTTAACCGCGTCGCGTCGCACATGGGACCTCTCGGAGCCATGAACCGGTCGGTTACGGCGTTACGAACTGTTGCTGTCGACCCGGACTATGTTCCGCTGGGCGCTCCGGTTTGGATCGAAAAGGACGGTGCGGGCAAGATGCGCCGGCTGATGGTTGCACAGGACACCGGATCCGCTATCAAGGGCGCGCAGCGTGCCGATATCTTTTTTGGAACGGGCGATGCGGCTGGCCAGGCGGCCGGTCGGTTGCGCGATCCGGGGCGGATGCTGGTTCTGTTGCCAATCCAACGCGCCTATGCCCTTCTTCCGGATGAACTCCAATGACACGCAGAAAATTGACGTCGGAGGAGATCGATCTGTGGCAGCGGGTCGTCCAAAAGACTGAGGCTTTGCACCCTGGTACGCATTCAACGCCGCCTCCTGCGCCTTTACCTAAACCAAAGCCAGCCAAAGTACCGGTTTCTAGGTTTGAAAATTTTGAAGTTGGACAAAATACAAAAACAAAACCATTGAAGAACGATCTGAAACCTGCGGTCAATGATGGTCTGCGTGCCGCGGGTCTTCAGATGGACTTCAAGTCCTTTGGAAGAATGAAACGGGGTAAGATCAAGCCGGAAGGTAGGATCGACCTGCATGGTATGAGACTGGAAAATGCGCATTCAACTTTGGTGCGGTTCGTTCTGTCATCGCAGGCTTCGGGTAAACGATTGGTGCTGGTGATTACCGGCAAGGGCAAGGATCGCGATGAACCGGGTCCCATCCCGACTCCGCGGGGTGTCCTGCGCCATCAGGTGCCCCAATGGCTGTCATTACCGCCCTTGGCGCAGGCGGTACTACAGGTCACTCCGGCGCATTTGCGACATGGCGGCGACGGCGCCTATTACGTTTACCTGCGTCGCAATCGCTGAGCTCAAGACGTTCGGTAACGCTGCACACCTCTCCAAGACAGAATGGACGTCGCCAAGAAATACCCGGCGATATAAACGAACTGCAATTCCAGCCCGATGCCAAAGTCGATCAGAACCCCGGTCAGACCTGGTCCAATGGCTGATCCAAGGACCATGGCCGAAGTTGCCAATGCCTTGATCGCACCGATATGGGCGGTGCCATAGCTGTCTGCCCAGAAAGCAGCCGGCAAAGTTGCAGCCATGCCTGTCGTCAAGGCCAGACATACAAAACCGAAGAAAGCAGCGAACGAATTCGAGGCTACCGCAAAGATAAGAAAGCCCGCGACCATGGGTATTTGAAAGAACGGCATCAGCCGGGAGGTCCCGAACCGATCCAAGGCCCAACCAGACAGGATCATCGCGATCACTGCTGACCCGGTGAACACCGGAAACCATGCCACCAGTTCCAGATGGGACCACCCTTTGATCTTAGCCAGATGAACCTGATGAAAGAAAAACGCCGTACCGAATGCTGATGGCCCCAGGACCGAAGGTGCGATGTACCAAAACAGTGGATGTTTCAGCGCCTGCCCCCGAGTCCAGTGTCGCCCATCCATGCCGGTAGAAGATTCGCTTTGTAATGTGTGTAATGGACTTCGTTCCGATTTGAGCAGGTTCAGCAAGACCGGAATACCCGCCAAAGCGATGACAGCGCAGACAACCCAGAGGCTTCGCCAGTCGAACACGCTCAGCAGAGATACAAACAGCATTGGGAACAGTGCTTCGCCCACCGAAAAGCCAAGCGAGGCAATTGCGAGCGCCCTGCCCCGTGTCGCTTGAAACCAGCGGGTCATACCCACGGCCGCTATGTGACCGGCCATCCCCTGACCGAAAAACCGAAGTCCAAGGACAACCAGAGCCAAAGCCCAGACCCAAGGATTGAACGCCATGGCAAGACACGCCAACGCCAAACCGGCCAGTGTCAGCGCGCCAAGAGCCCGCATTCGAAACCGGTCAGTCAAGGCGCCAGACCAGACCATCAGCACTGCGGAAACCGTCGTGCCCAATGAATAGATCCCGCCCCATTCCCCATGGCTCAACCCAAATTCAGCGCGAATCTCTCCCGCGAATATCGAAATGAAGAAGGTTTGGCCGAAACAGGACAGGAACGTCAAAAGCGCCCCGGCGGACAGCCAACGCGCGTTTTCGACAAGAAAGTCGTGGCTGCTTCGAAGGGAAGAGGCCAGCGGCATTACTCAGCCGCTCGTATCCGGAGGTGACAAAAGCTCGATCTCGGTGGCTTCGTCATATTTCACGACGACCCCCGGCAACAGGTTCTGCACCGCGCTACGGTCTTCGCCCAAGGCTTCGGCCACTTCGCTGGCGTTGTTCAGAACCTTGACCAACGTGGGGGATGAGGCTGCCACAAAGTGTGAACTTTCAGCTTCGCTTGAAAAATCGCTTGTATCGACAATCTCGATCGGGAGATCCGCGACCGTTTCGGCCGATTCAATGTTGCCCAACCGTTCCCGGCTGTGAGTACCGCGCAGTCTTTGCGATAGCCCAAGGATCTTGTCCTTGTTGGAAACGAAGACCACAAACGGCTCGGGTGGGTTTGGTATCCGATTCAGCTGTGCCCGGAACAAGTCGATATCAAGATCGGGAGAGAACAGGATAATGCCGCCCAAGGATCGCTGTGACCAACCCGGGTTGGCGATTTCGATCTGGCGCAGGGTTTCCATGACAAGAACCGATCCCATCGAATGCGCCACCAGCACGATATTGTCGACGCCGCTGGCCTCGACCCGGCGCAACAGGTTTTCCAACCCGTCTCGAGCGATCAATGCGCTTTCCCCGTCATAGGCATAGGCCAAAGGACTGCCGCGGCTGGGCCAGGAATAGATCAAATGGGCGCCAGGCAGTTCCAGATCGTGCGCCAATTGCGCAGCCCGGAACGCGCTTTCCGTATGGGTCGTGTTGAACCCATGAACGTAGATCATCGCCTCGCGCCCCGATGTGTCTGTGGCTCGCGTGACATCTCTCACCCGTGTTTCAAAGGCTTGGGGCGATTGAAAGGTCTTTTGGTTGGCGAGAACAAATTGAGTGCTGGGATTTGGATTGCCATAAGCTTCGTCAAGCCCGCCGGGTTTGCGGTTTGGCGGTACGGATATGGTCATCTCGACCAGACTGTGCTCCACACTTCGATCTCCCCCGAACGTGCCTTCGGGGGTCAATGCACGCGTAGTGGCTGCAAACACAGTTTGCGGTGTGCCGATCGTCAGGGCTTCTGGAACAACTTCGACCACTGACCGATCAGCGCAGGCGGATAGGCCCAGAAATGACAGAAACAGAAAAAGGACTGTGCGCTTCATGACCTGCCCAACGATAAATTCCGGGTCAGGCTAGCCAAGCTTTGGCGGATGTCCAGCAGAGTTTGAGCGGTGTGCCATCGATATGCGACACGCCGCTCAGAAGGTCACATGGTCAGAGCACGTAGCGGCTGACATCGGTGGATTTGGTCAACTCACCCAGGTTCTTGTCCACAAACTCTACGTTGACTGTGACTGAGCTGCCGGACTCATCCGGTGCCGAGAAAGACAGATCTTCGAACACCCGTTCCATCACGGTGTAAAGTCGTCGTGCACCGATGTTTTCAACGCTCTGATTCACCTCGGCGGCGATCTTGGCCAGCGCGGCAATGCCGTCTTCGGTAAATGTCACCTCGACCTCTTCAGTGCCCATCAAGGCTGTGTACTGCAAGGTCAGCGCATTGTCGGTTTCAGTCAGGATCCGTACGAAATCCTCTTCGGTCAGCGCCCGCAGTTCCACGCGGATCGGCAAGCGACCCTGCAACTCCGGCAACAGGTCGCTGGGTTTGGCGATGTGGAAGGCGCCCGAGGCGATGAACAGGATATGGTCGGTCTTGATCGGACCGTGTTTGGTGCTGACGGTTGTGCCTTCGATCAGCGGCAGCAGGTCACGTTGCACGCCTTCCCGGCTGACATCGCCGCCACGGGCCTCCTGCCGGGCGCAGACCTTGTCAATCTCATCCAGGAAGACGATTCCGTTCTGTTCAACAGCTTCCAGGGCCGTACGGGTGACCGTTTCGTCATCCAAGAGCTTGTCGGCTTCTTCCCCGATGAGAAGCTCATAGCTGTCGGCCACGGTGACTTTCTTGCGGACGGTGCGCCCACCCATGGCTTTGCCAAACAGTTCGCCCAGGTTCATCATGCCCATGTTCGACCCCGGCTGACCGGGGATTTCGAACATGCCCATCGGGTTCGATGTGTCGGCCACATCAAGTTCGATCACCGTATCGTCCAGTTCTCCGGTCTTCAGCTTCTTACGGAACATTTCGCGCGTGCTTTCTCGGGCGTCTGTGCCGGCAATGGCTTCGATCACGCGATCTTCGGCGGCCTGATGCGCCTTGGCCTTGACGTCTTCGCGCATGTATTCGCGGGTCTGCAGGATCGCTGCATCGGCCAGATCGCGGATGATCTGTTCCACGTCGCGGCCTACATAGCCAACCTCGGTGAATTTCGTGGCTTCGACCTTTATGAACGGCGCGCGGGCCAGTTTGGCCAGTCGGCGGCTGATTTCGGTCTTGCCGACGCCGGTGGGGCCGATCATCAGGATATTCTTGGGATACACTTCGTCCCGCAGATCATCCGACAATTGCTTGCGCCGCCAGCGGTTGCGCAGCGCCACGGCCACGGCGCGTTTTGCGTCTTTCTGTCCGATGATGAACCGGTCCAGTTCGGATACGATTTCGCGCGGGGTCAGATCGGTCATATGTGCTTAACTCTCTATCGTGTCTGCGGTCGCTGTTACATTGCGGCCTGAAAACAAGTGACTTGGGCGGATCCGTGGATAAAGCGGATTAACCTCCGATTTGCTCAACCGTCAGCTTGCCGTTGGTATAGACGCAGATATCTGCGGCAATCGCCATGGCGCTTCGGGCCACGTCTTCAGCAGATTTGTCGCTGTCCATCATGGCGCGGGCCGCGGCGAGGGCAAAGTTTCCCCCCGACCCGATTGCAGCCACGTCATGTTCCGGCTCCAGCACATCACCTGCACCGGTAATCACGAACATGTCGCTGCCATCCGTGACAATCAGCATCGCTTCCAGGTTCTTGAGGTACTTGTCCGTCCGCCAATCCTTGGCCAGCTCGACCGAGGCGCGGGCCAATTGCCCGGGTGTGGCCTCTAGCTTGGCTTCCAGCCGTTCCAAAAGGGTAAAGGCATCTGCCGTCGAACCGGCGAAACCGGCCACAACTTCGAACCCGCCCGGTTTCAACCGCCGCACCTTGCGCGCGGTACCCTTGATCACGGTTTGTCCCAGCGACACTTGCCCGTCGCCCGCGATGACAACTTCACCGCCTTTCTTGACGCCTATGATCGTGGTGCCGTGCCAGCCCGGGAATTGATCGTCTGCCATGAATGCCTCCGTCTTGGTTCTCCCTATATGGGGGGCGACGGCGCTCGACGCAACGCGTTATCATTTTGCCTGTTTGCTATGCATTGGCTGCAATTCGGGCCTGATTTCTTGGCAATTGTAGGACTCAGTTTGTGGTCCTACATGAACGTCAGAACAGAAAATCAAGATCACTCCGATCAGAAGGAAACGTCAAAATGGCATATGCAGCCACCACCTCCTCGCCGATGGGCGCCGTTGCAACCCTGCGTGTTGTTGACAGCATCCTGAACCTGAAGAACACCGTCATCTCCTGGAACAACGCTCGCGTGACCCGCAACGTCCTGTCGCGTCTGACCGACGACCAGCTGAACGATATTGGCCTGAACCGTGGTGATCTGATCTGATCCGGACAGACCCATGAAGAAATTTCGGCGTTGAAGAGCCGCCCTCGTTCTCCCCGAGGTGCGGCTTCTTCTTTTTCTGAATGGCTATTTCGTCAGCCTGTACCGGCCCGAGAGATCGGGTAGAAACGCTTCGACAGCTGCTGTTGCGACGATGTGGCATGTTCCGGCCTCGGCGTCTTCGACATCCAATCCGCCAAACACAGCCGTGACCTGGGCCCGGCCGCGCGGCAAATCCTTGGCGACCAGATCGCAATCGACCTGTTCGGGTTTCTGAACCGCGATTGTCACCTGAACCCGCATTTCGGTGTGATCGATCCCCAGTTTTGAAAACAGCGTAATCGAGGAATGATGCAGGGCGTCTTGCACAGCACGGCGCGCGGCCTTGGTATAGTCCTGACCATAAAGGTCGTTCCCGGTTCCCATTTCCAGGATGATCCGCTTTTCGCCCATCACACGGCCTCCATGTCAAAGGACACGACCACGGCAGCATTGGCGATCACGGTGCGACCGTCAGTATGGGGTTTTTCGATGTTCAAACCGCCCTGCTTCACCCGGATTGTCGGTTGGCCGTAAGGAAAGATCTCTTTCAATCGCTCCACGTCAACCAGTTCGGGTTTCTGCACCCCGATTTCCGCGTCGACGATCATCGCCTCCTTCGGGAATCCGAACAGCTCGGCCATGGTGACAGAGTTGTGCCACAACGCGTCTTTGATCGCGCGACTGGCTGCTTCGGTATAGTCTTCGCGGCGCAGCGATGTGCCCATCCCGAACTCTACCAACACCCTTGTTTTGGCCATGATACCTCCTGATTCATCGTGTTGGGCCCACTCTGCATGGCTTACCATCAAACAAAAGATCCAGAATGACGAAACTGGGCTGACCAATGCCGATTTGAGCGCTTTACATTGAGTTGTCTTTGCCGCTGAGTGGCCATCATGAATGACCAAGTCAAAGGCCTTTTGATCACCACTCTCGGTGTCCTGCTCATTGTCCCGGACTCACTGTTCGTGCGGTTGATTCAGGCCGAGCCCTTGGTCACGTCGTTCTGGCGCGGTCTCATCTCGGGGCTGGTCGTGGCGATTGTATTGCTGGTTTTCCATGGCACTAGGGGCTTTCGGGCGGTTCTGCGGGCAGGGCGGCCGGCAGCGCTCTACATTGCTCTGATCGCGTCCACTCCTCTGGCTTTCGTGATGGCCGTCTCGAACACAAGCGTTGCCAATGTGGTTTTCATCTTTGCTTCGATGCCTGTATTTGCTGCCATTTTCAGTCGCATTTTTCTGGGAGAGCCCATTTCCCGCAGGATGGTTCTGACGATGGCTGGCGTGATGATTGGACTGGCAATCCTGGCTTATGGTTCAGGAGAAAGTGAAATCGCATCCTGGAAGGGAGACATCTGGGCTCTTTACATCTCGGTCGCGTTTGCCGGTGCTTTGACGACTGTGCGGCAGGTGCGGGACATCTCGATGGTGCCTGCGGTGCCCGTGGCCTATATCGGAGCAGCAATATTGTTGGGTTTGTTCAGTGACCCGATGGAGGCTTTCCATCAGCAACCCGGTCTGATCCTGAGCCATGGCGCCTTTATAGGGGCGGCTTCGTGCCTTCTGGCGCTGGGTCCCCGTTACATCAGCTCTGCCGAAGTATCTCTTCTGGTCCTGCTGGAATCGGTTCTGGCCCCATTGCTTGTCTGGTTCGTCGTCGGAGAGGACCCGGGGTCCTGGGCATTGGTTGGCGGTGCCGTGGTTATCGGCGTGTTGCTTGCGTCGAATTTGGTTGCTTTGAAAAAGACGGTATCCGCAAAGAAAAAGACGCCCTGAAATCAGAGCGTCTTTGATGTCCCGGTATCGGGAATTCAGATGGAGTCTTCGATCCAGCTTTGCAGCGCCGCTTTGGGTGCTGCACCGGCGCGGTTCGAAACAACCTGGCCGTCCTTGAAGATGAACAGAGCCGGAATACCGCGCACACCCATGGCGGCGGCGGCGTTCGGGTTGCTGTCCACGTCCACCTTAGCAATTTTGACCTTGCCTTGGTATTCCGAGGCCAGCTCTTCCAGAGCGGGGCCGATCTGCTTGCAGGGGCCGCACCATTCGGCCCAGAAATCCACCACAACGGGGATATCGGAGTTTTTGACTTCGGCGTCGAAGGTATCGTCGGTTACGGCGACGGTGGACATGTGCATGTCTCCTAGGTGGGATGGCAACTGGGCTGAGAACCTATGTACGGGTGTCAGGAAGGTCAAGGCGACAAGGCATGGTCAAGCGCGTCGGACACAAGATCGTGTGGCAGCCGCATCAGATGCGCGGTCCGGGTCCAAAGGATTGCGGTTTCAATCTTTCGATCCGGATAGATCTGGCCAAGCGCGTGCACATAAGCGCCCATCTGACGCAGGACACCTTCGGGCGTGGCGTTTGGGCTGTCCGGTACGGTGGCGTTGGTCTTGAAGTCCACGATCAACACAGTGTCGGGCGTTACGACCAGCCGATCGATGACCCCATGCAGACGCCGCCCCCCCAGATCGGCAGTCACCGGAACCTCGGCCAGAGTGTTCCGGGAAAACAGCATGACCAGATCTTGCTGATCCAGAACTGCTGTGACCTCGGCCAAGAGATCCCCAAGATCTTCAGCATCAGGCAGAAGGCGCTGGGCTGAGGTTGGCCATTCTGCCCTTGGTATGTTCGGCAGATGTTCCAGCAAGGTGTGGATCCGCGTGCCGCGTAGCTTGGCTGCGTCTTCGTCCAAACCCTGATCGCCCGGCAAAGCCTTGGCCCCGCCCAAGTCCGATGGGCTGAGCGTCGGGTCAGGAGCAACATATGGGGGCGCTGTGTGTCTTAGAAAGCCGGGCAGGGGGACCGTATGGCTGGCCACCCGCTTTGGTACGACCAGTGGACTTGCGTCCCAATCGCCATATTCCAGACGCTGTATCATTCCTTGGGGAGTATCGTGTTCCACCGCGCCGGCCTCGGCCATTGCGGCCTCGACCATCTGGTACCAGCTGTCTCCATCCTTGGACATGTCACCGGCCCCGGCAACGATCAGCCACTTTTCCGCCCGTGTTAGAGCCACATATAGCAGCCGCAATCGTTCATTGACCTGCTTGTCCTGCGCCGTCTGCCGGGCATTCATCAACGCGCTAGGCATCTGATCTTTGGGCACTTTCCAAAGCGGCACGCCGTCTGCCACCATGATTTCATCATCCCGCGCTGCGCGACGGGGACCGGTATCGGGAAGGATCACGATGGGCGCTTCCAGACCTTTGGAACCATGCACGGTCATCACCCGGATCATGTCACCGGCCGCGCCCATCTGCCGTTTGATCTCAAGATCGTCGGTTTGCATCCAGACCAAAAAACCGGTCAGGCTGGGAATGTCGGTGCGCTCATAGGCCAGCGCTTGCGACAGCAGGGCGTTGATCCCGTCCTCGGCCTCGGCCCCCAGACGGCCCAGCAATTTCCTCCGTCCGTCATGGCGCGTCAGGATACGCTCGATCAGATCGTAGGGCCGCAGGAAATCGGTGTTGTCGCGCATGTCATTGAGCACGGCGATTGTGTCTGGAAACTCATCCGCCCGGTCCCGCAACGCCTGCCATAGAAACGGTCGCTCGCGCCGATGCGCGAGGTCAAACAGCTTCTGCTCTGACCAGCCAAACAGTGGGGACTTCAGCACGGTTGCCAGCGACAGAGAATCCTCGGGCGTGGCCAGAAAGCTCAGCAAAGCGGCCAGGTCCTTCACCGCCAATTCAGCCCCGACTTTCAACCGGTCCGCCCCGGCAATCGGTAGGTCTGCCTGTTTGCAGGCGCGGATGATTTCGGAAAACAGCTCGGACCGGCGCTGTACAAGGATCAGGAAATCACCGGCATGGACCGGGCGCCGTACAAACGAACCCCGCTCGGGACCATCTTCGGGCAGCGTCGCACCACTTTGGATCAAATCCTTGATCGAACTGGCGATTTTTTCAGCCAGGATCACATTGTGGTGTCGTTCCGTGGGACGATCCACCGGGTCGGTCCAGTCACGATCATCTTCGTCATCGACCTTTTCGACCACGGGCCACAGATCCACCCGTCCCGGCAAGTCAGATTTGAAAGCCCGATGCAGAGCGTCCTTGTGGAAACCCGCCTGTGACCGATCGCGGAACACCAAATCGACCAGCCCAAGAATCGCTGACGACGACCGGAACGAATATTCCAGCGTCAGATCCTGCAACTGCGTGCCTGTTTCCTCCAGCCGGTTGCCGAATTCGGCCTGCATCCGGTCGAATGCATCCGGGTCGGCGCCTTGGAATGAATAAATCGATTGCTTCTTGTCGCCGACCACAAAAATCGTGCGTTCCACACCTGACCGCGCGCCTTCACCGCTGGTGAATTCCTGCGCCAGTTTTTCGATCACGTCCCATTGAGCCGGGCTGGTATCCTGCGCTTCGTCCACCAGAATGTGGTCAATGCCGCCATCCAGGCGATACAGCACCCAGGCTGCAACAGCCGGGTCGTTCAGCAGTTGCCGGGCTTTCAGGATCAAGTCGTCGAAATCCAACCACCCGCGCAGCTGTTTGCGGCGTTCATATTCTGGCAGAAACACAACAGCGAAATCGTGCAAGGCCTGAGATTTCCGCGCTGCCACCAGCCCCAGCCGCTGTTCGCGCGCCGTTTCCACGCGCAGCATCAACGGCTCAAGTTGGGTCATCAGATCGGCATGGGCTTCGCGCAGTTTTTTTGTAGGAAAAGACCCTAACTTGGCAGAAAACGGCTCTTTCGCGCTGGCACCAGTCAGAAAAACGCTTTCCAGCACTGGCAGGTCACCCAGTGTCGGTCGCGTGATTCCGGCAAGTTTTGCGGCAGCTTTTTGATCATTGGTGCCTCCGCTTGCCAACATCGTTCTGGCGCGTGCCAAGAGTTCCTCTTCACCGCCAAGGAACACCTGAACTTCCAAAGCAGATTCATCAAAGTCCGGAGGCAGTTCAAAGGCCGCCGCCAATTCCGCCCAATCCAAAGGCGTACCGAGTTCCGCCCGACGATGGGTGATCGCGGCAGACAGGCTGTCGAAATCGCTGTCGGTGACGTAACGCGCCAGACCGTCGATAAGGGCTACGTGATCGTTCCGGGCCATGTCCTCGACAATCTCGGCCCGCAAAAGCGAAGCGGCCCGGTCCTCCATTTCGGAAAACTGTGGGCTGACTCCGGCCTCCAACGGAAAGCGGCGTAGAAGGGAGGAACAGAAGGAGTGGATCGTCTGGATCTTTAGCCCGCCGGGGGTTTCTATCGCGCGGGCAAACAAGGTGCGGGCCTGCGGGAGTTGATCAGCGGTCAGTGCGTTTTCGACCCCCAGATCCTCCAGAGCGGCGCCAAGGGCCGCGTCATCCAGCATTGCCCATTCGCCCAGTCGTTTGAACAGCCGGTTCTGCATCTCCGACGCGGCGGCCTTGGTATAGGTCAGGCAGAGGATATGTTGCGGCTGCACCCCGCGCAGCAGAAGCCGCGCCACGCGGTCGGTCAGGACCCGTGTTTTACCGGACCCCGCATTTGCCGCCAGCCAGGTCGAAGCATCGGGTCGCGCTGCCTGAACCTGTCGTTCTGTCGCATCATTGCGCTGGATCATGTCAGGTCCTCCGGCAGAGGAATGGCGCTGCGATCCCATTCACCGAACCGGGCCAGGTGGTCATAATCGCCGTGATCAGTGTCCAGATGCAGCATTCTGCGGCTCGAAAAACCTTGGTTAGGGTCGAAATAGGCCTCAACCAGTTTCCGCAGCTCCCCCCAGATCTTGGACGTGGGTTCCTTGTCCAAGGGGGCGCCCACCTCTTTCAAACTGCTGCCCAGGCCGATGAACACGGCGCGGGCGACCTCGGCAGGGCCGGGGGGATCAAACGCGCCTTCTTCGGCCATGGCAGCTTCGATCAGCAGCTGTTTTTCGAACTTGGCCTGCTTCTTCTCGGACGGAGGTTCGCCAGTCTTGTAGTCGATCAGGTGCAGGAAGCCGCGATCATCCATGTCGATCCGGTCTGCGCGGCAGGCGATGGTGAAATCCAGTGGATCCAGACGCGCCGCACCCTTGGCTTCAAACGCGATGGGGCGGCCCGTCATGCGCCGGGTCTGTTCACTTGCTATGAAATCATCTGCGATCCGATTGATCCGGGCCCACCAAAGGCGGCGGGCAGTGGGCCAAGGGACATGTTGGTCCAGCAACTCAGCGGTCAGGCGCAGCAGCGCGTCACGGGTCAGCAAGGTTTCGTCTTCAACTGTCCCGCGGATGAATCGTTCGAACACTTCATGCACGACAATACCGCGCAGCAATGCATCGGGCACGCGAACCAGCGGGTTCAAGGGGCGCAGCCGGAGAGTGTGTTTGGCATATATTGCGTAAGGGTCCCGGATTAGCCGGGGAATTTCGGTGACGGTCAATCGGCGTGGGCGGGCATGGACCGGAGGACGAGGAGAGGGTCGATGCGCTGGCGGCGCCGGCGCCGGGACTTCCAACGCCCGAGCCCAATCCAACCAAGTTTGTCCGCGAGCGCGCATATGAGCCAACGCTTCTGGTCCGCCTTGTTCGGGCAGGCCGTCCAACAAGTTGCACAACCGGTTGATCCAACGCGACGGTACTGAATCCGCGTCATCCGAACGGATGGCACGTGTCAACCAGACGTCCCGTGCGGCGATGGCCTGTTGGAAATCATGAGCAGACAGGCCGATCCGCCGTTCCGGTAGCAACAACCCGGCCTGATTGCGCATCTGCCGGTTTAGCCACGGATCAGGCTTTGCCGGTTCGGGCCAGCTTCCTTCGTTGAGACCGCCGAGGATCAACAGATCGGCGCCCATGACGCGCGCTTCCAACGTGCCCCAGATCATGATCTTTCCGTGTGGGGCATCGCGGTCGCGTACCTCTTCCTGCGCCAGAAGCGCGCCAAGAAGATCGGCAAAATCGCGGGCCGTCATGTCACCGCCATACGGAGCTTCAGTGGTCAGGCTTTCGATGATGGCCCGGGCTTTCTGCCCGGCGTTCTTGTCCCACAATGTGCCGCTACCATCGGTGGAACAACCCGTCGCGATGTGTTCGGCCAGCCGGGTCAGGCGTTCGATCCAATCGAAAAGGGGCAGGGTGCCCGGCAGGGTCTTATCCACGAAACAACGGGTCAGCCAATTGGTCCAACCAGGCAAGATTTCCCGCCCGGTTTCGAACCGTTCGAATGCGGTTTGATCGGGAAAGGGCACACCCTTGTCGCGGATGAAGAGCTCCAATTCTCGGGTGTGGCGCAGGTGGTCGCCGCGGTTCTGGCCGTCATGGGTCAGCGGGTGTTTCAGCAAAGTCAGCAGCGTATCGCTGGCCAGCGGTTTGCAGAACAGCTCCACCACATGCCGCAGAAACCGACCGGGAGGCGACAGCTGCAGCGGTTGCCCGGCAGAATCATCCGGCAGAATGTCCCAACGGTCCAAGGCAGCGCTGACCTGTCGGGTCAGCATCCGATCCGGGGTGATCAGCGCAGCGGTTTGCCCGGTTTCCGCTGCCTGGCGCAGACGCAGGGCGATGGCCAGGGCTTCATCACGGGGGCTTTCGGCCTCGACCAGTGTCAGGTCGGTGGTCGCCTGATCCAGCCCAGTCAGGCGGGGGCCTTCGCTCATCCAGGCGTCGGTCACGGGCGCCGGGCGCAAAGCCAGGGAGACCAGACGATTGCGCGCCAGCGAGGGCGGCGCGTCCATCGTCCAGGGCTGCACATCGCGGGCGTCGATCTCGAGCTCGCGCAGCAGTTTATGGAACCGGTATTGCGGATGGTCTTCGGAGGTTAGCGCGTCGTCCATGCCAGACCAGACCGAACCGGGTTGGTCAAAGTCGAAGCCGGGCAGGATCACTGCTCCTTGAGGCAACTTTGCGATCGCCTTCATCAACTCAAGCGTTGTGCCACGCGACCCGGTGGAGCCGGCGAGGATGATGGGGTGATGCGGGGGGGCTTCGGCCCAGCGATCTATCAGATTCAGCACGATCTGACGTTGTCGCGCCTGTGCATCCATCGCATCGTCATGTCGGTCGATAAATTCATCCGCGATGCGGATGAATTGCTGCGCGCGGGCCCAATGGCCAGACAGGTCCGAGACATCCAGATCACGAATTGTCTGGGGCGACACGCCTTCGCCCTGCATCTCGTCGATCAAACCAGCCAAGCTATCGGCCAGATCAAACAATGACGACCGTGCGGCCAGGTCCGGCTGCGCGTCCAGCAGGCGCGAGATTAGTTGAGCCAGCTCCAACCGGCGGCGCAATGGTGGCAGAACTGGCGGCAAGTCAAAACTGACTTGGGCCTTTTCGAACGACGTAACCAGCGAAAGCCGGGGGAGTAGCAGGGCCGGACCCTGGTCGAACAGGTCGCGTATCCGCCGTTGCATCCGCGTGGTGTTCACGATCAGATCGACCCGCGCCAGATCTTCGGGCGCGCGGGTATGGTGGCGCTGGGTCAGCCCATCCACCACGGCACGTGGAAAATCGACCCCGCAGGGGAGGGCAAAAACTCTGGGTTTGTCGCAAGGATCAAACATAGTCGCCTCGCAATACGGCTTCGGCCAAGGCGATGCCTTCGGGGTGACCCACATCGCACCAACGCCCGGGATACTCGACTGCAAACAACCGTCCAGTTTCCAGCATCTCGTTCCACAGCAAGTTCAGCGAAAACGTCTGATCCGGAATCTGTCGCAACCCTGACGGGTCCAGGATCTGTACACCGCCATAGACCAGATTACCGCCGCGCGTAATGCGCCTCTGCTCGTCGGCCGAGAAATCGCCACCGCCCTTGCGGCCCGCGGCACGAGGAAGCGGCACACAGACCAGCAGGGCATCCATGCGATCCGGGTCCCATTGGGACAAGGCCAGCTCAACAGGGTTAGGACCGTCCCAGATCGCGTCCGTGTTCATTGTGATTACGGGCCCTGAACCCAACAGGGGCAGAGCCTGACGAAGCCCGCCGCCGGTATCCAGAATCTCGGGTTGCTCGTCCGAGATCAGGATGCCGCGCGGCTCCAGATAGGTCCGCATCTGATCGGCCAAGTAGTGAGTGTTGGCAACCAGCGGATCACCGCCTGCAGCACGCGCCAGATCAACCGTGTGAGCAATCAGGGGGCGCCCGGCAACCGGGATCAACGGCTTGGGGCAATGCCGGGTCAGGGCCCCCATTCGGGTGCCGAACCCGGCGGCGAACAGCATGACAGGCAGGCTCATGCCGGGCGCAACCTGTCCAGGTTTTCGGGCGTGGGCGCGGGCAGGGCGTCGCGGATCGTTTCGGCGACCGGTGCGAGCGACGGGTGCTCCAGTCCGCGCACCAGATGCGCCCAGACCCTCGGGATCAGTTCCACGTAGAACGGTTTGCCATACTCCAGCGATAACCGGGCGAACACGCCCAGAATGCGCAGGTTCCGTTGAACGCCCAACACGGTATAGGCGGTCCGGAAAGCGTGATCGTCAACCCCGGTGGCGCGGATATACCTGTCGATCATCTGCATCTCGACCCCGGCCGGAACGTCCCGACGGGCATCTTGCAGGAGTGACACCAGATCATATGCGCGGTGACCGGCGCGCGCGTCTTGAAAATCCAACAGACCGACACGCGCGACGCCGGTACGATCAGGCAGCCACAACAGGTTCTCTGCGTGATAGTCGCGCTGCACCAGAACCGTATCGCCCTTGGTTGTCAGGCGCAGGATGTCTTCGAAATGGTTTTCGAACCGGCGTTGCAGGTCTTCGTCTGGTTCCCCGCGAATGCCGGTGCGATATTTGGACAGAGCCAGCCCGGCCATTTCCGCCATCAGCCGCGGGCCATATCGGTCAAGCTGGGGCAGCGGGGCCTGATGCACTTGGACCAATGCATCAGTTGCCGCCTCGTATAGGGTCATTTCAAGGGCGGGGTGTTCGGGAATGACGCGGGCAAACAGATCGTCGCCCAGATCTTCCAACAGCAGAAACCCTTGTTCTGCATTCTCTGCCAGAATTTCAGGTGCACTCAAACCCTGATCGCGCAGATGATTGGCAATGCGGACAAAGGGGCGAACGTCTTCACCTTTCTCCGGAGGCGCATCCATCAGCACGGCGGTTTCCCCTGTGTCCGGTAAGGTCAGCCTGTCATAGCGCCGATTTGAGGCATCACCTGCCAAAGGCGCACGTCGGGCCTGTCCCCACGCGGTTTGGGCAAGGAAAGCATCAGCAAGATGAGAGCGATCAGTCATTGAGGACCTCGTTCAGCCGGGGCGTCCATTTCGGATCACTCCAGTTTAGGGAAAGTGTGCGAGTGTCCAGGTCACCGGGCACGGTGGCAAAGACAAGGCGCAGAGCATGAGCAGGTGTGAGTTCAGCCAGCCGATCCGGCCACTCCACCAGGCAAATCGCGGTGTTGAAAGCGTCTTCCAGACCCAGTTCGGTGATCTCTTCCAGAGCACTCAGGCGGTACAGATCGGTATGCCACAATTCTCCTGCAGTTGTTTCATAGAACTGCACCAGCGTGAAGGTCGGAGAGGGCACATCTTCTGGCATGTCTTGCAGCGATTGGATCAGGCTGCGGGCAAAATGAGTCTTTCCGGCGCCGATTTCTCCCTCCAGCAGAAGACAGTCGCCAGGCACCAGCAGTGCCCCCAAATTTCGGGCAAAATCTGCAGTGTCTTCGGGGGAGTGCAGGGTGAGTGAAAGCGGTCCGGGCAACATGTCGCCACAATGGCCTACTGACCCGGCAGCAGCAAGGCGGTTCAGCGGCTTTGAGCAGGCTGCGGTTGATCCACGTCCGGCTCTGTTCGGGTGCGAACCGGGACAAAACCGACCAACGTAGCACCGTTCTGGATCGGCGTGACCTTGCAGGTCAGGGTTGGACCATCGCGCATCTGCACTTGGTCTGCCCATTCCTGTCGCAATTCCCGTGCATGCACAAAATCGTTCAACCGTCCCCAGACCATCGTTGGCCTGCACTTCTCCTGCCAGATTTTGCAGGCGTCCAGGATCGTGACCTGTGCAAAGCTTTTTTCCGGATCGACGCCCCAGAGATCGTGATAAGGCGTGTTGGAGAAGGCCAGGTTACCATCTGCAGAGAACACAGCGATGGATTGATCCATCGTGTCCAGAATTGCTTGACCCATCTCCAATTCGGACCGAAACCGACGGGTGAGTGTAATCTCGGCAGTGATGTCCTCAAACAGAAAGGCGACGGCCCCGTCCGGGTGTGGTCGCCCACTAACCGAATAGACCGATCCCGACGGCAGTGACCAAGTTTCCTGATACCGGCCATCGGCAGCCGAGGCGACAAGATCCGAGATCTGCTGTCGCCACGAACTGTAATCCTTGGGTTCCGGCATGCCGCGCTGATCGCGCAGCCGATCGAAGAAATTGAACAGGGTCGGGCGGGAACTGAGAAAGTCGGCCTGCAAATTGGTCAGGTCAATCAGCGCCGGATTGAACAACGCCAATTGCATGTTCCGGTCAAAAATTGCCAACCCTATCGAGAGCTGTGCGAAGGTCTTGGCCAGAGTCTGAACAAAGTTGCGTTGGGCGACTTCGGCATCCACGACTGCGTTCACATCCACCGCATAGTTCAACCTGTCGCCTTTTGTCCGGATTGTTGACACGTCGAACCAAAGCTTCTGTTCGTTTGCCGGAGCGACGAGCGAAACCCGGGACTTGTTGCCGGACATGACCTTCTGTGACAGGTGCGGGAACAACGGCTCTGCCGCATTGAACCCGTCGGGTTGTAAATTGTGCTGCAGGGTTTCATAGGCCTGGTTGTGCCAGGTGATCTGTCCCTCGTTGTTTTCGCGCCAGATTGGATAGGGGGCGGCATCCATAGCCACGCGCAGATTCTGCAACTCGGAATTGTCCTTTGGATCCGACAGCACGACGCATTGGCGCAAGTGTATGCGAGCGGCGCCATCGACCCATTCACACAACGCTTCGCGTCGGCAATCTTGGGCGATTCCGCTCAGGACAAGGGGACCAGTTTCGGAGAGCGTGTTTGGGTCTTCGGGGATCCCCGGGAAGGATTGGGACAAGGCATTGCGCACATCGTCCCATTGCGCGGGATCGGAACAGCGCGACAGGATTGGCTTGGCTGCCGGGGAGCTGTCCACGATCAGGGCGTCTTCGAACAGGAATACAGGATCATTTGCGTTGTCTGGACGATCAGATTTCGACCAGTCACCAGTGGCGGGTCGTGGTGTCAGAAATCGAACGGAAAAAAGCGCGGCAACCACGCTGATCGTTCCCAGAAGCATCCAGTCAACCAGCGAGTTTTCCATCATGTCCCAGTCCAAAGAGTGTTCCTGCTGGATTCACTCTTGTCTGGAATTGGTTAACGCAGTGTTAACCGGTTTTGCGAAGATCCTTTATATTTCAAAACGTTGATTTACACCGATCTGCGATCGATCTCCGGATGTTCCGGCCTCGATCATTTCGCGTTTCCATTTCACGGTCACGATTGCGCCTCGTTTGACCGGCCGCCCTTCAGGGCTTGGGGCCGACTCGGATGCATTGGCGAATTTCAATGAACCACCAGTGCGTTCCAACAGGGTTTTGGCGATGAACAGGCCCAGCCCCATGCCTTCGTATTCTGGCCGTGCCTTGCGTTCACTTTCGGTACGGCGGCGACGGACAAAGGGGTCTCCGATGCGCCCCAGCATCTGCGGGGGGTATCCCCGGCCGTCATCGGTGATCCGCACTTGGATCATCTCATCCGTCCATGACGTTTCTACCCATACGTTTGCCCGGGCGAAATCCACTGCGTTTTGTACCAGATTGCGCAGGCCATGAATGATTTCGGGCTTCCGCTGGATGATGGGTTGTTCCAGATCACCACCTTCGCCCGGCCCTTCGCTGAAATGGACCGTTTTGCCCCGCGCCGTATGCGGTTCCGCTGCTTCATTGACGACTGTGGACAACGGCGCACGTCGCAGGTGTAGATCGTCTTTCCCGGCCCGGCCCATGTCACGCAGGATGTCGCGACATCGATCCGCCTGCTCCCGGATCAGTGCGGCATCCTCTCGCATGTCGGGAAAATCCTCGAGATCGTCCATCAGTTCCGCACTGGTCAGCTTGATGGTCGCAAGTGGTGTACCCAGTTCATGTGCGGCCGCGGCAACCACCCCGCCCAGATCGGTCAGCTTCTGTTCCCGCGACAGAGCCAGATGGGTTGCGGCCAAAGCGTCGGACATTGACCGGATTTCCGAATTGATCCTCTGGGAATAGGCGCTCATGAAAACGACGGCGATGATGATCGCGATCCAGTTTCCGAAAATGAACAGGTCTGGCATCCGCAGGATAAATCCCTGCGCGGTTCTGAGCGGCAAGTGGAATTCAGCCAACAAGGTCACTGCGATAATTGCGCTGGCGCCGATGATCAGCGTGGATCGCATTCCCATTACGTTGGCAGCTACGGTCACGGGCGCCAACAGCAACAATGAGAACGGATTGTTCAGCCCGCCCGTCAGATACAGCAGGAAAGACAGCTGTAGGAGATCGAACAGAACCATCAGAAAGTTTTCGAACTCGGTCAGTCGCTTGTTTTCGGGAAAAATGAAGATCGCGATCAGATTACCGATGACCGAAACTCCGATGGCCAGATAACACAGCCCAAGTTCCAGCCGCAGGTCATACAGGCTCTGCGCAACGGAAATGGCGGTAATCTGGCCTACGATTGCGACCCATCGCAACAGAATGAGTGTGCGCAGCCGGATCCAGTTTCCGGCGCCTTGTCTGGCGGACAGGCCGACATTGGATTCCGACATTGTGATCCTATCTCTGTTGCATCGGCTGACCAACTTGATAGGTCTCCCTGCCAAAAGGTTCAACTCATCTGGAAGAGACTCATGACGCGTGTTTATGCCTACGCCGCTGCCGCAGCCGTTGCCGCAATGATCGGGGGGGTCTGGGTGGCGACACAGTTCACCGGATCGGATGACCAGTTCGCGCAATGCCGGAGTTCGCAGATTGCCGGTGGCTCCGGAGCCATTGGCGGACCGTTCGAGCTGGTGAATGCAAAGGGCGAAACCGTCACCGACGCAGATGTGATCACCGAACCTGCTCTGATCTATTTCGGTTACACGTTCTGTCCGGATGTCTGTCCCCTGGACACCACCCGCAACGCAGATACCATCGATGTCCTGGCCGATCGTGGGTATTCGGCAACGCCGATCTTCATATCGATCGATCCGGATCGTGACACGCCCGAAGTGGTCGGTGATTTTGCCGAGAACCTGCATGAAAAGATGATCGGGCTCACCGGATCACCCGAACAGGTCAAAGCTGCCAGCCAAGCTTACAAGACCTATTACAAGAAGCACGATGACGACCCGGAGTATTATCTGGTCGATCATTCGACCTTCTCCTATTTGGTCTTGCCGGACCACGGTTTCGTTGAGTTTTTCCGCCGCGAAGAAACGGCAGAACAGATGGCGGACAAGATCGGCTGCTTTGTGGACAACATCTAAGCGCGGTGACTGTTTGACCTTTGTCTGTGGCGCAGTCATATTCAGCCGTATAGATGATTAACTCGCCGCGGAGGACAGAGCATGGCCGAAACCGCCCTGCAGGACATCGGACCGGACAAATCACTGTTGTTGGTCGACGATGACGAACCATTCCTGAGGCGATTGGCAAAGGCCATGGAAAAGCGCGGGTTCGAGGTTGAAACCGCATCTTCGGTGGCAGGAGGTAGCGCCATCGCGACCGCCCGCCCACCAGCGTACGCCGTGGTTGACCTGCGACTGGAAGATGGCAACGGGTTGGACGTGGTCGAGGTGCTTCGTGAAAAACGCCCGGACTCTCGGGTAGTTGTTTTGACCGGATACGGGGCCATCGCAACCGCAGTTGCCGCGGTCAAGATTGGTGCCACCGATTACCTGTCGAAACCGGCTGATGCGACCGATATCACCAATGCGCTGCTGGCCAAGGATGATGAGCTGCCGCCCCCGCCGGAAAATCCGATGAGCGCAGATCGCGTGCGCTGGGAGCACATTCAGCGCGTTTACGAGTTGTGTGACCGAAACGTATCGGAAACCGCTCGTCGGTTGAACATGCATCGCCGTACCTTGCAGCGAATCCTGGCGAAACGCAGCCCACGCTGAGGCCTGTCATGGACGAACCGGAATTCGGACCAGATCATCAGCCCCTGCCCGAGGGCGGATGGTCCGAAAGCATGACGACGTTGCATGATGCAATCGTCGTCCCCCCGGTTGAAAGCCAGTTCGTTCAAGAGGCCGGAATTCTGCACGCCGATGGCCGTTATTGTCCCGAAGGTGCCCTGTGGCGAAAATACCGCCCGATCACCACGGAACCTTCCATGCCCGCACAGATCGACGAAACACTACCAGGGAGATGGTTGTGGGGCGGGGTTCTTTGGGCGCATTTTGGTCATTTCCTGGTCGAAAGCGCCTCGCGTATGTGGGCTTTGTCCCATTTGGATAAGCCGGTTGACGGCATCCTGTTCATCCCGAAACGCCCCAAGGTCGGCGAAGAAGTACGTGGCTTTCACCGGGAATATTTCGGTCTGATGCAGCCTGGTCTTCCTGTGAAAGCGACGGCAAACCCTGTGCGGGTCGAAGAACTGGTGGTGCCGGGTCAGGGATTTGGGTTGGGTAAGATCATCGCCGGAACACCGAAATACCGCGCGGCAGTTCACAGGGACTTTGCCCGTGACGTGAAGCCGGACGGCCCCGAAAAGATATACATCTCGCGTTCCAAACTGGGTCTGGGCAAAGGTGGCTTGCTGGGTGAAGAGCGGCTGGAAGAATACCTTGGACGCGACGGGTACGAGGTATTCCATCCTCAGGAACACAGCCTGACCGAGCAGTTGGCCCGTTACAAGGCCGCCAGGAAAGTGGTCGCGGCTGACGGCTCGGCCCTACACATGTTTGCAATGGTAGGCCGCGCAGATCAACCAGTTGCCATGATCCTGCGCCGACAGTCGGATGCCAACAATCTGCTGGCATTGAATGTGGCGCATTTCTGCGGGTCGTCCCCGTTGGTGATCAATGCATTGCAAACCGAATGGGTCCCGAAAACCAAAAAGAAGTCCAGTCGGCTGAGCTTTGGGGAACTGAACCACGCCGGAATTGGCCAGGCACTGGAACAGGACGGGTTCATCTCTGATGGGTCACACTGGGCGCCCCTTACGGCAGAGGAGCGCGATCAGTTGCTGGTGGACAAGGGGATGGGAGGCAATGATCTCTTTGTTGAAAGCCCTGCTTTTGTCAAAGCTCGTGTGCGTGCGGTAAGGCAGGCCAGACGGGAGCGGCGGGCCCGCAAGCAATCGGCTCAGAACGCGGCAGAGTAAGCCACGACGTTCCGGATTAATTCAACAGTGCCAGAAGTTCCGCGTGACGTGCGGTATAGGCGCTGCGCACCTCGACCGGGGGGCGCAGACGAATTTGAAGATCTTCAATCAAAGCCGAGTCGGGTTCGCCGAAGAACTTGTTTGCCTCGGTCTTGGTGAAACCGGCGATCTGGACGGCCTCCATCCACGCGCTGATGCGGTCGGCCTTCTTGATCTGGCGTTTGACAGTGGCGGGAATGGCCGCAGGCAGCCCGAACCGGATATGAATGGCCGCGCTTAGCCGTTGATCCAGTTCTTCATATGCGGGCCCCACGGATGCCTTGACCGGCGAAATCATGTCCCCGATCACATATTCCGGAGCGTCATGCAAAAGCGCGGCCAGATGCCATTTGGGTGGGGCCTTGGGGTTCAGACGCCCATAGATCGTTTCCACCAGCAGAGAATGCTCTGCCACGGAATAGGCGAAATCACCATGAGTCTGCCCATTCCAACGTGCAACAAAGGCCAATCCGTGAGCAATATCTTCAATCTCGATATCCACCGGAGTTGGGTCCAGCAAATCCAACCGCCGCCCCGAAAGCATCCGTTGCCAAGCCCTTGGTTGTGTTGCCATTTTGTCACGCTCCTGGGCTTGCGCCATGGTTTCGCCACATTTGCGGCGCATGATGTTCAGAACCGATGATCACACGCTGCCAACAAAGACTTGATGCTCCCAAGGTTTGAAACCGGGACCTGTGATCACGATATACTGCCATGAGGGGGGCGTGCTTTCCTCCCGGGCGTGCCCTCCTCAGATGGTAATCACTATGTGAAGGAGCTTGTCATGTTCAAGCGTTTGTTGGCACTGTCCCTGACCTTTGGAATGGCCGCGTTGGCGCCGCCCGCTTTTGCCCAGAATTGCGCGATGCGCGACGCGGTAGTTGAACGATTGCAAAGCAAATATTCGGAACAACTGACCGTTGGTGGCCTGCAAAATGGCCAGAATGCCCAGTCGGTTGTCGAAATCTGGGCCTCGGATGAAACCGGGACGTTCACGGTTCTTCTGACAAATGCACATGGAATTAGCTGCATTGTGGCAGCGGGAACCGATTTCTTCCAGGCCACCCAGGTATCCGTGCCCAAAGGATCAGCAAGCTGACGCATAGCCTCTGATCGGCGGGTCTTGCCCCAAACTCCCCACGAAAAAGGTCAACTTCGTTGCCTCTGGCCGTCATGAGTGCTACGTGGCAGCGAAACTGACCTCGCAACCGCATGGAGTTTAACTATGGCCGGGGACTATATCGTCAAGGACATTTCGCTGGCCGAGTTTGGCCGCAAGGAACTGAATATTGCCGAAACCGAAATGCCGGGCCTGATGGCTCTGCGTGCTGAATATGGCGACGCGAAGCCGCTGAAAGGCGCCCGGATCGTAGGCTCTCTCCACATGACCATCCAGACCGCGGTTCTGATCGAAACGCTGGTTGCGCTGGGCGCCGATGTGCGCTGGGCGTCGTGCAACATCTTCTCGACCCAGGATCACGCCGCTGCTGCGATCGCGGCTGCTGATATCCCGGTTTTTGCCATTAAGGGCCAGACCTTGGAAGAGCACTGGGATTACCTGGACAAGTCCTTCCTGTTCGACGAAGGCCCGAACATGATCCTCGACGATGGTGGCGACGCGACCCTGTATATCCTGCTGGGAGCCCGCGCCGAAGCCGGTGAAGAGATCATCGCCGTGCCGACCTCGGAAGAAGAAGAGGTGATCAAGGCACAGATCAAGAAGCGGATGGAAGCGTCCCCCGGCTGGTTCACCAAGATGCGTGATCAGATCCAGGGTGTGTCGGAAGAAACCACCACCGGTGTGAACCGCCTGTACCAACTGGTGAAAGACGGCCATCTGCCGTTCCCGGCGATCAACGTGAACGACTCGGTCACCAAGTCGAAATTCGACAACAAATACGGCTGTAAAGAATCGCTAGTCGACGGCATCCGCCGCGCCACCGACACCATGATGGCCGGCAAGGTTGCTGTGGTTTGTGGCTATGGTGACGTGGGCAAAGGCTCGGCCGCGTCGCTGCGTGGCGCGGGTGCCCGTGTGAAAGTCACCGAAGTTGACCCGATCTGTGCCCTGCAGGCCGCCATGGACGGGTTCGAGGTTACGCTGCTGGAAGATGAAATCTCCAGCGCGGACATCTTCATCACCACCACCGGCAACAAGGACGTGATCCGCATCGAGCATATGCGCGAGATGAAGGACATGGCCATCGTCGGCAACATCGGCCACTTCGACAACGAAATTCAGGTCGCTGCACTGAAGAACCACAAGTGGACCAACATCAAGGAACAGGTGGACATGATCGAGATGCCTTCGGGCAACCGTCTGATCCTGCTGTCCGAAGGTCGTCTGCTGAACTTGGGTAACGCCACTGGTCACCCGTCCTTTGTGATGTCGGCCAGCTTTACCAACCAGGTGCTGGCTCAGATCGAGCTTTTTACCAAAGGTGACGAGTACGCAAACGAGGTCTACATCCTGCCCAAGCATCTGGACGAAAAAGTTGCACGCCTGCACTTGGACCGTATCGGCGTGAAACTGACCCAGATGGACGCCGAACAGGCCGCTTACATCGGTGTGAAGCCGGAAGGTCCTTACAAGCCGGAACACTACCGTTACTGATCTCAGTCAGGAAAAATGACGCCAAGTCACAAGCCGTCGCAGTCACTGCGGCGGCTTGATTGTTTTTGGGAAAGGTAAATTATTGAAAGTGAGTTTCTGTAAAGATTGGTATTTGGATGCGTTTCCTGAACAAAAAACTCTCGCTCATCGCCTGTTTGGTCGCGTTTCTGCCGAGTGTGAGTATGGCCAGCGACGCCTCGGATTTGGCCCAGGAACTGACAAATCCGGTTGCGTCCCTGATTAGCGTTCCGTTTCAATTCAACTTTGACGAAGGGTTCGGGCCAGGCGGCAACGGCAAACAGGCCTTGATGAATTTTCAACCCGTCATCCCCATCTCGCTGGGGGAAAATTGGAACCTGATCAGCCGAACGATCATTCCCGTCATGTCGCGTCAGGATTTTCTTCCCGGCACTTCGGATGACGGCATCGGTGACGTTGTTCAAAGTTTTTTCCTCTCCCCGAAAGAGCCGACACGTGGCGGTCTGATCTGGGGCGCAGGACCGGTTTTTCTACTACCCACGGGTGGCACCAATCTGGGAGGAGATCAGTTTGCTGCCGGTATTACCGGCGTGGCGTTGAAGTTGAACGGACCGTGGACCTATGGCGCCTTGGCAAATCACCTCTGGGATGTTGGAGGTGGCAGTGCGGCAACCGATATCAGTTCGACCTTCTTTCAGCCCTTCGTCAGCTATACGACCCAGAATGCCTGGACATTTACGGTCAACAGCGAAACCACCTATGATTGGGTACGGAAAGATACGGCGCTACCGGTCAATTTTGTCACGTCCAAGTTGGTCACGTTGGGCGGTCAGCCTGTCAGCATAGGCGGCGGTGTGCGATATTGGCTGGACAGCACTGCGGGCGGTGCTGAAGGTTGGGGATTTCGCTTCGTTGTGACAGCTCTTTTTCCCAAGTAGTCGATTTTGCCTTTGTTAGAGCCTGTTTTCAGGGCCGAGAACGCTTCATTCCTGCTGCAACGACGGGAAAAAATCTCCGCGTCCATCGGGTGTCAGATCCAGCAGGTTCCACAATGACCAAAGCGGGTCTATATGGCGCGGATGCCAGGGGCTATTTTCAAAGAACATCTCGGACCCCCAGAAATGATGAACTCCATCCGGACCACGGGTGAAGACATTCAGAATCGGAAGCTGGTTTCCGTCTGCGCCTTCGGCCAAATAATCCCGTTGATAGGTGGTATTTTGCGCTGAATAGAGCCGCATTTAGGTCCATCCCATCTGCTTTTGCAATGCAGCCAGCCGCGAAGGTGAACTCTGCGCGACCACGACCAGCGACAATCGCCGGGCTAGGTGTTTGAGCTGTCCATTCAACCCATCCAGAAATGCCGAGCAAATCGGGCAAGGATGTTCCGCATCCTCACGATACATCAGGGAATAAATGGCCAAAGTGTCATGTTCGCCAAACAGCGAGGACAGGGGAGCATCAGATCCATTGGTGTCCTGGAACGCATAGTCAGATGGTGGCTGCCCGCCTTTCGGCAAGGCACGCCTGAGGGTCGCAACGTCTTCGATTTGTGCCCGCAAGGCGATTTCGGCCTCCAGCAGCTTGGCTCTGGCGTGACGATAGGCGGTGGATTCGTTTGGATATGAAACAGTCATCGCAGCCTCCCTTAATAATTAACAATAATGTTAAATAAAGAACATGAATAAGTAAAGAGCAACGCTGGAGGTTGAAGAAAGCTGGGCGAAAGCGGCGTATTTTATATGTATTGTCAGTGCTTTGAGTTTGCTTCCCAACGAGGTTCGGGCGTAGTTTTGGTGCAAGGCCAGGATGGCCGTGACCTGAGATTTCGAGACGCGTGTGGTGAACGGGAAGCACGCGGGGTGAGAGGGAAGGTTTCGGCACAGGTCGGACCTTCCCGTTTCACAGAATATGCTACAAAAATCGCGCGCCGGCCCCTTTTGTGCCGCCGCGCGCAAAGCTGTTTCAGTTCAGTAACGCCAATACCACGCCCATCGCGGCGCAGGCCAACGTCGCATAACCGCCATCAATGAGTGTCAGTTTGATCGGTCGTGATCCATACAGATTGTTGATTGCTATCCAGGGGCTGATGAAGAACAGGCCGACGCCAGCACCAGCGACCAGCCCGGTAAAGAGGCCGTCAATCCCGGACAGCGCAAAGACGTGCCGCATCATGCCTGCGACAATCAATTGAAGGATGAACGTTGCCAAAAATATCAAAGGCGACTGTCCGCCTTCGGGTTTACCGTCCGGGCCGCGCTTGACACCCGCGGCCTGCATCCAAGGCTCGGCCAATGCGCCATACCACCCGGCACCCAAGGCAAACCCTGCCGCCGCAGCAGCAACTACGCTGATGAATTCCATCCTGACCCCTTCAATCCTATATCATCGGGCTGAGGTCAGTGTGCCAGATCAATCAGGATCCGTCTGCCCCAATGCACAGATGGCCTGCCATTCTTCGGCCGTGACCGGCTGCACAGACAGGCGCGAGTTCCTGACCAGAACCATGTCTTCCAACCTTGGATCAAGCTTGATCTGATCCAGCGTGACCGGTGTTTCAAAGCCGCGAACCGCTTTGATATCAACACATTCCCAACGTTCATCGTCGGTGGTGCTATCAGGATGTACCTCGGCGCAGATCTCGACAATGCCGACGACCGACTTTTCTTTTTGCGAATGATAGAAAAACCCGCGATCGCCCAGCTTCATCTCACGCATGAAGTTGCGGGCTTGGTAATTGCGGACACCGTCCCATTCTTCGCCCACATCTCCCTTGGCGACCTGGTCATCCCAGCTCCAGGTCGAAGGTTCGGATTT
Source organism: Paracoccaceae bacterium (assembly GCA_014872875.1). Lineage (GTDB taxonomy): Bacteria > Pseudomonadota > Alphaproteobacteria > Rhodobacterales > Rhodobacteraceae > Aliisedimentitalea. The sequence goes on from WKFI01000025.1 coordinate 81,881, forward strand.
GAACAGCCAATAGGCCATCAGATCACCTTGTTCCAAGCGATCAGATCGACTTTTTCGAACAGCCCGGCCTTGGCATAAGGATCATTTGCCGCCCAGGCCTGTGCTGCGGCCATATCCTCGACATCCAGAATGACAAGCGATCCAACCATGTCGCCGTTGTCGTCTAGAAACGGACCCGCCTGAGAGACCACGCCGGTACTTTTCAGGTAGTCCACGTGGGCTGCGCGATTGTCGAGACGGGTTTGCAGGGCGCCGGGTTTGTCCCGGGCCATCAGAGCGATCAGCATGTTATTCCTCTTTCAATGGTCTGGCCAGAAGGTGCGCCACGGCCTCGGCGATGGTCAAGCTGTGATCCAGCAATTGCACAACTGTGTGAGTGATCGGCATGTCCAGTTCGTCACGCTTGGCGGCGGCATCCACCGCGCGGGCAGTGGCGGCACCTTCGACCGTGATGCTCGGGTCGAATTCTTCGCCACGCCCGATTGACAGGCCCAGTTGGAAGTTGCGTGACATCTCAGACGAGCAGGTGAGCGTCAGATCGCCAAAGCCAGACAGTCCCGCCAAGGTTTCCGGTTGCGCCCCTTTTGCCAGCGCAAGACGCTGCATCTCGGCATACCCCCGGGTCATCAGCGCGGCACGGGCGCTATCCCCCAGACCAGCCCCAATGACGGCGCCACAGCCGATCGCGATCACGTTTTTCAAAGCGCCGCCAATTTCGGCTCCAGTAACATCCGTGGTGCGATAGAGCCGCAGATTCGCTGTGCTCAGATCGTGTTGCAGGGATTTGGCCAGATTGTCGTTTGTGCACGCCAGCGTTAGCGCGGTTGGCAATCCCCGCGCGATATCGGCGGCGAAACTGGGACCGGTCAGCAGGGCAGGTTGAGCCTCTGACAGGCAGTCCCGGATTACCGACACGGGGCCCTGACCGCTATTCAACTCGATCCCCTTGCAGCAGGCCACAAGGGTCTTGGAGGCCAGCAGGTCGCGATTTTCCAGAAGGACCCCGCGCAGTTTCTGCATAGGAATCGCCAGTAACAGAGTCTGATTCTGGCAGGCTTGATCCAAATCCACCGTTGGCATCAAACCGTTGGGAAGGGTCACACCAGGCAGCCGTTCGGCGTTCCGGCCGGTTTGAATCATCTGATTCACCTGCGCTACGTTCCGGCCCCAAAGTTTGACCGGACCATTGCCAGCAAGCGAGATGGCAAGCGCGGTTCCAAAGGCCCCCGAACCCAGAACGGAAACACTCATGCCTTGGCCCCTTTCTTACCGCTGCCAAGCATTGCAGGGCTGGACTGGTCCAGCGGCCAGCGGGGGCGTGCGCCCAGTTCCATGCCGTCGCGAGCCCCGGATTTGAAGCGTTCAAGCCCGGCATAGGCGATCATCGCGGCGTTGTCGGTGCACAAAGAGAGCGGCGGAGCCAGGAACCGGGCGCCGTTATCGGCGCAGACCTGTTTCAATGCGGCACGGATGGCGGAGTTTGCAGCAACGCCCCCGGCAACTGCTACGGTGGGACAGGCGGGGTTTTCCTCAAGATAGAGTCTGATTGCGCGGGCCGTCTTCTCGCGGAGAACATCCACAATCGCGGCTTGGAAGCCCGCGCACAGGTCGGCCCGATCCTGTCGGGTTAGACCGCCTTTTTCGCCCACGACCTGATCGCGCATCCGCATCAGCGCAGTTTTGAGACCGGAAAAGGACAGGTTGCAATCCGGTCGATCCAGCAAGGGGCGTGGAAACCGATAGCGGTTCGGATCGCCATTTTCGGCCTCGGCCTGAACCGATGGACCCCCGGGTTGCTGAAGGCCCAACAGCCGGGCGGTCTTGTCGAACGCTTCTCCGGGTGCATCGTCGATGGTGGAGCCCAGTCGGGTGAAACTCTCGGGTCCACGGGCGATCAGGAACTGACAATGTCCCCCCGAAACCAGAAGCATCAGATAAGGATAAGCGACCCCATCGGTTAAACGAGGCGTCAGGGCGTGCCCGGCCAGGTGGTTCACCCCTACCAACGGTAGGCCGGTGCCTGCGGCGATCCCTTTGGCGCACATCACGCCCGAGATCACACCACCGATCAGCCCGGGTCCCGCCGTCACTGCAATGGCGTCCAGATCGTGCAAGCCAACGCCCGCCTCGGTCAAAGCCTGTTTGACGCTGACATCCAGCTTTTCGGCATGGGCACGGGCAGCGATTTCCGGCACCACCCCACCAAAGGCGCTGTGCAGCTCGGTTTGGCCGAACACGATCGACGACAGGATCTGTGCCTGTTCGTCGTCGGTCTGACGCACCACGGCCGCTGCAGTATCGTCACAGCTGCTCTCCAGACCCAGAATTGTCAGTGTGCGTGTCATCCGCCCAGACCATTGCATCATTTCGTCCCCGCAGGTACCACCCAATCAAAGAGCAAACAATCCCGGGGAGTTTGGATGGCGGTCTTGCTGATGACCCGGCCTCGCGCGGCGGCAGAGCGGTTTGTACAAGCGTTGTCGCTTGATCTGGCTCCCATTTATGCGCCACTGCTGGACATTCGGCCTTTGGACCAATCTTTGAATTTGACCGGGTACGCGGGTGTGATCTTTACCTCTGCGAATGGAGCCCGGCAGGCCAGCGATCTGACATCTGACCGGACCCTTCCTGCATATTGCGTCGGCGCTATGACCACCCAAGCCGCCCGGGATGCGGGCTGGCAGGCCAATATGCGGGGCAGGGATGCGTCCGAAATGATTAACTCGCTGTTGCAATCGCGTCCCGAAGGCACGTTATTGCATCTGCGCGGAGAGCATGCGCGGGGCGATATTGCTGAAAATTTGACCCAAGGCGGGCTGCCCTGCAAATCGCGTGTCATTTATGATCAGGTCCTTAAACCCTTGTCCCAGGAGGCGCTGGACGCGTTGCTGAGCGAAACTGACGTTATAGCGCCGATCTTCTCACCGCGCAGTGCGCGACAATTTGCCGAGTTTTGTCCCAAGGCAGCGAAACCACATCTTGTCGCCCTGAGCCGAGCGGTCTCTGAACCGCTTAGAGGATTGAATTACAAGAGTTTGAGTGTATGTGACGAACCGGATAGCGGGTCGATGATGGCCGAAGTTGCACGGGTTTGGGAAAACATACGCCGGGTTGAGGGCGAACCGGACGCAGATTAGTCTCGCACAGGCGGGTTCGCGAATTTGATTTCAGAATCATGGGGGGCCGGAGTGGCTGACAACAAGAAATCCGATCTAGAGGACGGCACGGACCCGAAATCCGAACAGTTGGAAAACGCATCAAATGATGCGGATCGCGATCTGCCCGATGCTGACATGGAAGATGTTTCCTCTGGCTCGGCCGAGGATGTGATTGAGGCTGAGCCTCTTGCATCCGACGAGGTAGATGTGGCTCCGTCTTCCGAGACCGAGACCGAGACCGAGACCGAGACCGAGACCGAGACCGAGACCGAGACCGAGACCGAGACCGAGACCGAGACCG
>WKFI01000004.1 GCA_014872875.1 Paracoccaceae bacterium
CAGCAAATCATCGCTCCCGATCCCGATCTTCTCACCAATCTCCTGAATAGGACGCTTCTGCGCTTCTCGCGCAATCTCAATATCGCTCTTGTAGCTCATGGGGGGATCCCTGATCTGACGTGTTCCGATCGTCGGCATACCATGGCCGACACTGGTGACGTGTCTATCTGGCATCCCGCGATTCAAGCGCGTGATTTCCGACATTTTCACGCCGTGAAACGTCGTCAGCCCCGTTCAGGTTTCGGATTGGAAACCTGAAAGGGGGTCACGGAGCCCAACTGCGTTGATCCGGAACAAACAGTTTCAGGGTATTTCCAATGCTCAAGCGGCCCGGACGTTGCACCCAGGCGGTGATTCCCCGGCGTCCCGTAGCCGCCGCCTTGTACGCCTTGCCACAACCGGGCTTGTCCGCCTCGACCTCTTTGCCCGGAAAATGGCAGGGGCGGTTTTCCATATCCACGACCAGAGTGACCCCATCCGCCCCCTGCAAGCGCGACGAGGGTGGAACATGGGTGAAATCGGGGATGCCACGGACCACCATGCTGGCGCCCAGCCAACTCGGGTCCAGCGTCGCCAAGCCCATTTCAGCGGCAGTTGCGTCCAGTTCCTCCTGCGACAAGATCGTCAGCTGGCGGACATTGCGGATCTCGGTGCCTTCGGCGTGCAGGTTGCGGACCCGCACACATGAAGGTGCATTGGTACCGAAATGCCTCTCTCCGGCTACCCCGTCAAAGCTCAGTTCCAGAAAGTCCCGACCTTCGGCGCGGATCGTGTCGCCCTGCGGAACATGGCCCAGCCATGTGATCTCGCCGGTGAATTCTGTTTCGATCAGGGTGGGCATGGAAAGCTCCTGCTGGTCTGGGTGTTTGAACCAGCACAGAAAACGCGTTTGCAGTTGTGAAGTACAGGGGTATTCCACGCACAAAAAAGCCCCGGAGGATTTATCCACCGGGGCTCGGGTTCAGTCTGAAGCCTCAGGCCGTGGGTTCAGGTTCCATGTCGCCTTCAGGCGGCGATTTCTTCGGCTTTGTCTTGGGAATCGCGGTAACGGACGGTGCGCTGCCCTGGTCCGGGCTGTCGCCTTCATCGTCGCCCGCATGAGGCGGCTCGCCATTCATGACCCGTTTGATTTCATCCCCGGTGAGGGTTTCATATTCCAACAGGCCCTGCGCCAGGCGCTCCCATTCGTCGTTGTACTCGGTCAGGATCGCGTGCGCGCGTTCATAGCCTTCCTGGATGAAGCTCTTCACCTCTTCCTCGATCAGCTCCTTGGTGTGCGCCGACACCGAAAAGCCTGCAGTATTGCCGCTATAGCCTTCGTGCGCTTCTGCATAGTCGATATTACCGACCTTGTCCGACATACCCCAGCGCATCACCATGGCGCGAGCCAGTTGGCTGGCCTGCATGATGTCACCTGCCGGCCCATTCGAGACGTGGTTTTCACCATATTTGATGATCTCGGCGGCTTTCCCGGCCATGGTCATGGCGAGCTTCTGCTGACATTCATCCTTATGCCAGTTCAGACGATCCATCTCCGGCAGGGACACAACCATACCCAGCGCGCCGCCGCGCGGAATGATGGTCGCCTTGTAGACCGGATCGCATTCGGGCAGCTTGAGGCCGACGACCGCATGACCAGCTTCGTGATAGGCGGTCTTTTCTTTCTGATCCTGTGTCAGCACCATCGAGCGACGCTCGGCCCCCATCATCACCTTGTCCTTGGCGGATTCGAAATCCTCCATGGTGACAAAGCGGCGACCGACACGTGCAGCCATCAAGGCAGCCTCATTCACAAGGTTGGCCAGATCGGCGCCCGAGAAGCCCGGGGTGCCGCGCGCAATGATGCGCAGGTCCACATCTGGGCCCAAAGGCGTCTTGCGGGCGTGAACGCCCAGGATCTTTTCGCGTCCCTTGATGTCGGGGTTGCCGACGGTGACGTTGCGGTCGAAACGGCCCGGACGCAGAAGCGCAGGGTCCAGAACGTCCTTGCGGTTGGTCGCAGCCAGGATGATCACGCCTTCATTCGCTTCGAACCCGTCCATCTCGACCAGCAACTGGTTGAGGGTCTGTTCGCGTTCGTCGTTGCCGCCGCCGTAACCGGCACCACGATGGCGACCGACGGCGTCGATCTCGTCGATGAAAACGATACAAGGCGCGTTCTTTTTGGCCTGTTCGAACATGTCGCGCACGCGGGATGCACCGACGCCGACGAACATCTCAACGAAGTCGGACCCCGAAATGGTGAAGAACGGAACGCCAGCCTCACCCGCGATCGCGCGCGCCAGCAGCGTCTTACCAGTACCCGGAGGGCCAACAAGCAAGGCGCCTTTCGGGATCTTGCCACCCAGACGGCTGAATTTCTGCGGGTTGCGCAGGAACTCGACGATCTCTTCCAGCTCTTCCTTGGCCTCGTCGATGCCGGCCACGTCGTCAAAGGTCACGCGACCATGCTTTTCGGTCAGCATCTTTGCCTTGGACTTGCCAAAGCCCATCGCACCGCCTTTGCCACCGCCTTGCATCCGGTTCATGAAATAGATCCAGACACCGATCAGAAGCAGGAAAGGCAATAGCGTCACGATGAACGACTGAAACGTGGATTGCTGTTGCTTTTCGGCGCGGATCGGAATGCCTTTTTCGATCAGAAGCGAGGTGACTTCAGTGTCGCCGGGCTTGATCGTGACATAATCCTGGCCATCGGATCCGCGGAAACGGATCTGCTCACCATCCAGCGTGACCTGGCTCACCTCCCCGTCATTGACCGAGTTTACGAAGTCCGAATAGGTGATCTCGCGGCTCTGCAGTGTGCCGCCCGATCCGCCGAACAGGTTGAACAAGGCCAGGATCAGCAGAAACAGCACGACCCAGAAGGCGATATTGCGTACGTTGCCCAAAGGAAACTCTCCCAAATTCGCGATTGGCAGCCCGCCAATCACACTTAGGACACTAAAATAGAGATGATTGGGAGAGGTTCAATGCGATAAAATCGATGCAAAGAACTCTTCGTGCCCTGCTGCAAGGTGTGCTTCCCATCCATTCGCGGCTCCGGCAAGCGGCGCAGCGAGCAGATCATCGCCCTTCCACAAGGCTGGCGTGACCACCAGGATCTCACGCGGAAGGCCTTCATCACGCCATGACTTGCACTGCTTCAGACCGGCCTCTCCAAGCGCGCGGACCGTTACCGCCTTGGCATCTCCACCATGCAATACCCAGCGCCCGTCCCAGGTTTCCGCGACCGAAGTTTCATGATCACGCACGGCTTGAAACTCTCGGCAAATCCAACACTTGTCACGTCGTACAATCACGCGGCACCCATGCAGCGTAAGCGACTGACCGGTCCGAATCGCGTTCAGTGCGTCGCTGACCCCAGTACGGCGCGGAGGGTAATCGGCATCGCTGACCCACGTCATTGCGCGCACAAGAAGACGCCTTGAAATCTCCAACGGCAGTGCGCGAAACTGCCGATTGTCCAGCACGACGGCCCCCGCCACAACATCAGCCAGATCCCGCGCCGCAAGGAATGTGTACCAATCCAAAGCTTCCCGTGCCTTGCCCAGATTTGATGCAACTTGAGACAAGGCCAGTGGCGTCAGCCCCACTGGTCGCAGAACCTCCATCGCCTTGCGTATCCGCACGCGCTCGAATCTTTCATCTTCGTTCGACGGGTCATCAATCCAGGTCAGATCGTGATGTCTCAGGTAGGCACGCAACATGTCGCGGCTGATCTCGAGCATCGGGCGGAACAGCGACACGCCCGCCACTGTGCGTTTAACCGGCATTGCCGACAATCCTGTCACGCCAGAGGCCCTTGCCATGCGCATCAGCAGCGTTTCGGCCTGATCATCCGCCGTATGCCCCAATGCCAGCAGGGGAATGTTCTGTGACTTGGCCCAATCTGTCAGTAACTGGTAGCGCGCTCGACGCGCTTGATCCTGCAAATTCCCTTGCTGCTCCCAGCCCCGCCAACGAAGAATGCTATGCTCGACACCCAAACGTTCACAAAGGTCGGCGACCTGCCGGGCTTCTTGAACAGATTCGGGACGCAATCCGTGGTCGACTGTCGCGGCAAACAGCCGGGAATCGCTATCCTGCATCAATCGTTGGAGCACATGCAGCAACGCCACGGAATCGCCGCCGCCTGAGACTGCAACACCGACTCGGTCTGGAAGTGCGCCACGAAATTGCGCCCGGACCGTCGTCAGGATATCGCAGTCCGCTTCGGTCAAGAACAGCCCAGCGCCGCCAATTCCTTGTCGGCCTCTGCTACCGCTTCCGAAACCGGAAAACGGACACGCACCTCGCCCAGCGTGACACAGGCCTGTTCAACCTGCCCCAACCGGCCCAGCGCCGCCCCTAGTTCGACCAATGCGGTAGGAGCAGTGTCCCCCATCGAATCGCGGGTGAAGCTGGCCAGATAAGCCCGGGCGGCCTCGCGTGTATCCCCCAACCCGTCCAGCGCCTGCCCGCGCAGCAAATGTGCTTCAGCTCCAAGGGGGCTCCCGGGGTAGTTTTCGTCAAAAGCCGCAAAACCGGATACCGCTGTCTGGTATTCCCCCGCCTCCAGTGCTGTGCGCGCTGTATCAAAATCCACCTGCTCACCCACAGCCAGCTCTTCAGTCGGTCCACCGGGCTGGGTCGGAGGGGCAACCGGCGCTACGACCTCCTCGCCACCCAGTGTCGAAGTTTCACCCAAACTGGTCACATCGCCGCCTTCTAGTTCGACCAGGCGGAACTCCAGATCACCAATCCGGTTGGTGCCATCTGCAACGATCCGGTTGATGCGATAGTCCAGCGTCTCGGTCTGCGACGTCAGTCGTTTCAACTCAGCTTCGATCGCGTTGATCCGATCCAGCACCCCGGCGCCTGACAGGTTAACCGTCGGCGTGCCTGTGGTGGACAATTCGCGCTTCAGGCGTTGGATCTCTACGTGCAGCACGGTCAGCTCTTGTCGGATATCCGCCAAGGTCTGTTGATCCTGCGCCCGCCCAGACATTGGCAGCACAAACAGGGTTGCGGACAAGGCAAGTGCAAGAACACGCATCACGTCACCCCGTCAGATCCGTGGTCAGTACAGTTACCGCGCGACGGTTCTTGGAATAACACGCCTCTTCACTGCAGACTTCCAATGGGCGTTCCTTCCCATAAGACACGGTTTTCAACCGGTTGCCCGCAACCCCGCGCGAGATCAGATATTCCCGCGCTGCAGCGGCACGGCGCGCACCCAGCGCAAGGTTGTATTCCCGTGTGCCCTGTTCGTCAGCATGACCCTCGATCGTTGCGGTGTAGTCCGGGTTCGACCCGAGCCATTGGGCCTGTGCCGCCAAGATGGACTGTGCCTCATCCGACAAGGTGGATTGGTCCACCGCAAACACAACGCGGTCCCCGATTGCCTGCTGGAAGTAAGCCGGGCTGGTCTGATCCGTGACCAAACCGGGAGCCGTGGCGCCCGTTTGGCCCGATCCAACCCCGTCGTCATCGCCCCAACCGTTAGCATTGGTACAGGCCGACACCGCCAGGATCGCGCCAATCATCATCAGTTTCTTCGGGAGTGTCATGCTCATCTTCTACACCTCAGCGCCGCTTTCTGTTTCGCCGTGTTTTCCTATGCGTGTGCTCCCGGAAGAAACACAACCAGTATTAAGTCTTTTTTTACTTTTGCAAGGGTGACCAAGCTGGATCCGACCCGCCATCCGGGGTGCGAACCGGACGCAGGTTTCGCCCCGTTATATCCACAGAATACAGCAAAGCCCGCCCATTTGCGCCCTGTGTTTCGCGCGTGAACATGATCACTCGTCCATTTGGCGACCATGTTGGACCTTCGTCCAGGAAAGACGCTGTCAACAGGCGCTCCTCGCTACCATCCGTGCGCATTACTCCGATGTGAAACCGGCCTTTGCTCTGCTTGGTAAATGCAATCAGATCTCCCCGTGGCGACCAAACCGGCGTTCCGTAACGCCCCTGCCCAAAGCTGATCCGCTTGGCTTCGCCGCCATTTGCCGACATGACATACAGCTGCTGAGTGCCCGAACGGTCGCTTTCGAACACGATTTGCGACCCATCCGGGGAGTAGCTGGGCGCGGTTTCAATCGAGGGCGCATTGGTCAGCTGCCGCTGGTTCCGCCCATTGATATCCATCGTGTAAATATCAGTGTTACCGCCTTGGGTCTGGGAATAGACCACTGTCTTGCCGTCAGGCGCAAATCTGGGTGCAAAGCTCATCACCCCATCCTCCGAGGAAATGATCCGCTGTTTCACTTTGCCTACGTCCAGCACATGCACCTGCGGGAAACCCGTTTCATAGCTGGTATAAAGCACTCGGTCGCCGGTGGGCGAAAACCGAGGTGCCAGGACGATGGCCGAACTGTCCGTCAGGTACTGCACATTGGCCCCGTCATAATCCATGATCGCCAGCCTTTTGCGCCGATCGTTCTTGGGTCCGGATTCCGAGACATAGACCACCCGGCTGTCGAAATAGCCGCCCTCCCCCGTGATACGGGAATAGACCGCATCCGCCACCTTGTGCGCCATGCGCCGCCAGCCCGCTGTGGTGCCTGCAAATTGCAGCCCATTGCCAAGCTCGGCCCCGGAAAATACGTCATAAACACGGAACTGCACCGTCAGCCTGTTGCCAGTGACCTGTACGGCCCCGGTGATCAAAGCCTGCGCATTCACCGCCTTCCAATCGGCATATTGCACCGGCGCATTGAAATCCGTGATCCGCCCGATATGTGCGTCCGCCGAAACCTCGCGAAACAGCCCTGTTCCTGACAAATCCGATGCGATGACCCGGGTCAATTGCTGGGCAATCTCGGTCCCTCCCGATCCGGTCGCAACGAAATCCGGCACCGCATATGGCAGAGGTTCGATCACCCCTTCGGTAATCTCGATGCGCAACGGACCATCCTGCGCCGCGGCAGGCAAGACCAGGGCAGACAGTCCGATCAAATGCCCGATCAGAAGACTAGACAGGATTTTCCTCATTTGATCCGCATCCTTTCCGGATTGAATGTCATTTCGATATCACGCCAATGTGCATATTTTTCGGCAGGAAGGTCATAACCGCGCGCACCACAGCGGATTATTGCTCGTCTGGCGGCCTCGAAGGCCTGTTTGGCTGACGCTGCGCTCCCCCCCGAACTCGACAACATCTGGATCGAGCCAACGTCCGGCTTGCCGTCCTGAGACATCGACACCCCGACTACAACCGTCGTCCTCAGCGCTTCCGAAGACAGCGATCCCACGTTCCAACAATTTGAAACCGCAACCCGCAACCCGTCTTTCTCGCCGGCGCTCAGAGGCGGCCCGCTGGGCACTTCGGCCTGGGTTTCGGCATTCTGCTGACCTGCGGCCTGCGCCGCAGCGACGGCCGCGGCGATGGCATCAGCCGTATCGACCTCATCGGCAGGGGGCGAGCTTGGAGCCTGCGCGCGCGCAGGACGCGACGCAGGTGGACGGGGGGAGCGGGTCGGGGCCAGCGCCGCCTGTTCGGTCTCATCCGCCTGATTGGCCTCGGTTTCGATCCGATCGCTTGCAGCTTCGGGTGCGGTGGCCTCCTGTACCTCCTGCTCGATCTCCGCACCTTCCTCGGCGGCCACTTCGGGCCGTTCCACCGGGTCCGGGGCAGCATCCGGCGGCGGCGGAACCACCGGCGTCGGCGCAACACGTTCCGCCGGGCGGGTGCGCGGGCGCACCGCCACGACGGGCGCCTGCGGTTCGACCTGAGGCACCGGGGGTGTCACCAAGGACGCTGCACTATCTGAAACATCCGGCTCCTGTACCGGTTCGACCGGAACCGGCGGCGTATCACTGATCTGCGGCGGTTCCACCACCTCGGGCGGAGTCACTTGCGGAGCCACGTCTTCGCGAGGGATTATCTCGGGCGGAGCAATCTCGGGTGTTTCAGGCGTCTCGGGCTGCGGCAAGCCCACCGGGTCAGGCGACACCTCCGGTGTCGCCGGGCGTGCGGACAGGGCTTCGAACTCCTGCACCGAAATCACCGACACCTCCTGCACTTCGAACGGCAAGGGGTCGCTGCGGAACGTGCCCCCAACCAGAGCCCATCCCACCAATCCGGCGTGGATCGCGACAGAGATTTTGGTGCCGGTCTGCACGCGGCTGCCTCACTCTCCCTGGCTGACAGGCGCGGCGTCCAAGGTCGGACCGCCGGTATCCGTCACCAGCCCCACATTTTCAAATCCGCCAGCGTTCAGCGCCCCCATGACCTGCATGACCTGTTCATAGGCAATCGCTCCATCCGCCCGCAGAAACACCCGGTCCGAAGACCGTTCCGCGGCGATGGCTCGCAGTTTGCCCACCAATTCATTCCGGGGCACCGAGGTCGTCTGAATCTGCACATCACCTTCAGCCGTGATCGTCACGGTCAGCGGTTCTTCATCATCCCCTGCCAAAGCGCCGGCTGCGGTCTTGGGCAGCTCCACCGGAACCCCCACGGTCAACAAGGGCGCGGCCACCATGAAGATGATCAGCAGCACCAGCATGACATCAACAAACGGCGTTACGTTGATCTCGGCCATGGGCCGCGACCGGTGCCGCCTGCGCCCGCGTCTGCGGGCGTCGGGGGCGGATTGCTGAACGCTGGCCCCCACGGCTCAGGCGTCCAACTGACGGCTGAGGATGGTGGCAAATTCGTCGGCAAAGGCCTCGTACCCGGCCACAATACGGTCACTGTCGGCGCTGAGCTTGTTGTAAAAGATCACCGCCGGGATCGCTGCCAAGAGACCCAGACCGGTGGCCAGAAGAGCTTCTGCAATACCCGGAGCCACAACCGCCAAGTTGGTGTTCTGCTGCTCGGCAATCTCGATAAACGCCGACATGATGCCCCAGACCGTACCAAACAACCCGATGAAGGGCGCCGTGGAGCCAACCGTGGCCAGGATCGGCAGGCCCTTTTGCAATGTCTCGGCTTCCTTGTTGATCGCAACATCCATCGACCGGTCGATCCGCGCCTGTGCGCCTGCGATAAGCCCGCCATCATTGCGGTGACTGCGCCGCCATTCGATCATGCCCGCGGCAAAGATCTTCTCCGACGACCCATCGGGCTGCGCGCCGATCTGATCAAACAACCCGTCCAACGGCTCCCCCGACCAGAATGACCGGTCGAACCGATCCGCCTCGGCCCGGGCCGAACGGTAGTTGATCAATTTCTGAAAGATGATCGCCCAGGACCAGGCAGAGGAGATCACAAGGATCACCATGACCAGTTTCACGGTCAGCGTTGCCCGTGCGAACAACCCCCACATGGAGAAATCAATCTCATGCGCCAAAGCCAGAGTTTCTGCTTCCATCTGCCTGCTCTTTTGCCTGTTTGGCCGTTATTTTCCGGCCTTATTTGCGGTCAGGCTACCGCAGATCCAAGGGGAAAGCCAATCAAACCGGCGCAAACGCGCTGTTTTATTGCATCAATGCGCGAATCTCTGCCGGAAGACGCACGGGCTTTCCGTCGGCAGTCATGCACACGGCAGTCACCACGGCGCGAAACAGCTCTGTCTCGCCAAGTTTGACCAGCTGCCCCATCGTCAGGCGCGCCGGGCTGAGCTTTTCGATCGTGGTTTCGATATCCAGCTCATCCTCGAACCGGGCGGGAGCAAGGTAATCGGCCTCGATCCGGCGCACGACCCAGACCAACCCGGCCTCGCGCATGGCATTCTGGTCATTGCCCAGCTGGCGCACCCAATCGCTGCGCGCACGTTCGATATAGCGCAGGTAATTGGCATGATAGACAATCCCGCCCATGTCGGTGTCTTCGTAATGCACCTGGACCTTATATCTGTGGATCATCGCACGCTCCCGCTGTCAGGGGTCTTTGCGGGTCATCTGCCCCATGCCCGGGGCCCAAGGCAAGCCGAACGCCACGGCGTTTTAGGCGGTTGGCCCCTGAAGCCTTGCATAGAGCCGCAGCGAATGGCTAGCATCGTCCGCCGCCACCGGCATCATCCGATCATAGGCAGCCGCAATCACACCTGCGATTTCCGGGCGCAGGATCGTGGCGCCAGTGTCCGGCAGCACCGCAAGAGGCGAGGTTTCGGCAAACGCCCGATCTCCCCACATCAGCATGACCTGCACCGCCTGGGTCAGCGCCAGTGTTTCGGCTGGCATCTGCGCCAGCGGCCCGGACATACGCAGGAACACGAACGCCGCCTGAATGGCATTTTCACCGTCAAACCGGAACGCGCGGTACTGGCTGGCATCCGCCGCCTTCAACCGCGCAACCAAAGGCGTCAGATCCGGTATCAAACGGTCCAGATCCGGTACCGCCAACAGCTCGTCCCAGTCCCGAAAGAAGAACACCATCAGGTTCGACCCCAGTTCAGGGTCCGTTTCGGACATCTGGTGCCCTGCCAGCGTCGCCACCGCCTCGATTGCACCTTTGACGACCGAGAGAGTTTCATCCTGCACACCGAAAACAATCGGAGCTATCGGGCGGCCCCAGCGGGCAAAGGCATAAGACCCGTCATTGCGGGTAAACAAGTCCTGGATCTGGTCGGGGGTCATCAAAGCGCTCATGAGAACCAAGTATCAGACAAATCCGTCGCGTCAACTCGGGGGCTCGAATTCCGGTGCCGTATTCCGAACCCGCCCACCGCGCCACATAATGTACAGCCCGGACAGCACAATCAGCCCGCACCCCAGCAGCATCTGCCGGTCCACGCTTTCTCCGAACAACAGCACCCCTAACCCGACACCGAACAGCAGGCGGGAGTATCGGAACGGGGTCACGGCCGACACCTCTCCGGTGCGCATGGCCCGCATAAGTGCACCATAGGCAAAGACACCAAAACAGACTGCACCGGTTATCTGCGCCCAGATCACCGCGCCTGGCCATACAAAACCCGCCTGCTCCCACAGCGCATACAGAGCACCGGCAACCACAATGGCCCAGAAACCGTAAAAACCAAGCGCATAAGTTCCCAGGCTGGCAGGCGCCGCCCGGCTGGCCAGATCACGGCCAGCAAAGCCCAGCATGCCCAGAACCGCCAGCAGTGACAGGGGTGAAAAACTCTCTGCCCCCGGACGCAGCACAATCAACACGCCCACCAGCCCCACGATAATGGCGCTCCAGCGCCGCCAGCCCACGGTTTCCCCAAACACCAGAGCTGCGCCTGCGACCACCACCACGGGCGTCGCCTGCAAAATCGCCGTGGCCGCCGACAAAGGCGTCAGTGCGATGGCCAACAGATAAAAAAGCCGCCCCGAAACCTCGAACACCGCGCGCACCCGCATCGGGCGGGACAGAACGCCGGGGTCCAACAATCGCGTCCCCGACGCCAAAGCCAGTGCTCCGAACAACAGAACACCACCAAGCCCGAACATGACCAAAACCTGCGCCTTGGGTAGCTCCGTCGATGCAGCCTTGAGAAACGCGTCCTCGACGGCAAAGCCCGCCATCGCGCCCACCATCCATAAGCTACCGATCAGATTGGCCCGATCACTCACCATCAGGGGTATCCAGGTACCGGCCCCACTTTTGCTGCAGAGCTTTGGTCAAATCCACACCCTGCCAATCGGCAAACAGCAACATGAAACCCAAAAGGTCCGCCAGTTCGTCTTCCAGATCACCCTGCAATTCCTCGGGCGTCCGATCCCCTCTCCGCGCCTGTCCTGCCAGTTTCAGATAAGCGGCCGTGACCTCGCCCAGTTCTTCGGTCAGCTTGCCCAAATAGAAGGTTGCATCCCGTTCGATCCCGAACCGTTCCGCATAGATTGCACCCACGCGCGTGGCAATCTGCGACAGCTCTCGCAAACTGGGCTCCTTCTGATCTCGCATGATCTATTTCCCGAACAGATCCGACTGCCCCGGCGGTCGCGGCGCCGAGAGACCCAGATGTGTCCACGCCTTTTGCGCCAGCATCCGGCCACGCGGGGTCCGCTGGATCAATCCCTGCTGCAGCAGGTAGGGCTCGATCACCTCTTCGATCGCGTCGCGGCTTTCCGACAGTGCGGCCGAGATGGTTTCCACTCCGACCGGGCCACCACCATAATTCTCGGCAATCAGGTTCAGATAACGCCGGTCGGCGCCATCCAGTCCCAGATTGTCCACCCCCAGCCGGGTCAACGCCCCGTCTGCCAGTTCACGCGTGATCCGGCCATCGCCTTCGACCACGGCAAAATCCACCACCCGACGCAAAAGCCGCCCGGCAATACGCGGTGTGCCCCGGGCGCGGCGCGCAATCTCGCGCGCGCCGTCCTCATCAGCGGGCGCCCCCAACTTGCGGGCGTTGCGGGTGACAATCTCGTGCAGTTCCTCGACCGTATAAAACTGCAACCGCGTCGGAATACCGAACCGGTCCCGCAGCGGCGTGGTCAACAACCCCATGCGCGTGGTTGCTCCCACCAGGGTGAAAGGCTGCAATTCGATCCGCACCGTTCGTGCGGCCGGGCCTTCGCCGATCACCAGATCCAGCTCGAAATCCTCCATCGCCGGATACAGCACTTCCTCCACTGCCGGATTCAGGCGATGGATTTCGTCAATGAACAGCACATCGCGCGCTTCCAGATTAGTCAGGATTGCCGCCAGATCCCCGGCCTTGGCCAGCACCGGACCAGAGGTCATGCGGAAATTCACCCCCAGCTCACGCGCCACGATCTGAGCCAGAGTGGTCTTGCCCAACCCAGGCGGGCCATAGAACAGCGTATGATCCATTGCCTCGCCCCGCTGGCGCGCGGACTGGATGAACACCCGCAGGTTCGAACGGGCCTCGGCCTGACCAATGAACTCGCCCAGCCCCTGCGGACGCAAGGCGCGGTCATTGTCCTCGGGCAGAGGATCTGGTCTCAGGGCCGGATCGGCGTCAATCATCTGTCATGTCTCCCGCGAGGGTGCCCATCGGGCGGATCAGGCAGCGGCCCGGTAAACTGCTCAGGATTTTGGCGCCAACAATTTCAGCGCTGCCTTGATCAGGGCTGCCTCGCCCTGCCCCGGCTCTGCCGCCGCTGCTTCGGCCACGGCCGAGGCTGCGTCAGACGGGCTGTAGCCCAGATTGGACAGCGCCGACAAGGCACCAGCCTGCGCCTGCGCATCCGTGTTGACCTTGGGCTGAGCTTTGGATTTAGGTTTCGGACGGGGCGCAGCGTCGCCCGGATCGACAACTTCCAACTCCGGTCCGTCCATAGCCTCGGACACGGTGCCGCCCATCGCCATCACGCCCGGCGCCTTGTCTTTCAGATCCAGCACGATGCGCTGCGCCGTTTTCGGACCCACGCCCTTCGCCGCTTTGACCGAAGCCCAATCCCCCAGCGCAATCGCCCGGCTGACCCCATCCGGACCCAGCGTGCCCAGAATGGCCAGCGATACCTTGGCGCCCACACCCTGGACAGAACACAGCAACCGGTGCCACTCCTTTTCCAGCAGCGAAGTGAACCCGTAAAGCTGCATCAGGTCTTCGCGCACCACCATGTCCGTATATAGCGACACCGCCTCGCCCACACCGGGCAGCGCCATCATCGTCCGGTCAGAACAATAAACAATGTACCCCACACCGCGCACGTCGATCAGGATGTGATCCGCCGCGCGGTAATCCAGCCGTCCGGTCAGCTTGCCGATCATGATGCCCGCACCTCTTTCAGTTTGCGCCCCTGAACGGGAGCATAGAACGCGTGACAGATTGCAATCGCCAGCGCGTCGGCCGCATCAGCCCCTTTGGGCTCGCAGCCCGGCAGTTGCAGCTTGACCATATGCATCACCTGCTCCTTCTCGGCATGACCCACACCGACCACGGTCTTCTTGACCCGGTTGGGCGCGTATTCCCCCACCGGCAAACCGGCCTTTGCCAGCGTCAGCAACGCCACGCCCCGCGCCTGGCCCAGTTTCAGAGTGCCTGCACCGTCCTTGTTGACGAAGGTCTGTTCGATCGCCGCCTGATCCGGCGAAAAAGCGTCGATCACCTCGACCATCTGGTTGTGAATCGACAACAGCCGCTCTCCCAGATCATCACCATCTGATTTGCACAGCCCGTTTGCCACGTGACTCAGACGGCTTCCGCGCGATTCGATCACACCCCATCCCAGGGTTCTGAGGCCTGGATCAATGCCCAATATCCGCATGCAAGGGTCCGCCCGATGTTTTTTTCGTACTTTTTCTGAACGATTAGCACAAAACGCGAACATGTCCAAAGCTTTTGCCGTGAACCACTTTGTCACAATTTGTCAGATCCGAGGTCTGAATCCGACCCTTTTTCAGATCGAAAGCGACGCTTTTGGGGCAATGTGATCACAAGTGTTTCAGCCTTGATTCACTGGGTTTCGAGCTATGCTTTCACTGCATATGACCTTTGCAATTTCATCCCTTGCTCACTCAATTCGCGCACCCTAAATGCGCCGCATCGAAACGAACACTGAAACCGCAACACCAGAACAAGGACAGAGGATATGGCTGCTTTTGACACCACTCGTACCTATGGCTCATACGGCCTGGTTGGCCGTATCGGCGCAACTTTCTCGGCAATCGTCGCATCGGTTGTTGAATGGAATGACGCGCGCGTAACACGTAACGCGCTGTCTGATCTGAGCGATCGCGAACTTGAAGATATCGGCATGGTCCGCGGCGACATCGAGACCGTCGCGAAGACCAACCGCATCTTCTGAAGAACACGCCCCAAACTCCTCCTCCCTCGGGGCTATTCAGGACGCCGTGCAACGCAGGTTGTACGGCGTTTTCTTTTGACGCAAGTGATCGCACCAGTCTGACAAACCTGCTCGGGTCAGACGGCCTTGCGCAATTCTCCCATGGCGCGGAGCAGTGATTTCACACGAAGCGGCTTTTCCAGCACCGCATCAGCCCCAGCCTCGACAAAACGCATGGCGTCTTCGGTCATGGTGGCCGCAGTGACGCCAATGACCGCGACGTGGTTTCCATCGCCCCGCAACCTGCGCACCACGTCATCGCCCTTGACCTCGGGCAGGTTGAGGTCCAGCAGCACAAGGTCGTAACCGCCGCTCGACGCCATCTTGAGCCCGATCCGCCCGGTTTCGGCCTCCTCCACCGACGCACCCAGTTTTTCCAGCTGTAACTTGGTAACGAGGCGAATAGTCCGGTTGTCCTCGACAAGCAGCACCAGTTTGCCGGCAAAGTCATATTCCGGCTCTGTCTCCCCCGTGTCCGGGAATTCAGCCGCAGCCTGCACGGCAAATTTCACGACAAAGGTCGCACCGCCCCCGGGAGTATCATCCAGCGCCAGATCACCATCGAGATATTTACGCAGGAAGTCGCGACACAGGTGCAAGCCCAGTCCCAGCCCTTCGCTTTTGGTCTTGCCGCGCGCAAATGCTTCGAACAGCGTGCTTCTCTCAGACAAACTGATGCCCTTGCCATTGTCCGCGAACCGCACTTCAAAGGCAGCAGGATCGTCGCCAACCTTGTGTCCGGTCACTTTCAACGCACTGGCCTGGCTATGCAGCAGGCAGTTGCGCACCAGGTTGATCGCCACCTGTCTCAGGATCTGGGTATTGAATTCCGCCATCAGGTCAAAATCGTCAGGCAGGTCAAACTCGATAAAGATCCCCTGCTTGCTGGCAAAGATCTGCTGACTGTCCACCGCATCGCGGATCACTTGACCAGGTGAAGCAATCGCAAGAGTGCCTTTTAACGCCAGATCCGGGTTTGCCAGCGCGCGCATATCGTCCAGAACTGCGATCAGATGATGGGCGCTGCGCCGAGCAATTGTCAGGTTCTCGGTCTGGTCCAGATAGCCGGGTTCGTCCAACATCATCATCAGCGAACTGGCTGGAGTACGGATTTCATGCCCCAAGACCGAAAACAGCAGCTGTTGACGTTTCAGAACGTCCTGCAATTGCCGATTGGCAGAAAGGGCATCTTCAGCGGCGGCTTCCGCCTCTGACTTAAGCCCTTCTATGCGAATCCACATCCGCCCCATTACGTAGGACGCAACCGGCGCTATTGCCAAAGGCGCAACTATGGAAATCCAAATCCCGATAGGTTGAACGTCGGGGTACATGATCAGCCAAGTGATTGCCAACGACGCCAGAACTGATGCAACCGTGATCGATCCGACCCAAGTCCATAGTTTCTTTGCGTGCGCTGCCGTCATGTGGTCAGTCTATCCAAAGTTGCATCGTCAGATCATTCTTCTGCGGTCATGAAACCCGAATATGGTTTACCCTATGTTTCCATAGTCTGCTCGGGGATTTTAATGTGGGTCCCGAGGAAAGATACGGCCCTACTGCTTATTGTGACAGAAGACGTCGGGTCGCGCAGGTTGCACCCGAGCAAATTGAAAAGACAACTGGTCAGTGAACATGTTGTATTCTCTTGCCGGTATCCGAGGCTTATCAAAACCGCACGGGCAAGGTCGTCGAAATCCGGAGGGGAAGAATGATCAAGCGTCACGCTGTTATGGTCACTCGATAGACCCACGATCAATTCCACAGCGTCGGACTGTGATCGTGCCCCAAGACAGATCTGGCTAAGTCTCTCTGACGAACACGCTCAACCGCTGCTAATCGGCAGTTGCCTGTTCACATGCGCCTCGCGTCAAAAAAATAAGGGTCGTGCACAGCACGACCCCGGCTCTTCTTGGCAACCCTATTAGGAGAGATAAGCCTGATCTGCAGGCCTCATCTCTCAGCGCAGAACAGGCCCGATCTGGGTAGCGATCCATTCCGACAGCGGTTCGGCCTGCATGACCCAGGCGCCGCCCTGTTCGATCGCGTTGCCTGCTTTCAACTTGTCCACACGTTCCTCGTACCCGGCCAATCCGATATTGGCGATCAGGAAACCCTTGAACACGAAAAAGGCCAGAACAAACAGAATGACGGATCGTCCGGAAACCCCGGATTTCCGGCGCGCCGGTGTCATGACGATCAACCCGTCATCGCGCATCCGGGCCGTGTATCCGTTCGACATGGCCGTGTGTTTGCGCTCCAACCGGCGCAAACGGTTATTAAACTGAAGAGTCTCCTCGCCCATGGCAGCCTCCAAACTGGCCCCCACCAGTGGATATGATTGAGCTAGGTCCGAATTGTGGCAGAAATGGGGCAAATGCCTCAAATGCTCTTAAAACTGCCTTAATCACGCCTTTTTTGCCAAAAGCAGCGTTGTCCAGTCACCAATCTCCTCAGAACGCACAAGATTGTTTCCAGCGTTCTGATAAATTTGAATCACATCTTCCGCCTGTTCATTGAGAATCCCAGACAAAATGGCGTAACCGCCGGGCCGCAGGTTCGCAGTCACCTCGGGCGCCAGGGCCACAAGCGGGCCTTTCAGGATGTTGGCAAAGATCAGGTCATAGGGCGCATTGGCCTTCAGATCAGGGTGATCAAACCCTGCGGCCTCCAGACACTGCACCGCACCAGCCATGCCATTGGCCTCTAGGTTGGCAACGGCAACATCCACCGCAACCTGGTCGATATCCGATGCCAGGAAGGTCCCTTCCCAAACCCGTGCAGCGGCCATTGCCAGCACGGCTGTGCCACAGCCGATGTCAGCCAGCCTGTCCGCCTTGAAGCCCTGGTCAATCAGATGGTCCAATGCCTTGAGACAGCCCAGCGTGGTCCCGTGATGCCCGGTGCCAAACGCCATCGCTGCCTCGATCAGCAACGGCACCTTATCTGCGGGCACCTTGTCCGCATCGTGGGAGCCATAGACAAAAAACCGCCCGGCCTCGACCGGGGCCAGCTCGCGCTTCACATGCGCCACCCAATCGGTTTCGGGAACTTCCGACACCACGAATGGCTTGGCGTCAAACGCGGTGGAGAGCAGTGCCAGCGCCGCCTCGTCCGGGGTTTCGGTAAAATAGGCGCCAACCTCCCACAGGCCGGAATCGTCCTCGACTTCGAACACGCCCACCCCGGTCGGTTCCGGGATCAAACGCTCCATTGCTTCGCCCAGCTTTTCGGCAGGGGCTTTTCCGGCAAGGGTGGTCAGGGCGGTAAAGGTGGGCATGGTTGCGATCCAGTCTGTTCGGGCATCCTCTGTGCGCTTGGCGCTAGGGCAGTGGGTCGGTTCAGTCAAGCTCTTGCAGGATCTGCGATACAAGATCCTCGACCGGTGCGGCGGCGTTCAGATGCATCACCGGGCAAGCAAGCCCCTGCATCCAGTGCAGATGCCGGTCTCGGCTGCGCCCTGCAAACACGCCCGTATCGTACCCGGCCGCCCAGTCCAGAAACCCCTTGACCGCGGCCCGCTCCCCTGGCGTCGCGGACGCCCAGCCCCCCAGCCTACGTTCCTCGCGGGCCTCCAGCCGGGTCAGTCGTTCCTTGGTTTCAAGCTCGACAAAGACCGCGAGCGTGAACCTGTGGGCGATCCCGTCACTCCAACTGTCCAGAGAGCCTGACAGGACCCAATCCCGGCGCGGCAGAAACACCTGTTCCATCAGGTTGACGCGATCCGCGACCCGCCGCTTGTCGGTAAAAGGCGGATCCGTGGGCAGCCAATAGAAGTCATCGCTGTCGAAATGCTGGCTGGCCAGCGACCCCGCCAGAGCCCGGCCCAGCGTTGACGTTCCCGACCCGCTGGCTCCGAAGATATGAATGCGATGTCCCGGCATGGGTGAACAACGTCCCGGTCAGCGTCTCCGAAATCTATCAGCATGCGCGTAAGGCCGCGCGGGCGCGAGGTCAAGCGGAGGCAGCATTTCACGGTTCAGACTGGTCACGTAATTCCAGCCCCAGATCACCGCGCCCACACCCACGATCACCGAACAGATTGCCTGCGCATAGATCACGCCTGGGGCACCGAACACGGCCGCGAGCCAAAGCGCAAAGGGCAAAGTCAGGATCCCGTCACGGGTCCAGTTGCTCAGCGTCGCCCGGCGCGGGCGTCCCAGCGCGTTGAAGGCCGCGTTCGACACGAACAGAAGCGCACCAAAGACAAAGCCCCCTGCCCCGACATAGGTAAAGGTATACAGCACCTCGGCCGCCAAACCGCTTAGCGCAAAGCCCTGTTCGATCAATGGGCTCGCCAGCGCCAGCAGCACCCACATCACACAGGAATAGCCCAGGCCAAAGATCACCGCGTCCCTGTAGGTTCGTCGCACCCGCCCATAATCCCGCGCCCCATAGTTCTGACCAAAGATCCCACCAATGGCGCCCGCCAGCGAAAAGATCCCGCCAAAGGCCACCACTGTCAGTCGCCCGACAACGGCCCAACCGGCCATTGCCTCGTCCCCGAACTGTGCCATGACCGACGTCAGGATGTAGTTGCCAACCGGCGTCGCCATCTGCGTCAGGATCGCCGGAACAGCAATGACCATATAGGGACGCAGACTGCCCAGGCAGTCGCGACGACGCGGACGGGCCAGCAGATCATGGGTCACGGTGGCAAAGTAAATTGCCATGCCCAGCATGACAAAGCGGGTGATGACCACGCCAATCGCGGCCCCATCCAGCCCCCAACCCCAACCATAAATCATGATCGGGTCGATGATCATCGCCACCCCGCCCGAAGTCAGCGTAACCGTCATCGACCGCATCCCGTCGCCCTCGGCGCGCAAAGACCCATTGGCAATCATCGCGGCTGCCATCACCCCAAGCGACGGCACCGTGATCGCCAAATATCGAGCCGCCAGATCCGCCGTCTCACCGGTCGCACCTGAGAGGGCCACAATCTGATGCCGGAAGAGCAGGATCAGCAGACCCATCGTGCTCTGGATAATGAAGGCCAGGATCATCGCGCTGGTCGCCTGCCGACGCGCGGTGCCACGCTTGCCCGCCCCGATCCCTTTCGAAATCAACGCCGTCGCTGCCACCATCAGTCCAATCCCGGTGCTGACCGACAGGAACTGGATGGCAAAGGCAAAACCGATGGCCGCCATCAGGCGCGGCTGCTCAAGCTTGGCAATCCAGAACAGGTTCGCCGCATCCACCAGAAAGACAAAGGTGATCCCCATCGCTCCGGTCATGGTCATGCGTACCACATGCCCCATGGTCGAACCGGTCAGAAACCTCCCTTGTCCCGCCATGCGCGCCTATTCCGCCGCTGCGGGTGCATATTTGCTCAGCACCGTTTCATTGCCGGGTTCCGGATAGCGCGGGATCAGCATCGACAGCGCCAGAGAGGTCAGCGCCATCCCCGCCGCCAGAAGAAACACAGCCGCGGGCGAAACCACCCAGAGCAGGCCCAGAAGCACCGGCAGAAACACCGCCGCAATATGGTTGATGGTAAAGGCCACCGCCGCCGTTGGTGCAATATCAGCCGGATCCGCAATCTTCTGGAAATAGGTCTTCAGCGCCAGTGCCAGAGCGAACAGCACATGATCCACCACATAGAGAATGGCTGCCAGCATCACGCCCCAGCCAAACCAGTAAATCCCGCCATACGCGGCAAAGACGATGGCAAGCCCCGCATATTCGAACATCAGGGTATGGCGCTCCCCGAAACGGGCCACGGCCTTGCCCAGCATGGGGGCGACGGTCATATTGATCACCAGGTTGATCAGATAGAGCCCGGTCAGCTCATGGACATCGAACCCGAAGCGTTCGACCATCATGAAGCCCGCAAAGACCATGAAGATCTGGCGCCGCGCTCCGGCCATGAATTGCAACGCATAATACAGCCAATAGCGTTTGCGCAGAATCAGTTTTTTGGTCTGCGGTGTCGGCGCCTCGAACTGAGGATAGGCGATCAGACAGAACAGTGCCAAAGCCGCAGCAACCCCGCCGCCCGCCATGAAAACGGTGTTATAGGCCAGGTCAAACCGGTCCCATGTCAGCACGATCAGGCCATAGACCACCAAGGTCGCAGCCGATCCCATCGCCACCAACCACCCCAGGGTCTGCGGCGCCTTGTCCTTGGGCAGCCATTGCAGCTGTAGCGACTGGTTCACCGTCTCGTAATAATGAAATCCGATCGAACTGAGCAGCGTGATCATCAGAATCCCGCCCAACGACGGGAACCACGCTGTCACGGCCGTGGCAACCCCCAGCAGAATAAGGGAAATCAGCCCCAGAACCTGCTCCCGGACAAAGATGATGATGGCAATGACGCCCACGGCCAGAAAGCCCGGGATCTCGCGCACCGTGTGCAGCAGGCCAATATCCGCCCCATCGAAATCCGCCACCTCGATGACGAAATTGTTCAGCAGCGCGTTCCACGAATTGAACGCGATGGGCATGATCATAGCCATGAGAAACAGTAGGGTCACGGGGCGGCGCCACACTGGCAGCGACCGCGCCTCGTCCAGGGAAACGGTACGGGTCATACACCGCACATACGCCTGTTTCGATCGATAGGACAGAGGAAACAGACCCGCGCACATCTGATCTGCATCAATGCGCAGCCAACCTCAAACTCATATATGCGAATCCATGCATTCATTGGGAGGCGCACATGGATCTTGTCGGAGTGGTGGAACGGATCGGAGAGGCCCCGACCGCGGCCCTGTTCGGATTGGCAACTGGCATCGCCTTCGGCATCGCGGCACAGCGGTCGCGGTTCTGTCTGCGCGCCGCCACCGTGGAATTTGCCCGCGGAAAGATGAATGACAAGGTCGCCGTCTGGTTCCTGACTTTCTCAACTGCGGTGGTCTGGGTACAGGCCGCCCAGCTTCTGGGTCTGATGGAAAGCGCCGATGCCCGGATGATGGCGGTGCCCGGCAGCTGGTCCGGCGCAGTGATCGGCGGGCTTATGTTCGGCGCGGGCATGGTCCTGGCACGCGGCTGTTCCGGCCGTCTGCTGGTGCTGGCAGCCACCGGCAACCTGCGCTCGGTCGTCTCGGGGCTGATCTTTGCCGTTGTAGCGCAGATGAGCTTGTCCGGCGTGCTCTCGCCGCTGCGCGACCACCTGGCGAGCCTCTGGATTACGGAAGGCGGCCGCAACATGGACCTGCTGGCCGCGATCGGTGTGCCCGATTATGGCGGATTGCTCATCGGTCTGGGCTTTGCCGCTCTGGCCCTGATCCTGTCCCTTAAAAACCGGATCGGCGCTGCGCGGTTGATCTTTGCCTCCGGCGTCGGATTTGCCGTGGCTCTGGGCTGGGTGCTGACCTATGCGCTCAGCCAGGTGGCCTTTGACCCGGTTCAGATCGAAAGCGCCACCTTCACCGGCCCGTCTGCTCATACGTTGATGTATTTCCTGGACCGCAATTCGGTGTTGGAATTCGACATCGGCCTGGTTCCTGGCGTGTTCATCGGAGCGATGATTGCAGCCACACTGTCGGGCGAGATGAAGTTCCAGGCTTTTGATGGCCCCGTTACGATGCGCAAGGCGATGATCGGCGCCGCGCTGATGGGCTTTGGCGGCATGCTGGCCGGCGGCTGCGCCATCGGTGCTGGGGTCACCGGCGGCTCGATCTTTGCCGGAACCGCATGGGCCGCCCTGTTCTTCATGTGGGTCGGCGCGATGGTCACCGATTTCCTTATTGATCAGCGCGGCGCACTTGTTGAGGCTTGATATGCGAGGCTCTGCCTCGCGCTCCGGAATTTTTTTTACGGCAGAATGAAAAAACTGCCCCTTCTTTCTCGGCCAAAATAAATCGGGAGGGACGGAATCAATAGAAACTCTGCGGGTCGATATCCACGCTCAACCGCAAGTCCCCTTTCAAACGGATCGGTGCCAGCCAGCGCGAGATAGCTTCCTGGATCGGTGCGCCTTTGGCGGCCTTGATCAGCAACCGTACGCGGTGGCGCCCTCTTACGCGTGCAATCGGCGCCGGAGCTGGTCCGAACAACTGCGCCCCGATCTGGCGCAAGGGCGCATCATTACGAGCCAGAGCGTTGCCCAGATCAAAAACCTGCGCCACGTCGCCACCCGACAGGATAATCCCCGCCATGCGACCATAAGGCGGCACTCCTGCGGCCTGTCGCTCGGCTGCTTCGGCCTTCCAGAAGCCTTCCTCGTCGCCGGACAAGATGGCGCGGATCACCGGGTGTTCGGGCTGGAAGCTCTGCAACAGCGCCTCTCCGGGTTTTTCAGCCCGCCCGGCACGACCCGCCACCTGTCGCATCAGCTGAAATGTGCGCTCAGCCGCCCGCAGATCCGAACCTTGAAGTCCCAGATCCGCATCGATCACCCCGACCAGTGTGAGCAGCGGGAAATTGTGCCCCTTGGCCACCAGCTGCGTCCCCAGAATGATATCCGCCTCCCCGGCGGCAATCTCCTCGATCCTCTGCTTCAACGCACGCGCCGAGCCGAAGAGATCCGAGCTCAGAACCGCGATCCGGGCATCGGGGAACAGCGCCGTGGCTTCCTCCCCCAGCCGTTCGATGCCTGGACCGACGGCGGCCATCTTGCCCTCGACCCCACAGGACGGACAAACCTCGGGCAGGGGTTTGGTCTCTCCGCATTGGTGGCACATCAGACGTTTCAGGAACCGGTGCTCGACCATTCGTGCGTCACAATGATCGCAGGCAACCTGCTGTCCGCAGGCACGGCACAGCGTCACCGGGGCATAGCCACGCCGGTTCAGGAACAGCAGAGATTGCTCCCCTTTCTGCATCCGATCCGCCATCGCTTGCCGAAGAGTAGGCGAAATCCAGGTTTGCGGCTGCAACGCCTCGTCTCGCATGTCGATGGCCCGCATCTCGGGCAGCACCGCCGCGCCGAACCGCGCCTTCAGGTCGACCCGCTTGTATTTCCCGGCCTCCGCATTGGCCCAGCTTTCTAGACTTGGCGTGGCCGACGCCAGCACCACTTGCGCCGAACACATGGCCGCGCGAAGCACCGCCATGTCGCGCGCACTGTAGAGCACCCCATCTTCCTGTTTATAGGAGGTGTCATGTTCCTCATCGACGATGATCAACCCCAGGTCGCGGAACGGCAGGAACAGCGCCGAGCGCGCACCCACGACCAGCTGCGCGCCGCCTTGGCCCACCATTTTCCACACCCGGCGCCGCTCGGTCATCGTGGCCCCTGAATGCCATTCGGCAGGACGCGCCCCGAACCGAGCCTCGACCCGGGTCAGGAATTCAGCGGTCAGGGCAATCTCAGGCAACAGCACCAGCGCTTGCCGCCCCTGGCGCAGACAGGCCGCAACCGCCTCCAGATACACTTCGGTCTTGCCCGATCCGGTCACGCCTTTGAGCAGTGTCGTGCCATAGCGCCCAGATTGCACGGCCTCCGCCAATTCACCAGCGGCCGAGGCCTGATCCGGTGTCAGCTCCTTACCCGGCAGATCCGGGTCCAGAACCGGAAAAGGCGTATCACGGGGCGTGTCCTCCTCGCGCAGCGCGCCCTGTTTCACCAGCCCCTTGACGACCGAGGAGGTGACGCCTGCCATCTCGGCCAGTTCACCGGGGGTGAAGGCCAGCCCGCCATATTGGTCTATGGTCTCCAACACCCGCGTACGGGCCTCGGTCATTCGGTCAGGATCACGGTCACCCCGGCGCAGGATCTTGCGCATCGAGGGCGGATCGCTCAAGCCCGGTGCACGGGTCGCCAGCCTGAGCATCGCCGGCATTGGCGTCAGGGTGTAATCGGCGGCCCGCCCCAGGAACTGGCGCATCTCCTCGCGCATCGGCGCGACGTCCAACACCCGGTTCACCGCGCGCAGTTTCGCCGAATCGAAATCACCCGCTCCCGGCCCCCAGACCACGCCCAGTACCTTACGCGGGCCCAGCGGCACCTCGACATAGGCGCCCAGAAAACAGCCGCCTTCCGGGGCACGATAATCCAAAAGCCGATCAAGGGGTTGCGTGGTCAAAACCGCAACCCGTTCGCCGTGGTGAAAGAACTCCTGAATATCGCCCGGCCCGCTCACGCCATCCGCCTTGTTGTCCCGTTCAGATACATGAGGTAAAGGCTGGCGCGAGCAAGGCCAACCCATTCAGAGGACTGCCCCATGAAATTCTTCGTAGACACTGCCGAGATCGACGCCATCGCCGAGCTGAACGATCTGGGCATGGTGGACGGCGTGACAACCAACCCGTCGCTGATCAAGAAATCCGGCCGTGACATCATCGAAGTCACGAAAGAGATCTGCGATCTGGTCGACGGCCCGGTTTCCGCCGAAGTCACGGCCACCGACGCCGACACTATGATTGCCGAAGGCCGTAAGCTGGTCGAGATCGCCGAAAACATCGCCGTGAAGGTGCCGCTGACCTGGGACGGTCTGAAGGCCTGCAAGACGCTCAGCGACGATGGTCACATGGTGAACGTGACCCTGTGCTTCTCGGTCAATCAGGCGATCCTGGCGGCCAAGGCCGGTGCAACCTTCATCTCGCCCTTCATCGGGCGTCTGGATGACATCAACCTGGATGGGATGGAGCTGATCGAGGACATCCGCACCGTCTATGACAATTACGGGTACGATACCCAGATCCTGGCCGCCTCGATCCGCTCGGTGAACCACATCGCCGACAGTGCCCGTATCGGAGCCGACGTGATTACGGCCCCGCCTGCCGTGATCAAGGCGATGGTCAACCACCCGCTGACCGACAAGGGCCTGGCCGCGTTCCTCTCCGATATCAAGGCAGCCGAAATCAAGATCCTCTGAGATCTTCGTTAATTCAAATCACGACGCATGCCCGGCAGTCTTGAACACTGCCGGGCTTTTTTGTGCCATCGGACGCCCAAGGCACTCCCGCCCGGTTCCCGTGCATCAAAGATGCCCGAAAACCCGTTGGGCCCGGCAGCGCAGAAGCGCTGCCGGGAGAGAGTGCGGAAAGGTGGGAGCTGACAGCCGACCGTCAGCAGGAGGCGCTGCCCCCGTCGCGGCACGCCGCGGCTCCCCCAGAGTTTTCCTGGCAGAATGAACCAGAAAGAGAGCCTGCTTCTTTCTGGTTTCAAGTACCTCGGGGTGAGGCCCTTCAGGGCCGAGGGGCAGCGCCCCTAGCAGTCTTCGCAACGGCGCCAGGTCCGACGGGTGGTGACTGATCCGCCAAACGGAGAAATCCGAAAGGAAATCCAAATGTGGGGTGCGTTCCAATGACAATTAACCCAAAATTCACCACTGGTGCTCAAATTTTGGCAAGCGTTCGGCAAAACCCGTGTTATAACGATTTCCAACAAAAAACACCGAGGCACAAATGAGCAGTAGCCCGAAACTGGAAGACACGTTGCGCGATGCAATCATCGCCAAGCCTGATGCCGTGCTGGACGACAAGGCCGTAATGAAGGCCTTGATTGCAGCCAATGAGCGGGTCATGGGGGGCAATATCGTCGATCTGCGTGGCATTGCCATGGACCGGCTGGAGGCGCGCCTGGACCGGCTCGAAGATACCCATCGGTCAGTCATCGCCGCCGCCTATGAAAATCTCGCAGGGACCAATCTGGTGCATCGCGCCATCCTTCGGATGCTCGACCCGATGGCATTCGAGACCTTTCTCCAAGATCTTGGCGGAGACGTCGCCGATATCCTGCGGGTCGATGCAATCTCACTGATCCTGGAAACCGTGCAAAGCGCCGAAACTCCGGCGTTGGAACGACTAGGCGGGGTTCTGCGCGTCGCCGAACCCGGTTTCATAGACGATTTTTTGGCCGCCCCCCGCGGCCGCGACAAGCGGCAAGTCACATTGCGGCAGGTCCAGGCCGGCAACCATCGTATCTATGGAGACAAGGCGGGTTGGATCCGGTCCGAGGCCTGTCTGAAGCTCGATCTTGGCCAAGGCCGCCTTCCAGGCCTTTTGGTACTGGGTGCAGAAGACCCGCATCATTTCTCTCCCCAGCAGGGCACTGACCTGCTGGCCTTCTTTGCCGGCGTCTTCGAGCGGTCGATGCGCCACTGGCTGTCTTGAGCCTGATCTCACCCGCCTGCCGTGATGCCTTGCAGACCTGGCTGCAAGGACAGAAGGCGTTGAACGGTGCCTCAGACCATACAATATCGGCCTATCGGGGTGATGTGGCGGATTTTCTTGCGTTCATGACCGAGCACCATGGCGCCCCCCAAGGGCTTGGTCCGGTGGCACGGATTTCGGTCTCGGATATGCGGGCGTGGATGGCACGGACACGCAGCACGGGCGTCAGTGCACGGTCCCTAGCGCGCAAACTCAGCGCGGTCAAAAGCTTCTATCGCTGGCTAGCCGAGCGTGAAGGGTTCGAACCCACCGCCGTGCTGTCTACACGGTCACCCAAATTTACCCGCAAACTGCCCCGGCCGCTTGCCCAGGATGCCGCCAAGGCGGTGCTGGACACGGTCGAGCTACAATCTCAGGAACCGTGGATCGCTGCCCGCGACGTAGCCGTAGTGACTTTGCTATATGGTTGCGGGCTACGCATATCCGAGGCGCTTGGCTTGTTGGGCCGCGATGCGCCTCTACCAGCGGTCCTGCGGATTGTCGGCAAAGGCAACAAGGAAAGGCTGGTGCCTGTTTTGCCAGCCGCCCGCGATGCGGTTGACAAGTATCTGCATCTCTGCCCTTACCCCAAAGAGGCGGATCACCCGCTGTTTCGCGGCGTCCGGGGCGGCGCACTGAATCCACGCCTCATACGTGGTGTGATGGCCAGCGTGCGGGCGCAATTGGGGCTGCCAGCTTCGGCCACGCCCCATGCGCTGCGGCACAGTTTTGCCACCCACCTGTTGGAAGCCGGCGGTGACCTGCGTGCGATACAGGAACTTCTGGGCCACGCGTCCCTCTCCACAACCCAGACCTACACGGCCGTGGACACAGCGCATCTGATGGATGTTTACGAACGCACTCACCCCAAAGCCTGAAACAGCCCCCAATGCGCCGACCACGATCCTCTGCAGATACAGAACGCTTTTACGGTTCTGCGGCACAACCAGTGGGGATTTCGCTTGGCTTCCCGGCGCGGCATGGTACATGACACAGCCATGACACCCGAGTTCCGCGCATTATCCGTTCACCTTTTCACCGCAACCGGCGCAGTTTTCGCCATGTTGGCCATGCTGGCCGCCGTGGACAGGAATTGGAGCCTGATGTTTGTCTGGCTTGTCGTGGCCTTTGTGGTGGATGGGTTCGACGGACCCATGGCGCGGCATTTCCACGTCAAGAAATACGCGCCGGAATTCGACGGTGTCTTGCTGGATCTGATTATCGACTATCTGACTTACGTGTTCATTCCCGCCTTCGCCCTGTTCAAGTCCGGGCTTATGGATGGCTGGACCGGCTGGTTCGCAATCATCGTGATCACCTTTGCCAGCGTCATGTATTTTGCCGACACCCGCATGAAAACCAAGGACAATTCCTTTTCCGGATTTCCCGGGTGCTGGAACATGCTGGTGTTGGTGATCTTCGCTCTCGAGCCGAATTTCTGGGTCAGTCTTGTACTGGTGGCCACGCTGGCGATCGCCATGTTCCTACCGCTGAAATTCGTACATCCCGTGCGCACAGAGCGTTGGCGCATCGTGACCCTGCCAATGGCGCTGGCCTGGACCTTTTTCGCCGGCTGGGCCGCCTGGGTTGATTTCCATCCCGAAAGCTGGGCTCACTGGGGTCTGGTGATCACCAGCCTGTACCTGCTGTTCGCAGGCATCGCCCAGCAGATCATTCCCGAACGCAGCAGCGCCCGGGCCTGATCCTCTGCAACTAACCCAGCGCCCTTGTCGGGCGCCGGCGTGTCACAGGACGTCTTCGATTTCGAATTCCTTGCCATTGTGGCTGAACAGGTCGCCGGCCTGCAGGCCTGCCATCGCCCGATAGATCGGGCTCTGAGTCGAAATCCCCATATAGGTCTCGCCCTGCACCTCGAACCGGGTGGTCGAGACAGCAACCACAAAATTACGCCCGTTAAAGCTGACCACCGCACCCGGCTCCACAGTGTCGGTCAGTGCAAATCCCATGTTCTCCAGCACGTCGATCTTGGCGTGGTGGGTCTGCACCGGATGATCAAAGGCTGCCGCAAGATCCGCATTTTCCCGCGACCCGGCCAGATCGTCCTTGTCGTGGGTTTCCCGCTCATCCAGCTTGGACTCTTTCAGAAACGCCTCGTAGTGCGCGATGGCCGAGGCCAGTTCCGCCGCTTCCAGCGACATGATCTTGTCCTGAATGGCCTGCTTCAGCGCAGCGCGATCCTCGGTCACACTCATGGATGGCTCTCCCGATCTGTTCTTGTGTCCTGACTTGAAGTGTAACGACTTCAACGGGTTTTCCGTCAACCCGCCTTGTTCTGAATCAAATGATCCGCGCAATCGCTTTCAAGGGGGCGACCTTCAGATCAGCAGCCCGGCCGCGCTTTCGTGGCGCAGCAGCGCAACCTTGGTCTCGACCCCGCCCATGCCGGAAAATCCCCCCAATGAGCTTTTGGCCAGCACCCGGTGGCACGGGATGATCACCGGGATCGGATTGGCGCCACAAGCATTGCCCACCGGCTGCGGTGGGGCACCCAGATCCTTGGCAATCTCACCATAAGTGCGTGTGTCACCGAAGGGTATCGCCAACATGGCGTCGCAAACAGACCGTTGAAAATCCGACCCTTCAACGCGCAATGGCAGATCGAACACCTGACGTTTGCCGTCGAAATACTCGGTCAATTGCCGGATCGCCGTGTCCAGAATCTCGGTCCGGTCCTCTCCCTCTCGCTGCCAGCCCACCCGGGTAATGGCACCGTCCTTCTCTTCCACGCTCAGCGGGCCGATAGGTGTATCAAGAGAAGCGATGGGCATGAGCGCAGAGTGTCGAGAAATCCAATGGCTCGCAACAGGAATGTGACGCGGCCTTCAATGCCCGGCATAAAAGAGCGGCCGAACAAAGAAAGGGGGCAACCTTTCAGGCCACCCCCTTACACTGTTTCACACGCGAAGAAACGACCGTGATCAGATCAGGCCAGCCGCGCGCATTTCATGCAGCGCTTCCGCATCGCGGGCAGACACATCCGGGAAGTCCGGGTCAGATCCCACATCCGGCAGGATCTTCCACGAGCGCTGGCATTTCTTGCCTTCAGCCTTGGCAAACTGAACGACGACATCGGCACTGACTTCGGGCCGAATCTCGGCCTCCCCAGCCTCTGCCGTGGTGCCGTACACCATCTTTTCGTCTACCTTCACCGTGATATCCGAGGTGATGCACACGTCCGCAAATTCGACCGAGTTCAAAAGATCGCGCAGGGCTTCGTCCTTCACATACACAATCGGGGCAGCTTCTAGGGACGAACCGATCACCTTTTCAACCCGTCGAACTTCCAATGCCTCGGTCACAGCCTTCCGCACTTCCCGCACCTTGGCCCATTTTGCAGCCAAATCAGCGTCCAGCCAGTCAGCAGGTGTTTCCGGCATGTCCACCAGATGCACCGAGCTGCCCTCACCCGGGTAACGCTCCAGCCAGACATCTTCCATCGTGAAGACCAGGATCGGAGCAAGCCAGGTGGTCAGCCGGTGGAACAGGATGTCCATCACCGTACGGGCCGAACGGCGGCGCAGCGTGTTACCGTCGCAATACAGCGCATCCTTGCGGATGTCGAAGTAGAACGCAGACAGGTCCACGGTCGCAAAGTTGAAGATGGCCGAGAACACACCCTGGAAATCAAAGGCGCGATAGCCTTCGCGCACCTTCACATCCAGCTCTGCCAAGCGATGCAGAACCCAGCGTTCCAGTTCCGGCATCTGGGCCGGTTCGACCCGATCCTCTTCGCTGAAGTTGCCTAGCGCACCCAGCATATAGCGCATCGTGTTGCGCAAGCGGCGATAGCTGTCGGCAGTCCCCTTCAGAATCTCCGGCCCGATCCGCTGGTCGGCGGTGTAATCGGTCTGCGCCACCCACAAACGCAGGATGTCGGCGCCATATTGCTTGATGACCTCTTCCGGCACGATGGTGTTGCCCAACGATTTGGACATCTTCATGCCCTTCTCGTCCAGCGTGAAGCCATGCGTTACCACGTTGCGATAGGGCGCGCGGCCCTTGGTGCCACAGGCTTGCAACAGCGACGAATGGAACCAGCCACGGTGTTGGTCGGTGCCTTCCATATAGACATCGGCAATGCCGTCCTCGGTCCCGTCTTCGCGGTCGCGCAGGACAAAGGCATGGGTCGAACCGGAATCGAACCACACATCCAGCACGTCGAACACCTGATCATAGGCGTCCGGATCGGCAATGCCGTCCAGAACCTTGGCCTTGAACCCATCCTCGTACCAGACATCGGCGCCGTGCTCTTCGAACTCGGCCTTGATGCGCGCGTTCAGATCGGCATTGCGCAAAAGGTAATCCGCGTCGGTCGGCAACGCGCCTTTCTTGGTGAAACAGGTCAGCGGCACACCCCAGGCGCGTTGCCGTGACAGAACCCAGTCTGGCCGTGTTTCGATCATCGAAAACAGACGGTTGCGCCCGGTCTTGGGCGTCCACTTCACCAGCTCATCGATCGACCGCAAAGCGCGTTCGCGGATGCTGTCGCCCATCTCGCCCATGCCATCGTCCAGCTTGCGATCGACGCTGGCAAACCATTGCGGCGTGTTGCGATAGATGATCGGCGCCTTGGACCGCCACGAGTGCGGATAGCTGTGCTTGATCTTGCCGCGTGCCAGCAGACCGCCAACCTCGACCAGTTTGTCGATGACGGTCTTGTTGGCGTCACCTTCGCCGCCTTTACGGGACAGGATGAACTTGCCACCAAAGAACGGCAGATCCGAGCGGAAGCTGCCATCGTCCATCACGTTGTAGGTGATGACCTGCTCCAGCATCCCCAGATCGCGATAGAGTTCGAATTCCTCCATCCCGTGCGACGGGGCACAGTGCACAAAGCCGGTGCCTTCCTCGTCGGTGACAAAATCTGCGGCGCGGAAGTCGCGCAGATCATCCCATTCCCCATTGCCACCTTCGGCCCCCGCCAGCGGGTGCTTCAGCGACAGGCCCGACAGTTCCTCCGCAGTGACATCGCGCACGCGCTGCCACATGCCATCTTCCAGACGCGCCTTGGCCATCACACCGGCAGCCAGTTTGTCGGCCAGGATGAACCGGTCGCCCTTGGCGGCCCAGCATTCGTCCGGCGTATCGGTCACTTCATACAGGCCGTACGCATAGTCTGCGCCATAGACCACCGCCTTGTTCGACGGGATGGTCCAGGGTGTGGTGGTCCAGATCACAACATTGGCGCCCTGCAGGTCGCCTTCATTAGCAACGCTGAATTTCACCCAGATGGTGAAGCTTTCTTTATCGTGATATTCCACTTCAGCCTCGGCCAATGCGGTCTTTTCGATGGGCGACCACATGACCGGCTTGGACCCCTGGTACAAAGTCCCATTCATTAGGAACTTCATGAACTCGTCCGCGATCACAGCCTCGGCGTGATAGTTCATGGTCAGGTACGGATCGGCCCAGTTGCCGGTGATGCCCAGACGCTTGAACTCCTCGCGCTGGATGTCGACCCATTTGTCGGCAAAGGCGCGGCATTCCTGGCGGAATTCGACCACCGGAACCGCATCCTTGTTCTTGCCCTTCTTGCGGTACTGTTCCTCGATCTTCCATTCGATCGGCAGACCGTGACAATCCCAGCCCGGCACATAACGCGCATCATGGCCCATCATCTGATGGCTGCGCACGATCATGTCCTTGATCGTCTTGTTCAGCGCGTGACCGATATGCAGGTGCCCGTTGGCATAGGGGGGGCCGTCATGCAGGATGAAGGGTGTCCGTCCCGGTTTCTCGCGAAGGCGGTCATAGACCCCGATCTTCTCCCAGCGGTCCAGCCATGCGGGTTCGCGCTTGGGCAACCCGGCGCGCATGGGGAAATCGGTTTTGGGCAGGTTCAGCGTATCTTTGTAGTCGAGCGTTTCAGGCGTGTCGGCGCACATGTGTGGCGTCCTTTGGATCTGCGTGTCAGCGAAATGTTGGTCAGGGTCGGTGCGAATTCTCAAACACCTTTGCCCGGCGTCTCAAGAGTTCAGAGCGCCGGGGATATAATTCGAATAATGATGGCCACGAGATGGGACATAGGCGCCTTATAAGCCGCATCCCCGGCAGGGTAAAGCACGGACATGCCGCAGGCCTGCACCGCTTTGTGTTGCTTTGATCGCCCCACATCCCAAGGTTGATCTACTCTTGTCACTGGCCCGCTTTGACCGTATGCGCCATCTTCGGAAGAATTTGGAGAACAAAATGATTTCAAAGCCTTTTTTGCGGCTCTGGCCGGGGCCGCGTTGCTGCTGCCCGCTTGCACGGACACCGAAACCAAGCAAAGCCTGACCAATCTGGAAATGTCGAGCACGGTCAAATTGACTGCACGGGGCCAAAGCACGGCACATTAGGGTGTGGTCCCTACCCTGATCGAGATCAAGTCGCTCGAGACCACCAACAACGCCAAGGTCAAAGCGGACTGCACGCTGACCAGCCCCATGTTCACGGTCGAGTTCACGCAACCCACCAAGCTGAATCTGCCCAGCTACGGATCTGCCACGCCTCCGGCCGAGCTGACCTGCACAAGCAGCCAAAAGACCTACACAAAGACCATCAAGGCAACCAATCTGACCCAGCTCGCTTATCAGAACGAAGCGGTTGGACAGGCTCTGTTCGGATTTGGGCTGGCGGGAATTGCCGTGTCACAGACACAAGCCGCCAATCGCGACAAGTCCAAGGATGTTTACGGCTATCCGCCGCTGGTCCGCATCGCGCCTTGAACTAAAAGCTTCCCCCGGTTTTCCGAACGGGAAATCGTGGAACGCCGAAGAGCAGCTAGATCGCCCCAAAATCCGGTCGGGCAAGCATCAGCCACAAGATCGCCAGCACCGCTACAAAGGCCGGTACGCCGCAGGCAAACCAGATGCGGAACAGGCGATGATAGCGGGCCGGCAGATCCTGACCTGACGCAGCTGCCGCCCGGGCCAGATCCCGCAGCCTGAGCTGGATCCACACCACCGGCAGCCAGAATGCGCCCGTCACCAGATACAGGCCCAGGGAAAGCAGCACCCAGCCTTCGCTCAGGCTCCACCCCAGGCGCCACGCCAGGATCACCCCGGTCACAGGCTGAGCGACTACCGCAGTCGTCGTGAACAACAGATCGGCCAGTACCACGATCCCTGCCGTATGCGCGATCACCTGCGCGTCGCTGCTGCGATGTGCCATCAGCATGAAAAACGCGATGCCCGCCCCGGTGCCCAACAGCACACAGGCCCCGATCACATGCAACCAACGAAGGATCAGATCGGGATCCATCATCGGTCCTCCAGCATCTGATAAGTGACCAGGGCCAAAACCAATCCAGGCAACACCTTGATCATCGGCCCGAGCGGATCGACCCACAATTCCGGCGTCACCACCGCCGACGCCCCGAGATACAAGGCCGAAACGACCGCCATCCCCAAGCAGGCGCGCCCCGCCCAGCGCCGCCAGAGGATTGCCGCCCCCAGTGCCAGATCCACCAGCGCCCAGAACACTACGCTCGCGTGCGCAAGACCCGATCCCCATCCGGCCTGCTCCAGCAGGGCCGCAGCAGCGTTCACGTGCCACAATCCGATCAGACCCGAAAGCAGCCAGAATACGCTTAGCACCGCTACGCACAGCGGCATCATCAGTGCCATCCGTGCCGCCAGCCTCTGCTCCCGTCCGACCCGCAGCTTGGCATGAATTTGCGGCAGCCCGTTCATTGCGTGCCCCATCGCCCCGCGATAGGTCTCTGGATCACCCGTCACGCCATCGGCAATCGCCTGCATCGCCGTGCTGCGCAAAGGCGAGCGCCAGCCGAACCACCCCAGCACATCCGCCGCGCCTGCCACGACCCGGACCACGGGCGTCGGCATCTCCAGCTGCCAACGCGCTGGTGGAACGCCCAGCCAGCGCCGCGTCTCGGCCAATACCTCGCTCAGGCTGCGCGGCGCGTCCTCAACCAGATCATAGCGCCCCGGTGGCAACGCCCCGTCAGCAGCCTCCACCACTGCACGACACAGATCCTCCATTCCAACAGATTGAATCGGAGAAGCTCCCATTGCCATCACCTGAACCCCGGGAGTCGCTGCCAGCATCCGCAACAACAGCGTTCCACCAAAGGCGCCCTGCCCGATCACAAGACCCGGCCGCAGACACCACAGAGGCAGATCCAAGGCGCCAAGCGCTGAATCGCCGCGCGCCTTGCTGCGCATGAACTCGGTGCTGGCCCCCGGGTCCGCCCCGGCGGCCGAGATCTGGATCAATCCGATCCCCCGGGACGCGCAGGCCTGCCCCAACGCGGCAATCGACAGATGATGCACAGCCTCCAGATCTCCCGGCGCCATATCCTGAAGCAACCCGGCGCAATTGACCACCAGATCCACATTATCCAGATACGTCGTCCAAGTGTCTGCCGTGACCAGATCCCTCAAGTCCGCTACGCGAAAGGGCAGCGCACCCAATACCTGCTGCGCCTGCACCGGATCGCGCCCACAGCCGATCACTCGGTATCCAGCGTCCTTCAGGGCACGAACCACCTCCGACCCGATAAAGCCGTAAGCCCCTGTTACCAAAACCTGTTTCTGCGCCATGTATCCTCGCTTGCGGACAGCTTACGCACCGCAAGGGCTGCGTCCAGACGTAATCCGACGCGTATCAGGCGCTGAACAGCGTCCCGACCACATAGGCAATTGCCGCAGCCGCCCCACCAATGGCCAGTGTTTCCAGACCCGACCGCCACCAGGGCGCCAGGGACCAGCGGCTTTTCACAGCCCCTATGGCAAAGAACATCCCGGCCGTCATCCAGACCGACCAGGCAAAAGCTGCTTCCAATCCCAGCAGAAACGGCAACAGCGGGATCAACCCCGCCACCAGAAACGCAAGAAAGGTCGCGATTGCGGCGCGCATTGGGTCGGGCTCAACCCCGGCAATCCCGTACTCCCCCTCCATCATCAGGTCGATCCAAGATTCCTGCTGCGCTGTGATCGCCGCCGTTGCCTCTTCCAGAACATCGCCGCTCAACCCTTTCTGGGCGAGGATCTCGCGCACCTCCTGCCGCTCGCCTTCGGGATAGAGCGCAATATGACGTTCCTCGATCTGGCGCAGCCGCCTTGCATTGTCCTGCTCGGCCTTGGTGCCCGAGTAATTCCCCGCCGCCATAGAAAACCCATCCGCCAGCACATTGGCCAGTCCCAGCGCCACAATGACAAAGGGCGACAGCCCCGCGCCCGCGACACCGGCCACGATGGCAAAGGTGGTGACCGACCCGTCGATGCCGCCATAGACCACATCTCGCAACACTCCGCGCCCCGGAGGCGCACCAATCCTTTTTGCAATGGCTTCAGGCGTGTGGCTGTGATCCGGCATGGCTGGCTCCGTGCAGTCTGTGCAGTGGCTGGCTGCCCCTAGTCTGTCCGCAAATACCGGCTTCGACCTTGCGGCAGGTCAAACGGGGTTTTCAGCCGCGCATACCGCGCCTATATCCCGGGCCAGACCATCAGGATCCGGCCCATGACCAACCCGAACCCGCTTCGCAAGTTCGACATCACCGCTCAGCAGATCGACCGTGTGGTTACGGTGTTCTATGCACGCATCCGCAGCCACCCCACGTTGGGTCCGGTCTTTGCCAATCATGTCTCTGACTGGCCGGAACACGAGGCCAAGATCGCCGGGTTCTGGCGCAACGCCATCCTGCGCGAGGGCAGCTACAACGGCAATCCGATGCGCGTTCATGTCTCGCGCCCGGACATAAAGGCGGAACATTTCCCACTCTGGCTTGATCTGTTTCACGAGGTTCTGCACCAGGAACTTTCCGACCCGATCGCCAGCCAATGGAGCGCATTGGCCAATCGCATCGGCGAAGGTTTCCGCACCGGCATTGTCTCGATGCGCCAGAAACCGGACGACGTGCCGTCCCTGTTCTGAGCCTCACCCCTTCATTCTGCCAAGAAAACTCCGGGGAGCGCGAGGGGCAGGCCCCTCGCTGCCATTTTCTCGGCGCACCTCACGCTTCGGATTTGAACAACCCCGTCAAGGCTCGTTTGATCACGCCTTTCACGCTCGGATGATGGCGTTTTGAAAACGGCATCGGGCGACAGACCTCCATCGCCGCAATTCCCACCCGAGCGGTCAGGGCCCCGTTGACCAACCCCTCGCCAAAGCGCCGCGACAGCTTGCCCAGAACCGAACCACCCAAGACCGGCTCCAGCAGGTCATCGCCCACGGCCACAGCCCCGGTCGCGGCCAGATGGGTCATCACCGCGCGCAGCAACCGCCAGGAGCCCAACAGCCCCGAACGCCCACCATAAAGTGTCGCCACCGCCCGGATCATCCGCAGCGAACTCAGCAGAACCGCCATCACATCGGCCAGCGCCAAAGGTACCAGCGCCGTCACCGTTGCCACTTGCCGCGCGGCCTTCTCGACCTCGCGCAGTGCTGCCTGATCCAGTGGTGCCAGAACCTCATCCTCGGCCAAATCCAGCAAGGCATCCGCATCTAGAATTTCGCCCCGCCGCTCGGCCAGCCGCGCCCGGCCCCAGCGTGTTTCGCCACGCCCGCGATAAAACCGGTCCAGCGCGTCACACACCTTGCGCGCGGGCTCCATATCCGTGCTGTCCCGCGCATCGTCCACCTGCGCCCGCAATCCGTCGATCCGACGCAGCCGGGCCAGCCCGGCCAATTCCCGCAGACTCAGGACCAACGCCACCAACACCAGCACGGCAAAGGCACCCGTCACCACCATGCCGAAGAGCGGCCAGCGCTGTAAAAGCCCCAGCGCAAAATCCCAGGCCGCCACCCCCACCGCAGCCGAGATCACCGCCAGCAACAGCCCCCAGAACCATTTTGCCAGCGGGCTGGGCCGCACCTGCGCCAAGGCCAGCGCCCGCTCGGCCGCAACGGGGTCCGCCAAGCCAACTTCGCCTGCAAGATCCGGCACCGGCGGCGCGTCAGCCACGTTCGGCGCGCCATCCCCTTCCGCCTCCAGATCAATGATCACCGGGCCTTTCGTCGGGTCTTTCACCGACTCGTTCACCGGGCCTTCGCTCATGTCTCGTCTTTCTTGGTTGTGTCTTTCTCGATTGTGTCTTTATCGACCTTGCCCGTCGGCGCATCCTTGGACTTGCCTGCCGCCTCCTTCACCGCCTCATTCGGCCCCGTCGCCGCGGGCTTGCCGGATTTCTGCCGCACCCATTCAAAAGCGATGTCCGGCAGACCTTCCTCGTTCCGGCTGCCATCGCTGGTCTCTATGGGCACAAAGCCTTCGCGCCGGTAGAAACGCTGCGCGCCGACATTGTGCTGAAACGCCCACAGCATCAGCCTGTCCGACCCTTCCTTGGCATGATCCAACAGTTGCTTGCCAATCCCGGTCTTGTGCGCCCCCCGCGCCACATAGAGCGCGCAGATTTCTTCGCCATCCCTGGCCAGGAACCCCAGCACCTGATGATCCATCTCGGCCACCGTGACCCATCCGCGCTCGATCATCGTGCCACAGAACCCGATCGTCTCTGCCGCCGTGTAGAGCTTGGGCATCCACTCGGTATCCATCATGAAGCGATACAGGATCTCGCCAGTCGTCCCGGCATCTGTTGGATAAGCAGCACGCAGGGTGACCGTCATAGCTTGTCTCCGAACAGGAACTGCGCCGCCCGGTCCAGCCGGATATGCGGCGGACCGTCGCCCGGCTTCAATGTCAGCGGTGCAGGCGCAAAGCGCATTGCCTGATATTCCGCATCCAGCCAGCGCTCCGCCCCCTGCCGCGCTGGCGTCAACAGGTGTGACGGATCTTCGGGCAAGGCGCCGGGAAAAAATGCAGCCGCCTTGCCGGTCTCCTCCAGAATGCCGCGCACGCACGGGATCTCGGCCCCGTTGTGCTGACGTATTTCCTCGGTCGTGGCCCGCAGCGAAGCCAGCGCCAGAGCCTGCGTTTCCGCCCCCGCAAAACCCGCCCGATCGCGTGCGTCCCGGGTGATCGCCTCGATGATCGCGGTCAGTTGGGGATGCTGCAGATGGTGCAGATGGTCGGCCTTGGTGGCAGCAAACAGGATACGATCCACCCGCTTGCCCATCAGAAGCCGGGTCAGAAACCCGTTCCGCCCGGGCCGAAACGCCGTCAGAATATCGCTCATCGCCAGCCGCATGTCCTCGACCGCGCGCGGACCGGAATGAATCGCGCCCAGCGCATCGACCAGCACGATCTGCCGGTCGATCCGGGCAAAATGCTGCTTGAAAAAAGGTTTGACCACTTCCGCCTTATACGCCTCGAACCGCCGCTCCATCTCCCGGTGCAGCGACCGGCGCTGCGATGGCCCATCCACCGGCAAAGGCGCAAAGGTCAGGACCGGAGAGCCTTCCAGATCGCCCGGCAACAGGAACCGCCCCGGCGTGCAATCGTAGAACCCGTCCTGCCGCGCCGCGCTCAGATAGGCTGCAAACCCGGCGGCCAGCGCTTTGGCCGCAACCTCGTCATGCTCGGCCGTTGGATCCACCTGCCGTGCCTGCTCCAGAAACGCCGCCGCGCAGGCCCGGTTGGCAATCCGCTCCAGCACGTCCTGGGACCAGTCCGCATAACTGCGGTCCATCAGCCCCAAATCCAGCAGCCATTCACCGGGGTAATCGACGATATCCAAATGCACGGTGCGGGGGCCCTGAAGACCCGACAACAAGCCCGAAGGCCGCACCCGCAGGCTCAGCCGTAATTCCGACACCGCGCGGGTCGAGTCAGGCCATTGCGGTGTTTGCGAGGTCAGGCTCGCCAGATGCCCCTCGAAATCAAACCGCGGCACCGTGTTATCGGGCTGCGGTTGCAGGAATGCCGCCTCGACACGCCCATCGCGGACCGCCGCCAGTTGCCCCATTCTGCCCCGGTTCAGCAGGTTGGCGACCAGCGCGGTGATGAACACCGTCTTGCCGGACCGCGCCAATCCCGTGACCCCCAGCCGGATCGAGGGTTCGAACAGTGTCTCGGACACCGTATCCCCCACGGTCTCGACGCTGCGAACCACCCTGTCGGCGAGAGTTGAAATGACCAATGCGCTGCCCTGCCAATATGCCTTGGCCCCCAAGATATGCAGCCACAGCCGACGTTACCAGTGTTCATTCAGGGACAGGGCTTGCCCAGACCCGCGTCTCGGGCTACCAGCCCGCCATGCCGCGTTACGCCCTCAAAGTCGAATACCAAGGCGCCCCTTTCGCCGGGTGGCAGCGCCAGAAAGATCAGCCCTCGGTCCAGGGCGCGATCGAGGCTGCGCTTTCCAAACTGCAAAAGGGCGACCACACCATCGCCGCTGCCGGGCGCACCGATGCAGGCGTGCATGCGCTGGGCCAGGTTGCCCATTGTGACATGGCACGCGACTGGGATCCGTTCCGCCTGTCCGAAGCGTTGAACTTCCACCTCAAACCTGATCCCGTCGCCATCGTGGCCGCTGCGCAGGTCGCTGATGACTGGCACGCCCGGTTCACCGCGCTTGAACGGCAATACCTGTTCCGCATTCTCACCCGCCGCGCCCCTGCCACCCATGACAAGGGCCAGGTCTGGCAGGTCAGCCACGATCTGGACGTGGACGCCATGCAGGAGGCCGCCAATCACCTGATCGGTCGCCACGACTTCACCACCTTCCGCAGCTCGATCTGCCAGGCGGCCAGCCCGGTCAAAACGCTGGATGAGCTGCGCATTGAACGGGTTGCAGGCCTGTCGGGCCCCGAAATCCATTTCCACGTGCGCGCCCGGTCTTTCCTGCACAACCAGGTGCGCAGCTTCGTCGGCACTTTGGAACGCGTCGGTGCCGGCAGCTGGTTACCCGAAGACGTCCGCGACGCGCTGGACGCAAAAGACCGCGCCGCCTGCGGCCCGGTCTGCCCCGGCCACGGGCTTTACCTGGCCCGCGTCGGATACCCCGAAGATCCCTTCCGATAACGCGTCACGCTGTCGCCTGCGCGGAGGAGGCGCCCGCAGGGCAACGACGACAAAAACTTGCGCGCCGCAGGCGCACAATTTGACAACGGGTCACTTGACCGGATGCAGCACCAGCGTCTGCAACGCCATGCCCACCGGGCCGTGCACATCATGCAGCACTGCCTGTGACATCCCCACACCGTTCTCCTGCCAATGCGACACCGCATCGGCCGCGTGCCAATCGCCCACCGGTTCGCGATGAATCTGCAAGGTCAAATCCGTATTCATGAACCCCAGTTCGCGTTGTGTCGCATTCCACGATATCCCGTTGCCACAATCGGCCAGCGCACAGATCGACTGGATCGGACTGTCCTCTTCCCCCTCCACCAAAGGCGGTGTTTTCATCCACAGCGCCTTCGGTCCCGGTCCGAATTCCACACCGGGCGGGTACGCCACCTCGATGAAATCGGCAAAGGCAGGCTGATCATGAACCATCG
This sequence comes from Paracoccaceae bacterium, assembly GCA_014872875.1. Lineage (GTDB taxonomy): Bacteria > Pseudomonadota > Alphaproteobacteria > Rhodobacterales > Rhodobacteraceae > Aliisedimentitalea. Next base: position 41,041 of record WKFI01000004.1, read on the forward strand.
AGCGCAACGGCGCAGCCCCCAACGTTGCCGCTTCGAAATCCAGCACCTCCACCGGCGCCGTCGGCACCCCGGGCATGTCCTTGCGCACCAGATGCATCGACGACCCGGACACGCAGAGCGTCCCTGCACCATCCAGGATTTCGACCCGTGTGGTCGCCAGCGTTCGAGAATTCCGCGTGACCTCACAAGTCACGTAAAGCCCGGTCAACGGGCACGGGCGCAGAATATCGAGCGTCAGCCGGGTCAGCATCTTTCCCTCCCCGACCGCTGCTTCGCAGGCCCGCACGGCCAATCCGGTCACCGGCCCGGCATGACAGTAGTCGGGGGACCATGGACCGCGTGCCGGGTCATTGCCCAGAAACGCGCCATCCTCGGCCACCCGAAAATAGGCAAGATCCGCCATCGGGATCAGACCTTCTCCTGCGTGTATTTCTTCAGCTCGGCCCGCGCCACCTGCCGCCGGTGCACCGCATCCGGGCCATCCGCCAGCCGCAAGGCCCGCTGCCAGGTCCAGCTCATCGCCAGCGGCGTGTCCTGTGAAATCCCCTGCCCGCCATGCATCTGTACAGCTTCGTCAATGACCTTCAGTGCGACGCGCGGCGCTACGACCTTGATCTGGCTGATATATGGCGCTGCAGCACGCGCATCGCCCTGGTCCATCATCCAGGCCGCTTTCAGACACATCAGCCGGGCCATCTCGATCTCCATCCGGCATTCGGCGATAATGTCATAGTTCGCCCCCAGTTGAGCCAGCTTCTTGCCGAACGCCTCTTTCGCCAGCGACCGCTTGCACATCAGCTCCAGCGCGGCCTCCGCCTGCCCGATCGACCGCATGCAATGGTGAATGCGTCCCGGCCCAAGACGGCCCTGCGCAATCTCGAACCCGCGCCCTTCGCCCAGCAGGATGTTTTCAGCCGGCACCCGCACATCCGTGAATCGCATGTGCATATGCCCGTGCGGCGCGTCGTCATGGCCATAGACCATCATCGGGCGCAGGATTTCGATGCCCGGCGCGTCTGCGGGCACCACGATCATCGATTGGCGCTTGTGCTTGGGCAGGTCATCGCCCCCAGTCTTGACCATGACGATATAGACCTTGCAGCGCGGATCCCCCGCGCCCGAGGCCCAGTATTTCTCGCCGTTCAGCACGTATTCATCGCCATCGCGCACGCAGGACATCGAAATGTTGGTGGCGTCCGAGCTGGCCACATCCGGTTCGGTCATCAGATAGGCCGAGCGGATTTCCCCCTCCAACAGTGGCTTCAGCCACTCTTCTTTCATCGCGTCCGAGCCGTACCGTTCGAACACTTCCATATTGCCGGTGTCGGGCGCCGAACAGTTGAACACCTCCGCCGCCAACGGGGTCTTGCCCATCTCCTCGGCGAAATAGGCATATTCGACGGTGCTCAGCCCATATCCCTTGTCGCTGTCGGTCAACCAGAAATTCCAAAGTCCCTGCGCCTTGGCCTTGGCTTTCAAGCCTTCCAGAATCTCCGATTGCCGTGCGGTATATTGCCAGCGATCTTCCTTGCCGATCTCACCGTGGTATTCGTCTTCCAGGGGCATGATCTCATCCCGTACCATCGTGGCGACGCGGTCCAGAAGCTTGCGGTGGTCCTCCCGCATTCCGAAATTCATGTCCATGGTTCAAGTCCCTCCCAAAAAATCCAATTTGGCGCGCCTGGCAGGCTTTGCCTTTTGATAAAAACCATGTCTTATTCGCCCGCGCATTGTCCACCGGGCGTGACGGAACGTCATTCCGCAGTGCGAAAGAAAGACCTGTATTCCAAGGGGGAGACACCCAAATGGCATTGCTGATCGACATCGGCATGAGCGGCTGGACCACGGCCGAGAAACTGGCGGAAGAACTGCTGGACATCACCCCCGGTGCGGATATCCGCGCGTCCATCGACGATGGCGATCCCAGTGAGATCACCATGCTGGCCACGGCTACGTTGACACCTGACCTTCCTGCCAAACTGCCGGGTTTGAAACTGGTCCAGAAACTGGGCGCCGGTGTCGATACCATCGTCAACCACCCGGCTTTGGGCGCCGATGTTCGCGTAACGCGCCTCAAGCCCCTGCAGCCAGCGCAAGAGATCGCCGAATACTGCCTTGCCTATGTGCTGCGCGGTCAACGCAACATGGTGTTTCACGACGCCGAGCAACGCGCCGCCCGCTGGACGCCGGTCGAGCCGCGCGAAGCGCACAAGACGCGTGTCGGTGTGCTGGGCCTTGGCCATATCGGCGGCCTCACGGCCCGGCTGATGACCCAAATGGGGTACGAGGTCCACGGCTGGGCCCGCAGCCCGCGCCAGATCGAGGGCGTGACCTGCCACGCCGGACAGGACGCCCTGAAACCGATGCTGGCTGACTGCGACTACGTGTGTGCCATCCTGCCCTCGACCGCAGAAACCCGCGGTCTGTTCGACACGGACATGCTGGCCGCCATGAAACCCGGCGCCACCCTGATCAATGCAGGGCGCGGGGATCTGGTTGTTGAACCGGCTCTTATGGCGGCGCTCGAAGCCGGCACGCCGGGCCACGCGGTGCTCGATGTAGTCTCCGAAGAACCGCTGCCCTCGGACAACCCACTGTGGAAGCACCCGGGTGTCACGATCACACCGCATGTCTCGGGCTGGCACTTGGGTGATGCGCTCAAGGACGTCGCCGAGAACTTCCGCCGCCTCAGCGCCGGAGAGGACCTGCTACACGAAGTGGACCGTACCCGCGGCTACTAAATCGGCACGGAACTGGTGCAGAGGTTACAAAGCCCTGCACCAAAACCCGACCCCGCCTCTTCTTCTCGTCAAGGTCATCACGGCGGTGAAACCAAAGGCCGAGGGGGCAGCGCCCCCTCCTGCCCAAAAACAATCTTAGCTGATGAAGTCCTTGTACCCAGCTTCGTCCATGTAATCGTCCATCGGCGACAGGTCCGACGGCTTCATTTTGAAGAACCAGGCATCCCCCATCGGGTCCTCATTGACCTTGCTGGGATTGTCCACCAAAGCCTCATTCACCTCAACAATCTCCCCGTCCAACGGAGCCAGGATGTCCGAGGCCGCCTTGACGCTCTCGATCACCACGATCTCGTCATCCTTGGACACCTCATCCCCTGCTTCGGGAAGTTCGATGAACACCACGTCCCCTAATTGCTCGGCAGCATGGGCGGTGATGCCAACCACGATCAGATCCCCTTCGGGCAGCAGCCATTCATGTTCTTCGGTATATTTCATCGTCATCTTCCCTTTGAACGATAAGATCATCCGGCTCGCATCCGATACCTATCCATCGGCCGGACCCGCGCCCGTCCGCCGGGCGCTCAACCTTGTATACGCCAGTACACGTTACGGCTGCATGGTCAAATCTCACAAGAGAATTTGTGAAACGATCCGCTCACATCAGATTGAAATATTCGCGTTGCTCCCACTCGCTGATCTCGTTCAGATAGCGGTTCCATTCGAACCGTTTCAACGTCACCAGATAGTCCGCTGTTTCAGCGCCAAGAACGTCCCGAAACAGGTTGGAGGCCTCAAAGGCCGCAATTGCTTCACCTAGATTGGAGGGCAAGGTCTTCGCCTCGGAATGATAGGGCGTGATCTCAGCCGCCGGGAGATCCAAACCCGACTGAATGCCATCCAGACCTGCGATCAACTGAGCCGCAAAAGCCAGATACGGGTTCGCCGCACTGTCTGGTGCGCGGTTTTCGATCCGGGCGGCGGGGTCCCCGGTTTGCATCAAAGCCCGCAGCATCGCCCCTCGATTGTCCCACCCCCAGGCGATCCGGTTGGGCGCAAGCTGGAAAGGACGGTACCGCTTGTAGCTGTTGACCAGAGGCGCAAGCAGCAGCGACGCGGCAGGCGCGTGATGCAGCAAACCGGCCATCCAACCTTGAGCCGTTTTTGTAAGCTGACCCGGCGAATCGGGGCTGAACAGGTTCCGACCTGTCGTCGGGTCCGTCACCGACTGATGCACATGCCAGCCGTTTGCCGCGCAATTCTCAAGCCTCGGTTTCGGCATGAACGAAGCATGAAGACCCCGCTTGGCGCAGACTTCCCGCACCAGGGTCCGGAACATCACCATTGCATCCGCCTGGGCCAACGGTTCACCCGGTGCAAAGGTGAACTCGAACTGGCTTGGCCCCATTTCGATTTCCACCGACTGCACATTCAGCCCGATGGATTGGGCTGCACGCCGGATCTCATCCAGCACTGGCTCGGCCTCCGCATAGCGGATTTCGGTCAGGAACTGGTAGCCCTGTGTCAGGTTGCGGGTCCTGACCGGCGTTCCTGGCATAGTGCTGCTGCTGTGAGACCGTCCGTCTTCCTGAACTTCGAAGATATGAAACTCTACTTCCAACCCCAGGGTTGCGGCCATTTCCTGATCCGCCAGTCGCTCGATCGCCCGGCGCAGGATGGAGCGTGCGCTGAAGTTCACGTCACACCCATCCGGATACACCACGTCAGAGAGGATCCACGCTGAATGCGGCGACCACGGCAATACCCGGAAGGTCGCCGGATCGGGCATAAGCATCAGGTCGCTTGCTCCCTGAAGCGCACCATGACCGGGTCCCGTGTTTTTTGACCAAACCGGAAAAGCAGTCTGATGTGACGTGTCTTTCAGCATGAGGGTCGAAGGGACCATGACCCCGTTGTCCAACGCTGCCCTGAAGGCTTCGGGAACCAACGTTTTGCCACGCAGAATACCGTGCTGATCACAAAACAGCACCCTGACCGTTTCGATCCCGTCCCGTTCCAAACGATCCACAATCTCGCGCGCGCGCTGATCGCGGGCCTTGTCGCTCAGCCCAAGCCGCGCCAACCGACCCTGTTCTCCGTCCACCTTTTCCCGGTCATCCTTCATGCAGATCTCCCCCGGACAGTCTTGCAAACTCGGACATCAAAGCAAGAGGAGACACGGAATTCGGCAAGAATTCTGTTCCGGATACCCGGCCGTCGCCTTCCCAAGACTTCGGACTCACAATCTGGCGTCCCAAGGGCAGGCCGCACGGCGGGCCGCGTCGCTGGTCAGGGTAGCCTCTTCCAAAGCTCCATTTTCGGCAAGGGAGTCGTTGGAGATCGGCCCTTGGATCTGTCGCGGATCACAGCCGTTCTTCATCGGCAGATCCGTTTCGCGACCGTCCTTCAGCGCCGCGATCGCGCTGCGCAGCATTCGGCGATACCGGATGATCCCGATATCGGTTTTGCCCAGATGCTCCTGTGTGCGATCTTGGATACCCCCCATGCTTTCCACCGCCCATTGGTCATGCACGTTGATGTCCAACCCCATGCCGGTATAGGTCAGCTTGGCTTGTTCAGATGGATCATAGCCGTAATTGTTGCGGGCATTCTTCAGCGGCGCATAATCGGGCAAAGAATGTTCCTGCAGGCGCTGTTCACGCATGAGTTCCTTGTTCACCGGTTTGTCGAAACTGGTGAACATAGAATACCAATAGCAGTTTTCGTCGTCGATCGGCACATGCCATTGGGTGATCGTCATTTCGCGCGACATCGGGATACAAATCGCTTCGGGGAAGATCTGGTTCGTGACCCGAACATGAGTCCTCCCATCGTCCAGATACCGAAGCGCAGTCAGTTTCAGACCGTACTCCATCTCCTCAACTTGAATATCCGGGCGCGGATATTCACGCAGCAGGCGGGTCATCGGAATTTCTGTGTTGGCGGCCTTGTCCCGGAACTGTTTGCCATAGCTATCGTCGGGATCTTCATCCTGCAGGAAGCGGTGCAAGAAAGACGCATGTGCCGGGTCGATCCCCACCTCCAACGCCTGCAGCCAGTTGCATTCCCACAACCCCTTGAAGGCAAACACATGCGTATCGGGGGCACGAAAACAGTCGAAATCGGCGAACGCAGGCGGATCCCCCGGCCCCATGTATGCCCAGATGATGCCGTTCTTTTCCACCACCGGATAAGCGGGCGTTTGGATCTGCTCATGCATGCGCGAGCCTTCGGGCTCGCCCGGTTGTTCGACGCATTGGCCCGAACGATTGAAGTGCCAGCCATGAAACGGGCAACGCAAACCGTTGTCTTCCAACCGTCCATAACACAGGTCCACCCCGCGATGCGGGCAGCGACGACCGATCAGGCCCAACTGCCCGGCGGTATCGCGAAACAGGACCAGATCTTCGCCCAGTAGACGCACGGGTACAACGGGGCGGCCGTTCTGCAATTCATCCGAAAGGGCCGCGGGTTGCCAATAGCGACGCAGCACTTCGCCCGCATCCGTTCCCTTGCCGACGCGGGTCAGACTGTCGTTGAGTTCCTGGCTGATCATGCTGGGCTCCCTGAGTTGACAAATGTGCGTATTGCGCACACAATATCTTCTATACGACCAGTCTGCGAAACCTTTGGCAGAACTGTCAAGCGTCATGACTCACCTTTCGGAGACCGCAGCGATGCCCCCTCCCCAAGATCGCAACATTTCCGCCAGTTTTGCCAAGGGCTTGGCCGTTCTTGAAGCCTTTGACGGCGACGCGGCCCGCATGACTCTGGCCGAACTGGCCCGCCGCACCGGTCAGGACCGCGCCACCGCCCGTCGCGGGGCCATGACACTCTTGGCAGCTGGTTATCTTCGGCAGGAGGGGCGGGACTTTGTGCTGACCCACAAGGTTTTGGGTCTGGCCGGTGGATTCTTGCAGGCCAACCAGTTCGGGCGCCTGGTTCAGCCGGTGTTGAACCACCACGCTGGGCAGATGCAGACCGAAATCACCCTCGCCGTGCGTGACAACAATCGCGTCATGCTGCTGGCACAGTCCACGTTGGTGCATGGGCCGGTGTCTTATGGGTTTACGGCAGGCAGCTCCCTGCCGCTGCTGCACACAAGCCTTGGCCGTATGTTGTTGGCTGCGGTCGAACCAGACGAGGCCGAGCAGATCTTGCGCCATTCCCCTTGTGTCCGGCACACGGCCCAGTCGCTGTCGCATCTGCCCGACATCCTGGCCGAGGTAGACAGGGCACGGGACACCGGCCTGTCCATCACCAATGGGGAATTCGAACCCGGTATCACCGGCTTTGCCACGCTGGTCGGTGGGCCGGGCGCCAAGGCGCTGGTGGTTGGCAGTTCGGCCCCTGAAGCCGGGTTGAGCAAGACCCGCAGCGCACAGATCTGTGCGAGCCTGCAACAATGCGCCGCCGACCTCAGGCAGGCGGGCGTTTTGTCTGCGATCTAGAGTGTCGGACGATCAAGGCTGGATGGGTGTCAGCACCCATTTACCCTCTGCTGTGCGGCAGAACTTGGAGTTGACCTGCCGGGTACCCTCGCGCGCACCGGGTTGAACATGGTGAACGACCTCGGCACAGCCATTTGCAAACCGCTCGAGTTTGACCGTGCCGAAAGAGCCGGTCTCGTCATTTTTCCATTTCGTTTCAGAACCGACGCTGGGATTGGCGCGGTCATAAAGCGTCCGGGCGGCTTCGCTCATGATGTTGAAATCGTCCGGTGACAGCCCGCTGTTTGACAGGATGCGCGACAGAGACTGCGCCGAAACGGGGGCCGCTGCCAGCGCGGCTACAAGGCATAGGGTCGAAATCGAGGGTTTCATATCCGGATCCAACTGTTGTGCAGGAAAGTCAAATTCTTGGTTTGAAATGATTTTGCCCGCCAACCTTGCCCTTGTCCATGCCCAGAGTTCACCCCGGAGCACTGCAGCGTGCCTATCGCCACAGATCTTCAAAATTTTCCGAAGGATGCTATTGGCCCAAGCCGGCTTGGAACCCCTGACGCTTTGACTGCATGATCCATCCGACCTGTGGAAGGAGATGATTGTGCCCCAGTATCACACCCCCAACGGCGGCCTGCCCGGACAGACGCAATTGCTCACTGACCGGGCCGTGTTCACCGAGGCCTATGCCGTGATTCCCAAAGGCACGATGCAGGATATCGTCACGTCCTTCCTGCCGGGTTGGACCGGTATGCGGATGTGGGTTCTGGCCCGCCCGATGACCGGCTTTGCCGAGACGTTTTCGCAATACATCGTCGAATTGCAGCCGGGAGGTGGCTCAGATCAGCCCGAGAGCGATTCCACTGCACAAGGCGCCTTGTTCGTGACCCAAGGCACCCTTCGGATTGTTGTGGACGGAGTGCAATCCGACCTTGGTGAAGGCGGTTTTGCTTATATCCCGCCGGGCAGCGCCTGGTCCGTGATCAACCCTGGCGACGGGTTGGCCAGCTTTCACTGGATCCGCAAGGCCTGGCAACCTGCGCCGGGGATCGAAAAACCTGACGCTTTCACGGTCAACGAACAGGATATCGAACCTGCTGCCATGCCCGACACCGAGGGCCGCTGGGCGACGACACGGTTCATGGACCCTACTGACCTGCGCCATGACATGCATGTGACGATCGTAACTTTTGAGCCCGGCGCCGTGATCCCGTTTCTGGAAACCCATGTCATGGAACACGGGCTGTATGTGCTGGAGGGCAAGGCCGCCTATCGGCTGAACACCGACTGGGTAGAGGTCGAAGCCGGTGATTTCATGTGGTTGCGGGCCTTCTGCCCGCAGGCCTGTTATGCCAGCGGTCCCGGACGGTTCCGCTATCTGCTGTACAAAGACGTGAATCGTCACATGCCGCTGCGATTGGGTTGAAACCCGCCGGATCCGCTTGCATCAACCAACGATGACGTTACCCTGCGGGGAGTTTGTTGGTGCATTCGGAGAAGACCTGATGAAACATGCAGCATATGCGTTGACCTTTGCGCTGTTGGCCTCGCCGCTGGCAGCCGCCGACACCAACAGCGATGGGACCACGGTTTCGGTGCTTGGACGTAGCTGGTTGGTTCAACCGGTTGAGGACAATCCCGGATATTTCAGCGCCATCCGCGACAACAACAACCTGAACCCGTTCGGACACCCCGCCAAACTGAGATCACATCAGGCTATTCGCGCCTTCCGTGCCGCTACGGGCTGCGCCGTAGACTACAAGAGCATGTATCAGGACATCACCGGGAAGTTTGTGGCCCGGATGAACTGTACGCAATAAGCGGACAAGCAACAGTCCCGCGGCAGCCCAGTTGGTCGGGACCTTTGCGTCCAGATTGTACCAATCCCGCCCCTTTCCGTTGAGATAACCGCGCGCGCCTGCCATAGCTGCGCCCATGAAACTGGCAATCAATGGATTCGGCCGTATCGGCCGCGCGATATTGCGACAGATCCTGACTTCGGACCGAGGTCGGAACATTGACGTCGTCCGTATCAACGATATCGCACCGCTGGACATGTGCGCCTATCTTTTTCAGTACGACAGCACCTTTGGCCCCTTCCCACACGCGGTTGAGCAAAGCGCCGGGTCACTTCAGGTCATGGGTCGCGACATCCCTGTCAGCCACGCGCCCGACCTGACAAACGTGGAACTGAGCGGCGTCGACGTTGTTCTGGAATGCACCGGGATCGCCAGAACATCTGACGTGGCCGAGCGTGGGATCGCCGCCGGGGCACGCAAGGTGCTGATCTCGGGACCCTCGCCTGCGGCAGAACTGACAGTGGTTCTGGGCGCGAACGAAGAGCGGCTGAACGGTACCCGGATCGTATCAAATGCGTCCTGCACCACCAACGGACTGGCACCTCTGGTGCGGTTGGTGGACGAGATTGCAGGCATCGACAGCGCCCATATGACGACCATCCATTGCTACACGAACTCGCAACCCATGGTGGACGCCCCGCGCGGAGATTTTGCCCGATCCCGGGGTGGCGCCCTGTCGATGGTACCGACCACAACATCCGCCACCCACCTGATCGACGAGGTACTGCCGCATCTGAAAGGCCGTATCAGCGGTGCAGCAGTTCGGGTTCCGACGGCGAGTGTTTCAGCGGTGGATCTGGTGGTGCAGACCGCGCGCGACCTGCACGGAGAGCTGTTTCAAACAGCGCTGCAGGAAGCGGCAACAGCATCCGGCGTTCTGGGATGGACCGATATGCCGCTGGTCTCTTCCGACCTGAGGTCGCGCCCGGAGTCGCTGGTCATCGCCGCCCCGGAAACCCGAGTCATCGGCGAGCGCCAGGTGCGGATCTTTGGGTGGTACGACAATGAATGGGGTTTCTCTGCCCGAATGATCGACGTCGCCCGCCTGATGGCATTGGACTGATCCCAACACAGGACCTCCCGCCCCTTTTGAACAGCATCCCAGATGCTGACAAAAGCGTTGGGCCCGGCAGCGCCAAGGGCGCTGCGCCAGCACATTGGCGGCAGACACAGAGCCGGGAAACAAGGCCGCTCAGTCAGGGCCGGGTGCGTCCGCGCCGCGCAGCGGCGCCCGGCCCAACGCTTTGACGGCGCGCAGCGCAGGAAAAAGGGGCGGGAGCGCCCCTTTTACTTCTTCATTCGCCTGACAGGCTGCCCTTACCGTGTCCGGACAGACCGCCCGAAACTTCTTCGGTAGCCTCGCCGGACAGGTCCTGCGGCAGCACCAGGTTCAGCACGATCGCGATCAGGGCTGCAGGCAGCAACCCGCTGGTCATCAGGATGCGCAGCGTGTTCGGAAGATGCTGGACCGCGCCGGGTTCAAGTTGCAACCCAAGGCCAATGGACAGGGAGATCGCAAAGACAACCATGTTGCGTCGGTTCCAGTCCACATCCGACAGCATCGAGATACCCGCCGCAACAACCATCCCGAACATGACGATCACGCCACCGCCCAATACCTCGATGGGAATGGTACGAATGATCGCGCCCACTTTGGGGATCAATCCACACAGGATCAGGAACAGGGCCCCAAAAGTAACCACATGGCGGCTCATCACGCCTGTCATCGCAATCAGACCCACATTCTGGCTGAACGACGTGTTCGGGAAGGCTCCGAACAGTCCTGCAACGGCAGATCCCACACCATCGGCATAGGTGGCCCCTTCAATCTCCCGATCCGTGGCTTCGCGCCCGGCGCCGCCCTTGGTAATGCCCGAAACATCGCCCACGGTTTCCACCGCAGAGACAAAGGCCATGAGACAGAAACCGATGATCGCTGCAGCTGAAAACTCGAACCCATACTTGAACGGAACCGGCAGCGCAAAGGCTGCAGCACGGCCCCAGCTGTTTCCGATGGCTTCGAACGTGACCATGCCCACCAGAAGCGCATAGAGATAGCCCACGATCAGCCCCAGCAAGACGGCCGAGACAGACAGCATCCCACGGGCAAAGAACTTGAGCCCCAGCGTGACGACTATCACCACCAGCGCCGCCGACCAGTTCAGAAGAGAACCGTATTCCGGCGTTCCGATGGCCGGAACACCCCCCGCCGCATATTGAATGCCGACCTTGACCAGAGCCAGACCGATCATCGTGACCACCAGCCCGGTGACCAAGGGCGGCAGCGCAAAGCGGATCTTGCCTATGAACGTGCCCAGAATGGCATGAAACACACCGCCAATGATCACACCGCTGAACAGGGCGGCCAAACCGTCCACGCCCTTGCCTGCGACCAGCGGGATCATGATCGGCAGGAACGCAAAACTGGTCCCCTGCACCACCGGCAGCGCGGCGCCGACCGGGCCCAGTGTCACGGTCTGCAACAGTGTCGCAACACCAGCGAAAAGCATCGACATCTGGATCAGGTACAGAAGTTCAGGAAAATCCGGGGAATTCGAGCCAAAGCCGAACCCGGCGGCCCCCGCCACGATGATCGCAGGAGTTACATTGGATACGAACATTGCCAGCACGTGCTGGATGCCTAGCGGGATCGCCTTGTGCAAGGAAGGTGTATAATTGGGATCGCGGAGTTGCTCCGGCGTCCCGATTGAAGTGTCGGCCATGGGTCACTGTCTCCTTGTTGGTCCTTGTTCCATGGGGGTCTTGCCGCTTCTTTTCTGGCGGCTTCGTTGAAACGCTGTCCGGGTTCAGGAGCGCAGGACGGTGTATGGCTCGTCGAACCAGTGTTCCTGGAGGTTGTCTCCGGGACCGATACGATCCACGACAGCGAATAGTCCGGGGGCGCACAGCGGGGTCAGAACCCCATGCCAGGTGCCCCGGTGAAAGTTGATGGCCTGATGCGCCTGTGTTTCAAAGGCCAGTGGTGTTCCGGGCAGCCCCCCCTGATCTGGCGCGACGATGACCAGAAACGGATGCTCGGTCATCGGGATGAAAGACTGCGAGCCTTCCGGGTGTCGTTCCACCATCTCCAACTTGTAAGGCAGCTTTCGCGGTGTCGCATTGAACAGGCTGACCCCGGCCCTGCCATCGACAAAATCCAGATCCACCCGATCGTGATACCGGCCACATTGCCCTTGGTTGATAATCTTGTCCGGATCGCCCGAGCAATCGATCACCTGCCCAAACGGGGCAAAGGCCGGGACCGTAAGTGGCTGGATCAGTACCTGTCTGGTCATGAGGGCAGGACATCCCGCAGCCGGAACTCCGCGATACGCTCAACCTGTTGACAGGCTTCGGAAAATTCGACCTCCCGATCATGGTCGATCCGGCGCCTGAACGCGCTCAGGATCGAGGCCTTGTCGTGATCGCGCACGGCAATGATGAAGGGAAAGCCAAACTTATCCACGTAACGTTGGTTTAGATTGGTGAATGTATGGCGCTCTTCGTCGGTCAACGCATCCAACCCGGCGGAGGCCTGCTCGGAGGTGCTTTCCGCCGTCAGCCGCTTGGCCTGCGCCAGCTTGCCCGCCAGATCCGGATGCGCCGTCAGAACGCCCAGCCGTTCCTCAGCGCTGGCCGACCTGAACATGCGACAAAGCGCATTGTGCAAGCCGCCTGCGGTATCATGTGCTGGCCCCAGCTCCAGTTCAAAGGCGCGCTCTGCGATCCAGGGGGAGTGTTCAAAAATCCCGCCATAGCGGGAGACGAAATCGTCGCGATCCATCTGGCTGGGACGGGCGCGCTTGACCGGTGGATGCACGGCAGCCCAATGCTCGGCGATCTGCAGACGCGTGGCAAACCAGACATCGCCATGGGATTGCACATAGTCCAGGAACCGTTTCAGCGCCATCACCCGACCGGGACGCCCCACCAAACGACAGTGCAACCCGACGGATAGCATTTTGGGCGCGCCCGCCTTTCCTTCGGTGTAAAGCGCGTCAAAGCTGTCCTTGAGATAGGCAAAGAACTGGTCGCCCGAGTTGAACCCTTGCGGCGCGGCAAAGCGCATGTCGTTGACATCCAAGGTATAAGGCACGATCAGCTGATCGCAACCGCTTGCTTCGATCCAGTAAGGAAGGTCGTCAGCATAGGTGTCAGCCACATAGTCAAACTGCCCGGTCTCAGCTGCCAGTCTCACTGTCTGATCGGAACACCGGCCAGTGTACCACCCTCGCGGTGGCACTCCCACGACTTCGGTATGCAGACGGATCGCCTCCTGCATGTGGGCTATTTCTTCTTCGACGGGGATATCCCTGTAGTCGATCCATTTCAGCCCGTGCGACGCAATCTCCCACCCCGCTGATTTCATGGCGGCCACCTGATCCGGCGACCGCGCCAGAGCCGTTGCCACGCCATAAACCGTAATCGGCAAATCCTGCAGAAGGCGATGCAAGCGCCAGAACCCGGCGCGTGCACCGTATTCGTACACCGATTCCATGTTCCAGTGACGCTGTCCCGGCCAGGGCTGCGCGCCGACGATCTCGGACAGGAACGCCTCGGACGCGGCATCGCCGTGCAGCAGGCAGTTTTCGCCGCCCTCTTCGTAATTCAACACGATCTGAACGGCGATCTTTGCCCCGCCAGGCCACTGCGCACCCGGCACCGAAGCGCCGTATCCGATCATGTCACGTTCGTATCTTTTCATTACCGGTCTCCGAAACTTGATGCAGGATAATCCAGACAATCGCGCCTGTTTTTCAAAAATTCCGAAAAACACTGTCAATCTCTGCGAATTTGCAGTTCGCGCAAGGATAAGGCAGTTCTGGGATCACAATGACCTGCGGGAGGGCGAAATGAGCGGTTTTCTGACCACACATGTTCTGGACACGGCACGCGGATGTCCGGCAGAGGGTCTGCGGATCGAACTGTTCCGTCTGGACGGTGAAATGCGTGAAAAACTGACCGAGAAAGTAACCAACAGCGATGGACGCACAGACGGTCCGATCCTTCCTCTCGAAGAGTTCGGTGTCGGGACCTACGAACTGCTCTTCCACGCGGGTGACTATCTCCGCCACAGTGGCCAGGCCGGGTCCTCTCCCCTATTTCTGGACCAAGTCCCGATCCGCTTCGGAATCAGTGAGGGCGATGCACACTACCACGTCCCGTTGCTGATATCGCCTTTCAGCTATTCCACTTATCGCGGCAGCTGATCATACGCGCAGCGCTCCCGCCCCTTTTTCATTCGCTTTCGCGCCCTCAAAGCGTTGGGCCGGGCGCCGCGACGCGGCGCGGTAGCGCAGGAAGCTTGCCTCAGCCGACATAGTCGCTTTGCCAGAGCAACTCCGGGGCGCGCGCGTTGCGTGCGACGGAGGCAGCGCCCCCAATTGAGAACGCTTGCCAGAGGTATCCATCTTTCAGGGCTGGGCGTTCTCTGCCGCCGTTTCAGCCGCCCGCACGGCCTTTGCCATGCGGTGGGTCATGAAATCCATGAAAAGGCGCGACTTGGGGTCCTGATGTCGCCGATGCGTGTACAGGCAGGCCATCTGAACGGGCATCGGCGGCGTCTGCTCCGCCACCCGCAATAGACGGCCGGACAGAAGGTGGTCTGCTATTTCAAACACAGGCTTCAAGGCGATCCCCTGCCCTGCCAGCGCCCAATCGGTCAGTACATCGCCATCATCACATTCACACCGCCCCGAGACGGCAAATCTCCGAACGCCGTCGTCGGTCTGCAGCTGCCATTGAAACTCAGCCGCACCCGGATAGCGCAAGTTGAGACAATCATGCCCCTGTTTGACGAGATCCTCGCCCGACGCTGGATTGCCTCTGGCCGACACGTAGTCGGGCGAGGCGACCAGAACCCGCTGACACTCGGCGATCTTGCGGATACGCAGGGTACTGTCTTCGGGCTGCCCCAGGAAAAAGGCCAGATCCAGACCTTCCGTGGTTAGATCCACGGTCCGGTCCGACAGGCGCAGCCGCAATGATATTTCAGGATACTCCCTCAGAAACTCGGGCACTTCAGGTGCCACCAGCCTGCGTCCGACCCCCAACGGCGCCGCCACAAACAAGGAGCCGCGCGGGGTGTCGGTCAGGTTCATCACCTGGGCCTCGGCGTCATCGACAGCTTCCAGAACGGAGACCGCCCCGGAATAAAAGGCCCGCCCTTGTTCTGTTGCCGTCAAGTTCCGGGTGGTGCGCTGAAACAGACGGACGCCCAAATAATCCTCCAGCTGGGATATCCGCGCCGAAGTAACAGCCGGTGAAATCCGCAAATCTCGTCCGGCAGCAGACATGCTCCCCAGTTCATAGACGCGGACAAAGGTGCGGATATTGTCGAGATAGGACATTGTTCCGAAATTTTTGATACAGTTAGAGACTATCATGGAATACCGAATAAAGCCGGTTTTGCCTAGGCTGTGCCAAACAGAACTTCCAAAAGTGAGGGCTCAATGTTCGAATTGACCTTGGTGTGGGATTGGGTGAGTTTCGCCGTCCGCTGGCTGCACGTCATCACAGCCATCGCCTGGATCGGCTCATCCTTCTATTTCATCGCGCTGGACCTGGGTCTGCGCAAAGCGCCAGATCTGCCGGTGGGGGCACATGGCGAAGAATGGCAGGTCCATGGAGGTGGATTCTATCACATCCGCAAATTTCTGGTCGCTCCGGAATCGATGCCGGACCATTTGACCTGGTTCAAATGGGAAAGCTACTCGACATGGCTCAGCGGCTTTGCCTTGCTGATGGTCGTCTATTGGGTGGGCGGCGAGCTTTACCTGATCGACCAGTCCAAGGCTGAACTGGCATTGTGGCAGGGCATATTGATTTCGGCGGCGACGCTGTCGATCGGCTGGTTGATCTATGACCGCTTGTGCAAGTCCGGGCTGGCCGACCATCCAACCCTGTTGATGGTCCTGTTGTTCGTACTGCTGGTAGCAATGGGTTGGGGTCTGAATCAGGTGTTCACGGGTCGCGCCATGATGCTGCATCTGGGCGCCTTCACCGCCACGATCATGAGCGCGAACGTCTTTTTCATCATCATCCCGAACCAGAAAATCGTGGTTGCCGATCTCAAAGCGGGTCGCACGCCAGACCCCAAATACGGCAAGATCGCCAAGTTGCGCTCGACGCACAACAACTATCTGACCTTGCCGGTCATCTTCCTCATGCTGTCGAACCATTATCCACTGGCCTTTGCGACCCAGTACAACTGGATCATCGCGGCGCTGGTCTTCCTGATGGGGGTCACGATCCGACACTACTTCAACACCTGCCATGCCCGCGCCGGGAATCCGGTTTGGACATGGGCTGTAACGGCGCTGCTGTTCATTGGCATCATCGCGCTCTCCTCGGCACCTATGGAGTACGAAGGCGACGAGGAGGAGGCTGTCCTGTCCGGGTCAGCCCTGGTGTTGGCGCAGGCAGACGGCTTTGAAGAGGTACAGGAAGTGGTCATTGGCAATTGTTCGATGTGCCACGCGCGGGAACCGTTCTGGGACGGCATCCGCCAGGCCCCCAAGGGCGTGCTTCTGGAAACCGAAGCAGACGTCGCCCGGCAAGGGCGGGAGATTTACCTTCAGGCCGGTGTCACCCACGCCATGCCACCTGCCAATGTGACTTACATGGAGGACGACGCTCGCGCGGTCATCCGCCGCTGGTACAGGAATGCGGGGATTTGACCGTCCCGCGATCTTACTCCCTGTTTGGTACATAACACCTTGGGATGAATTGGCCCGACGGGCCACGAGGGGCAACGCCCCTCTTTTTGTCTGATCGGCACAGCATTATTGAAATCGTCGATGCGACCATTGAGTGACGATTTCACGCGATTGGTGGCTTTGGCAATTTCGCGGTCTATGCTACCCCTTGTGGTACGCGAGTCTCCTACCACTGGATATTCGCGGAGTTGAGGGGGCAGTCGGAGCCTTGATAATGCGGTTGAAACGAGTGCGCGCGCAATTTCGCGCCCTGTTGCTGGCGGGTCTGCCAGCAGCTCAATTGGTACTGGCCCAACCGGCCGAAGCCTTGGAAACCACACTAACGGCGCCGGGCGCTCCAGAGGAGCTGCAGGACACCCTGCGGGCGGCCTCTTCGGTCATGGGGGCTAGCGCGCAACAGCTGGACTCAGCACAGGAACTGCTGGCCGCTGCATTGTCGGATTACCGCACGCTCGTGCAAGTGCTTTATGATCAAGGGTATTTCAGCCCCGATGTGCGGATCCGTCTTGATGGGCGCGAGGCAGCCAATATCGACCCACTGAACACACCCAGTACTATCAACAAAGTAGAAATAACCGTTCAGACGGGCCCGGCCTTCCGCTTTGGCACAGCCAAGGTGGCACCGTTGGCACCAGATACGGTGCTGCCCGAAGCCTTTGCCACCGGCCAGCCCGCCACGACAGGGGCAATCCGTGATGCGGCCCAAGCAGGACGCTCGGCCTGGCGGCACGAAGGTCATGCAAAGGCGAAGATCGGCGAACAACGGATCACCGCAAACCATGCGCAATCACAGATCAACGCGGATATCGAGCTGCTGCCCGGTCCGCAGCTGACCTTCGGTCGTCTCTACACGACGGGTAAGACGCGGGTGAACCCTGAGGCACTTCAAAAAATCGCGGGCTTTCCAACCGGCGAGATCTTTGACCCCGATGACGTACAGCTTGTCGGTACGCGGCTGCGTCGCACCGGAACCTTTGCCTCGGTCAACCTGAAAGAAGCCGAGACGCCGAACCCCGATGGCTCGCTGGACTACACGGCAGAATTCACCGATCTTCCGCAGCGCCGACTGACCTTCGGGGCCGAACTCAGCTCGAATGACGGGTTGGATGTCAGTGCGACATGGATGCATCGAAACCTGTTCGGCAATGCTGAAAAACTAAGCTTCGAGGCGCGGGCTGAGGGTATTGGTGGCGATACCGACCTTGGCGGTCGGATCGGCATTCGATTGGACCGCCCGGCAACATTGGGTCCGGATGACAATGTATATTACCTGGCCGAAGTTGAGCGTCTGGACGAAGAACACTACACAGCGACCCGTGGCCTGATCGGGATCGGGGTGCGCCGGGTATTTTCCGAGTTCCTGATCGGCGAGGCAGCCGTATCCGCCGTTTCGACATTGGCGACGGATGTGTTCGGTAAACGCCGGTTTAAGTATTTCGTTCTGCCGGTACAGATGGAGTACGACAAACGCGACAGCAAAATCAGCGCCACGCGAGGTGTCTTCCTCAAGGCCTCTTTGACCCCTTTTGTGGGATGGGACGACACCGAAAGCGGTGTACAGCTGAAAGCTGACGGGCGGTATTATCAGCGTCTGGACGCCAATGGACGTTTCGTGGCAGCCGGGCGGTTGCAGATCGGGTCCGTGGGCGGGCCTTCGCTGCAGGACATCGACCCAACGCTGCGGTTCTTCTCGGGTGGTGCAGGCAGCGTCCGCGGCCATCCATATGAATCGCTGGGTGTCGTGGTTCCGGGCGGCATCGCCGGCGGTAAGTCTTATGTTGCGGCCTCGGCGGAGCTAAGGGGATACGTGACCGAGAAGATGTCTTTGGTTGGTTTCTACGATTTTGGTATCGTCGGGCGGGACGCTTTTGTCAGCAGCGGGTCCAACAGCCATGCGGGTGCCGGTCTGGGTGTGCGCTATGATCTGGGTGGCTTCGGACCGTTGCGTTTGGATCTGGCCTATCCCGTCAGCGGACCGACCGATGACGGGCTTCAGTTTTATATCGGGATTGGACAGGCATTTTGAAACGGTATCTTGCATATGGTCTGAGCGCATCGCTGCTGATCGCGATGCCGGTAACCCAAGCCCATTCCGCGGACGAGGAAGAAGAAGCCGGTGGCCTGTTGGTCGGGTTCCTCGAAGACACGCTCTCGGATGAAAACCGCCAGATCAAAGTGACGGGGCTCGAAGGCACCTTCAGTTCGCGTGCGACGATTCAGCGTCTGACCGTGTCCGACGATGAAGGCGTTTGGTTGACTGTGGAAGGGGCGGAGCTGGACTGGAACCGTCTGGCGCTGCTGCGAGGCAGGTTTTCCGTGAATGCCCTTGCCGCCGAACGCATTGATGTGGCTCGCTCCCCCAATCCGGTCGCAGCCCCCACGACCGATCTGCCCAGTCCCGAGGCCAAACCGTTTGAGCTACCGGAACTACCGGTCGCGATCGAGTTGGGTGAGATCCGGGTAGACACGATCACCTTGGGCGAAACGATAATTGGCGAACCGGCTTCACTGACGCTGCAGGGCGCACTGCAGTTGGTCGAGGGCACTCTGAACACCGATCTGGACGTTAGACGCCTGGACCGACCCGGCGACGGGCTGCGGCTGGACGCGGATTTTGCCAATGAAACCCGGATCATCAATCTGGATCTGGACCTGCGCGAAGGCCCCGGCGGGCTGGTTGCCACGGCAGCGGCATTACCCGGGAAACCCGACATTATGCTGACCGCTCAGGGCAACGGGCCGCTGGAAGACTTCACGGCCGATATCACCTTGGCGACGGCAGGCGAAGAGCGTCTGGCAGGTAGCGTCGAATTGCTGGCGATTCCGAACGAGGACGAAACCGCCGCCAAGAGCATCGGCTTTGCTGCCGATCTGGGCGGCGACATACGCGCCCTGCTTCAACCCGATTTTCACGATTTCTTCGGGTCCGACACACGCCTGCAGGCCAATGGACAAAGTGATCCTGACGGTGCGTTGGAGCTGGAGAATTTCAGCCTGCAATCTGCTGCTCTGGACCTGACCGGCAGCCTCCAGATGGCACCGGGCGGGGTGTTGTCCGCAGCACAGGTTGATGGCCGCGTCTTTCCGGCACCCGGGCAGGCTTCGGTCCTGTTGCCGGTTTCAGGGGCTTCGACCCGCATTGCAGGCGCAGATTTGCAGCTGACGACGCAAGCCGGGGAGGTTCTGGATTTCACGCTCAGCACAACTGTGCGGGGCCTCGCGACGCCGGACACGTCCGTCAACCAGGCTCGGATTGGCGCAACCGGTGCGCTGGACCAGTCTGATGGCCTGAGTGTCGAGGCCAAGATTGACGCGGCCCTGGCCGGGCTTTTTCTGGCCGACAAGAAGCTTTCTCAGGCGGTCGGTACGGATCTGACGCTGACCACCCGTCTGTTCACCGAAGAGGGTGCGCTGAAGTTGAACGGGTTGCGACTGACCGGAACCGAATATGCGGCCAATGGCGATTTCGCCCTCAAAGGGCTGGAAAGCGGTATGGAATTCGAGACCGACATGTCGCTGGTGGCCGCTGACCTGGGACGGTTTTCAGGGCTGGCCGGTCAGGATCTGGGCGGACGCGTGACAGCCAGCATCGTCGCAAGCGGAGCGCCTTTGTCCGGCGTTTACGAAGTGGACTTGGAAGTACTGGGACAGGATCTGAGCGCGGGCATTGCCGAGGTCGATTCCATGTTGGCGGGTTCCACAACGCTGGACTTCAAGGGGGGACGCGGTTTTGAGGGGCTACGGATTGACAACTTCGAACTGCTGGCCGCTGGCTTCAATGCGACAGCCAAGGGCAACCTGACCAGTGATGCGGGGCAGCTGACGCTGGATGCGAAACTCAACGATCTGGGCCAGTTCGTGCCACAATCCGAGGGCCCGCTGGTTCTGGACGCAGACGTAACCCGCGATGGCAGGGTGTTTTCCGGGGACTTGAAAGTGGACGGACCAAATTCGTCGAGCGCTAAGATGAACGGTTCGGTCGATATGGACGGCAGGGCTGATCTGAATTTTGACGCGGTTCTGGCCGAATTGCAGCGGTTCCTGCCGGAGATTTCCGGCGAATTGACGGCTCGTGGCAGCGCCCAGCGGGACAACGGTGTATGGACAATCGACACCAAGGCTCAAGGCCCTTCGGGGATCGAAGCCAATGTCGCCGGCAATTTTGACGAAGCCAGCGGCGAGGTCGATGCCACGGCCAAGGGTCAGGTCCGGCTGGATGCAGCAAACCTGTTCATGGCCCCGAACTCGATCAAGGGCGCGGCTCAGTTCGACATTGCGATCAAGGGTCCCCCGTCCCTTGATGCGATCAGCGGCACGATTTCGACCGCAGGTACTTCGCTGGCTATCCCTGCCGCCCGGCAGAGCATTCGAGACATCAACGCCACGATCAGCCTGGCCCAGTCGCGCGCCAATATTCAGGTCACCGGCGCGCCACGGGACGGCGGTAGCTTTCAGGTCTCGGGACCGGTTGGTCTCTTGCCGCCCTTCGAATCCGGCCTGAACGTGGTCTTGAACGGCTATGTCCTGACCGACAACCTGTCCTTCTCCACCGAAGCTTCAGGCCAGATCAGCCACCGGGGCAGCCTGACCGGAGGCAGCAGCGTGGCCGGAACGATCGTGTTCAGTGAGACCGAGATCAATCTTGCCACGATCGGCGGTTCTGTCTCGGCTGCACCGATCCCACCAATGCGCCATATCTCGGAACCCTCCCCGTCCTTCGTGACTCGCAAACGGGCAGGATTGGTGGAAACCGAAAAGTCGGGATCGGGGCCAAAGATCGACCTGGATATACGGCTGAGCGCCCCGAACCGGGTGTTTGCCCGCGGGCGCGGTTTGCAGGCGGAATTGGGCGGCGAAATCCTCGTGCGTGGATCAGCCGACAAGATTTCTCCTTCGGGCCAAGTCGAACTGATCCGCGGGACGTTCGATTTTCTGGGGAGACGATTGGAACTGACGAAAGGCATCCTGACCCTGCAGGGAGACCTTTCTCCATACATCGAATTCGAATCCACAACCGACACGTCCGAAGGCACGGCAACACTGGAGATCGTTGGGCCCTTGTCTGGACCGCAGATCGTTGCCACCTCGAACCCGGAACGCCCAACAGAAGAGGTTCTGGCCCTTCTGATCTTTGGCAATCAGATCGAAGATCTGTCTCCCATTGCTCTGGCACAGTTGGCAGCCTCGGTCGCCGAACTCAGCGGCAGGGGTCCTTCTGCCGGTGGCAAGGTGCGTGAGGAGGTTGGTGCAGATACACTGGACGTAGGTTTGGACAGCGGAGGCGGCGCCCGATTGGGTGCCGGGGCGTACCTGTCGGAGAACCTGTATACCGATTTTTCGGTCAATACGCGTGGTGAAACCGAACTGAAGCTCAACCTGGATGTCACAGACAATTTCACGGTCAAAGGGACCGTGGAAGGCGACGGAGACACCAAGCTTGGGGTCTTCTTCCAGCGGGATTATTGATGTCGGCTCCCCCTCCCTTCACGACCCGGCCCGAGATTTCCGGAACCTTTGGCGTCGTCACCTCGACCCACTGGATCGCCTCGGCAGTGGGAATGCGCATTCTGGAGCTTGGAGGCAATGCTTTTGACGCCGCAGCAGCCACCGGTTTTGCGCTGCAAGTGGTCGAGCCACATTTAAACGGACCGCTTGGCGACATGCCGGTGCTGATCTGGCCGGCTGATGCCGACACGCCGACAGTGATTTGCGGTCAGGGTGTGGCACCGGCTGGTGCCACGATCGAACACTATCGCGATCAGGGGCTGGCGCGCATTCCCGGCTCAGGCCTGTTGGCCACGGTGGTGCCCGGCGCGTTCGATGCCTGGATGCTGATGCTGCGCGATCATGGCCAACTGCCTTTGCGCGACGTGCTTGAGCCTGCGCTGCATTACGCCAAGGCGGGTCACCCGGTCTTGCATCGTGTCTCGCATACCATAGCCGGTTTGGCCGAGTTCTTTCGTGACGAATGGCCCAGTTCCGCCGCCGTCTGGTTGCCGGATGGGGCTGCCCCTGCCCCCGGATCATTGCTGCGCAACCCGGATCTGGCCGCGACGTGGGAGCGGCTGCTGGACGAGGCCGAATTGGCTTCAGGTCGGGAAGCACAGATCGACGCCGCCCGCCGGGCGTTCTATCAGGGATTCGTGGCTGAACAGATCGACGCGTTCGTGGCCCAAGCCTTTCTGGCCGATGGAAGCGGCCAGAACCGCAAAGGGGTTCTGACCGGGCAGGACATGGCCAATTGGCAAGCCAGTTACGAGTCGCCTTTAAGCACCCGGTATGGGGGCTGGGATGTCTGGAAATGTGGTGTCTGGAGCCAAGGGCCGACCCTGTTGCAGGCCCTGAACATTCTGGACGGGCTGCCCGTTACAGACATGGACCTTCAAGGCGCCGATTTCGTGCATGCGGTGACCGAGGTCATGAAGCTGTGCTTTGCCGACCGCGAGGCCTTCTATGGCGATCCGGAACACATCGACATCCCCGTCGAAACGCTCTTGTCCACGAACTATGCCGATGCGCGACGCGCCTTGATCGACGCGCGGGCCAATCTAGACCAGCGCCCTGGCCAGATCCCAGGGTTTGAGGGGTGGGCACAGGCCGCCATTCACCGCGCCACAGAAGAGTTCGACCCCGGAAGGTCCGTGGGTGCTGGGGAGCCGACCATGGCACATCTGGGCGAACGAAGGGGCGACACCTGTCATCTGGATGTGATCGACCGCTGGGGCAACCGGGTTTCGGCGACGCCTTCGGGTGGGTGGTTGCAAAGCTCTCCAGTCGTTCCGGGGTTGGGCATGCCACTGAACAGCCGGGCACAGATGTTCTGGCTCGAGCCGGGATTGGCTACCTCTCTGGCCCCCGGCCGGCGCCCCAGAACGACCCTGTCACCGTCGATGGCGCGCGCGTCTGACGGGCGCAGCCTGGCCTTCGGTACGCCCGGCGGGGATCAGCAGGATCAATGGCAGCTGATCTATCTGCTGAGGCTGATCCATGGCGGGAAAGGCTTGCAGGCGGGGTTGGATGCACCTTTGTTTCACAGCGCTCATTTCCAAAGCTCCTTCTATCCCCGGCAGACCGATCCCGGTGCCTTGTTCATCGAACCCGGATTTGGCGAAACCGTCCTTCAGGATCTGCGCGACCGGGGCCACCGGGTGACCGTGACCGACCCGTGGACCCTGGGACGGCTGACAGCCGCCGACAGGTGCGTGGATGGGCTGATGCACGCTGCTGCAACACCGCGGTTGATGCAGGCTTACGCGGTAGGTCGATGACCGGGACATCTCCGATTGGCGCGGTTGTAATCGGACGCAATGAGGGCGCACGGCTGATCGCATGTCTGACGTCGCTGACCGATCAGGTTGAGCAAATCGTCTACGTGGACAGCGGCTCAACCGATGGCAGTGTCCACGCCGCACGGGACCTGGGCGCGAAGGTCGTAGAGCTTGACATGTCACGCCCCTTTACCGCCGCCCGCGCCCGCAATGCCGGGCTGGCGCAGCTGAACAATTGCGAATTGGTGCAATTCGTGGACGGGGACTGCATTGTCGAACCGGGCTGGATCGTCGCGGCATCCGTATTTCTGCATGATAACCCGAAGGTTGCCGTGGTGTGTGGCCGAAGACGGGAAGATCACCCACAGACCTCGATCTACAACAGGCTCTGCGATCACGAATGGAACACCCCGGTGGGAGAAGCCAAGGCCTGTGGCGGCGACGCAATGATGCGCCGCAACGCTGTGGAGGCCGTTGCGGGCTACCGGGAAGATCTGATCGCCGGGGAGGAGCCGGAACTGTGTCTGCGGCTGCGACGTGAAGGGTGGACGATCTGGCGCATCGACCAGCCGATGACCCGCCACGACGCGCGAATGACGCGGTTCAGCCAATGGTGGCAACGCTGCCGCCGCGCCGGCCATGCCTTTGCTGAAGGGGCCGATCTGCATGGGCGGGCGCCGGAACATCACTGGGTGGCGGAAACGCGCAGGGCCATCACCTGGGGCCTGTTCATTCCGGCGCTCATCCTCTTTCTGTCTTTCACCACGCCCAATGCTTGGTTGTTCCTGACGCTCTATCCGTTGCAGGTGATCCGGTTGCACAGACACCACGGCTGGCTGCCTGCCCTGTTTCTCACGCTCTCCAAATTCCCGGAAACACAGGGTATTCTGGAATATCATCTGCGCAAGCGGTTTGGCACGAAACGCGATTTGATCGAATACAAGTGAGCGAGGATCAGGACCGGCGCAACCTCAGGGCCGCGATGCATTGTCCGGGTAGAATTGCAAGGCACCGCAAATATCTGGGTCCCAATCGGGCGGGGCTGCCCACAGCCCGCCACAGCCATTCCATGCCAATCCGGCGCACCCAACGCGGCGCACGGGTTTGATGCCCACCCAAGAAATCCAGGCCCGCTCCGACGGACACGAATCCGACACCGGGTGTAAGCTGCCGACCGCGCGCAGCCAGTTCTTCCTGACGCGGCGCTCCCAGCGCCAACAGGCACAAACCAGCACCGCTCTGTTCGACCCTGTTCAGAACCTCTCCCGCCTCCGGACTGGTCGCATCGAACCCGTGGCTGGGCGACAGGCACAGGACAATCTCAAGCCCCGGCACCTGTTTGCAGAGTGTTTCGGCCGCGTCCTGCAAAGCCTCTGACGTAGACCCCACCAATGCCACGCGCACCGCGGTCTCGGCCGCCAGTTCGCACAGGGGTTTCACGAGGTCCGATCCCGGCAGCACCGAGACAGGACGCCCTGCCAAATGCGACAGCCAGACAATCGGGTTGCCATCTGCGACCACAAGATCCTGCTGCGCATAGGCCGCCCGAAACCGGGCATCCTGTTTCAGTTTCACCAGATGATCCAGGTTGATCGTCGCCAGGGCAAAACCCTGACCACTCTGAAACCGCTGCGCGACCTGCACCGACAACGCATTCCAGTCGGGTACGTTTACGACAATTTGCTCGGACCCGAATTGAAACTGCACGACCCGGCCATTCCATTTTACCTCTTGCCGTTCCGGTTTAGGACGCCTTGTGCACGCGGCCAACACCCGTTTTCACCCCAGCATCGGGCCGTTGCCACAAAACCATGGCAGCGCCACAAAGTTGCCCATCTGGCGTGACAAGGTATCTTGGTTAAGGATCCTGTTTGTCGAAAGCCGCGCCATGCCCAATTCGCTGGCCTATCTGATGCTGTTGATCTGGCCTTTGGTCTCGATCTATCTGTTCCGGCGAATGCCGCTGGAGCGGGCTATCATCTGGTGCATTCTGGGCGGGTACCTGATCCTGCCCCCCGTGGCAGAGTTCGATCTGCCTTTGATCCCGGACATGGACAAACATTCGATCCCAGCTGTTACAGCCTTTGTCCTGTGTGTCTTCATGATGAAGAAACCTGTGCCCTTATGGCCATCTTCCCGCGGGGCCAAGGCGTTGGTTTTGCTGTTTGTTCTGGGGGCAATTCCCACGGTTCTCAGCAATACCGACCCGCTGCAGGCGGATGTGATCGAAAACAGTTACCCAATCCAGATCATCATGACGCACCTGCCTGGATTGACTTGGCGCGATCTGGGTTCGGTCCTGATCAATCAGGTCATTGTGCTCTTGCCATTTTTTCTGGCCCGTCAATATCTTGCAACAGAACAGGGAATGCGGGCCCTTCTGGTTGCGCTGGTGATCGCATCGCTGATCTATTCGATCCCGGCAATGATCGAGCTCCGATTGAGCCCGCAGATGAACATCTGGGTCTATGGTTTCTTCCAACATGATTTCGGCCAAATGGTGCGCGGCAGCGGCTATCGACCGATTGTCTTTCTACAACACGCTTTGTGGCTCGCCTTTCTGGCGGCGACCTCGGCAATGGCCTGTGCTTGTCTGACCCGATACGCCCCCGAAAAGGAAAAGACGCGATATGCAGTAGCGCTGCTTTATCTCATGATTTTGCTGGTGCTGTTCAAAAGCCTCGCGTCGCAGGTCTATGTGCTGTTCTATGTACCGCTGATACTGCTGGCACCCTTACGCTTCCAGGTGACGGTGGCGCTGGGGCTGGCGATTGTAGGCGTGGTCTATCCGATGATGCGAAATTTGGGCCTGATCCCCGTCGATGCGATCATGGCGGTGGCTACGGAAATCAGCGCAGACCGGGCGCAATCCCTGGGCTATCGTCTTGGAAACGAAGAAATTCTGATGGAACGAGCCCACCAGAAACCTTGGTTCGGCTGGGGCGGATGGGGGCGCAACCTGATCCGGGACGTGGAGACCGGGCGAATACTGACCATACCTGACGGCCGTTGGATCATTGTCTTTGGCACTTTCGGATGGGTTGGATACGTCGCTGAGATGGGGCTTCTTGCCCTGCCGATCTACCTTCTCTGGCGCCGCACGGGCGGAACAGTACAGCCGACACCCTATGTCTCGGTCATCGCCCTGATCGTGGCCGCCACGATGATGGACATGCTGTTAAATGCGACCATCATTCCCTTTACCTGGCTCTGCGTTGGCGCAATGTTGGGCTATGTCGAACGCTTGAAGATTGATGCGCCGCACAAATCAAAGCTGTTTTCCGAAGGAACGTTGCTGGCAGCGGATCCTGCCAAGAGCAAGCCGCGAACCTTGTTTTAGGCAGGTGCAAGAATGAGGCGGCTTTGGTCACAGAGTGTCCATAATGGGGCCGCAAAAACCATACATAAAGCTAGGTGACACTACCGGGAAGATTCACATTTTATATACGAAATATGTCTTCCTGCTTGTTTGCAATGCGTTAAGCTCGAATATCAACACGGTTTCGGGTCTTGAATTTGTTTCCATTCGACCCGGCCTGCTAGGGTAGATGGCACGGCGAGACTTGGAAACACCTGAGTAAGGGGTGGAACGGTCAGGCTATGACAAAACTGGGAAACATGCCCGACACGACCGGCGACATCGCGATCGTCGGCCTTTCTGTTGCCGTGCCGGGGGCGCAGTCCGTTTCGCAATTCTGGGACAACCTGAAGAACGGTGTTGAATCGATCCAGGTGCTTGACGGTGACGCACTGAAGGCCGCCGGAGAGCGGCCCGAGTTGCTGGCCGACCCTCATTACGTGCCCGCCGCAGCCCTGTTGGAAGGGTTCGACCAATTCGACGCCGAGTTCTTTGGGTTCTCACCCAAGGAAGCCGCCATTCTGGACCCCCAGCATCGCAAGTTTCTGGAAACCGCCTGGGAAGCGATGGAAAGCGCAGGGCATCCGCCCGAAAGCATCAATGGTCCCATCGGTGTCTATGCGGGCTGCGGGATGGGCAGCTATTTCTATTTCAACATCTGTTCAAACCGGAACTTGGTAGACGACGTGGGCATGTTCCTGTTGCGCCATACCGGCAACGACAAGGATTTCCTGTCCACACGCGTCAGCCACGTGTTTGACCTGAAAGGCCCGTCAATCAACATCCAAACTGCCTGCTCAACCTCACTGGTTGCGGTCCACTATGCCTGCCAGGCTTTGCGGTCTGGCGAGTGTGACATGGCACTGGCGGGCGGCGTGACCATCGAACTGCCGCAGGGGCGTGGCTATCTGTACAAAGAGAACGAAATCCTGTCCCCAGATGGGCATTGCCATGCGTTCGACCACCGGGCCCAGGGCACTGTGTTCGGTTCGGGTGCGGGCGCGGTGGCGCTGCGCCGGTTGGAAGACGCAATCGCCGATGGCGACCACATCTGGGCGGTTATCAAAGGGTCGGCGGTCAACAACGACGGCGCGGCCAAGGCCGGGTATCTGGCGCCTTCGGTAGACGGTCAGGCAGCTGCAGTCCG
Source organism: Paracoccaceae bacterium (assembly GCA_014872875.1). Taxonomy (GTDB): domain Bacteria; phylum Pseudomonadota; class Alphaproteobacteria; order Rhodobacterales; family Rhodobacteraceae; genus Aliisedimentitalea. The sequence continues at coordinate 69,571 of WKFI01000004.1, forward strand.
ACAGGCTTTGGACGCCGCCAAGGTCGGCGCAGACACAATCGGTTATGTCGAATGCCACGGCACCGGCACCTATCTGGGCGACCCGATCGAGGTCAGTGCGCTAACCGAGGCCTTCGCCCCGCAAGCTGGTTCTGAAGCCGATTGCCGAATTGGCTCGGTCAAAACCAATATCGGCCATCTCGACACTGCTGCCGGGATTGCTGGCCTGGTAAAGACCACGCTGGCTCTGCATCACGGGCAGATCCCACCCTCGCTTGGTTATGAGGCGCCGAACCCGGCCATCGACTTTGACCATTCGCCGTTCCAGGTCAATGATCACCTATCCGACTGGACCACGACCGGGCACCCCCGACGCGCGGGCGTCAACGCCTTGGGTGTAGGTGGCACAAATGCCCACGCGGTACTGGAGGAGGCCCCGGTCCGCGCACCATCGGAAGAAAGCGATTTCCCTTTTCATCCGTTGTGCCTGTCTGCCCATTCCAAGGCAGCGCTGGACGGCAATTCAGCTGCGCTTGCCGCTTATCTGCGGGCCAATCCGGATGTGGATCTGGCCGATGTAGCATTCACACTCAAGAATGGGCGGCGCGGGTTCGACAAACGCAGGGTTCTGGTCGCCGAAACCGCGCTGCAGGCCGCAGAACTCCTGGAACAGGGGGATGCGCGCCAAGTCTTTACCCATGACAAGCTCGGCGACGCGCCGGATGTGGTTTTCATGTTCCCCGGCGGCGGTGCGCAATATGCAGGCATGGCGCGCGACCTGTATGAAACCGAACCGGTCTTTGCTGACTGGATGGATCGCGGACTGGAGCACCTACAAAAGAAGCTCGATTACGATCCGAAGGCGATCTGGCTGCCCGAGGAAGATCAGCTTGAAGCCGCTGAGACAAAACTGCTCCAACCATCGGTCCAGCTGCCGCTGATCATGATCATTGAATACGCACTGGCCCAGCTATGGATCAGTTGGGGTGTGCGCCCTACGGCGCTGGTCGGGCACTCGATGGGCGAAAACACCGCAGCCTGTCTGGCCGGGGTGATGTCGTTTGAAAATTGTATTGATCTGGTCCTGCTGCGCGGACAGTTGTTCGACACGGTGCCTGCAGGCGGTATGCTGAGCATTTCCGCGTCGCTGGAAGACGTGCAGGCCATGCTGCCGGATGATCTGGATATAGCCAGCGTCAATGCGCCATTGCTCGTAGCTGTCAGTGGCCCGCAGGCGGCACTGGAACACTTCGCGGACATGCTGAGTGCCCAAGACATCGATCACCAGCGGATCCCGATCGACATTGCAGCCCATTCGCGGATGCTGGATCCAATTCTGCAAAAATATGGCGAATTCCTGGCAAAAACCAGACTTGAGACGCCAAAATTGCAAATCCTGTCGAACCGAACAGGCCTTGCACTAACGCCCGAACAAGCCACAGATCCGACCTATTGGGTGGAACAATTACGCAATACAGTCCATTTTGCCAGCTGCCTGGACAGCCTGTCGTCGCGCAAGGATCGCGTCTATTTGGAGGTTGGCCCTGGCAAAGCACTCAGCTCGTTGGCGCAGATGCATGGCAGCATCTCGTCTGGGCAGGTGCTCAGCTCGCTTCGCCACCCCGATCAGGACGTAGCGGATGACGCGTATTTCGTCGGCGTGATCGGACGGTTGTGGGCCTGTGGCGTCACCGCCGATTGGGATCAGATCTGGGGAGAGGTCCGGCGGCACCGTCTGCCGCTGCCCACCTATGCCTTCCAGCGCAGTCAATACTTCATTGAACCCGCTGCAGCGGTGGCCGAGACGACGGCGCCCCTGCCCCAACGCCACGACGACCTGTCCGATTGGGGATACCGCCCCTCCTGGCGCCCACGTCTGGCAGACTGCGCGCTGGAACTTGAAACTGAACTCTCGGATCAGCCGCTGAACTGGCTGGTGTTCGAGGATGATATCGGACTGGCCACATCGGCCCTCGCCCGGTTGGAGGAGGCCGGACACGTCATCACCCGCGTCAGACCCGGCGATACGTTCGCGCGGCTGACCGATGGCAGCTATGTTCTTGCCACGGAACAGGGCAACAGCGGGTATGAGGCGCTGCTTCAGGATCTGGAACAACGTGGCCAGCTGCCAGACCGGATCGCGCATTTCTGGATGGTCACGCGGGAGGAAAGCTTCCGCCCCGGTTCGTCCTTCTTTGATCGCAACCTCGAAATGGGCTTCTATAGCCTGACTCATCTGGCCCAGGCCTTGGGCAGCGTCGAGCTGCCCGGACCACTGCATATCCTGGCATTTACCAGTGGCGCATCGCAGCAGAATGACGAAGCCTTGCCCTATCCCGAAAAGGCCATGATCGCGGGCCCGATGGGGGTGATACCGCGTGAATTTCCGGGTGTTACCTGTGCAATGATAGACATTGATCTGCCGGATCAGACACTGGGCTGGCTGGATCGGCTGCAGGGCCGAAGCGCGCCGGACCGCACGGACCGCCTGTTAGAGGAATTATTGGCCGAACCGCAGAGCCTAACCGCTGTCTGGCGCGGGGAACGCCGGTTGGAGCAAGGCTGGCGGCCCACAAAGCTGGACACATCGGATGCCTCGGTCTTCCGAAATGGCGGCACCTATCTGATAACTGGGGGTTACGGTGGTATCGGACTGACCCTGGCGGCAGACCTCATGAGGGACCACAACGCCAACGTAGTTCTGCTTTCGCGTGATGGTTTGCCAGCACGTGACCACTGGGACCGTTTCCTGCGCAGCCACGGCCCTTCGCACCGGCTGAGCCAGCGCATCCGTGCAGTCATGGATCTTGAGGACATTGGAAGCGGCAGGATCCTGCCGCTGACAGCAGATGTTTGCAACAGCGAACAAATGCAGGCCGCCAAGACACAGGCCGAAGCCGCATTTGGTCCGACCACCGGCGTGATACACGCGGCTGGCCATATCGATGACAGCCCGATCCTGGGCAAGTCGGACGCTCAGATTGCTCAGGTCTTTGCCCCCAAGATCAGCGGCTTGCGCGTGTTGGACGCACTGTTCCCTGATGGCAGTATCGAACTCATGGTACTGTTTTCTTCATCTTCGACCGTGACCCGGCCAGCCGGTCAGGTCGATTATGTTGCAGCCAACGAATACCTCAACGCCTATGCCAAACATCGCAGCGGCGGACAGACCCGCGTGGTTGCAATTGATTGGGGGGTGTGGAGCGATGTGGGCATGGCGGCAGAAGCAATGGCCCGACGTGCTGGAGCTGATACCCTGCCCGCGCGCGCGCCCAGCACCCAACCCCTGTGGCACGAAACCGGGTTCAATGCCAAAGGTCAGCCGATTTATGCCGCGCACCTGTCATCGCAGGGCGACTGGATCCTGAACGAACACCGGATCGCCGATGGAACCGCGCTGATGCCCGGCACGGGCTATATCGAGCTGCTGGCGCAGGCAGTTCAGGCTCAGGGAGTTTCCACCGGATTCGAAATTCGCGACCTCTATTTTCTGCAACCCTTTATCGGCCCGGAAGACGGGGAGCGGGAGCTGGTTTTGAGCCTGCAGGCGACCGACGAAGGCTATTCTGCTTCCTTCCACGGCACGCTCCCCGAGGGTGGATATGCCCTACACGCACAGGCGCGATTGGTTTTGAACGATGCTACTGCGCCGCAGATCTCGGGCGACAAATTAGAGTCGCATGGTGACCTGTTCGAAACCGCGGCTGGCAGTCGCCTGAAATCACCGCAGGAAAAGTTCCTGCGTTTCGGCCCGCGCTGGCAGGTTCTGGACCAGATCTCTCTGGGGGAACGCGAAGGCGTCGCACGTCTTTCCCTTTCGCCGAGTGCGCAGGGCGACGGATGCCTGTTGCACCCGGGGCTGATGGACTTGTCTACGGGCTGGGCGATGGAGCTGATCCCGGGCTATCAGGCCAGATCGCTTTGGGTTCCTGTCTCCTACGGTGCGATCCAAGTCTTCGGTCCTTTGCCAAACGCTATTGTCAGCCATGTGCAACTGTCTGGAACACCTCATGACGGTTTTGCCACTTTTGACATCGTGCTTTGCGATGAACAGGGCAAGGTGGCTGTCGCCATAACCGGGTTCAACATGAAACGGCTGGAGGGTGCCCTGACACTGCCCGACCGGCAAAACTCCGATGCAAGCGCGGCTGATCTTGGACTGGAAATCGGCGGTTCATCCAAACCCCTTTCGAGCGAAGAGCAGCGCCTTCTGCACAATATCGCCAACGGAATTCGCGAAAGCGAAGGGCCGGAGGCCTTGCAGCGCGCCCTGTCTAAAGGACTGCCGCAAATCGTTGTGTCTTCGCTCGACTTGCCAGCGCTGATCCAACAGACCGAACAAGGCGCCGCACAGGACAGTGCCCCGGAACAGAGCTTTGAACGTCCTCAGCTGGAGACTGAATTTATTGCCCCCCGCAACGCGGTGGAGGAGCAATTGGCAGACCAGTTCGCGACCCTGCTGGGTGTGGCGCAGGTCGGCGTCGAAGACAGTTTTTTCGATCTGGGCGGGCATTCCTTGATCGCTGTGCGGTTGTTTGCACAGATCAAACGCGCCTTTGACGTAGAATTCCCAATCTCGTTGCTGTTCGAGGCACCCAGCGTCGCCGGTCTGGCCGAACGGATCATTCAAAGAACGGGCGGCGGTGTGTCGCTGGAAACACCGGGAACCGAAGATCCGGGCAAAGCCAAGGACGCTACCGATTTCGTCCATCTGGTCAAACTGCATCCGGGCGATGGCACCGGAAAACGCCCGTTCTTCCTTGTCGCCGGCATGTTTGGCAACGTCCTTAACCTGCGCCAGCTGGCTTTGCTGGTTGGTCGCGATCGCCCGGTCTACGGCCTGCAGGCCCGTGGTCTGATCGGAGAGGAGGCGCCGCACATATCGATGAGCGAAGCAGCGCGGGATTATCTGGACGAAGTCCGTCGCATTCAGCCGCACGGTCCATATCACTTTGGCGGATTCTCGGGTGGTGGGATCACCGCCTATGAAATGGCCCAACAGGTGACGCAGGCCGGGGAGGACGTCGCCTCCCTCGTGCTTCTGGATACCCCCCTGCCCCTTCGCCCGACTCTGACCCGCAAGGACAAGGCGTTGATCAAGCTGCATGAGCTGAGACGCAAAGGGATCGGGTATCTGTCGGAATGGGCCCGGACCCGCATCGCGTGGGAACTCTCCAAAAGACGCGGGTCGGATCAAAGCGTGTCCCAGACGCCAGAGTTCAACAATTCCAAAATTGAGGCGGCCTTCCGCCAGGCGATCGGCAGTTACCAAGTTGCGACATGGGACGGACCTTTGACCCTGTTCCGCCCCCCACTGGACCGCCATTGGAAAGTGTCCGAAGGGCAATATGTTTCGGCCGCGCGGGAATATGTCTTCGATGACAACGACTGGACTCGCTGGGCCGTCAACACGCAGGTGGTCGAGGTACCTGGCGATCATGACAGCATGGTTCTGGTCCCCAATGTCAGTGTTTTGGCCGATCACGTCCGTTCGGTTCTGGACGCGTCCGAACCTTCGCCCAATCCTCATTCGCCAGCCCTGGCAACTGCCGCAGAGTAGAGCATCCGATGCAACCCGCCCTTCTGACCATCATTCTGAATTTCCGGACGCCCGATATGACGCTACGCGCGGCCGAAACGGCCCTGCGCGAAATGGCAGACCTGAGTGGCGAAGTTCTGGTGATCGACAACGGATCGGGAGATGACAGTTTCGAGGTGATGCAACGCGAGGCGCAGGATCGTGGCTGGTTGTCAAATAACCGCTTCCGTTTGATTTCTTCAGATCACAACGGCGGGTTCGGTGCCGGGGTCAATATCGGCTTGCGCGCACGGATGAGCGACGGACGCCGACCCGATTACTATTACCTTCTGAACTCGGACGCTTTCCCTGAACCCGGCGCGGTTCGTATCCTGCTGGAATTCCTGACCAGTAACCCACAGGCGGGCATGGCCGGGTCTTACATCCGCGGCGTGGATGGAGAGCCGCACCGGACGGCCTTCCGCTTCCCCTCAATCGCCGGGGAATTCGAAGCGGCCGCGAAGACCGGCGTCTTTTCGCGCCTGCTGAAACATGCGATCGTCGCGATCGAGATCCCGAAAAACACCACTCAGGTGGATTGGACGGCCGGGGCCAGCCTGATGATCCGCCGTGACCTGATCGAAAAGGTGGGCGGGTTTGACGAAACGTTCTTCCTCTACTTCGAAGAAACCGACCTGTGCCACCGCGCCCGACAGGCAGGCTGGCAAGTCTATTACCTGCCCGGCAGCGAGGTTGCCCACGTGGGTTCGGCCTCTACCGGAATGAAGACCTGGGATCGCGTCCCGCAATACTGGCTCGATTCACGCTTGCACTATTTTACCAAGACTCATGGTCGCCTGTACGCCGCCGGTGCCACACTGTCTGCGATCCTGGGCGGCATCCTGTGGCGGTTGCGCTGCATGGTACAGAACAAACCTCTTGAATCTCCCCCTCATTTCCTGCGCGACCTCATGGCCCATAGCGTGCGGCATATGTTTCGCCGCGCACCGCGCATATCGGATGAATTTCCCCTCTCCACCGTCGCTACGGAGGACAATAAATGACCAATCTGACCACCGCCGTGATCGGCAATGAATCCCTTCTGATCGGATGCAGCGAAATCCTGTTGGAGCGCGGGCATCGTATCCGCGCCGTCGTGACCGACGATGCCGAGATTGCCGCTTGGGCGACCGGCAAGGGGCTGCCGGTTCTGACCGACGCCGAGGATCTGGCGCAGGCAGGGGCGTTCGACTGGCTGTTTTCGATCGCCAACCTAAAGCTTCTGTCAGACGCGGTTCTGGCCCTGCCCACACAAGGAGCCATCAACTTCCATGACGGGCCGCTGCCGCGCCATGCCGGATTGAACGCCCCGGTCTGGGCATTGATCGATGGGGACACGGAATTTGGCATCACCTGGCACATACTCGAACGCGGTGTGGACACAGGGGATGTTTTGGAACAGCGCTTGTTCGAGATTACTGAGGGCGAGACCGCGTTTTCGCTGAACTCGAAGTGTTATGCGGCGGGTTTGGACAGTTTTGCAGCCCTGATGAATCAGGTCGAGACCGGCCAGCTGGCCCGGACGCCGCAAGACCCGACAAGTCGCAGCTATCACGCGCGCAAGGATCGCCCTGATGCGGCGGGCCGTCTGGACTTCGCCAAGTCCACTCGCCAAATCCTGAGCCTGATCAACGCGTTGGATTTCGGGGAGTATTGGAACCCACTCACCTGCGCCAAGATCGAATTGGGGGGAGATGTGGTTCTGGTTGGCTCCGGCACACAGGCCCTGGGATCGGGCGCACCGGGTACGGTTCTGGAGGGCACGGGCAACAGCCTTACTATCGCGACAAGTGACGGAGCGGTGCAGCTGAGCGATCTGAAATCCGCATATGGTCAACCTTTTGATCTGTCGGACAAGGTGAAAGTTGGTGATGTTCTGCCAGTCCTTTCTGCCGACCAGACACGGGACCTGAATGACGCGCTACAACGCAGCCTGCCCGGCGAATACAGGGCGCGGCAGTCCTTGCGCGATTTACATCCCCTGCCCGCCCCATTGACCCTACCCACCGGCCAAGATGGAACCCTGACGCGGGAGTTGATCTTGCCCGGGGGCCTGACACCGGCACGGATTGCTGCAGGCACGCTGATTTGGGCGCTGCGTAGCACTGGCGCGGCAGAAGGCGATATCGCGCTGACCGACGCCCAGATGCAGTCCGCCAACTCTTCGGGATATGTGTCGGATTGGACCATGCTCAGCGTTGTGCGAGACGAAAAGGTCGGCGATCTGATCGCCAGGCTTGAAACTGGACTGCCCCAGGCCCGACAGGATGGCGGCTGGCCTTGCGATCTGGTGGCCCGCGATCCCGGCATTCAGGGCTTTGATCAGCCCGGTATCGCCCTGTCCCTCGACGCAGATACTCCGCTGCCCGGTTCCCCACTGACGCTTGCAGTGACCGGCCAGACGGCGCGTCTGCACGCGGATGCGTCCCTCTTTGATCAGCAATCCCTGGCCCTGCTCACCGCGCGGTTGGAACTGGTTCTAACTCAGATTGCCGACGGGGCGGGTGACACGGCCGCACACGCGATGACCATTCTGCCCGAGGCTGAGCGCGCCCGCGTCTTGCGCGATTGGAATCGGACCGATCAGGCGTTCAGCCCGGACCAAACCATCCAATCCGCGTTTGAAGCACAAGTGGACCGGTCGCCAGATGCCACGGCCCTGATCTTTGAAGGGGCAGAACTCAGCTATGCTGCGCTAAATGCCCGCGCCAATGCGGCGGCGACGAAACTCCGTGAGTTGGGCGTCAAACCCGGCAGCCATGTTGGCATATATCTGAACCGCTCGCCCGAACTGGTGATCGGCGCCCTGGCGATCCTCAAGGCCGGCGGCGCATATGTGCCGCTGGACCCGGCTTATCCCGCCGATCGGATAGCCCACTACATCACTGACAGCGATGCAGATGTAATCGTGACGTCGGATGATCTGGCGCCCTCCCTTCCAGCGACAAAGGCCAAACTTCTGCACCTTGGGGCAGCACCGGCGGATGCAAGTTCGGCCAACGTGAACGGGCAGGCCACCGGCGCTGATCTGGCCTATCTGATTTACACTTCCGGTTCGACCGGCACCCCCAAAGGCGTCATGGTGCGCCACTCCAACGTGGCCAATTTCTTTGCCGCCATGGACACCGCTATCCCGCACCAACCTGGCGACACATGGCTTGCCGTAACCAGCCTGAGCTTCGATATCTCGGTCTTGGAACTGTTCTGGACCTTGTCGCGAGGCTTCCGTGTTGTCGTCTCGAGCGATGAAAGCCGGTTGCAACTGTCCGGCGACGCGCTGCCAGTGTCGGATCGTGGCATGGATTTCAACTTGTTCTACTGGGGCAATGATGACGGGCCAGGACCACGCAAATACGAATTGCTGCTGGAGGGCGCCAAGTTTGCCGATGCCAACGGGTTCAACGCGGTCTGGACACCGGAACGCCATTTCCACGCGTTTGGCGGACCCTACCCGAACCCCGCGGTGACCGGCGCTGCGGTTGCTGCGGTCACGCAGAACCTGTCTGTACGCGCAGGCAGCTGTGTCGCACCTCTGCACCATCCGGCCCGCGTGGCCGAGGAATGGGCGGTGATCGACAACCTGACCAATGGGCGCGCGGCCTTGGGCATCGCGTCGGGGTGGCAGCCGGATGACTTCGTGTTGCGTCCAGAAAACACACCGCCTCGAAACAAGCCTGCCATGTTCGAAACCATCGAAACCCTGCGCAAGCTGTGGCGCGGGGAAGCGGTGGAGTTTCCGCGTCAGGACGGCTCGATGCATTCGGTGGTCACGCAACCCCGACCTGTTTCCGACGAACTGCCGTTGTGGGTGACCACGGCAGGCAACCCGGAGACCTGGAAGGAGGCTGGCCAAATCGGCGCCAATGTGCTGACCCACCTGCTGGGACAAAGCATTGATGAGGTCGCCGGCAAGATCCGCATCTATCACGAGGCACTGCGCGAAGCCGGCCACGACCCGGACAAGTTCACCGTAACCCTGATGCTGCACACCTATCTTGCCGACACGCGGGAGGAGGCGCGCGACACCGCTCGCGAGCCGATGAAGGATTACCTGCGCGCCGCAGCCGGTCTGATCAAGCAATATGCCTGGGCCTTCCCTGCCTTCAAGAAACCCAAAGGCGTGACCAACCCGTTCGAAATGGATCTGGGTATCCTCTCCGAGGACGAACTTGAGGCGATCCTGGACTTTGCTTTTGAACGGTATTTCGAGGAGTCCGGCTTGTTCGGCACCGTGGAGGACGGCGTCCGACGGGTCGAAGATCTCAAACGGATTGGTGTGGACGAGATTGCCTGCCTGATTGATTATGGCATCGAACCCGGTGTCGTGCTGGAAGGGCTGAAACCCCTGGCCGAAGTGCTGCGTATTTCCAACGCACCAACCGAATTGGCACAAGATGACCATTCGCTGGCCGCACAGATCCTTCGCCATGATGTCAGCCATATGCAATGCACCCCCTCAATGGCGCGGATGATTGCGGCCGACGATCAGGCCCGTCTGGCGCTGGGACATCTGAAACAAATACTGGTGGGTGGCGAAGCCTTGCCCGGTGATCTGGTCGAAGATCTGCATGCTTGTGGCAATGCAAGAATTCTGAACATGTACGGTCCGACCGAAACCACCATCTGGTCCACGATGCACAGTGTGGGTGCCGCTCCGCGTGGCACGGTCAGTATCGGCAAGCCGATTGGAAACACGTCGGTTCATGTGCTGGATGAAAACGCCCTGCCAGTCCCCATCGGTGCCCCGGGCGAGCTGTGCATCGGCGGCGCGGGTGTAACGGCAGGATACTGGCAGCGACCCGATCTGACGGCAGATCGCTTTATCAGCGATCCTTTTGCCGGAGGCACGGCACGGCTCTATCGCACCGGCGATCTGGTGCGCTGGAGGGCAGATGGGGTGCTGGAATTCCTGGGCCGCACCGACCACCAGGTCAAGATCCGCGGTCACCGGATCGAGTTGGGTGAAATCGAGGCCGTTCTGGCCGATTACCCTGGTGTAACCGGGGCGGTCGCCCTTGCCCGTACCTCGTCCAATGGCGATGAGCGGTTGATTGGCTATGTCACCGCCAATGCGCCGGTCGATGAGGCCGGATTGAAATCCCATCTGGCTACGCAACTGGCTGATATCATGGTACCTTCGGCCATTGTCACGCTGGATCGTTTTCCGCTGACACCCAACAAGAAAATCGACCGCAAGGCCCTGCCCGATCCGACACCAGCCCGGGTCGAGAGCTCGGTTTCTGCAGAACCTGTTGCTGGTACGGCGGCCCGGATCAGCACGGTCTGGAGCAAGATACTGGGCCTTAGCGAGGTGCGCGGAGAGGACAATTTCTTCACCCTTGGCGGGCATTCCCTGCTGGCTGTTCAGGCCCATCGCGAGCTCCGTGAAGGTCTGGGCGCGAGCCGCCTGTCGATAACCGACATTTTCCGCTTCCCGACACTGAATGGTTTGGCTGATCATATCGACGGGCTGACAGGGAGTGCCGTGGATGCGCCAGAGCCGTCACTGCCAGACGAGGGAACAGACAAGGCCCAAACCATGTCCAAGCGCAAAGCCATGCGGGCCGGTCGGCGGAACAGATCTATCTCATGACCGAGTTTGAAGCCGTCAATGCGCGGCGGTTGGCCTTGGTGCGCCCGCTGTTTTCCGATGACCTGGCGGTACACGTCACCCATCCGGCGTTGAACTATCCGCCGCCCTTGCCTGAAGAAATGGCCGGGCTGTCCCCCCGCGCCGTAGAAAAACGCCGACGCGAGTTCAGCGCCGGACGACACGCGGTTCGGCTGTCACAGAAAAGCCTGGGCGAACCATCCCTGCCGGTGCGCGTCGGCCCAGACCGGGCACCGATCTGGCCGGATGGGCTGGTGGGGGGCGTTTCACACACAAGAACCTGTGCCGTCGGCGTGGTTGGACGCAGCAGCAGTCACCGGGCCGTCAGCGTCGATGTCGAGGAAGATGTCCCCCTGAAGGCGCCTTTGCTTGAGGAAATTTGCCTAGACAGTGAAATCGACTGGCTCAACACCCAGGACGACCCGCTGAGGTTTGCCAAGTTGATCTTTTCGGCCAAAGAAGCCGCTTACAAGGCGCAGTTCCCGATCACCCGCACTGTCTACGGATTTTCCGGCATGGAAACGTACTGGGACCTTGAAAACGGCCGGTTTTCGGCTTTCTTCACGTCAGAGGTCGCTCCGTTTGCCAAGGGCGACAGGATAGACGGCAGGTTCGCAATCGGCGAAGGCATCATTGTAACCGCGGCCGAATTAAGGGGCTGACAGAGTGTTCAAACCAGTTCTGATTTTGGGGCTTTTGGGGCTGGCGGCGTTGGCCTGGTGGTATTTCGGCACATCGCGCAAACTGCCCGCCGATACCGTCGCAGCAGCTTATGCCACGCCCTTGACGGCTCCCTCAGCGACACTGAGCGTGTATCACCTTGGTCATTCGCTGGTTGGGCGGGACATGCCTGCCATGTTGGAGCAGTTGGCCGGGTCGGGCCACTCGCATCACAGCCAGCTGGGTTGGGGTACGTCCCTGCGCGAGCATTGGGAACCTGATGTTGCAATCAACGGGTTTGACGCGGAAAACGCCCATTCCCGGTTCAAACCAGCCCGTGACGCCTTGGCCACCGGCAGTTACGACGCCGTGGTGCTGACCGAAATGGTCGAAATCAAGGACGCGATCAAGTATCACGACAGCAGCAAATATCTAAAAATATGGGCTGATTTTGTACGTCAGGCAAATCCTGAGGCGCGGATTTATTTGTATGAGAGCTGGCATAACCTGGATGACCCTGAAGGCTGGTTGGTTCGATTGGATCGGGATCTGGACACATATTGGATTGGCAAAGTTCTGGCAGATGATTTGAAAGCCCACCCCGAGAACCCCGTTCGCGTCATCCCGGGGGGACAGGTCATGGCCCGACTGGCTCGAACGCTTTTGGACAGCGGCGGTGTCGCCGGTTTGAAACAGATCGAGGATCTGTTTGCCAAACACCCGGATGGCACGCAGGACACCATTCACCTGAACGATCAGGGAGCCTATCTGATCGCACTGACCCATTATGCCGTTCTCTATCATCTCGACCCAAAGGGCCTGCCACACACTCTGCTACGCGCCGACGGAACTCCGGCGCAGGCGCCGACACAGGAAGCCGCAGAGCTGATGCAGAAAACAGTGTGGGAGGTTGTGACCTCGATGCCGTGTACGGGAGTGGCGCAATGAACTGGCTCAAAGCATTGGCCGTGGCTTTATCTGTTGCGCTTGCAGGAACCGCACAGGCACAGAACCTTGCCGAGGCAAACCCGCATCCTGTCGGGGTCAACCTGTCCGGGATCACCGATTGGAGTACCCAGCAGCCGTTCATAGACGTGTTCAAGACCGCCAGGTCCTGGATCGGGCATCTGCCGCGGCAATGGGGTGGTGCCTCTCACGAGGATCTGGCCTCAGCCGGTTATCTGGACGATGACGGCTGGCCCACTGCAAAGCCACCAGAACTGGGCTCCATCGGGACGGTGATCCTCAACGACCTGCCAGAGGAAGCGATGGATCTGGCCGGGCGTTATCGCCTTCGGTTCGATGGCAACGGCATTGTTGAAGTCGCAGGGCGCGGCACCAACGTGCGGTACGGCAAGGGCGAGGTCACGTTTGACTTCACCCCCGGCCCCGGCGCCGTCGATATCCGCATCCAGCGCACAGACCGGGCCCGGACCGGGGATTATGTTCGAAATATAACGGTCGTGAAACTGGACAATGTGCAAGCCTATGAAGCCGGGGAGATTTTCAATCCACTCTGGCTGGACCGTATGTCGGGCTTTGCGTCCATCCGGCACGTGAATTGGATGCGGGCCAACGGTTCGACGCACCGTACATGGGAAGACCGTTCGCGCCCGGATGACTACACCTGGTCGCGGGGCGGCGCCCCTTTGGAGATCCTTCTGGCGCTTTCCAACAAGCTGAATGCAGACCCTTGGTTCACCCTACCGCACGGGGCCGATGACGATTATGTCACCCGTTTTGCCGAAGCGGTAAAAGCCGGGCTGGAACCCGGGCTCAAAGCCTATGTCGAATACTCCAACGAGGTTTGGAACTGGCAATTCCAGCAGGCGCATTACGCCAATGAACAGGCACAGGAGCGCTGGGGCACCAGTGACAACTGGATGCAATATTATGCTGCCCGTTCCATCGAGGTTGCAAAAATCTGGGACGCTGTGTTTGCGGACGAGGCAGACCAGCGTCTGGTTCAGGTGATCTCTTCTCAGACCGGGTGGCTGGGATTGGAAGAACAGGTGTTCGACGCGCCGCTGTGGCGAGGCGAGGAACCAGGCAGGCCCAGCCCATCCAGCCATTTCGACGCCTACGCGATCACCGGCTATTTTGGCCGCGGCCTTGGGACGGAACATTTTGCCGAGATGGTGCGGGGCTGGTTGCAGCAAAGCCTGACTGACGCACAGAGCGCAGCGGATGCACAGGGGCTGACAGGTGAGGCCCGCGAGACTTTTGTCGCGGCTCACAAGTACGACACCGCCAACGGTCTGGCCTGGGAGGAGCTGCTGGACGGGATGATCAGCGGAGATAATGATGACACGATCGAGAGCTTTCTGAACAAGTACCTAAGCTATCACATGACCGTGGCCCAGGCGCAGGGATTGGACCTGATCGCATATGAGGGCGGCACCCATCTGGCTGGCGTCGGTCCCATCGTCGATGATGAAGAACTGACCGCGTTCTTCATCCAGTTCAACTACACCCCCGAGATGGCACTGCTCTACGAAGAGCTGCTGGCCGGATGGTTCGCCTCGGGTGCCGGACTGTTTATGGCCTACAGCGATGTGCGCAACCCGACCCGCTGGGGCAGCTGGGGCGCCTTGCGATACCTGAGCGACGACAACCCGCGCTGGGATGCGCTGGAGGCGGCCAAGTGAGCCTGTTGTCGGTGTTGATCCCAGCCCATGACGAAGCCCGGTATATCGACGCTTGTTTGGCAGCTGTGCTGGCCTCGGAAGAACTGCCAACGAAAACCACGTGCGAAGTTCTGGTGTTGGCAAATGGCTGTCACGATGACACAGCAGCACGTGCTCGGCAGTGGCAACAGACCGCTTCGGAACGCGGTTGGACCCTGCAGGTCGTCGAAATCCAACAAGGCGGCAAACTGAATGCCCTGAACGTGGGGGACGGGATCGCCAAGGGAGATCTCTGTGCTTATCTGGACGCCGATGTGGTACTGAATCCAGAGGTTTTAAGCGCAACCTGTACTGCGCTTGCGACCACTTCTCCCCGCTATGCAGGCGGGACGCCTCAGGTCACGCCCGCGCAAAGTGCTGTCACCCGGGCGTATGCGCGGCTCTGGCAACAGTTGCCATTTGTCACGGCCACGGTTCCGGGTTTCGGCTTCTTTGCAATGAACCGTGCCGGACGAAGGCGCTGGCAGGACTGGCCAGACATCATCTCGGACGACATGTTTGCCAGGCTACAATTCACTCCAGAAGAACGGGTGAAGCTGCCCCAAACATATAGCTGGCCGATGGTCGAAGGATTCCGTCAATTGGTTCGGGTGCGCAGACGCCAGAATGCCGGAGTGACCCAGATCGAGGAACGTTTTCCGCAGCTGTTGGCCAATGAGGACAAGCCCCAACTCACTTTTGGCAAGCTTGCTCGACTGGCTTTACGCGACCCCGTGGGCTTTGTGGTCTATTCGGCCGTGGCATTGGCTGTGAAAACACCGCTGTATTCAGATCGCGACCCTTGGGCGCGGGGGCGTTAAGGATCAGCCACTCCCGAAGTTGCGAATAACCGGGCCAGCTTCCGGGCTTCCTTGGCAGTATCGTGCCGCTCCAAAACCCGAACACGCCCCGCCTGCCCCATCTGCTGCAATCTGTCAGCCGGCGTTGCAGCCAACTCCGCCATCGCGTCAGCCAAGGCCCCGGCATCGCCTGCCGGAACCAGCCAACCGGTTTCCCCCTGTTTTACCAGCTCGGGCGTACCAGCGATATAGGTCGCAATGACCGGGCGGGCGGCGGCCATTGCCTCCATCACGACCATCGGCAGTCCTTCGGCAAAGCTGGGCATGACCAGCCCGTTTGCACGGTTCAATTGCTCCAGCACCTGCGCCTCGGTCAACCACCCCGTCAACGTGATCCGATCCTGCAACCCGGCCTCTTGGATCGCGCGCTCCAGATCCGGGCGCATCTCTCCATCCCCGATCAGCGACAGGTGCAGGTCGGGATGGCTATCTCTCAACTGCGTCATGGCCTGAACCAGCACCATCTGCCCCTTCTGTTCGACAAAACGGCCGATAGACACCAGATGGCACGGGCTTTTCGGAATAGGCAAAGGATGCGCGAATTTCTCAGGCTCGATCCCGCAATGAACCACATGCAGCTTGGGCCAGCTTTCGAAACTAGCCCACCGGCACAACTGCGACCTTCCGAACTGGCTGACGCCGACCGCAAAGGCCGCGCGATCCAGCTTCATCCCCAAAGACAGTGCGCCGGGCGCATCGAACTCTTCCGGCCCATGAGTGGTAAAACTGTAGCTTGGCCCGCCCAGAGCATGGGCTAGTATCGCCACGCTGGTGGAGTTGGTTCCGAAATGCGCGTGGCAATGGTCGATCTGCAAGTCCCGACAGCGGTTGGCGACATATGCGGCCTCGGCCAAATAGATCAGGTGACGCAAAACCCCGCCGCGTGCACCGCGCGACAGTTGGATGGCCAGACCAAATCCGCGCAGGAAACCAGCCGGAGACTTTACGATCCAGGTCAACAAGGCCACCAACAACCCAAGCGCTCCCGCCGCAAGAACATACTCCGTCCGGTCCGCCTCGGCCCGGTCCTGCGGGTCCGGCAAGTCCCCGTCAGCCGACCGCATCGCCATGCGATGCACGCTCAGCCCCTGTGCTTCCAGCGCTCGGATTTCGCGCCGAATGAAACTGTGAGAGGGCTGCGGATAGGTGTTGAGAATGTAAGCGATTTTCAAAGGCGGGCACCGGTCAGTCATTTGACGGCAGCCTAAACCGGCCAATTCGGCAGGCCAAGCCGGGAAGCAATCTTTGACCGCTCGGCCCGTCAATACATGCAAAGACCCGAAATTGTTTCCCGGGGCGCCCGAATACACGCTCCAGCCCCCCTCAAACCGGCTGCACCCGGGCGCAGCAACCGATAGACTGACCGGCGAATCCCGCCAATACCCGCGGGAGGCAGGGAACAGGCATGAACCGGGTCACGACAGCATTTCAGGGAAACAACCTGATGGCGCGCGTTTTGCGCAGCGCTTCGTGGTTGATGGTCGGCTATGGCGGCAGCCAGGCGTTGCGGCTCGTTGCCAACCTTGTGCTGACCCGGCTTCTATTCCCCGAGGCCTTTGGCCTTTTGGCGCTCATTAACATCATCCTCATGGGGTTGGGGCAGTTTTCCGACACTGGTATCAACGCTGCCATCGCGCAAAGCAAACGGGGCGATGATCCCGAATTTCTGGACACGGCCTTCACAATCCAGGTCATTCGGGGGTTGATCCTGTGGTGCGCCACGATCCTGTTGGCCGGCCCGGTAGCGCAGTTCTATGGCGAGCCCGAGCTGCAGCGGTACCTGCCCATCGCAGGTTTGTCGCTGGCCGTTGCCGGACTTCTGCCGACACGGATAGAGACCGCCCACCGACATTTGTTGGTCGGGCGCGTCACGATCCTTGAATTTGCCAGTCAGATCATCGGTGTACTCAGCATGATCGCACTGGCGGCCTGGACCGGATCGGTATCGGCACTGGTGTTTGGCATCGTTATCCAGGCCGTAGCCCGCCTGTTGTTGATGCATTTTGGTCTGCCTGGGCACGCCAACCGGTTTCGCTGGGAAGCCAAAGCCGTGCGCGAACAGTTGAGCTTTGGCAAATGGATCTTCTTCAGCACTGCCTTCTGGTTTGTGACCAGCCAAGGGGACCGGCTGATATTGGGGAAATTCGTCACGCTTGAAGTGCTGGGCCTTTACAATATCGGCTATTTCCTGGCCAGTTTCCCGATGCTTCTGGGCTATGCTATCAATCAGCGCCTATTGATCCCGGTCTACCGGGAAAAGCCTGCCAAAGAGTCACTGAACAACTGGCGAAAGCAACGTTGGCTCCGCGCAGGTCTGAGCGCGTCAATCCTGTCAATGCTGCTGGTCGTGGCCTTTGCCGGGCCGTGGCTGGTCGGTTTGCTCTACGATGATCGATATCTGCTGTCCGGTCCGCTGGTCACGCTGATTGCCCTGACCATGGTGCCGTCAGTGATCGGCCTCACCTATGATCCCGCGGCGTTGGCAGCCGGCGATAGCCGGACGTTCTTCATCTACACCGCGTCGCGCGCAACGGTGCAGACGCTCATGCTACTTGTCGGGTTGAGCTGGTTCGGGCTGATTGGCGGGATCGCAGCTGTGGGACTGTCAATGCTGGCGACCTACCCGGTCCTGATCTGGCTGGCAGTCAAACATGGGGTCTGGGATCCACTACATGATGCGATTTGCCTCGCGCTGGCTACCGGGTTGGGGCTTACCGCGCTTTGGCTACATCAGGATGTCATTCGGAACATGCTTGCAAGCTTGGGGTAGTGTACCCGACGCGGCCCCGGCTTAAACCGACGTGAACCTGTCTCGACGTCGGAAAAGACGCGCAAACATCCCTTTGGAGGATCGTCCCTTTTTCACGGCAGGAATGGCAACAACCGGTTTCAGACCAGTCTGCAATTCCATCCGGTGGGCTGTACGCAAAACTGGATCGCGCAATTCCAGCAGCACGGCCAAGGCCAGCCCTGCCAACAGGCTTGCCAGCCCCCCCGCAACGGCCATAGCCTTGCGGCTTTTTGTAAAAGGATAATCCGGTAGCGGTGCCGGTTCCAAAACCGTCAAACGTTCGGATTGCCGCGCCATTTCCAGACGAAAGCCGATTTCCGCCTCGGTGCGGCGACTACGCATTACACTCAGCTGGTCACGCACCTGTTCCAACTGACGGTCGTAGGCGTCCAGGCGGCTCTGTACTTCGGGGGAGGTCTTTAGCAGGTCTTCCAACTCCGCTTTGCGCTCCAGCAAAAGCTCACGCTGTGCGTCGAGCGTTTCAAGCTGTTCTTCGAACTCATCCTGCATACGGCGTGCTGTGGCAGGTCGCTGAGTTTCGGTTGCCCGCTGCATTCCGCGCTGGATTTCGATCCGTTCGCGGGCGATGTCCAGCAACCCTCCGTTCAGCGTCGCCAGCTCGCCCGAACGAAATTCCAGATTGGTCGACAACGCCAAATTGTTCTCGGCCCGGTAAGCGGCTATCTCATCTTCGAGAGAGGCCAGTTCCTGGGCCAGCGCCCCTTCCTGCCGCGCGATGAAGGTCAGGGTTTCCTTTGCCTGCTCCAGCCGTTCCCGATGACTAAGCTCGATGGTGCGCTGCGCAAACTCATGGGCGATCTGCTGGGCTTGTTGGGCAGTCGGCATTTCTGCGGTGATGGTCAGGATCGAAATCGTCCCGTCATTGCCGAATCCCTCCTGAGCGGCGGCAACCCCTTCGATCCGCACCGAACTGCGCAGCATGTAGACCAGATTGCTGGGCGATCGGTCACCCACATCCCGGTAAAGATCATATTGCTCGATGATCTTCAGGACCGAGCTCCGCGACATCAATCGCTGTTCGATCAACTGCAATCGGCGCGCGCTCGAGCCTTCGACCGTGGATCCCGCCAGATCGTCGGCGATCTGAGGTTGGGCGATTTGGATGATCTCGGACGATCTGTACAGATGTTGCCGCTGGGAGGCCATGAACAGGGACAGCATGGACCCCACCACAGCCACAAGCAGAACGACCCACAAGCGTCTGCGGAGCATGTCTTTTATGTCTTCAAAAGACTGAAACGGACCCATTCTGCTCTTTCCTGTCGTCCGGACGGGTGAAAAAGCCCGGACCTTTACCGGGTTTTGACCATAACTTCCGGGCGAAACTATGTCACGGACGGGGAAGAGATAAGAAGGATCCCGTCGTTCCCATCTTCAGGACACTGAAATTACCGGCCCCGGTTCAGGACAACGCCCAGCAATTGGGTCTGACTTTCCAGTACCCGTTCGCAGGCGGCAAGATCGTCGGCAGTGGTCCGAGTCCCGTCCGCCACCAGAAGCACCCCGTCCACCTGTGGCAGGAAGGCCATCAGGTCGTCATGTTCCAGCACCGGCGGCAAATCGTACAACACCACGTCAGGGCGCAGCTCTTCACACATTTGGTTCAAAGTGCTGGCCGACAGGCTGTCGTGCAGCATTTCCGAAGCGTTATCATCCGGTTGTGCCGTGACGCCGACGGCCAGAGTATCACCGCAGCGTACAAGGTGGCGTTCGATTGGAACCCGACCGGCCAGAAATCCCGGCATGTCCCCGACACCTGCAATGTCCAAAGCCTTGCCCACTCCGGGTTGGCGATGGTTCAGGTCCATCAGGATTGTCCGGGTTTCGGGTACACGAGCCAGACTGAGTGCAAGGTTTACGGTCGTAAATGTACAACCACACCCACTGGTCGGCGCTGCCACGGCAACGCGGTTCCAGCCCTGTGCCTTGAGCGCTTGCAGCAAACGCGTCCGCAAGTGATCAAACTTTCCAGCTGCCGGGTCGGTGCGGAAAAAGCTCACCATGCCCGCGCGACGCAGAGCGCCTTTGCGAACGCCCAATGGAACCTGCCGCAACATGTCCCAAATCTCTGGCGGATGAGCCGGCAACTGAATCCGCTCACCCTGGTCCAGGAGCAATGTTTCTTGCAGAGCTTCCTGCAGCTGATCTGGCTCAGGCTTCGGTGTGCTTTGTGAAACAGCCTCCTCCTCGGGCTCCGGCGATACCACCGCCGGAACAGGCTGTTCCCCCAGCTCTTCCGCCGGGCGGTTCTTGCGCCTAAACCGTTTGAAGCCCTGCTGCGTCATGTCCTGCGTGTCAGTTCCTGCTGTGTTCGAAAGCGACGGCTCCAACGCGAACCCGTCCAGATCACCGGTGCCAAAATCTCTCATGGCGAGCGTCCTTCACTTATCTTAGCATGGCCACAGCCCAAGGCACACGCGATCCAATCAAATTCAGGCGATGTCCCACTCCCGCCTGCACGTTTTTTTCAGTATCCTGTGCCCCGCAGGACCACTCCGATCGTCCGGAACAAAAGTTTCAAATCCGTTCTGAAAGACATGGTACGGTGGTATTCCGCATCCGTTTCATACCTGAAAGCGAAGCTACTTTCATTACGCGCCGACACCTGCCAGATGCCAGTAATCCCCGGTCTGACAGCGAAGTAATACTGGCTTTCCCCGTAAAGCGGCAGTTGTTCCGGCATCATCGGACGCGGTCCAACCAGGCTCATATCACCTTTGACAACATTCCACAGCTGCGGCAGCTCATCCAGCGACGTACGCCGCAAGAAGGCACCGACCCTCGTGACCCGTGGGTCGTTCTTCAGCTTCTGCGTCGTTTCCCATTCCTCACGCAGCGCCGGATCACGGGCCAAACACTGGGCCAGCTGCGCATCGGCGTTGCGCACCATCGTACGTAGCTTGAGGATATGGAATGTACGCCCATTTCGACCCAAACGCTTTTGCCAATAGAAGGGCAAGCCACTCTCAAGCCACAGCACGGCGGCGCAAACCAACGTCACCATGACGACCACCGGAAGGGCCAGAAGGATCAGCGCCAGATCCAGAAACCGCTTGCCGTGTTTTGCATAAGCACTATCTGTTGCTCCTGAGGGGATGCCAGACACCCGCCCGAAACGGGCCTTCCTGTAGATTGCATTCACATTTGCCGGACACAATTCGTCCTGACTGGCGATGAAAGGAAGAACCATGGTCAAGGATGATTGGGCCGTTGCATTTCCAGACGGCTTGAACCCGGCAGCCCACACCATCGTGTCAGTGCTAAAGACATCTTTCATGGCACACCCCAATTGGCAGCCGGTACAGACCCCGGCCAACTAATTGCCATTCGGCAAATCGTTCACGGTACAGGTCTCCGGTGCGAGCAGGCGACCGGAAACGGCGGTTTCTTTCTGATGCGGATAAGGTTCAAAACACGCCCCCAGACGCGCCAGCCCCAACCCGTTTGCTAAATCACGGCAAGATTGCGCCGTTAAAAAGCCATGTTTGAACCTACCAGCAACAGGGGAATTTTGTGATAAATTGACTGAAAACAGTTTGTTTCCATGCAGAAAACCCTATGTTTGCTGGGTTTTCGGCCACGGCACAACGAAACAGTCCCCATTTTTCTGGCCTATTGTTTTCAAACTATTCACAAATTTACAGAAGAATCGATTTGAATGCGACAACACTGAAGGTCAATCATGCCCTCTTTCGGCTAGTTCGGTACCTCCAAAGGGTCAGATCACGTGGCGGAATGTGGCAAAAACAGGGCGGACTTTCGGATGGACGTCCCAACGCAGAACGCAGAATAGGGCAAGAATGTCTTTTTTCGTCCGAACTGAAAAGAAGACCGTCTCCCCCTTCGCAACAGCAGGGGTTGAAAAGTCCTTCGCGTCATCGCATGAGCGACGTCCAGTTCCGAGTGCAGGAGGCTTCCCATGACAGAAGATTCACGACCCGCCGATTGGATTGCCGCCGAATTCGATGGCGCACGCCTGAATGTCTGGCCAATGCATCAGCGAGAGCCGCTGACACATCTGTCCTGCCCATCTGCCGCCAGTGGAACCATTGGCGATATCATTTCCTTGTCGGCGGGCTGGCTTCATCGGCTGCCCATGCCGGTGGTCTTCTGCGGCAACACCCGGGTATCGACGGTCAGTATTCCTTGCAAACCGGACAGCTTGGATCTGGTCACTGACAAGACCAGCCATTCGAAAATCACCTTGCATTCACTGCCCGGCATCACCCAGTCCTCCCCGTGCGCGCAAATCCAAGCGTCTGGCGCCCGCATCGCAGGGTTCATGCAACTCAACCCGAATTGGGACGGCGTCCTGTGTCTGCCGGGTGCACACACACACTGGGTTCACATAAGCGCGGGAGAGATCGTGAGCTTTCAGAGTTTTCTGACCCACTCCATGTTAACCGCCTTGGAGGCCCGTTTGTCAGAAACCACAGATCTGGGCGATGCCGACTGGGATCGCGAAGCTTTCGAGGAAGCCGTGGCTGACACCATGTCCCGGCCCGAACGCCTCGCAGCCCGATTGGCCGAGATCAATGCGGAAACCACTTTGCACAAGATCCACGCCGACGTCGCTTGCGGACGATTGGCAGGGGTGCTGATCGGCGCTGAATTGGCCGCTGCCCGCGCCTATTGGTTGGGGCAGAACATTGCGCTAATCGGCGACGATCACCTGAGCGCCCCTTATGCCGCCGCGCTGGGTCAAAACGGTCTATCCGCCACGATTGCCGATGCGCGGCGGATGGCATTGGAAGGGCTGATCGCAGCCAAGTCCCGCTTGCCAGAGTGACGTTTCAGGCTTTGTGGCGCTGCCCTTTCGCGGGCGGGTTCTCGGGCGGCCCGGCAAAACACTGGGCTATTTCCAACCAGCGCGTAGCGGTGTCCCCGATGGCCTGCAGCGCGGTATCCTCAACGCTACGGGTTTGGGTAACTACCTGAGCAAATTCCACGGCTGAGCCCATGACCGCATTCTCATCTTGCGGTGTGTTCCATTCCCAGACTGCGCCTGATGGGCCGGTCAACCGAACATAAGGCGCAGGATCCGGCACCGGTTCCTTGCGGTTGACAAAGGTCCAGCCGAATGTCGCCACACCAAGGTGGGCAACATTTCGTATTCGGTCATGGTCTTCCCGCTCCGCGCCCAGAGCGTCGAACACCTCCTGCCCATGGGCCCAGGTTTCCATCTGCCGCGCAGTAATTGAACTCAACGCGCTCATGTCCGGCCCGACCCATTTAACCCGAGCTTTTGGATCAGCGTCGGCAAACGCGTCGGCACAGCTTTCGGCGCCGGTTTTCCACGCGTCGAACAAAGCACGCCCGGACAGTCCGTCCAACCAGGGAAACTGACAATCCAGGATCGACATACCGCTTTGCATGTTCTTAACGATTGGGGTGATGAAGTTCCCGAATGCCTCTTCCCCCTGCAGCGAGGTTTCGGCGGCGACGTTGAACAGGTGCAGGTGGCCAAGGACGTCCTCGATAGTCCAGCCTTTGAACAAGGTCGGTTGGCGTAGATCGGCATCACTCAACGGTTCCAATATTGCCGCCAAGGCCCGGCTTTCCTGTCGAAAATCTTCGGCTTGCTGCATGGCGTGCTCTCCAATTCCGTTGCGTTCCGGACCGCTGCATACCGTTGAGCCGCCGGAAGGATCTGCCTTAGACCTGTAGCAAAACAAATCTTGGGCCGCGCCCCAAAGGACGCACGACCTAACGTCACAGTCTGTCGCGAGCCGGGAACCGTTTCGAATTTGGGAGGAACTGATGGTGGCGTCACCTTTTGAGACCGAAGAACGCATTGCGTTTCGCGACACGCTCCGCAGTTTTGTCGCGCAGGAGATCACCCCCTTTTGCGACGAATGGGACGAAGCGGGCGCGGTGCCGTGGGAGTTGCATCAGAAGGCCGGCAGTCTGGGCGTTTGGGGTTTTGGCATCGACGAGAAATACGGCGGGCTGGGCTTCGACGATTGTTTCATGCGCGCCGCCTATTCCGAGGAGCTGGCTCTGTGTGGTGCCGGCGGCGTCGCGGCGGCGATAAACGGGCGCATGATATCGATCGACCCGATTGCACGGCTGGCCAATGACGAAATCCGGGACCAGGTGCTGGCCGACATCGTGGCGGGTCGCAAGGGCTCAAGCCTGGGAGTAACCGAGCCGGGCGGCGGCTCGGACGTGGCAAACCTGAAGACCACGGCGCGCAAAGACGGCAATCACTGGGTCCTGAACGGATCCAAGACCTTCATTACCGGCGGTATGACCTCGGATTACTTTGTGGTCGCCGCCCGCACAGGCGGACCGGGGCTGACCGGTATTTCCCTGTTTTTTGTCGAGGCCGACATGGACGGTTTTTCCCGCTCGCCCCTGCCCCGCAAAATGGGGTGGTGGGCCTCTGATCAGGCGACGCTGTTCTTCGATGACATGCGAGTGCCGGCAACCAACATGATGGGCGGCGAAAACGAAGGTTTTCTGGCGATCATGGAAAACTTCAATCTGGAGCGCGTCGGCTTGATCGCAGGGATGCTGGGCATGATGAAATGCTGTCTGGAGGACAGCATCGCATGGGCGAAGGAGCGGGAAACCTTCGGCAAGCCCCTGATCAAACACCAAGCCATCCGCCACAAGATCGCCGAGATCTCGGCCCGCATCGACGCGGTCGAGGCATGGCTGAACATGATCTGTTGGCAGGTAAACCAGGGAACAATGCCCGTGGCCGAGATCTGCAAAGCCAAATTCTTTACCTCCAAGGCGTGCGAATACTGCGCCTCGGAAGCAATGCAGATTCTGGGCGGGGCGGGCTATCTGCGTGGCAATCGCGTGGAGCGGGTCTATCGCGAGGTAAAGGTCATGGCCATCGGTGGCGGATCCGAAGAAATCATGCGCGATCTGGCAGTGCGTCAGATGGGACTTTGATCAGGTCGGCTTCAGGCCAGCACGATTGAGCCGCTCCAACTGGCGCGACACGGCCAGCGCCTTTTTGCTGTCGCCCGCCTCCAGGAATTGCGTCAGCCGCTCCAAGGCGTTCTGAAAACAGATCGGGTCCAGCGCTGCGGATCTGGGCGCAGCAACCCTGGGTCGCACCGAAAAGAAGTTCACCCGGACGTCCTGCGCACCGTAGCCATGTTTGTAGGGTTCATTTCCATGCGCAAAGTCATAAGTCCTGTAGCCATTTTCGATCGCCCACCGTATCGATTGCGAATGAAGCAGCGGGCCGATGAAATTGCCGGGCACATTCTCATCCCGGCCGGTCACGATAAAGTGCACCCGACGATGCAACGGATCCAGAACGTGCCCCAAAGCACCCACCGGGCGCCTGTCGAGCCACAGGATCGGCAAACGCAACAGCCCCTGCCTGTCCGCTTGCATCAGGGTGTGACGATAGCTTTCGGCGACCCGGTTTGCGGGTCCTTCGCCCTTGATGGCGACCCATTTCTGCAGCCAGAAATGCAGCAGGATATCCAGACCTTTTTCGGCCGCCGGGCCATGTAGCCAGGTGATCTGCGCCGATCCGCTCTCCAGGTATTTTCTGGTAAAGCGACGGATCTTTTGCCGCATGTTTTTACCCGGTTTCTCTTGCAGATATTCTTCGTAACTGTCGGGAAGGTCGACTTGTGGGCAAAGAAGATTGTCGGTTTCGCCACCATTCAGCACGTAAGACAGGTGTTCGATCTCGTACCGGCTGTCCGGAAAACAGGACATGAATACGTCGGCACGGTTTTGGCTGGCTTCGTACTTCATGGTCAACTTGTTCCAAGGCTGCGTTTGCAGATGATCTGCGATCAGCTTGATGGCCCCCGCCTCGAACGCCGGGTCACACAGAAACCCGACATATTCCGAGTAATTCAACCGACCTGCAGCTTCGAGTTCGGTTTGCAGACAGTTTTGCCTTTCACTCCAGTGCACCCGGTATTTCAACGGCAGCACGCAAACCAGCCGCCCGCCAGCCCAGACGGCCAGGACCCGCCAACGGCCGGGAAACGCGCGAAATGTCTGTTCCATCCATTTCCAGGACAGGAAAATGGTCCCTTCCGGATCCCGCTGTTCCAGATCCTCCCACGCGTGACGCAGCGCGGTCATCGACCCAAGGGATTGAACGATCCGCAACCGCAAATTGTCGGAAACCGTTCCGTCCGCAGGGGTCAGACGCTGCTGCAGGGTCATGGTGTCATTCCTCCTGCAGGGACGTGCCGTCCCGCAGAATATCCTTGAAGGTTTTCATGGCCTCATCAAAATTGCGGACCAGAGGGGCCGTGATCCGGGATTGAGCTGCAAAATAGCGGCCCACTTTGCAAATTTGCATGGCAAACTCTGGATGTACGCCCGCATCATCGTATTTTCGCACCTTAGCCTTGGACAACCAACCGCGTTTCTTGGCTTCCTTGACGATCAGCTTGAACCGCTGCACGCAATGAAGCGTCAAATAGACAGACAGGTACTCCAGATAGGGCTCAATCTCATGACCACAGTCCGGATCAAACGCATCTATCATGACATCGACCATCTTGTCGGGCTCGATGGGCCAGGCTTCATCCCCGATAAGCCAGGCAAAGTCCTCGGCCCCGTGTCGCAAGCCCGAGTATTCGAAATCGAACCAGCGCAGGCGTTCGTCCTGACCGATGGCCGCATTGCCTGAACGGCAGTCCCATTTGACGAATTGGCGTCCGGGCTGGGCGACGGCCTCGCACGCGGCTGCCCTGTCAAATCCATCGGGAATACCCCGGGAATAGGGTTCAAGCGCATCAACGGCGCGGACAATATTTTCGACCCAGTCCCTGTTGTTGCCCAAATGCGGCATCATGGAATGCAGGTCGGTCTTGCGGGCTGCGGACTGTATCCGGAAAATCCCCGCGACGGCCTCATGCGCAAGAGTCATCTGCTGGTCCGGATTGCATCGCACAATTTCCTGATTGAGGCGTCGCTGTCCGACATCGGATTGAAACAACACTTCGTCCACGACCCCCAGAACCCGAGGCAGATCACTGCAATGTTGCCCCAGCGCATCCAGCACATGGGCTTCCAGATGGGTTCGGCGGAAATTCGGCCTGAGTGTCGCAATGACATCGCGGTCGTCAAAGTGCAGGCGGAAGGAGGACCGCCCTTCGCCCCCGGGCGCGGTCACTTTCTGGACTTCCCGGCCAAAGTGGTCTTCGGCGTATTCGACGATCAACGCAATGCGGTTGCTGTTGCTATCCTTGGCCACTGTTTACCCTTTCTTGACTGTTTACCGACTGTCGGCAAAGACCGGCGGCACTTTGAAAAGCGCCTTCAAGTCGGCATAGAAAACGAATTGGACTTTTTAAGGACTCAAATTGGTCCAACCAGGGAATCAAGCGCGAATCGGGTTTGGGGCGGGATTCGGGCCAGTTCTCGGTTGGATTGATCGAAAATCACAATCAATTCCTGAGGTCCGCCCAGGACTGTTTCCAGTTTTCAGCAGCTGATCCCCGCAAGCATCTTAAATTTAGGCAAAAATTTGCCACAAAAACGTCACATTTCTAGCCTGAGCGGACAATTTCGACACGTCTTCGGGGAAGTTGTGCGCCCATGACGCCTCATTTCTCCGCCGTGAATGTCGCTGGATTGCATTGTGAAATGTGGGAGTTTCGCCGCCATGACTTGGACAGACTGGGAAGCAGACAATTTTGATTTGGAAAATACTGCGGGAGGATCCGGCACCAAATCCTACCACAACGGTGGCGTAGAAGGCGACAGTCTCGCGGCCTGGTACACGGCGACCTTGGCAGACAAACACTCCGACGATTCCAAGGGCACCGGCTCAGGCGGCACCAAGGGCTCCGGCACTGGCGGCTCGAAAGGTACCGGCTCGGGTGGCACTAAAGGATCCGGAACCGGCGGCTCGAAGGGCACCGGCTCGGGCGGCACCAAGGGCTCCGGCACCGGCGGATCGAAGGGCACCGGATCGGGCGGCACCAAGGGGTCCGGCACCGGCGGATCCAAGGGCACCGGCTCGGGCGGCACCAAGGGCTCCGGCACCGGCGGATCGAAGGGCACCGGATCGGGCGGCACCAAGGGGTCC
>WKFI01000003.1 GCA_014872875.1 Paracoccaceae bacterium
CGCCTCACACCTAACACCCGCAACCCCTAAATCACAAAAAATACCAACTTTTTTGACAAATCAATGAAACATAAATGATTTCAAATGGTTAAGGGGGGTCTCAGATTGAATTCAGCACTCAGACAAGCGAAACTCCGGTCTTCTCAACAGAGCTCTCCGGTAGAGGCCTCCTACATCTTGTGGGAGCATAGGGTTACAGCACAAAACTCGCTTCAAGACTCGGGAATCGCGTGATGATTCCGCCCGAGTCAGACCTCCCAACACCGGAGACCTTGAGGCCCCTCACAAACAAAATAGCCCTGTCACATCATGACAGGGCATTGAGTCTCGCTTTGGGCAGTCGTGTCAAAAGGAGCAACACCACGATTCCCAGATAAGTGAGCGGCTCCAACTGAAATCCTTTGACCAGCATTATGAAGTGAAGACAGCCGAGGATCGCGGCCAGGTAAGTCAGACGATGCAATACCTTCCATCGTCGCCCCATTGAGCGGATGGACCAGTTGTTGGACGTAACCGCGAGAGGCACCATTAGTATGAAGGCAAGCATACCGATGGTTATATATGGACGTTTGAGGATGTCCGCCCAGATCTGACCCAGAAGCTGCACGTCCAGAAGCAACCAGACCAGAAGGTGACAGGACACAAAGAAGAAGGTCAACAAACCCAGCGTGCGTCGAAACTTGAGCAGGTTGATCCCCACAAAGCGGCGCAACGGAGTGATGGCCAGAGTCGCCAGAAGATATTGCAAGGCTATTTCGCCATAAGCATGTTCAAGAGCCTTGATCGGCTCAACGCCCAATCCTCCTGTCAGCCCTTGATAAAACAGCCAAGGCGCAGGCAGAGCCCCCAGCAGATAGATGCACCAGGTTGGTATTCTGCGGAGGAGTGCGTTGATCCGGTTCATCATCAGAAGAACTTTGCCAGGTCCATGCCTTCATACAGAGAGGCCACTTCGGCTTCATAACCATTGAACATCAGTGTCGGTTCGCGGCTGGCAAACAGCCCGCCCCCGATACGGCGCTCAGAAGCCTGCGACCAGCGGGGGTGGTCCACGTTCGGGTTCACATTACTGTAGAACCCGTATTCCCGCGCATTTGCCATGTTCCAACTGGTCGGCGGTTCCTGGTCGGTCAGCGTGATCCGCACAATCGACTTGATTGATTTGAACCCGTATTTCCAAGGCACCACCAAACGCAATGGGGCACCGTTTTGGTTCGGCATGGGTTTTCCAAAAATGCCGGTCGCCATGATTGTCAGCGGATGCATGGCCTCATCCAGACGCAGACCTTCACGATACGGCCAATCAATCACGCGATAGGCGGTGCCGGGCATTTCGGACGGCCGCAACAGGGTTTCGAAGGCCACGTATTTTGCACCTTCCTGCACACCGGCCATGTTCAGCAGGTCCGCCAGCTCAAAACCGTTCCAAGGGATGACCATCGACCATGCTTCGACACAACGGAACCGATAGATCCGCTCCTCGAGCGTCATGTTCGACAAGATCTGCTGGAAGTCATACTCGCCGGGCTTATCGACCATCCCGTCAATCGTGACGCTCCACGGCTCGGTCGTCATCAGATGTGCGTTTGCGGCCGGATCGCCTTTGCCGGTGCCGAATTCATAGAAATTGCAGTAATTGGTGACTTCGTCCCAGGTGTTGGGCTCCAGTTCTGTGCTGGCCACCCCAGGGCTGGCCATGGACGCCAAACCCAGCCCGGCCATCCCGGCCATGATCTGACGCCGGTTCAAAAAGGCGGCTTCCGGAGTTGCGTCAGCCAGGGTCAGATCATTCTTCCAGCGATATGCCATGCGGGTCTCCTCTTCACGGTACTGATCAGGAGATAGTGAATCTCATGTGATCAAACAAAACATATCGGCTCACGTTTCAGAGACGGTTCTGTAACTTGGCAGGATCTCATTCATCGGGATCGAACGCCCATTGTCCTGCATGATGCGCACGTGTCGCCGACGCATCTGGCGCGGCTCAGGAACACCGACGGAATGCGCGATGGTTTCCACCTCGTGAATGATGGCCTTGGCATAGCGGCTGACCCGCTTGTGCTTGCGTTCGACAACCAGCCCCTTTTGAAATCGGGGATCATGCGTGGTGATACCGGTTGGACAGGTATTCTTGTTGCATTTGAGCGCTTGAATGCAGCCCAGTGAAAACATGAAGCCGCGCGCAGATGCAACAAAATCCGCGCCCACGGCCAGCGCCCAGGCCACATCGGACGGATTCACCAACTTTCCCGAGGTAATCAACCGTATTCGATCCTTTAGCCCCAGTTCATCCCGCAGGTTGGCTACCACGGGCAGGGCTTCACGCACCGACATGCCGACCAGATCAATCAACGGCATCGGGGCAGCACCTGTTCCGCCTTCGCCGCCATCTATCGTGATGAAGTCCGGCGCACAGTCTTCGGACCGCCCGGCAATAGTTTCGAAAAGGCTGCGCATGACCTCCTCGGACCCGACCACGGTCTTGATGCCAACCGGTTTGCCGGTGACCTGACGAACATGGACGATCATGTCCAGAAGGTCATCAAAGCTCCTCACCTCAGGATGGCGGTTCGGCGACTGACTGTCGTGGCCCTTTTCGATGCCGCGGATGCGGGCGATTTCATCGGTAATCTTTTCGGCCGGAAGAATCCCGCCTTTACCCGGTTTGGCCCCTTGCGAAAGTTTGATCTCGAACATTCGGACGGTTTCATGCGCAGCGACTTCACGCAGCTTGTCGTCACTCAAACCACCTTCACCGTTGCGCACACCATATTTTGCTGTGCCGATCTGATAGACAATGTCGCATCCCCCTTCGAGGTGGAACGGGCTGAGCCCGCCTTCACCCGTATTCAGCCAGACCCCAGCCTCCTTGGCCCCCCGGCTGAGCGACTGCACAGCGGGTTTCGATATAGCCCCATAGCTCATCCCGGAAATATTGAAGAAGCTGGGAGCTTGAAAAGGCACCCGCGCGGTCGGACCAATCAACAGCGGCTCGGTTTTGGCATACTGATCATTCAGTGGTGGGAAGGGAGCATTCACAAAGATCGGAGTACCCGGCACATTCAGGTTACGGGTCGATCCGAATGCCACGGTATTGCTTTCTCCTTCGGACGCGCGCGCCACCCATTCGCGTTGGGCACGGTTGAATGGCAGTTCCTCCCGATCCATGGCAAAGAAATACTGCCTGAAGAACTCTCCCAATTGACTGAACAGGTGGCGGAACCGCCCGATGACCGGGTAATTCCGGCGAATTGCATCGCCGGTTTGCAGCCGATCGATACAGAAAAGGACGATAATAGCGAGCGTAAGCGCTCCAAGTATGAAAACAAAAGCGACCGCAAGAAACTCGACAGCGTTCATCGCAAAACCCATGCAAATACTCCGATGTGTTGACATGACGCAAGGTGGCGCGCTTCCTTGATGTCTAGAGTGGGCGGGAATGGCCTTGCGAGCAAGGTACTTGCGTTCACAAAGGGAGAAGAGATTTGAAACACTGCATTGTGGCAATCGCGCTGGCAGGGCTGGCCCAGACGGCAGCGGCACAGAACATGGTCACCTATACCAGTACCGATAGCTTTGATGACGTGGCTTTTGGTATCGAGAGCGCCATTGTCGATGCCGGCCTGGTCGTCGATAGCGTCAGCCATGTCGGCGAAATGCTGGAGCGGACCCGAGGCGACGTCGGCTCGGACGTGGTTCTTTACAGTCAGGCAGATGTGTTTTCCTTCTGTTCGGCAAAAATTTCGCGCGAGGTGATGGAGGCAGACCCGATGAACATCGTTTTCTGCCCCTATGATATCTTTGTTGCCGAACTGGCGGACAAGCCAGGTGAGGTGATCATCGGTTACCGAGAATTCCCGGAAGGCCCGATGCAGAAAGTGCAAACGATGCTGGATGAAATCGTTCAAAGCGCACTGGAGTAAGCAGACCGGCAATCTGCAACGCCTTGGAAAAACAAGGCGCCCAGGTTTTGCCCCGGGCGTCGCCTGTCTTGGCAAACGAAGCCAAGGCAGCACAAAGATCACCTGGAGCGCCCGTTTCGAGTTGTTGATCGATCCGACCGACTATTTTCCGGAGAGGCCGTTCGACCATGCAAAAAAGCGGGTCGACCGGCTCCACAAGGCACCGTCTTACAATTGAGGCCAACTCAAGGAAGAAACCCGCAAATGTGGATAAAATCTGTCCTTGAGAAGTGATTTCAATAAATTACCCACAAAAGCAGCACGGGGTTTTCCTTATTTCGCCGCAAATTTTAATAGTTTGTCGACTGATCGAGCGAATAGCATGTGAAGATTGCAGTACCGTTAATCCAAAGAGGATTTTGATAACGGTACCAAAGTTTAAAGAGGAGCCAATTCATGCCAAGCGTATATGATGAACTCGCCAGCAACGAAAATCTGAGCCTGTATTTCGACTTTGTGGATCGCACCAACGACCTTTACAATCAAGCTATCCTGGACGGGCTGATCTCTAACAACCTCGACGCGGTAAACTCCTTCCTTCAAAATTCAAGCCGGAGTTTTCTGGCCCCTACAAACGCGGCGATGTTCGCCTTGGCATCCGAACTGGGGTACACGGGGCACTCTCCAAAAGATGCGGTCGACGCAATCGTAAACTACTTGCTCACGCAATCGACATCGGTTCCGGTGTTTGGACTGACGACCTTCATCGTGGGTCATGCAGGATTCCCGGCCGTGGACCTGGTAGACTGGAACAGTGTCTTCTTCCCGAACTATACCGCCAATGGAACCACGATTAGCGACCTTGATCCGGATTCCATCGATGCCGAGGTTCTAATCGCTGACGTTCCCGTTACCAATGGCACACTTCAGGTCATCGATTCAGTCACGTTCTTGCGCGACTACGCGTTCAACGACTTGCCGGTAACGGTCAATGCTACCAGTGGCAATGATAATCAGAACGGAACAACGGGCGTCGACATTGTCGATCTTCTGGCCGGAGACGACGTATATTCGGCAGGAGATGGTGACGACATTATCTTGGCCGGAGACGGCAATGACTCGGTTCGGGGCGGCAATGACAACGATCAGGTCCGGGGCGGTGCCGGAAACGACACACTCAGGGGCGACAGGGGCGACGATACGCTGCTGGGCAACAGCGGCGACGACGTCCTTTCAGGCAACAAGGGAAATGACGAACTGCGCGGCGGCAGCGGGGACGATCTTGTCAAGGGCGGCGAAGGCGATGACCTTGTCAGCGGCGGCGATGGAAACGATATCGTTCATGGCAACAAGGGCAACGATATCCTGTTGGGTCTGGGCGGCGACGACGTTCTGATCGATGCCCAAGGCTCCTCGATTCTGATCGGTGGTACAGGTGACGATACGCTGAAAGGTGGTTCCGAGGCAGATACGTTCATCTTTCGGGAAGGCTCCGGCGCAGATTTCATCATCGATTTCGGAAACGGTGCCGATGTCATTGATCTTGTGGACTTCGGTCTGACCGGCCTCGGAGACCTGACGCTGACACAGCAGGGCACCAATACGCTAGTCGCCCTGTCTTCAGGCGAATCGATCTTGCTGAACAAAACCTTGATCGCTGATCTTGGCGCTGCTGACTTCCTGTTCTGACACGTTCTTTTTAATACGCATGGCGGCGCTGTGCATCAAGCAGCCAACCAACAAGACGCCAAGGCGCCACACCGGCGCCTTGGGTTCGCTAAGCTTTGTTGATGTTCAGCCGACGATCATCTGTTTCAGTTTGAGCGCCTCGTATTCCAACTCGTTCAGTCGAAAATTCACAACGTCGCCCACGGTCACCATGCCGCACAGCTTACCGTCTTCCAACACTGGCATGTGACGGAATTTTCCGTCCGTCATCCGGCGCAGGACCGAAACCAGTGTATCGCCCGGCGCACAGGACACCACGTTCGACGTCATGTTCTCGGCCACCGTCTGCGGCAAAGTCTGCCCCGGAGTTTCGGCCAGCTTCCGAACGATATCCCGTTCCGACAGGATCCCCTTGAGCATCCCGTCCTGATCCGTCACCAGAAGTGCGCCGATACGTTTGTCACGCAGAGCCTGAACCGCATTGGCCAACGTGTCCTGCGGGCGGATGGTGAAAATATCCCCACCTTTTTGCGACAGCAACTTCTGCACGGTCGCCGTTTCCTGGGCAAGATTGGAATCTGTCGATTGACTGACATGAGTGTCGCGGGCTTTGTCGCCGCGGGTGGGGGCCTGATACGAGCTCGGCATGGTGAAAACGTTCCTGTTGTCTATTGGGCCTATGCTGTGTCATTGAGCTTAGAGCGCGTTGCGACATATCGAAACCGAAAAAACCGTCGCATTGAACGGCCAAAGCCGGGTTCACGGGTGTATTGGCGCCCATCCGACACAACGGGCACCTGGAAGAAAAAATGTTTCGGGGAAAGAACTTGCTTGCAGACCAACTCCATCTGACACCGCTCAGCGGCACCATCCTGATCGTCGTGGCGGTGCTGGCCGGGACACGTTACCGCAGCGTATGGAAGTCTGAAGGGCCCAGATGGCAATTATGGCTCTTCGGCCTGATCGCCGCCGGATGCCTGCTGACTCTGGGTTTTCTGCCGCTCAAAACAGGGTGATCCCCTGACCTCTTGAATCAAGGCGCCATGCTGTATCTTGTCGGAAACGGACGCGTCAGGGCGATGTTTTTTCCCGGCAGGCAGCGCCTTGGCGCTGCCGGGCCCAACGGGTTTTGACGGATCTCAGATCCGTAGAAACCGGGCGGGAGTGTACGAGTTGAGAAGCTTCGGGTTCAACCCTGCTCGGCTTCCATCTGCTCCAGCATCTTGCGGGCACGCTTGCATTGCAGCTTGTCGCGCAGCGGGCTGTTGGGGTCGATATCCTTGCTGCAGACCACACATTTGTCAGCCCCGGAAATCGCGTTCAGTCCACCGCAGCTGCCCTTGATCTTCTTTCCCATCAGGATGACACCCAGAGACATGCCGAACATGACCAGAGCAAGCAGGGCAAAAGCAAAGATGAAGGTGGACATGGGCTGGCTCTTTCATTCTTTGGTCTGAAGACCGTCAAAGTGCGAACTGGTGGTGGTGGTAAACGTAACCTCTTCCGAAGTCGAGTCGCGGGTGATGAACAAAACCGCGAGCCCTTCCTCTTCGGCAATTTTCAGCCCGCGCTCCTGCCCAAGCACCAGCAAGGCCGTCGCCCAGCCATCTGCAAGCATCGCGTTTTCCGCCAGAACCGTAACCGAAGCGGTACCATGGGTGATCGGACGCCCTGTCTGCGCATCGATTATGTGCGAATATCGAACCCCGTCTTCTTCGAAGTAATTGCGATAATCGCCCGAGGTGGCCAGCCCGACATTTGTGGTCTGGACAATCTCCTCTACCGTTTGCACCCGTGCGTCGGGCCGTTCGATTCCGATCCGCCAACTATCGCCTTCGGGATTGGTCCCGGATGTGACCAGATCACCGCCGATTTCGACCATGTAATCGCTCAACCCCTGATCACGAAGCGTTTGGGCAACCGCATCCACCCCGTATCCCTTGGCAATCGCCGCCAGATAGATCGAGGTCCCGGGAAGGCTTTTGGTCAGGGTGTTGTTTTCGACATCCAGGGCAAGGATCTTGGTCTGACCGACAATTTCCTGCGCGTTTGCAATCGCCTCGTCCGCCGGGATCGGGCTATCTTTAGTGCGCGCGCCAAACCCCCACAGCTCGATCAACGGGCCCAGCGTCACGTCGAACTGCTTCTGGCTCTTCTCATGAATGTCGTTTGCTGCCTGCATGACATAGGCGAATTCGGCCGAGATCTTGACCGGGCTTGTTGTCTCAGCCGCATTGAAGCGGGAAACCTCCGAGTTCGGATCCCAGTTCGACATCTTGCCATTGACCTCAGCCAGTTTGGCTTCGACAGCGGCCTTTACTGTATCGGCGTCCAACTCACCTTCTTTGTCCAAGGCGACGATGTTGTAGGTCGTCCCCATGGTTTCCCCGCCGAACTTCAGCGTAACCGGGTCCGATTTACAGGCCGCCAATAGCACAGCAAGACTCAAGAAGAAGACTCGTACCATCATTTTTACCCGCGTTTTTTGGATGCGCCTTCTCTTGGCGACAAAGGTTCCCAGAGTCAATCTCGGGTCACAAACGCGACACGGCTCAACAAATGCGACAATAAAGTCTACAAGAGGTGTGGGTTCTTCGTCGCAATCGGATTAAGAGGGGGCGCGAATCCTAAAATCAGCTTTGTCACACCGGCTGGGCACAGCCGAAGAGAAGAGAAGAAACGCGTGCTGCAGTTCAAGCTCAGAAAAGGACTTGATCTTCCGGTAGAGGGCGCCCCTCTACAGGAAGTCCATCCAGGTCCCGCAGTCCGAACCGTTGCCGTACTGGGCAGCGATTACCTGGGACTGAAACCCCGCCTTTCGGTACAGGAGGGTGATGTTATCGCCGCCGGTGCCCCCGTTTTTGTTCACAAGGACACGCCCGAGGCTGTCGTGACTTCTCCCGTTTCCGGACGGGTGAAGGCGATCAACCGCGGTCATCGTCGGGTGCTGATCAGCGTCGAGATCGAAGTGGATGACACCGCGGCCGAGGCCGTGGATTTCTCCACCATCGGCGACGTCTCAACACCCGAAGGGTTGGCCGAACGGCTCTGCGCGGCCGGAATGTGGGGTGCGTTCCGCACGCGACCCTATTCCAAGGTACCCGCCACCGACACCCGACCAGCCGCGCTGTATGTCACGGCCATGGAGTCGGAACCGCTGTCTGCCGATGCTGCGGTGATCATCACGGATGCCGCTGACGCGTTCAAAGCCGGTCTTGAAGCGGTGGCCCGTCTGAGCGACGGCAAAACCTATCTGTGCCAGGACATGGGCGCCACCCTGCCCGGATCCGATATGGCCGGTGTCGAAGTTGCAGGTTTTTCAGGTCCGCACCCCGCCGGTCTGGCAGGCACGCACATGCACTTCCTTGAACCCCCTACCGCAACAAAAACGGTTTGGACCATCGGGTATCAGGACGTCATCGCCATAGGCCGCCTTCTGGAAACCGGCCGTGTCAGCGCCGAGCGCGTTGTGGCCTTGTCCGGCCCGCTCTGCACCAAGCCACGCTTGGTCCGTACGGTTGCAGGGGCCTCGATGGCAGATCTGACTGCGGGCGAGATTGATACGACCGTTCCCGGTCGGATCATTTCCGGGTCGATCCTCAGCGGTCGTGCCGGTGAAGGTCCCGACTGCTATCTTGGCCGCTATGCCCGCCAGATCACCGTGATCGAAGAGGATCACAAGCAGATCCCGATGGGCTGGATCCGCCCGATGCCCAGCAAGTTCGCGTTGCAACCGGTTCTGGGCTCGGCTTTCTCGAAGAAGCTGTATGCTCTGACGTCGAACTTGAACGGCGGTCGCCGCGCAATGGTGCCAATTGGTACCTTTGAAGAACTGATGCCGCAGGACTTCCTTCCGACCCAGTTGCTGCGGGCCATGCTGGTCATGGACACCGATGCAGCCCAAGCGCTTGGCGCGTTGGAGCTTGACGAAGAGGACGTGGGCCTCGTCGGTTTTGCCTGCCCGGCCAAATATGAATACGGTCTCGCTCTGCGCGACTGTCTCACCAAGATCGAAAAGGAGGGCTGAGCCGAATGGGTTTGCGCAGCTTCTTTGACCGGATCGAGCCGAACTTTACCAAGGGCGGCAAGTACGAGAAGTTTTTCCCCATCTACGAGATGGTAGAAAGCTTCATCTACACTCCGAAAACGGTAACAACCGCCGCGCCGCACGCGCGGTCCTATGTGGATATGAAGCGAATCATGACTTACGTCGTGATCGCGACGATCCCCTGCATCCTCTTTGGCATGTGGAACACCGGCTACCAGGCGAACTCGGCTCTGGCCACGCTGGGTCCCGATGCCATGACGGGCTGGCGCATAGCCATCCTGCAAATGCTGGGAATCACGATGGATCCCTCCAGCCTGTTCGGCAATGTGATCCACGGCTTCCTGTATTTCCTGCCAATCTATCTGACGACGCTGATCGTCGGCGGCATCTGGGAAGTGATTTTTGCCACCGTGCGAGGGCACGAGGTGAACGAAGGCTTCCTTGTGACCTCGATGCTCTACACGCTGATCATGCCCGCCTCTGCACCGCTGTGGCAGGTGGCCTTGGGAATTTCCTTTGGCGTAGTGATCGGCAAAGAAGTCTTTGGCGGTACTGGGAAAAACTTCCTCAACCCGGCTTTGGTCGGACGGGCGTTTCTTTACTTCGCTTACCCCGCCAGCATGTCGGGTGATGCGGTCTGGACTCCGGTTGACGGATTTTCCGGCGCTACTGCTTTGTCAGTGTCCGCTTCGACCGGATATGAAGAACTGGCCGCAAACGGCCTGAGCTGGATGAATGCGTTCTATGGCGTGATGCAGGGCAGCTTTGGCGAAACCTCGACCCTCGCCTGTCTGTTGGGTCTAGGCTTCCTTCTCATGACCAAGATTGCCAATTGGCGTCTGATCGTCGGCTGTATGGCAGGGATGATCGGGTTTTCGCTGTTGCTGAACCTGATCGGATCGGAGACCAACCCAATGTTTGCGATGCCATGGTACTGGCACTTGGTACTGGGCGGTTACGCCTTCGGCATGGTGTTCATGGTGACCGAGCCGGTGTCGGCCTCGCACACCAATGTGGGTCGCTACATCTATGGCGCCCTTATCGGCGTCATGGTGGTCATGATCCGTGTGATCAACCCAGCCTTCCCCGAAGGCATGATGCTGGCCATTCTGTTCGGTAACGTCTTCGCGCCGCTGATCGACTATTTCGTCGTTCAGGCGAACATCAAACGGAGAGCGAAACGCCATGTCTGATGATCAAAACAAGGGCCTGATTGGCCGTTTCCTGGCCGCGCCACCGGATTCGGTAGGCAAGACCATCTTCGTCGCGGTGACGCTGTGCCTGTTTGCATCCATGGTGGTGTCGGCAGCGGCCGTGTCGTTGCGCCCGGTGCAAGAGGCCAACAAGCTGAAAGACAAACAGCTGAACGTTCTGCAGGTGGCTGGTGTCTATGACCCTGCCGTTGATGTGGCCGAAGCCTTTGCTGCGTTTGAACCACACGTTCTGGACGTGACTACCGGTGAATTCACTGACAAGTTCGACGCCGCGACTTTTGACGATATCGCCGCTGCCAGTGATCCGGAACTGAGCCGCGCGCTGGACAGCGACCCGGCCGGGATCGGCCGTCAGGCGCTGTATCGTGTTGTTTACCTGCTGAGGGATGACAATGGCGATCTGGACAAGGTGATCCTGCCGATCCACGGCTATGGTCTGTGGTCCACGCTTTACGGTTTCATCGCCCTGGAAGAAAACGGCAACGACATCTTCGGCCTTCAGTTCTACCAACATGGTGAAACCCCGGGCCTGGGTGCCGAGGTGGACAACCCTCGTTGGAAGTCTCTGTGGAACGGCAAGAAGCTGCATGATGACGACGGTGCCTTGCAGATCACCGTCGCCAAGGCCCAATCCGCGGCCGGTCCGGATCATCATATCGATGCACTGGCCGGGGCCACGCTGACCACTGTCGGTGTTGATAACCTCGTGAAATTCTGGATGGGCGATCAGGGCTATGCCGCCTTCCTGGCCAAACTGAAAGCGGGAGAGATCTGATGTCCCAGACCAAGAAAGAACTGTTGGTCGATCCGCTGGTCGACAACAACCCGATCACGCTGCAGGTGCTGGGCCTGTGTTCGGCGCTGGCCGTGACCTCGTCCCTGCAGGTGGCCTTTGTCATGACCATCGCGGTGACATTCGTGACCGCGTTTGCATCCATGTTCATTTCGCTTTTGCGTAACCAGATCCCCGGTTCGATCCGGATCATCGTGCAGATGGTCATCATCGCCTCGCTGGTGATCCTGGTGGACCAGGTGCTCAAGGCCTATGCGTTCGAGATTTCGAAAACCCTGTCGGTCTTTGTGGGTCTGATCATCACCAACTGTATCGTGATGGGCCGGGCCGAGGCATTCGCCATGAAGAACCCGCCAATCGCGTCTTTCATCGACGGTGTGGGCAACGGGCTGGGCTATGGCCTGATCCTGATGCTGGTCGGCGTGATCCGCGAACTGTTCGGTTCGGGCTCGCTGTTCGGCGTGACCATCTTCCAGACTGTCAACAATGGTGGCTGGTACGTCCCCAACGGTCTTCTGCTGCTGCCGCCGTCGGCATTTTTCATCATCGGCCTGATTATCTGGGGCTTCCGCACCTGGAAACCGAACCAGGTCGAAGAACGTGAATACAAGATCCAATCGGTGGAGGCACACTGATGGAAGAACTCCTGTCACTGGCCGTTAAGGCCATCTTCGTCGAAAACCTGGCGCTGAGCTTCTTTCTGGGGATGTGTACCTTCATCGCCGTGTCCAAGAAGATTTCGACCGCGCTGGGTCTGGGAATCTCGGTCATGGTCGTTCAGGCGATCACCGTACCGACCAACAACCTGCTGCTGAACGGGCTGCTGAAGCCAGGTGCTCTGGCCTGGGCCGGGTTCGAAAATGTGGACCTGACCTTCCTGGGGCTGATCACCTATATCGGCGTTATTGCCGCTATGGTTCAGATCCTCGAGATGGTTTTGGACAAGTATTTCCCGCCGCTTTACAACGCACTGGGGATTTTCCTGCCGCTGATCACGGTGAACTGCGCCATCCTTGGCGGTTCGCTGTTCATGGTGGAACGGGATTACAACTTTGCCGAGGCCACTACATATGGTCTGTCCTCGGGCTTTGGTTGGGCGCTGGCAATCACCGCCATGGCCGGTGTGCGCGAAAAGCTGAAATATTCCGACATTCCGGACGGGCTGCAGGGCCTGGGTATCACCTTCATCACCGCGGGACTGATGGCCATGGCCTTCATGTCCTTCTCGGGCGTCAAACTGTAAGGGAGCTGAGGTAAATGGAAACCTTTACGCTTGGCATCGTCCTGTTCACCCTGATCGTCATCGCACTGGTGACGATCATTCTGGCGGCCCGGTCGAAACTTGTTTCGACCGGCGATGTGAACATCACGATCAACGGTGAAAAAACCATCGCGGTTCCGGCTGGCGGCAAACTACTGCAGACCTTGGCGGATCAGAAACTCTTCGTCCCGTCGGCCTGTGGCGGTGGCGGCACCTGCGCGCAGTGTCGGGTCAAAGTGCATTCGGGCGGCGGGTCGATCTTGCCGACCGAAGAAAGCCACATCACCAAACGCGAGGCCGCCTGTGGCGACCGCCTGTCCTGTCAGGTGGCAGTCAAGCAGGACATGAACATCGAAGTCCCGGAAGAGGTCTTTGGCGTCAAGAAATGGCGTTGCAAGGTGCGGTCGAACGACAACGTGGCGACCTTCATCAAGGCGCTGGTTCTGGAACTGCCCGAAGGCGAAGACGTGAATTTCCGTGCCGGTGGCTACATCCAGATCGAAGCCCCCGCACATCAGTTGAAATACACCGACTTCGACATTCAGGAAGAATATCGCGAAGACTGGGACCGGTTCAATCTGTGGCAATACGACTCGGTCGTGAATGAACCGATCGAACGCGCCTATTCGATGGCTAACTATCCGGACGAAAAAGGCATCATCATGCTGAACGTCCGCGTGGCCTCGCCTCCTCCGGGTTCGACCGGCATTCCGGCAGGTCAGATGTCGTCCTACATCTTCAACCTGAAACCCGGTGATGAGGTCACAATTTCCGGTCCGTTCGGTGAATTCTTCGCACGCGAGACTGAAAAGGAAATGGTGTTCATCGGTGGTGGTGCCGGTATGGCTCCCATGCGCAGCCACATCTTTGAC
This sequence comes from Paracoccaceae bacterium, assembly GCA_014872875.1. GTDB lineage: Bacteria > Pseudomonadota > Alphaproteobacteria > Rhodobacterales > Rhodobacteraceae > Aliisedimentitalea. The sequence continues at coordinate 13,759 of WKFI01000003.1, forward strand.
CAGCTCAAGCGGCTTGAGAACCGCAACCGGAAAATCAGCTTCTGGTACGGTGCGCGTTCGAAGAAAGAGATGTTCTTTGTCGAAGACTTCGACCAGTTGGACGAAGAGTTCGACAATTTCGAATGGCATGTCGCCCTGTCTGACGCGATGCCCGAGGACGATTGGAAAGGCTACACTGGCTTCATTCACAACGTTCTGTTCGAAGAATACCTCAAAAACCACCCGGCACCGGAAGACTGTGAATTCTACATGTGCGGTCCGCCGATCATGAACCAGTCGGTGATCAACATGCTGCTGGATCTGGGCGTGGATCGCGAGGACATCATGCTGGATGATTTCGGCGGATAATTTCGGCCGAATCGACTGTAACCGAAACGGCCGCTCTCTGTACCAGAGGGCGGCCGTTTTGCGTTAAGGGACATGCGAAACAAGCGGCGCAAACGTGACAGGTCAAACGAAGCTCAACCCCTGTATCAGAGATAGCCCTGCCTGCCTCTCTGCTGCCGTACAACGGGGTGAACAGCTTTGGCGCCACTGTTTCACGAAGTCCCCTCAGTGCGTCCGTCAGGCGGCATCCCGCACTAATTGGATCCGTATACGTCCCGAACATTCCGACAAGGCCGCAAAGAACCGTACCGGTCGGATACATGACCAAGCTGCACTCCATTCCGACACGGTTTCAGCGAAATCATCGCTTGCTAAAGAAACTTAAGGATTCGGCCAGGCCATTCTGTCTGACTTCGAAATCACCGCTTTGAACCGGTCCTGCAGGGCGGAGCGTTTGCAAGGTTTCGTCGGTCCCGGAGTTTGATCGAAAACCAAGTTATCTGGATGGCTCAGTCATGACGGCCACAAAAACGATAGCCGCCAAACGGCAGCATGAGCGAGTTTCTGCATCAGGCTGTATAGGCAGAAAACCAAGCAACATCAGAAGCATACAGGTCGTGCGTACCCTGTCGTTCTGTTTGTCTTTTTGGCAAAGTGGTGAGCCGTGCAGGATTCGAACCTGCGACCCACTGATTAAAAGTCAGTTGCTCTACCAACTGAGCTAACGGCCCACTCTGTGGCGCGGTTACTATGCTGACACGCGGGTGGGGTCAAGGCAGAAATACAAAGAATCCGACCTCTGGATAGATTTTTCTTCGTCGACTATATGGAGGCCATGAAAGACGCGACACAGAGCACAGTTGGACTGCCGTTTTGCAAGATGCACGGCCTGGGTAATGACTTTGTCATTGTCGACGCACGCACGGCCCCCGACCTGATTACCGAAGACACATCACGCGCTATCGGGCACCGGTCGTTCGGCGTGGGTTTCGATCAGCTGGTGGTGTTGCGCCCCTCTGATGTGGCGGACTTGGATGTCGAGTTCTGGAATTCCGACGGGTCCCGCGCCAATGCTTGTGGCAATGCCAGCCGTTGCATTGGCCGGATCATCATGGAGGAGACCGGCAAAACCGAAGCCACCTTCCGCACCGGACACAGCCTGCTGACCGCCACAAGCGCTCCAGACGGGCAGATAAGCGTCAATATGGGCCAACCCCAGCTGCAATGGGATCAGGTTCCTCTCGCACGCGAGGTTGACGATCTGATGAACCTGCCAATCGATGGCGCACCCGGAGCCGCCGGTATGGGTAACCCACATTTGGTGTTTGTAGTCGAAGATGCAGAGTCGATAGAGCTAGAGCAGATTGGCCCGGGTCTGGAGCATCATGAGCTGTATCCGGAACGGACAAATGTCGAATTCATCCATATCATCGATCGCACCACCTTGCGCATGCGGGTGTGGGAGCGCGGCGGGATGATCACGCTGGCCTGTGGTTCGGGGGCGTGCGCCGCCGCGGTCGTCGCGCATCTCAAAGGCCTGACCGAGCGCAAGGTAACCGTGAAACTGGACGGCGGCGATCTGACCATAGATTGGCGCGAGGATGGGATCTGGATGACCGGGCCCACAACCCACGTATTTGACGGCGTGCTGTCCCAAGCCTTTCTGGACAGCGTCTGATGGTTGGCAAACCGCCGATATTCGCGACGCTGGGCTGTCGCCTGAATGCCTATGAAACCGAGGCGATGAAGGAACTGTCTCAACAGGCAGGGCTGGACAATGCAGTCGTGGTCAACACCTGCGCTGTAACGGCCGAGGCCGTGCGCAAAGCACGTCAGGAGATTCGCAAGCTGCGTCGCGAAAACCCCGATGCCCGGATCATCGTCACGGGGTGTGCCGCCCAGACCGAGCCCGAGACCTTTACCGCCATGGACGAGGTCGACGCAGTCATCGGCAATACCGAAAAGATGCAACCTGAAACCTGGTCCGGGATGGCCGCCGATTTCATCGGTGAAACGGAAAAGGTTCAGGTCGATGACATCATGTCTGTCACTGAAACCGCCGGGCATCTGATCGACGGATTTGGCACCCGGTCACGTGCCTATGTTCAGGTTCAGAATGGCTGTGACCATCGCTGCACTTTCTGCATCATTCCTTACGGCCGCGGCAATTCGCGCAGTGTTCCGGCGGGTGTCGTGGTCGACCAGATCAAGCGGCTGGTGGATCGAGGCTATAACGAAGTGGTTCTTACCGGCGTCGACCTGACCTCTTGGGGGGCTGATTTGCCGGCCCAGCCCAAACTGGGCGATCTGGTGATGCGGATCCTGAAACTGGTGCCGGACCTGCCCCGCCTGCGGATCAGTTCGATCGACTCCATCGAGGTGGACGAAAACCTGATGCAGGCCATCGCAACAGAACGGCGCCTGATGCCGCACCTGCACCTGTCGCTGCAGCATGGTGACGATTTGATCCTCAAGCGGATGAAACGTCGCCACCTGCGCGACGATGCCATCCGTTTCGCACAAGAGGCGCGCAAGCTACGCCCGGACATGACCTTTGGTGCCGACATCATTGCGGGATTTCCGACTGAAACCGAGGCGCATTTCGAAAACTCCCTGCGTCTGGTCGAAGACTGCGACCTGACCTGGCTGCACGTTTTCCCGTATTCCAAACGGCAGGGCACGCCAGCGGCCAAGATCCCCAACCAGGTGAACGGGACTATCATCAAGGACCGCGCCGCCCGCCTGCGCGCCGCCGGAGAGCGGCAGGTACAGAAACATCTGGCACAGCAGATTGGTAAGACCCATCACATCCTGATGGAAAACCCGCATATGGGCCGCACAGAACAATTCACCGAAGTGACATTCGCCAAGCCTCAGGTCGAAGGCGATATCGTGACGGCGAAGATCACGGCAGCCTCTGACGGCCAACTGCGGGTTTGAAACACCGCCTCTGCTTTCTGGTCGGAATTGCCTCAGGGGGTCGCCGTCGGTGCGCCACTGGTCCGAACGCAATGGCGACAGGAAAGGACCTGCGGGCAGTTGTCACTATTCCAGCCTCAAAAAGAAAACCCCCGCTCAGGCTGCTGAGCGGGGGTTTGAATTTTCATTCTTGGAAAACCGACTTAGGCGGTCTTCTTGCCCTTTACCGGCGCCCACAGGCGTTTGTTGGTCAGGTAGAGCATGCAGGACAGGATCGCCAGGAACAGCACACCGACAAATCCGGCCTGCTTACGCGCCATCATCTTGGGTTCTGCAGTCCACATCAGAAAGGCCGACACGTCTTCGGCCAGGTGATGCAGATCGTTAGCATGCCCATCAGCAAATTCGACCTGCTCATCAGCGATCGGCGGAGCCATCGAAATCCAGCCACCCGGGAAGGCGGTGTTTTCGTAGAAGATGGTGCCAGCCTCTTCCTTCTCTTCACCGGTATATCCCACCATCAGCGACGCGATGTATTCGGCACCACCCATACCTTTGAACAGTTGGTTCAAACCCAGGCCATAGGGGCCGTGGAAGCCGGCGCGGGCTTTGGCCATCAGTGACAGGTCAGGCGCACCAGCGGCGGTGTTTTCCGGGAAGTGGTCCACCGGTTTGGCCGGGCGGAAATCGTCCAGCTCAGCGTCGAACACTTCAAAGTTCTGGGCCGCATAGGCGCGGACCTGATCTTCGGGCAGGTGCGGACCACCTTCGTCACCCAGGGTGCGCAACGGTACCAGCTTCAGACCGTGGCAGGCTGCACAGACTTCGGTGTAGACCTGCAGACCACGCTGCAACTGGTTCTGATCATAGGTGCCGAACGGGCCTTCGAACGAGAATGCGAAATCCTCGATATGCTGTTCGCCGCCACCTGCCGCATGCGACGCGACAGGGGCAAGAGCCAAGGCAAAGGCAGCACCGATTGCAAGTTTCTTGAACATGAGTTCCGGTTCCTTCTTGGCTTACTCGGCAGGAGTGGCTTCAGCGTCGGACTTCTTGCCATAGTGGGCTTTGAAGTCTTCTTCGATGGTTGCAGGCAGTTGATCCGGCTTCTCGATCACACCCAACAGCGGCAGGATGACCAGGAAGTATCCGAACCAGTAAGCCGACGCGATCAGCGAGAACGAAGCATAGGGTTCTTCCGCCGGCATCGCACCCAGCCACATCAGGGCAAAGAAGTCGATGACCAGCAGGGCGAACCACCACTTGAACATCGGACGGTAAGCACCCGAACGAACCCGTGACGTATCCAGCCACGGCGCCAGGGCCATCACTGCAATCGCGCCGAACATCGCCAGAACACCAAAGAACTTCGCGTCGATGATGCCGCCAGTGATGAAGCTGGCAAACTGAACGATCCAGACTTCCGAAGTGAAGGCGCGCAGGATCGCGTAGAACGGCAGGAAGTACCATTCCGGAACGATATGCGCCGGCGTCACCAGCGGGTTGGCTTCAATGTAGTTGTCCGGGTGACCCAGATAGTTCGGCATGAAGCCGACAATGGCCCAGAACACAACCAGCACGACGGCCAGTGCGAAGAAGTCCTTGATCACGAAGTACGGCCAGAACGGAAGCGTGTCCTTCTCGGCTTCTTCCTTCGAGGTTTTGCGCACATCAACACCGGTGGGGTTGTTGTTGCCGGTGGTGTGGAAGGCCCAGATGTGGACGACAACCAGTGCGGCAATCACGAACGGCAGCAGGTAGTGCAGCGAGAAGAAGCGGTTCAGAGTGGCATTGTCCACCGCCGGTCCGCCCAGCAGCCAGGTCTGGATCGGTTCACCGATGAACGGGATCGCGCCAAACAGGCCGGTGATCACGGTTGCACCCCAGAACGACATCTGACCCCAAGGCAGAACGTAGCCCATGAAGGCGGTGCCCATCATCATCAGGTAGATCAGCATGCCGACAATCCATGTGATCTCGCGCGGGGCCTTGTACGACCCGTAGAACAGACCACGGAAGATGTGGATGTAGACAGCAACAAAGAACAGCGACGCGCCGTTCATGTGCAGATAGCGGATCATGTGACCGCCATTCACGTTGCGCATGATGTGTTCGACGCTGGCAAAGGCTAGGTCAACATGCGGGGTATAGTGCATCACCAGAACGATACCGGTGACAATCTGCAGCGCCAGGCAGAACGCCAGGACGATGCCCCAAATCCACCACCAGTTTAGGTTTTTCGGGGTGGGGATCATGATGGTGTCGTAGACAAGACCAACGATCGGCAGGCGGGTGTGAATCCACTTCTCCGCGCCGGTCTTGGGCTCGTAATGATCGTGAGGAATACCAGACATCTCGCGCCTCCTTAGCCCAGCTTGATCGTGTTAGCGTCGGTGAATTCAGCAACCGGAATGTGCAGGTTTTCCGGTGCCGGGCCTTTGCGAATACGACCCGAAGTGTCGTAGTGCGACCCGTGACACGGGCAGAACCAGCCGTGGTATTCACCCGCACCGTCGCCCAGCGGCACACAGCCCAGGTGGGTACACACACCCATCATCACCAGCCATTCACCGTTTTCGTCCATGGCGCGGTTTTCGTCCGCAGCGTCCGAACCCGGTTTGTTGGGGTTTTCCGACAGCGGGTCGATCAGCTCGGACAGCTCAACTGCACGGGCTTCGTCGATCTCTTCCTGCGTACGACGGCGAATGAACACCGGCTTGCCCAGGAACATCACGCTGATCTGCGTACCGACTTCTACACCGCTGATGTCCACCAGGATCGAGGACAACGCTTTGACGTCGGCCGAAGGGTTCATCTGGTTCACCAGGGGCCAAACGGCGGCCCCTGCGGTCACTGCCCCAGCTCCGGCAGTGGCGTAGTAGAGGAAATCTCTCCGGCTTCCTTCGTGGTCTTCTGCGTGGGACACGAGGTTTTCTCCAATTCCAGCGCCCGTTTAGGGCAAACATGCGCATGCACCGCGCGCAAGACGCAGTGACTCAACGCGGGTATCTACCGACGCAATTAGCGTTCGTCCAGCGTTCATCCATGCGCATGAAGTCGCACATGCAAGTTTATGTCACAACGCTGACACACCTTTTGCCGCTGAACCGCGTTCGGGCTGCGGAAAATGGGACTGAAATCAAGATTCTGGCGGTTTGGTCGCTTGCATGGACGGGCGTGATTCGAAATCCGAATACCAATCGGCCAACGCTTCGTTCCCGACTCGCCATCCTGCGTCAGGGTGTCTGAAATCTACATATCCCAGCGCACAGGCCACGCCGATATGACCGATTCCTAGTGGTCCGCGCAAATGTGCCATCCAACGGGTGTTCAAAGCGCTACAGGCGCTCAACACCTTGCCCAGTTGCGCCGTCTTCCAATCTTCCCATTGCTTGTCTTCCGGGCGCAGCCGTTTTTCGTAGGACATCAAAACCGCCGCATCCATTATTCCTTCGGCCGTAGCCTCCAGCACTTTGGTGTCCCAACCACCGGCATAAAGCTTGCCCCCCGCGCGGTCGTCCAGATAGGCACAGATGACCCGACTGTCATAAAGCGTCGGGCCGTCCCCCCGTTCCAACGCCGGGATCTTGGCCAAAGGATTGGAGGAGCGCAGATCATCCGAAGGCGTGACCGGGGTAGTCGCGACATCATGAATTTCGACATCTTCCAATTGCCCGGTTTCATGCAGCAAAACCATAACCTTGCGCACGAATGGCGACGCACTTGCGAAATAGAGCTTCATTGGGACCTCCTCCTGATGTGTTTCAAGTTAAGCGTTCTCGCGCCGGAAGGAAGTGCAGCCAACAGAAACTTTCGCAACAAGCATTCACCGTTCCGGGCCCATGAGCTTTGTCAACGCCTCCAATTCGTGCCCAATTCCCCCGGGAACCTGCCCCGCAGCGCCGGTTCGGGCCGCTTCCGATTTGTTCTGGCTCAGCTTCCACGTTCCCTCGACCCGTTCGACTGAAATCCGGGCCGGAACAATCATCCGCATCATACGCGTCAGAGCCTCATCGCTCATCTTGTCCAAGGTCCAGGGCGGTTTTGGCAACAGGCGCGTTTCATAAAACGCTGACTGTCGCTCCAGCAGGCGGCGGAAGTCGCTGTCCGGCAGTAATTGCAGCGTACCTACAAGATGGACGGCAACGTAATTCCAAGTCGGAACCTGGTCTTCGATCCCATACCAATCTGGTGAAATGTATGCGTCCGGGCCGCTCACGGCCAAGCGAACCTTTATGGGCAGCCGCGCCAGCCGTGCAATCGGGTTCGACCTCACAAGGTGCAAATCTACCGATTGCCCATCTTCTGACAGGAGAAAAGGGACATGACTGATCAACGGGGCGCCGTCTTCACACACCGCGAGCACGCCAAAGGCACGGTCGCGGGCAAACTCAAGATTGGCGGCCTGATCCGCGTCGTGAAAAACCGGATTGGGATGCATGGAAGATCTCCTTTCGGAACACTCTTGATTATGAGCGCAAAGATTGGCAACACTCACCGCGTTCTCAGGGCGGGGTGAAATTCCCCACCGGCGGTATGCAGCAATGCTGCGAGCCCGCGAGCGGCCTCGGGTTTTCTTCGGGGTGTCAGCAGATCTGGTGAGAGGCCAGAGCCGACGGTTACAGTCCGGATGGAAGAGAACGTGCGAAAGAGCGCCCGCCGCCTGCTGTGTCAGGACGCGTGCCTGTTTCGTCCGTGATCGCCTTGGGTGACGTGTCTGTTAAACCAAGGAGGTCAAGAAATGACACACACCCGCTATGCTTTCGTCAAGGCCAATTGGCATGCCGATATTGTCGACCGGGCGCTTGATGGGTTTCAGGAACTGATTCCCGCCGACCAGATCGATGTATTCGATGTCCCCGGTGCCTTCGAAATGCCGCTTCTGGCGCAGGAGCTTGCCAAGACCGGACAATATGCAGCCGTCGCTTGTGCCGCTTTTGTGGTAGACGGCGGCATCTATCGGCACGACTTCGTGGCCCAAGCTGTTGTTGATGGCCTGATGCGGGCCGGAATGGACACGGGCGTGCCTGTCCTCTCAGTGTCACTGACACCACACCAGTACCAAGAGACCGATCATCACAACGCAATCTACCGTGCCCATTTTGTGGAAAAGGGACGAGAGGCCGCAAATGCGGCCCTGCAGATCACCCGGACCCGCGCAAAATTGGCTGCATGATCAAGGACCTGCGTGTATCGGGCATACACGCAGGCTGCCCTGCCTACTTGGCGCGCAGATTGTCCAATCCTTGCGCCTTGAACCAGGCATAGGTTTCGGCGATTCCCGCCTCCAGCTCGACACTGGATTTCCAACCCAACCGCTCAAGGCGGGAGACATCCATCAGTTTACGCGGGGTTCCATCCGGTTTCGTGGTGTCAAAGCTCAGCGTCCCCTCGAACCCGCAAACACGCGCCACTGTTTCTGCCAGTTCCCGGATGGTCACATCGGTGCCAGAACCCACGTTGATGTGGCTCAGCATCGGTTCGGTTTCCCGCTGATACGTGTCGTTGTCCAGATCCATGACGAACAAAGACGCTTCGGCCATGTCGTCCACATGCAGGAATTCCCGCATCGGCGTTCCTGTGCCCCAAATCACGACCTCTTCGGTACCGTTCTCGACGGCCTCGTGGAATCGGCGGATCAGAGCGGGCAGGACATGCGAGTTTTCGGGATGGAAATTGTCACCCGGCCCATAGAGGTTCGTCGGCATCACCGAACGATAATCCGTGCCGTGCTGCCGGTTATAGCTTTCGCACAGCTTGATCCCTGCGATCTTGGCAATGGCATAGGGTTCGTTGGTGGGCTCCAGTGTCCCAGTTAACAAAGCATCCTCGCGCATCGGCTGATCGGCCATCTTCGGGTAGATACAGCTTGATCCCAGTTGCAGTAGTTTCCGCACGCCAGCGTCAAACGCCTGATGGATCACGTTGCATTCGATCATCAAATTTTCATAGATGAACTGCGCCGGGTAGCTGTTGTTGGCGATGATGCCGCCCACCTTTGCAGCGGCCAGAATCACCTGATCAGGTTGTTCTGCCTGCATAAAATCACGCACAGCGGCTTGGTTGGTCAGATCCAACTCCGCAGACGAGCGAGTGATCAGCTCAAGATCCTCACCTGCCTCTTTGCGAGCCTGCAAACGGCGCAAGATTGCTCCGCCCACCATACCGCGATGACCAGCAACGTAGATTTTCATCAACTACCCCTCCGCCGATGTCGGCATGTTCATACAGCACTGTATCAGCCTGGCTATACTGCCTTCAGATATTTCAGTTTCGGCCCCCAATGGGTTTTGCGACCTCATTCAAATCGGTCACGCCCACGAGAAGAAGAATACCGGATGTCCACGAACACTTGGCCCGACGCGCGCCACGGAGCGATCTGCTCCATCAGGTTGTCATGCGGAACGGCAAGGATCACTACCTGATAGTCCGCCGGCGTGTCCGGTTGCACAAGGTCGATCCCATACTCGGCGCGGGCCTGCGCCGCGTCAGCCAGAGGGTCGGTGACGTCGACATCAATGCCGTACTCTTGCAGCTCGCGGATCAGCTTGACCACGCCCGAGTTTCGCAGATCCCCGCAATTGGGCTTGAACGCCAGTCCCAGAACCAACGCGCGCGCGCCGTTCACAGCGACATTCGCCCCCAGCATTTCCTTGACGATCTGCCCCGCCAGATAGGCTCCCATCCCGTCATTGATGCGGCGACCAGCCAGGATGACCTCGGGGTGATAGCCCAGTTCCTCGGCCTTGTGGGTCAGGTAATACGGGTCCACCCCGATGCAGTGACCGCCCACCAAGCCGGGTTTGAACGGCAGAAAGTTCCATTTGGTCCCTGCCGCCTGCAGCACCGCCTGCGTGTCGATGTCCATTCTGTTGAAGATGATCGACAGCTCGTTCACCAGCGCAATATTCAGATCGCGTTGTGTGTTCTCGATCACCTTGGCAGCTTCAGCCACCCGGATGCTTTCGGCCTTGTGCGTGCCCGCGTCAATGATCGACGCATAGAGACCGTCGATCTCATCCGCGCTTTCAGGCGTGGAACCCGAGGTCACCTTGACGATGCTTGTCAGCCGGTGGTCCTTGTCGCCCGGATTGATCCGCTCCGGGCTGTAGCCACAGAAGAAATCTGTGTTGAAGGTCAGCCCGGACTCCGCCTCAAGAACCGGCACACAGTCTTCTTCCGTTGCACCCGGGTAAACGGTAGATTCGTAGATGACGATGTCGCCGCGTTTCAAAACTTTGCCAACGGTCTGCGATGCCTTCAAAAGCGGGGTCAGATCGGGCCGCTTGTGCGCATCCACCGGTGTCGGAACAGTGACGATAAAGATCTGCGCCGCCGCAAGATCCTCTGGTGTGCTGGACAATAGCAGGTGTTCCGCGGCGGCCAGTTCCGTATCCGGGACCTCCATGGTGATATCCTTGCCGCTGCGGATTTCATCGACCCGCGCGGTATTGATGTCAAAACCGATCACCGGCCGTGATTTGGCAAACTCGACCGCCAGAGGCAGGCCGACATAGCCAAGCCCAATCACCGCGATTGTCTTGTCTTGATGCGAGGTTTTGGTCATTTGCCGTAATAATCCCTGAACCACGCCACAAACCGATCAACCCCATCTTTGAAATCTGTTTGGGGGCGATACCCTGTCAGTGTTTGCAAAAGCGATGCGTCCGCCCAGGTTGCAGGCACATCGCCCTTCTGCATTTCCATGTAATTCCGGATCGCTTTCCTGCCCAGGCTTTTTTCGATGGCGTCGACGAAGTCCAACAGTCGAACCTTATCCGAGTTGCCGATGTTCACGATGCGGAACGGCGCAACCGGGGACAGGCTATCGCCCTCGGCGATGTCATCGGCGTTTTCGGGCCGCTTGGGCACCGCGTCGATCAAAAGCCGAATACCTCGCACCAGATCGTCCACATAGGTAAAGTCGCGATACATGTCGCCGTGGTTGTAGATGTCGATGGGACGATCATCGAGGATCGCATCCACGAACTTGTACAGCGCAAGATCCGGCCGTCCCCAGGGGCCATACACGGTAAAAAACCGGAACATTGTCGTCGGCAGGTTCCACAGATGGGCATAGGAATGGCCCATGCTCTCGTTGGCCTTTTTGGTCGCGGCATAGATCGTCAGCTGCGCATCGGCCTTGTCCGTTTCCGCAAACGGCATGTCCTCGTTCGCGCCGTACACGGACGAGGTCGAGGCCATGAGAAGATGCTGCACTTCCAACCGGCGCGCGGCCTCCATCACGTTGAACGTGCCAACCACATTCGAGTCGATGTAAGAGCGCGGGTTTTCCAAGCTGTAGCGAACCCCGGCCTGCCCGGCCAAATGCACAATGACATCCGGGCGGAACTCATCTGCCACGGTGTCGAATTTGGCCTGATCTTCCAACATCCCTTCAGTCGCCGAAAACCCTTGCGTTTGCAGAAGCATGGCGTGGCGGCGCTGTTTCAGGCTGACGTCGTAGTAGTCCGTCATCCCGTCATACCCGTGGACCCGGAAGCCTTCGGACAGCAACAATTTGGCCAGATGGAATCCGATGAAACCGGCCGTGCCGGTGATCAGCACGCGTCGCGATGTCGGTGTCACGGTGCCTGCCATAGATTGCCCTTTCTCGGTCGTAAATGAGGACCGTTGCTCGACCTCGTATATATGCCTCAATCCAAAGGTCGTCGAGACGTGTTCGTCCTCGGAAAACCCCGTGCTTGAACACGAGTGCAACCAACCGCGACAAACATTCGTTTTGTACGTTCAAGGGCCACCAAAGAAAAACGCCCGAGGAATTCCCCGGGCGCTTCAAGATCAGATCAGATCAGATCGTCACTCAGTCGATGATACCGTTCAACGTGGCAGACGGGCGCATGATTTTTGCCTTCAGCTCGACCGACGGGCGATAGTAGCCGCCGATATCGGCTGCCGGGCCCTGGGCTGCGGCCAGCTCCGAAAGAATGGCTTCCTCGTTCGAGACCAGTGCTTCGGCAACCGGTGCGAACTCGGCCGCCAGATCAGCGTCGTCGGACTGTGCAGCCAGCGCCTCGGCCCAGTAGCGGGCAAACCAATAGTGGCTGTCACGGTTGTCGGGCTGGCCAACTTTGCGCGACGGCGACCGGTTGTCGTCCAGGATCCCTTGGGTTGCGGCTTCGGCCGCGACACCCAGAACACCGGCCTTGGCATTGCCTTTGACGTCGGCCAGGAAGTTCAGCGATTCCCCCAGGGCGCAGAATTCACCCATCGAGTCCCAGCGCAGGTGGTTTTCTTCGACCAGCTGCTGAACGTGCTTGGGCGCCGACCCACCGGCACCGGTTTCGAACAGACCACCACCATTCATCAGTTTGACGATGGACAACATCTTGGCCGAGGTGCCCAGCTCAAGAATCGGGAACAGGTCGGTCAGATAGTCACGCAGCACGTTGCCGGTGATGGCGATGCTGTCGTTTCCGGCAGTGATGGTTTTCAGCGACTGTGCCGTCGCTTCACGCGGGGCGAGGGTCACGAACTTGTCGGCGACACCAGCAGCCTCCAAAGCGGGCTGCACGTATTTGATCAGCTCGGCATCATGGGCGCGGTTTGCGTCCAGCCAGAAGATCGCCTCGGAGCCGGTCAGGCGCTGACGGTCCATCGCCAGCTGGATCCAGTTCTCGATCGGAGCCTTCTTGACGGTGCAGGACCGCCAGATGTCACCAGCTTCAACTTCGTGGCTGTGCAGCGTTTCGCCATTGGCGGTCACGACGCGGATCGTGCCATCGGCAGGGGCTTCGAACGTGGTCGGGTGGGAACCGTATTCTTCGGCCTTCTGCGCCATCAGGCCGACATTAGCGACCGAGCCGGCCGTAGTCACATCCAGTGCGCCATTGGCTTTGAAGAAGTTGATGGTTTCGTCATAGACGGTCGAATAGCAGCGGTCGGGGATCACGCAGTTGGTATCGCCCTTGGCGCCGGTCTCGTCCCAGCCTTTGCCGCCCGCGCGGATCACCGCAGGCATCGAGGCGTCGATGATCACATCCGACGGCACATGCAAGTTGGTGATGCCCTTGTCGCTGTCCACCATGTACATTGACGGACGGTCCAGCGCGGCGATTTCCGCGTTGATTTCATCCGCGTTGTCCAAGCTGTTGATGGCGTCCAGAACCGCACCCAGCCCTGAATTCGGAGACCCGCCAGCTGCGGAAATGGCTTCACCGTGCTTATCCCAAACCGGACCCAGCCATGCTTTTACTGCGTGGCCGAAGATGATCGGATCCGACACTTTCATCATGGTCGCTTTCATGTGCAGCGAGAACATGGTGCCGTCTTTTTTGGTGTCTTCGATGGCTTCTGCCAGGAAAGCACCCAGAGCTTTTGCCGACATGAAGGTTGCATCCGCAATGGTGCCTTCTTCCAACGGCCAACCGTCTTTCAGAACGGTGACAGCGCCGTCTTTGCCGACAAATTCGATCTTCGCATCTCCCGCTTGGGCGGCTGTGATCGTGGCCGACACTTCGTTGGCGTAGAAGTCGTTGGCCGGCATCGAGCTGACTTTGGTTTGGCTCGTCGCGACCCATTCACCCATCGAATGCGGGTTCTTCTGGGCAAAGTTCTTAACCGCGCGGGCCGAACGACGGTCGCTGTTGCCCTCGCGCAGGACGGGGTTCACGGCCGAACCTTTGATGGCGTCGTAACGTGCGCGGACCGCTTTTTCTTCGTCAGTGGAAGGCTCTTCCGGGTAAGACGGAATGTCATAGCCCTGCCCTTGCAACTCCTCGATGGCGGCAACCAACTGGGGAACCGAGGCCGAAATGTTCGGAAGCTTGATTACATTGGCATCCGGGGTCTTTACCAGTTCACCCAGAGCGGCCAGATCGTCGGACTGACGCTGATCGTCAGTCAGCTTCTCCGGGAAGGTTGCGATGATGCGGCCGGCCAGCGAAATGTCCGGAGTGCCGACTGTGATACCAGCGGCGGAAACGAACTTCCGAATGATCGGCAGGAACGAAGCCGAAGCAAGCTCAGGCGCTTCGTCTACAATGGTATACAATATGTCGGGCTTAGAAGTTTCTGCCATGTTTCTCTTACCTTTTCTGCCCGTCCGGGGCGCTGAGATCTGAGATGGTGGCGTCGCGCAGGAGAACGCGACGGCGGGTTTCATGCACGAAAGCCGGAATCGGCGCGGCATGGATGAAAGCTGTGTTCACGCGTTCCTTTAGAGCAGTCGTGGCCCGGGATCAATCTGTCCCGGATGCGCATATTGCCCCAGTGTCCGGAAAAGCGGGTCGTCACGCGCCCTTTGGTGCTGACCTGCAAAGCTTTCAACTGTTCGGAAAATCCGCCAGAAACTCAGTTTTGGGATTTCGGTTTCCCGAGCTGGGGATATAACAGGTGTCCCGATCTTCGATGTTTGGAGCTGCTCTTGGACACGTCCGCCCGTATCGCCCGCACCATTGCCACCGAAATCAGCGCCCGCCCCGATCAGGTCGGAGCCGCGGTCAAACTGCTGGACGAAGGCTCGACCGTGCCCTTTGTCGCCCGGTACCGGAAGGAAGCCACCGGAGGGTTGGACGATACACAGCTGCGGACACTTGCCGATCGACTGGCATATCTGCGTGAGCTGGAAGCCCGGCGCGAAACAATCGTGAACTCGATCAAGGATCAGGGCAGGCTGACCGACGATCTGGCCAAGTCCATTGCCGGGGCAGACACCAAAGCGCAGTTGGAAGACATTTATCTTCCATACAAACCCAAGCGCCGTACCAAGGCGATGATCGCCCGGGAAAACGGGCTGGAGCCTTTGGCCAAGGCGATCCTGGAAAACCGCTCTGCCGAGCCGGAGAAGTTGGCCCAAGCCTATTTGACCGAAGCTGTTGCGACGACCAAAGACGCTCTGAACGGCGCTCGGGACATTATCACCGAAACCCTGACCGAGAATGCGGCCCTATTGGGGGAGCTTCGGAGCTTCCTGCAGAAAGACGCCCTGCTGACCGCTAAGGTGATCGAAGGTCAGGAGCAGGCAGGCGCCAAGTTTTCCGACTATTTCGACCATTCCGAACGCTGGGCCAATGTTCCGTCACACCGGGCGCTTGCCATGCTGCGCGCCCAGAAGGAAGGCGTGGTGACGCTGGATATCGGCCCCGACCCGGACGAAGGCGCCGCACGGGCCGAAGCCATTGTGGCGTCCTATCTGGATACGCGCGGGACGGGTCCAGGAGACCTATGGCTGCGTAAGGTCGCAGGCTGGACCTGGCGGGTCAAACTGTCTCTGTCGATGATGGTCGAGCTGATGGCCGACCTGCGCGCCCGTGCGCAGGAGGAGGCGATTCAGGTTTTTGCCCGCAACCTCAAGGATCTGCTGTTCGCCGCCCCCGCTGGTGCCCGCCCGACATTGGGGCTGGATCCGGGCATCCGTACCGGCGTCAAGGCCGCCGTGGTCGATGCGACCGGCAAACTGGTGGCAACTGATACGCTCTATCCCTTTCAGCCAAAGAACGATCTGCGCGGGGCGCAGGCGACGATCTATAAGCTGATCGCCGAACACAAGATCGAACTCATCGCCATCGGGAACGGCACTGCCAGTCGCGAAACCGAGCGGATGGTGGCCGACACGCTCAAGATGCTGCCGAAATCGGTGAAGGCACCGACCAAGGTTGTGGTGAGCGAGGCCGGGGCTTCGGTCTATTCCGCCTCGGAACTGGCCGCGCGTGAATTTCCGGATCTGGATGTGTCGTTGCGTGGGGCAGTATCGATTGCGCGGCGCCTGCAGGACCCGCTGGCGGAACTGGTTAAGATCGAGCCGAAATCCATCGGCGTCGGGCAGTACCAGCATGACGTCGACCAGCACCGTCTGGGCAAGTCGCTGGAGGCGGTGATCGAAGACGTGGTGAACGCTGTGGGCGTTGACCTGAACATGGCCTCAGCCCCCCTGCTGTCCCATGTCTCTGGCCTTGGGCCGGGTCTGGCCGAAGCAATTGTTGCGCACCGCGATGTGAATGGTGCTTTCACCTCTCGCAAGGAACTGCTCAAAGTCGCGCGTCTTGGTCCCCGCGCGTTTGAACAGTGTGCGGGTTTCCTGCGGATTCGCGACGGGAAAGAGCCCCTGGACGCGTCCTCCGTACATCCCGAAGCTTATGACGTGGCCCGCAAGATCGTGCAGGCCTGTGGCCGCGACATCCGTCAGATCATGGGCGATGATGGCGCGTTGAAGAGCCTGCGGGCCGAGCAGTTCGTGCATGATACATTTGGTCTGCCAACGGTACGCGACATCTTTGCCGAGCTGGAAAAGCCCGGCCGCGACCCACGCCCCAGCTTTGTCACCGCATCCTTTACCGATGGGGTTGAGGAAATCACCGACCTCAAACCGGGCATGGTGCTGGAAGGCACTGTCACCAATGTCGCGGCTTTCGGCGCTTTCGTCGATATAGGCGTACATCAGGACGGGTTGGTTCATGTCAGCCAACTGGCGGACCGGTTCGTCAAGGACCCGCATGAGGTGGTGAAAACCGGACAAGTGGTCAAAGTCACAGTGACCGAAGTGGACGTCCCCCGCAAACGCATCGGCCTGACCATGCGCAAGGATGGTGGCGCCTCGGCCCGCGAGGATCGCAACGCACGCGGCAACCGGCAGGATCGCCCGCAGCGCGGAGGCGGGAAAGGCGGAGGGAAGCCGCAAGGCAAAACCCGGATGCAATCCAGCCCCAAGGGGGCGCAGTCCACCGGTGCCTTGGGTGCGGCCCTGCAGGACGCCTTCAAGAAGCGGTAAACGCCTCCCCAAGATAGGCGCGCAACGCCGGAGGCGGATCGTTCAGAAACGCCTCGGTCGGGGCCGGTGGGTGTGCGTGACCTTCGGCCACAAGGATAACGTGATCCGCGATCCGTTGTGCATCGGACGGATCATGGCTGACCATCAGCATCGTCGCGCCTGTCTCTTGGGTCAGTTCCGCCACAAGATCCAGCATCTCGGTCTTCAGCGCCGGGCCCAGCGCTGCAAATGGCTCATCCAGCAAAAGGATAGCCCGTCGTTGAACCAGCACCCGGGCCAGAGCCACCCGGCTCTGCTGTCCCCCTGACAACGCGGCAGGTTTGCGATCCGACAGACCTGCCAGGCCAACCCGATCAATGGCCGCTGACACCCGCGCCTGTTCCTGCGCGCTCAAGCGCAGGTTGGGCCGGATACCCAGCCCAACATTCTGTGCCACGCTCAGATGCGGGAACAGGTTTCCGTCCTGAAACAGCATTGAAATCGGTCTCTTGCCGGGGTGTTCGGTGGTAAGGTCGCGCCCATCGCACAAAATCCGGCCTTCGCTGACTGGTGTGAACCCTGCAATCGCCTCGACCAGCGTCGTCTTGCCGGCGCCGGACGGACCAATCACCGCCACGCGCGCACCGGTCTGAACCTCCAGATCCGCCGACAGTTCAAACCCGCCATTGGTAATCCGACAGCAATCAAGTTTCAGCATGCCAACGCCCTCCCCGATCCAAGACCCAAAACGCTCCCATCGACAGGCATAACAAAAGCAAGGCCGCCCCAGCCGCTGCCTCCATTCGGTAAGCACCCATCAGCCGGTAGATCTGCAATGGCAAAGTGGCCAGCTCAGGGTCTGCAAACAGGGCAATCACCCCAAGGTCTCCCATGGACAAAGCCGCTGCCAGCCCCGCCGCAAATCCGATTTGCGCCCGCATTCGGGGCAACATCACGCGCCAGAAAAACGCGTTTCCACCCATGTCCAGCGACAGGCCCAGCTTGCCATAGCGCTCCACCACGGACCGTGCGGCAGGCACCAGAATGCGCAGGGCAAAAGGCAACGCCATCACCGCATTGACCAAGGCAGTCACCGGCAGCGCAAAATCAAACGGATCCGCGTAAGGGTGAATGACAATGAACAACCCCGTGCCGATGACCAAAGGAGAAGCCGCAAGCCCAAGAATGCCAGCCATCTCGATCGCCTGCCCCCTTCCCAACGCCACCGCTGCGGCCATTGGCAATGCCATTGCAAGCAAAAGAAGCGTGCTGACAGCCGCCACCCCGACCGATGTAGCAGCCGCCCGGAGCACAATCGCCGGCATTTGGATCACCCCCGGCAGCCCCGCCAAGACAATCGCGGCCAAGGGCATCAACAGAAACCCAGCCGCAACAATGATCCAGAGACCGTCCAGCCATCGGGCCATCGTCGAGTGCCCGTCCCAGCGCCGGATCGCCCGATCCAAGCCGCTGCCGAAACCCTCTCCGCTGGCCGCGCGCAGGGCCACCGCAGCAGCAGCAGCCGTCAGGGCCAATTGCACCCCGGACAGCAGCGCCGCCCGCCCCAGATCAAAGTCAAAGCGGAACGCCTGATAGATCGCCAATTCGATCGTCGTGGCGCGCGGTCCGCCGCCCAAGGTCAGAGCCACCGCAAAGCTGGTCAGGCAGATTGCGAACACGACGGCCAAGGCGCCCGGCACCGTGCGGCGCAGCATCGGCGCCTCCAAAAGACGCCAGATTGCGAACCCGTTCGCGCCCAGTTGCGCTGCAAGCCGGAATCGTTCTGCCGGGATCTCCTGCCAGCCTTGCAACAGCAGCCGCGTCGCCAAAGGCAGGTTGAAAAAGACATGCGCAAGCACGACGCCATGCAGGCCGTAGATCCGGATGGGCTCCATCCCGACCCAGCCCAACGCCGTACTGATCCATCCAGCCCGCCCAAAGACTTCAAGCAGGCCCAAAATGGCAACGATCACCGGCAAGATGAAGGGAGCGCCCAGCAGCGCGATCAACAGGCGGCGCCCCCTGAACCGCCTGCGTGCCAGCGCCCGGGCCACCGGTACAGCCAGACCGACACTCAACACCGCAGACAAGACCGCCTGTGTCACGGTAAATCGCAAAGCCGCCCAATCGGACGGCCCAAAACCCGGGCCTGCCTCGGCCCGGACGGCAACAGCAGCCAGAGTACCCAGGATCAGAACGGCCACGACAAGGGCCGCACCGATCCCGGGCCAGGGGCTTACTGGCTCAGCGCGCCCAGCCATTCGCCCAGCGCAACATCACGCACAGCAGCAGCATCGGCCGCAGGCAGCAACAGGGACTTGCCCGGTTCGATCAGGGTTTCAAACCCTTCTGGCAGGCCGGCTTCGGGCGTCACTGCCGGGTACATCCAGTTGGTCGTCGGAATGATCGACTGGAAGGTGTCTGATACCATGAAAGCCAGGAACTGGTCCGCCAACTCCGGGTTGTCCGATGCGGCAAGCTTTCCGGCAACTTCCACTTGCATGTAGTGGCCTTCGTCAAACGGTGCCGCCGCTTTCGAGGCATCCTCCTCGGCAATCAGATGGTAGGCGGGCGAGGTCGTGTAAGACAGGACCATGTCCGCCTCGCCTTCAAGGAACAGACCATAGGCTTCGGACCAGCCCTTGGTCACGGTCACGACATTGTCCGACAGGGCCTCCCAGATTGCAGGGGCTTCGTCGCCATAGACCGACTTGACCCACAGAAGCAAACCCAGACCGGGGGTCGAGGAACGTGGGTCCTGGATCACGATCTTCTTGTCGCTGTCGCCCAGCGCCTTGAAGTTCGTCGGCGCCTCGGCGTCCGCATTGTGGACAAAGGCGAAGTAGCCCCAATCATATGGTACGAAGAGCGGATCTTCCCACGACACCGGCAGCGCATAATCCGCGCGCACGTCATGCGCCGCAAACAAACCGGTTTCCGCCGCTGCAGCCGTCAGGTTGGTATCCAGTCCCAGCACGATATCAGCCTCGGACCGTTCGCCTTCCAGCTTGATCCGTGCCAGCAATGCCGCGCCATCACCGGCGCTGACCAGTTTCAGATCACAACCACAGATCTCTTCAAACGCTTTTTCCACCGCGGGACCGGGACCCCAGTCGGAGACAAAGCTGTCATAGGTGTAAACGGTCAGCTCCGGCGTCTCGGCCCAGGCCGCAGTCGCACTCAGAACTCCCGCTGCAAATGCAAGATGTTTCATCTCATCCTCCTTTGCGGCGTCAGGGCAAGGATGGATGTCTCCGAAACCTTCCCTCCGCCGGTGTTAGCCGGTTCAGGTTCTACGGGTTCGCCACATGGACATCTCAGCGCATCACACGCACCCCGAGGTGCCGCGCAACCTAGGCCGCTACCCACACAAAGACAAGCATTCAACAGATCAGGCCTTACAGATCAGGCAAATTGGACCGATCCTTGCTTCTTTCTGGTCTGAAATACCTCGGGGGAGTCGCCAAGCGCGGCGGGGGCAGCGCCTCCTCCCCGGCGCAATCCATGCGAATCCGCTTGAGCCAGCACCACAGCACCGCTAAGCACGGACCCGCAAAGGAGACCGCCCCATGTCGATGAACAGCTTTGGCCACCTCTTCCGCGTCACCACCTGGGGCGAAAGCCACGGACCGGCGTTGGGCGCCACAGTGGATGGATGCCCGCCAAACGTGCCGTTGGAACCCGCAATGCTGCAACAGTGGCTGGACAAACGGCGGCCTGGTCAAAACAAGAACACAACCCAGCGCAACGAACCGGATGCGGTCAAGATTCTATCGGGCGTGTTCGACGGTAAGTCCACCGGCACGCCGATCCAGCTGATGATCGAAAACACCGACCAGCGAAGCCGGGATTACGGCGAAATCGCCCAGACCTTCCGCCCCGGTCACGCTGACATCACCTATCACCTGAAGTACGGCAACCGTGACTATCGCGGTGGCGGACGCAGTTCGGCCCGCGAAACCGCCGCCCGTGTCGCCGCAGGCGGTGTCGCGCGCCAGGCGATCAAGGCTCTGATCCCGAACCTGGAAATCAAGGGCTACATGACCCGCATGGGCGCGTTGGAAATCGATCGTTCGAAATTCGATTGGGACGCGATCGACCAGAATGATTTCTGGATCCCCCAAGACGCCGAGACCGCGCAGGAATGGGAAGACTATCTGCAAAAGCTGCGCAAAGATCACGACTCGGTTGGAGCCGTGGTCGAGGTGGTCGCCCGCAATGTCCCCGCCGGAATTGGCGCACCGATCTATGGCAAGCTGGACACCGATCTGGCAGCGGCGATGATGTCGATTAACGCGGTCAAAGGCGTCGAGATCGGCGAAGGCATGAATGCGGCCGGTTTGCGCGGTTCGGAAAACGCCGACGAGATCTTTCTCGGCAATGACGGTCAGCCGGTTTACTCCTCGAACCATGCTGGCGGCATTCTGGGCGGGATTTCGACCGGGCAGGATGTGGTTGTTCGCTTTGCGGTCAAACCGACCTCCTCGATCCTGACCCCGCGCCAGTCGATCCGCAAGGATGGCACACCCATCGAGGTGATCACCAAGGGCCGCCATGACCCCTGCGTCGGCATTCGCGCCGTTCCGGTGGCCGAAGCGATGATGGCCTGTGTGATTCTGGACCACCTGCTGCTGCATCGCGGCCAGATTGGTGAAAACCAAGGCAAGATCGGCTGATGGACGACATTCGACTGCGGCTGCGCAAGATTGTGGCGCAGCAGATGGATCAGGACCCCGCACATGATCTGGCCCATCTGGATCGGGTCTGGACCAACGCGCACCGGATCGCCCGTCACGAAGGTGGCGTAGATCTACGGGTTCTGATGGCAGCCACCTATCTGCATGACCTGGTCAACCTGCCAAAGGATGCGCCGAACCGGGCCGAGGCTTCGACCCTGTCTGCTCAGGCGGCCGAACCCATCTTGCAATCTCTGGGTTATGAAGCTGCCGAAATCGAGGCCGCTCAGCACGCCATTGCGGCGCACAGCTTCTCAGCAGGTATCCCGGCGAAATCAGCCGAAGCCCTGATCCTGCGGGATGCCGACCGGCTGGACGCCCTGGGTGCCATCGGCATTGCCCGGACCTTTATCGTTGCGGGCGCCATTGAACGGGCGATCTACGACCCGTCTGATCCCTTTGCCGCACAGCGGGATCTGGATGATCAGGTCTGGTCCATTGATCATTGGCATCTGAAGCTCTTGCAACTGCCCAATGACATGGTCACAGCCAAAGGCCGCGAAATCGCCGGGAAACGCGCCCGACTCATGCTGGCGTATCTTGAACAGCTTTCGAAAGAGATCGACACAGACCTTCCGGATCACTGGGCCGCACTTCTGACATGACCCAGATCCTGGCCATCACCTTTCCAATCTATGGTGCCATCGCGCTGGGGTACCTGGTGGTGTCCAAAGGCTGGTTCAGCCAGGGCGAGATGCGAACTTTCGGAAAATATGTCCTGAACATCGCTTTGCCCGCCCTTCTGTTCAATGCCGTGGCCTCGCGCAGGGTCGCAGAGGTGTTCCAACCTGACTATATGCTGGCCTATGCTGTGGGCGGTCTGACGACAATCGCGACTGCGTGGACGCTGTTTACAATGCGGGGCACCGATCCGAAACGTCGCGCACTGGGAATCATGGGCTCAACCTGCCCCAACAACGCCTTCATCGGTTTCCCGATCATGCTGCTGGCCTTTCCGGCTCAGGCCGAGGTGATCTTGGCGTTGAACCTGTTGGTTGAAAACATCCTTCTGGTGCCGCTTTGCCTGATGCTGATGGAAAGCGCGTCCGGCAACCGCCAAGGGCCTTTGCTCCGACAGGCTGCGGGTATCCTGCTGAACGTATTGAAAATGCCGATGGTCATTGGCCTGATCCTCGGGCTTTGCGTATCTCTGATCGGGTTTCCGATAACAGCGCCGGTCAACAAGCTGATGACCATGTTGGCGGCTTCGGCCTCGGCCCTGTCACTGGTGGTGATTGGCGGGTCTCTGGTCGGTTTGCCGCTGCATGGCAATCGCGGTCTTGCTGCGCAAATTGCGACAACCAAACTCCTGGTGCATCCGGCACTGACGGCTTTGGTCGTATTTGCCCTGACGGCGTTGGGCCTGATCACTCTTTCAAAAGAACTGCACAGCGCGATCATCCTGTCTTCGGCCATGCCCATGTTCGGGATCTACACTGTTCTGGCCCAGAAACAGGGTCTGGAAGGCGCAGCATCGCTGGCCATGCTGGCCGCCACCAGTTTTGCTTTCATCACGCTGAACGCCTTGCTGTTTGTGCTGACGTGATTTCCGAAAGCCCCAAATGACAAAGGGCCGCCCCAAGGCGACCCTTTGCACAAAATCCAGTCGGAACGATCAGCCGTTCACGCTGTCTTTCAGAGCCTTGGCAATGGTCATTTTGACCACCTTGTCGGCTTCTTTCTTGAACTGTTCGCCGGTGGCCGGGTTGCGCACCATGCGTTCCGGACGCTCACGGCAATAGATCTTGCCGATGTTCGGCAGCGTGACCGCGCCGCCGGCGGAAACTTCGCGAGTGATCAGGTTTCCGATCGCATCAAGCGCAGCGGTGGCGGCTTTCTTGTCGGTGCCCATCTCCTCAGCAAGTGCAGCAACCAGCTGGGTCTTGGTCATCGGTTTGGCCATTTTGTTTTCTCCTTGTGACTGCCCGATCTCTGGGGCCTCATCGCGTAACCTTAACGGTATGTTGTGTATCAACACAACGGATTGTGTAAGAAAACAAGGGAAAAACGAGCGATTTTTGGCCTAATCTCCGACTTTCCCCAGGGTCAGAAGCCACGTCAGAGGAAAGCTGTTTCGTCAAACGACCGCAGTTTCCGACTATGAAGCCGTTCCAGCGGCATGCCACGCAACGCTTCCATGGCCCGAATTCCGATCATCAAATGGCGCGCAACCTGCGTTTTATAGAAGTCAGACGCCATGCCTGGCAACTTCAATTCACCATGCAAAGGCTTGTCGCTGACACATAACAATGTCCCATAGGGAACCCGGAACCTGAACCCATTTGCGGCAATTGTCGCGCTTTCCATGTCCAGTGCAATCGCCCGGGATTGCGACAAGCGCTGAACCGGCCCTGACTGGTCGCGCAACTCCCAATTCCGGTTGTCCACTGTCGCCACGGTTCCGGTCCGCATGATCCGCTTCAGGTCGAACCCTTCCTGTTCCGTGACCTGGGCCACGGCCTCTTCCAACGCGATCTGGATTTCTGCCAAGGCCGGGATCGGCGTCCAGACCGGCAGATCGTCATCCAGCACGCGATCTTCCCGGAGATAGGCGTGTGCCAGCACAAAATCACCCAATGACTGCGTGTTCCGAAGCCCGGCACAGTGTCCCACCATCAACCACGCATGTGGCCGCAAGACCGCAATGTGGTCCGTGGCGGTTTTTGCATTGGACGGCCCCACCCCGATATTGACCAGGGTGATGCCACTGCCATCAGCCCGTTTCAGGTGATAGGTCGGCATCTGAGGTTGCTTTTCCGGCGGAACGATCTTGGCGTCAGGCTTGGTGATCTCCACATTTCCGGTCGAAACGAAACTGGTATAGCCCGAAGCCGGATCACCGATCATCTGCCGCGCATAGGCCTCGAATTCGGATACGTAGAACTGGTAGTTCGTAAACAACACATGGTTCTGAAAGTGACCCGGATCAGTTGCGGTGTAATGCGACAGCCGAGCCAGCGAATAATCAACCCGTTGTGCAGTAAACAAGGCCAGCGGCCCTGTTCCGTTTGGCGGCACGTGGGTGCCATTGACGATGTCATCATTGGTTGTGCTCAGATCCGGTACGTCAAAGACATCGCGCAAGGTAAAGCCCGCTGCGCCTTCCTGTGGCACCATCAGACCGGGGTTCGAGGCTACGGCAAAATGCAGCGGAATGGGCGTGTCTGACGACTGGATGGTCACCGGTTGACCATGATTGCGGATCAACAGATCGATTTGCTGGGTCAAATAGTCCCGGAACAGATCCGGCCGGGTCACCGTCGTCGCATAGGTTCCGGGCGCCGAGACATGACCAAAGCTCAGCCGGGTATCGACCTGCGCAAAGGTCGAGGTGGTGAGCCTGATTTCCGGGTAATAGGCGCGGATCCGGCAATCCGGCGCGCCGCGGGCCATCGCCTTGGCGAACTCACCACAGATATACTGGGTGGCGCTGGAATACAGCGCGACCAGTCGATCCACGGCCGCGTTTGCATCGGTGAACGTTTCCGGGGCTGGAAGGTCCGGTGGAAGGCAGAGTTTATTCATGAAACAGGCTCTAATACGGGGATTTTGGTGAAACTGCGCACATCAACCAGACCCAGATCGGAGATTCTCAGTTCGGGGATCACCACCAGAGCCAGAAGCGAATGCTGCATATAGGCGTTGTTCAACTGGCAGCCACAGCTTTGCATCGCGTCCACCATGGCCTGCGCCTTGGCTGCAACTTGCGTGGCGGGTGCATCAGACATCAGCCCGGCAATCGGCAATTCGACCAAGGCCAGCTCCTGCCCATCGCGAAAAATGGTTATGCCACCGCCGACCTCGGCAAGACGGTTGGCAGCCAGCGCCATCTGCTCCCGATCCGTCCCCACAACAATCATATGGTGACTGTCATGCGCCACGGTCGAGGCCATGGCCATCCGGCCCTGGTACCCGAACCCCGACACAAAGGCGTTTGTCACACCGCCCGTGGCCCTGTGCCGCTCAACCAGCGCAATCTGGCAAGCTTCGGTTCCGTCGGTCTCGACCAGCCCTCCCTGCACCGGCAGATCCATTTGGAGTGCCTTGGTCGGTGCCTGGTTCTCGACCACGCCGATCACATTGGCCCGCACGGCGTTGGCCCCATCGGGTGCGTAGAGTTCGAAATCCGCCGGCTGCAATTCATGCCCCAGATGCACGGTATTGCGGGCATGGTCCGGCCAATCCAGATGTGGACATTCAACTGTAATAGAGCCGTTTTCAGCCACAATAGCCCCCCGGGCAACGACCAATTCGATCGGCAGCTCATGCAGGTCAGACGTCAGGATCACGTCCGCTCGGCGTCCCGGGGTCAGCGATCCGATTTCGCGCTCCAATCCGAAATGGGTGACGGTGTTGATTGTCGCCATCTGCAGTGCAACCACCGGATCGCACCCACAGGAAATTGCATGCCGCACGACCCGGTTCATATGGCCATCATGGACCAAGGTGCCGGAATGACAATCATCGGTACAAAGGATGAAACCACGCGGGTCCAGACCTTTTTCAGTTACGGCCGTGATCTGGCTTTCGACATCATACCAGGCGCTGCCCAATCGCATCATTGATCGCATCCCCTGGCGGACACGGGCAATGGCATCTGCTTCGCAGGTACCTTCATGATCATCTGCCGGCCCACCAGCCACATAAGCCGCAAAATCCGGTCCCAAATCCGGCGAGGCATAGTGCCCCCCCACGGTCTTGCCTGCCCGTTGGGTCGCAGCGATCTCGGCCAGCATCTTGGGGTCAGCGGCTGCGACACCGGGGAAGTTCATCATCTCCCCCAACCCAATGATGCCCGGCCAGTTCATGGCTTCGGCCACATCCCCGGGGCTGATTTCAAAGCCCGTGGTCTCCAGGCCCGGCGCCGAAGGTGCGCAAGAGGGCATCTGGGTAAAGATGTTGACCGGCTGCATCATCGCCTCGTCATGCATCAATCGCACGCCTTCCAAACCCAGCACATTCGCGATCTCATGTGGATCTGTGAACATCGACGTTGTGCCATGTGGAATGACCGCCCGGGCGAACTCCGCAGGCGTCAGCATCCCGCTTTCGATATGCATATGTGCGTCGCATAAACCGGGGATCATGTACCGTCCCTGAGCCTCGATGATATGCGTCTGCGGGCCGATACAATGTCCGGCATCCGGCACCACACATGCAATCCGTCCTTTCACGATCGCGATGTCGTAGGAGGGCAGAAGCTCGCGGGTGTGGACATTTACCCATGTCCCACCCCGAATGACGGTGTCAGCAGGAGAGCGACCGGCCGCTACGGCGATCAGGTGGGGGGCAGTATCGGGCCAGCTTGGGGGGGTCATCTGTTCCATGAACCAATTGTTAGGATTGAACGGCAGAGTTCAACCCCCGTTAAACGTGCAGGACGTTGGGGCAACGACAGAAGACCACGAGACGCAGCATAAATCTGCCAAGCTCTGGCGCATCTCCGCTTGTCCCCGGACAATAAGCAGGCCACTTTCTTTCAACAGGAGGAGCCACCCATGGACTATGACAGCGTTGACGCTGAAAGCTTCGGCCGCTCACTGCAAGGGATCGGATTGAATATGCTGGTTCGAGACGTCAGAACCGAAGTGGCCTTTTTAGAGACTGTTTTCGGGATGAAGTCCCATCAAGTGAGTCAAGATTTTGCCATCATGGTCTATGGCGATCAGGTGTTCCAACTTCACGCCGACGGCACCTATTCCAAGAACCCCCTTCTGTCCCTGCTTCCTGAAAATCCACCGCGAGGTGCCGGGGTTGAAATCCGGCTCTATGATACCGACCCCGATGATGCCGTCGCCCGTGCCAAAGACATTGGCGCCACTATCCTGCAGGAACCCAGCGACAAACCCCATGGTCTGCGCGAGGCGTACATCCTCTGTTCCGATGGCTATGCTTGGGTGCCCAGCAGACCCAAACCCTGATTGACACAAGACCGCATTGCCCCTGGGCAATGCGAAGCCCAACGGGCGAAGGGCTTCGCAGAAGCCCTTGAGCCAGGCGGGAGCATCTCCGGGTTCGGATCAGGCTCCGAGACAACGAATTCAGGAGCGCATGGACGGCAGCCAGGCCGCTCCACCACTGTGGTCCTGATCCATCTCCTCCCGGATCCAATTCGCAAAAGCCACAGCATTGGCTGACTGTTCCGCCGCAGGCGACACGATCAGATAGTAACGCTCCTGCATCGGCGCGCGCTGAGGAAACGGTGCGATCAACCGTCCTTGCTCCAGATCGTCGCGCACCATCACGTCATGGGCAATCCCCATTCCCGCCCTGGCCATTACTGCTGCCAAGCTGACCATATAGGTCGTGGCATAAGTCACTGGCGGATCGGGCCATTCAAGACCGGCATGCTCAGCCCAACTGGTCCAGTTGCTCATCAGATTGGCGCAGTCGAACAAGGGTTGGCGGGCTAAGGTTTCCAGCGAAACCTCGTATCCCGGAACGCAGACAGGATAATAATGATCGCCCCGCAACACTTCTGCGCGTGTCGTGTCGGATGGGCGCACGGAGTAACGAATTTCCACATCCGCGCCTTCCGCCATATCCTGTGGTTCCCAGAGTTCGGTCGAGATGTTTAGAAGCACCTCCGGATGGTGTGCGTAGAACCTGCCTAGCCTTGGTGCCAGCCACCTGACAGCAAAGGACATGTTGCAATGCACCTGCACCACGTTCTGGCGGGCGCCGGTGACGGCGCGCGTTCCGTGGCGCAGCGTGCGAAACGCTTCCCGCACCACGGGCAGATAGGTCACTCCGGCTCCGGTCAATTCCAATGCACGCGGACGCCGGTGAAACAATGGACGGCCCAGATAACCCTCAAGTGATTTGATCTGTTGGCTTACTGCGCTTTGCGTCATGTTCAGGTCCCGCGCCGCGCCGGTGAAGGACAAATGGCGCGCCGCCGCTTCAAACGTGCGCAGCCAGCCTAGGGGAGGGAGTGAATTTTGCATCTGCATAATTTGCCCATTAGCTGAACTAATGGCAAGCCTCCGATTTTTTCGTTGGTCAAACCGCCTCGGAAACTGCAGGCTTTCGCTCCATAAACTCAATGCCCCCGGCCCAGCCATTAAGGACCCCGAAATGACCGTTACCAACCTGCGTCCGAATATCGATCACTGGCAGGAACGCGTGGACATGGCCGCGACCTTCCGCTGGACTGTCCGTCTGAACATGCATGAAGGCGTTGCCAATCACTTCAGCCTTGCCGTGAACGATGACGGCACACAATTTCTGATGAACCCCAACCAGATGCATTTCAGCAGGGTCACGGCCTCGAATCTGCTTCTTCTGGACGCGAACGACCCCGAAGTGATGAACCAGCCCGGCGCACCCGACCCAACTGCCTGGGGTCTGCACGGCTCGATCCACCGCCTATGCCCACAGGCGCGTTGCGTGATGCATGTGCATTCGGTCTTTGCCACAGTGCTTGCCTCGCTCGAGGACAGCAACCTGCCGCCGATCGATCAGAACACGGCAACCTTCTACAATCGCTATGTAATCGACGAAGAATTCGGCGGCCTGGCATTTGAAAGCGAAGGGGAGCGTTGTGCCTCGATGCTGAGCGATCTCAAGAAGAAGGTCATGATCATGGGCAATCACGGTGTGCTGGTGATTGGCGACAACCCGGGCGACACCTTTAACCGGCTCTATTACTTCGAACGTGCGGCTGAAACCTATATCCGCGCGCTGCAGACCCAGAAACCGTTGCGGGTTCTGTCGGACGAAATTGCCGAAAAGACCGCCCGAGAACTGGAAGACTATCCCGGTCAGGCCGAAGCCCATATCCGCGAGATCAAGGCCGTGCTGGACGCCGAAGGCTCCGACTACGCCAGCTGAGTGACACTCGGCAGAACCTGAACGCACCCCAACGGTGACCTGAATAGGTCACCGAATGGAACCTTGCACCAAATTCCAGCCTCAGACCCCAACAAAATGAGCTGACATAATGACCGATTTCGTTGCGACCAATGCCAAATCCTCCGGTATTCAGATCGACCGCAAGATCTTGAAATCCCTGGCCCGCCGTTCCGATCGCCCGGGATTGATCTATTTGGCGCAATGGGTCGGGTTTCTGTTTGCGACCGGTGTTTTGATCTATCTCAGCCTGGGCACGATTTGGGTTTGGCCAGCGATGCTGCTCTACGGGATTTTCCTCACCGTCCCAGCCTATTCGATGAGCCACGAAACCGCTCATGGAACCGCCTTCAAGACCCGCTGGTTGAACGAATGTGTCTTGTGGGTCACTTCGCTGATCTATGTCGAAGAGCCTCTGCATCGTCGCTACACCCACACCAACCATCACACATTCACTTGGCATGTGGGCAAGGACAGCCAGATGCCCTTTGACACTCCCATGACTCTGATCGGCTGGCTGCACGAAATCACAGGGTTTGCTCTGGCGCGGTTCCACACCCAAGTTCTGTTTCAACTGGCACTGGGGCGGTTTTCCGACATCCAGAACGCAGTGATCCCTGAGCAGGAAAAGCCCAAACTGGTGCGCAATGCCCGGATTTTTCTGGCGATCTATGCCGCGATCCCGGTTCTGGCGATATTCGGCATCTACGCGCCAATCTGGTTCTTTGTTCTACCCCGTCTGCTTGGGGCGCCGATCATGCTGCTTTTTACCCTCATCCAGCACGTCGAGATGCAAGAAAATTCTCCTTCCATCCTGGATAGCACGCGCAGTTTTCGCACCAATTGGCTGGGTCGGTTCCTTTACATGGACATGAACAACCATGTGGAACATCACCTGTACCCGCAGATCCCGTTCTACAGCTTGCGGGATTTGAACGGCGCGGTCGGGGATCAATTGCCAGAACCTGATCCGGGGTTTTGGAAAACCAATCTCGAAGTGCTCGACGTTGTCACCCGCCGCAGTCTGGGACGCAACACCAAGGCGCGCAGCATTCGCCAAGCCCCACACCACGTGACCGACGGCCAATACGAAAAGATCGCAAAGGCCACGATGTGATGAAGAACATCTACACCTACGGCGGGAAGCCCGCTCGGCGAAACCTGACTGTCGACTGTCTGCGCCGGAACAAGGCCTCCGGTCTCAAGATGACACAAGTTTCGGCGCTAAACGGAGACGAAGCTGCCGCTTGCGCAGACAAGGGCATCGACCTGATCACGATAGCTGATCTGGATATCGAGGAGGTTCGCGCC
The DNA here is from genome assembly GCA_014872875.1 of Paracoccaceae bacterium. GTDB lineage: Bacteria > Pseudomonadota > Alphaproteobacteria > Rhodobacterales > Rhodobacteraceae > Aliisedimentitalea. The sequence continues at coordinate 44,611 of WKFI01000003.1, forward strand.
GCAGCCCCGGAAACCTTCGTGACCGGTTCACAAACCATGGTCCAATACATGACCGAGGATGAAGCTTTGGCCGCTGCCATCCGCTGTGCTGAAAAAGGCGCCGATGCGATCTATACCCCGCGCGGGCTGAAGACCATCGAACGATTGGCGGCTGAGGGTCTGGCCGTGCAGGGCCACGTGGGGCTGGTACCACGCAAATCGACTTTGATCGGGGGCTTGCGCACCTTTGGCAGAACCGCCGAGGAAGCCATGCACCTGATGGAGGATTTTCGCCGATTGGAAGATGCCGGTGCTGTCGCGGCCGAGGTGGAGTGCGTGGCGGTTGAAGCACTGCAAGCCATTAGTCCGCGCACCACGATCGTGACCCACTCAATTGGGGCAGGATCCGGTGGAGATATCATTTTTTCCTTCATGGAAGACATCTGCGGCGATGTTGAAAACCCGCCGCGTCACGCCAAAGCCTGGGGAGATGTGCTGTCGCTGCGCAAAGCGATCCGGGCCGAACGGGCAAGGGCTCTGACCGGATTTCATAGTGAAGTGAAGTCAGGCACGTTCCCTGACGCCGCCCATACGGTCGGCATGTACCCAAACGAGCACGAGAAGCTTCTGGAAGCGCTGGACAAGCACCAGCCTTTTCACCGGTAAATACACGATTGAGGAACCCAAATGAGCCAATGGATTCATGCCTGCGCCTGTGATGACATCGACGAAGAAGACCTGATCCGCTGGGATCACAACGGCCAGACTTTTGCGATCTACAACACCGAAGACGGGTTTTTTGCCACCGATGGCCTGTGTACGCACGAGGACCAACATCTGGAGGATGGGTTGGTAACAGCTGATGTCATCGAATGCCCGTTGCATCAGGCCCGGTTCAATATAAAAACCGGCAAGGCCCTGTCGGCCCCGGCCTGCGAAGATCTGAGAACCTATCCGGTCAAGGTCGAAAACGGGCAGATTTTCGTTCAGTTCAGCTGAGGCGGTTCACGTTTGCCCCAACATCCGTTCGCAGACCGTTTCGAGCCATTCTAACGCATTGAATTCCAAGTGTATCTGCGCTCTTGCAAGGCTACTGCATCAATATGGCAACAAAAAAGTCTTCAAATTAACTTCAAAATGGACTGACTTCTGCGCGTTTCTTAATCTTAACAAAAAATTAAGATTGAGGCAGAGCAATAATGCTGGATTACGGGCAGGTCGTGTACTTGGACCCACAGAAAACAGGTACGACTTTCGTTGCAGAATTCCTACGAGATCATTTGGATCTGGAGTGTCTGTGTTATCGCAAACACAAACCCGTTCGCGGTCGCTTGCACCAGAACGCATTTCACTTCATTTCTGTCCGCAACCCGGTCGATCAATACGTCTCATTGTACAAATACGGCTTGAAAAAAGGCGGCAGACTTCGGCGTCGCCTTTATAAAAACGGCCTGGACGACCTTTATGAAGGCTCTCCGCAGTCCTTCAACGCTTGGCTGGAAAAAATCCTGCACGACCCCGAAGTCGCGACATACGTCAAGGATGGGTATGAAAATGTCGATCGCAATCTGATCGGATTGCAATCCTTCCGTTTTCTTTCACTTTCCTTCCAATATCCCCTGCCTTTGTTGAAAATCGCACAAAAGTATCAGGATGTTCGTTCGACTTATGACGAGCATCGGCTGCACAGCCATGTCATTAGGCTGGAGTCTCTGAACAAGGATCTTGCCAACTTGTTCCGTGGCCCACTTGCAGCCTATGCAAAAAACAAAAAGACCGCGCTGAAGGAATTGAAGCAACTCAATCGGATCAACTCGACAGAAAACAAAGGAATTGGGCGTAAGGACATTTCCACAGACAATCTGTCTGCCATCTGCGAGGCGGAGCGGTTCCTGTTGGAACTGTATTATCCTGAGGAGCTGAAGCCCATGATGTCCGACGAAGGGTCACAGATCATGGCAAAGGCTGCCTGAACTGCCCGATTTCGTCTGATGACCGTGATACGGGACTTAGGTCCCGAACACGCGCGGCACGACAAGGTTTTCAGTGCTTCGGTTTCGGCCCGAACGCGTTGGAACTTCTATGGTCTTGCTTGTAAAGACATCCGGCAGAGCTTGGGAATGTTAATTCAGGTTGGGTAAAAAACGACGTCTCACTGGTCGGAAATCAATATGCATGCAGCTCGGATCCCTGTTGATCTTCCTTGCAGACTAGGGAGTTCGTCCATGTACGCCATCAACCGTTTCTGGACCTATGCGCCACCGCACCGGGTTTTTGCAACCCGGACCTGACGCGCGTCGAGCTTGATCCGGCCCGCACGCGTTTCAGGACATTGCGTCAAACTTCGACGTGCTGCTCCAAGCGTTTGAAATGAAAAACCATGACCGATACTTCCCCCCACAACCGGCCCGAACAGGGCCCGATGAGCCGTGAATGGCATTGGCACCCCGACCTTCCGGTAAAATACGCCCCCTATTGGCACTGGCCGCCCAAACCGGCCACCCTGCTCAGATGGGCTTGGCAAAACTACCTCCAGGTGTCCGACCGCTCCATCTATCTGGCTCTGGCATTTCTGGTGGCCTTCTGGCTGCAACCAGTCAGCCCTGATCAGGCCGAATTCGCCATTGGCTGGATGGCTTGGGTATTTGTTCGCAATTGGATTCTTCTGGCGATCGTCGCCGGTGGGCTACACCTGTGGTTCTACGGAATCGACGCGCAGGGAAAACTGCTGAAATACGATCCCCGCCCGTATATGAAACGCAAGAATGCGCTGTACAAATTCGGCTACCAGACCTGGGATAACATCTACTACTCGATGGTGTTTGGCGCGCCCATTCTGTCGATCTATGAGATTGGGCTGCGGTGGATGTTTGCTAACGGTGTTCTCTCCACTCTGGAGTTTACGGCACATCCGATCTGGTTCATCGCCTTGTTCCCGATCTTGGCGATCTGGCAAAGCTTCCATTTCTATGTCGTTCACTTGGCCCTGCATCAGCCCGCAGTCTACAAATACGTCCATGCCGTCCACCACCGGAACGTGAACACAGGCCCTTGGTCCGGCATGTCGATGCACCCGATCGAAGCAACAGGCTATCTCAGCGCATTGTTGATCCTTCTGATCCTGCCCAGCCACCCTGTGCATATGCTGTTTCTGGCCTATTGGCTGATGCTGGGCGCTGCGTCGTCGCATTCGGGGTACGAAGCGATCTGGGCCAAAGACCGTCAGGCTCTGCTGATCGGAGCCTTCTTCCACCAGCTGCATCACCGATACTATGAATGCAATTACGGCAATGCGGAGATGCCGTGGGACAGGTGGTTCGGCACCTATCACGACGGTTCGGAAGAGGCGACACGGATCACCCGCGACCGTAAGCGGCAGATGCACCAATAACTTGGCGGCAAAACTCCGGCCTTTCGAATTTCGGCGGGCCGGTCCAATATTGGCAGAGCCCCTTTCGCAAGAGAGCCTGCCCATGCGCGCCATTGCTGATACAACCGCCCTGGTTCAGGACGGCGTTCTGACACCTGATCAAGCGAGGATCATCGAAGCCCGTTCGCGAGAGGTAATGGTGTCGCTCGCCGTAAACTCCATCCTCTGCTTCGGGATCATAGCCGCCACTACCGGGTTCATCTTCTGGCTGGCAGACCCACTGGCTGTCGCAATCACCGGCGTGATGATGACCGCCGCCGGGCTGATCATTCTGAAAACGCGGGGGGACCAGCTGGCGATATTCGGTAATTCCGCCACCCTGATCGGCGCCGGGATGCTGATGGGCGGCGCTTGTATCGAACTGATGGACAAGCACGAGGCGTTGGCGGGCTGGGTGATGATGCCCGCGGGCGCGCTGGTGAGCCTGCTCTGTGCCTGGCGTTGGCGCACCGGGGCGTGGTCTTCCACGTTCGTGCTGGGCGCAATTCTGCTGATGGGGCTGGCCATGCATCTGGCCGGGATCGAATGGCTGATGCTGGAGAACGAAACAGCCTCCCCCACGCGCAATATCGTGTTGCTTTATTACTCCATCGCAATCGCCCTGGTCGGCTGGCTTCTGGATGTGCGGTTCATCACGGCCTTTGCCATCGCGCCCTTTGCGCAGATGCTTGAGACCGGCACCAGCTATTTCAAAGCCGCCTATGTGTTCTATTCTCCGGAATCCACGCTGACGATCCTGCAGATGGTCTTGCTGATCGGGCTGTGCATCTGGTGGTCGCGACGATTGGCAGATCGCGACGCCCGTCATCTGCATGTGTTGGCGGTGATGGCATTCATCGTGGCCAACGCCAGCGCCTTGGTTGGGTCTATCTGGGGTGACGTTGTCGGTGAAACCGTCTGGGGACCAGGTTATTACAGCGACGGTTACGCGGATTGGCAAAGCTTCAACGAAGCGCGCGACGCGTTTCGGGACAGCGCACTGATCATCTCCGAAGGAGTCTACTCCGTCATCTGGGCCATCGCACTTGCCGCCGTCATCGGCTGGGCTGCCCAGCGTCACCAGCGGGGATTGTTCAACACCGCTCTGACCTTTGCGGCGATCCATGCCTATACGCAGATGTTCGAAAGCTTTGCCGACGAACCGCTGGCCTATGTGATCGGAGGGCTCGCTGCAATTCCGCTGGCTTGGGGCTTGTGGCGCCTGAACCAATGGATGACGGCTCAGAACGGCTAAACCTGTCCTCTGAGGGTGCGTGGCGTCGCACCAAATTCGGCCTTGAAGGCCCGTGTCAGCGCGCTCGGGTTGTCGTACCCACTCCGCAGGGCGACTTCTGAAACGCTCAATTCAGTCTCCAGAACCAGCTTTCTGGCCTGTATCAAACGGAGATGTTTGTAGACTGCCTGGGGTGTTGCCCCCAACTCCTTGCGCACTCGCGCCTCCAGGTCCTTCTGGCTGCGGCCCACCTGACGGGCAACATCTCCGATGGAAAGGGGCTGCTCCAGATTGGCCTGCATAACTGCCACAGCCCGCGCCACTGATTTCGAACGTGCCAGAACGGCACCTTGATCCCCGGTGGCTTCCGGGCTCATGAACAGGGTCGCCACCTCCAGCCTCAAGGCCGCTCCATGGCGTTCTCCGATCAGGTCCAGCATGGTCTCGAACGCGGCCATCGCCCCGGAGCACGTTATGTATCGGCCATCCCGGACTTGCCGTTGGCGTTGTGCCTGAACCTCGGGGAAGTTTTCGCCAAAACGCTGCAACTCCTCCCAATGAATGGTGGCCGACTTACCATCCAGAAGACCGGCATTGGCCAACAACCAGGCCCCGGTGTCAAACCCCGCCAACACCTGATACCGCGTGTCTGCCGCCCGCAAGCCCCGCGCGCTGGCGACCGTCGCATGGCGCAGGAAGTCATAAGACGGCATCGCGACCAGCATCGTTCCGCCGCAGTCAGACAATCGGCCATGTGCCTTGACTTCCATCCCAGACGACGACACCGCCGGTTCCCCATCCAAGGTCAGAAACCGCCAGCCATAAACCTGCCGTCCGGCAAAGCCGTTGGCTGCCCGCAATGGCTCGACCGTGTTCGCCAGGCAATGCGCCGAGAACGCGTCAAACAGCAGGACGTCCACCTGCTCGGCCATCACACTGTCTTTGACCCAGGTCTTCATGACGCGCCCTTACCGCCTACAACAGAAGACTGTCACGTCAGGTCTTGCGAAATAGTGCGATCAAGGCCGTGTCGTCCTTGTGTGAACCTGTCGCCCCGTCGCCATAGATCGGATATTCCGGCAACCGCAGATTGCGGATGGCGCCGTCGCCGATCAGCTGGTCAAACATGGTCGCAAAGCCGTGGCTTTCGTAATGCCCGGCATTGATCGACAACGAAAACAGCGCATCCCGACGTGCCACGCGCAACAGCAGCGGCAACACCTCGGGCCCAACATGACCGTGGGTGAACGTGCCCGAGGACACGACCCCCGCATAGCTGTCGCGTGGCACCGGCACGCCCAACGTCAGATCCGCTTCGATCATATCGCGATAGACATCTTTCTTGGCGGCCTGCTCCAGCATCTGGGCACTGATATCGGTAGCGTCGACGGTTCGCACCCCCAGCTTGGTCAATTCGACCCCGCACAAGCCAGTGCCTGCTCCCACATCCAGCACCGGGCTGCGTCCCCCGGCCTCGACAAAACAGCGTGCTGCAATTTCAGGCAGCAGGTAGAACCGCTCTGCGGCAAAATCCTGATCATAGGATTCGGCCCAGTCGGCATAAAGTTTCTTCGAGTCCTCAGGCGTTTCCAGCCCATAGGCAGCATCAAGGTTCGGCGTTTCCTTTGTCATATGCTCATGAAAATCGTGAAAGGGATTCGAATCAACCCTTGCGCCGAGTGTCGCGGCGCAACATTTATGGGAGCATGAATAAGACACTGCTTTGCCTCGGGTTCGGCTATACCGCCCAAGCGCTCGCCAGACACCTGATCCCACAGGGTTGGCGGATCATTGGAACCACACGCGACACCGGTGTGACCATGGACGGAGTCGAGATCCTCCAGTGGCCCGGAACCGAGCTGACACTGGACGAGATCACCCATGTTCTGGTCTCGATTGCCCCCAAAGAAAGCGGCGACCCAATCCTGAGTGAGATGAAGGAAGCCTTTACCAAGGCCGACCTGGACTGGGTGGGGTATCTTTCCACCACGGCCGTCTATGGCGACCGGGACGGCGATTGGGTTGACGAAAGCGACGACCTGCGCCCGGCCAGCCCACGCGGCCAGTGGCGGGTTGCCGCCGAACAGGCCTGGCAAGGTATCGACGGGTTGCCCGTACATGTGTTTCGTCTGGCCGGGATCTATGGTCCCGGGCGTGGTCCGTTTTCGAAACTCCGCTCGGGCAAGGTGCGACGGATCATCAAGGAAGGGCAGGTGTTTTCCCGGGCCCATGTCGAAGACATCGCCCAGGTACTGCGCGCCTCGATGGCCGCGCCCAATCCCGGTGCGGTCTACAATGTCTGCGACGATGAACCGGCCCCGCCGCAGGACGTCATCGGATATGCCGCCGAATTGCAGGGTCTGCCGATGCCCCCCGCCGTGCGGTACGAAGACGCCGACATGACCCCGATGGCGCGGAGTTTCTACAACGAAAACAAACGAGTGCGAAATGATCGCATCAAGGATGAGCTGGGAGTCCAGCTGATCTATCCGAATTACCGTGTGGGGCTGGAGGCGCTGGTCGCCGCCCATGACATCGACGACCGGGACAAGATGCCGGGCGGCGGTTAATCCGCTTCGAAGCGGCTTTTCAAGCGTCTTGAAAGACGCTTGTCACGCGATTTCAGATTCTCGTGGTTCAAAGGGTTTCAAAATCCCTCGCCCGCATGGAGCGGCAAATCACGCCCGCTTTTCGCCAATCGACGCCACACCCAGAACTTCCAGCACCTTGGCTTCGATCTGCGGTGCATTCATGCCGGCGACGGCGTACATGTCGGCGGGGCTGGCTTGGTCGATGAATGTATCGGGCAGCACCATCGAGCGGTATTTCAGCCCTTTGTCGAACACGCCTTCTTCGGCCAGCAATTGCGCCACATGTGATCCGAAGCCTCCCACGGCGCCTTCCTCGATGGTGATCAACGCCTCGTGATCTGCTGCCAGCTCAAGGATCATTTCGCGGTCCAGAGGCTTGGCAAAACGGGCATCGGCGATGGTCGGTTTGACCCCCTTGGCCTCCAGCGCCTCGGACGCTTTCAGAACCTCGGACAAGCGCGTTCCAAAGGACAAAAGCGCAACCCGGCTGCCCTTCTGGATCATCCGGCCTTTGCCGATTTCAAGGATCTGGCCCTCTTCGGGCAACTCCACGCCCACTCCTTCGCCACGCGGATAGCGGAAGGCGATCGGCCCTTCGTCATGCGCTGCGGCAGTGGCAACCATATGGACCAGTTCGGCTTCATCCGCGGCGGCCATCACCACCATACCAGGCAAGTTCGACATGTAACCGATGTCAAAGGACCCGGCATGGGTCGCCCCATCCGCACCCACCAGACCGGCGCGATCAATGGCAAAGCGCACGGGCAGGCGCTGAATGGCCACGTCGTGCACAACCTGATCATAACCGCGCTGCAGGAAGGTCGAATACATCGCACAGAACGGTTTCATGCCGCCCGCAGCAAGCGCCGCCGCAAAGGTTACGCCATGCTGTTCGGCAATACCCACATCAAAGCAGCGAGACGGATAGCGTTCCGCCATCAGGTTCAATCCGGTGCCATCAGGCATTGCCGCCGTCACCGCGCAGATCTTGTCATCCTTGGCCGCCAGTTTGACCAGCTCATTCCCGAAGACGTTTGTATAGAACGGCGCGTTTGACGGTGCTTTCTTTTGCTTTCCGGTCACCACGTCGAATTTGGCTGTGGCATGGCCCTTGTCCATTGCCGCCTCGGCCGGGGCATACCCCTTGCCCTTCTTTGTCAGAACATGGATCAACACGGGCCCGGTGGCACGGGCCCTGACCGTGCGCAGAACTGGCAACAGCTGGTGCAGGTCATGTCCGTCAATCGGGCCCAAATAGGAGAAACCCAACGCCTCGAACAATGTGCCGCCCACGGCCATGCCTTTCAGCATGTCCTTGGCGCGTTTGGCGCCTTCACGGAACGGTTCGGGCAACAGCGACACGGCGCCTTTGGCGGCCGCTTTCAGCTCCTGAAACGGTTCTTCGGCATATAGGCGCGACAGATAGGAAGACAGCGCACCAACCGGCGGTGCAATGCTCATCTCGTTGTCGTTCAGGATCACGAACAGACGCTTGTCCAAATGACCGGCATTGTTCATCGCCTCAAACGCCATACCCGCTGACATCGACCCGTCGCCGATCACTGCGATGGCATCCCCGTTGCCTTCGGGAATCACCCCGCCCAGATCGCGCGCCGTGGCGAAACCCAACGCCGCACTGATCGAGGTCGAACTGTGCGCCGCGCCAAACGGATCATAGGGAGATTCAGATCGTTTGGTGAACCCCGACAGCCCGTCTTTCATCCGCAAGGTGCGGATGCGGTCGCGGCGTTCGGTCAGGATCTTGTGCGGATAACACTGGTGCGACACGTCCCAGATCAGCTTGTCTCGCGGAGTATCGAACACCGCGTGCAGGGCCACGGTCAGTTCCACCACACCCAGACCTGCGCCCAAATGCCCGCCGGTCACCGAAACGGCGGAAACGGTTTCCGAGCGCAATTCGCCCGCCAGCTGGATCAACTGAGCATCACTCAGCCCTTTCAGGTCTGCAGGGCGCTGGATCTGGTCCAACAACGGGGTATGGGGCCGGTCCGACATGGCTCCGCTCCTAAAAGAGTCAGCTGTCGCGCGAGATAACGAAGCGCGCGGCCTCCTTCAAGGTTTCAGCCTGATCTCCGTAAATGACCAACGCGGCGCAAGCGGTATCAGCAAGTTCACCGGCACGGGATTTCGCAGCCTCAAGCCCAAGGAGCGAGACGAACGTGGCTTTGCCTGCATCCGCGTCCTTCTGGACCCGCTTGCCGACCTTCGCTTCGTCCCCTTCAACATCCAAGATGTCATCTGCGATCTGGAAAGCAAGGCCCAGCGCATCGGCATACTGCCGCAGCGCAGACGTATCTGCACCGGCCAAAATCGCACCAGCCGTTGCCGACCAGGCAATCAGACAGCCGGTCTTGCGGCTTTGCAGTTGGGTGATCTGGTCCAGCGTCAGGGGGGTGTCAGCGCTTTCCGCTGCCATATCCATCATCTGGCCCGAGACCATGCCATCCTTGCCCGCATCCTGCGCAAGGCTGCGGATCAGGACCAGGGCGTTGGGCCCCAGATCCGGATCGGCCAGTACCTGAAAGGCCAAGGTCTGCAGCGCGTCCCCGGCAAGGACTGCCAGGTCTTCGCCGTATTTGCGATGCACCGTAGGCTGGCCGCGACGCAGGTCATCATCATCCATGCAGGGCAGATCGTCATGCACCAGCGAGTAAGCGTGTATGCATTCGATCGCGAATGCCGCCTTTACGGCGATCTCATCTCGGACGCCATGCAGACGGGCGCTTTCCATCACCAGAAACCCACGCAGCATCTTGCCACCCACGATGGCATAACGCATCGCTTCCAACAGGCGATCCTCGCCCGCAAGAACGTCCTGCATGTATTCGGTGACGCGCCGCTGGGTGTTTTTGAGCGCTTCGGCAAAAGGCCGCACCTGCACAGCATCTTCGGTGATCATCGGATTATCCGGCGTCCAGCGGTTGGGTTCCGGTGGGTGTGCCATTTGCGTCCAGCGTAATGGCGGCCACTTTTTCCTCGGCGCGTTTCAGTTCATCCTCACAGCGTTTCTTGAGCGCTGCGCCGCGTTCATAAAGCGTAATGGATTCGTCCAGAGCAACATTGCCGCGTTCCAGATTGTCCACGACGGCCTCCAGTTCCTTCATGGCCTGCTCAAAGCTCATCTCTTCAACGGGTGTCTGGGTCATTCTGCGGCCTTCATCAGTTCTTCCACATGTGCCTTGGTCGCGGCGGATAGCGCGTTCAGATCATATCCGCCTTCCAGAGTCGACACGATACGGCCGGAACAGGTCTCATTGGCGATCTTGCACAGCTCGGCCGTAATCCAGGCAAAGTCGCCCGTGGACCAGTTCAGATTGGCCAGCGGATCGTCCTGATGCGCATCGAACCCCGCCGAAATGATGATCAGCTCTGGCTGGAAGGCGCGCAGGCGCGGAAACGCCTGGGTTTCGTAGGCCGCCTTCATCTCGGCCCCGCCCGAACCCGGGGCCAGCGGCATGTTCAGGATATTGTTATGGGCGCCGTCTTCGTCAGGGCGCCCCGATCCGGGCCAAAGCGGCATTTGCTGGCTGGTGATTACCAGCGCGCGGGCTTCGTCCCACAGCAGGTCCTGGGTTCCGTTGCCGTGATGTACGTCGAAATCAACCACGGCGACGCGGCTGAGGCCGTGATGATCCAGCGCGTGTTTCGCGGCCAGCGCAGCATTACCAAACAGGCAGAAGCCCATGGCCGTGTCGGTTTCGGCATGGTGTCCCGGCGGGCGCACAGCGGCAAAGGCATTCCCAACGTCACCTCCCAGCACCATATCCACCGCTCTCACCGCTGCTCCTGCTGCACGAAAGGCTGCATCCAGCGAGCCCGGAGACATGAACGTGTCACCGTCGATCTGGCGCCAACCCTCCGACGGGAGACTGTTGCGCAGGCCGTCCAGATACCCGGCAGGATGAATACGCAGTATGTCATCTTCCGCTGCCATTGGTGCGGTCACACGCTTCAGATCCAGTGGCTCCAGCGCGTGCAGAATATGTTCCAGCCGTGCCACGCGTTCGGGATGACCGTCGGGCGTGACGTGGTTCAAGCAGTCTGCGTGGGTGATCAGCGCTGTGGTCATGGAACGTTCCCTGTTGAGAAAGAGGCTGGCCGGAGATTAGGTGTGAGCGCACCTGACCCGCAAGGTCGAATTCACCCAAACTGCATGAATGACGCCAGCCCGGGCGCAGACATCTTTGCCAGTGTCCGGTCAAGGACGACTCAGGCAGCTTTGGCGGGTTCAATCAGGGCGCTCTGACTGACGTGACAAACTCTATTTGATCGGAGCAAGAAGCTCCTGAGCGGTTACCAATTGCCGGACCCCATGGCTGTGGTCTTCCTGGAACACGTTGCCTTTGGTTCCCCAATGCTGAATCGAACTGTAAGACACTTTCATGCATTCGGGCCGTACACTCCACGTCACCTGCATCGGTGAGCAAATGGCCTGTGTATAACTGGGACCGGTTGTGGAACCGGGGAATACGACCGGTGCGCCGGTCCCATCGGGCAGAGATTTGGGCTGATGAAGCCCGCCGACGATGTTTCCGTCATATGCGAAGTCGCCGAAATCAGGCGCGCTGTCGTCATTCACGACCAGAAACACCTGACTTTCGACCCGAAGCGAAGGGTTTGCGCAAGCGTCAGAAAAACAGGAACTCAGCGAAGGTCCCGGTTTCACGGAACACGTGGTGTATACCCAGTGCACCTCAATCGTGTCACCGGGTTTTACTCCGTGAAATCCGCCTTCTCCATCTGGCGCGGCAAGCTCCGCTTCAGTCAATGCGTCTGTGTCATTGCATTTCCACCCACCGTGCTCACCCGAACCGCCCGACAAGGAAAATCCGGGTCCTTTGTGTTCGGCATTCGTATGCGTGTGAATGTCGCAAAGGTTCATTTCATTGGCTTCTGGCGCGCGTGGAATTGTGACAGCGTTGCTGCCGTTCGCTAGTGCAATGTCACGTGGTGTCTGCGGTCCAAATCCAATGCAGAGACCCGCAGCCGAAACCGGACCCACTGCCAACGCACCCAAAACCAACCCAATTAATGCCGAAGACATACGCATTTCAAACCTCCCAATACCAATACACGCGTGCGGGGCACGCATCAGCAGTGTAGCGGAATGGAAAGCAATCGGGTGAGTTTTGTGTAAAACCTCGGTTCAGTCCGGCGCCAGCATATAACCCGCCCCGCGCACCGTTTGCAGGTAGCGAGGCTGCTTCGGGTTGGGTTCGATCTTGCGGCGCAATCGGGTGATCTGCACATCCACAGCTCGTTCCTGGGCCTGGCCCCGGTCGCGACCCAGATCCTCGACAAGCTTGGCGCGACTGATCGGTTCGCCCGGCAGCGCCGAAAAAATCTTCATCAGCTGGCTTTCAGTGGCGGTCAGGCGCACCAGATCGTCGCCCTGCCACATTTCGCCGCGTTCGATGTCATATCGGATCGGCCCCAGATGCAGGATCTTGGGCACCGTGTCCTGTTGTGGTGTTTCCGGCATCCGCCGCAGGATCGCATTGATCCTGAGCAGCAGTTCCTTGGGTTCGAACGGTTTGACCAGATAATCATCGGCCCCAGCCTCGAGCCCGGCGATCCGGTGTTCGGTTTCGCCCTTGGCCGTCAACAGCAGGATCGGCGTCGCATGGGTTTCACGCAAGGCGCGTGTCAGGCTGACCCCGTCTTCGCCCGGCATCATCACGTCCATCACGATCAGATCGAAGTCCAACCCCGACAGCACGCGGCGCGCATGGGCCGCGTCGCGCGCTGCGGTCACCAGAAACCCGTTGCGCATCAGGAATTTCTTCAAAAGATCACGGATGCGTTCATCGTCATCCACGATCAGAAGATGTGCGTCCAGGTCACTCATGATCCACTATCCCGTAATTTGCCATAGGCCCGACGCATATCCGGGTCCATCATCGCCTCGAGCACCTTTTTGAAACCGGAAACGGCTTCAGGTCCAGCCTCTTTATACGCCAGACGCATCCGGGTGCGTTGTGCATCCGAAAGCTTTGCCTCCAGACTGCGCCCCTCTTCGGTCAGGAAGAGGTGGCGTTCACGTTTGTCCACTGTACCCACGCGGCTTTCGACAAAGCCATCACTGATCAGGGTGCGCAGGACTCGGTTCAAGGACTGCTTGGTCACTCCCAATATCGCCAGCAAGTTGTTCACCGTGGTTCCCGGAGCTCGATTGATAAAATGGATCGCCCGGTGATGCGCCCGACCATAGGCCATGTCGGCCAGTATCCGGTCCGGAACCGCGGTAAACCCGCGATAAGCAAAGAACATCGCCTCGATCCCCTGCCGCAATTGTTCGTCCGTGAGAAACAACAGGCTTTCACCGCTGTATCCCTGCCCTGAACGCCGGTCTGACATGTTTTGCGTCCTTATCCCTGTTTGTTACAGTTTAAGTCAGCCTTGTTGACATTCCAAGTCCAAAGAGGTATCGAATCGCAGTTTTGACGCAATTATATGTCCGATACGGCCATATCTAGCGCAACAAATGAAAACCGACCCTGCTGCAGGAGGAAAAAGTCATGGCGGGTTACGATGATCGCGACGGTCTGATCTGGATGGATGGCGAACTGGTCGAGTGGCGCGATGCCAAGGTACATATTCTGACCCATGCGATGCATTATGCCTCCTCGGTGTTTGAGGGCGAACGCGCGTATAACGGCAAGATCTTCAAGAGCCGCGAACATTCCGAACGTCTGATCGCGTCGGCCGAAGCGCTGGACATGCCGATGCCCTATACGGTCGATCAGATCGAAGCCGCCAAGGAAGAGACTCTGAAAGCCAGCGGTCTGCAGGATGCCTATGTCCGCGCCGTCGTGTGGCGTGGCTCGGGCGAAGACATGGGTGTCGCGTCTGCCAAGAACCCAGTCCGGATGGCAGTGGCTGTCTGGGGGTGGGGCGCATACTATGGCGATGCAAAGATGAAAGGTGCCAAGCTGGATATCGCGGAATGGAAGCGGCCCAGCCCCGAAACCATCCCGGTCCATGCCAAAGCGGCGGGGCTCTACATGATCTGCACCATCTCCAAGCACAAGGCCGAGGCCAAGGGCTGTTCGGACGCGTTGTTCATGGATTATCGCGGCTATGTCGCCGAAGCGACCGGTGCCAACGTATTCTTTGTCAAGGATGGCGAAATCCACACCCCGCTGGCCGACTGCTTCCTGAACGGCATCACCCGGCAGACCGTGATCGGAATGCTCAAGGACAAAGGGCTGACGGTGCATGAACGCCACATCATGCCGGAGGAAATGGAAGGCTTTGAACAATGCTGGCTGACCGGTACCGCGGCCGAAGTGACCCCGGTCGGGCAGATCGGTGATTACACGTTCGAGGTCGGCGATATCACCCGCGAGATCGCGGAAGACTACGAAAAGCTGGTGCGTAGCTGATAGAGGCTAAGACCAGGTTCCGAGGAGCGTCCAATCGGGCGCTCCTTTTTTGTTGGGAAGCGGTTTTTGGCAGTGGCGTTGCAGGGCTTCGTCGGAGCATCACAAATGTTTTGTCCATCGTTCACGCCCCTGACGCCCGCGCGTCACACAGAAACATTTGAACTGAATGCACCTATCCAACATACTCTCAGACAGGTGCACTCATGTCGTCTTTTCGATTTCTCCGCCCGTCCCGTCGGGCTTTTCTGGCTGGTGGAACAGCTTTCGCGGCCCATCTGGCGGCCCCGTCGATTTCGCGCGCAGCGTCGCGCCCGGTCTTTACCCATGGTATCCAATCCGGGGATGTTGATACCGCCTCGGGCATGATCTGGACCCGGACCGACCGTCCCGCCCGCGTGATGATGGAGGTATCCACCACCGAAAGCTTCGCTGACGCCCGGCAGCTGGCCCCGATGGATGCCATCCCCAACAGCGATTTCGCAGTGAAGCGTCTGGTCCAGGATCTGCCCTCCGATCAGGACATCTTCTATCGTTTCGTCGCAGCCGATCTGAACGACATCAATGTGGTGTCCGAACCCATCATCGGCCGGTTCCGCACGGCGCCCAGCGCCCGCCGGGATGTGCGCTTTGCCTGGTCGGGCGATACCGCCGGTCAGGGCTGGGGCATTGATGACGAAGGTATGCGCACATATGCGACGATGGCGCAGCACCAGCCCGACTTCTTCATCCATTCCGGCGATACGATCTATGCTGACGGGCCAATGAAAGACGAAGTCGAAAAGGACGGCAAGGTAATCTGGAAGAACACCACCCTGATCGACGAAAAGCGCAAGGTCGCCGAATCTCTGGACGAATTCCGCGCCCAGTGGAAATACAACATGATGGACGAACACGTGCAGGCCATGAATGCTGTCTGCCCGACCTTCTTCCAGTGGGATGACCACGAAGTCGTGAACAACTGGTCCGACGCCAAGGACCTGATCAGTGATGACCGTTACACCGAAAAATCCGTGCATGTGCTGCAGTCCCGTGCGGCAAGGGCCTTCCACGAAATGACACCGCTGCGCATCACGCCAGCGGAACCGGGACGTGTCTATCGCAAGATCTCCTATGGTCCGATGCTGGACGTTTTCTTTCTTGATCTGCGGTCCTATCGCGGCCCCAACGGTGCCTCGATGGAAGATGAGATCACCGATCAAAGCCGCATTCTGGGCGCAGCGCAGCTGGATTGGCTCAAGCGTGAACTAAGCGCCTCCAAGGCCACCTGGAAAGTCATCGCCAGCGACATGCCGATCGGTCTGATCGTCTGGGACAACTGGAAGGAACAGGCCGGAGCCGAAGCCGTTTCGAATGGCGATCATGGGCCGGCAAAAGGGCGCGAGCTGGAAATTGCAGACCTGCTTCGGTTCATCAAAACAGCCGGGATCAAGAATACCGTCTGGTTCACGGCCGATGTTCATTACACGGCCGCTCACTACTATGACCCGAACAAGGCGCAATTCCAGGACTTCGAGCCGTTCTGGGAATTCGTTTCGGGCCCGTTGCATGCCGGCACTTTTGGCCCCAATGCGCTGGACAAGACCTTTGGGCCGGAGGTCAAGTTTGTGAAAGCGCCAGCCGAAGGGCAAGGTGTAAACCTTCCGCCGAGCGAAGGACTGCAGTTCTTCGGCTTGGTCGATATCGACGGTGCCTCCCAGCAGATGACCGTCCGCCTGATGGACCGTGCAGATACCGAGCTGTGGTCAGTGACGTTGGATCCGGTCACAAACGGAACCTAAGCAGCAAAAAAGGCCCCGGAGACTAATTCTCCGGGGCCAATTCGCTCTGGTCCAGGGATCAAACCAGAACGAAATCATCCGTCGTGAGACCAGTTTCCCCACGCAGTAAGACCGATCCATTGTCGCCTTCGATCAATACACCACCTGCCGTCACTCGCGCGGCATCCAGAACCCCCTGTTCAGAGGTAAACTCGACCGCCGAGAAGACAAGCTCATCACGATGTCCGAAGTCCAGCACCCGGTTCTTCCCGGCCAGCGCCGAGAAATCGAATGTGTCACTTCCAAATCCGCCGCGGTAAATGTCGTTGCCCAACCCGTCGACCAGGGTGTCATTGCCAAACCCGCCATTGCTGCGGTCATTGCCATCGCCGCCGATCAGGGTGTCGTTCCCAAAACTGCCGATCAGGACATCGTTATCATCCCCTCCGGACAGAGTGTCGTTGCCAAAGCCACCCAACAGGCGGTCATTGCCGGACCCACCGTGGATCGTGTCGTTGCCGAAGCCACCGATGACAAAGTCATGACCCTGCTGAACAAAAATCCGATCATTGCCCGAACCACCCAAAGCACGGTCATCCCCGGCTCCAGCGATGATTACATCTGCTCCACCACGACCCAATACGGTGTCGTCGCCCCCACCGGATGTAAGAATGTTGTCTTTGCGATTGCCCGACACATGCTGATCCGCGGGCGTGCCCAGATCCAGTGGCAACAACACGCTGTCGATCACCTGTACGCTGCCATTGGCAGCCTCCAGATTGGTCAAACCACCAATGAACTTTGCGTTTGCCACGTCCGGTTCGGCGTCGATGATCGTGTTTCCGTCAATCGCCAGGACCCCGTCATCCAGAAGTGTTTTGACCACAATGCTGGACTTCAGTTCGTTGACCGAAGGCGACCCGTGTGCCACGTGATACAAAAGCACATCGGTGACGAGACTTGCGCCCAGTTCATCAATCAACGCTTGCGCCAGCCCGGCGTCGCTGATCATGGTCGTATCGATACCAAGCGTTTCGGCCAGTTCGCGGAACGCATCGTCGGTGGGGGCAAACACCGTGAACTCACCATCCCGGTCGGACAAGGCCGGGACCAATCCCGCAGCAGTCACCGCAGCCACCAAAGCTTCGAAATTGTTGTTGCCCACGGCAACATCGACCACCGTGCCATTCGTGGAGGCTTCCATCAGATCCACCGGCAATAAGACCCGGTCGATAACCTGGATGGTACCGTTGGTGGCCTGAATATCGGTTAGGCCGCTCACGAACTCCGGGTTCTCAACATCCGGATCGTTGTCGAACAGTGTTCCCGCCTTTATGTCAAAGCTCGCGCCCAACAGCGTCGTAATGGTGCCTTCGTCTTCCAAGTCAGACAACTTGGCTGCTCCGTCTCGCACGTGGTATTGCAACACGCTTGTCAGGGTCGGCACGCCCAGCTCCATCACGATCTCAGTTGCGATCTGCGTTTCGCTCTTGCCTGCGACGTTCAGGCCCAGGGTGGTTTCTGCCAGCTCGATGAACGCGGCGTCTGTTGGCGCAAAAACGGTAAAGTCGCCAGCAGAGTTGAACGTGTTGGTCAGCCCCGCCGCGTCCAGCGCGGCAACCAAAATATCAAACGAGCCATTTTCTGCAGCGATTTGAGCAATGGTCTGGGTCGGCTGTGGTGCCGGCGTCTGCGTCGGCGACCCGAACAGGTTGGTCAAGAAATTCAACAAAGACATGGTTCACTCCCCTTTTTAGCCGCCTTCAGCCTGCCTGACGGTTCCATGGCGGTCGGCGCATGAGTCGGTGAAATGGCTTGGCACCGCGAGGGATCAACGCGCCTGACGCGTTTGTCATGCGACGTGTTCAGTTTTCGGCAACCGAGGCATTGACAGATCCAAGGCCGCTACATCGACGGGGTTAAGTATCTGAAAAATATAAATTTTACGAACTAGATCACTCGCTTCACAGGCTTGTGATGTCGCATCATCGCTCACGACGAAAGGCTGGTGCAGATGTTTCAAGAAAGTACCGAAGCCTTGGTTTTCGAACAAAACAAGCCTTCAGTGCTTGGGATCTGTCACCGACCTGGCCTTGCCGCGTTCCAGCCCCAACCGGCTTTCCCGCCAGATCACCACGCCATTGCCGGCAACCACCAAGGCCGCACCGGCCAACATGACAATGGTTGGAAACTCGTTGAACCAGACGTAACCAATGATGATCGCAAACAACATCGAAGTGTAATCATAGGGTGCCAGCATAGACGCCGGACCAAAGCGGTAGGACGAGGTGATCAAAATCTGCGCCACCCCGCCGACCAACCCGGCCCCGATCAGCATCAGCGCCACGTCCCAGTCGGGCACAACCCAGCCGAATGGCAGCGTCAACAATGACAGGACCGAGGCCGTCATCGAGAAATAGAACACGATCGCTGCCGTGTGTTCGGTCTGAACCATCCGCCGGATATGAATCTGCACAAAGGCGCGCATCACGGTGGCCAATAGAACGCACAGAGCACCAAGGGCCGCCATGTCGCTCAGCCCCGTACCACTTCCCAGACGCGGCCAGATCATGATCAAGACACCGACCAACCCGATGCCAACGGCAGTGATCCGCACCAGCCGGATCCTTTCCCCCAACAGAAGCGCCGCCAGCACCACGGTAAAAATCGGCGTCGCATAACCTATCGCCGTCACTTCGGGCAGGGGCAGCAATCCCAACCCCGTAAAGGTCAGACCCATTGCCGAAGTCCCCAGAATTCCGCGCCAGAAATGCCCCATCGGGTTCTGAGCCTTCAGCCCGTGGTGCAGCTCACCCCGCGCGATAAGCCAGACCACGATCACCGGGATGGCAAAAAAAGAACGGAAAAATACCGCTTCGCCCGGGGGCACCGCCTCCGAAGTCGCCTTGATCACACCCGACATCGCAGTGAACAAGCCGATGGCCACGACTTTGAGTGTGACCGCCAGAATCGGTCGATGCGATGTTAACGAACTTGCCATGGCGCGACCCTGCGCCTCAGAACACAAAAGATCAACGGGTTGATTTTCCGGGCCTTGCTGACGCAGATAGACTGCAGTCAGCGGAGAGACCCGAATGTACGACCAGAACCACCTGATTTCCCGCCTTCATGCTGCTTCGGCGGGATACGAAACCCGCAATTTCGCGACGTTCCCTGCCCGCGCCAGCGTCACCTTTGGCGAATTGTTCGCAGGCGCTGAACGGAACGCTGCGGCCTTGGTGGCCATGGGTGTGCAGCCGGGCGACCGTGTCGCCGTGCAGGTCAAGAAGACGATCGAAGCAATCCAACTCTATCTGGGAACGGTCATGGCAGGCGGCGTCTTCCTGCCGCTGAACACCGCCTATACCACGGCCGAGATCGCGTATTTCCTCGGGGACGCAACACCCCGCGTAGTGGTCTGCGACCCCGAGCGCGAAGACGCCATACGCGAGATCGCCGGGGACGCAAAACTGGTCACACTGGATGCCAAGGGGTATGGCAGCCTGACCGACAGCGTTGTCGGACGCGGTGGGTTTACACCAGTGGCGCGCGAGGCCGATGACCTGGCGGCGATCCTTTATACTTCGGGCACCACCGGGCGGTCCAAAGGGGCGATGCTCAGCCATCATAATCTTGCGTCGAACTCGGCCACGCTCAAGGATTACTGGCAGTTTACCGATCAGGATGTACTGATCCATGCTTTGCCCATCTTCCACACCCACGGCCTGTTCGTCGCAACCAATGTAGCTCTGTTTGCCGGGGCACGCGTGGTGTTCCTACCCGGCTTTGACGCGGACGCTATCCTCGACGCGATGCCGAATGCCACCGCTCTGATGGGAGTGCCGACCTTCTATACAAGGCTGCTGGCAGACGACCGGCTGACCCGCGACCGGGCCGCAAATATGCGGCTCTTTATCTCCGGTTCCGCGCCCTTGCTGGTGGACACCCACGAACAATGGGAGGCCCGCACCGGCCACAGGATTCTCGAACGCTACGGCATGACCGAAACAAATATGAGCACCTCGAACCCTTATGACGGAGACCGCCGTGCGGGCACCGTGGGCTTCCCGCTGCCCGGCGTAGAGGCGCGCATCATGGCGGATGGCGCCGAAGTCGGAACTGACGAGATCGGCGTTCTGGAAGTGCGTGGCTCGAACGTGTTCAAAGGCTATTGGCAAATGCCAGAAAAAACAGCTGAAGAACTGCGCCCCGATGGCTGGTTCATCACCGGAGACATGGCGAAACGCGATGCAGACGGCTATGTCACCATCGTCGGCCGCGAAAAGGATCTGGTGATCACCGGCGGTTTCAACGTTTACCCGAAAGAAATCGAAAGCCTGATCGACGATGTTTTGGGCGTGCTGGAAAGCGCGGTGATCGGCGTTCCGCATCCCGACTTCGGCGAAGCCGTCGTTGCCATTGTCGTCGCTGAGAATAACGGGTTGAGCATCGATCAGATCAAGTCCGCACTGGACGGGCAATTGGCCAAGTTCAAACAACCCAAACAGATCATCCTGCTGCCGGAATTGCCCCGCAACACAATGGGAAAGGTCCAGAAAAAGGCATTGCGCGAAACCTACTCGACCCTGTTTTCAGACGGTTGACGATCAAAGGGCACCGGGGTTGCTCCCCTGTGCCCTATCGGTATGGGTCACCTTTGGATCATCTGCACAAAACGCGGATGATCGCGGATCGGATCCATGTCCGGGTCTGCCTTGATCCATTCCAAAGCGTCCGGTCCGGCAACATTCAATACCTTCTCAAGGACCTCGATCGCCTTGTCCGGTTCACCCAGACCGACATAGGCACAGGCGATATTGTAGGTCTGGGTATCTTCCTCGGGCTTAATCTCCAAGGCACGGTTCAACCAGTGGCGCGCCAAAGGCAGCTCTTTTCGGGTTGCCAGAACAGCGGCCCCCAATTCCAGCGGGTCAGAACTCTGCGGGTGCAGGGCCACGGTGTTTTCTGCCCGCTTCAGCCCCAATTGAACATAGGCCTCGCGGTCTTCTTCCCGGTCCAGTTTTCCCAGGACGGAATCCAGCAGCAGCGGCGACCGGTAATCGTCAGGCCGGATTTCCAGGGCCCGGACGAAATGTTCGGCGGCCCGGTCCGGCAGTTCTTTCACCACGCATAAGCGGGCGAGATAATAATGCGCCTCGTAACACAGCGGGTCGATCGCCAGCGCGCGTTCGAACGAACCTCCCGCGTCCTGAATCCGGCCTGCCGTCTGCAGGGCAAAGCCTTGCGCGGCATGGGCTTCGGCCAGATCGGGTTCCAGTTGGATCGCCTTGTTCGTGGTCTCAAGTATGTCCTGCACGGGCACCCGGGCCCCGAACCATGAATTCATGAAGGAATCGCAATCCGCAATCCCGGCATAGGCCCTTGCAAATCCGGGATCCAACCGCACAGCCTGTTCGAACATCTCGCGGCCTTGCGCCAACATCTGCCGGGTCCGCATGTGATAGAAATGCCTGCCCTTCAGATAACAGCTATAGGCATCCAGATTGCGGGTACGTCGGTTATCTTCGCCCCCCACCCGGCGGGGAGCCTGCAATTGCAGTTTGAGCTGTCCAACAATGATACCGGTAATCTCGTCCTGAAGCTCAAAGGCGTCGGTCAGCTCCCGATCATAGCGATCCGCCCATAGATGCCCGCCTGTGGCGCCATCTATGAATTGGGCGGACACCCGGACTTTCGGGCCTGATTTGCGCACACTGCCCTCGAGGATGAACTTGACCCCAAGTTCGCGGGCGATCCGAACCAGATCACCGGACTTCCCCTTGTAGGCAAAAACCGAATTGCGCCCGACCACAAACAAATCCGGGATCTTGGACAGATCGGTGATCAGGTCTTCGGTCATCCCGTCTGCAAAAAATTCCTGCTCGGTGTCGCCGCTCATGTTTACGAAGGGCAGAACCGCCAAGGTGTGATTGCTGGGCGCGGTGCTGACCGGTTGGGTTGAACCCGTTTCGTCCAGTTCCAGATGGAACAGTTGCACCGGCTGGTCGATATTCTTCAGATGCTGACGCCCGGCATCGCGGAAGGCCAAGCCCGGACACTTTCCGATCTGTTCCCGGGTTGGCCCTGACACAGCTACGCCACCGGGTTGCGCAAAAGCTTCGATCCGGGCTGCCAGGTTGACACCGTCTCCAAAGACATCATCGCCATCATGGATGATGTCCCCGGCATTCAGACCGATGCGAAATTCGATACAGCGGTCTTTGGGAACATCCTGGTTTCTGACCCGCATCCGGGACTGTATTTCCACCGCGCAATTGGCCGCGTTGGTGACACTGGAAAACTCGGCGATGAACCCGTCGCCGGTGCGTTTGATCACCCGACCGGAATGGCTGGAAATGCGATCGTCAATCAGCTCACTCTGATGAGCTTTCAGAGTTTGCAACGTTCCCACTTCGTTGGAGCGCATAAGCCGACTGAAGCCGACGACGTCGGCAATCATTATGGCCGAAAGCCTCCGTTCCATCGCACTATCCCCAATGAGGTCCAAACCTGACCGGACGCGCCTCAAGGCTAGTTGAAGACCACCAACGGGTCCATGAAGATGTCGCCCAAAACCCGGAAAGTCGTGAAAGCCCGGCCTCATCGAGGCCGGGCATCCAGATCCGTTTCTACGGTTTCAGGCACCGGGAAGCGCCCTGTTCTCAGTTGCTTTGCAGCGTGTTTGGGTCAAAGACGTTGCCAAAACCACTATTGTTCGACGGCGCCGGAGCGGTGTTCGACGACTCGTCGCCGCCGCTCAACGCGTTCGGGTCAAAGACGTTGCCAAAACCACTGTTGTTCGACGGTGCAGGCGTGGTGTTCGACGACTCGTCGCCGCCACTCAACGCGTTCGGATCGAACACGCCACCAAAGCCGCTGTTATTCGACGGTTTCGGTTCCGACTGCGAGGCACCTTCCTGCTCGGCCTGTTCGGCTTCGCGTTTCTGACGTTCCTCTTCCCGCTTGCGACGCAGTTCCTGGATCCGCATTTCGGTTTCCAGACGCTTCTGCTCTTTCACGTTAGCGATGCATTGGTCCGGGCTATAGACTGTTGCAGTGCCGACCACGGTGATCCCCGCGATCACGAACAGCACCAACGCCACCGCTGCCATGTTGCCGGTAAAGAACCCGGGCAGTTTGATCTTGCCGGTCACATCGCCCACCGTCGCTTTCCGACGAGCGTCGGCCACAACTTCTTTACGGCGCAAATTGGCTTCATTCAGCAGCGCAAAGAACACCGTCAGCACCACGATGATAAAGGCCAGGGCCGAGATCGCCGGCGTGATGCCGTACCGCACTTTCTGTGCCAGTTCGATCGTCAGTGTCGGGTATTCCCCAAATGTGAAGGTTGTCGTGTTGTAGTTCTCAAACGACGCCAGAAACGCCAGCACCGCGGCACTGGCAATCGCCGGGCGCATGAACGGCAACAGGATCTTGCGGAACGCTTGCGCATGGCTTGCACCAAGATCCAGCGCCGCTTCGGTCAACGCCAGATCATAGCGCTGCAGCCGTGCGACCAGCACCAGCATGCAATAGCTGGCGATAAAGGTGGACTGACCGATGATGGTCAGGAACAGCCCATTCGACAGAAAACTGTCTGCCCCAAGCCCCAGCATCCGATTGATCCGGTCCCAGAACACCAGGGTCGAGATCCCCAGCACAACGCCCGGGATCAGGATTGGCGCAATGATGATGGTGTAATAGGTCGCGCGCAGCTTCGGCCAGATCTGGGTCAGCATAAGCGCCCCCGCCAGACCCATGGCCACCGACAGGATCACCGTCCCAATACCGACAATGACCGAGTTCTTGATGCCGTTCAGGATACGCTCATCCTGCATCAGCTCTCCGAACCAGACAAAGGTCAGGCATTCCCAGGGAGTCATCCGGGGGAAGCCGGGCGAGTTGAAGGCGGTGATCGACATGATCACCAGCGGTCCCAGCAGGTAGGCGAAGAAAATCGCCAGATAGACCCAGATGCTCAGGCGGATGATCGAGTTGTTCATTTCCCGATATCCCCCATATTGACCTTGAACAGGCGCATGATCGCAAGCACCAGCAGGATACAGGTCACCAGCAGCACCACCGCATAGGCCGCGCCTTGTGGCCAATCACTGTTGTCGTTGAACTGTTGATAGATCAGCTGCGTGAACCACAGGCTGGACGGTCCCCCCAGGATCTGTGGCGCCGCCAAAGCACCGGCCGACAGCATGAACACCATCGTGCAGCCCGAACTGATCCCCGGCTTGGCATAAGGGATGACCACGCGCCAATGAATACGCCACCACGGTGCACCAAGGTCGCGCGCCGCCTCGATCTGGTTGTGATCCAGACTTTCGATCACATTGTAGATCGGGAAAATCATCAACAGGATATAGGCGTATCCAAGACCGGCATAGAGCGCGATGTCATTGCGGATAAAGTCGAACGGCGTATCGAATACTCCGATACCAACAAGCACCGTGTTCAGAACACCGGTTTCACCAAAGATGATGCGCAGCGCAAAGGCCCGCAGGATTTCGTTGATCCAGTAGGGAATGATCAGCATCAGCGCGAAGATGCGGATGTGGTTGCCCTTGGTCTGCCCCAGGTAATAGGCAATCGGATAACACAGGATCAGGTTGAAGATCGTGACAAAGATCGCTGCGATCAAGGTTCGGTAGAATACCCTCAGATCCACCGAGTTGTAGGCCTGGCTTCCGCCTTCAGGCCCGAAGACCAGGTATTTGTAGTTCTCCAGGGTGTAGACATCCTTGGGTCCACCGATCTCGGGCGGCGGCAGGTTCGGACGGAATGAAAAGTCCAGCATCGACAACTGAGGCAGGATGATCAGGCCGATGGTCCAGAAAAGGACCAGACCCAGGATCGCCAACCCCATGCCGGTGCCGTTGCGATTGAAGAATTCCTTCAGGAAGCCGGGCATGTCTGGGGCCTCCTTATTCTGCGGCCAGTTCGCCCGCGGGTACGATCACCGCATTGCGAGTCTCGTATTCCAGCGTGATATTCTTACCGGTGTGATCTTCAAACGATTGGCCCAGATTGGGGATCGACACTTTGATTTCCTTGCCGCCTTCACCTTCGGTGAAGATGTTGAAGACATTGCCTTCGAACTCTTCGTGGGTGACCTTCGCGGTGACAAAGTGATCGCCGGCTGCGCCGTCGGAGGCGATGGCAAAGGCTTCTGGACGGATGAACATCATCGCCTCGTCGCCTTCTTTCATCTTGCCCTGGTTCGCGGTGGAAACCCGCGCTACCAAATCACCGGATCGGTTTGTGGAAATCAAAGCCTCTCCCCCCATGATCCGTTTGATCTTGCCCCGGAACACGTTGTTTTCGCCCACGAACGAAGCCGCAAAGGCGGTGTTGGGATCGTTGTAGATGGTTTTGCCATCGGCAATCTGGTCGATCACCCCAGCGCGCATCACGGCGATATTGTCCGACATTGTCAGCGCCTCGCCCTGGTCATGGGTGATGTAGATGAAAGTGATGCCGACGCGCTGCTGAATCTCGCGCAGCTCGGTCCGCATGTGCTGGCGCAGCTTCAGGTCCAGCGCCGACAATGGTTCGTCCAACAACAGCACATCCGGCTCGGCACACAAAGCACGCGCAATCGCCACACGCTGACGCTGACCGCCCGACAGTTCACTAGGCAACTTGTCGCCTTGCCCAGGCAACGCGATCATATCCAGAAGCTCGTCGGCGCGTTTCCGGCGCTCTGCAGCACTGGCACCCTTGATTTCCATCGAGAAGGTAATGTTTTCCCAGACCTTCATAAGCGGGAACAAGGCCAGGTTCTGAAAAATCAGTGCCGTTGGGCGCTTGTTGGGGCCGATGCCCTGCATGTTGCGGCCACCGATCAACACATTGCCTTCGCTGGGTTCAAGAAAACCCGAAACGGCGCGCAGGATCGTGGTCTTGCCGCAGCCCGACGGGCCCAGGAACGAAAAGAAGTCGCCCCCGTTGATGTTCACATTCGCGTCGCGCACCGCGACAAAATCCCCGAAACGGATCCAGAGATTTTCGAGATCGACGCCAACCCCTGCACTCATTTGTGTCTCCCATGATGCGGACCATCGTTCCAGTGCCTGACCCGGCACCGGTTCCCGCATTTTTCTGTCTGGTTTTGCTGTCGCAAAAGATCGATCCTGTCCCAATCAAGGGACAGGACCACAAGAGTGCCCCGATCAGGCGCTCTTGAACTTGTTAACGAACTCAGTCCGCACTTCGGCGTACCAGGGCGCTTCCGCAGGCCATGGGTTCAGATTTGCCAGGCTGTCGCCAGGATAAGCTTCCGCGAAGTTCTTCTTGTAAGTATCGCCCGAGAACGAATCCGCGCCCAATACAGGCGAGTTGTAGCCATGGCTGTCGATCGCGACGCCTGCAGGCTCCTGGCGATAGGCGAACTCGATGAACGCATAGATCTGGTCCATGTTGGTCGCACCAACCGGCATCGACATACCGTCAACCCAAGCCATCGCGCCTTCGACCGGCGCCTGGTAATGCACCGGCTCCCCGGCCGATTTCAGCGCCAGCGGCGGTCCGTCCCAAGTCTGGCCGACAACAACACCTTCGTTCAGAAGACCGTTTTTCTGGGTATCGGCGTCGTTCCAGATCAGTTTGATGCGCGACTTGCGGGCGATACACCAATCGGCGATCTGTCCCCAAACCTTGCGCATGGTGTCTTCGTCACCATAGGCCGCCCAAACGGAGCCCGGCTCCATTTCACCGGACCGCTCCATATACAGGCCCGCGCCCAGCATCATCGAATGGGCGCGCCCCATGGTCTTGCCCGCGTTTTCCTCGGACCAGACATCGCCATAGGACGGCGCATCGCCAGCCGGCAACCACTTGTCCGTACGATAGGCAATCCCTTCGGTACCCCAGATATGCGGCAGCCAATGCACACCACCCCCGCCAAAGTTCCAGGCGTCCGTACCGATCTTGGCCATCGCCGGGTTCACAGCGTCGATGTTGACCTTGCCCATGTCAAAAGCCTGCAACAGCTCCAGCGGCTCCCATTGCAGCGACCGGTTGTTGGTCGGGCTGACAATGTCGAAACCCTGGCCCTTGGTGGCTTTCATCTTGTTGATGATTTCTTCGTTCGACCCGATTCCGGTATAGTTCACCTTGATCCCGGTCTCCGCCTCGAAATCAGCCAGGAATTTCGGTGGCAGATAATCCGACCACATCAGAATGTTGATCTCACCGGACGAGGCAAGCGCGCTTTTCGAATAAAGTGGGGCAGCCAGCGCCGCAGCACCTGCAGATTTCAGCACCGATCGGCGCGTGATGTTCAGTTTATTGGCCATGGTTATACACTCCCATTATTGGATTGGTTCTTGTTTTTTTGGTTGGTTTTATTGCGATGTTCTTCGGACTCCTGACAGTGACAGTTACGGGAAACGTTCGATCCAGATGCACACACGATATCGCCAGTTGAAATTGGCGGGCTTGCAAAGCTGCAAGTGTCGAAAACCAAGGTTCAGTGGCCATCTTAGGCCAAATTTCAACGGGCAATTCTTCTTACAACTTGACAGCGAAATCGGTCAGAAATCAAAAGAAATTTCCTATATTCCGGATCCTGAATTCCACACCTGAATTCTACAGTGGCTAGACTGCCAAACCGATCAGCGCGACGCCGCCCGCCATCAAGACGGCTGCCCCCAGCCGCCGCATCCAATATCCTTCTTTCAGGAACACGAAACCGATCAGCGCCGCGAAAACGACCGAGGTTTCGCGCAATGCGGAAACCGCGCCCAGCGGAGCAAAGTTCTTGGCATAAAGCACCAAACCGTAAGCGGCCATCGACACCAGCCCCCCGGCCAGCCCCAATGCCCAGACCCGCAGCGGCAGCGAAGACAGTGTCTTGCGCCGCCGCATCCCGATGAATCCGGCGATGAACAGATGCAGGAATGCGCCCCAGGCCCAATAACTCAGCGTGTTTCCCGACAAACGCACGCCGATCCCGTCCACGACGGAATAGATCGAGATGCACACCCCGGTTCCACCGGCAAAAAACAACGCTGCGCGCCCGACCCCGGATCGCAAAGCCTTCCAGCTGGACAGCTGGATGCCCAGCGCGATCAACGCGATTCCTCCCCATGCCTGCAAAGGAAGAACTTCGCCGATCAGGATCATCGCCCACAACGACACCAGCGCCGGAACGATGCCCCGTGCAATCGGATACACGACGCTCAGGTCCCCATGCTGATAAGCCCGGTTGAGCATGTAGTAATACCCAAAATGCACCACGGTCGAGCCGACGATGTAGGGAAAACTCTCGGCGTTCGGCAACGGCAGCAGCATCACCATGACCCCCGCCGGGATCACATGACCCAGTGCCACCAGACCCAAGGTCGTCGTCCGATCGGTCGCGGTCTTGACGATGGCATTCCAGATCGCATGCAACAGCGCGGCCGACAGGATGACGAGGATGACAAAGATGCTCATGGCAGGTCGTCTTCATGCTTGATCGGCCCCGCGGCTGCAGGACCGAACCATAGTTTTCGTTTTCGGTTCCCGTCACAGAGCCGAACGGAACAGACCCGTCAAGTTCTCTTCCGTCAGTTCGATGGGATTGCCACCACAGGACGGATCGATGATCGCCCCCTTGACCAACTCAGGGATCGCCGCCTCGGTAACACCCAGCTCAGCCAGCTTGCGCGGAATACCCAGGCTGTCGTTGAACTCCTGCACAAAGGCCCGGAAACCGTCGAAACCGCCCTCGATCCCCAAATAGGCCGCCGCCATGTCGAACCGGTCGGAAATTGCAGGTGCGTTGAACTCCAGAACACTCGGCATGCATACCGCATTGGTGGTGCCGTGATGCGTGTTGAAATGCGCCCCGATGGGGTGGCTCATCGCGTGGATTGCGCCCAGGCCCTTCATGAACGCAGTGGCGCCCATGGCGGCGGCAGACATCATCTGCGCCCGCGCCTCGATATCGGTCCCATCCGCATAGGCCCGCGGCAGGTAATCCTTGACCAGACGCATCCCTTCCAGGGCAATACCTTGGGACATCGGGTGATAATGCGGGCTGGAGAACGCCTCCACACAATGCGCAAACGCATCCAGCCCGGTGCCTGCGGTGATGAACTTGGGCATCCCCACGGTCAGCTCAGGGTCGCAGATCACGACCGAAGGCAGCACCTTGGGGTGGAAGATGATCTTCTTCGCGTGGGTTTCCGAGTTGGTGATGACCGACGCGCGGCCTACCTCGGATCCGGTCCCGGCGGTGGTGGGCACCGCAACGATGGGCGCGATGACGTCGCTGTCGGCGCGGGTCCACCAGTCACCGATGTCCTCAAATTCCCAGACAGGGCGGGTCTGACCGGCCATGAAGGCGACCATCTTGCCCAGGTCGAGGCCCGAGCCGCCACCAAATGCGATCACCCCGTCGTGGCTGCCAGCCTTGTAGGCGGCGACCCCGGCGTCGAGATTCTTTTCATTCGGGTTCGGGTCCACATCCGCGAACAGGCCCCGGCCCAGACCGGCCGCTTCCATGATGTCCAGCGTCGCCGTGGTGATCGGCAGATCTGCCAGCCCCTTGTCGGTGACCAGCAGGGGATTCTTCATGCCAGCCGCCGCACAGGCTTCGGGCAGTTCCTTGATCCGGCCAGCGCCGAACTTGATGTTGGTCGGGTAGGACCAGTTTCCAGTGAGGCTCATGATGTCACCTTCTTCAAATGGTAGGATTTGGGACGTGTCAGATTGTGATAGCCGATGACCGACAAGCCACCGCCGCGCCCCGTATTCTTGCAGCCGGTCCAGCACAGGCCCGGGTCCAGGTAATCGGCACGGTTCAGGAACACGGTGCCGGTTTCGACCTGGTCGCCCACAGCCGCCGCGCGGTCCACGTCCTGCGTCCACAGGCTCGCGGTCAGGCCAAATTCGCTGTCGTTCATCAGGGCGATGGCTTCGGCGTCTGACGAGACTTTCATGATGCCCACGACGGGGCCAAAGCTCTCATCCCGCATCACCCGCATGTCATGGGTGACGTTGGTCAGGATCTGCGGGGTCAGATAGGCACCGCCATCATCCTCGGCCATGGTCTCGATATGGGCCACAGCACCCGCGTCCACAGCCGCGGCAATCTGGGCGCGCACCTCATCGGCAAAGCGCACATTGGCCATCGGACCGATGGTGGTGTCGGCCTCCAGCGGGTTGCCGAGCCTGTAGCCGTTCACGATGGCCACCGCCTTTTCGACAAAGGCGTCATACAGGCTTTCGTGCACATAAATTCGCTCGATCCCGCAGCAGCACTGGCCCGAGTTGAACATGGCCCCGTCGATCAGCGTATCAACGGCAGCGTCCAGATCGGCGTCCTCCATCACATAGCCCGGATCCTTGCCGCCAAGCTCGGTGCCAACGCCGGTGAAGGTGCCGGCTGCCGCGCGTTCCATCGCCTGTCCCCCGCCCACGGATCCGGTGAAGTTCACAAAATCAAACGCATTGCCCGCGATCAGGTCGTTGGTTACCTCATGCGACAGGAAAACGTTTTTGAACACATCCTCGGGCACGCCCGCAGCATGAAAAGCTGCGGCCATCCGTTCGCCCACCAGCAAGGTCTGGGTGGCGTGCTTCAGCACCACGGTGTTGCCAGCGATCAGCGCAGGGGCCACGGTGTTGATCGCGGTCATGTAGGGGTAGTTCCAGGGCGCGACCACAAAGACCACCCCATGAGGGATCCGCTTGATATAGCGTTTGAAGGTCTCATCCTCGCCCACGGCGATATCGGCCAGAGAGTCCGCAGCAATCGCCGCCATATGGCTGGCGCGCTCGTTGAACCCACCAAACTCACCGCCATAGCGCACCGGGCGGCCCATCATATGGGCCAGTTCCGGCACGATCTCGTCATTCATCGCACCCACGGCGGCCACACCCGCCATCACCAGCTCCACCCGCTCGGCCAGAGGCCGCGCCGCCCATGCGCCCTGCGCCGCGCGCGCCCTGGCTGCGACGTCAAATGCGGCCTCGCGCGACAGAACCTCGCGCTCGGCAAAAACCGATCCGTCGATCGGTGAGATACACTTCAGTGTCTGGCCCATGCCATCAACTCCACAACTCCAGGCAAGAGCGGCCCGCTCCTGCTTTCATCTCGCCTAAAAAACTCCGGGGGTCTGGGGGCAGCGCCCCCAGCCTGACCGGATCTCACGCCCGCTCGAACCCGCGTGCGACCTCCCAGTCGGTCACCACGCGTTCGAATTCCTCGATCTCCACCTCGGCGGCGCGGGAGTAGTGGTCAACCACCTCATCACCCATGGCCGCGCGCAACATCCCGGACCCTTTCAGCGCCTCGCGCGCCGCGACAAGGTTGCCGGGTATCATGCCGGTATCGCCTTGGTAGACGTCCCCTTTGGTGGGCTCCTGCAGCGACAGTCCTTCCTCGATCCCGGCGATGCCGGCGGCCAGCATTCCTGCCATGGCGAGGTAGGGGTTCATGTCCGATCCGGGGATCCGGCATTCGACGCGCACCGCCTTGCTGCCATCGCCGCACAGCCGGTATCCCGCCGTCCGATTGTCCACCGACCAGATGATCCGCGTGGGCGCAAAGGTGCCCTTCATGAAGCGTTTGTAGCTGTTGATATATGGCGCCATGAAGTAGGTGTAATCGGGCGCGTATTTCAGCAGGCCCGCCATGTAGGCCTTCATCAGAGCCGACATGCCGAGCGCGTCATCCGCGTCATAAAACGCCGGTTTGCCATCGGCCCAGAGCGACTGGTGCACGTGGGAGGAGCTGCCGACCTTGTCGTGATGCCATTTCGGCAGGAAGGTCACTGCGTGGCCCTGCTGCCAGGCGATTTCCTTGACCGCGTGCTTGGCAATGGTGTGATACTCCGCCGTGTCCATGGCCGCAGCGTATTTGATATTCAGCTCTTCCTGCCCGGTCTCGGCCTCGCCTTTGGAGTTTTCCACCGGCAGCCCCGCATCCCAAAGGTGGTTGCGGATCGGGCGCATCACGTGCTCTTCCTTGGTGGTCTGCAGGATGTGATAATCTTCGTTATACCCTGAGATCGGCGCCAGATCGCGGAAACCACCCTTGCGGATCTCGTCAAAGCTCTTCTCGAACAGGAAAAACTCCAGCTCGGTCGCCATCATCGGCGTGTATCCCATCGCCTCCAGCCGTTTGACCTGTTTCTTCAGGATCGCGCGGGGGGAATGGGGGATTTCTTCGTGCGTGTGGTGGTCCAGCACGTCACACAACACCATCGCTGTACCTTCAAGCCACGGCACAGGGCGCAGCGTCGACAAGTCCGGTTTCATGACATAATCGCCATAGCCCGACTCCCACGACGTGCTGGCATAGCCGTCGGGCGTTGCCATTTCCAGATCGGTCGCCAGCAGGTAGTTGCAGCAATGGGTCTCTTCCCACGCGCCCGCCACAAAGTGACCGGAATGGAAACGTTTACCCATCAGGCGCCCCTGCATGTCCACCAGACACACCAGCACGGTGTCGATGTCCCCGGTTGCCACACGGGCCTTCAGATCGTCAAAACTCAGTATTCCGCTCACGTCAATTCCTCCCCGCAAGCAATCTCCTCCAATGCCGGTTCAAGCAGAGAAAGGATCTCTCCGGCCATGGCTTTGATCTGGTCGTTGGTCCGCAACAGATCGTTGCGCACCTCGATCATCACATTCGGCAAACCCCGGCTTAGCGCATGCAGCCGCAGTGAATGGGTTACCCCATCAGCAGGCCCATAGGGTTCATTGCGCTCGGTTCGGCGATGCGGGATGCGGTCCACATGGTCCAGCATCGCGTCCACCAACCGGCTGTCTTCATCATGCAAAAGCCCCAGTTCCACGGCGCGCGGCGTGCCGAAATAGACCGGGGTAAAGGAATGCACCGTCACCACCACAATGTCCGAGCCGCGGTCATCCAGAACCTCGGACACCGCCGCACAGAACGGCTGGTACACACGCTCCGTTCGTTCAGCACGATCTTCGGCGCTTAGCCCGACATTGCCTGGCACCTCGACCAACTCCGATTTTTCCGGCATGGCGCTGGGGGCTTCGGGTGGGCGGTTGCAGTCATAGACCAACCGCGACACGGTCGAAGCAACAACGGGCGCATCCAGAGCTTGCGACAAGACCAGACTCAGCGCCCGCGCGCCGGGGTCCCAGGCTGCATGGCTGGTCCGATCTTCGTCGGCCAGACCCAGACCATCATAATCGTCGGGAACATGATTGCTGGCATGTTCACACAGGATCACGGCCCGACCCTGACCCTCAGGATTCAGGATTTCGACCGGCGCGTTCATTCCATAACCTCTGACTTGGAGCGTTGCGTCATGTTTGGCATGTCCTCAATCAACCGCGTTTCCAGCAACTGCCCGTTCCGGTAGAGGATCGGATAAGCTACCGCGGCGATATGACTGTTGAATTCGCGGAAGGCCCGCAGGGTCTCCAGATGAATGTCGCTGGTCTCGAAGCTCTCGGTCGATCCGTGCTGCAAACGTCTGAGATGGCGTTTGCGGCTATCGCGTTCAGCGCGCTTGATCTCGGTCTTTTCGGCGCTCAACAGCCGTGCACTTTCCAAATCGTCCGAGATCAGCACATTCGAGGCCAATTTCATGTTGGCAAGAATGCCCTCATGCATCTGCAGCAGTTCAGACCAGCCCTCTTTCGAGAATGAGGCACCCTTCTTACGCATGTCTGCTGCCAGAACTGTCAGACGCTTGGCCACCACGTCCCCGGCCGTTTCCAGCCGAATAGCATATTCCATCTGATCGCGAGCAATCTTGGCATTCTGCTTTCCGAACTCTTCAGTCGATATGGCCGCCACAAAATCGCGGATGCGCGACAGGCAGTCATTCACATCCTCGTCGATGTCGCGGACGGTGCGGATCTGGTCCTTGTCACCGCTACGATACAGCTCCAGAGCCGGGCGGAACATTGCCTCGACCAGATCGCTCATCCGCAGCAATTCCCGTTTCAGGCTCGAGAGCGACTGACTGGGACTGCCCAGATCCCGCATGTCCAGCGCCGAAACGGGACGTCCGATCTGGGCCGCGAGCTCGACCTTGGCCGGGTCTGGCATCAGCCGTTCAAAAGGTGCCCGCAACCGGCCACAGAATGGCAGAGCCAAAACCAGCAAAGACGCATTGAAAGCCAGATGCGCGTTCACCAACATCTGCCCACCCTGAGGATCACCCAGCATCCCGGTGCGCAGTGCCATATTGGCCAAGAACAGGGTCACAACAGCCCAGCTGCCGCGCAAAGCAAGGTTGGCATAGGGAATGCGCCGTGCCGGCATGTCCATACCCCGCGTCAGCCAGACCGGGATAAAGGCCGAACCGAAATTCGCCCCAAGAACCAGTGACAACCCTGCAGCAAAGGGGATGGCGCCGATCTGGACCAGTGTCACGCACATCAGGATCGCCGCCACCGAGGAATGCATGACAAAGGCCAGAGCCCCACCCACCAGGAAGGCGGTGATGTAATCTCGCGCCAGGTAGTCGGCGATGGCAGGCAGAAACGCGCTGTCACGGATCGGGTCCATCGCTTCGCGCAGGAACCGCAGCGAAATCAGGATAAAGGCCACGCCCATCAGGATGCGACCCAATTGTCGGGCCTTCTTGGCCTCGGTCTTTACGAACAGGTATCCGCCAACCGCCAGCAGCATGGGTACCAGCCAATCCAGCTGGAAGGACAGGATCTGAATGATCAGGGCCGAGCCCAGATCACCGCCCAGAACAATCGCCAGCCCGGCCGGAAAGGCCAGCATTCCACTGGCTGCAAACCCTGAGCTGAGCAAGGCCACCGCGGCCGAGCTTTGCAGCACGATCGCCATAGCGACCCCGACCATAGAGGCCTGAACGTAACTGCGCTGCCCTGTCATCAATCGCTGGAACGACGCGCCATAGCTACGTTCGATGCCGGTGCGCACCATGCGCACGGCAAACAACAACAGCATCGTGGCCCCCGCCAGGCTTATGAGAAAGCTGACAATCGCCAAATCAGACCCCCCTCACCAGCGCCAGCATTTCGGCATGCAGCTCGGGTGTAGCGGCCGTGATGACACGGCCATCCGATTGCAGGGTCAGCGGCGCACCGTCCCAATCGGTGATCACGCCTCCGGCGGCTTCGACCACCGTCAATACAGGGAGATAATCATAAGGTTGCAGGTCATAGTCGATCACCGCATCCACATGACCCGCCGCGACCAATGCATGCGGGTAACAGTCATAGGCAAAACGCCGGGTCTGTCCCACGTCCATCAACCGCGCAAAAAGCTCCGGATAGTCGCGATAGATCTTGTCGCCTTCGTTTACGAAGAGGATGGACTGATCCAGCCGCTTCACATTGGAGGTCCGGATCGTTTCACCATTCAAGGTCGCGCCCCGTCCCTTGACGCCCTGGAACACTTCGCCCAGCGCCGGCATACCGATCACGCCCACGTCCGGCACACCGTCGGTCAGGTGTCCCAACAGGAACCCAAAAGTCGGATGCCCCGACAAGAAGGATCTGGTGCCGTCTATCGGGTCGATGATCCAAAGGCAGGGCTGATCCGCCCGTTCGATTCCATGTTCCTCGCCAAAGATCCCGTGATCAGGGAAATGTGCACTGATATAGTCGCGCACCTTGGCCTCGACACCCTTGTCCGCCTGCGTGACCGGGCTTTCGTCTTCCTTGAATTCGATCCCCAAGCGGCCCCGGAAGTACCCTCGGGCAGCTTCGGCCGCAATCTCGGCCATCTGGGCAGCGTGGATTGCAATATCCTTGGGCATCTCCACGTCACTCCCCCTGCTTTGCAACATCGACATCTATTCCCCAGGTTTCGAGCGCGGCAGCCAGTGCACCTTCGGGACTCCGGCTTGTGACCATCAGGTCGATCATCCGCGGATTCGGGCCGCAATACGGGGCCGTGCTTTCGAATTTGTGGTGGTCCGTCGCCAAGAGGACCCGATCCGCGCTTTCGGCAATTACCGCCCCTAGATCTGCCTCGGCCGAGCTGTGATACAGGAACCCCTGACGCGGGCTGACAGCATCGGCACTGAGAATCGCCAGGTCAAAGGCAAAGCGTTGCGCCTGCCGATGCGTCACATGTCCGAACGAACCACGTTCGTCGCTTTGCATTTCGCCCCCCAGTAGATGTACCCGGTTGCCATTGACGCTGACCAGTGTCTGCGCCACCCCGATCGAGTTGGTAACGACGGTCAGTCGATTGTGATGTCTCAGCTCCTCGGCCACAAATGCCGTTGTAGAGCCCACATCCAGAAAGACAGTCATACCGTCCCGCACGATCCGCGCCACATGCAGGGCGATCACCCGCTTTTCATCGGAATGCTGGGCAATCCGACTGAAAAAGCTCGGATCGCTCTGGGTGCCCGTCAGATAGGCCCCGCCATGAACCCGCTCCACCGCACCGGTTTCCGACAAGGCCTTGATGGTTCGCCGCACGGTTTCTTCCGAAACATCGAGCGTCTTGGCCAGGTCAGCGCTGCGCGCGGAACCGCCCAGCCGACGGAGCGCCTCCAGCAATTCCAGCTCCCGATGTGTGTGAGGCACTCTCTTTTCCACGTTTTCACTCAAAAATCCAAATTTACGCACAAGAAGACACACAAATCGGGCACCAATCAAGTGAATTTTGTTGATCGGTCTGGAAAAGTGTGGAAAGGCCGGATTTGACAGAGCAAAAGGCCCGGTCTCCGGGAGCATCAATCACCAGGTTAGTCTGCGGTATGTGAAACCGCCCAGCATCCATGCGAAGGATTCGAGACATGCGCGACACTCGGAACGTGTTGTTCATCATCATTGATCAGCTGCGCGCTGATTGTCTGTTCGGAAACATGGCGAAACATGTGGACCTGCCAAACTTGCGGGCGTTGATGCAGGACAGCGTGAGCTTCAACCGGCACTATTCGGTAACCAACCCCTGCGGGCCGTCACGGGCGTCGATCTTGACCGGGCAATATGCAATGAACCACCGGTCGGTCCGCAACGGCACCCCGCTGCGCCACGATACCCCCAACATCGCCACCGAAATGCGCAAAGCAGGTTATATGCCGATGCTGTTCGGATACACCGACACCAGCCAGGACCCGCGCGCCTATCACCCCAATGACCCGGCCCTGAAAAGCTATGAATTCCCGATGAACGGGTTTCACGAAATGACCGAAATGCGGCTGGAAATGTCCTTTCCCTGGCAATCGCATCTGATGAACCAGGGATACGCGTTCGAAGACTACTGGGACGTCTACAAACCTGTGTCACCGACCGGCGACCTGCCAAAGCTGAACGATCCGGCGATGTATGCCGCAGAAGACAGCGATACGGCGTTTCTGACCAACGCCTTTCTGGGTCAGATCCCGGCCTGTCACAAGCAAAGCTGGTTCGCGCACCTGACCTATATCCGCCCGCACCCACCGCTGGTGGCCCCGGAACCCTATAACGACATGTATGACCCGGCCGGCCTGCCGTTTCCGGAACGGTTGCAGACGGATGCCGAAGAACGCGCTCTGCATCCGTTCTTTGGCCCCGCGCTGGACAACGCGACCGCAGCAAGCTTTGTCAAAGGCTTCCCGGATCTGGAGCCGACGGATGAAAACATCCAGACCTTGCGCGCGGTCTATCTGGGGCTGGCCACCGAAGTGGACCATCATATCGGCCGGGTGATCCGGTTCCTCAAGGACAGCGGCCAGTACGACAACACAATGCTGGTGGTCACCGCCGATCACGGGGAAATGCTGGGCGACCGTCATTCCTGGGGCAAGATGACCGTCTATGATGCGGCCTATCACACGCCGCTGATCATCCGCATGCCCGGAAATGCGGACCGAGCAGGGGATGTCGTGACACGGCCTACTGAATCCATCGACATCAGCCCCACGATCCTGGACTGGGTTGGACAGGATATCCCGAACTCGATGGACGGCCAAAGCCTGATCCCTCTCTTGCGGGGTGAAGACCCGCAGGATTGGCGGCGCTATTCTTTTTCGGAGCTGGATTTTTCGGAACCGGAACACCCGACACTCTGGCAACAGGTGTTGGGAACCACGGCCTCCGACTCCTGTCTTGGCATCCTGCGCGACGACCGGTTCACCCTGATCGAATTCGCCGCAGACCTTCCGCCGATCCTGTTTGATGATCAGGGCAAGGGCGAGATGGAGAATGTCGCCGATCACCCGGAATACCAGACCGACCTCGCCCGCCTGACCCGCGCCATGTTGCGGCACCGGATGAAGAACATGGACCATACCCTATCGCTCTACACCGTCGCCACCGACGGCATCAAAAGCCGTCGCCGATTCGAATGAGTCCGGCGGCCTCCCGCCCCTTTGTCAGGTGCTAAAGCACCTTCAAAGCGTTGGGCCCGGCAGCGCCGCGGGCGCTGCCGTGACAGTCCATGAACAAAACGCGGCTCTGAACCGCGACTCCACAACGTCATCTGGCCTCAAAATACGGCTGGTGAGGCCCCAAAGGGGCCGAGGGGGCAAAGCCCCCTGACCTGTGCCCTCCTCACCTGACACGCCGTGACCCTGTTGCAATCCGGTCCAAACTGGGAAAGTTTGCAGTTCGTGCAACGCGGGGGGTCACGGTGGATATTCGCGCAATCCTGATGGGGCTCGCCTTTGCCCTGATGTGGTCTTCGGCCTTCACCTCGGCCCGGATCATCGTGCAGGACGCCTCACCATTGTTTTCGCTGGCCGTGCGGTTTCTGATTTCCGGCCTTCTGGGAGTGATCATCGCCCGCGCGATGGGGCAGACCTGGCACCTCACCCGCAATCAATGGCGCGCCACGATCCTGTTCGGTGTCTGCCAGAACGCGCTTTATCTGGGCCTCAATTTCGTTGCCATGCAAACCGTCGAGGCCTCGCTTGCGGCGATCATCGCCTCAACCATGCCCCTGCTGGTGGCGCTGTCCACCTGGCTGCTGTTCGGAGAGAAGATCAAACCGTTGGGCCTTGCGGGACTGCTGGCAGGGATTGTGGGAGTGGGGCTGATCATGGGCACGCGGATCTCGGCAGGCGTCGATCTCTATGGCGTCGCGCTTTGCGGGATCGGGGTGCTGTCGCTGACCTTTGCAACGCTGGCGCTGCGTGGCGCCATTTCCGGCGGCAACTTCATGATGATCGTGGGCCTGCAGATGCTGGTGGGCTCTGCCGTGCTGTTCGTCGCCGCACCTTTGACGGAAACCATATACGTCAACCCAACCTTGCCGCTGGCGCTGGCCTTTGCCTATACCACGCTGGTGCCGGGGCTGGCCGCGACGTTCATCTGGGTGCTTCTGCTGAACAGGATCGGACCGGTTCGGGCGGCGACCTTCCACTTCCTGAACCCCGTCTTCGGCGTGGCAATAGCCGCAGCTTTGTTGGGAGAGAGGCTGGGGCCGCTCGACATCATCGGCGTATTGACCGTGACGGTCGGGATCCTTGCGGTGCAGCTGGCCCGACAACCAGCGCGCTGAGGCCCGTCAGGACCCGCTTAGCAACGCCTCGATCTGGCGCGGAATGGCCCCGCGATCCGGTTTCGCAGAACTGCCCCACGTCCCTACTACTTCGCCTTCGGAATCCAACAGAACCTTGTTGAAATTCCACTTCGGCTCAAACCCGGTCTGAGTTTTGACCGCCTTGTAGAACGCATGCGCTTTTGGTCCCTTGACCGAGGTGATATCGGCCATCGGCAGATCCAGACCATAGTTCAACTCACAGAAGGATTTGACCTCCTCGGCAGTTTCAAGTTCTTGATTGAAGTCATCGGACGGCACCGCCAGAACAATCAGCCCCTGATCCCGGTACCGATCGTACAAAGCCTGAAGCCCTGCATATTGACCAGTGAACCCGCATTGGGACGCCGTGTTGACCACAAGAACCGGTGCGCCGCGCCACTCTTCCAACGCAAGAAACCCGCCGTCGATCGAGGCAAACCGCCCCTCGACAGGGGCCGCGCGCACCCCGTGTCCCCAAACAATCAGAAAAAACAGAACGAGGATTCTAAACATGAGCGCCTCCAATCTCTGTGTTGGATACGCCAGAGCCCTCCGGGAAGATCACTAAAAGCTGGCATGACAGTGTCGAGAGCGGGATGAAATACCCCTTTGCTTTCGCACGCCCGCGCCCCATCTTCGGAACAGAACCTGAAACAGGAGGACAGATGAGCACCTATTTCAAAGACCCCGACGCCATCGCCGCTCTGTCGAAAGAAGAATTTCACGTCACGCAAAATTCTGGCACTGAGCGACCCGGCACCGGCAAACTGCTCTACAACAAGGAGCCCGGGATTTACGTGGACATCGTATCCGGAGAGCCGCTCTTTGCCTCTTCGGACAAATACGAATCCGGTTGTGGATGGCCCAGCTTCACCAAGCCGATCGAATCTGCGCATATCCAAGAGCTGGAAGACCGCACCTTGGGCATGATCCGAACCGAGGTGCGGTCGACCCATGGTGACAGCCATCTGGGCCACGTGTTTCCCGACGGCCCCCGCGACCGCGGTGGGCTGCGTTATTGCATCAACTCGGCGTCGCTGCGCTTTGTGCCCCTGAAGGACATGGAAGCCCAGGGATACGGCGCCTATATCGACCAAGTGGAGGTGTGAGAGATGACCACAACCGAACGCGCCGTTCTGGCCGGGGGCTGCTTCTGGGGTATGCAGGAGCTGATCCGTCATCGCCCCGGCGTGATCTCGACCCGCGTCGGATATACCGGCGGAGATGTGCCGAACGCGACCTATCGCAATCACGGCACCCATGCCGAGGGGATCGAGATTGTCTTTGATCCCGCAAAAACCTCGTATCGCGAGATACTGGAGTTCTTCTTCCAGATCCACGATCCCACCACGCCAAACCGGCAGGGTAATGATATCGGGATGAGCTATCGCTCGGCGATCTATTACGTGGACGAAACGCAGAAACAGGTTGCCGAAGACACGATTGCCGATGTGAACGCTTCGGGTATCTGGCCGGGCCCGGTTGTGACCGAGTTGGAGCCTGTTGGAGACTTCTGGGACGCCGAGCCCGAACACCAGGACTACCTGCAACGCTTGCCAAACGGCTATACCTGCCACTTCCCACGCCCCGGCTGGGTGTTGCCGAAACGATCTCAAGCGGCCGAGTAAACTGCTCGAAGGCCCCAATCCCGGGGTCCTCCCGCCCCTTTTCACGCATCAAAGATGCGCTTCAAAGCGTTGGGCCAAGCGCCGCTGCGCGGCGGGAACCCGCCTTTGGCAGGCTTGGTGTTCTCTCCGAACCAAGCACCACCCGCAGCGCCAGCGGCGCTGCCCGGCCCAACGCTTTGCGGGCGCACCAGCGTCCGTCAAAGGGGCGGGAGCTCCGCGTGTTTGAGCACTAGGGGACATGCTACAAAGTACTCCCACCACAGCTTTAAGCATGAAGACTTCTGACAGGCGGGCGCGCAGGCGTTCTTATGGTCTGCCTAGCGAAAAACTCGTAGTGCGCGCGGGCCAATTGTAAACCAATGTGCCAGTGCCCGTTTCAATCAACAAAACTCCATGAAAATAAAGCGTATCACTCATCCTGTTTCGTGAATCTGCCGTTTAAGTGGACAATCCACGCTGCTCCATAATTGAACGCAGCTGCTGCGTCCTCAGCCCCAAACACCCGGTCTGACGTTTTGTCGATCGCATCTGCGTAGGCCGGCCAACCCAGGTTGATCCATCAGGCACTTGGCGCCACCGGTGCGGCAAACAACGCCAAAGCGATTGACCACAGCCTTGGATCACCCCTTCAGACAATCCGAAGGCCAATTTGAGCGAAATGCCATACATAACGAACACATCAGTTCCCCACCAGATTGGCCCGCAGGGATCTTCGTCACCAGCGTCCGAGCGCACAAAGCAGCAGCCAGATCTCTGCAGCCAAAAATTCCAGCCGGCTCGCCTCGGGGCTCGCGTCGTCAACCGAGGGAAAAGGCAGCAAGCCCGGCACAACTAAACCTGCCCTCTCAAATAGCACCTGATCTCCAACCTTGAGAGATATTCTTCGACCTCTCCGACACGCCGACCACAGACGTGTACTCTTCTCCAACCCGGGGGATCTGACAGCCCCCTGCCAAACCTGCAAGCAGCCCCTGCCGTCCGGACACCGAACCGTCAAAAGCGGCACGCCAGTCGAAAACCGGCCATCCTCTCGCCTATTCCCTGTTACGGTGGATCAGAACACCAAACATAATCCAACAGGTAAGGTCCGCCACCCATGCTCGACGAAGCCCAATCCCGAACCCGGATCCTGCAATCTCGCCTCACCGAGCTGGGGATCCGGCATGCGGTCTTCACCTCGGAAAGCTCGATTGCCTATCTCGCCGGGTTCTGGGGCTATCTGGGGATCGAGTTTGGTCGCCCAACCCTTTTGGTTGTTCCCGCCGATGACGAACCGATTGTCATCACGCCGTTGATGGAAAGCGAAATGGTATCCCATATGACTTGGGTCCGCGACATCCGCAGCTGGGAAGATGCCGGACAGCGCAGT
The DNA here is from genome assembly GCA_014872875.1 of Paracoccaceae bacterium. Lineage (GTDB taxonomy): Bacteria > Pseudomonadota > Alphaproteobacteria > Rhodobacterales > Rhodobacteraceae > Aliisedimentitalea. Next base: position 87,409 of record WKFI01000003.1, read on the forward strand.
TGGTCCCGCGTTCTTGCCGAAACTCTGCCAAGCTCTCCGTCCGAGCTGTTTGTGGAACAAGGCGATCTGCCCGCCATCATCCGCAAATTCCTCGATGAGCGCTTCCCCGACACCGTGCTCAAGGATGTCGGCCCGATCCTGGGCGCGCAGCGGATGATCAAGTCTCCGCTGGAAATCCAAGTCATGAAACAGGCCGGAGAGATCGCGGGTGCGATGATGAACGCCGCGCATGGTTCACTTCGTGCGGGCGCGCGGGAATATGAAAGCGCGCTGGCGGTGATCGACGCCGGCACCCGCGCCGCAGCGGGCTTTCTGACCGACAAGGGATGGGAACGCTTCGTCTCCCCCATGATCCACAACTTGCAGATCCTGCAAAGTGGCAAGGACAGTTCGATGGTACATCGCCGCGCCTCGGTCAAACCTTATGAAACCTTTGACCCAGTCTATTTCTGCTTCTGCAACATGGCCCAGTTCAAACAGTACAAGCTGGGTTTCGACCGGATGTTCCATGTCGGCGCTGTCCGCGATCAGGACGCACAGGTCCAGCAGGCCGCCATCGACGCGCAACAAGCCGCCATTGCTGCCATCCGCCCGGGCGTTCAGGCCCAGGAGGTCGCCGCCGCCGCAAACGAAGTCTATGCCAGCCGCGGTTATGAAACCGGATACCGCACCGGGCGTTCAATTGGCGTGGCCTATCTGGAAGCCCCCGAACTCAAAGCCGGGGACGAAACGGTCCTGCTGCCCGGCATGACGTTTGCAGTAGATGGTGGTATTTCGGTTGATGGGGTTACCGCCGGGCGCATCGGTGACAGTATCGTGGTGACCGAAACAGGAAGCGAATATCTCACCCATTATCGACGAGAGGTCATGGTGACCGACAGCTGACCGCTTTCGCTCGGCTGCCACACAAGCCCACGCGGTGTGAATTGGTAGCATTCCCGACAAACCTACCTCAACTCCCGGTACAGGATCGTTCTGATCTGATCGGTCGGCCGGACTTTGCCACAGCGCCCTGACAACCCAATCCCCCCATTGCCAGCAATCCGAGCATCGTTATCTTCAATTCTGGATCGACACCCTGCGATCCCACGACATTGACTTCGAGCATTGGAGGCAAACATGTCCTCGATAACCAAATACCTCACGCTTACGTCGTTCCTTGCTGTCTCAGCGGTCGGGCTTGGCGCCTGTTCGCTCAGCCCGCAGGCACAGCACGAAATCGGCTGTGTGGGCGGTACCCTGACCGGAGCCGTGATCGGCGGAGCAATCGGCAACCGCTTTGGCGGCGGGACCGGCCAGACCCTGGCCACGGCCGCAGGCGCCGCCACCGGCGCAGTCGCCAGTGTCAACGCCATGAACTGCTGAACGGAGAGATCACGATGAAGCGCACGTTTACGACTCTGTTCGCTCTTGCCACCTCAACTGGCGTCGCCCTGGCCGACCAAATGCCGGGTGAGGCTTTGACCCTTTTGGACGGCAACGGCGATACGCAAATCAGCTACGAGGAATTCTCGGCCAGCATGGGCGCAATGTTTGCTCAGATGGACGCCAACAAAAGCGGCCAGATCGACTTTTCCGAAGTCGAAACCTTCATGACCCGCGATCTGTTCGACGGAGCCGATGCCAACGGCAATGGCCGCCTGTCCCGCGCCGAATATGACGCCCAGATCCGAAAGGATTTTGACGCCGCCGACACTGACGCGGATGGCGTGTTGGACTAAGCCCGTTTTCGGGTTTCAGAGCTCGGACGATTTTTCCACGGGACTTCAAGCCGGATTTCTTACCGAAATCCGGTCTCACTTACTCCACTGCAACGCGGGGCCGTCCACTCGCCTCGACGATCAGGCTGCCTTCGACAAAGACCTCCTTGGCCTCGATCTCGGCCGTACGGATGTCGCGCTCGACCCGAATCTGGATACCTTCTGCACCGGCCTCTTCTGCGGCGGATCGGGCCTCGCCGGTCAGCACTTGTTCCAACCGGGCCAGTGCAGCTTCGGCCTGGTCGAAATCCTCCGGTCCGCTTTCCAAATGCACGCGGTACCGTCCTTCGGCCGGGCTGGTCACCGCCCCGCCACGCCGCACACTGACCTTGCCGACCACCGCGCCAATGGCATTAGCTACTCCCGCATGTTCCGGCAGGATCATCCGGCAATGCAGCCGCTCTCCCACCGCCGGGTAATAGCTGGGGGCCGAAGCGCCCAGTCCAACAACATCCACGTTCAATGCCGCATCCAACGCCAGCAAACCGCGATGCTTGCCCAGACCGCGTTGCAGCAGAACGTGCCGGGCCAATTCCTCCCCCGGCAGACCAAAGGGCAGGTCCTCTTCGGCAAAGGCCGCCTCCAACAGGGTCAGCGATGTTTGTTCCGTCAGCTGATCGATAATCATCTGTGCCAGCACCTCTGGTCCCGACGCGATCATGTCACCTGATCCCATGCGTCGCCGCGCGAAAAGCGTCAGGGCCTTTGCCGCTGCGTCCCGATCCCAGGCATCCACCCGGCCCAACACGTGGCTCGCATCTGACGGCGTGATCCCGGCGACCTGAACCAGCCCCCGATCCACCAGCCGGGTCAGCGCGCCCTGCTCCATCCGGGTGCGCAACACCGCGCCCAGCGGGTGTACCTGCTCCCCGATCCGGTCCAGCACGGTCTGTTCCCGCTCGGACAGACCCACCGCCGCCATGTTCGGCACGGCCTTGACGAACCGACCATCATAATCACCCACCGTCGCGGCGCGCAGCTGGGTATCCAGCACCTCATGTACCATCTCTGGCGCATCCAGCGCGATCAGCGACACTGGCAGCACCCGCCGTGGACCCAGCCGCAGCCCCCCATTCAGCCCTTCGACCATATGCACCTGGCTATCACCGCCCAAACCGCTGGTGCGCATCGCCACCGCCTCGACCATGGTGCGGAAACCCCCGACCATGGCACCCGCCGGATCAATCGCCGGGCGCCCCTCTCGCAGCAAAGCTACATCGGTGGTCGTGCCGCCAATATCCGACACCAGCGCATTCTCGGCCCCGGTCATCCAACGCGCGCCCACGATTGAGGCCGCCGGACCGGAGAGGATCGTCTCGATCGGTCGTTCCCGCGCCTGTTCACCGGACATCAGCGCGCCATCGCCCCGCACCACCATCATCGGCGCGGCAACACCCAGATCCAACAAGGTCTCCTGCGCCCGCCCGATCAACCGGTCGATCATCCCAATCAGCCGCGCATTCAGCACCGCGGTCACGGCGCGCTTGGGCCCGTTCAGCTTGGCCGACAGCTGATGCGAACATGTCACCGGCCGCCCGGTGCGCTCGGCAATGATCCGTGCCGCCTCCAGCTCGTGCGCCGGATTGCGGGTGGCAAACACCGCCGCCACCGCAAAGCCGGTCACACCTGCGGCTTCGCTTTCCAGAAACGCTTCCAGCGCGGCCACATCCAGCGGCGCGGCCTCGCCGCCCGCGTGCGAATGGCCGCCCGCCATCACCAACGCCGGATCGCCTTTCAGCGCATCGCCCAGCCCGTGCCGGTCCAGATCCTCGGCCCGGAACCCGATATAGACCAGCGCCACCCGGCCGCCCTGCCCTTCGACCAGCGCATTGGTCGCCAGCGTGGTGGACAAGGCCGCCATTCCAATCTCATGAGGGCGCACCCCGGACTGTTCCAGCACCGCCCGGATCGCACCACCAACCCCGATGGCGAGGTCCTGTCGTGTGGTCAACGACTTGGCCGAGGCGATGACCTCCCGTTCATCGCGGATCAACACCGCATCGGTATAGGTTCCGCCGGTATCCACCCCCAAAGCCAAGCTCATGATCGTCTCTCCTGTTCGCGCGCCCACAGGACGTAGAGCTCAAAAACCGTCCCGTCCCGTCTGGAAACGTCATATTCAGGGTTTTTCCACCGGATAAAAGAGGTCTTCGATCCGGCATTCGAACACCCCCGCAATGGCAAAGGCCAAGGGTAGACTGGGATCATACCGCCCGCCTTCGATTGCGATCACGGTCTGTCGTGACACGGACAGGGCCTCGGCCAGATCTTTCTGGGTCCAGCCACGGTCCTGCCGCCGCGCCTTGATGTGATTGCCCAGCTTCACGTCAGTACCGCAGCTTGACCGCGATCTGACCGATAATCCAACTGGCACACACCACCGGCCAGACCCAGACCATCGTCAACTTTGGCCAGCCTGCCCCCTCCAGAAAACCATAATTGACGGTCAACTGCTCCGTCATCGCAAAAGCGATCCCGATCGCCTCCAACTGCTGCCGCACCTACATCTCGTCCATCTTGCGCAGATTGTGCCAGATAACGCAGTATGTAAAGCATCCTTTACATACTCACGACAACCGACCCACCGCCCAACGCGCCGCGTCCGCCACGGTCGGATCCGGATCCTCGACCAAATCCGCCGCCACTCTCCGCAGGCCCGCATCTCCAGAATTGCCGATGGCGTAGAGCACGTTGCGCACAAACCGATCCCGCCCGATCCGTTTGATTGGCGAGCCTGAGAACATTGCCCGAAACGCCGCATCGTCCAGTACCGCCAGCTCGGCCAGTTTCGGCGCCTTCAGCTCCTCGCGCGCAGCATAGCGGATGTCACTCGCCTCGACCGCAAACTTGTTCCAAGGACAGGCCGCCAGGCAATCATCGCAACCATAGATCCGGTTGCCCAGCTTGCCGCGCAGCTCCTCGTCTACCGGTCCTTTGTGCTCGATGGTCAGGTACGAAATGCAGCGCCGCGCATCCAACTGATAGGGCGCCGGAAACGCATCCGTCGGGCAGATCGACAAACACGACCGGCACGACCCACAGCGATCCGGTTCCGCCTCGTCGACCGGCAGATCCAACGTGGTGAAAACAGACCCTAAAAAGGCCCAATTGCCCCAATCGCGACTGACCAGATTGGTGTGTTTGCCCTGCCATCCCAGCCCCGCTGCCTGGCCCAAAGCCTTCTCCGGCACCGGCGCGGTATCGACAAACACCTTCACCTCGCCGCCTGCTTCGGCAATCAACCAGCGGGCCAGCCGCTTCAGTCGCTTCTTGACCAGATCATGGTAATCCTTGGCCCGCGCATAAACCGAAATCGCCCCCCGATCCCGACAGGTCAACAACGCCATCGGATCTTCCTTGGGCGTGTAACTCTCGGCCAGCATCAGAACCGAGCGCGCCTCGGGCCACAGCGCCGCCGGATTGCCGCGCCAATGCATGCGCTCTTCCATCCAGCCCATCTGCCCGTGAAACCCCGCCGCCACAAACGCTTCCAGACGTTCCGGCACCTGCGGCACATCCCAAGGCCGGCACAACCGCGCCGCCACGAACCCTTCTTCCAAGGCCCGTGCCACCAGCTTGTCTTTCAGCTCCGCGCTCATGCTTCTTTCTGGTCCAAAATACCTCGGGGTGAATGGCCGAAGGCCAGAGGGGCAGCGCCCCTCATCCCCTGAATATCAGAAATCCAGATCGGCGTAATGCGGTGGCGGCCGGAAACCCGGGATCTGATCCGCCAGGATCGAACGAAACGCCGGGCGCGACTTGATCTTGGCATACCAATCCTTGACCACAGCTGACCGATTCCAATCCACGTCCGAAATATAGTCCAGTGATGACAAATGCGCCGCTGCCGCGAAATCGGCCAGGGTCATGTTGTCCCCCGCCAGCCAGCGCCGGTGGTCCAGCAGCCACGCCAGGTAGTCCAGATGATATTTGATCGCCTTGGCCCCAGCCTTCACATTGCGGCTGTCCGGATACCCTTCGCCCGTGACTTTTTTGTTGACCCGTTCATACAGCAATTTCGAGGTCACCTCGTGATGAAACTTGTCATCGAACCAATTGACCAGACGGCGCACCTCGTAACGACCATCCGGGTCGGACGGCATCAATGCCGGGTCGGGCCGGGTTTCTTCCAGATATTCACAGATCGGCGCACTCTCGGCCATCATCTTGCCGTCCAGCCGGATCACCGGCACCTTGCCCGCCGGATTACGGCGCAGGAAATCGGCATCTTGTTCCCAATATCTTTCCTCGACCAACTCCACCTCGATCTTCTTTTCGGCCAGTACCAGCCGGATCTTGCGACAGAAGGGGGACAGGGGAACGTGATACAGTCGTGCCATGAGGGTCCGGGATTCATTGAAATGCGCGTGCCCCAGCAATAGACCTTGCACCGGTCCAAGTTCAACCACTTGTGCCCCGTAGCCCGGCATCGTTTCGCCAACGCGGTCATATGATGCCCCAAATGCCGCCGACCCGTTGACCTTCAACGCCTGCCTGCGCAGACAGGACGGCATGATCGACCCTGACGCAATTTCCTTTGATGACCTGACCAATGTGCCGCGTGCGACGCTGACCGCCCATATGCGCGACCCGCGGGTGACCCGACACCTGCCGCTTCTGGCTGAACCCTGGTCAGACCGGATGACCGATCAGTTCCTGGCCACCAAGACCGCCTGCTGGCAACGCGACGGGTTGGGGCACTGGGCCTTCCGACTCAAAGGCCTTTACGTTGGTTGGGGCGGGTTTCAGAAGGAAGGTGACGACTGGGACTATGGCCTCGTCCTGACACATGACGGTTTTGGCCTGGGCCTGCCCATCACGCACAAGGCGCTGGCCTTCGCCCGCAACGACCCACGCATCCCCTATGTGACATTCCTTCTGCCACCCAGCCGTCGCCATTTCGGCGCACTCAGACGGTTCGGAGCACAGGCTTTGGAACCAGTCCTGCATGATGGGCAGAGCTTTCTGAAATTCCGGGTCGAAACAACGTGACGCGCTACTGAAAACAGGCCGCGCGCCCGTCTGCCTTGATGGTTGCGGCCCCATCGGCGATCCGCGTGGCCTTGCGTTTGATCGTCGTCGTGGGTTTCGACGCGGATCTTACCTTTGGCGCAGGCAAGACTGCCGCGATCAAGGCCGCCTGCAGCGGGCTCAGCTTGGCCGCGCTGACACCAAAATAATGCTGTGCCGCAGCCTCAACCCCAAACACGCCCTCATCCATCTCGGCCACGTTCAGATAGACTTCCAAGATGCGCCGTTTGGACCAGACCGCTTCAACCGCCGGGGTGATCGCGGTTTCCAGCGCCTTGCGCACATAGCTGCGCCCCTGCCACAGGAACACATTCTTCACCACCTGCTGCGTTATGGTCGAGGCGCCCCTCTTGCCACCCGCCTCGATCGCCGCGCGGATGGCTTCGACGTCAAACCCCCAATGCTCGCAGAACCGTGCATCCTCGGCCGCGACCACCGACCGGGCCATGACAGGGGCAATCTCTTCAATCGGCACCCAATCGCGCTCCACCGCGCCAACCCGGCGCTGTTCGGACCAGATCGTATGGGTGATCGGCGGGTTCACAAAGGCAAACAGGAACACCAGCAGCGTCACAACCGCCACGACGATGGTCACACAGCGCAACAGAAATCGCCCCAGCCGCGACAGAATCGGGCGGGAGGGTTTTTTCGCTGTCTTGCGTCTGCTCGTGCCTGTGCTTTTCTTTTTTACTGCCTTGGCCATGGCCCAGCTATACGCCACTTGCGCCTCCGGAAAAAGCACGGGCTTGCGTCAAATCCGGATCAGAAGGAACAACTCCAGACCTTGACCTGACAATTGAACCCATTGTCCATGCAATAACTCATGGCGCTGCTTTCCGCCAATTCCCGGTTCCGCTCATAGGCCCAACCCCAACCGCCATTGTCGGCCACGGCAATCGCCGCGCAGGAGTTGTAGAAGGTGCGGATCACCGTACAGTCATACTGACACCCCGACATCGCAGAATCGTAGGCGCCCTGTTCCGATCCCCAGGAATTCGAGTAGCCATAGGCCCCGCCTGGTCCAACAGCGACAGCGCCCCAACAATACTCGTATCCACATTGTCCGGCGTGACCCGTTTGTACCAAGCCCAACAGAACTCCCGCAGTCACCGCCGCGACACGCAATGTTCTGACCATCATCATCAATCCTCCCAAAGTCCCCTTTTGCCCAGTGTTGCACAGGCTAGGCACGATCCCGGCATGATTTCTGCGTTGCCCATCGAAGGCGTCGGGACAGCAGCGATGATCGAATCACGAAACCGTGATATCCTTCCCTTACGTAAGCCGGGTCGGGGGGACCGGGAATGCTTACCAAACCTCGGAAAGACGCAATGGATATCCGCCTGTTTCAGGCGATTTGAAACGCCGTACCAAGACGGCACCGATATCCTGCAGTCGACACGGTCAGATCCCAAGACCAACCGCTCTCCCCGGCCCATTTTCAGCAAGGAGAGAGTTATGGCACTTTACATGTGGATGGCAAAGTATACCCCGGCCGCGGTCAAGGCGATCATGGACAGCGATACCAACCGCGAAGACATGGCCCGCGCCACGGTCGAAGCCGCCGGTGGCAAATTTCTGGGCTTTTACGGATTGATCGGCCAAGAACACCATGTCGCTCTTCTCTGCGACATGCCGGGTACGGCGGAATATATTGGTCTCGTGGTAACGGCAAACATGGGCGGTGCCATCGAAAGCCACAAGACGATCCCGATGTACAGTGCTGATGAGATGAATGGTGCACGCGACACCTATCGGTCATTGAAATCGGTCTACGCCCCGCCCAGCTGATCCCAATTCACGAACAAAAAAGCCCCGCGAAATCGGTTTCGCGGGGCCTTTTTTACTTACTTAGAGCCGATTATTCTGCCGGGATCGCGCCTTCGCTCAGGGTCAGCGGATGCGCCAGCTTGTTCAGCATTTCCTTCGGGCAGACCTGCAGGAAGTTGGCTTTTTCGATATCCCAATGCTGCAGGATATCGGCTGCCTTGCGGCTTCCGGTTTCCTCGGCATGGCGTTCGATCAGACCTTTCAGCTCGGCCTCCCAATGCGCCACCGTTACAGGGCAGGTCACCAGAGTCTCAAGGTTCATCACTTTCTCTGCCCGGCCTTCAGGATCGTACAGGTATGCCATACCACCGGTCATGCCAGCCCCAAAGTTGGCGCCGATGCTGCCCAAGATCACGGCAATCCCACCGGTCATATATTCACAACCACAGGCACCGCAGCCCTCAATGACCACCTTGGCACCCGAGTTGCGCACCGCAAACCGTTCTCCGGCGCGACCTGCGGCGAACAGATGCCCGTCGGTTGCCCCGTACAGAACCGTATTGCCGATGATCGTGTTGTCGCTGGCGGTCAGCGGGCTGACCTGCGGCGGGCGCACCACGATGGTGCCCCCTGACAGGCCCTTGCCGACATAGTCGTTGGCATCGCCCGACACTTCCAGCTTCAGCCCCGGCGCGGCAAAGGCGCCCAGCGACTGCCCGGCGGATCCCTGCAGCTTGACCGTCAGGTGATCCGGCTGGAACGCATTGCGCATACCGAAATTCCGCACGATATGGCTGGATGTCCGCGTCCCAACGGTACGGTGCGTGTTCTGGATCGCGTAAGACAGCTGCATCTTTTCGCCATCCTCAAGGAACCGCGCTGCATCGCGCACGATCTCGGCATCAAGAGTATCGGGCACCGCGTTGCGGTCCTTGTCGCGGTTGTACACGATATCGGCTGCACCATCGACGGTGATCAGCAGCGGGTTCAGGTCCAGATCGTCCAGATGGGCCGAGCCACGCGACACCTGCGCCAGCAGATCCGCCCGCCCGATCACCTCGTCCAGCGACCGCGCCCCGATGGAAGCCAGGATTTCCCGAACCTCCTGCGCATAGAAGGTGATCAGGTTAACAACCTTGTCCGCATTGCCGGTAAACTTGCCGCGCAGCGCCTCATCCTGAGTACAAACCCCCACCGGGCAGGTGTTCGACTGGCACTGCCGCACCATGATACAGCCCATGGCGATCAGGGCGGCGGTACCGATCCCGTATTCCTCGGCGCCCAACATCGCTGCCATGACAATGTCGCGCCCGGTCCGCAGACCGCCATCGGTCCGCAGGGTGACCCGTTCGCGCAGGTTGTTCATCGACAGGACCTGATGCGCCTCGGTCAGGCCCATCTCCCATGGCAGACCCGCATATTTGATGCTGGTCGCTGGCGACGCGCCGGTGCCGCCATTGTGGCCCGAGATCAGGATGATGTCCGCCTTGGCCTTGGCCACACCGGCGGCAATCGTGCCCACGCCCGAAGACGCCACCAGCTTGACCGTCACCTTGCAGCGCGGGTTGATCTGCTTCAGGTCATAGATCAGCTGGGCCAGATCCTCGATCGAGTAGATATCGTGGTGCGGCGGCGGGCTGATCAGGGTCACACCCTTGGTCGAATGGCGCAGGCGCGCAATCAGGTCGGTGACCTTCATGCCCGGCAGCTGACCACCTTCGCCGGGCTTGGCGCCCTGAGCGACCTTGATCTCCAGCTCTTCACACTGGTTCAGGTATTCGGCGGTCACGCCGAACCGGCCCGATGCGACCTGTTTGATCTTGGCCGACGGGTTGTCGCCATTGGGCTCGGGTACGAAATGCGCCGGATCTTCACCGCCTTCGCCCGAATCCGACTTGGCCCCGATCCGGTTCATCGCCACATTCAGCGTCTTGTGCGCCTCGGGGCTCAGCGCGCCCAGCGACATGCCCGGCGTGACGAACCGCTTGCGGATTGCGGTGATGCTTTCGACCTCTTCAATTGGCACCGGCTTGCCCAGCGCCTTGATGTCCAGCAGGTCCCGCAGATGGATCGGCGGGTTCGACTGCATCTTGGCCGAATATTGTTTCCACAGCTCATAAGACGCCCGGTTGCAGGCCATCTGCATCATGTGCATCGAGGTCGCTTCCCACGCATGGGTCTCACCCGATTTCCGCGCCTTGTAGAAGCCACCGATCGGCAGAACGTCCAGACCGCTGGCCCATCCTTTGGCGTGGATTTCTTCGGCCTTGGTCTGAATGCCCTTCACACCGATCCCCGAGATACGGCTGGTCATGCCGGGGAAGAACTCAGCACACATGGCGCGGGACAGGCCCACAGCCTCGAAGTTCAGACCACCACGATAAGACGAGATAACCGAAATCCCCATCTTGGCCATGATCTTGAGCAGACCCTGGTCGATGGCCTCGCGATAGCGCGCGACATTTTCGGTCAGCGTGCCGTCCAACAGGCCACGCTCGATTCGGTCAGCCAGGCTGTCCTCGGCCAGATAAGCGTTCACAACGGTGGCACCACACCCGATCAGCACCGCAAAGTAATGCGGATCGATACATTCCGCCGACCGCACGTTCAGCGAACAGAAGGTGCGCAGGCCCTGACGGGTCAGATGGCTATGAACCGCGCTGGTCGCCAGGATCATTGGCATTCCGACCTTGTCAGCTGCGGAATACTGGTCGGTCAGTACCAAATGCCCGGCACCCGAACGTACGGCATCCTCGGCCTCGGACCGGATGCGCGCCAGGGCCGCGTTCAACGCGCCTTCGCCGGGTTCGAACGTACAATCGATCTCGACCAGCGAGGAATCAAAGCTGTCCACCAGCTTTTCCCACTGGGCGTTCCCGACAAACGGGCTTTCCAGCACGATGATCTCGGTCTGACTGCTGTCTTCGTCGAGCACGTTCTTCAGGTTTCCGAACCGGGTCTTCAACGACATCACGCGATATTCGCGCAAGCTGTCGATCGGTGGGTTGGTCACCTGGCTGAAGTTCTGACGGAAGAAATGGCTCAGCGGGCGGTACATCTTGGACAGAACCGCGGACGGGGTATCATCCCCCATCGACGCAAGGCTTTCCTTGCCGTCTTCGGCCATCGGCGACAGAATCTGCTCCAGCTCTTCGATGGTGTAGCCAGCCGCGATCTGGCGTTTGCGCAGGCTTTCACCGCTGAACAGCACCGTTTCTTCGGCATCCTGCAACGACGCTTCCAGGTTGTTGATCTTCCCAACCCATTCGCCGAACGGCCGCGACGCAGCCAAGGTGTCCTTGATCTCGGTATCATGGAACAGCTTACCCTCGGCCATATCGACGGCAATCATCTGCCCCGGACCCAACGCGCCCTTTTCGCGGACCGACGCTTCGTCGATCGGAACCATGCCCGCTTCCGAGCCCGCAATCAGCAGCCCGTCGCCGGTCACCACGTACCGCATCGGGCGCAGACCGTTGCGGTCGGTCCCGGCACAAACCCAGCGTCCATCGGTCATCGCCAAAGCGGCGGGACCGTCCCACGGCTCCATGACCGAGTTGCAATAGGAATACATGTCGATCCAGGGTTGCGGCAGTTCCACCGCCTGTTTCGACCAGCTTTCCGGTACCATCATGGTCTTGGCCATCGGAGCGTTCCGACCGGCACGCACCATCACCTCGAACACCGCATCCAGCGCCGCCGAATCCGACGAACCGCTCGCGACGATCGGTTTGATATCATCCGCGAGCTCACCAAAAAACGAAGACGCCATGCGGATCTCGTGGCTCTTCATCCAGTTCAGGTTGCCCTTCAGCGTGTTGATCTCGCCGTTATGGGCCAACATGCGGAACGGCTGTGCCAGCCACCATTGCGGGAAGGTGTTGGTGGAATAACGCTGGTGATACAGGGCAAAGGCGCTCTCGAACCGGTCATCCATCAGGTCCGGATAGAACACGGCCACCTGCTCGGCCAGCATCATACCCTTGTAGATGATCGACCGGCACGACAGAGAGGCCAGATAGAGATCATTGACCCCGGCCGCCGCTGCTGCCTTCTCGATCCGGCGGCGGATGACATAAAGCTCGCGCTCGAATGTCTCTTCATCTACGCCCTTCGCGTTCGAGATCAGAATCTGCTCAATCTCGGGCCGAGTTGCGTTTGCCTTCTCACCCAGGCAAGTCACATCCACCGGCACATGCCGCCAGCCATAGATGTAATAACCCATGCGCAGAACTTCGGATTCCACGATGGTCCGGCAGCGTTCCTGCGCGCCAAAATCCGTGCGCGGCAGGAATACCTGACCCACGGCCATCAACTGATCCATGCGCGGCTCGTGACCGGTGCGGCGGATCTGATCATAAAAGAACGACACCGGAATTTGCACGTGAATGCCCGCGCCATCGCCAGTCTTACCATCCGCGTCCACCGCGCCCCGGTGCCAGATCGCCTTCAGCGCGTCGATACCAGCCTCGACAACCTTACGGCTGGGCTTGCCATCGACTGACACAACCAATCCCACACCGCAGGAGGAATGCTCCTCTTCTTCGGCGTACAAACCATGGTCGGCCATCCATTTGCGTTTGGCCTCTTCGGCTCTGACCCAATCTGCATCATACTTGGTCATTGGCTAACTCCTTCGTCGGGCGAGGCATCCTCAGGCGTGAATAGCGCAAGGGTTTCCGCTTCGGTAAACTGTTTTCTGTCATCCGGCAGGTCATGGGCCGTGGTTTTGCGATCCACGTAAAATTCATGCCCCAGACGCATGCCTTCGGTTTCGTCGAACAGGCCCAAGGCCATGTTGTATGTTTGTGCGCCGGGTCCCTCGGCCGTGATCCGATACCAAAGAGGCGATCCGCATTCCGCGCAATTGGCGCGCTCGGCCCAGTCCGAAGTGCGGACCCGCCGGATATGCTCGGTTCCGCTCAGTTCCAGGTTTTCCGGCTCAATCGACACCGCATAAAACGCGCTGCCGGTCCAACGTTTGCACATATCGCAATGACAGGCGCCGAACCTTTCCGGCACCTCTTGTGCGACAAAGCTGACACGCCCGCACATGCAATGACCTGTTCTGGTCTGGGTCATGCCGGATCCTCGGTCGGTGCGCCCGAAAATGCCTCGATCATTTGCGCTTCGGTCATCTTCCGACGATCCCCTTCAAAGGCATAGCCGTCCGGTTTCCGGTCGATATAGATTTCCAGGCTCAACCCGTTGTCGCCGGCGTTTTCGAACAGACCGGCCGCCATCTGTGTCTGCCCCTGATGCGGCCCAGGCTGGGTCATGCGGTACCACAGAGAGGATCCGCATTCGCCACAGAACGCCCGTTCGGCCCAGCTGGACGACTGATAGGTCTTGACCGGGCCCAGCGCTGCATAACCGGGCGCCGCCTCAAAACTCAGGAATGGTCCGCTGCCCCAGCGTTGGCACATCTCGCAGTGACAGGCCGCAATCGCGGGCCGGACCGGAGTCGCCGTGACGGTCACTGCGCCGCACATGCACTGACCTCTCAATTCGCTCATCGTCGTCTCCGTCCGCTGATGGGTCATTGCTGCTGACCCGGTTGGCTTGAGCCCGAACCCCGAGGGGATCAGGCGGTGTACGGGCTGTGCACGGCCTGCGCACAGAAATCACTCGGGTATACCGCTTACTCCGCGGCCACTGCAGCTTTGCTATTGAAGCGCTCGATGATTGCATCGGCACAGTCACGGCCATCCTTGATCGCCCAGACGACCAGCGACGCCCCTCGCACGATGTCACCCACTGCGTAAACACCGTCCAACTCGGTCTCACCGGTCTGGAACGCCGCCTTGACGGTGCCCCAACGGGTCACGGGCAGCTCGGGCTGACCCCACAGTGTCGGCAGGTCTTCCGGTTCGAAGCCCAGCGCTTTGATCACCAGGTCGGCATCTTCGACGTAATCTGCACCTTCGATCACCTCCGGCGCCTGACGGCCCGACGCATCGGGCTGACCCAACCGCATCTTCTGGACCATTACGCCAGTCACCTTGCCCTTGGCGCCGGTGAACCCCTTGGGTGCGCTCAACCATTCAAAGACCACGCCTTCTTCCTCGGCGTTCTGCACTTCCCGCTGCGATCCTGGCATGTTGGCCCGGTCACGGCGATACAGGCATTTGACCGAAGTCGCCCCCTGCCGAATCGAAGTCCGCACACAATCCATCGCAGTATCACCGCCGCCGATTACCACGACGCGTTTGCCCTCGGCGTTCAGCTTGCCGCTGTCAAACGCCTCGACGGCGTCACCGAAACTCTTCTTGTTCGATGCAGTCAGGAAGTCGATTGCCTTGACGATCCCCTTGGCACCTGAGCCCGGCATCTGCAGATCGCGCGACTTGTAAACCCCTGTAGCAATGATGATTGCGTCATGTTTGGCGCGCAGATCCTCGAAGGAGATGTCTTCGCCCACATTGCAATTGAGCTCAAACGTCACTCCACCCTGCGCCAACAGCTCATTGCGGCGCATGACCACGTCCTTTTCCAGCTTGAAGCCGGGAATGCCATAGGTCAGCAAACCGCCCGCTCGGTCGTAGCGGTCATAAACGGTGACCTGCACCCCCGCTCGACGCAGCATGTCGGCAGCTGCCAGACCTCCGGGGCCCGCGCCGATGATACCAACGCTTTCCGACCGTTCCGAAACGGGCTGAACCGGCTGAACCCAGCCTTTGTCCCAAGCGGTATCCGTAATGTATTTCTCGACCGCACCGATGGTCACGGTTCCATGGCCCGACTGTTCGATCACGCAATTGCCTTCGCACAGTCGATCCTGCGGACAGATGCGGCCGCAGATCTCGGGGAAGGTGTTGGTCGCTTGGCTGGTCTGGTAGGCCTCCTCCAGCCGTCCGGTCGCGGTCAGGCGCAGCCAGTCGGGAATGTTGTTGTGCAGCGGGCAATGGGATTGGCAATAAGGAACGCCGCATTGACTGCACCGGCTGGCCTGCTCTTCGGCCTTGGCGGCTGCGAACTCCGCATAGATCTCATCGAAATCCTCTTTACGTGCCGTAGCGGCGCGCTTTTCGGGCATGTCCCGGTCGATCTGCACAAATTTCAGCATCGGCTGCTTGGCCATGGCTCGGACTCCGTCAATTGTCTGGCTGCGGTCGGTGATAAACCGTAGCTTTCCGGATTAAAAGTCAACTATGTTGACCTATTTGTCGATTTAAACCCTGAATTGCCCAAAAATTTGGGGCCAGTCCAGAATTATTATGTACCACATCGGACCTATATTAAGACTTTCCAATAAAAACAAAGAGCTTATACCCTGATCGAGCTCTGCCTTCGCAGGCCGCATCCGGACAGGTTCTTCGCTCATGCCGCTGTTTCAGCTGATCCTCGTTGCGGTGATTCAAGGGATCACCGAATTTCTCCCGATCTCATCCTCGGGTCATCTGATTCTGCTGCCAGGTCTGACCGGGCTTGAAGATCAAGGCCAGGTCATCGACGTCGCGGTGCATGTTGGCACCCTGATAGCGGTTGTCCTGTTTTTCTGGAGCGATGTCAGGACTGGCCTCATAGGCCTGCCCCGCGCGCTGGCCGGACGCACGGACACACCGGGCTCCAGGCTCGCAATGGGGCTGATCGTGGCGACCATTCCCACAGTGATCGCGGGCGCCATTCTGCATTTCACCGGCCTTAGCGACGCCTTGCGGTCCATGACCGTGATCGGCTGGACCATGCTGGGTTTCGGCCTGGTCCTTTATTGGGCTGACACCTATTCCCCTGCCATCCGCACCGCCCCGGAATGGAGCCTGAAGCACGCCCTGATCATGGGCCTTTGGCAGGCGCTGGCGCTGATCCCGGGCACCTCGCGATCAGGCATCACCATCACGGGCGGACGCCGCCTGGGTTACGACCGTGAAAGCGCGGCCCGACTGTCGATGCTGATGTCGATCCCAACCATCCTGGCCTCGGGCACGTTGCTGGGGCTGGAGGTGGCCATCGAGGCCAACCCGGCCGTGATCCGTGATGCCCTGATCGCCGCAGCATTGGCCTGTCTGTCGGCGCTGGCAGCGCTGACCCTGATGATGCGTCTGCTGAAAAGCGTGAGCTTCACCCCTTATGTGGTTTATCGAGTGATCCTGGGCGTGATCCTGTTGGGAATCGCCTACGGCACCTGACACCGGGGAGGGGGCGCTGCGCCCGTCGTGGAAACCCACGACTCCCCCGGGATATTTTCAGCCAGATCAAGACTGGATCCATTCCTGCTTTTTGTCTTCGCAAGTTGATACACGCCTGAAGCCAAGCCTCGAAACCAGTTGCCACTCAAACAAAACGCGCCAGCCGAGGGGCTGACGCGCAACGTGTTTCAGTTTGTTGAAACCAGTCAGGCCCGCAGGTTCTTGGCCGAATCCTTGATCGCGTCATACTGACCGGAGGGGCGGAATTTCCACAGATAGTCAGGCAGAACGGAGGCCATCGAAACCGGCTTGATGCCCAGATCGGCAAAGCCCCGAGCATCCGCTGCCACAACGTTGTCATTCTGCAAGCTGCGCACCTGATCGCGGGTCAACATCCCGTTCGAGATCAGCTGGAAGCTGACAAACTGGATCATATCGAACACCCCAGCCATGATCCTGGCTGCAAACCAAGGCAAAGACAGGACGAGACGGCGGCGGTGGATCACCTCCAACATCTGGGTCATCAGCGCGCGGAAGTCCTTCACCTCCGGCCCGCCCAATTCATAGATGCCGCCTTCGGCCTGACCCAAGATCCCCTTGACCGCGGCTTTGGCCACGTCATCCACGTACACAGGCTGGAACCGGGTGTCTCCACCCGCAATCGGCAGCACCGGGCCAAAACGGGTCATTCCGGCAAAACGGTTGAAAAACTGATCTTCCGGCCCGAACACAATGGAAGGACGCAAAATCATGGCGCCAGGCATGTGCTCGAGAACAGCAGCCTCTCCGGCGGCCTTTGTTTTTGCATAGTCGCTTGCGCCATCCGCATCCGCGCCGATGGCCGATACATGCACCATCGTGTCGATGCCTTGCTCCGCCGCGATCCGCGCAATCCTGCCTGCGCCCTCGGCATGAACCGCATCAAAGGTGTTCTTGCCCAACTCGTTCAATACACCGACACAGTTCACAACCGCATCAGCCCCCAACATGGCCCCAGCAACCGAAGCATCGTCACGCACATTGCACAGGATCGGCTCCACCTGCCCGACAACGCCATAAGGCTTCACATGCATCGCTTCGTTTGGACGACGCACGGCGACGCGCACGCGCCAGCCTTCCTTGGCCATGCGACGGGCAATGTAACGCCCGACAAAGCCTGAACCGCCATAGATCGTGACCAGCTTGGACATTTTGTGGCTCCTGCGAGTGTAGCTTGACCTAGGATGTATCCCTGTCCCTGTGTCTGAACAAGGCGCAAATCGCCGCGAAGCGATGCCCAAGCGCTCCAATTCAACGAATTTTTGCAGAATTCACAGGGTATTCCCGATACCGGATACGTCATTTCAAATGAGTCGCAACAATCCATTTGACACTGCCCGCACAGGAGCGTAAATCGCGGCTCACGACACCTGCCCAGGTGGCGGAATTGGTAGACGCGCTAGCTTCAGGTGCTAGTGTCCGTATGGACGTGGAGGTTCGAGTCCTCTCCTGGGCACCA
>WKFI01000002.1 GCA_014872875.1 Paracoccaceae bacterium
CGGCCCCCCCCCCCCGCTGGAACACACTGACAGAACCGAACGCGCCGCGCGCGCGTCCATGGCAGCAACCTTGAAGACAGGAGGTGTGCCGTGGACATGAAACGCACCCTCAGATCCTGTTTGGCCGCTCTTGCCCTGTTCATTGGCACCTTGGCCGCAGGTCCGACGCAAGCCGACAGTCTTGCATCTTTCCTTCCCGAAATCGAACCCGCCGAGCTGGTGCCCGAGGCAGATGGCTTTGGTCCGATCCGCGATGACATCCCGGTCGCTCCGGTCCTGAAAGGGGGCGATACGGTCGCCTGGGCATTCCTGACCTCGGATTTCGTCGGCACCACCGGCTATTCCGGCAAACCCATCCATGTGGTCGCCGCCATTGACCCGGACGCGGTGCTGACCGGGGTCAATCTGATCAAACACTCCGAACCGATTGTTCTGATCGGCATTCCAAATTCGAAAATGGTCAAACTGACCGAAGGCTATGCCGGGCTGGATCTCAAGGCCGAAGCCGCCGCAGGTGGTGACGCGCATGATCTGGACATCATTTCCGGTGCGACAGTCACGATCATGGTGATCGACGACAGCCTTGTGCGTGCGGGCATCAAGGTCGCGCGGGCGTTGGGGCTGGGGGGATTGTCTCCCGTTCAGCCAGATGGTCCCCGCCGCGAGGTCGACATTCAAATGGTCGAGGTGCTGGATTGGCACACATTGTCCGGTGATGGTTCGGTGCGGCGCATGACCTTGGATGTGGGTCAAGTGAACCAGGCATTCGAGGCAACCGGCGACCAACGCGCCATCAAGCGCCCTGAACCAGGCGAGCCGGGCGACACCTTCATCGACATGCATATGGCTGTGGTCTCGGTCCCCTCGATCGGAAAATCCTTGTTGGGTGAGGGGGAATACAAGAACCTGACAGACTGGCTGGAGCCGGGTGAACACGCGATCCTCGTCTTGGGTCGGGGGGCCTACAGCTTTAAGGGATCGGGTTATGTACGCGGCGGGATTTTCGACCGGATCCAACTGATCCAGGGCGACCGGTCGGTGCGTTTCTTTGACCGGCAGCAGAAGCGTCTACGCGAAGTTTCCGCTGATGGCGCGCCCAGCTTTACCGAGCTCGACATTTTCAAGATCCCGGCAGATGCGGAATTCGACCCGGCCGCACCCTTCCGTCTGCAGCTTTTGGTGCAGCGGGCTGTAGGTGCGGTGGACAAGATCTTTCTGACCTTCGATCTGGGCTACAAGCTGCCGGAACAATACCTGCTGCCGGTGGCCAAACCGCAGGTGGTGGATGACGCGACCGAAGAAGCCGCCGCCAAGGCCGAGCTGTGGCAGCGCATCTGGCGCGACCGCACGATCGAAATCGGTGTCCTGGGCGTCATGCTTCTGGTGCTGACCGCGACTTTCTTCTTCCAGTTTCAGGCCACCATGAACGCGCGGACCTTCCTGTGGTTCCGCATGGGGTTCCTGACGGTGACACTGTTCTTCCTGGGCTGGTATGCGAATGCGCAACTGTCGGTCGTGAACCTGATGGCGCTGGCCGGATCCCTGCGTGGCGGGTTTACCTGGGATGCCTTCCTGCTGGATCCGTTGGTCTTCATTCAATGGTTCGCGGTTGCTGCTGCACTGCTCTTCTGGGGGCGGGGTGCCTATTGCGGCTGGCTGTGCCCGTTCGGCGCGCTGCAGGAACTGACGAACCGCATCGCGCGCGTCCTGAAAGTACCGCAGTGGACACTGCCTTGGGGCCTGCACGAACGCCTCTGGCCAGCAAAATACATGATCTTCCTTGGGCTGTTCGGTCTGTCGATGATCTCGATCCCTCTGGCAGAGCAATACGCAGAAATCGAGCCCTTCAAGACCGCAATCATCCTGAAATTCATCCGCGACTGGCCATTCGTCGTCTTTGCTCTGGCTCTCCTGTTGATTGGCCTGTTCATCGAACGGTTCTATTGCCGCTATCTGTGCCCGCTGGGAGCAGCGCTGGCGATCCCGGCGCGGATGCGGATGTTCGACTGGCTCAAACGCTACAAGGAATGCGGCAATCCCTGCCAGACCTGCCGCAATGAATGCCCCGTTCAGGCGATCCACCCCACGGGTGAGATCAACCCGAACGAGTGCGTGGACTGCCTGCATTGTCAGGTTCTCTACCAATCCGAGAGCAAGTGCCCGGTGGTGATCAAACAGATCAAACGCCGCGCCAAGGTGGGGTCTGCAGATCCCAAACCGTCTCTCGGCCAACCCCCGGCGAACCATCCGAACGCCAAAGTGAACCCCACCTGAAGGAGGAATGAAAATGTCGGAACATGACAAGAACCTCAACGTCACCCGTCGCGGTCTGCTGGGTGCCACCGCCACCGGCGCCGTTCTGGCGACAACCGGGATCGGCTCGACCCTGATGAGCGCGAAACAGGCCAGTGCCGCCGCCAACGCGCATCTTGAGCCGGGTGAACTGGACGAATACTACGGTTTCTGGTCCTCGGGCCAGACCGGCGAGCTACGCATCCTGGGCGTCCCGTCCATGCGGGAACTGATGCGGGTTCCCGTGTTCAACCGCTGCTCGGCAACAGGCTGGGGCCAGACCAATGAATCGCTGAAGGTCTTGACCGAGGGCTTGCTGCCAAAAACCAAGGAATACCTGGCCGCAAACGGCAAGGTCACATACGACAACGGCGACCTGCACCACCCGCATATGTCGTTCACCGACGGGGTTTATGACGGCCGTTATCTGTTCATGAATGACAAGGCCAACACCCGCGTAGCCCGGGTACGCTGCGACGTGATGAAATGCGACAAGATCATCGAGATCCCGAACGCGCATGACATCCACGGTTTGCGGCCGCAGAAATACCCGCGCACCGGCTATGTCTTTGCGAACGGCGAACATGAAGCACCGCTGGTCAATGACGGCATGATCCTCGACAACCCCGATGAGTATGTGAACATCTTCACCGCCATCGACGGCGACACCATGGAAGTCGCCTGGCAGGTCATCGTTTCGGGTAACCTGGACAATTGCGATGCCGATTATCAGGGCAAGTACGCCTTTGCGACCTCGTACAACTCGGAAATGGGGATGACCCTGGCCGAGATGACCGAAAACGAGATGGACCACGTTGTCATCTTCAACATCAAGGCCATCGAAGAGGCCGTGGCGGCCGGCAATTACGAAGAACTGAACGGCGTCAAGGTCGTGGATGGGCGCAAGGCGGCCAAGAGCCAGTTCACTCGCTATGTCCCGATCCCGAACAGCCCGCACGGCTGTAACGCGGCTCCGGACAAAAAACACATCATGATCAACGGCAAGCTCAGCCCGACCGTTTCTGTGATCGATGTCGAGAAAGTCGATGCCCTTTTTGCCGACAACGCCGAAGAACGGTCCTGCATCGTAGCGGAACCACAGCTGGGTCTTGGCCCGCTTCACACCGCGTTTGACAACAAGGGCAACGCCTATACCACGCTGTTCCTGGACAGCCAGGTGGTCAAATGGAACATCGAGGCCGCGATCAAGCAGTTTGCCGGCGAAGATGTCGATCCCATCCTCGACAAAGTCGATGTGCATTATCAGCCCGGCCACAACTCCACCTCGATGGGTGAAACCGCGAATGCTGACGGCAAGTGGCTGATTTCGATGAACAAGTTCTCGAAAGACAGGTTCCTGAATGTCGGCCCTCTGAAACCTGAAAACGAACAGCTGATCGATATTTCGGGTGACAAGATGAAGGTTGTGCATGACGGCCCGACCTTTGCAGAACCGCATGACTCGATCATCGTGCGCCGCGACATCGTGAACCCTGTGAACGTCTGGGATCGTAACGACCCGATGTGGTCGGATGCGCGCAAACAGGCCGAAGCCGATGGTGTTGATCTGGACGATTGGCAGGACACTGTCATTCGCGACGGCGACAAGGTACGGGTCTACATCTCCAGCCAGGCACCGGAATTCGCGCTGGACAAGTTCTCGGTCAAACAGGGCGATGAGGTCACGATCTATGTCACCAACCTGGATGACGTGGACGATGTGACCCACGGGTTGTGCATGGCCAACTTCGGCATCGCGATGGAGGTTGCACCGCAGGCCACGGCTTCGGTCACCTTCAAGGCCGAACGTCCCGGCGTGCACTGGTATTACTGCCAGTGGTTCTGCCATGCGCTGCACATGGAAATGCGCGGCCGGATGTTTGTCGAACCGCGGGGGGCCTGACCCATGCGCTGGCTCCTGCTTGCAACGCTTCTGACGGGTGGCCCGCTTTGGGCTGCGGAGTGGGACGTGCCCAACCGGGCGGGAGCCATTGCAGACACCCTGGCACAGGCGGCGGAGGGGGACACCCTCCGCCTTGCGCCCGGGGTTTACCATGAAACGATACTGCTTGATCGCCCCATCTCCCTGGACGGGGGCGGTCAGGCAACCCTGGACGGTCGGGGGAACGGCAGCGTGGTCACCGTAACGGGACCCGATGTGACCGTCCGGGGGCTTTTGATCCGCGGCTCCGGCTCGGATCATGAACAGATCGACAGCGGTATCAAGCTGACCAAAACCGCGACACGCGCCCAGGTTCTGGACAACCGGCTGGAGGGCAATCTGTACGGCGTGGACATCCACGGCGCCCGGGATGCACGGGTTGCAGGCAACGTGATCCGGGGTCGGCTGGACCGGCACATGAATGCGCGCGGCAATGGCGTCTATGTCTGGAACGCGCCAGGCGCAGTGGTGGATGGCAATGATATCCAATATGGCCGCGACGGGATTTTCGTGAACTCGTCCAAGAAGAACACGTTCTCGAACAACCTGTTCCGAGACCTGCGCTTTGCGGTGCATTTCATGTATGCGGATCATTCGACCGTGTCGGGCAACGTCTCGCTCGGGAATGATCTGGGATATGCGGTCATGTTCACCAAGCGGGTGAAGGTGACGAACAATGTCTCGGTCGGGGACCGCGAACACGGTGTGATGCTGAACTATGCCAATGACAGCGTGATTTCCGGCAATGTGGTAAAAGGCGCGCAGGAGAAATGCACCTTTCTGTACAACGCCAACAAGAACGAATTCACCGACAACTGGTTCGAAGGCTGCGGTATCGGCATTCACTTTACCGCGGGCAGTGATCGTAACCGGATCGTAGGAAACTCCTTCGTCGGCAACCGAACCCAGGTCAAATATGTTTCGACCAAATGGGTGGAATGGTCCGAAGAGGGGCGCGGCAATTACTGGTCCGATTTCGCAGCCTATGATGTGGACGGCAACGGCATTGCCGACGCGCCGTATCGCCCTAATGACAGCATGGATCATGTGCTGTGGACCCAACCGGCCGCCAAACTTCTGCTCGGCTCACCGGCTGTACAGCTGGTGCGCTGGTCCCAATCGGCTTTCCCCGCGCTGCTGCCCGGCGGCGTCGTGGACAGTCATCCCCTGATGCAACCCGTCGAACCCGACGCAAAATCAAAGGTGCCTCATGACGGATAAGGCCCTGAGTATTGAAAATGTGCAAAAGGACCGGGGCAAGACCCGGGTTCTGCACGATATCACACTGTCTCTGAAGCCCGGGGAGCGCGTGGCGCTGCTGGGCCACAACGGAGCCGGAAAATCCACTTTGATCAAGGCTATCCTGGGTCTGATCCCGCATGAGGCAGGGACCATCCGCATAGGCGATGCAATCCCCGGAAGCGGCACGGCCCGTCAGGACACCGCGTACCTGCCCGAAGCTGTTTCCTTTCACCCGGCGCTGACCGGGCGCGAACAACTGACACTGTTTGCACGGTTGTCCGGGCAGAAGGCCGATATCGAGGGGCTTTTGTCCCGCGTCGGGTTGGGCGACGCCATGGACCGGCGGATCGGGGCCTATTCCAAAGGTATGCGGCAGCGGTTGGGATTGGCACAGGTGTTGCTGGGCCAGCCGAAACTGGCCCTGCTGGATGAGCCGACATCTGGTCTCGACCCGATTTCACGGCAGGATCTGTATGCCATCATTGACGAACTGGCCGGGCAGGGCACCGCTGTGCTGATCGCCAGCCACGCCTTGACCGAGGTCGAGGCACGCACCGACCGGATCGCCATCCTGCGCAAAGGACGTTTGGTGGCCGATGACACACTGGCCAACCTGTCCGAAGCGGCAGGCCTGCCGATCCGGCTGCGGGTCCGCGCAGCCCAGAACCCCGACGCGCTGGCCCAGGCGATGGGCGGCACGCGGGTCAACGGCGCCTCGGTCGAGATCCTGTGTGCCCCGGATCAGAAAATGCAGGCGTTGCGCCACATCGCTTCCATGGGGGATGCGGTGGCTGATCTGGACATGACCCCGCCACGCCTGGAAGACCTGTATCGCCACTTTGCACAGGAGGACCTGTCATGACCCGGTTCCTGGCTATCACACGGGCAGAAATGCTGATCCTGCGCCGCAATCGCTGGCTGTTCATGGCAACGCTGATCATGGTGCTCTTTGCCTTGGCCCTGACATTTGCAGGCAGCGCGCCCACTGGCACACTGGGCGTCGATATGCTGACGGTATCGGTTGCTTCGATGACGACCCTGTCGGTTTACCTCGCACCCTTGCTGGCTTTGATGATCTCGTTCGATGCCATAGCGGGGGAGTCCGACCGCGGCAGCCTCGCCTTGATCCTGACCTATCCGGCTGGTCGTGGAGAGATCCTGATGGGCAAGTTCACGGCTCATCTGGCGGCGCTGTCCTTTGCGATGATCGTGGGGTTCGGAACCGCCGGGGCGGTGGCAGCTTGGTTTGGCGGTGCCGGTGCCGAGAGTGTGCTGGCTCTGATCCGGCTGATCCTCACGTCCATTCTGCTGGGCGCCGTGTTCCTGGCGCTGGGATACCTGATGTCGTCGCTGGCCGGAGGCGCAACCGCCGCGGCGGGCCTTTCCGCCGGCCTCTGGCTCATCTTTGTCGTGCTTTATGATCTGGGCCTTTTGGGTGCTGTGGTCATGGACCAAAGCGGTGGCTTTACACAATCGGTCTTTCCTTGGGTGATGGTCGCCAACCCGGCCGATGCGTTCCGCCTTTGGAACATCGCGGGCTCCGAAGGTGTGGCGATCACCTCCGGTATGACCGGTGTGGCACAAGCCCTACCGGTCTGGGCGGCGCCTGCTTCGCTGCTTCTTTGGCCGGTTCTGGCCTTCACCCTGGCCCGATTGGCGTTTCGGAGGGTTGAGCCATGAAAAAACTGTTGATCATCGCTGCGCTGGCTTTGGTGGCCTGCAAGGAGGACGTGGCCGATACCCCTCCTGATCCGGTTGAAATGACGGAAACCGCGCTCAGTTTCTTCTGCCAGATGAATATTGCCGAACACGGCGGGCCCAAAGGTCAAATCCACCTTGACGGCTACCCTGCGCCATTGTTCTTTGCCCAGGCCAGGGATCTTGTAGCCTACCTGAAAAGCCCGGAACGGGACGCCAAGATCACTGCCATCTATGTAAGTGACATGGGCGCCGCAGAGTCTTGGCAGACGCCCGGCAGATCGAACTGGATCAATGCCGAAACGGCCGTTTTTGTGGTTGGTGGAAATGTCGCCGGAGGCATGGGCGCGCCGGAGATTGTTCCTTTTGGGACATCCGAGGCGGCTGAGGTTTTTGCCGCAAAGTATGGCGGGCAGGTCATGCCACTGACCGATATTCCAGATGACGCAGTCTTGGGGCCGGTGGATCTGGATCAGGTGCTGGAAACACCGGCCTGACCGCCTTTACCGACAGGTGGTCATTACTACGGTGCATACGGGTGGGCAGGGCTCAGCAGGTCGATCCTGCAGGCGCACAGTCGGCTTTGGAGTTTTGACTGGCTGTGATCAAACATCCCAAGCGATGTAAATCCCGGAGCAGATCAGGCGCAGATGATGCGGCATCCGAAAATCCGAACGACTGTAGATCAAAACGGATTAATGCTTTGATTTTTGATGTACTTTTGGGACAATTCCCCACGGTTTTCAGACATTTTTTTACGTCCTTTTACGCTGCGGTACGCTTGGCGGGCGCGATCACACATGTTTGAATACTAACTCCATCGCACTATAGTTTTCGCCATCGCCAGACAGCCTCTGAACGGGGTGCGATACGTCATAATGGAGTTTTACATGTTTAGTAGATTAGGGAAGGCAGGACGAGCGGCCAGTTGGCTTGTCGTGATGTCGGTTGCCCTGGTTCCGATCAAATCCTTGGCCCAGGACAATCAGAACAAACCCAACATTCTGGTGATCTGGGGGGATGATGTGGGCCAGTCCAACATCTCGGCCTACACAATGGGTCTGATGGGCTATCGCACACCGAATATCGACCGGATTGCCGAAGAAGGCATGATATTCACCGACTATTATGGTGAACAATCCTGCACAGCCGGGCGATCCTCATACATCATGGGCCAATCGGTGTTTCGGACCGGCCTGTCCAAGGTTGGCCTGCCGGGCGCCAAAGAAGGCATGCAGGAAGAAGACCCGACCATCGCGGGCCTGCTCAAGGCCGAAGGATATGTCACTGGTCAGTTCGGCAAAAACCACTTGGGCGACCGGGATGAGCATCTGCCAACCAACCACGGGTTCGACGAATTTTTCGGTAACCTTTACCACCTGAACGCCGAGGAAGAGCCGGAAAACTACGATTATCCCGGGGACGCCGTTCTGGGTGATGGCCGTACCTTCCGCGAGGCCTATGGTCCGCGCGGCGTGATCAAGTCGTCGGCAGATGGCCAGATCGAAGACACCGGCCCGCTTACCAAGAAACGCATGGAAACCGTGGATGATGAAACCGTGGCTGCCGCCATCGACTTCATCAAGCGCGCCAATGATCAGGGCAAACCGTTCTATGTCTGGTGGAATGGAACCCGGATGCACTTCCGCACCCATGTCAGCGATGAACGTCAAGCGATGGCCAATGAAATCGTTGGCAAAAATGTCGATGAATACACCGCGGGCATGATCGAACACGATATGCATGTGGGGCAGTTGCTGGACCTCATCGACGAACTGGGTCTGACCGACAGCACCATCGTGCACTATTCGACCGACAATGGTCCGCATTACAACACCTGGCCTGACGCGGCCGCGACGCCCTTCTTTGGTGAAAAGAACACCAACTGGGAAGGCGGCTGGCGGGTTCCGTCCATGGTGCGCTGGCCTGGCCAGATCGAAGCCGGATCGGTTTCGAACCAGATCATGCACCACATGGACTGGTTGCCGACCTTAATGGCTGCGGCAGGCAATCCGGATATCAAGGAGCAGCTGAAAGAGGGTGGTGTTCAGGCTATTGGTCGTGAATACAAAGTGCACCTGGACGGCTACAACTTCCTGCCGCACCTGACTGGTCAGGAAGCCAAGGGCCCGCGCGACGAAATCTTCTATTTCTCGGATGACGGTGATCTGACGGCGCTGCGCTGGCAGGACTGGAAACTGGTCTTCATGGAGCAGAAGGAATACGCGACCCTGCGTGCCTGGATGGAGCCGTTCACGGTGCTGCGCATCCCGTTGATCTTCAACCTGCGCCGCGACCCGTATGAAAGGTCCTATCGCACCTCGAACACCTACTATGACTGGCTGCTGGACCGTGCCTATTTCCTGGTGCCTGCACAGCAGTTCGTCGGTCAGTTCTTGGCCACCTTCCAGGAGTTCCCGCCGCGTCAGAAAGCGGCAAGCTTCTCGCTGGATCAGGTGATGGAAAAAATGACCGCCCCGGTAAACCACTAGAACAAAGGTCAAACTGGCATTGGAACCGGCCCTTATATGGGGCCGGTTTTTTTTTGTTTCTCCTAGTCTTGGCTTAGAAGTGATTGGAACGGGACCAGGGCCTGGTTGTCGGGGTTCAATTCATTGGCACGCAGCAGAATGTTCCGCGCCAGATCGCTCTGGCCCAGTGCATCGGCAATACGGATCTGCATGACCCAAGCTTGTACCAATTGTGGGTCCAGCCGCGTGGCCTCGGCAAAAGCCGACATGGCATTTCTATAATTTCGTGTGGTCAGACCGATCCCGCCGAGAACCAAATGCGTCTCGGGGTAGTCGGCCTTGGCCGCGAGTGAACCCTGCCATTCGCGCATTGCGCCACGAAAGGCAAAGCGCTGGTCTTGCGGAATTGCAGCGAAATCGAAGGTCAGCATTTCCCGAGCGGCCGCGATCCGCACCGACCGGATCGGGTCTTGCAGCAGAGGCAACAGGCGGGTCAACCTGATCTCAGGCGCGGCTTGGCGCTGGATCACCACCGCATGTTCACGCACCAGCGGGTGCGGGTCTTGCAATAATGCAGCACTGCTGTCGGCCACGGTTGGGGTGGCCATTCCAGTCAGCAATTCCAACGCGCTGGCCCGGATGATAGCAGGCCGGTCTTCGGCCAGCGCGATCTCAACCAGCTCGGTTACACGGGATGTGTCGCCCTGCCGGGCGGCAAAGAAGCTTTGTGAAAAATGCGGTCCGCGATGGGTTGGGTCGGGAAAACGCTGTGCGATCTGCGAAGCGGCCCAGTCCGCGGTTTGATCCGTGTGGCAATCGTTGCACGCGTTCGGGGATCCGGTCTGCAGCGTCAGATCAGGGCGCGGCACCCGGAAGGAATGGTCGCGCCGACCGTCGATCCCCATGTAGTTTCGTTCGATCATGTGGCAGGACTTGCACTGAGCGCCTTCGGTCTGTTCGACGTGAAAATGGTGCTCCGGCGTGTCATACTCGGCCAGGCGCAGCGATGGGAAATCCGGGTTGCCCGCAGGGGAATGACACTGGGTGCAAACCGTATTGTCCTGGGCAATCAACTCGGCTCGGTGCACATCGTGGCAATTGCTGCAGGACACGCCGTTGGCGTACATTTTCGACTGCAGGAAGGAACCGTAGACATAAACCTCGTCCAGGATCTGACCGTCCGGGTGATACAGCGGGGCGCGTAGCAGCGACAAACGATATGCGTTGTGAAACGGTGTGCCGGGCAGGGGGGAGCCATCTTGCAGCGGTTCGCGACGCGAGTGACAGCCTGCGCATTGCTGTATCAGGACTTCCTGGTCCGTTGTTGAGAAATCAATGGTAAAACCAAGGGAGGATAGGGCCGGATCACTGATCTCGGTCCCGTCTTGGGCCCATGCAAGATGTGCCGCGCCGGGGCCATGACAGGACTCACACCCAACCCCGATCTCAGCAGCGGTGCTGGAGTACTGCCGAGTAGCCGGGTCATAGTTCCGTTCATACCCGGTGGCATGGCATTCGGCGCACCGCGCGTTCCAGTTTTTGTAAGGTCCGGTCCAATGCAGCCCGTCTTCCGCTGCAATGTCCTGATCCGGGTACAGGTCGTACCAACGTTCGTTCTCGGTGTCCCAGACGGCATCCAGGCTCTGATACCTGCCTGGCTCGGTCTCGACGATGTATTGTTGCAAGGGTTCAATACCTGCAACGGCAACAACCGGGTACGACACCACTGTCCCATCCGGCGCGTCGGTTTCAACAAGGAACCGATCTTCGCGGGTCAGAAAGCGGATTTCTACGCCATCCAGATCAAAGCTTCTATGATCGAAATCGGCCAGTATTGTGTCGGGGCTCGGCTCCTCCCACGCAAGATCATGATGCGATCCGGTCCAGGCTTCGGTTTCCTCGACGTGGCAACCGGCGCAGGTTTCGCTGCCGACATAGTCGGGAGCAGCCATTGCCGAAAGCGGCAACAGGGTAAACAATACGGCCACGGCCTGTTTGATGTCACAAATCATTCTGGGTCCAGATTTCATCAAAATATGGGCTACTTAGACAGGAAAGCTGAATTCTTTTCCATTGCCAATTTCTGATAGCCCGTGGCGTCATCCGTCGTTGATCGTGAAGATAGAGCGTTTTGGAAAGATGTCGCCAGAGTCCTCGCGGTTGTTGCGGGAGGAAATGCCAACAAAAAAGCCCACCAGAAGGCGGGCTTGTCATAGATCTCAGAAATCCGAAATGCTTCGACAGGGACGAAGGGGTGCTGGGATCAGCCCCCCCAGCTTCTGACGTCGCCGCAATCCATGTGGACAAAGTTGGAGCGATAGTATTTGCCGACGCCGCCAGCGCGGCAGGAAATAGCCGCCTTGGCCACCTGGCTGACCGAGCGTGAAGCAAGACGCAGATCAGCGGCCTGACCCTTCATGTGGAGAGAGTTCTTGGCAACGCCTCGCGACCGGCGGCGCAGCATCGCATTGGTTTCCGGGCTACGATAACCGGACAGCAACATGTAGGGTTCATTCACGTTCAGCAGGTTGTGCGAGGCGGCCATGATGTCGATGGTCCGTAGGTCCATCGATTTGACCTTGTCGTTGCGCCAATCGCGCATGAAGTGGTTCACTTCCTTGACGGCGTCCTTGATGTACTTGCCGTCAATCCAATAGATCATGTCGATCCGTTCGCCAGTACGCCCCGAATACATCCGTATACGGCGGATGTCGCCGCCGCCGCGCAGGAAGCCTGCTGCCTTGGAATATGTTGGTGCTGCTACGACTGCCGTTGCTGCGAATGCCCCAAGCAGGGCACGTCGGGTCAAGCCCGAAGTGGTGATATGACTCATGGTTTCCGCGCCGTCCCGTACGCTTGTATTTCCTGCCATCGCGCGATGTTACGCGCATTTTTCATCCATCCCCAGATGTGCGACATCTATGACACACTCCGATTCGTGTGCCAAGTGATCATTATTGCAAGTTGTAATTAGTGGGAATTTTCGGCGATTTTTTGCGCAAACGCAGGCAAAAACCCACCACATTTTGTTGAGAGCCCAAGGCACGCGACGCAAGTTCGCATCACATTTACGGGGAATTTTTGGCTGATGAAATCGTGAATGGACTTTGCGGGATGGCATCCGACAAGATTTAGGATAGTCAAATAAATCAACGCTGTTTAAGTCTCGCAGGGCCCCAGATCATGTTCATTTCGACCCGTCACCTATTTTCTCGAACCTTGGTTGCGAGTGCTCTTTGCCTGTCCTTGGCGGGTTTCGGGTCTCCGGCCCAGGCACAGGTGACGGCCTTCAAACAGGCCATTGCCGAAGCCGCTTCGGCAGATAGCGCTGTGGCATCGCATTACCGGTCCGCAGATTACGAACCGCTCTGGACCGTTGAAACCGATGAGGGTCGGGCCCGCCGCGCTGCCTTGCTGAATGCACTCGAAAGCGCCCATATGCACGGTTTGCCGGATATGGGACATGTGGCCGAAAGACTTCGACAGCAAATGGCGGACGTGCGCACGACCCGCGATCTGGGTCTGGTCGAAGTGGCGCTGAGTCGTGCTTTTGTGGATTATGCAACCGACATCCAGATCGGTCAGGTCACACCGTCGAAGATCGACAAAGGGATCGTTCGGGAGCTTCCGGAACGGGATCGAAGCGCCTATCTCTCAGGGTTGGAGCGCTCGGCTCCGTCGGCCTTCATCAACGCCCTGCCGCCGGAAACCCGTGAATACCGCGCCTTGATGAAAGAGAAATTCCGTCTGGAGCGCTTGTTGGTCGATGGCGGCTGGGGGTCAAAAGTTCCGGTTCGCAAGATGGAGCCAGGCGATACCGGCGAGGGCGTGGTCGCTTTGCGCAATCGTCTGGTGCGCATGGGCTACCTCCAGCCAACCCCGTCGGCCGCCTATGACACGGCGATGCAATCGGCCGTGCAACGCTTCCAGTTGGAACATGGGCTGGAAGCCGATGGAATTGCTGGCAAGGGTACAATCACCGAGATGAACGTACCGGTCGAAAAGCGCTTGAAATCCATCATTGTTGCCATGGAGCGCGAGCGGTGGATGAACAAGGATCGTGGAACGCGCCATATTCTGGTGAACCAGACCGATTTCACCGCCAAGGTTATCGATGACGGTGCGGTCACTTTTGTTACCCGCTCGGTCATCGGCAAGAACACCTCGGATCGCCGCTCGCCGGAATTTTCGGACGAGATGGAGCATATGGTGATCAACCCCAGCTGGTATGTGCCGCGTTCTATCATCACCAAGGAATATCTGCCGCAGCTAAGGGCCAACCCCCATGCGGTCAGCCATATCGAGATCACCGACAGCCGTGGCCGTCGCGTGAACCGGAACGCCGTGGACTTCAGCCAGTACTCAGCGCGCAGTTTCCCCTTTGCGATGCGCCAGCCGCCCTCCAGCCGCAACGCGCTGGGATTGGTGAAGTTCATGTTCCCCAACAAGCACAACATCTATTTGCACGACACCCCGCACAAGAGCCTGTTCAAGCACGAGGTGCGGGCCTATTCGCATGGCTGTATCCGTCTCGCGCAGCCGTTCGAGTTTGCGTATGCGATCCTGGCCCGTCAGGAGGCCGACCCCAAGGGGTACTTCCATTCTGTTTTGAATACCGGGAAGGAAACCAAGGTCGAGCTGGACCAGAAAATCCCGGTCCACATCATCTATCGTACCGCCTTCACCAGCCCCAAGGGCCGTATGGAATATCGTCGTGACATCTATGACCGCGACGCAAAGATCTGGAACGCTTTGGAAAGCAAAGGGGTAGCCCTCCCATCTGTTCAGGGGTAAGCACGGGGTTCAAACTCTTGAACCAAAGGAACCCCGGATGGCCTATACGATCAAAGAAATCGCCGAGTCCTTGGGCATCGAGGCGGTTGGCGACACCGATTTGATGATTTCCGGGGCCAACGAGCCTGCTTTGGCTTCCAAGGATGAGCTGGCCATGTCGATGGCGCCCAAATACGCCGAAGACCTGTCCAAAGGTCAGGCCTTAGCAGCCCTGCTTTGGGAAGGTGCCGATTGGCAGGCCCTCGGGCTACAGGCCGCGATGTTCACAGCAAGGCCGCGCATGGCCATGTCCGGAGTGACAACCATGCTGGACAAGGGACAAAGCTTTGGCACCGGCATTCATCCCTCAGCCGTGATCGATGAGTCCGCCGAGATTGGCGATGGCGTCAGCATCGCCCCTCTGGCCGTCATCGGCGCCAGAGCGAAAATCGGCGCAGGCAGCGTGATTGGACCGCATTGTGTCATCGGATCGGACGTTGTGATCGGGCAGGGTGCTTTCCTGCGCGAGGCGGTGACAATCGGCGCCCGAGTGGAAATTGGTGACCGGTTTATCTGTCAGCCCGGCGCCCGGATCGGGTCGGACGGATTCTCCTTTGTTACGCCCGAAGTCTCGACCGTGGAAAACGCCCGAAAAACCATGGGCGACCAAGGCGACGCCGGGGCTCAGTCCTGGGTGCGTATCCACTCGTTGGGGGCGGTCAAAATCGGACATGACGTCGAAATCGGCTCGAATTGCACCATCGACAACGGGACAATTCGCAACACTGAAATCGGTGATGGCACAAAGCTGGATAACCAGGTCCATATCGGTCACAACACTCGTATCGGCCGCGATTGCCTGCTCTGCGGACAGGTCGGGATCTCCGGTTCGGTTGAGGTCGGCAACAATGTGGTCATGGGCGGTCAGGTCGGTGTCGTCGACAATATCTTTGTCAGCGACGGTGTAATTGCCTCGGGCGGCAGCAAACTGCTGTCCAATGTCCCCAAGGGGCGTGTCCTGATGGGCTATCCGGCAGTGAAAATGGATCTGCACACCGAAATCTACAAGGCACAACGCAGGCTTCCGCGACTGATGCGCGACGTTGAGGCACTGAAAAAGGCTGTTTCCAAACCGGACGCGAAGGATTAAATCAGCCCCAACAGTTTGGATCAGGGGTCTGACATGAGCATTCAGGACAAGGTTATCTCCATCATCGCCGAGCAGGCGGTTTTGGAACCTTCAGACGTCACACTGGACAGCACGCTTGAGGATCTCGGTATCGACAGCCTGGGTCTGGTTGAAAGCATCTTCGCCATCGAAGAGGAATTCGACATCTCGATTCCTTTCAATGCCAATGAACCCAGCGAGAGCGATTTCGACATCTCGAACGTCGCCGCGATCATCGCCGGGATCGAGAAACTGGTTGCCGAGAAGGGTTGACCTGATTGCGGCAGCAACCACGAGGACAGACATGAAGCGCGTTGTCATAACCGGGGCAGGAACCATCAATGCATTGGGGCATTCGGTTCCCGAAACTCTGGAGGCGATGCGCGAAGGGCGCTGTGGCATCGGTGATCTTGAGTTTCGCGACGTCGAGCGCTTGTCGATCCGCATCGGCGGGCAGGTGCGCGGTTTCGAGGCCGAAGGCCGGTTCAACCGGCAACAGATGAGCCTGTACGACCGGTTCACCCAATTCACCCTGACCGCCGCGAAAGAAGCGCTGGCTCAGTCTGGTATCGAATTTCACGGTGAACTGGCTGCTAAGTCCGGTGTGGTTCTGGGGACCGCCGGAGGAGGCGTTTCAACCTGGGATGACAATTACCGATCGGTCTACGAAGACGGCAAGAACCGTGTACACCCTTTTGTTGTGCCCAAGTTGATGAACAATGCGGCGGCCAGCCACGTATCAATGGAATACAACCTCAAGGGGCCATCCTTTACGGTCTCCACGGCCTGCGCGTCTTCGAACCACGCCATGGCACAGGCGTTCCAGATGGTCCGTTCGGGGATGAGCCCTGCCATGTTGACTGGCGGTTCGGAATCCATGTTGTGTTTTGGTGGCGTCAAGGCCTGGGAAGGGCTGCGTGTCATGTCCAAGGATGCCTGCCGGCCCTTTAGCGCCAACCGCAATGGAATGGTTCAGGGTGAAGGCGCCGGGATCTTCGTGTTCGAAGAATATGAGCACGCCAAAAAACGCGGGGCCGAGATCCTGTGCGAGGTGGTTGGGTTTGCCATGTCCTCGGATGCGTCCGATATTGTAATGCCGTCGAAACAGGGCGCTGCGCGGGCAATTTCCGGAGCGCTGGCAGATGGGAAAATCAGTGCGGACAGTGTTGGATACATCAACGCTCATGGCACCGGTACAGCTGCCAATGACAAGACAGAATGCGCGGCTGTGGCGGATGTGTTTGGACCGCATGCGGACAACCTGATGATTTCCTCCACAAAGTCCATGCATGGCCACCTGATTGGCGGCACCGGCGCGGTGGAACTCCTGGCCTGCATCATGGCATTGCGCGACGGTGTGATTGCGCCGACGATCGGCTATGAAGAACCGGACCCGGAATGCGCGCTGGACGTGGTTCCGAACGAAGCCCGCGAAGCTCAGGTGGATGTGGCTCTCAGCAATGCTTTTGCCTTTGGTGGTTTGAATGCTGTGCTGGCCCTGAAGAAAGTCTGACGCGCGACCATAGACGCTCGGCACTCAGCTGATAAGCTCCTGCAGGCAGCTGCGGGGAGGTCGGACATGGACAGGGTGACAGGCGGATGCCAATGTGGTGCGGTCCGATTGGAGGCCTTCGGTGCGCCCGACAGGGTCGGGATCTGCCATTGCATGGACTGCCGCAAACACCACGGGGCCGTGTTTTTCGCCGCCGCGGTGTTTCCGCGTCAGGCAGTCAGGATAACGGGCACCACGACCAGCTACAAAGGAAGGCATTTCTGCCCTCGCTGCGGCTAATCCGTTTTTGCGGTCAGCGAAGAAGAGGTGGAGGTCCATCTTGGCGCACTCGACAAAACGGATCAGTTCGTGCCGACCTATGAACTCTGGACGGACAGGCGGGAAAGATGGCTGCCGGAGTTTACGCCAATGACCCGCCACGACGGAAATCGCCCCGATCCTGACTGACCGGGAGATTGCAACTTTTGCAGTCTTTCCATGAATGCCTGAACTATCAGTCCGGAAGCAAACAGCCCCGCCAATTGGCGGGGCTTGAAACCTGTTATTGTTCGGTACGGGCCGCTTACTGGCTGACGACGTCCACGATATCAAAACCCGCGGTGAACCCTTTCAGCGACAGGTCCAATTCGACCACCTGCTCCGGGGCAGGCGCCGGACGCAACGTGATCTTTGCGCTGCCGCCCTGCTTGAAAGCTGTCACATCGGCTTCGGTGAAACCGATCTGAGCGACACAACCGATGTTGCTGCAGAAGGTGTAGTTATAGCGTTTTCCCGGTGCCCCATCGACCGAGATTGTCAATTGTGCAGGAAGGAGGGTTTCCAGCGGAACCACAACCGTTGCACCTGCGACGGCCTGCCCACCTTCTGCCAAGCGGAACAAAGAAAACTCTGCCATCGGGTTTCCGTTGTCATCGGTCATGATCTGCAACAGCGAACAGGGGTCAACCTCTGCCTCTGTCTTGATGCATGCCAGATCCCAATCTCCATGTTTCTCCTTGGAATAGCGCTCTCCAAGGCGTGGACCAGCAGCGACCGGTTCACCCAGATCCAGCAGCTGATCGGCGGTTGCAGGTGCCTGTGTGTCTTCTGTTGCGGTTTCGGTGTCCTGTGCGGCCAGTGGGGCCGCTGTTGCGATCAGCGCCGCAACCGAAATCGGTTTCAGGAGTTTGAACATTCTTGCCTCGTGTTATGTCAGGGCTATCTGCTCACGATCTAGCATGGCCGCCGCAAAGTGTCAGGGGATTATCGACCGGGGGGGACGGTTTTGTCGAAATCGTCACAGCTGTTTCAAATCGCGGTGGATCTTTGCCTAAAACACAAAAAAGGGAGCTTTGGCAGCTCCCTTTTCCGTGTTTGTTTCTCCCCGTCGGACTGGCCGACTTAGTTATTGCAGGGACGTTACGAAAGGAGTGCTCATCGGTCAACAGGTAACACGCAAAAAAATGTGTCTTTTGGTATACTTGAGTATACCAAATCGGCCGTAGCACACCAAAAAATGACCGTGCCCGAAGGCACGGCCCAGTCTGACAGGGAGGAAGCCCGCCCAAGGCCAAACGAACTGGGCCTGAACGGGTATTAACGACTATCGCAGGCAAAGGTTAACTTTGTATGGTCAGAGCGGAACGACCAATAAACGGGGTATTGAGGCTATGGACGGCAAGATTTTCGTCGGAGGAGGCGGGGAGGACTATGGTGAAAAGCAGGGGCTTACCCTGAAATACGCCAACCGCCACGGTTTGATTGCAGGGGCCACCGGGACCGGCAAGACGGTAACACTGCAGATCCTTGCGGAAGGCTTCTCGGACGCGGGCGTCCCTGTCATCCTGTCAGACGTCAAAGGTGATCTGTCGGGCCTGGCTGCGTCCGGTTCGGACGCGCACAAGCTTCACCAACCCTTCTTGGATCGGGCGGCCAAGATCGGGTTTGACAATTTCGTGTATCAGGCCTTTCCGGTGACCTTCTGGGATCTGTTTGGCGATCAGGGCCATCCGGTGCGCACCACGGTCGCCGAGATGGGCCCGCTTTTGCTGGCCCGGCTACTGGAGCTGTCAGAGGCGCAGGAGGGCATCTTGAACATTGCCTTCCGTCTTGCCGATGAGCAGGGCATGCCCTTGTTGGATCTGAAGGATCTGCAAGCGCTGCTGGTCTGGATCGGTGAAAACCGAAGCGATCTGAGCCTGCGTTATGGCAATATCTCCACCTCCTCGATCGGGGCCATTCAACGGCGTCTTCTGGTCCTTGAAAATCAGGGCGGGGCAGGGTTCTTTGGCGAACCGGCGCTGGATCTGGCCGACCTCATGCGTTGCGACGCGGAAGGGCGCGGGATGATCAATATTCTGGCGGCGGACAAACTTATGGCTTCGCCGGGGCTTTATGCGACATTCCTGCTCTGGCTGCTGAGCGAGCTGTTCGAGGAACTGCCCGAGGTCGGTGATCCGGACAAACCCAAACTGGTCTTCTTCTTTGACGAAGCGCATCTGCTGTTCGACGACGCTCCCAAGGCGTTGATCGACAAGGTCGAACAGGTGGCCCGCCTGATCCGGTCCAAGGGGGTCGGTGTCTATTTCATTACCCAGAACCCGGCCGATGTTCCCGAGGATATCCTGGGCCAGTTGGGCAACCGCATACAGCACGCGTTACGCGCCTTTACTGCCAAAGACCGCAAGAACCTTAAACTCGCCGCCGAGACTTATCGCGAGAACCCGCGCTTTTCGACCGAAGACGCCATTCGCGAGGTTGGGGTGGGTGAAGCCGTCACATCGATGCTGCAGAAGAAGGGTGTACCGGGCATCGTCGAACGAACCCTGATCCGGCCACCCTCGTCCCAGTTGGGACCGATTTCCATGGCTGAGCGCAAGAAACTGATGGTTGCGTCTGACATGGCCGGGAAATACGACACGGCCACGGATCGGGTTTCGGCTTATGAAATGCTGGCAGAGAAGGCCAACAAGGCCGCCAAGGAAGCCGCAAGGGTTGAAGAGGCCGAGGAAGAACTGCCCCCCCTGCAACGCGAATACAACACGGCACGCAGATACACCGGGTCGCGGGTCGGTCGGTCTTCGGCGCGGATTTCAACACGACGCAGTTCCGACACGTTCGGGTCCGCCATCCAGCATGCGGTGATCAAGGAGCTGAAAGGCACCACGGGACGCCGCATCGTGCGTGGTATCCTGGGCGGCTTGTTCAAGGGACGGTGACCAGAATGGGCTGACGCCGATACTACCTGCGAAGGTATTGGTGACGACAAGAAAGGGGGCCTGCCCCGAAACGGAAAGCGCCGCGGCCTGTGAAGGACGCGGCGCTTGTTCTTTATTTCTCGGGGATCAGACCGCGGGGGCTGAACCTGAGCACAAGAAGCAGGATCAAGCCCATCGTCAACAGACGCATGTGGGCGGCGCTGTCGAGCAGGTGTTTGCGCAACCCGCTGTCTTCGGCCATGCCCGACGTGATCACTTCCATCAGCCACAATCCGATTGGTTCCACCTGAACCCAGAAGAACCAGATCAGCATACCGCCCAGCACGGCACCGAAGTTGTTGCCGGACCCGCCGACGATGACCATCACCCAGATCAGGAAGGTAAAGCGCAGCGGCTGATAGGTGCCCGGCGTCAGTTGTCCGTCCAGTGTGGTCATCATTGCGCCGGCAAGCCCACAAATTGCCGAGCCCAGTACGAAGATCTGCAGATGCCGTGTGGTCACGTCCTTGCCCATCGCTTCGGCTGCGACCTCGTTGTCGCGAATGGCCCGCATCATCCGGCCCCAAGGGCTTTTCAAGGCCAGCTGCGCCATGATCAACAGGGTCAGCAGGACAACTGCAAACAGGATCGAATAGCTGAGCTTGACTGTCAGGGTCGACGCTGTCACCGGATCCAACCCGAACGAGGCCGAGCGTTCAACGAACTCGGGGCTGTTCTGCAGGTCTACCTCATAGGGTACCGGGCGTGGCAGACCGATGACGTTCTTGACGCCACGCGCCAGCCAGTCTTCGTTCTTGAGCACGGCAATGATGATCTCGGCAATACCCAGCGTCGCAATCGCAAGATAGTCCGAGCGCAGGCCCAGGGCTGTCTTGCCGATCAGCCAGGCGGCACCGGCAGCCAGCAAACCGCCAACCGGCCAAGCCAGCAGGATCGGCAAGTTCAGCCCGCCCAGATGCCCGGCGGCTGCCGGGTTGATTGCCTCGACCGCAGCAACGCCGGGATCGAACACGGCCCTGTAGAGGAAAAAGCCCCCAACAAGCACGACAAAGGTGATCAGGCTGCGCGTCCGCCCCTTGGGCAGACGGCTGTTGACCAGAACGGCGGCAACCACCGTGGCCGCGCCCAGAACCAGCGCCACCAGGATCCGGTAGCCACCAGCAATCCAGGCGCCTTCGGTGGGCGGGGTCGCGATCAGCACAGCTGCCAACCCGCCCAGGGCGACAAAACCCATGACACCGACGTTGAACAGCCCGGCAAAGCCCCATTGCAGGTTTACCCCGATTGCCATGATCGCCGAGATCAGCCCCATGTTCAGGATCGTCAGGGCCGAGTTGGCGCTCTGGAACACCCCGGTCAGCACGAACAGGGCCGCGACCAGACCAAACAGAAGTGTGTTTTTGACAGGATCGCTCATACCGCTTTCCCCTTGAAGAGCCCGGTGGGCTTGAACAGCAGAACGATCAGAAGGATGACAAAGCTGACCGCGAATTTGTAGTCGGTGCTGAGAAGCTGAACGAGACCGGACGGCTCGAGCCCCTCAGGCATCAGATAGGTCAGAACCTTCTTCCAGGCATAAGTAATGGTCACCTCCGAGAATGCGATCACGAAACCGCCTGCAATCGCGCCCAACGGGTTGCCAAGACCACCGACAATGGCCGAGGCAAAGATCGGCAGCAGCAGCTGGAAATAGACAAACGGTTTGAACGTCTTGTCGAGCCCGTAGAGCACGCCTGCAACCGTCGCCAGAGCCGCCACGATCATCCACGTGTACATCACCACCCGTTCCGGGTTGATCCCTGACAGGAGCGCCAGATCCTCGTTATCGGAATAGGCGCGCATGGATTTGCCCGTGCGGGTCCTGTTCAGGAACCAGAACAGCAGAACCACGGCAATCACGGCCACCACCACAGTGATGCCTTGCGTGGTCTTGATCGCCAGACCCTCGCGCAGGCCGGTCAGCTGTTTGAACTCGCGTGCCGAGATGATGAACCGTTCACCATCGGCGAATTTCTGGTCATTCGGGCCGATGATGAAGCGGACGACACCGTTCATGATGAACATGACACCCATTGACACGATTACCAGGATCACCGGCTTGGCTTTCTGTTCGCGGTAGAATTTGTAGACCAGCCTGTCGGTGACCAGCACCAGAGCCATGCAGCCCAGAATGGCCACCGGCAGCGCCAACAGCGCAGTCGGCAGCGGCCCGAGGCCCACGCCCATGCCCTGAAGACCCCAGGTGACCAGCACCGCGATCATCGCACCAAACGCCATGGTGTCGCCATGGGCAAAGTTCGAAAACCGCAGGATGCCATAGATCAGCGTCACCCCAAGCGCGCCCAGAGCCAATTGGCTGCCATAGGCGATCGCGGGGATCAGCACAAAGTTTGAAAGCGCCACGAGGGCGTTGAGGAAGTCCATATCTCAGCCCCCCAGGAAAGATTTGCGTACTTCGGGATCGGCCAACAGCTCTTTCCCGGTGCCGGTATAGGCGTTGCGTCCCTGAACCAGGACGTATCCCTTGTCAGCGATTTCCAGTGCCTGACGGGCGTTCTGTTCCACCATCAGGATCGGCAGCCCTGTGCGGGACACCTCGATGATGCGGTCGAACAGCTCGTCCATGACGATGGGCGAGACACCGGCGGTGGGTTCGTCCAACATCAGAACCTTGGGCTGGGTCATCAGCGCCCGGCCCACGGCGACCTGCTGGCGTTGCCCGCCCGACAGTTCACCTGCGGCCTGATACCGCTTTTCCTTGAGGATCGGGAAAAGGTCATAGACCTGTTCCATCGTGCCGCTGATATCGTCCCGACGGATGAAGGCACCCATCTCCAGGTTTTCCTCGACTGTCATCGAGGTGAAGATGTTGTTGGTCTGCGGGACAAAGCCCATGCCCTTGACCACGCGCGCCTGAGGGCTGAGCCCGGTGATGTCTTCCCCGTCCAGCCGGACCGATCCGGAGCGCACGTCCAGCATCCCGAATACAGCCTTCATGGCGGTGGATTTTCCGGCCCCGTTCGGGCCCACGATCACGGCAATCTCGCCCGGGTTCACGGCGATGGTGCATTCATGCAGGATGTCCGGCCCCTTGCCGTAGCCACCTGTCATGGTGTCGCCAATCAGAAAAGGTTCAGCCATTAGCGTTCTCCAACTGATCCTTGTTCTTTAAACCGGTGCCCAGATAGGCTTCGATCACCTGTTCGTTGGCCTTGATTTCGTCCAACGACCCTTCGGCCAGAACCTTGCCTTCGGCCATACAGATGACCGGGCCACAGATCTTGCCGATGAAGTCCATGTCATGTTCGATCACGACGAAGGTATATCCGCGTTCCTTGTTCAGACGCAGGATCGTATCGCCGATGGTCATCAGCAGGGTCCGGTTCACACCGGCGCCCACTTCGTCCAGAAACACGATCTTGGCATCGACCATCATGGTGCGGCCCAGTTCCAGCAGTTTCTTCTGTCCGCCCGAAACCTGGCCCGCCTTGTGGTCGGCCAGATGTTCGATGGTCAGAAACTCAAGAACCTCGTCCGCCTTGGCCCGCAGGGCGCGTTCCTCATCAGCGATGCGCTTGCGGCCGAACCAAGTGTTCCACAGGGTTTCCCCCGATTGGGCACCGGGAACCATCATCAGGTTTTCCCGGCAGCTCATCGAACTGAATTCATGTGCGATCTGAAATGTCCGCAGCAGTCCCTTGTGGAAAAGCTCGTGCGGCGGCAGACCTGTGATGTCCTCTCCGGCCATGGTGACCCGTCCGGAGGTTGGTGGAAGAACCCCTGCGATCACATTGAAAAGTGTGGTTTTTCCGGCGCCATTTGGTCCGATCAGACCAGTAATGGAGCCTGTGGCGATTTCCAGCGATGCCCCGTCCACCGCATGGAATCCGCCGAAGTGCTTGTGTACGTCTTCGACGACGATCATTGGCTTGTTCCCCTACCGCATTTTGCGGCCTTCGTTATTGAAACAGCCCGGAACTTGCGTCCGGGCTGCTTGTTTTTGGTTGCCAGGGACCGGGTTAACGGTACTGGGCTGTGGTGATCTTACCACCCTTGATTTCGATCTCGCGATAACCGCCTGCGGCTTCGCCCGGCTCGATCAGCTCAACAGCAGTTGCGCCGACATAGTCGATCTCGCCGCCGTCTTTCAGGATCTGCAGGCCTTTGGCGAGCTCACCCGCTGCGATCTGCTCGCCCGGCGCGTTTGCCACGTTCATGATCTGACCGGCATAGTCGGCCGGATCTTTCGAGTTTGCAGCCTGCATGGCCAGCATGATCAGCGCGGCCGCGTCATAGCTTTCGCCAATATACGGGCCACTTGCATCTGCGCCGGTTGCGGCCACAGCGTCCAGAACCACGGACGGATCTGCTGCGTCACTGCCCGGAACGGTGCCGACCGAACCTTCGATTTCGTCACCAAAGTTGGTTTCCAGCGCTGTGCCGATCATGCCGTCGGGCAGAGCAAAGGTGTCGAATGCGCCGGAATCCAGTGCAGCACGGATGATGCCCGGACCGCCCTGGTCCACGTAACCCGCAACGATCAGGATGTCGCCACCCGCGGAGGCCAGTGCACCCACTTCAGCCGAGTAGTCGGCCTTGCCGTCCTCGTGCGCCGAGGTGATGGTCACTTCGCCACCGCCCGCGGTAAAGGCTGCTGCGATGCTGTCCGCAAGACCTTTGCCGTAGTCGTTGTTGGTATAGCTGATCGCAGCAGAGGTGAACCCACGCTCTTTCAGAACATCCGCCAGAACTTGACCCTGACGGGCATCCGAAGGCGAGGTACGGAAGAACAGTCCATTGTCTTCTGCCGTGGTCAGCGCCGGCGAGGTGGCCGACGGCGAGATCATCACGGCGCCGTTCGGCACGGCGACGTTGGAGAGGATGGCACCGGTTACACCCGAGCAATCCGCGCCAACGATTCCGTTGACCTTGTCCGAGGTCAGCAGGCGTTCGGCGGCCGCCGTGGCTGCGGCAGCATCCACACAGGTCGAGTCAGCCCGGAACGGGGTGACGGTTGCCGCGTCCAGCAGCAGGCCGGAATCGGTGACTTCCTTCATCGCGACTTCCGCGCCGGCCGCCATGGCCGGTGTCAGCGATTCAATTGGTCCGGTGAACCCCATGATCACGCCCAGTTTCACTTCCTTGGCGTGTCCCCCTGCGAATGCAGTCCCGGCGGTCAAAGCAACGGCCGCGGTAGCCATCAGCAGCTTTTTCATAAGTATACTCCCATAGTTGGAACATTGAATGTTCGTTTCCGAGCCTAGGCAAGCTATCTGAAAAAGAAAAGAACATTCAGATTGAACCTGCCGTATAGTCAACGGTTGCAGCTTCCCTTTGGAAGCGGGCGGGGTGTTACACGGGAAATACGAAAAGGAAAAGTGTGAAATGCATAGAATAGCCACCCTGATCTTTTCGCTCTTGTTTGTGCTACCCGCTGCCGCCCAAACGGTTTCATCACAGGTGGGCACGCTCCGGGTGGAAACGATGTTATCCGGTCTGGATGAGCCTTGGGCGTTGGCGTTTCTACCTGATGGCGGTTTTCTAGTGACCGAGCGAGACGGAGATCTATTGTACGTCAAAGATGGTAAAGCCCAAAAAATCAGGGGAGTGCCGCGTGTAGTTGCGAACGGGCAGGGAGGGCTTCTGG
Source organism: Paracoccaceae bacterium (assembly GCA_014872875.1). Lineage (GTDB taxonomy): Bacteria > Pseudomonadota > Alphaproteobacteria > Rhodobacterales > Rhodobacteraceae > Aliisedimentitalea. The sequence continues at coordinate 25,944 of WKFI01000002.1, forward strand.
ATGTCATAGTGCCGCGTGACTTTACCTCAAGTCGAGACGTTTTTCTCACGCATTCTGTACGGCAGGGTTCGGGATCGGGCACCGCAGTGACAGTCGGCAAGCTCAGCCGGGATGGCACATCTCTTCAAAACACCCGCCAGATATTCGAGGCTGCCCCGAGTTCCTCAGGGGGGCGCCATTTCGGCAGCCGCATTGTCGAGGCGCGCGACGGCACGCTCTTTGTGACTTTGGGAGAACGCGGTGATCGTCCCAGTGCACAGGATCTGACTCGCCATCAGGGGTCAGTCGTCCGCATCAACCGTGATGGTTCGACCCCTCGGGACAACCCGTTCCTGGGGCGCTCTGATGCTCAGCCGGAAATCTGGTCTTACGGTCACCGAAACCCGCAAGGTATGGCCTTGGGGCTGGATGGTTCGATTTGGGGTGTCGAACACGGCGCCAAGGGCGGTGACGAAATCAACCGGATCCGCAAAGGGCGTAATTATGGGTGGCCGGTGATTTCCTACGGGCGGCATTATTCCGGTGGCAAGATCGGTGAAGGCACTCACAAGGAAGGGATGGAGCAGCCGGACTATTACTGGGACCCGTCCATCGCGCCTTCGGGCATGATGATCTATTCCGGTAAGATGTGGCCGCAATGGCGCGGACACATCTTTGTCGGAAGTCTGAAGTTCGATTATATCTCAAGGCTGTATGGCGCGCCTTTGAAGGAGCGTGAGCAGCTGAAATCCGATCTGACCGAACGGGTCCGCGATATCCGCGAAGCGCCGGATGGCTCCATCTGGTTCATTTCCGTGGGTCAGGGCGCAATCTACCGGATGACACGCTGACGCGAGCGATCCTCGGGCTCAGATCGACAACCGCGCAGCTTGCGATCCGCGTTCCCGATACGGCGTCGTGTCGTAATGGGCGCGGTAGCATTTCGAGAAATGCGACGGCGAAGCAAAGCCACATGCCAGCGCCACGTTGATAACGCTCATATCTGTCTGCATCAGCAGATTGCGAGCCTTCTGCAGCCGCAGTTCCATGTAATATCGCTTGGGGCTTCGGTTGAGGTATTTGCGGAACAACCGCTCCAGCTGTCGGGTAGACATACCCACATCCTTGGCCAAAACCGATGGGCTTATCGGCTCTTCGATGTTGTTTTCCATCATCTGGATGACTTGCGACAGTTTCGGATGCCTCACACCGATCCGGGTCGGTACCGACAGCCGCTGGGTATCCTGGTCAGTCCGGATCGACGAATAAATCAGCTGATCTGCCACCGCGTTTGCCAGATCTTCGCCGTGATGGCTGGCGATCAGTTTCAGCATCATGTCGATGGACGAGGTGCCTCCTGCAGTGGTCATCCGATTGCCGTCGATGACAAATACCGATTTGGTCAGATCGACCTCATCGAATTCTTCCGAAAAACTGTCGGCGTTTTCCCAGTGGATCGTCGCGCGTTTGCCATCAAGAAGACCGGCCTTGGCCAGCACGAATGCGGCAGTACAGAGCCCACCCACCTGGACACCCTTGCGCGATTCCCGTCGCAACCATCCCAGAAGTTTCTTGGTGGTCGCCTGCTGAACCTGAACGCCGCCACAGATCATTACCGTATCGTCGCGCTGCATGTCTTCCAGATCGCCCGCCAAGTTGAAGCTGGCACCGGCCGAACAGGTGACGGACGTACCACCTTCGCCGATCAAGCGCCATGTATACAGCTCTTTGCCCGCCATACGGTTCGCGATACGCAAACATTCGACGGCAGAGGCAAAGGACAGCATCGTGAAGTTTTCCAACAACACGAAAACGAACCTGCGCGGACGGTCGGTTTCACCAGTCACTTCGACGATTTGACGCTGGATTTGCATGACGCAGGGACCTTTCAGTTGCGACACTTCCCGACCGGGTTTTCCCGGTGCGTGACTTGCACCCTTCTCAGAGCTTTAACGCTCCGTCAAGTGTGCGCATTTCTGAACTGGTCACGCAAGCCTGTCTTTTGTATAGAGGCCCCTCCAAACCATGTCTTCAAAGACCCTAGCGGAGTAAAAGCTATGAGTGAGTGGCAAAAATCGAACTGGCGCGCGAAACCGCGGGTTCAGATGCCCGACTATACCGACCCCGACGCCCTCGCGGCGGTTGAAGGTCAGCTTTCAAATTATCCGCCCTTGGTCTTTGCCGGCGAAGCGCGGCGCCTGAAACAGCATCTAGGGGCCGCGGGACGCGGCGAAGCCTTTTTGCTGCAGGGCGGGGATTGCGCGGAAGCGTTTGATCAATTCAGCGCGGACGCAATCCGCGATACGTTCAAGGTCATGCTGCAGATGGCCATGGTGCTGACTTATGGCGCCAAGGTTCCGGTTGTGAAAGTGGGCCGCATGGCGGGCCAGTTTGCCAAGCCGCGCAGCGCACCGACCGAAGTGGTCGACGGTGTCGAACTGCCCAGCTACCGCGGCGACATCATCAATGAACTCGCCTTCACCCCTGAAGCGCGCATCCCAGATCCGCGCAAGATGCTTCAGGCGTACACGCAGGCTGCGGCGACGCTGAACCTGCTGCGGGCCTTTTCGACCGGTGGTTTTGCCGACATGACCCGGCTGCATGCTTGGACTCTGGGCTTTGCAGACGAACAGAATGTGCAGAAATACTCGGAAATTGCCGACCGCATTCAGGATGCCATCGACTTCATGGCGGCTGCGGGGATCAACTCCGACACCACGCACGAGATTTCGACGGTCGAGTTCTACACCAGCCATGAAAGCCTGCTGCTGGAATACGAAGAGGCGCTGACCCGTCTCGATTCGACATCCGGCAACTGGCTTGCGGGCTCGGGTCACATGATCTGGATCGGCGACCGCACCCGTCAGCCGGACGGCGCCCATGTGGAGTTCTGCTCGGGCGTTCTGAACCCGATCGGTCTGAAATGCGGCCCGACCACAACAGCAGAGGACCTGAAAGTCCTGATGCAAAAGCTGAACCCCGAAAACGAAGAGGGCCGTCTGACCCTGATTGCACGCTTCGGTGCGGGCAAGGCTGGCGAACACCTGCCGCGCCTGATCAAGGCGGTCAAGGAAGAAGGCGCCAATGTCACCTGGGTTTGCGATCCAATGCATGGCAACACGATCAAATCGGCGACGGGCTATAAGACCCGCCCCTTCGATTCGGTTCTGCGCGAAGTTCGCGACTTCTTTGCGGTGCACCAGGCCGAGGGCACCATCCCCGGCGGCGTGCATTTCGAAATGACCGGCCAGGACGTGACCGAATGCACCGGCGGCGTGCGTGCCGTAACCGAAGAAGACCTGTCGGATCGCTATCACACGGCTTGCGACCCGCGCCTGAATGCGTCGCAATCGCTGGAACTGGCCTTCCTTGTTGCCGAAGAGCTGACTAACCTGCGGGGCTCTCGCAAGGACCGGCAGGCCAGCTGAGCCGGTCCAGCTGAACACGGTCAGCATCTGTAAAAAGAAAAGAGCGCCTGTCGGAAGCCCGGCAGGCGCTCTTCCTTTTCCGCAACCATTCAGGCTTAGTCGCGGGAAACCACAAGCCGCAGATAAGATGTGTCGTGGCGGCTCAGGGGCACCTGCTCCTCGGCAAAGCCGAGTTCGGCAAACTGCGGATCCCGTGCCGTGTCGAGATCAAAGGCCGAAGCGGGGGCAGCGGCAGGTTCGGCAAAGACCTGGCGGATTTCGGTATGGGTGATGTTGAACCGGCTTTGACCGGAATTCGGGCGGCCATCGGTGACCATCACGCCCAGCGCCCGGCTGACATCTCCCAGATCGCTGCGCAGCGGCAGCATCACCAACTGACCTTCCACTGAAGATCGGGCAAAGCGCGGCTCGGAGAGCAGGTCCAGCTGCACAACCGCCGGATCCTCAAACATTCGTTCGGTGGCAGCGCCTACGATCTTGCGTCCGGCGGGGGTGAAAAAGCTGGTCAGCGGCATGCCGCGCACTTCCATGCCAGCCAAGCCGATCAGATGGCTCCCGGCCAAGCGGAACCGCGCAATGCCAGGCGCCACGCGTTCAAGAATGAAGGCATAGGTCAGGATATTCTCCAACCCGCGCGGGTCGATCTTCGACCGGACGGGGATTTCTCCATCCTGCCGCAATGCAGTCCAATAAGCTTCGACCTGACGAACGGGCGACACGCCTTGATCAGTCCGGAACCGGTCCATTGCGACTACCTTCCCTTCTTCCGGCCAATGACCGGAACGAAAACGGGTGCTAAAAAACATGTCGGTCTTCCCTTGCTCGCCCCACCTCGATCAGCGTCACCTCCAGTGCAGGTCTACCTGCAGGTTAGGATTAGCTTCATTAAGGTTACCCGACTGTTAATCTCTCACGAGTTGCCTCAATTTTGTACCAAATCCTTAATGGTTGGTTAACGTAGTATGCCGACCGTCAGTGGCCTCAGGCTGGTTGCAGGGGTTGCCCTGCAGTGGCCGATGCCTTTAGGTGCCGAAAACACAATCCCGAACTGGAGAATTCTTGTCATGCCCAAACCTGACCTTCTGAAATCCATGACCGGATTTGCATCAGGCAAGGGTGAACTGGCTCCGTTCAGTTGGTCATGGGAGCTGCGCAGCGTTAACGCCAAGGGCCTGGATCTGCGTCTGCGGGTGCCGGACTGGCTGGAGGGGCTGGAGGCTGCTTTGCGTGCCGAACTGTCCAAATCCGTGGCTCGTGGCAATGTGACCCTATCCCTGCGTCTCAGCCGGAGTGAAGAGACCGGCGGACAATTGGCAGTCAACGAAAACACGCTCGCCGCGGTGCTGAAAGCCGTCGCACAGGTCGAAGCCAGCGCCCAGCAGCAGGGTTTGACCCTGGCACCGACCCGCGCGGCGGACGTTCTGAACGTGCGCGGTGTTCTGGAAACCTCTCTTGGGGACGAAGACAACGCACCACTGATAGCAGCGCTCAAATCCGAGTTTGCCGACCTTGTCGCCGCCTTTGTGCAAATGCGGGCGCAGGAAGGCGCGGCATTGGCTCAGGTGCTGGACGGGCAGCTGCATCAGATCGAAACCCTGACCGCGCAGGCCGCAGCCCAGGCCGAAACCCGGAAAGAGGCGATGGCCCAGACGCTCAAGGCCAATCTGGCAAAGGTCATGGATAATGTGGACAATGCCGACCCGGATCGCGTCGCCCAGGAGTTGGCACTGATCACGGTCAAGGCCGATGTCACCGAAGAAATCGACCGACTGGGTGCGCATGTGACGGCGGCACGCAAGCTGATCGGGCAGGGCGGTCCGATAGGGCGCAAGCTGGATTTTCTGATGCAGGAATTCAATCGCGAAGCAAACACACTCTGTTCCAAGGCGCAGAATTCCGGGCTGACCGCAATTGGTCTGGAGCTCAAGACGGTCATCGACCAGATGCGTGAACAGGTTCAGAACGTCGAATAACACAAGGAGTACGGCTCATGGCGGATCGTCGCGGCCTGTTGATCATTCTCAGCTCGCCCTCGGGCGCGGGCAAATCCACACTGGCGCGGCGTCTTATGGCATGGGATCCGGGGCTGAAGTTCTCGGTCTCGGCCACCACCCGTGCGCCCCGGCCGGGCGAAGAGCATGGCCGCGAATATTTCTTCATGTCCGAAGATGAGTTCAAGCAGCAGGTCGCCGAAGGCGAGATGCTGGAACACGCCCACGTGTTCGGCAATTTCTATGGCTCACCCGCCGGCCCGGTGAAACAGACCATCGAGTCCGGTCAGGACGTGCTGTTCGATGTCGACTGGCAAGGCGAAATCCAGATCCGTAATTCGGATCTCGGGAAACACGCCCTGTCGATCTTCATCCTGCCGCCTTCGATCTCCGAACTGCGCCGCCGTCTGGAAACCCGAGCCCAGGACAGTGACGAGGTGATCGCCAAGCGTATGCTCAAGAGTTGGGATGAGATCAGCCACTGGGGTTACTACGATTATGTTCTGGTCAATGATGATCTGGACGAGACCGAAGCCCGCCTGAAGACCATTGTCCAGGCCGAGCGGATGCGCCGGATTCAGCAGCCGCGTCTGCAGGACCATGTCCGCACCCTTCAAACCCAATTCGAGGAACAGTCATGACCCTGTACGCACTTGGAGATCACAAACCGCAGATCCACGAAGACACCTGGGTGGCGCCGGGCGTCAACCTGATCGGTCAGGTGGTTCTGGAAGAGGGCGCAAGTGTCTGGTTCGGAACCACAATCCGTGCCGACCATGAGGAGATCCGAGTGGGTGCAGGTTCGAACGTACAGGAAAACTGCGTCATGCATATTGACGCCGGTTACCCGCTTACAATCGGGCGCAACTGCACCATCGGTCACAAGGTCATGCTGCATGGCTGCACTATCGGCGACAACACCTTGATCGGCATGGGCGCAACGGTGCTGAATGGCGCCAAGATCGGCAAGAACTGTCTGATCGGGGCCGGGGCCCTGATCACCGAAAACAAGGAAATCCCTGACAATTCGCTGGTCATGGGCGCGCCCGGCAAGGTGGTGCGCGAAATCTCCGAAGAGCATGCCAAACGGCTGACCCTCAGCGCGTTGCACTATCAGGAAAACATGCGCAGGTTCCGGGACGAAATGAAGCCCATCGAAGAGTGATCCTAAATCTTGGCAAGGCTGCGTGAAGGGGAGGTCGCGCAGCCTTGCCGAAACCCCGCTCAGTGCCACGATAGTTTTACACATCAAACCTAATGAAACTGGCTGTAGCGGAACTAAATGGGAGGGCAGCCTATGTCGGATCAACTGATCATGGATTTTCTGGAAGCCGTCCCGATGCCCGCGTTGCTGGTGGACCAGACCGAGCGAATTATCGGCGCCAATGCCGAGGCGTTGACGCTCTTGGGACAACAGGCCAAGGGGCGGCATTTTGCGACCATTCTCCGGCAGCCCCTGATTACCGAAGCGATCGAGACCTGTCTTCGGGACAAATCCAACCGGATGACCCGACATCTGGGCAATGACGGTGCCCAGGATACAACCTATGATGTCACGTGTCGTTATATCGGAGGTATCGGGGCTGTTCGCGGTGGTGCGGTCATGCTGACCTTCCGCGACGTGACGGACCTGGAGCAGGTCGGGCAGATGCGCCGTGATTTTGTTGCCAATGTCAGCCACGAACTGCGCACCCCCTTGACCGCGTTGATGGGCTTCATCGAAACCCTGCGCGGCCCGGCCCGTGATGACGTCGTGGCGCGCGACCGGTTTCTGTCGATCATGGAAGGCGAGGCAAACAGAATGAACCGCCTTGTAGGCGATCTTCTGTCGCTGAACCGCGTTGAAAGCGAAGAACGAGTCCGTCCGCGCGAAGAGGTTGATTTGACCGCGCAATTGGACAGTACGATCCGGTCCTTGCAGCCTTTGGCCCAAGGCAAGGAAACGACACTGATTTACGAGCCGGGTGATCAACCCATTTTCGTCATCGGAGATACCGACCAACTGCGCCAGGTTTTTACAAATCTCATCGAAAACGCGATCAAGTATGGAAACACGGGAGGTACCGTAACCGTGACCCTTTCCTGTCTCGACCGCGATCCAGCGCTGAGAGCCGCCTCGGCCCGTGTACAGATCCAGGATGATGGGCCGGGTATCGACCCGGTCCATCTGCCACGGCTAACGGAACGCTTCTACCGGGCCGACAGTCACCGATCCCGCGAACTGGGCGGTACCGGACTGGGTCTGGCCATTGTCAAGCATATCGTCAACCGGCATCGCGGCCGGTTGCGGGTTGAAAGTGACTTGGGCACGGGCAGCAGCTTCACCGTCATATTGCCGAGGTGACTCAACAAAATCTGGGGCTCACGCAAGGCTTTGCTGCGACGCAGAAAATTTGTTGTTAAAAAATCGACAAAATTCGCCTTTGTCATATAGCTGTTACATACCTGTCACAAAAGGCACATGCAGGCTCACTATTCGGGTCCGCAAGATCATCATGGGGGTGATCAAATATCCCGATCCACTAGGAGACTGAAATGTCCTTTGTGAAACTGACTGCTGCAGCCGCTGCTATGGCCACCGTTTCGGCAACCGCCGTTGTTGCTCGTGACCAGGTACAGGTTGCCGGTTCTTCCACCGTTCTGCCTTATGCGTCCATCGTGGCCGAAGCCTTTGGCGAAAACTTCGACTTCCCGACACCGGTTGTTGAATCCGGCGGCTCTTCGGCTGGCCTTAAGCGCTTCTGCCAGGGTGTTGGCACCGAGCATACCGACGTTGCAAACGCTTCGCGCAAGATCCGCGAAAAAGAAATCAAAGCCTGTGCCGAAAACGGTGTAACCGACATCATCGAAGTTCGCATCGGCTATGACGGCATCGTTTTTGCTTCGCAGATTGATGGCCCGGCCTACACCGCCTTCACCCAGTCGGACATCTTCAACGCTCTGGCCCCCAAGGTCATGGTTGACGGCAAGCTGGTTGATAACCCGCACACCAAATGGTCGGACTTCAACGCCGATCTGCCGGCCGAAGACATCCTGGCCTTCATTCCGGGCACCAAGCACGGCACCCGTGAAGTGTTCGAGGAAAAAGTTGTCGCGGCAGGCTGTGAAGCCACTGGCGCTTTTGAAGCCATGATGGCAGCCGGCATGTCCGAAGACGACGCCGAAGATGCTTGCCTGGAAGTGATGGCAGACGGTCGCGCCGTGGATATCGACGGTGACTACACCGAAACTCTGGCTTCGATTGACGCCAATGCAAACGGCATCGGCGTGTTCGGTCTGGCGTTCTATGAAAACAACACCGACAAGCTGAAAGTCGCGACCATGGCCGGTGTCGAGCCTTCGACCGATACCATCTCGACCGGCGAATACCCGGTGTCGCGCCCGCTGTTCTTCTACGTGAAGAAAGCACATATCGGCGTCATTCCCGGCCTGAAAGAATATGCCGAGTTCTTCATCTCGGACGAAATCGCAGGTGGTGACGGCCCGCTGGCCGAGTACGGCCTGGTGTCGGATCCGGCTCTGACCGAAACACAGGAAGCCGTTGCAAACGAAGCCGTCATGGGCGGTGGCAGCTGATCCGACCCTTGCAGGTCTGATACGTTGAATTGACAAACTGGGAAGGCGGCGCGCGTCGCCGCCTTCTGGCTTTACGAAGCCGTCTTTTGGGGCGTTAGGGGGACAGATGTCCGTTTTCTGGCTTTGCGTGATCGTATTGGCGATATCCGCCGCGGGCTTTGTGTTGGGGCGCCAGCGCGCCTTGGCAAGTGCCGGTGGGATCAGCGGCGATCTTCATTCCCTGCCGTCGTATTACGGCTGGAATGTTTTCATGAAGGTTGTTGTTCCAGCCTTTGGTCTGATGGCGATCTGGCTGATCGTTGCACCGATGATCGTTCAGAACAATGTGTCCAAGATGATCCCGGCCAGCGAGATCGAAGAAGGTTCGAACATCGGTCTGGTCATGGCCGAGGTGCGCCGCACCGCGGTGGGACTGGAAAATGCGGTTGCCGCAGGCGTTCTGGATGCTGACACCGCCACGAACCCACAGGCTGACGCAACCCGGATCACCGCCCAGCTGAAAGAGGCGGGGCAGGTCGTGACGGCCGAGATCACTCAGCCGGTGCTGCAAGCCGCGCAGTCTTATCGCGCGAGCACCAAGACATCGGGCCTGATCCTGTCGGTGCTGGCAATCCTAGTGGCCTTGGGCGGGGCGGGGTTCGCCGTCAGGCAATCCCACAAGGACTACCGCGCCCGGAATGAAGTCGAGCGCGGTATTCTGGCGCTTCTGATTGCCGCCGCGTCGGTCGCCATTCTGACAACCATCGGGATTGTCCTGTCGCTGATCTTCAACACGATCGAATTCTTCCGTCTTTATCCCGCCATCGAGTTCTTCACCCTTCTGGAATGGGCGCCCAGTTTCTCGGGCCGTGGCGGTGCGTCGAGCTTGGGTATCCTGCCGCTTTTGTGGGGTACGATCTATATCTCGATCATCGCGCTGCTGGTGGCGGTGCCCATCGGGCTTTTCTCGGCGATTTACCTGTCCGAATATGCCTCGGCCCGGGTGCGCGGCATCGCCAAACCGTTGCTCGAAATCCTCGCCGGTATCCCGACCATCGTTTACGGTCTGTTTGCTCTCCTGACCATCGGGCCGATGCTGGTCTCGGTCTTCGGCCAGGACGGGCTGGGCTGGATGGGCGGTGGTCGCTCGGTCATGACCGCAGGCATTGCCATGGGCATCATGCTCATCCCGTTTGTAAGCTCGCTGTCCGATGACATCATCAACGCCGTGCCGCAGGCGCTGCGCGACGGCTCCTACGGTCTGGGCGCGACCCAATCGGAAACTATCCGCCAAGTGGTGTTGCCTGCGGCGTTGCCGGGTATCGTCGGCGCCATCCTGTTGGCCGCCAGCCGCGCCATCGGCGAAACCATGATCGTGGTTCTGGGGGCAGGGGCCGCCGCCCGCCTGTCGATGAACCCGTTCGAGGCGATGACCACCGTCACCGCCAAGATCGTGTCACAGCTGACCGGTGACAGCGACTTCGCCTCGCCCGAGGCGCTGGTCGCCTTTGCCCTGGGCATCACGCTCTTCATCCTCACTCTGGGCCTGAACGTCTTTGCCCTCTACATCGTTCGCAAATATCGGGAGCAGTACGAATGAGCGACGCCAGCCTTCCCAATGGCAGCCTGCCCAGTGGTGGCGCCAATCCGCAGTCGGTGTCGCTGACAGAGCCCGATGCGCGAACCAAGAAACGAAACGCTGCCGAGAAACGCTTCCGCGCCTACGGGATCGCAGCCATCGGTGCCGGCCTGTTCTTTCTGGTCGTTCTGCTGTTTGCGATCGTGTCCAATGGCATGGGGGCTTTCCAGCAGACTTTCATCAACGTGCCTGTCTATCTGGATCCGGCCAAGCTGGACAAAAAGGGCGAACGCAACATCGATGACATCAAAAAGGTGTCAACCTTCGGCTATAACCCGCTGATCCAGAAAGCAGTTTTCGATGCGGTTCAAGAGGCGGGCATCGAAACCCCGCTTGAAAAAACAAAGGATATGAAAGCGCTGATTTCGGCCTCCGCCGCTGCCCAGATCCGTGACATGGTCATCGAAAACCCGGACCTGATCGGCGAAACCATCGATGTGCGCATCCTTGCTGCCAGCCGTGTGGATGGCTATCTGAAAGGCCGGGTCAAGCGCGAAGACGTTGCGCGGGACAAGAATATCGACGCCGAACACCTGGATCTGGTGGATGGGCTGCAACAGGCCGGTGTGGTCGAAAAGACCTTCAATCTGGACTTCATCCTGGGCGCCGATGCCTCGGAAAGCCGGGCTGAGCAGGCCGGGATCGGGGTCGCCATGATCGGGTCTTTCTTCATGATGATGGTGGTGCTGTTTCTGGCCCTGCCCATCGGCGTTGCGGCGTCGATCTATCTGGAAGAATTCGCACCAAAGAACCGCATCACCGATTTGATCGAGGTGAATATCTCGAACCTCGCTGCGGTGCCGTCGATCGTCTTTGGTATCCTGGGTCTTGCCGTCTTCATCCAGTTCGTCCATCTGCCGCAATCGGCTCCGCTGGTCGGCGGTCTGGTGCTGACACTGATGACACTGCCCACGATCATTATCTCGACCCGGGCGTCGCTCAAGGCGGTACCGCCGTCGATCCGTGATGCGGCACTGGGGGTCGGGGCCTCCAAGATGCAGTCGGTCTTCCACCATGTGCTGCCTCTGGCCGCACCGGGCATCCTGACCGGGACCATCATCGGTCTGGCGCAGGCCTTGGGCGAAACCGCTCCGCTCTTGCTGATCGGTATGGTGGGCTACATCGCCACCAACGCTCCCGACGGCATTGCCAGCGGTCTGCTGGATCCGAACTCGGCCATGCCGGCTCAGATCTATGAATGGGCAAAACGCGCCGACCCGGCCTATTATGAACGTGCCTGGGGCGGGATCATCATCCTTCTGGTGTTCCTCGTGTCGATGAATACCCTGGCCGTGCTCCTGCGCCGCCGCTTTGAACGCCGCTGGTAAGGGGGGCACATTACTATGAACGTCATGACGCGACTGGAGAAACAAGTGGACACCAACGCAATCAAGATGGAGTGCCGGGACTGTCAAGTCTATTATGGTCAGACCCACGCCATCAAGGACGTGAATGTCGATATCGAAGACAAGACCGTCACCGCCTTCATCGGGCCGTCGGGCTGCGGTAAGTCCACCTTCCTGCGCTGCCTGAACCGGATGAATGACACCATCGACATCGCCCGTGTCGAAGGTTCGTTCAAGCTCGATGGCGAAGACATCTATGACAAGCGGGTCGACCCGGTACAGCTGCGCGCCAAGGTGGGCATGGTGTTCCAGAAACCGAACCCGTTCCCGAAATCGATCTATGACAACGTTGCCTATGGCCCCAAGATTCACGGCATGGCCAAGAACAAGGCCGAGCTGGACGAGATCGTCGAAAAGGCCCTCCGCCGTGGCGCCATCTGGGAGGAGGTCAAAGATCGCCTGGACGCCCCCGGCACCGGCCTTTCGGGCGGTCAGCAACAGCGCCTGTGCATCGCCCGCGCAGTGGCCACGGAACCCGAAGTGCTGCTGATGGACGAACCGTGCTCGGCGCTTGACCCCATTGCCACGGCCCAGGTCGAGGAACTGATTGACGAGCTGCGCCAGCGCTATTCGGTGGTGATCGTTACCCACTCCATGCAGCAGGCTGCCCGGGTCAGCCAGAAGACGGCCTTCTTCCACCTCGGCAATCTGGTTGAATTCGGCGAAACCGGCCAGATCTTCACAAACCCCGAAGATCCGCGCACCGAAAGCTACATCACCGGCCGCATCGGCTGATCGAAAGGAAATTGGGCAGATGATGGACGAACAACATATCGCCTCCGCCTTTGACCGCGACCTCGAAGGGATCCAGGCCAGGATCATGAAAATGGGTGGCCTGGTTGAAGAGGCCATTCGCAACTCCGCCAGCTCGCTGGAAGCCCGCGACGAAGAAATGGCCGCCGAGGTCCGCGCCAAGGACAAGGTGATCGACGCGCTGGAAGAGATGATCAACGAAGAGGCCGCGCGCCTGATCGCCTTGCGCTCACCCACGGCCGGCGACTTGCGTCTGGTACTGAGCGTGATGAAGATCTCGGGCAACCTGGAACGCATCGGCGACTATGCCAAGAACATCGCCAAACGTACCGGTGTTTTGGCCCAGGTGCCGCCGGTCAATGACAGCGCCTCGGCTCTGCGCCGCATGGCGCGCGAGGTGGACCTGATGCTGAAGGATGCGCTGGACAGCTATATTCAGCGCGATGTCGAACTGGCTCGCGACGTGATCGAACGCGATCTGGAAGTGGACCAGATGTACAATGCCCTGTTCCGCGAATTCCTGACCTTCATGATGGAGGACCCGCGGAACATCACCCCCTGCATGCATCTGCATTTCATCGGCAAGAACATCGAACGTATGGGCGATCATGTCACCTCGATTGCTGAACAGGTCGTCTATCTTGTGACCGGCGACCGGGTCGATGACCCGCGTGAAAAGGGTGACAAGACCAGCGTCACACCGGTGGAGGGCTGATCCATGTCCGCCGATCAACCGACCGTTCTGGTTGTTGAAGACGAACTCGCCCAGCGGGAAGTCCTGGCTTACAATCTCGAGGCCGAAGGCTTCCGGGTGCTGAAAGCCGAAAACGGCGAAGAAGCGCTGCTTCTGGTCGACGAGGACGCGCCAGACATCATCGTGCTGGACTGGATGATGCCCAATCTCAGCGGAATCGAGGTCTGTCGTAGGCTCAAGACCAAACCGGAAACCCGGGCCATTCCGATCATCATGCTGTCGGCGCGGTCCGAAGAGGTGGACAAGGTGCGCGGGTTGGAAACCGGGGCCGATGACTATGTGGTCAAACCCTATTCCGTGGTCGAACTGATGGCCCGGGTAAGGTCACAGCTGCGACGGGTGCGGCCTGCAACCGTAGGGTTGCGGCTGGAGTTTCAGGACATTGTGCTGGACGCTGAAACCCACCGAGTCAGCCGTTCGGAACAACCGCTGAAGCTGGGTCCAACCGAGTTTCGTCTGCTGTCCACGTTCATGGAGAAACCCGGTCGGGTCTGGAGCCGCGAACAGCTGCTGGACCGGGTCTGGGGGCGCGACATCTATGTCGACACCCGCACCGTCGACGTCCATATCGGTCGCTTGCGAAAGGCTCTGACCCAGTTCGGCGGCGAAGATCCGGTCCGCACGGTTCGTGGCGCGGGATACGCGCTGGGGTGAACCCCGATCACCGGGTCCGATCTTCATCTGGCTGAAAACATCCCAGGGGTGCGGGGGCTGGCTCCCGCATTTGTCCCGCCTCTTGTCCCTATGTTTCCAGTCAGCCTAACGCGGCAACGGATCTTCCGGCTGTGCTTTGGTCGCCAGCCAGTCGCGGAACTTGAGCAGGGCCGGTGCGTCGGATTTTGTTTCGGGCCAGACCAGGTAATAGGCGCCATCAGCTTCGGTCGGGGTAGGGTACAAAGCAATCAAGCGGCCAGTCGCGAGGTCTTGTTCCACAAGATAGTCGGGCATCAAGGCCACTCCCAACCCATGCAGCGCGGCTTGGGTGATGGTTGCAAACTGATCATAGATCGTGCCGGACATGTCTGCCGCCTGCCGAACTCCGTGCCGGAGAAACCAGTCCTGCCAGGCGGTGGGCCGGGTCTGGATATGCAACAGCGGCAAGCGCAGGATATCAGCAGGGTCTTTCACCTTTCTCGCTTGCAGTAGATCGGGTGCGCAGACCGGCAAAACCTGTTCATGTTTCAGCAGCATGGCTTGGCTTCCCGGCCATTCCGCCTTGCCAAAATGCAGTGCTGCGTCAAAGGGTTCCGCGGCAAAGTTGAACGGGACCAACCGGGTGGACATGTTGATCGTCACATCCGGATGCAGCCGTGCAAATTCGGGAAGCCTTGGCATCAGCCAGCGCATCCCGAAGGTCGGCAGGATCGCCAGGTTCAGTGTTCCGGCCAGCGGCGTGGCCTGCACCTTGAGCGACGCATTGGCGATCAGCGTAAGGGCTGTTCGAACATCCGCCGCATATTCCTTGGCCGCAGATGACACGGTCAGCCGCTTACCGTCGCGCGTGATCAGATCACAGCCGAGTTGCGTCTCAAGGCTCTGCAATTGCCGACTGACCGCGCTTTGCGTCAGTGACAATTCTTCTGCCACGGCTGAAGCACTGCCCAAACGATCCAAGGCTTCCAACGCCCGCAAGGCCGCGATGGAGGGAAGAAACCGGCGTGGCGCGATCATGTATTCCAATACCTCATGAAAACTTGCGAAATTGTCGTTTTCCTGTGACGTACAGTCATACTAAACTGCGCCCAATTGCACAACCGCACCAGATGGAGCCTGTCCCATGAAAGACGCCGCCAAACCCGACCTTCGCGCCAAAGACGCGCCCGATCTGGGCCGATTCACTTGGGAAGACCCGTTTCGACTGAATGATCAGCTGAGCGAAGACGAACGCATGATCGCCGCTTCGGCCCATGCCTATGCCCAGGAGAAACTGCAGCCTCGCGTGACAGAGGCCTATGCAAGCGAGACCACCGATCCCGAAATCTTCCGCGAGATGGGAGAAATGGGTCTGCTGGGCACCACAATTCCCGAACAATACGGTGGCCTGGGTGCGGGCTATGTCTCGTACGGTCTTGTTGCGCGCGAGGTGGAGCGGGTCGATAGCGGTTATCGCTCGATGATGTCGGTGCAAAGCTCGCTGGTGATGTACCCGATCTATGCCTACGGAACCGAAGAGCAGCGCCAGAAATACCTGCCAAAACTGGCCTCAGGTGAATGGATCGGCTGCTTTGGCTTAACCGAACCGGATGCCGGATCGGATCCGGCAGGCATGAAGACCCGCGCTGAAAAAACCGATGGCGGCTATCGTCTGACCGGTTCGAAAATGTGGATCTCGAACGCGCCGATCGCCGATGTGTTCGTGGTCTGGGCCAAATCCGAAGCCCATGGCGGCAAGATCCGTGGTTTTGTTCTGGACAAAGGCACCAAGGGGCTGAGCGCGCCGAAGATCGAAAACAAGGCCTCGCTGCGCGCCTCCATCACTGGTGAAATCGTGCTCGACGGGGTCGAGGTCGGTGATGACGCGTTGCTTCCTTTTGTCGAAGGTCTGAAAGGTCCGTTCGGATGTCTGAACCGCGCGCGTTATGGCATCAGCTGGGGCGCCATGGGTGCTGCCGAGGCGTGCTGGCATTCCGCCCGTCAATATGGCCTGGACCGTCACCAGTTCGGCCGTCCGCTGGCCAATACCCAGCTGTTCCAGCTGAAACTGGCCAACATGCAGACCGAGATTGCCTTGGGCCTGCAAGCCTCCCTTCGCGTGGGCCGACTGCTGGACGAAGCCAATGCCGCGCCCGAGATGATCTCGATCGTCAAGCGCAACAATTGCGGCAAAGCGCTGGAAATTGCGCGCAACGCCCGCGACATGCACGGCGGCAACGGTATCAGCCTGGAATTCAACGTGATCCGGCACATGGTGAACCTGGAAACCGTGAACACTTATGAAGGCACCCATGACGTGCACGCGCTGATCCTGGGTCGGGCGCAAACCGGTCTGCAGGCGTTCTTCTAATTAGACCTGACTTTGGTCGCGTCGGCATTCCGGCGCGACCTTTCTGGGAAAAAACAACACAGCCCTCTTTTCTTCTGCCTAGGATAATTATATTCACAATACAGAATATGTATTGGAGTCGGCATGACAGGCGCGTGGAAGAAACCCGATTGGGGCAGGGTGCTGCCCATCCTGGACTGGGGATCGCGATATGATCGCACGGATCTGACCGGCGATATCACCGCCGCCGTGATCGTGACGATCATGCTGATCCCGCAGTCTCTAGCCTATGCGCTTTTGGCGGGATTGCCTGCCGAAGTCGGCCTCTATGCCTCGATCCTCCCATTGGTCTTTTATGCAGTGTTCGGCACATCCCGGGTGCTGGCCGTGGGGCCTGTGGCGGTTGTGTCATTGATGACAGCTTCGGCGCTGGCGCCTTTGGGGCTGACCTCCGTCACCGAATATATTGCTGCGGCGGGCATGTTGGCGCTGCTCTCGGGACTCATGCTGTTGGGCATGGGCGTGCTGCGTCTGGGTGTGATCGCGAACTTCCTGTCTCATCCGGTGATTGCCGGGTTCATCACAGCGTCGGGCTTGCTGATCGCACTGAGCCAGGTCAAACACCTGATCGGGATCGAGGCGCATGGCCACAACCTGCCGGAACTCCTCTGGTCCATGGCCAGCCATCTGAACCAGATAAACCTCTTCACGCTGATGGTCGGAGCAGTGGCTTTGGCGATGCTCTACTGGATCCGCACATCCCTGTCGCCGTTTTTGCAAACCCGCTTTGGTGTTTCCGCAAATGCTGCAGGCACCGCTGCACGCGTTGGGCCGGTTTTTGCGGTGATCGGAACTGCGCTGGTGTCCTGGCTGTTGGATCTGCCGAGCTTGGGAGTTGCTGTTGTCGGTGATGTCCCTGCGGGCCTCCCGCCTTTGGGCCTCCCGACTGGTGTCTGGGACCGTATCCCGGACTTGCTGCTGCCCGCCGCGCTGATTTCCATCATCGGCTATGTTGAAAGCGTATCGGTAGCTCAAACCCTTGCATCCAAGAAACGTCAGAAGATTGATGCAAATCAAGAGCTTGTGGCGCTTGGTGCATCCAATCTTTCGGCCGGTTTGTCCGGCGGTTACCCGGTCACGGGCGGGTTTGCCCGCTCGGTTGTGAATTTCGATGCAGGAGCCCGTACACCCGCGGCCGGAGCCTTTACGGCAATAGGTTTGCTTTTTGCCGCCATGTATCTGACGCCATTGCTTTATTTCCTGCCCAAGGCGACCTTGGCCGCGACAATCGTGATCGCCGTCCTGTCATTGGTAGACTTGCGCGTCCTGTCGCACGCATGGGGATACTCAAAAGCGGACTTTGCCGCCGTGGCGACCACGGTCTCGCTGACGCTGGCTTTTGGGGTTGAAATCGGCGTAGCTGCCGGGGTGCTGGTGTCGCTGTTCCTGTTCGTGCGCAAAACCTCGCGGCCGCACGTGGCCGAAGTCGGGCTTGTGCCGGGGACACAGCATTTCCGGAATATCTTGCGACATAAAGTGGTTACGGATCCAACTGTCTTGACCTTGCGGATTGACGAAAGCCTGTATTTTGCCAATGCCCGCAGAATGGAAGACATGATCCTGGCACGCGTCCTCAAGGACAAGGACAGTCTGAAACATGTGATCCTGATGTGTTCGGCCGTGAACGAGATCGACCTGAGCGCGTTGGAATCGCTGGAGACAATCAACCATCGACTTGAGAATATGGACGTCACGCTGCATCTGTCCGAGGTGAAGGGACCAGTGATGGACCGTCTGAAGCGCAGCGCATTTCTGGAAGAGATAACCGGTCAGGTCTTCCTGTCTCAGTTCGATGCCTTTCATTCTTTGAGAGAAAATCCGGAACCTTCGTCAGGAGAGGCTGCCTAGGATCGATCAAGGAGTTCGAAGATCGCCTTAAAACCCGGGTGCGGTAATTCCTATAATTGGTATTATGTAAACATACTGGCAAGCCAGAGCCATGGAAACAAAAGCAAACGCCGGAACGATTGCAACAGTGTAACGGTTGCGCAGCCTGTTTGAACGGTACGTCAGCCTTGCTTTGCATCACTGCGTCGCGCCAAATCCGAACACGGACAAGATGTCACTTTGGGAGCACGCGAAACATGGAGATCACAGGTAAGACGGTTGTCGTGACTGGAGCCGCAAGCGGCATTGGCCGCGCCTTGGCCGAAGCCTTTGCGGCCGCTGGCGCAGGTCACGTCATCTGCGCAGACCTGAACCTTGCCGGCGCCAAGACTGTGGCCGGTGCCATAGCTGGCACAGCTTTTCAGGTAGATGTCTCCAACGAAAAGGATATCGCGGAACTCGTTGAAAGCGTTGAGGAAACCGTGGCTCCCATCGATATCTTCTGTTCCAATGCAGGTATACTCGCGACCGGCGGTGTCGAAGTTGCGAACGACACCTGGCAGAAGATCTGGGAGATCAATGTGATGTCGCATGTCTGGGCCGCCCGGCATGTCGTGCCTCGCATGATCGAGCGTGGTGGCGGTTACCTGCTGAACACCGCCTCGGCAGCTGGCCTTCTCAACCAAGTTGGGGCGGCGCCTTACGGCGTGACGAAACACGCTGCCGTCGGATTGGCGGAGTGGTTGGCCTTTAGCTATGGTGACCAAGGTATTGGAGTTTCAGTACTTTGTCCGCAGGCAGTGCGTAGCGAAATGACTCGCGGCTTTGAGGATAGTGTTGCATCCATCGACGGAATGCTGGAGCCGGAACCGGTTGCCCAAGCCTGTTTAGAGGCCATCGCTGAGAACCGGTTTCTGGTTTTGCCGCATGACACAGTGGAAGGTTACATGAAGGCCAAAGTTGAGGATTACGACCGGTGGATCGGTGGCATGAAGAAACTCAATCGGGTTTTCGGCTCCTGATCAGCTCAGCTTGATGGGTCGCATCAGACCTTCCTGTGCGACGCTGGCCACCAGTTGCCCATCCTGCGCATAAATTGCACCGCGGTTAAAGCCACGCGCCCCACCTGCGAAGGGCGCGTCCATGGCGTACAGATGCCAGTTCTCCAACTGAAGCGGCCCATGAAACCACATGGCGTGATCCAAGCTGGCGGTCATGGTTTTGGCCTGATACCAGTTCAATCCATGCGGCCTGAGTGAGGATCCCAGAAGGCCGAAATCCGACGCGTAAGCCAGCAGGATATGTTGCATTTGCGGCGTTTGGCCTGCTGCCATCTTCATTCGGATCCACACGTGGTTGACGTCGCTTGTGGGCGCCGGTTCCATCGGATCTCGTGGTTCGATTTCTCGCATTTCGAAGGGCCGTGGACGCAACACTTCGGCATGGAACTGCTCGGGGATCTTGTCCAGATGCTGTTTTTGTAACTCATGACGGCATTTCAGCCCCTCGGGCCCGGGAACATCCGGCATGCTGTGCTGATACCCCCAACCGTCTTCAGTGATGTGAAAGGATGACGACAAGGTCAGGATCTGCTTGCCATTCTGACGCGCCACCACGCGCCGCGTGGTGAAGCTGCCACCATCCCGCGCGCGGTCCACGTCATAGATCACCGGACGTTCCGGGTTGCCGGGGCGCAGGAAGTAAGCGTGCAAACTGTGGCACAGCCGGTCTTCGCGCACAGTCCGATAAGCGGCGGCCAGCGCTTGAGCAATGACTTGACCGCCATAGATCCGGGTCGGGGTTTCGCCCCCTGCCCCGGTGCCCCGGTACAGGTCTTTATCCAATTGCTCCAGATTCAGCAGGTTCAGCAGTTCGGTTGCGCCATCATCCATCATCTTGCCCATTCAGTTCCTGTTTCTGGCATAGGCGATAAACGTGTCGAAGCTCAACGGGTTGCTCATGGAATCCCGATTCACAACCGTTTCTGGGTCGGCGCCCAACAGCAGCTTCTTGACTGGGACTTCCAGTTTCTTGCCCGAAAGGGTTCGGGGAATTTCTGCGACGGCGACGATCTCGTTGGGCAGGAACCGTGGAGAAACGCTTGTGCGGATGGCTTCGTTGATCCGGTCCTTGAGGGTTTGGTTCAAAACCTGTCCCTCAGCCAGGACGACAAAAAGCGGCATGAAGCTGTCGCGGCCGAGGAATTCGAGATCGACCACAAGGGAATCCAGAATTTCATCAAGTCCTTCAACAGCCTGATAAATCTCGGAAGATCCCAGCCGAAGTCCTTTGCGGTTGATGGTGGCGTCCGAGCGGCCGTAGATCACCGACCCGCCATCCGCCGTGATCTCAATCCAGTCACCATGGCGCCAGATGCCCGGATAGGTGTCATAGTAGCTGTCATGCAGCCGGTGGCCGTCTTCGTCGCCCCAAAAAAACAAGGGCATGGATGGCAGCGGTTCTGTGCAGACAAGCTCACCCACTTCTCCGATTACCTCTTGCCCCAGTGCGTCAAAGGATCGGACAGCACAGCCCAACGATCGGCACTGCATTTCACCAGCACGAACCGGTAGCATCACATTGCCGGTCACGAATGCCCCGCAGATGTCAGTGCCGCCGGAAATTGGCGCCAACCAGATATCGGAACTGATCTGACCGTAGATCCAATCATACCCATCTGCCGTCAGAGGCGATCCGGTTGTGCCCAAGGATATCAGCGCGGACAGATCCAATTCGTGTCCCGGTCGGATACCAGCCTTGGCGCAGGCAGTGACAAAGGCTGCACCGACGCCCAGATAAGTGAGCCCTTCCTCAGCTGCGATGCGCCAAAGGGCCAGCATGTCCGGATGGTTTGGGGCTCCATCATGCATAACCACCCGTGCGCCCTGCCCCAAAGCCACGAATTGCACGTTCCACATCACCCAACCTGATGATGTCAGCCAGCAGAACCGATCCCGGTGGGACAGATCCTGATGCAGAGTCTGCTTGCATCCTTCCAGCAGGATCCCGCCATGCCCATGCACGATGGGCTTTGGATTGCCTGTCGTGCCGGACGAATAGACAACCCAAAGCGGGTGACTGAAGGCGACCCGTTCAAAAGTCAGCTTTGCAGCTTTGCAGGTCAGGTCGTCCCAATTAGACCATCCAATCGGCAGATCACCGGCGACGGGGATCATGATGCGGGCCTTTAGCGTTGGCAGTTCTGCGCTGATCTGCTGGATCACCTCCCGCCGGTCGACGCTGTTCCCTGCGTGTACATATCCGTCCTGCGCAATCAGCACCGCCGGTTCGATCTGTTTGAACCGGTCCAGAATGGCCACATGTCCCATATCAGGCGCGCAAAGGGACCAGATTGCGCCGATGCTGGCCGTGGCCAGACAGGCGATAATCGAGGCCGGCGTATTGGGCAGGATCGCCACGACGCGATCTCCTGCCCCAACCCCCATGGTACGCAGCTCAGCTGCCAAGCTGGCGACCTGGGCTTGAAGCTCGGCCCAGGTTAATTCGGACCGACCAAATGTTTCCGAATGGCTCACCAGGGCGATTTGATCTGGATGAGCGCGCCCGGGTCGCAGCATGTGCTGTGCCCAGTTCAACCTTGCGCCCGGGAACCACTCGGCTCCGGGCTGCACCCGTTTTGTCAGAATTTGATCTGCAGGGGTGCTGGCCTCCAGCTGGAAATAGTCCCAGATGGATTGCCAGAAGTCTTCCAGTTCCGCGACACTCCATTGCCAGAGGTCATTGTAGTTTCCGAAACTCTGGCCGGTGCGCTGTTCGACCCAGCGGGTGAAATCCGCCATCCGACTGGCTTGGGCACGTTTCGGTGTCGGAGACCAGAGGATCGGACGGGGCTCGGTCATGACAGTAATGCCCCATGTACCAGAGCTTTAAGCTGTGACCGAGACGGGTAGGAACTGGATGGGGACAACTGAGTGAAGAAGACAACGGATAGCTCTTCTGCCCTGTCCACCCAGAAAAAGGTCGACGCCATTCCGCCCCAGCTGAAATCTCCCACCGAACCCGGCGCGCGGGCGCGAGCCGGGTCCAGCACCACAGCGCCACCCAATCCGAAACCCATACCCTCCATCGGTTGTTCAGCAAAGCTCTGCGGTCCCATGGAGGCGATTTCGCCGGGCAAATGGTTGCGCATCATGAAGTCCAGCGTCTTGGGTGAAAGCAGTTGCACGTCGCCAGCACGTCCTCCCTGTCGCAGCATTTCCGCAAAGCACATATAGTCGTCGATTGTTCCGACCAGCCCTCCGCCGCCGGAATGCATCGAAGCATCCAGATAGGCTGAGCCGTGGTAATCATCGGTCAACCGCAGGGTTTCGCCCCCTGATTTGGCGGCATTCAAGTCCATCGCATCGCCTGCCAACGGAGTGTAGAGGGATGCGAATTTGTCTCCAGTTCCCTGTGGCACTGTGAACCGTGTCGATGTCATGCCCAGAGGGTCCAGGATTTCTTCGCGGAAGAACCGGTCCAGAGATTTCCCCGACACCACTTCGACAACACGCCCAAGGATGTCGATGGCAACCGAGTACTCCCAGCGCGAGCCGGGATGGAACGCCAAGGGCAATTCTCCAACCCTTGCAGCCATGTCCGCCAAAGACCCCTGCCCCGGCCCAAAGATGAGATTCTCGGCGTCCATCGCAGCGGCCAGAATGCCCGGGTTGAACGGATAGCTCAGCCCGGCGGTGTGGGTCAGAAGGTGATGCAGGGTTGGTGTTGCACAAGGCTCTGTCTGGTCGATCCGTTCCGCCCCGGGGATTAATGCCCGCATATTTGCAAAGCTCGGGATGAATTCGGACACTGGCGCTTCCAGATGAAACAGCCCCTTTTCGGCCAACATCATGATGGCAACCGATGTAATCGGTTTGGTCATGGAATATATCCGCGCCACCGTATCTCGTTCGAACGGCAAGTCCTCGGCCAGGTTTCGCGACCCGCACGCGTTAAAATACTGCTCTTCCCCGCCCCGCTTGATCAGGACCGAGCTGCCGGCATATTTTCGATCCTCAACATAACGGTCTTGCCATTTGCCGATGCGGCGCAATCTGTCCCGATCCATTGCATTCACGATCTGCTCTCCCCTCACGCGCTTTTTCACCCAATCATGCGCTGCATGGCAGCCTTGGTTTCATCGTTGAACCAGCCACCTTCGGGGGCATTGCCTCCGGATGAGATGCCAGCGCGAATTCGGTCGATGGTTTCACCCCGTATTTGCCATTTTACGGAGGCAAAGGTTTTGGGCGGCAGCTGTGCCAGGGTTTGCGCTTCTTCCACTGCGCGTGGCAAAACCTCGTCAGGGTCGTTCAACAGAACATCAACAATTCCGGCCGCCTGTGCCTCGGTCGCATTGATGGGCTGCCCCGTCAGCATCAGCTTGCGCTGCATGTTGCTGTCCAATGTCGCGCGGGCGATTTCCAGCGGGCCCACGGGGAAATCCGCGCCCACCCGAACTTCGGCCAGCCCAAAGGAACTGCGCGGTCCGGCCACGCGGACGTCGCTGGCCAGAACAAAGAACAGCCCGCCTGCGATCGCTGCACCGTTCACGGCCACGACGATGGGTGTCGAGCAGGAATATTCGGCCAGGAACCCAACATTCAGCCCTTCGACAATGGCGTTTTGCTCGCTCAGGGTGAAATCCTGCGCCTCTTTCAGGTCCAACCCAGCAGAAAACACTTTGAACCGGCTTGAGATCACAATTGCGCGTACGTCGGGGTCACGATCAAGCGAGTCAAGCTCGGCCGCAAAATCCATCAGAAACTCGGCGCTCAGCGCATTCACGGGCCCGCGTCCCAATTCTAGCTCAACCACACCATGATCGTGTGGCTTTCGCTGCAGCCAATCGTGCCCCACCAGTTCTCTCCCTCTACGGATACATTTTTTACCTTTGATCCCAGTATGCGTTTACCGTGCAGCAGCGTCGAGCATTTCGCGATACGTAGAACCACGCATAGGACCGTATGAAGAAACCCTGACGTTCGGTCAGACCCGCAGGCATTTGACAGGATTTCCAAAGCCTATCTAGGCTGAGACAAACGCTTCTATCGGGCAAGCAACGTAATGGAATGGGTCCGGGCTTGCGACATTTGGAGGACATCCAACTATGACTGCTCCCGTTGTTTTTGTGGTCGGTGCTGGCGATTTCATCGGAGCGGCCATTGCCCGCCGATTTGCCCAGGGCGGGTTCACCGTCTGCATGGGGCGACGAAACGGTGATAAGCTGGAACCGCTGGTCAACGAGTTGCGAAATACCGGTGTCCAGGCACATGGCTTTGGTATGGACGCCCGTGACGAAGACAGCGTGCGTGAGACATTTGCCCGTATCGAGAACGAGATAGGCTCAATCGATTTGGTGATTTTCAATGTCGGTGGAAACGTCCGCTTCCTAATCCGCGAGACTACGTCGCGCGTGTTCCGGAAAGTCTGGGAAATGGCCTGCTTTGCAGGGTTTCTGTGCGGTCGCGAAGCCGCCAGCTATATGGTTCCGCGTGGAAAAGGTGCGATCTTTTTTACCGGGGCGTCTGCATCCATGCGTGGCAATGCGGGCTTTGCTGCATTCTCAGCTGGCAAGGCCGGCCTTCGCGCGATGGTGCAAAGCCTGGCAAAGGAGTTGGGGCCGCAGAACATTCATGTCGCTCATCTTGTCATAGATGCAGGTGTCGACACCGCCTTTGTCCGCGAACGTCTGCGCAACAGTGGTCAGGACCCTGAAGATTTGGCTCCTGATACATTGATGGATCCTCGTTCGGTCGCAGAGGCTTACTGGACGCTGTATCATCAAAAGCGTGACGGATGGACGTTTGAAATGGATCTCAGACCCTATGCCGAACGATGGTGAAGACATCGCCAGACGTTGACGCAATCAGGCTTTGATGCTTGCAAACGTGCAAAGTGAAACCGGAAAGGAAAGTGATGACAGATCCCTTGCTTGACAATTTGGTTCAGCAGGCCCGCATTGCGGCAAGGTCCGCGTCACCGTCGGATGCTATAAGGGCCGTGTTGAAGGATAGCATTGGCCAGTCAAACGAATTTGCCAACGCGATCGCAGCCACTGAAGAGGACGAGCTGTTGCTGTTCGAGGATGACACCTGTTCAATCTGGACATGCCGCTATGGATCGGACTTGGTCTTTGCGCCCCATGAACACCGGATGCCGGTTCACATTGCGGTTTACCGCGGTACAGAAATCGAAGTTCTGTACAAAAAGGAACCCGGACGTTTGCGTCATGGGGGCAACAAACACGTCGCTGCCGGTGATGTTGTCAGCCTGGGACCGGACGCCATTCACGCCATTACAGGCGAAGGCGACATTCAAAGCCATGCCATTCACATCTACGAAGGACCGTTGACACGAGTGGAGCGTCATCTGTTCGATTGGACAACGGGTGCCGAAGTCGAGTTCAGCATGGAGAACTTTCATGCGATGGCCCGAAACAGGGCAGAGATGAAAGAGCTGGGCTGACGCTCGCAGCCGTCAAGGTCGCAAGTTCAATCGTGCGGCGGCCTCGGTCAGCATCGGGGCATAATGGGTTTCCAGCTGTTTCTTTTTTACATGAAACGACGGGCCACCCACGTTCAGCCCGAACACACGCGAGGCGTTCAGCGAATAGACCGGAACCGCAATTCCGTTTACATCCGACCTCCAGTCGCCATAGCTGGAACAGAACCCGCATGCATCGAATTCCGCCTTTGCGTTTTCGTAGGACTGCCGTTGCGCATCAGCCAGTTCGGGATGCTCGGCTGCACCTACCTGAAACGCGGTTTCCCGCTGCTCTTCAGTCATGCCAACCAGAATGGCCCGCCCGATGGCCGAGAAGAAAAGCGGCAGGCGGGACCCCACATGCATGGAGAGCGACACGTCTTCGCGCGAGCGATAGACGCTCATATAAATAACCTTGTCGCGAAACGCTTCTCCCAGCGCTGCGGTAATGTAAGAGTTTGGACCGTTTCGAAGATCCTTGAGCACACCCGGTGCGCGATCGCAGATATCCATGCTGGCCAAAACACCGAAACCCAATTGCAAAACTCCGGCTCCCAACCTGTAAGATCCGGTGCCATTGTCCACGACCAGGTAATCCAATTGACACAATGTATGGGTCAGACGCGACACGGTCGCCTTGGGTAATCCGGTGCGCTCGGAAATGTCGGTATTGCTCAACAGGACTTCTCCGCGCTTGTAACAGCGCAACACGTCCAGCCCCCGCGCCAGCGCGGTGATGAAGTTGCGATCTTTGGCCTCGTCCTGAGGCAACGCCAGATCCGGATCCGACATGGTATTCTCCTTGCATTTCGCCTGCGGCTGTCAGGCAGGCTCAGCGGCCAAGCGCCTCCAATCCATGCTTTGCAAATAGCGGCACATATTGTCCCAGTTGCATCGCGCGTTCGGGATTGGATGCATTACCATCAAGGGCCCGTTTGAGAACCCCCTGAATGATCGCGGCCATCCGAAAGAAACTGAAGGACAGGAAAACCTCGAAATGTGGCACTCCTGCCAGGCCGCGCCGTTCGCAATAGCGCTCGATGAACGCCTGATCACTCGGCAATCCAAGCGACTGCCGATCTGCTCCTGCCAGACCGCGCCCCTCGCTCCCCATGGGCATCTGCCACTGCATGATGACCGAGGCGAGATCGGCGAACGGGTGACCCAAGGTGGACAACTCCCAATCCAATACGGCAAGGCAACGGGGGCCATTCTTGTCATAGATCATGTTGTCGATACGGTAGTCGCCATGCACCAGCCCGCGCTGCCCGTCGTCCGGTGGAAGTCGGGATGACAAGGCGTCGATCAACTCATCCATCTGGGCCACACTTTGGGTTTCGCTGGCCCGGTACTGTTTGGTCCAGCGCCCCACCTGTCGCTCCAGGTAATTGCCCGGCGGTCCATAGTCCGACAGCCCGACCGCGTTTATGTCCACGTTGTGTAGCGCCGCCAAAACGCGGTTCATTTCATCAATGACAGCCCCACGGGTATCGTTGTCGCAACCTTTCATCACCGGATCGGAAAAGTTACGACCATCGACATGATCCATGATGTAAAACGCCGAGCCGATCACGTCATCGTCTTCACACAGAAGATGCATGCCGGCGACAGGCACATCCGTATCTGCCAGCGCTTTTTGCACGCGAAACTCACGGTCCACCGCATGGGCCGATTTGAGCAGCACACCCGGCGGTTTGCGTCGCAGCACGTAGTTGCCCGAGGCTGCTTTCAAAAGAAATGTCGGGTTGGATTGGCCGGTTTCGAATTTCGTGGCCTCGATGGGTCCCCGGAATCCGGTTAGGTTCGCTTCGAGATAGGCGTTGACCGCCTTCAGGTCCAAGCTTTGCGTCTCCTGGGTCATGTCGGGACTCCCTTCAACTATAGCTCATGTAAACAGACCGGTCGTTGTCTGCAAAATGCGGGGTTGCGTTGAATTCGCTCAGGAAAAACGCCCTCTCGGTAAAGATGAACCGGGTCATGGATGTATTCTTGACCTGCAGGTTCAAGGCGATCATCTGGGCAGGAGGTGTTTGCAACGTGGCTGAAACCAGTTTTCCGATGACACCACCAGAGCTGACCACAAGAACCCTTTCAGCGCCCGCTCGCACGGCATGGGATCGCGCTTGTTCGACCCGATCCGAAAATTGGGTCCAGTTCTCCGACGCTCCAGTCAACCCGCCGTCCTGCCACTCTCTCAGCGTTGTTTTCAAAGCCCGAAAATGCGACTGCCGGTCCTTTTGGACATTTTCGGGCAAAACCCCGCTGTGTTTCGCGGTCAGGAGGTCGTGAAAATCATATTCGTTCCAACCTGCATGTTCCTCTGCCGCCGTATCGAACCCAATGCCGTCCAAAGTCTGCCGATGCCTGGCCAAGGTCCCTGTGACTACCCGGTCCGGCACCCAGTCAAGATCCCGCAACAGATCACCCAGAAGGCGCGATTGGGTGTATCCCAGATCCGTGAGCTGATCATAGGCGGCCGCGTCACCTGCCCCAAACGAAGCCTGACCGTGACGAATGACAAGAAGCTCCGCCAAAATCGTTAACCTTTAAACTCGGCAGCCAAGCGTGCGCCCGTTCGGTTGTATTCACGTGCAATCCGGTCGACCAGCTCTGACACCGGTTCGATGGCGTGGACATCCCCAATGCCCTGCCCCGAACCCCAGATCTCCTTCCAGGCCTTGGGCTTGGAAGACCCCTCAGCGAAATTCATTGAAGAGGCGTCCGCAGTGGGCAAATTGTCGGGGTCCAGTCCTGCCTGTTCGATGGACTTCTTGAGATAGTTCCCCCAAACGCCTGTAAACAATGACGAATAAACAATGTCTTCTGCGGTACTATCAACAATCATCTGTTTGTAATCCTGCGCCGCATTGGCTTCCTCGGTCGCAATGAACGGGGAGCCCATATAGCCAAAATCCGCACCCATGGCACGTGCTGCCAACAAGGCTTCGCCACTTGCAATTGCCCCGGACAAGGCCAACGGACCGTCGAACCAGCTTCGGATTTCCCGGATCAAGGCCATCGGGGATTGTTGCCCGGCATGACCGCCGGCCCCGGCCGCGACCGCGATCAGACCGTCTGCACCTTTTTCAATGGCTTTGCGGGCGAACTTGTTGTTGATCACGTCGTGTAGCACGACCCCGCCACAGGAATGCGCAGCCTCATTCACCTCGACACGGGCACCCAATGAAGTGATCCAGACAGGCACTTTCCATTTGGCACAGATCTCTAGGTCCCGTTCCAACCGACCGTTTGACCGATGCACGATCTGATTCACGGCAAAGGGCGCCGCGGGATTGTCTGGATTGTCCTGATTATGACGGTCCAGTTCTTCGGTTATCTGCTTCAACCAGACGTCCAACAACGGCGGTTCACCTTCGGCTTCACGCGCGTTCAAGGCCGGGAAGGCTCCGATGATCCCCGCCTTGCATTGTGCGATGACCAATTCAGGGACAGAAATGATGAACAAGGGCGACCCGATCAGGGGGATCCGCAAATCGCGCAAGGCGGTTGGCAAATGATCCTCGTTGCGGGCCCATTGCGTGTCTTTCATAGTGATGCCTATTTTTTGCTTTCCTGCAGAAACCCATCCATTGTTTCAGAGTTCCACATGATTTGATTCAGGTGTGAGAGTTTTCGTACAACCATCTCGCCTATATGGCTTTCTCAAAGATGTTGCGGCCCGACATGACGTTGATGCCCCCTGAAACGGGAAGAATTGCACCCGTCACATAGGAGCCGCCCTTCCCGCACAGGAACAACACGCAACCGGCAATGTCTTCGGGTTCGCCAACCCGTCCCAAGGGAACGTCCTCGCCAATTTTCTCGCGTTTTTCAGCGTCTGCTGTTGCAAAGGCCGTCATTCGCGACACAAAAGGTCCCGGCGCCAGCGCATTTACAGTGACGTTGTGGCCCGCCAACTCCTTGGCCATGATCTTTGACAGGTGCATGACTGCCGATTTCGACGCGGAATAGCTGTAGGCGCCGTCGCCCATCGGGATTTCTCCCATGACCGAACCGACATTCACCACCCGCGACGGGTCACCCGGTTTTCCGGATGCTATCAATTTGGGAAGCAGCTTCTGGGTCAGATCGAAAACCCCTGCCACGTTTACTGACATAACTTTCTCCCAGGCGTCGTAGGGGAACTGTCCCATGGGAGCTCCCCAGGTGACGCCGGAGTTATTCATCAGGATATCAAGGGTTTCCGTTCGATTGTTAACTTCATCTACCAGCGCATCAATTCCGGCCTCGCTGCCAACATCACCGGCAAACCCTTCGGCCGATCCAGATGTCTCCAGCGCATTCAACTCCTTAGCCACGGCTTCGCACGCGTCCCCTTTGCGCGATGCGATCAGAACCCGTGCGCCCGCCCGGACCAAAGCTTCGGCAGCCATTCGTCCGATGCCCGTGGCCCCACCGGTAACCAGAGCCGTCTTGCCATGAAGTGCAAACAATGCTTCAGGTGTCATTTATAACCCTTTCAAAAACCGCGAAGTTTTGCAACTTGAGCGGCGTGATATCCATAGTCGCCAAGCCACTCGGCCGCGACCCTGGCACGTTTCATGTAGAAACCCATGTCAAAGGCATCCGTCATGCCGATGCCTCCATGCATCTGAACCCCTTCTCGAACCGCCAATTGAGCTGTTTGGATGGCACGGGCTTTGGCAAGGGAAACGGCCAGCGTGGCGTTCCCCGGGTCCTCGTCCAACTTGCGGCCAGCGTGAAGAATTGCGGTTGTCGTTACCTCCGTCTCGCACCACAGATGCGCAGCCCGGTGCTGCAAAGCCTGAAAGGCACCGATCGGGACGCCGAACTGCTTGCGTTCCTTCAGATAGGTGACCGTCATCTCAAAGGCGCCAGAGGCAAGCCCTGCCATTTCGGCCGCTAATGCAGCCTGCCCGGCTTCCAAGGCTGGCTTCAACACGGTCATCGCGTCATCCACCGAACCCAGTATGTCATCCCCTGTGGCTTCTACGCGATCAAAAATCACATCCACCGCGTCCCGGCTGTCGATCATGGGCCTGGCAACACGCGAAACACCCGAGCGGTCGAAGGGAATATCAAACAATGTCAAAGATTTGTCGTCACCTGTTCGGGCAAGCACCAAGACTCGGTCTGAAGTCCCTCCGTCTACGACAAATCGTTTCTGACCCTCCAGCCGAAACCCGTTGCCCTCCCTATGTGCAGCAAGGGCTGTGCCATCGGGCTGAAACTTTGAGCTCTCGTCAATTGCCAGCGCATAGGTCATGGTGCCTTGGGCAATCTGCTTCAGCGACTCCTTGCTCCGATCATTTGCCACCTGTTTTAGGGCTGTCGCCGCAATGACAGCTGTGGACAGAAACGGGCTGGTGACCAGCGTTTTTCCCATCTCTTCCGCCAGAACTCCTGCCGCCGCATGCCCCATCTCAGAGCCACCGCAAGTCTCGGGAACCAGTACTCCGGCCCACCCCATCTGGGCCATCTGCGCCCACAAATCGCTGTCTTGGGTTTCGCCCTTGTCTCGCAACGCTCTGAGATGCGACACCGGGGCTGCATCGCCCAGAAATCCCCGAGCTGCGTCGGCGAGCAGAGTTTCTTCTTCTGTTCGAACAAGTTTTGTCATCGGCTTACCCCGGCAATCCCAACACACGTTTGGACACGATGCTCAGCATCACTTCCGAAGTACCGCCTTCGATCGAATTCGCCTTTGTCCTCAGCCAGTTGGGTGCCCGACCGTCATTCCAGTCCAGCGCGTCCGAACCCGCAGCAGCCATGACCATCTCTAATCGTCGTTTGTTCAGTTCCGTACCCATGTATTTCAGCATGGCAGACGCATCCCCGACGCCCTGACCGGATTCGGCCTGATCCTTGAAGCGCTCCAACGTCAGTTCAAATGCCAGGCTATCAACTTCCAACCGCATTGCTTCGGACAGCTGGATCGGATCGCTCAGACCAGTTTCGCTCTCCTTTAGAACGGCTCCCAAAGCCCGACCGCCACCCATCAGGGCACCTCCCGCGCTGATCATCTCGCGCTCGTGGGTCAACAGGTATTTGGCCACGTCCCAACCACGGTTTACGGTGCCAACGACCTGGTCCTTGGGCACTTGTACATCGTCAAAGAACGTCTCGCAGAACGGCGACGCTCCCGAAATCAGTCGAATGGGGCGCGTCGTTACACCTTTGCTCTCCATGTCTATGAGAACAAAGGAAATCCCCTTGTGCTTGGGCGCGTCCCGATCGGTGCGCACCAAGGCAAAAATCCAATCTGCCTTGTCGGCATAGGAGGTCCAGACTTTCTGTCCGTTCACCAGCCAGTGGTCGCCTTTGTCCTCACACTTGGTTTGCAGCCCGGCTAGATCAGAACCGGCTCCGGGTTCGGAATAGCCCTGACACCAACGGACTTCACCCCGGGCAATCGGAGGAAGATATCTCAACTTCTGCTCTTCGGTTCCGAACTGCAACAGAGCCGGGCCCAACATCCAGATACCGAAACTCTGCAAAGGGGTTCGGGCATTGAGGCGCCGCATCTCCTCGTGAAAGATCTTTTCCTGATCGCGGCTAAGACCGGCACCACCAAAGGCTTTGGGCCAGGTTGGTACGGTCAGCCCCTGTTCGGCGCAGCGGTCAAGCCATGTTTTTTGCGCGGGTGACGTAAAGTTCCAATTCTTGCCCCCCCAACAGATGCTATCGTCCCCGGCAGCACCGTCGCGCATCTCTTCGGGGCAATTTTGCTCCAGCCATGACCTAAGTTTTTCGCGAAAGTCCTTCAGATCCAAGTGCCCGTTCACGCGCCCCTCCCAAAAGATCGTTGCGTCACTGTTCCGCACAGCAGAATTGCATTTCGCATTTTCGTTGACAACAAAAAGCCGGGCACAAAGACTTAACGTCACAAAATGCCAGCAAGCAGGGAGAGAGCGATCATGAAAGCAATGCTGAGCCATGAGCCCGGGGGGCCGGACACGTTGCAATGGAGCGATCTGCCCGATCCCGAACCAAAGCCCGGTGAAGTTGTCATTCAGGTTCGCGCAGCAGGCGTGAATTTCCCCGATACGTTGATCATTCGTGATCTCTACCAGATGAAACCGCCCCGCCCGTTTGCTCCGGGCGGTGAAATCGCAGGTGATGTGATAGCGGTCGGTGAAGGCGTAGAAGCGTTGAACGTTGGAGATCGGGTTCTGGCGCTGACCGCGCATGGCGGATTTGCCACTCAGATTGCCATCCCGGCCAAGACGGCCGTCAAGATCCCCGATGCGATGCCGTACGAGGACGCGGCCTGTTTCATTTTCACCTATGGCACCTCGCATCATGCGCTGAAGGATCGGGCGGAACTGAAGGAAGGTGAAACCCTGTTGATCCTGGGTGCTGCTGGCGGCGTTGGTGCCGCTGCGATTGAACTGGGCAAAGCGTCCGGAGCGCGGGTCATTGCGGCAGTATCATCCGAGGAGAAAGCGCAGTTCTGCCGTGAACTGGGTGCGGACCACACCATTGTCTATCCGCGTGATCTGGATCGGGATACTCAGAAAGCGCTATCTTCAGAAATCAAGAAGATCGCGGGCGGAGATGGTGTCGACGTGGTCTATGACGCGGTTGGCGGCGATTATGCGGAACCAGCGATCCGCGCCCTGGCGTGGAAAGGGCGGTTTTTGGTGGTTGGGTTCCCGGCAGGCATTCCCAAGATCCCCCTGAACCTGACACTTTTGAAAGGTGCCCAAATCGTGGGTGTGTTCTGGGGGGCTTCGGTGTTTAGGGAGCCCAAGGGCCATGCCGAAAACATGGCCGAACTGTTTCAGATGTACGCTCAGGGCAAGATCAAGCCGCGGATAAGTGCAACCTTGCCGATGGAACGGGCGGCTGACGCCTTGGTGTTGATGCAGGAACGCAAAGCGATGGGCAAAATCGTCCTGACCGCACCCTGAGGCTTACAGATGGGAACAGTCGTTGAATCCTCGAATGGTGAACTGCCCGTTCTGAATTACCAGATGAGAGATCGAGCCGTTCGCCGCACCGTGAAAGGCAAAAGGCTCCGACCCGCTGGCAATCGCCATCGCAGCCCCGATCACGCCGCCATGCACGAACACGGCAACGCGCTGGTCTGGATGGGCGCCCGCGATGCGCAAAAGCCCGCGCCTAACCCGGCTATGCAGGGACGTAGTGGTTTCCGCGTTGGGCAGTTCGCCCCATTCCTGCCGTTCTTTGGCGCGCAGCCACGCGGGATCGTGGTTGGCGGCCCGGATGCGGTATTCCCCCCCGTCCCAATCACCCAGACACACTTCGCGCAGATCAGGTTCAACCGATGGCGTCAATCCAAGCGCCGCCGCCAAGGGGGCTGCCGTCTGGTGGGTGCGGCGCAGTGTGGTGACATACATCGCCTGAAAACTGCGGTCTTTCAGCCGGTCGCACACGGCTTGGGCTTGAGCGTGCCCGTTCGGATGCAGCTCAGGGTCTCCGTGCCCATCGACCATGGGAAAGTTCTGCCCCGGCACGGCAGCGGCGCTTTGCCCATGCCGGATCAGCAACAGCTCTGCGGCGCCCGCAGGCGGGGTGTAGACGGTCTGATGGTATTCACGGGTCATGGGGGCCTCTCGCATCACATTTGTCGGCAGGTAAGAGGAAACAGGGGTCAATGACAACCGAAACGATTGAGACAGGGACGGAACACCTTCTGTGTAAGGTTGAAGGCCATATTGCCACCCTGACATTGAACAACCCCTCTTCGCGAAATGCGATGAGTGGCGAGATGACACAGGCGATGGCCGAGATGCTGCCGCGACTTGCCGATGATGCAGCGATCCGCGTTCTTGTCGTGACCGGGGCGGGAGGTGCTTTTTGTTCCGGTGGGGATGTAACCGGATTAGCTGAGTCCTTGAACCCGGTGAGCGGCACGCCGGATCGCGACATGATGATCAAAACCCTGCGCAAGGCCCAGAACGATCTCTTGCTGCCGCTGTTCAACTTTCCGAAACCAACCGTCGCCGCGCTGCCGGGACCGGCGGCTGGGGCCGGGCTGGGATTGGCCTTGGCGTGTGATCTACGGGTCGCAGTGGATACGACCTTTCTGACACCAGCCTTTGGTAAAATCGGCCTCTCAGGGGATTTCGGCGGCAGTTGGCTGTTATCTGCACTTCTTGGTCCTGCGCGGGCCAAAGAGATCTACTTCCTTTCAAAACGGATTACGGCTCAGGAGGCACTTGAGCTTGGCCTTATCAACCGTGTTGCGTCCGAGCTGGAATTCCCTTCGCTTGTCGGGGAATTGGCATCCGAGTTGGCGGCACAGGCCCCATTGGCCCTCAGCCGGATGAAGGCCAACCACAACCTGGCGCTTTGCACAGACCTTGAAACCACACTGGATCAGGAAGCCGAACACATGGTGGACACTTTGCTGAGCAAAGACCACAGGGCTGCAGCCCAGGCATTTCTGCAAAAGCAAAACCCCACATTCACAGGACGTTGAGAGAGGACATTCCATGACGAACCGTGTCATTCGCATTGCCGAACTTCCCAAGGGAGCCCTGTCGCCGGAACATTTTGATCTGCAATCTGGAGTGATGCCAGCCCCTGAAAAAGGCGAAGTCCTGCTGCGTACGCTGTACATGTCCATCGACGCCGCCAACCGCTCCTGGATGCAGGGGGCAACCTATCGGGAGGCAGTGAAGGCGGGCGACCCGATGCCGACCTATGCCTTGTGCGAGGTCGTTGAAAGCAAGTCGGACCGCTTGGCAACTGGCGACCTGGTGGCCTGCGAAAGCAGTTGGTCGGATTTTATCACCCGCCCTGCCCGGCTGTGTCAAAAACTCCCGCGAACCGAACAGCTGAGCCATTTGATGTCGATCTATGGGATCGCTGGGAAAACCGCGTTTCACGGATTGGTCAGCGTTGGTCGTCCGATCGCCGGAGAAACCGTTCTGGTTTCAGCCGCGGCCGGGTCGGTTGGGATCTATGTCGGGCAGATCGCCAAGGCCCTGGGCTGTCGTGTCGTCGGCATTGCGGGCGGGCCTGAGAAATGTGCTTGGGTGGTGGACGAGCTGGGGTTTGACGCCTGCATCGATTATCGCGACCCCGGCATGTTCAAGGCGTTGCGTGCAGCCTGCCCGAACGGGGTCGATGTCTATTTCGACAATGTCGGTGGCCAGATTCTGGAGACAGCACTGTTTGTGATGAACGAACGCGGTCGCGTCGTCTGCTGTGGCGCGATCAGCCAATATGACACCGAAAGCGTCACCGGTCCGCGCAACCTTCCGGGCTTGGTGGTGGTAAAGCGCCTTCGTATGGAAGGCTTCATCGTCATGGACTTTGCTCATCAGGACAAGACTGCAATCCGTGCGCTTCAGACCTGGGTGGCCCAAGGCAAGATCAAGGTCGTCGAAGACATCGTCGAGGGACTGGAGAATGCTCCCGCCGCGCTGATCGGTCTGCTGGCGGGCGACAACAAGGGTAAACGGCTGGTCCATGTTGCAAACCCGCAGGGTCCTGCAGGAGCGGGGAACTGAAATGAGTGCCCTGCAAGCTGCCATGACTGCACAAGAGAAACTGGTTGGTCAGGAGGTCGGCGTTTCGAACTGGATTACCGTCGATCAAACGATGATCGACGATTTTGCCCGCGTCACCCACGACGACCAATGGATTCACATTGACCCAGAACGGGCCGCCCGGGAAACCGCCTTTGGCGGTACGATCGCGCATGGGTTCCTTACGCTCTCACTGGCCAGTCGGTTTGTTTATGACTGTTTCGAAGACCTTCCGGGGCAAGTTATGGGAATAAACTACGGGTTCAATTCCTTGCGCTTTCTGTCACCGGTTACGCCAGGTTCAAGGGTTCGTGGACGCTTCACACTCAAATCCGTCAAGATGCGGAACGACACCCAACTGCTGCGTGAAACCCATCTAATAGTGGAGATTGAAGGGGCGGATTCGCCTGCGTTGGTTGCCGACTGGCTGGGGTTGATTGTTTTTGAGACCTGAATTCGACATATAAGTGTCACCTTTTTGCCGCAATCCTTGGCTAACCAAACCTTAACGCGTCACTTTTTCCGTCTGAGCCCCTGCTATTTACGCCTACCGCATCTGGACAGAGGCCGAGCATCCCGTCTATGAAAAAATTCGTATGGGGAAATACGTGATATGCGAAGTGTTTTGGTTCTGAATGGACCGAACCTCAATCTGCTGGGAACCCGGCAGCCCGAGGTTTACGGTTCAACGACGTTGAATATGGTCGAAGACGCCTGTGTTGCTCATGGGGCAACGATGGGTCTGGACGTGGTTTGCTTTCAAAGCAATCACGAAGGTGACCTGATCGATCAGATCCACAAGGCCAAGGGAACACACTTGGGTATCGTGCTGAATGCCGGGGCGTATACGCACACGTCCATTGCTTTGCATGACGCGATCGCTTCGGTCGAACTGCCGGTGGTAGAAGTCCAT
Source organism: Paracoccaceae bacterium (assembly GCA_014872875.1). Lineage (GTDB taxonomy): Bacteria > Pseudomonadota > Alphaproteobacteria > Rhodobacterales > Rhodobacteraceae > Aliisedimentitalea. Next base: position 63,201 of record WKFI01000002.1, read on the forward strand.
TTATCCAACATTCACGCGCGCGAGGATTTCCGCCATCGCTCCTACATTGCACCGGTGGCAATCGGGCAGATATGCGGCTTTGGCGCAAAGGGCTACCTTTTGGCTTTGGACGCGCTAAATGCTCGTCTGGAGGAGATGTAACCAGATGAAGTTGCGTGATTATCTGCGTTTTGTGTCTTATGCCAAGAGCCTCGAAGAGCTTTGGGCCGCGCACACGGAACAGATGGGGCTGTATGGGTTTGACCGCCTACTCTACGGTTTTACCCGGTACAGAACCGAAAAGTCGCTGGGCGATCCGGAAGACTTCGTGGTGCTCAGCAACCACTCCCCTGAATATACCAATGGTTTCATTCACAACGGGCTCTACTTCCACGCACCCATGCTGCATTGGGCGCTGGAAAACGAAGGGGCCGGAAGCTGGCGTATGATTGGTGATATGAAAGCCACCAATACGATGACCGCTGAAGAAAAGCGGGTGTACGATTTCAACGCCAGGATGAACGTCACAGTCGGGTATACCATTAGCTTCACATCTGTTTCAGCGCGTTCCAAAGGCGCGATTTCATTGGCTGCGGAAGTAGGCAAGACGCAGGATGAAATGGACGCCGTTTGGGACGAGCATGGCGACGACATCCTGTTGATGAACAACATGGCGCATCTGAAGATTCTGACGCTTCCTTACGTGGCACCCAACCGGGGTTTGACCAAACGTCAGCGGGAAGCTTTGGAGTGGGTCGGCGATGGCAAGACCACACAGGATATTGCCACTTTGATGGGTCTGACCACTGCGACGGTCGAAAAACACCTGCGACTGGCCCGTGAAGCGTTGTCGGTTGAAACAACCGCACAGGCGGTTCTCAAGGCTGCTCTACACAACCAGATGTTTGTCATGGAAGCCTAGATCAGGCTCTCCAATCGGCTATCAATTGGGCAGCGTATGTGAAATTTTCTTGAAATTACCTTGGGTAAGGAAATCAATACTTTCAAATGACGCTGTTTCGAGGCAATCTGTAATCGTTCCGTGAGTGGTGGCTTTAGCCAAGGAGCATCGGGAAAAGATCCTTGATATTACCAAGGCTCTCTGACCTGTCCGGTTTGGTTGCTTATACTCGGTGGCTGAATCGGAGAATTTGAAAGGCCCACCATCCCCATCAAGGGGCCTTCAAAGTTTACGGGGTCGCAGGCAAGTGCGGCCCCGTTTCTCTTTTTGATGATCTCGAAAAACCCGTTGCCCTAGGGCCGCGGTTTTTGTTCATCCCGTTTTTGCGAGAACTTATTGCCTTCAAAAGAAAAGGCCAACCTGCATGCGCAGATCGGCCTTCTCGAATGGATTGGTGCTGGATCAGCCTTGGGCAGCTTTGGCCACTTCGGCAGCGAAGTCTTCTTTTTCGACTTCGATGCCTTCGCCCACTTCCAGACGCACGAAGCCGGTGATTTCGGCACCTGCTTCTTTCGCGGCTTCACCAACGGTCAGGTCGGGGTTCACCACAAACTGCTGGTTCACCAGGGTCGACTCGGCAACGAATTTCTTCATGCGGCCCACGATCATCTTCTCGATGACCTGTTCCGGCTTGCCGGACTCGCGTGCGATGTCCATCTGGACCTGCTTTTCTTTCTCGATCACGGCCTGATCCATGTCAGCCTCGGACAGAGCGGCCGGGTTCACGGCGGCGATGTGCATTGCAACCTGCTTGCCCAGGGCTTCGTCGCCACCGTTCAGCGCAACCAGAACCCCGATCTTGCCCATGCCGGCGGTCGCGGCGTTGTGGACATAGGTCACAACGGTTTCGCCTTCCAGCGACGCCATGCGGCGCACCGACATGTTTTCACCGATGGTGGCGATCTTGTCGGTCAGGGTGTCGGCAACGGATTTGCCACCCAGGTCGGCAGCCAGCAGCGCGTCAACGTCAGCGACGTTCAGGGCCGCTTTGGCAATGCTACCAACAAACTCTTGGAAGTCTGCGTTCTTGGCAACAAAGTCGGTTTCCGAGTTCACTTCGACGGCGACGCCCTTGCCACCTTCGACGTTCACGGCCACCAGACCTTCGGCTGCGGTACGGCCGGATTTCTTGGCGGCTTTCGCCAGACCTTTGGTGCGAAGCCAGTCAACAGCGGCTTCCATGTCGCCGTCGTTTTCAACCAGAGCTTTCTTCGCATCCATCATGCCTGCGCCAGTGGATTCGCGCAGTTCTTTCACCATTGCTGCTGTGATTGCCATTTTTGGCTCTCCTCAAATCAAACGGATTTGGGGCAGGTCATACCCTGCCCCACATGTCAAATCAGTGACAGACCGGATCAGGCTTCGGCGGCCGCTTCTTCAGCGACGGCTTCTTCCACGGGTGCCTCTTCCAGGGCGCCCAGATCCACGCCAGCTGCGCCCAGCTGAGCGGTCATGCCGTCCAGAGCGGCGCGTGCGGCCAGGTCACAGTACAGGGTGATCGCGCGAGCAGCGTCATCGTTACCCGGAATGATGTAATCCACACCATCGGGTGAGCAGTTGGTGTCAACGATGGCAACAACCGGGATACCCAGTTTGTTGGCTTCAGCGATGGCCAGGGCTTCTTTTTTTACGTCGATGACGAACAGCAGGTCCGGCACACCGCCCATTTCGCGGATCCCGCCCAGCGAAGCTTGCAGCTTCTCCTGGTCGCGTTCCATGCCCAGACGCTCTTTCTTGGTCAGGCCTTCGGCACCGGCGGCCATCTTTTCGTCGATTTCTTTCAGACGGTTGATCGACTGGGAAACGGTTTTCCAGTTGGTCAGTGTGCCGCCCAGCCAGCGGTGGTTCATGTAGTACTGAGCCGATTTTTCTGCCGCTTCGGCGATCGGGCCAGACGCCTGACGCTTGGTGCCAACGAACAGCACACGGCCCCCTTTGGCAACAGTGTCACGCACTGCGTTCAGAGCCGCGTCCAGCATCGGAACGGTCTGGGTCAGGTCCATGATGTGGATGCCGTTGCGCGAACCGTAGATAAACGGCGACATGCGCGGGTTCCAGCGCTGGGTTTGGTGACCAAAGTGAACGCCAGCTTCCAGCAGCTGACGCATGGTGAACTCGGGAAGAGCCATGCTCGTTTTCCTTTCCGGTTTCTATCCTCGGCGGGGGTATTCAGAGCGTTTGCTCCAACCGGCGGTCTGTCAGGGATGTCTCCCCTGAACAGGCCAAAACCCCGCCTGCGGGTTCAATGGCGCGCGTATAAGGGAGATCACGCGAAATGGCAAGCGGGTGCGCCGGAAAAATACCCCCACGCTCAAAACGGCTCGCCAGTGGAGTTTGGGAACAGATATTGAGCTGATTTCGCGCGTGGTTCACGACGCGTTCACGGTCAGTCCCGACTGGGTAAGTCATTGGCTTGGAGGTTTTAAAGGACAAGTACCATGGTGTCCATCCAGACCAGGCTTGCCTTGTTTGCCTGACTCCCCTGATCGTCCCGGATACAAGTGCGACACAGGAAAATCGATCTGGGCCTTGCAGGCTCATGAAGACATACACCGCGTTAAGTTTGGACATAAGCAAATCCGCCGGGGAATCTGGAAGCTGATCAATATGGATCCGGGCTGTGATACCAGTCAGTTCAGGGGCTAATCCGTCAAACGGAACACATGCATGTTAATTCTTGACCGGTTCAACCAGATCCTCGCCTCGGCAGACAAACAACCGGCAATGTGCCACTGATTACGGGACCAATCATTGCACCGGGCTCGAGGATCTAGCGTCCGGTTCAACACTCAATCGGGTTGGATCCTGAAAAAGGCAACCCCAAGTCTGTGCGTGCCCCGGATGCGATTGAGTCAGTCCTTAGGCCTAAGTTTCAACCCGTTCTCCAGACCGGATCGAACCGCTGTCTCGCACGCCAAGGCAAGCTCCTTACGATTGGCAAAATCCGAAACTTTTAGAACGTCGTGATAGATTATTTCGACCCGGCCTTGCCGGGTCGCCGCCAATGTCTTTAGCAGGTGCGGTCCAAATTCCATCTCGCCCCACCAGCCATAAAATCGGTCCGGTTCACCTTTGGGGGCATGAAACACCACTGAAACCGGCTGCACGTGCATGAAATCGCGCAGATGGTCGGAAAAGAAAGCCGCAAACAGAGTGGTCTTGAACGGCAATACACGCAGACCATCGGTCGACGTTCCTTCGGGGAAGAACAGCAGCTTGTGCCCGGCTTTCAAGCGGGCTTCGAAAAGCTCGGTCTGTTCACGGGCTTTTTTCGGGTTCCGCTCGATGAACACCGTTCCCGTGGCCCGCGCCAGCCAGCCGATGCCGGGCCATTTCGCAACTTCGGCTTTGGATACGAAATAGATCCGCTTGCGCGCGTTCAGAGCAAATATGTCCAGCCAAGACGTGTGGTTTGCAACCACGGCGCCCCGTTGCGTCATCAGGCTTCCCGAGCTGCTAAATCCGACGCCCAGAATTCGGAAGGCATTACGACACACGAATTGTGTAATGAAGGGGGTCAGCGGGCGGTTCACTCCGCATAAGGGTCTTTCGACCAGACGCACCAAAAGCAGAATTATCAACCCGCCGAACACCAGGAACGCCAGTGGCAGACCGCGCAATACCACCAGAACCCATCCCAATAATCCGACCTTGATCGGATCTGGTGCGTCATCGCTCTGCCAGCTGGTGTTCATCGTTGGCTACGCCCACCGGTGTAAATCTTGCGTTGACGTTCGTTCAGACGTTGAGTGTCCACCACCAGGCACACATCGGTGGTGTTGAAGACATGATCAATATAAGCGCCTTCTCCCACGAACCCGCCCAGCCGCAAGTACCCCTTGATCAGCGCCGGAATCTCCAGCATCGCCTTGCGCCGATCCAAGTCTTCGGCAGCGACCAGATCCATTGCCTGATAATGTGCGGGTTGGGCCTTTACCCTCAATTCCAGCGGAGCCAGATGTTTTTGATGCAATAGCGACAAGGGTGCTGCCAATTCTGCAGGGTCCGTGCTGTGAAAACTGGCTACACCGAATAGAATTTCGACCTCATGACGGGCAACATATTCTGCCAGACCCGACCACAGGTGATACATTGCCATACCGCCGCGGTAGTCCTTGTGCAGGCAGGATCGGCCCAGTTCCAACAACTTTCTTCCGCTGTTCTTGAGCACGCTCAGGTCATATTCGTCTTCGGAGTAGAACTGCCCGACCAGATCCACCTGGTCACTGCGCAACAGGCGATAGACCCCGACCACCTGCCCTGTCTCCTCGTCCGTAACCAGCATATGGTCAAAGAACGGGTCGAATTTGTCCACTTCCAAACCGGCCTCGTGATCGACCAAGGCCCCACCGGCGCCAAGTTCACGAACGAACACGTCATAGCGCAGCGCCTGGGCCGCGCGCAGATCCGCGTCAGTTTCTGCAATTCTGACACTAAAGCTTTGGCCGCTGTCGGACATTCGAATTTCCAGACTGGTTCATTTGGCTTGAGCGCTGATACCGCAGGTCTCGAAGAATTGGCAACCGATTGCAACGATTTGCGGTGATTTGTTAACACTTCATCAATAACTATGAGGGATCAAAGACAGGGATCAGGGCGATACGTGAGCCATCTATTACAAGCTTGCCTTGGTCGCGAAAATTCACGGTGATCTTGCCGCCGATATTGGATTGAACCTGCCCCAGCCCCCATTCGGGGTGATCAGGGTGGTTCACAAACATTCCGGGGGCCAAAATTGCGTTGAGATCGGTCATGGGGATCAGGTCTCGGTTGGAGGGAAACTATGGGGCTAAATAACGCCAATCTGGCTACTTTGATAGGGTCGAGGATCTGTCACGACCTGATCAGCCCGATCGGCGCCATCACGAACGGGCTGGAGTTGCTGGACTTGGCCGGCAGTGTCGATGGTCCGGAACTGGACTTGATTGCGGACAGCGTCGGCAATGCCGGTGCAAGGATCCGTTTCTTTCGGATTGCCTATGGATCAGCAGGTGATCAGGCGCTCGGCAGATCCGAGATCGTGTCGGTCATGGACGACATGAACCGAGGAAGTCGGGTAACCATGCAATGGGGACCTTTGGAAGCACAGCCTCGGTCTTTCGTGCGGTTGGCCTTTTTGGCCCTGCAATGCTGCGAAACGGCCATGCCTTATGGCGGCCTTGCTCAGGTGCACGAGGCTGACGGCACGTGGACCATCGTGGGAGAAGCAGAAAAGCTGAACGTCGATCCGGCGCTCTGGTCTGTCCTTACGGATGGCCCAGGTGATTTTGACATTACCCCTGCTTTGGTCCAATTCGCGCTTCTTGCGACGGTGGCCGAAGAGTTTGGGCTCAAGCTTTCGGTTGAACACTCAGACAACCGCATCGCCGTGCATTTTTGACGGCCTGATTGGAAACCCCACAAGCCTGCGGGGTTTCTCGACGCTCAGGGCGCTTTTTAGGAGCGGATCGTGCCGTTGCCACGCACCAGATATTTGAAACTGGTAAGTTGTGCTGCACCCACCGGACCACGCGCGTGCATCTTACCTGTTGCAATGCCAATCTCGGCACCCATTCCAAATTCGCCACCATCGGCAAACTGGGTCGAGGCATTGTGCATCAGGATCGCACTGTCGAGTTCGGCAAAGAACCGCGCTACCTGCGCTTCGTCCTCGGCAATGATGCAATCGGTATGCTGGGAGTGGTGATCCCGAATAAAGGCTATCGCCTCCGCAGTATCAGCCACTTGACGCGCCGCGATGATGCTGTCGAGGTATTCCTTGCCCCAGTCTTCGGCGTGCGCCTCGATCATTCCCTCCGGTCCGGGAAGTTCGGCTTGGGCGTGGATCTCGACCCCCTTATCCGACAATGCTGTCAGGACGGCGCGTCCGACAGTGTCTGCAATGTCTTGGTGGATCAACAGACATTCGGCGGCACCACATATCCCGGTGCGCCTTGTCTTGGCGTTGATGACCACGTCTAGCGCTTTTTGAGGATCGGCTGACTTGTCTAAATAGATGTGCACAATGCCTTCGAGATGCGCAAAGACCGGTACACGTGCTTCACGCTGCACCAACCCGACCAGGCCCTTGCCACCGCGCGGCACAATAACATCGACGTAATCGGTCATCGTCAACAATTCTTGAACTGCCGCGCGGTCGCGGGTCGGGATCAGTTGCACCGCGTCTTCGGGCAGGCCAGCTGCGCGCAGGCCGTCGACCAGACAGGCGTGAATCGCACCCGAGGAATGGAAGCTTTCAGATCCACCCCGCAAGATAACCGCGTTGCCGGATTTCAAGCACAAGGCCCCTGCATCCGCTGTCACATTGGGACGGCTTTCATAGATCACACCGATCACACCCAATGGGGTCCGCACGCGTTGGATCTTCAGGCCTGAGGGCTGTTCCCACTCTGCCAGAACCTCACCCACCGGATCGCTTTGTTCGGCCACCGCGCGTAGCCCGTCGATCATGCCCTGAATGCGCGCTTCGTCGAGCATCAGCCGGTCCATCATGGCCGGGCTCAGCCCTTTCTCGCGGCCGAATTCCATGTCCTTGGCGTTGGCTTCGATAATCTCGGCCCGCCGCGCCCAGACGGCATCGGCAGCTGCAATCAGAGCAGCATGTTTGCGTTCGGCAGTGGCCGTGGCCAAAGCACCGGTTGCGGCCTTTGCGCGTTTGCCGATTTCGGCCATCAGCGCAGGAATATTGTCCAGATCTTTCATCTTGTTCGTCTTTCCCATTCAGGGTTCCGGAAAGGGTTTCCGGCAAAATATGCAGTGTTGTGTGACCGGTCAAACGGCCATGTCATCGCGATGGATCAGGGCGGCGCGCCCAGGGTAGCCCAACGTGGCTTCGATCTCGGCCGATTGACGGCCCTTGATCGCCTGTGCCTCGGCCGCGGTATAGCGGCTCAACCCCTGCCCCAATTTGTGCCCGTCTGGGCCCAGGATGGCCAGCGGTTCCCCGCGGCCAAATGTGCCCTCCACCTGTGTCACGCCCGCCGGAAGCAGACTTTTTCCACGTTTCAATGCGTTCACTGCACCCGCATCCACGCGGATTTCTCCCCGTGGTTTCATCGCTGCGATCCAGCGTTTGCGTGCCGCCTGCGGATCCCCTTGCGCTAGAAACCAGGTGCAATTTGCACCTTCTGATAATGTTTTCAAAGGGTTCAGAGGCAATCCTTCGGTAATCACCATGGCACATCCCGCGGCGGTTGCCATCTTGGCCGCCAGAAGTTTGGTAATCATGCCGCCCTTGGAGAGACCCGTAACGCCATCGCCGGCCATGGCCTCGATCTCGGCCGTAATCTCGGCAATCTCTTCAAACCGATGCGCCGTGGGATCCAATGCCGGATTGGCGCTGTAGAACCCATCCACATCCGACAGCAGAACAAGTTGATCCGCCCCGATCGTCACAGCAACCTGAGCTGCCAGCCGGTCATTGTCGCCATAACGGATTTCGTCGGTGGCAATAGTGTCGTTTTCATTGACGATTGGAACGACTCCCAAACCCAACAGGGTCTCCATCGTTGCTCGGGAGTTGAGATAGCGTCGCCGGTTTTCGCTGTCTTCCAGCGTCACCAGGATCTGCGCAGTCTTGATTCCGTACGGGGCCAGTGCTTCCTCATAGGCGCGCGCCAGACGGATCTGACCCACGGCTGCGGCGGCTTGGGATTGCTCCAACGGCAAGTCGGCCCGGGGCAGATTCAGAACGCCCCGCCCCAAGGCGATCGAACCCGAGGAGACGAGAATGACATCCTTGCCGTTCGCTTTGAGTTCCGCCACATCCGTGGCAAGCGAGTGCAACCACTCCCCCCGCAAATCACCACTGTCACGGTCGACCAACAAGGCCGAGCCGATCTTGACGACAACCCGTTGCGCGTCACTCAGGGTTGCCACGGCTGATCCTCCTCGGAGGATTTATAGCGCAGGCGGTCCGCGTTGATCTGAGAACGCAAGGTGCGCAGGACCTCGGTAACGCCTTGGCGACTGACCCCGGACATGATCATGACGGGATGTCCAGCTGCCGATTCCAGATCGGCTTTCGCCTCGACCAGCTCTTCCTCATCAAGAGCGTCGACCTTGTTCAGCACGGTCACGCGAGGCTTGTCGGCCAGATGGCCGCCATAGGCTTCAAGCTCATTGATGATGGTTCGGTAGTCGCCTGCCACGTCCTCTGAGGTCCCGTCGACCAGATGCAGCAAAACAGCACAGCGTTCCACATGGCCCAGGAACCGATCCCCGATGCCACGCCCTTCATGGGCGCCTTCGATCAGACCGGGAATATCCGCAATAACGAACTCGGCATTGTCGACACCGACTACTCCAAGATTTGGGTGCAGGGTCGTAAACGGATAATCCGCAATCTTTGGCCGCGCGTTGGACGTTGCCGCCAGAAAGGTCGACTTGCCCGCATTCGGCAGACCCAGCAGACCGGCATCCGCAATCAGTTTCAGACGCAGCCAGATCGTGCGCTCCACACCCTCCTGCCCCGGATTGGCACGGCGCGGAGCCTGATTTGTGGCCGATTTGAAATGCAGATTGCCGAAACCGCCATTGCCGCCCTTGGCAAGCAACACGCGTTCGCCCACCTCGGTCAAGTCAGCAAGGACCGTTTCCTGATCTTCATCCAGGATTTCGGTCCCGACGGGCACCCTTAGGATGATGTCATTACCATCCTTGCCTGTGCGCTGCTGGCCCTTGCCCGCCTGACCGTTCTTGGCAAAGAAGTGCTGCTGATACCGGAAGTCGATCAGCGTGTTCAGCCCGTCCACGGTTTCAACCCAGACCGAGCCGCCCTTGCCGCCATCGCCGCCGTCGGGGCCGCCATATTCGATGTATTTTTCACGACGGAAGCTGACGCACCCGTTGCCGCCGCCGCCGGAGCGGATGTAAACCTTGGCGAGATCGAGAAACTTCATGACAGCTCCTTGCCGTCAGGCCATTTACCTGACGCGGTGAATTCCGGTAGTTGGTGGGGTCATTTGCCCGCCCGGATGCCTTACCGCAAAGCTTCGGGCGCGCCAATCACAGTTTTCGGCTATAGGTCCAGGTTGGAACGGTGGCATCGCGGGCGACCGAGAAGTTTTCGGCGTCCCCCAGATACCTGAAGCCGCAATGGGTCAGCACCCGCGCCGAGGCCGCGTTGTCTTGAAAAACGCTTGCAAACATGGTTTCGCTGCCCAGCGGATTGGCATCGATCAAGGCCTGCAACGCGTCCGAGGCCAGGCCCGTGTTCCAGAAAGGCGGTGCCACCCAGTAGCTGACCTCCGACTGGTTGCGGTCCAGACGGCGAAGCGACATCAGGCCTTTGAGCTCGGCTCCACCATCCGATGTTCCGTCAATGGCCCAGACGTCATCCGTCCGGTCTTCGGCCAGGGATCGGGTGATGAACGCCTCGACCGCGCCTGGCGGCAACGGGTGCGGAATGGATGTCGTCATCCGAGCCAAGCGTTCATCGCTGGCGTAATGCGAAATCAGACCCTCGTCCGATTTACGTACAGGTCTCAAGATGAAACGTTCGGTCTCGATGACCGCTTGTTCAACAAGATGATCCAGACTCATGGTCGTGCTCCTCCTCCGAACACTACAAAGCCGACGGACAGAACGGTCAGCGCCGCCAATGTCCACATCAGATATTTCTCCATCGGTGTTCCCGCGACCGCCCGAGCAATGCGATCCCCAGCGTAACACCACAGAGGGTGCAACACGATCTGGCACCCCAGCAGGATGGAAGCGATACCCAGAGTAGCCTCCAATTGTGGCGTTCCCGGGGCCACGAAACCGGAAAACCCGGCAACGATCATCGCCCAAGCCTTGGGGTTGAGCGGGTGAACGATCAAGCCAGCGGCAAACCCGGGCGCCGTGTCGCCAACACCGCCAGGCGCGAGACGCAAATTCGCAACCCTGTATGCCAGATAGCAGATGTAGGCAGCCGAAACCCACTTCAAGGTTTCAAAGACAAGCGGGGCGCGTTCTGCAAGTTCCATCAGGCCGAAACCCACCGGCCAAATCACGAACTGCTTACCCAAAGCAACACCCGCCACAAAGGGCAGTGCCGCCCGCAATCCATAGCGCGCACCAGTTGCCATCAACGCCATGTTGGCCGGCCCTGGAGTGCCCACCTGTGACGCAGCGAAAATGGTGAAACTGATGGCTTGAATTGCCATGACTTCACGAAACCTCAAAAACAACAAAGGGGACCGACAGTACTGCCGATCCCCCAATCTTACATAACCTTTTCGGGTTCGGCTTACTCAGCGGCCTCCGCCACTGGGAGAACCGAAATGAAGGTACGTTTTTTCAGGCCTTTGTGGAACTTCACAGCGCCATCGACAGTTGCAAAGATGGTGTGATCCTTGCCCATGCCAACGCCTTCGCCCGGCCAGAACTTGGTGCCGCGCTGACGAACGATGATGTTGCCTGCGGTGGCAGCCTGACCACCATACAGTTTCACGCCAAGGCGGCGACCAGCTGAGTCGCGGCCGTTACGGGAGGAACCGCCAGCTTTTTTATGTGCCATTCTGTCTCTCCTTAGCCCTGAGCCAGCTCTGCAGCTTGCTCAACCCACTCGGGTTTGATCTTGACCGCGTCGATAGCAGCAATTTCGTCTTCCGACAATGCCGCAATCTGAGCGAAGGTGGTGATCCCTGCGTCATTCAGCTTGGAGGCTGCTGCAGGACCGACACCGGTCAGCTTGGTCAGGTCGTCACCTTCGGCTGCCGGAGCTGCGGCAGCGGGTGCTGCTTCTGCTTTTGCGGCCGAGCTTTTGACGCCCGATTTGTCCGCGCCCGAAGCCAGGATCTCGGTGATCTTGACCAGGGTCAGCTTTTGACGGTGACCTTTGGTGCGCTTGGACGAGTGCTTACGACGGCGTTTGACAAAGTTGATCACCTTGTCGCCCTTGACCTGGTCAATGACCTCGGCCTGAACGGCAGCGCCTTCGACGAAGGGCGCGCCAACCACCGGAGCGTCGCCGCCCAGCATAAGCACATCGTTGAATTGGATGGTTTCGCCAGCATCAGCAGCCAGTTTTTCAACGCGGAGCAGATCGCCCGCCTGAACTTTGTACTGCTTGCCGCCAGTCTTGAGGACCGCAAACATGCGTATTTTCCTTTTTCAACCGCGTTCTGTGGTCCCCGTCGGACGGGTGTTTTGGCGATTGCCACCTCGAACAGCGCGCCCTTGTGCGGGCGGATTACGAATAAACCCGGCTCCATCAGCAGGGCCGGGATGCAGGCTTATGTCTCTGTCTCTGGTGCGTGTCAAGCCTGTTATTGCAGGTTGCGCTGTCGAGGTCGCGTTACAAGTCCTCTGAGACCAGTACCGAAGCAGCCGCCGCGCCCAATTCACCATAGATTTCACGATAGGCTATGTCGAAACCACGAAACAAGGATCGGTTCACCGCTTGTCCTTCGGAAGACTTGCAAAACGCGATATAGACAGACATCTCTTCGTTTTCCAACGGTCCATAGGCCAACAGGAGATAAGCTTCGAGCCATTCGATCACATTGGCCTCAATCCGCTGTGCGTCAGTCCAGATCTCCCACAAGTCATCCAGCTCGTGCGAACTCCCCTGCCTGACAAAGGCGCGCAGAAACTGTTCATTCGAATTCAGAGCGCCCTTTACGTTCAACTCGACAAGATCGTTGACCTGCATGAAGGTTCGCACAGACCGGTAGAGCGCACTGTTTTCTTCGGCTGCCCTGGACCGATTGACCAAGGCTTCCGCTTCGATATCCGGGTTGGCCATCAGCTCCCGCGCCTGCAACTCCAGTCCCAGAACACGCCGGCCAAACTCCGACCTGTAGAATGCCTGGACATCCACAATCTGCTGGTGGGTAAGATCCTCCTGAATCGCCTGATTGACAAACGACGCAATACGGTCGGGATCATAGCTGTGCTGGACCGTATTCTGCCACGTGACCCCGCCCCGCCCGGCCAAAAGGTCCGCATCCAGAAGCTGCCCTTGCGACACGCCTTCCTGATGCAAGAGCATGGCGAGGTCGTCCAAACGCATGACCTGACGCAATTCCAGATCATCAGATGCCTGTGCAGGGAGAGACAGTAAGGTCAGACCGACCAACCAGACTGCAACCCGCTGCAACATCAGATGTCCTGAACCGGATGCAGGTCCGCCATTCGGACCGCCAGGATCTCGAACCGGTTGGCAGTGATCTCATATTGGATCGCGTTCAGTAATTCATAGACCCGCTGCATCGTTGGATGTTCCAGCGCCTCCACATAGGTTTCGACATCGGCGTTGCTGAAATCCTTGTAGGTATAGGCATTCGATTCAAGCGCGCTTTCGTCAAGAATGTCCTGCAGTTCATTTGCGCGATCTGCGAACATCGCCCGCAACCCATCTTCATCCAGCCTCAACTCGATCACACCTGCCGCGCTGGCTGTCATCAGGAAACGAATCTGAACCTCCTGCCACGCCCGCAAACCGTTGCTGGACGCATCGACCGCTTCTGACATACGTGCAAACAGGTCCAATCGATCCTCTTCGCCATTGGCACGAAGTGCAGCGACGATGCTTTCGCCCTCGGAATCCTTGGCTTCGTCTTCTTCGCTCAGGTGTGAGGCATTCTCGACCTCGACCAACCGTTGACCCAAATCACTGCCGTAAAACTCAACGGCGTGGTCCAGCATGTCATCGTCCAACGTTGCCGAAAGAATTTCGACGGCCATGTCGTGCATCTCTTCAACTTCGAAAACGGATTCGGCCAATCTGGTCCAGTCCCTTCCGAATTCATCCGGTTCCACTCCCAGCATGGACGGCGCGGCTCTGGCATTGAACTTGATGCTCTCCAACGCGGCATCGAAACCGGTGACCTCCAGAAAGGTCTCGATCTGTGCGCGATCTGCGGCACGGGCCGGCAAAGCCAGAAAGGCAAGGCTCAACAGGGCCGCACATGCGGCCGACAAAAGGCGGGCGGAGTTTGAGGCAATATGGGTCATGCAAGATACGGTAAGGCATTGTTCGGCCCGGGCAATAAAAAACGGCTTTCTTGAAAGAAGTGTGAATTCGGCCCTTGCGCCCGCTTTCAGTACCCATTAAACGCCTGCTCCACAGACCCCCGCGGAGAGGTGCCGGAGTGGTCGAACGGGGCGGTCTCGAAAACCGTTGTGGGTGCAAGCCCACCCAGGGTTCGAATCCCTGTCTCTCCGCCACTATCACCCTGAATTGTATACATAAATGACACTCAGGGGTAGTGCGTTTTCGACTTGGTTCGACTGAATGAACGAGAGTCTGATCCCAAATTCTCCATGAATGTGTTGCGTGGTTTTGTTCCAGATGGACGTTGGTTTCTCATTCTGAAACCGGGCCTGCGACATGGTAGAGGCTTGCCTTGCACCCGCATTGTCGGCTAGCGCGTCAGTCCTAAAACGTGCGAATGACAGGAACTGGGACATGACAATCACACAAGACGAGCTAGCCGCAGCCCGCAATGCTTGGGGAGATGGGCTGATCGCCATCTCGAAAGCCTTTGAAGAAGACGGCATCGATGCGGCTCGGACGGTTGCGGAAGAGGTGTTGGACGCGGCTTATGGTTACGGTTTGGGACCTGTCCTGTTCAAACCTACCATGGCCAGCGGTGATCAGACCTTCCGCCCAACACGCCATGGCGCCCTTGCGTACTTCGTTGGGCACGACGACGAATTTCCCCTGGACGGTGGATTTGGCATCAAGGGGTGGCGCAAGATGGAAAGCACAACATCGGCCAGCTTCATCGACGGCAACGTCGGCCTGTGGATGGGATGGGTCACGCTAACCGACAAAGACGGTCAGGTAACGCAGGTAGACAAGAGCTTTGGCTACAAGAAAGATGAGCAAGGAGTGCTGCGGATCGTATTGCACCATTCATCGCTGCCCTATCAGCCCTAACCAGACGGATCTTGGCCCGGAAGATGGGCCAGGATACCACTCAACAGGTCTTTGAAGCATTGTGCAGAGGCTCAAACGGCCGCGCATAAGCTGATCATTTTGACACTTGTTAAGTGTGCCCGAGCAGTGCTGCAAATCGGCTATTCCGATGGCGACAGCGTTACCGCATGTCGTCATTACAACTCGGAATAGCCCACACTGATGTCCGCAACATCCTTCAGTTCAAGCCCTTTCAGCATCACCGCATCGTTGGTCCCATAGGTCATCCACAGACCTCTGGTATGTGCGGACCAGGTGACTTGCGAGGCGTCGATACCCTCCAACTGCAAGCTGTCTTCCTGCACATTGAAATCTGCGATGATATCCTCTCCGTCGCCAGCATAGAACACGAAGATGTCAGCCCCGTTGCCGCCATAGATGCGGTCGTCATCCGCTCCGCCGGTTAAACGGTCCGCTCCCTCCCCCCCGAACAGCCTATCATTTCCGCTGCCTCCATTCAGAGTGTCGGCACCGTGCCCACCATGCAGCTTGTCTGTGCCGGCACCACCTGAAAGCAGATCGTCCCCGCCCCGACCGTCTATGTGGTCGTTACCTCCCAGCCCGGACAGTTCGTTGTTTCCACCGTTTCCCAATATCCGATTCGTTTCGTCATTTCCGGTCGCGGCGTAGTCGGCGATCCCGAACAGACGCACATCCTCGACATGTGCAGACAGGGTGACATTGGCCTTGGCATGAACGACATCGTGGCCTTCGTTCTCGTATTCTATGATCGTGTCCTCAGCGTCGGTGACCTTGTAGACATCGTTACCCAGCCCGCCATAGGCCGTGTCAGCACCGGCGTTCCCCGACAGGATGTCCTGCCCGTCCCCGCCAAACATGATGTCATCGCCCTGCCCCGGGCAAAGGATATCATTACCATCGCCGCCATAAACGATGTCATCCCCTGACCCGCCATGCAGCTTGTCGTTGCCCGCATCACCATAAAGCCGGTCCTGTCCGGCATTGCCGTGGAGCTTGTCGTCCCCTTCGCCGCCATGGGCCACATCATCTCCACCTCCGGCGATCAGGTTATCATTGCCGCCGAGCCCCTCCAGCACGTTGTCCAGCCCATTGCCGACGATCATGTTGCGTGCATCATTTCCGGTGCCGGTTACCGCCTGGCTGCCGTTTATCAGCCAGAGGTTTTCCAGCCCATCCTCGAGAACAAAGCTGATGCGGGACTTGACGGTATCGGTTCCGTCCCCGCCAAGTTCAGACACGATGTCGCCCACCTGATCGACAAAATAGATGTCATTGCCGGTCCCCCCGTACATCATGTCGCCACCGGTGCCCCCGTCCAGTACGTCATTTCCGGCCTCACCATGGATCACGTCAGCCCCGGCCTGCGCCCGGATGAAATCTGCGCCCGAGCCACCATAAACATCGTCATCGCCTGCCCCGGCAAAGATCTTGTCATTGCCTGCATAGCCCAGGATCACGTCGTTCGGCCCGTCGGCACCGTCGATGTTTGTGCCGTCGGCATCCGTAAATCCGACCATATGGTCATTGCCTGCCGTGCCCTGTACCGGAGAGGTCTCGATGGTGAGCGTGGCAGTGTCGGTGACACCGCTTTCGTTTTCAATCGTATAGCTCAGGCTTGCGTTTACATCGCGCGGCAGACTGCCCGGCGTGACCAGTACCCGCCCATTGCCCAGGTATTCGACGGTTTCTCCATTGCTCAGCATCAGAACGTGGCCCGCCGCGACCTCGACCCCATTCAGATGGGTCAGGGTCAGTGTTTCGCCTTCGCTGACATCATCATTGGCCAGCAGATCGACTACGACCGAAATTCCTTTGGCTGCCAGCCTCACCAGATCGTCTTCGGCCACGGCCACCGTTACCACCGGAGCACGCAGAAGCACGGTCGAGGATGTGTCCACACCCAGAAACGGATCCACGCCACGGGTATCCATGGCACCGTCATTGCTCGACACGCGCGGGGCGTCGGCCAACAACTCCATATAAATCAACCCATCGGTCCCGGTGACGAGTTTATAGAACCCGCCCGAGGTGGGTGTGGCCGCGTCAAGATCATGGTCGGTATTGTTGGCCCCTGCATAGACGTTGCCATCCGCATCCACGATGGTTGCACCATAGGCACTGGCCGGGATACCGGCCTTAATCTCGTCATCCACAATGGTGCCGGCTATGGTCTGCCAGGTTACGATTGGGTCACCGCCCAGAACGACCTGAGAGATATCGACCGCTACCAGATAACCCGCCGCACCGGTGGACCCGCCGTGGGCCACACCGTAAAAGGTCTGCAACTCTGCATTGTAAGCCAGATCAGCAAGCCCCCGTGTCGGGATACCCGGTGTCGCCAGGTTAATGACGCTCGAAACCAGATTTCCTTCGGCATCGGTTTCCGACAGGTCATAAACCACTGCGTGCGAAAGGTTCCCGCTGAACGTCCAGAGCTGCCCGGAATCGTCAACATCACCGATGTAAGACCCCATGATCCCCGACGACACTTTATAGGTGGCTCCTCGCGCATCCATCGCAATGACATCATTGCGGGTGATGGCATTGCCCGTCGCGTCGATCCCGTCGGAGCGCGCAAGCCCGTAGATCAGGTTGTTTTCAGCCGAGTATCCAACGGCATTGACATTCACGGCCGCGGGCGTCTCGGTCAGAGTATAGGCGTTGGTTTCAAGATCGAACTTGACCAACTGGCCGTTCAGCACCTGATAAATGAGATTCTGTCCCGGCGCGAAGGCATCAACCGTCACCACCTGCCCCATGAAAGTCATCTGACTTTCGACCGATGGAACCACGCCGCTGGTGTCGATTGCACCGTCCGATCCCGTGTCAGCCTCCAGGATCCTGAACTCGATCAGGGCGGTGTCACCGGTGCCTGTCAGATCGAAGCTGTAAGTCTCGAACACGCCGCCATCGTGGATGAACTGGCCGATGCTCTCTCCGTCAAACACGACTTCTATGGTGACACTAGTAACGTCGGCCGACAGATTGGCAGCCAGGCTGAATTCCAGTTCGTACGGCACATCGAGCACGGTTTCGACACTGGTGGACAAGACCGGCAGGCCGTCGCTTCCCACCGTGCCGGTCCAATAATCCGACACCGTATATTGCGTGAACGTCAGCCTGTCGTCGGTATCTTGCAACAAATTGCTCATGTGATTGCTCCCTTCTGGGGAATTATCTGGCGTTGGAGGAGATGCGTGCGCGGTGAACTCAGTAAGCGCCGCGACCGCTGAGAACGGCACTGAACGTGCGCAAAAGAATGTTCAGGTCGGTCCTTACCGAGGCCCGGCGTACATAGTCCAAATCCATCTCGATCATCTGGTCAAAGCCGATCTCCGCTCTGCCCGATACCTGCCACAGCCCGGTAATCCCCGGCAGAACCAAGTGCCGACGATGGGCGGCGTCCGGATAGTCTGCAACCTCTTCGGGAAGTGCCGGGCGCGGTCCCACCAACGACATGTCTCCCCGGATCACGTTGAAGATCTGAGGAAGTTCATCCAACGACCAGCGACGCAGGAGGCGGCCAACCGGAGTGATCCGCGGATCGTTGCGGAGCTTCAGGCAAAGACCCTCGCGGTCACTCTGATCAACCAGCGCTGCCCGGCGGGCTTCGGCATCTGTGTACATGGAGCGGAACTTGACCATCCGAAACGGCACCCCGTGCCGCCCGACCCGAGTT
Source organism: Paracoccaceae bacterium (assembly GCA_014872875.1). Classification (GTDB taxonomy): domain Bacteria; phylum Pseudomonadota; class Alphaproteobacteria; order Rhodobacterales; family Rhodobacteraceae; genus Aliisedimentitalea. The sequence continues at coordinate 81,711 of WKFI01000002.1, forward strand.
TGTACAAAGCAAACCGGACCTTTCGAAGTCAATGCGACGGCCAGCGCGCAGATCAGCAAGACAGGCCAAACCCCAGACAGGATCAGCAGACCCAACCCAAGATCCAGACATCGCTTTGGGCCGAAACCGGAAAAACCCCCTTGGTACCTTGTATTCTGAGCAGACAGCATCGTCATTTTCATCTCCTTCCAGCGGAAACAGGTGGCAGCAAATTCAGGTGCGCAAGCTGAGCCAGGGGTCTCCTGGCAAGGCATTGCGCAGGACCGCGACGCTGCCGTTGCGCGGCAGGGTGTCGAGGCGGGTGATCTGGGACAGGACGGCGTCTTTGTGCGTGTCGGGTGTCATCTCCAACACGCCCACATCGGCTGCGGACAGGACAAACTGGCTGGACAACCGGTCCTGCAAGCTGCCGGCAGAGACAACGACCACGTCAAAGTCGTACAGGACTTCCTCAAGCGCAGCGCGCACCATGGGGGCCGATACAGCGGCGTCGGACAAGTCGCAGGTCTGGGCCCGAGGCAACGCCCAAATTCCCCCGGGTTCACGCGCATAGTCAGGCTCGGCCGGGATTTCAGCCAGAAAGCTGCGCCAGTTCCGGGCGGCACTCGACATGCTGGCCGACCCTATATCGGCGTCGATGAAAAGGGTCTTCATCCGCGCGCGGGCATAGCTTTCGGCCAGGGCACGGGCCAGTTCCGTCGTCTCTCCGGTTTCGGCACAGGTCACCGCAATGACCGGGGCCTTGCCCACCAGACGCGGCTTGCGCAGCGGGTGCAATTGCAATTCGTTGCGCAGTAAATCCGACGCATGGGGGTCTTGCGCCCCTGCTGCGGAAACTTGCAGCACTGGCACCTGATGTTCGACAGGCGTCAAGCTTTCTGCAAAACGCACCCGGCGTTCGGTCAAGCCCAGTGCCAGTGACAGGATCAGCGCCAGCCCACCACCGCCCATCAGCCCTGATGCCGCCAGCATCTTGCGACTGTCGCTGACCGGATCAACCGGGGTCGATGCCGGTGACATCAGCACCGCGTAACCGGGCAGAGAGCGGCCCGATTCCAGCCGGATCACCTCCAAGGCCCGACGGGTTTCTTCCAGCAGGTTTTGCGCTTCGTCAATATCCTGCTCGACCTGATCCAGTTCGATACGGCGCCGATTCAAATCTCGCGCCTCCAACCGGGCGGTCTGAAGTTGGGCATCGACCTTGGTAAACAAGCTACGGATTTCGTTCACGCTGGTGTCGTTGCCTTCAGCCGACGCATTGGTCAGAGCGCCGGTTTGACCCAGCACCTTGATCTGTTCTCGCCGGTCCGCCAAAGCGGTTTCGATCACGGCGATCTCGTCCAGCTTGGCGCTTTCCTTCAGCTTGAAACGGGCATTGCTTTGACCGTCATAGCCTGCGCGCAAGCCGGCTAGTTCGCTCATCAGCTTGGCGCGTTCAAAATTCAGATCGGCCATGGCGCGGTCCAGCAGCGTAGCGCGCATGATTTCCTCGTCCGATGTGTCAGCCGACGCCCCTCCCCGATCCGCTTCCAGCGCGGCCAGAGTCGCGGCAACTTCAGATTTCCGGGCGGCCAACGCGTCGATTTGGGCGATCTTTTCGATATGCGCCTTGGTTATGGCGTTCCTGCCAAACTCGCCGCCAACCTCCAACTGGGTGGCGCGGAGAACCGCCAGGCGCCGCACCAGTTCCTGTTCACGGTCGTGCAGTTCCGACAGACGCACCGCGGAACGGGCTTCTTCGGCTTCAACTTTAAGCTTCAGATATGAGCCGACGACCGAATCCAGCTTCTGCCGCGCAAACTCCGGGTCCCGACTCTTGGTCTTCAGAACGATCAGGCTGTCTCTGCGTTTGATCTCGATCGAACCTGCAAGGTTCCGGGCGCTCAACTCACCGTCCATGTCCGGCCGCTCAGCCACGATGGTTTCGACAGCCCGCGACATCACCGGATGGGATGCGACATAAGTGGTTTCGGCCTTCACAAAACTATCGAAGGTCTTGAGAACCGACGCCTCTCCGGTGGCGTAGAGAATGTTGGACTCCTGCGGAAACACTCGCAGGATCGCCTGGGTTTCATACAGTTGGTCACCGGACAGGAACCCAATTGTGCCCAAGGCCGTTCCCAGAAGCATGGCCCCAGCAATTGCCCGTTTCCACCGCCCTCTCATTGCCCGGGCCAGCGACTGGATCGGGTTCGGTTCGGGGCCTTCTAAAGCAGGCGACAGGGGGACGTCCTGCTCTTCCTCGACAATGTTCTGCACAGCGACCAACGACATGAAATCACCCCGCTACGCGCGAGGACAGATCACGTTCCCAGACCTGGGACTGCGAGTTTCCTTCTATTGCCAGCAACATACGGACCCAGATCATAACGGTCAGGAAAACAAGCACGGGTCCGGCATCTGCGGGTTTTGAAAACGCGTGTTTCAAGAGGACGGGCAGGCTGTTGCCCTCGGGACGGGGCAATCCCAGACTTGCAATTTCTCGTGTCCCTCGGATGCTGCGGCGGCGAACCTTCACCAAATCTCGCAAAGTCGCGGGTGCGCGTGCAGTGAACGTGCAGGCTGGCACACTGGCAATATCGCCCGGCGCAAAACTGCGACGGATGAATTCGTCATCGGCCGTGACTTCGGGCAATGGGAAAAGCCGTTCTGCGGCCACACGATCAAGCACAAAAAGGCCGCCAAATTTGCCCCGATTAAAGTAAGGGTTGATGCGCCAGCCCCGGTAAAAACTGCGGACCGCAAGCGACGCATGAGAGGTCGCCACATCCATTTGACCACAGGCTGCAAGTGCTGAACCTTCCCGAACCGGAGCGATCAAGGCACTGAGCGACTCTGACGTCACATCCAGATCCGCATCCAAACAAATCACAGGCCCGGATCCGCGGCGAACCGAGTAACCAAGGTTCAAGGCATTGCACTTTCCGGCCTGCTCCGTTTCCAGAACCAGCGCTTGTGGCAGTACAGCACGGGCCCGGGTCGCTGTGGCGTCGGTGCAGCCGTTTGCAATGATGATAACTTCGTATTCGTTCAACGGCATGCCGCGGGACAGGAACCACAAGGTCCGACCAATGACAGACGCTTCATTGTGGGCGGGGATCAGGATCGTGGCACTGGTCATGCGACTTTACCAATCCTGGTGGTCTTGGGAGCCGCGGTCTGGTCCCAGACAAAGTCGCGAATAACCTCCAACAGAGGTTCCAGTTCGCGCCCAGCCAAGTCAGCTCCTGGGCTTAGACAGGGAAAACCGCGGGCCGCCGCGCGATCCAAGGCACGGTGCAGGTCTTCGCCATCCGCAACAACGCGCAGATTGGACAGCCGGGACATCTCTGCAGCGGTGTCCTGCTGATGATCATTGCGGTGTTCACCGAACTTGGCCCGACGGGGCATCAGGATCAGCGGTTTGCCCATTTCGGCAGCCGACAGTATCGTGCCCATCCCGGCATGCGAGACGACCAACCGGGCAGCCTCGAACCTTTGGGCAAACTCGGTCTGGCTCAGAGAGGGTACGGTTTCTATATGGCGGAAGCGTCCTGAGCTGGTTCCGATTTGCGCAAAGATAGGTACGCTCGGGTTCCGGGACGCCCAGCTGTCCAACCCATGCAAAAGGCGGTCGAATGGCAGCTGTGTGCCAACAGTGGCAAAAATCATGACATGCTCCTGAGAAGTTGGCGTTTCAGATCACCGCGCCGCGATATTCTGCGCCTGAGGTCCGTGCGACCGTCGGCCATTGCGACAAGACCCGGTCGGCCACGCCCATCGAAAGGCGGGCCGAGATCGACAGGGTGCGGGCGTTGGCAATCGAGTCGATGAACATTGTGCGGGCGCCGATCAGTCTGGCCAGCCGGATGGCCAGAAACCCACCCGCCGCGCCGGTGGAGATCACGACGTCCGGGCGCACCCGCGCAACGATCCAGGCCAGGCGCACAAAACAAGCCAACAGACGCAGCGGCGTGTCCTTGTTTGCATCGGGATAGATGTGAACCCGCGCTGTGGTCAGACGGTCCTTGGCCGAGACATCAGTTGTCGCATAATGCAGGTCCGCCCCCGCAAACGCGGGCGACAGGTGCTGCATTTGGACCCAATGGCCGCCACCTGATGAGACGGCAAGAACAACAGGTTTCTTGTGATTTCGGTCACGCATTTCCAGGCTCCTATGTCGATAGGTGGTTGTCCTGAAAACAAGATACCTTGAGTTAAGTGTTTGATGTTACGACGCAAAAAGAGATCTCAAACCCGCAAAAGGGGTGTTTTACCTATCCGTTCGGATAGAGTAAGTCGTATTTCGCCTATCCGTTACATCTTTGTAGAGCGCAACCATCCGTTCTGCCTTTGACGCCCACAAACCCTCGCGGAGGACCTTGGCACGGGCCCCCTCTCCCCGCTCTTTCAGTTGCGCGGGATTCGCAGCAAGAATTCTGATCGCCTGTGCTATTTCGGCGGCAAATCTGTCCGGAGTGGTAACCGGAACACGGATTCCGCAGGTGTCGTCCACGATCCAGCTGGGCCCACCACGATCAGCAGTTACAATTGGCAGCCCGTGACGCATTGCTTCGTACAGAACGCCGCCCGCCGGTTCGCGAAAAGATGGAAAACAGAACACATCGTGGGAAGCATAGAGATGTTCAACCTGATCACGTGGAATCCGTCCCAGAAAACACACACGATCCGAGACTCCCAAGCGTTGCGCTTCGGCCCTGCACAGGTCCAGCTCCTCTCCGGCCCCAGCGCTGGTCAATGTAATCCCAGGCAGATCTCGCAACTGCGCCAGCGCACGGATCACGTCACGCAACCCTTTTGTACGTACAGCACGGCCCACATGCAGCAAGCGCAATTGCCCCGGCCCTGGGTTTCGGTCTGCACTGGGGGCTACTGCGTCGATGCCCAGCTCCAGCACGGGTTCGAACCGTTGCAAGGGAACATCGCCCAGCACATCACGCACATAAGGGGCGACACCCAATACACAGGCCGCGCCCGTGTAACTCGCCCGCAGCCAGGGATCATTGCGAAACCGGAAGCTGTCCAGCTTACGCAGGCGCGTGAACGTTGGGGCAGATGACGCTTCCTCCTGAAAGGCTTCGGGCGTGTCCAGCGCACCACCCAAGGGGCCAATGATATATGGGATATCGAAATGGCGGAGAGGAGAAGCATAGCGTGCAGCCTGTGGCATGAGTTGATGTGCCAGATCGAAATGCTCACCATCCTTCAAAGCCTGGGTCAGCCAACGGCGTACATGGCCCGCGAATACCGGCCAAGCAGGCTTGAGCATCGCATTCAGACGTTCTCGTTTCAGCGCCCACGTCGGCTCAGGCCACGAGATCACGCGGGCTTCGGGAAGCTGACTTGCGACCTTGGTCCTGTCAGGGCGCTGGAAAGTCAAAACCGTCAATTCGATCCTTTGAGACAACGCTTCGGCCCATTTGAAGGCAACGAATGCCTCCCCGACATCGGTGCCATCCACATTGGGCGCAATCAACAGGGCTTTCATGACTGCGTCTCGCTCAGAAGAGTTCCGGGCCATGCCCTGTGCAAGTCTGCGGTGACACCGCGAAAATGCCGCGCCCGTTCGCGGGTCTTTGGTCCCCGAACCAGCCCCAGAACCGACCAAAGCAATGCGCGGCTCGCGTTGTGAAATGACAAGACCGCAAAGCAGGTCAGCCCTGCCAACCAACTGCCATGCTTGCGGTGCAAGCGTGTGGTGCCTTCGGTCATCATAACGTCGCGGCGGTGGTTCAAATGCGCCACCGCGCCCCCACCAAAGTGGGTGACGGACGGGATGGGAACAAAGGCAAGCCCCCATCCAGCTTGCCCGAAACGGTGGCACCAGTCGGTTTCTTCACCATAGAAGAAAAACGACTCGTCCAGCAGACCCACCTGTTCTATCGCCGAGCGCCGGACGAACATTGCCGCACCCGAAATGACATCAACCCGACGCTCGGAAGACCGTTCCCAACCCGTCATGCGATAGCTGTCCAGACGCGAGAATTTTGTCAGTCCGAACGCCTGCATGGTGAGATGCTTCAGCGACGGATAGGCGCTGCAGGATGGTTGAACTGAGCCGTCTTCGTTCAGCACTTTTGGTCCCATTACACCCACATCCGGATGCCGATCCAGCCACGCAACGGCATCCGGCAGAACGGCTTCATGCACCAGTGTATCGGTGTTCAACAGCATCACGTACCGCCCTTTGGCCTTACGCAAGGCAACGTTGTTGCCTGCTGCAAAACCCAGGTTTTCGGTGTTTTCCAGAAGCGTCACCCACGTGAAGTTGTTGCGTACCATCTCGACTGATGTGTCCGAGGACGCGTTGTCCACCACCAGTACTTCGGCCTTCAACCCGGTCAATCCGGCCTGAACCGATGCCAAACAGTCCCGCAGCAGATCTGCGGTGTTCCAATTCACAATGACAATCGACAGATCCATGACCCCTGACCCTTCCATAAAACTCAAAACAATCGTGCGGGTTGATAGTTGTGTGGATGACGCAAACGGCGTTTGACGGATTGTGCCGCACCCGGCCGTGCGTCCAGCATCCAAGTCCCGGACCCGATGAGAAAAAAGAACAACACGAACAAAGCGTTCCACAGGTGAACCGTGGCCGCTGCCACGGCGATGCCAAACAAGGTAAAGGCCCATGCATGTCGCGCCCGACGCCAGCTTTCGGGCAATTGCTTGCGCTGCCCCACGGCCCAGACCAACCCCAGCAACATGCCCACCAGAAGCAGAAACGCCGGAATGCCGTACCTGACGGCCGTCACCAACCAGAAATTGTCCATACTGTCCGACATCCAGACCGGCCGCTGCCAATCTCCCAGTCCAATGCCGAAAATCGGATGCCGGGCGACCTCGGCCGTGCCAAATTCGAACAACAGTATTCTGTTGTATGCCGACTGTTTGGAGAAGGTGAAATAGTTGACGAAAACATGGAACGGCGTCTTGGTCGAAAACAGGTCGATTGCCACATAAGCCAAACCAAACAGTGAAAACAGCGCGGCCCAACGGCCCTTGATTGTGCCCAGTGCCCGCTCCCATCCTGCAACAAAACCCTGCATCATCAGCACCAGATAGGGGCCGCCAGATGCAGACATGAAGGTGGCCAAACCCACGCCGAACACCTTGGCCATGCCCGAGTAATTGTCGAACCGTTTTTGGGCGACCACAAAGTAGGCCAGCGAAAACGCCGCCGCACAAAACACCCCGTATAGGATCGGGTGATCGAATGGGCCAAACGTCCTTTCAATCCCCATGCGAGGCTCGATGAACGGTGCGCGCGGACCGCCTACGGCGCCGGAAATCGTGTCGTACAGGATATGCACGCCGGTCAGCGCCTCGGGTATGGTGAACAGCAAGGTGACAATGACAACACCGACATAGGCATGAGCCATGGCTGAAAAATCCTGGTACGTACGAATGTAAAGACGGCCCACAAGATACGCGCCGATACATTCCACAAAGTAAATTCCGCCCGATTCAATACCCTGGGACAGGCCACCCCAATTGATCAGCGCTAGGATTGCCCACGCGCAATGCGCCAGCAACAACAGATCGAACAGGTTCATCCTGCCCCGGCGCCCGGTAGCAAGTGTCAGAAGCATCGGCAGGATCATCACGATCAGAACCACCCGATACGCCGACAACCGCAGCCCCCCCAGATTGAGCGAAACCGCCGTTGGCAGCATGATCGCCACGAAAAAGACCGCAACCACCACAGGTACACCGAAGACTGTTGGGACATAGGTTTGGGTCCGGGTCATGACGCCACCATTGCCTTGCGAAAGGTCATGGTGGGACGCTCCACCAGGTGCCAGCTGACCATGGCAAAAGGCAGCGTCAGCACAAGACTGAGAGCCGCCAATGCCACTGGTCCAACACCAGGCTGAAGATGGACGATGAATTGCGCCACCGGCCAACCATAGATGTAGAAACCATAAGAATAATCGGCAGTTGTTCGGACCGGACGCGTCACCAGGGTCAGCGACAGCACTGCATAGCTCAGCGCCAAGACCGCCAACATCCCCGGGAGAAAAAACACGGCCAGAGCTGAGGTGATACCCAGGTCAGATCGAAGCTTCAAACGGGTTTGCAATCGAAAGGCAGCCATACCCAATGAGAAGGCAAAAAGCAGCGGCAGGAAGGTCGCCAACCTTGAGGGCATCACGTCGGTCCACAAGTTTGCCGCCGAAATGACGGCCGTCAGACCCAGAATATGGCTTCCGCGCTGCAGAGCACCCAAGGAAACGAGGGCCACGCAACAGCCATACGCCAGCACCTCATGAAACAGGCTCCACAACGGGCCGTTCACCACACCCGGATACGGGTTCGCGGCAAAGGCGCCGGGGATCTGGTGTTCTATCGACACCAGCGTGATGGCTCGAAAATACCAAAAAGCGGCCTCCTCCGCAAAGGGCGTCGCTCCACTGATCAACGCTAAAACCAAAGTCACAAACAAAGCCACGCCAAGGCCCGGAAAGATACGACGTATGCGGGCACGCCAAAACTCTTTACTAGTTCGACGTTCGGCGCTGGCGGTGATCAACAGACCGGAAAGGAAGAAGAACATCAGGACAGCCCACCCTCCCAATGACCGTCCAGTCAAATGTTCCAGCGGCTCGGACGTGCCCGGTCCCAGTGCCAATGGCCAGGCGTGGCTGACGATCACGCAAACCGCCAAAACAACGCGCAGCAGGTCCAGGTTTTCGGTCCGCCCAGACAGTAATGCGTCGGCCAGTTTCATTGGCCAGCTCCGGAAATGAATACTCTGCGCCACAAACGGTCGCGCAGAATACGCTTCCAGGTGCCCATCACGGATTGCAGTTTCTGTTTGAAAGGAAGTTCCCTCCACTGTGCAAACAGGTGCCGGCCGTTCAGCTGAGGAGCTTTCAGCCCAGCCACCCGCATTGCAACCGTCCGTCCCCAGACCGCGGCATGGGTGTTCTTCAGGTTCGGCTGTGCGGCCTCGAGGGTCGTGCGCGCCCGGGGTTCGGCCACCAATGCCCCAGCACGGATTGCGGCCTCGATCATCGCTTTGCCGCGGGGCGTACGTGCCACGATCAGCGACCGCCCTGGATCCTGATCGCCATCAGGCGCCGCGTGCCATGGGTCTCCTACCGAGATGTCAGCCAGCGCGCCGGTATGATCAGCGCATATCCGGCAACGCCAGCGTCGCTCCCCCTGAAGAATGTCGCCCCACCCTTGGGCATAGGAGAGGCCCTTGCTGGTATGTTCTGTGCCATCAGCGTCGCGCCAAACGGCCTGCATAAGCCCGGGCCAGCCCTTGCCGCGATAGCGCAGGTCGATCAACTTGCCGTCTTTGGGCACCTCCAACCTGTCCAACAACTGTTCCGTCGCCGCCAGGTTTGGGGCTCCGGCACAAAAGATCGCGATGGTCAGTGGGATCTTGGTGGCCAGATCCGGGGTCGCCCTGACCGCCCGCCGAACCGAGGCAACGTCGCAGGGTTTACCGATGAAGGCGACCGGATCACTTTCAGCTGCAATCTGCCCCAGGGTTTCGGCCGGGCTGGCCTGGGCGTACCGTGATCCGGTGCCCTGCAACAAGCTGGCACGATCACGGCTGATGACCGCCCGATTCAAACGCGGATCATCCTCGCGGGCGGCAACATGGGCCACGCCATCCACCATTCCTGTCCGCAGTGCAAAATGCGCCAACGCCGTTACCGCACCGCCAGACGACCCCTTGTAGCGGATTTCGGGGTCGGCTGCCCACCCCTCCCAAACGGCGAGGATCGGCCCCCAATCGGCGTCGGTCTGGTCGGTGATATCAAGGTCCGACCAGTCTGTGTTGGCGCCCGCACAGACCGCCGTAGCGGCCTGTGACGCCATACGACCTGCGTTGCTCTGCTCGACCACCGGGCGACGACCGTTTACCGGGTCTTCCATCATCCGGATCGCAGTTGGGAATGCCCCCGCGCAAGCGCCACAACCAGTACACAGGTTGCGGGACACCATCGACGTGATCGGATCGGTTTTCATGCTGTAACCTCATTAGAAAAGGATTGGTCAAAAGAGTGGTGAGCAAGATGGACGGCCCGCAACGTCGCTGCAGCCTCCCCCAAAGCGGCAGCGGCGCCGATGGCGGCCAGTGGCAGGCCTGCAGCTGCAAATCCCGCTGCAGGGACCAAGGCAGCTGCGCGCAAGAGATTGGCCCGTGCCGGATCGCCGGTTCGACCGGTTGCAACGGCCAATTGTGAATACGGTGTGCGCAGAACCCGAAACCCTGCTGCCACCCCGATAGCAAGTGCAAGCATCAAGTCCGGTCGAAAAGCCGAACCATAAATCACGTCGATCAGGATCGGGGCCAACAGGATAAAACCGCACGTGACCACAAGTGCCAGCCCAGCATGCAGGTTCACAACGGGCTGCCAGACGGCCAACAGGTTGCGTTGCCGCAACGCTTCCCGAAGGCGCGGCAAAACCAGCGAACCAGCTGCCCGTCCGACTATCTGCGCGGGCAGCAACGCCAGTTGCAGCGTGACACCATACAGCGCCAAGGTCGCCCAATCAAAGGCCCGCGCGACGATCAGACGGTCGGCGTAAAATGTCAGAAACAATAGTCCTGCGTTCAAGACCAAAGGGGCTCCGAAGCTCCAAACCCGCAACATTGCGGTGCGCGAGAACCGCAGGCGAAAGCCTCGGGAGGCCACGATATGCGACAGCGCAGAGTAAGATACAGCATGCGCAATCAGAACCACGACCATTGCCCGGTGATCGCCCAAAACAAGAGCAGCCGGAGCGACCAGAACGGCCATCGCGGCAGTTGCTCCCCCTTCGACCAGGGCCAACAGGCGATAACGGAAACGTCGTTCTGCGCGACGGAAGTCCAGATGTGCCAGCCCGCGAAACAACGGGACAATCGCCAATGAAAGATAGGTCAGCGTGTTCGGGCCGCCCGGAAACAGACCGGCCAGAGCGGGTGCCAACACCGCAAGCACCGCGGCGCCCACCAAACCGCGGATCAACGCGACACCCTGCAACTCGGCCTGAAAACGGGCTGAGTTGCCGTCCGGGGCCTGCAGCAGCAGGCGATCCACGCCCAGATCGCTGGCCATCTCAGTCAGTCGAACGACCAGAGCCAGCATCATCGCCTGGCCAAGCTGGTCTGCCCCGATGATCCAGGCAAAGACGACCGAGCGCCCCAACGCGGCGATTTCGGCCCAGATCGGCACTGCCCAAGGGATCCAACGCTGTTGCATTACACGTTCATCCCGGCCTGATGGGCGATAAGGTCCATTTCCCGCGACGCTCGGGTTTTGACCCCGGACAAGCGCTGTTGCAGATCATCCTTCAACGCTGCGCGCCCGACAAAGGAGGCTACAGCGCGTTCTGCCACCTGCCTGGCATTGTCACGACGAAGATCTGCGACCTCATCGCCGATGCCGCATTCGGCAAACACACCGTAGGCCTTGTCCGTGTATCCCAACCCCAAAGTCGGAACGCCCGAAGAAAAAGCGCCTATCGTCGCGTGCATCCGCGCGCCGGTGAACCAGTCCAGACGCGACAGGACCCATTTCAGCTCCATCGCGCTCAAGGACTCCTGCAAAACCTCTACCCGGCTTTGTCCCATCTGTCCCAGCCGCGCTTTCAAATTCCTTGCGGCGTCCAGATCGCTCTCGACATCACCATCGGGGCGCTGGACGTGCGGGACAAGTAACAAGCGCAGATGCGGGTCAGCTTCCAGCAAACTACGGGCCAAAGCGTCCAGCTGATCTCTGTGGCTCCCATTTAATCCGAAGACTTGTCGGGCTTCGTGGTCCTTGTTGCACAGCAGGCCCGACACATTGATCCCGGCCACTGGAAACAGACGGTCTTGGGTCAGCCAACTTCCGACGCGGCCGACCAGCTGCTCTGGTTTGGACCGGGGCAAGGCCACCGCCACGTCTACACCCAGACGATGGAGGGTTGGGTCAAAAACGTCTCCCAAAGCATTTTGCAAGAATGCAAAACTTTGCGCATCGCGCACCCACACAGCTTTGGCACGGCGCAGAATGGAAACGGCCTGATCCCGGTTGCCGGCATCCCGAAACGGACCCAGCTTTTGTGGCAACAGGACCAGAGGCACCCCCGCATCCAGAGCCATCCGTTTGGTCAGGACCATGGCCTGAAATCGTTTGGAGCCATAGATGTCGGTAAAACTGTCGCCCCCGGAGATGTCCAGCACGGTGTGTGATCTGCGGACAATCCGTGCGGGCGTGTTGAAGCCGCCACCCACCCGCGCAAAAGCATGGGCCGTGCGCAAACTGTCCCCCCGCCAAAACCGGCGATGATGAGTCAGACCCACAAGATTGACCCGGGCATATCCCCAGTCCGCCTGGCGCAGTCCGCGCCCATGATCTGCCACGGTAACTTGTGCCGCGCTACGACGTGTGAGCCCTGCGACAACCGCATGGCACAGGGCGCTGACGCCCTGGTTTCCGGTATCCGGTGCAGCATTAAGAAGAGTGATCATGGCTGTCCTCGCTTTGCGTTACGAGGACGTTAGCCCAATGTTTTTAGCCTGTCCGAGGCGCGTCAGATCAGTCGAAACACCTGACGGAGAGGCCGACCTATCCAAACGGATAGAGGGCGTATCTTTGGCAGAGGCGGATAGCTCCCCTGCCCGGTCACACCAGGTTTCGATCGCGGGCAATCATCGCCGCATGCGTTCGGTTTTTGGCATTCAGCTTTCGACACAGTGTCTTTGCATGCAGTTTTACCGTGGCTTCGTGCAAATCATAATCGCGCGCGATTTCCTTGTTGGCCTTCCCTTGGCAGATGCCGCGCAGCACATCCAGTTCACGTTTGGTCAGCAAACCAGGTTCGGCTTGAGCGTCCTGCTGCATAAGATTGAACGGGGCATAGATTTCGCCAGCGGCCATGAATTTTGCAGCCGTTACCATGGATTTCGATCCCAGTGTTTTGGGAACGAACCCGGCGGCCCCGTCGGCAATGGCCTCCTCCGCCAGGGCTCGGGTCGTGGTACCAGAGAGGATGGCCACGGGGCGCTTTTCATTTGCTTCCTGCATCTTGTGCAAACCATCCAGCCCGTTCATACCCGGCATGTTGTAATCCAGCAAAACCAGATCGAACGTGCCGCTGGATTGAACCACTGCCAGAGCGGCGTCCAGCGTACCGGCAGTTTCGACTTCTGCTCCGCCTTCGGAAACCAGGAAAGCGGCAATGGTTTCGCGGACAAGATCATGATCATCTGCAACAAGGATACGCATCAAATTCCTTTCTCCAGGCCAACTCCGGGCGGGTCAGCTCAGGGTGTGGCCAACACAAGCCTATTTTCTCGCGCTGAAATTACTATACGTCAGGCCCGTAAAATTGTCCTGAACGTAGGGTCAGCACTTCTAATGCGCCTGCGGACCTTACCAAAAGTATAGGTTTTCATACGCATGGCCAGATGACCGGCGTAAAAACTTGTGCGATCTCCATGAAAACTGGTGCAAGGAGATGGCGCATGAAAAGTTTCTTCAACAGGTGTTGCACATGTCTGAGCGTGGCCGCTGTCTGTTCAGGTATGATTTATGCGGGTGCTGCAGCGGCGCTGGAACCCGTGTTGGGAACACCTATCCTGACCGTTACCGGGGATATCGGAACAAAAAATGCAGATGACAAAGCGGTTTTCGATTTCGATCTTCTGTCCTCGATGGACACGGTCACCTTTGAAACAACCACGATCTGGACCGATGGCATGCAAAGCTTCACCGGTGTCGAGCTGGACGACCTGCTTGATGCCATTGGCGCCAACGGCTCGGTGCTCAGGGCTTCAGCCGTAAATGACTATGCGGTGGATATCCCGGCGTCGGATGCCCAAGACGGCGGGCCGATTGTGGCTTTCCTGAACAACGGAGAACGCATGAGCCTCAGGAACAAGGGACCGCTGTGGATCGTTTACCCTTATGACAGCAAATTGGAGTATCAATCGGAATTGATCTTTTCGCGTAGTATCTGGCAACTCAACCGGATCGAGGTGCAACGCTGAACACGGTGTCGGACAAATCGGACAAGCCAACGCGACGCTGGCGGATCTACTCGGCGCTGTCTGTGGTGGGTGTGCTGGCGACGGCCATTCTGGCTGCAGTGCTTTTGAACGGGGATATTCGTCGCAAAATCGATGCCCTTGCTACAGCCAATTCCGACAGTGCGCAATGGTCCCTGGCCCAGGCAGACGTTGAGTTGCTTGCGCTGAACTCCGCAATCCTGTCTGCCACATCTGATCCGACGGGATCGCTGAATGATCTGCGCAATCGCTATGACGTTTTTTACAGCCGCGCCAGAACACTGATGGACGGGTCATTCTATGACCCAATGCGCCAGGATCAGGATGTCAAAGCAGCATTGATGCAGATCGACAGCTATCTGGCGCGAACTGTCCCGATCATAGACAGCTCGAACGTCGAGTTGCGATCGGCTCTGCCCGATCTGGCGCAACAGACTGACGCTGTGCGCAAACATGTCCGCGCTGTCACATTGAAAGGTGTCACAATACTGGCTGCCAGCGCAGACGCGCAAAGGTTCGGCATCGCGCAAACGCTGTCTTGGGTATCTGCTCTGACTCTGCTGGTTCTCCTTATTTTGATCGTCATGCTGGCACTGCTGATGAGGCACTTCCGCAGGGAACGGGCGCATGCCCGGGAGCAGAGCATAGTGCGCTCGCGATTGGCGGCGGTCGTGTCGACCTCTCTGGACGGTGTGTTGGTTGTAGATCGCCAGGGCCGGATCATGGATTACAACGGAGCGGCCGAGCGAATTTTCGGCTATTCGCGAGCCGAGGCCATTGGTGCTGAAATGGAAAACATGATCGTTCCTGATCATTTCCGAGAAGCACATCGAAACGGTATGAAACGCTATCTCACCACGGGCGAAAAGCGGGTTGTCGGAACTGGATTGATCCAGTTGGAAGCCAAGCGAAAGAACGGAGAGGTTTTTCCTGTAGAGCTGTCCATCTCATCGGCTGAATCGGACGATGGTGAGATTTTCGTTTCTTTCATCCGTGACATCTCGGATCGCGTGGCCGCCGAGACGGAACTGGTCAAGGCCCGTGATGATGCGGTTGCAGGCGAACGGGCCAAGGCTGATTTCATCGCTGTCATGAGCCATGAAATGCGCACACCGCTGAACGGCATGCTGGGAACGCTTGATCTTTTGGATGGCAACAGCCGCAGCGCGAAAGAACAGGAATACATCGAAATCATAAGGGCTTCGGGGAAACTCCTGCAGCATCACGTGGACAATGTGCTGGAGCTTTCGCGTGCGGAAGCGGAACGGATCGAAACAACTCAGGAAGTATTTTCGTTGCCGCAGCTTGTGCGTGAGCTGACGGATGGTCAGCGAAGTGTCGCACAGCACCGGGGTAACGCGTTGGAGGTGTCAATCTCCGAGGTTTGTGATGATCCGGTAATCGGTGATCCTACTCGAGTGCGGCAGATCCTTCTCAATCTTGTTGGAAACGCAATAAAGTTCACACGCGATGGTCGCATAGACATCACTGTATCCAGACCAAACTCCGACAACACGGTCGAGATTGCCGTGTCAGATACGGGTCTTGGCATTGCGCCAGAAGATCAGACGAAAGTGTTCGAGGACTTTGTTACCCTTGACGCCTCCTATAGCCGTGAAATCGAAGGTACGGGATTGGGTCTTGCCATCGTCAAACGCGTAGTCGACGCGCTGAACGGTCAGATTGAACTGGATAGTGTTCCAGGAAAAGGAAGTTCATTCCGTGTTACCCTGCCCTTGCCGCAAGCAGACGAAGACCAAATCCGGGAAGCATCGCCTAGCGATGACACTGAAACTCGAAGTGAAAAGTTACCACAGACCGGGCCGCTGAGAGTTCTCATTGTTGAAGACAACCGGATCAACCGGATCGTTTTGCGCGACCTGCTTGAGCAGGAAGGTCACCATGTCGAAGAAGCGCATGACGGGGAGCAAGGCGTTGCTCAAGTACAAGCAGCCCGGGGCCAGAATGTACCTTATGATCTTGTTTTGATGGACATTTCAATGCCAAAGCTGGATGGCGTCGGCGCGACACAGGCGATCCGGGCCATTGGCACCTCCGGTGCCCGACTGCCGATAGTTGCAGTCACTGCCCACGCGGTACCTTCGGAGCTGGAAAGGTTCCGCAAGGCTGGGATGGATGATGTTCTGGTCAAACCGATTTCACGGGACGGTCTTTCCGCGCTACTGCGTCGGGTCTCTGACCTTGGGTCCCAAGTTTCAGACAGGGCCTACAGCCAAGCAGGCAACAGTGTTCCGGTTGTGCTGGACAAACCTCAAATTCAGGATCTTGTGGACGCACTGGGACAGGCCAAGGTTCGGACCCTTGTGCAGGACTTCCTTGACGAAACAGACCCGGCCCTGATCCGAATTTGTCATGCGCTGCGGACTGTTGAGGCGGAACCTGATCAAGACAAATCTGACCTTGTGGCGCTGGTCCACCATACTGCTGGCTCCGCCGCCCTGTTGGGCGCCATTGAATTGCGGGCCAGACTGGCGGCCGTGGAAACCAATCTGAACACGGCAACGCCGGTTGCCCCTGAAACGGCCGATCAACTGTTGGATATTTGGAGCCAGACCAAGGATAGTCTCATCGCTTTGACGACGTGAGAAATGAAATGTTCTGATCCGTCGGTCTCCAGTACGCAAAAGGGCGCCCGATCTCGGACGCCCTGTAATCATTGGAGTGTTTGGCTCACGAGGCAGCCTTGGCCATCCGCTTGCGTTCATGCGGATCCAGATAGCGCTTACGCAGCCGGATCGCGTTCGGTGTCACTTCGACCAGTTCGTCATCGTCGATATAGGCGATCGCCTCTTCAAGGCTGAACTGGATGTGCGGGGTCAGACGCACGGCCTCGTCCGAGCCACTGGCGCGCACGTTGGTCAGCTTCTTGCCTTTCAGCGGGTTCACTTCCAGGTCGTTGTCCCGGCTGTGTTCACCGATGATCATGCCCTGATACACATCCGCCTGCGGGCCGATAAACATCCGGCCACGCTCTTCAAGGTTCCACAGGGCATAAGCCACAGATTGACCTTTCTCCATCGAGATCAAAACGCCGGCGCGACGGCCCGGGATTGCCCCTTTGTGCGGAGCCCAGTCATGAAACACCCGGTTCAACACGCCAGTGCCGCGGGTGTCGGTCAGGAATTCGCCGTGATAACCGATCAGCCCGCGCGACGGGACATGTGCGATGATACGGGTCTTGCCTGCGCCAGCGGGCTTCATCTCGGCCAGTTCACCTTTGCGCGGACCGGTGATTTTTTCGATCACGGAACCGGTATATTCATCATCCACATCGATGGTGACTTCCTCAATCGGCTCCATCCGCTGACCGTCCTGTTCCTGGAACAGAACCTGCGGACGCGAGATTGACAGTTCGAAGCCTTCGCGCCGCATGTTTTCGATCAACACGCCCATTTGCAATTCGCCACGTCCCGCAACCTCGAAAGCCTCACCGCCCGGCGTATCGGTAACGCGGATGGCGACATTGGATTCGGCTTCCTTCATCAGCCGGTCCCGGATCACGCGGGACTGAACTTTCTTGCCGTCACGACCGGCCAGCGGCGAATCGTTGATGCCGAACGTCACGGTAATGGTCGGCGGGTCGATGGGTTGGGCGGGCAAAGCTTCGTCAACCTGCGGGGAGACCAGTGAATCCGCAACAGTCGCCTTGGTCATCCCGGCCAGAGAAACGATGTCACCAGCTTCGGCCACATCAATGGGCTGCTGGCTGAGACCCCGGAAGGCCAGGATCTTCGAGGCCCGGAAGTTTTCCACTTGCGAGCCATCTCGGCTGAGAGCCTTGACCGTGTCGCCGGTTTTCAACGTGCCGCTTTCTACGCGGCCAGTCAGGATACGTCCCAGGAACGGGTCACTGCCCAACGTGGTGGCCAGCATGCGGAATGGTTCGCTTTTGCGTTCGGCTTGTTTCGGGGCCGGGACATGTTCGACGATTAGATCGAACAAGGCCGACAGATCCTTGCGCGGGCCGTCCAGTTCCATATCTGCCCAACCACTGCGGCCCGAGGCATACATGGACGGGAAGTCCAACTGATCGTCATCGGCGCCCAGATTGGCAAACAGGTCAAAGCACTCGTCCAGTGCGCGATCCGGTTCGGCATCCGGCTTGTCGACCTTGTTCAGTACCACGATCGGGCGCAGGCCCAGGGCCAGTGCTTTCGATGTCACGAACTTGGTCTGCGGCATCGGACCTTCGGCAGCATCCACCAGCAACACCACACCGTCGACCATCGACAGAATACGTTCGACTTCACCACCGAAGTCAGCGTGACCGGGCGTATCCACGATGTTGATGCGGGTTTCACCCCACTCGACCGAGGTCGCTTTTGCAAGAATGGTGATGCCGCGTTCGCGTTCCAGGTCGTTGCTGTCCATGGCGCGTTCCGCCACGGCCTGGTTTTCGCGGAAAGCACCGGATTGTTTCAGCAGCTCGTCCACCAGGGTCGTCTTGCCATGGTCGACGTGAGCAATGATCGCAATGTTGCGCAGGTCCATGAGGTCAGCCTCTATAAGGGAGTTGGGGCGCGCATATCCCGTTGCAGACCCAAAGGCCAGCAAAAATGCACCTTTGCGACGTTGCGCGCCGAAAGCCTTGTCGGTTAGTGAGCCGAAGACTTGGAAAACAGGTGAATGATCAGTATTCCGCTGATGATGAACAACAGCCCGATGACAGCAGGCAAATCAAGCTTCTGCCCGAAAACGGCATAGCCGATGGCCGCAATCAACACGATGCCCAGACCGGACCAGATCGCATAAACGATTCCGACAGGCATGTACTTCAACGTCAGGCCCATGAAAAAGAAGGCCGTGCCATATCCCAGAACCACCAGCGCAGTTGGGCCGAGTTTGGAAAACTGCTGGCTGGCCTGCAATGCGCTGGTTCCGATGGTCTCAGCAGCGACGGCGATGACGAGGTACACATAGTGTATGGGCATGGTGACTCCACGTGTCTGGTGCCGCCAGTGCTAGGAGAAACTCTGCCTGCAGACCAGAGGAATATGCGGCATTCAGACGTCGTAAATGACCATTCCCCGGGATCAGTCCTTGACGAAAAGCTTGCGTTCAACCGAACAGAGCGGTTCCGCCGGGCCTGTTTCCGTTATCAGTATGGTTTCTGTCGTTTCCAGCCCCCAATCGTCCATCCAGAGCGCAGGCATGAAATGGAATGTCATGCCTGGTTGCAGAACGGTGGTATCCTCGGTGCGGATCGACGCGGTGCGTTCACCCCAATCGGGCGGATAACTGAGCCCGATGGGATAGCCCATCCGACCTTCTCGTTGTAGTCCATGCTTGTGCAAAACGCTCATGAAAGCGTTGGCGATGTCACAGGTACGGTTGCCCGCACGCGCTGCATCCAACCCGGCCTCGATCCCCTCCAGCTGGGCTTGTTCGGTATCCAGCACTTGTTGTGAGGGTTTGCCGAGGAAAACGGTCCGGCAAAGTGGGGCATGATACCGACGATAGCAGCCGGAAAGTTCAAAGAAGGTTGCCTCGCCCGACTGCATCGGCTTGTCATTCCAGGTCAGGTGCGCCGCTGTAGCGTCTAGTCCGGATGGGGTCAGAGGCACGATAGCCGGGTAATCACCCCAGGCATCGTCCACTCCGGTGATACCTGCGTGAAAAATGTCTGCGACCAGATCGTTCTTACGCACACCCGGAGCCGCCCGGTCGATGGCAGTTCGCACGACCTTGTCAGAGATCCGGGCGGCCTTGCGGATGAAGGTGATTTCCTCGTCCGATTTCACCAGTCGTTGCCAGTTCACCAGCGCAGTGGCATCCCGAAACTGCGCATTCGGAAGGTTTTCGGTCAGTACTGCATGGGCCTTGGCCGAGTAGTAATAATTCTCCATCTCGACCCCGATCCGGGACCGTCCCATCCCCAGGTCGTCGATCACCTGGGCGAGGTCCTGCATCGCATGGCGTTCGGTCGACTGTACGTAATGGTCACCATAGCCCCTGATATTGTCCTGCGACATCCAGCAGGTGCGTAAACCGCCCAGGGCATCCATCTTGCGGCCCCACCAGATTGGTTCTCCTTCAAGCCCCAAAAGAACGCCTTGATGGACATAGAACGACCAACCATCATACCCGGTCAGCCAAGCCTGGTTCGACGGATCGGTCACAAACAGAAGATCAAGCCCTGCCCGCTCCATTGCGGCGCGGGTGGCCGAGATTCGGCGCTTGTATTCGCCCATTGAAAAGGGCGCATTGTCATGCGGCATGACAACCTCTCTTTCTCAAGTCGTTTCGTTCGTATTGCGTGGACGGCGTTTCGATGTGCATCAGGATCAGACCAGCTTGGTCGCCAGGCGCTGCAACATATCCAGACACTGCCGCATCTGGTCTATAGAAACGTATTCGTCCGGCTTGTGCGCTTGGTCGATGGAACCGGGTCCACAAACCACCACGTCCAAACCCAGTGATTGAAAGATCCCGGCCTCGGTCCCAAAGGGAACGACGTCGGCCCCGTTTGCTCCGGTGAGCTCCATCACCAGATCGCGGGCTTCGTTGTCCCGCGTCGTTTCCAGGCCGTCAACTTCACCAATGACCTGAGTTTCCACGCGAGATTCGGGGTAAACAGCCTGCATCTCGGGCAACAGGGTGTGCGTGCAGAAGTGATGCAGAGCGTCCTTCACGTATAATGCATCCGATTTTCGCACAGGCCGCATTTCCCAATCCACCCGCGCCTTGCCGGGTATCACGTTGTGGGCAAATCCCCCCACCAGTGCCCCGGTATTTATCGTCGTCCAAGGCGGCTCAAACCGACTGTTGAGCGCGCGCGCCTTTTAATTCATCTTTCAAAGTCAGAAGCTTGGAGACCAAACGTGATGCGTATTCAACCGCATTCACTCCAAGGTCCGGACCCGATCCATGACCTTCGAGACCCGTGAAATGGGTGGAGTACTCGTAACATCCTTTGTGCCCTTCGATCACGCGCATCATGGTCGGTTCCCCCACGATCGCCAAAGCAGGGCGAATGTTGCTGTGTTCGAGTGTTCGGGCCAGTGCCTGCGCGCCGAAACAGCCGATTTCCTCGTCATAGGTAAATGCAAAATGTACCGGACGTTTCAGCTCCAGCTGGGCGTATTGCGAAGCCATTGCAACCGTGGCGGCAACAAACCCCTTCATGTCGCAGGTACCACGCCCGAACCATCTCCCATCCCGTTCCAGCATGTCGAACGGATCCGAAGACCAATCCTGATCTGCGACGGGGACAACATCCGTGTGTCCCGACAGGACAATTCCGCCCTCCTTGTCCGGGCCGAGCGTCGCAAAAAGATTAGCCTTCAACCCGGTTTCATCAGTCCAGATCTCGGTTCGTGCCCCGAGACTGTCCAGCCGATCTGCCAGGAAACGGGTGATGTCCAGATTGCTTTCACTTGATACCGTCGGAAAGGCGATCAACGCCTGCAACAGGGTTCGGGTCTCTTCCAGCACATCCGGCAAACTCAATCCCTTTCGAAAAACGCGTGTCGTGGCCGTTAGTGTCAAAGGTTAGGAGAGACGCCTCGACCTTTTGTTCTTTACAGGCACTTCACAATGCCAACCGCCGTGGCACCATCGAAAAAAGCAGCTTCTCGCCAAAATGATGTCGTTTCTGTTTGTTTCTGTTGAAGCCGAGCAGGACGACGGACCACTTGCGATCCAGAGGGACCAAGCACCACGGTCAGGTCGGCCTAACCGGTCTGACCCAACCGCGACAAGACAGACCTGTCCAAACCCGTTCCTGGCCGCTATCACTATAGCCAGCCGGGAAAAAACGTTCCAAGTCCGACATGTCTCCTCACCCCTCCGGCGCCAAGGATGGCACATAAGTTTTGGCCGACATGGCAGATGCGTTCAACATTTCCGTCATATACGACGACGAAGACCCGGGATTTCGGGACGCGGCCCTGAAAGAACTTGGGGCAAGGCACAGCCTTGTGTTGGCTGATGATGATCGGTTTCTGGATCATCTGACAAATCAGACACGTCTGGATTTCACCGCCGCTGGACTTGATGAAATCCCGATCCGTTTCGATAGGGTTCAACAGCGCGTCGCCCAAGCTGCAAAAGACTTGAAGACAGGAGACTGTGTCGTGGTCGACATGCGCTGGGGGTTGCGGACCGTATCTGCCTCGGCCAATTTCGAGCGATGGGGCAGCCAATGTGACCTTCTGGCGGCGGAACTCGGCATCTCTGTCGTCTCTGTTTATGGCCGCAGCCTGCTGATCGAAGATCAATTGATCGCAGCTCTGCGTGGTCACAGCCATTTTCTTGCGCCGTCCGGTATTTATTCCAACCCATACTGGTTGCCTCAGGAGTATCTGAACGGCGCCACGGTGACACAGCAGGTCGGGTATCTGCTGGGGCGCCTGGTGCCGGACTACAAAGGGCTGGCCAATGAACCCGAAGTGGCGCAAGGCGCGGCCTCCGGCGCAGATCCCCGCTGGATCACAACGCCGAAACGGGTACGCCCCCGCGCTGGGTCGGATGACATATGGAAGATCCGCTGTTTCGGTCGGCTCCGTATCTATCTTTCCGACGGTAGCCAGATCCGCTGGGGCATTCCTGGCAGTGCGCCCAAGAAATCCAAGGCCCTGTTCGCCTATCTGTTGCAGCGTGGAGAACGCGGCGCCCGGGCCGATCAATTGGCGGAACTTCTGTGGGGCGATGAGCAGGACGAAACCGTCAAACGCACCCGACTGCATCACGCGATTGCCATGTTGCGCAAGACCTTGGGCGGCAAGGAATTCATTCTCCGCACCGGCGAGTATTACAGCCTGGTCCCGCCCTCTGGCACCTGGATCGACATTTCCAGTTTCGAACAGCTGTGCAACCGGGCCAAGGTTCTCGCAAAATCCGGTGTTGACGATGGCGCCATCACCCTGTTGGACGCGGCCGATCGCTTGTATACCGGTGATCTGTTCGAGGATCTGTTGCCGGAATATGTGGAAAGCGATTTCGAAGACTGGGTTGTTCCGCGCCGCACGTGGTTCAAGGACATGGCTCTCAAGGTGCAACGCGACAAGGCTGAAATCCTGCGACATCAGGGGCGTCTGCGCGAGGCTCTGGATTGCTGTCAGAAGGCGCTTTCCATGGATCCCGCCTGCGAGATCGCTCACGCCGAGGCGATGCGGATTTTTCATGCTCAAAACCGATTGGACACGATAAGCCGACAGTACCGGCAATACCGCGCCGCGCTCGACGCGATCGGCGCCGAACCGGATACAAATGAATTGGAAATCTTGCACAAAAAACTCACCAAAAATATTTAAAATCAAATAATTGCATACTCCCAAAGAAAAACCAAAGTTAGTGACTTAAGGTGATTCCCAACACACGCACATTTTTTCGGGAGGACATGAAATGAGCGTCGCCGAGCAAGCGCAAGCCGTGAAAGGTTTCGATATTTTCGACCTGAGCGCGCCGCACGCCACCTGGCAAGCATTGCGCGAAGAACAGCCGGTCTACCACGACCCGGCATCCGGATATTGGATCGTGACGCGACATGCCGACATCAAGGCCGTGTTCGACGATTACAAGACCTTTTCGGCAGAAAACGCTCAGGCCCCGATCCGCCCCCTGTGTGCCGATGCCAAGCGCATCATTTCCGAAGGCGGATTCACCTCGGGACTGTCGGCCCGGATGCCCCCCGATCACACCCGCATCCGTAAGGTTGCACAGCGGGCATTCGGACCGCGCCGCTTCAAGTCGATTGAACCCAAGATCGAGGCGATCATCGACCGGACCCTGAACGAAGCCGCCGGCAAAGGCAGGTTCGATTTCTTCCGCGAGGTGGCTTATCCGGTGCCGGCTCTGGTGCTGTTCACCATGATGGGCATCCCGGACGAAGACGTCCCGAAGGTCAAGGAATGGGCGGTCAGCCGCGCATTGGTTACGTGGGGTGAGTTGAGCGATGAAGATCAGATCACACATGCCAAGGGCATGGTGGATTATTGGGCCTATTGCCGCGATTTGGTTGCGGCGCGGCGCGAAAACCCACAGGACGATTTTCCCAGCGATCTTCTCAGGGCCAAGGCCGAAGGCGCCGACATCACCGAAGAAGAAATCGCAGGGGTGATGTACTCGACGCTGTTTGCCGGGCATGAAACCACTACGACGTTGATGGCAAACGCCGTGATAACGTTGATGAACAACCGCGCAGCGTGGGATGAAATCCGACAAGACCCCAGCCTGATCTCCGGTGCGACCGAGGAAATCCTGCGCTACTCCCCCTCGATCGTCAGCTGGCGCCGGCTGGCCAAAGCGGACACAAATATCGGCGGGATCGATGTGCCTGCAGGTGCCAACATCCTGATGGTCATGGGGTCGGGAAATCGCGATGAAGCCGTTTTCCCGAACGGTGAAGCCTTCGATATTCATCGAGAAAACGCGCGAACCCATCTCACCTTTGGTTACGGCATCCATTTCTGCATCGGCTTCCAGCTTGCCAAGATGGAGTTCGGCATCATGCTGCGCGAGTTGACCCAGCGGTTCCCGAATATGACGCTGCAACCTGACCAGCAGATCAACTACCTGCACAATATCTCGTTTCGGGTGCCTATCCGCGTGGATGTGGATCTGGGGATCGGAGGTTCGTCATGACGGATTTTGCTCTTCGGTTCGAGGACGCAGCCTGTCTGGATCATGCGCGGGTTGGCGGAAAATGCGCCAGTCTCAGTCAGATGACCCAGGCCGGTGTGGCCGTCCCGCCCGGATTTGCCGTAACGACCGAGGCCTATCTGGCGATGCTGGAGGGCACAGGGCTTCGCAATGAGATCGAGATGCAGCTGTCCCGAACGGATTTTGACGATGTCTCCTCGCTCGACCGGTCGGCTCAGGCGATCCAGATCCGGTTTCGCTCACATCACATGCCAAGCGATGTCGAAAAGGCCATTCGCTCGCAATACGAAGCAATGGGCCGCGATATGCCCGTCGCCGTCCGATCCTCGGCGACTGCCGAAGATCTGCCGGACGCGTCCTTTGCAGGCCAACAGGACACCTATCTTTGGGTCGTGGGCGCGGAGGATGTGGTTGAGCATGTCCGCGATTGCTGGGCCTCGCTGTTTACGGCGCGGGCCATGAAGTACCGCCACGACAACAATCTGGGCCAAATCGATGTGTTGATGAGTGTCGCGGTTCAGAAGATGGTCAATGCTCGCGCTGCCGGGGTCGCCATGACGCTGGATCCGCTGAACGGGGACCGCACGCGCATTGTCATCGACGCCTCTTATGGCCTGGGTGAATTGGTGGTGTCCGGGATCGTGACGCCTGACAATTACTCGGTGGAAAAGGTGTTGATGGAGGTTGTGGACCGCAAGATTTCGGACAAGCAGGTCGAACTGATCCCCGATGCGGCTGCTGCAACAACTCTGGAGCGCCCTGTAGATGACGACCGCCGTACCGCGCAATGCCTGACGGATGCAGAAATCCTTGCCGTGGCAGAGCTTGCCAAACGGCTCGAAAAACAGAACGGGTGCCCGCAGGATGTTGAGTGGGCCCTGGATGCCGATCTGCCCGATGGCGAAAACCTTCTGGCCCTGCAAAGCCGCCCGGAAACCGTCTGGTCCCAGAAAGCCAAGGAAAAGCCCAAATCCGCCTATTCCACTGGGCTGGCCGGGATCGTGGGCGCGCTGAACAACCCGATCGGCGCAAAAACATCTTAAAAACAATACCGTAAAACAGGGAGGACTACTCCGAATGGACGCGCAAACACCCCTATTCCCCAGCGCTTACGAGCTGAACGCCCCGGCCGGTGCCGAAGGTTGGGAAGAGCTTTACCCTTACTACCTGACCTTCCAACCCGGTCTGCGAGACAAGGAAGATGGCAAGTTCTGGTTCTGCGATAGCCAGCATTGGCCGAACCCGTTCAAACCCTTTGACGCGGTCACGGTTGAATTCGCGGTCAAATGTCTGGGCCAGTACAACACCCGCCACTATCTGGTGCCGCCGGCCAACGGTGTGGATTACCGGATCCACAACGGCTATTGCTACATGTCGCCCATTGCGGTGGCGCCGGAACTAATCGAGGACCGGATCCCGCAGTTCATGGAACGCGCCGGGCATTACTTCCAGAACTGGCCGAGCCTGTTGGAAAACTGGCATGAAAAAGTCAGGGCCAATATCAACGAAATGGAAGCGCTGGAATTCGAAAAGCTCCCCGAAGTCGTGCCGACCGAATGGATTACCGGTGGCATCGGTTTGGACAACACGACCCATCTGACCGAAGCCTATGACCGGGCTATTCAGCTGCTGTACCGGACATGGCAGTATCATTTCGAGTTCCTGAACCTAGGTTACGCGGCCTATCTGGATCTGTTCGGTTTCATGAAGGAGCAGTTTCCGTCGATCCCGGATCAGGCGATTGCCAAGATGGTTCAGGGCCACGACAGTGATCTGTTCCGCCCTGACGACGAGCTGAAGAAATTGGCCCGGTTGGCGATCGAACTGGGCGTTGCCGATGCTCTGAAAGCGGGATTGGTGGACGAAGCACTGGCTGCAGTCGGCACCCTGCCCCATGGTGAAAAATGGCTGGGCGCATGGGAAGAGGCCAAGAACCCCTGGTTCAACTACACCACCGGTAACGGGTTCTATTCGACCGACAAGTACTGGATCGAACATCTGGACATTCCGATGGGCTACCTGCGCGACTATATCGCCCGCGCCGAGGCCGGGGAAACCATTGAACGCCCGACTGCCAGGCTGCACGCAGAACGTGACCGGATCACTGGTGAATACCAGGAGATGATGGATCCGGAAGCGCAGGAAGTGTTCCAGGGCAAGCTGGGCCTTGCCCGCGTGGTTTATCCTTATGTCGAAGATCACAATTTCTATATCGAGCACTGGTCGATGGGCGTCTTCTGGAAAAAGATGCGGGCGCTGTCGAAACTGCTGCACGAGGAAGGCTTCTGGCCCACCGAAGACGGCATGTTCTATCTGACCCGCAACGAAGTACGCGATGTTCTGTTCGACTATGGCAATGCCTGGGCCACCGGAGGCGAATGGATCGGGCCGAGCTACTGGCCGGCTGAAATCGAACGCCGTCGCGGCATCATCGACGCCCTGTCGACCCAGCCGCCTCAACCGGCGCTCAACAACCCGCCTGAGATCATCACCGAACCGTTCACCATCATGCTTTGGGGCATCACCTCGGATTCGATCAAGAACTGGACCGGTGGTGACAGTAGCAGTGGCGACCTGACCGGCATGGCCGCCAGCCCCGGCGTGGTCGAAGGGTTGGCCCGCGTGATCCGAAGCCCGGATCAGTTGGACGAAATTCAGGATGGTGAAATCCTCGTGGCTCCCGTGACGGCCCCCAGCTGGGCGCCCGTGTTCGGCAAGATCCAGGCAACGGTAACCGATATTGGTGGCATGATGAGCCACGCGGCCATCGTCTGCCGCGAATATGGGCTTCCTGCCGTCACCGGGACGGGCAACGGGTCTTCCCGGATCGAAACCGGGCAGAAACTCAGGGTCGATGGCAATACGGGGCAAGTCACGATCTTGGATTGAGATACTCCCCCCTGCCGGAGGCGCGTTGTTCCGGGCGTCTCCGGCTCTTTTCCTGAAACAGAACTCATCCGGGAGACTGGGATGTTGGACAAGTCCACCGATCTCACACGCTATGATCCTGTCTGGCAGCAAGCCGAACCTTACATGCGCGCCCGCAAGAATGACGTGCACATCCCGCTGTCCTTTGCCTGGGCACAAAGATTGCTGGACGAATACCCCGAGGCGGACCGCGATGTCTGTTCGCTGGCCATCCTGCTGCATGACATCGGTTGGTATTCCATCGACATGGAAGACATTCTTGAAAAAGGCTTTCGCGGGCCGAATATGCTTCAGTCGGATGTGCGCTATCTGCACGAAGAAGAAAGCGTGCGCCTGGGGACCGAAGTGCTGAAGACCACGGGCTGGGACCAAGGCATTGTCGCCCAGGTGTGCGAAATCATCGATGGCCACGACACCCGCCCCGAACCGCGCCATCTGAATGACCGGATCGTGCGGGATGCGGACAAACTCTGGCGGTTCGACGTGACCGGAATCGCCGTGGCGAGCGATTGGTTCAAGACCACGCCGCACGGCTATGCCGACCGGCTGGAGCTGCAGAAGGACACGCTGGAAACCGAGGCTGGACGCCGGATGGCAAATGAAACTCTGGCACAGTCGCGCCGTGCCTTGATGCTGCATGTGATCTGAGGGCAAGTTCATGGAAATGTTCATTGATGGCGCCTGGCGCCCAGCCGTCTCCGGGGCACGTCAGACCGTGACCGCACCCGCCACCGGTGAGGTTGTCGATACGGTTCCGACCGGCGATGCACGGGACGCCGATATCGCCATCGCCGCGGCCGCCCACGCTTTCGAATGCTGGAAAACTGTTCCCATGGCGGAACGTGTGCGCCTTCAGAAGGTTTGCGCTCAGGCGATGCGCGACAAGGCTGACCAGGTTGGGGCCGTACTGAACCGCGAATTGGGTCGTCCGATCGGGGCCTGCGTGGCCGAAATAACCCGAAGCGCCGATCTGCTTGACGTCTATGCCGAAGAAGGTCTGCGCCTGTCCGCCACGATGTCACTGGCATCGGGTCCGGGGGAAAAGACCATCGTGACGCGCGACCCCCTTGGCGTCGTGGTGGCGATCACCCCGTTCAACTATCCGATCACGCTCCTGATGTTCAAACTTGGGGCCGCCATCATTGCCGGGTGCACGGTTGTGGCAAAACCGGCCGAAGACACGCCCCTGTCCACTTTGATGTTGGCCGAGATCTTCCATCAGGCCGGTTTGCCTGAAGGGGTGTTCAACGTTGTCACGGGCCGCGGCCGTGGCATCGGAGCCGCGATGATCGAACATCCGGTTCCGCGCAAAATCGCTTTCACCGGGGGCACGGCAGCCGGCAAAGCCATTGCCGCCGCAGCAACCGGCACGATGAAGCGGGTCACGCTTGAATTGGGTGGGCAAAGCGCGGCCATCGTCTGTGCGGACGCTGATCTGGAGAAAGCGACAACCGCAATCGCTCGTCACGGTTTCGCCAATTCCGGTCAGTTCTGTTACCGCGTTAATCGCGTCTATGTTGAGCGACCCGTTTACGACGCCTTCCTTGAGCGCCTGACCGTAAAGGCTGCCAGGCTGACGTTGGCCCCGGCAGGCGGAGATGGTGATCTGGGGCCATTGGTCAACGAAAAAATCTATACCAACAGCGAAGTCCAGGTATCCGACGCCCGCAAGAAAGGGGCTCGCATCTTGCTGGGCGGTGAACGGCAGACCGGCCCGGGCTTTGACGATGGGTTCTTCTTTCCCCCGACGCTCATCGCCGATGCCAATCATGACATGCTGGTGCTGACGGAAGAGACCTTTGGCCCGGTTCTGGGGATCTGCCCTGTTGACGATGCCAAGGATGCGTTGGCCTTTGCCAATGACAACCGCTACGGGCTGGCTGGGTTTGTCTTTGCGGGCGATCTGGCCAAGGGGATGACGCTTTGCGAGCGACTGGAAGCCGGTTCAGTCTGGTTGAACGACATTCACCGATCCTCACACTACGTGCCCTTTGGCGGCATGAAGGAAAGCGGTTTGGGCCGGGAGAAGGGCCGCTATGGGGTTGAAAGTTATATGGAATACAAGACCATGTATCTCAGCTACGAGATCCCGGCATGAACGACGAAAACGTCCTCCTGCACCGCGACCTACCACTGTGGGAAGACGCACGCCCGTTTCTGGACGTGCGCAACAATGACGAACATACCATCGTGGCTTACGGTTTGGCCCGGATGTTGTTGGCGGAAATCCCCGAGGCTGATGAGAGCGTGGTGCTGCCGGCCATCCTTCTGCATGACGTGGGTTGGAAGCGGATCGATCCGGATCTGTTGCTTCTTGCGGTTGGCCGCAACCCCACCCGCAAGGACTTGGTGCGGGACCATGAACTGTTCGGTGTCGAAATCGCACAGGAGATTCTGGAACGTCAGCGACCGAGCGGTGTCGATACCGAGGCCGTGTTGGCCATCATTGATGGCCATGACACCACGAAAGAAGCGCGCTCGATCAACGACGCAGTGGTCAAGGATGCAGACAAGGCTTGGCGGGCCACGCCGCATGGCATGAAAACGATCTGCGCCTGGTATGACACCGATATTCTGGACACCGTCGAAACCTTGGAACGGGTCTCAAACCCTTTCCTGCTGACCCCGGCTGGACGGGCTTTGGCAACTGGCATGTGTGCGGCCGTGAAGGCCGAAGCACAAATAGAACACTATTTGGGAAGGGCTTCAGATGCGTGACCTTGGATTGACCGGTAAACGCGTTCTTGTGACCGGAGCAGCTGGCGGTCTGGGCCGGGCGTTTGCAGAAGGCTTTGCCAATGCAGGCGCTTGTGTAATCGCCAGCGATCTCAACGCACATGGTGCTCAGGAAACGGCGGCTATTATTGCCGAAGCCGGTCAGGAGGCACACAGCGCAAAGGTTGATGTGACATGCGCCGAAAGCTGCTCAGCCTTGGCCACGACGGTTCAGGACAGGCTCGGTGGTGTGGATATCCTGATCAACAATGCTGCGGTCTATGCCGGGCTTGAGCGCCAAGCGTTTGAGGAGATTGACGAATCCGTCTGGGACAAGGTCATGGCTGTGAATGTCAAAGGTGTCTGGCAGATGAGCCGCGCGCTGACCCCGTTGATGCGTCAAGCCGGCTCTGGCGCGATCATCAATGTGGCGTCGGCTACGGTGTTTTCCGGCTCACCGCAATGGATGCACTATGTTGCTTCAAAGGGCGCTGTGATTGCAATGACCCGGTCCATGGCGCGTGAGTTGGGCGATGTGCCGATCCGTACAAATGTGCTGGCTCCCGGCTTCACCCTGACCGAGGCCAGTTTGAACCTGATCGAGGATGCAGAAAATTATGGCGTGACCCGCGGTGCCTTGAAACGCGCAGCCACGGCCGAGGACATGGTTGGTGGGGCGCTCTATTTGGCTTCGGACTTGGCGGGGTTCGTGACGGGACAAACTTTGGTCGTTGACGGAGGTCGGCAGTTCATCTGACCACCTTGCCGACCAGCATTCCATTTGGTTTGGAACCGGCTTCAACTCGCGTATCTGGTGCCTTGAGGTTTCTGACCCGTCTGCCGCAGAGACAAACCATGAACGGAAGAGCCGAAGATTTGCCCAGCCGCCCGTGCGTGTCTGGGCAGAACGCACCTAGCCCGCGACGGTAGAACAACAAAAAAATGCGAGCTGACGGTGACTATCCGAATACTGAAGGCGAGAACCTTCATCGAAATGGACGCTGTCTTGCTTCACTAGATGATCCCAAACACAGTCCAGCGGATCCAAAGGCGTGCTCTCATTTATCACCAAATGAGACCAAGGACAGCATGTCCAAGAGCCACTAATCGAACGAACCCAATCGTTCTTAGAAGAAAAATATACACTAATTATCAGAGTCTTGCGAGAAAGCTCGCGCATTGAGGCGCCGTTATGCCAAAGGGTTCACCAGCGCAGCGAATATTCTCCTCAATGACGCCCCTGAATGTCCGAATTGCCGTCTGTAGCTTGGAAGAGATGGCTCAAGAAAAAACCGATCGCAAAGCTCAAAGTCTCGACTAGCAAGGGCTGGCGGCTACCATTGGTCTTGAGAAGCCGTTCAGACCATCTCGCATAACTCCGATCAAATCGTGCTCTTCATTATTGTGTTCATTCGCTGACGATGTCCCTGCAAAAAAATTTTGTCGCCCTGCTCTGCCCAAAAGCCAATGACCAACAATTCAGTCACGAGAGGCTCGTGCCCGTCATTTTTGTCCGACACAGGACGTTTTCAGATCCCGAAACTGTGTGAGGAGCAATTTGATCGATCACGCCGCATTATGTGGCTGCAAGAACCAGACAGGACGCC
Organism: Paracoccaceae bacterium; assembly: GCA_014872875.1. Taxonomy (GTDB): domain Bacteria; phylum Pseudomonadota; class Alphaproteobacteria; order Rhodobacterales; family Rhodobacteraceae; genus Aliisedimentitalea. The sequence goes on from WKFI01000002.1 coordinate 113,586, forward strand.
AAAATTTGCCACTTGCTGCTCGGTCAACGCACAGAAGTTCGTGTGTGATTCCACGGTCATACTCTAAGAAAAACACTCATAAGTTGCCAAATATGTGAAACAAATTCACCTTAAGAAGAGCGCCTTCTTGCGGCCGACGTAAGGTCATCTTGGTCACGTTCAATATTAAAATCGCCCAATTTCAGGCATTTTGCCCATTTCTTGAACAGGTTTTTTGACACAACCCTTGACCCAGCAGCCTCAGAATGGATTTTGTTGTCATCCGGATTGTTCAAATCAAGGTCCGGCACACAATAGATGAACCGCAGGCAACCAGGCCCGCAGAGTTCACAACAATAAACTGGGAGAACTAGATGAAGAGATCGATTTTCGCTTGTGCTGCAGTAGCGCTCACCATGACCGGTGGTGCCCTTGCCGCTCAAACACTTGACGCTGTAAAAGAGCGCGGCGAACTGAATTGCGGGATCACCGAAGGTACTTTGGGGTTCTCGGCGCGCGACGCAAACGGTGTGCACCAGGGTTTTGATGTTGAATTCTGTCGCGCCCTTGCGGTTGCGATCTTCAACGATGCCGACGCTGTAAACTATGTCGAACTTTCCTCTGCGAACCGCTTCACCGCTCTGACAGCCGGTAACGCAGATGTCCTGTACCGGACAACGACATGGACGCTCACACGCGACGTGGACCTCAAGACCAATTTCGTTGGCGTAAACTACTATGACGGTCAGGCGTTTATGGTTCCAGCCGAACTTGGTGTGTCTTCGGCCCTCGAGCTTGATGGAGCAACTGTCTGCATCGAAGTCGGTACAACAACCGAACTGAACCTTGCCGACTACTTCCGCGCCAATGGCATGGAATATCAGCCTCTGCCCGTTGGCGGCACGACCGAAGCCAAGGCGCTCTTCGAAGAAGGCGCATGTGACGTTTACACGACTGACGGTTCGGCATTGGCCGGCGTGAAAGCATCCTTCCCGGATCCGAGCGCCTATGTCATCCTTCCGGAAGTCGCGTCCAAAGAGCCGCTTGGGCCTGCAGTTCGCCATGGCGATGAGCAATGGGCCGATGTTGTGCGCTGGGTGCAAAATGCACTGATCGAAGCTGAAGAGTACGACATCACCTCCGAGAATGCTGCTCAACTTGCCGAGAGCGGTAGTATTCCCGCGGTCAACCGTATTCTTGGTGTCGAAGGTGGCCTTGGCGAGATGCTGGGTCTGGAAAACGATTTCGCCCTGAACATGATCACGAAAGTGGGCAACTACGGTGAGATCTTTGCCCGTACCATCGGTGAATCTACGCCAATCGGTCTGCCGCGCGGCCTGAATGCGCTCTACACCGAAGGTGGCATCCAATACGCACCGCCGTTCCGGTAAGATAGACAAAGGGGCGCGCCACACGGTGCGCCCCTTCTCGAATATCGGGTAAGGTACCCGCAACAAATAAGCGGGGCCAATAACAACGGACAGGGAACGGGAACGCATGGCAGACGCGGCCGCACCACCGAGCGAGGCCTTCCGCCTCTCGATGCTCATCTACGACAGCCGGTATCGGTCGACGACCATACAGATTGTTGTTCTTATACTTTTTCTTCTGGGGTTTTTCTGGCTGGCAAACAATGCCGTTCAGAACCTTGCCGCACTCGGCAAACCGATCAACTTCGGGTTCCTCAGTCAAACCTCGGGCTACGACATCAATCAAACCCTCATCGAGTATGACTCGACCTACAGTCACGGTCGGGCAACGATGGTCGGCCTTCTCAACACACTGCTCGTAGCATTCATGGGCTGCGTGACTGCAACGCTTATCGGCCTAGTGGGAGGCGTTCTGCGTCTGTCGAACAACTGGCTCGTGAGCCGCCTTGTCACGCTGTATGTCGAGATATTCCGCAACGTTCCGGTCCTTCTGTGGATCATCGTCTGCATGCTTTCGATCACCTCGACCCTGCCCGGTCCTCGGGCCTTTAGGGGCGATGATCCCGAAGCCTCCATGATCCTCTTCGGCAATGTCGCGGCAACGAACCGTGGCATCTACGTTCCACAGCCCTTCTTTGAAAGCGGGCTGGGGAGCGCTGGAATGAACTTCCTTGTCATGGCCGCCGTGATCATTGCAGGCATTTTCTTTGTGCGCTGGAACAACAAGCGCGCCGGGGAAATACAGGTACAAACCGGCGATCGCCCCAACACGTTTTGGGTCAACTTCGCGGCGATGACCGTTCCTTTCATCGTGCTGATGTTCGTCATGGGCCTCTCCTTCGAGCGCCCTGAACTGCGCGGGTTCAACTTCAAGGGCGGGATGCAGATCCAGGCCCCCCTGATCGGCGTCTGGCTGGGGCTATCGTTGTACACCGGCACCTATATCGTCGAGATCGTCCGTTCCGGCATCTTGTCCGTTTCGAAAGGTCAGTCAGAGGCCGCCGCGGCCTTGGGTATCCGCCCCGGTCTGACCATGTCACTGGTCATTCTTCCGCAGGCGCTGCGGGTGATCATTCCCCAGCTGATTTCGCAGTACTTGAACCTTACAAAGAACTCTTCTCTGGGGGTTGCAGTTGGTTATGCGGACCTTGTCGCAACGCTTGGCACGACAACACTGAACCAGTCGGGCCGCGAGATGGAGACGATCCTTCTTCTCATGGCGATCTATCTGACTATTTCGCTGACGATTTCCGGTGTCATGAACTGGTATAATCGCAGCGTGCAATTGGTGGGGCGCTAACATGAGCTTGTCTTTCGTCCGAACCGAAATGGAAGAGCCGCAGCCGGCACCATCTTCGACGGTTGGTATCGTAGCTTGGGCACGTACAAACCTGTTTTCGTCCATTCCCAACACGATCCTTACGATCATCGCACTTTACCTGCTTGTGAGGCTCGCCGTCGGCATCTTCCCATGGATATTCCTGGGTGTATGGGATGCCGGCAGTCTCTCGGAATGTCGCGAGATTTTTGCCGAACTCTACCCGGATGGGCGTGAATATGCCTGCTGGGCGGTGATCGCCGATCGATGGGATCAGATCATCTTCGGCTACTACTCGGCGGATCAGTATTGGAGGCCGATCCTTGGCTGGATTCTGATCGGTGTCTCGGCCGTCCCCGTCCTCTACCCGAATACGCCGCGCTCGCTGCTCTATGTCACGGTCGCAACGGCCTTCGTCTACCCGTTCCTCGTCTGGGGCGGCACGATCTGGCCCTACCTGATGGCTGCGGTCGGCTTTGGCGTAGGCTATGGCGTTTACCGCATTCTGGCCGCCGTAACTGCGGGCAACGCGTTCTCGTCGGTCATCGCCGTCTCAGGCAGTGTCATCGCCGCTGCCGTCTGGTGGATCGGGCTAAGCGGTCCGATCTCCGGGGCACTGGCGGAAGCCATGCCGTGGGGGATCGAAGCCTTCCGGTCACGCGATCTGGCAGGTTTTGCCCTGGCGATCACGATCGGGGTCGTGGCGATCGCGGCGTCTTTGCCTTTGGCCATTGCCTTGGCATTGGGTCGGCAGTCGAACATGCTGATCGTGAACAAGCTCTCGACCGGGTTTATCGAGATGATCCGGGGTGTGCCACTGATCACCTTGATCTTCGTGGCCGTGGTTCTGTTGCAGTACTTCCTGCCCTCCGGCACGGATGTGGACCCGATCCTTGCAATCATGATCCTCGTCACACTCTTCACCGCGGCCTATATCGCCGAGGTGATCCGGGCCGGTCTCGCCGCTGTTCCCAAGGGGCAGTACGAGGCCGCTGACAGCCTGGGCCTGAACTATGGATTGGCACAGCGTTTGATCATCCTGCCGCAGGCGCTGAAGATCGCAATCCCGGGTATCGTGTCTAACTTCATCTCGGTCTTCAAAGATACGGTTCTTGTCTCGATCGTGTTCCCGAACGACCCCCTTGGTATCGCGGACACAATCAGGGCAGACTCGAACTGGAACGGCATCGTTTGGGAACTGTACGGCTTCATTGCGCTTGTCTTTTTCCTCTTCTGCTTTGCCATGTCCCGCTATTCGCTGTCTCTGGAGAAGCGTCTCCAGACCGGCCACCGTTAAGGAGAAATCCCATGTCAGAACCGCACATGGATACCGCAGTTGACCGCAGCCACATGGCGGTCTCCGACGAGGTCGCCATTGAAATTCAGGCTATGAATAAGTGGTACGGCGAATTTCACGTCCTCAAGAACATCGATCTGACCGTCTATCAAGGCGAACGGATCGTCATCTGTGGACCGTCGGGATCAGGTAAATCCACGCTCATCCGCTGCATCAACGCGCTTGAAGAGCACCAGAAGGGCTCGATCGTCGTAGACGGCACATTGCTGTCATCGGATCTCAAGAACATTGACAAGATCCGTTCCGAGGTCGGCATGTGCTTCCAGCACTTCAACCTTTTCCCGCATCTGACGATCCTCGAGAATTGCACGCTCGCTCCGATCTGGGTCCGCAAGACGCCCAAGAAAGAAGCTGAAGAAACGGCGATGCACTTCCTTGAAAAGGTGAAGATCCCAGATCAGGCCAACAAGTATCCCGGCCAGCTTTCCGGTGGTCAGCAGCAGCGCGTCGCCATTGCCCGCTCCCTTTGCATGAAACCGCGGATCATGCTCTTTGACGAACCGACTTCTGCTCTCGACCCTGAGATGATCAAGGAAGTTCTCGACACGATGATCGGCCTCGCGGAAGAGGGCATGACCATGCTCTGCGTGACCCACGAGATGGGTTTTGCCCAAGCCGTGGCGAACAGGGTCATCTTTATGGATGCAGGCCAGATCGTGGAGCAAAACGAGCCGCACGCCTTCTTCAACAACCCGCAAAACGATCGGACCAAACTGTTCCTGAGCCAAATTCTGGGTCATTGATTTGGTCAAAGGAAGAATCTTGAGGGCCGCCTTGGGGCGGTCCTTTTCTTTTGTTGGTCGGGTGTGCCTTGATCGAAACTGTGCCCGCGGTCGTGATGTCTGGGGAAAGCACTCTATCGCCCCGATTGCTTGGAAGAGAGTAATTCATCGTCCCAATAAGCGCTGGCAACATCGGCGTCGGCAGACTTACGTGTGAATGGCTTAATTCACAAAATAGCAGGCAACCGTCCAACCGGGGCTAGTTTTGTAATACAAAACAAAAATTTAATGAGGATGATGGCGCACCTGAGAGGATTCGAACCTCTGGCCTCTGCCTTCGGAGGGCAGCGCTCTATCCAGCTGAGCTACAGGTGCCTGCTGCCGGGTATAGACAGATGACAAATGACCCGCAACACGAAAAATTCCGATCGAGGGTCCAAGCCGGGAAGTTTTTCTTGGAGAATGAAACCCTAGATGCTGACGCTAGCGTGTCCCATCCGCAGGATCGAGAAATCCGCCTTGGCGTCGCCATTTCCCAAGATGAGGTTGTTGCTTCCGTAATCGATCTAAACAGCAGGCGGAAAGCGCCAGAACCTGATGATGTATCAGGCACTTCCACAAGCACAGTTGAGCAGAATGCTTGAATCGTCCAGCGTCGGTTTTCCTGGGGTTCCATAGTCAGCAACAAGATCGCATGCGGTGTCCGCGGACATCTTTAACTCCGCCTAAATTCTATTCGCAACGTGTGAAAACGAAAAATGGTCTGCCCAGATAAGCAGACCATCACACTTAGTTTTTCGAGTTTCTGGAAATCAAGAAGTACTCATTTTTGCATCTACCCAAAAAGGTCGTGCGCCAGGTCCAATGCCTCGATCAGCGTATCGACCTCATCCGTGGTGTTATACAGACCAAAGGACGCCCGACAGGTGGCCGAGACACCTAGATGGTCCATCAACGGACCAGCGCAGTGGTGACCCGCACGGACGGCCACACCTTTCTTGTCCAGAATGGTCGAAATGTCATGCGCATGGGCCGCCCCCTCCATGGTGAAGGAGAAAATCGCTGCCTTGGTGCGAGTGGTTCCCTGAACGCTCAACCAGTTGATCCCGGTCAGACGCTCCAGCGCATAGTCACGCAGGCTGGCCTCGTGGGCGGCGATGTTTTCCATCCCCAAGTCCATCATGTATTCAAGCGCCACACCCAAACCGATTGTTTGAACAATGCCTGGGGTTCCTGCTTCGAACTTCATGGGTGGATCATTGTAGATCACCGCGTCCTTGGAGACTTCCTTGATCATGTCTCCGCCCCCGATAAAGGGACGCATTTCTGCCATTCGCTCGGGACGGATATAGATCGCGCCGGACCCCGAGGGCCCATACAGCTTGTGTCCGGTGATCGCAAAGAAGTCACAACCGATGTCCTGAACGTCCACCGGCATATGCACCGCGCTTTGCGAGCCATCGACCAGCACAGGCACGCCTTGGGCATGGGCGCCCTTGGTTATGGCTTTGACATCAACCACCGTCCCCAGAACATTGGAGCACTGGGTGATGGCAACCAGCTTGGTTTTGGGTCCGATCGCGTCCAGCACGGCCTGCGGGTCCAGGCTGCCATCCGCAGCCACGTCGACCCATTTCAGGACGACCCCCTGTCGTTCGCGCAAAAAATGCCAAGGCACGATATTTGCGTGGTGCTCCATCACCGACAGAACAATCTCATCCCCGGCTTCCATGCGCGGCATTGCCCAGCCATAAGCCACCAGATTGATGCCTTCGGTTGTGCCCGAATTTAGAACGATGTGATCTTCGTGACCGGCGTTCAGGAACGTTGCTATGGTACCGCGAACACTTTCGTATTTTTCGGTCGCAAGATTAGAAAGGTAATGCAAGCCCCTGTGAACATTTGAATATTCTTCGGCATAGGCTTTGGTAACCGCATCGATTACCGCCTGCGGTTTCTGTGCCGATGCCCCGTTGTCCAGATAGGTCAGAGGCTTTCCGTTCACCTGTCGCGACAGAATAGGAAAGTCGGATCGGATTTTTGCGATGTCATACATTGGTTAGTCCTACGACAGAGCCCCCGACAAGGGCGATCAGCAAAGATAGAGCAAACGCGATAGCGAACAAGGCCACGACCAACACGCCTGCAGCGCGACCCAGCGAGTTCAATTGATGAGCCTGCGAAATGAAGTGCAAAAGGACATAAACCCCATAGGCCATCGCCGCGAGAGAGGCCAAGCTTGCCAAAGGTGGAGCTACCATGACCAAGAAGACCAGAACGATCTGGATACCCACCTGAAGCAACTGCCACCAAACCAGAACAACCATGATGTCATTCAAACTGCCGTGGCCCTTCATCCAACCACCGGCCAGATAAATGCCATAGATGAACAGTAACTCGCCGATACCGACGACACCCAGATACATCCACGTCTCTGTGAAGACAGCCGGCGTACTGGGGTGCGGCGGATAGATGAGGTTTTGAAACGTCATCATGGCCGTGCTGAGAATTACAGCGAGAAACAACGCTATCCAAAGAACGTCTCGCCCCAAACTCATGGCCATGAGCTGGCGTGCCGCAACATCCGGTTGCCGCAGGGTCGTTAAAGTCAATGCCTTTAGGTCGCCAGCCGTCATAGCGATCCCGCCTTGTATCCTTGAACCAGGCAACTGATCCAAAACCACGCAAAGAGCAAGAACCAAATCAACCCCACAACCTGCTGTGCGGCGCCTGGTCCGATGAAACCAGCAACAAGACCATGAAGCAGAGCCAGCGGGCTTGCTGCCAACAGGGCCCAGAACAATGCCAGCCGGGCCGTGTAGCTATCCCCTCGCCCGCCGACTGCCCGGGCAATGAGATGCGTTACCCAGGCCAAAACATACAGAACCAGTGGCAGGATGAAGATAAGCGCCAAAAGCGCGCCCCCCATCAACATGTTCAGATCGCTGCTTTCCAAATGCGCTTGACGTGCCAAAGACGGCAAGCGGGCAAAAAACATGAGAATGCAGCCTCCCATCAGGAAAGCCAGCGCCCGGTCTTCGCGTTGCCCCATCGAGACAAGCCGCGCCATTACTCGGCGCGGCCCTCGATAGGTTGCTGTGATATCGGTCGTAACGGGCATCAGCGGCGGCGGGCCAACCAGCCTTCGAGACGAGACACGATACCTTCAGCCAAACCGTCATCCTCAATTTCTTCCACAGCTTCAGCCAGGAAAGCCAGGGTCAAAAGAGCCGTGGCCTCGTCCACGGGAACACCGCGGGACCGAAGGTAATACAATGCGGTTTCGTCAATCGCACCCGAAGTCGACCCATGCGAGCAGGCAACGTCATCCGCATAGATTTCCAGCTCCGGCTTGGCCAGAAACTGACTGTCATCATCAAGCAGAAGAGATTGGCTGATCTGGTATCCGTCGGTTTTCTGTGCGCCTTCCTTTACAAGGATCTTGCCCTGAAAAACGCCAGTCGCGCCGTTACGCAACACCTTCTTGAACACCTGACGGCTTTCGCAATTGACCGCATCATGAGTGATGAAAACCGTGTCGTCATGATGGAAGTCACCATCGCCGACACACGCACCGGCGACGTGCGCCACGGCATCATCGCCGGTCAGCTCAACCACCTGTTCGTTGCGCGTCAGGACACCATTCACTGTCAACGTAAACGATTTGTAGACAGACTCTTTGCCCAAGCGCGCAAACATGTATGTCGCTGCGCGGCGTTCGTGATCGCGGCCCTGCGCACGCACGTGATGCAGAACACCACCGTCGGCGATGTCCATTTCCATACATTTGTTGAACCTGGACGCGGCGGGGCCATTCTCCAGAATGGTTGCCTCGGCCCCGGTTTCCACACGCACCACATTATGCAGCATCGCATCGGAGTTTTCGTCCGAGTGCTGATAGATCAGGCTGATCGGTTTGGAGGGCTTGCCAAAAACATGAATGGCAACACCGTCTTCTGCAAACGCCGTGTTCAGCGCCGCAAGCGGGCGCTCCACCGGGGTCTGACCACGGGCTTCAAGCACGCCATAGACGTCCTTGGCCCAGTGAATGTCCTTGCAGCAAATATCCTCCAACCGGTCGATCCGTACACCTTCCATCTCAAGGTCATCAGATTGCTCGGGATCGAAGACACCGTCCACGAATACGATTTTCAGTCGAGATACACCGCTGAACATCATTGATTCATCGGTTTTGAACAATGATGCCTTTGGGGCTCCGGGCTGCACCAAGGTGTCCGGACGCGTGTATTTCCAATACTCATCGCGCCGCGTCGGCAACCCCATGGTTTGTACACGGGACAGTGCCGCCGCTCGGGCCGCCTTGAGGCAACCGCCTTCAGGCAGCGTCATGCTGTCCAGACGCGCCTCGGTCGCGTTCTGTTTCACCTGCGCCAGTGCCATTTACGCCACCTCGGCCAGAATATCAGCATAGCCGTTGTGTTCGACTTCCAACGCCAGTTCCGGTCCACCCGACTTCACGATGCGACCATCCGCCATGATATGCACAACATCCGGTTTGATATGGTCCAGAAGACGCTGGTAGTGCGTGATCACCAGGAAGCCCCGACCCGCGTCACGCAATGCGTTTACACCTTCCGAAACCAGTTTCATCGCGTCTACATCAAGACCCGAGTCGGTTTCGTCCAGGATGCACATCTTGGGTTCCAGCATTGCCATCTGCAGGATCTCGTTGCGCTTCTTTTCACCGCCCGAAAAGCCAACGTTGACCGGACGTTTGAGCATTTCGGCGTCGATTTTCAGCGTCTTTGCCTTGGCGCGGACCACCTTGAGGAATTCGGCCGCCGACAGTTCCTCTTCTCCTCGGGCCTTTCGCTGCGCGTTTACAGCTGTGCGCAGGAAGGTCATGTTACCAACGCCCGGAATCTCGACCGGGTACTGGAAGGCCAGAAACATACCCAGGGCGGCGCGCTCTTCCGGCTCCAGCTCCAGCAGCTCCTCGCCTTCCAAGGTGGCGGAGCCTTCGGTCACTTCATAGCCGTCACGCCCGGACAGAACATAGGACAGGGTTGATTTCCCCGACCCGTTCGGCCCCATGATCGCGTGGACCTTTCCAGCCTCGATCGTCAGGTCGACCCCTTTCAGGATTTCTTTGTCTTCTTCTTCAAGTTTGACGTGCAGGTTCTTGATTTCCAGCATGTTATCCTCGTCTTTGATCGCAGGCGACGTGCTTAGTTAACGCCGCTAACCGTGGTGGCGCGCAAGGGCGCCGGAAAACTGTCACGCAGGGCTTCCTGAGCCAGGGCAATACCGTCGGCATGGGGAAGCGGTTGCGTGTTAGTCAGTGTCTTGAATTGGCTGGGAATGTCCTTCCACGCCAAAGGAGTGATCATCGCGCGTCCGATAGAGGCCGCGTAGTCATGATACTTGAAATGCGATTGCTCGCCGGGATCCATCCAGGTGGATGGCACGCCGTAAGCGTCCGCAGTCACAAGGCCGTGCAGAGACGACGCACAGACATGCGCGCAGGCACCAATAGCCCGGCAGACGGTTTCGGCATCATCCCGAACGTCGATCAGCTGCAACCGCGGATCGGCGTCTACAAGCGCACGGATCTGCGGATCGTCCAACTGGGTATGATGCGGCACCAACCCGATAACGTCACCCCTTTCGGGACGATCGCCCAAAGCATTCGCAATCAACAGTCCCGGATCTCCGAACGCTTTCGGTTTCAATCCCAAGAGAGAGGCCGTGACCGGACCGCGCAGCAATGCAATGTCCACGTGTTTCAAGAAATCCCGCGGAACATGATGCAGCAGTCCCGAGCCCCAAATCCACGGTCGATGCTTGCCGCCCTCGGCAAACTTGCGGCGAACGATCTGCAGAATCGAACCAACAGCACAGATCTGAGCGCCACCGACCCCACTATGCTCGACCGTCCTGCCCGATACATGTTCGACAACAATCCGGCTGAGGGCGTCCCCGAAATTGGGAACACCTTTCCACCAGAACAGTCGCAAAGGTGTCTGATATGTGACCTGCTGATCCATTCAGCCCAGAACCACCGCAGTTCCACTGGCTGAAACCATCAGCATCGAATCCGCGACCACTTCGTAATCCAGATCCACGCCGACCACAGCATTGGCCCCCAAGGCATCCGCACGCTGCTCCAGCTCGGCCAACGCCGTTTCGCGTGCATCCTGCAGCTTGGATTCATAAGCGCCGGACCGACCGCCGACGATGTCGGTTATCGAAGCAAAGATATCCCGCACCACATTCGCACCCATGATGGCTTCCCCCACCACGATGCCTTTGTATTCAGCGATCTGATAGCCTTCGACATTTGGCGTCGTCGTTACGATCATCCTTCGGCTCCCAGCATCCAGGGTGGCAATTGATCCAGAAACTTTTCAGGAACCGAAGGCTCCAGTTCTCCACGATCCACTAGGGCGTCAAGGCAGAACACCGTCAGATCAAAGCTGTCAAAAACGGTCCCGGAGACCATCGCCAGTTGTTTGATCTGTTCACTGCTCCAGTCATGGATGGTTTCGGGGTCACGAATGTAAATCGCGTCACCATCCATCAGCTGGTTTCGAAAGACTTTGGCCTTCATCCGAGAGCGCTGCGTATTTCCGATCACTGTTGCCTTAGCAAACACCAGCTTGTGCAGAACAAACCCCTGATCATGCAACTCCACATCCAGCGGACCCCACAAAGGTTCGCCTTCATACATCCGATAAAACCGGACTTCGGGTACCACGCACACCGCCTGGGAGAGCTTGTCCCGACCGGTACTGATCACGTCCAGCTCGCCGCCCTGAATGTCGATCTTCAGGACATCAGGCTTCGGCATTTCGTCGTTGCTTATGTCGTCCAAAGCAACAAGGTCGATTTCAACGCCTTCCAGATGCGGTTTGTGCCAACCCGGCTTGCCCAGAAATGCGACCGACTCCTTGCGGATCGGATAGGTCGATCCCAACCCCGACTGCGGGTGCGCGTGGAACATTCCCTTGCCTGTACGGCCAATCGCCTTTTGCAAGTAATGGGTTCCGGGCCGTTGATCCTGAATAAGCGCCTCATAGGCGCTTTCTTCGGGTTCGAAGCCCCAAACTTCACACCCGCCAAGCGTAAGCAGGCCGTCATAGTCGGGTACGTTGATCGGGTTGGCGCCGACGTCGGCAATCCTCAAAGGTCGTTCCGGCACGAGGGCGTCGCGCAGGAACGTAACCCGCCGCGCCAGCATCTTGTGCTTTCGCGTCTCCGGCAACTGCTCGTTCATGATGTGCGCCCTTTGTTGTTTACTGGTTCACCCCAGAGGACTGGTCAGCCCACTGATCCTTCCAGCGAGATCGCAACGAGTTGCTGAGCTTCCATGGCAAACTCCATTGGAAGCGCCTGAAGCACGTCCTTGCAGAACCCGTTGACGACCAAAGCAACGGCTTCTTCCTCGTCCATGCCCCGCTGGCGACAATAAAACAGCTGATCGTCATCCACCTTGGAGGTGGTCGCTTCATGCTCCACCCGGGCCGAGTTATTCTTCACTTCGATATAGGGCACGGTGTGAGCCCCGCATTTATCGCCGATCAGCAGGCTGTCACACTGAGTATAGTTGCGCCCGTTCTTGGCCTTGGGGTGCATCGACACCAGACCGCGATAGGTGTTCTGTGCCTTGCCGGCGCTGATCCCCTTGGACACAATGCGCGACTTGGTGTTCTTGCCCAGATGCACCATCTTGGTACCGGTATCGGCCTGTTGATAGTTGTTGGCAATCGCGATCGAATAAAACTCGCCCTGGCTGTCATCGCCCCGCAGGATGCAGGACGGATATTTCCACGTTACCGCCGAACCTGTTTCGACCTGTGTCCACATCACCTTGGCCCGGTCACCGCGGCAATCGGCGCGTTTGGTCACGAAGTTATAAATGCCACCTTTGCCATTCTCGTCCCCGGGGAACCAGTTCTGAACAGTCGAATATTTCACCTCGGCATCTTCTTCGATGATGATTTCCACCACTGCCGCATGCAATTGCGCGGTGTCGCGCTGTGGCGCGGTGCAGCCTTCGAGATAGGACACATAGCTGCCCTTGTCTGCAATGATCAGTGTGCGTTCAAACTGACCGGTATTCTCGGCGTTGATGCGAAAATAGGTGCTCAGCTCCATCGGGCAGCGCACGCCCGGCGGCACGTAGACAAACGAGCCGTCCGAAAAAACTGCCGAGTTCAGAGTGGCATAAAAATTGTCCGAAGCAGGGACAACCGTGCCCAGATACTTTTTGACCAGTTCGGGATGTTCCTTGATCGCCTCCGAGATCGAGCAAAAGATCACACCGTGCTTTTTCAGCTCGTCCTGGAACGTGGTGCCCACCGAAACGGAATCGAACACCGCGTCGACGGCCACTTTACGACCTTCGGCAGGAGCGTTTTCAGCGCCTTCGATACCGGCCAGAATCATCTGTTCCTTGAGCGGAATACCCAGCTTTTCATATGTGGCAAGCAGCTTGGGGTCGACCTCATCGAGCGACTTGGGCTTTTCTTCCATCGATTTCGGACGGGCATAGTAGTACTGATCCTGAAAATCGATCTCGGGATAGTTGACCATGGCCCATTTAGGCTCGTCCATCTGGGTCCAGCGTTCAAACGCGGCCAGCCGCCACTCGGTCATCCATTCCGGTTCGTCATTCTTTCCGGAGATCAGGCGCACGATATCGGGGTTCACGCCTTTGGGCGCGTATTCCATCTCGATCTCGGTTTCCCAGCCATACTTGTAAGTGCCCATTTCGCGGACGGCATCAACCGTTTCCTGATCAACCCCATCTTTGACTTGCACTTGCTCTATAGCGCCCATGTCCATCTCCTGAACTCACGCCACGCGGGCGCGATGTTTCTTTTCTTTCGACAGCCACGCATCCGAAAAGCGTAACACGTCGTCTTCTGTCGTTTCAGGCCCCAAGGACACACGTATCGCGCATCCAGCGTCGGCCTGGTCTATTCCCATCGCGGTCAGAACTGTGCTGGCGCGGACTTTTCCGCTTGAGCACGCAGATCCTGCACTAATCGCAAACCCTGACAGGTCCATCTGCATTACCTGTGTTTCACCCTTCCACCCGGGCGTTATGAAACAGCTGGTATTCGGCAGTCGAACTTCATCTTTCCCGACAAAAATAGTCCGGTCTGCGCCAGCCGCAAGAGCAGTTTCTAGAATATTTCTAATTTTCTCAACCCGCTCCCAAACCCCATTGGCCAGGTCCAGTGCAGCCGCTTCAGCTGCGGCCCCGAAGCCCGCAATTCCAATGACATTTTCCGTTCCGGAGCGACGTCCCATCTCTTGCCCGCCACCCTTGATCCGAGCGGCCAGATCTGTACCTCTTTTCAGGACGAGCGCACCAATGCCCTTGGGCCCACCCAGCTTGTGCGCAGAAACAAGAGCAATGTCTGCCCCCATCCAATTGAATGCGACCGGCAGCTTGCCAAAAGCCTGTGTCGCATCGGTCACGGCAATCCCGTCAGGCAAGGTCTGAACGATGCCTGTTTCGGAATTTGCCAATTGCAACACAGAAGAAGGCGGGTCAGCTATGATGACCTGACCCGTAGGTGAAACGGACAAATCTTCGGCAATCCAAGCACGTACAGCATCATGTTCAACTGCCGATCCATGCAAACCACGCCCTTCCAGGGCAAGGCTTGCGCCTTCGGTTGAACCTGAAACGAACACGACGTCCGCCCCATCCGCACCAAAAGCTGCAGCCACTTGCGCCCGAGCGCGTTCCACCAGCGCCTTGGCCTTGCGACCTTCGGCATGCACCGACGATGGGTTGCCGCTGATATCCATAGCCGCAATCATCGCCTGCCGAGCCTCGTTCCTCAGCGGCGCTGTAGCATTATGATCCAAATAAACACGTTTCATGGATGCATCTTTTTCAGCAGGCTTCTACCCATGCCTTGACCAAAGTCACGACACGCTACTTATTCATCTACGACGGCAAAAAGGCTTGGTACTGCCGGACAAGGCGCCAAATCGTTCTTCACCACATCCGACAACCGTGTTTGGTGGAGGAACACGTAAACATGAGCGCTCAATCCTTCCCACAAACGATTTGTCAGGGACTGCGCACGGCTTCCCGACAAGGCACCGGACGCCCCGGCCCCTTTGTGCATGGCATCAACAGTCTCATCCACCGCCGCCAGAATTTCCGCTACGCGAATCTCCGAAGCGGATCGCGACAAACGATACCCGCCGCCAGGACCACGAACTGATTCAACCAGCTCAGCACGGCGCAGTTTGACGAACAGCTGCTCCAGATAAGGTAGGGAAATGTCCTGACGCTTGGAGATCTCTCCCAACGTCACGAGACTGTCAGTGGGCTGCAAAGCAATGTCTGCCAAAGCCACCATGGCATAGCGCCCTTTTGTCGACAGTTTCATGCCAGCTTCCCCAATTGCCGTTTTATGCGCGAAATCATTGACGTTCGCGCGGCCAGTGCGTATCTCACCCTGACGGGGTGAACAACGCGATCACTACCGTTTAGAAACGTTCTAAAGTGCCCCAGAGTTTTAGTCAAGAAACTCTGTCGCGCTGCCCGCAAAACCAGACAGGGGACGCATCGCCATATGCCCGAGGTCATTTTTCCCGGACCCGAAGGCCGCCTTGAAGGCCGCTACCACCCTCAAAAAGAAAAAGACGCTCCGATTGCCATTGTGCTTCATCCGCACCCCCAGTTCGGCGGGACGATGAACAACAAGGTCGTCTACAACCTGCATTACGCCTTTTACAACATGGGTTTTACCGTGCTGCGGTTCAATTTCCGTGGTGTGGGGCGGTCGCAGGGCGAATATGATCAAGGCATTGGCGAGCTTTCTGACGCTGCCTCGGCGCTCGACTACCTTCAGTCGATGAACAGCAACTCCAAACATTGCTGGGTTGCTGGCTTTTCGTTTGGAGCCTGGATCGGTATGCAATTGCTGATGCGCCGCCCGGAAATCACCGGCTTCATCAGTGTGTCACCCCCAGCGAACATGTACGATTTCTCGTTCCTGGCCCCCTGCCCCAGCTCGGGACTGATCATCAACGGTACGGCTGACCGCGTTGCCCCGCCTGCTGACACAACGTCGCTTGTGAACAAGCTGCACGAACAAAAGGGTATTACCATCACCCATGAAGAGGTCGAAGGCGCCGACCACTTCTTCCAGGATCCACACATGGACACGTTGATGGACAGTGTCACCGGCTATGTGAAACGCCGTCTGACTGAAAACACCCGCTGATCATGGGCACAATCGACACGCTGGCCGCCAAGCTGGCCGAAGATACGCTCAAGGTCCAGGACGCCACCGGTCAGGATCGCCTGTATGTGGAGGTCGGCAACGTGCTGGCCGCCGCATCGCAGTCGCTCGAAGAAGCGTTCCTGACCGAGATCCGCGTACGACTGGCCGAACGCACTGCACGTCAGTTTCTCAACGTCAAGATCGCAGAAGCCAAGGCCGCCGCCGAAGCCCAGGCCAAGGCATGACAAACCGGCTGGACGCCCAGGTTTCTTTCTTGAAAGAGGCCGATCGCCTGAAGTCGGTCAACCGGGCGAACCTGCTTCTGGATGGCAGCCGACCGGAGAACTCGGCAGAACACAGTTGGCATCTTGCGCTTTATGCGTGGACTCTCGCCCCACTGGCTGGACCGGATGTCAACATGTTCCGCGTCCTGCACATGCTGTTGTTGCATGATCTGGTCGAAGTCGATGCCGGAGACCATCCGATCCACGAAACCCATGATTGGGCTGAAGTGGAACGGCGTGAACTACTTGCAGCTCAGCGCATTTTCGGCCTCCTGCCCGACGATCAAGGTCAAAGGCTGCACGACCTTTGGTTGGAATTCGAAGCCGACACCAGCCCCGATGCGCGCTTTGCCAAACAGCTGGACCGATGCCAGCCGATTTTTCAGACGCTCTGCGCCGCGGCCCCGGTTCCCGAGCACGTTGAAATCGTGCGTGACAACATGAAGGGTGGCCGCGCCGCTTATCTCGAGCACGCCTTCCCGCCGGCCTATGCCAAGGCCCATGTTCTGCTGGGGTTTGATACCGAAACAGACACCGCGCCGATTTCGACGCGCCTGCCCTTTTTGACCGAAACAGACAAGTTGAAATCGGTCCTGCGCGCGTCGCGCCTGGCCGACAATTCCCGTCGGGAAAACTCGGCCGAACACAGCTGGCATGTCATGCTGCATGCTTTGATTTTGGCCGAACATGCTGCACCCGAAATTGATTTGGATCGGGTGCTCGAAATGCTGCTGCTACACGACATCGTCGAAATCGATGCGGGGGACAACCCGATCCACGGCCAGGTCAACCAGGTCGAGATGGAGGCCAAGGAACAGGCCGCCTCAAAACGGCTCTTTGGCCTGCTCCCACCGCCGCAGCAGCAGCGCGGTATGGCAATCTGGACCGAATTCGAAGCCGCTGCAACGCCAGAGGCACAATTCGCCAAGGCGATCGACCGGTTGCAGGTCCCGATACTGAACCTTGCCAACGGCGGAGGCACCTGGAGGGAATACGAGGTAACGCTGCCTCAACTCGAGCAAAGAGTTGGTGTCCCGATACGCAAAGGCGCTCCTGCCCTGTGGGACTGGCTTTTTCCGCACTTGGAAACGGCCTTCGCCCGGCACTGACTGCGGCTTTCTTTCTGGTTTCAAATACCTCGGGGTGGATGCGCCCTTGGGAGCAGAGGGGCAGCGCCCCTTTGCCGCGCGCATGGCGCTGCTGTGACCGTCACTGTAAGGGTACAAAGCGCCTGCGACAGTGGCGGGCGTGCATGCAAAAAAAGGCCGGGCGCGAAGCCCGGCCTTCAATTTTCCTCCGAAATAATCAGGCGCGGCGACGGCGGCGTCCGCCACGTCCACCAGCGGCGGCTTCGTCCGGCGACTTGTTGAACGAAATCCAGGCGGCACCGCCATCGTCGTTGTTGGTCAGGAAGTTGGCGGCGCGAATGGCTTCCATCTCTTTTCCCGGGCGCGGCTTGGTCGAGCCCATGCCGAACAGTTTGACAAAGGCTTCGTCATCCATGCCTTCGGGCAGAACCACACCAGCGGCTTCGACTTCGGCCTTTTTCTCGGCGATCTTCTTGGGCCCGATCGGCAGAGCAACCGGGTTCATGATGGCCGACGTCATCCCGGTGGCCATGGCCATCGGCAGGAAGGCGTTGTTGATGCCATGGCGGTTCGGCAGACCGAACGAGATGTTCGAGGCACCGCAGGTGGTGTTTACACCCAGTTCGTTGCGCAGGCGATGGTTCAGTTCGAACACCTGCAGACCGGCAGTGCCCATCGCTCCGATTGGCATGACCAGCGGATCAACAACGATGTCATGCGCCGGAATGCCAAAATCGGCCGCGCGTTCCACGATCTTCTTGGCAACGGCAAAACGCACCTCAGGATCTTCCGAAATACCGGTGTCGTCGTTGGAGATTGCCACTACCGGTACGTTGTACTTCTTGACCAGCGGCAGAACGATTTCCAGGCGCTCTTCTTCACCTGTGACCGAGTTCAGCAGAGGGCGGCCTTCTGCAGCTTCCAGGCCAGCCTCAAGCGCACCCGGAACCGACGAGTCGATACACAGCGGCGTGTCAGTCACGGCCTGCACAGTCTTCACCAACTGGCGCATCAGGTCCGGTTCAACAAAGTTGTTGTCGGCATAGCGCGGGTCTTCGGCCATTTTGTTCGAGAAGACGGCACCGGAGTTGATGTCCAGAACCGTGGCACCTGCCGCCACCTGGGCCAGTGCATCGGATTCGACGCGGCTGAAGTCACCGGCTTCCAGCTCGGCATTCAGGATCTTGCGACCCGTGGGGTTGATGCGCTCTCCGATGACGGTGAATGGCTGATCAAACCCCATGATGGTGGTTTTTGTTTTTGATTCAATGATAGTACGGGTCATTGTTTATCCTTTTCCGGCGTGAGCCAGTTCAAGCGTTGACCGGCTTGGCCGAGGCGCCGCCGTTGTTGATCGCCCAGGTGGCGTTGGTCTTGATGCCGCCCAGCGGGAAGAAGTGGACTTTCTCAATCTGGAAGTCCGGGTTCGCTGCCTTGTGTGCAGCCAGATCAGTGATGATCTCGTTCGGCTCGTGCGGCAGCAGCAACTTGGAGACGTCCTTGGCGCGTTTCTGCAGGACTTTCAGCGACGGGCCAACCCCACAGGCAATCGCGAATTTGATCATGGTCTGCAGTTTGGCCGGACCGGCGATCCCAATATGAACGGGAAGGTTCATGCCGCGCTCGGAAAGTTCGTTGACCCATTCAATGACCGGCTGCGCCTCAAAACAGAACTGGGTGGCCAGCGCCATCTGCGCGTCGGTCCGCTTGGAGAATTCCAGCTTCCAGTCCAAGGCCGCATAAGTGTTTGCCCGCCCACCTTTCGGATCAATGTCCAGATTCGGCTCGGGGTGTCCCGCAACGTGCAGGTTGGTGAAACCCGCTTGATCAAACAGGCCGGTTTCCAACAGCTGCATGGAGTCGCTGAAATCGCCATGCGGCTCGGCAACACCACCGGCCAGGATCAGGCCCTGCTTGACGTCCGCCTCACCCTGGTAGCGCGAGATCCAGTCTGCCAGCGTCGCCTTGTCCTTGATGATGCGCGCCGGAAAATGCGGCATCGCGTCGAACCCTTCGTCCTTCAGGCGTTTGGCGGTGGCCACCATGTCTTCGATCGGGGTGCCTTCGATATGGGCGATATAGACCCGGGTTCCTTCGGGCAGCAGATCGCGGAAATCATCAACCTTGCCCGCGGTGCGCGGCATGACCTCGATGGAATACCCCTGCAGGAAGGCCTCGACCTCAGGGTTTACGGTCTGTGCACCGCCTGCATCACGTTTTTTGAAGTTCAACAAAGCCATTGTGGCCTCCCAAAAAGATCTCAGGCTCACGCCCAACCGTCGTTGTTGATCAGGGTCTTCAGTCGTTCCTGATCGTATTCAGTTTCCAGGCGTGTGGCTTCGGCTTCGGCCAACTCGGCGGGATCTCCGTCCATGGAGAACGGCTCTGCCTTGCGCCATTCGGCCAGATAAGCATCCGAATCCTTGGCGTTCACCTTCATGGCTGCGCGATCGATTGCCTGCTCGAACCGTTCTTCAAGCTGGCGTTTCGCGCCGCGACGGCCCTTGCCCACGATGACTTGGGCCGGGATATCGCGCCAGTAGACGATGGTGACGTCGGGCATAGGGTGTTCTCCTCCAAACCTGTTGGTCCGGTTCTAAAGCGGCTCGATTTTGATTAATGGTCGAATTTCGACGCCGCGAAGTTGTTTGGCGACCTTTTGGGATGTGTTGGTTTCTAAGCTACCCTCTCGTCTCTGGCCAGTGACGCTCAGGCTCATAATTCTCAAGGTCTTTATGAAACCTGTCAAAGTAAGCTCAATTTGCCGGTTGGGCACGAAAAAGGGCCCTGACCCACCCGAGTCAGAGCCCTTAGATCCGAAAGAGCCAGTCGTTAACCGACCAGACCTCCATCCTCGCGGGTTACTGCGATGATGGCGGAGCGCGGTACTGCGTTACCACCTTCGGGCCAGTGGCTGTTGCCGTCTTCGCCCGGGTGCTGAATGCCTACGAACATCGTACGACGATCCGGCGACCAGCTGAGGCCGGTGACTTCGCATTCGTTCGGCCCAACCAGAAAACGGCGGATCTCACCGGTGACCGGATCGCCTGCCAACATCTGGTTGTTACCCTGACCGGCGAAGTCGCCTTCGTTCGAATACTTGCCATCGGTCTGGATCCACAGCAGGCCGTTGCTGTCGAACTTGATACCATCGGGCGAATTGAACATGTTGTCCTTGGTGAGGTTTTCGGACCCGGCATTGGCATCGTCATGCACCGTCGGATTACCAGCCAGAACATACAGGTCCCAGGTAAATCCGGCCGCCGCATGATCTTCCCCATTTGGCCACCACCGAACGATTTGACCATATTTGTTGGCCTCACGCGGGTTCGGACCGCCAACGGGTGTTTCGTCACCGCCCTTGTTGGGCTTCAAGCCACGGTTCTTGTTGTTGGTCAAAGCACAATAGACTTCGGCCTTGTTCGGGTTGGCAGTGATCCATTCCGGGCGATCCATGGTGGTGGCACCGACCGCAGAACCTGCCTGACGGGTGTGGATACAGATCTCAGCCTGCGAAGACATGCCCGTTGTGTCCGGAGTCAGCTCGAGCCATTCACCGGTGCCGTCTTCGTGGAACTTCGCCACTGAGAGCGTGCCGTCTTCCAGCAGTGCGTTGGTATCTGCGCCCGGTGCGTAAACACCGGCAGAGACGAAGCGATACATGAACTCGCCCCGTTCATCATCACCCATGTAAACCACGATGCGCCCATCATTGTTCACAACGGCTTCGGCGTTTTCATGTTTGAACCGCCCCAGAGCAGTCAGCTTGCGCGGCGTCGACGTCGGGTCGGTTGGGTCGATTTCGACAATATACCCGGCCCGGTTGGGTTCATTGGGGTTCTTTGCAACATCGAAACGGTCATCGATCTTGGCCCAGCCATAGCCCCAATCACGTGATGAGATGCCATAGCGCTGCAGCTCGGACGAGACTTCATGCGCTTCATCTTCAGCCGAGAAATACCCGTTGAAGTTCTCTTCACAGGCAAGATACGTGCCCCAAGGCGTCATGCCGTTCCCACAGTTGTTCCACGTGCCCTTGCTTGTGGTTCCGGTCGGGTCAGCCTGGGTTTTCATCAGGTCATGTCCGGCAGCCGGTCCGGTTAGGGACATTTCGGTCTGCGGCGTGATCCGACGGTTGAACGGGCTGTCTTTGACCATCGCCCATGCACCGCCGTCGTTCGAAATCTCGATGACAGATACACCGTGCGCCATCATGCCTTTGGCGATGTCGTCGTCCGAGGCAGGTTTGGCATCCGGGTTGTTGCCCCAAAGAATGTCACGGTTTGTGTATTCGTTATTGACCACCAGAAGCGTGTGACCTTCGTGCTGGAAAATGTCCTGCCCATCGGTGTTGTCACCAAAAGCCCGTTCCTGGCTCGCAGCGCTTCCACGTGTGGCATGATCAAACTCCGGTGCGTCGGACCACATCGGATCGCCCCACCGCACCATGACCTCAGCCTTGTAGCCGGCAGGTACAGTGACCGCATCGGCGGTCGAGGTCGGAATGGCCTGAAACGCAAACCGATCGCTCACCGCGCGGGCTGCCGTCGGGATCAGTGATCCGCCCAAGGTGGCAAAGCTGCCCATGGCCAGAACGCCGCCCAGAAACCCGCGGCGTGACAGGGCGGCGTCGACCACACGGTCAAAATCGCAGGTTTCAGGGCGCGGGTTCACCGCTTCGTCAAAATCATCGAATGAGAGAGTTTGATCGTCTTTCATCGCTGGCTCCAGGTACTGGCTTTTTGAATAGATAGTCTTTCCAAGTGGAAACGCCGAGGTATTCGCATGCCATCGTGAAAGGTTTATGACTGTTAACCATTAATCGAAGGTCCGGCGGCTGCAATTCTCTTGCACGTTTTTTGGACCGCGCTTACCTTGAACTTAACACGATAATCGGAGGGCGTGAATCATGGCGCCCAAGCGTCCCAAAGGTGCGGGCGCTTTCCCTAAAGCGGTCGAGAGCCCCGCGCCGACAACGCCCGATCCGGATGCGCTTTATGCTGCGCTGGATCTGGGCACAAATAGCTGCCGAATGCTGATTGCCCAGCCTAAGGGCAGCGGCTTTCATGTGGTGGACAGTTTCTCCAAATCGGTGCAATTGGGCGCCGGGCTGGAGCGGACCGGGCGGCTGTCCCGGTCTTCGATGGCGCGCACCATACAAGCATTGCGAATCTGTCAGCAAAAACTGAAACGCAACCGGGTCAAACGGATGCGGTTGGTTGCGACGGAAGCATGCCGACGCGCCCGCAACGCACGCGACTTCATCCGCCAGGTCAAACGCGAGACCGGTCTGACATTGGAAATCATCCAGCCCGAAGAAGAAGCCCGGTTGGCCGTGATCTCCTGCGCGCCGTTGGTGTCGACACGCACGCGTCAGTTGCTGGTTGTTGATATCGGCGGCGGCTCCACCGAGCTGGTGTGGATCGATCTGTCTTCGGTGCCACGCAGAGACCGTCCAGCCGCGATCATGCGGCTGCACCACG
Source organism: Paracoccaceae bacterium (assembly GCA_014872875.1). GTDB lineage: Bacteria > Pseudomonadota > Alphaproteobacteria > Rhodobacterales > Rhodobacteraceae > Aliisedimentitalea. The sequence goes on from WKFI01000002.1 coordinate 136,466, forward strand.
GGTTTCATCCGCCGGAAAGCCCGTTCCCAGCGGCCAAGGTGGTGGACTGGATCAGCGTACCCTTGGGCGTGGCCACTTTGCGTGATCAGTTCAACGATGTCGAAGATGATGCTGCCCGTTTTGCACTGATGAGCTGGTTCTTCGAAGAAAACCTGGCCGAATTTGCGCCCTACAAGGACGAACAGGCCCGTGAAGGGTTTCAGATTGTCGGGACGTCGGGCACGGTCACGACCGTGGCGGCCTCTCATCTGGGGTTGAAGCGATATGATCGCACCAAGGTCGACGGGCTGCGCATGACCTCGGATCAGATCGACAAGGTCATCAGGCGGTATCTTGAACTTGGTCCACAGGGCCGCCGCCGGGACCCCCGGATCGGCGAAGACCGGCAGGCATTGATCATGTCTGGCTCTGCAATTTTGCAGGCCCTGCTGCGCTGTTGGCCAACCGATCGCCTTTCCGTTGCAGATCGTGGGCTGCGCGAGGGTCTCCTGTATGCCCAGATGAGCGCGGATGGTGTATTGGAAGACGGACCGTTCTGAGCAGCCCCAATCTTTGCCGATTAGTCATCCGTCCCTGCGTTGGAAACGTATCAATGGGAAATCACGAGGTTTCTCATGCGTTTCCTGGCACTGTCCGTATTCCTGTTTCTGGCCGCCTGTTCCGGCCGTCCATCCCTTGATCAGGACAAACTGTCTGATCGCGAGTTCAATCTTGAGGAGTTCTTTGAGGGCAAAACCGTTGCCCACGGGCAGTTCAAGGACATACTGGGGCGTGTTCAACGACGGTTCACCGTCGATATCGACGGAACCTGGGACGGCAATACTCTGACTTTGATCGAAGACTTCACCTATGCCGACAACACGACCGAGCAACGCATCTGGACGTTAACCAAAACCGGTGACGAAACGTGGTCTGGGACTGCCCCGGGGGTCATCGGCACCGCCACCGGCACCGAGTCCGGGGACACGTTCAACTGGGCCTATAAAATTGACCTTCCAGTGAAAGATGGCACGTTGCGCGTCTCCTTTGATGACTGGATGTGGCTTCTGACCGAAAACCGCGTTCTCAACATCGCCTACATGAAGCGCTTTGGCATTACCGTGGGAGAGGTCATCATTACATTCGAAAAGCTGGATTGAGCGCACCCTCGGTTTGCAGATAGTGTAAAGACAGTCACATGGGGCCCTCGACGGCGCCCCGCTTGAAGACAGGCTCTGAACCGGCTATCTGCGAACCCCTGAATGGAGGCGCCCTAATGGCAAAAAAGACATCAGGCCGCGGGCAGCGGGATCTGGCCGTCAAGGTCAAGTCAGCACGCGGGCGCAAGCTCAGCTCGACTCGATGGTTGCAACGACAGCTGAACGACCCCTATGTAAAAAGGGCCCAGGCCGAAGGCTATCGCGGACGCGCCGCGTTCAAGATCTTGGAACTGGATGACAAGTTCCGGTTCCTTGTCCCCGGCGCCCGTGTGGTCGATCTGGGATGTGCGCCCGGTGGCTGGTGCCAAGTGGCTGTAAAACGCGTGAATGCCCTTGGCGAAAAGCAGGGCAAGCGGATTGGCACCGTTCTGGGCATTGACCTGCAGGAGGTCGAACCGATTGCAGGCGCTGACCTGCACCAGCTGGACTTCATGGAAGATGATGCCGACGAGAAGGTCAAAACCTGGCTGGGCGGCAAGGCCGATGTGGTCATGTCCGACATGGCCGCCGCCAGTTCCGGGCACAAGCAGACCGATCACCTTCGCATCATTGCTCTATGTGAAACAGCTGCCTATTTCGCCTTCGACGTGCTCGAAGAAGGCGGAACATTCGTGGCCAAAGTGCTTGCAGGCGGCGCCGAGGGTGAGTTGCAGAAACTGCTGAAGCAGAAATTCAGCAAGGTCATGAATGTTAAGCCGCCGTCGTCGCGGTCCGACAGTTCCGAAAAATTCGTCGTTGCCACAGGATTCCGCAGCTGACGGAGTGTTTGCCTGAAGCAAACGACCTCCGCGCAGCAGGATCACGCATAATTCAAGACTGGGCTTGCAGCCCCCCTGACACGGGCGGTGTCCAGGACTCTTGGGCTCGTGCCAGAAAGCTTGGATCTGGACGAGGCTCTCCTTGTATTGCGCGCGAGGCTTTGGCCTTTAAAACCGCCTGATCAGCAAGGTTCTTTTGGCGCAACAGTTCGAATAGCCGCGCATGGCGGCTGGCAGACACAGTTTTTTCAATCATTACAGACTTTCCATTTGCAAGCAGATTGCCCTGCATTGGTAAAGAAAGACTGTGCGCTCAGTAGGGCCGGATCATGTCGAAACTGGGCAATTCAAGTTAAAGGATCGTCAATCAATGTCCCATTGAACTCGGCTCCCAGGATCAGGATTGCAGCATTCAGATACAAAAAGATCAACGCGGCCATTGCCCCGGCCAGACCTGCATAAGTGGCTGAATAGCTGGCGAATTTGCCGATGTAATAAGCGAACCCCCAACCTGCCAGCGTCATCATCAGCACCGTCAACAGAACCCCCGGCAGGATTTGGCGCAGAGAATGACGGTGGCCGGGCAGCCATATATGGCAGGCCAGAACCGCGCCGATTGGTGTCAGTGCAATAAAGATGCGGCTCAGCCGGTCGCCGCTGAACACTTCCTGCACTTGTTCAGGGAACGCCAATTGCAGGAAACTTGCATACAGCGGCAGGGCCAGTTCCAGAATTGCAATGGCCAAAAGCCCCGCACCACCGGCCAAGACAAAAAGCAGACACAAGAGACGCGCCTTCCAAAATGGCCGCGGGTCGGCATCACGGTAAGCTTGGGTCATGGCCACCCGGACAGCATCTACACCGTTCGACGCAAAATAAAGCGTCAGAATGCCACCCAGCGTCATCAAGCGTGAGTTCGACGCTGCCAGCACCGAATTCAATTCGGCCACAATGGGCTCAGCCACTTGATCCGGCCAAGAGCCAAAAACCAGATCCACCATGTCCTGCAATTCCACATCGGTGGATACCATCTCGGCAAGCGCACCTGACAAGGCCACAGTGAAAAGCACGAACGGAAACAAGGCCAACATCAAGGACATGGCGACATGACTGCTCATCACCCAGCCATTTTTGCCGTTGAACCTTTTGAAGGCGCGCGCCAGCGCTTGGCCATAGCGTTTCGCCGGATGTCGAACAGGTTCCATTTCAGTCTTCCCTGTTTTTTCCTTGGAAGTTCGCAGAGGTGCTTAGGATACGGTTCATGATCGCGACCAGAAGGCCGGTGCTGATCCCGAAACCAAGCAAACCAGTGATGGCAGCAAACCCACCAAAAATCCGTAGCCCCGGACCAAGCACTACATCGCCGTAGCCAAGCGAAGTGTAACTGACCAGTGAGAAATAGATGGCGGTGTTCCAGTCAGGCAAGGCAGTGGTCACGACAAAGGCAAGAGCCCAGATCCAGACCTGGACCGTATGCGCCACAAGAATGAAAGCCAAGGTCGTCAAAAGCACCGCACTGCGCAGCAGCCTGCTTTTTGAATGTTCCAGATTACGTGAGACACGGCCGACATAGGACATGCCCCAGATCAGGATCGCGGTTTCGATCAGCAAACAGGCAAACAGGTACAAGGACCCCCACATCAGCTGCTGCACCAAGGTCATTTGTCTATTGTCTCCACGCAGTCTGCCCGTTTTTGGTCCGAACACATTTGCGTCAGAATGGCCGGTGTCCGCTTACTGGACAGAAAGGCATTTGAACCTATTGATGTAAAGCGTCAAATTCAGCGGCGAAGGGAGCCTCCTACCGTGTTGCTCACTGTGCAAAACATCGGAAAAGCCTATCCCGGAGAATCCGGCAGCCAGCACGGGTCCCGCGCGGTTCTAAGAGACGTGTCACTGGTACTGGAAGCGGGGGAAACCGTCGCTCTGACCGGCGAAAGCGGTTCAGGAAAAAGTACACTCCTGCATCTGATCGCCGCGCTGGACCAGTTCGATAGCGGAGAGATCACGCTGGATGGCAAAGCCTATTCCTCGCTTGGCGACGCTGGGCGGGCTGACCTGCGGCGTACTGCGCTGGCACTGGTGTTTCAGCAATTCAATCTTGTGCCGTCCCTGACCGTCGCCCAGAATCTGGCCTTCCATGCGCACCTTTCCGGGCGGGAAGATCCCCGCTGGACCCGCGAGCTTGCAGAGAGACTGGGTTTGGCCGAACTGCTGAACCGTTATCCCGAACAGCTGTCCGGCGGGCAGCAGCAACGTGTTGCCATCGGGCGCGCATTGGCCCCGCGCCCGAAACTGTTACTCGCGGATGAGCCGACCGGCAATCTGGACGAAAAAGCCAGCACAGCCGTTCTGGATCTCATGCTGGAGTTGGTGCGTGAAACCGGCGCAGCCCTGTTTTTGGTTACCCATTCGGATTTGATCGCAGGACAGCTGGGCCGACGTCTGCACTTGTCGGGCGGGCAGCTTTCATGATCCGCGCAGGGCTTGCAGCCTGGTTGTCCCATTGGAAGCGCCAGCCCGGACAATTGTTGATGCTGGTCGTTGGTATCGCGCTTGCGACCGGTCTTTGGTCCGCGGTCCAAGCCATCAACGGAGAGGCCCGCGCCAATTATGCCCGCGCGCTGGAACAGACTGGTCGTGCAGACTTGCCTATTTTGGTGCCACAGACCGGCACCCTGCCCCTCTCCCGATATGTCGAACTCCGACGGGCTGGCTGGAAGCTGGCTCCGGTTCTCGAAGGTCGATGGCGTTTGAAGACCGACAGTATCAGGTTGATGGGCGTCGATTTGTTGAACCATCCTGCGCTGGCCGCCGTGGCCGAAGCGTCGGAGGTCGAAGACTTTGAACCTCTGGAGAGCTTATTGGCTCCGGGGCGCCTCTTTGCGCCGCCCGAGCTCGAAGACGAGCTTGCAGGCATCTCCGGGTTGCCGCCGATTTCTTACTCCGCCCGAATACCGGCGGAAACAATTCTGACCGACATATCGGTTGCAGAACAGTTGCTGGACCGCACCGGACGCGTGTCACACCTGCTGATCCTGCCAGATCAACCGATGGGCCTGACGCCGCTTTCGCAACTGGCGCCGGATCTGACACGCCTTGAACCCGGCCGGGCGGCTGAAACCGCCCGACTGACCGACAGTTTTCATCTGAACCTGACCGCCTTCGGTCTCCTGTCCTTTGCGGTTGGCTTGTTCATCGTAAACGCCACGATCGGGCTGGCTTTTGAACAACGGCGTGGGTTGGTCCGCACATTGCGGGCGCTGGGCGTGCCGTTGCGACAGATGGTTGGCTTTGCCCTGACCGAGTTGCTGGTCTTTGCCCTGATCGCCGGGAGTGTGGGGCTGGTTCTGGGATATCTGGTCGCGGCTGCGCTGTTGCCGGACGTGGCGGCCACACTCAGGGGCCTCTACGGCGCTCCGGTGGAGGGCGGTCTGTCCTTGCGGCGCGAATGGGTGCTCTCAGGACTGGGCATGACGCTGGGCGGCACAGTTTTGGCCAGCGCTCAGGCCTTGTGGAAGATGGCCAAGATGCCATTGCTGTCTGCGCCCGGACAGCAAGCCTGGTCGGTTCAGGCCGGGCGCAGTCAGCGTCGGCAGGCCATACTGGGAGTGGGTCTGGTGTTGGCCGGGATTGCTGCCGTTCTGATCTGGGACGGTTTGCTTGCGGGCTTTGCGCTGATGGCCGGTGTCATGCTTGGTGCGGCCCTGATCCTGCCTGTTGCCTTGGCTGCAATGCTAAACCTGGGACGCAGGACCGCCCACACTGCCGTGACCGAATGGATCTGGGCCGATACAAGGGCACAACTGCCGGGATTGTCATTGGCCTTGATGGCCTTGTTGCTGGCATTGGCCACCAATGTCGGTGTGGGGTCAATGGTGGCAAGTTTTCGTCTGACATTCACCGGCTGGATGGAGCAACGCCTGATTTCCGAACTCTATGTGACAGCCAAGGATGACGCTCAGGGACACGCCTTGCACAAATGGCTGGAGGCACGAAATGTCACCGTACTACCAATCCGCTGGACCGAAACAGCCGTCGCTGGAGGGTTGGTGCGCGTCTATGGCGTTGCTGATCACAGCACTTATCGTGATCATTGGCCAATCCTGCAATCGGTGCCTGGTGTCTGGGACAAAATCAACACAGGAACCGGCGTACTGGTCAATGAACAGCTGGCGCGCCGCCATGGGTATTGGAGCGGAACCCGGCTGGAACTGGCCCCTGACTGGACGCTGCCGGTGGTGGGCGTCTATTCCGACTACGGCAACCCCCATGGACAGGCAATCGTTGCGTTGCCCCAATTGCTGGACCGCCAACCGGATATTCCGAACCGTCAATTCGGCCTGCGCCTGCCCGAGGCCCAGGTCTCCGCGCTGATGCGCGAGATCCGGGAGGCCTTTGACCTGCCAGCGGGCAGCTTGATCGATCAGGCCAGCCTGCGGCGCGGGTCGCTGGCCGTGTTCGACAAAACCTTTGTCGTGACCGCTGCGCTGAACATTCTGACCCTTGGGGTGGCAGCCTTTGCCATGTTGACCAGCCTCCTGACGATTTGGCGTTTGCGGCAGCCGCAGCTGGCGCCGGTCTGGGCGCTGGGCATTACCCGCAACCAACTGGCAAGGTTCGAACTGCTACGCAGTCTGCTACTGGCCGCGCTGACAGCAGTGCTGGCCTTGCCGTTGGGGCTGCTGATGGCCTGGATCCTGCTGTCGGTCATCAATGTCGAGGCGTTTGGTTGGAAATTGCAGCTCTACCTGTTCCCATTGGACTGGTTGCGACTATTCCTGCTGACCCTGCTGGCCGCTCTGCTTGCGGCGGCCCTGCCCGCCCGCGCATTGATGAAAATGCAACCCGGCGACCTGCTAAGGAGTTTTACCAATGAACGCTAAGGTTCTGGCGCTCATGCTCTGGCTGCTTCCCGTACCAGTGTTGGCCCAGGGATTTGCAAATCTGGGCACCGCCGCCGAAGGCTATGCGATCCCGCAACGCGGAACGGAATTCGAGTTTCCCACCGACCATGGACCGCATCCGGAATTCCGTATCGAGTGGTGGTATCTGACCGCGACCCTGACCGGTGACGATGGGCGCGACTATGGTGTCCAATGGACCCTGTTCAGATCCGCACTGAAACCCGAGGAAACCCACGGCTGGGACAGCCCCCAGCTTTGGATGGGGCATGCCGGCCTGACGACACCGAACCAGCACTATGTGGCCGAACGCCTGTCACGCGGCGGGATTGGTCAGGCCGGGGTTCGGGCGACCCCATTTGACGCGTGGATTGACAATTGGCAGATGAAAGCGCGATCCCCGGATGGCATCGGATCATTGATGGTGACGGCCGGAGATCACAACTTTTCCTATGAACTGGCATTGGAAGCGCAAGGACCACTCATTCGACATGGTGACAACGGGTATTCCGTCAAATCGCCAAAAGGACAGGCCAGCTACTATTACTCTCAACCGTTCTACAGGGTCACGGGCACACTCCAATTCCCTGACAGAACCATCAACGTCACCGGCCGAGGCTGGTTGGACAGGGAATGGTCCAGCCAACCCTTGGCCGAAAACCAGACCGGATGGGATTGGTTCTCGCTCTCCTTCGACACCGGCGACAAGTTGATGGGGTTTCGGTTGCGCGATGACTCAGATGGTTTCACTTCGGGTACTTGGATTTCGGCAGATGGCAGAGCGACACCGCTTGCCCCGAACCAACTGAAACCTCGCACCCTCCGAACCGAACAGGTTCAAGGACGCGCAGTTCCCGTTGAATGGCAATTGGAATTGCCTGCGCACGATCTGTCCGTCACGGTACAAGCCATGAACCCGCAAAGCTGGATGGAGACGTCCTTTCCCTATTGGGAAGGTCCCGTGGTGGTGAGCGGAACGCATTCCGGCCGAGGATATCTGGAAATGACCGGGTACTGAAAGAAACTTTGGTATTGGCATTAAGACAGTCTGCAAGATCATTAACGTCCACGCCGAAAATTTAGGCATTCGGCCCCTTTCAATGCTGACTAAACGTCAATACAACTCAGAACAGATGCCTTGTTGAAAAATTTCCCCTTAAATAACCTGAATTTGCGCCCAATTCAGCGACATTCCGTCGCAGGGCAGGAATCCCCCCCTTCTCAGATCACATGATTTCCGAAAAGATCAAAAACAGGTGATGTTGGATAATCAATCGACCTCATTGGTATCAATCCGCATCGTCTGAAACTGTGTGAGCCGAAAGGCAGTTCGCGTACCGTCAGGTACCAGGTTGAATAAATCGGAGCACGACGTCCGTCGTCGAGTGCTTCGATGAGGGTAGTGTATTGTTGGTTCTTGTTCGCAAGCCCGCAGGAGCATTGTTACGAAGCATCGCAACGGCAATTTTCGCCGTGGGTCTGCTTTCTACGTCTCCTCTTCCCACCGCTGCAAGTGTTGTGACCCCTCATGATATGGCGTCGGATATCGCGTTCGACATCATCCTGACCGGGGATCCTTCCACCTATCGGTGCCTCTCAGATGAAGGGCACACGATACAGCAGATGTGGGACAAACATGTGGGTCCGGAACTCGACTTGAACATATTCCAGTTCAAGGCCCATTTTTCAGACGGGCCTACCACATATGTATTTCTGAACCCTGAATTTGAAACAGAAGACGCCGCTGGGGAAAAAGCCCTGCGTTACACTCGCGCATTGGGACAACTGCTTCCGGATTTCCGTCAGGGACTCCGGCAGGTCAGTGTTCATAAGGGCAAACCCACCTCCTCTGCCGGATCCGGAAAGATCTTTGTCTATTCCGACCGGACGACAATCCGCATCAAAGAAAACCACCTAAGGGAATCCCGCTTGCATGAATCCGTTCATGCGTCGTTGGACCGGCAATATCGCTTGTCCGGCGAATGGATTACTGCTCAGGGGGGAAACGATGCCCTTGTCACCAGACACGCTGCGTCCCGCCCCGAACGCAAGGATCAAGCGGAAACAGCGCTTTTTGCCCTTGCGATCATGTACCAACCGGACCGGATTCCCCCGGTTGATACACGGATGGCAAAGAAAATGATGCCGACACGGCTGACCGTGTCGGATCGCATTTTTAGCAACCCGGTTACCCTACCAATACACTCCGAACCTCCGGATAGGAGGCACTGACACAACCCTTTAATTCTGTCCGGCGTCATCGCGCCAGGCAGTCAACACATTGAAAGTTAAATAGCCAAGGAGACTGAAATGACCAGAACCGTAGCCCAAATCCCGTCTGAAGGGGGAACGGATGAACTGCGTCGCGACGACTACTTCCCGACGCTGGTCTTTTCGACAAAACTTCACGACGCAGAGGCGATGAACAACGAAATCCTCGCCGCCATCAATTCCGAGCGCGACCGCGATTCCAAAGGAATCGAAAGGTCGAATTTCCGGTCCCTGGGGGGGTGGCACAGCCACAACAACCTGCACAAGGACCCGGCCTTCGATAAGTTGACCAACCGAATCCATTCAATGCTGACCGGGGTGTCTGACAATCTTGGATATCACAAAGGTCGCCATCTGGAGGTGACCACCATGTGGTCGATTTCGAACCCTCCGGGCAGTTCAAACCGGGCGCACATCCATCCCGGCGCGCTGTGGTCAGGTGTGTACTACGTTCAGGCACCCGAGGGCGCTGGTCAGATCGAGTTCATAGATCCCCGCACTGTCAATCTGATGAACTATGCCACCTATGTTCCAAACACGAAGCGTAAAACAGAATGCTGGACCAAAGTTAAGGTCAAGCCAGTGGCCGGCAAGATGCTGTTCTTCCCTAGCTGGCTCTATCATTCGGTGGAACCGAACCTGTCCACGGCCAAGGGCAAGGACGGTGAACGTGTGATCATCAGCTTCAACATCAACCAGCGGGTGAAGCCGAAGAAGTAAGCAGGCTCAATATCCCACTACCAAGGGCCGCCGTCGGGCGGCCCTTTTGCTGTTCACAACACCGTTTATTTGGCTGTAAGCGCCATAAGGCGCCGGTTCAGGATCTGTGCCAACGCGACCGAGGATTTCGATATGGATAGCAACACGATGACCGGTGCCACCGAAAACAGTGAGGTCGCCACCAGTGAATCCGACATCGAAATCGACAGCTTCTGGAACCCCGCCGCAATAGGAAATGCATAAGACGAAAAGATAATAACAAAGGCCACGGCCATGGAGATATCCTGGCTCAGCCTGAACTTGCCCTGTTTTTCGCGCACAGTGCCCAGCATCGCTACGTACCGGCGCAATCGGTCTTTCAACACTTCCTTCTTGGCCTCACGCAGCGCCGGAGGTGACATGTCGTCATTCCCGGCGCGATAAGACAGGAAAGACTGCTCCAACCGGCTTTCCGACCGGTCAAATGCGGCGTTCAACACCCGCAGCGCCATAAGATCGCCAGTCATCAAGGTCACGATGATCACCGACACGATCACTCCAATCACCACCAAAGGCGATATGAAATAGACAAAGCACAACAGCAGCAGGAACCCGAACAGCACCGCCTCTTCCTCGCGTTTGCGATCATGGTCCTGCAAAATTGTCGTCATGGTCTTTAGCGTCAGCGGTTTATGTTCTGAAGCCCGGTATTCAAACTGGAACTGTTCGCGCATCCGGGTCAGCCCAACATCAGACAGGGTCTTGACCCGCGCTCGCAGACCGACCGCGATCATGCCCACGCAGACCGCCAGTGAAAACACCAGAGCAAAAGGTTCGACCGCATTGGATTCAACACCGGACCGGACTGCATAGAAGAGGATGATGATCGACATGACCGCCAGAACCTTGGCCGTCAGACGGTACACCTTCATCTCGGACATCTCGGATTGCAGCAGGTTTCGCAGGCGTACCCCAAGGGCCTCTGGCGTTTCCACGTTGCTCAGCAGGATACCTCGCAATTCAATGATGGAGCAGGCCCGTCGCTGATCCGGCACAGGAAAGCGGGACACAGGCATCCACACGCCACGGATCGGATCCCAACGCGCCAACTCCCCTTGCCCCTTGTCCTGCCACAAACGCAGGGCATAGCTGGCCCGTGGGGCATTGGCAGGGTCTTGATCCACGGACCATTGGGCCGCCGTAATCGAACTGCCTTTGGGGTCGGTAAAGAACACATCTACCGGAAGCGATGCCAGTTCCGGCGGGGCCGCCGCCTCGCGATAGGGCCAGATATCGCCCAGAATGGGATAGATCTTCTGGCTCATGCCGGTTCCCTCTCGACAACGGTCAGACGATTCATCGTCAGATGGCCCACCCGTGGCAGATGCGATCGATCCAAACGCTTGGCCAGACCCGGCACATCCATCTTGTTGCGCACATCCCAGAACACCGGAAAATCACCGGGATCACAACTGAGCATGTCGCGCAATACCGGATCGTTAAGCGCCACGTCCATCAATTCGCGGTTCTTTTGCGGCACCGGCAGTGACATGTCCTCGGCCCGGGCTTCGCGCGCAATGATCAAATGTTCGAAATCCGCCTGGCTGGCCTGTTGGCCCGGACCAAAAATCCGCACGGGCCCGATTTCGGGTCGCTTGTCTTCTGGCAGGGTTTCAACTGTTTTTGACACCACTTCGGCCAGGATCATGCGCTGCTCTCGGACCGTCAGATCGGGCTGTTGCAGTGACATTGTCAGCGGTTTGATCCCTTCGACCCGGATCAGACGATCTGCCTGTGCGATTTTGAGATCCGGCTCGCCCAAGATGCGCTGGCGGCGCAACGGAACTTCGGATCCCGTCAGGCTGGGGACAGATTCACCAGTATTGAGCGCCGGTGCCAGCTGCATCGTCCGTTTGAAATCCAGTGGTACGATCTGCATGCCCGCCAGAATCCAGAACATCAGCGCCACCGCAGGAAGTGAGCCGTACAGCACGCTGAACCCGGCAAATCCAATAACGCTCCACTTCGCGACCTCACCGATCAATTCGGGGGCGGCAACGCCGTTGATCATGTCATGGCCATGGGTGAGCTTCGAGTAGCGCCCCGATGTGCCCAAAACGGATCGACGGCACACCTTGATCAAGTCCAGCTGGGTGATCAGAAGGGACAGACCGATCAGACCCACATGCAGAACCCCCAACAGCGGATGCAACAGGCACAGCGCCAGCGGCATGATGCAGATTGTGCCGAGCATCGCAGGAAGCTGCGCCTTTTGCGGAACGTTGTACGTCAGCCCACGCCGGACCGAGCCGGAGACGTCCCGTTCCATCCGCCCGCGGAAGCCATGCAGATCGCTTTCCTTGGCCGTGCTGCGCAATATACCACGCCACAGACGCGCTTGCTTGCGCCTGACCCAGTTGTCTTCGCCTTCAAACCGGATCTGCCGGGCCAGCAGCATCAGCCCGCCGCATGCAACGATCACAGTGGCCGCAACCAACATCGACGGAAAGCTGGCCTGGTTCAGGATCAGATACAAAACGGCCACCAGACACAATAACAACGCACATTCCAAAAGGCGCGATGCCACACCCGTCAGGAAAAGACCGACTGGCTCCCATTTGAAACCGATCTTGGAATTGACGCGCGGTGGGGGTTGAACAATGGCAGGAAGTTGCCCTTCGACAGCCTTTCCAGACACCTCAAGCGCCACCCCGGAGTACAATGCCTTGAAGTCGGCCATCGGGTAATACACCGCCCCTTCAGCCGGATCGTGCACCAGTATTCCGTTGCGCCCCAGTTTCAGCATTACAACGTAGTGCTTTTGGCTCATGTGCAGGATCACATGACCGTTGAGCTGTTTCAGATTGGCGGCCGGGGCCTTGAGCGCCCGCGCCCCGATCCCGTGGCGTTCGACAAAATACCGCCGCATCGCGTCCAGATTGCTGCCCTGACGATCGGGGTCCAGAACCTCCATCGCGTGAACGGGATCCGGTTTGCGGTTCAGCATGTTCAGGACCGTCAGAACCGATGCCACGCCACAGTCGCTGCGCGTTGTCTGCATAACAACCTGCCCGCGGCGGCGGATCAGCGCCCGTATGGCAGCGGGCCAGAAGATCAGGTCAGATATCGGCATCTTTGGCCAATAGGAAACTAAACAGGGACTGACGCGCCAAGGGGAAACTCAGGTGAATGACGGCCCCAGGCAAGTGTTCGATCTTTTGGGCCGAGCTTTCGTCAACCCCGACGACAACCTGGCTCAGTACGCCGCGTTTGATGATCTTCTGCGCGAGCGATTCATTTCCCAGCCGGATCCCCAATTCCTTGGTATCCACCGTGGCATAATCTCGGTCCAGCAACCGCGCGTCAAAAACGATTTCCGACCCGGACCGGGTATCACTGATCGAGCCTCGCACGTTCTGACCGGGGTTCAGAACAACTGCGTGACGGTTTTCAAGGAAACCGATGATTTCATTGCTGCTGCCGTCATGCCGGTCCCGGGCGATGGCGGCATGTGTCGTGATTGATGTCCGCACCATCACCGGCACGTTGCGGGCATCCTTGGCCAGCGCCTGGATGACCACCAACCGTCCTTCCGGGTCTTCTTCCAGTTCTGCAAAAACGGACAGGACCTGCATTTCCCCGACAGTTGCCCGGTCCGAATACAAATTTTGAACCTTCAACCCGCCCTGCTGCAACGCCTCAAGCATCTCGGTTTCGCTGCCGGTCAATCGGATCAGGGTCTCGGTGCCACCGACCGAAAGCACGACTTCGGCCCATTCTGCATCGCCAAAAACGGTCATTGAAATCCCGGCTGCGGGATCGCGTGTTGCCAACAGCCGCAGGGCGTCTCCCCGAGCTACATCAGCGCGGTTTGCTTGCAACGTCCGCATGTCAACGGAATTGCCATCGGCCACAGCCAATTGCGGAAGTTTCGCTTTGGCGAGATATTTGGCTTCTGCTTCGGCCAAGGCGTTGATACGCAGGTTTTCCAGCTCCCGGTTGTGCTGTTCTAGGTTGGCGACCCGATCCTGCAGGATCTCGATTTCCGCACGATCGATATTGTTGGAATATGTCAGGTCATTCAGCTGCTTGACCATGTCCAACACCATTTTGTCGGTCGAATACCTGTTCCCCCGTGAAGTAATCACCGACAAGCGGTCGGTCTGGATGTCGTCCAGCATGCTCGCCAGCTTCTGAGCAGGCAGCGCGGACACCTCGCCCGAGCGCTTAACCAGTTCTTCCAGTTGCTGCAGCTGCTCCATCCGCAAGGCGTTCAGCTCATCAATGTCGCTCACGCTTTCTGCGGTGAAGGCCTGAAGGGATGCCACGACTTCGGCGGTGTCGGCGGTCAATACCTCACGCGCGGCAAGACGGTCGGCCGTGGCTCTCTGCTTGGCCCTTTCTCGCTCCAGCTCAAGGTCGTTTTTCGATTTCTTTTCAATATGTTCCGCCTCAATCTTTGCCATTTCCTTGCGCATGACGCCTTCCTGCAAAGCGTTTTGCGCGACAGCATTTCCAAAGATCACGGCAGTCACGATTTCGCCTGGATGAAACCGGCCTGCCTCGGACGGGAAATGTAAGACCGTTCCAGCTTCGGAAGCCCTTATGGTCCGCACACCACCAGGGTTCACGACCAGCCCGAACCCATCAACTGCAAAGGAAATCGGAACAAAGAAAATGCCCAGTGTTGCCAGCAGCAACCCTATGGACACAGAGAAAAGTCTCATCAACAACACCCCGATTTTCCAACAACTTTAACCTATTGGAGTTCACAGTACCAATCAACTCCGGCAAACCTGACCCTTGAGCCGAGCCGTTGGGCTGCAAGGCGAAACCGGCACCTGTTTCCGGGCGCCGGTTTGCTTTGTTTCGAGGGAGGGCGATCACAAACCGCCCTGCCCGTTCAGGTCAACTTGACGTCACCATGTGGTCTCAGACACCGGAGTCCAGATCCAGGCCGGCGGCAAGATCCGCGCCGAACCCGTCGTCGCCCCCATCGCTGCCGGTTGCGCCGCCTGCATCGACTGCACAGGCATCCGCGCCACACGCGTCATCATCCGAGCCACCATCTGCGCCGCAGGCATATCCGCCACAGGAGCCATCGTCTCCGCGCGACACAGCTTCGTTGCCCTCGTTGCCCTCATTCCCTTCGTTGCCTTCATTGCCTTCATCGCCCTCGTCATTCGGGGTGAACTCGTTTCCTTCGTTGCCTTCATCGACACCGAATTCATCGCCTTCGTTGCCTTCATTGCCTTCGTTGCCTTCGTTGCCTTCGTCGGCACCAGGCTCATCGCCTTCGTTGCCTTCATTGCCTTCGTTGCCTTCATTGCCCTCATCAAAGCCAGGCTCATCACCTTCGTTGCCTTCATTTCCTTCATTGCCTTCGTTGCCTTCATCAAGGCCGAACTCGTCGCCTTCGTTGCCTTCGTTGCCTTCGTTGCCTTCGTTGCCTTCGTCGTTCAGACCATTGCCAACTTCATTACCTTCATTGCCTTCATCGAAGCCGATTTCATTCCCTTCATTTCCTTCGTTGCCTTCATTGCCTTCATTCCCTTCATCAAGGCCGATTTCGTTGCCTTCATTCCCTTCGTTGCCTTCATCGCCTTCGTTGCCTTCGTCGGCACCGATTTCATTGCCTTCGTTCCCTTCATTGCCTTCGTTGCCTTCGTTGCCTTCGTCGGCACCGATTTCATTACCTTCATCACCCTCATTGCCTTCGTTGTCTTCATTACCCTCGTCATTAGGGGTAATTTCGTTGCCTTCGTTACCTTCGTCATTCGGGCTGTCGTCTACAGGGCCCTCGTCGCCTTCATTGCCTTCATCACCTTCGTTGCCCTCGTTACCTTCGTCGCCTTCGTTACCTTCATCACCTTCGTTGAAGCCTACGAGGTCAGGATCCAAAGGTTCGTTACCTTCGTTGCCTTCATCTCCTTCGTTGAACTCGTCGCCTTCATTGCCTTCGTTGCCTTCGTCGCCTTCATCACCTTCATTCAGTTCATTGCCTTCATTGCCTTCGTCACCTTCGTTGAATTCGTCTCCTTCATCGCCTTCGTTGCCGTCCCCTACAGGTTCGTCGCCTTCATTGCCTTCGTTGCCTTCATTGCCTTCATTGCCTTCGTCACCTTCGTTGAACTCGTCCCCTTCATCCCCTTCGTTGCCCTGGCCTTCGTCGCCTTCGTCGTTTTCGTTCCCTTCGTTGCCTTCATTGCCTTCGTTGTCTTCGTCGCCTTCGTCTCCTTCGTCGTTTTCGTTGCCTTCGTTATCTTCCTGGCCTTCATTGCCTTCGTCGTTTTCGTCGCCTTCGTTGGCTTCGTCGCCTTCGTCGCCTTCGTCGCCTTCGTTGGCCTCGTTATCTTCGTTGCCTTCGTTCCCTATGCTCTCATTGCCCTCGTTTCCTTCATTTCCTTCATTTCCTTCGTTCCCTTCATCCCCTTCGTCACCTTCGTTGAATTCATTGCCTTCATCGCCTTCATTGAATTCATCGCCTTCATCGCCTTCATTGGCTTCGTCGTTTTCATCGCCTTCGTCGCCTTCGTTGGCCTCGTTATCTTCGTTGCCTTCGTTCCCTATGCTCTCATTGCCCTCGTCTCCTTCATCGCCTTCGTTGTCTTCGTTGCCTTCGTTGAATTCATCGAAGATGAGGAATGGGAAAGTGTTATCCTCATTGCCTTCATTGTCTTCATCGCCTTCGTTGAATTCATTGCCTTCGTCGCCTTCGTTGCCTTCGTTTCCTTCATTGTCTTCGTCGCCTTCGTCGCCCTCATTGCCTTCCTGATTAAAGATGTCGGTTTCATCGCCTTCGTTGCCTTCGTTGGCCTCATCGCCTTCGTTGCCTTCATCGCCTTCGTCGCCTTCGTTGCCTTCGTCGTTTTCGTTGCCTTCGTCGCCTTCAAATCCTTCGTTGTTTTCGTCACCTTCGTCGCCTTCGTTGCCTTCATTGCCTTCGTTGTCTTCGTCGCCTTCGTCGCCCTCATTGCCTTCCTGATTAAAGATGTCGGTTTCGTCGCCCTCATTGCCTTCATTGGCTTCGTCGCCTTCATTGCCTTCGTTGCCTTCATTGCCTTCGTTGCCTTCGTCGCCTTCGTCGAATTCATTGCCTTCGTTGTTTTCGTTGCCTTCGTCACCTTCGTTGAATTCGTCGCCTTCATCGCCTTCGTTGCCCTGGCCTTCGTTGCCTTCGTCACCTTCGTTGCCTTCGTTGCCTTCGTTGCCTTCGTTGTCCTCGTCGCCTTCGTCGCCTTCGTCGTTTTCGTTACCTTCGTTGTCTTCGTCGCCTTCGTCACCTTCATCACCTTCAAAGAACTCGTCGCCTTCGTTGCCTTCGTTACCTTCGTTGCCTTCGTTATCTTCGTCGCCTTCGTTGCCTTCGTCGTTTTCGTTGTTTTCGTTGTCTTCGTCGAATTCGTTGCCTTCGTTACCTTCATTGCCTTCGTCGTCTTCGTCGCCTTCGTTGCCTTCGTTGCCTTCATTGCCTTCGTTGGCTTCGTTGCCTTCGTTGCCTTCGTCGTCTTCGTTGCCTTCGTTGCCTTCGTCACCTTCATTGCCCGAGTTTTCGTTCTGAGCCGGGTCGGGCACCGGCATACCTCCAAGAATGGCCAGAGCATCGTCCGTGCTCAGGTCGGCCAAGTCTTCGATTTCAGGTGTGCTGTTCAGATCAAAAATTCTTGCGCGCAGCGTTTCAAAAATAGTCATCGTGTCTGTCTCCAGTCAGGTCCGAAGATCGGGCTTCGGATTGTTTTACTCGGGCGATCAGAACGCCCAAGGTTTGGGTTCAACGATCAATCAAACCGTTGCAGATGCAGGCCATCGGAGTTTTTTGGAGAAACCTTGGAACCAACATCTGAAGTCTGGCAAGAAAGTAGCGGAACCGAAGTACCGCCTTTTCCACGGATGAAATCGGGAAAATGCCCTGCTCGAAAAAACATCGTGGTAACTGGGATCGGGACGGGCAAATCAAATCGTCCCTTAACGTCCGTAACTGCGCAAAGCCGCAAAGCTTTGAACAGCACGTTTTCGATCCTTTGGACCGATGTTGCGAATGCGGTCTTCATACCTTTCGGCACGCCTTCGCTCCCTGTCTTACCAATACCCATTTCACATTCACTTCCAATAGTGTCCGGACCGCGTTTGGCGCGGCCATTCCAGCGGGGCAATTACCCCTTGTCGGGAAGTGTCGGGCGGATGACCTTAGGACGGCATGTCCTGCAGTGCATCGTGGACCGCTCCTACGGAAGCAAGCGTGTGCCTGTTTCCTGTGAGCATTCCATCACCCTTGACCGTGGGGCTGTTTTTCTGATCCCAGTCGTCATCGCTGACGAACCCACGTGTTTTCGCACGCAGAAACAGCTGCTCGGCCATATTAAACTTGAGGCTCGGGCACGGCAGTTTGCCGGTTTCGCCCGAAGCGTAATCATTGTGTACAAATTTGAAGGCACAGGCCCCTGCACAAGCTGGAACCAGCTGACAGTTGCTGCACACTTCGTTCTCGAAAGGAGACCAGGCATTCCACATCGCCTCGGTCCGGCCATCAGACTTGCGCGTGCCGCCGAAAACCGATCCGACACGCAATTTGGGATCCATCACTGTGTCCCAGCATTTGTGCAGATCACCATTCGGCACCACGACATAAGAATTAGGTTTGACCGCCGTGCACAACCCCAGATGACGTGGGACCTTGGGCATACCTATCAGGCCTTTCTCGAAGGCCAACAGGTGAAGGCGGTTTTCTAGATCGGCATAATCCGTTTTTGGAAGACAGCTGGTGCATCCGTCGGCGGCTTCGGCCACACTTTCGACGGGTGCAAAATACACCGATACACCGTTGCGTATTCCCAACTTGTTGCGTTCCAGAATATCCAGCAACGCACGGGCCTGATCTTCGTTCTGACCATCTATGTTGACCCGGATCGAAACCTTCAAAAGCCCGCGTTCAGTCACGGCCTTGATATTGTCCAAAATTCTCTGGAACGTGCCACGCCCGCTGGTCAGATGACGGCGGCTGTCATGCATCTCTTCGTCGCCATCGATGGTGATCTGCACCTTGCCGACGCGTGCCTTCTTGAGTTTTTCCGCTACGGGCACCGACATCTTGTACCCGTTGGAAATCATCATGGACGTGTATTTGATACCGTTGTCGTCGCAATACTTGATTGCAGCAGCGGAGATGTCCCAAATCGCTTCCTGGTCCATCAGAGGTTCCCCACCATACCAGGTCAGGTGGAAGCTGCGGCGCCCGCGCAGGTGTTGTAACAGGTAGTCCTTGGTTGCCTCGCGCACTTTCGGCGTCATCTTGGTCAAGGGCTTGTCCAGCCCCTGGAAGCAATAGTGGCACCCGAAGTTGCAGGAAAGCGTCGGCGCGATGGTCATCATCATGTGCCCATCATTGTGGCGGGCCCGATCATAGTTCCGGCGTACTGTACGGAATTCGTCTTCGGCCGCGTTTACGACGAACCCTCCTTGAACAAAGGTTCGGTACGCGGCTCCAAATGGCAGATCTCCAGCCTTGTCCAGATCGTCCCACAACTGTCCGTCGGCCTTGTCCCAAACGGCAAAGGCTTGCGAGACTGTATTGTAGGCCAGCTTTCGGTCGTTCTTCAGCGGCACCAAGATCGTGTAGTTGGACGGCTTGATCCGTGTCCGGGCGTCCTGCCCGCTTTCAGACTGGAACTGACCATCAGGCATAGACAAACTCCCGTTCTCGCTGGCCGAACAGATAGTAGAGCACCAACGAAACCAAACCCGCATAACCCAGGAAATAGGCTGCATAGGTCATCTGGGTCTCTCCGGTCACTCCAATCGTCATCAGCTGGCTCCAAAACAGTGTATTGGCAGCACTGACCAGCGCAACCAACAGGATGTTCATTCCAATCAAGCGAAGGGACATGAAAAACAGTCCGCATCCTACGGCGATCATCGCTTCGGCAAAGCCGTGCGGAAGGAACATTGTGAAATAAGCCAGGGAAGATGCCAGCACCCCGACCGAAACGGCTCCACCAAAGGCCTTCAAAGCCGTCTCCCGAAAGAAAAGCTCATAGGCAAAGGCCATATACAGTGCCTGAACCACCGTGCTTTGAGTAAGAAAAGCGGTTCCGAAATCTCGGAAATTGATCTGAATCAAGGAAACGCCATAGAGAATTGGCCCGACCAACAGCAGCGGAGCCAAGAACAGGCCAAGAACAGACCGCCCCCAGCTCCACTTCAGAGTTGGTTCTCCGTACAGGCTTTCCTTGGGTTGTCGCAACAGGGAAACGACATCACCGCGCAGCAGCAACACGGACGCGCCCATTAAAACAGCAGTGGTCATTCCGCTTATTTCAGAAGGGTTTAGCCCAAAAACGCCATGCCTTAGGGTTTCTGCCAGCGCGACAAACAGGAAGAAAGTCACGGCAAACATAATATGCATAAACTCCTCCCTCGTTAACTCAAAATTAGCACTATAACCGGTCCAGCATGACGTAGAGGCAAGTGATTCGCAAAGGTAATTATCTAAAACAGATATATTTAATAATCAAATTTTGACGTTTAGAAACGGCACCTTAACTCCAACTGTTCGGGTACATCCGACATACCTTGCGACGCCGACGGATCGTGGAAACAAGCCGCGCCACAGCACAAAATACATTTATCAATAACCACTCGTATCTTCGGGCCTCCCACCAGAAGGTCGAGGGGAATTTTTTCGATCTGACACCAGACGAACAAATCCTGCCAGTCAGGTATGCCTTACCTAGGGACGCAAAATTCCAGCCGCAAACGAACAAGTCATGTCGCGTTCGGATGGACGCCATGTACATGTTGGCCTAGTCTCCACGGGCAAAATGAAATGCAAATCCGTTACCGCCAGCTGAGGTTCTTACATGGACTACCATACGCCCGCGAGTTTTGAGGACGCAGTCGCACTGGCCCAAGAAGCAACGGGGATCACCCGTTTTCTGGCCGGTGGGACTGATGTTCTGGTTCAACTCCGCGCAGACATCGTCACGCCTGATACGTTGATCGACATCAAGAAAATTCCCGGAGCATCTGAAATCAAAAGGGAAAGTGATGGCGGTTGGACAATTGGCATCGCCGTTCCCGGCGCCGAGATGAAGGAACATGCCGAGCTGAGCTCGGACTGGCCCGGCGTGGTTGAGGCAATGGATCTGATCGGTTCGACACAAGTTCAGGGTCGCGCCACTTTGGTAGGGAACCTGTGCAATGCGTCTCCGGCTGCGGATTCTGTTCCGGCTATGGTCGCTGCTGGCATCACGCTCTCAGTAACTGGTCCGAATGGAACCCGCTCGGTTGCGGCCGAAGATGTCCCGGTTGCCCCTGGACGGACATCGTTGGACAAGGGCGAATTGATTTCCGCCGTTCACATCCCTGCACGTGGCGAGAATGCGGGTGATGCCTACTTGCGCTTTATCCCACGTACGGAAATGGACATCGCGGTAGTGGGCTGCGGCGTCAGCCTCCGTCTGAATGGCGACACCATCATCGAAGCCCGCGTTTCGCTGGGCGCCGTTGCACCAACCGTCCTGCTGGTCGAGGACTGCGCGAACGCCATTATTGGCACCGCTTTGGATGATGCAGCATTGGAGAAACTGGCCGAAGCAGCCTCGGCTGCATGCAACCCGATCACTGACAAGCGCGGCACTGTCAAATTCCGAACGCACGTGGCGGGTGTTCTGGCCAAGCGCACTGCCAAGATCGCCTATGAACGCGCCAAAGGAGCGACGAAATGAGCAAGATCCATGTTGCGACCAAAATCAACGGCGATACGGTCGAATACCTTTGCGATCCTCGCGAAACCCTGCTGGACGTGCTGCGGGATCGATTGAATTTGACCGGTGCCAAGGAAGGCTGCGGCACCGGTGATTGCGGTGCCTGTTCCGTTACACTGGACGGCCGCCTTGTCTGTTCATGCCTGGTTCTGGGAGCCGAAGCGGACGGGAAGGAAGTTGCTACCGTCGAAGGCATCGCGGACGGGGACGAGCTGCATCCGCTGCAGAAGAAATTCATTGAATACGCAGCCCTGCAATGCGGCGTCTGCACTCCGGGCATTCTGGTTGCTGCCAAATCGCTTCTGGAGAAGAACCCCGAGCCGACCGAAGAAGAAACCCGGTACTGGCTCGCAGGCAACCTGTGCCGCTGCACCGGATACGACAAGATCATTCGCGCCGTGCTGGATACGGCAGCTGAAATGCGGGAGGCCTCGTAATGGCTTTGGACGATCAGAAATCCACTTTGAAATTCGTGGGAACCCGGCCTGAACGCCCCGACGGGCTGGACAAGGTCACTGGCCGCGCCCGGTTTGGCGCTGATACCACGGCCCCCGGCATGTTGTTTGGCGCAATCGTCAGGTCTCCGCACGCCCATGCGCGGATCGTCAAAATCGACGTGTCCAAGGCCGAGGCCATGGAAGAGGTCAAGGCGGTCGTAACCCGTGCCGATTTCGTCAACGACCTGGAATACACACCCGGTGGCGCGGATGAGTTCTGGAATGTGATGGAAAACGTCATGGCCGGCGACACCGCGCTGTATGACGGCCACGCCATTGCGGCGGTGGCCGCGACCTCTGCGCTGGCGGCGCGTGACGCGGTCAAGGCGATCGAAGTCGAATACGAAGTGCTGCCGCATGTGACGGATGTCGACAAGGCGATGGCCTCCGACGCGCCGGTGATCCGTGAAGGTGCGGCTGACCATTCGGTCCCGGACGGGCTTCACCCCAACGTGGTTCGCTATCACGAAAGTGGTCATGGAGATGTCGAGGCGGGTTTTGCCGAGGCCGATCTAGTCATCGAGGACCATTTCACCACAGAGGCTACACACCAGGGCTATATCGAACCCCATGCGTGTCTTGCCAGCCTTGGCATGGACGGCAAGGGCGAGCTGTGGTGCTGCACCCAAGGCCATTGGTACGTGCAGAAATACTGTGCGGCCCTTCTGGGCATCGATACCTCGCAACTGCGGGTTACCGCTTCCGAGATTGGTGGCGGCTTTGGTGGAAAAACCACGGTGTTCATCGAGCCGGTCGCCCTTGCGCTGAGCCGAAAGGCCAACCGCCCGGTCAAGCTGGTGATGAACCGGTCCGAAGTGTTCCGCGCAACGGGGCCTACGGCCTCGGCTTCGATGGACATCAAGATCGGCATGAAGAAGGATGGAACCATCACGGCCGCCGAAGGCACCTTCCGCCTTCAGGGTGGCGCTTTCCCCGGTGCACCCTGTGAATTCACCGCAATGTGCGCATTCGCCCCTTATGCGCTGACCAATGTGCGTCAGGTCGGGTATGACGTGATCACCAATCGTCCGAAACAGGCGGCCTACCGGGCTCCGGGATCGCCAATGGCAGCGTTTGCGGTTGAATCGGTGATTGATGAGCTGTGCAACCAGCTGGGTCTTGACCCTGTTGACGTACGCCTGAAGAACGCGTCGCGCGAAGGAACCAAGGCTTCTTATGGTCCGCGCTTTGACCGGATCGGACTGGTAGAAACGCTGGAGGCCGCCAAGGCTCATCCGCATTACTCCGCTCCGCTGGAAAAGGGTCAAGGCCGCGGAATTTCCTGCGGGTTCTGGTTCAACCATGGTGGGGAAACCTCGGTCTCGCTGGCCCTGTCCGAAGACGGCACCGCCCAAATTTCGGTTGGCACTCCGGATATCGGCGGGTCGCGCTCTTCGATGGCACTGATGGCTGCCGAGGTGTTGGGTATCGCCTATGAAAACATCCGGGTGACCATCGCAGATACCGCGACACTTGGGTACAATGATGTCAGCCATGGCAGCCGGGTGACTTATGCCTCGGGTCTGGCAACGATCAAGGCGGCCGAGGATGCAGTGCAGAAGCTTTGCAAGCGTGCAGCTCAGAAATGGGGTATCCCCGAAGATGCTGTAAAATGGGAAGACGGTCATGCGGTTCCGTCAGGACCCAATGCAGGCGATTTCGATCCCCTGCCGCTGCGCGAAATCACGGCAACAATGGGTTCGACTGGCGGTCCGATTTCGGGCCATTTCGAGGCCACGCCCGAAGGCGCTGGCGTGTCCTTTGCAACCCATATCGTGGATTCCGAAGTTGACCCGGAAACCGGCAAGACTGCTGTGACCCGTTACACGGTGATCCAGGATGCCGGCAAGGCGGTACACCCGACATATGTCGAAGGCCAGTTCCAGGGCGGTGCGGCGCAAGGCATTGGCTGGGCGCTGAACGAGGAATACATCTATGGGGACGATGGCCGGTTGCAGAATGCGGTCTTCCTGGATTATCGCATTCCGGTGGCGTCTGATCTGCCGATGATCGACACGGTGATCGTCGAGGTTCCGAACCCTGGCCACCCGTTTGGCGTGCGGGGCGTCGGCGAAACCTCGATCTGTCCGCCTCTCGCCGCAATCGCAAACGCTGTATCCGCCGCAGCTGGTGTGCGGATGAGATCGCTACCGATGTCTCCGCCCAAGATTCTGGACGCGCTCGATCAGGCCGATGGCTAAGGTCCAAGTGCATCTGTGGTCGGCTTTGCGTCGATACACGGACGGACAAGAAATGGTGGAGGTCGAGGCCTCCACCACTGGCGATATCCTAAAGGCATTGCAGGCAAACTATCCCGGCCTGCAAGCTCCCATCTCTGCTGGTGTCTCCATCGCCATTGACGGTCGCGTCTATGCCACCAGCCTGACTGAGCCGGTATCGCCCGATCAGGAGATCTACCTGATGCAGCGGCTGAAAGGCGGCTGACTCTTGGAACATCGAAAAAGAAAGTGCGCCTGGCGGCGCCCTTTCTTGTTTGTTCCGAAGTGAACGTGACCCTTATTCAGACGCAGAAACCGGCTGTGCCGTTCCTTTGATCTTCTCTCGCAGCCATTGCATCAATGTGTAAAGTACAGGCACCACGACAACGCCCAGAACCGTGGCCCAGAGCATCCCGCCAAACACTGCAAAACCAATTGCCTTTTGGCTCGCGGCCCCTGCCCCACTTGCGGTCAGCAGGGGAACAACCCCTAGCAGGAAGGACAGCGCTGTCATCATCACCGCCCGGAAGCGCTGATGGGCAGCCTCGATCGCAGCTTCGCGGATAGTCTTGCCAGCAGCGCGCTGTTCCATCGCGAATTCAACGATCAGAATGGCGTTCTTCGAGGCAAGCCCGATCAACATGATCATCCCGATCTGCGTATAGAGGTTGATGTCGCTGCCGATGGAGGCGACCATCGCCACCGCGCCGAACAGGGCCACGATCACCGACAGCAGAATGGCCACAGGCATTGTCCAACTTTCATATTGTGCCACCAGGAACAGGTAACCGAACAATACTGCAAGAAGCAGGATGACCTGAACCAACCCGGCCGAATCCTGTTGCTGTTGTGCTGTACCGGTCCATTCGAACGCATAGCCAGGTGGCAATGCTTCGGCGGCGACCTCCTCCATCACGCGGATGGCATCACCTGTCGACAAACCCTCTGCCGGGTTGGCCGTGACAGTGGCCGAACGGAACATGTTGTGGCGGTTCAGCAGAACTGGCCCCAGCACGTTCTCGACATCAATCAGCGTGCTCAGCGGAACCATGTCCCCGTTGACGGAGCGCACATAGAGATTACCGATGTCCTCGACCTTGTCACGATAACTGCCATCGGCCTGAATCATCACCCGATAGACCCGCCCGAACAGGTTGAAGTCATTGACATAATATGACCCCAACTGCGCTTGCATTGTTTGGAACACTTCGGAGATTGCAACTTGGAGCGTCTTTGCTTTCTCACGGTCCAGATCCACGAAAACCTGAGGGACATTTGCCCGGAACGTCGTGAAGGCGCTTGAGATTTCAGCGCGCTGATTGGCGCTGTAAACCAGCGATCCCAAGGCGGCCGACAAATCCTGAGGCGTGCCGCCCCCGGTTTGCTGCACCTGCATCTCTACGCCGGCGCTCATTCCCAAGCCGCTGATCGGCGGAGGGTTGAAGGCGATGACGCTGGCCGCCGCTTCGGCGTTTGCGATCTGGAAGATCTGGGCAAGGATGGCATCTGCGCTCAGTTCGGGCTCCTGCCGGTCATCCCAAGGGGTCAGCGTGACAATCGCCATGCCACCATTTGGCAAGGCGCCGGTAAGCATGCTGAACCCGTTCACAATGACAATGCCATCAACACCCGGGATCTGCTCCAACTGGCCTCGCAGCCGTTCGGTCACCACCTCGGTCCGACCCAGGGAGGCCGCGTCGGGCAGCTGGATATCCACGAACAGGTATCCGTTGTCCTCCAGCGGCAAGAAACCCTGCGGAGTTTTGGCGAACAGCCCGCCCAGCCCCATACCCAGGGCCACGACGATGGCAAGGCCTATGATCGGCAAACGCACCATGCGGCGGACGACACCGACATAGCCTGAACGCATCGTGCCAATGAACCCTTCGAACATCGCCAACAGACCTGTGGGCGGACCACTGCGCGGTTTGAGCACCAGCGCACACAAGGCAGGCGACAAAGTCAGTGCGTTGATCGACGAGATGACCACAGCGGTCGAAATCGTAACCGCAAACTGTGAATACAGTCGTCCGGTGATGCCTGGCATGAAGGTGACAGGGACGAAAACGGCCAACAGAACCAGGGTGGTCGCAATGACCGGCCCTGTGATCTGCCCCATCGCCTTGCGGGTCGCATCTGCCGGGCTCAATCCGTCTTCGGCGATGATGCGCTCGACGTTTTCCACCACCACGATTGCATCGTCCACCACAATCCCGATGGCCAAAACCAAAGCAAACAGTGAGATCGTATTCAGGCTCATCCCGAAGACCAGCAGGAACGCGAATGTCCCGATCAGTGAAACCGGAATGGCAACCGCGGGAATAACCGTCGCGCGCACGCTCCCCAAAAAGATGAACACCACCGACACCACCAGGACAAAGGTCATGATCAGGGTCGAAATCACATCATTCAGCGACTGTTCCACAAAGCGTGTTGAATCGAACGGGATGGCGTACTCCATGTCGTCCGGGAATGCGCGTGCCAGGCGTTCCATTTCCGCTTCGACCCGTTCTGCAACAGCAAGCGCGTTTGCGCCCGGCGCCTGATAGACTGCCAAAATCGCCGCAGGTGCACCATTGAAGATCCCCGACGCGGTGTAGAACCGCGCACCCAGTTCCACGGTCGCAACATCGCGAATGCGAACGATGCTTCCGGCCTCACCGGTTCGGATCACAATGTTCTCGAACTCTTGTGCCGTGATTAGCCGGCCTTGCGATTTGATAGTGTACTGAAAGGTCTGGTCCCCCGGCACCGGAGGTGAGCCGATCTGGCCGGCGGACACTTCGATATTCTGTTCGCGGACAGCATTGATGATGTCGGACGGCGCGATGCCCAAACCCGCCATACGGTCCGGATCCATCCAGACCCGCATCGCATATTCTAAGTCGGTCAGAACATCAGCCTTGCCTACCCCTTGGATACGCGCCAATGCGTCCTTGAGGTTGATCGAGGCATAGTTGGCCAGGAACACATCGTCATAAGTCTGGTTGGGAGAGGTCAACGCCGTCACCAACAGCATGTTGGACGCCGCTTTCTGTGTCACAACGCCGGAATTTGTCACCTCGGCCGGTAGTCCGGACATGGCCTGAGCGACACGGTTCTGAACGTTAACCGACGCAATATCCGGATCCGTGCCCACCTCGAACGTTACAGACAGCGAATATCCACCACTGTCCGAAGATGTGGACGTCATGTAGATCATGTCGTCCACACCGTTCACTTGTGCCTCGATCTGGGCGGCAACACTGGTTTCAACAGTTTCTGCATTAGCGCCAGTGTAGTTGGCGTTCACGTTCACCACCGGCGGCGTAATGTCAGGGAACTGTTCAACCGGCAGAACGGTGTAACCGATGAACCCAAGCACACTCAGTACCATGGAGATGACCAGCGCAAACTTGGGCCGGGAAATAAAGGTTGCGGAAAACATGGATTATTCTCCGCCCTGCGAGTCCAGAACCGTTTCGACCGGCGCGCCGGGACGAACACGTTGCAGCCCTTCGACGATTACCAGTTCACCTTCCTGAAGCCCTTCCTCGACAACAATTGCCGTGCCATAAGAGTCGCCCGTGGTGACATAACGTTGCTCAACCGTGCTCTGCTGTCCTACGACCAGAACGAAATCTCCGCGCTGATCCCGCTGCAAAGCCGACTGGGGCACCAGTATTCGCGCAACCGGTTCAGCCGCCTGAACGCCTACATTCATGAACGCCCCATCGACAAGCAGACCGCGTTCGTTTTCGAACTTGGCGCGCAAGGTCAACGTGCCGGTCGCCGGATCGATACGATTGTCTGCAAAGGCGATAACACCTTCTTCTTCAAGCCGGTTTCCATTTGGCAGGTCGACAAAGACAACGGGTGACTGTTCTGCCTCGGACAGCTGAGCGGCATCCGTGTTCAATCGTTCCAGAACATTGATGAATTGCTTTTCATTGACTGCAAACGATACATAGATCGGAGCTTCGCGCACCAGTGTAACCAGCACACCGCTGTTGGGCGACACGACATCCCCGACAGACGCCTGGATTCGACCGACCCGACCGGAAAACGGAGCGCGAACTTCTGTATAGCTCAGGTCCAGTTCGGCCTGTTTCACTGCGGCCTTAGCCGTGCGCAAGTCGGCTTCGGCTGCTTTTTCATTCGCGGTTGCCGTGTCCACTTCGGTTTCGGGCACCGTGCCACGTTGAAGCAATTCCTGCTTACGTGCCAGTTCGATGGACGCCAGATCCAACGCTGCTTCGGCTTTGGCCACGGCGGCCTTTTTCGATTCCAGGGTTGCCTCGTATGTATCGCTTTCGATCCGGAACATGACCGTGTCGCCGTTCACGAAAGACCCATCTTGGACATTAATTTCTTCCAGAAATCCATTGACCCGGGCGATGACACCCACCTTGTCGATGGCTTCACCGCGCCCAATGAATGTAGCCTCGTCAGTTATCATCTCGGTATAGGCTGCCGCGACGGTCACCTTGGGCGCTTGTTGCTCCTGCGCCATCGCAAGAGTTCCTGCTACTGCCGAAAACAGCGTTCCCAGAAACGTGTTACGCACAAGACGTCGTGTAGAAAAATTGCCGGTAACTGCGCTCATGTCCTAGCCTTTTGTTATAACCCGTCTGCTTCCAAGACGCCGCACTCGGCCGCGAAGACAGATCAGGATGACTCGATGCAAAGAATTGCTGCAATCGTGGCCCAGGAAACCAATTGTTTCAACTGCCTGTCTCAAATCTTGGGTCAGCAATTCATTGCATCGTCAGGAGCCAAGAAAAAACTCGCATCCCCTGCAAAACCCTCTGGACCCTCTCCGAATCCTTGGCTATAGACGCTGCACCGTTCCGGCGTAGCTCAGCGGTAGAGCAGTTGACTGTTAATCAATTGGTCGTAGGTTC
>WKFI01000001.1 GCA_014872875.1 Paracoccaceae bacterium
ACATGCGCCGGGTTATGCGGAACAGGGCCTGCCTGGCGAACGTTATCGCGCCTATCAGGAGGCCAAGGCCAAAGGTGGTACCGGGCTGATAATGTTTGGTGGATCGTCCAATATCTCCCGAGATTCCGGATCGATCTATGGTCAGATCTATGTGGGGGATGATAGGGTTATCCCCGCGTTTCGCAGCCTGTCGGAACAGGTGCAACGGCACGGGGCGCTTTTGATGTGCCAGGTGACCCATATGGGGCGGCGCACAACTTCGGACAGTGGGGACTGGCTCCCCACCAAAGGGCCTTCGGCGGTGCGGGATCCAGCACACCATTCAATGCCATACGAGATTTCGCCCCGCGAAATTCGCCGTATTGTCGCAGATTTCGCAGCGGCAGCGCGCCGGTGTCGTGACGGTGGTCTGGATGGGATTGAGATCCTTGGATCAGCGCATCTTCTGGGGCAGTTCATTTCTCCACTGTCAAATCTGCGAACCGATGACTATGGCGGCTCTCTGAAAAACCGCGCCCGGTTCCTGATCGAGGTGCTGGAAGCATGCCGCGACGCCGTTGCGAACGATGTTCTAATCAGCATGCGAACCAATTTTGATGAAAGCAATGAAGGTGGGCTGAGTTCCGAGGAAGGTGTCGAACTGGCTCGACTGCTGGGTGCCCACGGGGCGGTTGATATGCTCAATGTGAATGGCGCCTATGGTGGGACGGATATGGGGCTGACCGAGTACATGCCGGGCATGGCCTTTGCAGCGGCACCCTATGTTGAGCTGGCGCGCCGGGTGCGTGAAGCGAGTGGTTTGCCAACCTTGCAGGCTGCTCGTCTGTCGGATCCTGCGACCGCCGATTGGGCCATTGGTCAAGGATATCTGGACGTGGCTGGAATGACCCGGCCATTGATCGCAGACCCTGACATCGTTGCTAAGCTTTCTCGGGGCCATGAGCAGCGCATCAGGCCGTGTGTGGGAGCTGGGTATTGCCTGGATCGGATCTATGCGGGTCGCGAGGCGTTTTGCCAACACAACGTTTCGACCGGACGCGAAATGGTATTGCCGGCGGATGTTCCCGTAGCCGCGACGCGCAAGCGTGTTGTCGTCGTAGGCGGCGGTCCTGCCGGAATGGAGGCGTCACGGGTTCTGGCCCTGCGTGGTCACGAGGTCACTCTTTTTGAAGCGCAGGCCGATCTTGGCGGACAAGTGCGGCTCGCCGCCAAAGGCGGCTGGCGCAAGGATGTTATCGGAATTGCCGACTGGTTGGCTCAGGAAATCGATCTGCTGGGCGTTGACGTGCAGTTTAACACTTATGCGGACGACAAACTCATTACCGCCGAAAATCCAGACGTTGTTTTGATCGCTACAGGTGGAATTCCCATCCAGCCGCTGGAAGAGGAATTGCCGAGTGTTTGGGATGTGCTTGGCGGCCAAATAAAGGCCAGTGGCGAGATCCTGATTTATGATGGGGTGGGGGAACACGCTGCTCTTTCTTTGGCGGATATGCTCGCCCAAGGAGGGCATCAGGTGAGACTTGTGACCCCCGACCGTCATCTTGGTCGCGGAATCGGGGGGCAGAATGTTCCGGTCTATATGCGCAACCTGACACGGGCCAATGCCCGGGTGATGACAGATTATAAGCTGGTGAAGGTCAGCCGCGCGGGCAACAAGCGCATTGCCCATCTGCGGAACGCTTACACCCGCGAACTCACCAAGGTCGAAGCGGATATGATCATCTCTGATTTTGGCGTGGATCCGGTTACGGACGTTTTTGACGATCTACGAGAGCTGTCCTGCAATCTTGGGGAGATCGATCCGGAGGCGCTTGTCGCGCTCCGACCACAGCCCATGGATGCAAATCCCCAAGGACAGTTCGCTCTGTTTCGGATCGGGGACGCACTGGCCCCCCGCGACATCCACGCGGCCATGCTCGACGCCAATCGGCTTGCCCGTACGGTTTGAAGGGGTCCGGGAGGGCCAGTTGCACAACACGCACACCCGCCAGAAAATGCCGTATCCCAGCGATATGGTTTTACCGGGGTAGGGCATCATGGTCGGTGCGGCCGGGTGATGAATATGGCGAACAACCCAAGGGTGCCAAAGCCGGGTCAGGTTTGGGGGGCATGGTGGGCATTGATGCAGTGACAGATGCTTCGCGGTTCGCAGAAGACTGTCAGGCAGTTTCCAACTGAGATGAAGTGTTTTGGGTTTCCGTTGCGAACATGGCTTTCAGCGCCCGTTCTGCGACCAGCGCCATCATGAAAGCCGAGCTGGTGAAGAAGCCGGGCCCCCAAAGCATCATATTGGCGACATAAATGTTGCGCGACCCGTTGGATCGAAAGGTCTTCATATCGACCGAAGCGCCAAGGCCACGCTCATCCTTCCGAAGCAAACCTGTGGCGGCCAGTGACCGCACGAGAGCGGGCTGATCGGCGCTTTCGACATCGCGTACAACGCTGCCTGTCGTGTTCACGAGAACCTTCGCCGGGTCGCTTCCGAAGGCATGCGTGACCCGATAGCAGTCTTCGGCCTGATCGAATGCTACATTGCGAACGTCCTTGCGGACCGTCAGCCGCCCGGCGCGGTGCAGGGCGAGAAGCTTTTGCGCTGTCGATATCGGGCATGGGGCGAAGAAACTCAGGAAAGCGCTTTCGATATCTGCGCGATAGTGCATCTGTGCGTCGGGGCTCAGGACTGTCCCAGCCCAGCCGTCCCAAAGGTCGATCTGAGCGTCCGAGAAAAGATCGACGAGAAAGTTTTCGCCCGCCGTTCCGGAAGCGTCGTCGATGGCTTTGGCAAGCAACTGTCCTGCCCGTTCGTTGACGTGTTCGTCCGTCTTGCACCCCTCATATGGCGCAAGCAGAGCATCGGTGTTCAATGTCACCTGATGGTCTGAGGCTTCGTCCAGAACGGCGGTTTGAATGTGCTGCAGCGAAACGCGCCCTGCGCCAGAAACCTGCGTCAAGGCCTCTGGCGTCAGGTGTTGCCTGTCGATCCTGATCGGCGACCGGCTTTGCAGGGCCTTAAGCCGCCCGGAACGGGAACAGAGCACAACGTGCCGGTCATTTCTGCCTGGCACAAAAGTTAGTTGCCCGTCCGCGTTCTCGACGAAGCGAGCGCCTGTGTCGCTTGAAAACAGGCGGTTGATCACATCATAGGCCGAGAGTGAGGTCCCGAGCACGTGAACGGTCGCGTCGTACGGAATGCGATCGAACGCATCTGTGCGAATGTGATTTGCGATATACAGCGCGCCTGACCCGTTAAGCGGACTGGGATAAGGGTCATGATCCGGACAACGACCGGTGGTGAGCAGGGCGGCATCGGCGGTGGTGTGCCCTTTGGCGCATCCAATCTGGACACGGCCATCGGGCAATTCTGCCATCGACGTCGCCTCGTGCGGGACGAGCGTAACCTTGATCCCTTTGACGGCCGCCGAAAGGCGCGCCGCTGTGAACGCCTCTTGAAGAAACTCCCCGAACACCTGCCGTGGCAAATGTCCGCGTGGGTCCATCTTGTCCGCATATTCAGGCTTGGTTTCTAACCAATTCAAGAAAGCGCGGCGATTTCCCGGCACGAGGCACAGGCTATCATTGGTGTTGTTGAGCATGTAGTCCCGACAGTCATCCGCCCGGTAGGGGTATCCGGGTCCAAACTCACCTGTGCTTTCGAAAATCGTGATTTCCTTGACCGGGTACTGGTCAACCAGTTGGTAGAAGGCACTGGTGCCGGTAAAGCCGCACCCTACGATGGCGATATGCTTCAGCGTCATGAAAGCGCGCCCCACGCGATCCATCCGCCCCAGATCAAAAGCACCAAGCCGGAAATCAGGTCGAGCCAGCGTGTCGCGCTTGGCGTGATGCGAGTGCTTGCCTTGGACGCGGCCGTCACGAGAAACATCCACCAAAGCGCCGAGCCGGCGAAGACCCCGAGAACCAGCATGTATGCGGCTCCGGGTGACGCTGACGTGGATGCGCCGATGCCCGCAACGAGCGCCACAAATGCCAGGATGGTCATCGGGTTTGAGATGGTCAGTGCGAATGTGGTGGCAAAGGCAGGAACAAGACCTCTGGGGCCACGAGCATTCGCTGGCTTTGCCTCTATCCCTGCGCCCTTGAGAAACGCGCGGATGGACAGCGCACCGAGGATCGCAATCAGCAACCCACCAAAAAGCTCCATTGGCTCTGCGTAGCTGACCAATATACCCGTTGCCGCAAGGCCAGCAGCAACCATGAACCCGTAAACCGCATCCGCGCTGGCGGCCCCCAGTCCCGAAGCCATGCCAGAGGCCTTCCCATCTGCGAGCGTGCGTTTGATACACAGCAGACCAATGGGGCCAACCGGCGCTGCAACGGCCACGCCGACGCCGACGCCCTTAATGAAAACTTCAATCATCTCATTCTCCGTCGGATCGGGGGGCGACGCGAACTGCCGCGGTCTCTTTGTGCGTTTTCAGGGCGAAAATCGTTTCAGTGTGCGTCACGGCAGTAAGCGGTTTCACCACCTCGGTAAGAAAGTCCTGCACGGCAGCCATGTCCCGCACGCGCAGTTTCAGAAGATAGGAATGACCTCCCGAAATATGATGAAGCTCCATGACTTCCGGCCGAGCGCAAAGAGCGTCTACGGCTTCCGCTTCGCCCGCATACCCCATGTCGATCAGAATAAAGCCCGCAAGACCCGCGCCGACCCGGTGCGGATCAAGTGCGGCGTGCCAGCCCTGGATCGTGCCGTTGGCAGCAAGCTTTCGCAGGCGGTCATTGGCAGTCGATGTTGGCACGCCAGCAGCCTCGGCAATTGCCGCGCTGGACGCACGCCCATCCGCTTGCACGATCTCGCATACTTTCCGGTCAACGCTGTCCATTTTCGGCCTCTGTCTGGAATCATCGGCTGATTACGTATGCTGTCCGAAAAATAGCGTCAACATCGGATGACTCGAGTGGATTGTCTCGATGCTGCCGGATGCTGGCCGATTGATCGGCCGATTGATTGGCAAAGTGCCAACTCGAGGCTGTTTTTCATGCAAAGCCGATGTCTGTTCGGGTTTCGCGTGTCCCGGTATCAAACAAAACAGGCCAGACGGAGTCATCGGGAGCTGCCGAGCCGCCGGTCCTCGATGACTGTCACGCGATTCATACAGCGGTAGTTGGGAAGATAATCCGCGACCGCATAGTGCATGGTGGCCCGGTTGTCCCACATCACCATATCGCCCTGCGACCAACGCCAGCGGACCTGATCTTCGGGTCGGTTCATGTGATTGGACAGCCACACGCGCAATGAGTTGGATTCGTTGGTCGTCAGCCCGACGATATGTGTGACGAAAGCCTCGTTGAAATTCAGGAACTTCTGCCCGGTAACCGGGTGCCGTTCCACGATCGGTCTGAGGCGGTGTCCAAAACGGCCGACAGTTTCGTTCAAGCGTTCTTCGCCAGACTGGTTGCTTGTGTTCCCGGCAAAACTGTTGCGGAAATCACCGAGATCGTGAACGGCGACAAGATCCTCCAGGTCCTGTTTCATGCCAGAAGGCAGCCGGTCATAGGCCGCGAAACTGCTGGACCAGAGCGTGTCGCCACCACAGTCAGGAATCTGTCGGGCAACAAGGATCGAGGCAAAAGGTTGCCGCTGTCTGAACGTGAGGTCGGTGTGCCAGCTGTTGGTGTCCGGCGGGGCTCCGGAATCGTTTTCAAGCTTCACGATGTTCGGGAAACCTTCGACATGTGGGTACAGAGGATGCGGTTCATCGATCTGGCCGAAATCCCGGGCAAAATTCAGATGCGCTTCTGGTGATATCGTGCAATCGCGGAAGAACAGCACCAGATTGGACATCAGGGCATCATAAATGGCCTGATGCAGATCCGCGGGGATGGGTTGAGTAAAATCAATACCTCTCACCTCGGCTCCGATGGCGGGTGTGACTCTCCTGATGTCCATGTGTTGCTGTCTCCTGCGTTCTGTCCGCGGCGTGGTTCTTCATTCCGAAAAGTAATGGCATTTGGGTCAAAGGCCCGCGATCAGCTAACGCTAGAGCGAAAAGAGGATTTTCCCTATTGAGAAATTCGAACATGAGCCATTACCAATAGTTATGAAAAGATATCGACGCCTTGTGCCCTCGACTTCCCGGCTGATTGCGTTCTCCGCTGTTGCAAAAACGGGAAACATCACCGCAGCAGCGGATCTGCTTGGGCTGACGCAGGCTGCCGTCAGTCGCCAGTTGCGTGAACTGGAGGATTTCATAGGGCGACCACTTGCTATCAGATCTTCCAAGGGGGTCCGGCTGACGCAGGCTAGGCAGCGTTTGATCGCCGAACTGCCTGGGGCGTTGGATCAAATTTGTGATGCAGTGGAAGCTGCTGCTGCACCTGAAAACAGCTCAAGCCTAACTGTGTTTTGTGACCATAGCCTGACCACAACTTGGCTCAGTCGAAAGATACTGGAGTTCGAAAGACAACATCCTGAAATCAAAGTGCAAGTTCTGTCTTCCAATCGCAGGCCGAGTGTTTTTGCCGGGCAATTCGACCTGGCCGTATTATATGGTCGGCCCGATTCTGGCACGTTTCAAAGCAAACCGATCTGCCCCGATCGTGTCTTTCCTGTTGCTGCGCCGTCTGTTCTGGCCACCCTGCCGGCCGAAAAGAGCCTGGACGCCTTGTTGGATTACCCGTTGCTGGACATTTCCGAAACCCGGCGTGATTGGTTGACCTGGCCCGACTTTCTGAAGGCGCACGGAATTGCCAAACCGCCAAAACCAAAGACCGTCTTTGACAGCTACGCCATTGCCTTGGAAGCCGCGCGTTTGGGGCATGGCCTTTTGCTGGGATGGGAGCTGGTGATTGAAAACCACCTGGCCGACGGTAGCCTTCAATCGGTTGGGCCTTGGTCATTGGATTGTCCGGGAGGACTCCGCCTTCACTTCAATCACGGTCAGATGATCGAACCTGCATCGATCTTTATGCAATGGCTCTGTCCATCTGACGAAACTGAGGTCTCCGGATAGAACCCGGGACCCGATCATGATGTGCATGGATCGAACGGTAACAGAGAGTTGGGCCAGTGACGCGCCTGATACAAAGCTTTCAGTTGGGAAATTGATGTTAAGAGGCTACTAAATCCAATCCTTTCTGAAAGACAGCCTCCAACGCAGGTGACCGATCGGGTTCGGCGACTGGTCATTCGGCTGGATCGAATAGGGCGACCTGACCCGCGACGCCCTGCTGGCGGATCAGTTCGAGGTCGAGGTTGAGGACCCGCGCTATCCGGCGCAGCTGCACATGGGCGGGCTCTATGATCCCGGCGGGAAGCGGCTGCGCAGTTAAGTCTCTGCAGGCGCTTGACACTCGGTAGTCTTGTTTGTGAATTCAACACTTAAAGGGCCGCACCGATTGGCCATTCGAACAGACCACGCACAGGGATACTTCCATGACGACGTTTACGATCAACTCGGACCGCCTGTGGGGGCGTCTCATGGCGTTGGCCGAAATCACCCGACCTGACCTGCCCTGGACCCGGCGGTCATTTTCCCCGGAATTCGATCGGGGTCGGGACTGGCTGCGGCAGGAGTTCGAAAGTGTCGGCCTTGACGTTTCGCTGGACACCGCAGGCAACATGATCGGGCGTTTGCCGGGCAGTGCGCAAAAGAACCGCCCGCTCATGGTTGGATCACACAGCGACACGGTGCCCAGCGGCGGACGATTTGACGGAACGTTGGGGGTGCTGGCCGGGCTGGAGGCGATCCAGACCTTGCGCGAAAACGGCGTGACGCTGGAGCATGACATCGAGCTGGTGGATTTTCTGGCCGAGGAACCCAGCGAATTCGGCCTGTCCTGCATCGGCTCCAAAGCGATGGCGGGCATGTTGCAGGACAGTGACCTTGATCTGCAGGACGGAACCGGCAGAACGCTGCGCGAGGCCATGCGTTCGATTGGCGCCGTCCCCGAACAGCTTGACCAGGCACGGCGTGCGGAAAATTCCAACGCTGCCTATCTGGAGCTGCATATCGAACAGGCCACGCGGCTCAAATCCGCCAATGTCGAGATCGGTGTGGTGACCGACATTGCCGCCATCCGGCGTGACAACGTTCGGGTGCTCGGGCAGACCGATCACGCTGGCGCAACGCCGATGGGTCTGCGCAAGGATGCGCTGGTCACAGCGTCCCAGATGATCGCGCTGACCGAGGAGCTGACCGAACAGGCCAACGAGGACGGCGCCGCCATCGTGGCCACGATCGGCCGGCTTGAGCTGTCCCCGAATGCGGCGAATGCGGTGCCCGGCGTGGTGGAGTTCACGCTGGAAAGCCGCAGCGGAGACGATGACAAGCTGCGCGCCCATACCGAAGGGCTGCTGCGCCGTTTCGAAGAGATCGCCAGCGCCCGCAGACAGAAAGTCGAGATCCAGCCGATCAGCTGCGGTACGGCTGTGAAATCCGCCGGGGCTGTGATGCAGGCTATTGAAACTGCCACGCGCGACGCCGGGCTGTCTTCGATGCCGCTGTCGAGCGGCGCCGGTCACGATGCCGCCTATGCTGCGCGGCTGGGACCTGCGGGGATGCTGTTCATCACCTGCCAGGACGGGCGCAGCCATACGCCTGAAGAATGGGTGGATCAGCCCGAATGCGCCGAGGGCGCGCAGGTGTTGATGGGGGCGATGCTGGAGCTCGACAAACTCTGATTGGACACGGGGGCAGGGCGCGCGGTCACGCCTTAGCCGGTGACCCCGTGCCATAGCACAAGCCGCTGTTCGGTCATCTCTTCGGTGGCAAAATGCGGCTCTTCCTTGCCATGTCCGCTTGCGCCGACACCGCCGAATGGATCGCGTCCATCGCGTCGCATCCAGACGGGGCAAGCCTTTCCCCATCAGCACCTCAACCTGCCGTAACATTGAGACAATCTCCTAGGGCTTCGGTCGCTTGATTGCCATTCTCGGTCCCCCGATTCCTAAACACAGCGGTGGACCAGTTCAGATGGGGAGGCTCACAACGTTTTTTGGCCCCGGTGTCAGGTTGGCTTTTGTGTCACAACAAAAAATCAGGGTGGGACCAGAACGCCCTAGTCCCGATTCATCCATTGGGAAAACACTGTCCCAACGGCCGAAACCAACCCGCGTGAGCAGCCGTGACACAGCTTTTTGTTGTTGGGAAATCTGGTCACGATATACAGGGTTCGGGCAAGGAACGGGAACATGGCGCAAAAACCACGGTCGAAAACAAAGTCCCCAAGTGAAGCTGGCTATCCAAGGTCCGAGATTGGCCATGAAATTCGCGGGTTGCGAAAAGCAATGGGGATGACCTTGGCAGAATGTGCACAGGCTTCCTCCTTGTCGGTCGGCTTTCTGAGTTTGGTCGAACGGGGGCAAAAGCAGCCTTCTCTGGACGCGTTGCAGCGGATCAGCAAGGCGCTGTCGGTGGAGATCGGCTGGTTGTTTCCGACCTCACCGGGCAATGATCCGGTCGAAGATGCTTATGTCGTGCGCAAGGGATTTCGTCGGCGGATCGACTATTCGCGCCTTTCGGGGACCGACTATCTGGGCGAAACGGATTATCTTCTGTCCCCTTCCGTCGATGGTCAGCTGGTCATGACGATGATGACTTTTTCTCCGGGCGGTCATTCCGGCGACAACCCTCTGTCCCATGAGGGGGAGGAGGCAGGATACGTATTGACCGGCCAACTGACACTTGAGGTGGACGGTCACGTCTTTGTGCTGGAGGCCGGGGACAGTTTCGGATTTCCCGGAGAAACCCCACATCGATACCTGAACAACGGGACCGGGGAACTTCAGATCATCCTGACCAATACCCCGGTGATCATGTTGCAGCGATAGCCTTCCCTTGGATGAAGAGTACCTCAACGGATCGAAGAAGATCGTTGCTCAACCGTGCTCCAGCATCATCTCGACGATCTTTCGCGCATAGGCCAGGGTTGGCCGCTCCCAATGGGGTGAATAGCGCCCGCCGTCGTAGCCCGAACACCGCCGCCCCTGCTGCATACCCTTCAGGATCGAGATGTCCTCGCGGTTCAGGTCATCCCACATTTGGATGACCTCTGCGCGTTCCTTGGCGTATTTTTCGCCTGTTGCTGCGTCGTCTCCGATCAGGAAGACGTGCAGCTCTTCGCGGCAATGATCCGGCGCGTCGGGGTAAGCGACCAGAACAGTGAACTGGTCGGGGAAGATTTCGACCGCGAAATGCGGCATCGTCAGGAACCATTGTCCCTGCATCCGGTCCTCCTCCGAGATCCC
Source organism: Paracoccaceae bacterium (assembly GCA_014872875.1). Taxonomy (GTDB): domain Bacteria; phylum Pseudomonadota; class Alphaproteobacteria; order Rhodobacterales; family Rhodobacteraceae; genus Aliisedimentitalea. Next base: position 10,214 of record WKFI01000001.1, read on the forward strand.
GGGATAATGTGGCAGGCCCTCGCCCCGGCCCTCCTTGATTTCGGGGAAGCGATATCCGTTTACGAAGGTGTTGCCTCGCCATTCGCCAGACCAGCGCAGATCCATCGGTGCGAAGTCCAGTAGGCGGGGATGCAGGGCGAAGACGTGATAGCCTTCCATGTAGTTTTCATAGGCGAGCTTCCAGTTGGCCTCGATCTCGAAATCGAGCTTGCCCGCCCAGCGGATCGCCGACAGGTCATAGCCCTTGAGCTGCTCCAGCACCGGCGCCATCCAGACCTCCAGCGGGTCTGCATCGCCCGAGATGTTGACGAACAGGCAGCCAAAGAATTCCTCGACCCGGACCGGGATCAGGTCGAGCTTTTCCCCGCCGCCGTCCTTGAAAGTGTCGGTCTGGTTTGGCCCCAGGAAATGGGGACGCGAACGCAGTTTGCCATCCAGCCCATAGGCCCATTTGTGATAGGGGCAGGTGAGCGTCGTCTGCTTGCAAGGTTCGGTTACCAGCTGCATGCCGCGGTGGCGGCAGACGTTCTGGAAGCCGCGGATCTCTCCGTCGCGGCCATGCACCAGCACAATGGGCATACCGCCCACCTCCAGCGGTTTCATGTTTCCCGGTTTGGGCAGTTCTGCGCGCGCGCCTGCAAAAACCCACGACCGGCGAAAGATCAATTCCTGCTCCAATTCGTGCCATTCTGGCGACCAATAGGCCGCGTTGGGCAGGCCCCCGGCCTCTTCAATCGGGCGGAACACCTGGTCGAACCCCTCGGGACCGAGAATGCGTTTGATCCGATGCTGCGTCGTTTCGGAACCGATGGCGCCGTCCATGGTGCCCTCCCGAATCATGATTTCTCCCCGAATATTATTCCAATGGTAAAAAATACTGTGCAAATTTTTTCTTTACCGCGATAGTCGCCTCAAGACAGCGGAGAACGGATCATGGAATCAGCGCGCGTAGTGGTGATTGGCGGCGGCAACATGGGGGCAGCCGTCCTGTACCATCTGGCCAAGGAGGGCTGGAAGGACATCGTTCTGGTGGAGAAGGCGGAGCTGACGTCGGGCGCGACATGGCATGCCGCCGGGCTGGTCAGCCGGATGACGCCCGGCCATGCGCTGGGGACCTGCCATGATTATGCGGTGGACCTGTATAAGACCATCGAGCAGGAGACCGAACAGGGGGTGAGCTGGCACAATTGCGGCTCTTTGCGCGTTGGCGCCACCGAAGATCACCGTGAATGGCTGATGCACACGCGTGACGCGGTGTTGGCGCGCGGGCAGGACTGCCACTGGGTGACGCCTGCCGAAATCGCCGAGCTGAACCCGATCTATGACACGTCGCATATCATTGGCGGGATCTACACGCCTGATGACGGCCATGTGGACCCATCCGGCACCTGCCAGGCCATGGCCAAGGGCGCGCGGATGCGGGGCGCGCGAGTAATGCGGCGCAACCGTGTGACGGATGTCGTTCAACAACCCAGCGGCGAATGGCTGGTGCGCACCGAACAGGGCGACATCCTGTGCGAACATGTGGTCAATGCGGGCGGCTATCACGCCCGCCAGATCGGCGCGTTTTCCGGCCTCGACCTGCCCATCGTACCGATGCAGCACCATTACGTGGTGACGGATACCGTGCCCGAGTTCGAAACCATGGGCCACGAAATCCCCGTCACTCGAGACGATTATTTCACCGGCTACCTGCGCCGCGAACAGGGTGGGGCGCTGATCGGCCTCTATGACACCCATGACGCGCTCGCCAAATGGCGCGAGGGTTGCCCGTGGGACAGCGAGAACGAGCTGTTTGAACCTGATTACGACCGGATCATCCCTTGGCTGGAGAAGTGTTTTGAACGGTATCCCAGCCTGATGGAGCTGGGCATCAAACGCATCGTCAACGGCGCGATCACCTATACGCCCGACGGCCACCCGCTGGTCGGACCCGCGCCGGGGCTGAGGAACTATTGGCTGGCCTGCGGCGCCACCGTGGGCATCGCCTGGGGGCCGGGTCTGGGCCGGGCCTTGGCGCAGTGGATGGTGCATGGCACAGCCGACATCTCGATGCGCGGCTTCGATCCGCGCCGGTTCGGGGATTGGGTGGATGAGGACCACGCCTATCAGCGCTGCCGCGAAAACTACATGACCCGCCTGTCGCTGCCCTATCCGCAGATCCAGTACGAGACCTGCCGCGATGTGCGGATCTCCGGCGCGCATGACCGCACCAAGGCGCTCGGTGCAGTCTATGAGGATGCGGGCGGCTGGGAGCGTCCCCGTGTCTATGGCAAGGACTGGGGCGGTGTCGAACCCAAAGCCTGGCGGCGCGGCCCGTCCTGGGAGGCTGCGGTGAAAGAGGCGCAGGCGGTGCACGCGGGCGTTGGCCTTGGCGACTTCACCGCCTTTTCCAAGTTCGAGATCACCGGGCCGGAGGCCGAAGCCTACCTGAACCGTCTCTGCGCCAACCGGATGCCGCGTGCCGTTGGGGGAACCTGCCTGACGCTGCTTCTGAATGAACAGGGTACGATCGAGGGCGAGGCCACCATTGCGCGTCTGGCAGAGGACCGGTTCTGGTTTGTCACCGGTGGCCCCAGCGAACGCCGGGTCTGGGACTGGATCACCCTGCATCAGCGCGGGAGCGAGGACGTCACCGTGCGCAACCTGTCGGACGATTGGGGCATCCTCACCATCGCCGGTCCAAAGGCGCGCGACGTGTTGGCCACCCAGACCGACGCCTCGCTGGAAAACGCCGATTTCGGCTGGCTCAAGGCGCGCGAGATCACCGTGGCCGGCGTGCCCCTGATTGCGATGCGCATGTCCTTCTCGGGCGAACTCGCATGGGAACTGCACGCTCCGAATGCACAGCTAGGCACTCTATGGGATGCGCTGTGGGAGGCAGGCCAGCCCCACAATATCACTCCCTTCGGCTCCAAGGCGTTGGAGATGATGCGCATGGAAAAGGCCTATCGAGGCGGGCATGAGCTGGCCAATGACGCCAGTCCCGTACATACCGACCAGATGCGGTTCGTGAAACTCGACAAACCGTTCGTGGGTCGCGACGCCGTGGCCCGCCGGGTCGAAACCGGCGAAGCCTCCGTCATTGTCTATCTCGACGTCGACGTCTTCGACAGCGATGTGCTGGGTGGCGAGGCGGTGTATCTGAACGGCGAAAAGGTCGGCTCCATCTCCTCCGGCGGCTACGGCCCGAACACCGGCCGCAGCCTCGCTTTTGCTTTTCTCAAACCAGACGCCGCAAAACCGGGTACCGCACTCGAAATTTCCCTCTTCGGTGACAGGCACAACGCAACCGTTCTCGCCGAACCCGTACTCGACCCGCAGAACGAAAGGTTGAAGGCATGATCAGCCAAACAAACTACACCAAAGCGACGCTGCCCCCGCCCGAGATCGACTGGGACAAGCTGAACGACTACCGCATGGGCCGGATTCGCGAAGCGATGGCGGAACAGGATGTGGAACTGGCCGTCATTACCAACCCGCTGACCATGCGATATGCTGTGAACTACCATGAATACATGCAGTTCCAGGCGCGTATTCCGCTGATGATGCTGATGGTCTTTGCCGATGGCCCGGTGGTGTTCAGCGGTGCCTTTATCAAGGATCTGGACCACGTCACCGAATACATCCCGATGTTCGGGCTCGCTCCCTTCCTCGCTGGCTTTGACCAGACCGAAAACACCCGCAAATTCTTGGATTTCGTCAAAGGTCGGCTGGCGGGCAAAGCCCGTTGCCGCGTCGCGCTGGACCGGCTGGACGCCTCTGCCGTGCAAGGGTTGATGCAGGCCGGGTTCGAGGTCGTCGACGCCCCCGGCTTTCTCGAAAAGGCCCGCTCGATCAAATCTGCGGAGGAAATCGAACTCTGCCGCTATGCCATCGACGTGGCGCAGCTGGGCATTGCCAAAATGCACGAGGCGTTCCAGCCCGGTATCTCGGAAAACGAACTGTGGAGCATCCTGAGCCAGGTCAACATCGCCCATGGCGGGTTGTGGTCCGAGGCGCGGATGCTGGCTTCGGGCGAACGCACCAACCCCTGGCTGCAGGAGGCCGGAGAGCGGCGCGTGCAGACAGGCGAACTGCTCGGCTTTGACACCGATATGGTCGGCCCCTTTGGCTACATGTCCGACATCTCGCGCACCTGGTATTGCGGCGAGGGCAGGGCGCCGGATGAGTTCCGCGACCTCTACAAACGCGCGCTGGACGAGATTGAACACAACAAGGCCAATGTGCGCCCCGGTGTGTCGTTCAAGGAACTCGTCGACAAAAGCTTCCGCCACCCCGAAGAGTTCGTCGCACACCGCTACCCCTGCATCATGCATGGCGTCGGCATGTGCGATGAATACCCTTACGTTCCTTATCCGCAGGACTGGGACGACATCGGCTATGACGGGATCATCGAGGAAAACATGATGATCTGCGTCGAAGGCTATGTGGGATCCGATCGCGGTGGCAGCGGCGTCAAGATCGAACACCAGTTCCTGGTGACGGCGGATGGCCTCGAACAGCTTGACGACTACCCCTACGACGAAAACCTGCTGCGCTGAGGCGAGGCCCCGCATCGGACCGAAAAACAGGCTTGAGATGAACAACATTCCCCAAATCATGCGTGCCGTCGTGCTGGTCGGCCGTGGTGGTCTGGACAAGCTGGAATACCACGAAGACTGGCCTATTCCGCAGCCCGGACCGGGAGAGGTGTTGATCAGGGTAGGCGCCTGCGGGCTGAACAACACCGATATCAACACGCGCACAACCTGGTATTCCAAGACGGTCACCGACGGTATCACCTAGGACGGCGGCAAGGGCGGATTTGACAGCGCAGATATAGAAACCGGCAGCGGGACGATCAACGTGAAGCGCAAGCTGAACTCGACAGATGTGATGGATGATCTGACAGGTCTGTTCATCCTGCGTGAAGCTCAGATCCTGGTCGAAGAATGGAGGAAACACTACAACACAAAGAAGCCCAACAGTGCATTGGGCTACCGCCCACCGGCCCCGGAATCCATCGTCCCGATGGATCACAAGCCAATCATGCACTAACACTCAACTGGGACCAGTCAGATCAGGCTGCTCATGGTTGGGTCGTGACTTCAATTCCCTGACTTCTCGTACTCTTTGCGATACTGTGTCGGACTGACCCCGAACTGGGCGCGAAAGGCAATTGCAAGGCTCGAGACAGATGCAAAACCTGTTGCCACGGCAATATCGATCAGAGCCATGTCAGTTTCCGTAACTAATGCATAAGCTTTTTCGACCCGGACAAATTTGTAGTATTTCGCCGGTGACATTTTGAGCAACGTGTTGAAATGGCGCTCCAATTGTCGTTGCGACATGCCCGCCTGTTCGGCAATGGTTGCTGTTGCCAATGGTTCCGCGATGTTTTCTTCCATCAACCCGACGGCTTTGGCCATCTTGGGTCCAAAGGCATTTGTCAGGTGGCTCGGGCCTTTGGGTTGCATTGCCTGTGGTTTCCGAATGGTTTTCACAACCAGCCGACTGGCGAGTTCGGCAGTCTCCTGATGTGACAGAAGATGGGAGATCAGATGGATGGTGAGTTCCGTCGTAAAGTTTCCCCCCGCCGAGGTGGTAATGCCATCAGAGGTTTCGGCATAGCGCATCGAAAGGTTCGGGTAACTTCCCCATTCCTCTAACACCTGCGCATCCGGCCACTGTGTCGTGAGCTTCTTCTCTGAATGTCGCGACCTTCGAATGAAGGCCGTGGCCGCTTCCGACAAAATAACAACTGACCTTGCACGTTGCAGCATGGCCGACAAGCGTTGAGACCATGCCGCGTGTTCGACCTTGGTTCCTCCGACGATGATCAGAATCTTAGCCAGGTTGTGATCCGAAATCGCAGGTTCCGCACGCACGATCATACCCCCCCGACCGGAGATCAAACCTGGTTTGTCCGAGACGAACCGCCAACGAAACCTTGCCTGATGCAAAACGGCGTTTGCGGCCTCCAACGTTCGAACAATCGAAGCGACTTCCAACTCGGTAAACCCGTGTCGGACGAAGATCTCGAAATCAACAATATCTTCTTTCTTCGCGGGTGCTGGGTGAGAGTGGTTGCGGATCTTATTATGTTCCAAGTGTGAACCCTTTGCTGGTCCGTGGATTATGCGTCTTCGAACCATTTGGTAAACTGGGAAAGCAAAGCACCACGGTGGTTCGCGAGGTGCAGACCTGTTGTCGCCTGGAAAAACTGTCAGATAGGTGCCCCGTCCAAACGGCCCTCTGCAAAGACCACCTCTCTGTCGGACATAGAGTGCCCCATCAGAATTGCTCTACTGTCCTGTTTGAGAAACAGAGGACAGAGGATGCCGCGGGTGGCATAACTTCCACCGGCCTTCATAGCGCGGGCCAAATTATCCAGTTGCTCTGTGATCGCCCGACAAGGAAAAGGGGCTGTAACCTGTCACTGCAGAACCCGTTTCAAACCGGCCTGTACCCTGAGCATGTCAGACAAGTAGCCGGAAACCACCTCGGCAGCATTCGATTGGATCGCGGCCAGACCGATATTGAGAGCAGCAACCGTTTCGCCGCGTTGATTTAACAGTGGGACAGAAAGTGCGCGCAGGCCGATTTCGACCTCCTGATCCACAAGGGCATAGCCTTGCCGCCGAACCCGATCCAATTCCTGCATCAGATCCGAAATATCGGTCAAGCTGTGCGCCGTTCTTGGTGCCAGGTCCGAGCTTTCGATCAAGCTGCGTGCTTCATCGCGTGGCAGAGCAGCCAATAGCACCCGTCCCATGGAGGTACAGAAGGCGGGTAGTCTTGACCCAGGCATCAATCCGATGGACATGACCCGACGTTGAGCTGCCCGCGCGACATAGAGGATCTCGGCCCCTTCCAGCACCGACACGGAGCAGGATTGGCCCACCTGATCCGACAGTTGATCCAGCCAGGGCTGTACGATCTGCGGCAACGGCATCGATGCCAACGCCGCTACGCCCAAGCGAAGGACACGGGGCGTTAGGGCAAAGAATTTGCCGTCATATTCAGCATAGCCCAGTTCAACCAGCGTCAGAAGACAGCGGCGCGCGGTGGCGCGATCCAACTCTGCGGCCTGCGCAACATCCGTTATGCTGAGTCGCGGTTGCTCGGCCTGAAACGCTTCGATCACGCGCAGGCCCTTGGCCAGAGATCCGACGAAATCAGTTGATTTGTTCACCATGTGAACATGGTTATTCATTATTTGAACAAAGATCAATATATGACCATTTTGAATGGCTCTGCCAAACCCCGCTTCCTAGTTTGACGCCAGACTCTTGCCCAACGGTCCGGTTGGGCGGCTCATCCCAGGAGGAACAATGGACAAGACAATCGCCTCGGTTGCAGACGCTGTTGCGGATATCCAAGACGGCGCGACAATCATGATCGGAGGGTTCGGTGGCTCGGGCGCGCCGATCGAACTGATCCACGCCCTGATCGACAAACGCCCCCGCGATCTGACGGTGATCAACAACAATGCGGGCAATGGCCATGTCGGCATCGCCGCGATGATCGAGCAGGACATGGCGCGCAAGATGGTGTGTTCCTTTCCGCGCTCGGCCGACCCGCGCGCCTTTACCGAACGCTATCTGGAAGGCCGGATCGAACTGGAGCTGGTGCCCCAGGGCACGCTGGCCGAACGTATCCGGGCCGGTGGCGCGGGCATTCCCGCCTTCTACACGCCGACCAGCTTTGGCACCGATCTGGCCAAGGGCAAACCGGTCGAGGAATTCGAAGGCCGCTCTTACGTGCAGGAACGCTGGCTCAAGGCCGATTTCGCGATCATCAAGGCGCAGCTGGGCGATCCGATGGGCAATCTGACCTATCGGATGGCGGGCCGGAACTTCAACCCGCTGATGGCCATGGCCGCTACCCGTACTATCGCTCAAGTCTCGCAGATCGTGGCCCCGGGCGAGATCGACCCCGAGCAGGTCGTCACCCCCGGAATCTTCGTCAACGGCGTCGTGCAGGTCGCCAATCCGCAGCAGGAAGAATTCCTCAACCGTCAGGAGGCCGTGTACCCATGAGCGACGCAATCAATGCCATCAAACTGTCGAACGCACAGATCGCCTGGCGTGCAGCTCAGGACATCGAAGACGGTGCATATGTGAATCTGGGCATCGGTTTTCCCGAAATGGTCGCCAAATTCCAGCCCGAGGGGCGCGAGGCCATTTTCCATACCGAAAACGGTGTGCTGGGCTTCGGTGAAGCTCCGAAAGAGGGCGAGGAAGACTGGGACCTGATCAATGCGGGCAAGAAAGCGATCACGCTGAAGCCGGGGGCGGCCTTCTTCCACCATGCCGACAGCTTTGCCATGGTGCGCGGCGGGCATCTGGATGTGGCCATTCTGGGGGCCTATCAGGTGGCGCAGAATGGCGATCTGGCGAACTGGTCCACTGGCAAGGGCGGTGTTCCGGCCGTGGGCGGTGCGATGGATCTGGTGCACGGGGCCAAGCGCGTGGCGGTGGTCACCGACCACACCACAAAAAAGGGCGATCCCAAGCTGCTTGATGCCTGCACCATGCCGCTGACCGGTGTGGGCTGCGTGACCCGCGTGTATACGTCGCTGGCGGTGGTCGATATCGACGGTGGCCAGTTTGTTCTGCGCGAAAAGCTGCCCGATCTGTCCTTTGACGATCTGCAGGCCGTGACCGGAGCGCCCCTGAACGTGCAGGGCACCGTCGGCGACCTGATCGTACCCGCGCTGTAAGAAAGGACTGAACATGCAGGACGTATATATCTGCGATTATATCCGTACCCCCATCGGTCGCTTTGGTGGCGCGCTGGCAATGGTGCGGGCGGATGATCTGGGCGCGGTGCCGCTGAAGGCGCTGATGGACAAGCACGATCTGGATTGGACGGCTGTGGATGAGGTCATCTATGGCTGCGCAAACCAGGCGGGTGAAGACAACCGCAACGTGGCGCGCATGTCGTCGCTGCTGGCCGGTCTGCCCGACAGCGTACCCGGCACCACGATGAACCGCCTGTGCGGATCGGGCATGGACGCGATCATCACCGCTGCGCGCGCGATCAAGGCGGGTGAGGCTGATCTGATGATTGCGGGCGGGGTCGAAAGCATGACCCGCGCACCGTTTGTGATGCCCAAGGCCGACGCAGCCTTTGCACGTGCCAACGAAATCCACGACACCACCATCGGCTGGCGCTTTGTCAACCCGCTGATGAAAAAGCAATATGGTGTGGATTCCATGCCCGAGACCGCTGAAAACGTGGCCGAGGATTTCGACATCAGCCGTGCCGATCAGGACGCGTTCGCCCTGCGCTCGCAACAGAAGGCGGGCATGGCGCTGGAAAACGGCCGGCTGGCGCGGGAAATCACCCCGGTCACCATTCCGCAGCGCAAAGGCAAGCCGATTGTCGTCGATACTGACGAACATCCGCGCCCTTCGACCACAATCGAGGCTCTGACCAAGCTGCGCGCGCCGTTCCGTGAGGGCGGCTCGGTCACCGCAGGCAACGCGTCAGGCGTGAATGACGGGGCGGCGGCCTTGATCCTCGCCTCCGAGGGGGCGGTCAAGGCGCATGGTCTGACACCCATCGCGCGGGTCATGGGCGGAGCGACCGCTGGCGTGGCCCCGCGTATCATGGGGTTCGGCCCGGCTCCGGCATCGAAGAAACTGATGGCGCGGCTGGGGCTGGGTCAGGCGGATTTCGATGTGATCGAGCTGAACGAAGCCTTTGCCAGCCAGGGCTTGGCCACGCTGCGCGATCTGGGCATTCCCGACGACGACCCGCGCGTGAACCCAAATGGTGGCGCCATTGCACTTGGTCACCCGCTGGGCATGTCGGGTGCACGCATCACTGGCACTGCGGCGCTGGAGTTGTCGCTGACCGGTGGCAAACGCGCACTCAGCACCATGTGCATCGGTGTCGGTCAGGGCATCGCGATTGCTCTGGAAGCAGTTTGAAAAATGATCCTTTGATCCCTGCGTTCAAACCCTGGGCGCGGGGGCTCGGCTATAGCATTGGCAATGATGACGCTGCCCGCGAGCGCACCAATGTTGGAAGTGGGGAGTGGCACCTATAATCTGGACCCGACCAACAGCACATAGACGGCTGTGATCAACACGGCATCGCCGGAAACCGACGACCCAATAGGTTTGGAAGGCGACTGGCCGGACGAAGACGATTGATCGGAACGTTTCACAAAGGCCCAAAAAAATTCGCGCCGCATTGGCGGCGCGTTGAATTTACTAGCTGTCCGGTCAGGTCCGATTTCAGCTCTAGTGGCGGTTTGGCACTGGGTAGTAGAAACTTGACTTAATTGGGGCGTACCGCGACCAGAACGACGTCCAGTTCGTCCTCCAAGTTCTTCAGTTTCTCAAGCTTGTCTTCCGACAATGTGTCCGAGGTAGTCTCGACAGCAGAAAGAGCGACAATTGTTGTCCCAAGTTCCGTTTCAAGCTCACGAACGGCTTTCAGTTTGTCGGCTTCAAGCGTTGCAACAGGATAAAGCATGGCGGCACCTTTTCATCTAAGGCGTCCGGCCATCTGCCTGCAGTTCTGCGCGACGCAAAGGTTCTAAAATCGCGGCGCGTGAAAGGACGAGCGTGTCTCAGGTCAGGATCGGACGCTATTTCGTTGTAAAATCGTTCCGTAAATGAATATTAGCGCTGAGCAGGAATGCGTCAAATATGCAGTTCGCGTTCGTTGTAATGGGCGACACCCGACCGTAGATCCAAGATCTCGCTCAACTCATAATCCAAGAATATGTCTTATGTTAAATATATTCCTTCGGAGTTCGCAAACGGCCCTGGTTCCTTCCTTGCACGTGAAACAAGGCGTAAATCGCTTGCACAGCCTTGCGTGTCAAAACTCGTTCTATTCGACACAACCAGAAGACTTCACAGCTCCACCGCTGACAAACAAAACGATAAAGTTGTTCTGACCAGAATACCTGCGACAGGTCGCTTGAACGTCGCTGCCGTCCCTTGGTTTCGACCGGAGTTGATGCATTGCGTATGGAATGCCTTATGGCCTTCTGTCCGAAAAAGAGATGCACGAAGCGGTCCCTGCAGATAAGCTGCCACTGATTTAGGTTCACGTCCGTGTCTGCGCGCGCGCCATTATGACCAGAAGGATTCCAGGCCCATGGAATTGCGACAAATCAAGTATTTCCGGGCCGTGGCAGACTTCAAGAGCTTCACTCGTGCAGCTGTCAATTGTCGGGTGACGCAGCCGGCGCTCAGCCGGCAGATCAGCACTCTGGAAGAAGAGCTGGGGGTCGAACTGTTCATCCGGGACGGTCGCGGCGCTCATCTGACCCCGGCGGGCGCCGAATTCTATGGCCGCGTCAGCGAGGTGAGCGACATCGTGCAGGGCGCGATTGACGCTATGCGCCCCTATCGCAGTGGCAAGCTGAGCATCTCGGTCGGGGTGCCGCCGTCGCTGGGACCCCGGTTCCAGTCGGCGCTGGCGCGCACGCTGACGCAGACGACCTCGGACACCGAATTGCGGCTGATCGAAGGGTACAGTTCGCAGCTTGCGGATTGGCTGACATCGGGACGTCTGGATGTGGCATTGCTCTATGGCGGAATACACCACCCGCAGGCGGAACATGTCGCCAGTATGCAGGAAGATCTTTTTCTGATTTGTCCGGGGCAGCGTAAGGGGGCGAAACGCTCCATCCCATTTGCAGAACTGGCGCAGGTTCCGTTGATCTCGCCAGACCTCCCCAGCACGACCCGAAACGAGATGGAGCGCCTGGCGCGGCCGCTGGGGGTGGAACTGAATTTCGGAATGCAAATCGACTCTGTGCCTGCGATCAAATCCATTGTCGCCGACGGCGGTGGTTATGCCATTCTGCCCCATGCCGCAGTGGAACAGGAGATCGATCTGGGTTTGCTGCATACGCGCGACATTATCGATCCGATTCCTCGGCTGACGTTGGACCTCATGGTAAGCACCCGGTCCGGGCTGGATCGCAACATCTATGGCTTCTGCCAGTCCATCCTGGCGGCCATGCGGGACAAGATCGACAGTTGCGATTGGAAGGGCGCCCGGTTGATCACACCTTCGGCTCGGGGATGAGCGACCGAAAGGGTAGATCTGCGGCGCCCCGCAACAGGTCACCCGATCGGTTCGAGGCGCCTTTCGCAAGCGCCAGATTGCCACGGTACTTGGTCACCAGCTGACCCATGGCAATCGGCAGCGCCGTACTGCCCGGGACATGCGCTGCCGTTTCCGCGATCACGTGCCCATCGTCACAGGTGATTGTGATCCGGTCGGGGGCCTCGGGGGACAGATCCGCGATCCCGTCGCGCACGCTCAGCGCCAGTAAATCGATCCGGGACATGAGCACGCGCAGATCGGGGTCATGCAGGCGGGTTTCAAAATCGGTTACGCACAATTCTCCGCCCGTCAGCATCGCCGCGATGCACCATCTCAGGCTGAACTTGGCGGCAGAGGCAGTCCGTGGATCCTGGATTTCGATTACCTTGAGAAACGGGGCCGGCATTTGCAGATCAATGCGCCGGATCCGGTCGGGCGGCAGATCCAGCCCCTGACAGACTTGCAATAGACGATGGGCGTAATGGCAACAGGGCCAAAGCTTGCGATAGATCCGGCCCGGCGGGATGGTCAGGCTTTGTGGAACGGCGGCGGTCCGGTTCACCCCGTAAAGCTTCAAAAAGATGTCGACCGCCCTGTCGGACGCACTCAGACCCGCTTGCGCCAGCCGAGCACTGCGCAGCCCCGCCTCTGCGGCAAAGCCCAGCTGCAGTCCCTTGGCGTCGCTCCCGAACTGCACCTTCAGGCCCGCTGCCTGACTTGCGGCCAACGACAGCGCCACCGCGATCCGGTCGCTGTCAAGCTTCAGGACCCTGGCGCAGGCGGCTGCGGCGCCGAAAATGCCCACCGTGGCCGAGGCATGGAATCCGCGCGCATAGTGGTCGTATCCCAGACCCGCGCCGATGAATTCGATTGCCGCAAGCCCCGCTTCATAGGCGTCCAGCGCCTGGCCCAGGGTCATGGGTTTCTCAAGGTCCAGCTCGATCAGGGCCGAGATCAAAACCGTGCTGGGGTGGGTGGAACCGATCAGCTCGCTGTCGTCGAAATCGTCGAAATGACCCGCAACGGCAGAGAGCACCGCCCGCGACATCCCCATCTGGCGCAGCACCGGCAGCGCCGGGGCCCGCGCCCCGGCGGCTATGCAACCCAGAGTGTCGAGAAACGACAGGCGTGCTTCAATCCAATCCGCTGATGACGGCGCTTGGGCCAGCCACGCCGCAAATGCCTGTGGATCAGCGACCATGAAAACCCTGAACCGGGAAAGTGGCGCAGATCTCGGCCTCTACACCCGGGTCCACTGTCGGTTCGGCATTGGACAGGATTTCGCGCACCCGAGCCTTTGCGCCGTCGCGCAGATCGGGACGGCCGGCTTCGACCCAGGCATCGGGAGAGCTGCGGTCTGCCAATGCGGGATAGTGATAGGCCGATGACATCAGATCCAGCGTTTGCGCATGACCCAGATAATGCCCCGGCCCACCCAGACAGACGTCGCGGATCACATCGACGGACAGGCTTTCTTCGGTGACCTCGATGCCGCGGATGGTCTGGCGGGCAGACGCGATCATCTCGTCATCGATCACATATGCCTCGAGCGCGCAGCCAACAATCGAACCGATCATGCCCGTCGCCTCATAGATCACATCCGCGCCAGCCAGTCCGGCAGCCAGGTCGGTCATGCCCTTTTCATAACCGTATTGCGCATCCATCGTCTTGCTGTCGGTCATGCCGCCCGACACGCAATTGGGCAGCCCGTACCAGCGCGCCATCTGGGCCGAGGCCGCGTTCAGCACCGCGATTTCTCCGCCGCCTCCGGAGAAAGCACCGCTGCGCAGGTCTGACACAAAGGGCCAGTTGGCCCAGATCACCGGCGCCCCCCGGCAGGCAAGCTGCACCATGGCGATCCCGGCCAGCGATTCAGCCACTGTCTGGGCCATTGTTCCAGCCAAAGCAGCCGGGGCCGTCGCGCCTGCCTGCGCAGCGTTGGTCATCTTGACCGGAAAACCTGCCCGCGCGCCGGCCATGGCCACGACAGTGCTGTCTTCGCCAAATGTCAGCGGTGGCACCACAGCGCAGGTGTTGCAGGTGGTAAAAGGCGCCGCGGCAAAAGCTCCGTCACCGCCCAGCAGCTTGTCATACATAGCAACACAGTCGTCGACGTGTTCAGGCAGATTGAACCCGATCCCCAGCGGCTTGCGTGTTCCAGCCGCACAGGCATAGGCGATCGACAGATCAAACTCGCGCAGGTCCGTGATCTCGGACGGAACGCAGGTGCGGTTGAACACCTGGATATTGGGCAAGTGTTCGACAAGCCGGGCACAGTCATACAGGTCCTGCAACGTCGAAGGCCGCCAATCGCCGCTGTCGATATCCACCATCCGCACCGCCATGCCACCGGTAGCGTAGTAGGTCATCCCGGTCCCCAGCTGCACGCCCAGACCGGGGCCACGCCCATGCAGGGTGACCTGTCTGGGAACCTGTTCCAGCATCTCGGCGATCCAGGCGCGGGGAAATCGCAACCGACCATCGCTGCCCAGTGGCAGGCCGGCGGCCTCGGCCGCAACGCGCAGTTCATCCGGGACACCGCCCATGCCGATCTCTTCCAGGATGGTCAGCGCAGCTTCGTGGATCTGGCGCACGCCGTCCTCGCTGAGCGGACGGTAGTGACCGCCATACACCGGCGCGACCGTGCCGGTTTCAGGTGCGACGCGGGCTGCGGTGCGTTGCTTGCGGCCCCTGCGGCGGGTCAGTTCTGGCTGATCATCCATCTCAGCTGGTCCATTCTGTCTTGTCCATAGAAAGGCTCGCCCCTGTATTCGAACATCGGCACTCCCCAGTGACCCGCGTCGAACATGGCCTTCTGGTTTGCGGCAAACTGCGCCGCAGCCTCGGGCAGCAGCTCATCCGGCTGATCTGCCAAAGAACCCGGCAGACCGCAGTCACCCAGCACAGCTCGGATCTGATCGGGGTGGTCCCAGCCGGGATACTGCCCGGACCAGATCCGCCGCATCAGAGCAGCGTAAAGCGGATAGAGCCTCTGCGCGGGCGCAGCCCACATCATGTTGTAGAGCCGTTTGACCCGCGCCTGTTCACCGGTGGCGATCCAAAGGGAGCCGGGCTGCCAATCGACCGGTGAAGGGTTCGCTTCGGCAAAAGGCAGGCCAAGGAAATCCGCTGTACGGGCCACGTCGCGGGTGAAATAGGCCTGCTCCATCGGTCCCCGGTCGGCATAGGCGGCAGGGATGCGGATGACACCGGGCAGGACAGGGCGCATCACGATTTCGACGCCCTGATCCGACACCAGCGCGTCAAGGCGATCCAGCGCGAAATAGCAGTAAGGACTTTGCACGGAGCCGTAGAAGGTGACGTGCTTGGCCATGCTTTACCCTTTTGCTTTTGGCGTCGGTTCGCTTGCTTTGCCGATCCGCACACGATCGCGTGTGCCGTCGCGTTGGAATGCTGCCTGTTCCGGACCCAGATCCGCTATCAGCGCGTCCAACCGAAGCCGCGCGGTACGGGGCACGGTCTTGCCTTCGGCCCGCAAGCCCTCGTAACGCGCGCCTACGGCGTATTTCTTGTTGCGTTGGTGTGGCTGCACGCTGTCCATGTAGCGGGGGTCGACGGTTTCGGTGACGGTCAGGTATCCGGCCTGAACCGCGCGTTGCACCAGATCTGCCCCCCGCGCACTGCGGATCACCATAGCGTTCAAGCCCAGGTCATCGTCTTCGGTCGCGGGATCGGGTGAGCCCCCGGGCCAGGTGTCCGAGGCCGCGATATCCGCGGCTTCGCCGATCCCGTCCGGACAGACCTTGCAACGGAAGGGCAGCACCCACATGCTTTCCTCGGTGCCCCAGAAATCGGTGTAGCGTTTTTCATGCACCGACCCGTCGGCCATCTCGACCCGGGTCGGGCCGGGACAGCCATAGCCGCGATAGCGGAACCCGGTGACCTCGCTTGGGTTCAGCCCCAGATCCTGTTCCAGAAAACGCGACATGCCCTGAGGCGGCATGAAGCCGCCGCAGACCGGGGTCAGCATATATTTCACCAATTCGTTCACGCGGTTGTCCTGACGAGCCAGATTGCGCAGCGCGCCGATGTCGCAGGGCTTGCCGACAAAGGCAAAGGGACGCCCCTTGTCCAACTGTTCGAGCACGTCGATCAGTGGCGCAGTCGGGCCATAGCGTGATCCGGCTCCGTTCAGCACCTCGGCCGCCGTCTGTGACACTGCACGCTCACCAAAACTTGGCACCCGGCCCGACGCCTTGACGTGCAGCACGAAATCGACCTCGCCACTGTCGACCAGAAACATCCCCAATGCCGAAAGCACTCCGCCAGTCGATCCACGATGGCGCACCTCGGGATCGCTGGCATGGCCCAGCACCATGTCCTGATAAGCGCCCCAAACCAGGTCGGTCCTTGTGTCGCCGGTCAGTTCATTCACCGGTAGCCCTTCGACCCGTGTGCCGGGACAAAGGTCCAGAATGCGGTCCACGACTTCATGCGTCAGATCTCCACGCACGACCGGGCGTTCATAGCCGCTTTCGACAATTTCCATCCGCACTACATCCGGCCCGGCCACCGATTGACACAAGCCACAGCCGATGCACATGGCGTCTTCGGAAATCCGGTTCAGACGGTCGGTCGGGGTCATGGGTTGACAGGGGGGCTGACAGGGGGGCTGGCTGTGCGGCTGGCTCAAAGATAACTCTCCATTTCCTGCAGGTATCTGTCGCGGATACCCTTGATCACATGTTCGGACATCTGGCTGCGCTGTTCGTCCACCAGGATAAAGCCGGTGTCGAAACCCCGGCTGTGCATCGAGCGTTGCACGCTTTCGACCAGCGGAAAATCCTCGCTGAACGTGGTCGTCGCGTGGTTTTCGATCAATGCGGCTTCCATTTCGGTCGGGGTGGCATCGGTCAGCCACCAATCGACCTCGACCTTGGTCTGGTCCGCCGAGATCGGGATCCAACGAAAGGTCATTCCGACCCCACCGGGATAAAGCTGCACCGCCGACAGCGGCCAGATCAGCCACGAGGCGAACATCGAGGATTTTTCATCCGCGTCATGATCATAGGCATAGGCGCGCCTGTCATTGCTCTGGCTCAGCGAGCAGTGCAGGAAACTGTCACCGCGATCCACGATGCGATAGCTGGCCGGGTCAACGATGCCTTCGGTAAAGCTCTTGTGGACGACGGCGCAATGGTAGCATTCGTTGAAATTCTCGATCACCACCTTCCAATTGGCCTGCAGCATTTCTTCGCTGCGATGGGCCCAGACACAGGTGTTCAGGTTGGGAAGATATTCTTGGATTTCACGGGCCGTCGGGCCCAGCGTGTCAGCCAGCCCCGGTGCGTCCGTGTCGAGGTTGACGTAAACCAGCCCGTTCAGCAGTTCGAGCCGCACCTGTTTCAGTGCCTTGCCGGTGGGATCAAACCCCGCCTCGTCTGCATTGGGCGCAACCCGCAGCCGACCCCGGGTGTCATAGCCCCAGGCGTGATAGGGACAGGTGAACAGCTTGCGGCAACCGGATCCTTCGACCAGAGCATGACCGCGGTGAATGCAGATGTTGTAGAAGGCGCGCAGCACCCCGTCATCACCCCGCACGATCAGGATGTCTTCGCCAGCGACCCGTTCGACGCGAAAATCACCCGAATTCGGCGTTTGGCTTTGATGTCCGGCCAATTGCCACGAGCGGGCAAAGATGCGCTCCTGTTCGGTGCTGAACAGGTCGGGAGAGGTATAGACCCGCGATGGCAGGGTTTCATAAACGCCGCGCGGCGCCACGATTTCACGGGCTTTGACTTCCATGTGTTCCTCCCTTCCTTGCTCAATCTTGCGTCGGGGGTCACCCCAGCATCGCGCTTGTTTCCGACATTTTGTCTGGTCGGATGTGGGTCTCGTCGATCTTGCCCTGCTAGCCTGGTGTGATGGTAATAAGCCGCTCTTCAGTCATGTCCCGGATGGCGGCGCGGGGACCTTCGCGACCCCAGCCCGACGCCTTGCAGCCGCCATAGGGCATCGGGTCGGCACGATTGGAGGAGGTGTTGTTGATGTTGAACAGCCCAACCTCGATCCCCTGCGCTGCCGTCAGCGCCCGGTCGATATCGCGGGTGAAGATCCCTGCGCTCAGACCATAGGGTGTGGCATTCACGGCCTCGATGACCGCGTCGAAGTCATCAAAAGGGATCAAACAGACGATGGGGGCAAAGGCCTCTTCGCTTAGCACCGGCATGTCAGGTGTCACGTTTTCCAGTATTGTCGGCGCCATCAGTGCGCCGTCTCGCGCACCGCCCAGACGCAGCTGTGCGCCCTTGGCGATGCTGTCGGTAACCATGCGTTCGGCGCGCGCGGCCTCGCCCGCATCGACCATCGGACCTATGTCGGTCGCCGGGTCGCGCGGATCGCCCGTGACCAGCGCTGCCGTACGGGCAATGAAGCGTTCAGTGAACTCCGCTATCGCAGACCGCGCCACATAGATCCGTTGCAGCGAGGTGCAGACCTGCCCGGCCTTGCGAAAGGCGGTGCCGATGCATTTTCCCGCCGCGCGGTCCAAGTCAGCATCCTCGCAGACGATCGCCGCCGATATATTGCCCAGCTCCATCTGGGTCCGCCGCATCCCTGCCGCCGCCTGGATCGCAGCCCCAGCGGGCCCGCCGCCTGTAAAGGCGAAATAGGCCACATCCGGGTTGTCGCACAGCGCGCGGCCTGTCTGGCTTCCGGGACCGTGGATCAGGTTCAGCCAGCCGGAGGGCAGCCCGGCCTCTTCGAACACTTCGGTCAGCAGGACCGCGGCCATCGGCGTATAGCTGGCAGGTTTCAGCACCACCGCATTGCCCGCCGCCAGGGCCGGCGCGATCTTGTGCGCCACGGTGTTGAGCGGTGAGTTGAAGGGCGTGATGCAGGCCACGACCCCCAGCGGCACGCGGATAGTAAAGGCCAGCTCACCCGGATGGCCGGGCGAGGCGGCGATCGGGATCATCTCGCCCGTGATGCGCTTGGCTTCCTCGGCGCTGGTCAGCAGGGTCTGTTCGCAGCGCGCGAAATCACCGGCATTGTCGTCACGGGTAAAGCCGGTTTCGGCGACCAGAGCGTCCAGGATCTCCTCACGTCGGCGCATCAGGATGTCCCGCGCGCGCATCAGCAGAGTGTAGCGGTCGGGCAAGGGGATCTCGCCCCCGCGAAATGCTGTGCGCGCTGCTTCAACCGCCTGATCCACCAGATCCGCGTCGGCGATTTCGGCGTTGGCGATCTGTTCCCCAGTGTATTTGTCCAGCACCGGGAACTGTCCCGCGCCCTCGCGCCAGACACCGTTGATGAACAATCGTGCCTGTTTCATATGATCCCCTCTTTGGCCCATGCCGCCAGCGGGCTGGTCAGATGCGAGGTCGCCGCGAACCGCTCCAGCCCGATTTCAGCCTCATATGCATCCGCCAACAAGGCCGCGTCCTCCATCGGGCCGGTTTCGACCCAACCCAGCGCCACAGTCCGATCCAGCACCGGCGAAAATGCGGCTGAGGTCAGCTCACCCGCCAGCACACCATTGCGATAGAGCGGCTGATGCCCGGTCGCCCAACTGTCACCCGGCAGGGTAAAGGAGAGCAGCCGTTTGCCCAGCCCCATTGCCCGCTGGGTTTCCAGCGCATCCCGCCCCCTGAACGGTTTATTCCAGTCAATGGCAAAGCCCAGCCCCGCTTCGAGCGGGGTTTCGCGCGGTCCCATGTCGTGGCCCCAGCTGCGAAAGCCCTTTTCCAGCCGGCAGGCGTTCAGCGCATGGGCGCCCGCATGGACAATTGCGGGATGTGCATCAATCAGCGCGTCATGAACAGCCGCCATCATATCGGTCGGGACATGCAGCTCCCACCCCGGCGCGCCGGCAAAGGACAGAGCCATGGCCAGGCAACGCACTGGTCCGGCCTCGATCTCTTGCGCGTGACCAAAGGGGAAGGCGGCCAGATCCATGGGCGTGATCTTTTGCAGCGCCGCCTGCGCGTCCGGGCCGGTCAGCAGGATCGTCCCCAATCCCGGCGTCACATCGGTAACCGTCACAAAGCGGTCCCCGACATGGGATTTGAACCAGGCCAGATCACGCACCAGCTGGGCGGTGCCGGTTACCACCAGGAATTCGGTCGGGGCCAACCGGGTGACGGTCAGATCGCTCTCCATACCCCCGGCGTCATTCAGGACAGGCGTGTAATGCGCCCGCCCGTAGCCCGAGATATCAGCAGCGCAGATCTGCTGGAGGACCGCCTCGGCATCGCGCCCTTCGACCCGGAACTTGCCAAAGCTCGACTGATCGAACAGCGCCACGCCTGTCCGAACGGCGCGGATTTCGCGGTTCACATTGCCCTGCCAGGCGGTTTCGCCAAACCGCAGGTCATCAGTGCTCACCTTGCCCTGGGGATCGAAGAACAGCGGCTTTTCCCATCCCGTGCGCGCCCCGAACCGGGCACCACGTGTGACCAGACGGTCATGCAGCGCCGAATGGCGCAGGTTTCGCGCGGTTTCGGGTTCGCGCCCCGGATAGCGGATCGAAAAGTGATGCGACAGCATTTCCGGGACGCGTTCGGCCAGCGCCCGCGCCGTGTCCAGCGCGGCGGGAAAGCGGCGGATGTCGCAACCCGACAAATCCACCGGCGGCGCGCCATTCACGATCCATTCGGCCATGGCCCAGCCCGCACCGCCCCCCAGCACGATCCCGGCCGAGTTCATGCCGCAGCAATACCAGAACCCCGGCAAGTCCGGCGCCTCGCCCATCAGTGGCGCATTGTCCTGAGTAAAGCTTTCCGGCCCGTTCAGCAGCATCCGCACGCCCGCCGTTTCCAGGTCGGGGATGCGATGAATTGCCCCCTCCATCATCGGGGCGAAATGGTCCCAGTCTTCGTTCAGCAGGATATAGGCAGCATCCTTTGGCAGGTTCTGCACCGGCAGCGCCTTGGGGTTGGGTTCAAAACAGCCCACCAACAGGCCGCCGACCTCTTCACGCCCGTATAGATGCGCGTCACCGTCTCGGAACACCGGCAGATCTCCGGTGACCCCCGCCATCGGTTCGGTTAGCAGATAGAGGTGTTCGCAGGCAAAAAGTGGCGCGCGCTGCCCCGCCATGGCCGCGATTTCCCGCCCCCAAAGCCCGGCGCAGTTGATCACGATGTCTGTTGCGATTTCCCCTCTGTCGGTCATCACGGCGCGCACCCGCCCGGTGTCGCGGGCGATGCCGGTGACCGCCACATGTTCGATGATCTGCGCACCACCAGCCCGCGCGCCCTTGGCCAGCGCGTGACAGATGTTCGAGGGATCCGCGCGCCCCGATGACGGGGTCCAGACCGCGGCGATCACATCGTCGGTGCGCATCATCGGCCAGCGGTCGGCAACCTCGGCTGCGCCGACCATATGCCCTTCGAGTCCGAAATTGTGCATCAGGGTCAGCGTGTGTTTCAGCTCTTTCAGTCGTTCCTGAGAGGTGGCGATATTCAAATGCCCACAGCGCCGCATTCCGGTTTCGACCCCGGTTTCGTCACGCAGCCGCTCGTACAGCTCGCCCGAGTAACGTGCCAACGTGGTTTGCGCACGTGTGCCGCGCATCGGGCTGACCAACGCCGCGGAATGCCATGTGGTGCCCGAGGTGAGTTCGTTCTTTTCCAGCAGAACCACATCCCTCCATCCCAGCCGGGTCAGGTGATAGAGAACTGACAAACCGATGATCCCGCCACCAATAATCACCGCGCGGGCCTGTTGCGGGAGTTCTCCGTGGGTTGGGGTGGAGGGCGTGGTCATAGGCGGCAACTCTTTTGTCTTTGCCACAGCCTAAAAGGCAAGCCATGCCCCGGGCCAATGCCTATTTGTAATAACAGTCATGCCGATTGGTCAGCTTGTCGCACCGTCCCCTTGCCGCCAGGGTGAGCGACAAAGAACGCGGGAGGACAGCGTGACGGATCACGTGCGTGTTGCAATCATCGGAGGCGGCGTCGTTGGCTGTTCGACGCTGCTACATCTGGCCGAGGCGGGCTGGAGCGATGTGCTGCTGCTGGAAAAGAACGTTCTGACCGCCGGATCGACCTGGCACGCGGCGGGCAATGGCGGGGCGTGGTCGGGCAGCACCCTGATCACCCGTTTTATGAAACACTCGCTGGCGCTGTACCGGCAGCTGGAGCGTGAGGCCGGGCAGCCGTTGGGCCTGCATCAGCCGGGGTCTTTTACCGTCACCTCGAACCCGGCGCGACTGGACGAATTCCGCCGTCAGGTCGCCAGGGGTAAGACGTTGGGGCTCGAATTCGAGATTTGCGGCCCCGAAGAGATGCGCAGCCGTGCACCTTTGATGAACGGCGATGGGCTGGTTGCCGGGATCTGGGATCCCCTGCACGGGCATTTCGACCCCTCCTCGGTCACCAATGCGATGGCAGTCAAGGCGCGCGGGTTGGGGGCAAAAATCCGGCAAGGGGCCAAAGTCACCGGGCTGGCCCTGGACAAGGACATATGGCGGATTGAGGTTGAAGGTCAGGACCCGGTTCTGGCCGAACATGTGGTCAACGCCGCGGGGCAATGGGCGCCAGAAATCGCGCGGCTGGCCGGGTCCGACCTGCCCATAGTGCCGATGCTGCACCAATATGCGGTGACCGAACAGATGGATGCGGTCGCGGCCCTCTCAGCTGAACACCCGGTGATCCGCGACCGCGAAGGGTCGTTCTATTTCCGCCAGGAACGCAACGCGCTGCTGGTGGGCCCGTATGAGGCGAACCCGCTGCCCTGGATGACCCGGGGCATTCCGCCGGAATTCGGGCAGGAACTGCTGCCCGAGGACATGGAGCGGATCGAAGATGGCATGGTAGCGGCCATGGCCCGCGTGCCCTTGTTGGAACATGCAGGCATCGCCCGGGTGGTGCATGGGCCGATCCCTTATACGCCTGACGAACGCCCGCTGATCGGCCCGCATCCGGGACTGCCCAACATGTGGCTGAATTGCGGGACCGCCATCGGCATCATCCAGGGCGGCGGTATGGGGCGGTTCCTGGCCGAATGGATGGTCGAGGGCGCCACCGAATGGGACCCGATGGCCTGCCACCCGGGCCGCTTTGGCGGTTACGCTACGGTTGATTACACCACTGCGCGTGCGATCGAAGCCTATGCCGAACATTACGCCGAGGTCCCCTACCCCGGTCTCGAAGGACGCGCCGGGCGGCCCGCGCGCACCGGTGTGATCCATGACCAGCAACGTGAGGATGGCGCGGTCTTCGGCGTGGTCAACGGTTGGGAACGTCCTCTATGGTTCGCGCCTGACGGGGTCGACCCGGTGGACAGCAACAGCTTTCAACGTCCCGAAAGCTTTTACCATGTCGGCGCCGAACACCGTGCCTGCCGCACGGATGTGGCGCTGTTCGACATGTCGATCTTCGGTAAGTACACGGTTACCGGCCCTGATACAGCACGTTGGCATGACAGCACTTTTACCGGCCGGGCCCCAAAGGAGGGACGCGCGACGCTTGCTCTGCGGTGCAACGCCAAGGGCGGCGTCATGGGCGATTTTGCGGCGGCGCGGCTGGCGCAGGACAAGCTTTACATCGTTGGCGCCGGGGGTGGCGAAGGCGTGCATTGGGACATGCTGCGGGACCGGCGCGGGCTGGATGTGCAGATCAGCCGGGACACCACCCGATATGGCGTCTTGCACATCGCCGGACCCAAGGCGCGCGCGCTGCTGGGTGATCTCGTGGCCGAGGATGTCGGCAATGCCGCCCTGCCCTTCCTGTCTGCCCGCAGACTGGATTTTGGACTGTGCAAGGCGCTGGTGATCCGGGTCAGCTTCTCGGGCGATTTGGGGTATGAAATCCACGTACCCATCGAATACAACCGTGCGCTTTATGACCGGATAAAGCGGGTGGGCTTGGCGCATGGTTTGCGCCTGGCCGGTGGCCGCGCCCTGCATTCCCTGCGGCTGGAAAAGGGTTGGTATCTGTGGGGCCATGACATCAATGCCGAGGTGACACCCTGGCAGGCGGGGCTCGGCGCGCTGGTCAACCTGACTAAGGATGCGGATTTCCCCGGCCGGACTGCATTGGAGGCGACGCAGATACCCGATCAGCGTCTGTGCCTGTTGGAGGTCGACGCCCGCGACAGCGACTGTCTGGGCGGTGAACCGCTGTTTCACGACGGCGCCTATGTGGGTCAGGTCACGTCGGGCGGCTATGGGCATTTCACCGGCCAATCGCTGGCCATCGGCTGGCTGCCCGTTGCACTCACCGCCCCCGACACCACGCTTGAAATCGAACTCTATGGCGCCCGGATCGCGGCCCGGGTTTTGGCGCGCCCACCTTTTGACCCCGACGACAGCCGGCTGCGTGGCTGAGGAGGACAGATGACCCGTTCCAACGATCTCTTTCAACAGGCCCGCCAGACCATGCCCGGCGGGATCTCGCACCGCTATCGCTGGCGTCTGCCCAACCCGCTGTACGTGACCCGAGCGCAGGGCGCGCATAAATGGGATGCGGACGGCAACCGTTATATCGACTACAAGATGGGCGCCGCCAGCCAGATGATGGGCCATTGCCATCCCGAAATCACCGCAGCTCTGCAGGCCCAGGCAGGGGAAGCGATCTTTGCCGCCGACTGTAATCCGATCGAGGTCGATTGGTCCCGCAAGATCTGTGACATGGTGCCGTCGGTGGATCAGGTACGCTTTACCGCGTCGGGCACGGAATCGACCATGCTGGCAATCCGTATCGCCCGCGCCTTTACCGGGCGGGACCGGATCCTGCGGGTGGATGGGCACTACCACGGCTGGCACGACCATGTGATGAAAGGCGCCAAGGCGGGTTCCGACGTACCGCCGTCGCTGGGCGTGCCTGATGCCATCGCCGCATTGACCGACATCTGCCCGCCCGACGCCGCGCTGCTGAATTCGATGCTGGGCAGCGGCAAATATGCAGCGGTGCTTGTCGAGGCTTCGGGCGCAAACTATGGCGCGGTGCCCATGGCGCAGGAGATCCTGACCGCCGCGCAATCCGCCGCTCACGCCAATGGCAGCCTGCTGATCCTTGACGAGATCATCACGGGATTCCGCTGGTCCCCGGGTGGACGCCAAGCTTTGGCCGGGGTCACCCCGGATCTGACCACAATGGCCAAGATCGTCACCGGCGGCATGCCCGGCGGCGCTGTGGGTGGCACGGCCAAGGTCATGGCGATGCTCGACCCGTCCGTCACCACACGCGGCCACACGCCCGGTGTGCTGCATCAGGGTACGTTCAACGGCGCGCCCATCGTCGCCGTCGCCGGGTCAGTGATGATGGATCTGCTTGCCGATGGTTCGGCCCAAGCCCATGCCGACCGCATCGCAGCCGATATCCGTGCAGGCGTCAATGCGCTGTTTGCCAAACACGGGATCGAAGGGCTGTGCTATGGCGAAAGCTCGACCTTCCACCTGTGGTTTGGCCCCCACAACGGGTCCATGAATGACATTTCCGCCAGTGCAATCCGCAGCCCGGTTCCGAAACTTGTGACTGCTTTGCAGGACGCCCTGAACCGCAACGGGGTCGATCTGATGTCCGCGATGAGCGCGGTCACCTCGGCCGTCCACAACGATGACGATGTGGCTGATACCCTCGCCGCCTTCGACCGCGCTTTGCCCGAAATACCCGCGGCGCTGGAAGCCCGCTAGGTTTTGGCAGATCAAGACCAGCTTCCGCATCCTTGGCCAGTCATAGCGCGCGATACCGGCTCACATGCCTGTCCGCCCAAAATACGATTGCAATCTACCCCTCTGTTGCGACCTGTCGCTTGGCCGCATCCAAGGGGTAGTTGCCTGAATCCGCGGTACTGAGGTTGGCTGGCAACTGCTGCCAGCCTTTGAAAACCCATCGCGCCAAATTGGTCCGGATGAACCCCTTTGGGGCTGTCTGCGGGCACGACTCGGCCTCGTATCAACTTTACCGGGACGACGACCCGGGCCGACCCCCAAGATTTCTCAGGTCTTGCGTCAGTTTGATTCCAAGACCGCATTCAAGAACTGTTTTGTCCGCTCGTTCTGCGGGTTCCCAAACAACTCGGCCGGGCTGCCTTGTTCTGCGATCACACCACTGTGGAAGAAACACACCCGGTCCGAGATATCGCGTGCGAACCCCATCTGGTGGGTCACCATCAGCATGGTCAGGCTATGCGCATCGACCAATTTGCGGATGACATTGGTAACCTCCCCGATAACCTCGGGATCCAGCGCCGAAGTGACCTCGTCAAACAGCATCACCTTGGGCCGCATCGCCAGCGCGCGGGCAATCGCGACGCGTTGCTGCTGGCCACCCGACAGGCGCGACGGGTACTGGTTCGCCTTGTCGGCCATCCCAACCATGTCGAGCAGTTCAAGCGACCGCTCCTCGGCCTCCTTTTTCGACATGCCCAGCACCTGCACCGGCCCTTCCATGCAATTTTGTAGCGCAGTCATATGCGGAAACAGGTTAAAGTGTTGGAAACACATGCCGATTTTCGATCTTATACGGCGGATATGGGCTGGGTTGGCCGGCACGAGAACCCCGTTTTTCTCCATGTGAGTCAGCGGTTCACCGTCCACATAAATCACGCCACCATTGATCGTTTCCAGCGTCATCAGCATGCGCAGCACGGTGGTCTTGCCCGACCCGGAGGGGCCGATGATGGTGACCATCTCCCCCATGTCGATATCGAGGTTCAGATGGTCCAGCACGGTCAGCGCGCCATAGCTTTTGCGCACATTGGCAAACCGCACCATCGGAATGTTGTCCCCCTCAAGACGCAGGGGGTATTGGCTCATGTCTTCGGTGGTCATTGGTTACATTCCCATCTTGCGGCGCACCCATTTTTCGAAACGGGCGATGAAAAAGGCGGTCGGCAGTGAGATGGCAAGGAACAGCACCCCGACCATCGTGTAGGGTTCCAGATAGCGATAGCTGAGCGCCCCGACCGAGTTGGCGGTGTGCATCAGTTCAGCCACGCCAATCACAGACAGCATCGGCGTGTCCTTGAAGATGCCGACCAGATAGTTGCCCATCCCGGCAATCGCGGGCGGCAGGGCTTGGGGGATGATCAGCCGGCGATAGGTCTGCACCGTCGACATGTTGATCGCGGTCGCGGCCTCCCACTGGCCTTTTGGTACGTTTTCAATGCCACCACGATACACCTCGGACAGGTAGGCGGCGTAATGCACGCCAATCGCGATCAGGCCCGAGGTCCAGGGCGACAGGTTGATGCCGAACTGCGGACCCACGTAAAAGACAAAGAACACCTGCAGCAGCAGCGGGGTCGAGCGGATGAACTCCACCAGCTCGCGTACCACCACGGTCACGGGTCGCCACGGGGTGCGCTGCGCCAGCGTCAGCACCAGCCCCAACACGACTGCAATCAGATATCCTCCACCGGCGGCCAGCAGGGTCTTGCCGGTCGCATCGATGAATTGGGGGAGCAGCTCCCACACCCAGCTCCAACGCCATTCCATGGGTCAGGCCCTCCCGATCTTGAATGCCATCCTGCGCTCGACCGCGCGCATGAAGGGCGTCACGCAGAAGCGTGCGAAAACGTAGTAGATGATCAGCGCCGTGCCGAAGGTCTGCACCGACAGGAAGGTCGAGATGTTGATCTGGCGTGCTTGGAACATCAGGTCAGTCACCGAAATCAGCGCCACCAGCGCGGTGCCTTTCAGGATCTCGATCACCAGGTTGCCCCAGGGCGGCAGCATGATGACCAGCGCCTGGGGCAGGATGATCCGGCGCATCCGCTGGGCGGGGGTCATGTTGATGGCCTTGGCGGCCTCCCACTGGCCTTTCGGCACGGCGAGGATCGCGCCCCGGACCAGTTCGGCCCCATAGGCGCCCATGTTCAGACCGACGGCGATGAAGCCGGCAGTGAATTTGTCCATGGTGATCCCGAACAGGGGCAGCACAAAGAAGATCCAGAACAGCTGGACCAGCAGCGAGGTGCCGCGGAAGATTTCGACATAGACTGTGGCGAAGCCTTTGACCGCCGGGTTCGACGCCAGGCGCATCAGCCCAAAGGTCAGCGCGACCAGGACCGAGACAACCGTTGCCAGCACGAACTGCACCAGCGTGATCAGCGACCCGTCGACCATCCGGCCACCATAGTCTTGAAGGAATTCGATGTAGGACAAGACAGGCGTTCTCCGCTTCTGTCCCGATGAGGGGAGTTGAGGGGACCGACGCCCCGCATCCGGGCGCCGGTTTCTGATGATGTTTCAGCGGCTTAGCGGTTGGCGCAGGCCCACTCCATCGAGGCGTCGTCGCCCGGCACGTTGTCGGGGGTGTAATCCCACTGGGCGACCTTGCTCAGCATCTCGTCCGAACCGATGTAGCCGGGCATCGCGGCGTTGAAATCGGCGCGGAACTGATCATCCTCGGGGTGGAAGCCGATGGCCACCCAGTTGAAGGTCCACTGCGGCAGCGCATTGGTGTCGGTGTGGTCGATGCCGTCGGTCTTGCCCGCGAGATCCCAGGCCTCGACCGCAGTCATGGCACCAATCTCGGCGCGGCCCGCCTTCACGGCGGCCAGAACTTCGGTAATGCCGGGCAGTTGCATGATCTTGCCTTCGGGAATACCGACCTTTAGCGCCTCTTCTACATTCACATAGCCCGCAACGGCGGCCATGGTCACGCCTGCGTTCTTGATGTCCTCATAGGTCTGCAGGTTCGACGGGTTGCCCGCAGGCACGATGAAAGCGTTTCCGAATTGGCCGATCGGCTCGGAAAAGTCGATATTGGCGCAGCGCGAGCCCAGAATGTACATGCCGCCGGTGATCACATCGACGCGGCCCGCCATCAGGCTGGGGATCAGACCGGCCCAGTCGGTGACGACCGGTTCAATCTCGGTGTGACCCATCCGTTCCAGCAGGTCGAGCGCGATCTGGTTCACAAAACCCAGCGGCTCACCATCATCCCCGGGATGCGCCCAGGGCGCGGCGGCGGCAAAGCCGAGACGGATCGGTTCTCCCGCGGCGACGCGGTCTTCGAGCGGCCCAGCCAGGGTGGCGCTGGCGCTCAGCGCGAGGGTGGCGGAAACGATGCTTCCCATAAGTTTGGTTTTCATTGGTTGTTCTCCTTGCTGTTGGACATGACTCACCCGGTCCGGCGATGCGCTCGCCAGAAGGTGGGCCGGAGTTCCCGACGCACGGTTTGCCGTATCTTTTCGGGAGAGTGAGAGCCGGCGGCCGCTATTTCAGGGCATGCTCACCGGCAAAAAACGGGTGGGTTCAGTAGGGTGCCTCGACTCCTTCCATTTCGACATAGACGGATTTGATCTGACTGTAGTGATCCAACGCCGCGCGCGAATTTTCGCGTCCCACGCCGGATTTTTTGACCCCGCCAAACGGCATTTCGACGGGTATGATGTTGTGTGTGTTGATCCAGCAGGTGCCTGCGTGAATGCGATCGATCACCCGGTGGGCGCGCTTCAGGTCGCGGGTAAAGACGCTCGCCGCCAGCCCCAGATCGGTGTCATTGGCGCGGGAGATCACCTCGTCTTCGCTGTTGAATTCCAGGATGGACAGGACCGGGCCAAAGATCTCTTCGCGGGCGATCCGCATGTCGTCGGTCACCGCCGAGAACACGGTGGGCTGCACATAAGCGCCCCGTGCCAGCCCCTCGCCTTCGGCCCGGCCTCCGCCACACAGCAACCGGGCCCCCTCATTCTGCCCAAGTTGCATGTATGACAGCACTCTCTCCATATGCGCTTGCGAAATCAGCGGTCCCATCTGGGTTTCGGGGTCCAGAGGGTCACCCAGACGGATGGCGCGGACCCGGGCGACCAGGCGTTTTTCGAATTCCGCACGGATGTTACGATGCACGAAAACCCGGGTCCCGTTGGAACAGATCTGCCCTGCGGAATAGAAATTCCCAAGGATTGCGCCGCTGACCGCAGCGTCCAGATCAGCGTCGTCAAAGATGA
This sequence comes from Paracoccaceae bacterium, assembly GCA_014872875.1. Classification (GTDB taxonomy): domain Bacteria; phylum Pseudomonadota; class Alphaproteobacteria; order Rhodobacterales; family Rhodobacteraceae; genus Aliisedimentitalea. The sequence goes on from WKFI01000001.1 coordinate 40,145, forward strand.
TCAGCGGGGATTTTCCGCCCAGCTCCATCGTCACATGTTTGATGTCCGCGCCTGCCGCCGCCATCACCCGCGCGCCGGTCGGAACCGACCCGGTGAGCGAGACCTTATCGATGTCCGGATGGCTCACCAAAGCGCCGCCAACATCGCCATATCCCTGCACCACATTGTAAAGCCCGGCGGGCAGACCGGCCTCAGTCAGGATCTCGGCAACCTTGAGCGCGCAGAGCGGCGTGACCTCGGACGGTTTGAACACCACCGCATTGCCACAGGCCAGCGCAGCGGCGCCCTTGTAGACAGCGATCTGGGTCGGGTAATTCCAGGCGCCGATGCCCAAGCAGACGCCCAAAGCGATGCGTTTGGTATAGACGAAACTGTCGCCCAGCGGGATGCATTCGCCGTTGATGGTACTGGCAAGGCCGCCATAGAATTCAAAGGCTTCCGCGCCAGACAGCGCATCGGCCACGATGGTTTCCTGATAGGGTTTACCAGTGTCGAGCGTTTCCAGAACCGACAGGTCATGATTGCGTTCGCGCATGATGTCGGCGGCCCGGCGCAGGATGCGCCCCCGCTCTGACGGAAGGGTACGTTCCCATGCCACCTGCGCGCGTTTGGCGCTGGCCACCGCGCGTTCGATCAGCGTGGGTGTTGCGGAATGCAGGCGCGCCACAACCTCACCCGTCGCGGGGTAGATGCATTCGATCAACGCGCCCGAGGTGTCTTCGACGTAAGCGCCATCAATGTAATGGGAGGCAACCGGCTGAGCGCGCAGATCCGCCAGAGAGGCACCCGTATCGGCGCTGGCAGGATTGTCCAAAGTGACTTGCATAGAAGCTCCCCCTCCAAGCGGAGAATCGCAGGCGGTTCGCGTCGCCTGATTCGTGGCTGGTCATGGAAAGGTTACGTCCGAAAAAACGCATTACGCAATACACTTTTCGGATACCTCATTTTTTTGCGCATTATCTCCAATCTTTGTGCGAATTTCGAAATCGAAGATGATCAGGAGCGCGCATCACGCAAATTCACGAATCTCAGCGCTATCCCCAGTTGCTCTTCAGCAGGAACTGATTCTTAAAGTTCTTGAGCCCTGTCATCACGTCACTGGACCCGATATCAGGACTGTTGTGGACATGCTCGCTGAGCACACTCAGAAAGCCCGCGCGGTCTTCGCTGACGATCTCGATCAGCAGGTCATAGGCACCACTGACCCAGACGACATAGACGATCTCCTCCAGCTGCGCCAAACGGGCCGCAACGTCCTCAGGTCGGTGCCCCGGTGCAACTTTCAGGCCGATCATCGCCTCGGTCCGGTATTCGGAAACACCTGGATCCGTGATTGCAACGATACGCAGCGCGCCCCCCGATTTCATCGCCCCGACCCGGTTGCGCACGGTGCCTTCAGACACGCCCAACTGCTGGGCAATCTCAGAAAAGGCCATCCGCCCGTCGCGCTGCAACCGGTCGATGATCTCGCGGTTCAAACGGTCGTCCAGCAGCGCCAGTCCTGCGCTGCGCCCGCCCCCTTCCCCACTCAGGTTGCGTTTTCGCACAGTCGGGTCGGTTTGATTGGTCTGATCACTCATGGGAGGCTCCAAAATTTCGAATATCGAATTTATAGAACGGAAAACGTAGATTTTTGAAGCATATTTTCTGTTGACGCAGACGATTTCGCAATCAACCTTCGAATTACAGTTTTTGCGGAGGCCCCGGCCCCCGCCCGACAAGACCCAGACAAGGAGGTAGCGACCCATGACATCCGCAACCCAGAAACCTGAAATCAGCACATTTGCAGGCAATTTTCAGGGCTATGCCCAATCACAACTGCCTGACATTGATGAAGAAATCTCTCGCGTTGGGCCGGGAACGCCCGCCGGCGAATACCTGCGCCGCTTCTGGCATCCGGTTCACCTGACCGATGACCTGGGCGAACTGCCCAAGGCGATCACCATTCTGGGCGAAGAACTGGTTCTGTTCCGCTATGGCGACGGTACGAAAATCGGATTGGTGCACAAATATTGCCCGCATCGCCGCGCCTCGCTGGAATATGGCAAATGCGAAACCCGTGGCATCCGCTGCTGTTATCACGGCTGGCTGTTCGCGCCCGATGGCGAGATTCTCGAGGCCCCGGCCGAGGATTCGACTGCCCGCGCGGTCGAAATGGTCAAGGAACGCACCCGCCTGGGCGCCTATCCGGTGATCGAATATCGCGGACTGATCTTTGCCTATATGGGCCCGATGGACAAACAGCCGGACTTCCCGATCTATGACGCTTTCGAACACGAAGGCATGACCAGCGCGCCCTACAAGGCGCCCTATACCTGCAACTGGATCCAGGTGCAGGACGCGATCATGGATCCGACCCACACCACATTCCTGCACAGCCAGAACAGCCACCCGCAGTTCTCCGAAGGCATGATGGCAAGCGGTCAGTTGAAGTTCTACGAACGCCACGAAAACCACTTCCTCGGCTCATCGACCCGCCGCATCGGCGACAATGCCTGGGTGCGCCTGAACGAACTGATCCTGCCGAATTTTACCCAGGCCGGATCGGCCTATGCCGCCGATGGCACCGAACAGCGTTACTTTGGCCGGTCCTGCTTTACCCGCTGGGTGGTGCCGGTCGATGACGAAAACACCATCGTCTACGCCTGGGCGAATTTCGGCGACCGTTGGGATCCGCACAAATACAACACCAAGGAAGGTCACGAGATGATCGAACAGGGGGAGGTTCTGGACCGCACCCCCGAGGAAAAGCAGCGCTACCCTGCTGATTCCGAAGCGGTCGAGGGCATGGGGGCAATTTCGACCCACAAGGGCGAAAACCTGATGCCGACCGACCGGGGGATCTCGCTCTATCGCCGCCGGGTGCGCAAAGCGATCCGCGATCTGGAAAACGACGGGATCGAACCACCCCAGCCAAAACGCTTTGATGGCCACTCGGTACGCACCTATGGCCAGGACACTGTGCTGACCCTGCCCGCGATCGAAGGGCGCGATGACGGTGAATACCTGATGGCGATCGGCGCCGCCGTGATGGACATGCAGTTCGAACACGAAGACTGGTGCGACGAAAACCGTGACCCCGCGATCATCGAGCGGCTGAAAGAAATCGAAGCCAATGGCATCGGATAAATCCGCCTGCGCCTCCTGCCCCAATGCGGGGCAGGGCGGCTGCTCACAACTTGCGCGAACGACAAAGGACAAGGCCGATGACCGTAAAGGTTCACGTCAAAAATAATCGCTGGGCCGAAGGCTCATTCCCCAACACGCCCGAGGGCGAAGAGGTGTTCACCATCACCCGCGACCGGTTCGAAAGCGCCCTGGCCGAATTTCCGGGTGTGCAGGGTCAGCTGGATCCGTTTATCGACTGGGACACCGACAACTGGAACAGCTCGATGGCCGAGGCCGAAGTGCTGCTGACCTGGAACCTGCCCACCGAAAACCTGGCCAAGGTGGCCCCGAACCTGAAGTGGATTCACTGCATCGGCGCGGGCGTGGAACACATGCTGCCGATGGACTGGCTGCCCGAGAGTGTCACGCTCACCAACAACAAAGGCGTGCATGCGGCCAAGGCCGGTGAGTTCGGGCTGATGGCGGTGCTGATGCTGCATTCGCACATGCCCGCCATCGTCACCAACCAGCGCAGCGCCGTCTATGACTCGCTCTATTGTTCACCCATCGCGGGTAAGACGCTGGTGGTGCTGGGCACAGGCTCGCTGGGCGGATCGGGCGCGGCGATGGTGAAACCGCTGGGCGTCAATGTGATCGGGGTGAACCGGTCAGGCCGTGATGTGGAGGGCTGCGACCGCTGCGTCACCACCGAACAGCTGGACGAGGTGCTGCCGCTGGCCGACTACCTGCTGATCGCTACCCCAGACACGCCGGAAACCCGTGGCCTGATGGACCGCCGCCGTCTGGACCTGATGAAACCGACCGCCGGTATCGTCAATATCGGGCGCGAGGCGGTGATGGATTATGACGCGCTGTGCGACAAGCTGGAGCAAGGTTCGCTTGGCGGCGCCATCCTCGATGTGTTCGATCCCGAACCCATCGCGGCGGACTCGCGCCTGTGGAACACCAAGAACCTGATCATCACACCGCATGTCTCGGCCGATGATGGCGACGCCTATGTGCCGCTGACCCTTGGGTTGTTCTTCCGCAATATGGAGCTGTTCCTAAAGGGTGAACCGTTGCTGAACCCCATCGACCCGAAACTTGGCTACTGAGGAGAAACCCATGAATATCGGATTTATCGGCCTCGGCGTCATGGGCGCCCCGATGGCGGGGCATCTGGCGGATGCGGGCCACACGATCTTTACCTGCCTCAACCGCTCGCCATTGCCGGATGAACTGTCGGGCAAGGCGGTTGAAGTCGTTGGTTCCCCGGCCGAGGTCGCGGCCCATTGCGACACCGTGATCATCATGGTGCCGGACACGCCGGATGTGGAGCGGGTCATCACCGGCGAAAACGGTGTGCTGATCAATGTGCACGAAGGGACGCTGGTGATCGACATGTCCTCGATCAGCCCGATTGCCACGCAGGAACTGGCCGCACAGGTCACCGCCAAAGGCGGGCAATATGTCGATGCGCCGGTTTCGGGGGGCGAGGTCGGGGCCAAGGCCGCCAGCCTCACCATCATGTGCGGCGGCCCGCAGGCGGCGTTTGACCGCGCGACGCCGTTGTTCGAGGTGATGGGCAAGAACATCACCCTAATCAGCGAAAACAACGGCGCCGGTCAAACCTGCAAGATCGCCAACCAGATCATTGTCGCGCTGAACATCGAAGCGGTGGGCGAGGCGCTGGTTTTTGCCTCCAAGGCGGGCTGCGATCCGGCAAAGGTGCGCGAGGCGCTGATGGGCGGGCTGGCGACCTCGCGGATACTCGAGGTGCATGGCGAGCGGATGATCAAGCGGACGATGGATCCGGGCTTCCGAATCAACCTGCACCAGAAGGATCTGAACCTGGCGCTAAGCTCGGCCAAGGCGCTTGGCGTGTCGCTGCCCAACACCGCGACGGCGCAGGAATTGTTCAATTCCTGCGTGGCCCATGGCGGGGCGAATGACGATCATTCCGGCATGGTCAAAGCGCTGGAGCGGATGGCCAACCATCCGGTCGCCGAATAAGCATGCCCCTTTGTGGCGGCCCCGCATGACGGGGCCGCGATATCAGAAAATTCTGCGAATTTTCTGGGCCGCCCGGACGTCAGGTTCCGGATTTTTCCAGCAGCCAATCCATGAAGCGCACGGCGTTGGGGTTCGGACTTTCCACCTGGTTCTGCACCACGAAATAGCCGTCGCGTCCGGGGATATGCAGGTCAAAGGGGGCGACCAGCTCTCCGCGTTCGATCATCCGGTCGGCCAGCGTGCCATGGCCCATCGACACCCCCTGTCCCTCACGCGCCAGGTTCAGCGACAGCACATAGGTACTGAAATAGTGCCGGTTCGACAGCGGCAGGCTGCGCAAACCCGCCTGCTGCAGCCAGTAATCCCACGCATCGCCAATCCCGGTCAGATCCAGAATGCGTTCGCCCGCCAGATCTTGCGGGTCGCGCAGCCGTTCGGCCACCGACGGCGCGCAGACCGGAAACAGCATTTCGGCCCCCAGCGCATGGGTGCGCCCATCAAACCGGTCTTCCTTGCCATAGTGGATCTCGATATCGGCGTTGCTTTCCAGGAAATCCTGCTCCCACAGAGCGGTTGAGATTGTCATCTCGATATCCGGGTTCGCCTCCATGAACTCGTGGATGTGCGGCGTCAGCCAGAAGGTTGCGAAGGCGTAGTTCGATTTGATGTGCAGGTTGCGGTCCGAGGAATAGCCCAGAAAGCTGCGGGTCCCCTCCTCGAGTGCGTTAAACGCGCGCACCACGGTCGGCAGGTAATTCCGTCCGGCTTCGGTCAGGCGCAATCCGCGATGGCCGCGCAGGAACAGCGGCTGATTCAGGTGCTGCTCCAGCAGGCGCACCTGCTTGCTGACCGCTGATTGCGTGATCAGCAGCTCTTCTGCGGCATCCGTAAAGGACAAGTATCGCGCCGAAACCGCGAAGGCGCGCAGCCAATGTAGCGGAGGTGTTGCGATTCTTCGTTCATTTGCAGACATTTATCAGCCTCAAAACAGATATTCCATTTCGTCGCATCATGCCCCGTAATTGGTCGTTTGAAAAGATGCACACAAATTGCCCTTATCGAAATCAGCAACAAACTCTGCCGGTTCAACGGTCAGATCCCAGCACCCCAGCAAGGAGACAAAGGTTTGAAAATCGCCTTTACCGATTTCGTTCAGCCCGATCTTGACCTGGAAACCGCGCTTTTGAATGAGGCCGGGTTCGAGATGGTCGTGGCCGAACCGCACTGCACCACCGAGGACGAAGTGATCCAGCTGGTCAAATCCAGCGGCGCCGACGCCATCGTGTCGCTTTACGCGCCGATCACCGAAAAGGTGTTTGCCGCCCTGCCCAATCTGCGCATCGTCAGCGTGCCGCTGGTTGGCGTTGACGCCATCGACACCGAGGCCGCAGCCAAGCACGGCGTCTGGATCGCCCATATCCCCGACGCCTGGGTGTCCGAGGTCGGCGTGCACGCCGCCGCGATGGCGCTGTCGCTGGTGCGCCACTTGCCGTTCTATGACCGTTCGGTGCGCGAGCGTCGCTGGGATTACGAGGAGCCCGGCGTGCTGCATCGCACCCATGATATGACATTCGGCCTGATGGGCTGCGGACGTATCGGCCAGCAAGCCGCCCGAAGCGCCGCGCCGAGTTTCGGCAAGGTCATCGCCTATGACCCCTATATGCCCGCCGACGCCTGCCCCGACTGGATCGAACAGGTCGCCACGATCGAGGAGCTGTTTGCGCGCGCCCATGTGGTCTCGCTGCACTCCCCGCTGACCGCCGAGACGAAACATATCGTCAACGCCGACCTGCTGGGTCGGATGCAAAAGGGCAGCTTTATCGTCAACGCCTCGCGCGGGGCGCTGATCGATCCGGCGGCGCTGCTCGCTGCTCTCGACAGCGGTCAGCTGGGCGGCGCGGGCCTGGATGTGTTTGAGGTCGAACCGCCCAACCCGGATGACCCGCTGCTGCACCACCCCCGCACCGTCGTTTCGCCGCACGCCGCCTACTACTCGGTCGAGGCGGACGAGGAAGGGCGCTCGCGCGCCATCAAGAACGTCATCACCTACGCCAATACAGGCGCCCCGGATCACTACGTCGTCAAAGGCGAGAAATAGGACATGCGCGATATGACAACCGACACCACCGACATGACCTGCGGCGAGGCGCTGCTGCATCTGCTGAAGGCCTACGGGGTCGATACAGCCTTCGGCATCCCCGGCTATCACACGGTCGAATTCTACCGGAATTTCGACAAGATGGGCATCCGCCAGGTGACGCCCCGACACGAACAGGGATCCGCCTATGGGGCCTATGGTTATGCCGCTGCAACCGGCAAACCGGGCGTCTGTTTCCTGGTGACCGGCGCGGGCGTGACCAACGGCACCACTGCGATTGGCGAGGCTTACGGCAACTCGGTCCCCATGCTGATCTTCACCACCATGAACAACGTGCGCGAGCTGGGCATGGGCGGCGGGCGGATGCACGAACTGCGTTCGCAATCCGACATCATCGACCAGGTCACGGCCTTCACCCACACCCTGCTGGATCCGGCCAACCTGCCCGAGGTCCTGGCCCGCGCATTCGCCGTGTTCTCGGGCCAGCGCCCGCGCCCGGTCTGCATCCAGATCCCACAGGATGTGCTGGCCGACCCCGCTGGTTTTGCGATTGAGGCTTGGCCCGCAGCTCCCAAACCCGGCCCCGACCCGAATGAAGTCGAACGGATCGCCGGCATGCTGGCGACCAGCAAATCCAACATGATCGTTGTGGGCGGCGGTGCCATTCCAGCCTCCGAGCAGGTGCTGAAGCTCGCCGAACGGCTGGACGCGCCGGTCATCAACTCCTGCGCGGGCAAGGGGGTGATCCCCGAGGATCACCCGCTCTGCATGGGCTTTACCCAGGCCTTTGACCCGGTGCGCGACCTGCTGCGCGATGCCGATTGCGTGCTGGCCATCGGCACCGAATTCGCCGAACCCGACCGCTATTTCACCGAAGACTACCCGATCAACGGCAACCTGATCCGCATCGACATCGATCCCGGTCAGATCATGCATTATTCGAAACCCGCCGCCGCGCTGCTGAGCGACTCCAAACTGGCGGTCAGCGCGATCCTGAAGGCCTTGGAAAACCACAACGGCCCGCAGCACGACCTGCCCGCCGCCGATCTGGTGGCGCAAACCCGCGCGCAGTTCAGCGGCGATCTGTGTAAGGAATCCCCCAAACACAAAAAGGCGCTGGAGATTATCCACGACGTCCTGCCGGACAACACCATCATCTCCGCCGATGCCTCGCAGGTTTGCTACACCGGGCTTTACCACTACCCGATGAAGTATCCGAACCTGTTCCACTTCCCCAACGGCTATGCCGCAATGGGGTTCGGCCTGCCTGTCGCCATCGGGATGAAGATCGGTGCGGGCGACAAACCGGTGGCCTGCATCACCGGCGATGGCTCGTTCCAGATGACCTGCGAGGAACTAGCGGCAGCGGTCGAACAAAAGCTGTCGATGCCCATCGTCGTCTGGTCCAATGACGGTTATCAGGAAATCCGGGAATATATGGACAGCAAGGGCCTGCCCACCATCGGCTGCACCATCTACAACCCCGAGTTCAAGAAGATCGCCGAGGCCTTCGGCGCCCATGGCCGCCGCCCGCAAAGCGCCGAAGAACTGCGCGAAGCGTTAGAATTCGCGCTGCAGGCAGACGGGCCGACCATCATCGAAATCGACGAAAAGGACGCCTGGCTGCAATAGCGGCCGGGCCCCGGAGTGGAGGGCGCGCCATGATCACCAATGCAACCACGTCCAACATCCATATGGACAAGAAACAGCTCAAGGCGCTGATGCGGCGCAGCGACCGGCCCGGGCTGAAATACCTGATCTCATGGGTGGCGCTGCTGGTAGTGACCGGCATCCCGGTGATGCTGAGCGTGGGCACCTGGTGGTTCATCCCCGCCATCCTGCTCTATTCCGGCTGTTTCGCGGTGTCAGCCTATGCGCTGTCACACGAATGCGCCCATGGCACTGCCTTTCGCACCCGCTGGCTGAACGAGGCGGTGTTCTGGGTGACCTCGTTGCTTTATTACGAAGAACCCCTGCACCGCCGCTATTCCCACGCCAGCCACCACACCCACACCTGGATCGAGGGCGAAGACAACCAGATGCCCTACGCCCCGATCCCGCTGACCTTCGCGGGCTGGGTCGAGGAGATCCTGGGCCTGGGTCTCTACTGGCATCAAACCAAGATGTTCGTGCTGCATTCGCTTGGGATCTTTTCCGACAACGTCAAACGGGTGACGCCGGAAAGCGAACTGCCCCGGATGCAGCGCAACACGCAGATCTGTGTCGCAATCTATGTCGGCCTGGCGGCGGTCAGCATCTGGGCGGGCTGGATGTGGCCGGTGTATCTGATCGTCCTGCCCCGTGTGCTGGGCGGCCCGATCATGAACGCCTTCATCCTGATGCAGCATGTCGAAATGGCGGAAAACCAGCCCAATATCGTGCAATCCACCCGCAGTTTCCGCACCAACTGGTTCTTTCAGTTCCTCTATTTCAACATGAACCACCACATCGAACATCACCTCTATCCCACGGTGCCGTTCCACGCCCTGCCCAAGCTTAGCGCAAAGCTGGGCGACCAGCTGCCCGACCCGGATCCCGGCTTTCTCAGCACCCATTGGGAAGTTCTGAAAATCACCATCCGCCGCTCGCTGGGGCGCAACGACCGGTCCCGCAAGATCCGCCAAGCCTTTTCCGACGACCTGACAGGAGCCGACCATGACCGCTCAATGGCATGACGCCTGCGCCACCGATGATGTGGACGACGAAGACCTGATCACCCTGAAGCTCGCCGACCAGGTGGTCGCGATCTACAACACGCCCGAAGGCTTCTTCGCCACCGCCGGCATGTGTACGCACGAGGATGAATCGCTCGACGGTGGGCTGGTGATGGACGGCGTGATCGAATGCCCGCTGCACCAGGGCCGGTTCTGCGTGCGCACCGGAAAGGCGCTCAGCGCGCCTGCGGTGGAGAACCTCGTGACTTACGAATTGCAGGTCCGCGATGGCCGTGTCTGGGTGAGGGTCTGATCCAATGCGCTTTGCCGACATGACCCTGACCCAGGCCGCCCGCACTACGCCGGTGGTCGAAATGACCGACACGCTGGAAATGATCGATCTGGCGAAAATGAGGGCGTACCGCCTGCAACGTCTGCGGGACGAGATGAAACGCCAGGACGTGGGCGGCTGCGTGCTGACCTCGGTCTATTCGATCCGCTATGCCACCGGCATGCGTGATGCAGGGATCATGCAAAGCCACATTCCGCTGAGCTATTTGTTTGTCCCCGCCGAAGGACCCACGGTCTATTTCGACGGCGAAACCGGCAAGCAGATCGCCCAAGGGCTGGAGACGATTGACGAGCTGGGCGACGAGGCAATCCAGATCTCCTACATGTTCGCGGGCCAGCGTATGGATGAGATGATCGACCGCTGGGTCAACCAGATCGCCGCGCTGATGCAGCGCCACGGCGGCGGCAGCACACGGCTGGGCGTCGAAAGTCCGGTGCCGCAAGTCGCCGCGCTGTTTGCAAACAAAGGGTTGGAGGTCGTCCACGCCCACAAGGTGATCGAACCCGCCCGCGCCATCAAATCGGTCGAGGAAATCCTCTGCATGAACTACGCCATTGCGGTGGCCGAAGACGGCATGTGGCGGATGCGCGAAGCCTTGCGCCCCGGCATGACCGAGATCGAGCTTTGGTCGCATCTGTGGAAGGCCAATGTGGAGGCCGGCGGCGACTGGATCGAAGGCCGCCTGCTGGCCGCCGGGGACCGCACCAACCCCTGGCTGCAGGAAGCCTCGGGCCGGATCATCCGCCCGGGCGAGCTGGTGGCGTTCGATACCGATATGGTCGGCCCGTTTGGCTATTCGGCGGATGTCTCGCGCACCTATTACTGTGGCTCGGGCCGCCCGACCGACTACCAGCGTGAACTCTACGGCCGCGCCTATGAAGAGATCCAGCATAATCTCGAACTCATGAAACCCGGCATGTCGTTTCGCGAGGTGACAGAAAAAGGTTTCAAACAGCCCGAACAGTTCCGCGACCAGCACTACGCGGTGATGGCCCATGGCATCGGCATGTCCGACGAATGGCCCTGCATTTACTACCCGCAGGACGAAGCGCTGATTTACGACGGCGAGCTGTTGCCCGGCATGGCCATGTGCGTCGAAAGCTATGTGGGCGAGGTCGGCGGGGCCGAAGGCGTCAAGCTGGAGGAACAGGTGCTGATCACCGAGGACGGTTACGAGCTGCTGTCGAAATTCCCATTCGAAGACACCCTGTTGTCCTGATCCGGACCCGCAACGAAAGGCCGCCTCATGCGCAATATCTACACGTTCAACGGCACCCCCGCCCAACGCAATTTCACCGTCGCCGACCTGCGCGCCCGCAAGGGCGCCAAGGACAAGCTGACCATGGTGAACCCCTCCAGCCCCGCCGAAGCCGCCGCCGCGGTCGAGGCCGGGATTGACCTGTTCACCCTCTGGGACGAGCAGGTGGAAATGGTGCGCGAAGTCGCCCCCACCACTTTCGCCGGTTCCGGCATGGGCTGGGAACAGCATGCCACCAATGACGACATCCTGCGCGCTGCAATCAAATCCATGGAGCGCGGGGCCGATTTCTTTTACACCAACCGCAGCTATGACGCGGTCGAGCTGCTGGCCAAGAACGGCATCCCGGTGCAGGCGCATATGGGGCTGATCCCGCGCCTGTCGACCTGGGTCGGCGGCCTGCGCGCCATCGGCAAAACAGCGGAAGAGGCAATGGAGCTATACCGCACCTTCAAACGGCTTGAGGATGTCGGCTGTTTCGCGGTGGAAATCGAATGCGTCGCCGAAGAGGCGCTGCTGGCGCTGAACGACAAGACCAGCATCGTCACCTGCTCGCTGGGCTCAGGCTATGCCGGCGACATCATCTTTCTGTTCCTGCACGACATCTGCGGCGAGGCCCCGAATGACCCCAAACACGCCCGCGCATTTGGCGATGTCGCGCGGTTGCACCAGCAGATCCATTCCGAACGGGTCGAAGCGATGCGCAAGTTCCGCAACGCCGTGAACGAAGGCTCGTTTCCCGGGCCCAAGGAAACCGTCCACATGCCGGCCGAAGAGGTCGAAAAGCTCGCCGAGGCGCTGGACAAGCTGTGAGGCTTTGACGGCGGTTCACCTGCGCGCGGCCTCCGGTTAGTCTGCCCCTGCCGAGCCGGAGGGAGGGCGCAAAAGGATGAAGCTGAAACACATCAGCCTGACCGTCCGGGACATTGACCGGCTCACCCGGTTCTATATGAGCGTCTTCGGGTGTGAGATCCACCGCCCCCTCACCCCCCTGAAAGGCGCCGCGTTTGCCAAGGGCAACGGGCTTCCTGGCGTGGATATCCGCTCCGTCTGGCTCTCCTTGCCCGGATCAGACGCGTTTCTTGAGCTGCTGGACTACAGCGAAACAGCGCCCCGCAACCCGCCCCGCGTGAACAAGCCGGGCTGGGGCCATCTGTCCTTCGCCGTGCCCGATATCCACCAGACCTGCGCGTGGATCATCGAACATGGTGGGGACTGGCAGGGCGAGATCACCAATCTCGGCACCGGCGCCTCACCCTTTCTGGCCGTCTACATGCGCGATCCCGAAGACAACATTCTGGAGCTGGAACAGGGCTGATCCCGCTACCCCGCGTCGGCATCCAGCTCTGCCTGACCCCAGATCTCCAGCGCGTCGATCACCGGTTTCAGGCTGTGGCCTTTTTCGGTTAGCGAATACTCCACATGCGGCGGCACCACGTCGTGCACCTCGCGATGCACCAGCCCACCTTCGACCAGCGATTTCAGCTGCGCCGTCAACAGCCGCTGCGAAATTCCGTTCAGGTCCCGTTTCAGAGCGTTAAAGCGGCGCGGCCTCTCCATCAGCTCATAGAGGATCAGCAGGGTCCACTTACCGCTGATCACGCTCAGCGTGCGGCGCACCGGGCAGGTCAAATAGCCTTCCGGAAAGATCTTCTTGGCGGTCTCTGCGGTCATAGCGCACTCCGGCTTTCAGTACCCTTTTGGATACTACTTGCTAAAATAGTGCGTACTGGACGCAATGTTTCTACCCCTTATGTAGCGGTCATCGTTTCGACAGGAAAGGACCCCGAAACATGAAAACCTTGAAAACCCTCGCCGCTGCAGGAGCTTTGATGATGACCGCCGCAACCACAGCCCTGGCCAATGACGCCGTTGAAACCATCCGTGATTTCTATGCAGTGGCCGATGCCCGCCCAATGGACGCCACCGCGCTGCGCGGCTATTTCGCCGATGACTTCACCGATCATGACGGGCATCACGACGGCAACCATGCCGACGCCGTGGCCGGGCTTTATGGCGCGCTGGCCGCTGGGGCGCCGGATTCGACGCATGAGCTGGCGATGGTACTGCCCTCGGGCGAGGACAAGGCGATCGTCTACTGGCGCTACACCGGCACCAACACCGACAATCTGTTTGGCATGCCCACCATGGATCCGGTGCGGGCCTTTGACATCGCAGGGATCGAGATCTTTACCATCAAGGACGGCAAGATCACCGACATGTGGCATGTCGAAGAGATCGCCAAACTGGTAGAAAGCCTGACAGGCGAACAGTAACAGGGGCGGGCGGGTCGAACAGACCCGTCCACACCCAAACCTTCCGCGATTCAGATCTGTTTTTCCGGCAAATGTACAACCAGCCCGTCCATGCCGTCTGTCACCTTGATCTGACACGTCAGCCGCGAGCGCTCGGGATCTGGTTCCCACGCAAAATCCAGCATGTCCTTCTCCATCTCGTCCATTCCGGGCAGCTTGCCAAGCCAAGCAGCATCCACATAGACGTGACAGGTCGAACACGCGCAGGCGCCGCCGCAATCGGCCTCGATTCCGGGCAAGCTGTTGTCCCGTGCACCTTCCATCACTGTCAGCCCGCTGGCCACCTCGACTGTATGTTTGGTTCCGTCATGTTCGACATAGGTGATCTGCGCCATCGCGATCGGTTCCTTCCTGGTCTTCTTAGATTGTTGTTTCGGTGGGGTTGCTGGTGAAATAGGCAATGCGCTCGCTCAGAACGCCTGACTGGTCAAACCGAATGCAGGCTGTGCCGCGAAAATCGGTGCCTGTCACGCACCACCAGCACCACGCGATTGCGGGATTCGTATCGACAACGGTCAGATCTGAGTAATCCAAAAACGGCATGGGTACCTTACCCCCGGCCAGGCTGGCCCCCGCGGCTTTGAAGTCTGCAAAAAACCGAAGGAATCCCGATCGCACGATTCGACCGGTATCCGGATCATCATAAAAGAACCCTGGCGAAGTTGCGGACAGGCTCATCTCGGCATCCCCGGTTCGCCATCCTTCGAGATAGATGTCAAGCCATTCTCTTTGCTGCATTTTTTTGTCCCATCCTAGAGCGCTCCCAAGCCCCAAATCTTCGTGGGGCGGCAGAAGGGCGCAAAATCTCCGGTATCTGCAAGCCTAGACTGCGATACCTGCTGATTCAGCCAAAAAACAATCAGAAATCAAACAAAAAATTCATGTTAGGCATATCTAATCTGCGCATTAGATAAAATAAAGGTTGCAAAATTACTGATTCAGCATAACCTGATTCGTAATTCGCAAGCCACGCTTCCCGCCTTGCCCCGGGCAGGGAGAGCGGCCCCAACAGGAGGGACCTTGTGACCGGAACAGTCAGCAATTCCACGAGCCCGGCAGGCATGCCGAAACCGACCCCTCAACCAAATGCACCCGCGCCCCGGCGTCGGTTCTTTGAGTTCAAGAAAGACATCCCCGCCAGCTGGAGCGTGATCCTCGGCATCGCCGTTTGGGCCTGTTTCTTCGGGCTCTGGGAGTTTGCCGTCTGGCAGCAATGGGCCAACGCCATCCTGCTGCCCGGCCCTGGCAAGGTGCTGGGCGCACTGTACACGATGTTTGCCGACAATGGTTTTCTGAGTGACGTGCTGATCAGCGTGTGGCGGGTCCTGTTCAGCTTTGGCCTGGCCTGCGCCGTCGCCATCCCGCTGGGGATCCTGATGGGCACTTTCCGCACGGTTGAAGCGTTCTTCAGCCCGTTCGTTTCAGCCTGGCGTTACTTGCCCGCACCCTCGTTCATCCCGTTGCTGTTGATGTGGTTCGGCGCGGGCGACACCCAGAAACTGGCCCTGCTGTTCATTGGTGTGATCTGGTTCCTGATCACGCTGATCTCGGACCATGTCAAAGCGGTGCCCGCAGACCTGATCCGAACTTCGGTCACCTTGGGTGGCAGCCGCTGGCAGGTGCTGCGCACCGTGGTAGTCCCGGCCTCGCTTCCCAATATCACCATCGCCATGCGTCAGATGCTGGCGGTCAGCTGGACCTATCTGGTGATCGCCGAAATCACCGCTGCAGACGCCGGGATCGGTGCCGTAATGATGCGTGCCAAACGGTTCCTGCATGTCGATGAAATCATGGCGGGCATTCTGGTGATCGGCGTCCTCGGGCTGTTGTTCGACTTCCTGCTGCGCCAAGTCTACCGCTTCGCGTTCCCCTATCTGGAGGGCCAGAACTGACCTGAAACATTGAAATCCGAACAATGCCCGAAATGCGGAAACACGCATAAAAACAACGGGCTACCCCAACAGGAGAAGGAGAAGACAATGAACTGGAGCACACTGCGCAATTCGGCCTCGGCCCTGCTGATCGCCTGCGCGCCTTCCTTTGCCATCGCAGCAGAAGAGGTCAGAATCTCAGGCTTCACCTGGCCGGGATACGGTTTCTGGCACATCGCCGTCGAAAAGCAATTGGCACCCGATCTGGACCTGCAATACCAGACCATCGAGGACCCTTACGAAAGCTTCAACCTTGTTGCGGCCGACCAGATGGATGTGGTCAGCTCAACCGCCGAATTCACCCCGGTGGGTGTCGAAAGCGGACTTCCGATCAAACTGGTGGCCTTTGGCA
Organism: Paracoccaceae bacterium; assembly: GCA_014872875.1. Classification (GTDB taxonomy): domain Bacteria; phylum Pseudomonadota; class Alphaproteobacteria; order Rhodobacterales; family Rhodobacteraceae; genus Aliisedimentitalea. Next base: position 56,226 of record WKFI01000001.1, read on the forward strand.
ACCTCTCGTACGGCACAGACAAGATCGTTGCGGCACCCGGAATAGAAAAGGCTGGGGATCTGGTCGGCAAGGAAGTTGCCGTCCTTGAAGGCGGATTGTCCCAGATCTTTGTGGCCATGTGGCTGGAACAAAACGGAATTTCGTATGACGCGGTGACCTATCGCAACATCATCGCCGACGACGCGTTTGCCGCCATGATCGGTGGTGGCGTGGCCGCGTCAGAGTTCTGGGAACCCTATGGCGCCAACACCCTGAAAGCCCTTGAAGGGTCCAGCGTTCTGGCTCAGTCCAAAGAACCGTTCTGGCTGAAACACGGAGTGGTGGCCGATGGACACTACATGTCCGAAAAGTTTCTCACCGAACGCCGGGATACCGCGCGCAAAACCCTGCGGGCCATGTATGACGCCATCGCCTGGTGGCAGGAAAACCCGGCCGAGGGCAACCAGATCATCGCCGACGGCATGAAGATGAGTGTCGCCGACGTGGAACTGGTTCTTGGCAAGGACGGTAGCCGCACGGATGGCGGCCTGTATGTCTACGACTTCATGGAGGCCGCGCAGTTCTGTGGCTCGGTCCCTGGAAATCCGCCCTTTGATCAAAGCAATGGGCAGATCAACGACCATTGGAACCTTGTCAGCGAATGGTGGGTCAAATTCAACCTGATCAAAGCAGTTCAAGCCCCGGAAAAAGGCATCGAATGCGAACTGCACCGCGAACTGTACGACGCTGGATATCGCGGCTGATCAGTCCCGAACCGAATTGACCCGACCTGACCGGGCGGGTTCCCTGTCCGCCCGGTCGCTCTCAGAACAAAAGGGCCTGCCATGCCACTGGACGACGTCATTCTGACCGCCACCAATGTCTCAAAAACCTTCGGCAAGAAGAACAAAACGGTCGAGGCCCTGCGAGAGGTGTCCTTCTCTGTTGCACGGAACGAACTCTGCATCCTGCTGGGGCCGTCCGGATGCGGGAAGTCCACACTTCTTAACATCGTCGCCGGCCTGGAAGATCCCACAGGCGGGGGAGTGTGCCTGGAAGGCAAACGCATTCACGGCCCGTCGCGAGAACGCGGGATGGTATTTCAGAGCTACACGTCCTTTCCCTGGCTGACGGTTTTCGAAAACGTCGAATACGGGATGAAACTGAACGGAGTTCCCAAGGACGAACGCAAGGAACGGGCCGAAAAATTCATCGATCTGGTGCACTTGACCAGATTCCGCGATGCTTATCCCAAGACCTTGTCCGGCGGGATGAAACAGCGCGTCGCCATCGCTCGCACGTTGGCCAACGAACCCGATATTTTGCTGATGGACGAACCATTTGGCGCACTGGATGCCGAAACGCGATGGCATATGCAGGAAATGCTGCTGGAAATTGTCGAGACCACCCACACGACAATCCTGCTGGTGACTCACGACATCCAAGAAGCGATCTTTCTGGCCGACAAGATTGTCTTTCTGTCCGCCAACCCGGGGCGGCTGAAAACCGTATTGGAGTTGGACTTCAAGAAAGGCAAAGACCTGAAAAGCAAGGAGGATCTGATCGCGCTGCCGGGCTATCTGGAATGCGAACGTGAAATCACCGCACTGATGCGGGCCGAGGCCGGGAAATCCAAGGACGACTACTAGGCTCTGGATCGGCCAACTCCAACAGCCAGTTCCACACGATTTCAACGGCTTGCTTTCGGTCCTGCTGGCGGTGCGCCAGCAGGAAGAATGCCTTGTCCTCTTCCAGAAACTGCGGTGACACCTGCACCAACCGCCCTGCCGAAATATCATGAGCGGCCAAGAACCGGCTGACCAGCGCCACCCCCTGACCCGCAATCGCTGCATCCAATGCCAACGCGGTCTGGTTCAGTTGCAACCCGCGCCCCGAGGTATCCTGAATTCCCAGCATCTGAAGAAACGCACCCCAGTGATCATGGGCGTCGTGCAGTTTCGGCAATCCTGCCAGAACTTGCGGTGTTATCGGGTCGGGCGCAAACCCCGGCGCGGCGACGGCGATGATCTCCTGCCGAAACAACATCACCGCGTCGATCGCTGCGCCAAAGGGCGGAGACCCCTGCCGGATCGCCAGATCAATCCCATCGCCATGAAAGCGTGACAGCTTTTCGGTCGACAAGATGCAGAGGTCGATCTGCGGATGCGACTCGGAAAACCCTGGCAGATTGGGGATCAGCCATTTCGCCGCAAAGGTCGGGGTGACGCTGATCAACACCCGCTCCGGGCCCGGGCGCAGATCCTGTGTCGCCGCGCGTAGCCCGGCAAAGGCTTCGGCCACCCGCCCGTGATAACGCCGCCCGGCTTCGGTAAATGCCAATCCCTTTGGCAGTCGTTCGAACAGTTTCAGCCCCAAATGATCCTCAAGCAGACGCACTTGCTGTGCCACGGCACCCTGGGTGACACCGATTTCTTCGGAGGCTATCCGAAAATTCAGGCAGCGTCCTGCAGCATCAAAAGCCCGCAGGGCGTTCAGAGGGGGAAGCGAGGTCATTAGGCAATAGTATTTCTACAGTCATGAAAAATCAATTCTGGCGCGAAACCTCGCTTGGAAAGCCCCATATTTCGAACAATCAGAAATGGAGGCTGTCATGACAGTAGAAAAAACCGCGCTCATCACCGCAGGCGGCAGCGGCATGGGCGCTGATGCGGCACGCCGTCTCGCCGCGGATGGGTTCAAGGTCGCAATCCTGTCCTCATCCGGCAAAGGCGAGGCGTTGGCGGAGGAGCTTGGCGGCTTTGGCGTGACGGGATCGAACCTGAAATCCGAGGACCTGTCGGCACTGATCGATGGCGCCATGCAGCGCTGGGGGCGGGTTGACGTGCTGGTGAATTCTGCCGGGCACGGCCCCAAGGGCCCGGTGCTGGAAATGTCCGATGAAGACTGGCATCAGGGGATGGAGGTCTATCTCATGAACGTTATTCGCCCGACCCGGCTGGTCACCCCGATCATGCAGGACCAGGGCGGCGGCGCGATCATCAACATCTCGACCTTTGCCGCATTCGAACCGGATCCGCTGTTTCCGACCTCGGGCGTGTTCCGCGCCGGGCTGGCGGCATTCTCCAAGCTGTTTGCCGATAAATATGCCCCCGACAATCTACGGATGAACAACATTCTACCCGGATTCATCGACAGCTTGCCCGAAACCGAAGACCGCCGTGCGCGCATCCCGTTGGGTCGCTACGGGCGAACTGATGAGGTTTCGTCGCTTATCTCATGGTTGGCGAGTGACGCGGGCGGCTATATGACTGGCCAGAATTTGCGCGTCGATGGCGGGCTGACAAGGTCTGTTTGACAGTCTGCGCTGACGGAGCGTTGTCGGCCCTAAACCAAGAGCAGCCTCATGGGCTGCCTTGGCGGTTGATCGCCTACCCTTCGGTCTGCTCCCAGTCGCGTTTCAACAGGAACTGGTTCTTGAAGTTTTTGAGGCCCAGCATCACTTCGGCGTCGACAATGTCTTCGCAGCTGTGAATGTGGTCTTCTAGGAAGGAAGCCATGTTGTCCGGCTCGTCGCAGACGATTTCGATCAGCAGGTCGAACCGTCCGGTAACCCACAAAATGTAGACCACGCTGGAAACAGCGCTCAAGCGATCGGCCACAGCTTTTGGGGTTACTCCCGGAGCCACCTTCACGCAGACCATCGCATCGGCTTTGTATTCGGTCGCACGCGGGTCGGCGATCGCCACGATGCGCAGCATCCCGGCCTCTTTCATACCGTTTACCCGATTGCGGATCGTACCTTCGGACACTTTCAGCTTTTGAGCGATCTCTGAAAACGCCATACGCCCGTCTTGTTCGAGCATCTTGACGATTTCACTGTTCAGACGTTCCTCGACCGAATGCGTACCGCGTTGGCGCGTCGGCTTTTCCTGCTCATTGCGTCGGTTAATATTCACCTTGTGCCTCAATCCCAGAAGGGCCCTGTGCCGGGCCATTGACCCGATCGAATATAGGACCGGGACTCGCGGTAAGGCAAATCGATTCACGACACGCTTTGATCAGAAAAGGCCATTTGACGTGGTCTTTCTGCGAATTCCCCAAAGTTGTAACCCAAGTCCCTAAGGTATCAGCAGGGGTCAGGATGCCATGAGCTCTTGGATATTGCGGTCAAGCTGCGCCGTGAAACCGGCGTCATTGCCCGGATTGGCGGCGCAATGACCAAAATCAGACGCATATGGCCGAAAGATTGCCCCAGGGATCAGATTGGCTTCGATTTCGTTGTCCTCGGGCGGGAAATAAAGGTCGCGGGTGCACGGCATGAGGATACTCCGAGCCCGGATCGACCCCAGAGCTGCTTTGAAATCTCCGTTGAACCGCGGTCCTGCACTGACGTCACCGGCCTGCCAAGTTGCGAGCTTGCACAGCAGATCATTGGCGTCCCAGTTTTCCGCGTGATCAAAGGCCCAGTCATCCATCAGCGCCATCGGACTGTCATAACCCAGCTGCTTGTAAAGCCCATTCCTGTAGAATGCCTGACTGAAGGCCCAGCCTGCGTAAACCCGCCCAAACGCTTTCAGCCCTTCGATCGGCTGCCTGTCATAATGCCCGCCGTTCCAAACCGGGTCTGCACAAAGGGCGGCCTTGACCCCTTCAAGGAATACAAAGTTGTGCGGGGATGTTCTTGCTGAAGCACAGAATGGCAGGATGGCGCGCACCATGTCGGGATATTGCACCGCCCATTGGTAGGACTGGCAGCCCGCCATCGACCAACCGGTGACCAGCGCAATCTGCGTCACGCCCAGCCGTTCGGTCAGCAAACGGTGTTGCGCAGCGATGTTGTCATGGAGGGTGACATGGGGGAAGTTGCCACCGGCCTGAACACCGTTGGTGTTGCTGGGTGACGAGGAAACACCATTGCCGAACAAGTTCACGGAAACGATGAAATGCCGCGCAGGATCCAACGCGCGCCCCGGCCCGAAGAACCCTTCGTTCCGACCGTGACTGCCTGTGTAGAAGGTCGGCATGACAATGACGTTGTCACCTTTGGCCGACAGGGCCCCATAGGTCTTGTATGCCAGTCGCGCGTTCCTGAGCACGCCGCCCCCCAACAAAGGATGATCACCGAGCTCAAAGATCTCATGGTCCAAGGACATGGCCACACTCCAAAAAGAAAGGGGCAAACCGTGTTCTGACCAACAACGTTTGCCCAAGTGGAACAAGGCGGACCGGGAGAGAACGCCCGCCTTGCCAGGGAAGGATGCGCGGTTAGTACAGCCGCAGATACTCCTGTACTTCCCAATCGGTGACCGACTGGTGATAGCGTTCCCATTCGTCGTTCTTGTATTCTAGGAACGACTTGCGCATCACCGGACCCATGACATGTTCGGCCATGTCGTCATGGCGCAGGGCCTCGATTGCGTTGTAGAGCGTGCGCGGCAGGCGGCGGATGCCCAGCTCTTCCAGTTCGGCCTCGGTCTTGGCGTAAAGGTCGAAATCGGTGGGCTTGCCCGGGTCGATCTTGTTTTTGATGCCTTTCAAAGCACAGGACAGGTGCATCGCCATCGCCAGATAGACGTTCATGGTCATGTCGCAGGCGCGGTTTTCGATGCAGTGGCGGCTTTGCGGCAGGCGGAACTGGGCCGACCGGTTGTTGAAGCCATAGGTGATGTTGGTGGGCGCCCAGGTGACGGTGCCACCCTCGAAACCGCCAACACGCGGCACCAGACCATTGTAGCTGTTCACCGTCGGGCAGGTGATCGCGGTGATCGCCTCGGCATGCTGCATCAGGCCACCCACAGCCCAGCGACTTTCATCCGACCAGTCGCTGCCATCCGGGGTTTCAAAGATGTTTTCGCCCGGGCGGCTTTCATGCTGCATCGACATGTTGATATGCGCGCCCGACCGCCAGTCGCCCACGGTGGGTTTCGGCATGAAGGTCACGAACATGCCGTGCTTCTTGGCCACCTCTTTCAGGGTGATGCGCAGGAACGCCAGACGGTCCGACATTTCCAGCATGTTGGTATAGTGGAAATCCAGTTCGAACTGGGAATAGGCGCCCTCGGCCACCACGTCGTGCAGGTTCCAGCCCAGCCCTTCGATGATGTCGATCATGTCCTTGAGGAAGGGCATCGAGTCGATGGAATATTCCACGTCATAGCCGAAGGCCTGACGGCGCGGGGTGACGGCCTTGCCCAGATCGTCGTCGAATGCCTTCACCGGCATGCCGTTCTCGTCATATTTCATGACAATGAATTCCGGCTCGACACCTGCATAACCGGTGTAACCTTCGTCGGCGGCTTCCTTCATCGCCCGCTTCAGCGCCTGACGCGAGCAGACGTTATAAGGCGCGTCCTCCCAGTAAAGATCCGAGAAGATGATCGCCATCGAGTTGTCCCAAGGGCAGACATAGACCGCGTCCAGATCCGGCACCACAACCTGGTCACTGTCTGCGGGGCTGAGTTCCGGCACAAACGAGATCGAGTGCACCGCGAACTGCGGACCTTTGCCCAGACAAAGCGGCTCAAAATCGCTCATCGGCACCGGCTTGGTCTTGGGGATGCCGTGCAGGTCGATCCAGGCGGCCATGACGTATTTCACGCCAGCTTCTTCCAGCTGCGCCTTGACCTCGGGGATGCGCGGGCGGTTGCGCTCTACCGCATCCTCGAACCGTTCATAATAAATCTTGGTGGCCGGGTTCGATTTTAACATTCTGGGGTTCCTCCTGTTCGGCATAGCCGTCTTTTTTTCATTTCATACGCGCCGGGCTCAAACCCGTCGGGCGCGGACCGACCTGACGTCTCTCGCAGCGATTTGGGCGGATGCCCCACGCCAGTTTTTCGTCATCTCTGCCCTTACTGAAATACGAAAAACAAATTCTGTCCAGCTATTTTTTGCGGATTCTTTAGATTGAACTGATGTATACTTTAGAATATTGGTGTTTTTGTAAGGAAAATGCAAAAATATGTGTAACTCCCATGCGAACTCCGAAGCCCGGAAAGCCAATTGATCAATCCAAGCCAAGGCGGGCGATTCGGGCGTGAAGCTGCTACGGTCCACCCCCTCCAGCGAACTCAAACGAGTCGGTTGGATGATCGTTGCCATGTTTTCGTTCGCTGTTGAGGACGCGCTCTTGAAAGCCGTTCTTGCTCAGCTCCCGGTGGCGCAGGTCCTGATCATGTTCGGAACCGGAGGAGTTTTGGGGTTCTGTGCGATGGCGAGCCTGAACAGGTCACAGATCGTGACGCCCGGATTGTTCTCACGGCCAATGGTAATCCGCAGCATCTGCGAGGTCTCAGCGCGCCTGTTTCATGTCATGGCGCTGGCCGTTGTCCCCCTGTCCCTGGTTACGGCCATCTTGCAAGCTGCACCGGTTCTGGTTGTCGCCGGGTGTGCAGTAATCTTTCATGAGCGGGTTGGGCTTCTGAAATGGACAGCAATCTTGCTCAGCCTCGTCGGCGTGGGATTCCTGTTGAGACTGGATGGCTCACAAAGCTCTGCTTGGGTTTTTCTGGCCATTCTTGGCATGCTCGGCACAGTCGGCCGAGACATCGCCGCACGTGCGCTGCCACATGGTCTCTCGGGTGGCACCATCGGTATCTTTGGGTTTCTCGCAACCGCTTTTGCGGGGATGCTGGCGGGCCTCTGGGAACAGCAGCCTTTCGTATTGCCAGATCTGCGGACCATTCTGGCTTTGCTCGCAGCCGTTTCCGTAGGAATGCTGGCATATGCCGGTTTGACAAGAGCAACACGAGCCGGACCAGCGGCAATTGTCACCCCATTCCGATACACCCGGCTGATCTTTGGACTGGCAATCGGTTTCGCAATATTTGGCGAAACAATAACTCTTTCTTCTCTGCTAGGCTGTGGTTTGATCCTTCTGTCCGGCATCGTCGTGCTGAGCAAGGCAGACTAAGCCGGTTACAAACAGGTTTCCTTGACAGCGCTCCGGGCGAAAAATGTTTCGGAGCTCTGCCAGCCAGATTTTCGGTCAGTGTCCCACCTGAAATGTCCGCCAAGCGGATCAGCAGTTGCGATGCGCTGTAGGCGAAGGACATGCAAGATGGGCTGGCGCTCAAAGAAGTACTGCGGATCACCAGCCCGTTCAGAACGCCGGGATCAGACCATGGCCGGGCGCACCGACTGATCGTGCTGCAGCTCTTCCATATCGGAATACCGATCGCCAATCCGGTGGTGCGGGCGCCCTCCGGTGGCGACACCAATGGCGATCAACACTTCATCGGGTGCGGGCGCGTCCGGGATATTGAACTCGACCGTCAGGAAATGCGACCGCGCGCCCCCTTGGGTTATATGTTTCAACGGCATGGTGATCGAATTGCCCGGCCCACCACGTTTGTTCGAAAACGGGATGAACTCGCTGCTCTGCACCGCATCGCGCAGGAAGTTGCCAAAGCGTAATGTGTGGATCAGGGCCGATCCGTGTTCAATCTCACCATTCACACCCACAATGGCGGATTTTCCAAAGGCCTCGACCTTGTCACCACCGCCGACCAGCGGCATCAGGCGGTTCACCATCTCTTCGCCCAGCACCGGGGCAAAAGCGTGGATTTCTGGCGTCAGATCCTCGACAAAGCGGCCCGACCAGGGATTTTTCAACACCGCCGCCACAGCCGCCATACGCAGCGGAGGATTGGCGGGTTTGCAGCCTTCGATCAGGATGTCTTCGACAAAAGCAACGTATTTGCGGACTTCGGGGGTCATGTGTCTTGAGTCTTTTCTGTTACGCCGCCATGCGCGGCAAGGAAGGGTTCGATCAGCGCCGCCACCTGATCCGGCGCTTCCAGCAGCACCGAGTGTTTCAGGCGGGGCAGGATGTGCAGGCGGGCATCGGGGATCTGCGCGGCCATGAACTCCGACATGCGGGGAGAGGACCCGATGTCGTTTTCCCCGGTCATCACCAGGGCGGGCGCCGTGACACGGTGCAGCTCGTCCCCCAGATCATTGCCCGCCAGCACGCGGTAGGCCGCGACATAGCAGTCGGGATCATTCTTCAGCGATTTCTGACGCCGGGCCTCCAGCACTTCGGGGTGGGCCGCGACAAATTCCGGCGTGAACCAGCGATCCACAGCATTGGCCAGATGGGTCAGCGCGCCGTCGCGCGCCAGCGTTTCTGCGCGTTCATTGACGCGGGCCTGTTCCTCGGGCGTGCGCCCACCGACCGAGCTGACCAGCGTCAGACTACGCACCCGGTCCGGGTGGTTCAGCGCAATGGCCTGGGCGATCAACCCGCCCAGCGAAAACCCGATGACCGAGGCCGAGGAAACCTCCAAATGATCAAGCAGCGCCACCGCATCTTCGGCCAGCCCGTTCAGAGAATAAGGACCGGGCGTGCGCCTTGAGGCCCCGTGCCCGCGCAGGTCAAAGCGGATATAGCGGCGGTCAGGTGACAGGTGCGACAGCACCCCGTCCCAGCTTTCCAGATCCGAGCCGACGCCGTGGATCAGCAGCACCGGATCCCCCTGCTCCTGATATCCACCTGTATCGCGGTAGTTCAGCGCCACTTCGGGCGAATGTTCAAACATCGGCCAGAATCCGGGCATCGCGCGCACGGAAGCTCAGCGCTGCCGGGGCGCCGACCTCGAGCGCGGTGGCTTCGGCTTGTGCGGCCTGTTCCAGCGCCGAGACCTCGGTGCCGTCTTCCAGCGCAATGATCGCCTTGCGCGACTGGCCCAGATAAATCACCTCGCGCACCGTGCCGCTGAGGCTGTTGTCATCGCCTTCGACCGCATGGCCGTTCACAACATGCAGCCGTTCAGGCCGGATCGCCAGCACCGCCGGGGCGCCTTCATTCAGATCCGTGCCCAGCTGGCCTGCCAGCCCGCGCACACGCGCGCCCTGCCCGCTCACAGCCTCGGCCTTGCCGGTGATGAAATTCGTCTCACCAATGAAATCGGCGACGAACTTGGTCTGCGGCGCCTCATACAGGTCACGCGGACTGCCGATCTGCTCGATCCGGCCATTGTTGAACACCGCGATCCGGTCGGACATCACCAGCGCCTCTTCCTGGTCATGGGTCACATAGATCACGGTCGTGCCCATGTTCTTGTGCAGATGCATGATTTCCAGCTGCATGTGTTCGCGCAGTTTCTTGTCGAGCGCGCCCAGCGGTTCGTCCATCAAGAGCAGGCTGGGGCGGAACACCATGGCGCGGGCCAGCGCGACGCGCTGTTGCTGGCCGCCCGACAGCTCCTTGGGCAGGCGTTTGCCAAAGCCCGACAGGCCCACCATTTCCAGCGCCTGTTCCACCTGCTGCTTGCGGTCGCGTTTCGACACCCCACGCATCTCCAGCGGGAAAGAGACATTCTGCGCCACGCTCATGTGCGGGAACAGGGCGTAGTGCTGAAACACCATGCCGATATCGCGTTTCCATACCGGGATCGGGTCCAGCGGCTTGCCGCCCAGATGGATGTGCCCGGCTGTGGGTTCGGTAAAACCCGCCACCATCATCAGGGTCGTGGTCTTGCCCGACCCCGAGGGACCAAGAAAGGTCACGAACTCACCCGGGGCGACATCCAGATTGATGTCTTTGGCGGCATCGACGGCCCCATAGGCCTTGCCGATATTATCGAGTTTCAAGAGAGGTTCAGTCATGGGGTTTCCTCGGGATTTCCTCGGCGTTTCCTCACAGCCCGGCGGCGCGGCCAGATTTACGGCGAGCGACGCCATCGGCCAGCAGGGCGATCAGCGAAAACAGGAACAATACGGTGGCGATGGCCGCGATGGTCGGGTCGGTGTCGCCCTTGATGTTGGACCACATCTGCACGGTGACGGGTCGCACCCGGGGCGTGGACAGGAACAGTGACACCACCAGTTCATCGAATGAGATCACCATGGCGAACAGCATGCCCGACAGCACCGATGGTGAGATCAGCGGCAGGGTGATGCGGCGGAATGTGGTCCAGGGCGGCGCGCCACAGTTTGCGGCGGCATCTTCAAGCCGTTTGTCGAACATCACCAGGTTGGCGCTGACCGTGGACAGCACATAAGGAAGTGTCAGGATCACATGGGCCAGGATCAGCCCCTGCAGGTTGCCATAAAGTCCCCAGATCCGAAACACGCCGAAGATGGCCGCGGCGGTGATGATCACCGGAATGATCAGTGGCGCCATCAGTACGCCCCGGATGAACAGCGCCCATTTGCTCTGCATCCGGCTCAGCGCCAGCGCGGCAGCGGTGCCCAGAATGGTGGCGATGGCCGCGGCCGGTACCATGATTTTCAGCGTAGTGATCAGCGACCGGCTCCAGGTCGGGTTGCTGAACATCTTGTCATACCACTGCAGCGACAGCCCCGGCGGCGGAAAGGTCAGGAACAGCGCCGAGCTGAACGAGATCACCAGCACAATGACCAGCGGCGCCAGCATGTAGACCACCAGCAGCGCATTGATCACACCGCGCAGCCCGCCCCAGAATTTAGCGGAATAAAACATCAGCTCCGGCCTCCGCGCAATTTGAAGATGCTGTTGATCACGATGAACAGCAGACCGGTTCCCACGAGCAGCACAATGGCGAGCGCCGAGGCCAGCGGCCAATCTCCGAATTCGTCAATCCGCTGGAAAATCAGCTGCGCGATCATCGTGTCGCCACGCCCACCCAGCATTTCGGGGGTGATGAAATAGCCAAGCGAGATGATGAAGACCAGCATCGCGCCCGTCGCCAGTCCCGGCATGGTCAGCGGCAGATAGACCCGGAAAAAGGCGCGTAGCGGATTGGCGCCCAGATTGGTTGCCGCCTTGAAGAACGATCCGTCAATCCGCGCCATTACCGAAAACAGCGGAAATACCATGAACGGCAGCAGGATCTGCACCATGCCCAGCAGCACGCCAAACCGATTGTAAACCAGATCCAGCGGCTGCGCGATCAGCCCGATGCCGATCAGCAGGTCATTGATGATGCCACCACGCTGCAGGATCACCAGCCAGGCAAAACTGCGCACCAGGATCGAGGTCCAGAACGGGATCAGCACGACAAAGATCAGCAGCTTGCGGATCCAGGGCCGTGAATGGACCATGGAATAGGCCACTGGAAACCCGATCAGCGCACACAACAGCGTTGTCGCTCCGGCAATGGATGCCGTGTTCCACAACACCCCCACATAGACCGCCTTGCCAAAGACGGTTTCGTAGTTCTGCAGCCCCCAGACGGGTTCAGAGACGCTGCGTTGCAACAGCCACAACACCGGGTACAGAAAGCACACTCCGATGAGCGTCACCGCCGGTGCAATCAGCCAGAGATTGCGGTTCTTCAAAGTCACGGCGCAGCGTCTCCCTTTGCTTGTCAGACCGTCAGGTCAGCTTCCACTCGTTCCAACGCTCGGTCAGCGCGGCGAGGTTTTCACGCCAGTAATCCGCCCGGATCAGGAAGCCCTTGTCCTGGTTCTCCTTCGCGGTGGCGAGCCAGGGCAGAACATCAGGTTCCACATCAGCAAAGGCCGCCGGATTGACCGGGGCATAAGCCAGCGTGTTGGCCATCAGCGCCTGGTTCTTGGCGTCCGCAGTGGCGTTCATGAAATGCTGGGCAACCTCGGCATTGGGTGCACCTTTAGGGATCACCAGATAGTCGATCGACCGGATGTTCTGGTTCCACTGCACATGCACCGGTGCGCCTTTTTTGTTCACGTCAAAAGCACGGCCGTTCAGGATCAGACCGACACCGACCTCACCATCGACAAAAAGCTGCTGGCTGACCGAATTCGACGTGTACCAGATCACGTGATCCTTGATCTGATCCAGCTTGGCAAAGGCCCGGTCCACGTCAAGCGGGTACAGATCTTCGGGCGCGACGCCATCGGCCATCAGGGCGATTTCCAGCATCGGATAGGCCCGGTCGCGCAGCGCGCGCTTGCCCGGATACTTCTCCACATCGAACACGTCCGCCCAGCTTTGCGGAACAGTGTCGCCAACCACATCCGAGTTGTAGCCGATGTTATAGGACCAGACGATGCAGCCGATGCCCTTGGGATGCACATAGGCCTGATCCAGTTCGCTGGCGTCAACGATGTTGAAATCCAGATCCTCGAACAGCTCTTCATTGGCGAACAGGAAGGTATCGGTCACATCGACAGTATCCCAGATCGGCGATCCAGCTTCGACCATGGTGCGCAGTTTCGACCCGCTCATCGGCCCGTCCTGGATCACCAGCGCGCCGGTGGCCTTCATGAACGGGTTGCAATAAGCGGCCTCTTGCGCGGCCTGATACGATCCGCCCCAACTGGCGAACACCATCTCGCGCCCCGAAAGGTCGGTGGCGGCCAGAGCGCGTCCTGCCCCTGCTGACAACGCGGCGACCGAGGCCCCCGCCGCCAGCGATGTGGCCAGGAATGCACGGCGGTTCAGCACCGTCTGTGTCTTGCGTTCAGTCATTGTTTCCTCCCTTGCGGTAGACTGTAGCGTTAAGAATGCGCCCTGTGCCGTCTTTCAAGCGGCTTTACGGGCGCGAAAATGGGGGATCACCCGGTCGGCAAACAGCTCGACCGTGCGGGTGGCCACGTCATGAGGCAGACCGAAGGTGGGGCCGATCATGATATGGTCGATGCCTGCCGCCTCATAGCGTTCCAGCTTGGCGATGATTTCATCCGGCGTGCCGAACAGCAGGTTTTCCTTCAGGTTTTCAGGCTGGAATTCACCACGGCCGGCAACGGTGTCGAAATCTACTGCTTCGGGGAACCCGTTGGTGACCGTGCCCGAGTTCTTGAACAGGTTTTCAAAGTTTCGGCCAAAGTTCACAACCGATTTCACAGCTGTATCCAGAACCGACGGATCCTCATAAACGCAGCACACGCGCAGGGTGGCATGCGTCAAGCCTTCGGGATTGCCTGCGGCGGCCTTGGCGGCCTGGAATTTCCCTTCCAGATCCTCAACCTCGGCAAAATCCTTGCGAAGCGCCGTCGACATGACGTGGCAGTTGTTCTTCAACGCGAACTCAAAGGTGTTCTGATCACGCGCTGCGACCCACATGCTGGGCGCCTTGCCCAGCGGTTTCGGCACACAGGCAACCGGGGGGAAGTTCCAGATCTCGCCTTCATGGGCATAATCGCCCTCCCACAGCCGCTGCACCGCGGGGATGATCTCGCGCAGATAACGCCCGCCTTCGCCCTGCGGCATGCCGCCGGCCATACGGTCGAACTCATACTGATAAGCACCGCGACCCAACCCCAGCTCCAGCCGCCCGCCGGTCAGGATGTCACACAGTGCCGCTTCACCCGCCAGTCGGATCGGGTTCCAATAGGGCGCCGCCACCACACCAGTGCCAAGACGCACATTCTTGGTGTGATTGCCCCAATGGGCCAGCAGCTGGAACGGGTTGGGGGAAATCGTCAACTCGATGGTGTGGTGTTCGGCGGTCCAGACGATGTCGAACCCACCCTGGTCAGCGATCTTCACCAAATCCAGTGCCTCGGCGGCGACCTGATCCATGGGCTTAGCGGTGTCGAACCGCGCCATGTTGACGACAATTGAGAACTTCATTGGGGTAATCCTATTTGTTGACGCGCATCACAAAGGCGTCCTGCTGGGCGCCCGAATAGTCGATCACGACTGTCTTGATGCGGCTGAACTCTTCGATGGCGGCAAAGCCGTTGTGTTTGCCGTAGCCCGAATCCTTGTGCCCACCGGACGGGGACATGACAGAGGGGCTGCGGTAGGTGTTGATCCAGACCATTCCGGCCTCGATCCTGCGCATAAAGCGCAGCGCGCGTTGGATGTTCCGCGTCCAGATGCCCGAGGCCAGCGCGAAATCGCTGTCATTGGCCTGTTGCATCAGATCTTCGTCATCGCGGAATTTCAGAATGGCAAGCAAGGGGCCGAAAATCTCCTCGCGTGCGATGCGCATGTCATTGGTCACATTGGTGAAAATCGTGGGCTCGACATACCAGCCGTCGCCCAGACCATCGGGCCGCCCACCGCCGAAGGCCAACGTGGCCCCCTGCGCCTTGGCGCTTTCGGTGAATTCAGCGACCTTTTCGACCTGGCTCCACAGCGCCAGCGGTCCCAGCTGCACGTCATCGCGGCGCGGATCGCCAATGGTGATGGCCCGGGCCTTTTCGACGATCTTTTCGACCACCGCGTCATAGACATTTTCCTGGATGAAGCAGCGCGACCCGGCCACACAGGTCTGCCCCGCCGCGGCAAAGATCCCGGCGACCACGCCATTGGCGGCGGCATCCAGATCGGCGTCATCGCAGACCACATGGGGCGACTTGCCGCCCAGTTCCAGCGCTGCCGGGGTCAGCTGTTCTGCCGCGCCCTTGGCGATCACCTTGCCGGTGGCCGGACCACCGGTAAAGTCGATCTTGTTGACGCCCGGATGAGTGATCAGCGCATTGCCCGCCGTCTGGCCCAGTCCGGTGATCACATTGAACACACCGTCGGGAAAACCTGCCTCTTTCATCAGTTCGGCAAAAACCACAGCCCCTGCCGAAGCATGTTCGGACGGCTTCACCACAACCGCATTGCCACAGGCCAGACACGGCGCCAGCGCCCGCATCATCATGTAAAGCGGTGAATTCCACGGGATGATGATCGCCACCACCCCCAGTGGCTCGCGCACGGTGAAATTCAGCATGTCGGGCTTGTTGACCGGGATCGTGGTGCCTTCGATCTTGTCAGCCATGCCCGCGTAATAACGCAGCGCAACCGGCAGCGCCTGGCTGAGCGCGCGCATTTCACGCAGCAACTTACCGTTGTCCTGCACTTCGACCTCGGCGATGCGTTCGACATTGGCCTCGACCAGCTCGGCCAGCCGCAACATCAACAGCCCCCGCTGGCTTTGCGTCATGTCGCGCCATTCGGGATCGGACATCGCCGCCCGCGCCGCGCTGACCGCCGCATCAACTTCGGCATCGGTGCAATCCGGAACCTGGCACCAGACCTGACCTGTCGTCGGATCATAACTGTCGATCCGCCCGCCTTCCGAGGTCCGGTAAGTCCCGTTTATGTAGATCGGCAGGCAGCTGCCGGTCAGGGTTTCAACGCTAAGGCCTTGCACGGGTCAGCTCTCCTGCTCGGTAATGAATTTGGTCCAGGGCGTTGCGCGCTGGTCGATGGCGTGGATCTGGCCCGAATTGCGCGCGTCATCGACGTAAAGGCCAAACCGCGCCTGGCGGATTTCGCTTTGGTAACGGCGCAGGATCGACCGGATCTGGGGCACTGCGATCTCCTGCAAGGGCAGGTCGTCGACCGGGAAGAGGCGCAGATCAGGCTCCAGCGCGGCGTGTTCCATCTCGCCGTGGAATATCATCCAGGTGGCATTGCCGGATGGCGCGTCGAACACGGAATAAAGCAGCCCGGTTTCGGCGGCGATGCCCTGCCCCGCCAGGCTGGTTTCCAGCGCGGCGCGCGCTTCGCGGAAACCGGCACGCACATCACCCATCGGCAGCGCCCAGCCATCGGGCGTTTTGCGCAACAGCACCTGCCCCATGCAGTCCAGCAACCCACCGACCCGCACGCCGCCATGATGGGACACGGAATCCGCCGCCGCCTCGGCCAGGCCAAGATCCAGATAATGGCCTCGCAGATAGGCCAGCGGACGCGCGTCAGAGTGGCTGAAATCGGCGATCCGCCCCAGCAGGATCACATGATCCCCGGCATCGATTACATTGTCGGTGATGCAGTCAAACCAGGCCACCGCCCCGTCGATCAACGGCACCCCCCCGGCGCTGTCGCGCCATTCGGTTTCGGCAAACCGGTCTGCAGTTTTGGATGCAAAGCGGTTCGAGATCTCTTTTTGCGCGTCGCTGAGGATGTTCACCGCAAAGCGCGGCGTTGAGGAGAAACTGGCGAGGTTCGAGGAGCTTTTAGCCAGGCACACCAGCAGCAACGGAGGATCCAGTGACACCGAAGTAAAGGAATTGGCGGTGAACCCGATCGCTGCCCCTTGACCGTCCCGCGCCGTCACCACGGTCACGCCGGTGGCGAAACTGCCAAACGCCTGGCGCAGCGCACGGCGTCTGTCTTCGGTATTTGCGCTGTCGGTTGTCACGGTGCGTTCCATCTCTGCCTTCCTGTTGAAGCGAGATTAGGAACAGGACCGGGGTTTGGTCCTCACACAGATTGATCCAGATCAAATTTTATTTTTCCTACGTTTCATAGGAAATTTTCAGTTTCTTTAGTCGAATTGCCAGATCCAGATCAAAACATTTGTCCGGGTCATCGAAATCCAGCCCATGCTGCTCGCTCAGCTGCTCCAGCCGGTAGCGCAAGGTCGATACATGAATGCCAAGCAGATCCGCGGCCTCCTGATACCGCCTCCCGCTGCGCAGGAAGGTGTCGATGGTCTGCAAGGCCACCTGCGCCTTTCGCCCGTTCCCCATCAGCGTGGCCGGAATGACACTGCCTAGATAGGCCTGCACCTTAGCCATTTCCGCCGATGCCATCAGCGTCGGGAACTCCCCGACCGAAACCGGCGTCACCCAGCCCGTTGCGCCCATCGACCGGGCGACCTCCAGCGTGTTGTCACAGGTTTCGCGCAGGCGCGGCAGGTCTTCGGGCGTGGTGGCAGGTTCTGACATCACCAGTGCGGTTTCGGCTGGCAGGAAGGGACGGATTCGCGACAGGAACAGCCCCTGCTTGCCGGGCGCGATATCCTGCGGGTCCGACAGAGCTAGGATCAACGCTCCGTCCAGCAGGCAGGAGATTGCCGGCCCGAATACCGATTGCGCACTGCGCAGAATGAAGCTGTGGGCACTGTCGTCCAGATCCCCCGCCACAGGCGCGCGCAACACCACCAGCCGCAGCGGCGCGGTCAGGTCGAAATCCAGCCGGTGCGCTTCATCCAGCATCTCGTCCCGGTCGCGCCAGTCACCGCTAAACAACCGTGACAACAATCGTCGCGCGGTGACCCGGCGAGATTTGAATTCGACAAAATTGCGCAGGATGAACGCCGACAGCGCGAGCCGCCCGGCTTGAGCGGCGATGCGTTCATGATCGTTCAGCACCGCGTTGCGAAAGAAAAACAACGCCCCCACATGTGCCCCGTCAATTTGCAACGCGCTGATCTGGGCGCGGATCTGCGAGCCGTCGATCTTCAGGTCCGCAGCCGCGCCCGTGGGCAGATCGCGGGCTTCAATCGCGGCGGCGATCAGATCCTCGGGCACCCGGCGGGCGTTGATCAGCGGAAACGGCGGCGGCGCTTCGGGGTCGAACAGCCCTCTGCCCGAGGTCAGATCCACCGCCAGCCAACCGGCGGGAAACAGGCTGCTGAGGCCGCTGGCGAGCGAATCCGCAGCTTCGCTGTCCAGCGTCATCGAAAGCGACGAGGTCATGTTTTCCAGGATCGCCCGCATCCGTCGCGCCTGCTGTCGCTCGTCCTCAAGCTTGCGCATCTTGCGCACCGCGATAGTGGCGAGCTCGGCGACACATTGCAGGAAGCTCAACTCAGCCGCACTGACCTGCACCTGCCTGCGCGAAGCCACCGAATAGACCATCGCGCGCTTTTCCCGGTCACGCACCTCAAGCGGGATCATGACCGTTGTGTGGTAACCCCGCGCCCGTGCGTCATCACGAAAGCCGGGGAATTCATCCTGGGCGGCGGCATCTTCCAACACCAGCGGAGCACCCTCCTCCAACACCCGACCCACCGGGCTTAATCTTGCATCCCAGCCCGGAAAACTGCTCAGGTCGGTGGTGTTGAACGGATCGTACCGCACGATCGGGATCGCCAGCCCGGCCTCGGGATCCAGCACTTGAATGCTACTGAGATCCCACTGCGAATGTGCACACACCCCACGCGTAAGATGTAGATAGGTTTCTTCGGCATCCTGACTTTGGTCGATGAACCGAGCCAGGTTGGAAACGTTGCTGAAGTATTGAACCAAGCCGGATTCTTCGGATCGAGACAAGATGAACCATCGCTCTGTTGGAGATCTTTTGTCTGAACGTCATGTTGCCGTAGAAAGCAGGACGCATTCAGCGGGCAGGACGCCTGCAGATGCTACAGGGACGTCCAACAGGCCGTCAATTGCAGATCGATCGTTGCAAGATGGCTGGCGCAAAAAGCGGAGAACAGGGCTACAGATTGCAAGCAAGGATCCGAAGCTTGTGACCTATGCTCCTCGAAGACTTGCAGAGTAATCGCAGATCATCGCATGGCGTCGTTTCCCGG
The DNA here is from genome assembly GCA_014872875.1 of Paracoccaceae bacterium. Taxonomy (GTDB): domain Bacteria; phylum Pseudomonadota; class Alphaproteobacteria; order Rhodobacterales; family Rhodobacteraceae; genus Aliisedimentitalea. The sequence continues at coordinate 75,278 of WKFI01000001.1, forward strand.
CGCTCAGGATCGAGGTCAGGATGTCTTCCGGAAAGTCCCCAGGCAGATCATTGGCCACCCGATCGAAAACACTCTCTCCACGCTCCGCAATCATGTTGAACGCGCGCTCTACCAAGGCTTCCCCAAGACCAAATTTCGGCCCGGTTTCCCAAAAGTTGCGTGGATGAATCTGATCGACCCGATAGTACCGTTTTCCGCCGCGCACAGCCATCGCCAACTGCATCTGCTGAAGGCGTATTTGATTGCTCGCCAACGCTGGTTCCGCACTCAGAATGTCGTAGAGGGGCGTCATGTGAAACCCGCCCGGCCCCAGAAAAATCGAGAAGTTCTTGGCATGCCCGTCGGTTGCGCCAATCATCCAGAAGAAAAGCTGAGAGGCGAAGAACGTTACCCGGTCCTCCACGCTGCTGGTGGAACCCAGAAGAAGTTCAAGACAGTCCTTCATTCCGGGCCCACTGTCCTCTTGTTCGTACTTCTGCCAGGACGGTACTCCCAAGGCCTGGCAAAAATCTTCCTGGGGCAACCGCAGGAGGCGCCCATGCGACGTCCTGCGGTCGAAACGCTCGATCACCAGCGCTTCGGTGTCTCCGAACCTCTCAATCCAAGCGGTGTTGACCTCAAATCCGAATGCATCCGCCAGGCGCAGACATAACAGTTCGTTTTCAAGGCTCGTGGTCATGTCTATCCCGCTCTGCAACCGTCCCATCCGGGTCTTCAGAATGTGGGTCGTCGCGGTCATGGCATGGGGGATGTGCCACGCCCCGTCCCGACGCAGAAGCGCCGTTTTTTCCTGTGCACCGGCAACCGAGATACGAAACGCTTGGGATCGATCCACTCCCAAAGGATTCTGGGGCAAGTTTCTCAGAATGTGCTCGATGGCCAACGCGTCAATTCGGTCGCTTTCAATCAGAAAGGGGTCACCGGGATCATCCCCTTCGGGAACGAACTGCATTGCCCCCACGCAGTCGCGTCCAATCGCGGCCAAAAGGGAATGCGGGTCAGCTCCCCTAGCTCCCATTCTATCGGCAACGATCCTGCGCAGTGCATCGTTATCGGGCAGGAGGTTGTCGAATACGGCGACAACCCGCCCTCCTTTCTGAGTTTCAGGTTCAAGCGGTAGCGACAGCGAGACCGGAAAAGCGTTTTCCCATCCAAGCCAATCATCATGATAGGTGAATGTGGTTGCCCCCGTGGCTTCGCGTGTCAGCGTGCCTACCCTCCGGCCATTCATGTAAACTGCCAGCGGAATGCTCTTCGAACGACGCCCCATCAAAAGATGTCCTCAATATTCGAGGATTTGCCGGTGTTGCCGTCTCCACGCGGGGACAGCACAAAGTCCAGATCCAATGCAGACAACAAAATGAAGATCGTCGCCGCTGTCGGTCTGGTGGTTCCCGTTTCTATTGTCGAGATGTGATGCGCCTGAAGACCCGTGATCCGTGCGAGGTCACCTTGGGTCATTCCCTTGGCCTTGCGCACGGCCCGCAACGCCCGACCAAGCTCGTCAACAGAACGTACCGTCCGTGGCGTGATTGTCTGGCTCTTTGGCTTCATGTATTACACTTTTCTGTATATTCTGATTTTATACAGAGTAATGTATAAACAGATCATTTACAATACTTTGTAAAAAAGTATCTTACAAAGGTCTGTATCGAAGGACGCCCGTCTGTTCTGAAAAACAACGCCCAAAACCAATAGACTTGATGCCAACGCGCCCAGGTATGACTTGGCACGTGAACATGAAACTGCTTCCAGAAACTGGCAGTTGAACCGAGGCTGCAACTCCAGACCTTGTCCGAAATCGAACTGGACGTATCGCGAAATTTCTGCTGGCTGGGGGCGGAGCTCGGCCCGGTCTCAGGCGTGGGCGTCCCGGGGGTGATCCGCCGTTGCGCTTCTACTGAGCCTACCAACAAACCCTGCCAAAAGGCGGTTGAACTGATCCGCCTGTTCGATATTGACCAGGTGGCCTGTAGCCGGGAAACGGTGCCATCTTACATCGGGCAGTGTATCGTTCAGAAAGGCGTTGGTTTCCCCAACAAGGTAGTAATCATCGCCCCCTGTCACGAGCATGACCGGCTTATCGAAAGCTCTCAGCCTTTCGACATCATCAAACAACGACCGCCTGTTCCAGTGAACTGTCGAGAGAACGTGAATTGCCCCTTGGGCAGATTGACCACGAAGGTTTGCGGCGTAGATCGACCAGTTTTCGGGGTCATTCTTTTGAAAACTCTGATAGGCAGGATCTTCTTCCAGCACCGCGACCGCACCGTCTCCGCCGCGTTCTTCACGCAGGAGTCTTTCGTGACCGATCCAGTCTTTGCGATACCTGGAGCGCTCCGTTTCATCGCGGGGCCCAGAGCTGTTTCCGACCAAGGTCACACTGGCAACCCGGTCCGGGTGGGTCAGCGCGAAATTCAAACTGGTGAAACTGCCCATCGAGGTGCCGACGACATGAACCATGTCCAGCCCAAGGTGATCGATCAGGGCCAATAGGTCTGCGGTGGAATAGGTCTGTCCATATTGGCTGCGATCTTGCGGGATTGCCGAAGGGTGAAACCCCCGCGCGCTGTAGGTGATGCAGCGAAATTCCGGCGCCAAGGCGGATACCTGCAAATGCCAGCTGCGATAGTCACCGCCAAATTCATGCACGAACACAATCGGGGTTCCGGAACCTGCTTCCTCAAAGAACAGGCTCAGACCGTCCGAAGTTTGAAATTCTGCCATCCGTTTCTCTCTTTGGAATGGGATCAGGCGGTCAGCGCGGCGATCGCATCCGCGTCATAACCCAGTTCGGTCAGGATTTCCCGGGTGTGCTGGCCCAGGTCCGGCGCGGCGGTTTCGGACAGGTCGCAATCGGCAATGGGGTTGCGGGCAAAACGCATGTCACGGCCGTTTGCGGTCACCGTTGAAAAGGCCGCGTATTCTTCCGCGATCGGACTGTCGGCAATGGTCTGGACATTTTCAACCATCGAACACGGAATGCCGTTGTCGATCATGATCTTCAGCCAATGGGCGGCGGGATGTTGTTTCAGATGCGCGCCCAGCACGTCATCCAACGCATCTCGATTTGCCAGCCGCGCTTCATCGCCTTGAAAGCGGGGGTCGTCCAGCAATTCGGTGTACCCGATTGTGTCGCAGAAATGCGGCCAATCCTTGTCACTGCCCAGCCCAATGACAATGTCATGATCGGCGGTGGGATAGGGTTCAAACGGCGTCATTGACGGATGGCGCGACCCGATCGGCCCTGGCACGATCCCGGCGTTCAGGTAACGCGCAAAAGCGTTTTCCAAACAGACCCACTGGCAGGCCAGCATGGAAACGTCCAGATGGCTGCTGACCGTTGCTCCTTGCGCGTCGCGTTCATAAAGCCGTTGCAGAATACCGATGGTGGTGAACAGCGCAGCCGAAATGTCACCCACCGAAAAACCGACGCGGGTGGGGTCGCCTCCCAGTTCGCCATTGATGCTCATCATGCCGCTCATCGCCTGCACCACGATGTCATAGGCCGGACGATGCGACAGGCTGCCGGTCTGACCAAAGCCGCTGATCGAAGCGGAAATCAGCCGCGGATTGATCCGTTTCAGGTCCTCGTCCGAACACCCCAGGCGATCACGCACACCGGGACGCATGTTTTCGATGAACACATCGGCAGTGCCCAACAGCTTGTGCAGCGCCGCCTTGCCATCTTGGGTCTTGAGATCCAGCACAACCGAACGTTTGTTGCGGTTGAGCGACGCGAAATAAAGGCTGACATCGTCCTTGAATGGCGGTGTGGCGCGCGCCAGATCGCCATTGGGGTTTTCCACCTTGATCACGTCGGCACCCAGGCTGGCCAGCAGCCAGGTGCAAAACGGACCGGACAGGACCGAGGTCATGTCGACAACACGGATACCTTTCATCACACAACCCTCCCCAACATGGACTTGAGTGTTTTCAGATGCGCCCCATCGGCGGCCATCGCCGTTTCACACAGGGCCAGACATGTGTCTTCCAACGCGCCCCGGTTGACCATTCGATCAGCCAGACCCCAGGCAACCGCATCAGAGGCGCTGACCGTCTCACCGCCCAGCAGGATGGTTGCCGCGCGCCCCGGACCGACAAGCGCCTGCAGACGATCCATGTCATATTGCCCCGGCAGCACGTTGTTCTTCAGCACGGGATAGGCAAACCGCGCCTCCGGCACACAAATCCGAACGTCACAGCCCAGGGCCAGCGTCAGACCACCGCCCATACATGGCCCGTTGATGGCGGCCAGTGTCAACACCGGGACCGCGTGCAGCGCTTCGGCCATTTCGGTCCAGGGGTCCGGGCCACCGGTTTCGTCGTAAAGCGTGTTCAGGTCAGCACCCGCGCAGAATACCCTGTCGCCCGCTCCGGTCAGGATCAGGGCCCGCAGTTCCTCATCCTCGGCCGCCGCGCAAAAGATATCGCGCAGGGCATTCAACATCCCCGATGTCAGGGAATTCGCCTTGGCAGGCCGGTTAACCACTACGGTCAGACAGGCGCCGTCGCGATGGGTATTGATCAGGCTGTCGCTCATGAGCGGAACTCCGGAACGGCGCGATCCAGCATACGCATCAGTGCGGGCCATTGCACATCGCCATGCGGGCCATTTTCAGGCGCGCCCCAATCGTGCAGCGCCTCCATCGCCTCATCGGTGATCGTGATCGGTGCGTCGGTTCCTGCAAGAATGTCGACCTGAATCTTGCAGGCCATTTCGAGGTAGTAGTGATAGATGAACGCCTCGGCCGCCGTACGTCCCACAACCAAAAGACCGTGGTTCTGCAACAGCATGGCAAAATTGTCGCCCAGATCCCGCGCCAACAGGGCCCCTTCATCCTCGACAGCGGTCGAGTCCTGATAAGGGTGGCTCGCCAGTGTGCCCAAAACAAAGCCTGAATGTTGCGACAACGGCAACAGCCCGTCCGGCATCGCTGAAACCGCCACTCCGGCCCGGGTGTGGCTGTGGATCACGTAATTCACATCCGCACGCGCGTTCAGAATGCCAGAGTGGATGATATGCCCGGCCAGATTGACGATCCGACCGCTGCCTGGTTCATCATCGACCGCTTCACCAGCAAACGACATGCGGGTCAGGTTTGACGCCGTAATCTCATCAAACATCAGGTCGTGAGAGTTCAGTAGGTAGTGATCGGGATCCTCCGGCAGGCGTGCCGAAATATGGGTCGAGGTCAGATCGGTCCAGCCATAGTGCTGCGCCAGACGATAGAGCGCAGCGAGGTCCTGACGGATTTCAGAGCTCATCAGCTTTCCTCCAATGCGTCGCGATAAAGATTGTGGAAATGCCGTAATCCGACCTCGCTCATCGCGCCGCAGCCATCGCCGATCACGTATGGTCCCGGCTCAAACGCACGGCTTTGCATGCCCTTCTGGATCTTGGATACCACGACTTCGTCCTCGGCCCCGGTGGTTTCCTTGTGCTTGTGCATCAGGGCGATGACATCCTCATCGGCGATGTCGCCGCTCGAGAACCAGCGATAGCGATAGATCGTTTTGTTCCAGGCGACGGGCAGGAACTGGCGGATGGTGAAATAGCCCCCCGGGTAGCAACACATCGAGACGTTCGGAAAAATCCAGTAAGCGCCGTAATCCCCCGCCCGCGGACTGGCGTTCACGTCGTAATCATACTGCTTTTCGTTATGGGTCTGCGCCTTGCCGTCATGCCAGATCGTCTTGCCCCTGGGGATGGTGGTGTATTGCTTGGTGTCCAGCACCCCATGCGCCAGCGAGCTCGCGTGAACCGTGGGGCAATGGTAGCATTCATTGTAGTTTTCGACCGACAGCTTCCAGTTGCTGTCATGTTCAATCTCGGTCTCGCAGACGAATTTCAGCTTGGTCGGGTCCGGGTGAAAGCTAAGCAGGTTTTCGCGGTACTCTTCCAGCCCCTCCGCCATGGGGGCGGCGTCTTCGTCGAGGTTCACAAAGACAAAGCCGCAGAACTCCTCGACCTGGATCTTGCGCAGATTGATCTGGTCACAGGTCAGGCCATCACTTTCCACCGAACCGGGCGCACGGCGCAGCCTGCCGTTCAGTTCATAGGTCCAGGCGTGATAGGGGCAAACCAGAACTCGTTTGCCCTTGCCTTCTCCTTCGACCAGCGGATGACCCCGGTGTCGGCAGATGTTGTAATAGGCATTGATTGCCCCGTCAGCTGCACGGATGACAAAGACATCTTCGTCCACGATCGTGTGGGTTTTGAAATCACCCGGTTCGGCAATCTCGGAGACATGGCAAACGCATTGCCAAGATCTGAAGAAGATCTTCTCCTTGTCGATCTCAAACCACTCTGGCTGGGTATAGTACCGAGCCGAAAGAGGGGTGTCGCGGTTGCTGGTGCGGGACATCTGACGTGGCTCCTGGCGAAGGCGATTACGCGTCGCCGCGTTGCTGGTGTGGATCTGAGCGTCACCCTGCCTTGCTCTGCCCCCCCTGCACAGACTAAGAGTTTTTGCACCTAGGGTAATTTCAGGTTGGCCTGATGATGCTGAACTATTCCGATCTGCCGCCATTGGGAGCGGTGCGTGTCTTCGCGGTTGCGGCGCATTATGGGAATTTCAAACGCGCGGCAGCAGCGCTGGGGGTGACTCCGACGGCCGTCAGTGCGCAGATAAAATCGCTCGAGGCGCATCTGGGCTGCACGCTGTTCGAACGGCACGCGCAATCGGTCGCCTTGAATGTGGCAGGACAACAGTTTGCCGAAAGCTGCGAGGCTGTGTTCGCGCGTCTGGATCGGGCAGTGCACGATGTCCGCCAGACCGCCAATCGCGCCTCGATCACGGTTGGGGTTGGCGCGCTTATCGGGTCACAATGGCTGTCGAGACGGTTGTTCAGCTTTTGGCAGCGTTTCCCCGACACCGGTCTGCATCTGCAATATTCGCCTGGTGGGGTCGAGTTTTCGGATGGGCAGGCCGACATGATGTTGGCCTGGGGCGATGGTCGCTGGCCCGGATTGCTGTCAGAGCCGTTGTTGCGGTTCGACACTGCGCCGGTGATCAGTCCGGGTTTGATGGCAGGCAAGCCCCGCCCACAACGGCCGATAGATCTGATGGGTTTTCCGCTGTTGCATTGGAAGGATCAGTTTGACTGGTTGGAATGGTTTGCCGCCATGGGTGTCGAAACGGGCGGTCGTCTGCCGGGGGTCGTGATCGATGATGCCAGCGTTTTGTTGCGGGCTGTAGTGTCTGGTCAGGGCGTGTCGCTGGGGCTTCTGCCACTGATCGAGGCAGAGGTGCAGTCGGGACAGTTGATCCGCCCGTTCGAGACAGCCTTCACCCCATCGCGGTCTTATCATCTGGTTTATCCGCCCGACGCTATGGAACAGCCACAGTTGCAGGCGTTTCGCGACTGGATCATGACCGAGGCCGGCGAGGATCAGGTGCAGAGCTGATGAGCCTTTCCAAGGCGATCCAACGGGCGCGCCAATCCGGATCACCTTGGCCGAAACTCGGTTGGCATCCTGTCAGTGAGAGATCCGGAAAAGGCAATGCCCGAAGAAAGATGATCAACCGAGTTTTGCCGGCACCCCGAACCAAAAGGACGGGCGCGATGCTGGCAGACGTTGAAAAACCCGCGAAGCACCCCGTCATGCCCGCGCACCACGACAACTTCTTCGTCTACGACGATGGCGATGACATAGCTAGCCAGCTCGGCCTGTTGGGTATGATGTCCGGCGTAATGCCAGCTGCGGTAAAAGATCTCGCGCTTTTCCGGTCGTAGAATTCGGGGTCGGTATAGGTCCAGGCAGGCAGCACGAATGAGTTCTCTGGATCGGCGCCTGGCGCAGTGCTGAAGCCGGTGTGGTCCTGTGGTGAATTCGTCGGGGTCTCCTTACTCGCTGGGCTTGGACTGGCAGGGGTCCGGTACTTCCATTCGCGCCCGGTAAAGCTGGTGGAAATGACGGATCATCGCCTCGGAAAACTCCTGGCTTTCGTGATCGACGATGTACCAGCCCTGATCGAATGTGTGCTGGTGCATCCCTTCCTGCACCGACCGCATGAAAGCGAGGTCCTCGGGCTGCAGCACCTCTTCGCCCCATTTGGTGCGCAGCGCCTGGCGTTCGCGCATGCCCGGATCGGTCGGTTTCGACGGTTCCAGCGAAGCATTGACCCGGATCCCGCGCCCGGCGTGGACGGGCAGCCATTGAAACAGGCTGAGGTTACCGGGGCCAGAAAACTGGCCGAACCCGATGTTGGGGAACAGGAACCAGAAATGCAGGTCCATCACGTCGTGTTGCGGATCCAGTGGATAGGCCTTGTTGTCGGCCTTCCCGGCAGAGGGGATGAAGTTGTAGGCGTGGTTCTCACCCAGCTGATAGCTCTGGTTGCAGATGTCCAGCATGTCGGCAAAGCTCTCATGCCCGTGGCGGCAGTGCTGGCACTCCAGATAGTTGTCGACCTGAATCTTCCAATTGCAGTCTACATCCGCTGGCGGCACCGCCGATGCGCCTCCTGCCAGCTTGTAGCTCATCACCTCCGGGCAGGTTTCGAGGATATGCGCCTCCACCCCCGGCCAGGTGTCGGCGATCGGGGCCGCGTTGTCATCGAGGTTGATGAAGACAAACCCCAGCATCCGGTCGCAACGCACCGGGGTCAGGCAGACCCTGCTGGCGGCGGGCGCCTCGCTGTCGAGCGTCCGGCGCAACCGTCTGAGGTCCCCGTCCAGCGAGAAGCTCCACTGGTGGTAGGGGCAGACAAGAACCGTCGTGTGCCCCCTGCTCTCGACCAGTTTGTGACCCCGATGCGGGCAGACATTGCGAAAGGCGCGGATTTCACCATCCTGATCGCGAATGACAAAGACGTTCTGTCCCAGAATATCGGTCGCCACGTAGTCGCCGGGATTTTCGACCTCGCTGCTGTGACAGGCGTATTGCCAGCTGCGAAAGAACAACCTCTGCTTCTCCAGCTCAAATACCTCTGCGCTGACGTAAAATTCGGCAGGCAGCGCCCGCAGGTCGCTGTCATCGGTTTGGCCGGGGCTGGAAACGGGCTGGGACATGGCCTGGCTTCTCCTGCGTGACGGGATGTGCTCAGGATTGATCTTTCCGCCCTTTCAACCAAACATAGTGCAGAGACCGCCAAGAAAGGCGCTTAAACTGACAAATTCATGCCTGTCGCGTTCATTTGAGCCGGGGAACGGAATGAAAGACCCACATGTGCCATATGAGGTCGCCATTCTGGTGGTACCGAAATACTCCCAGCTTTCACTGTCTGCACTGGTGGAACCGTTGCGCATGGCCAACACTGTGTCCGGGCGCAGTCTCTATAATTGGACGCTTTACAGCCCGGATGGCGGACCAGTCTGCTCAAGCAGCGCCCTGTCGTTGGAAATTGAAAGAGACATCCATGATTTGACCGCTTGCGACGCCCTGTTCGTGGTGGCCAGCTATGACGTGCTGCCGCAGATTACACCGCGGCTGTTAACGGCGCTCCGGAAACTGGCACGCGGTGGTGCTTTCATGGGTGCGCTGGATGCGGGCGGTTACGTGCTGGCCGAAGCCGGGCTGCTGGATGGTTGTCGCGCGACAACCCACTGGGATGGGCTGGAGGATTTCAGGCACCGCTACCGACGCATAGAAACTGTTTCTGATCGCTATGTATTTGACAGGCAACGCGCCACAACCAGCGGCTCGTTGCCCTCGTTTGACTTCACCCTGGAATTCATCCGCCGCCGCGACGGGCTGGCCATCGCAGGCGCGGTGTCGGGGAATTTCATTTACGATCATCCGCGCCCGGGGTCCGAGCCGCAGTCGGTCATCTCGATCGCGCACCTGCGCGATCGCAATCCGAAAATCGCGACGGTTCTGAAATTGATGGAAAACAATATGCAGGATCCGTTGGACACGGTGTCTCTGGCGGCAGCTGTGGGCTGGAGCGAACGCACTTTTCTGCGCCGGTTCCGGGAGGCGATGGCGATGCCCCCACAGACCTATTACCGAGCTTTGCGCTTGGATGCCGGCAAACGCATGATCGAAAACAGCGACCTCTCGATTGAAGAGATCTCGGTTGCGACCGGGTTTCAGACCCGCGGAGCCTTCACCCGAGCTTTCCGGTCAAAATACGATCGCACACCGTCCGTCTACCGATCCTATGGGACAACCTTTGCGCCTTGACGAGCCTTTGATCTTGGCCGGGCCTTGCCTGCTGACGATCAAAGGCGCCGCCTCGCCCCCTGCAACAACCTGTTTGTGCTTCTATACGTATCAGTCCAGCCGCCCGGCACGTCCGGACTTCAAAGCCTGACGTCAGGCAATCGGCTTGAACACAAAGCTGTCACCCTTCCGCTCTACCTGGCCCATGCCTGGATAGGCGATATGAGTTGCCGCGAACAGCCCGCCGGATGCGGCTAGGTCTTGCAACAGGGCAATGCGGGTTTCGACGGCCTGTTGCGGGTCCAGATCCAGAAGATAGGTCGTCTCCGGGTTGGCGAATTGCAGCGCTTCGGACAGCAGCGCGTCGCCAATGACCAGAAGCGACTTGTCTTCGTCTGCAATGCGGACACCGCTGTGGCCCGGGGTATGGCCCACCATCGGCACCAGTGTCAGGCCGTCGCCCAGATCCGTTTCGCCGGCATGCGTCACCACACGGTCGGCCAACGGGGCAACGATGGACTGCACGCCCTGGATGGTTTCCGTCATTTCAGCAGGCATCTTGCTGACCAGATCGGGGTCGGTCCAAAAGCCCCACTCCGCCTTGTTCACATGGATCTTGGCATTCACAAAGCCGCCTGAGTTCTCGCGAGCCAAACCACCAATATGGTCACCATGCATGTGGGTAATGATGACGTCGGTGATGTCGGCCTTGTCGACACTGTTGGCGGCCAGCAGCGCCTCCAGTTGACCAAAACCGGGGAACAGAGGACCCGCGCCGGTGTCGATCAAGATCAACCGAGCCCCGCTGCGAACAAGCCATTGGTTGACGCCGATCGTTATGGTCTCTCCTGCGGCAGCCAACGCTTCGGGTTGGGCATTGGGGAACCAGGCCGGTGGAATGTCAAACGTACCGTCCGAAAAGGTTGAAACCTCGATCTTGCCGATCCTCAGCGTCGCGAGTTCACCGGCAAAGCTAACCTTGGGCAGCAGCGCGGTGCCCAAGCTTGCGCCGAGCGTCAGCAGAACCTGACGGCGGTTCAGGGTGACGTGTGTCATTTTCGTATCCTTTGGACTCGTGCAGCGAGATATGTGAAGGGTCGTGGCGGCGACGGGAGGCTTAAAACGTCAGCCCGCCAAATAGGCGTCGGTCGTCGTCACGGTCGCATAGGCAAACCCAAGCGCCGACATGAAGGCCTTGTGGGCCTGTTCGGCAGGGATGACATCGCCATTGAATTCCAGATCACGCGAGGAACAAGCGTCTTCGACCAACGTTACGTCGTATCCAAAATCCGAAGCGGCGCGAGTGGCAGCATCGACGCACATATGGCTCATGTCGCCTGCAATGGTAACGGCGGTAATGCTTGCATCATCCAGGATCTGTTTCAGGTCGGTGCCTTTGAAGGCGTTGACCTCGGTCTTGGTCACAACCGCTTCCTCTGCGCTTGGCTGCATGGTCGGGTGAATCTCTGCACCTTTGCTGCCAACAGCAAAAAACGGCGCCCCTTCGGGGCTTTCGTGGCGTACATGCACAATGGTCTGCCCGTCAGCGCGGGCCTGCTCCAGAAGGCGCCGGGCATTGGCAGCGGACTCTTCGATCTTGTGCAATTCCCAATTACCCCCCGGGAAATAGTCATTTTGAATATCGATCAGGATCAGGGCTGATTTTGCCATGTGCGGTGTCTCCTTTGTTTGGTCACAAGCTAGGTCGGGGACCAGTTGAGGAAAATTGGCGAAAATGACATAAAAGAGGTCAAATTTGACAGCCTGCAAACGCCTCGGGAACGTTGGACATGACGCGGATCGGAATTGCCTCTCACTCTCATGCACAGCAGGCCGCAGTTCTTGGGTTGAAGGATCTGTTGGATTTTGCCGGTTCGTGCCTAGCGAACAGCCCGCTGAACGTTGATATCGTGACATCCTACGCCCCGGACGACCGTCGGTCGTTTGATGTGGTGATCCTTCCGCCTTCTTTGAAAGGGCGTTTGTCTGGCAGGGACTTGCAAGCAGTGTCCAGCTGGATCAAGCGCCAGCATGCGTCAGGGGCCCTGGTCTGTTCCATCTGTGCCGGGGCTTTTCCGTTGGCGGAAGCCGGTTTGCTGGACGGCCGGTCGGCCACGACCCATTGGGGACTGGCCGGGGCATTTGCCCATCAATTTCCCGAGGTCCGGCTGGAAGCCGAAAAGATCATCGTGGACGAAGGCGATATCATCACTGCCGGCGGATTGATGGCCTGGACGGATCTGGGACTGCGGCTGATCGCGCGTTTCTGTGGGTTGGCCGTCATGCAGGAGACGGCCCGGATGTTCCTGATCGATCCGGGGGAGAGGGAACAGAGCTACTACAATCTCTTTTCGCCAAACCTGACGCATGGGGATGCGCCTGTCGTCAAGGCGCAGCATTGGGTGCAGGCCAATTACCAAACCGCTGTCACCGTACCTCAGATGGCGGCTGCGGCCGGGCAGGAGGAACGGACCTTTCTGCGTCGATTTCAGGCAGCAACCGGGTTCAACCCTTCCGAATACCTTCAGCAATTGCGCGTTGCCAAAGCGCGGGAACACCTTGAGCTGACCAGTCAGAGCATCGAGACGATTGCCGCTGAGGTGGGCTATCTTGATACGTCGTCATTTCGCAAGCTGTTTTCCAGGATCGTCGGCTTGTCCCCACGCGAATATCGCAAGCGCTTCGCGCCCGTGCGCCGGAAGAACTGACACCGGTCGTCCCGCCTATCAAGACATGATCACCATACGCATCAAGGGCGCCATGCCTGAGGTGTTCGAAGGTTGTGTTTGTCACCATTGGGGTGTGCGGAAAACGTCCGGATTCGACGGCCAGATCACGATTGACCGGTTTGCCCATGCCGCCGGTATTCGGCCCGGTTCCTGACAGAGTTCAACTCGCGCTCGATACGGCTGAAACAGCAAACCACATATTGAACGACCTGGGAAACAAGCCCGCTTTCCGGCGTCAAAACGCCGGCCTGCAAAATAGCGGCTTCGGTTTCCAACGGGCAAATGCTAAGCGGGAAAAATCTCTGCCCACCGGCGGCCTTGGATCGGCGGGTGTGGCTGATCCGGGACCGAAACGACCAAGGTTGCCAGGTCAGCTGTTTCGGCACAGGACGGTTGTTATGCATATCCTGCTTCTTGAAGACGACGATGAAATTGCCGCGTGGGTTCGGGACGGGCTGGCCCGGTCCGGTCATGTTGTCGATCATTTCGTCAATGGGCGAGATGCTCTGATTGCGGCGACAACGTCGGATTATGATGTGCTGGTGCTGGATCGGATGACACCCGGGCTGGATGGTTTGGCCGTCTTGCGAACGTTGCGGGCCGCCAAAGTGATCACTCCGGTTATGCTGTTGACCGCCCTCAGCGAAGTTGACCACAGGGTCGAAGGGTTGGAAGCCGGGGCTGACGACTATCTTCCCAAACCGTTTGCCTTCACCGAACTGGAAGCGCGGGTGGCGGCCCTTGGACGACGTATTTCCCGATCCCGGAATGCCGAGATCACCAGCCTGTCGGACAAGGGTATTCAAATCGACCTGCTGAAACAGACCTGCACCCGAAACGGCGTTCAAGTGGACCTGAACGCCAAGGAATTCAGGTTGCTGGAAACATTCATGCGGGCCAAAGGGCGGATACTGACCCGCAACATGCTGCTGGAAAAGGTTTGGGGCCTGAATTTTGATCCGACAACCAGTGTCGTGGAAACCCATGTCAGCCGTTTGCGGGCCAAGATCGAAAAACCGTTCGGGGACACGGTCATCCGAACGGTCAGGGGGGCGGGATACATCTTTGACCCGCAGTAACTCCATACGCCGCTACCTGCGCTTCAGCGCCCTTCGACAATCCGTGGTTCTGGCCGTCTGCCTTTTGGTGCTTCAGATCGCCGGCGCCTATTTGTCAGCAGGTATCATCCGCACCGACTTCGAAGAACGGTTGCAGGTTGAAATGGAGACCCGCTTTCTGACCGTCGCTGCAGAGGTGGCAGCGAACGGGTACAAGGCCGAAAACTACACCGGTGAAGACACCGAAGTCGTGTTTTTCCAGGCTGCCAACCCGGCTCTTGCCCCAGATGGTCTTTTTGACCTGCGAGGCATGCATGAAGACGATCTATGGGACACCACCGCCCAGGAGCTGCTGTCGTCGGATGACAATCATTGGTATTATTATGTCGGCGAGGCCGGTGGCAGTGTGCTGGCAATCGGGCTCAATGTGGAAAAGCGCTCGCGCCTGCTTGCTGTCGTTCCCATCACCTTCTTTCTGGTTGGACTGTGCATTTCGTTGATCGCGCTGTCCGTCGGCCTGGGATTTGGCATTCACGCTCAACGGCGCCTGAACCGGGTATTCCACGTTCTCGATCTGGTGGCAGACGGAAAGTTCAATTCCCGTATAGACAACATTTCGAACCGGGACGATCTGGACGATCTGGCTCATCGGATCAACGCGACGCTTGAGCAACTGGAAATCCTGTTCAACCAGTCTCGCAATTTTGCCGCCAACATTGCGCACGATCTGAACACCCCCATTGCCCGGCTGCGATTGCGGTTGGAAAATGCCCTGCAGCTGGAGGATCTGGATCAAGTCCATGACAGTCTGGAACGCGCGCTGGTCCAGGCAGATCAGACAATTGCGATCTTCGAATCCTTCCTGCGCATCGCCCGTCTTGAGGCTGGCAACCTGCGCAAGGGTTTCACCCCGATCTCACTGACCGAACTGGCGCAGGACATCGCACAGACTTATGGGCCGGTGATTGAAGACGCAGGTTTCGAATTCGGCGTAGACCTGTCGGGCACGACCGTCGTCGATGGGGACCCTGTGCTGCTGACCCAGATGGTGTCCAACCTGATCGAAAACGTCATGCGCCATACGCCGGCCGGCACACGGTTGACGATCATCGCCAGGTCCAACGAAATCGGCATAGCTGACACCGGCCCCGGCATCCCGGAGGAAGCCATTCAAGAGGTGACCAAACCATCGGTGCGGTTGAGTAACGAACGCAGCGACTCCGGCGCCGGTCTGGGGCTTGCCTTGGTTCAGGCCATTGCCGAGGCGCATGACGCGCAGCTGATCCTGGGCGAAAACCCCGACTGCAAAACGCGGGGCCTTCTGGCGCGTGTCCGTTTCCGGGGCTGACGAAGGACGCGCGGTTTTGTGCCGCGCGATTGCGCTGGAGCCAGATCAACGCCGCGGAACCATTCAGCTGCTTCCACGGCACTGACGAATGGGTAGTCGGTTGCAAACAAAACCCGGTCTTCCCCCATCACTGTCAGTGCCAGTTCCGGCAGCTCGGTCCGGATATGCCCCGATGAATTCGGTGGCGATCTGGTCGTTCAGTTTGCGAGCATAAACCACACCTTGCTGTCCCGGCAGGTTCTGCGGCCCGTGCGTCAAGGCCGACAGAACCTGGATCTTCAATCCGGCTTCATCCATACGGGCGATCCGACCGGCCCCAACGTCCATGATGTCGAAATGAGGCACGCCGGGTGGCAAATTGATCCCGTTCAGGCGTGCCATCTCCGGCGTGACAAAATGCTCCTCCAAGCCGATCACCGACGCCCGGCATCGCCCGTCCAGCTTCAATACTGTGGTCGCGATAACACGCACAGCGCCTTTTGGCATCCTTACAAGATTGTAAACTTGACAGGATCTTAGCGCCAGGAAGCGCGCATATCTGTGCCGCTCGAATATTCGGAATCACTCCAGGAGCGACCACAGTGTCTGACAAGACCCTAGATTATCCCAGCCGCGTTTCCCGGCAACCAGCAGACGAAACCCTAGATCTGTCTCCGGGCCTCATTCGGGCACTATGGCTCCTTCTGGGTTCAGTTGCGGCCGTGCGTCTACTGGGGGTTTTTACGCTCCCCTTCACCGATACGACCGAAGCACGTTATGCCGAAATCGCCCGTAAAATGGTCGAAACCCAAGACTGGATCACACCCCAATTCCAGTATGGCGTGCCGTTCTGGGGCAAGCCGCCATTGCACACCTGGCTGTCCGCAGCCGGGATGGAGATCTTCGGCGTCAATGCATTTGGCGCACGCGCTCTGATCCTGGTCTGCGCTATCGCGATTCTTTGGATGCTCTTCGTATTCGTACGAGACGAGCTGGGCCGCAACGCGGCATTGGTTTCCCTCGTCATCCTGTCCAGTTCGTTGTTGTTTTTTGGTGCGGCTGCCTTTGTGATGACTGATCTGGCGATGACCCTGGGCATCGTGATCACCATGGTTTCCGTTTGGCGCGTACTTAACAACCTGGGCGACAAGAACCTGAACGGGCTGCTGGTTTTTGCGGGATTGGTCATTGGATTGTTGGCCAAAGGTCCTGTCGCGGTTGTTCTGTGTGGTATTCCGCTGGTCCTTTGGGGCCTTTTCACCCGGCGCTGGAGGGACTACGGAAAACTCCCCTGGATCCGAGGTTTCGCGCTGCTGTTGGTCTTGGCCGCCCCGTGGTACATCGCGGCCGAGATCAAGACGCCGGGTTTCCTGAACTATTTCATCATTGGCGAACACTACGAGCGGTTCATCATCCCTGATTGGCAGGGCGACCTCTATGGCAATGGACATGAACGGCCCAAGGGTGCGATCTGGATGGACTGGGTTTTGGCCTTTCTGCCCTGGTCACTGGCGTTTGTACCGATGCTGTTCAAACCCCGTGCGATCCAAGGCGCTTTTGAAAACGACACGACAGGCTGGCGGCTCTACCTGCTGATGTGGGCGATATCGCCCATGATCCTGTTCACCCCGGCTGCAAATATTCTGGCGGCCTATACGCTCCCGGGCTTGCCGGCGGCGGCAATCCTGCTGGTCTGCCTTTACTGCGATCTGTGGGGCCGGGTGCCCGGAAAACCCGTCAGGCTTGCAGTCGCCAGCTTCACGAGCCTGATCATAGTGGTCGGCGCCACCTATGCTGTTCTGGCGAAGACCGCACCGCATTCCATTAACCTGCGCAGCGAACGGGAATTGGTAGCAAAACGCGACGAACTCGCTCCGCAGCTGCCGCTTTACTACTTTGGGAACCGCAGCTACTCGGCCGAGTTTTACACCAAGGGACAGGCCCGGATGATCCCCGACCTGATCGGTTTGGACGCACTCGCAAATACCGATCACGCGCTGGCCATTCACCACGGCACCGAAGCCAGACTGGTCGCAACACTGGCGCCAACATATGAACGCGTCGGACGCTTTGGCCGGCATGTGCTCTATCTTCACCGACTTGTCCATCGGGAGGGTTCGAAATGATCTACTCGGAACACTCGACCTTTCACAGCCCCACCCCCACCAAGGTCAACGACCCACGTCCGGAACTGAGCTTTGTTATCCCTGCGCTCAACGAAGTGGACAACATCGCCCAGACGCTCGACGATGTTTCGGCCGAGGCGAAACGCCTGAACAAGTCCTTCGAAATCGTGGTCGTCGATGATGGCAGTTCCGATGGCACCTACGAACGCGTAACGGAACTCTCCGACCTGTATCCGATCGTCGCTCTGCGTCTGTCCCGGAACTTTGGCAAGGAACAGGCAATGTTCGCGGGCCTGTCGCGCAGTTGCGGGCGCGCTGTTGTCATCCTTGATGCGGACCTGCAAGAACCGATTTCCACGCTCGAAGACATGCTGGAACGATATGACAGTGGCTACGAGGTCGTTTATGCCGTACGCGCCCATCGAAACGATGAAAACGGGTTCAAACGATTTCTGACCGCCGGGTTCTACCGGTTGCTAACCTGGGGCAGCGAATGCCCGATCCCACCGGATGCGCGGGACTACCGGATCATGGACCGACGGGTGGTTGACGCGTTGCTGTCTCTGCCCGAGCGCAACAAGTTCATGAAAGGTCTGTTCAGCTGGGTCGGGTTTCGCAGCTGCGCCGTACCGATCGAGCTCCGACCGCGCCAGTCGGGCGACAGTAAATTCGGTCTGCACAAGCTTTTCAAATTGGCACTGACTGGGCTGACCGCCTTTACGGACTGGCCGTTGCGGATCTGGACGGTGGTTGGCTTTGCGATGGCAGGTCTGTCCATGTTGCTCAGCTTCTGGATCATCCTCAAGACACTGATCTGGGGTGTGGACGTACCGGGTTTTGCGACCATTACGACGGCGATCTTTTTTCTGGGCGGACTTCAGTTGATGTCGATCGGAGTGATTGGCGAATACCTCTCGCGCGTCTTTTCCGAGGTCAAACAACGCCCGGGCTTCATAATAGCGGAAGAGCATGGTTCGGGAGCCGACTGATGCTGCATCAAATCCTGCGTTTCGGCTCGGTCGGGCTGTTGGCCACTGGCGTTCACACCGGAATTGCATTCGGCGCCGTCCACCTGGGCATCTCGGTTTTGGTGGCCAACACGGTCGGCTTTGCCGCAGCTTTCGTTGTTGGGTTCCTGGGTCATCATTGCTTTACTTTTCGTTCGGCCACAACAGCGGCAGCACAGCGATTGCGCCGATACTGCCTGTTGTCGCTGACGAGCTTTGTGGCAGGCCAGACGTGCCTGGCATTCCTCACCTCGTGGGCAGGGATAACAGATACCGCCGCGCTGTTGATCACTTTTGCCCTGATTGCCGGATCAAACTTCCTGCTGGCACGGCATTGGGCCTTTGCGCATGTTTGAAGATCGAGCGCTTTAAGGCGAACATAACCCGGCGTGATGTCGTCAAACCGACCGCGCCGCGTTGACGGTTCGGCGGCCAGCAAGCGTTTGGCATAGACCATATGCAGCTTGCCGGCCAACCCACCAATCCTGATTTTGCCAAGTGCCGACCGTCAACAAGACGTCGAGACGTGCCTGATCAATCGATGTTCGAGGCATGCCATACGTTACGCACTGTCAAATAACTCTCCAATCCTTCGGTTCCGCCTTCACGCCCGTATCCGCTGGACTTCACACCACCAAACGGTGTTTCCGGCAGCGATGCCTCCAACGTGTTGACCGAGAAATTGCCAACCTCGACCTCATCCACCAGTCGTGCGATGTAATCGGCGCGATTGGTGAACGCGTATCCTGCCAGCCCGTAGGCGACGGAATTGGCTTTGGTGATCGCCTCGTCCAGATCTCGCACCGGGTTGAGCACGGCCACGGGGCCAAACGGTTCTTCCTGCATGATCTTCGCGGTCTCCGGGACATGGGTCAGAACAGTTGGTTGAAAGAAGTACCCGCGATCTCCGCAGGCTGCTCCCCCGGTCCGCAGTTCGGCCCCTTTTGCCACCGCATCCTGCACAAGATCGGTCAGCACAGGCACGCGCCGGTCATTGGCCAGCGGCCCCATTTCCACACCCGGTTCGACCCCATTGCCTACGATTGTGGCAGCGGCCCGTTCGGTAAAGATCCGGGCAAAGCTGTCGAAAATGCTCTCGTGCACGAAGAACCGCGTGGGTGACGTGCAAACCTGCCCGGCATTGCGCATCTTGCGCACCGCTCCGCTGAGGGCAGCGCGCTCCACATCCGTGTCTTCGCAAACGATGACCGGGGCATGCCCGCCCAGCTCCATCAGAACACGCGTGTCGCTTTGCGCCGCCAGAGCAGTCAGGTGACGCCCCACCTGGGTCGAGCCGGTCAAAGCGACCAGCCTCACGGAAGGCTGCGGGATCAGGAACTCCGAGATCTGCGACGGTGTTCCAAACACCAGGTTCAGCACTCCGGCAGGCAGCCCGGCCTCCTCGAATGCCCGGACGATATGAATCGCCCCGGCCGGCGTTTCCTCGGCCGCTTTCAGAATGATCGAACACCCCGATGCAAGCGCTCCGGCAATCTTGCGGGCCGGTTGGCTCATCGGGAAGTTCCACGGCGAAAACGCCGCCACGACACCGACGGGATGGTGATGCACCGAAAGGCTGGTGCCGGGCGCTGACGGGATCACACGACCGTAAACCCGCATCGCCTCGCCGGCGTCCCATTCAAAAAACTCGGCGCCCCGGATGACTTCCAACCGGGCTTGCGCCAGTGGCTTGCCATGTTCCGCAGTAATCGCCTGAGCAATCTCCTCCTGCCGGTCGCGCATGATCGCCGCTGCCCGCAGGATCAGGTCGGCCCGCGCACGCGGTGGGGTGTTGCGCCAGATCCGAAATCCCTCTTCAGCGGCAGCCAAAGCATCTTCCAGATCTTCGATCCGTGCGTGCGGCAAGCGCCCCAGCTCTTCTTCGGTGGCCGGATTCAGCACTGGAATATGATCCGGTGTGTCGCGCCATTCCCCGCCTATGAAAAGCTTCAAATCCGGATAGATGCCCATGTCGGCCTCGTCGATGTTTGTGTGTCGGACCCAAGTGTCTTGCGGCTTCGTCATTACCTCAACCGAATTGAACAAATACAGATATCAATAGAAGGAATATCAACCTGCCCTATCCACTTCACAGCGTCCGCCCGTCAAAATCCGCGGCCGCCGCGCGCAACGCCTCAAGAAACGTGCCACCTGCGGGAGAAAGGCTGCTTGCCCCGCGATGTGACACACCCACCGGGCCTGCGCCAAACGGGGTCACCCAGTCGATCTGCGCCAGCAGCCCGTTCTGAATGTCCAGAGCCGCAACATGGGCGGGCATTATCCCGATGAAATCATGCGACCGCAGCAGCGATCGGTTCGCCAAATAGGACACCGATTCGATTGCAGATGGAGGCATATATTGCCCCTGCCGGACAAAGAACTGATCAGTCTGACGCCTGAGAGTGGTTTCGACCGGCGGCAGGATCCATCCAAAAGGTTTGAGCTTTTCGAACGTGATATTCGCCTGACCGGCCAGAGGATGCTGAGGCCCCACCACGGCCAGCACCCGTTCGTCAAAGAACTTCTCCTGCGTGATATTTTCCCGGTGCCGATGGCTGGGCAGCCGTCCCACCACCATGTCGATTTCCCCCGACAGCAGGGCGGGCATCAGCACCTCGTTGGTGCCTTCGACCACCTTGATCGCCACTTTCGGACGATCCCTCAGCAAACGCTCCACAGCGATCGGCAACAATGACGGTGACGCCGCCAGCAAGGTCCCGACAACAACCCGGCCACTGTTGCCTTCGTTCAGATCGTCCAACTCCTGTGCCGCGTTCGAGACCTGCGCAAAGATCAGCTTGCCGTGGCGGATCAGCGACTCGCCAAACACGGTCGGCACCACGCCACGATTGGTGCGGTCAAACAGTTTCACCTCGAAATCATATTCGAGGTCCTGGATCATCTTGGTTGCTGCCGGTTGCGAGATGCTCAGATCCTGGGCCGCATTCTGGATGCTGCCATGCTGACCGACGGCCACCAACAACCGCAACTGCCGCAGTTTCAATCGGGTCAGAGCCCGTTCAACGATACGTGTGTGACGGGTGGCCATGGCCGGTCCTTACAGGGTGATGGGGGCAACTTCGCGTTCAATTGCCGAAATCGCGCTCATCGCGGCAAGGGCAGAACTGCGTGGATTGTCGGGCAGCGCCTGGCCTTCTATGTGGAACGAAAACTGTCCAAAGGCCCCGCTGGCATGGATTTCGTGGATGTTTGCGGTAATTGACGGGTCCGCGACCAGTCGCACCCTGGTCGCATCAAACCCCGGCCCGGCCAGCGCCACGGCTGCGGCGACATTCGCATTCTTGGGATATGTGGTGGCTGCATCGCGCGCCGAGCCTTCGAAATGCACGGTCGGGCCCTCCAGGTGATCCAGATCCAACTGCTGTTCAGCCGGGGAGCCCTTCCAGCCAACCGGAGGTTTGCGCCCCACATAGGTCACGTCGCTCAGCCCGCCAACCTTGGCGGCCTGCAGACTGTCCAAGCCCCCAATGGCACCGCTGGCCAGATGCAGCTGTGCCTGACCCGTCACGGCGGCCCGCTTCAATCGGTCCGCCAAATCGGGATCCGCCAACGCCCCCAAAGACACGGTGATCAGGTCCACGCCACGTTCCAGAATCGCACACCCGTGTTCGGCCAACGCCGCATGTCCGGCGCAATCCACCATCAACGTGATGTCCTCGGGCAGCTCGGCAACCGATCCCACATGACGCACTCCCTGTGCAACACGCCCGTTCGGTCCCGCCGACCGGGTCAGCATGACATGCGGCCCCAGACCCCGCCCGGCCAGAGTGTCCGCAACATAACGCCCGATGGCGCCTTCGCCGATGATACCGATTTTCATGGATGCCTCCTGATGCAGGCTTAGCGTATCGGAATTCACAAGCGTTCTGATATCAAATTATTGGATACCCAGTTTCTGTCAATGTGGTTGGAATTCGGGTCGGGACCCGGCCTTACTACCGGCCAACTCGGGGCGCGCCCCATGCACCCCACCATCCTCGCTCAGATCTCGGAGCCAAGCCGATGAAATACACCAAGCACGAAGCCAAAGCCTATTCCCGCGAAACCATGCGGGGGATCTGGGCGGCCGCGCTCAACCCGTTTGATGACACGCTGCAATTGGACGAGGCCGGGTTGCGCCGCAACATCCGACACTGGATCGACGACCTGGGCATTCAGGGCCTGTTCATCGCGGGCAAACAGGGCGAATTCTGGTCGATGTCACTGGAGGAGCGCAAGCGTAACATGACCATCGCCGCCGACGAATGCGGCGACAGCGCCGGGACCATCATGTCGATCTCGGATCAGAACGTGAACACGGTGCTGGAATTGGGTCGTCACGCGCAGGACTGCGGCGCAGACTATGTGGTGGTCCACGCCCCGATGCTCAGCTTCTGTCACGACCGGGACGACGTTTTGTACAACTATTACAAATACCTCTGCGACCGGCTGGACATCGGCATCGCGATGTGGAGCCACCCGGACAGCGGCTATCTGATGGAGCCGGAAACCTGCGCTCGAATTGCCGAGCTCCCCAACATCATGGCGATCAAATACTCGGTTCCGCGCGAAATGTATGCTCGCCTGACCCGTATGGTCGGCGACAAGATCCTGGTCTCGACCTCGCTGGAGGATGATTGGCTGGACAATATCGAAGAGCTGGGCTGGCAACTCTACCTGTGTTCCTCTCCGCCCTACCAGTTGCAGACCGCCAATGATCGGCGGATGCACGAATATACCGAGCTGGCCTTTGCCGGGAAATTCGACGCTGCCCGGCGGGTGCGCGACAGCCTGGAGCCGGTCCGGCACGCCATTCGCAGCACCAAACCCGGCGGCAAACCCACCGCGCACGGCAAATACTGGCAGGAACTGCTGGGCCAGGTCGGCGGTCGGGTGCGCCATCCGATGCTGGAACTGACCGAAAGCGAAAAGGCCGCGACCAGCGCTGCGTTCGAGGATTGCGGGCTGCAACTCTGATCCCGGCCGACCACGTCTGATACAATCTGGACCTGTTTCCATGACCGGAGAAGCTCTGGCCGTGCTGGCGGCGCTTGCTTATGGGCTGGCCGGAGTGTCCATCACCCGCAGCCAGCCCGTTGCCCGCGGCGACAATGGCGTATTCCTGTCGATCCTGATGACGAGCATCCTGTCCGGCGCGATCTGGTTGGGAAGCGGTACCGTCCCTTTGCCGCAGGCCCTGTCCGCAGACGCCCGCCCTGCCCTGCTGATATTCGTGCTGGCCGGTCTCTGCGCCAACGCCGTCGGCCGCCAATCCATGTATCGCGCAACCGAACGGATCGGTGCCGTGGCCACCGGGCTGTTGCGCCGATTGACGCCGGTCTTTGCCCTGCCTCTCGCTTTTGTCGTTCTGGATCAAGAAGTTGACCTGACAGCGATATCCGGTGCAGCAATGGTGATTGCGGGAGCTCTGATCTATGGTCGCCGCCCTTCCTGCCCCACTGGACCTCTGCCGCTTGCCGGTCTCGTTCTGGGGCTTCTGTCACCGCTGGCCTATGCAATGGCCTATTGCCTGCGAGGTCTGGGGCTGGCTGTCCTACCCGACCCTGCCCTTGGCACCTGCGTCGGAGCGCTGGCCGGAGCAGCTTGGGTGCTGCTTCTGTCGATGCGCCGCCGCGGCTGTTCAGCAGGCTGGCGCTTTGTCACGGTGGACCGGACTTCGCGCCACTGGCAAACAGCTTTGTCCCTCAGCGCTGGCCAGATGCTGCAATTTTTTGCCCTGAACTCGGCCAACGTCGCCACGGTTGCCGTGCTCGGCACACTTGAAGTGGTGTTTGCGGGGCTGATCATCCTTCTTGTCACCAAGTCGGAAACCATTGATCTGAAACGACTTCTCATCACTTCAACCCTGGCTGCGGCGGGTACGGCCTTGTTGGTTGCAACCTGATTTCAGGTATCAGGAATCCAGATACCCACATTCGCGGAAACAAATATTTCTTTAGCCCGAATTCTCCTACGCTTTGATCAGAGACACGACTTGCGCCCTTTGGGCGGCGGATCATGCCGGGAGGACACCATGACCGAACATCCGACATTGAAGCCCTTCAACTTCAAGAAATGGGTCGAAGACAACGCCGATAAATTGCGCCCCCCGGTGGGCAACCAGCTGCTGCACAAGGAAGGCGACATGATCGTCATGGTCGTCGGCGGCCCCAACACCCGCGTCGATTTTCACGACGACCCGGTCGAAGAATGGTTCTTTCAGCAGAAGGGCGACATGATGCTGAAGATCGCCGATGGCGGGAAGATCTATGACGTGCCCGTCCGCGAGGGCGAGGTGTTCATGCTGCCCCCCCATGTCCGTCACGCACCGCAGCGGCCCCAGGAAGGTTCCATCGGGATCGTTGTCGAAGCCCCCCGCCAACCCGGTATGAAAGAGGGCTTCGAGTGGTACTGCTTCAACTGCGAAGGTCTGGTGCATCGCGAAGAGGTTGCCCTGGACGGCCCTGAAGGCATCGTGACCGCGCTGCCGAAGATCTACGAGGCCTTCCACAACAGCACCGAGGCGCGCACCTGCCCCCATTGCGGCACATTGCATCCGGGCAAGGGCAAACCACCCGCCGAATGGGTGCAGCTGTAATTCAAAGACCCAAACAAGAACCAAGAACACAGAGGGAGACACATCATGAACCGTATCATCACCCTGTTTGCCGGAGCGGCGCTGGCCCTGACTGCCGCCCTGCCCGCCTCGGCCAAGGAGTTCCGTCTGGGGCTGATCACGCCGCCGCCGCATATCTGGACCAAGGCCGCAGAAGCCTTTGGCGCGGAACTGGCCGAAGCCAGCGGTGGAGCCCATAGCGTCACCGTATTCCCGGCCCGCCAATTGGGCAACGAAGCCGAGATGCTTCAGCAATTGCAGACCGGCGCGCTGGACATGGCCTTCATGACCGTGGCCGAGGTTTCGAACCGCGCCCCCGATTTCGGCGCGCTCTATGCGCCTTATCTGGCAAATGACATCGCCCATGCCGGCCGCATCCTGCGCAGTGACACGGCGCGCGGCATGCTGGACCAGCTCCCCGCTCAGGTGGGTGTCGTCGGCACCGGATATGGGATGGCCGGGCTGCGTCAGATCGTCAGCCGCGGTTCGGTGGCCTCGGCCAGCGACCTTTCGGGACTGAAACTGCGTATCACGCCGTTCGAACCAATCCTGGATTTCTACAACGCGGTGGGCGCAGCCCCGACCCCGATGCCCCTGCCGTCGGTCTATGACGCGCTGGCCAATGGTCAGGTGGATGCCATCGACATGGATGCGGAACTTATCTGGGTGTTGAAATACTATGAACATGCCGACACGGTCGTTCAGTCCGACCACATGATGTTCCCGATGGTCGGTCTGGTCTCGGCCCGTATCTGGGGTGGCCTGTCCGAGGAAGACCGCGCCCTGATCGGCGAGATGATGGCCCGGCATGTAGACGGTACCATCGATAGCTACGTCGAAAAGGAACAGGGTTGGCTGGATCAGATCAAGGACACCGGTCGCACCTATACCAAGGTGGATGAAAGCTTCTTCGGCGATGCGGTCACCGCCTGGAACGACATCTGGTCCAAACGCTCCACCTCGCTCGACGCGCTGCGGGCAGTGGCCGAACAGACCGCTCAGTAACTTCAGGTTGCTTTACACTGGCGCGTGCAGACTTGCGCGCGCCGGTTTGTTATTGAAAGTCACCCCAAAAAATACCCAAGACAGGAGAGTTCCGAATGATCGGGCGTATCTCGGCGCGATGGGCGCATGTCGAACTGACGCTGGCAGCCCTGCTTGCCGTGTCGATCACCGGGCTCATCCTTCTCAACGTCGTGACCCGCAGTATCGGGGCGGCGCTGTTCTGGGTGGATGAGCTGGCCATTTACGCCATGGCCTGGATGACCTTTCTGGGCGCGTCTGCTGCGCTGCACTATGGTCATGCCGTCGCCGTGACGATCCTGACGGACGCCCTGCCCGCCCCCGCCCGCAAGGTCGCGGCCAAACTGGTGGACCTGATCGTCCTTGCATTTGCACTGTTCATGCTGTGGTTCTGCTGGCGCTGGTTTTCTCCGCTGGCACTGGCCCAACACGGCTTTGACACCCAGGCCTTCCAGGGTGCCACTTTCAACTTTGTCTATGCCGAACCGACCACAACCCTGGGCATTCGGAAATTCTGGGTCTGGCTGGTGATGTGGGCCTTTGCACTTGGCGCCACGCTTCACAGCCTCGCCAATCTGTTGAACCAGAACAACCGCACCGAAGGTGAGCGCTCATGACACCGCTGATTTTTGCTTTCAAGCTGCTGATTGCAGTCCCCGTCGCCTTGGTGCTGGCGCTCACCGCAATCTGGTACATCTGGGAGAGCGGCAACACGGTCCTCTATGACAGCTATGCCCAAAAGATGTTCTCGGGTTTGGAAAACTACGGTCTGCTCGCAATCCCGCTGTTCATGCTGACCGGCGAGATGATGAACGAAGGCGGCATGACCCGCCGCCTGATCAACGCCGCGCGGGTGTTTGTCGGCGGGTTTCGCGGCGGGCTGGCCTATATCAACCTGCTGGCAAACATGTTCATGGCCGCCATCATCGGCTCGGCCACAGCACAGATCGCGGTGATGGCCCGCGCCATGACGCCCGAGATGGAAAAAGAAGGGTATGACACCGGCTTTGCTGCGGCGACCACGGCAGCGGGCGGGCTGCTGGCACCAGTGATCCCGCCGTCGATGATGTTTGTCATCTATGGCGTATTGGCCCAGATCCCGATTGGTGAGATGTTTCTGGCAGGCATCCTTCCGGGCCTGTTGCTGGCTGGCGCCTTTGCCACCGTGATCTTTGTCATCGGTATTGTCCGGGGCTTTCCAAAGGGTGACTGGTTCAGTGGGCGAGAGGCACTCTCCGCCCTGCTGTGGTGCCTTCCCGCCGCATTGATCCCGCTGGCAATCATCGGCGGCATCCTGTTCGGCATCGCCACCCCCACCGAAAGCGCGGCCATTGCCTCACTCATCGCATTTCTGATCGGATGGCTGGTGTACGGAGAACTCAAACCTCGCACGTTGTTCGAGATGTTCCGCCGCACAGCCGTGAATGCGTCGATGATCATCTTCATGATTGCTGCCGCCAACGTGTTTGGGTGGGTGATCATCTACGAAGCCCTGCCCCAGAAGCTCGCCGCCCTGATCACGTCGGTCACCAGCGACCCCTTCCTGTTCCTGCTGATCGTCAACCTGATCCTGCTGTGTGTCGGAATGTTGATCGACGGTATTGCAGCGGTCATCCTGATTGCTCCGATCCTGCTGCCCATTGCGATGAACGACTATGACATCAGCCCCTATCAGTTCGGCGTCGTCATGTGTCTGAATCTGGTTCTGGGCTTGTTGACCCCGCCGGTGGGCGTAGGACTGTACATCGCCTCGTCCATGAGCGGCGTCAGCCCCGGTCGCATCCTGAAATCGCTCTGGCCCTTCCTGCTGGCCGTTGCGGTGATCCTGGTGCTGCTCAGCCGATTCCCCTGGCTGTCCACCGCTTTGACCTGAGCCCCCTACCCTTCTGCTGCAACGATCCGCAAGCTACGGATCGACGGATCTATCTGCGCGTAGACGGCCGTTATCCGGGCCGCCAGATGGGAAGCAATGTAGTCGGCCATGAACCGGCTGGGCGCGGTCAACAGCACCTCGCCCCCTGCCCTGTCCGCCTCGTTCAGGTGCCGGTACCAGCTGGACCATAATTCCGGATCCCGGCCCTGCAACGCATGTTGCACCTGTGACCAGGGATCGTCGCCCTCTGGCAAGGCAGGTGCAGGAACAGCCTGAAACGGGACCACATTTGAAATGGGTTCCGATTCCTTTGGTTCTTCAATGCGCGCTTGGAAATCCGGTCCGATCAGGGACCAGCCATCGCGCGTGTCCATCAATATCTGCTTCAGGTCTAGCTCATAGACCGTCACACGGCCTCGGACACCGGCCTTCTTGACCGTCAGCCACCCCAAGCTGCGCAACTTGGCCATGTCCCGCTTCACGGTCCTCTCATTGACGGACCAAAGTCTGGCAATCTCTTCCCGCCCCATGGAAAGTTCATTGCTGCGCCAATTGTACCGCGTGGTGATGAGCGTGATCAGCCGCAGGACAAGCCGCTGGCGATGCTTGTCACCGGCTAGAGCATGGACTCCCAAGGCCGAGAGAATATCATACTTCAAGGCCGACGCATTGCTGCCGACTGGTTTTCTGACTTGCATGGCGTTGCCTATCGCTCTGTCTGCCTCTTGCCCTAATCGGGCGTCCGGATCTTGTGTCCGTTTCGACCTGAAATTCCGTTTCCCAACGCTTTTCCAGATTGTGGGCTAATTAGCGTCCAAAGCTTCGATTCTGTCAAGGACTAGCTTGATTTGGGTCAGATCTGTGTCTGATTGAAAGTCAGAAAAGAAATAGATAATGGTGAAGTATTGGTGATGGGGGACATTCTGTCTGTCCCCTTATTGGCAAGTTCTGTCCCCCTATCGAAGGTGTCCTCTCTATTGTTGACCCCTAAATCTGGTCGTGCAGACCGCAGTAAGATCACAAGCCAAGCGCGTCGCTGCTACCCTTCCTCCGAATCGGGCCCGGGCAGTTAAAGGCTTTGCTGCAGCTTGTTTTCTTACCCACGGGTAAGATTGCTCCATGATGTTATTTCCTTTTGCTAAAAATGCAAATTGGGCGTAAATGAAAAGAAGAGCAGAAATAGCGTCCTGAAAAAGGAGAGCCCGAGGCATGTATACACACCAAGATCTGAGCGCACTGCGGAACCAGTCGCTCAAGTTGCAGGGATGGATCCGGCAGCAGACCTTCAGCCCCGAGATGGAAAAAACCCTGCGCCGCTTTTCCAGCTGGGAAGTGTCCGAGCTGATCTTCCAGATGAACCAATCCACCTTCCGCGGGAAGTTGGCCGCAGACCCCTCTCTCCCCGGGGGCGAGGTCGAACCGGACGGACGTCAGCGTTGGTTCAGCCTCGAGGAAGTCAACGAGCTGCGCCGGCGGATCAAGGCGAACCGGAAATCGCTTATGCCACCCCGCCCTGCCGGCAAGCGTGCGATGCGGGCCGCTGTGGCGAACTTCAAGGGCGGCGCCGGGAAATCCACTGTGGCGCTACATCTGGCTCACGCAGCGGCCTTGGACGGGTATCGGGTGCTTGTTGTGGATTTCGACCCGCAGGCCACGCTCAGCCATTCCATGGGCCTCACCGATGTGGCCGAGGATTATACGGTCTGGGGCATCATGGCCCGCGATCTGATCCGCGAGACTGATCGGATGAATAATCGTGCCTCAGCTGCCGAAAGCGGAACCGCCCTGCCCCAGCGCCAGCTGCCCGCCTCGATTACCGATATGGGACTGGGAGATCTGAGGGTTGCGGACTTCATCAAGAAGACTTCGTGGCCGACCATCGATGCGATCCCGTCCTGCGCCAATGCAGCGTTTGTGGAGTTTGCCTCGGCCCAATACCGTCACCTGAACCCGGAATGGTCCTTCTTCGCGGCCGTGTCGCGTTACCTGGATCAGATACCGGATGAAGCTTACGACCTGATCCTGTTCGATTGCCCGCCTGCCATCGGGTATCAGTCGATGAATGCCGTCTTCGCGGCGGATATGCTCTATATCCCGTCCGGGCCCGGATATTGGGAATATGACTCGACGACCTCCTTCATTGGTCAGCTGGCCGAAGCGCTGGAGGATCTGGCTTACGGGTTCGACGCGACCTTACCCACGGGTAAGATCAGCTTGCCCAAGGTGTTCTGCGAAATTCGGTTTCTGCTGACCCGGTATGAACCGGGCAACGCGCTGCACCAGGCTATGTTCGATGCGTTCAAGCAGGTTTTCGGCGATCACGTCACGCAACACCCGGTCGAGATGACCCGCGCGGTGGAACAGTCGGGGCGTTTCCTCAGCTCGGTTTACGAAATGGATTACCGGGACATGACACGGGAGACCTGGCGCCGCGCTCGGGGTACGTTCGACAATGCCTACAAGGAATTTCGCGACACGATGATTGCCGCTTGGGACAAGCTGGAGGATGACGCATGACCCGAAAGCGCAGGATCTTTGACATCAACATGCCGTCGATTGATGAAATCCCGACGGGCAAAGTTCCGGATCGCGTGTTGGAAAAACGTCGCGGGCCGATGGCCGCTGCCATCTCGGAGAACGCGGATGCCTTGCGCGATCGACAATCGACCGAAGACGCTATCCGGGCCGAAAATGACCGGCTTGCACATGAGCTGGTACGTCTGAAAAAGGACGGGCTGGTCACGGACATGATCGCGCTGGAAGACGTGGTGGCGGACAAGCTGACCCGCGATCGAGCAGCCGGCCCGGACCCCGAGTTGGAAGAGCTGACCACTTCGATCCGCGAGATTGGCTTGTCCAATCCGATCCGTGTCGAACAGCGCGAGGATGGGAAGTATGAGTTGATCCAGGGGATGCGCCGATTGTCGGCCTATCGCGCCTTGTTCGATCAGACCGGGGATGAGTTCTACGCACGCATCCCGGCAGGCATCGTTGCGCAGAGTTCAACCGACGACAGCTATCGCCGGATGGTGGATGAAAACCTTGTCCGCAAGGATATTTCCTTTGCGGAAATGGGGCAGCTGGCGCGCGCCTATGCTGAAAACGCGGACAATGATTGTAGCGACGTGGACAAGGCAGTCGCCATTCTGTTCAAGTCCGCCAGCTATACCAAGCGGAGCTACATTCGCGCGTTTGCCAGTTTGCTGATGCGGCTGGAAAAGGTATTGCAACATCCCAATGACATTCCGCGCAATGTGGGGGTTGAATTAAAGCGGCGCATGGATGCGGATCCGTCACTGACGCGTGACATCAGCGCCGCGCTTGCGGCCCAACCGGACCGGACTGGATTGGAGGAGGTCGCGATCCTGCGCGGGTTCATTGGCGACAAGCAGGCGGTTGAAAAAACGGCAGGAATGTCAGAGGCGCAAGCGCCGAAAACACGGCGGGCCAAGACGACCTTTCAGGTCAACCATCCGGGCGGAATTGCCAAATGCTCGGCGTCGAATGGGCGGATGGATCTGAGGTTCGATTTGGATTTCAGCAGGGTCGATCGGCAAAAGTTGGAACAAGCGGTGGCCGCCATGCTGGATGCTTTGCAGGAAGAGTGAGGGTAGGGGTCTTACCCGTGGGTAAGACCTCAAGCCGGGTTACAACCCGGCGGCTTTGGTCAGATTCACCCGGAACCTGTCGCGGCGACGTTGATACCGCCGGGTCATTTCGGCGCTGGCGTGACCCAGCTGTTTCTGCACATACCGTTCATCCACTTCGGCAGAGGAGGCCAGCCCGGCTCGCAAGCTGTGGCCGGAGAAGAGTGCCAAGCGTTCTTTCTCGGGCAAGTCGGAACGGATACCAGCTGAAAGCACGGTCTGCTTGATCAGGCGGGCCACATGGCGGTCATTCAATCGGGCCTCCAGTGCACGCTTTCCATCGCGGGAGGTTCGGACAAAAATTGGACCGAAGTCGATTTTTGCATAATGCAGCCACTGCTCCAATGCATGAACAGGGCAGCTGCGATTGGACGACCCACGGCCGATCTCGACTTCGCGCCAGCCGGTTTTTGAATTCAGCGTCAGGACTGCCCCTTCATCAAGGATTTCGATCCATCCTCCGGAGTCCATCGTGTCGTCTTTGCCTGCATCCAGGCTGACGATCTCGGACCGACGTAGTCCGCCAGCATAGCCTGTCAGCAGGATCGCGCGATCCCTGAGGCCTCGCAGATCGTGGGGCAGGGTGGCGACCATGGCCAGAATATCCTCGGGTCCGATGGCTTCTTTCTGAACGGGAGGGCGTGCATGTTTGCGTTTGATCCCGGCCAGAACAGACGCGATGTGCCGGTCTCGACGATCCAGAGTTTCTCCGCGTTGGGCGTAGTTCCAGCTCAGCCCGGACAGGCGACGATCAATCGTGGAGACTGTCAGTCCAGGCGTTGCTTTGTCAGGGGAAGCAATGTCGGCCAGGTAAAGTCCAACCATTTCGGGCGAAGGGGGCAGGGGGTTCACGCCTTTCAATCGGCACCACCGGGTGAAGTGTTTCCAGTCAGCTTGATAGGCTTTGTTGGTGTTCTCGGCGGTCGAAGCTTTGGCATAGTCGCGTGCCGTATTGACCAACCGATCCAGTGTGCCGGAACCGGCAACCTCAGCTGGCAGCGTGATCGGATCGTTTTCCGCGTCGTCGGAGATTTTTTGAGTTGCGGGCCCGAGTTGGTGGCCGGTTAGAGATGTTTTTTCGGGAGATTTTGCCATGCCAGCAATCCTGTCAAATTATATCCGATAATGCAAGATTATTGGACATATTTGCGTAGTTGAGAATGAGGCGCTTTGGACGATAAATTGTAGGATTAAGCGCCGCCAGCTGATAATGTAGTGGTATGACATACATCGGCGCCACCTTGGGTAATTTACCGCAGATGCCCATGTGTTGAAACAGCTTCTCAACTGCACATGCGCCGCTAGCGTAGGGCTGTGTCGGATTTTCCACAGCCTTCCAGGGCGAATACACAACCCGAGCGATTTGGTTGAAACGGCATCCTTAATTTAAAGCCGCAGGGGCTTTAAACATCTGAACAAAGTCGAATTCTCCAACAGGAGGCCTGGTCCAGATAGCCTTTGTTGTGAAGGGTGGAGACACACCCAAGACGCCACGCGTTTTGCCAACAGCAGCGTGCAGCAGCGCGCAGAGCTTCTGGACTTTGCCCGATACGGCGTCGGGGCGTCATCCCGGGTGTAAAAGAGGGCAGGGGGCTCGGAGGTAGATGACCTTCTGACCAGTCGTGCCGAACTACGCGAACCCCATTCCAATCGCCGGATGGCTTGCGATGCCCAGATGACTATTGAGCGATGCGCAGGCTGAAGCAGGTCGAAGCGGAACCTGTGGCTGACGGGTTCAGATCTTGGCCACGCCGCCGTTCTTGCGAACTGTTTTCCAGTCAGCCAGCGTCGCAACTTTCGATATGGACCCGCGCACAATGGGGAGAACGACATCAAGCGTGTGGCGGTTCATTGTTGGACTTGGGTAAAGGACCAGAATACGTTCGATTTCGGGTGAAACGATGGGCCGTACCATGACTTCGCCCCGTTCGTACTCCTGATACACATTGCTCATCGGTAGTATTGCGACACCATCGCCTTCGGCTGCAAAGGCAAGCAATCCTTCAGCTGTTTCCAGTTCACGGGCGATCTTCATGTGAATCCCGTGTGCGGACAAGCTGGATTTCAACAGCTTGCGGTAGTTGCCTTTGTGCGGCGTAAGCAATTCCATTTGACCGATTTCGGACAGCCGGATTGGAATTGAGGCAGTCCCAAGTAAATCCTTTGTTCCGACGGCGTACAATGACTCCGACGCCAAGGGAACGCCCCTGGAATCTGGTGAAGGGCAGGGGGCATAGGTGATCATTGCATCGATCTGTCCTGACTGCATCAGTTCCGGAGCGCGATCTGATGCTTCTTCATGCACGTGCAAAGTCATGTCAGGCAATGCGCTGGCAAACTTGCGATGCAAGACCGGGATCAACAAACGGCCCAGTCGCAAGGGGACCGACAACGTGAGTTGATCAGGTGTTGCTCCCTCGGTTTCGATTATCCGTTGCTGCGTCCGTTCAAAGCTGGCCAGTGTTTCTTGAGCAAACGAATGAAATTCAGCGCCAGCTGGAGTGAGTGCGACACCATGCCCGGTGCGCCGCAACAGACGTGCGCGCATCAAGGTTTCCATGTTTCGCAAGGTTCTGCTGAGAGCGGGTTGGGTAACTCCGAGCCGGTGTGTTGCGGGTGTTAGCCCCCCTTCGTTTACGATTGTGACGAAGGTTCTCAGATCGGACAGCTTCACGATATACCACTTTGGTTATGTCTCAAATTACATCTTAGTCAATGATCAACGCGACACAACCGATTAGGTTGATGCAAACCCAGGGGGAGAAGAGCATGGCATCCCGTCGAGCACGTCGTTCCAGGTCAGACAAACAAGAGCCTAAATCGGTTACACCATTACGCCGGGCATACCCGCCAGTTGATATCATGTCGCCAGAGGAGGAAGAGAAGGTTCATGTTCTGTCGTTGCGATTGCTGGAAACCGTCGGCCTAAAATTTCTGTCTGAAGAAACCTGGCCCATTTTGGAAGCCAATGGCTGCAAGGTTGATCGTGAAACCGGGATCACGCTTTTTCCTCGGGAGGTGGTCGAACATCACATCGCCAATGCACCGAACGGGTTCACATTGAAAGCGCGCAACCCGGCCCATGATCTGTATTGCGGCGGCGACATGATTCATTACGGGTCAGCGTCTTCTGCTCCCAATGTGTTGGATCGGATCAACGGGCGCAGACCAGGTACACAGGCGGACTTTGAAGCATTGGTCAAATTGAACCAGATGCTCCCCACGTGTGGCTTTCAATCCGGGCATCCGGTCGAACCGATCGATACGCCGGCAAATACACGGCACCTGACCAGCGCGCGCACATGGCACACTTGTTCGGACAAGGCGACGCGGATCTATGCAATTGGTCGCACACGGGTGCGGGACAGTCTCGAGATGGTCAAGATCGCTCACGGGATTGATGACGCGGCTCTGCATGCGGCTCCTCGGCTACATGCGTCGATCAATGTGAACTCACCCTTGGTCGTCGATGCGCCATTGATAGAAGCGGCGATGGAGATGGCGCGAAACGGTCAGGCGGTGATCGTATCGCCCGTGGCATTTGCCGGCGCAATGTCCCCGATCACGATCTCCGGGAGTGTGATCCAGTGCAATGCAGAATGCATTGGCACCATAGCATTCATTCAGATGGTGGCCCCCGGAGCACCTTGTTTCTGCGGGGTGCTGACAACTCCGGTCGATATGAAATCTGGCGCGCCTGCCATGGGTGTACCGGAAACGGTGACCGGGACGCTCGCCAATGGTCAGATGGCCCGCCGCTACAAAATCCCTCAGCGGGTCATGCTTGGGTCGACCTCGAATGCGCCTGATGCGCAAGGGGCGTATGAAACGATGTTTTCGCTCTGGGCTGCGCAACTTTCCGGTGCCATATCGTGTGTCATGCTCATGGCTGGATGGAAGGTGGCCTCACGACTGGTTTTGAAAAGACGCTGCTGGATTCCGAGATGATCGGAATGATGGGCGCCCTGCGCGGGAGTTTGGACTTCTCGGATACCGAGGAGGCGCTGGATGCCATACAAAGCGTTGGCGCTGGAGGGCACTTCCTTGGAACCGAGCACACGCTTGCCAGATATGAAACTGCGTTTCATACCCCAATTCTTTCCGACTGGCGCCCGTATGAGTTCTGGGAAGCAGCGGGCGCCCCAGATACTGCTGAGCGGGCCACTGCCAAATGGCAAGAAATGCTGGGGTCCTTTGAAGCTCCTGCTATGGATGAAGGTGTTGTCGAGGAATTGGACGCTTATGTAGCGCGGCGAACCGAAGAGATCGGTGACAACGAGATCTGACGGGGCACAAGACTATGCAAAGATCACAGACACTATCGACCCCAATATGGTGGGAAACTGCCGCCGAACCGGTTCTTCCAATTGTGGCTGATCTGCCTGCAGAGGTTGATGTCGTGGTTGTCGGTGCCGGCCTGACGGGCCTGTCGGCTGCCCGCACCCTTGCGGGTCGGGGCAAGTCGGTTCTGGTCCTGGACACAGGTGTTCCCGGTGGTGGCGCGTCCAGTCGCAATGGCGGCATGGTGGGTGGCGGGCACCGGTTGTCACTGGATGAAATGGAAGCGCGTTTTGGGACGCCAATCGGTCATCGGCTGCTGCGTGAAGCCCATATCGAGAGTTTTGCTTTCGTGCGCGAGGTGATGGCAAAAGAGGGTATCGATTGCGACTATGTAGAGATGGGTCGCTTCCGGGGCTTCTGGCGACACGCGGAATACGAAGCGACAGCCCGCTGGCTGACACGTTTGCAGGAGCTGATCCCGTTGGAGGCCGAAATGGTGCCCCGCGCACGTCAAAGGCAGGAAGTGGCCTCGGATCTCTACCGTGGTGGCGTGGTTTTTCCCCGACATGCAGGATTGAACCCTGCGAAATGGGTCCGCGGCATGTTGCGAGCGACCTGCCGTGCCGGAGCTGTCGTCGTGGGCCACACGCCTGTCACCGGAGTAAGCCGTGAAAAGGTTGGATGGCGAATTGATATGGTGCATCAGGGAGCGCGTCGCCATGTACGTGCGGGACAGGTTCTTGCCGCAACGAATGGCTACACGTCTGCGGCACTCCCTGATTTGAGGCGGCGCATTATTCCGGTGCCAAGTTTCATCGCCGTGACAGAGCCCTTGGGGACGGAGCGGGTCGGTAAGCTGTTCCCGTCCGGGCGGATGATCGTCGAAAGCCGTGACCGCCATTGCTATTACCGTCCTTTGCCCTGCGGCACTCGGATCATGTTCGGTGGCCGAGCAGCAATGTTCAATGTCGCGGAGCGATTTGCCAGCGCAGAGCTGCACCGACTGCTGAAACAGGTTTTTCCTGACATTGGTCCCGTTGCCTTCAGCCACTCCTGGCGTGGTCGCACCGGGTTCAGCTTCAACTATCTGCCCAATGTCGGACAGATTCATGGGATCTGGCATGCGGCTGGTTATTCCGGCAGCGGCAATGCGATGGCGCCCTGGTTGGGGCACAAGGTTGCTTTGCAGATGTTAGGTGACCCCGACGGAGAAACTGCGTTCTCTCATACCGAACTGCCCACACGTTGGTGGAAACCCGGCGGAGCGTGGTTCCTACCCTGCGCGGATCTAACGTTCCGACTGCGCGATGTCATTAACAACCTGAGGCGTGACGCATGACTTCCTTTCGCCATCTCCTTTCTCCGATAGAGATCAAAGGCCGCCGTGTAAAAAACCGCGTTATGTCGAGCGCACATGCGCCGGGTTATGCGGAACAGGGCCTGCCTGGCGAACGTTATCGCGCCTATCAGGAGGCCAAGGCCAAAGGTGGTACCGGGCTGATAATGTTTGG
>WKFI01000013.1 GCA_014872875.1 Paracoccaceae bacterium
ACGACACCTGCCCAGGTGGCGGAATTGGTAGACGCGCTAGCTTCAGGTGCTAGTGTCCGTATGGACGTGGAGGTTCGAGTCCTCTCCTGGGCACCATTCTCCAAAAAGCATGTAACAGACTGGGCTGAAGGGCGAAGCCTTCTGACGTCGCGCTTGCGTGATACCAGAGGCTTGTTTCGAACAAGCCTCTGGCGACGCATTTTTGCCGCGCCTTGGCCGCGCAACAACTCAACGACCTGCAGATGAGCTTCTGCGCAAACACTCCCGAATATCACCTTTGGCGGAACCACGCTTTTGCCACGGTGGCCGAGTTGAGTTTACCGCTCAAAGCGCTTATTTCGTGGAAGAACTGCATTTGACGTTCAAGGACGAACCGCGTGGCCAACCACCTGTACAAAAACGACCTGCCTGATGGGCTGGATCTGGGACCCATCGTTGCAATCGACTGTGAAACCATGGGCCTGAACCCACATCGGGATCGGCTCTGTGTGATCCAGATGTCCGGCGGTGACGGCAACGCCCATATCGTGCAGGTCGAAAAGGGCCAGACCAGCGCCCCAAATCTGTGCAAGATGCTGGCGGACCCAAAGGTGCTGAAACTGTTTCATTTCGGTCGGTTCGACATCGCCGCGATGTACAACGCCTTTGGTACCCTGACCGCTCCGGTATACTGCACCAAGATCGCCAGCCGCCTGGTACGCACCTATACTGATCGGCACGGACTGAAAAACCTGACGCAAGAGCTGTTGGGATTAGACATCTCGAAACAGCAGCAGATGAGCGACTGGGGCGCCGAAACTCTGACCGAAGCGCAGCTGGAGTATGCGGCCTCTGACGTGTTGCACCTGCACAAGTTGCGGGAAAAGCTGAACGAACGGTTGGCACGGGAAGACCGCACCGAGCTGGCGCAATCCTGCTTTGACTTCCTGCCCACCCGCGCCCTACTGGATTTGGAAGGATGGCCGGAAACGGACATCTTTGCCCACTCATGACTGACACCGAGAAATTCCTTGCCACCGCACGACAGGTGATCACCGACGAAGCCCGGGCGTTGGATGCAATGTCCGAACAGTTGGATGACCGCTTTGCCCAAGCAGTTCAGCTGATCCTTGAAGCCAGCGGCCGGGTTATCGTTAGCGGCATAGGCAAATCCGGCCATATTGGGCACAAGATCGCTGCGACTCTGGCTTCAACCGGGACGCCCGCATATTTCGTGCACCCTGCAGAAGCCAGCCACGGCGATCTGGGCATGCTGTCCAAGGGCGATGTGGTTCTGGCCATCTCGAACTCGGGCGAAGCGCCGGAACTGGCCAACCTGCTGGCTTTCACCCGCCGTTTCGGGATTCCGTTGATCGGTTTGTCCAGCAAGATGGACAGCACGTTGATGAAACAGGCTGATGTCCACCTTCAGATCCCGGCAATGGGTGAAGCCTGCGGCTTTGGCATGGTCCCATCGATTTCCACAACGCTAACCTTGGCAATGGGGGATGCGCTGGCGATTGCGCTGATGAAACATCGCGATTTCCGACCCGAGAATTTCCGCGATTTCCATCCGGGTGGCAAACTGGGTGCGCAACTCAGCAAAGTGCGCGATCTGATGCACACAGGTGACGCGCTCCCCTTGGTGTCCACCGAAACCGCGATGGCTGACGCCCTGATTGAAGTAAGTCAAAAAGGCTTTGGCGTTGTCGGCGTGACGGACGCGGATGACAACCTTGCGGGGATCATCACGGATGGCGACTTGCGTCGTCATATGGACGGTCTGCTGACCAAAAGCGCAGCTGATGTCATGACAGCAGACCCGACAACCATCGACCCCGAAGCATTGGCAGAGGAAGCTGTTGCGCTGATGAACCAGCGCAAGATCACGTGCCTGTTCGTCGGATCTTCGGTGGCCGGAAGTCGCCCCGAGGGTCTTTTGCATATCCACGACTGTCTGCGCGTGGGTTTGGGCTGAGACGTGGACCGGTATTCCCGGATAGTCGCCTTTCTAAAGGTGCTGTTGCCCTTGGCAGCACTGGTATTGCTGTCCACGGTGTTTCTGATTTCACGAGGTGTGGACACAGAAACCGAGATCCCTTTTGCTCAGCAAGAGATTGAAGAACGGCTACGCGACCAACAGATAACCAAGCCTTATTTCACTGGCATCACCTCCCAAGGCGACGAGATCATGGTCACGGCGGGCATTGCTCGTCCCGGCGGCGGGACCACACCCGCCGAGGCGACCGAGCTGAGCGCCAGGATCAGAATGGCAGACGGGTCCGAGATGACTTTGGAATCTGAAACCGGGCGAGTTCGGCTGGACACGGACATGGCCAGCTTCATCGGAAATGTGGTTATCACCTCGACAACCGGCCTGACGGTTTACACGGACCACCTGAACACAGCACTCAGTGGTGTTGAGGGCGACAGTCCGGGCAAGGTCACAGGACATGGTGCTATCGGAGATTTGACGGCCGGAAGCATGCAATTCAGCTCAAAAATCGAAGGCGGCCCAGTGCATATGCTTTTCAAGGACGGGGTGAAGCTGATATACACGCCGCAAAAGCAAGAAAGATAACCTGTGTCCTATCTGCGCCAATTCATTCTGACATTGCCTTTGTTGTTTCTTGGCACCGTTCTGTCAGCGCAGAACACCAATGTCGCCTTTGGCGCAATCAAGGCAGATCCGACGCTACCAGTTGAGGTGACTGCCGATAATCTGGACGTAAATCAGGAAAATGGGTCTGCGGAATTCACCGGCAATGTGGTTGTCATACAAGGTGAGATGAAGTTGTCCGCCGCCAGGGTTCTGGTCATCTACAACCAGGAAGAAAGCGGTATCGACCGGATGGAAGCCACCGGTGACGTGCTGTTGGTCAACGGCCCGGATGCTGCCGAAGCCCAGCGGGCCGACTATACCATCGACAGCGGTGTGATCGTGATGACCGGGGATGTCCTGCTGACCCAGGGCCAGAATGCACTGACTTCGGACAAAATGACCGTGCATCTGACCAATGGGACCGCTCAAATGAACGGACGTGTCAAAACCATCCTGAACCCGGATGGGGACAACTGATGGCGCGGCCCAACCTGACCGTGACCGAAGGGTCTTCCGGTCTGCAGATCGAAAAAATCCGCAAGTCATATCGCAAACGTGTCGTGATACGCGACGTTTCGATGACCCTGGAGCGGGGAGAGGTGGTTGCGCTTCTGGGACCGAACGGATCCGGCAAGACCACCAGCTTTTATGCGATCGCAGGTTTGATTTTTCCCGAAGCTGGGTCGGTCTCTATTGACGGTCAGACCGTTACCAATCTGCCAATGTACCGCCGGGCGCGTTTGGGGATCGGATACCTGCCTCAGGAAATGTCGATCTTTCGTGGCCTGTCGGTCGAAGACAACATCTCGGCCGTCTTGGAAATCAGTCTGAAAGATCGCCATAAACGGCGGGAACGCCTCGAAGAGCTGCTGTCAGAGTTTTCGATCGAACATTTGCGGCGTGCTCCCGCGCTTGCCTTGTCGGGCGGGGAACGCCGCCGCGTTGAAATAGCCCGCTGTCTGGCCGCTGAACCAAAATACCTGCTGTTGGACGAACCTTTTGCCGGGGTCGACCCGATCAGCGTCGGTGATATCCGTCACCTTGTGGCCGATCTGAAAAAACGTGGAATTGGCGTGCTGATTACAGACCACAACGTGCGTGAGACGCTGGAAATCGTGGACCGCGCGTACATCCTGCATGATGGTCAAGTTCTGATGTCCGGCACCCCCGGCGAAGTGGTGGACAACGAAAACGTCCGACGGGTTTACCTGGGTGACAATTTCCGTATCTCCTGAGTCGCGAAGCACAGCAGCACACTGAATTCGTTCAATCCAGGCATTCTTCGAACGACTTTAGTGCTTACTTCAATGGCCGTGTTTTCATCCAAGCACCGGATTCCAAAGCAAGCTTTTGCTCAGCGACCTTTACGCCCACATAAATCCTGAACAAACCTGTCCGGATTGCATTGACACTCCGCGTCACTTGCGCCTGAATTGTTCTATGGCAAAAGCGAATTTCGATGCAGTCCAGGGTCCGGCCTTTCGTGAAAGGCCCCTTGAGATGCAATCCAAGCTTGAGCCAAAGTCCCCCATCCATAGTCAGTGATTAAGGCATCCTTCGGGATTGTCGGCTATGGGTGTTTATTCGCGAAGGAGATCACATGCGTTACAAAATCAGCGGAAAACAGATCGACATCGGCGAAGCTCTGCAGACCCATGTAGAGACCGAGCTGGGCGAGGCGGTCAAGAAATATGCCGAACGCCCAACCGACGCCAATGTGGTGTTTTCCCGTT
Organism: Paracoccaceae bacterium; assembly: GCA_014872875.1. Classification (GTDB taxonomy): domain Bacteria; phylum Pseudomonadota; class Alphaproteobacteria; order Rhodobacterales; family Rhodobacteraceae; genus Aliisedimentitalea. Next base: position 4,315 of record WKFI01000013.1, read on the forward strand.
CGGCGCATGAATATGTGTGTGAAACCACTGTTCATCTTTCCACCGGCCTGACAGCACAGGCCAAAGCCCATGCAAACGAAATCTATTCAGCCTTCGAAGCTTGCTGCGACAAGATGGAAACCCAGTTGCGCCGCTACAAGCGTCGTTTGAAAGACCATCATAAGGACCGTACGGAACCGGTTGAACTCTTTGGTGCGTCCTCGTATATCCTCGCCTCTGAAGATCAGGCGGCCGATTCCGAGCCGGACTCGTTGCAGCCAATCATCGTCGCTGAAATGGAGACCAAGATCCCGTCTCTTTCGGTTGGTGAAGCGGTGATGCAGATGGAACTCGCTGGCGCACCGGTGCTGGTCTTCAGAAACGAAGGAAAGGATGGGTTGAACGTCGTGTACCGTCGCGAAGACGGAAACATCGGATGGATCGACCCGTAACGTCGAGCAGTTGACCACGCCAGAGCGTGGGGAAGCGGAGCAAGCAGGAATGGAACTTTCGAGCATCCTCGACTCTGGGGCAGTCAAAGTCATTGCCTCAGCATCGAGCAAGAAACGCCTGTTCCAGGAACTGGCCGATATCGCACAGTCGTCTTATGGTCTGGACGCACAGAAAACGCTGGAAGCGTTGCTGGAACGGGAAAGCCTGGGGCCGACCGGCGTCGGACATGGCGTTGCTTTGCCCCATGCCAGACTGGAAGATCTCGAAAACGTTGTCGGCGTGTTTGTCCTGTTGGAAAAGCCGTTGGATTTCGGCTCTGTCGATCGTCAGCCCGTGGACATTGCTTTTGGCCTGTTTGCACCGGAACAAGCCGGGGTTGAGCATCTGAAGGCTCTTGCCTTGGTATCGCGCACGCTGCGCGAAACCTCGGTTTTGACCAAATTGCGGGCCAACCCGGACGGTGCGACGCTCTATACGATCCTGACCGAAGATCATTCGGTTCAAGCGGCCTGAGCCCGCCTGACGCCTGAAACAACAAAACCCCGGACAGTGTCCGGGGTTTTTTTCTGCTGCTGAGATCAGGCTTGCGGTGCACCCTTCCAGGGACCGAACCCAAACATCATGTAATCCCGCTGATAGATCTCGGATATCAGGGCTTCCAGATTTTCGTCATAGATATCGTCCAACCCGAATGGCTCATTGGGCGAACCTTGAGAAACTCCGGGGACCGGCGGATCCACGTGGCCATAGCGACGCGCCATGGCAGGCAGCATGTCCTGCATCTCCTCCTCGCGCAGCACCATGTCCGGAGGCGCAAAATCCCCGAACCCAGTCAATGCCTGTGCCTGGGTCGCCCAGGATGAATCGTGCCGGATGCCGGTTTGACCTGCCAAATTGGCCCGCACGAAGGCCAGGAACTGTTCGAATGCCTGCCGGTGATCCACCTTGCTGTAGTTTGCATTCGGCCAATCCTTGGGGATCGCCAATTTGAACTGGCGACGCAGAGTGTTGCGGATCTGAGCGAAGCTGCCGGACCCGGTCTGCAGAATGCGATCACAGAACACCGCATGAATGCGCGGCGCCGGGTGTCGCAGCACGGTAAAGCTGCGATGTCCGGTGCTGCTGCGTTTCCATTGCCGCAACTGCTTTTGGTTCATCTTGGTCTGCAGAGCCGGAACCTTGACCCGGTCCAGTTCAGCCAACCACTGCAACACCTCGGCCTCGGGGCCGCCTCGCATCGGCATATAGAGAAGCGGCGTTGCAACGGCTGCTACGTAGGATGGCACAGCTGCGCCACGCCGCGGTTCGAAATTCGGCGTGCGCGACAGGTTGAACCGGTCCATACCGCTAAGCGCGTGAATCATTTCGTCCACATTTGACACCTTGGACGTGATCGGCGCCGGGTTCTGGCGTTTAAGGCTCTTGTCCAGATTGTCCAACTGGTCCTCACACCCCAACCAGCGGGCCAGACCATTCATGACCGAAAGATTGTTCAGATCGTCATACGGCACATAAAACGGCGCCTGAGCACTGCCTTGCAGCTTGTTGAGCAATAGCACCTGAAAATCCTGCAACGCCTCAACATGCGCGGCAAACTCTTCGCCATCAAAATGGGCCAAAGCCTCTTTCCGGCGTTTCACATCCGTGAGTTTCCACTGACCCGTCGCTTTGGCAATCTTCCACGAAACATAGCTTTCCAGTGGATTTCTCGTCAGAATAATCTTGGCGCAGCGGGGGTTCTCCAAGGCCAGGTCCAACACGCGCGGATCATGGTCATGGAAGAACCTGAACCCCCCCAACGTCCCCGGCTGTGTCTGTATCCGGTTGATCAACCGTTCTGGGTCCGCATCCCGTTCGGATTGCGTCACCTCAAGGATTTCGGTGCGGTTGGGATAGCCTATGAAATGCGGATTGAAGGCCTCTCCGTGGCACTCCAGACCGTGAAACGCGTTCAGGTTGGTTTCCAGAAAATTGGACCCGGTCCGCATTTCGGCAAAAATGACAAAGTAGTCGAATTTAGTGTTCATTCAGTTCTATCGCACCAGGTAAGGTTTGCGAGCGGGCTTGGGCATGTTCACCAACTCTTGCTCGACTGGGAAGTCCCCCATTAGATAAGGGTGCATGCCCTGGTTTTTCAGGTTCTGCAGGAATTGTCCGAACCCGTCCAGATCCACCAAGGTCGGCGCTTCCGTCAAACGGTGATGGTTGATGTGCCCGATCTCGTCAATAATGGTTTGCAGCGGCTCCATGGGCGCTTCGACAAACTCGGCCATAGTCCAGATTCGCACCCGGGCCTTGGTATATTGTGATCGCAGCACCCCCAGATGTTCACTTTCGATCTTCTGAAGCCGGGCAGCCTCGCGCCGCAGATCAGCAAAGTTCTGGTTCGACTTGAACAAGGGAACCGCCCAGGCGCCCGAAATGACCGAGATCTGAGCATTCGGATCCCGCGCGATCAACCAGTTGATCTCTTGATTGTCAGCCGGGCCATACTGGAAACACTGCCGTTCGCCACGCGTGTTCCAGATCAGGCTGGTCAGGAAACCATTCGGATTATAGTCCCGCTGTTTGGCGCCATCAGACAAGGCGCCGTTTATCATGGTTTGACCATCAGCAAATTCCACGCGATCCGGCGCATAAAGATGCCCATGCACCCGCGCACCAGTTGCCTTGGCCAACCAAGGTTCGAAATTATCAAATAGCTCGGCAAACCCTTCGAAGATCGAATAGGGATTCGACGTGATCCCGTTTTCCGCGCCATGTTTGGGATAACGGCTTTGCATGTACAGCCCCGGGCGCCCCTTGACCCGCCGTTCGACCGCTTTGGCAAAGATCCGGTCGATCTTTCCCGGGTTCGGCTCAGTCTTTTTCATTGCGCCGGCCTGATCGGTCAGAAATGCCTGATACAGGCGGTTGGCCCTGGGCCAGATCTTGCGCGCGACAAAGCAGTCCGACCGACGCAGCAGCTGCAGATGGTCATCATAAAATATGTGAGGTTTGCCCTGGAAATCGAACTTGGAAAGCGTCAGAGACCGGCTTTCGATATTGCTGGAATAAAGCCGCACCAACGTCTGATAGTAGCTTTCATCCGGAATCCACACGCGCCGGAAATAGCGGTCGAACATCTCGCGCTCGGGATCTTGCAAGATCGCTGAAAGCGTCTGTCGGGTCAGGCACCACCATTGGCTTCCCATATGCGGCACCAGACCGGCGGGGATCTTGCGCTTTACACCCAATCGCCTTTGCAAGGCGACATACCTATCGAACAGGAAGCGGCGCTTCTTCCAGGAAAACGGGAAGCGCAGAGTGAACCGCTCTTCATCTAGCCCGCCAACCGTCCATGGCACGTCGGCAGTCGTTGCGCTTTCTATGAAATCAGTACGGGGACGCGCGGCAAGATAGTCAATCAATTCCTGTACTGGGCGCAGCGGCAAGCAGGAGCCGGAAGCAAGATAGACATGCCGGACCTCGGGAAAGCTGTCCAGCATCAATTCCGACGCGGATTGTGAGGCCGCCACGATCCCCCACATCCCCCATTCACAGCGATGGCGTTTGGAAAACTTGACCAACGGATCATTGGACAGGGCATTGTGAAAAGCCCGGTAAGTCGCCCGCGGTACATTGCGGTCCACATGGACTACCACTGGGCATCCGGCAGATGTCCAGTGCCGCGCCACCTGTTCGGCGCGATCGAGCGCCGTATGGACCAACATGACAATGCCAACCGTCATGCCCAGTTCCCCTTGGACATCAGCCCCAGTATCTCAAGCTGCCTCCAGTTGATGTATTTTTCGGACCACTTGCACCAAAGCTCGGGCTGACCTTTCAGTTGGTTGGCATAGGCCTTGTATTCGGCTGACCCGGCATAGTGCTGGCCGCGCGACAACTCTTCTTCCGCCTTGGCAGTGAAGGTGTCCAAAAACTTGGTGTGCAGTAGGATCCCGCTGGCCTTTTCCCCACCCCAGTCATCATATACCTGGTTCAGGCCCCGCGGCAGCAATGTGTGTGTCGAACTGACATAGGTGTATTTTCGGTCCCATTTAACCAAAGGCACCTTGTTCAACGCCGGTGCCTTTTTCGGTTCATCGCTAAAGAAGATCCGCGACCGAGGACCGCCCTGAATCCATAGGTTCCCGTAGGTCGGGTTGCGCTTGATTGTGTAATTCCCGCTATCGAACCACGAGGCAATTTCAATCGGATCCTGGCCTTCCTGATAAGGTACGGCGTCGATCGGCCCTTTGGGGTAGACATCCAGCAACATGGCCGAAAAGCTTCGAATGGCCGAGTTGTCCAGCCAGTCAGTCAAGGCTCGGATCGGACGGGTATCGCAAAAGGGGTAAACAAAGAATTCATCTGGATCGACGACAAGCGTCCAGTGGTTGTGGCAGTATTTCCGCTGTAGCCAGTTCATCCAGTCGACGCCAAAGGTCGCCCTCTTATAACTGGCACGTGTGTGCCAGACTGAAACATCGGGTTGCCCTGCCAGATAATCCAACGTTCCGTCAGTGCTGTCATTGTCCACGAAAAGGAAATGGTTCACGCCCAGATCCCTGTAGTAGCGCAGGAAAAAGGGCATGCGGATCTTTTCGTTCCGCATGGTAGAGACCACAAGAATATCGCCCGGACGGATCCGGCTCGTGTGGTTCTGAACCACGCTCAGTTCATTGGATTTTCGAATAGAACGGACAATGCGCCGCTTGCGCCGAATCCGCATTCGATAAGAATCCCAAAGGCCCACGTTTTTTCCAGTTCCAACAGCGACGGGCACCATGCCGACACTCAAACCTGCTAGATCAGGCTTTGAACGGCGTTTCAGCGCAATATGTCATAAATTTCTTCTATGAATCAATGAATTTAGAAAAGGTTACGCTTGGCTGTCGTTTCTTTGACTACGTCCTGAACCAAACAACCAACACGTCAGAAGTCTCTCATCAATCCCAGTGCGATCAGCTGCTCTTCCCCTTCATAGCGAAGCGCCCTGTCATGCCATAGATCCGGAGCCCCTGTGAGATGGTCATAGTAATGGTCGAAATCGGAAGGCGTATGAAAATGCTGTGCACGTTCTTTTTCGATCCCGGATTTGGAAACAATCTCGGGCAAGAATTTGGTGTGGAGCAGAGTACCTGCCGGCGACTGTCCACCCGGGCCATCATAGAGCCCATTCAGCCCCGGTGGCAGCAAGGAATGGGTAGAATTCACATAAGCGTAACGTCGGTCCCATTTGATCAGTGGAAGTTTGTTCAAGGTCGGGGATCTTGTCGGGTTATCGGCAAAGAACACGCGCTCCCGGATGCCGCCTTGGACCCACAGGTTGCCCATCGGGTATTGACGAGTTGCCCGATACGGACCCGGGTCGAACCAGTTCAGCACTTCAAGCGGGTCCTGACCTTTGGAGTAGCTGTGCTGATCCAGTGGCCCCTTGGGAAAAAGATCCAACATCAGCGCGCCATAGGCCCTTCGCCCGTGACGATCCAACCTCGCCGTCAATCCCGGCAACCCGCCGGCTTGCTGACCGGGAAACCGCAGCAACTCATCAACATCGACCATCAGGCACCAATGGCCGTGGGCATATCTGATCTGCAGCCAGGTCATCCAGTCCAACCCGAACCGGCTGTTGTGATAGCTGGCATGGGTTTGCCAAAGAGACGCATCTGGCTGATCAGCTAAGAAACTATCACTGCCGTCATCGCTGCCATTATCGACGGCCAGAAAATGTCCGACACCCAACTGCCTGTAATAGTCCAGAAAATACGGAAGCCGCGTCGCTTCGTTGCGCTGCACCAGAACCGCCAAAACATCCGTATTTTGGATTTGTGCAGTTCTGTCAGCAACAACACTCAGGTGATGCCGCGACCGGAACGAGCGCCACAACAACCTCCGTCGCTTCCAACGCATGCGATACGCCTCGGTCCAAGACAGGCGACGCATGGAAGAGGCGAAGTCGGATGTCATGTCAGTGGTCGAAGTGTCCCTTTTTGTGCCAAGCCCAAGCATCAGCGATCATGGTCGCCATGTCTGACCGCTTGGGTGTCCAACCCAGCTCTGCCTCGGCGCGGGTAGACCCCGAGACCAGCTTGGTACAATCGCCCGCACGGCGAGCGCCAATGACATGCGGAACCGCCTTGCCAGTGACTTGTTCGGCTTGATCCATGACCTCGCGGACCGAAAACCCGGAGCCGGTCCCCAAGTTGAACACCCGGCTCGGTTTGCCGTCCCTCAGCAGCCAGTTCAGCCCCAGGACATGGGCGTCCACCAGATCGCAGACATGAACATAATCGCGGATACAGGTTCCATCCGGAGTGGCATAGTCGTCGCCAAACACGGTCAGCGCGTCCCGCTTCCCGTCTATTGCGTCCAGAACCAAAGGCACAAGGTGGGTTTCAGGTCGGTGGAATTCACCAACCTCGGCCTCCGGATCGGCACCGGCCACATTGAAATAGCGAAAAACCACATGCTTCAGACCATACGCCGCTTCAAAGTCGCGTAGCATGTCCTCGATCGCGCGTTTGGAAGCACCATAAGCGTTCAGCGGAAGCTGCGGCGCGGACTCATCCAGCACCACGTTGTCCTGGTCGCCATACGTGGCACAGGTCGACGAGAATACGAACTTCGTACACCCAGCTGCAACAGATGCCTCCAAAAGGCTCAGGGAACCACCTACGTTGTTGTGCCAGTATTGACCGGGCTGGCGCATGGCCTCCCCAACTTGGCTCAGCGCGGCAAAGTGCATCACAGCGGCAGGTTTGTAGGTGGCGAACACCTCATCCAAACGCGCCCGGTCCAGCAAATCGCCTTTCTCGAAGGGGCCGAATTTCACGGCCTCCTCCCAACCGGTGACAAGGTTGTCGTAAGTAACCGGAGTGAACCCCGCCGCTTTCAAAGCCTTGCAGGCGTGCGAACCGATATAGCCGGCGCCGCCAGTCACCAGAATATTGGTCATGTCCCCTCCGAAAAGGCGTGCCTGTTACTCAGCCGCCTTGCCGATCTGCTGAATGTCTTCCAGGTAGCGCATCAGATCATCCCGCAGATCATCCCGCGCCAAGGCAAAGGCCACTGTGGCCTGCAGGAAGCCGGCTTTGGATCCGCAATCAAACCGCTGCCCCCGGAATCGATACCCGTAGACAGTGTTGTCTGTTCCGATATCTGCGGCGATTGCGTCGGTCAGTTGAATCTCTCCACCCGCGCCAGACTTCATCTTGTTCAGGTTAGACAAGACACTGGGCGTCAGGATGTAGCGGCCAATGACGGCCAAATTGGACGGTGCTTCCTCGGCGCTGGGTTTTTCGACCATTCCGTTGACGGACACGATCGACCCCATGTCGTCCTTGATATCCAAAACGCCATAGGCGCTGGCCTTTTCCGGAGGAACCTCCATTGCGGCGACCATGTTGCCGCCGGTTTCCTCATACGCTTCGACCATCTGCTTCAGACAAGGTGTTTCGGCTGCGATCACGTCATCCGGCAAAATGACCGCGAAGGGTTCGTTTGCGATCAGACGGCGCGCGCACCAGACCGCATGGCCCAGACCGAGCGCCCTGTGTTGCCGGATATAGGCAATCGCACCGCTTTCCATGTTGGTGCCCTTTAGGATATCCAGCAGATCATCCTTGTTCTTCTTGCGCAGCTCCTGCTCCAGAACAGGATTGTGATCAAAGTAATCTTCGAGCGCGCTTTTGCCGCGTGACGTGACAAAGATGAATTCCTTGATACCCGCGGCACGTGCTTCGTCGATGGCGTATTGCACCAACGGCCGGTCAACCAGCGTCATGATTTCCTTTGGCACAGATTTTGTCGCAGGCAAGAACCGGGTTCCCATGCCTGCCACCGGGAAAATGGCCTTTGTGACCTTCTTACGCATCGCTCTTCCTTCAAAATCAACAAAATGAACGTGTGAACACGCCACCCGTTTACTCAACCAAGATCACCATAAACCCAAATTCTGGCAAAATCTTGGGTGAAAATGGGTCATTTTGCTCCCCTTGTCCATCCATGCGAAGTAGTGAAATCCGCTCAAGGATTTCTTTACTCCAATCCCATATCGGACATCATCTGCTCAATTTTGGGCACATCTTCTGGGTTGTTCAATTCCCAAAATTGCCGCTCCCTAGCTTCGACTTCAACACATAGGACGCGGCGCCCGTTTTCAAGAAATCTCAACTGCTCAAGCCCTTCTAGTGTTTCCAGAGGACCAACCGGCCAATCCGGATAGCTTGCCAGAGCCTGTGGGCGATAAGCATAAACACCGACGTGATGAAAAACCGGAGTTTCTTCTTTTTCCCCATAGGTCCGAGAGGTAAACGGCACGACTTCCTTGGAAAAATACATGGCGTTGTGCTGGCGCCCGAAGACCGCTGTTGTGCCCCCCACCCGGTCGGCCTTGCGATCCGCCAAAAGGCTGTTCAATGCCTCTCCATCGCAGCGCAGGACCGGGGTCGCCACCTCTGCCTGAATATCGGTTTTCAGGGCAGCAACCAGATCCTCGATGAACCAGGGCGGTGTCAGCGGCGCGTCTCCTTGCAGGTTGACGATGATGTCGGCATCGCCGCCCAAAGCCTGATGGGCTTCGGCGCAGCGTTCCGTCCCGTTTGCACATTCAGAGGACGTCATGACAACTTCCGCGCCAAAGGCTTCGGACGCAGCCCGAATGCGATCGTCATCTGTCGCCACAACCACCCGATCCACACCGCTGACCGATTGAGCTGCCAGCCAGGATCTTTCAATCAAGGTTCGGGTTTTCCCGGTGGCCCCAGTCAAATCCACAAGAGGTTTGCCTGGGTACCGGGTCGAGGCATAGCGCGCAGGAATGACGACCAACACCGACATCAGGCTTTTTTCAACTCCACGCCCGGTGCGTAAGCGATGAAGAACGGGTTGGCGTAGCCATCCTTGCCGTACTTCAAGGGAGTATGATCATCAAAACGGACAACAGCGCCACCGGCGCCCAACAAAACGGCATGACCGGCGGCAGTGTCCCACTCCATGGTGCGTCCCACGCGCGGATAAATATCCGCTTCGCCTGTGGCGACCAGGCAGAACTTCAACGACGATCCCGCGCTCTTGCTGTCCTTGACGCTGTATTTGTTGATGTAATCGTCTGTGGCCTGATCGCGGTGCGATTTCGACGCCACAACCATCAGCGCAGAGTTGTCGCTGTCTGCCACGTGGATCGGGGTGGTCTCGCCAATGGTTTCCAGATCAAAGGATCCGGTTTCTTCAACTGCCGAGCCGTCAGCCAGTGTAAAGAACATACGGTTCTTGGCGGGCGCATAGACTACGCCGCGGGTCGGAACGCCGTTTTCGACCAGCGCGATGTTGACGGTGAAATCGCCACGGCGGTGGATGAATTCCTTGGTCCCGTCCAGCGGATCAACAATCAGGAATGTGTCGCCGGTGGTAGAATGTGATGCGGCCTGTTCTTCGGTTACCAGCATGACGTCCGGGAACGCTTCACGCAAACCTGCAGAAATCAGCGCGTCAGCAGCTTCATCGGCTTCGGTCACCGGGGAATCGTCTGATTTCACTTTTACGTCGAAATCATCGGAGTTGTAGATTTCCATGATTTTAGTGCCGGCTTCAATGGCGAGACGCCGAATGACTGGAATGAGAGTGTCGTAGTTCACGAAAAGAGCTCCATCTTGAGCGTTTGTTGAAAATCCAAGTTCGCCCCCTTATGCTGATCTTGTAACGGAACAGCAAGAATTCCGTACAAGGATGAGCAGAATTTCATACTGGGCAGTTCCGAATGTTCGAAGTTCGAAGACATCGCACGACACTGGGTGGCATATGGGTCACAGCCGAAGTGCTGTTTCACACCACCGTGCATAGTATCAGGTCCAAACACAACAACGCCTTTGTTGCTGTTGCGTTGAGCCTTCTACAGGTAGTGGTTTTTGTCCTGGCATTTTATGTCATGTTTCACCTGCTACAACTGCGAGGTGCCGCCATTCGGGGCGACTTCCTGCTGTATGTATTGTCCGGGATCTTCTTGTATCTGCTGCATATCAAGGCCATTGGCGCTGTTGCGGGTGCCGAAGGGTTGAACAGCCCGATGATGCTGCATTCCAGGATGAACTCCTTCATCATGATTCTGTCAGCGGCTCTGGGAGTTCTGTACATCAAGGCATTGACGCTGGTGGTGATTCTGTTCGGCTATCACGTCATTTTCACGCCGGTCTATATCTATGATCCAATTGGGGCCATCGGAATGGTCCTGCTGGCCTGGTTCACCGGCATGGCCATAGGTCTGCTTTTTCTGGTTGCCAAACCTTGGGCGCCGGATGTGATTGGCATCGCCCGCACGGTGTATCAACGGGCCAACATGATTGCGTCAGGCAAGATGTTCCTGGCCAATACCTTGCCTAGCTATATGTTGGTCATGTTTGACTGGAACCCTCTATTCCATTGTATTGATCAGTCTCGAGGGTTCGTGTTCATCAACTACAATCCGCATTTCAGCTCGTGGGAATACGCTTTCTGGTTGGCCGTGATCATGATCGTCATCGGCATGATGGGCGAGTTCTTCACCAGACGCCGCATGTCGGCCAGCTGGAGCGCTCGTCGGTGAGAACTCTCATCGCCCTGCTCTGCAGCATGATCGTCAGCGCTGCCGCCTGGGGACAAACCTATCCGTCTTTTCACAGTGTAACCGGAGTGGCGGCCGACGATTTTCTGAATGTGCGGCAAGCGCCCTCTGCCGACGCCGAAATCATCGGAACACTCGCGCCCTACGCAAAGAATGTCGAGATTGTTTCATCCGATCAGACCGGCAGATGGGGTTTAACAAATTTGGGCGAAACAGCGGGTTGGGTCGCGCTGCGTTATTTGCAGAAGGACGCCGACGACCCCGAATACCCGATTTCCCGCACCCTATCCTGTTACGGAACCGAGCCGTTCTGGTCTTTGAAAATTCAACAAAGCGGGCCTTCGGATTACTCGGACCAGAACGGTGTTGAGCAAACTTTTGCGACCGGAACGTGGCAGCGCGGGCGCGGGCGCCCAGATGTGTTTGTCCTGAATTTGGAGCAGACGTATTACGCGGTCTTGCGGTATGAACAATGCGACGATGGCATGTCCGATCGAATGTTCGGACTTTCGATAAACCTGATCTTCCGCGACACGACCCCGCAATTGCTCAGTGGGTGCTGCAGCTTGTTGAAATAGACCCAGCGGCTTAACCGCCCTCCGATTGATTCATCAAAGACGCATCGCCTCATAATGGGTTCGGCGGCGCTGCGTTTATGTCACAACCCGCAGCGTCAGGTTCAGCCTTCCGCCCTTGGGCAGGAGCCGCGACGATTTGAACCGGATGCGATCCACCCCGTGATAGGTCATACGCGCCGGACCGCCCATCACCACGACGTCCCCCGAGCTCAGCCACAGTGATTCCGTCTTGCCCCCACGGGTTTGGTTGCCGATACGGAACAATCCGTCGTCACCCAGCGAAACCGAAACGACCGGATAAGAGAAATCTGCCTCGTCTTTGTCCTGGTGGAGGCCCATTCTGGCCCCCTCTCCATAATAATTGACCAGGCAACATTCAGGCTCTCTATCAAGTCCGGTCAGATCCCGCCAAATGTCCAGAATTGGCTTGGGTATCACGGGCCAGGCCTGCCCAGCCGGGTGGTGATTCTGGTATCTGTATCCAGCCGCATCCGACACCCAGCCAAACGCCCCGGCTGAGGTCATCCTCACCGACATCTTCTTGCCCCCGGAGACGGTCGGCGTGAACAGGGGGGCTGCCTTGAGAATCGGGCGCAACGCCTCGATCACAGCCTTCTGGCTTGGGTGATCAAGATACCCTTTGTGAATGTCGAACCCACGCAGACGAAGGGTGCTCATGCTGCCATTTCCATTTCTTGCCAGAGGTTTTCCATTTTCTGCACAGATTCACAAAAACCCGCGTCAAAGGGCGGTTGCAGGGTTTATTTTCGGTCCCTATATACGCCGGGACGCGGTGTGGTGCAGCCCACCATCCGCACAAGAATCGGGGCCGGGATGCCAAAATGGGTTCGGGTCTCGGGACATCGCCTTGAAGAGTAAAAGGGATCAAAAATGAGCAAAGTTATCGGGATCGACCTCGGAACCACCAACTCGTGCGTTGCCATCATGGACGGCTCGCAGCCCCGCGTTATCGAAAACGCCGAGGGCGCACGCACCACACCTTCGATCGTGGCCTTCACCGACGATGAACGTCTGGTGGGTCAACCGGCCAAACGTCAGGCCGTTACCAACCCGGACAACACCATCTTCGGCGTGAAACGCCTGATCGGCCGTCGGTTTGACGATGCCGCCGTTGCCAAGGACAAGAAAATGGTGCCCTTCGCCATCGTCAATGGCGGCAATGGTGATGCGTGGGTCGAAGCCAAAGGCGAGAAATATTCGCCTTCGCAAATCTCGGCCTTCACCCTGGGCAAGATGAAAGAAACCGCCGAAAGCTATCTGGGTGAGGAAGTCACCCAGGCGGTCATCACCGTTCCGGCCTATTTCAACGATGCCCAGCGTCAAGCGACCAAAGACGCCGGCAAAATCGCCGGTCTGGAAGTACTGCGGATCATCAACGAGCCGACCGCGGCCGCACTGGCCTATGGTCTGGACAAGGAAGAAACCCAGACCATCGCTGTTTACGACTTGGGTGGTGGTACGTTTGACGTAACCATCCTGGAAATCGACGACGGCCTGTTCGAAGTGAAGTCGACCAACGGCGACACCTTCCTGGGTGGCGAAGACTTCGACATGCGCATCGTCAACTACCTGGCGGATGAGTTCAAAAAGGAAAACGGCGTCGACCTGTCCAAGGACAAGATGGCCCTGCAGCGTCTGAAGGAAGCCGCTGAAAAGGCCAAGATCGAACTGTCCTCGGCCTCGCAAACCGAAATCAACCAGCCGTTCATCTCGATGGATCCGTCCTCGGGCCAGCCGCTGCACATGGTCATGAAACTGACCCGCGCCAAGCTGGAACAGCTGGTGAGCGACCTGATCAAATCCTCGCTGAAACCCTGCGCCGCCGCGCTGAAAGACGCCGGCCTGTCCGCAGGCGACGTGGACGAGGTGGTTCTGGTCGGCGGTATGACCCGTATGCCGAAAGTGGCCGACGAGGTTGCCAAATTCTTTGGTAAAGAGCCGCACAAAGGTGTGAACCCGGATGAAGTCGTTGCCATGGGCGCCGCCATTCAGGCCGGTGTTCTGCAGGGCGACGTCAAAGACGTGGTTCTGCTGGACGTGACCCCGCTGTCGCTGGGCATCGAAACCCTGGGTGGCGTGTTCACCCGTCTGATCGACCGCAACACCACGATCCCGACCAAGAAGTCTCAGGTCTTCTCGACCGCCGAAGACAACCAGAACGCCGTGACCATCCGCGTGTTCCAGGGTGAGCGTGAAATGGCGGCAGACAACAAGATGCTGGGCCAGTTCAATCTGGAAGACATCCCGCCGGCACCTCGCGGCATGCCGCAGATCGAGGTGACCTTTGACATTGACGCTAACGGCATCGTTTCGGTTGGCGCCAAGGACAAGGCGACCGGCAAAGAGCAGCAGATCACGATCCAGGCCTCGGGCGGTCTGTCGGATGACGACATCGAACAGATGGTCAAGGACGCCGAAGAAAACGCCGAAGCGGACAAGGCGCGCAAGGATCTGGTCGAAGCGAAAAACCAGGCGGAAAGCCTGATCCACTCGACCGAGAAGTCGATGGAAGAGCATTCCGACAAGGTCGATCCGACCACGATCGAAGCCATCGAACTGGCAATTGCCGCGCTGAAGGACGATCTGGAAAGCGACAAGGCCGATGCCGACAAGATCAAAGCTGGCATCCAGAACGTGACCGAAGCAGCCATGAAGCTGGGCGAAGCGATCTACAAGGCGCAAGCCGATGCAGATGACGAAGAGCCAGCTGCTGCAGATGATGCAAACGGACCTGCCGATGACGACATCGTCGATGCCGAGTTCGAGGATCTGGATAACGACAAGCGCTAAGGCGTAAACCGGGCCACGGGCGGGCCGGTCCGGATCACGGACCGGCCCGTTTTCGTTGAGGCAGAAGGATAAACCGATGTCAAAACGTGACTATTATGATGTGCTCGGCGTGACCAAGGGCGCCTCTGCGGACGAAATCAAAAAAGGCTTCCGTCGCAAAGCGAAGGAACTGCACCCCGACCGCAACAAGGACAACCCCGACGCCGAAGCGCAATTCAAGGAAGCCAATGAGGCTTACGACGTCCTGAAGGACGAAGAAAAGAAAGCGGCCTATGACCGCTTTGGTCATGCCGCGTTTGAAAACGGCATGGGTGGTGGGGGCCAACGTCCCGGTGGCGGCTTCGGCAGCGGCGATTTCTCGTCCGCGTTCTCGGACGTGTTCGACGACCTGTTCGGCGATATGATGGGTCAGCGCGGCGGCGGACGGCGAGCTGCACGCGGTGCGGATCTGCGTTACAACCTGCGTGTGTCACTGGAAGATGCCTATTCGGGGCTTCAGAAAACCATCAAGGTGCCAACGGCGGTTGCCTGTTCGTCCTGTGACGGCACCGGCGCCGAAGGCGGCGTAGAGCCGACAACCTGTCCGACCTGCTCGGGCATGGGCAAGGTGCGCGCGCAGCAGGGCTTCTTTACCGTAGAGCGCACCTGTCCGACCTGTGGTGGATTGGGGCAGGTAATCAAGAACCCCTGTAAAGTCTGCCACGGCCAGGGCCGTGTGGAAAAAGACCGCTCGCTGAGCGTGAACATTCCTGCGGGTGTCGAGACCGGAACCCGTATTCGTCTGGCGGGCGAAGGCGAAGCCGGTATGCGCGGTGGCCCTCCGGGCGACCTGTATATCTTTGTGGAAGTCGAACAGCACAAGCTGTTCGAACGCGACGGGGTGAGCCTCTATTGCCGTGTGCCGGTCAGCATGGCCAAGGCAGCATTGGGCGGGGCGATCGAAGTACCGACCATCGACGGTGGCCGCGGACGGGTGCAGATCCCCGAAGGCAGCCAGTCCGGCCGCCAGATGCGCCTGCGTGGCAAAGGCATGCCAGCGCTGCGTGGCGGTGGGATTGGTGACATGTTCATCGAACTTGCCGTTGAAACCCCCGTCAACCTGACCACGCGCCAGAAAGAAATCCTGCGGGAATTCGAAGAGCTGAGCGAGGACAACAACCCCGAAAGCCAGGGCTTTTTCAAGTCGGTAAAGGGGTTCTGGGACTCGATGAAGGGCTGACAGAAGAAAGCGGCGAGGTACTCCCGCCGCTTTCCACCGCGCTTTGCGCGACCTAAAGCGTTGGGCCGGGCAGCGCTGCGCGCTGCAGCTGCGCATTAACCTAATTTTTACCATCGCTCTGCAACGTTCTGGTATGAGCAAATCCGGCGCCTTTCAGGACATGACACTGCCGCTGTTTCCCGACAGTGACGAGGCCGCCCCAACCCCTTTGCCCGGGGGTGCTTTGCCGTCGTACATCCGCGATCATCGGGCCCGGCTCCGGGAACGCTTCATAACCGGGGGTGCCAACGCCCTGCCGGATTACGAGATGCTGGAACTGCTCCTGTTCCGATCGATCCCCCGCAAGGACGTTAAGCCACTTGCCCGGGCCCTGTTGGATCGTTTTGGCGATTTCGCACGAGTACTTTCAGCCTCACCCGAGCAGCTGGGCCTTGTCAAAGGTGTCGGGGACGCGGTGATAACGGACCTCAAGATCATCGAGGCTGCCAGCCACAGAATGGCGCGCTCCAAGATCATGCAGCGACACGTCATTTCCAGCTGGGATGCCGTGCTGGACTACTGCCACACCACCATGTCGCATCGCGAGACCGAGCAATTCCGAGTTCTGTTTCTGGACCCCAAAAACACTCTCATCGCGGATGAAGAACAGGCCAAGGGTACGGTCGATCATGTTCCTGTCTATCCAAGAGAAGTCGCCAAGCGAGCCTTGGAATTGAATGCCACTGCGCTGATCCTGGTACACAATCACCCATCGGGGGATCCGACCCCATCCGAATCTGACATCGTCATGACGGACCAGATTCTGCAGGCCTGTTCGGCCTTGGGGATTACGCTGCATGACCATCTGATCATTGGCAAATCCACGGAATTGAGTTTCAGGACGGAAGGATATCTCTGAACCGGAAAGCCGCCGTTATCGCACCCAGACCTCGACACGGCGATTGACTTTGCGACCCCAGGCACTGTCGTCGCAGGCCATGGGCAGAGCTTCGCCGAAAGCAGCAACGTCAATCTCAACCCGATCAAGATCCAAGGTCTCAGCTGCTGACAGTACCGACTCCCGCACCGCTTGCGCCCGTTTCATGGCAATGTTTCGATTGGCCGAGGCCGCGCCTTCCCCATCAGAAAACCCCACAAACAGCAGCTTGCGTGTGTCATAGGTTCCAACCTCCAGCGCCCGGGCAAGCTGGGCGATGTTGGCACGCGACTGAGCGTCGGGCCGAGTGGACCCGGTTTCAAACCGAAATGAGGTCGTCAATCGCTTCATCGGCTTCAATCTGGCTATCATCTGCTGCAAGCTTTCCAGATCAACTTCCGGACCTGCCGCCTGAATGGCATTTGCAAAGCGTTCCCCTTGGGCGTTGATGCTGATTTGTTCCGGCGATTGGTCAACAAAGCCTGCACGACGGATCACCACCTGGGCTGCCGGGCTTTGTGCATAGGCCAAAAAATCACGAGCCAGCTGCGGCAATCGTCGTGCCGGAAGATACAGGAACATCGGTGAGGTCAGCGGATAATCCTCGGTTTTGATGCTGCGACGACTGGCGTTCAATTGATACCCACAGGTACCGGTTAACGTCAGGGTCTGTGCGTTTCCGGTCTCTGCATAGCTCGCTATACCGATCGCGAATGGGTCGGTCGTTACCGCCCTAGCCATAGTGCTGCTACGATCATGACGCTGAATATCTGCGGCAAAAGATACTGCAACCGGTTGCAGCAACCTGTCCTCGACGGCCTGACTCAGCCCGGATCCTTCAGCAGGCAAGTGCAAAGCGATTGGTGCATCTGGCCCACCCAGATCCATCCAGTTGGTGATTTGGCCAGAAAAAACCCGAGCCAACTCGGTCACCGAAATAGCACGGACGGGATTGCTGGGTGCCACCACCGGAACCATGGCATCCAGTGCCAGAACACGGCTGCGTTTGCGCCCCGTCATGTCACCCATACCGGCTTCGTAAGCACGGGTTCTTTCATCCGGACGAATTTCACGCAGCGCCATCACCACATCCGCTTCATTTGCCAGCAGGTCGGCAAAACCTTCATCTGTGGTCGTCACCCGAAAGGCGAATCGTCCGACTGTTGTTCGATCGTCCGGGCGTTGCAGGACATAATCGAAATGCGATGGATCCAGGTTGGAGCGGTTGGTCTTCAGCCCCTGACGCAGCGCGAAGCCTTCAATCAATGCAGGCAGCAGAACTTCGGCCATGGCCGAAGACCCGGACAGGGCAAGTTCAGCCACGAATTCCGACAGGTTCGGACATCCCGGCCCATCACACAGCACTCCGGAGCCATCCACTGTCAGCTCACCATACTTGGTGTCGACGCGATAGAACTCCCCATCGAACCCAAGAAGCGTGCCCGAGATTTCGACCGCGCCATCCGGTGATGTCAGGGTCACATCCTGCGCGCGAACGGCGAAAGGGGTGAATACAGAAAGAAAGAGTGCGGCGAAAACCGCCGCACGTCGCCAAGCCATGTTGAAATCCCTGATGAACTGCGGATCATTTTGCCGCGATTTTCAGGTCATCCAACAGATTATTCAACACCAGAAAGTCACCTGTGGCTGCACAATTTGGCACAGACAAGGTCATGTCACGCGTTCGCAAGGGCTGACCGTCACGCAATTCGAGCGATTGGGCCGAAACATCTCGTCCGCAGTTTTCAAGCGTTACCTCCGCCTCGACGCTCAACTGGATAGAGCCGCTGCTCCCAATCCCTGCCCGCGGGAAGCTGTAGATCTCGGCCATGCTGGGGTTCAGGCCCCGTGGCTCGCCTAATCGGACGACAGAGCTTCCGGTCCGATTGGAAGCTTGATCCATACCTGACCAGACATGGCCCGTCTCACCATAGCTCGCCCCAAATTCACGGGCGTGAATTTCAAACCCCGCTTTGCCGCTCCATTGCACCACGACACGATCGTGGGCGTGCAGATCAGGAACAAGCGTTGTCGCGACCAGATCCTTGCCCGTGGCAAAATCAACAATGAACACCGCACGTTCAGCCAACGCCGGGATTACAGCAGTCATGGTCCCGTTTTCGTCGGTTGACGTGGTAAACATCATACCTGAGTGATGAACCGTCACGCGCTCATTGGCTTGACACGGTGCCTGAACATGAAGCTGCACTTGCGCGTCGTTCACGGGCACTGCGACAATGTGCTGATCACACCCCAGTCGCGGGGTATCAGGGTCCTTGGGCGTTTCCGGCAGGTCACGCACTTCTTCTGACGTTTCGCTTTCACCCAAACCGGACTGTGCCGAAGTCAGCGTAATCTGATCAATCTGCAGTGGAGCGTCATCCGCGATCGAAGACACCGTTTGAGACCGCGCTTCTGACTGAAACTGGATTTGCGTCTGCGCCGTCTCAGGCTTTGTCACGTATCGTGAAGGAGTAACGGTGTTTTGCATGATGAAGCCGATCCCCAACGCACAGGTCGCTGTTCCACCGATCATCATAACCAGACGCTTGTTAAGCATGACACCCTCCACTCACCACTGGGTCAGAGGGAGAATGAAAAACAAAGGCGGCCAGTTTGTGGCCGCCTTGGGGACTCATTCAGGCAATTGCGTTGCTTTCAAGCAGGTCAGGACATCTTACCGTGGCAGTGCTTGAATTTCTTACCGCTACCACAGGGACATTTATCGTTACGCCCCGGGTTGCCCCAGGTGGATGGATCATCTTCCACAAAGCCTTCGATTGCGCCCTCGGGTGCGATGCCGGCCGCCTCGCGCGCCTGCGCACGAGCAGCGTCCTGAATGGCCTGCTGCTGTTGCGCAATCTGCATCATCATCTGCTGACGTTCTTCGTCTGTAAGCGGACGCACCATGGCCAGTTGCTGGGTCACCGTCTCCCGCAGACCGTCCAACATTCCTTCGAACAGCTGGAAGGCTTCGTTCTTGTATTCGTTCAGCGGATCGCGCTGTGCATAACCGCGGAAACCAACGACCGAGCGCAGATGTTCCAGTGTCAGAAGATGTTCCCGCCATTTGGTATCGATAGTTTGCAGAAGCAACTGCTTTTCGATGTTGCGAAGGTTTTCAGGTCCGAAATCAACCGCCTTCTTGGCCATCAGCTCGTCTGAGGCCTTGACCAGACGTTCGCGGATCTCTTCGTCGTCTACACCTTCTTCCGCGGCCCATTCCATCACCGGGACATCAACACCCAGCTTTTCAATGACCTGAGCATAAAGCCCTTCGGTATCCCATTGGTCGGCATAGGTCTTGGGTGGCATGTAGTGATCCAGAAGATCGTCGATCACCTCGTACCGCATGTCGGACACGATTTCCGACAGGTCCTCGGCAGCCATGATATCCAGACGCTGACCAAAGATGACCTTGCGTTGATCGTTCATGACGTCATCGAACTTCAACACGTTCTTGCGCATGTCAAAGTTGCGGCCTTCAACCTTGGCCTGGGCGCGTTCCAACGATTTGTTGACCCAAGGGTGAACGATGGCTTCGCCATCTTTCAGACCCAGCGTCTTGAGCACCTTGTCCAACCGATCCGAACCAAAAATTCGCATCAGATCGTCTTCGAGCGACAGGAAGAACGCAGTGCGGCCCGGGTCCCCTTGACGACCCGAACGGCCGCGCAGCTGGTTGTCGATGCGGCGGCTTTCATGCCGTTCCGAACCCAGAACAAACAGACCGCCCGCGTCCAGGACCTTCTGCTTTTCCTCCGCATGCTTGGCTTCTTCGGCCTCGCGCAGAGCCGACGGGTCGGCTTCGGGGTTTTCGGCAAGCGCTGCCAGCACCTTCATCTCGACATTGCCGCCAAGCTGAATATCAGTCCCGCGACCGGCCATGTTGGTTGCAATGGTCACCGCGCCCAGACGGCCTGCATCGGCAACGATCTGAGCTTCCTGTTCGTGGTGGCGGGCGTTCAGTACGTTGTGTTTGACCCCGGCTTTGGTCAGCATCTGGCTGAGCAATTCCGACTTTTCGATCGAGGTTGTCCCAACCAGAACCGGCTGGCCTTTTTCATACGCACCTTTGACCTCGTCGATCATGGCCTGGTACTTCTCCAAGGCCGTGCGGTACACCTGATCGTCTTCGTCGATCCGCGCGATCCCGCGGTTGGTCGGCACTTCGACGACACCCAAGCCATAGATCTCGGCGAATTCTTCTGCTTCGGTCGCCGCCGTACCGGTCATGCCGGCCAGTTTTTCATACAGGCGGAAGAAGTTCTGATAGGTCACCGAAGCCAGCGTGACGTTTTCCGGCTGGATCTGAACGCCTTCTTTTGCTTCGATTGCCTGATGCAGACCTTCGGACAGGCGGCGTCCTTCCATGATGCGGCCGGTAAATTCGTCGATCAGCATCACTTGGTTGTCGCGGACGATGTAATCCTTGTCTTTCTGAAAGATCTTGTGCGCGCGCAGACCCTGGTTCACGTGGTGCACAACCGAAGTGCTTTCCGGGTCATACAGAGAAGCGCCTTCCTCCAGCAGACCCCGCGCGATCAGCTGTTGTTCCAGGAATTCGTTGCCACCGTCGGTGAACGTCACGTTCCGGGTCTTTTCATCCAGTTCATAGTGCTCGTCGGTCAGGCTCGGGATCACCTGATCAATGCTGACATACAGCTCTGACCGATCATCTGACGGACCCGAAATGATCAGGGGGGTACGTGCTTCGTCGATCAGAATGCTGTCCACCTCGTCCACGATGGCGAAATAGTGGTGCTTCTGAAACAGGTCCTTCAGCTCGGACTTCATGTTGTCGCGCAGGTAGTCAAAACCGAATTCGCTGTTGGTGCCATAGACCACATCGGACTGGTACGCCTTCAGTTTGTTCTCCGGCCCCATGCCCGACCAGATCACACTGCAGGACATACCCAGCAGGTTGAACACCTTGCCCATCCATTCGCTGTCGCGTTTGGCCAGATATTCGTTGACGGTGACCACGTGCACGCCCTTGCCCACAAGTGCGTTCAGATAGGCCGGGAAGGTCGCGACCAGCGTCTTGCCCTCACCCGTCTTCATTTCCGAGATATTGCCCTGGTGCAGGAACAGCCCACCCATCAACTGCACGTCAAAGGCGCGCAAACCCAAAGCACGCTTGGCGGCTTCACGGCAGTTGGCAAAAGCTTCGACCAGCAGATCATCCAGCGGAGTTCCGTCCTGCGCCCGCTGACGCAGTTCGGCGGTCTTTTCCTGTAGCTGTTCATCGGTGAGTTTTTCGAACTCGGGCTCCAGCGCGTTGATCTTTTCGATCAGGGGGCGGGTCGCCTTGATCTTGCGGTCATTCGGTGTGCCAAACACCTTTTTGGCGAGAGTTCCGATACCCAGCATGTTTACTCCAAAGGATCTAATCCAGTGCCATAATTTCGCAGGCTTGCCCGGCTCGCCCGCAACCCATAGATACGGGGGGTAAGTCGGTCCTGCACAAGGCCTCAAGGCGATGTAAGGGGCAGGTCAAACAGTGTCAACGCCGGGTCCTGCCACGGCATCCGAATAGGAAGATTCTATGCGCAAAGGTCTCACTTTTCTGCCATCTATCACGTTGGCGGCTGCTCTCACACTGCCTTCCCTAGTGTCAGCCGAACCGCACGCCGAAAGCGTTGTCGCGACCGTGAATGGCGAAGACATCACTTTGGGACACCTCGTGCTGGCCTATGACCGCCTGCCACAGCAATACAAACAGTTGGAACCGGAAGTCTTGTTTGATGCCCTGCTGGATCAGCTCATACAGCAGACCGCACTGCAGCAATCGGTCAACGGCGGAACCCCACACCATGTAGAACTTGCGCTTCAAAACGAATTGCGATCCCTGATGGCAGGCGAAGCCATCGAAAAAGTGATGCAGGACGCAGCCTCCGACGCGGACATCCAGGCCGCCTATGACACGCGCTATGCTGACGGGTTCGGTGGAAATGAATTCAACGCTTCTCACATTCTCGTAGAAAGCCGTGAAGAGGCGGACGCCATCAAAGCAGAGCTGGATGGTGGCGCGGACTTTTCCGAAACAGCCAAGGCCAAGTCCACCGGCCCTTCCGGCCCCGGTGGTGGGTCGCTGGGATGGTTCGGCGAAGGGCGTATGGTGCCCGAATTCGAAGAAGCTGTGAAAGGTCTGGAGATCGGCCAGATTTCAGACCCGGTACAGACCCAGTTCGGGTGGCACCTGATTATTCTGAATGACAAGCGCAAGCAAAGCGCGCCCTTGTTGGATGAAGTTCGAGACGAGATTACCACCGAACTGCAAAGCCAGGCTGTGGAACAGCGCGTGAACGAATTGGTGGACGCCGCGAATATCGAACGGCCAGCCGTTAGCGGGCTGACCCCTGACATGTTGCAGAGCCTTGAACTGGTGAGGAAGTAACCATGGCACAATCCCTGCCGGTTTCCCCGTTGGCCCCCGCGAAGTTTCCTGAGCTGGCCCCGATCAAAGGCGTCCGGCTGGCCTCTGCAGCTGCTGGTGTTAAGTACCAAAACCGCACTGACGTCATGTTGGCCGTTCTGGATCCGGGCAGCGCGGTTGCTGGCGTCTTTACGCGGTCCGCCACACGGTCAGCTCCTGTTCTGGACTGCCAGGCCAAACTCGGTGGCTCGACCGAATCCGGTGCCGCCATTCTCGTCAACTCCGGAAATTCCAACGCCTTCACAGGGCATTATGGCCAAAGCTCGGTGGCCGAGATCACCCAAGCCTTGGCCGCCGAAACCGGTCTGCCACCAGAGCGGATCTTTACCGCCTCCACCGGCGTGATCGGCGAACCGCTGCCGCATGACCGCATCACCGGCAAGATCACCGAACTGAATGACGGCCTGTCTGAAGACCGTCTGAAGGATGCAGCCGAAGCGATCATGACCACCGACACCTTCCCGAAAGGATCTACGGCACAAGTTGAGATTGGCGGCAGAACCGTATCGATCTCGGGCTTTGCCAAAGGTTCGGGCATGATCGCGCCAGACATGGCAACAATGCTGGTCTATATCTTCACGGACGCGAAGTATGACCAGACTGAATTGCAGAAACTGCTTTCGGGGCTGAACGATTCCAGTTTCAACTGCATAACCGTAGACAGCGATACTTCAACCTCGGATAGCCTGATGTTGTGCGCAACCGGCGCGTCGGGCGTCGATGCCACTGGGGATGACGATTTCACTCAGGCCCTGAACGGGGTTATGCTGGATCTGTCGCATCAGGTGGTGCGTGATGGTGAAGGAGCGACGAAATTCGTCGAAATCCAAGTGACCGGTGCCGCGTCCGACACTGATGCCAAAGTGCATGGTCTGTCCATCGCCAACTCCCCTTTGGTCAAGACAGCAATCGCAGGCGAAGATCCCAATTGGGGCCGCGTCGTCATGGCCATCGGCAAGTCCGGGGCCCTCGCCGACCGCGACAAACTGAGCATCTGGTTCGGGGATATTTTGGTCGCGGAGAAAGGCTGGGTCTCGCCGAGTTATCGAGAAGAAAATGGTGCCGCGCAGATGAAGCAGGACAACATCCTGATCCGCGTCGATCTGGGCTTGGGCGAGGGTGCATCCACCGTCTGGACCTGCGACCTGACGCACCAATATATCTCGATCAACGCGGACTACAGATCCTGATGAAAACTGTTCTTGTTTCTGCCGTCGCCCTGATCGACGTTGATGGCCGGGTGCTGCTTGCGCAGCGTCCGGAAGGCAAATCCATGGCTGGCCTTTGGGAGTTTCCGGGAGGCAAAGTCGAACCGGGTGAGACTCCCGAAGTTGCCTTGATCCGTGAATTGCATGAAGAGCTTGGTATCGACACTTGGGCGTCTTGCCTGGCACCACTGACCTTTGCAAGCCATAGCTATGATGACTTCCATCTTCTGATGCCGCTCTTTGCCTGCCGCAAATGGGACGGCATCCCACAAGCCCGCGAAGGTCAGGTACTGAAGTGGGTCCGACCAACCGAGCTCAAGCAATACCCCATGCCACCGGCGGATATTCCACTGATTCCAATCTTGCGGGACTGGCTGTAACGCCGGTCTCGTATCGTCAAGCTGTTTCCGGTGAGCACGCCGCATATAGCGTGATTGATGCCGCAACTAACCACATTATGTGCGCAAAGTTGAAAAATGTGTCGAAAACATGACCATTTTGTTGATCACTTTTTAAAAATTTTAGTGTATTCAAGAGGTGTCAAATTCTTTGGGGAGGATATGACATGCTAAGAACCATCACGTTGGGCAGTTGTGTGTCCGTTCAAGGAACCTTTGTCCGTTCGCTTGCGGATGGACGAATAGCCGTAAAAGTCGGGCAAAAAATATATGAAGGGCGTCCTGTCAAAGTAGCCGCCTGATTGCTCTGTATCTGTGAAACAGATCGAGCACACACATTCTCGCTTAGCCTAAACCACTCACAACTGAAAAAGGCCAGCCCTTAGGCTGGCCCTTTTTCTAGGCTTGTCGGGTATATCAGTCCAGCGTGCGCTGGATTTCTTCCCGCTCGAAGATTTCAATGACGTCATTCGGCCGGATGTCATCGTAGTTCTCGAACGCCATCCCGCATTCCTGACCCGACTGAACCTCTGCCACTTCATCCTTGAAGCGCTTGAGGGTCTTCAGCGTGCCTTCGTGGATCACGACGTTGTCGCGCAGCAGGCGTACACCGGCCGAACGGCGGGCGACGCCTTCGGTAACCAGACAGCCCGCAACCTTGCCGACGCCCGAAACCTTGAACACTTCCTTGATCTGGGCGTACCCGATGAAGTTTTCCTTGATCTCGGCGCTCAGCAGGCCCGACGCGGCCGCTTTTACATCATCCACAAGGTCATAGATGACCGAGTAGTACCGGATCTCCACGCCTTTTTGGTTCGCGGTGTTCCGGGCCGATGCGTTGGCACGAACGTTGAAACCCATGATCGGGGCGCCGGATGCTTCAGCCAGACCGACATCGGTCTCGGTAATCGCACCAACGCCGGAGTGCAGAACGCGAACGCGTACTTCGTCGTTGCCGATCTTCTCCATCGCCTGAACAATCGCTTCGGCAGAACCCTGCACGTCAGCCTTGACCAGGATCGGCAGTTCCGAGACGTTTTCGTCAGCTTTGGCCTTGGCCATCAGCTGTTCCAGGGTCGCGGCGGCGCCTGCGGCGGCGCGCTTGTCCTTGGCGGCCTGCTCACGGTAATCCGCGATCTCACGCGCCTGAGCTTCGGTTGCGGTTACGTTCAGAACGTCACCGGCTTCCGGTGTCCCGTTCAGACCCAGCACCTCGACCGGCACCGACGGCCCGGCTTCGGCCACACGCTCTCCCTTGTCGTTGATCAGCGCACGGACTTTACCGTATTGCTCACCCACAACAAAGATATCGCCTTGGCGCAGGGTGCCCTTCTGAACCAGAACGGTCGCGACCGGGCCGCGACCCACATCCAGCTGCGCCTCGATAACGGCACCTTGGGCGGCGCGATCGGGGTTGGCTTTCAGTTCAAGGATTTCCGCCTGCAGTGCAATCGCCTCCAGCAGTTCGTCCAAGCCTTGACCGGTGATGGCCGAAACCTCGACATCCTGAACCTCACCAGACATCTGTTCCACGATCACTTCGTGCTGCAGCAGTTCCGCACGCACCTTGTTCGGGTCAGCAGCCGGGCGGTCGATCTTGTTGATCGCCACGATCATCGGGACACCGGCAGCCTTGGCATGGTTGATCGCTTCAACCGTCTGCGGCATGACCGAGTCGTCGGCCGCCACAACCAGAACCACGATATCCGTCACCTGAGCGCCGCGCGAACGCATCGAGGTAAAGGCCGCGTGGCCCGGCGTATCCAGGAAGGACAGCGTGGTGCCGCTGTCGGTCGTAACCTGATAGGCCCCGATATGCTGAGTGATGCCACCGGCTTCGCCCGCGACCACCTTGGCGTCACGGATCGCATCCAGAAGCGACGTCTTGCCGTGGTCAACGTGACCCATGATGGTGATGACCGGCGGACGCGGCTGCAGATCTTCGTCTTTGTCTTCGGCGTCGGCAATCACGTCCTCCACATCGGCATCGGAAACGCGCACGACCTTGTGGCCGAACTCTTCGATGATCAGTTCCGCTGTGTCTGCGTCAATGGACTGGTTCTGCGTAACCATCATGCCCATTTTCATCAGTTCTTTGACAACGTCAGCGACACGCTCGGCCATACGGTTGGCCAGTTCCGACACCACGATGGTTTCCGGCAACTGAACGTCGCGGATAACCTTCTCCCGCTCGACCGGGCCACCCATGGCCTTTTGACGGGCACGCTCCTGTTTCCGCTTCATCGCCGCCAGAGACTTCTGACGACCGCCTTCGCCACCTGTGGCCTGGCTCAGTGTCAGCTTGCCGGAACGACGGTTGTCGTTGCGACCACCCTTGCCGCGATTCTGACGTTGTTCACGCTCACGGTCCGGCTTACGCTGCTGCTGAGCTGGCGCATCCGTGGCCGTCTTGGCGCGCGCTGCAGGCTCGGCTTTTTTCTTCTCGGCTGCAGCAGCTGCTTCGGCAGCCGCACGTTTGGCGGCTTCCTCGGCTTCGCGCTTCTTGCGCTCTTCTTCTTCGGCCTTCTGACGGGCACGCTCTTCAGCTTCGCGCTGTTCGCGCTCCTTGGCCTCGGCTTCAGCCCGACGGCGAGCACGCTCCTCTTCGCGGGCCTTCTCTTCGGCGGCACGCTTGGCGGCTTCTTCCGCCTCGCGGGCTTTCGCAGCCTGCAGCGCCTTCAGACGACGCGCCATTTCCGCATCAGAGATCCCAGCAGGACGACGTGACGGATCACCCGCAGGCGCGGCACCACCGCCACCCTTACCGGCTCCCGGCTTGGGGACCACAACGCGCTTGCGTTTGGTTTCCACCACGACATTCTTGGTCCGTCCGTGGCTGAAACTCTGTTTCACATTGCCCGGACGGGCCCCACCACGCAGACCCAAAGTCTTTTTGCCGTCACTATCGCTCATAAAGCTCTTTATCCTTCCGTTCGGCGACCCTTGCCACCGACAACATTACGCATACCGTTCAGTCGTTGCGCTTCCTCTACAACACGTTTGCCGAGTCCACCAGAGGCGAGCGCCGCATGTATCACAGTTTCACGACCAAAAGCCATGCCAAGTTCGTCCGCCGTGAGACTTCCGATGTATTTTCCGCCATAAGGCGTGCTCAATTTCGACTTGCCGCGTCCCGATCCGTCCGATGCCTGAATCAGCACATGGGCCTCTTCCTTGGCAAGCCAGTCTTTCACTTTCTCGTATCCGGACACCGCATGACCGGACTTCCGGGCCAGGCTGACCAGTTCAACAAGACGCCGGACAATCTGCTTTTCGACCTCGTCCGTCAGGCCATCCGGCACTTGCACCTGCGCTTTGAACCCGCGGGCAAAGAGTTTCTTCTTCACCGCCAGATCCAACGCATCCCGGGTTGCCGTTACATAAACACCCCGTCCGGGCAGTTTACCCATGACATCCGGAACGACCTGAGCGTCCGGCCCCATCACAAAGCGGACCAGCCCTTGTTTGGGCTGGATCTCACCGGTTGCGATGCATTTCCGTTCTGGACCGTCCGAATGGTCCGATTTGGCGCCGCCGCGACCCATGTTTGCACCCTACCGGGCCTGAGATCAGGCCCCGGCCTCCGGCTGCTGCAGATCATCTTCGGTACCTTCGAGCTCTTCTTCCTCTTCGCTCTCAAGATCTGCCGGATCGACCCAGCCCAGCACAATACGCGCGGTCATGACCAGATTCTGCGCTTCTTCCAGAGACACGTCGAAGGGCTCAAGGATACCATCATCCTTAACGCGTTCGCCATCGACCGTTGTCCAGCCGCCTGCAAGTTCCCAGTCTGCACACGTCGCGAAGTCTTCGAGCGTCTTGACGTCGTCCTTGGCCAGCGCCTCCACCATTTGGGGAGTCAGGCCGTCGAATTCAATAAGGCTGTCCTCGGCGCCCAGCGCACGAGCCGCATCCAACGCCGCTTTGGCCTGGGCTTCCAGGTAATCGCGGGCGCGGGCCTGCAATTCTTCGGCAGTGCCTTCGTCGACACCATCGATGACCAGCAGTTCGTCCAGCTCGACATAGGCGACTTCTTCCAGGTTGGTGAAACCTTCGGACACCAGCAGTTGAGCAAAGAATTCGTCCAGATCCAGCGTTTCCATGAACAGACTGGTCCGCGCTTCGAATTCCTTCTGCCGGCGGGCCGATTCTTCTTCCTCGGTCATGATGTCGATGTCGAGGTTGGTCAGTTGCGACGCCAGACGCACGTTCTGGCCGCGGCGACCGATGGCAAGGCTCAGTTGCTCTTCCGGAACCACGACTTCGATCTTGCCGGCTTCTTCGTCCAGAACCACCTTAGACACCTCGGCGGGCTGCAGCGCGTTCACCAGGAAGGTCGGCTGATCTTCGTTCCACGGGATGATGTCGATCTTTTCACCCTGCAGTTCATTCACAACGGCCTGCACGCGGCTGCCGCGCATACCAACGCAGGCGCCCACGGGGTCGATCGAGCCATCATAGCTGATCACGGCAATCTTGGCGCGCGAACCGGGGTCACGGGCGACGGCCTTGATCTCGATGATGCCGTCATAGATTTCCGGCACTTCCATCTTGAACAGCTCGGCCATGAATTCCGGCGCGGTGCGGCTCAGGAAGATCTGCGGGCCACGCACTTCGCGGCGCACATCCTTGATATAGCAGCGAATGCGGTCGTTCGGACGATAGGATTCGCGGCCGATCTTTTCATTGCGACGCAGGATCGCTTCGCCAGCGCCCACATCAACGATGACATTGCCATATTCTTCGCGCTTGACGACGCCGTTGATGATGGTGCCGGCGCGGTCCTTGAATTCTTCGTACTGACGATCCCGTTCAGCTTCGCGGACCTTCTGCAAGATCACCTGCTTGGCCGATTGTGCAGCAATCCGGCCCATTTCAACCGGGGGCACTTCTTCGACAAAGACATCACCGATCTCCGGGTCGGCCATGTACTGTTTGGCCTGTTCGACGGTGAATTCGGCCTGGTAGTTCTCCAGCTCATCATCGGCAACCACGGTGCGCACGCGGGTGAAAGTGGCGCGGCCAGTCTTGCGGTCGATGCTGACGCGAATATCCATTTCGGCGCCGTACCGGCTTTTGGCTGCACGGGCGAGCGACTCTTCCATCGCCTCGATCACCAGACCGGGGTCGATCATCTTTTCGCGCGCCACGGCCTCGGCGGTTTGCAGCAGCTCAAGCTGGTTTGCAGAGGTGATTGCCATTACTTCGTCTCCTCTTCGGACCCGTCATCGGTCTCGATATCGTCGAATTGGTCTTCGTCCAAGTTGTCGGGCAAAACGCCGGCTTCTTTCCGCTGGCGCAACATTTCCGAGATCAGGTCGTCGGTCAGAACCAGCTTGGCATCGCTGAGCCAGTCGAACTGCAACCCGATGGTGATCGTTTCGCCATCCTGCGGCAGGTTGATCAGAACCTCTTCGCCTTCGACCCCGGCCAGTTCACCCTTGAATCGGCGGCGCCCGTCGATCAGTTCGGTGGTTTCCAGCTTGGCCTCATAGCCTTCGAACATCTCAAAGTCTTTCAGGCGCGTCAGCGGGCGGTCGATACCTGGGCTGGACACCTCAAGCGTATAGGCGTCCAGGATCGGGTCTTCGACGTCTAAAGTGGCACTGACCGCGTTCGAGATTTCGGCGCAATCATCCACTTCGATCCCGCCATCGGGCTTGTCGGCCATGATCTGCAGGGTCGTGGTCTTGCCGGACATCAGGCGCATCCGCACCAGTTCGTACCCCATATCCTCGATCACCGGCGCGATGATTTCGGCCAGGCGTCGGTCGATGGCGGCCTTGGCGATCAGATTGTTGTTCATGAGCGGTCCAAACCCCAGCAGTCCAAACACAAAAAAACGGGCGCGCGGCCCGTCGAAATTTCCGGTGGAACCCCGGGGTGGTGCCCGACGCGCCGCTGTTGAGAACGTCGTATACGCCGGATGGTCCAGGACTTCAAGTATAACAATTGAGACACAGGACCCGGGATGCGCTAGGCTCGCAGAATGTTTGATTAAGGAGAATACTATGTCGATAGGGAACATGGCCCACAATTATGCCAAAGCCTGGAGTTCCGGCGACCCGGATGCGGTCGCTTCCTTTTATGCCGAAGACGGCTCTATCGTGATCAACCGCGGGGATCCAATTTTAGGACGTGCCGCAGTTTCCGAAATGGCTGCGGGGTTTTATGCGGAATTCCCCGATCTTGTGGTGATGTTGGATCATCTGCGGGTCGCCGGAGACCATGTCGTCTTTGGCTGGATTCTGGAGGGCACCCATTCCGAAACAGGCAAAACGGTGCGCGTCCCGGGTTGGGAAGAATGGGATCTAAATGCCGAAGGCAAGGTCGCCGCGTCACGCGGATGGTTCGACGCAAACGAATACGACCGCCAAATTGCCGAAGGCGTCTAGAATCACCCAACCCACCACCGTTCAGCAATTCGTCCATCGTCCAGCGGCGCGCGGGTGCCGATCTTTCTTGGCAGGCCGATACCTTTGTGGGTGGCCAGTGCCATGTTCTGGGCTGAGGGGTGATAGGTGAAGTCCCCCCTTTTCAGCAGGCCTTTGGGTTCAGGCAAAGCGGCCACATCTACAAAGCCGTCCCGCAGCGCTTCGGCCCGGACCGCTGCATCTGGTATGACAACAACGTCCACTCGGTCGGCCCACCCCGCCTGGTCATCCTTGTAATGCTTGTTCACACGCACAAGCCGCATCTGGCGGCCCTCCTGCAAACGCTCCAAGCGGTAAAGGCCGGTTCCGTTTGCTTCACGCAACGGGGCTGCAACCAGCCCATTTTGTGCGATGATCAAAGACGGATCTGCCAGCAGATAGGGCAGATCACCGTTCGGCGTCGCAAGTTCCAGCTGCAAAGTCAGCTCTCCGGTCGCCTTCAGGCCCAGACGATCCCTTGGGAAATCATGCGCCAGAAGCGAAGCAACAACATCCTCGGACGTCAGCCGCGAACCGTCGTGAAAGGTCACGTTCGAGCGCAGTGCAAAATGCCAGACTCTTGCGTCAGGGCTGCTGCGCCAGGCTTCTGCCAATTCACCCTTCAGAACGCCATCCGGGCCAACCTCGGTCAAAGTGTCGAAAAGCGCACCGCGTGCGACAACACCCATCATGTCCCCGTCGCGTGGAACCGCCAGCCGCAATGTTCCGCCCCGGCGCGGAGCCGCATCCAGGGACGCTCCCGTCGCCGCCAACAAAGCCGCGGCAGCACCCGAGGTGAAAAGAGCACGGCGATCAATTTTGCGGTCAATCCGGCTCACACGAGGTCCTCCGCAATCCGGTCCATGGTCCGAACAAGCTCGGCACTGATTCCGGGTTCGGACATGGCATGGCCCGCATTGCGCACCATCTTCAACTCGGCGGCAGGCCAAAGCTCATTCAGTTTCCAGGCCGAGGTCGGCGGGCAGATCATGTCATAACGTCCCTGAACAATCACACCGGGAATATGCGAGATTCGCGCCATATTGGCCAGTATCTGCCCATCGAAATCCAGGAAACCCGCATTGCGGAAGTAGTGGTTTTCCAAACGGGCAAAAGCCCGGGCATATTCACCGGGACTTTCCCCCACGGATCCATTGGAGTGGACAGACGCCAACGCATTTTCCCAAGTCGACCAGGCCCGGCCAAATTTGATCTCGGTCGCGCGGTCGCCAGAAAACAGACGTTTTGCATAGGCCTCAATCAAGTCACCCCGCTCATCTTCAGGGATGAGTGTCACGAATCGCATCCAGGCTTCGGGCCAGAATTTGCCCGC
Organism: Paracoccaceae bacterium; assembly: GCA_014872875.1. Lineage (GTDB taxonomy): Bacteria > Pseudomonadota > Alphaproteobacteria > Rhodobacterales > Rhodobacteraceae > Aliisedimentitalea. Next base: position 36,644 of record WKFI01000013.1, read on the forward strand.
TCCGCCCCCGTAGAACCAATCCAGCTCGGCCTTGGTCATCAGGAAAACGCCCCGCAGGATCAGGTGACGGCTGCGCTCGGGGTGGGTCTGGGCATAAAGCAATGCCAGCGTCGCCCCCCAACTGCCCCCAAATAAAAGCCAGCTGTCGATCCCCAGCACCTGACGAATGCGCTCCATATCCGCGATCAGATCCCAGGTCGTGTTATTGTCGCAGCTGGCATGGGGCACCGACCGGCCACAACCACGCTGATCGAACAGGACAACGCGATACACTTCGGGATCGAAATAGCGCCGCATCGCAGGGCTACAGCCACCCCCGGGACCGCCATGGCAGATCACAACCGGTACACCTTCGGGGTTGCCGCTCTGCTCAACATACAGGCGATGACCCTGCCCCACATCAAGCATGCGCTGATCGAAAGGTTCGATCGGCGGGTACAGATATTGCACTGCGCGCTTTTGGTCCGGGTATTTGTCCATTACAGGCCTATATAGTCGTCAAATGGTAAAAGAGCATACGGAGACAGGAATGCAAGCGCCTCAATCCACCGTAGACCCTTCGGAGATCGCAAAATTCGAAGCGATGGCCGCTGAATGGTGGGATCCCGAAGGGAAATTCAAGCCCCTTCACATGCTCAATCCGTGCCGATTGGACTATATCACCGCTCAAATCGCGGGCGAGTTTGACCGGAATCTGAAATCGAGCGACCCGTTCGCGGGACTGCGCATTCTCGACATAGGATGCGGCGGCGGTCTGTTATCCGAGCCCATGGCACGCCTCGGGGCGACCGTCGTTGGCGCAGACGCCGCAGAGCGCAACCTTCCGGTGGCGCGCATACACGCCGAACAATCTGGGTTGAACATCGACTATCGTCACACCACGGCCGAAGCGCTCGCTGCAGCCGGAGAACAATTTGACGTGGTGCTGAACATGGAAGTGGTGGAGCACGTAGCTGATCCGCTAAGCTACCTTACCGCGACCCGGCAACTTTTGAAGCCCGGCGGGTTGGAAATCTGTTCGACCATCAACCGAAACCCCAAGAGCTTTGCCGTCGCAATCATCGGCGCAGAGGTTGTCATGCGCTGGCTGCCTCGTGGCACCCATGAATGGTCGAAATTCATAACACCCGACGAACTTTATGACCTGCTGCAGCAAGCAGGCCTGACCCCGGTAGACCGCAAAGGATTCGTTTTCAACCCAATCAGTTGGAGCTGGTCGATCTCGGATCGGGACCTGAGCGTGAATTACGTAACCGCGAGCACCAAACCCTTGTGAAACTGGCATCAGGAACCTGCTGCGACCCGGTTTAAACGGGTTTCTGACCCAACTTCAACTTAACGTGACGTTAAGTAGCGTCTTTTCAGATTATTTTGTTTTTTGTTCATTATCAATTACTTAAAGGGGAGATGGCCTTCTTTTGTCACTCAACTTGTTTGTCCTGACGCTATTTAGACGCAGAAACACTAACCTTTCGTATAGGTTTCAAACCTAATGCACAGTTGTTACAAAAAGCAGGTGCGATAGAGTTAATACAGCGGATGGGTTTTTCCCAACACCGCGAACCAGAGCTTGAAAGCTCAATCACCGAGTGAGTAATAAATCCGGTGCAGTTTCAGCCGGGTCTTTTCCAAAAGTCACCACACTCACGGGACCTTTTGGGTGTTGGCGGGATGTCTGGGGATAGGCGTCCCGCCTTTCCACATGATGCCTCAGCTGTCGGCCTCAAGCTTCAGTCGCAATTCCCGCAAGATAGGCAGCGCGCTACGAACCCGGTCCGCGCCCAGATCCGTTACAACTTCAGAAATTATGGGGGCAATCCCGGCTATAGCCGCGTCACGGGCTTGTTTGCCAGCTGGACTGATCGCCACCATCTTGCGCCTGGCATCGTCCCAATCGGGGCGAATGTGGATATAGCCGGACATTTCCAGTTTGCTCAACGTGTTGGTCATCGCGCCACGTGTCACATGAAACGCCTTGGCCAATTGCGCGGGTGTCCGCTCCAATCCGACATGAGCAAGATGATTCAGAACCGAAAAATGCGACAGCTCCATACCCCGAGGCAACGCCTTGGACAGGCGCGACCGTGCAAGTTGGTCCGCCATCAAAATCTCGCTGAACAGCGAGATCGCCAAAGTGTTATTTTCGTTCATTCAAGGTCCGTCGAACTCTCGGTCATGGGTCAGCGAAGGCACTCGCTTGCGCGCTTGTGCCACTTTTTCCATATCGAGATCAACGAATGTGATCCCCGGTTCGTCTCCGCCATCTGCCAGAATCTCTCCCCAGGGAGCCACAACCAACGAATGTCCATAGGTCTGACGACTTTGACCGCGCGAGGATTTGTGCTTGCCGGTTTGCGCCGGCGCCAGCACGTAGCAACCGGTTTCAATTGCACGGGCGCGTAGCAGCGAGTGCCAATGTGCCGCGCCGGTGACATAGGAAAACGCCGCCGGAGCTGTCAGGATCTGCGCCCCACCCTGTGCCAAAGCACGATGCAATTTCGAAAAGCGCACGTCATAGCAGATGGTCATACCGATTCGACCAAATGGCGTGTCTGTGACGACAGCCCGGGTGCCCGGGCGATACCCGTCCGATTCGCGATAAGTCTCTTCCGCTGACACTTCCACGTCGAACATGTGGATCTTGTCATAGCGCGCGGTCACTTCACCGCGCGGGCTGATCAGGAACTGCCGGTTGGCGAAACGGCCATCTGCGTCATGTGTCTTGACCCCCAATGACCCGATCAGCAACCAGATCTCCAACCGTTTTGCTTCCGACTGCAAAGCGGCCAGAGTGGGATCGTCCTCTTCATGGTGCAGCACATTGTTCTGATGCGTACGCGAGGTAGAGAGACAATTGGTCACTTCGGGGGTCAGAACAAAGCCAGCACCGCCTGCCACGGCCTCGGCCAGCATGGATCTGACGGTGTCCAGATTCTCGGCCGGGTCATCCGATGAGTTCAGCTGTAACAGGGCGGTGCGCATGGGTCAGGCCGCCAACAGCGCGTCTAGTTTGCCATCACGTTCCAACGCATACAGATCATCGCAGCCACCCACATGAGTATCACCGACAAAGATCTGCGGCACAGTACGTCCACCATTGGCACGCTGAATCATCTCGGGCTTGCGATCCGGGTTGGCGAAAACATTGATCTCGGAAAAGTTCACACCCTTCTGCTGCAACAGACGTTTAGCGGCATGACAGAAGCCGCAGAGTGGAGATGTGTATATTTCGACCGGCTTCATGTGTGCCTCCAGCACTGGTTTCGGGGTGTTTTGCGGGATTTAGGCACGCTTTGCAACTCTCACCAGCGTCTCTCGCAAATGTGATTGAGAATGGGACAAGGCAGTGTTTCTGGACAGTGGGCGGTCTAGCAAGTTCTTGGAACCAATCGGCCAAATGTCTCGATCGGTTGAACGCTGATCAAGACATGCATGTTCCAGCGGCAGAGCTTGCGCTGAATAATAATATATTATATAGCATAAGGCGAAAATTCCCTTACTTCCGGAGCTGGGCATGTACCATCCGATAATCAACAATTCCAAAGTTTCCAGCCAAGGCCGGGAGATCAGGCCTGTCTTGAATCCAGCCACTGGAGAATCCTTCGCGGAATTTGTATCGGCCACTTTGCAAGACGCCGACCAGGCCGCGGAAGCAGCAGCCAGCGCGTTTGAGCGGTTGTCCGAAACTTCAGCGCAATCTCGGGCCCGCATTCTGGATGACATCGCTTCTCGAGTTTCTGAAAACTCAGAATCCGTGGCCCGTCAGATCACCTTGGAACAGGGTAAACCCTTGGACGAGGCGCGTCTGGAAATGTCGGGCGTCGTCGCCATGTTCGAACACTTCGCCGAAATGGCAGACACGATGGCATTTACCTATGACAGACCGGGACACGGCGCCAACCGCCGGATCGACATGGTCCCTGTCGGTCCCGTGATCGTCATCACGACTTGGAACTTTCCCGTTGAAACTGCCGCGGTGCACATCGCGCCCGCATTGGCAGCTGGGTGCAGTGTCGTGGTTTTGGCCAACAATGACACCCCAACATCGGTCGCAATGCTGGTGGAAACGATCATCGAAAGTGATCTGCCGTCGGGCTCGGTGAATCTGGTGAAGGGAGATTCGGCGAAGCTGTCAGAGCGGCTTATCCAGCATCCATCCATGCGCCACCTGTCATATACTGGATCCGTAAATGTCGGAAGCGTATTGGCGGCGCAATGCGGATCGCAAATCATGCGATGCACACTGGAGCTGGGCGGAAATGCCCCTGCCATCGTTCTACCGGACTCGAATGTGGAAGAGGCGGCCAAGGCGCTGATCTCCAAACGCTTCTGGAACGCAGGACAGGTCTGCACGGCTCCGAACAGAATCTATGTGAACCGTGCACAACATGACGCTTTCGCCGAAATCGCCGGAGACTATGCCCGAAACCTTGTTCTTGGGGCCGGTATTGAAAATGGTACGACCATGGGGCCACTGGCCAACCGGGACCGCGTTAATGCTATGGCTCGAATAGCCGAGGACGCTGTGAACAACGGGGCGACGGCCATTGTGAACGCCTCCGTTTCGAACAATACGGGGTTCTTTTCTCCGCCTAGGGTATTTGCGAACGTTCCAGACGACGCACTCGGAATGGCACATGAAGTCTTTGGCCCGATCGCCTGCATCGCACCATTCGACGACGTCGAGGACATCATCACACGATCCAACAATTGTGAATTGGGGCTGTCAGGCTACGTCTACGGCCCCGATCAGGAACAGGCCGAACAGGTTGCTGCGCGTCTGCAGGTTGGCAGCGTCGCGGTCAATCAGTTGACGACCGCATATATCGACGTGCCCTTTGGGGGCATCAAGATCAGTGGCCTTGGTTGCGTAGGTGGCGAAAGCGCCGTCAGCGAATACCTGTTCCCCCGCTTGACCGCTTCCAGACCCTGACCCATACCTCCCCTGAACTGAATAGGGCGGCCCTTGTTGCCGCCCTTCTTTTTATCGTTGGGAGACTTCCCAGTTCGGATCCGTGAAATAAGGCAGGTTTGAAGGCGGAAGAGACCGACTCAGGATCATGTCCGACGTTTTTTCACCGATCATCATCGTGGGGCAATTCAGATTTGCTGATGGAATCACCGGCATAATCGAAGCGTCAGCCACCCGCAAATTTTCGATCCCGTGTACGCGGCATTCAGGATCAACCACCGCCAGTTCGTCCACACCCATTTTACACGTACCAGACGGGTGATAGGAGGAGTGACAGTTTTCGCGCAACCAGGCCTCGATGTCCGCATCGTTCTGCACATGCTGACCCGGAAAAATCTCTTCGCCCGTGAAGGCGGCCAACGACGGTTGTTCGGTCAATTCGCGCGACAGACGCAGACCAGCCTTCAGCTCCTCGATGTCTTCCGGGTGTTCCAACAGATTGTATCGGATGCGAGGGGCGGCAAACGGGTCGTTCGATGCCAGCTTTACATAGCCTCGGCTTTGCGGGCGCTGGTTGGTGAATTGAAGCTGGAAGGCGTGCTCCTTGATAAAGTCCGCAGAACCCTCCGCTACTGCAATCTGGAACAGGGCAATCTGCATGTTCGGAAAACGCACGCCCGCCTTTGTTCGAACAAAACAGACAGCGTCAAAATGGTTGTTCGCCAACAGACCCTTGCGGGTCAGCGCCCATTCCACCGCACCTTTAGCCTGGCTGAAGAGGTTTAGATGTTTGAACAATGTCACCGGTTGCGTGCATTTCACCTGCAATGAGGTCAGCGGGTGATCCATCAGGTTTTCACCAACACCGGGCAAGTCATGAACGACGTCTATTCCGTTTTCGCGCAGCTGGTGCGCCGGGCCAATACCGGACTGCATCAGGATCACGGGGCTGTTGAAGGCCCCCGCCGACAAGATAACCTCACGTCGCGCAAGCGCCGTGATTTCCTGCCCGCGCTGTACGTAACGGACTCCCCTGGCCGTGCGGTCTTGGATCACCAGGTTTCGAACACTGCATCCGGTCTGTATATTCAGAGTGTCAGGCGGGTTGCGCAAATAGCAATATGCAGTCGATGAACGACGTCCTTCGGCCACATTCTTGGGCAAGTAGCCAAACCCGTCCTGCTGGCCACCGTTGACGTCGTCGGTCCGCAGATATCCGGCTTCTTCTCCCGCCTTCAGGAACGCCCGGGTCAGGGGGTTGTCCGATCCCATGGTCGAAGCCCGGATCCGACCATCCTGACCCTGGTATTCGTTGCCACCATCAATGCGCGTCTCAAGCCTCTGGAAATAGGGTAGCACCTCGGCATAAGACCAGCCTCGCGCCCCGCCTTCGGCCCAGCCTTCATAATCCAGTGGATGGCCACGCAGATAAAGCTGACCGTTTATCGAGCTGGACCCGCCCAGAACTTTGCCGCGAGGTTGCACCAGAACCCGGTTGTTCAGATAGGGTTCTGGTTCAGTTTCGTAGTTCCAGTTGTATTTTGGCGCGTTATACGCGTACCGCATAGCAGCCGGGACATGAAACAGCGGGCTGGTATCCTTCGGACCCGCCTCCAGCAACAGAACGGAGTTTGCTCCGCCTTCTGACAACCGGGCAGCAATTATGGCTCCGGCGCTGCCAGCGCCGACCACGATGAAATCGTATTCTGTCTGCATTTTGAACTTCGTTCGTTGTTGGGCCGTGGATTGTTGATCACATGGCGTCGTTGGCTGGGGGATCCCCAATGCTTTCGGCTTCGGTCAATTCGTTTGCGGCGCGGTTGGTGGCTTGATCGATATGGCGTGTCATCTCGGCCACCGCACCATCCACATCGCCGCGCTTGGCGGCTTCCAGAATGCGGGCATGCTCCTCGTGCAGTTTGCCCAACTGGTCCTCGTGGGTAATGACGCGAAACTGGGTCAAACGCGCGATCCCATCATACTGATCGGAAATGATGTCGAGCGATCTTTGCATGCGTGTCGGCCCCAGCAAGGTCAGATGGAAGTCCTTGTTCAGCTCTACCATCTCCCACGGATCTTTGACCTTGAGTGTGCGTTTCAGAACCTTTTCGCAAGCAGCCAGAGTCTTGGGCGTGTGACGTTCGACTGCATCAGCCAGAATGATCGGCTCCAGCGCACCACGGATCTGGTTCATCTCCACCAGGTCACGCACATCAAGCCTTGCGATGATCGGGCTGCGTCGAGGTCTCAGTTCAACCAGTTTTTCGGCCGCCAACATCCTCACGGCTTCCCGAAGTGGAACTATGGAGATGTCCATCTCCTTGGCCAGAGGCATGATCTTCAGCTCTTCTCCAGGTTTCAGCTCCCCCGCGATGATCTGACGTTTGAGGATTTCATAGATCGCCTTGGGGCCGTCACCGTAGTTGATAATGCTTTTCATTTTTTGTCCCTGTTACTCACCCCAAAACCCTCGAAGCCTTGCACAGCTGCCAGAACATACTGATCCTGCCTGTGCCCGCCGATCACCTGAACGCCCAGCGGCAGACCTGCATCAGAGCGCCCGACCGGCAGGACATGCGCGGGCAGATAACACAAACTGCCGGGCATATGCAGCATGTGCTGTTTCAAGATCGGTTCTTCGCGACCATTCACAGGAACAGTGCGTTCGGTAACATCACGATGCGGTCTCAGCGGAGCGGCTTCACCAGCTGCGGCCGGAAACAAAGCCAGATCGTAAAGCTCGAAAAACTCCGCCCAAGCCTGACACATCCGCAATCTTTCTTCGTGAAGGGACAGCCAGTCGCGATGGCTGAGGGAATTCCCTCGCTTGTTTAGTTCAGCAAACGACCTTCCGGCCACAGACGCGTCCGGCCCGGCGCGAAACGCCAAGGCGAGCTCAGACTTGTGCACCGTTTCCGCGCGCACCAAAAGATTCATGACTTCGGTTGCTCTTACAAAATCAATTGCGGGTGCAGCTTCGCTGATGGTGGCACCCTTGCTCTGCAAGTGACCCGCAAACGTCCTGAGCAATTGGGCATATTCGTGGTCAATGGGACACTCATCAGGAACGGGAATAACCGCTATACGCAACCCCTCAGTCTTTACAGGCGCGATACTGCCCTGCCCCGACAATACCTCGAATGCCAGCGAGATATCCCAAGCTGATCGCGCCAAGGGACCCGCTGTACCGATGTCGGGTTCCCGAAGATCTCCAAAGGGGCTGTGCCCACGCAGAGAAATGCTGTTCCAGCTGGGTTTCAATCCGTGAACACCGCAATTATGCGCCGGAAATCGGATCGATCCGCCCTGATCGCTGCCAATGTCTATGTAGGACATTCCGGTGGCCACCGCAGCGGCGGACCCGCCCGAAGACCCACCAGCGCTTCGGTTTAGATTGTGGGGATTGCAGGTTACTCCGAACAAGGGATTAGCGGTTTCCCAATCGGACAGATAGGCAGGAATGTTCGTCTTGCCGATGATAACCGCCCCGGCCCGTTTCAGCCCGGCAGCAACTGCAGAATCCGCTGCCGCAACATGACCGCCGCGCGCGGGGTCACCCCAAGTCGTGGGATGCCCCTGCCAATCGAAACATTCCTTCAATGTCACCGGAACTCCGTGCAGCGGCCCGACAGGCGCATCCGCCCTGTCACAGGCATCAGCCGCCACCCGTGCACCATCGCGATCCTGATACACAACTGCATTGATCAGCTCATTGCGATCATCGATCACTTGCAAACATGCATCGAGTGCTTCGCGGGCAGTGACCTTGCCCTGCTGCATGGCGGCCCGCAACGCAACTGCATCCGGCCAAAGGCCTTCAACCCGAGTGTATGCCGCCGCCTGCACGTTCATCAGCCCGCCTCAAGCACTTTGGACAGGAACTGTTTGAGCCGTTCGTTTTGCGGGTTTCCGAACAGATCATTCGGTTGCCCTTGCTCAACCATGAAGCCCCCGTCAAAGAAACACACCCGATCCGAAACTTCACGGGCAAAACCCATCTGGTGCGTGACCAAAAGCATCGTGTAGTTGCCCGACTCCGCCAGGTTACGGATCACCTCCAGCACTTCGCCCACCATTTCCGGATCCAGGGCCGATGTCGGTTCGTCAAACAGCAGGATTTCGGGGTGCATGGCAAGTGTACGTGCGATCGCAACCCGCTGCTGCTGACCGCCGGACAGTTGGCTGGGGTAGTGGTTGGCTTTGTCAGCGAGCCCAACCGTGTCCAACAAGCGCATCGATTCCTCGGTCGCTTCTGCCTTGGACTTTCCCTGGGTGAAGATCGGGCTTTCGTTGCAATTCTCAAGCGCCGTCATATGCGGGAACAGGTTGAAGTTCTGAAACACCATGCCAATCTTGGACCGGATCCGGCGTATGTGAGCCTTGGATGCATCGACAAGCTGCCCATCTACATTCATCTTGTTGAGCGGTTCACCATCGACATACATGGTGCCCCCCTGAATGCCTTCGAGCGTCATCAATACCCGCAGAACAGTGGTCTTGCCCGAACCGGACGGGCCGATGATCGAAACGACCTCGCCCTTGTCGACCGAGAAGTCGAGATCCTTGAGCACCTGCAGCGCGCCATACGCCTTGAGGACCTTGTCGAATTGAATCATGGGGTGGGTCAATGCAGGATGCTCCTCTTGACATAGTTTTCGACGATGCGGATCAGGAATGCCGCAACCAGGCTCATGACCAGGAAGAAGATCCCGGCAATCGTGACGGCCTCGGTAAAGCGGTAGTATTCGGCACCGATGAGTTTCGAGATTTGCATGATCTCAGCCACAGCCACAAAGGACAGCAGCGGTGTCTCCTTGAAGATCGCCACCAGATAATTGCCCAGCGCAGGTACGATCGGCGGCAGCGACTGCGGAATGATCACATCGCGATAGGTCCGGTAGGTGGACATGTTCAATGCGATGCAAGCCTCCCATTGCCCCTTCGGAACCGCCTGAAAGCCGGCGCGATAAACCTCGGCACACAGGGCAGAGTTATAGATGCCGATGGCAAGGATACCCGTGGTCAAGGGCGGTAGGGTGATGCCGATTTCAGGCAGCAGGAAGAATAGAAAGAAGATCTGCACCAGCAGTGGCGTCGCACGAATGAACTCGATCACCTCGGTCGCTGGGCGACTGACCCAAGGCGACCGGTGGGTTTTCAGGAGCATCAGGATCAATCCGCCAACCAGAGCAAGCAGGAAGCTTATGACTGTGGCCCAAATGGTGACACCTGCTGCTTCCCACATGCGGGGCAGAACAGTTTCAAAGGTAAAGTCCCAGTCCCAATCCATGACTCAGACCCTCCTGTTCAAGTGACGCGTGAAGTATTCTTCCAACGCTTCACCACCAAAGCGCACGAACTGCGCCAACACGTAGTAGAGCATCATGGTAATCAGGAAGATTTCCACGGTTCGGTAGTGCAGCTGGTTCTGTTGAACCGCCGCGTAAGTGATATCGACAAGCGTTACGGCCGACACCAACGCAGTGGCCTTGATCAGCTCGATCGTCAGATTGCTCATGCCAGGGATCATGATTGCGATGGCTTGGGGCAGGACGATCCGTGTCATGCGCCGGTACGGCGACATGTTCAGCGCAATGGTCGCTTCAGTCTGACCCTTGGGAACGGCAGTGATTGCGCCCCGAACCACCTCAGCTCCGTAGGCCCCAAAATTCAACCCTATTGCGGCGACGCCGGCAAACATGGGGGACAGGGTCACGCCGAATTCCGGCATCACGAAGAACATCCAGAACAGGATAACCAACAAGGATGTGCCTCGGAAAACCTCAACATAAATGGTCGAAAGCCATCTTATGGCCCTGCCACCACGGGCGCGGCCAATTCCGGCCAGCACGGACAGAAAAATGAACAGCGCGATCGACAGAATAGAGACCTGGACAGTAACCACCGCCCCTTTCAGGATCGCGGGCAGGAAGACCCGCAATTCCGAAAAGGTGGCGACCGACAAGCCCACAAGAAAGGCGATCAGCGCTGAGACTATGGCAACACGATTCATCCGTGACCCCGTAGTTCGTAGGTTTGGGTCAGCCCCTTGAACGGGCTGACCGGACTTATGCTCAGCCGTCGCACAATTCGGCCGTGCTGTTGATCGGAAGTTCGTCAGCGGTCATGCCGTGTTTTTCCATGATGGCAACATGCTCGGGCGACCCGATAAAGTCCTTCATGACCGCATTGAAGGCTTCCACGAATTCCGCATCTTCCGGACGGAAGGCAAAGGCACCGTGCGAAACGGCAGGCTTCCCGGCAACCTCAGCAAAGATCGGCGAGGATTCCAATTCATCATTGTCCTGGCTGGCGATAATCTGACGCACACCCGGGGCCGAAACGGCCCAGGCATCAACCCGTCCTGCCTTCAGAGCGGCCACTCCGGTCGGGTTGTCAGGCAGTTCCATGATGCTGCTATCGGCGATCCCGGCCGAGCGGGCATATCCGGTTTGGGCGGACCCCGCCACGGTACCCACACGCAGCCCGTTTTCTGCGATTGTTTCATAGTTCATGACGCCTTTTGGATTTCCCTTGGCCACCAGCATTGCTTGCTGAATACCAAATGTGGGTTCCGAGAAACGAACGGCAGCGCAACGTTTCGGAGTCACGAACATGCCGGCTGCGACAACGTCGAAACGTTTGGCCTTTACACCTGGGATCAAGGCACCCCAGTCGGTGGACTTGGCCTCGGCAATCTTGCCGCCCATCTTTTCCAGAACCGCCGCCAAGGTCTCGACATCGGTCCCCACAAGATTGTCATTTGCGTCCTTGTAGGCATACGGCACGAAGTTATAGAACGCGACCCTCAGGCCTTCGCCTTTCGTCCGCTCCATAAGATCTGCGGCGAAGCTCGGGGTTGCAGTCATGGCAAGTGCCACAGCAACTGCCGCCGAAGAAAGTACGTTTCTACGTGAGATTTTCATTTCGTTTTCCCTTGTTGGTTTCTATGGGAGTTTGATTTGTTACAGGCAGCTTAGAAGACGGCCGAAATCCGTTGAGTTGCTTGAGACTCCGGATCTGTCTTGGATCTGCCAGGCCATTGCCTGATTGCTGGAAACAGCAGGTAATCCTGTCTGTTCTTCGATACTGGCGAGCACATGTAGAGACTGGAAGTCCGTGCACGAGATGAAGGTTGCTTCAACGCTATCGGTGGACAAAGACAGTGCCGCTGTTCGGATGGCTTCAGGACGAACCCGACTGATATCTGCCGACTCCACGATCCCGAAGTCATATCGGTTGGCGATCTTGAATCCTCGGTCTGTGAACGTCGTTGCCATCAGATCGGCAATTTCGGGCTCGTATGGGGTCACAAGATTCAAGGTCCTTGCCCCCAATCTTTCAAAAGCCGCACAAGCCGCGTCAATCGGGTTCACCACAAATGCGTCCGGAGAAACCACCTGTACTGCTTCCCGGATCCGGTCCGCACCGATGGCAATCGTTCCGGACGAACAGCCAAACAGAACTGCATCCAATGCGACCTCTGGATTCAACAGTCTTGCTGCTTCGGTCAGTGTTGGTGCCATTCTGGCCAGCTCGGCCAACTTACAGCCCCCTTCAAAGGCTATCCGAGTGGTGAAGGTGAGGATCTCAGGTGCCAGCAAGAGGGATAGGTCCCGTTCGATGACTTGGTCATTGGCTAATGCCAGGACACCCACGCGATACTCGCCCGGGCTGGCGCCCAGAATTTCACCTTTGTCCATGAAGTGTTGCCCCATCTGCATCTTCACGTTCCACTAGTCCGAATCCCCAGTACACAGGTGACCGGGGAGCAAGCCCACGGTCACTGGCTGTACTGTTTAACCCTCGCACAGATCGGCTGTGCTACGAGATGGAAGTTCTGCTTTTTCCAATCCGTGTGCTTCCATGATGGCGATGTGCGCACCTGTTCCAATGAAGGCGGTCAGCTTTTCGTTGAACGCTTTCACGAATTCCGCTTCGTCCTGGCGGAAGGCATAGGCGCCGTGCGGGCTGGCCGGTTTTCCTCCAACCTCGGCAAACGGTTGCAACATCTCGAAATCCTGCCCGCCTTCACTGGCAACGGCGATCCGGGCTCCCGGTGCATCAATGGTAAACGCGGCCGCACGACCGGCGCGAACTGCGGCCAATCCTGTAGGGTTGTCGGGAACCTGCATGATATCCGCATCCGCAACACCGACGCTTTTTGCCCAATCGACCTGCGCCGTTCCGGCGATTGCCGCCAGTTTGGCACCACTTTCGGCCAACGCCTCGTAGGTGTCTCCAACTCCGTTGGGATTTCCTTTGGGAACAATGATCGTGTTCTGGATGCCAAAGGTCGGCTCGCTGAATGCAACTTCACCACATCGCTTGGGTGTCACGAACATCGCGGCTGCGACAATGTCGAATCGTTCAGCTTTCAGCCCAGGGATCAAGTTGCCCCATTCGGTCGCGGTTTCGGATTGGATCTTGAGACCCATTTCACCCAGAACGTGGCGCAGGATTTCAACCTGTTCGCCTACGACATCCCCGTTTTCATTGACATATCCGAACGGTGCAAAGTTGTAATAAGCCACGCGCAAACCTTCACCTGCTCCTCGCTCGGCTACGGTTTCCGCGCTCACCATCGCCGGTAGTGATGCTGCGGCCAAACCAGCTGCGAGTTTCAGGACAGCGCGGCGTACGATATTGTTTTTCATTGCATTCTCCCTGTTTTAGTTGGTTGGTGCCACCAAGAAAGGCGACACCAAAAATTCGCGATCAGGCTTCGATAACCGGGATCTCCCAGTCGGCCACCGGAGCAGACAGCAGGTCAGGTTCACCTGTGGTCACGGCCCAGTTGTCCTCGGCGTTGATGAAGCCCAGTTCGTTCGAAAAGTTCGGGTTGCAGGCAAAAACGTTGCCAACCTCGAATTGGATGTCCTCGAAGGCGGCAAGTGATGGGTATTCGGTGGTTTCAACCCCGACGCCGTGACCGACGCGGCCCACGCCCATGGTCTTCAGCCCGCGCTCCGCGAGGTACTTGTCCACGACTTCGATCACATGTGCCGGAGTTTTGCCGGCGGTCAGCTGCATGTTGCAGTCGTGGCGCAGCGTCATCATCCAGGTGTAGAATTCGCTGAGCGCATCAGATGGTTTGCCCACCGATGCTGTGCGTGCCAAATCTGACCAGTAGCCCTTGTAGCTGACGCCGACATCAAAGCCGAGCGTTTCACCTTTCTGGATCACCCGATCGGTCGGCAACAATACGATACCCTTGTCATTGGCGCCCGACAGCACGCACAGCAGCGAGATTTTCTCGGCACCATTTGCGATCAGGTTCTGACGCAGGATCTGAGCAACCTCGTTTTCGGTCATCCCCGCGCGCACTTCCTGAAAGGTCTTTTTCTGAGCTTCCGCGCTGATGATCGAAGCACGGCGCAGGTATTCAATTTCCTGCGGCGACTTCACGTTGCGCACTTTCAGGATGATGTCGGCGGCATCCACGAAGTCTGCTTCGGGCAGGCCTTTCATCACTTCCTGCAAACCCAGGTAGGAGATGCCAAGATACTGTTCGCGGCCCAGCTCACATCCGATCTTTGCTTTGGACAGACCCAAGTCCTTGAGCACTCCGATGATGAACTCCGGGTGCCCCATCAACCCGCCAGTAGTGCGGATGTCCGTAATGAACGAGGTCTGTTCGACCTGAGCCACTTCGAACGGCATGGTGATCAGTGTCGGATCGCCGTCCTTGGGCAGGATGAACATGTACGACCGGATCTTGTCCACGGCGCACTGCTCGGACCGGTGACCCGTGTAGTACTGATAATTCAGCCGTTCGGTGATCAGCATTGCGTCGAGATTTTTCTCGGCCATCAGCGCGCGCGTTTTCGCATAGCGCTGGTCGAATTCTTCACGTGTGAAGTCTGCGTATTGGGGTGCCATGAGAGCCCTGTAATTCTGAGTTGACGTGTTCCTGATACTAGATAATATATTGTTTGACGCAAGACAAATCTTCAGGGAGCTGCCAGATGAAAGTTTATTCGGACGCCGATGTAAGGGCGGCGCTGAGCTGGCCAGAGCTGATTTCCGAGCTTTCCAATGCATTTAAAACAGGGGTCTCACAGCCTTTGCGTAAAGCGCATACCGTGCCTGTCCCCGGGGAGCCCGATGCCTCGTTTCTGGCCATGCCCGCATGGGAAGAAGGCGGCAAGCTGGCCGTCAAAATCCTTTTCATAGCGCCGGGTAATGCGAATCGCGGCCTGCCCGCAGTGAACGCATCGGTCATGGTGTTCGACGCCACCACCGGGCAAGCCGAGGCCGCAATGGAAGGGGCCGAACTGACTGCTCGCAGAACGGCGGCCACTTCGGCCTTGGCGGCAGACAGAATGGCGCGCAAGGACGCTCAATCCCTGTTGATCGTTGGCGCAGGCACCATCGCGGCCAACCTGATTCCCGCGCATCGCGCTGTCCGCGATTACGACTCGATTCGCATTTGGGCCCGGCGTCCGGAACAAGCCCGGGCTGTGGCTGACCAGTTCGATGATTCGGTTCAAGCCGTCACCGATCTGGATGCGGCCGTTGCCAAAGCAGATGTCATTGCCACCGCAACGATCACAAATGATCCGCTTGTCAAAGGCAGCTTGCTGAAAGAAGGCGCACATCTTGATCTGGTAGGCGGGTTCACAACCGACATGCGCGAAGCAGACAGCATTGCGCTCAAGCGCGCTGCGGGCGGCATCATCGTGGACACCTATGATGGTGCCATGGCCGAGGCGGGCGACATCACACAGCCCCTGGCCGAAGGTGCCATCGCCCGTGACGATATCGTGGGTGACCTCGCAGAACTGTGCCGGGGCAAGGCGCAGCCGCGTCAGTCCGACACCCAAATCACCGTTTTTAAATCCGTGGGGGCCGCGATCGAGGATTTTGTCGCTGCCCGCATGGTTGCCGCATCCCAAACCTGACAGGAAAGACAATGACAGAGTTCAGATTCGCACGCCGATCCGCCATTCTTGGCAAATCGGTTTTCGATCACACTCCGGGGACAATCGCCCTCAACTCCGGAGCCGCGTACCCGCCCTGCCTACCCGACGTGGTTCGTGAAGCCACCGAAGCGGTCGGACCACTCCGTGAAGAGGCCATGCAGTATGCCCCCTTGATGGGGTTGGATGACCTGCGCGACGAGATCTGCAATTTCGTGGCCGAAGACGGCATCAAGGCGTCCCGCGAAAACGTGCTGGTCACATATGGATCCAAAAGCGCATTCGATCTGGCCCTGCGGACTTTCTGCGAGGCCGGCGACGCGGTGATCGTCACACGCCCCACCTATATGACCGCCGTTCATATCATGCGAACCCACAATGTGCGTTTCATCGACATCGGTCAGGATGATCAGGGCTTTGACGCGGACGAGTTGGAGCAAAAGCTTGCAAACATGGAAAACAACGCCGAGCAGATGCCAAAACTGCTGTTCGACGTTCCGGACTTCCATAATCCAACCGGTGTGACCACCTCTCTGGCGCGTCGAAAGAAAATGCTGGAACTTGCCCAGCGCTATAACTTCGTGATCTGCGAAGACGACCCTTACCGCCGTATTCGGTTCGAAGGCGATGTCATCCCATCGATCAAATCCATGGACACCACCGGCCATGTGATCAGCCTGGGCACGGTGTCCAAGATTCTCGCCCCCGGTTTGCGTGTCGGCTGGGCGATTGGTGATGCCGGCGTAATTCGCCGCATGGCGATGCAAAAGGCGGATGGCGGTTCCAACGCCTTCGCCCAGCGCATCGTCGTACAGCTGATGCAGTCCAATAAAATGGCGCACCACATTGATGAAATGATCCACCAGATGCGCATCCACCGCGACGCGATGATCAGCGCATTTGCAGAACACATCCCCGAAGCAACGATCCGGGCCCCGCAGGGCGGTTACTTCCTGTGGGCCGAGCTTCCCAAAGGCACCGATGCGGAAAAACTGGTCGAACTTGGTGTCGCAGAAGGCGTCGAGGTCTCCTCGGGCCGGCTGAGCTTCCCGATCGAAGACCCCGGCAATTTTATCCGTATGGCCTACAGCTTCATCACCGTGGACCAGATTCAGGAAGGCATCGCAAAGCTCGGCCTGGCCTGGCGGAAACTCCAAACCCAAGCACAAGCGGCATAAGCAAGAAGGAATAGACAATGCCCTGTCCCAAAGTAAGCCTGGCTCCCAGCTGCGAGATCGATCTCGACGCAGAAGGCAAGCAGCATGGTTACGTGCGCATCCAGTTCAGTTCGGATCGGTCGGCCTATGGCTGGCTTCCGATGCCGATAATGTCGATCAAGAATGGCGACGGACCCGTCGCCGTCGTGATCGGCGCCAACCACGGCGACGAATACGAAGGTGTGTCGATCTGTAATGGCCTCTATCAGGAGCTTGAGCCTGAAGACATCAAAGGCCAGATTATCTTCCTGCCCGCTGCCAACGCGCCGGCGTTTTACGCTGGCCGCCGTACCTCGCCGCTGGACTGGACCGGAGAGGCCAACCTGAACCGGATGTTCCCGGGCAACCAGTATGGCTCCCCAACCGAAATGATCGCCTGGTACATCACCAACCACATCGTGCCGCGGGGTGATGCGTTCTTTGACCTGCATTCGGCCGGTAAATCCATCGACCACCACCCGTCGGTGAAAATCCGTCTGATGGGGGACGCCGAAAAAGACGCGATGCAGATGAAGTTCCTGGAGCTCTTCGGTGCGCCGCTGGGCATTGTCGGCGACCGGGTGCATGAAACCACCCTGTCGGGTGAGATCCTGCCCCAGGACAAGATCTACCTCTCGACCGAACTGGGCGGCGCAGGCAAGATCCGTCCCTGGATCCGCGATTTCGGCTTTAACGGGACCAAGCGCTGCATGCGCGAAATGGGTCTTCTGGTCAAAGATGAAGCGCTGCCCGAACCCGAACACAAGGTCGCGCTCAAAGCGATGCAGACCGGCGATCACTATATCTTCGCAAACAAGGACGGCATGTTCGAACCGCGCGTCAACCTGGGTGATGTGGTCGAAGATGGCCAGTTCGCAGGCTACATCTGGAACCTCAAAGAGCCGTGGGAAAAGCCCGAAGAACTGTATTTCAACAAGGGCGGCGTGGTCTTCTGCAAGCGTACACCGGCCTTGTGTGAAATCGGCGATACTCTTTTCTTCACCCTCAGCGACTATGAAGGATAACGCTTTTAGCACCGAGGCATGGTCTCCCTCTCCTTCTAACCCATGCCTCACCCGGCGCGCAGCTTCTCTGCGCGCCGGACCCAGATCGCAGGTCAGTTTCACTTTCCTGTTGTTGCCAGGCGCGTCGATGCTCAGCTTCAGCGCAGCTGTAGAGCCCCTTCGCATGGCCAATCAGCTGAGCGCGCGACCTCTCTTTTGCTGGACAAGCCTGTCGCTGGACGGGCAGCCAGTTCCCTTTTCAAACGGCGCTCAGATCACCGTCGACGGATCCATCAAGAACTCAACACAATCTGACTTTGTCTTTGTTGTCGCTGGTGCAGACCTGAGCGATCAGGTTGAGAAATCTGCAGCCAAATGGCTTTACACCTCTCTTCGCGCCGGCGCTACGGTCGGCTCCATAAGTGGCGGGGCACCTATTTTGGCCCGGGCCGGTCTGCTCGGAAATCGCGCTTTCACCCTCCATTGGGAAGATCGGTCAGGCTTTACCGAACGATACCCGTTCCTGAGCCCTGAAGATCGCCTTTACTGTGCCGACGACCATGTCATCACCTGCGGCGGCGGAGGTGCTGCAACGGACCTAATTCTCCACCTGATCACTCGTGAATTTGGCGACGACATCGCCATGACTGTTGCGGACATGTGTGTGCACTTCGGAATGCGACGCGGTGAAGAACGTCCACAAAGTTCCCTTTCGATGACGGTCGGATCCCGCAATCCACATCTGATCAAGGCAGTTCGCCTGATGCAGGACAACTTGGAAGACCCGTTGGATGTCGAAGTCATTGCCGCGCAATCAACGATCTCGCGCAGGCAGTTGGAGCGGCTTTTCAACACCCACACAGGACGGACACCAAGCCGTTTTTACAAGGACCTGCGATTGGATCGCGCGCGCAAACTGCTGCGTGACACGGATTACCGGATCGTCACGATCGCGGCTGCCTGCGGTTTTGCGAATGCCACCACGTTTTCAAAGAGCTTTCGCCGAAGGTTCGGCACCTGCCCGATCCAGTTCAGAAGGATATGAAACATGACGGCTCTCTCAAACATCAAACAGCACTTTCGCGATCAGGCTGCGTCGGATTGGCCGGATGACCTGACACAGGTCGCAATCGTTCTGAACGACGGATGCTTCTGCGACTGGTCCGCTTTGCTGTTGGTGATGAGAAGCGCCTTCAAACAAAATCTTGGCCAGATAGACCCACCCAGTACCGTTTTCGACTGTACGGAGCGGGATCTGGCAGACCGGGCCGAACACGAGAGGCTGCTTCTCGCCTATCGTGGTGCAGAGCTGGTCGGATGTCTGTTCATGCGACCCCGGCTGGACGAATTGTTCCTGGGCCGCTTTGCCATTTCTCCCGATCTTCAGGGCACCGGCCTTGCGCGTCGAATGATCCGACATGCCGAAGCCTGTGCGCTTGGCTATGGGTTGCATTGCTTGGCGCTCGAAACACGGGTGGAACTGCGACTCAACCAAATGAAGTTCCAAAAATTCGGCTTCGTGATTACGGGCGGTCGGGCCCATGCCGGATATGATCGGACGACAACGCTCAGAATGGAGAAGCGGTTGCACACTTGAACACCGCTGAACGATCAAAACATGCTTTTTTCTGGCTAGGCTCCCAAGTCTGACAAAAGCGTCAAGGGAATGATGCTGGCCCATGACGTCATTGGCAGAGAAGCGGCATCCACCCCGCCTGTGAAACCGTGCGGCAGCTCGACAGACGCGACAGCGTTCGGATCCACGGGGGCGGGCAAAGACAAGAACACCCGTCGTCCACGAACCTTCAATTCATGCACTGAAACCCGTTCACCTGAATGCAAGATAATCCCGGCGACACCGTTCGGAACGACATCATTCACGGGCACCGAGAACACCAACACCAAACCTGCCGTTTGCGGTTCCAAACCGACAAGCCTGGGCGCTTCGTCGTAGTGCTGGTTCGGGAGATGGGCAAAGATAGGTCCACGGAACACACCATCCGACTGTATCGCTCCGGCGTCCGGCGCGTCCGAACTCCAATCTTCAGCCGCGGCCCAGTCCAGGTGCGCCCGGAGCGCCAGGAAGGTCGCCGCCCCGCGTGCTGAGCTGTCTGCGTCCAACGCAAATTCAGCCCGTCTGGCGGGGTCGAAAACACATGTGGCTTTGATCCCGGCCTGTTCCTGACCCTGGTCCTGCGGCTCTTCCGGGAAATCCACGCCAGAGGACACATCAGCATCGAAACGGTTGGCGGCGGCGTCCGAAATCGGTGGAATCCGGGTGACAAATCCGTAGTTGAAAGGATCTCCCTCCCGAAATGCACGGGCAAATCTGGCCTCTCCGCACAACAAGTCAGCCGGCAGCGCCGGGGCGCAATGTTCGATGGCGTTGTTCACATGGGTGAAATGGCGCATTTCGCCGTCATTCATCACACTGCCACGCGGTCTCCAACTGTTGTGAAAAACAAAGCAGGGCTTGTCCGGCAAAGGCGGACCATAGAGAAGTTTGAACAAGGACCCGCCCAATTTGCGCGGCGTGAGCTTGCCCTTGCGCCACTCCGGTGGCTCATTGACCTGTGCTGGCGGCACCTGATCATGCGCCCCCGTATTCCCGAAGAAATACCAGAATCCACCGCCATTGTTGTGAATTGACCAAGCCTTGTGAACGTTTCGGATCCGGTTGTTCCAAACCCACAGGTTTGTCGCGCCGTATTCCGGTTCCACCGCATTGTCGCGGATGTACTCGATCGTGTTGTCATAGATCTCGATATTCGTATTGCGGGTCGGATCGGGCGGATCGTAGTTGAAAAGGAACTGCTTGGGGTCGGCAAATTCAGGTGGCGCATCGCCCAGATCTGCCGGATCCAATGCGCGACGTTGGGTCTGGTCCTCGTACGTCATCAGCATCACCGCATTGAAGGCAAACCGCATCTGGTTGTGACGAACAATCAAGGATCCGGCCATGTGCTCGGCCACTACGAAGCCTCCATTCATGAAGCGCAGATCCTCCCACCTTGGATCTCCGGCCCAGGGTTTCTTGTCCGGCGGCTTCTTGAACTGGTGCCAAACCCATTCTTGCCAAAGCCTGCGCTCACTCGGGTCATCCGAAAGCGCGTCTGCCGGACCGCTGGGATCCTGGCACCAGGCGTTATGTTCGATAAGGATATGGTGGCTGGGACGCTTACTGGTCGCATCATCAACAAAGATCGCATCCTTGCCACCAACAATCTGGCAGCCCGCGACCGTCAGGTGATCGCAGGACCGGATGTGCAGGAAGTGCGGCCAACATCCGACAACGGACAGATCTCGAAACTCGATCCACGAGCAGTTTTCCAACCTGAACATTGGAACGGCATTGTCCCGCATACCCCGTAGATCACGACCTGCATGCTTGCGGGTGCACCAAGCCTGTTTCCGGTTCATCGACGGACAAAGCGGATTCACCAGCCCATCGATAATCGTGTCATTCACTGCTCCCTGTATGATGATGGGCTTGCCATCCGCCCCACGTTTACGCCGAACGACGATCTTTTCAAAGTAGCGCCCCGGTAGCAAACGGATCTCGGTGCCCGGACCAGATTGATCGATCGCTGCCTGCAAGCTCATCACAGGCTTTAAACTCGGATCTAAGGGGAGTGTTGGCTCATCCGGTAGCGCATAAATCAGGTTCAACACTTCAATTCCTCCAAATCCGACTACGTACTCAAATCAAATACAAAGTCAGAAGCCTGACCTGCTCAATCGCTGAACGGATTTACGGTACCACGCTCTTTTCACACAACAAGCAGACATTCCCGGCAGCCCAGGCTGCCGAGATAGGATCAGGTTCCGGTCGGTCCCAAATGCAGAGCTCCGGTATGCCCAAATTTCTGGATTTCGGTAACGCGCGGCCCAGACTGGACGGGCGACCG
The DNA here is from genome assembly GCA_014872875.1 of Paracoccaceae bacterium. Lineage (GTDB taxonomy): Bacteria > Pseudomonadota > Alphaproteobacteria > Rhodobacterales > Rhodobacteraceae > Aliisedimentitalea. The sequence goes on from WKFI01000013.1 coordinate 58,586, forward strand.
TCAGATCAGGTCGGTAAACGCCACCGTTTGGTCCGCGAACACAAGCAGGTCGATGTCGACCAACTGATCACGACCTTCATAGAAGCCGTCGGCTCCCCCGCTTGCAGAATCGATAACCGTCAGGCGAGTCACGTTTGTACCCCGGTAGCTGTCGTAATAGGTCGTGCTTTCGAAACTATAGTCGGCAAGGTTGCCATCGAACACCGCCCGGTCCTTGGCTGCCGTGCCACTGTTATTCCAGGTATGGCCAAAAAGACGGTCATCTCCGTGCCCGCCATACAGCCAATCGTTGCCGTCCTCACCGTAAAGCGTGTCATGCCCTGTCCCCCCGTAGAGTTTGTCCAGCATGTCACCGCCATAGAGCTTGTCATCACCGCCCTGCCCAAACAGCTTGTCTTTGCCCTGTCCGCCAAACAGGTGATCGTTCCCAGCACCGCCGCGCAACAAGTCGTCATTGTCGAAACCGTAAAGACGGTCATTGCCTTTTTGCCCCAACAGAACATCGGCACCGTCGTGACCTCGTAGATCGTCATCGTGTCTTGAGCCAAACTGGATATCCATGGCTCGGACAGTGACGTCGCTAAACGAAGCGAAGGTGTCATCCTGGCCCAGCTTCTTTTTGGTGGAGCCTTTGCTGACCTGAATCGATGTTCCGACGCGTTCAAACTGGAATGCATCAACCCGAGCGTCGAAATAGACATGATCAACGCGCGGTCCTGCTCCAAACAGCTGCTCTGCCGTCAGCACGGTGTCAAAGATCGCCAGGTCACTGATCTTCCCGTCGAAAAAGCTGTTGATCCTGTCGGTTGTTCCGGGCGTATTGCTCCACCCCGAAGCACCCACGATCAAGGCTTCCGTGTTTGTGCTCCAATCGATCGTCACTTCCGGATCATAGGCAATCCGAGCACCGTTCAGATACACCTCAACCCCGGAAGACCCGAAACTCAGGCTGAAGTCATAGTCCTTTCCGACCTCGATGACGTTCTGTGCGGTGAAATAGTGCGACTTGAGATCGTCCTGAAGGCGCACAATCAATTCCCCAGTCTCGTCAATGTAAACCGACAGATGCCCCCCTTGACCATAATCAGAGGCGTCCTTGGATATCAGCGTTTGATAGCTGGACAGGCTGTCGGCAGTGAACCTGAAAGCAATTGTACCCTCGGCCAAGGCAAGTGTCGTGCCGTGGGAAAACACGTAGGATGATCGATCATCCTTGTCGAAGTCATGCGATCCACTGATCGCAAAACTGGGAGCTTCAGAAGTTTTCAAACCCAACTCCCCTTCCTTTGGCAGGATATCGGTTGGGGGTTTGATGGGGGCCTTGTTCTTGGCGGTTTCGGTGGGGGCGATGGCCTCGTCCAGGTCCTCGATG
>WKFI01000014.1 GCA_014872875.1 Paracoccaceae bacterium
AGCAGTTGACTGTTAATCAATTGGTCGTAGGTTCGATCCCTACCGCCGGAGCCATGAAAAGCCCTTTAAGCTTAGATGCTTAGAGGGCTTTTTTGACTGTGTGACTTGCTCTCTTCAGTTGGGCAAGGAAGTTTTTTCAACGCCACCGCCAGAGAATTGGTTAACTTGATCGACATCCGCGAGGCCTCCTGTTGACTGGGTTATTGTCCCGCGTGCCGTCCCGGAGTTTTCTGGTTCAGGTGCTGGTGCACGACGTTACGTTGGACCATCAGCTCCTGTTGCAGGTCTGCTACCCTCGTCCCTTCCGCAGTTTCCAACCCATTCAGCGCTTTTTGCAGCGAACTGAACCCAAGAAAAGCAGCTGATCCCGCCAAGCGGTGCGCTTCATTTCGAAAGGAAGCATCCATCTCTTGGCGGTTCCCCAAGTCCGATAGGAATACATCCAACTCGTCGGCAAACCTATTCAGGAACTGGTCGGTACGATCGCGCCCCAGCATCTGCGCCATATCCAACAAGAACGCCGGTGAGGCATTCGGCTCGGTTGCCGAACTGTTGATTCCACGTCCTTCGCTGGCTTGCCGCATGGCGTCGACCAGCCGTGTCGTGGAAAACGGCTTGGTCAGAACGTCTGCAAAACCCGCGCTTTGAAATCTTGCGTGGTCTTCCCGGGCAGCGTGAGCCGTCAAAGCAAGAACGGGTGTCGCCTTGTTGGCACCCTCCTTCCGGATCTTCTGCAATGCGGTGATACCGTCCATCTTCGGCATGCTGATATCCATCAGGATGACGTCGAACTCTCTGGCCGCGGCCTGGGTAACGCCATCCAAGCCTTCACATGCCTCGGAGACTTCGTGGCCCTGGCTGCGGAGCATTTCCACCAGAAGGGTTCGATTGATTTCATTGTCTTCCACGACAAGGACTTTCAGGCTTTGTTTCCCGGATGCAGTCGCTTCCGACACCCCTTCTGCATTGGCGTCCTGCTCGGAAGGCGCGACCGGAAGTGGGAGCCGGATCCAGAACAGACTACCCTCCCCTGCCTCGCTTTCGGCACCAATTGTGCCGCCCATTGTTTCGACCATCCGCCGAGTAATGGCCAGGCCGAGCCCGGTACCTTCGGCCGACCGAGCATAGCCAGTGTCGACCATGACAAATTCGTCAAATACCCGCTCCAAGTCCTCAGATTTAATTCCCAGACCGGAGTCCATTACGCGAATTTCGACCATTTCGGATCCACCCAAGCGGTCGATCTCGACCAGAATCTCACCACTTCGGGTGAATTTGAGTGCATTGCCCACAAGGTTGAGCAGCGATTTCTGGATCATTACGGCGTCGCCAACAACGCGAGAAGATGGTCCCAGATTGCAGCGAAGTGACAGGGTGTTGTCACGCTGACGGGCGACGGCTTGCTGACTGTCAAGCAGTGCAGAAGCCGAGGCTTCCAGGTCAAAGGTCACGGCTCTCGAATGGTCTGCACCGGACTCCAGACGGGACAGTTCGAGGACGTCATTTACATGGTGCAACAGAAGATCACCGGACACGCGAATGGCTTCCGTAAAGCGTTTCTGATCATCCGTAAGCCCCTTGGTTTCCAGCATGTCCAAGGCACCCAGCACACCATTCAAAGGTGTCCGCATTTCATGGCTCATGACGGTCAGAAGCCTGCTCTTGGCCAGGTTTCCGGCCAAGGCATCGTCATGGGCCAGTCGCAGAGCATCTTCGCTTCGAACTCGGGCTGAAATGTCACGAAGAAACGCGACATAGACTTCTTCACGTTCGGAAATCGCAGCGCGCAACGACATTTCCACCGGGAACACCAACCCGGACTTGCGTCGCCCCTGAAGGCGCACACGCTCTGATCTCTTGCTGGATTGTACGGCCAGATCTTTCAAATATGCGACCAGGTCCAGATCACCGCGATCCTTTGTTTCCTCCAACACAAGCAGATCGGAAATCGTCAGGGTCGCAATGTCCTTGCCATCATATCCGAAAACAGATTCCGCGGCGCCATTGCAATCGCGCAGAGCCCCATTCCGACCAATGACAAGAATTGCATCCAACGACGACTCGACCATGGCTTCCAACCTTGCCAACGCCACTTCCCGTTCGGCCGACACCCGTCCAAGCTGTCGGAACATCCGCCACAAGATCACCACTCCCGTCAGGAGCGTGGCAACCAGTGTCAGCGCCGACAATGCCAGTTCGGTCAACGTGCCTGAAACCTGAGCTCGCCGCGCATCCGCCTGCGCGGCGTGAAGCCGCACACCTGCCAGGACGAAGTTCCTGACTGTGGTGTGCAATTCTTCTGCAGCAGTTTCCATTCCGGGCAAAACTGTTCTCAATTCTATGTCGGGGCCATCGACATAGGGCGTCCACGTGCCTAGGAACATGCTCATTTCCTGCACCGCGTCCGAAGATTGTGCGATGCGGGCGAGCTCTACATAAAGGGTTCCCTCCCTAAATGTACTGACCCGGCTGAAAAAAATGTCGAACCGTTTTCGAATCGTTTCGAGACTGCCGCCTTCGTTCAGAGCGGAATCAATTGCAAAGCGCAGTTGCATCAACTCAACTTCGCCTTGAATCAGATTCCAACGGATGTCGTCATTTTGCGTGATCGACAGTTCGTCCAGCTCGGCGACCACTTGCCGGCCCAAACTTTGAGTCTGCCAGCCAGCCAGAACCACAAGCAATCCGAACAGGACTGCCACCGTGATTTGCCGTTTTCCGAACTGCTTTTTCAGTGTCACCTTCGACCAGACATCAGTTTTCCGGAAGCACCGTCATATGCGTCAACTGCCAGACACTGCGCGCATAGACTTCTTCGCTTTTGTATTTGGGATCGCTGTCATAGGGATAAATCACCCAGAGCGGCCCCTTGTCCCGAACCGACATTGGCACACCGTTACGTTGATATGCAATGATCGGGCCATTGATGACGGCATCCGAAACCGGAATGTCGATAAGGTACTCGTTGGCGGCACTTGCCTCGAGAAGCCCAGACGAGATGCCCAATACGTTGACCAGATGCAACAGGGATACCCCTGCGAATTCTTGAACGCCCTCGGTCCAGATCGTTTCTGTTCTGATGGTGCTCAACGGCATCTGTTCAAGATCCGTTTTTGTAAACACCGCCATGGGTTCGGAGCCCTCTCCTTCGGATCCGTAAACCCTGAGAACAACAGGGCTGCCATCATCTGCAAGCGCCTGATCCGGCAGGCCTGCCAAGCCCCACAACGCCAAAGCCAACAGAAAAGCCTGTTGGCAGGTCTTCATTAGCTTCCCAATCATATGCGGACCCCGTGAATGATCGGCGCAGACTGCCACAAAACACAGCTCAACGCATTCACCCCTTATGGATAAGGCACTATACTTTAGTCTAGGAAATGCTATCTAACTTGAAACCGCAACTCCGTTGCGTACGTCGCCTAAAACTTGGATTGTTTTAAAAAAATGGTCGACCAAAGTAATGTTGCGTGACGAAACGCGGATAATCAGGTTGCAGGCGGGTTTTCGGGATTGTTCGCTTAGGCGTGCAGAAGGATCTTTTTAGTCGGGATCGGTTGAAATTGCTTATTTTGATTGCTGATGACCACGACATGGTCTTGGAGACTATCGCAGCGTATATCCGCAGCGAAATTGAGGCTGACATCGTTTTGGCCCCGGATTTTCCGGTTTCCCTTGACCTGATCCAAACCCAAGGCCCGTTCGATCTCGTGCTTCTGGATTACAACATGCCCGGTATGAACGGATTGCTCGGTCTGGAGAAAGCGCTTTCTGCCAATGGTGGGAACGGAGTGGCGATCCTTTCGGGTAATGCCAGCAACAAGATCGCGCACGACGCGTTGTCAGCCGGAGCAATTGGCTTCCTTCCCAAAACGCTCAGCAGCAAATCACTCATAAATGCAGTCCGGTTCATGGCAGCGGGTGAACAATATGTACCCTCCACCCTGCTGGATGAAGAACCGGAAGCCGAAGACCACCCATTGCGCAGCTTGCTGACCAGCAGAGAGCTCGAGGTTCTGGAACGTTTGGGACAGGGCCTGTCCAACAAGGAGATCGCGCTAGAGCTGGACCTTCAGGAAGTTACAATCAAGCTACATGTCCGTACCTTGTGCCGAAAGCTGGAGGTCAAGAACAGAACCCAGGCGGCTTTGGCCGCCAAAGAAGCGGGCCTATTCTGAAATATCCGTCAGATCTTCAACCGGGCCGGAAGTGATGCATATCCCCGGAACCTGATCCGCCCACCGGGTTCTCGACCGGGAAGACATGTGTAGTCCGGGAACCTGGCCAAAAGCCGCGAGATCGCAATCCGCCCTTCCATCCGGGCAAGTGTCAGACCGACGCAAACGTGCGGGCCGCCTGCGAATGCAAGATGCCGATTGGGCTTGCGGTGAATGTCGAACAGTTTGGGATCTTCGAATACCTCGGGATCGCGGTTGGCCGCCCCGATACACAGATGCAGGTTGGTGCCAGCTGGGATACGATGGTCGCCTAGGGTGACTTCTGCGGTGGTTTCGCGATTTCCGAATTGGTTTGGCGATCGGAAACGCAGCATTTCTTCCACTGCACCGTTGATCAGATCGGGTTGTTCCAACAAATCCTGCCGGGCTTGTGGATGATCATCCAGCAAGGCCAGCCCGTTGCCGATCAGATTTGTCGTCGTTTCGTGTCCCGCGTTCAGGATAAAAATGCAGTTTTGCATCAATTCGATTTCAGACAACTGACCCTCGGCACCATCGCCGCGGATCAGCCGGGTCAGAACGTCAGTTTCAGGATCCCCGGGATGCGCTCGCCGTCTGGCGATCAGATCTTCCAGATAAGTCTTGAACTCAGTGACGGCCCGGTGCCCCGTTTCCAATTGCTCTTCGCTCAGCACCGGCTCCAACGCGCCCAGAATAGCCAGCGACCAGTCCCTCAGCGGCTCCCGCTCCTCCATTGGGACGTCCAACAGGTTGCCAATGATCTGGATCGGTATGGAGGCCGCAAAATCCTCGATCAAATCCACCTGAGGCTTGCAGGACATCTGCTCCAGCAAGTAATCCACGGTCTGGATCAGCCCCGGCTCCATCTTGGCGATGGCGCGCGGGGTCAGGGCCGATGTCATGATCTTGCGCACGCGTGTGTGTAACGGCGGGTCACTGAATACAAGCGATGTCGTGTGGTGCTCGAACAAGGGCGACCCGACACCGAATTTCGGGCCAAACGATGCCTTCTTGTCAGAAGAATAAAGGGCCGTATCCCGATAGATCCGGTCCAGGTCCCGATGTCGGCACAACAATACCGATCCATCTGGCTGAGGAAGAATGGGACAATGCGTCAGCAGGCCATCGTAAAATGGGAACGGATTCTCAACGAAACCGGATGGTGGATGGGACAAATCAAAGGTGGATGGATCCCAGTCTGCCTCGGGTCTTGCCTCTGTCATTTTCTTTCCCGCACCTGCTGCAATTTACAGGTGCAGAGTTGTTAAGACCTTTGGTGTTGTCAATCGGGCCCCACCCGGTTGTTTGGTCACAGCAGGAAATCCGAAGCGCTCAGCCCCGTCGTATTTTGGACAAGAACCTTGAAATCGTTGACGCCGTCTCCGTCCACATCCGCCCGCACGATGGTGTTGCCTCCCGAAATGCTGGTGATCACCATGGCATTCAAGCCATCGAAACTTCCATTGATGGCAATGCCCAACGTGCCTGCTGCGATCTGCTGAAGATCGATCTTGTCTGCGCCCACGGTGAAATCCTTGATGACGTCCGATGGGTTGCCTCTGGCGCTGTCGGACACGTCGGTGAACACAAACATGTCCAAGCCACTGTCACCGAACATCACGTCCTTGCCGCGGCCGCCTGTCAGATTGTCGTTGCCTGCACCGCCTCGCAGCACATCGTTGCCCAGTTGGCCCAGAAGATCGTCGTTCTGCTGCCCCCCGAACAGCTCGTCCCGGCCATTTCCGCCAAGCAACTTGTCATTGCCGTTGCCCCCCAACAGGCGATCGTCGTCCCTGCCGCCAACCAACTTGTCCCGCCCACCGTTTCCAACCAGACGGTCATCGCCGTCCAACCCGAACAGCTTGTCCTTGCCCCGGTTGCCTGTGAGAATATTGTCGGCTTGGTTTCCCGTGATTTTATCCGCTCCGCTGCCACCGATCGCATTCTCAATCAAAGCACGCACATCTCCCGCGACCAACCGTGCATTTGCCACGTTCCCTGCTGCCAGATACTCCGGGTCGGGCGACAGCCGGTTCAGATCCGCCAGCTGAGCGTTTGAAAAAGTCGAAAACGCGCCCGGTCCCAGATCAATCTCCAGATCGGTGGTGTAATTGCTCAGATCATATGTGTCGTTGCCATGACCGTCCCAGATCGTCCGGAAGATCCGATTGCCGGCCGGGGTTCCCTGCCCGACCCCATTGATCGACATCTCACCGGTTGTGGCATTGAAGCTGTAGACGGTGTTACCACTCCAGATCTCACCAGTCGGGGAATAATTGGCGCCATAGAGGAACTGCATCGCAGCGATATCAAGCTGCTGGTAACTCTGCGCCCAGTCAATCGGTCCTGAATCGTATGAAAACGTATCGGTGTCACCGACGTAATCAGTGTAGGTCACGACCGTGTATTCTTGGCTGTCCAAACCTGTTGCAACAAAGTCGGGATACTCGTGACCATGGAGCAACCCCATGGCATGACCGATCTCATGGGTGAAGAACAGAAAGTCTTCGTTGCCAACGATGGGGTTTGTCGTCCCCGATCCCATAAAGACATCGCCACCGGTTTCCTGATTGGACGGCAGATACGCGTACCCTCCACCCAAACCGACTTCGGTGGCAAATCTCATCGTGGCTTCGGTACTGTTTGTCTCAGTCACTTCGACAAAGGTCAAACCGGTGAAACTGGCAATCTCGGACAAAGCCGCCCTTACAGCGTTTTTCTGAGCATTGCTGAGCGACGTTACCTGATTGGTCGGCTGATAGCTGTAAAACGATCCGTTTGTGGGAAAACTGTAGGTTATGGTGCTTCCCGACCAGTACCGATTACCCAGCCAGTCATCGAAAACTTCGTTGGAATTCGGGGTAATCGAGGTCAAGGCCATGGTAATTCCCTCAAGGATCCATAATCAGTCGGAACGTCATTATGCGTTGAAACACCATGATACTCAAAGGTAATTCGAAATGGATCAAGTCAGGAAAACCCCGCGTCTGCGGATCGGCAAAGAGCTGCTATGCTTGGCGCTTTGCAAAGCGTGAATTTGCCCGTCACGCTTTGGAAACCGACTTCTTTAGAGCCACACACCATGTCGTTCCACCACTGCCAAGTGTTTGGCTGCAATCAATATTGGCAACGTGGTACTCCCGCTCGTGACAGCCCACAACGGAGCGCGTAGTGTCCGGACATGAGCGACCCAGTATCCTCGATACGCAATCTTGGCCCGGCGTTTGAGCAAGCCTGCACTCGTGCTGGTATTTGCGACGCTGATGCCTTGCGTGCCCTTGGCGCGGACAAGGCTTATGAAATGCTGCTGAGCAGCGGAACCCGGCCACATTTCATAGGCTATTATGTTCTGGTCATGGGACTGCAGGGGCGTCCCTGGAACGATTGCAAAGGCGAAGAAAAAAAGGCGCTGCGTGCAAGGTTCGATGCGATCAAGGCCAAAATCCGCCCAGCGGCGACACAGGAGCTGATTGCGCAGCTCGACATGATCGGCGTTCGTGTGACTCCTGCCGATCTTGAACAACTGGCTTAACTCAAAGGTAGAGCCGCGCCAGCCCCCAGGCAGCGACCTGATGGGTTATGGCAAACTCTCCCTTCCGGACCGCAGCGTCCAGGTTCTCGGCCGTCCAAAGTTCCTCGACCATTTCCTCCAGATCGCCTGACGCGGGCGGCTGCACACGCTGGCAACCTTTGGCAAGAAAGAAATGCCCCTGGCAGCCCCGTTGGTTGCCGTTGTCCACATAACTTCCCATGGACACCCATTCGGCGGCGCGGCAACCGGTTTCCTCCAAAAGCTCTCTTTTTGCGGCACACAGCCCCGGCTCCTGATCCTCGACAAAACCCGCCGGGAAAGTCAGAGAAACGCGCCGTGGACCGTGCTTGTACTGGCGCAGCATCAAAATGCGACCATCAGCCATTACAGGTACGATCAGTGCGCATGGAGCCAGGTCCACCTGGTAAAAGTCTTCGACAACCCTGTTGTCAGGCAGTTCAACGGTTTCGACCGAAACGCTGACATACGGTGCTGCCTGAAACAATGATCGTCGTGACAGGGTTCTCCAGGACTGCATCAAAACCTCTCCCAAAAAAAGAGCCGCCCCGACACTCGGAGCGGCCCAATCTCACAACCGGTAGAGCGGCTTAGCCTACCAGCTCAATACCCGAGAAGAAGTATGCGATTTCGACGGCAGCGGTTTCCGGAGCGTCGGAACCGTGAACCGAGTTTTCACCAACCGATTCAGCGAACTCGGCGCGGATGGTGCCGGCGGCTGCGTCTGCCGGATTGGTTGCGCCCATCACTTCGCGGTTCTTGGCAATGGCGCCTTCGCCTTCCAGAACCTGAACAACGACCGGAGCCGAGGACATGAATTCGCACAGTTCGTCGTAGAACGGACGCTCGGCGTGAACTTCATAGAACTTGCCGGCTTGTTCCTTGGTCATGTGAATGCGCTTCTGAGCGACAATGCGCAGACCAGCTTCTTCGAATTTGGCGTTGATTTTACCGGTCAGGTTGCGGCGGGTTGCATCGGGCTTGATGATCGAGAAAGTGCGTTCCAGAGCCATTGGGCGATCTCCTGTTAAAAGCGACCCGGCGCACCCGGCCCGCCATACAATATCGCGCGCCGCCTAACATGGCTGGCCGCTCATGGGAAGGGGTTTTCCTTGCTGCCGTTCGGCAAGCCATCAAAGCACCCGCTTGATCGAGACCCTCAAGGAACCCGAGTTGTTGTCATACGATGCCCAAACATCGTTTGCATAAAAGTAGAGGTATCCATCCCGAAGCGGTCTGAGACGTTTGTGTGACCCGATTTCAACCGGCTGATGATGCTGGAGCTGATCTTGCCCGGCAGAAACCCCGCGACCGTTTGCAACAACACCGACAAGTGAAAACCAAGGCGCGCTTGCGTGACGCCGCGACCAACTGTTGTCGGCAGTCTTGGTGCGCGGGATCTTCCTAAGGATCCAGCGATAGGTTTCGGCAAGACCTGCTGCTGCATATGCAAATCGGACGCTGTCATAGGCACCTTTCGGGCCTGCCTTGATGCTGGCATCCAACCATTCGCCCGTGGCGGTGATTTCGTATTCTTCCCCGGCCTTGACGAACACACCCGACGGGTTCCAGCATTCGCGTGCGTGAACCTGAATGGCGACCTTCTCACCCAGATCATTCAAACGCATCGTTTTCCAGTAATATCGTTCCCCCCTGGCCGGGCTGCGGTGCCGTTCCAGGGCTTCGGGGCTGATGACGGACAAGTCATCCCGGCCTGCGGAAAAGTCCGGCACCCCGCGCGGGCGCGTCTGCCGTCTTTTGAAAATTCCTGTGACCGAGTCATGTCTCCGTCCCCGCGGGTTGTTGTTGCTCGCAGCCGGCAAGGCCGAACGGAGAGCGAGCCCGCAGCCCATGGCCTCCGTCAACATCCAATGCAAAGTAATGTCGCCCAAGCTATGGTCAGCATAGCTGCCACCCACGTCGCCATGGACACCGGCAAACCAGACCTGTTTGATATCCCGCTGGGAAGAATGCCCGGTCCACAAGGTCGGGACAAAGTCGATCCGGCTTTCGTCCAAGGCCAGAGCCTGACGCGCAGTATCGACCGTGTCGCCAAGATGAGTGTCGAGAAACCGGTTGTAGCGCAGATCCCCTATGATCAGCTTGGTCACGCCTAAGTCATCCGGCACTCCAAGAGAGCCGACCGTATCCCAGACACCAAGAAATCGGATCCTGACCTGGCTGGGGCTATGCATTCTGACGGAAATTTCGCCTTTCCCTTGGCGCATTTCCCGCTTCAATAACATCGACTTGCCACTGGATTTCTTCAACTGGTAGCGCACCAGTGCCGCATGAACATTGGCCCATTTGGTTTCATCATCCAGATCCGGATCAGTCAGGTCACACAAACCAATGCTGCCGATCAAGCCAGCCACACTGCGCGCCGTGTAAGCCCCGCGGCTGAAACCCAGCAGGAAAATCTTGTCTCCCGGTTTCCAGGTTTCGGCCAGAAACTTGTAGGCACTCTTGATGTCATCCTCGAGCTTATAGCCGATGGCACCGCCAAGAAGTTTTCTGACCGGCCCTCCCAATGTTCCCACTCCGGTTCGATAGAAGGGGATCTGGACGATGCCTTTTTCATCCTTTTCCGCGATCTCGGCGTGAAACTTGATGACATTGGTCGGTGCGTTCAGTGACCCATCCTTGTTGTCGGGGGAATTCCAGGTGCCATCGCAACAGACAATCAAACGGCGCATGGGGTATGTCCCTTTCAATATGAGTTCTTCAATAAAATTTCGTTCGATGAATGCGCCAAGGTAACAGGTCCCAGGTTACATCGCAATTATGCTCATGAAACAAGCGGATTGACCCTGTGTGCAGCTTGCGCCACAGAGACACCATGTTACGGATCCAGGACATCACCTATGCAGTCGAAGGGCGCCCTCTGTTCGAGGGCGCAAGTGCCACCATTCCAAACGGTCACAAGGTTGGCCTGGTCGGACGCAACGGGACGGGCAAGACGACGCTTTTTCGGTTGATCCGGCAGGAACTGGCTTTGGAAAGCGGCGCGATCTCCCTGCCCTTGCAGGCGCGCATTGGCGGCGTCGCGCAGGAGGCGCCTGCCAGCGATGTGTCTCTCATCGACACGGTTCTGGCAGCCGATACCGAGCGCAGCGCGCTGATGGCCGAGGCCGAGACCGCCCAGGATGCGGCGCGCATTGCCGAGATCCAGACCCGGCTGGCCGATATCGACGCGTGGTCGGCCGAGGCGCGGGCCTCGTCCATCCTCAAAGGTCTGGGGTTTGACGACGAGGAACAGAAACGCCCCTGCAAGGATTTCTCGGGCGGTTGGCGGATGCGCGTCGCGCTTGCGGCGGTGCTGTTTGCTCAGCCCGATCTGCTGCTGCTGGACGAACCGACCAACTATCTGGATCTGGAAGGCGCGCTGTGGCTTGAAAGTTATCTGGCGAAATACCCGCATACCGTCCTGATCGTCAGTCACGACCGGGGGCTGTTGAACCGCGCGGTAGGATCGATCCTGCATCTGGAGGATCGCAAGCTGACGTTCTATCAGGGCCCCTATGACCAGTTCGCCCGCCAACGGGCCGAAAAACTGGCTTTGGCGCAGGCCATGGCGAAAAAGCAGGAGGCCCGCCGCGCCCATCTGCAGTCTTATGTGGATCGCTTTCGCTACAAGGCAGACAAGGCCAAACAGGCGCAGTCGCGGATCAAGGCGCTTGCAAGGATGCAGCCCATCACCTCACCTCAGGAAGCCGCCTTGCGCGCTTTCAGCTTCCCGGAACCCGAGGAGATGTCACCGCCGATCATCCATATTGAAGGCGGTGTGACCGGCTATGGTGAGACCGAGATCTTGAAACGTCTGAACCTGCGCATTGATCAGGACGACCGGATCGCACTTCTGGGGAAGAACGGTCAGGGCAAATCCACCCTGTCAAAGTTGCTCTCGGACCGTCTGCCGCTGATGGCGGGCAAGATGACCCGCAGTTCCAAACTTCGCATCGGTTACTTCGCGCAGCATCAGGTGGATGAACTGCACGTGGATGAAACACCATTGGATCACCTGCGCCGCCTGCGCCCGGAAGAAGCGCCTGCCAGATGGCGTGCCCGGCTTGCCGGGTTTGGTCTGGGTGCTGCACAAGCTGAAACCGAGGTCGGCCGCCTTTCGGGGGGTCAAAAGGCGCGCCTGTCGCTGTTGATCGCCACCATCGACGCGCCGCATCTGCTGATCCTCGATGAGCCGACCAACCACCTGGACATCGAAAGTCGCGAAGCGCTGGTCGAGGCTTTGACGGCATATTCCGGTGCCGTCATTCTGGTCAGCCATGACATGCATTTGCTAAGCCTCGTGGCGGATCGTCTCTGGCTGGTGTCAAACGGGTCAGTCAAACCCTATGACGGTGATTTGGAAGCCTATCGGGCAATGCTGCTTGAAAAGGAAGAACCGGCCGCCAAGGAGCCCCTCAAGGCGCAGACCAAGCCCAAACGCGCTTCGCGCGAGATCCTGTTGTCGCTACGCTCGGAGGTGCGAAAATCCGAAGCGCGCTTTGAAAAGCTGACTGAAATGAAAGACAAGCTGGACGAAAAACTGGCGGACCCAGCGCTCTATGAACCCGGCAAGCAGGATGACATGCAGGTCTGGCAAAAAAAGCATGCCGAAGTGGTCGAGGCGTTGGATCGCGCGGAAATGCTCTGGATGGATGCGTTGGAGAAGTTGGAGGCCGCGGAAGCTCCATGATCGACACGGCGTTCTTCATCACCAGTTTCGTAACACTGTTTGTAATTGTTGATCCAATCGGGCTGATGCCTTTGTTCGTGGCTTTGACCCAAGGGATGACACCGTCGGAACGGCGCGCGGTGGGGTTGCGGGCCTGTGTCACATCGCTGGTGATCCTGACGTTGTTCGCCACCTTGGGTGAGGCGGTTCTGGGCTTCATCGGAATTTCAATGGCAGCCTTCCGGGTGGCGGGGGGCGCCCTGCTCTTCCTCACCGCTCTGGACATGCTTTTCGAACGCCGCACCAAACGCAGGGAAGACCGAACCGAAGAAGAAGAATTTCCTGATCCTTCCATCTTCCCGATTGCTATTCCCCTGGTGGCGGGGCCTGGATCCATTGCCACGGTGATCCTTTTGGCCGGACAGAAACCCGGATTTGATGGGCTCGCCATGGTGTTTGCCGTCATGCTGGCTGTTCTGGCGATCGTGTTGACTATGTTTCTGATGGGCGGCCTATTCGAACGCCTACTCGGCAAGACCGGCATCAATGTTGTGACCCGATTGTTGGGTATGCTTCTGGCCGCCTTGTCAGTTCAGTTCATACTTGAAGGGTTGCGCGAATTCGGCTTTGCCGGCTGAAGTCCTCGGATGACATTCACCCTGCGAATTCCTACATAGTCCTTGCAAGAAAGGACCTCTCATGACCGCAGACGACTATGGTGAAGCGCTTTACCTGATCATTCTGGGGGGCGCCGTTGTTATCTGGTTCGTCGCCAGCAACCGGCTGAGCCTGGGCAAAGTCGCGCAGCAGGCGCTGGCTTGGGTGCTGATCTTTGTTGCTGTTATTGCAGCCGTGGGGGTGTGGGACGATATTCGCGGGACCATAACGCCGCGGCAGTCCGTTGTGAGCGAAACCGGGCAGATAACAGTGCCAAGGTCGGTGGATGGTCACTATTACCTGACCCTGGAGGTCAACGGAGAACCGGTGAATTTCCTTGTTGATACAGGGGCTTCACAGGTTGTTTTAAACCTTGCCGATGCGGAACGTATCGGATTTGACGACGGTGATCTGATCTTCTCAAGTCAAGCCAGCACCGCAAACGGCATCGTTGGGACAGCGCCCATTCGTCTGGATCGTGTTGTTCTTGGACCTTATGAGGATCGCCGCGTGCGCGCCTGGGTCAACGAGGGCGACTTGGAACAATCGCTTTTGGGCATGTCCTATCTGCAATTGTGGTCCAGTGTTCAGTTCAGCAACGGTGCCCTGGTTCTGACCCGCTGAGAGCGTTCACTTCTCTGCCTTCTTTTCCCATCGGCCAGATTCTTCGGACCAATATTGCGCGCTGCACCCAGCGTCGGTCAGGGCTTTCCACTGAACTCGCGCCCGCTGCACCGCGTCCGGGTCGGTGCCGTCAAACAAGATACAGACACGTTCGGCGGCCTGCACTTCTTCGGCGGCGATATCTGCGCCATCAACTGTCATGATACAGTTCGGTTCATTGGCCGCCTGCATCTGGGTGGTCAGCAACACGGGTTGCAACGTGTCATGCGCCCCCCCGGCCAAGCCATGCGGCAGGAAGCCGTCCTCGGCTCCCAGCCACAGTTTTTCATCCAACCATTCCATCCGCCCCGGATCAGTGCCGCGCACCGCGATCCGCCAACCCGCTCCGCGGGCCTTTTCCAGAAGCATCGGAAGCGTCTGCTCCAACGAACGTCTGGTCAGGTGATAGAAATAGGCCGCGCCCACGAAGCTACTCGGCCTCGAATTTGTCGCGGATAAAGCGGTCCAGCGATCTGACCCCCCAACCGGTCGCGCCGCTGGGAGCGTATGCCGTCTCTGCCTTGACCGAAGCGACACCAGCAATATCAAGATGGATCCAGGGCATGTCTTCCTTGACGAAGCGTTTCAAGAACTGCGCTGCTGTGACCGAGCCAGCGGGACGTCCGCCAATATTCTTCATATCTGCCACCCGCGATTTCAGCATGTCGTCATATGCCTGCCCCAAAGGCATCCGCCATGCGCCTTCGTCCTCGGCTTGGGCGGCTTTCAGAAAGGCGTTGCAGATGGCATCGTCGTTGGAGAAAACGCCCGCGTTTTCATGACCCAAGCCGATGATGATGGCCCCGGTCAATGTGGCCAGGTCGATCATGCCAGACGGGTTGAAACGGTCCTGCGCGTACCACATGACATCACACAGGACGAGCCGCCCCTCCGCATCGGTATTGATCACTTCAATCGTATCACCCTTCATCGAGGTGACGACATCACCGGGTCGCACGGCTGTACCCGAAGGCATATTTTCCACCAGTCCCACCAGCCCTACCACATTGGCGTTGGCCTTGCGCATAGCCAATGCCCGCATGGTTCCGGCTACTACACCGGCCCCGCCCATGTCCATGGTCATGTCTTCCATACCCGCGCCTGGTTTAAGCGAAATTCCTCCGGTGTCGAACACAACGCCCTTACCAACCAGAGCCAGCGGCGCCTCATCCGCTGGGCCGCCTTTCCATTGCATGACCACAACCTTGGACGGGCTGGCCGAGCCTTGGCCGACGCACAACAGGCTGTGCATGCCCAACGCCTCCAACTGGTCTTCTTCCAGAACCTCGACCTCCAAGCCAAGTTCAGACATTTCCTCCAACCGGCGGGCGAACTCGCTTGTTGTCAGAACGTTGGCGGGTTCATTGGTCAGGTCGCGGGTCATGTGCACACCGGCGGCGACGGCCTGCTCGACAGAAAACCGAGCAGCCATGTCAGTGGCGGACTTGTGCGCAATTTGTATAACCGCTTCATCCTCTTTCGGTTTGTCCGCCGTCTTGTGTACGTCAAACCCGTACAAGCGAAGAGCCAATCCCATCGCCAAATCACAGACTTTGGTCATGGAACCAGTCATCAGCAGAACCGGTTTTCCACCGGACGTCTTGGCAAGTGCGGACCCTGCCTTGCGCAATTCAGTCGCTGTGATCTTGCGCGGAAGAACCAGCACATCCAGGGCCTCGGCCAACATTCCAACGGGCCACGACACGGTGAAGATCTGACCGGTTTTTGCCTTGGAGAACGCTTCGCTTTCCACCAAACGCTTAACAGCCCCCTTGGTCATCCGGTTTGCCGATCGGGCCGCGGCGTCCAACTGTCCCTCCGGTGTCACGATGACAACCACCCGGCCCTGTGCATCAGCCATGAGCTGCGTGTCGAAATCAACAAAGCGGATCGATGAAAGGGATGGCATGGACGTCTCCTGTCGGGGGTTTGTTTTGTTTGCGACAAGACCTAGCCCGACGACACGCCGTTTACCAGATAGCAGTTTTCCCCGCCGATCAATTGCAGTAAGGTCGCCGGAAAAACGACGCTGGCAGGATCTGGGGGGATCGAGTTGTCACGATACGACAGATACGTCCTGTCTCAGTATTTGCTGTTTTTCGGCTTCTTTGCGCTGATTCTGGTAACAGTGTTCTGGATTAACCGCGCCGTCGTGTTGTTCGATCGCCTGATCGGAGACGGTCAGTCGGTTCTTGTTTTTCTAGAATTCACAGCACTTTCTCTTCCGAATCTCATTCGGATGGTACTACCGATGGCGGCGTTTGCCGCATCGGTCTGGGTTACCAATCGTCTGAACAGTGAAAGCGAGTTGACGGTGATGCAGGCCACCGGGTTCAGCCCCTGGCGACTGGCGCGGCCAGCGCTGGCGTTCGGATTGGTCACTGCAGCCATGATGACCGCTTTGACCCATTACCTTTTGCCTGCCTCGATCAATCAGCTCTCCGTTCGGGAATCCGAGGTCGCACGCAATCTAACGGCACGGCTTCTGAGTGAAGGCAGCTTCCTGCATCCGGCGCCGGGTGTGGCGTTCTTTATTCGCCAGATCGAGCCGGACGGCACGTTGCGGGACGTCTTCCTTTCGGATCGGCGCGATCCCGAACAAAGCGTCATATACACAGGCGCGCGGGCGTTTTTGGTTCGGGATGGAGATCAGGCCAATCTGATCATGGTGGATGGTCTAGCCCAGCGGCTCGACATGAATGACCGGACCCTGTCCACGACCGTGTTCTCGGATTTTTCCTACAATATCTCCTCTGTTCTCAATCGCGATGATTCGCGACAGCGCAACATTCGTGCGATTCCCACGCTCGAATTGATGCTCGACCGGGAAGGCGTGACCGAACAGGAAGGCTATACCGAAGGTCAGATGGTGTCCGAACTGCATTTGCGCTTCGCGCGGGCCCTGGTCTGCGTGGCCGTGACACTCATTGGATTTTCGACCTTGCTGGTCGGAGGTTTTTCTCGGTTTGGTGTTTGGAAGCAGGCTGCTGGCGCCTTTGTCCTTTTGATATTGCTTGAAGTCTTACGCGGCGTTGTGGCGGAACCGGTTCTCAACAATCCGAAGCTTTGGCCTCTGACCTATCTTCCTACCCTGATTGGCTTGGCTTGTGCTGCGCTTTTCCTGAAGATCTCGGGACGTCCAATGAAACGCTTGTTCCTACGTGGATCGCCAAAGTCCGAGGTCACTTCATGAAGCTCGATCTGTACTTTGCGCGCAGGTTTCTGCAGTCATTCCTGACTATCGGTGGTGTTTTCCTCACACTGATCGTGCTGGTGGACATGATCGAACAGATCCGTCGCTTCGAAGGCGTGGATGTGACCTTTGGTCAGATGCTGCACCTGACCTTTCTGAATGCTCCCGCCGTTATCAGCGAGATCCTGCCGCTTCTGATGATCCTGTCCACCATCGTCCTGTTCGTCGGATTGGCCCGGAGCAGCGAATTGGTGGTGACCCGGGCCACGGGACGGTCCGGAATCAGGGCGCTGGCTGCGCCGATCCTTGTGGCGGCGGTGTTGGGTGTGCTGACCGTTACCACCCTCAACCCAATGGTTGCGGCAACGTCGAACCGAGCGCAGGAGCTCGAGGATACGTATCGCAATGGTGGTCCGTCCGTTCTGTCGATCAGCAGATCGGGGCTTTGGCTGCGCCAGGGTGGAACCTTTGGTCAGACAGTGATTCATGCGACCGGATTTGCCGGCGGGCCTTCGGATGTGACGTTGTTGGATGTGACGTTCATTTCTTACGCCCCTCTGGGTGGTCCAGTCCGCCAGATCGTTGCAGAGAAGGCTTATCTGGACGACACGGACTGGGTGCTGACCAATGCCAAGGTCTGGCCGCTTACGCCGGGCTTGAATCCCGAACGCAACGCCGCCCTGCATCAGGAGTTGCGCGTGGCAACAACCCTGACGGAGGAACGCATCCGCGACAGCCTGGGGCGGCCAGCCGGAATTTCGATCTACAACCTCCCCGATACGATACGCGACCTTGCCGCCGCCGGGTTTTCTACCAAACGATATGAGATCTGGTATCAGGTCGAACTGGCGCGACCACTTTTTCTGGTGGCCATGGTGCTGGTCGGTGCAGCCTTCACCATGCGACACACCCGGTTCGGGGGCACAGGCATCGCCGTGCTAGCAGCCGTGCTGTTGGGTTTTTCGCTGTACTTCGTCCGAAATTTCGCCCAAGTGCTTGGCGAAAACGGGCAATTGCCTGTTGTGCTGGCAGCATGGGCGCCTCCTGTGGCGTCGATCCTGCTGACTTTGGGACTGTTGTTGCATGCAGAGGATGGCTGACGTGTTAAGAGCCTTGCTGCTATCTTCCGCTATACCGCTTTCGATGCTGGTTCCGTCCGGATTTGCTTGGGCACAGGGAACCGAACCCGCGCCTGCGCAAGAAAGCGAACTGCAATCACAGCCAGCTACACTTGTTGCCGACTCGGTCTTCATCACGCCGGAGCGACAATTGATTGCTCAAGGCAATGTCGAGGCTTTTCAGGGGGATGTGCGCCTTCGTGCAAGCAAGATCACGTTTGATCAGGAAACTGACAGACTGATCATCGAAGGGCCAATCCGGATCGACCAAGGTGGCGAAGTAACGATTCTGGCCAACTCGGCCGAATTGGATACGGGGCTACAGAACGGTTTGCTGAAAGGCGCCAGGCTGGTATTCCAACAGCAGTTGCAATTGGCAGCCCTGCAAATGACGCGCGTTGGTGGACGATACTCCCAACTCTACAAAACCGCGGTGACGTCCTGCCACATCTGCGAAGACGGACGTCCACCCTTGTGGCAGATCCGGGCGCGCAAGGTCACCCATGACCAGCTGGAACAGCAACTCTACTTCGAAGAGGCCCAATTGCGGGTTCTGGACGTTCCGGTGTTCTACTTCCCTGGTCTTCGCCTGCCGGATCCGACCTTGGATCGCGCGACCGGGTTTCTGATCCCATCGATCCGGACGACGTCGCAGCTGAGCACAGGTGTGAAGCTGCCGTATTTCTTCGTCTTGGGCGATCACGCCGACCTGACACTCGCTCCGTATTTGTCGCCAAAGACAAGAACTCTGGATTTCAGATATCGGCAGGCCTTCAGAACTGGGCGCGTGAACATTGAGGGCGCGCATACAAGGGATGATCTGGACCCGGGTAGCCGTGGCTACCTTGACGCAAACGGCTTTTTCGAGCTGCCGAATGACTTCAGATTCACGTTTGATTTAAAAACCGTATCAGACGACGGTTACCTTGCTGACTATGGCTTGCCGGATCAGGACCGGTTGCGCAGCCAGATCGCGGTCGGCAGGGCGCGGCGCGATGAGTTGATCCGGCTTTCCCTGATCAATTACAAATCGCTGCGGGACGGCGAAGATGAATCAACACTTCCAACCGACATCATCCAGTTCGACTATGAAAAGCGTTACTTTCCCTCCACTATTGGTGGCGAACTGCGCTTGGGAGTGGAAGCACATGGGCACCACCGATCTTCTTCGACTGACGTGCTGGGCCGGGACGTGGCCCGCGCTCAGATTGACGTCGACTGGCGGCGGCAATGGATTCTGGGTTCAGGTCTGATCGCAGAATGGGAAGTCGGCGCCGCTCTGGAACAGTTCGGAATATATGACGATTCGAATTATCCCCCACAGATTACGCGATCCACGCCACGCACGGCACTGACCCTGCGTCTTCCGATGACGGCTCGCGGATCCTCGGGAGCCACGCATTACCTGGAACCCATCATGCAGGTTGGTTGGCGCGATGTGGCGGGCGCATCGGTTCCAAATGACGAAAGCAATTTTGTCGAATTCGATCAGGGCAACTTGTTGGAGCTGTCACGCTTCCCGGCAAATGACATCCGTGAAGAAGGTCTGACCTTGGTCTACGGGGTGAACTGGTCGCGATATGCCGTTGGCGGTTGGAATGCCTTTGCCACTGTTGGTCAGGTGTTCCGCGACAGTGCCGACCCCAATTTCACCAAGACCTCTGGGCTTGGGGGTACGGCGTCGGACATTCTGCTGGCCGGACAACTGCTGTCCAATGACGGTCTCGCCTTGACCGCGAGGGGACTGCTGAACGGGTCGCTCAACTTTTCAAAGACCGAATTGCGCGGCGACTACTTTACAGAACGGACCCGTCTGAGCGGCACCTATTTGTGGTTGGGACGCGATCCCGTAGAAGGCCGGACCAAACCGGTTTCAGAACTCTGGTTCGACGGGAGCTATGACGTCAACACCAACTGGACGGCAAGCGCCAACATTCGGTACGATCTGGAAGGATCGCGCGCCTCGCGCGCAGGTTTCGGGCTTGTCTACCAGAACGAATGTGTAACGGTCGATCTTTCGGTAAACCGCCGCTATAACTCGACAACAAGTGTTGAGCCGCAGACGGATTTCGGCTTTACCATCTCTTTGAACGGGTTCTCCGTAGACGGGGCAACAGACAAATACAGGCGAACATGCAGAAAAACATGACGTTCAATACTCTGACCCGCTGCCTGGGACTGGCTGCGGCCCCCTTGGCCCTTTGCGTCAGCCTGACGCTGGCCCAACCGATCCAGGCGCAGGGGCTGTTTTCTCCGGCTGCAACCGTGAATGAAGATGTCGTTTCGGTATATGAACTGGAACAACGCATCATCCTGATGGAACTGATGCGTTCTCCGGGAAATCCGTCCGAAACTGCGCTGACTGAGCTGATAAACGACAAACTCAGACTCGCCGCTGCACGGGAAGCCGGGATAGAGATTTCACCAGAAGACATCCAAGGCGGGATCGAGAATTTCGCCGCCCGTTCAAATCTGGAGCCAGAAGAGTTTCTTAAAGCAATCGGCGAAGGCGGCGTTTCCCCGGAAACCTTCCGCGACTTTGTCGAAGCCGGTCTGGCGTGGCGCGAACTGGTCTCCGCCCGGTTCTTGTCGCGCGCACGCCCGACAGCCGAAGAAATCGATCGCGCTCTGGGACAGACTGGCGGGTACACCGTACAGGTTCTGTTGTCGGAACTGATCATGCCTGTTACCCCCGACAACTTTCAACAGGTTCAGGCCATCGCAGATGAAGCAGCGCAGATCGACAGCTATGAAGCTTTCTCCGCTGCCGCAACTCAGTTCTCCGCGGCGGATTCGCGGTTTAATGGCGGTCGGTTGGACTGGTTGACGCTGTCGAACCTGCCTCCGAACATTCGTGCAACCTTGTTGGCACTCAAGCCCGGTGAGGTGAGCGAACCTATCCAGCTTCAGAATGCGCTCGCCCTGTTCCAGATGCGTGGCATTCGCGAAGCCAAAGTCGGCAACCCCAGGTATGCCGCCATTGAATTCGCTGAATTCTATATTCCGGGGGGACGGACACCGGAAGCACTGAGCGCGGCCCAATCCATTCGTAACAGTGTGGATACGTGCGACGACCTTTATGGCATCGCCAAGGACCAGCCGGAAAGCCTTCTGGAACGCAAGAGCCTGGCCCCCTCTGAAATCCCGTCAGACGTATCGATTGAACTGGCCAAGCTGGATCCCGGCGAAGTATCCACGAACCTGACACGTAACAACGGCCAGGTTCTGGTGTTTCTGATGCTGTGCGGCCGGACTGGCGCGATCTCCGAAGACACGACGCGCGAAGAGATTGCGGATGCTCTCACCCAGCAACGTCTTTCCGCCTTTTCGGAAAGCTACCTGCAGCAGCTTCGCGCCGATGCCCTGATCGTCGAGAAATGACCGGACCTATTGCGCTCAGCTGTGGTGAGCCTGCCGGGATCGGACCCGAACTCGCAGCCAAAGCGTGGTCCGCGCTTCGTGACAGTTGCCCTTTTGTGTGGATCGGCGATCCAGCACATCTGCCGGGTGACGTGCCCAGATCTGTATTAACCACACCAGAGGAGGCGCTGCGTGCAAGCGCAGAAGCCCTGCCGGTCCTTCCCTTGCGGTTTGCGGCCCCTGCTGTGCCTGGTCAGCTTGATCCCCGGAACGCCTCTGGCGTCATCCGGTCGATTGAAACGGCCGTAGATTTGACGCAACGGGGTTTTGCTTCTGCGGTCTGTACTGCGCCGATCCACAAACAGGCGTTGATCGAGGGGGCGGGCTTTTCCCATCCCGGCCACACCGAGTTCCTGGCCTCGCTCAGTGGCGTCGACCGGGTCGTCATGATGCTGGCCAGTCCGATGTTGCGGGTGGTGCCTGCCACCATTCACATCGCTCTGTCCCAGGTGCCCGACGCCCTGACCCCGGATGTCTTGCGTGAAACCATCCACATCACTGCGGATGGCCTGCGCCGTCAGTTCGGCATTGCAAAGCCGCGCATCGCCGTCGCCGGGCTGAATCCGCATGCTGGCGAAGGTGGAGTCATGGGACGAGAGGAGCTGGAGTGGATCACCGATCTTTTGCAGGACCTGCAGAGCGACGATATGATCCTGACCGGTCCGCATCCGGCCGACACGTTATTTCACGCTGCTGCACGTGCGCGCTATGATGCCGCCATCGCGATGTATCATGACCAGGCCCTGATCCCGATCAAGACGCTCGATTTCGACAATGGGGTGAATGTCACCTTGGGTCTGCCTTTCATTCGCACATCACCCGATCATGGGACCGCACTGGACATTGCGGGTCAGGGTAAAGCCAATGCCTCCAGTTTGATTGCGGCCCTGAAGATGGCGCAGGAGATGGCCCGCAGCGGTTGATCCCCGCGCTTCGCCCGTCTATGCCCAAGGTAAGACCGGCCCAAATCAAAGGCACATCATGAGCGCCATCGACACCCTGCCCCCATTGCGAGAGGTCATCGCCAAGCATCAGCTTTCGGCCCGTAAATCGTTGGGGCAGAATTTCCTGTTAGATCTGAACCTCACTGCGAAAATCGCTCGGCAGGCTGGTGATCTGAGCGAATGCGATGTGTTGGAAATCGGTCCGGGCCCGGGCGGCCTGACCCGCGGACTGTTGTCTGAAGGCGCACGTCGGGTGCTTGCAGTTGAAAAGGACACCCGCTGCCTGCCTGCCCTTCAGGAGATTGCAGACGCTTACCCGGGACAGCTGGAGGTGATAAATGGTGATGCGCTGGAAATCGACCCGCTTCAACACCTGACGCCGCCTGTTCGGATTGCGGCCAACCTGCCCTACAATGTCGGGACCGAACTGCTGGTGCGTTGGCTGACGCCCGCCAAATGGCCGCCCTTCTGGCAAAGCCTGACCCTTATGTTCCAGCGCGAAGTGGCGGAACGGATCGTAGCCCAGCCCGGATCAAAGGCTTATGGCCGGCTGGCGATCCTGGCTCAGTGGCGGGCCGAGGCGAGGATCGTGTTGTCCCTGCCGCCCGGGGCGTTCACGCCTCCGCCCAAAGTCTCAAGCGCCGTAGTCCACCTGACAGCTTTACCCGAGCCAAAGTATCCGGCTGATGCCGCAACCCTGTCACGGGTCGTGGCCGCGGCCTTCAACCAAAGACGCAAGATGCTCCGGGCCTCGCTCAAATCCGTGGCCCCGGACATCGAGGATCGCCTGATCGCGGCAGGCATCGCTCCAACCGAGCGGGCCGAACAGGTGTCGCTGGAGGCATTCTGCGCCCTTGCGCGTGAAATCAAGAAGGTTTGAGACAGGAACTGCCCATGCTGAAAACGCCCACGAAACTCTCGGTCAACGTGAACGCGGTCGCGTATCTGCGCAACAGGCGCGAAGTACCTTGGCCCAACCTGTTGGACATCAGTCGCGCCATTCTGGACGCGGGCGCATTTGGGATCACGGTACATCCCCGCCCAGACCAGCGTCACATCCGGTTCACCGATGTGAGCGATCTGGCCGAAATGATCGACCGCGAATTCCCCGAGGCCGAGTTCAACATCGAAGGCTACCCGACTGAACACTTCATCGAACTGGTCCTGTCAGTGAAAGCGCATCAGGTCACACTGGTCCCCGACAGCCCGGAACAATCAACCTCGGACCACGGTTGGGATTTCGACCAGCACGGGGACATGCTGACACAGGTTTCCGATAGGTTCCGCAAGGAAGGTCTACGTGTGTCCTATTTCGTCGATACTGATGTCGATGCCCCGGTCAAAGCCTGGGAAACCGGAGCCGACCGGATCGAGTTCTATACCGGACCCTTTGCCAATGATGGTGATCTCAAGGGATGTCTAAAGGAACGCGACAGGCTTGCAGCGGCTGCCGATGTAGCCCGCCAGGTAGGCCACAACCAGACATCGGGCCGCACACCGCTGATGATGAATGCGGGGCATGACCTGACGCTGGACAACCTGCCCCGTTTGCGCGAGGCGATTCCGGATCTGGCTGAGGTTTCCATCGGGCACGGACTGACGGCAGATGCGCTGATGTTGGGTTTTCCCAAGGCAGTAAAACGGTACCTTGACGTCCTGTCCTGATCCGCGATGCATCTGTAAAAAAAGAAAAACCCCGGGTCCGACCCGGGGTTTCTTTTTTAGAATCTCAAGTCAGCCGCGTTATTCAGCCGCTTCCGGTGAGTCGCCAGACGGGGCAGCTTCGGCTGCTTCCGGCGCTGGCTTCGGCTTACGCGGCGCGCGCGGTTTGCGTGCAGGTGCTTCCCCTTCGGGCTTGGCCTCGGATTCAGCAGGTTGGTCGCCCTCGTCCTTCACAGGCTTCTTGCGTGGCGCCGCCTTGCGAGGCGCGCGCTTTGCTGGCTTCTTCGGCGCGCTTTCCGGCGTTTCGACAAGGCCCGTGTCGGACGGCGTTTCAGTCGGTGCGCCCAGGTCGATCACATCAGGTTGCGGCGCTTCGGCCGGATCTTCAACCCGTGCGGCGGCTTCGCGTTCCTGGCGTTCGGCGCGCTCACGGTCACGTTCGGCCTGACGTTCCCGGTTCTGGCGTTCCTGTTCTTCACGACGCGCTTCGACTTCCCGCTGGGCTTCGTTCAACAGGCGTTGATAATGCTCAGCGTGTTGCTGGAAGTTTTCAGTCGCGACCCGGTCGTTACCCAACTGCGCATCCCGCGCCAGCTGGTTATACTTGTCGATGATCTGTTGCGGCGTACCGCGAACTTTGCCTTCAGGACCCGAGCTGTCAAAAACCCGGTTGATGACATTGCTCCCGGACGGGCGATTGCGGTTCGACTTGGACCGCGAACGTGACTTGGACGATCTCATTTACTTTACGTCAGCCTTGTTTGTTCTACGGATGACCTGACTTTCGTCATGTACGCTGCTTCGTACCATGTCATCGCCGATTTAGGGCTTGGCGTCGCCGAGGAGGTTTCATAACAGTCCTCGTTGCGACTTCTCTGAGTAAACACGTCCTGAGCGTGGGCACAAGAGGGCGTATTCGGATTTTTTTGAATTTTGAGCGGAAATGGAGTAATTCCGCCGCAAATTTTATGGACCGGTTGTTTTTTGCTGAACCAACACGCCAGATTGGCGGTCAGCGTGCAGCGGTTTCATTTCATCTTGCGTCCGAAAACCACGCGGTGCCGTCCATCCAGATCGCACAGGACCCGAACGTCTTCAAAACCTGCCGCCTTGAAAAGCGCTTTCACGTCCGGTCCCTGTGTCGCGCCGATTTCTACCAGCAGCCGACCTTCACTCGTCAAATGTTCGAACGCTTGCGGGGTGATGATACGATAACACTCCAGCCCATCGCTTTCATCGGTCAGTGCCATTCGCGGTTCGTGCTGGCGGACCTCTTCGGAAAGATCATCCATCTCGTTCGCAGCAATATATGGCGGGTTCGAGACGATCAGATCGAAACGCCCGGACACGCCTTCAAACCAGTTCGCTTGTTCGATGCGGACCCGATCTGCCACCCGGTGCAAAACCGCGTTGGCGCTGGCTTGCAAACAGGCTGCCTCACTCAGATCCACACCCAGCCCCTGCGCGTCTGGTTGCTCGGCCAGCAATGTCACCAAGATGCAGCCAGACCCGACGCCCAGATCCAGCATTTCAGCAAATGGTTCGGCCAGTGCAGCCTCGATCAGAGTTTCTGTTTCTGGTCTGGGATCAAGCACTTCCGGACCGACCTTGAAGCGACGACCGTAGAATTCACGCTCTCCGATCAGATGCGACACCGGTACCCGGACCGCGCGCAAGGCGATCAGCTGTTCATAGCGTTCAGCGATTTCAGGAGCCAAGTCTTCAGGCGCGATCAGAGTGACACGGCTGGCCTCGATCCGGGCGGCATGGGCCAGCAATATACGCGCATCGCGTGCCGGATCTTCGACCCCGGCCGCACGCAACCTGTGAACGGCCGCAACCATTGCCTGGGCGGCGGTTTGCGGCGCCATACTCACAGACCCGCGTCCTGGCCCATCTGGGTCAATTGTTGCGCCTGTTGATCGGCAGTCAGGGCTTCGACGATCTCATCCAGATCCCCCTGCATGACCTGATCCAGTTTGTAGAGCGTCAGGTTGATTCGGTGATCGGTCATCCGGCCTTGCGGGAAATTGTAAGTGCGGATGCGCTCGGACCGGTCACCCGAGCCAACCTGTGCCGCGCGATCGGCTGAACGTTCGCTGTCCACCCTTTGCCGTTCCATGTCGTAAAGCCGTGTTTTCAAGACCTGCATTGCAATCTCGCGATTGCGGTGCTGGGACTTTTCCGACGACGTTACCACGATCCCGGAGGGAAGATGTGTGATCCGGACCGCCGAATCCGTGGTGTTCACATGCTGCCCGCCCGCACCCGAACTGCGCATCGTGTCGATTCTGATGTCATTTGCGTCAATGCGGATGTCCACATCCTCGGCTTCCGGCAACACCGCGACCGTCGCGGCAGAGGTATGGATACGCCCGCCGCTTTCAGTCGTGGGCACGCGTTGGACCCGGTGAACACCGGATTCGTATTTCAACCGGGCAAAAACCCCGTCACCCTTGATATGGGCGACAACTTCCTTGATGCCCCCCAACTCTGTCGCCTGTTCTTCCAGGACCTCCAACCGCCAGCCACGGGCTTCGGCATAACGCTGATACATACGCAACAGATCGCCAGCGAAGAGCGCAGCTTCGTCCCCACCCGTCCCCGGACGGATTTCCAAGATCGCCGAACGATCATCCGCTTCGTCCCTGGGCAGCAATGCCAGCTGCAAGGCCCGCTCTGCTTCAGGCAAACGCGCCTTCAGCTCGGGCAGTTCTTCTTCGGCAAGCTCCTTCATATCCGGATCGTCCAGCATAAGCTCGGCTTCTTCCAAATCAGCCTGCAATTGCCGATAGGTTCCGATCTGATCCACAACGGGTTTCAAATCGGAATATTCCTTGGCCAGGGTTGCGATGTCACCACCGCTTGCCCCATCAGCCATTGCGGCTTCGAGATACTGAAACCGTTGGATAATCTGTTCTAAGCGCTCTTCAGGAACCATGATGCGGTGTCCGACATCATGGCGCTCTGGTCAAGAGGCAGGTGCAGTTTGTCATTGTGAAGGACGAGCTTTTACAGGCCTCATCTGCAACTCAACGGGTCTTATCCGTTCAACTGGGCCAACCAGCCGTCCACCCGCTTTTTATTGACACCCATATCCGAGCGGCCGAACCGCAAACGGGCGTAAATCTTCAACTGGTCCCCGTCCAGCCGAACGGTGGTGTAGTCGGGAAAGCCAATCACTTTGCTGCGCGTGACATAGGTCACCATGCCCTGCGCCACAGATCCGTCCAAGACCGAAGTCTTTGGGGTTTGGGTTATGATGACATCCAGCCTCTGCAACCCATCCAGACCAGCATCCACGACCCGCATGACGCCGGATTTGAAATTCTTGTCTTCGGAAAACTCGGGCATCTGATGCCAACGCCCCGTATCGCTGGGCGCCATTCGGACATAGCCAACGGCCACGACCGCGATAGCCAGAATGATCAATAGTGCCGTCATCAGTCGCCCCATCTCGCTCTCCCTTCTGTCTTGAGGCGAGACGGTTTTCGGATCAATCCGTAACCCAGCGTCAGCATTGCCCCGACAAGTCACTTTCGGGGAAACATCTCTCCCCGAACCCGGTTCGGGATCCTCGGACCTATCGAACTGTTACACCGGGTAGCACGCACAGAAGTTCGTACAGCAGGTTGGCACCGGTCAAAGCTGTGTTGCCGGACGGATCGTAAGGCGGCGACACTTCGACCAGATCACAGCCAACGATGTTCAAGCCTCGCAGCGCCCGGATCAGTTCAAGCGCCTGAGCAGTGGTCAGCCCTCCGATCTCGGGGGTGCCGGTGCCCGGCGCATAGGCGGGATCAAGGCTATCAATATCATAGCTCACATAAACTGGCCTATCGCCGATATCGCGACGAATTTCCGCACCCATTCCATAGAGGGACCGGTTCCAAAGCTCCTTCGCCGGAAAATGCTGAAACCCCCAGCCTTGGGCCTCGGTAAAGTCGGTTGCAGCATAACCTGTGCCGCGGATCCCGATCTGATAGGTCTTGTCAGGAACAATCAGACCTTCTTCGTAAGCCCGGCGGAACACCGTGCCGTGGGTTTCGCGTTCACCGAACATTTCGTCATTCACATCCGCATGCGCATCCACATGCACCAAAGCAACCGGCCCGTGTTTGTGTGCAATCGCCCGCAGTATCGGCAAGGTGATCGAATGATCGCCGCCCATCGCTACTGGCACAACGTCCTGCGCCAGGATTGCGTCATAACTTTCCTTGATGATCCTCAGACTTTCGGACAACGAAAAAGTGTTGATTGCCAGATCGCCGATATCGGCAATCTGCAGGCTGTCGAACGGCGCCGCGCCCGTATCCATGTTATAAGGCCGGATCATCGCGCTTTCGGCGCGGATCTGTTTGGGACCGAACCGGGTGCCCGAACGCCACGAGGTTCCAATATCCTGCGGTATTCCCAGAACCGCTACGTCAAGCCCATCCAAGGACTGCGCCTGAGGTAGGCGCATGAAGGTGTTCGGCCCGGAAAACCGGGCAAGATCATTTCCCGAGATCGGTTGGTTGAAAGTGGTCATACCGCTACCTGTGTCCTAAGCATGCCTCGCACAACCTGTGCGAGAATTCTGTATCTATTCGTCGATACCCTAATTCGAGCCTAAATCAACCTTGGATCCGGTTTTGTTGGCTCTCATTTCCCACATCCCCTTGAAAGTGAGGAACTGGTGCATACGCCCAAGATATTCTGGCGAAGGTGCCCGTTCTCCCGAAACCGTCCTTGGGTTGCATAAAGTCTCCTTGCCAAAACGGCCCGCAATGGCGCTCGAACAGATCGATCGCCTGACTAATCGCAGTCCGACGCGCGTTTTCCTGCATCCCCCAATAGCCAATCCCGGCACCGCCCAGGATGATCACCAGAAACAAGATCAGACGTTTCAAAGACGCCTCACAGGTCAAAACCGGTAGAACCCCTGCCCTAAGTCAACTTGTTCCATCCAAGAAGACATATGATTTCCGTGGCCACGTGGGCACCTGCAATCGCCGTGGCACCGGTGGTGTCAAAGGGGGGCGAAACTTCGACAATGTCACCGCCCTTGATGTTGATCCCGGCAATCTCGCGCAGGATGCGGGACGCCTGGGCCGAGGTCAGACCGCCCCAGACCGGTGTTCCGGTGCCGGGGGCAAAGGCCGGATCCAGACCGTCTATGTCAAAGCTCAGATAAACGGGGTGATCGCCCAGGATATCCTTGATACGACGTGCCGTTTCCACCGGTCCGATTTCATGCACGGTGGGCGCGTCGATGATGTTGACGCCCAGCGTGTCATCGTTGGTGGTGCGGATCCCCACTTGCACAGACCGCGACGGATCCACGATCCCCGCCTTGACCGCCTTGTAGAACATGGTTCCGTGATCCACCCGGCTCAGGTCATCGTCGGCCCAGGTGTCGGTATGGGCATCAAATTGCAGCAGCGAAATCGGGCCGTATTTTTCGGCATAAGCTTTCAAAATGGGGAAGCTGATATAGTGATCGCCGCCCAGAACCACACTGGCCACGTCCTGTTTCAGGATCCCGCGGATATGGTCAGTCAGCGTATCGGGAAAGGCCGGAATATTGGCATAGTCAAAGGCCACATCCCCATAATCCACAATCGCGAGATTGCTGAGCGGCGCGTGCGGCCATCCATAAGGTTCATCCGGGGACTGCATAGAGGACGCCTCGCGAATGGCGCGTGGACCCAGCCGTGTGCCGGGTCGATTGGTCACTGCCTGGTCAAAGGGCACGCCGGTCACGGCAATATCCACCCCGGTCAGATCCTTGGTATATTTACGCCGCAGAAACGAGGTCACGCCGCCAAAGGTGATCTCGTAGCTCAGCCCCTTCAGATCGTCCCGCGTGATCGCGTGATCGATCATGGTTTTTGCGTCTTCCAAAGCCATGTCAATGTTCCCCTGTTGCAGTGTTTGCCCCAGTCGGCTGCAACCGTTCGACCAACCGGGCAAAGAACGAAGCACCCATTGGTGCGGCTTCGTCGTTGAAATCATATTTCGGGTGGTGCAAACCGGCGCTTTCGCCCTGTCCCATGAACAGATAGGCCCCCGGCCGCGCTTGCAGGAAATACGCAAAATCCTCGGCCCCCATGCCGGCGGGCGTATTGTCATCGACTCGATCTGCCCCGGCGATTTCACGCGCAACCTCGGCAGCCTTGGCCGAGTTTTCGGCATGGTTGATCGTCGCCGGATAGCTGATGTCATAGTCCAGCTCAGCCTCCACCCCATACGCGATGGCCTGACCTTTGACGATCTCCTCCATGCGGCTGATCACCATTCGCTGCACTGCCGGATCAAAGGTGCGGACCGTTCCGTTGATATAGGCCGTGTCCGGGATCACGTTGTTGACGGTGCCGGTGTGGATTTGGGTGACCGAGACCACAAGTTCGTCCAGTGCATAATGGTTGCGACTGACAATGGTCTGGATCGCGGTGGCCATCCCACAGGCCGCCATCACCGGATCCCGGGTTTCATGCGGCATGGCACCGTGCCCGCCCTGCCCCTGGATATTGATGGTAAACGTGTCAACGGCGGCCATCATCGGTCCCGGATTGGTCGCAAAGGACCCAATCGACCCGCCGGGCATGTTGTGGATGCCATAGATCTCGCGAATATCGAACCGGTCCATGATCCCTTCCTGAACCATGACGCCGGCACCGCCACCTTCTTCCTCGGCCGGTTGAAAGACCAGTGCCACACGGCCTGCGAAATTGCGTGTTTCGGCTAGGTATTTGGCCGCCCCCAGCAGCATCGTCGTATGCCCGTCATGGCCGCAGGCATGCATCTTGCCCGGATGGGTCGAGGCATATTCGACACCGGTTTCCTCTTCGATGGGCAAGGCATCCATGTCCGCCCGCAACCCGATGGTCGGCCCGGCCTCGGCCCCGTTGATGATTGCCACCATGCCGCTGGTTGCGATGCCTTCATGCAGTTCATCCACCCCGATTTCACGCAGGCGGTCGGCCACATAAGCCGACGTCTTGGGCAGATCGAATTCCAGTTCGGGGATCTGATGCAGATGGCGGCGCCACGTTTTCATGTCTTCGGCAAATTCTGCGATGCGGTTCACCACCGGCATGGGCTGGACTCCTGGGTCAGACTCGGGATTGATGCATCTGACACCGGAACAAAGGTCGCTGCAATGCCCGAAAATCCCCTGATCCTGGATCGTGACGCAGGAATAGAAAGACTGCTGGAAATCATGCGGCGCCTGCGGGATCCGGATCATGGCTGCCCCTGGGATATCGAACAGGATTTTACCACGATCGCGCCCTACACGATCGAGGAAGCCTATGAGGTCGCAGACGCTATTGACCGGCAGGCTTGGGACGAATTGAAGGGGGAACTGGGCGATCTGTTGTTCCAATCCGTGTTTCACGCACAAATGGCGCAAGAGGCCGGACACTTCACCTTTCAGGACGTGGTGCGAACCATGTCCGACAAGATGGTGGATCGTCACCCGCACGTCTTCGGCAACGAATCGCGGGACAAATCCGCAGAACAGCAGACGCAAGATTGGGAAACGATAAAAGCGGCCGAACGCGCCCAAAAAGCCCAAAAGGGCACGCTGGACGGGGTGGCGGTTGGTCTACCGGCGCTCTTGCGCGCCTATAAGCTGCAAAAGCGCGCTGCCCGTGTTGGGTTCGACTGGCCCGACGCAAGCCATGTCATCGCCAAAATCACCGAAGAAGCTGCCGAACTGGTCGACGCGCGCGAAACCGAACCCCACGACCGGATCGAAGAGGAGTTTGGCGATCTGCTTTTTGTGATGGCCAATCTGGGCCGTCATCTGGGTGTCGAACCCGAAGCCGCCCTGCGGCGCGCCAATGCAAAGTTCATTCGCCGGTTCGAAGGCGTTGAACAACGTTTGGCGGACCGGGGCAAACGGCCGGAAGACAGTGATCTGGAAGAAATGGACGCGCTGTGGGACGCGGTAAAAGAAGCTGAACGCAGCTAGCGGGAAACGAAGGTTAATCCCTCCATTTCAGCAATTTGCGCCAGATCTCTTTGGTACTTTTTATGCAGAACATCCTGATCAGCGCTACTGAACTCGGCAAATCCTCGCGGCTCGCGTTGATCTGCGTGTTCTGCGATCACAGCCTTCCATTTCGGGCGCCTGAACTTTTTGCCTGCCCTGTAGCGGGCTTGCAGCACTTCCAGTGCAGCATCAGTGGCACTCAGATTCACACTGTGTTCCGGCTCGGTCAAAGCCAAGCCCGATACCCGTGGTACCAGACGGTTGAGGAGCCCGATGCTGTCTCCTCGGGCCTTGTATTCGATCACGGTCAGAATCTCGGGGTTCAGCGTGTCGCGGATCTCGGTGATCAACCGGGGCCAGGCCTCTGCAATATTCAGGAAATTCGGCACAAGCTCGGAAAATGGCGGAACGGCATTGTCTTCTGCGCGCTTGCGATAGGCGGATACGAAAAGCTCATCATAACGACGGATAACATAGAGAACATGCTTCGGCCGCGTTGAAAACACTTGAGACAGCGCGGACAACCTATTCTTGGCAAACGGAAAAAACTGACCTTGATAGAAGTGCTTCATCGGTCCGGGGATATTCTCTTCGGACAGGATCAGAGACCGGCCTTCATCCGGGCTGATCGTTTGCAAGTGATCGCGCATGCCTTTGGCAAATCCCGGCAATCGATGCGCCCCGACACCGCCCCGTGGCAATCCCAGCTTCAATTGCGCGTCCGGGATACCATCACGACCTGGGTAGGCCAGATCGAAGCCGGCCCCGTGCAGAACGGCGCGGTTGGCAGCCAGACACAGTTGTAACGAACTGGTCCCGGTGCGATGCGCACCTGCATGAATATAGACGTCTTTGGACATGCGCGCAGAATGTGGGAAAGCGGTTGCAGGTGCAATCGGCTTCTGGACATCCCAAGCCGCTCGGGCCACTGTCCCGCTTCGACAGGACGGAGAGTGGCATGAACGCGCGAAAGATCATCATCGACACCGACCCGGGCCAAGACGATGCCGTGGCGATTCTGCTGGCGCTGGCCAGCCCGGAAGAGATCGAAGTGCTTGGGATAACCGCTGTGGCAGGGAACGTCCCCTTGTCCCTGACCGCCAAGAACGCGCGGATCGTCTGTGAACTGGCCGGCAAGACCGATGTGCCGGTCTATGCGGGCTGCGACGCGCCCCTGTCACGCAAGCTTGTTACTGCAGAACATGTACATGGCAAGACCGGGCTGGACGGCCCCGACCTGCCTGATCCCACGATGCCATTGACCCACGGGCATGCGGTCGATTTCATCATCGACACGTTACGAGAACAGGATGCTGGCACCGTTACGCTCTGCCCGCTGGGACCGTTGACCAATATCGCGACGGCCTTTCAGAAAGCACCAGACATCGTCTCTCGCGTGCAGGAAATTGTCCTGATGGGAGGAGCCTATTTTGAAGTGGGCAATATTACGCCCACGGCGGAATTCAACATTTACGTCGATCCGGAAGCCGCTGATATCGTGTTCAAATCTGGCGTCGATATCGTCGTCATGCCGCTGGACGTCACGCACAAGGCATTGGTAACCAAAACCCGCAACGATGCATTCCGGGCACTGGGAAACCAAGCTGGTGTAGCCGTGGCTCAGATGACCGATTTTTTCGAACGATTTGACAAGGAAAAATATGGCTCGGAAGGAGCACCTTTGCATGACCCTTGTGTAACAGCCTATCTGATCCGGCCCGATCTGTTCCAAGGCCGCCACGTCAACGTTGAGATCGAAACCGCATCCGAATTGACCATGGGCATGACTGTTGCAGATTGGTGGGGCGTGACGAACCGCACGCCCAACACGACCTTCATCGGATCGCTGGACGCGGACGGTTTCTTTGCCCTGCTGACCGAACGGCTGGCCCGGCTATGAGCTTGATCGTCGCTCCGGATCCCGCCTGGCCGCTTCAGGCCCAGCGGGAGATTGACCGTTGGCAAAGCGCCGGGATGGCGGGCCTTGTGGAAATCCATCATATCGGCTCCACCTCGGTACCCGGATTGTCCGCCAAACCGATCATCGACCTGTTGCCGGTGTTTTCCGACCTGAGCGCGATGGAGAGCGCCCGCGCGCGACTGGAGACGCTTGGCTACGAATGGTTGGGTGAGTTCGGTCTGCCTGGACGTCGCTATGTACGTTTGGACGACCCCGACACCGGAACGCGACAGTTCCAGGCGCATTGCTATGTTCAGGGATCGTCCGAAATCACCCGTCATTTGGCCTTTCGCGATGCCTTGCGGGCCAATGCCCCGCTCAGGGCCGCGTACAGTTCGGTCAAGGCCACCTGTGCCGCTCGTCATCCCGGCGACTATCATGCCTATGGTGATTGCAAATCCGGCTGGATCCAAAAGGCTGAACGCAAAGCGTTGGAGGACCTCGCATGAGCGCCGCCCTGCATCTGGCAAGTCCGGGTGACCTGGAGAAAATCCTCACCCTCGTCTCAGCCTACCACGCCGAGGACGCTATCGACAGCACCGATGACACACGACGCGCCGGGGTTGAACCGTTGCTTAACGGAATTCCCTACGGGGCTATCTACCTGATCGGCCCTGCCCGCGCGCCCATAGGCTACATTGTCGTGACTTTTGGCTGGTCGGTCGAATTCGGCGGCATGGATGCCTTTGTTGATGAACTTTACATCCGCCCCGCCGTACGGGGGCGTGGAATCGCGACCGAGGTGTTGGCGGAATTGCCCAAAGCCTTGGCCGAAGCCGGAGTAAAAGCATTGCATCTTGAGGTCGATCGGACGAATGAGCCCGCCCAGAAGCTTTATCTTCGCAGCCGGTTCAAAGCCCGAGACCGGTACATGCTGATGACCAAGCAACTTTAAGGTTGGTCGCATTTGATTAGGCAGCACTCCCAACTCAGGCTAGGCTGGCATGGTTGACCGTCAGATTTCTGTACGAAGGATTTGTTATGCCAAAAGCGTATCTGGTTGCCCATATCCGGGTTCATGACAAAGAAAAGTTCGAAGAATTCAAAGCCATGTCAGGCCCTGCCATTCAACAATATGGCGGGCGTGTTCTGGTCAGGAATCCCGCGCCGGACCATCGAGAAGGCGAGCTTCGTGGTCTGACCATCGTGATCGAGTTTGCCGATATGGAGGGCGCTCGTCGCTTCTATGAGTCCCAGGAATATACTGCGGCAAGACTTGTCAGGGAATTGGCCGCAGAAACAGATCTGATGCTGGTAGAGGGGCTATAGGTTCACAGAAACCTGTAGTCTTGAAAAGTAGCTGCCTCTCCTACCTTTTTGCCCTCGATGTCCCGCAACGGCCAAATGACTGCGTTGCGGATTTCGAACCGTTTTCCAGTCGCACTGATACGGATGCCCGCGTAGTTCTCGATGAACCCTTTGTCGCGCATTTCGGCAAACATCGCATCACGCTGTGCCCGCTCGCCGGGCTCCGCCGTCAGGCGTGAGGGCAATGTGGTCAGATCGTCCCAACTCATCTCCCAAAGATGTTGTGCCGCAAGGTTTCCGTAAGTCAGCACCGGGTCGTCTGCGGTGTTGTGAGACAAGATGGGGTAAGGGGCGGAATACAGCGCCTTGGCATTCGAAGGTTCCACAAGACGCCGACACAGACAGGTTTCGAAAGATGTGATCAGCAGCTCAGCATGATCGTTCTGATAGCCGTTTTGAAAAGTAGGTTCGTCCATCAAGCCAAAACGCTCCGATCGGGTTTCGAAATCGGGCGTCACTCTGCCTCGCCCGAACGCCATTGCCCAAGCTTCTTCAGAATGAATTTCCGATCCGGACTGATCTGGTTTGCTATTTCCATCAGATAGATAGCCTGTTCTCGCGTAACTGGCTGACCGGTTTCATAGTTCAATGCAATGTCTCGCATCTTCTTCATATCGCTAAGCGAAAATGCGGCGTTCGCTTGGGAAAGTTCATCGTGAACGAGCTGGTAGAACATCCTGTTCAACAGTTTGTCCGGTCCTGTGAAAGGGGTTTTGACTCCCACACGCTGTACCAGGTCAGCCAGCAACGACAAATCCACATCAGAAAAATCGGCAAGCCAGTTCTCCAGTTCTGAAACCGAGCGTGAAACCGTCCCAGTACTTGGGAACTCAAGCCCGAATTCGCTGGCCAGGTAATCGAGATCGCTTTGGTCGGCAATCGCTCCGAAAAGCTCCTTGGGTAGTTTCGAACTGTCTTCATAGGCTGATGCGAGAAGCCGGATCATCTTGTGCCTTGCTTCAAACAGATACTTGTCGCCATAGAAGCAGACGTTCGTCTGATTGAAACGGTAGGGCAGTTTCACGGCGGGCCCTGATACACCATCATTCGAGAGTTTTTCACGAACGCTGTTGAGATCCAGCCCATATTCCTGACAGAAATGCCGCACGACACTCTTCTGCGGAAAACTCTTGGGGTCAAAATTGTGAACGTGAATATTCTCGCGCCCCAGAATCTCTGAAAACTTCTGTAGTCTCACGCGATAGTCCGGCCTGACAATCGCAGGGATCTTATGCTCGCCCGCCTTTACCATCTGCTGGAACATTGAGGCGGCAAAGCCCAATGGATCTCTGGCGTAGAACACAACCTGAACTGAAATCCCCCGGTCGGTCATCATCCCGAGAAATTCGGCCGCGTCGTCCTTGGTCAGGAGAGAGATGTCTTCTCCGGATATGATAATGCGCTGGCGTTCGGAATTCTCCAATTGTTCAACGAATTCCCGCCTCGCCTCCAGCCTCAGACTCGATACCTCAGCTGAACTCAACCCTCGTTTTCGCCAAACATGATAGGTACTGAAATCAGAGGAAAACGCTGTGTAGATCGGAACCGAATGGTTCGCGCGCATTAGCTTGGCATAGAATGTATGCCCATCATCATAGCCGACCAAGGAGCGTTGAATGGACGAAGACCCTGTCTTGTGCATTCCCACATGAACAATTGCTTCATTGACCATCCGCACACTCCAAGATCATGTAGGCAAGAGACTTGCCCGGGATGATGCCCCAAGCGAAGGTAGGAAGAAAGCCACCGGACCTGATCCGGTGCAGGTTTCTTTTGTCGCAGCCGTGCGCGGACACATGGCCGAGAACGTCATCCCGGCCATGCATTTGATCAGGCCCGCAGATCAGGCTTTCAGGATCGAACGACCGGCATATTCGGCCACTTCGCCCAGGGACTCCTCGATCCGGATCAGCTGGTTGTACTTGGCCAACCGGTCCGAGCGTGCCAGCGAGCCGGTCTTGATCTGACCGCAGTTGGTGGCAACCGCCAGGTCCGCGATGGTTGCGTCTTCGGTTTCACCCGAACGGTGCGACATCACATTGGTGTAGCGGGCCCGGTGGGCCATATCGACAGCTTTCAGCGTTTCGGTCAGCGAGCCGATCTGGTTCACCTTGACCAGCATCGAGTTGGCAACACCGCGCGAAATGCCATCGGCCAGACGCGTCGGATTGGTCACGAACAGATCGTCACCCACCAACTGCACTTTGTCGCCAATCTTGTCGGTCAGCAACTTCCAGCCGTCCCAGTCATCTTCGGACATACCGTCTTCGATCGAAATAATTGGATAGTCGGCAACCAGCGCGGCCAGATAATCTGCGTTTTCCTCGCTCGACAATGTCTTGCCTTCACCCGACAGGACATATTTTCCGTCCTTGAAGTATTCGGTCGCCGCGCAGTCCAGTGCCAGATAGATGTCTTCGCCCGGCTTGTAACCGGCCTTTTCGACCGAGCTGAGGATGAAATCCAGCGCTTCACGCGAAGAACCGATGTTGGGGGCAAAGCCGCCTTCGTCACCGATGCCGGTGGACAGGCCCGCAGCCGACAGCTCTTTCTTGAGGGTGTGGAAAACCTCGGCGCCCATGCGCACTGCGTCGCGAATGTTGTTCGCACTGACCGGCATGATCATGAATTCCTGAATATCGATCGGGTTGTCGGCATGTTCGCCGCCATTGATGATGTTCATCATGGGAACCGGCAAAACCCGCGCCGATGTCCCGCCCACATACCGATACAAAGGTTGCGTGGTGAAATCGGCAGCTGCCTTGGCCACAGCCAGCGAGACGCCCAGAATGGCGTTGGCCCCCAAGCGGCCCTTGTTGTCGGTGCCGTCCAGTTCGATCATGGCGTTGTCAACAGCGACCTGCTCGGTCGCGTCAAAGCCGACCAGTTCTTCGGCGATTTCACCATTGACGGCAGCAACTGCCTCCAGCACGCCCTTACCCATGTAACGCGCTTTGTCGCCGTCGCGTTTTTCCACCGCCTCGTAGGCACCGGTCGAGGCCCCCGACGGGACGGCAGCGCGGCCCATTGTTCCGTCTTCCAGGATCACGTCTACTTCTACGGTCGGGTTGCCCCGGCTATCCAGAATTTCACGGGCGTGAATGTCGATAATGGTGCTCATCAGTCGGTTCCTGATTAGGTATGAAGTTGCCCCGCGTCTTAGCAGCAGCACACAAAAAGTAAACCGGCATCGTTAACGCTAACACATCAAAAACCGGCGGTTTAGGGCTAACATTGCGCTGTTTGCGCCAACAATCCGCAAATAGTCTTCCTGCGTGGCGTCAGGCCGCAGCCGGAGCCACCTTGGCAAGCAGGCGCCTTTCCCGAACAAAGGTATAGAACCCGGACCCGATGATCAGTGACGCCCCCAGAAGTGTCATGGTATCCGGGCGTTCATTGAACACGATCATGCCAACGAGAATGGAAAACAACAGCCGCGTATAGCGGAACGGAGTAAGTGCGGATGCATCTCCAATCCGCATTGCGGCAACAATCGCGTAATACCCAAGGACACCGAAGAAAATACCTCCGCTCATCAGGGTCCATTCTTCTCCATTCAAGTTCAGAGGCTCGCCGGGTGTCGTGGCCAACAACAAAGACCCCGCCAGGATCAAGGACAGGTAGGCCTGAAAACTGACGACGCTAGATGGCACAGCGCTATCCATCGACCGGGTCAGCAAGTCCCGCGCGGCAACGCCGATCACGGCAACCAACACCAAAAGAGCATATGGGTCGAACCCGTCCAGCCCCGGACGAATGATCATAAGCACCCCGATGAAGCCGACGAAAATCGCGCTCCATCTGCGCCATCCGACCTGCTCTTTCAGAAACAGTGCCGCCCCCATGGTGATCGCCAAGGGTGTGGCCTGAAACACGGCGGCTACGGTCGATATGTCGACCAGCGCCAGAGCCGATGCGAAACCTATCGCCGAAATCGCTTCGGTTCCGGCTCTCAGAACGGGTCGGAAACGCCAGGCACGTGGGGCAAACAGTCGATGTCCCTGCCATTTGGCAAGCGCAGCAAAAATCAGACCACTCCCGACCCCCAACAGAATCAAGATCTGTCCAACCGGCAGCGTGCCAGCCAGTTGTTTGATGAACATGTCTTCCAAGGTGAAGGCCGCCATCGCCGCAATCACCAGCAGAATGCCGTTTACGTTGTTCATGCGCGTTTCCAATAAAGCAGAAAACCCGGTCTCAAGACCGGGTCACTGAACAAAAACCCAAAATGGATCTTCGCGGCAAGTAAAATCCCCAGGGGCAATGATGAATAGAAATGTTGGGTGTCATCACGAATTGTGATGTATCCGACCGTCAGTCTTTCTTGAGGGGCACGCCGTACAGTTCCAGCTTGTGCCCCATCAATTTGTAACCCAGCTTGGCCGCGATGCGTTCCTGCAGTTCTTCGATCTCGGGTTCCACGAATTCGATCACATTGCCCGAATTCAGGTCGATGAGGTGATCATGGTGATCGCGTTCAGCATCCTCGTACCGGGCGCGGCCGTCACCAAATTCCAGTCGCTCCAGAATACCTGCTTCTTCAAACAGCTTCACGGTCCGATAGACCGTTGCAATCGAGATGGCTGAATCCATGGCACTGGCACGGGCATAGAGCTCTTCGACATCCGGGTGATCGTCGCTGTCCTGCAGCACTTTTGCGATAACCCGACGCTGTCCGGTCATCCGCAATCCCTTGGCCTCGCAGCGAGAGACAATCGTGTCGGTCATTCATATCCCCATGACTGATTGGGTTCCGTATTTAGCCAATGAAAACGATCAGGGGAACCGGACAAATTGTGTTGACATTCCGTTATCAGCGGATCGCCGCGTCACCCCGCATCCTGGGCCAAGTCCACCCAGATCGGCAGGTGATCCGAGGCGATGTGAGCTGGCCGATCCGCATGAACTCCGTGGCCTGTGGCTTTCAAACCACGTCCAAGCGCGATCCGGTCCAGGGGACCCATCGGGCGCGGGGCAGGAAAGCTGGCCAAAGGCGGAAGGAACGACATGGCTGGCGCCAAATGATCCAGAATCGGACCCCTGGACCATTCGTTGAAATCGCCAGCCCAAAGGGTCGGCATCTCGGACATCTCTTCACATTCGCGCGCCAGGTGCAGAACCTGTTCGCGCCGTGCCCGCCCTGTTAACCCCAAATGGGCTCCAATGACCCTCAAGGGACCTATGGGCGTCTCGAACTCGGCCCGAACAGCACCCCGTGGTTCGAGCCCCGGCAGGGCGATATGCCCCTGCCCTGTCAGCCGCAACGCGTCGCCTTTCCAGATGATCGCATTACCATGCCAGCCCAGCGAACCTGCCCCGCCCAGATCAACGATATTCCAACCGGTCTCATCCAGAACGAAATGCGGTAGCGCTGCAGGACGCGGTGGAAGCCTGCGATCTGCCTCCTGTAACACAACAATTTCGGCACCAATCGACTCGAGCACCTGAACAATCCGGCGCGGCAGGCGACGCAGGTCAAGCCCGACGCATTTCTGGATATTGTAGCTTGCCAAACGCAATTGCATGACACCTGCCGTCCCTTGAACCTGGATGCATTTTCAACGCCTCGCGCCGGGCCGCAACGTGAAAAATCGACGCCACCGAGTTTCGCTTGACAGTTTCACATCTTAACCATCCTTTAGGCCCATGGAAGAAAAGCGTGCAGTCGACGGGCTCGGAGCCGTGGCCCTGACCGGGTTCGCGGCGCTTCTTGCCTTCAACCAAGTGGTGATCAAGGTGACCGGCAGCGGGTTCAACCCGTTGTTTCAGGCCGGCTTGCGATCCCTGTTGGGCTTTGGCGTGATCCTGGCCTGGATGCATTTCCGCAAAACGCGACCCATGACCCAAGTCCCCGGTGCAACCAAATGGGGGCTGGTGGCAGGTCTGTTGTTCGCGCAGGAGTTCATCTGCCTGTATGCGGCCTTGGACATCGGCTCTGTGTCCCGTGTGTCGATTCTGTTTTATTCCATGCCAGTCTGGCTTGCGATCATCGCGCATTTCATTCTTCCCGGAGAACGCCTGACCCCAATCCGTTCAGTCGGGCTGATTCTGGCCATGGCGGGCGTGGCTCTGGCGCTGCTGGATCGGGACAGCCAGAATGCGAGCTTGCTGGCTGACGGGCTGAGCCTGCTGGCCGCTTTTGGTTGGGCCGGGATTGCGCTGTGCCTGCGGCTGACACCGCTGGCCAAGGTTCCCCCGGAAACGCAATTGTATCACCAGTTGCTGTTTTCCGCGCCTGTCATGCTGGTCCTTTCACCTTTGTTTGGTCCGTTGATCCGCGACCTGCAGCCCATTCATTTTGCCGGTTTGGCGTTTCAGGTTCTGGCGGTGGCAAGCTTTGGCTATCTGGCCTGGTTCGTCCTGATCAAGATCTACCGGGCCAGCTCGGTTGCGTCGTTCAGCTTCCTGTCACCGGTGCTGGCAGTGATCATGGGCTGGGCCATCCTGGGCGAACAGATCGGCGTCCAAGTTTGGGGAGCTCTCGCATTGGTCGCAGCCGGTGTGGTTCTGATTAACAGGAAGTAGTCAGTTTCAGGTCCCGCAAAAGGTCGCCTGAACAATCTCGTCGGGCAAGGGAACCCGGGTCAGATCCTCATGGTCTGGTTGATCTTCGAAAGGCCGGGCCAGAACCGCGTTCAGCCTTTGGAAGAGCGTATAGTCCCCCTTTACGGCGGCCTCGATCATCTGCTCGATGCGATGGTTGCGCGGTATGAAGGCCGGGTTCGCACGCATCATAACCATCTCCACGTCAGGCTCCGCTTGCAC
The DNA here is from genome assembly GCA_014872875.1 of Paracoccaceae bacterium. Classification (GTDB taxonomy): domain Bacteria; phylum Pseudomonadota; class Alphaproteobacteria; order Rhodobacterales; family Rhodobacteraceae; genus Aliisedimentitalea. The sequence continues at coordinate 42,093 of WKFI01000014.1, forward strand.
GCGTGCAGTCCATCCTTCTGCCCAATTGTCAAAAGCGGCCGGGTCAGTGAACTGATCTCGTGCCGTTCCGTTGGTCAACGCGCGGAAGGAATTGGTGAAATCGGCCTGGTTCTCGGCCATCAGGGACAACAAGCCTGTCACAAGTTCCAGATCGCCATCCTGTGCCTGCGTAATGCCAAGTTTTGCCCGGAACCGCGCCAACCAGGCGTTTTGTGTAAGTTCTGGCATTGCGTGAACAATTTCGGTCGCCTCTTCGACCGCGGATTGCGGGTCCTCATACTGTTGGATCAGGGCCGTCGCCAATTGCGCGAGGTTCCAGACCGCAATGTCCGGCTGATTGGCATAGGCATAGCGCCCCATCCGGTCGATCGAGCTGAACACCGTATGCGGGTGATAGACATCCATGAAGGCGCAGGGTCCATAATCGATGGTTTCCCCAGCAATCGAAGAATTGTCGGTATTCATGACCCCGTGGATGAAGCCCACACTCATCCAGGCGGCAATCAATTGGCTTTGCGCATCCCTCACGGCCCGCAAAAGATCCATCGGCGTTTCTGCCTCGGGATAGTGGCGGTCAATGGCATATTGCGTCAGCCGTTGCAGGTTCGCCTTGTCCCCCCGCGCAGCAAAGATCTGGAACGTGCCCACACGCAAATGGCTGGAAGCCACCCGCGTCAGCACCGCACCGGGCATGCCGCCTTCACGCCAAACAGTTTCGCCAGTTTCAACCGCGGCGAGCGCGCGCGTGGTCGGAATGCCCAGGGCGTGCATTGCCTCTGACACCACATACTCGCGCAGGACCGGCCCCAGCCAGGCGCGGCCATCACCCTGACGGCTGTAAGGTGTGCGGCCCGATCCCTTCAACTGGATGTCCCGACGCACGCCGTCCGTGCCAACGGTTTCACCCAGCAGAATGGCCCGTCCGTCGCCCAGCTGCGGATTATACGTTCCGAACTGGTGCCCGGAGTAGAGCTGCGCCAACGGCTCAGCCCCCTCTGGCAAATCATTGCCCGCAAAGATCTGCGCCATGTCCTGTGCTTCACCCGGGGAAATACGCAAGACGCGGGCCAGGTCATCGTTGAACGCAATCAGGCGCGGAGCGGCCACCGGCTGCGGGTCCACGCGGGAATAGAATTGCGGCGGCAGGCGCGCAAAGCTGTTGTCAAAAGGGATATGCAGGCTCATACGCGAAACATATGTGAAAGATGCAGAAATTCCAGTGCCCTTTGCCCGCGAATTCAGCTAGGCAGATCAGATGACAGCAAATGAAATCATTGCCCAACTGGGCCTCCAACAGCATCCCGAAGGCGGCTGGTATCGTGAAACCTGGCGCGCCGAAAATGAAGGGCGCGCCACCGGCACCTGTATCTATTTTCTGCTGCCCGCAGGTGAACGCAGCCATTGGCACAAGGTCGATGCGACCGAGATCTGGCTGTACCACGCGGGCGCGCCACTGACCCTTTCGATCAGCGCCACGGATACTGGACCTGCCGCTGATCACGTTCTTGGCCCGGATCTGAGCACGGGTCGCCCGCAAGTGATCGTTCCCGAAGGCCACTGGCAGTCCGCTGCCTCGACCGGAGATTGGACTCTGGTCAGTTGCACTGTCTCCCCCGGGTTCGAGTTTGATGGCTTTGTTCTGGCGGATCCGGGCTTCGATATTCCGCGGGGCTGAGATCCACTGACAACCCGGCTTGCGGCGAATCAAGCTCTGGACATAAATGTCCATATGCCACCTCAGCTGACCCATACGGACTTGATCAAGTCCCTGCCCGCCGACACCAAAACCGCTCTGACCACGCGTTCGGATTTGGCCGGGCTGAAACATCTTGCTTTGTATGGTGCAGCTGTTCTGCTCTGCAGCGTTGGAATTGCCGCACAGGTCCCGCTTTGGCCCCTGCTGATACTGCCACAGGGCCTGTTGCTGGTTTTCCTTTTCACCCTCAGCCATGAATGCACCCACCAGACCCCATTTAGCAGCACTTGGTTGAACGAAGTGGCGGGTCATGCCTGCGCGGTCCCGATCGCCCTGCCCTTTGTCTGGTTTCGTTATTTCCATCTGGCGCATCACAAATTCACCAACGACCCGGATCGCGATCCCGAACTGGAACACGGCCCCCGTCCCGAAACGCTCGCAACCTGGCTGACTTATCTCAGCGGTTGGGGCTATTGGGGCGCCATGGCGCAGACGCTCTGGTCGAACGCATTTGGCCGCATCGACGCACCGTACCTGCCAGCGCGGCGTCACAATGACATGCGTCGCGAGGCACGAATCTTGCTTGGCCTCTACGCACTGGCTGTGCTCAGCCTGATCTGGTCACCATTGGTGATTTGGCTTTGGATCGTGCCGGTCTTGATCGGCCAACCGTTCTTGCGACTTTACCTGCTGGCCGAACACGGGTTGTGTCCACCCGTCGCCAATATGCTTGAGAATTCGCGCACCACCTTCACCAATCGCATCGTGCGCTTTCTGGCTTGGAACATGCCCTATCATGCCGAACATCATGCGTTTCCGAACGTGCCTTTCCACCAGTTACCCGCTTTTCACCAGATCACCCAAGAGCATCTGAAATCGACCTCGGACGGTTATGGCGAGTTCACGGCTGACTATGCCAAACAGCTCAGGCGCTGATCGGGGAGGTCTTCAGCCAACAGGCAAACTGACGATCCCACCGCCGACACAGGCGCTGACACCGGTTGTGCCGGGGCACGAGGTCGGCATGCCTCGCGCGACGCGCACCGCCAGATGGGCAAAGGCCTGAGCCTCCAGCATGTCACCATCCAACCCAACCTCTTCGATGGCCACAACCGGGCACTCCAGCGACACGCTCAGCATCTCCATCAGCACCGGGTTGTCACGCCCGCCACCGGTGACCAGCACACGCGACGGCGGCGTCGGGCAATGTTGCATTCCCTGCGCAACTCCGGCGGCACACATAGCTGTCAAAGTCGCGGCAGCATCTGCATCATTCAGCTCCTGCACCAACCCTATCATCTCTGAAAAATCATTTCTATCCAGAGATTTGGGCGGCATTCTTGAGAAGTATGGCTCGGCTAGAAACAGCTCCAAAGCGCCAGTCTCCACTGTACCGGACATCGCCACCAGCCCACCTTCATCCATGGGTTTGCCCAACCGGGCTTGCATCAGGTCATTGACCGGGGCGTTCGCCGGACCCGTGTCAAAAGCCAAAAGCGCGCCGGGCGTTTCAGGGCTCTCAAACCGAGGATCGACATAAGTCAGGTTACCGACCCCTCCCAGGTTCAGGAAACAGACAGGCTCTTCTGCCCCAATCCACTTGGCACAGGCAAAGTGGAAGAACGGCGCCAGCGGTGCGCCCTCACCGCCCATGGACACATCGTCGGACCGGAAGTCCCAGACAACCGGGCAATCCAGCTGTTCCGCCAATGCCGCTCCGTCTCCCGCCTGCAAAGTGCCCTGAAGGCGCGGTGCATGGGCCAGAGTCTGACCGTGAAACCCGACCAGATCCACATCGTCAAAGCCAGACAAAAGCTGAACATGGGCCGCTTCCACCAATCGAGCAACGGCTTCAACCTCGGGCCCAGTCCACTGTCCCAGCCCTGCGCGCAACACCAGGCGCTCCTCATCGGAATAGCTGCGATAGCCGCTGTCCCCGAACCCGTGAATCCGCTCTCCATCCGTCAGCACCACCGCCGCGTCGACCCCGTCCAGCGACGTTCCGCTCATCGCTCCCAAGGCACGTACGACACCGGTTTTGGAAATGCTCCTGCTCATGGTCCCACCCGCTCAAACCAGAAACCGGGCTGTTTCGCCCGTTGCGCTCAACATACAGCAGCGAAAAGGCCACGAAAACAGGTTCCAACCGCCGCCGATGCGATTTATACGAGGCGTCGCAATTCCTAAGCCGAGGCACAGCATGACATACCATCCCAAGTCGGATTTCATCGCGGTCATGATGGAGCGGGGTTTCCTCGCCGACTGCACCGATTATCAGGGGCTGGACGAAGCCCTGATGACACCGGGCCAGCCGGGCTATATCGGCTTTGACGCCACTGCCAAGTCGTTGCATGTGGGCTCTCTCATCCAGATCATGATGCTGCGCTGGCTACAGAAAACCGGCCACCAGCCGATCACCCTGATGGGCGGCGGAACCACCAAGGTCGGCGATCCGTCCTTCCGCGCGGACGAACGCCCGCTGCTGACCGAAAACCAGATCGACGACAATATTGCCGGCATCAAGAAGGTTTTCGCCGCCTATATCGATTACGACAGCGAGGCCCCGAACAAGGCGCTGATGCTGAACAATGCGGAATGGCTGGATGGCTTGAACTATCTTGAGTTCCTGCGCGACATCGGCCGGCACTTCAGCGTCAACCGGATGCTATCCTTTGAATCGGTCAAGTCGCGATTGGACCGGGAACAGAGCCTGTCCTTCCTCGAATTCAATTACATGATCCTTCAAGCTTATGACTTCATGGAGCTGAACCGCCGCTATGGCTGCATCCTGCAAATGGGCGGTTCGGATCAGTGGGGCAATATCGTCAACGGTATCGACCTGACCCGCAGGGTGATCGACAACGAAGTCTTCGGTCTGACCTCGCCACTGCTGACCACCAGCGACGGCAAGAAAATGGGCAAGTCCCAAGATGGCGCCGTCTGGCTGAACCCGGATATGCGCTCGCCATATGAATTCTGGCAGTTCTGGCGCAACACCACCGATGCGGATGTCGGGCGCTTCCTCAAGCTGTATACCGAGATGCCAATAGACGAATGCGAACGTCTTGGCGCATTGGCCGGGTCCGAGATCAACGCCGCCAAGGTGATCCTGGCGAACGAGGTCACGACCCTTTGCCACGGCGCCGATGCCGCCGCGACAGCCGAGGCCACAGCCCGCGAAGTCTTTGAAAAAGGCGGCGTGGGTGATGACCTGCCGACCCTGACGCTCAGCGCTTCGGAACTGGGCGATGGCATGTCGATTGTGCAGCTGATCGTTAAATCGGGTTTGGCCAAATCAGGGAAGGAGGCCAAACGTCTTATTGCCGAAAACGGCGCTAAGCTGGATGACGCACCGCTGACGGATGCCGGTCTGATGATCGATTCGGGTGCGCTCAGCTCGCCGATCAAACTCAGCGCCGGGAAAAAGCGGCACGCGCTGGTGCAGCTGGGCTGACGCAGCGAAAAAAGGCGAAAAGGGCACCCCAGGAACGGGTGCCCTTTTTCAGTCCGACCGTGCTTGCCGGACAGCGAAAAAGTGATCCAGAAGCGGATCCATCTGAGCACCGACCCAAATCTGAGGCTCAGAAGCATCAAGACCATCGCGCTGTTCCCATTCGGCAACCATCGCCCTGGCCCGCGCGAAGGCCATGCGAAAATCGGGCGTTTCAAATAGGCTTTCCACGAAATACGCCCGCCCGAACCAGGTCCATTCGCTGGCATCCGAACACCCAAACGACGTTGTCTGATCCGAAGCGGCGGTCACGATCATCCGATCCGGTGCCTGTAACGGTTCGATGAAAGATCCTGAATAGCAGGCGGAAATGACGATCACCGCATTGCGCAGGCCACTGCGATCCAGCATCGTAGCCAAGTCTTCTGCATGCATTTCATTGACGCTCATTTCCCAGAAACTCAGGCTGAACTGGCCCGGGCTTCCATGAGTAGTCAGATAGATCAGCGCCACATCTTCTGTCTGCATCCGATCCGCCATGGCGCGAAACGCGGCTTCCATATTGGTCTTGTTGGCCAGCGGATAGATGTCCGGCGCCACGACACTGTTGAGCAAGCGCATCTGGCGTTCCCCCGCTCCATGGGTTGCGTCCAACAGCTCGGGCACGGCCTCCACCTCGCGCTTGAACACCTGTTCATAGGCATAGCCGCCCGCCGCCAGGACAAAAAGATCAGCCTCACCCGCTTCGCTGGGTGGTATCGCATCGATCTGTGCCGCCATCAAACCAGGTTGCCGGTAATAAAGCGCTTCCGTGTCGATCCGGGCAGTACTGTCATCCTGCTCCAGATCTGCAGAAGACCAGAACAGATCTTCGGCCGGAAACTGGATTTCCAAGGAGATCGAAACCAACAGCAGCACGACAATCACAGCCACGGATCGCAGTGTTCGCAACCACCTGCTGCCCGGGGCCAGGGAAAACACGATTGCAAAAACACACCAGAGTGAAGCGACCATCCCTGCCATCAGGAAAGCCAGTTCCAGCCGCGGGTTTTGGGCCGCCAATGGCAGGAACAGTAACCACGTGCTTTGGAAGATCGTCAGAAGCAGAAGAAGAACGTAAATCTGCCCGGCCTGTTGCCGCAGCCCCAGAACCAGACAAGCAACCCCGCTAGCCAGCAAGAACCCCAGGACATGAACCGCCAATTCACCCAGACCAAGGGGATTCAACATGATCCCTGTCATGCCCCAGGGAACCCGAACGGCCATCTCGACCAACAGGCTCAGCGACAAGATCAATGCGATCTGCGCAAAATCCGCGCGTATCCGCCCGATGTAAACCGCCTGCAGCGTCACGGCCCGGAACATCATTGCGATATTCTGGACCAGGTCCTGAAACAATCGACGCATCACCCACTACCTCAAAAACAAACACGCATTGGTATCAAGCATGACAGCGCATTGAGGCGTCACTTGGGCGCGGCGGTGACAGCGTGATCGGCGTCTCTCAGACCCAGACCAGATCGACCAAGGTCAAAATCAGAAAAACGGGGATCGACAGGGCCACCGCCAGCAACAGGGCCGCAACTTTGGTCATACGGGGCGCAGGAGCGAAATGGCCCAGAACAAAAGCAGATTTTTTCATGGCCTCATTAACGGTGATTTAGGTTTCCGGGCCGTTAACTGAGCCTATGTTTGATCTTGCTCTTGAAACGCCGCACACCAACAACGTTCAGCCGAAAGCCTGTCTTCCAGCGTTGCAACAATCGGCTGAATTCGCCGGTGCCCTGCGTCACCTTGGACGCACACCATTGATTCTGAAAAGTTTGAATCGCACTCTGGTCCTGCATCGCAGGCTTTGGCCCGGAGTGCCTGTCGCCATGGTTCCCCGCGCCCGTATCCGAAAACCGTTGCGGTTGCTGGAGATCCTGCAAGAACAAGGACTTCGAAAGACCCTGATCCTGATCTCTCCGGACCATCCGGTTCCCGAACTTTCGGATCATGGCGCGGTTCCGGTCCTCAGCCCCGCTTATGCGGCAATTGTCGATCTCGGCTCGGATCAGGATCAAATGAGACAACAGTTGCACCAGAAATGGCGCAACCGGCTGGTACATGCCGAATCGCAGGGACTGTTTGTCACTTGCGAGCAGCTGCCCCAGGACCCAGAGCATTGGTTGCTGCAGAATGATCACGCGCAACGGGCTGAACGCGGCTACAAGACTTGGCCAGTCGCTTTGACCCTGGCCTATGCACGCGAGAATCCTGGACAAGCTCGTGTCTTCACCGCTTTCGAGGGCCCGCGCCCAATTGCGTCCGTCCTGATATTGCGACACGCCACGGCAGCGACCTACCATATCGGCTACACCACCCGACGCGGAAAGGAACTTTCGGCTCATAACCTTTTGATTTGGAACGCAATGACATGGCTTGGCGAACGCGGATGCCTGCAGCTGGACCTGGGCTTGATCAATACCGAAGACGCGCCCGGTCTGGCTCGGTTCAAACTGGGCACCGGTGCGCGCTTACATCGAATGGGCGGAACCTGGGCTTGGTGGCCGCCCTTGGGACGCTGCCTGCATCCATTGGGACGGCTGGATCGCGGGTTGATGACGCCCCGAAAAACTGGACAGCTCGGGGGTAGTCAGTTTATTTGAACATATGTTCATATAAATCGGAGGAGCCCGGAACATGCAATTGTCCACCACAGCCGCCGTCATCACCGGGGGCGCGTCGGGTCTGGGCGAAGCCACCGCCCGCCACTTTGCCGCCAATGGCGCCCAAGTTACCATTCTTGACCGCGACGCCGATCGCGGCCCGAAAGTTGCCGAGGAAATCGGAGGCCATTTCGCACAAACCGATGTGACTGACGAAGAGTCGGTCTCGGCAGCCATTGCGCTGGCCATGGAGAAGATGGGCAAGATTACTGCTTGCGTAAACTGCGCAGGCATTGCTTACGGGATAAAAACTGTCGGAAAGGATGGCCCGCACCCCCTGGACGCGTTTCAACGCACCATCGACATCAACCTGGTTGGCACGTTCAACGTTGCCCGCCTCGCCTCTGTGGAGATGGCCAAAAACGAACCCGAGCCCGATGGCGCGAGGGGTGTCATTATCAACACCGCCTCGATTGCAGCCTTTGACGGGCAGAAAGGCCAAGCCGCCTATGCCGCGTCCAAAGGCGGCGTGGTCGGCATGACATTGCCGATGGCGCGGGATCTGTCCTCAACGGGGATCCGTGTCATGACCATCGCGCCAGGCATCTTCATGACGCCGATGCTGGCCGGACTCCCAGAAGAGATTCAACAGCAACTGGCTGCAGACGTACCAAATCCGGCGCGCCTGGGTGACCCCGCAGAATACGGTCGGCTGGCCGGGTTCATCGTGGAAATGGGGTACCTGAATGGTGAGGTGATCCGGATCGACGGCGCCCTCAGGATGCGCTGATCAAATCTCCCGGGCGGCGCTGAACTCTGATGTCCGCCGCCCGCTTTGCCAGGTACGAATCAGAATTTCTACGTTTTCGGAAACCGGCTTCGTCCCATCCAGCTTCATGTCATACGTGCGGCCAGCGTGAATCGCGTGGAAATCTTGCTCTGCGCTCCCCTTGACCCGATCTCCGCGCTGACATTCCCTGTCCCTCAGAGTTTCCAGATCACAAAACACTCCGACAAAAAACACGTCATGGCGGGCCAAAAGACGGGCCAGCACACCAGCCCAATCTGGATGATCCAGTATGTGCTCGACAATCAGGTCGTTGTCAGCGTCAGCATACGCCGTCAGGGATCGATGAAACCCATCAAAGAATCTGCTCCGCGCACTTTGCCAATCGAGGTCCCCATTGCGAAACCGGTGCATGGGCAACACTCCAGAATCCCGCAGGTGATCTATTGAAACATGCCAGAAGGGGGTGGTGAGGCGATCCTGCAAGGCGCGTGCCAAAGTCGTCTTGCCACTGCTGGATGCGCCGTGCAGGAAAATGACCTGGGCACACATGAACTCAACCCGCCTCGGCCTTTTCTTCCAATTCCAGCCATTCCTCTTCGGCGGCTGCCAGCTTGGTTTGCCGTTCCACTAGCGCTTCGGTCGCCTTGTTGAACTTGACCGGCTCGCGGGTGAACAGTTCGGGGTCAGCCATCAGCTCTTCCAGCTTGGCAATTTCCTTCATCAACCGGTCAATCTCGCCAGGCAGTGCCTCAAGCCGGTGTTTTTCAGTAAATGTAAGCCCTGATTTGGGCTGGGCTTCCTGCTTGGGCTTGGGTTTTGCTGTTTTGGACTTGATTGTTTCCTCCACCCGACGCGGACCACGTTGTGCGATATAGTCACTCCATCCGCCGGCATAGGCGACCGCCTGCCCGTTGCCTTCCATGGCAATCGTGGTTGTGGCCACCCGGTCCAGAAAATCCCGGTCATGGCTGACCAACAGGACAGTCCCGTCGTAATTGTCGAGAATTTCTTGCAACAGATCCAGCGTCTCGACATCCAGATCGTTCGTCGGTTCATCCAGAACCAGCAGGTTGCTCTGCCGAGCCATCAGTTTGGACAACAACAGCCGTGCTTTCTCTCCGCCCGACAGCGACCGTACCGGTGCCCGGGCCTGGCGTTCGTCAAACAGAAACTCCTTGAGGTAACCCACCACATGTTTGGGCTGACCGCGCACCATCACCTGATCAGCTTTGCCTGAAACGCGCATGCCCGGGTCGCTGGTCAGATTGTCCCACAAGCTCATCTCGGGATCCAACTGATCACGAGCCTGGTCGAACATGGCAATTTCCAGGTTCGTGCCCAATTTGACGTGGCCCGAATCCGGTTCCTCCAGTCCCAGGAGCAGCTTGAGCAGCGTTGTCTTGCCAACCCCGTTGGGCCCGACAAAAGCCACCCGATCCCCACGCTGCACCTGGAGCGAGAAGTTGCGCGCGATCTGCTTGCCGTCGAAGGCTTTGCTCAGCCCGTCGGCCTCGATCACCTTGCGACCGGACTTGGGGCCGACCTCCAACGCCATTTCCGCAGCACCCTGACGCCTGATCTGCGACGCGCGCTGCGCCTTGAGATCCTGCAAGGCCCGCACGCGACCCATATTGCGCTTTCGACGCGCGCTGATGCCTTCGACCGCCCAGCGGGATTCGGACTTGATCAGGCGGTTGAGCTTGTGCCGGGCCATATCTTCATCTTCCCAGATCTTGTCTCGCCAAGCTTCAAAATCCTCGAACCCCTTCTCCTGGCGTCGCACCATTCCCCTGTCGATCCAAAGTGTTGCACGGGTCAGTTCACGTAGAAACGCCCGATCGTGCGAGATGAGAACGAAAGCCGCCCGCGTGGATTTCAGCTCGCTCTCCAGCCACGCGATCGCCTCGATGTCCAGATGGTTCGTCGGCTCATCCAGAAGCATCAGGTCAGGTGCCTCAGCCATAAGCTTGGCCAAGGCGGCACGCCGCCGTTCACCGCCTGAGGCGGTTTCCACGGCGCGCGCCGGATCGAATTTCAAACCCTCGCCGGCACGTTCCACCTTGTACAGCTCGCCCGGCTCCAATCCGCTTGCCGCATAATCGCCAAGCGTGGCAAAATCCTGCATGGTCGGATCCTGCTCCATGTAGCCCACGGACTTTCCTGGCGGGACGACAATATCGCCCCGATCAGCTTCAACCAAACCCGCCATCACCTTCATAAGGGTGGACTTGCCCGAGCCATTGCGCCCCACCAGCGCAACCCGATCACCGGGCTGCACTACGAGATCCAGATTGTCGAACACCGGTTCTCCCCCAAAGGTGAGGGAAATGCCGGACATCTGCAAAAGAGGAATACGTGCCATGCCCGGCAGCTAAACCGCCACAGCGGTCAGGTCAATTGCCCAGGCGCCAACTGCGCGCATGTCCGCAGTACACAGCACTGTCAAGCCCAGCCTTTTTTGAAGGAGCAAACCGCCTGCAAAATGGCGGGAGCCCCCTTTTCCTATCCGGCAACAGCCCGCAACAGCCGCTTTCGCGCCGGGGGAATCGCGCCGATCTCAAGCCCGGTGAACACATGCAACGTGTTCATCTGCCGATCCACAACCGCATGGTCGCTCACCCAGCCGCCCATCATCAGATATGTTCTCAGCAAGGGCGGCATCCTGAGCATGGCCTTTTTCGCATCAGGCTTGCGCCGCAGACGGGCGGCATATTTGAAAACGTGCGGCGCTTTCACCCGCGGCAACCACCTCTTAGGCGCCAAGTGTTTCTGTTTCAACATCGCAAAAGCGTCCGTGTACTGCTCGGTCTCGGTTCCGGCAAAGGACGAGCAGCCGAACAGCATCTTGATGCCGTTGTCGTCCACGAAACCTGTCATCGCTCCCCAAGCGACACGCAGTATGTCCGGGTCGGTCCAGTCGGGATGAATGCAGAAACGACCCATTTCGACCATCGGGCCGTCAAAAGCAGCTAGAGCAGACAGTTCGTAGAACTGCGCGGAATAACTCCGCCCGACGTCAGCCCCGCCTTGCAGCAGCAACAACCGGAAACAGCACACAAGGGCGCCGCTCGCTGTATCCTCGACCAGGATATGGTGACACAGGTCGTCAAACTGATCCCGATCCAGCGCCTCCGTCCGGAAACACAGCGAACGCAGGGACCGCGCCCGATCAAGATCGGACGCTGTGGTAGCCAATCGGGCTAGGTATTTGCCCTTGTTCAGCAAAGGTTGCCCGGTCATCGCGGCGCTCCCTGCAGATGAGACATGCTGACTGTCCCCTATCACATTCGATGTGACAAGCAGGTGACGCTTTCCGCGCCGACAGGTCAAGCTGATCCGACCGCTTTGTTACTGGTCCAGAACCGCACCTGGTGTGAAGCGACCCAGGTTGCCAAGCAACTGCCGCACAAACGTCTTGTCTTCGATCGACGAACTGGTAACGCGTCGTTGCAGCGGGATAATCTTGCCGTCTTCCAATCCAAAGCGCTGTACACCGGTTACAACGCCGGATTGGTTGAAATTGATCGCAACCAATTCGCGCGACACCACTTCCGGCTTTTTGGCCCCATAATGACGAACCCGGCTGGTCACATAGTAATAGCCGCTTTCGTTCAGAACCCCCGTCGAAGACGGAGCGCCGATCGCTTCGGTCACCGTATCGCGTGTATCGACACCCAGTTGGATCTGATTTAGCTGTTCTTCGGTCGGCACATATCCATGCTTGCGATACACAGAACCACAGGCTGCAACCGCAAAAGCCAGACCCAGCACCAGCCCGGTCCGCATGGTCCGGTTCAGTTTGCGAATGTTCACGATCATGGCTGCCCTCTTGCCTTGGCTTGTTGCGCCTTTTATCCGACTTACCCAAAGCTTGCTTCCGGTTCAAGAAACGAAAGTTCACATGATGCTCCAGTTCCCCGTCTTCCGCGTCGCTGACCTGCCGCAGAACAAGGCGACCCCGTTCGAGGTTATCCCCGGAGAACCCGAGCTGCGCGACATTGCAAACGAACTGGGATTGCAGGGATTGCGCAAGCTGCGCTTCAAGGGCGAAATCCGCGGATACGGCAAAAAGGACTGGCAGCTGACCGCCCAGCTTGGCGCCACTGTCACACAGGCCTGCGTTGTCACGCTGGATCCGGTGAACACCCGGATCGAGGCCAAAGTGGAACGCAAGTTCCTTTCGCAGTACGAAGATCCCACAGATGAAGAATTCGAAATGCCCGAAGACGACTCGGTCGAACCGCTGGGTGCGGAAATTTCGATCGAAGATGTGCTGATCGAATCCCTGTCACTGAACATTCCGCCCTACCCGCGCAAGGATGGCGTCGAACTTGGCAGCTCCGTGTTCACCGAACCGGGCAAAAAAGCGATGACAGATGATGAGACAAAGCCATTTGCCGGTCTTGCGGCCTTGAAGGATCAGCTGGGTGAGGATAAGTGAGGCCAATCCCTGCCGCAGGGCAGAAAAACCGCTTGCGCAACCGAAAAATCACAGTATTTTCGCGCGCTCATCGGAATAAAGGTTGGACAACGGGCGGGCCGCGGCCTAAACGCACGTCACGCCGTTTGAAACGAGAATACGAAACCCGGCCCAGGGCAAGGTCCCAGGCCCCAAGCAGACAAAGGTTGAGACATGGCTGTCCAACAGAACAAAGTATCCAAGTCGCGCCGCAACAACCGTCGTGCGCACGATGCCCTGGTTGCTGCCAACCCGAACGAATGCCCGAACTGCGGCGAGCTGAAGCGTCCGCACCACGTGTGCCCGTCCTGCGGTCATTACAATGACAAAGAGATCATTGCGATGACTGACGACATCGACCTGGACGAAGACGCCGCATAAGCGCGTTTACGCAGGCCTTGGCATGACGGCTCAGCCCGATCAGTCCCGCGACTCCGCTGGCCGCATCATCATATCGGTTGACGCCATGGGCGGAGACGCCGGCCCCACTGCTGTGGTGGCCGGCCTTGCCAAATCGGCCAAAAAGAACCCGGACATCGGGTTCATCCTGCACGGCCCCGAAGAGGAGCTGCGCAAACTTGTTGCGCGCAAGCGTATCCTGGACGGGCGCGTCGATGTGCGCCACGCCGAAGACGTCGTCACAATGGAAGACAAGCCAAGCCATGTCATGCGCAATGGCAAAGGCACTTCCATGTGGTCGGCGCTCGATTCGGTCAAAAAGGGTGAAGCTGACGGAGCCGTGTCCTGCGGGAACACCGGGGCTCTGATGGCCCTGTCGATGCTGCGGTTGCGCAAGCTGCCGGGTGTAAATCGCCCGGCTATTGCCGTGTTGTGGCCGTCGCGCAACCCGCAAGGTTTCAACGTTATGCTGGATGTTGGCGCCGATATTCGCGCCGACGCCAATGACCTGTTGCAATACGCCCTGATGGGCGCGTCCTATGCTCGCAACGGCATGGAGTTGAGCCGCCCCCGTGTCGGTCTTCTTAATGTCGGCACCGAAGAACACAAAGGCCGCGCCGAGCTCAAGGAAGCGCATGGTCTGATCACCAACAACGCAGATGCCGCGAATTTCGAGTTTGTTGGATTCGTCGAAGGCGGTGATATTCCCGGTGATGTTGCCGACGTGATCGTCACCGACGGTTTCACGGGCAATGTCGCAATCAAGACCGGTGAAGGCACGGCCAGCCTGATCTCGGATCTTTTGCGCGAGGCTTTCAAGTATTCGCCTCTTTCCCGCCTGGCCTCATTGCTCGCCTACACATCTCTTCAACGACTGAAGAAGCGGATCGACCCGCGCCGCGTGAATGGCGGCGTGTTTCTGGGGCTGAACGGCACGGTGGTAAAATCCCACGGAAGCGCAGACGCAACTGGTGTATCGGCTGCCGTAAAGCTGGCCTTCCAGCTGGCACAGAGCGGCTTTGCAGAAAGACTGGCTGCGCGGGTTGCATCCGCTCGCACTGTCTCCCAAGATACGGATCAGTCGGCATCGGCTGAAAATCAGAAAAATAATGAAGGGCAGGCCTGAAGAATGACACGACGCGCCGTGGTAACCGGGGTTGGACATTACCTGCCCGAACGCGTGGTTCCGAACAGCGAATTCGAATCGACACTGGACACCACCGACGAATGGATTCGCAGCCGTTCCGGGATCGAGCGCCGTCATTTCGCGGCCGAAGGCGAAACAACTTCGGATCTGGCCACAAAAGCCGCCCGCGCAGCATTGGAAGACGCAGGCTGTGACCTCGATGCGGTGGATGCCATCGTGGTTGCGACCTCCACGGCCGACCTGACCTTCCCCTCTGCTGCAACCATGGTTCAGGCCCGCTTGGGGATGACCTCGGGTTTTGCTTTTGACGTCCAAGCTGTTTGCGCAGGTTTTGTCTATGCGCTCAGCAACGCGAACGCGCTGATTCTGTCGGGCCAGGCCGACCGTGTTCTGGTTATCGGAGCCGAGACATTTTCCCGCATCATGGACTGGACCGACCGATCCACCTGCGTGCTGTTCGGCGACGGTGCCGGTGCGCTGCTTTTGGAAGCGCAGGAGGGCGAAGGCCGCAACACCGATCGCGGTATCTTGGCCGTCGATCTGAATTCCGACGGTCGCTACAAGGATCTGCTCTATGTGGATGGCGGCGTTTCGACCCAAACCACCGGACATCTGCGCATGCAGGGCAATCAGGTCTTCCGGCATGCTGTTGAAAAGCTTGCAAAAACGGCCAACACCTCGCTGGAACGTGCAGGACTGACCAGCGATGATGTGGATTGGATCGTGCCGCACCAGGCCAATATCCGCATCATTCAGGGCACCGCCAAGAAGATGGGTCTGGGCATGGACAAAGTGGTTGTCACCGTCCAGGATCACGGCAACACTTCGGCCGCTTCGATCCCGCTGGCGCTGTCTGTCGGCAAGCAGAAAGGTCAGATCAAATCCGGCGATCTGATCGTCACTGAAGCCATTGGCGGCGGGCTGGCCTGGGGCTCGGTAGTTGTGCGCTGGTAAGCCGCCCCGGCGGGTTTCTTCCTAAGATCCGCAATTCATTGATATTGACAGGGAAATTCCCAACACCCTATTGTTTCTCAAACAGACGGGGAACGGTATGGGCGGAAAAACACTTACACGTATGGATTTGAGCGAAGCAGTTTTCAGGGAAGTTGGACTGTCCCGCAATGAAAGCGCTCAATTGGTTGAAAGCATGTTGCAGCATATTTCCGATGCGCTGGTGCGCGGCGAACAGGTCAAGATCTCCTCGTTCGGCACGTTCAGTGTGCGGGACAAGACTGCCCGCGTAGGTCGCAATCCTAAAACCGGTGAGGAAGTCCCGATTCAGCCCCGCCGCGTGCTGACCTTCCGCCCGTCGCATCTGATGAAAGATCGCGTCGCCGCCGGAAACAAAAAGTAACAAGGCCAGATCCACATGACCAAATCTCCTGACGCCTTTCGCACAATCAGCGAAGTTGCGGAGTGGCTCGGGATACAGGCGCATGTTCTGCGTTTCTGGGAAAGCAAGTTCACTCAGGTGAAGCCGGTAAAACGCGCAGGTGGACGACGGTATTACAGACCATCGGACATGCTGTTGATTGGTGGCATCAAAAAGCTGCTTCACGATGACGGTCTGACCATAAAAGGCGTCCAGAAAATCATTCGTGAACAAGGTGTCGCACATGTTTCTTCCTTGTCGCAATCTCTGGACGAACCTGCTCCTCCTTCAGTGACTATTTCCGGGACATCCACTTCGGTTCCCGATTTTTCGTCACCCCGATCAGACCCGGACGCGTCAGCGCCCAAACAAATCGATATGGACCTGTCCACGCCATCCAATGATGACGCCTCTGTTTCTGAGGGTGTAGACGACTCTGACGCCGTCACGGCAACCGAACCCGCGATGGAAATCTCGTCCGTCGATGCGCTGCTGGCAGAAGAAAATCCATCGGCGGAGGAAGACACCGATATGGCGGTCCCACCTGCCGCCGCTTTTTCGACATCCGAGGATGAGATTGACCAGACCGCCTCTGTCCGGGAAGACGTACCAGAGCCCGCTGTCACCCCGGAATCGATCGCATCACCAGAGTCGTCAGACACCAATCTTTCAGGTGAGGAAGACGCCGACCTTCCCCCTTCGGACGTACCCCACTCTCAGCCGTCATTGGGCGCGGACATTCCCGCCTTTGATGAATCCACGATCACGGCCAGGCCCGGTCCGCTGACCGCTTTGGTCACTCTCGGGACACTGGACGCCGCTCTGACCGCAGAATTGCGCCAAATCGCAAGCACTCTGAGGCAGATCAGCGAACGCCGGGCAAATCTGACAACGGAATGAATTTTAGGCGTGTTTTTCGCTTGCCCCCTGCTGAGAATACAGTATGACATCACCAACGTCGGGCTATGGCGCAGCCTGGTAGCGCGTCCGTCTGGGGGACGGAAGGTCGCAGGTTCGAGTCCTGCTAGCCCGACCAATCGAAAACGCCCGGGGCCAAAATCCCCGGGCGTTTCGCATATCTGAAAGGGGCAGAAATGACCGGCGTTCTTCCTAGCCAAGCCATTGAAAGAATGATTCTTTCCGGCGAAATCTCTGCCTCACCCGCCGTTGAACAAGCGCAGATTCAGCCCGCAAGTCTTGATCTGCGTCTGGGCAACGTCGCGTATCGTGTGCGGGCTTCCTTTCTCGCTGGATCGGACCGCACAGTCGAAGACCGCCTGTCAGAATTCGAGATGCATCGGATCGATCTCAGCCAAGGCGCCGTTCTGGAAAAGGGTTGTGTCTACGTTGTGCCGTTAATGGAGGCGCTGAACCTGCCAGACAACGTAACGGCAGTGGCGAACGCCAAAAGCTCAACCGGTAGGCTGGATCTGCTAACGCGGATGATCACGGATGGTGGTACCGAATTCGATCGGGTCAAACCAGGTTACAAGGGTCCGCTCTACGCCGAGATCTGCCCCCGCTCCTTTTCGGTTCTGGTGCGACCTGGCATGCGGTTGAATCAGATTCGATTCCGTTCGGGTCAGGCCGTTCTGGGCGACGAAGCCTTACGCCAGCTGCATGCTGAAACGCCGTTGGTGGACGGATCGGCGGTAATCGAGGATGGGCTGGGATTCTCGGTCGATCTTCGGCTGCCGGGCTCTGACCTGGTCGGGTACCGTGCTAAACCTCATACCGGCGTAATCGATCTCGAGCAGATCGGCGCTTATGACCCCGCCGAGTATTGGGAAGAAGTGCGCAGTACGGAGGGTCGGATCATCCTCGACCCTGGTGCGTTCTATATTCTGGTCAGTCGCGAGGCAGTGCATATTCCGCCGCTATATGCAGCGGAAATGGCACCCTATTTGGCGATGGTCGGTGAATTCAGGGTGCATTATGCAGGGTTCTTTGATCCCGGATTCGGCCACGCCGAAGCTGGCGGAGCAGGCTCTCGCGGGGTTCTGGAAGTACGCTGCCACGAAGCACCATTTGTGCTGGAACATGGCCAGATCGTTGGTCGTCTTGTCTACGAACGCATGGCTGAAATACCCGAACAACTTTATGGTTCCGGCATTGCTTCAAACTACCAAGGTCAGGGTCTGAAACTCTCCAAACACTTCAAGTAAGAAACGCAGGGCGTTGATTTTAAGTTAATTTAAAGTCTTCCGACATGCGTTTTCACCGGTGTCGCTTATTTGCGGTGTTTGTTCCGCAGGCGCTGCAGCTCATCGATATGTTGGTCGTCCGCAACATGACCTTGTGGTTGATGCTGTTGTCGCTGGCCACCCTTTCGACCTTTACCAGACATTGCGCTGGATGCGGCGTTCATACCCGCATTGACGCCGGTGTTGATCAACCGGCGCATGATGGTGCGGGTCACCATGTTCATGATCTGATTGGCGTTCATGTGTTTGTTCCTTAGCTGCCCAACACTCAATATAGCAATAAAATGCGACGTTTTCAGGGCGCCCGGTCATTCTTCTTCAAAGAGTTCGGGCTGATCGTCGATCACATCCTCGTCATCATCGTCTTCGTCACTGCCCGACAAGATCCCCGGCGGCGGGCGGTTTTCCAACAATCCGGCGGCGCGCAGCTCTTTCACGCCCGGCAGATCGCGTGCGCTTTCCAATCCGAAATGGTCCAGAAACTCGGGCGTCACCACGAAAGTTACCGGCCGCCCCGGTGTCATCCGCCTGCGCCCCAGTCGTATCCATTCCATCTCCAGCAGCTGATCAATGGTTCCGCGCGACACGGAGACGCCCCGGATCTCTTCGATCTCGGCGCGGGTCACCGGCTGATGGTAAGCAATGATCGCCAGCGTTTCGACCGCCGCCCGGGAGAGTTTCCGGGTTTCAACCGTCTCACGTTGCATCAGGAAGCCCAGATCCGGCGCGGTACGTATGGCCCAGGCGTCGCCAACTCGCACTATGCGCACACCCCGCCCTTCATAACGTCCTTTGAGATGCTCCAACGCTTGCTTCACATCACAGCCGATCGGCATCCGGTTTTCCAACTCGCGCACCGTGACGGGCTCGGGGCTGGCAAACAGCACTGCCTCGACCATGCGCTCCTGCTCTGCCATGGGCGGCGCTTCGAACAGGCTGTCATGGGTGCCAGCCGCGTCATTCATGCTCCGTCCTCCTTGCGCTTGCGCAGCTGAATTGGCGCAAACGTATCACTCTGCTGAATTTCAAGCCGCCCTTCCTTGACCAGTTCCAGAGAGGCCGCAAAGGTCGCCGCAGTCGCAGATCGCCGTTTGACCGGGTCGCTATGCCAGCCTTCGGGCAGATAGCTCAGCAGATCGGTCCAACCGCCTGAAAAACCGATCAACCCCCGCATCCGATCCAGCGCCTGTTCCATGGTAAAGACGGAATCGCGGTCCATCACGAAGGGGCGGAATTCGTCCTTGGTGCGGATCCGTGCATAGGCCTGCATCAGATCCAGCAGGGTCGCGGTATAGGTCACCGTCTTGATCCGGGTGATGTCTTCGCCCTGCCCGCGGGCAAAGAAATCACGCCCCAATCGGTCGCGTCCCATCAGCCGGGCCGCCGCATCCCGCATAGCCTGAAGGCGCTCAAGCTGAAACGCCAAATGCGCGGCCAGTTCTTCGCCCGAGGGTCCTTCCTCGCTGGGATCAGGTGGCAGCAACAGCCGTGACTTCAGAAACGCCAGCCAGGCCGCCATCACCAGATAATCCGCCGCCAGTTCGATCCGCAGTTCCTTGGCCTTTTCGACAAAAGCCAGATATTGCCGCGCGAGCTCCAGGACCGAGATCTTGCGCAAATCCACTTTCTGGGTGCGCGACAGGGTTAGCAGGACATCCAACGGGCCTTCGAACCCGTCCACATCAACGATCAGTGCTTCGGCTGCCAGCCGTTCTTCGACTGTCAGATTTGTGTCCTGAAAAAGGTTATCCGTCATACACCTGTCCGCCCATCAGGGCAGATAGTTCCGCGTCAGCCGCATCCGTGTCAAGCGGCTGGGGCGTTTGCCGCATCGCCAGCGCCCGTTCGGCCCGCTCCTGGGCGATCTCGGACATTTCTCCAGCGGCCCGGGCCGTTTCGGCCCGTTCGGCAAAGCTGCCATTGCAATGCAGGATCACGTCACAGCCCGCGGCCAGCGCGGATTGTGACAGATCCGTCAAGGACCCGCTGAGAGCCTTCATCGAGATATCATCGGTCATGATCAGCCCGTCAAAGCCGATCTGGTTGCGGATCAGATCCATGACCACCGGTGACAGCGTGGCCGGAGCCGCATCAATCGCGTTATAAACCAGATGCGCGGTCATCCCCATGGGTAGGTCGTTCAGTTGCCGAAACGCCTCGAAATCCGACTGGTCCAAGGTTTTTGCATCCAGGGTCACATGCGGCAGGTCATAATGGCTGTCCTGCGTCGCACGGCCATGACCGGGAATATGTTTCAACACCGGCAAGACGCCGCCATCCAGATGAGCCTGAGCCGTCGCGCGAGCCAAACCGGCCACAACTTCCGTGTTGCTGCCATAACAGCGGTTTCTGAGGAACGGATGAGTTTCCGCCTGGGCCAAATCAGCCATCGGTGCGCAGTTCGAATCTATTCCCAGATCATGCAGCTCATGTGCAATCAGACGATAGCGCAGATACATGGCGCGCTCGGCAGCCGCTCCGGCGCGCTCCACATGCTCCAGCGGTGGCAGCCATTCTCGCGCAAGCGGTTGCCGCAACCGCTGCACCCGTCCACCTTCCTGATCAATTGTGATCAGACAATCCCGGTCCACGGCTTCGCGAAAATCGGCGCATAAGGCACGGACCTGATCAGCACTCTCGACATTGCGGGCAAACAAGATGAAGCCGAACGGGTTCACATCCCGAAACAGCGCTTTCTCCTCAGTCGTCAGGCGCAAGCCTTCGGCATCCAGAATGGTGGCCCCGAACCTCACCGCGTTGTCACCGGGATGCAGTCAGCCTTGCCCGCCACCAAGGCAGAGCAGAACCGGCGCGCATCGCTCAGATCATCAAAGCCCATGGCCCGCAGCCGATAAAAGGTCCGCCCACCGCTGGAGGCCTTCTGGATCACTCGTTTCTTCCCGTCCAAGTAATCCCCGAACCGGCCGTTGAGACGCTCCCATTCCGAACGTGCAATCTCGGCGCTTTCATAGGCACCCAGCTGCGCCAGCCGAGTTCCGGCAGGTAGCGTGTCTGGATCCACATCCAAACTGGCCGAGGTGTCGGTCGCGCTTTGAACTGCGGCGGTTACCGCCTGCGATTGGGTCAGCCGCGCCGGACGAACAGTTGGACGCAGCGATCTTGCCACACCGGGCCCGGTCACCACGGCAGGTTGCGGCGTGGGCGTGGTGGTCAACTCAACCGGAGCCAATGGTTCCGGCTGCACGATCTCTGCAGGTGGCGGGGCAACGCTCTCGCCCTCGTCTTCGGCGGGGTCATCCAACAGCGACGGAACCCCATCGGTGAGTTCGCGCACCAGCGCATCGACCTGACCGTTTTGAAACGCTGCCAGAGCCTCGTCAGCCACGGCAGCAACCTGTTCAGCCTCGGCCTGAGTTTCCTGGATCGGTGCTGGAACAACCGGTTCGGCCGCATCGGACAAGCCCGCCGTATCATCTTCGGAAAGGGAAACCGGGCTTGGTGCCAGTGCCAGGCGATCGGCCGGCGCGGCAGCGGTTCCTTGTGCGGCAACCGCGTTCACGGCAAGACCCTGATGGTCAGCAGGTTTGCCGCCGGGATCAGCAGGCTGCACCCGCATGGGGCCTTCGATGGCGCGCACCACCGGAACGCCGCTGACATCCCGCATGACCAGCTTGTAGCCCCAGATTCCGATACCCACGACCAATGCCAGAGAGGCAACACCGCCCATCATGGTCACGACCCGAGCCCAGGACCCGTTCGCCGGCCCTGCTAGAGGTTCATCGGCCAAGTCCTCCGGGTCGGGCTCGTCCCATGTCTGGTGAGACGCCTGATAGCTCTGCTCCATCGGATGCGTATAGTTGGCGAAAGGATAGGTGCCCGCATCCACATGACCGGAAACACCGTTTGACGTCCCACCCGTGGATACGGTTCCAAAGCCTGCACCATGCCCGGTGCGCGGCTGATCAAAATCTGCCATGTCCGCCTCACTGCCCTTGCGCGCACCTGTCCGTGCGCCGGGTTCTCTTGCTGTCTGCCTCAGGCCGTTCATTGACGACCATACTGCGACCGGCGGTTCGGGCGTTATTGTTTAGCGCATCTCCTCCGCCGGAGTTACGCCCAGAATACCAAGACCTGCGGAAATGACAACGGAAACGGCACGGGCCAGCGCCATTTTTGCCTGTGTTGCAGCGGTGTTACCCTCATCGACGAAACGCAGTTCGGGCTTGTCCTTGCCCAGATGGTACAAACCGTGCAGTTCGCTCGCCAATTCGTACAGGTAAAAGGCCACTCGGTGCGGCTCGTTGGTGCGGGCTGCAATCTCGACCAGGCGTGGCCATTCGGCCAGCTTCTTGGCCACGGCCAGCTG
Source organism: Paracoccaceae bacterium (assembly GCA_014872875.1). Taxonomy (GTDB): domain Bacteria; phylum Pseudomonadota; class Alphaproteobacteria; order Rhodobacterales; family Rhodobacteraceae; genus Aliisedimentitalea. Next base: position 64,589 of record WKFI01000014.1, read on the forward strand.
GGCCGGATCCGTCACCTGCGACAAGTCCGCCGCCGCGATTGCGGCATCGGACACATCCATGCCTTCGGCCAGGGCCTTGCGCAGCGCCGAGCAAACCCGCGCGTTGGCGTATTGCACGTAGAAGACCGGGTTGTCCTTGGATTGCTCAAGAACCTTGTCGAAATCGAAATCCAGCGGCGCGTCGTTCTTGCGGGTCAGCATGACGAAACGGGTCACGTCCGGTCCAACCTGATCCACGACATCGCGGAGGGTCACAAAGGTCCCTGCCCGTTTCGACATCTTGAACGGCTCACCGTTCTTGAACAGCTTCACCAGTTGGGTCAGCTTGATGTCCAGCGGGGTCCGGCCATCGCTCAGGGCCGAGACAGCCGCCTTCATCCGCTTGACATAACCGCCATGGTCGGCGCCAAACACGTCGATCAGCAGATCGTAACCGCGGGTCACCTTGTCATAGTGATAGGCAATATCCGGCGCAAAATAGGTCCAGGCCCCATCGGATTTCTTGACCGGACGGTCCACGTCATCGCCATGCTCGGTAGACTTGAACAGGGTTTGTTCGCGCGGCTCCCAGTCTTCGGGCTTCTTACCTTTCGGCGGCTCCAGCACACCTTCATAGATCAGCCCCTTGCTCTCAAGGGACTCAAGCGCCGCTTCGATCCGGCCTGTGCCGTAAAGGGATTTTTCCGAATAGAACTTGTCCATCACCACACCCAGCGCGGCCAGATCCGCCCGGATCAGTTCCATCATCGCGTCGGTGGCATAGTTGCGAATTTCTTCCAGCCAGACGCTTTCGGGCTGCCCGACATAGGCGTCACCAACCTTGGCTTTGAGCGCCTCGCCAACTTCGATCAGGTAATCCCCGGGGTACGTGCCGTCCTCGAATGCGACCTCCTGCCCATGGGCCTCCAGATACCGCAGGTATACCGAGCGCGCCAGAACATCGACCTGCGCACCGCCATCGTTGATGTAATATTCGCGCGTGACGTCATAGCCCGCAAAGTCCAGCAGAGAGGCCAGCGCGTCGCCAAACACCGCACCCCTTGTGTGACCCACATGCAAAGGACCGGTGGGGTTGGCCGAAACATATTCGACATTGACCTTCTTGCCCTGACCAACGGTCGAACGCCCAAAGTCAGTACCTGCCGCCAGAACCGAGGTGATGACCCCCTGCCAGATACCCGGAGCAAGACGCAGGTTCAAAAAACCGGGCCCCGCCACATCAGCCGAGGTGATCCGATCATCCGACGCCAGCTTCTCGGCCAGCTTTTCGGCAATGTCGCGCGGTTTCTGCTTGGCCGGTTTCGCCAGCACCATCGCCGCATTGGTCGCCATATCCCCATGCGCCGCATCGCGCGGCGGCTCGACAGCCACATTGGCAAAGTCCAGCCCTTCGGGCAGTGTGCCTTCGGCCACCATGGCCTCCAGCGAAGCAATGACGAGAATACGGAAATCGGCAAAAAGGTTCATGTCAGGCGTCCCATAGGTTCAGCGGGGAATTACCATGCCCAGCCCAAGGGTCAACAGGCGTGAATGCAAAAGCTGCGGCTCAAAACGACCTTGGCCGCAAAGTACAATGTCAGACGACCGTTTCGCTCTGCAGCTGCTCCACACCCCAAGCCCGGATCTGATAGCGACGCAGACCAGGCACATGGTAAGGATCGTTATGGATCAGGCGCACCACACTCTCGCGGCTGTCGGCTTCCACCGTCCAGATTGCGCCGGGAAAATCCTGCATAGGCTGCAGGCCCAGATCGCCGCCAATATCCAACTCGGGATGCAGGCTGACAAACGCCACATGGGCGCGCCGACGCGATTTGTCAGCACGGATCCGCCCCATTTCAGGCGCATCCTGGAATGTCACGGTCCAGCTGGTCATGAATCCGGCGTCGCTCAAAACGCCGCCAGTTCATAGGGCCAGTTCCATCCAAAAAATAAAACCAGACAGACTTACCTGTTCCGGATCAGCGCCTTATCGCTCAACACCGATCAGCCGATCATGCAGTTGCAGGGCAAACCTGTCAGTCATCCCCGCGATATAGTCCGACACCAATCGCGCCAACTGCAGTTCCCCATCGGCCTCCCGAATATCGCCGTGCCACCGTTCGGGCATCTCCAACGGGTTCTGCAGAAAATAGGGAAAGAGGGCTTCGACGACCTTGGCCACTTCTTCCCGCTTCACCATGACAGATGGCGCCCGATACATGCGCGAAAACAGGAACTCCCGGATTTGCTTCAGATCCTGCCGCAGCGGTTTTGAAAACTGCACCACCGGCGCGCCATTGGCACGAACCTCTTCCACGCTAGCCGCGCCTGATTCCGTCAGAAGCCCCCGCGACGTGCTGATGACATCCGAAACCATTACACCAAAAACGCGCCGTAACGCCTCGTGTCGTCTACGATTTTCGTCCAAGTCCGGGTATTTTCCGTCCACCTCGGCATAGCAATCTCTTACGATTGGCAACTGCTCGACCTCCGCGTCTGTAAACAGCCCGGCGCGCAGCCCGTCGTGCAGATCGTGATTGTTATAGGCAATATCATCTGACAGGGCCGCAACCTGCGCCTCTGCACTGGCATGTGTATGCAGTTCAAGGTCAAAGGCGGCGTTGCATTCGCCCAGGGCCCAAGGGAGCTCACCAACAACTGGACCATTGTGTTTTGCAATGGCTTCAAGGGTTTCCCAGGTCAAGTTCAACCCATCGAACTCGGCATAATGCTTCTCCAGACAGGTTACGATCCGGATCGCCTGGGCGTTATGATCAAACCCGCCGTAAGGCTGCATCAGCGCGTGCAGCGCGTCCTCTCCGGTATGGCCGAACGGTGTGTGCCCCAGATCATGGGCCAGAGCCACCGCCTCGGTCAGTTCCTGGTTCAAGCCCAAAGCACCTGCGATGGTGCGCGCCACTTGTGCCACCTCGATGGAATGAGTCAGACGGGTGCGATAATTGTCACCTTCATGTTCCACAAAGACCTGTGTCTTGTGCTTCAACCGTCGAAACGCCGAGGCATGAATGATCCGATCCCGATCCCTTTGAAAGCACGACCGAAAGTTGCTTTCCTCTTCGGGGACCAACCGGCCCCGCGCGCGATTGGGGTCTGACGCATAAGGCGCATGCATTGGTAATCTTTTCCTTCAGCAAATCTTGTCGCCTGCCTTGCACCTTTCTATATAATACATTCCGTCGCAATGAGTTTTGGAGCCACCCAGCCATGATGCTGCCCCCGAAAGTGACCGAACGTGCTTTTGAACGCCTGGCCGAGATCGGAGCCGCCGATCAGGGACAGGCCCTGCGTGTCGCCGTCGAAGGCGGTGGCTGTTCCGGCTTTCAATATGAGATTGCGCTGGACGCCCCGAAAGAGGACGATCTGATCCTCGAAGGACAGGGCGAAAAGGTCGTCGTTGACGCCATCTCCCTACCCTTTCTTGAGAATGCCGTGATCGACTTTACCGAAGAACTGATCGGCGCCCGGTTTGTCATCGACAATCCGAACGCCTCTTCGTCCTGCGGCTGCGGGACCTCTTTTTCGATGTGAGTTAAGGGTCGGTTTGCATCCGGCCGGGCGCTTTGACCTTGGTGGATTTCAAACTTGGGAACAGCGGCGCGCGCTGATCTTCGGGAGTGAACTGGTCCCAGACCAGGAACATGCCCGACGCCACAACGATGGCCACTCCCAGATAGGTGCCCGCCGCCGGAAATTCGCCAAAGAAAACAGCCCCCAGCAGCACCATCCACACGAATTGCAGGTTCATCAGCGGTGTCACCACATAGGCCGCCAACAACCGCAGCGCTATAACCACCAGCCAGCGCGCGCCGAACAACAGCGCAGCATAAGCGACGACCCAGCCCAGATCACTGGGCGGCATCGGTTTCCAGACAAAAGGCAGCGCCACGCCCATGGTCACGAAAATCGCAAGATTTGGGTAAAACACCTGAGCCAGCGCGTTGGTTTCGAACTTGCCGATATAGCGCGCCATGATCATGGAAAACGTGCCAAAGATAACAGCGCCAAAGGCAAATCCGTGCCCCCAGCCCAAGCTTGCGACCCCGGCCGGGAACAGGCAAGCCACACCGACAAAGCCTGCACCCAGAGCCATCCACGCAGTAGACCGGACGCTTTCGCCCAGGACCAGCCCCGACATCAGTCCTGCCAGCAATGGCATCAATCCGACGAACAGGAACACATCAGCAAAGGGCAACAGCTTGAACGCATAAAAGAAACAGACCGCCGCCAACACCGTGGCCCCGGCCCGCAGCGCCATGGCGCGTGGGCAGCTGGTCTTGAAACCTTTGAGTTGCGACGGGTGCCGATCGACAGCAAGGCTCAGCCCCACCACGATCAGACCCGACAGGCAAAAAAGTTGTGGGGCGGCATAGCCACCCGCAATCAGTTTTGTGATCGCATCCGCCGATGAAATCAGCGCGGTATATATTATGACCAGCCCGGCACCCAGGATCGCATTCCGATAGGTGGTGTTCATACCATCATTCCTCCGTTCAGACCGGTGCGCGCAAACCCTGCGAAAAAGCTTTCGAACTTGTCACTGCTCATTTGTGCTTCGGTCAGAATGTCGTGGCCAATCTCACTCAGCGCACTTTCCACATGCGGGCGCATCGAGTTCCAATCGTCGCTTCGTGCCTCTTCCAGCTTGAACATGGCCTCCGACATTTCGCGCAGCGGTGCGGCATAGGCTGCTGCTCGGGTAAAGGCCATCTTGTCGAACTCAGCCGGTTTCACGAAACTGTCACGCCCCGATACCGACATCAGCCAGTTACAGACGAAGTAGTCATGATAGTCATCCTGCGGGCTGACATGCGCGCCCGTGGTGATGGTGAATCGGTGTGTTTCCCGCTCCAGCCAGCTTTCCCAGATCTGCGAGGGCTCCTGCCCGGCAAACCGCAAGGCAATGCAGATTTCCGAGAGCAGATCCGCGTTCTGGTCCAGATAGGCCAAGATCCCAGCATATTCGAGACTGGTAATCGCCGCCGACGCCAGCTCCGGGTCCCGGCGTCCATATTCAGACAGGTAAAACACGATATGGGTAAGTTCGTATGCCGCTTTCTTATTTGGCATCGAAAAGGTTTCCGAACGGTTGATGAACCGGTGCAGGCGTTCGTCCAGCCCGTCATCCCATTCCTGCGATCGCACATCACGGCGCGCCAGCAGCCTGCGGGCTTCGCCGCGTTGCAGATCGGACAGTTCGGCTTCGGCCAGACCCTGGGCGTGAACCCATTCCGCCAGGGCCGCCCCTTTGGTTCCTTCCATCCCAAGGTCTTCCAGATCCAGACAGATCGACAAAAGGAAGCGGTAGTATTGCGGGAAAAAGCCCAGACGCTTTTCCACCTGCTTGTAGAACCCTTCATGCGGGGCCAGCGTATCCGCGTCCAGCGCCGTGCCCGTACACTCGAGGATATTCAGAAGTTCGGCATTTTCCTTGAGCCAGAAGACATCGTCTCCGAACCGGCGATGCTGGGCAAAGCTGGCAATCAAGGCGGCGTGACGATCACGCTTGCTTTGACGCTGGGACGGAACGTTCAGGCGAATGACATTCGACATAGGTTTGCTTTCCTCTTTCAAATGGTGCGCCCGAAACGCCCCGTATCCAACTTCAATGGGTGTCCCGCGGATCAGCTGCCCGAGGTGAACATGTGGGTGCCATCACCCAGGTCGGTGGTCGCGACCTTGGCGGGGGCCGAACCGCTGGTGAACATTTGGGTCCCTTCACCGGCAGCCGCTTCGGCGCTGGTGGTGAAGAGCTGCACGCAGTCGCCAACCTTGGCATCGCTGCCAGCCTTGGGGGCCGAACCACTGGTGAACATGTGGACGCCTTCACCTTTGGTTGCGTCAGAACCCGATGCTTCTGCCGACGTGGTGAACATCTGTACGCCTTCGCCGGCCTGAGCGTCTGCCGAAACCTGCGGAGCCGAACCCGAGGTGAACATATGGATGCCATCGCCGGTCACAGCGTCGGATCCCGAAGCTTCGGCACTGGTGGTGAACATTTGAACACCCTCTCCGGCCTGAGCATTTGCAGTTGCTTGCGGAGCAGAGCCCGAGGTGAACAGCTGTACCAGCTCGCCGTTCAAAGCTGTCGTGTTTGCCGACGGAGCAGAGCCGGAGGTGAACATCTCGACAGCTTCACCTGAAATGGCCGCGGTGGAAGCTTTGGGCATAGAGCCGGAGGTGAACAACATTGTGGCATCGCCGTCCAAGGCATCTGCTCCCATCACTGGCGCGGAGCCGGATGTGAACATGGCTGTGCCTTCCCCGTCAAACAGGCTGCGTGCCTCATCGGTGGTGAGAATGGCGTCGATGGCGTAAACTTTGAGTTGAGCGTTCATGGTTGCAGTCCCCAGTTGTGAAGTTGATCGCCCCATAACGCTTGCACCCTAAAGGCGATCCGAAAAGCGCTTTTTCTACTTTGGCGTGTCTACTGGCTGACTTATCCACATTAAGAAAATTGAATAGTAATTTGACTCAAAATCTAAACAACTGACTCTGTTTAGCTTCAAAAAAAGTTATCCACAGCCCGGATTTGTATCAGTTTTTCACTCAATACAGCCTCAGGTTGCATCCGAATCAGCCACAATTCGACGCTGTAAAACGCCAGTGCGATTCGATTTCCGTGATGATTTGTCTGGACATGCAACCCAATGACTCACCCTGTGCTTGCCCTTCGACGCAGCTTCGGTGATAGATCGATCCTACCAAGTCACGGGTCGCGATCCGACCCACCGCAGGGAGATGCGTCATGAAGATTGCCACTTTCAACATCAACGGCATCAAGGCACGCGCACAGGCGCTCCCCGATTGGCTGGACGAAGCTCAGCCCGATGTAGTCTTACTGCAGGAGATCAAGTCGGTGGACCAGGCTTTCCCCCGTGATCTGTTCGAAGACCGCGGCTACAACATCGAAACCCATGGGCAGAAAAGCTTCAACGGTGTCGCCATCCTGTCGAAACTGCCGCTGGAAGATGTCACTCGCGGCCTCCCCGGTGATGACACTGATGAACAGGCCCGCTGGATCGAGGCAACCGTGGTCGGAAAACAGGCGATCCGGATCTGCGGCCTGTACTTGCCCAATGGCAACCCGGCACCGGGTCCGAAATACGACTACAAACTCGCCTGGATGGAACGGCTTTATCACCGGGCCAAAGATCTGATGGACAGCGAAATGCCGGCCCTGATGGCAGGGGACTACAATATCATCCCGCAGCCGGAAGACGCCAAACGTCCCGAAGCCTGGGTCGAGGATGCACTCTTCCGGCCCGAAAGCCGCGCCGCCTTTCGGCGGATCGTGAACCTTGGCTTTACCGAAGCCTTCCGCAGCCGGACCCAAGGTCCCGGCCATTATTCGTTCTGGGATTACCAGGCGGGCGCATGGAATCGTGATGACGGGATCCGGATCGACCATTTCCTGTTAACCCCACAGGCGGCGGATCTGCTACGCGACTGCCAGATCGACAAGGATATTCGAGGTCGGGAAAAACCCTCCGATCACGTTCCGGTCTGGGTCGAACTGGACCTCTGATACTAAACCGCGCTTCGGCAAGAAGCCCACCAGAAATCTGAATCGGGGGTCTGTGTGACCTGCAACTGTTTCGCCGCCCCTGTTTCCGCTTGAGTAACAGCGGCGAATTCCCCGCAGGAATTCGGATCAGGCAGCTGTGACGTCGTGGCGATAGATCCAGTCGAACTGGCGCACCATGCGCTCCGGTGCAAATCGTCCACCCAGCTTCAAAACAAGATGTGCTGCACCTCGGACAGGCGGCTGACGCAGATGGTATTTCCAGGCATTGCCATTGGCCGCCGCCACCACCTTGGTCGCGCGATCACGGCGCCGGGCCTGATAGGTTGCCAACGCGGCTTCCGCATCCGCGTCTGTATCCAAGCTTTGCGCAAGAACCCATGCATCTTCCAACGCCATGTTAGCACCTTGCGCCATGAACGGCAGCGTCGGATGCGCCGCATCACCCAGAATTGCCACCCGGCCCCGGCTCCAGTTCTGCGCGACGGGATGCCTGAACAATCCCCACAGCCGAACCTGATCGACACGTTGCAGAATCTGTCGCGCAACCCCCTGAAATCCAGAAAAGGCCGCCCTGAGGTTGTCAGGATCATCGCTGTGATTCCAGCCTTCATCCGCCCAGGCTGATCGTTCCTGTACCGCCACAACATTGATCAGGTCACCGCCACGCAGCGGATAGACCACGATGTGACACCCCGGCCCCATGAACACCTGCGCCTCGTTCGGTAGGTTCAGATCATTCGGAATGGTCGCCCGCCAAGCCACCTGCCCGGTGAAAAACGGTTTATCCGCGCCGTTCAGCGCCACCCGCGCCTTTGAATGCAGTCCATCTGCTCCGATGACGATATCGGATCTCCTGTACGCCCCGTTGGCCAGATCAACGACCGGGGCCGGATCGGCCTGAACTTTGGCAACCTTCTGCAACAGCCGGATCTGAACGCCGGACTGGCGAACCGCATCGGCAAGCAGATCAACAAGGTCGGACCGGTGCACAAAATAGAAATCCTGATCAGAGGCGTGCTTTGCCAGATCCAAACGAAGCACTTCACCCGGACGCGCATAGTCCCTCAGAACTACGGCCTCGGCCCGCACCGATCGTTGCTTCAGCACGTTTTCGACCCCGACGGCCTTGAGCACCGACACACCATTCGGACTGATCTGGAGACCCGCCCCCACTTCGGTGATCGCTTCGGCCTGCTCCAGCACGGTGACATCCGCCCCTCTTTGCCGCAAACACAGCGCAGCCGCCAGCCCACCGATCCCGGCGCCTACAATGGTGACTTTGCGATCCAAGAGACTCATGCGCCCCCTTTACAGCGTATGTTGTCCGGTTTGAACCGGCAAACCGTGCCATCCCCGTGCCTTGAACAAGATAAAGAAAAAAGAAAAGCCGAGGTATACACCCCGGCTTTCAGGAAATCGTGGTCACCCGTCAAAGGGCCCACGAAAGTCTCAGTCGTCGCGATGCACTTTTTCCCGACGCTCGTGACGCTCCTGGGCTTCCAGGCTCATCGTGGCGATGGGGCGCGCATCCAGACGCTTCAGCGAAATCGGCTCACCGGTCACTTCGCAGTAGCCGTATTCGCCTTCGTCGATCCGGCGCAAGGCACTGTCGATCTTGGCGACCAGCTTGCGCTGGCGATCCCGCGTCCGCAGTTCCAGGGCCCGGTCGGTTTCTTCACTGGCACGGTCCGCCACATCCGGGATGTTGCGCGTGCTGTCCTGAAGACCCTCGATGGTTTCCTTGCTGTCCGCCAGCAGCTCCTGTTTCCAATTTAGCAGCTTGCGGCGGAAATACTCCTGCTGCTTTTCATTCATGAAAGGTTCATTGTCAGCCGGCTTGTAGTCATCCGGCAGAAACACTTCCTGATTCATTTCGGCTCCTTCGGCATTGCCAGAGTGACCGGCGGAAGAATTATGCGCCGACATCTGGCCCCCCCTCTGGTCGCAGGCTTTAGCGGACGGCCCGACGATTGTCACTACACAAAAACTCAGGCGACCCGGGACGTTCCGGAAAGTTCCAATTCTCGATGATTTTGAACAAAAATCCCGTGGATTTCACACGATTGTCCTCACCAGACAGGCATTCACAGGAAAATATCTTGCATTGTCCTGAAAGACGTCCGGGTCAAGATACCCTACCCATTACTAAACGACTCAGTTCACGCTAAAGCGACTCGGATTGGACTGAGACACAAGCAAAGACCTACGCGGCGTCAAAAAGGCGTCACCCTGCACGCCCCCTTGCCGCGCAGAAAGTGATTGCTATTGTGCAGATCGAATTCCCAGACCCGCGCGAGGATTAGCATGAAATTCGACGGCACAGCCGACTATGTGGCAACCGAAGACCTGAAAGTTGCAGTGAACGCAGCCGTAACGCTGGAGCGCCCGCTGCTGGTCAAAGGCGAGCCCGGCACGGGCAAGACCGAACTGGCCCGACAGGTCGCCAGCGCATTGGGTCTGCGGATGATCGAATGGAATGTGAAGTCGACGACCCGCGCACAGCAGGGCTTGTACGAATATGACGCGGTCAGCCGCTTGCGCGACAGCCAGCTGGGCGAAGAACGCGTGCACGACGTCAAGAACTACATCAAGCGCGGCAAACTGTGGGAAGCCTTCGACGCGGACGAAAAAGTTGTCCTGCTGATCGACGAAATCGACAAGGCGGATATCGAGTTTCCGAACGACCTGCTCCAAGAGCTCGATAAAATGGAATTCCACGTCTACGAGACCGGTGAGACGATCAAGGCGAAACACCGCCCGATCATGATCATCACCTCGAACAATGAAAAGGAACTGCCGGACGCGTTTCTGCGCCGCTGTTTCTTCCACTATATCCGTTTCCCGGATGCGGACACGATGAAGAAGATCGTCGAGGTGCACCACCCGGGGATCAAGGAGCAGCTTCTGACCACCGCTCTGACCCAGTTCTACGAAATCCGGGACACTTCGGGCCTAAAGAAGAAGCCGTCGACCTCGGAAGTTCTGGACTGGTTGAAACTTCTTCTGGCCGAAGATCTCACTGCCGAGGATCTGGCTCGGGACGGGGCAAATGCCTTGCCGAAGCTGCACGGCGCGCTGTTGAAAAACGAACAGGATGTGCATCTGTTTGAACGGCTGGCCTTCATGGCACGCGGCCAGCGCTGAACGACTGAGCAGTTCAAGCCAACACTTGGCTCAAGCCGCTTCTGTGCGGCTTGACCAAAAGTTCTCCGAACCTCTTTCTCCCAAAGTGCAAGGCGCGCTTTGCGAAGCGTTTGGTACACCGTCAACAGCACAGTGTCGCCTGGACGACCTTGGACAGAGATGGCCACGAAAGGGGCCACGACCTTTCCTTAGCGGCAATTGCCGCGAAGCGGTCGGACTCCCTTCACAGTTTTGCCCAAATGGCCTATCACTTTGGGACGGATTGCGTGTGTTTTGATTTTGGGGATGTTCTGCGTTGAAGGCTTGTGACCAAGGTCCTGCATCAGGTGTGTTCACGGCAATGGGCCGGCTTTCGGGTTGGACCACGCGCGTCGTATCCGTCCGCCGATCCGCTGTATGGTATGTTGCGGGGCGTGTTCGATGATTTGCACTAAGCTCCGGACATCCCTGTTTACCGTTGTGGCCACTCTGTCGCTGGCGGCCTGTGACACGGTTCCATTCGAGGACACCCCCACACGCGCCCAGATCGCCGACAGCACGCTGCCGCCGATGAAGGCCTTCCCGCAAGCCCATCCCAGCGCGCCTACCCGGTCGAACGGCAATATCGCAGCCGATTTTCTTGACTTGCATTTCAAGCTGGAAAGCGGCCGGGAACTGCCCCTTTTCACACGGTTCGAAGGCCCGATCACCATTCGCGTGACCGGCGATCCGCCACCCAGCCTGAACAATGATCTATCCAAACTGCTGGCGCGTCTCCGGTCCGAGGCTCAGATCAATATCAGCCAGGTCTCGTCGGGTGAGGCAAATATCACCATCCAGGCGGTCAGCCGGAGAGAGATTCGCAAGGCGCTGCCGCAAGCGGCCTGTTTCGTGGTTCCCAACGTCTCCAGCCTCAAGGAGTTTCGCCGCGATCGTCACAAGGCCAAGACCAATTGGGGCTTGCTGACTGAACGCAGTCGTCTTGGGGTCTTCATCCCCAATGACGGCAGCCCACAGGAAATCCGCGATTGCCTGCACGAGGAACTGGCCCAGGCACTCGGACCTTTGAATGACCTCTACCGGCTCAGCGATTCCGTCTTCAACGATGACGATACCCATGCCGTGCTGACCGGGTTCGACATGCTGATCCTGCGCGCCACCTATGCGCCTGAGCTGCGTTCTGGCATGCCCAAAGGCACGGTCGCAGCCCGGCTGCCTCAAATCCTGGCCCGAATGAACCCGCAAGGCATCAACGTGCCGACTGTTCCGGTCTCGCCCACGCCGCGCGGCTGGGTCGAGAACGTCCAGGTCGCATTGGGCCCGGGCACCGAACCGGAAGACCGCAGACGCGCCGCCAATGCCGCAGCCAATACCGCGCAAAGCCTGGGCTGGACAGATCACCGTCGTGCGTTTTCACACTCCATGCTGGGTCGCATGACCCAAGGATACGATTCCGACCTGGCCATCCGTCATTACCAGACGGCGATGTACTATCTGGAACGTACTCCGGGCACCCGCGTGCATCAGGCTCACATCGCCACCCGCCTGGCCGCGTATGAGATTTCGCGCGGAAATGGCGATGCTGCCTTGCAAAGACTTCGCCCGCATCTATCTGTCGCCGCACAAGCCGAAAACGCGGTCCTCCTGTCCACCCTCATGTTGCTTCAGGCCGAAGCACTGGACCTGGTGAACCGCCCGGACGAGGCCCGCGTGGTCAGGCTGGACAGCCTGGGCTGGGCACGATACGGGTTCGGCTCGGATTGGGCGGTTCGGGCCAAGATGCAGGAAATCGCGGCCCTGAACCCGAAACATAAAACGGGCGGCTGAACATGATCATCATCGCTGCAATTCTGCTGGGCGCGACCCTGGGTGCGCGCACGGCCAAAAAACGTGGCGGCGTATTGGCGGATATCCTGCAATATGCTGCAGTTTACGCTATCGCCTTTGGCATAGCCGGGACTATTCTGACGCTGTTGATCGACCGCTACGCGCTCTAACTCAGGCAGCCCATGTTCCAGCCCTTCTTCGAAAACCTCCGCAATGCGTCCATCCCCGTTTCCCTGCGGGAATACCTGACCTTTCTGGAAGCGATGAAGGCCGGGCTGGCCACGTATGATATCGAGGCGTTCTACTACCTGTCGCGCGCGGCCATGGTCAAAGATGAACGCAATATCGACAAATTCGATCGAGCCTTTGCCGCCACCTTCAAAGGGTTGGAGGAGATCTCGGTCTCTCAAGTGCTGGAGGCCGTCGACATCCCTGCCGACTGGCTTACCAAGATGGCCGAAAAGCACCTCAGCGACGAAGAAAAAGCCGAGATCGAAGCCATGGGTGGCTTCGAAAAGCTGATGGAGACGCTACGCGAACGCCTGCAAGAGCAGGAAGGACGCCACCAGGGCGGCAACAAATGGATCGGCACTGCCGGGACTTCGCCCTTTGGCGCTTATGGCTATAACCCCGAAGGCGTGCGTATCGGCCAGAAGGAAAGCCGCCACCAGCGCGCGGTGAAGGTCTGGGACAAGCGCGAATTCAAGAATCTGGATGACACGGTCGAGCTGGGAACCCGCAATATCAAGGTTGCGCTGAAACGCTTGCGTCGTTGGGCCCGCGAAGGCGCTGCAGACGAGCTGGATCTGGACGGCACCATCCGCGCCACCGCCGAACATGGCTATCTGGACGTTAAAACCCGTCCCGAACGGCACAACGCCGTCAAGGTGGTGATGTTTCTGGATGTGGGCGGGTCGATGGATCCGCATATCAAGGTCGTTGAAGAACTGTTTTCGGCCGCCCGCACCGAATTCAAGCATCTGGAATATTACTACTTCCACAACTGCCTGTACGAAGGTGTCTGGCGCGACAACCGCCGACGCTGGGACGCACAAACCCCCACGCATGAGGTGCTGCGCACCTATGGCCCCGACTACAAGTGTATCTTCGTGGGTGATGCGTCGATGTCTCCTTACGAAATCGCCTATCCGGGCGGGGCAAACGAACACTGGAATCCCGAAGCCGGACAGGTCTGGCTGCAACGCGCCCGCGATCAGTGGGCTTCGCATCTGTGGATCAATCCGGTACCGGAAAAGTACTGGGACTACACCCACTCCATCGGCATGATCCGCGAGATTTTTGAAGATCGGATGGTCCCCATGACCCTGGCCGGTCTGGAACAGGGCATGCGCGATCTGACCCGTTAAGGCACCTCCGTCACGATTACGTAGTGTCACCTGACCGCACCGTACAACGCATGGTTGCCAGCCTAGGCTACGCCTCGTAACCTGAACCCAACATTCGATTATTTGGTGTCAGGCATGATCCTTCTTAAGCGGGTTCTACGGGAACCTCTGATCCAGTTCCTTGTATTGGGCGCATTGGTGTTTGGTTTGTACGGCCTCGTTTCTGATGCGCCCGAACCTGTGCAAAACAATGAAATTGTCATCACTCAGGACACCATCGAACAGGCCCGTGCCCGTTTTGCTGCCACTTGGCAGCGCCAAGCGACTGAGCAGGAGTTGGACACCTTGATCGACGCGCTGATCGTACAGGAAATCCTGGTGCGTGAGGCCGAGGCTCTGTCTTTGGATCAGAACGATACGGTCATCCGGCAACGACTGGTTCAGAAGATGACTTTTCTTCTGGATGCGGCCGCCGCCGCACAGCCGCCCGCTCAGGAAGAGCTGCAAAGGTTCTTTGACGAAAACGCAGACACTTACCGCGCCCCTGCACAACTGGCCTTTGATCAGGTCTATCTGGGCACCAGCCCGGACAATGCCGCCATCTCCGGGACCCTCAGCGCCTTGCGCACCGGTGCCGCTCCGCAAGACCTGGGAGAGTCCACGCTCCTTCCCGCCCAGGTTCCCCTGTCCCAGTACCGCACTGTGGATGCGACTTTTGGGAATGGGTTCTTCAATCAGATCGAAGGCCTTGAAGATGACAACTGGTCCGGCCCGATACAATCCGGCTATGGCCTGCACCTGGTTCGGATCACCGATCGGGTTGTCCCCGCTCTTCCGGATCTGGAGCAGATCAGCGATCGAGTCGCCGAAGATCTGAACCGCCTGCGCGCGCAGGACCTGCAACAACAACAGATCGACCGATTGCGGGACCGTTATGTTGTCGTCTTCCCCAAAGGTGAGAACGAATGAGACTGGCGCGGCTTCTGACGGCATTGGTCCTGCTACTGGGCAGCTTGCTGCCCAGCACCGCTCCTGCACATGAACTACAGCCCGGCTATCTCGAGATCTCGCACATGGGCGGTGATTTGTGGCGGGTGTTCTGGCGCAAACCCGATGTACGCGGTGCCCCTATGGCGATTGACGCCCGCCTGCCAGAGGCTTGTGTACAACCGACCGGTCCATCGGTGACATTTGCCAACGGGGCATGGGTCACAGCATGGACCACGCGCTGTTCCCCCGGACTGGCCGGGGGCAAGATCCAGATCGATGGATTGGAAACCACCCGAACGGACGTGTTGGTACGGTTCGAACCACGCGATCAATCCGTTCAAACCCACCGTCTGACCTCTGATGACACCAGCTTTCAGGTGTCCGAAGTACCAAACGGCTGGGATGTCATCCGCAGCTATCTGCCCCTGGGGATTGATCACATTCTGGAAGGCATAGACCACCTGCTGTTCGTCTTTGCCTTGTTGCTGTTGATACCGGACCGATGGAAGCTGATCGGAACCATCACCGCCTTTACCGTGGCCCACAGCATCACCATGGCTGCGGCGACCTTTGGATGGGTTAATCTGCCCGGTCCGCCGGTCGAAGCGGTGATTGCTCTGTCCATCCTGTTCCTGGCCTCCGAACTTCTGCAACGAAAGGATGGGCAACTCCGCCTTTCAGAAAGATACCCTTGGACGGTATCCTTCAGTTTCGGTTTGTTACATGGGTTCGGCTTTGCCGGCGCGCTGGAGGAAATCGGTCTTCCCCAGACCGAGGTGCCGCTGGCGCTTTTGTCTTTCAACCTCGGGGTCGAGATAGGGCAACTGATTTTCGTGGCAGTGGTCCTTGTCTCAGGCTTTCTGGTGTCGCGGATCGTCCCGGCACTGACCATCGGATTGCGCCGACCAGGATCGCCCTTGGCGGTGATCAGCGCCTATGTAGTTGGAGGCATTGCCGCTTTCTGGTTCATCGAACGGGTTCTGGGGTTCTGGACATAATCCGCAACGATGCGCGGACAGGAAGAACAGGAAAAACGTCATGTTCACAGGGACTTCCCAAAGGACTTTGACACGCGGTTGCACGCGACTATGGCTCTTGACTGTCTGAAAATGACTGACCTAAAACTATTGATATCAAGATATCAGAAAACTGCCTTTTCGAATACGAGGACTTGATGACCCAGCCGTTCAACACCTTGGACACTTTCAAGTTCAACCTCGAACGCTTGATGGCGATCCGCAACCTGAACCGGGCGCAATTGTCCCGATTGGCAGGCTATTCCAACGCCAACAAGGTCACCACTGTCCTGAACGGCAACAGCATGCCGAATATCGACTTTGCCGCCCGCATTTCCAACGCGCTCGAGGTGGATGTGGGTGAACTCTTCAAGAAACGCGAAGAACTGGACATCTCCGAGTTTTCGATCAAGTCCATGGGGCTGGTCGAAGAAAAAGCGACCAACCTGCTGAATGCCATTTTCAAATCGGCACATCGCAAATTGGTCGATCTGGGGGAGCGCCCAACCATGGACGTGGTCGCTTCGTGGTGGCAGGAAAGCGGAGGCAGGTTGGAGGATTGTGACCAGCTTGCCCCGCATTTCGACGTGGTCGGAGTACCGGAAGCGGGCCAGAAGATCCCAAACGTCCACCAGGTCGGCCACAAAAGCCTGTCGGCCCACGCACTCAGATCTCATGACAACAGCATCATGGAACAGTTCCTGCGCACGCTGAACGAAGCGGATCTGGACGAGCTGCACAAGACCATTCGAACCGTCACCTACAGCGGGACCGGGCTGATCACTCCGCAGACACGGGTGGTGGATCTGCCGGGCATGGAGGCCCCGCTCGAAATCAGCTTCCTGCGCCTGATGCTACCTGTCACGGACGCCAAAGGCGTGCCTCACGTTCTTAATTTCTCGACCTTGGTCAGTGAATCGTCGCACAGCAAAAGGTCCGGGTTTCTCCAGTAACCTGCTGCCATGTGAAAGATTTCGTCCGAAGAAATCGCCGTCAGGTATTCGCCGCACTGCCGCCCGCGCGGCGGGTTGGGCCAATTCTGCGCCAGCGGGATGTGCCGGTTGAATCCATATTCAACACCATAGCCGCGCCGATTGTCATTGGCCCGTACGAACGCGTAAAGCCAGTCCGGTTTCCACTTGAGATGGGTGTAGGAATGCAACGCGTGGGTAAACAGCGCCAATTGATTGCGCGATCCCCGGCTGGCATCCGAGATGAAGAACTCCCCCAGATAGACGACGTTGCCCCGAATTTCGTGCAGCGCGGCCGGCGCGTGAAATCGGGATGCCTCGGCCTCGGACAACCCATAGTAGCGTCGCTGGGTACGAGTCCAATATTCCGACAGTGTTTCTGAATACAAGTTGTCCCGTCTCGAGGCGACACAGCCGATATCGCGTCCGTTCCTCTGAAGGAACAGCCAGAACGCGTCATCCTTGGAAAAATCGTTCAGACTGGAAGACAGCATGGGCGTAACACTCGGCTTGCCCATCGCCCGTGCCCGCGCTTCAGCTCCAATGAAATCGGTTGTTTGAACCAGATCCAGACCCAAACCGTGCATCTTCTCCAGACATAGTGAAAACAGTTTTGCCACATCCAGGTCGCTCGGTTTCTCCATAGCATTTGCCCTTTCCTTGCGTTGATCTGCTCGGGAGCCTTTAACCGCCGACACACTGACAGCAATGCCTTTGGCCTGTGACGGCAAAGGCCCGCCACAAGGGCATAATCCGAAACCGGCTCAACCTTACGGAGTATTTTCCACTTTCTGACAAGGCGCGACCGATATGTCGCGACAGGAACTGTCCGGTATCGCCGGTCTGAAATTGGGCCTCAACGCCCGAAAACCAACGAATTGCTAGGCTTTCTTATCGGCGGCAGCGATGATTTCACCGCGCAGCTTCCTTCTGGGTGAGCTTGACCAAGGTCAGTTCCGAGACCGCTTTCAGAAGCCGCTCGTTCTCCCTCTGTAGCCGCTTAAGTTCCCTAGGCTGGTCGGTTCCCATCCCACCGTATTGCGTGCGTCAGTGGTAATACTTCTGTTCGATAATGCGAACCTCACGGATCGCATCCAACCGTTGCATGTCCTGTCCGACAAGCACATCAACCTGCGGCAGCTTCTGAATTATTTCCTCTGGCTTGTGTCGCTTGTTCGCCATTCTCAGCCCTCCGTTTCCTATCCATAACGGTGGACCAGTTCAGATGGGGCATTCCAACTCTAAGAACTCTATCTGAGCGAAAGAAAACCATCCGCGCCGATCTTGGCCAATCTGGGCCGTGTGAATCTGTGTGTTGTGATGGATGTCGAATTGGAATTTACCGCCCTTGATGCAGCGAGAGAGCGGGTCATGCGGTCACCCGCCCTACTATCGGCACGAGATGGCCCACGCTTTACCGAGTCAACCCGGCTGTAGCTGAGACAGCCAAGAGGCATCCATAGTGTCCGATGATGATGCGGAAATGACTGCTAAGTCATTGGTGCCCAAGGAGAGACTCGAACTCTCACGATGTTGCCATCGGGGGATTTTGAATCCCCTGCGTCTACCATTCCGCCACTTGGGCTACGGGCTAAGCTCTACCCAAGCCTGCCGCCAACGTCCAGAGGCAAAAATCACGAAAAACACTTCTGGCAGGCGGATTTCCCCGACTGTGGTTGACCTTGGGCGGGCAGCATGGTCAATCACCTGCAAATTTCGCGGTTGGAGAACGATATGCTGCAGCGGATGTATGACCGGACAATGTCCCTGGCCGATCATCCCAAAGCCCTTTGGTGGCTGGCCTTCATCGCCTTCATCGAAAGCTCGGTCTTTCCGATCCCCCCCGACGTGCTGATGATCCCGATGATTCTCGCGCGCCCGTCCCGGGCCTGGCTGATTGCTCTGGTCGCCTTGGTCGCCTCGGTCGCGGGCGGTATTCTGGGCTATGCCATCGGCGCCTTCTTCTATGACAGCATCGGCCAGCCGATTCTCGAGGCGCTTGGCAAGGGTGACGCCGTCGCCGAGTTCAATACCCGCTTCAACGATTTCGGGTTCTGGGCAGTTCTGGGCGCGGGCATCACGCCCTTCCCCTACAAGGTGATCACCATCATGTCCGGCTGGACCGGCATGCCACTGGGCACCTTTATCGCCACCTCGATACTGGCACGCGCCCTGCGGTTCTTCATCGTGGCCGGGCTGCTCTGGGGCTTTGGCGAACCCATTCGCAAGTTCATCGAAGAGCGGCTCGGACTGGTCTTCACTGTCTTTGTCGTCCTTCTGTTTGGCGGCTTCCTCCTGATCAGGTACCTCTGACGCATGCGCAACACACTTGTCATTCTCGCCATGGCCGGATCGGCCGCGCTCCTGTTGGGGGCTTTGGGGTTTCAATACATTGGCGGGATGGCACCCTGCGAGATGTGTTACTGGCAGCGCTACCCGCATGCCGCTGCGGTCGGCATCGGAATTCTGGCGCTGATTGTGGGGGGCAGTGCCCTGCCCTGGCTCGGCGCGCTGGCTGCGCTGACCACCGCTGGCATCGGCGTCTATCACACCGGCGTTGAACGCGACTGGTGGGAAGGCCCCACCACTTGCACCTCGGGCCCTGTCGAAGGGCTGACGCCGGAGCAGTTGATGGAACAGATCATGTCCGCCCCGCTGGTGCGCTGCGACGAAGTCCCGTGGGAGCTTTTGACCCTTTCCATGGCCAGCTGGAACGCGATTGCATCATTGGGCTTGGCGTTGATCTGGGTGGCCGCTGCAAACCACTCCCGGCGCGGGCGCTGAGATACGGTCTCAAGTCTCTTTCTTGGTCGACAAAAGCAGATTGGTTTCGCTGGTCTGCACCCCGTCGAAATTGCGGATTTTTGCCAGCGCCTTGTCCAGTGCTTCCAGCGTTTCTGTCCCCAGTTCGACGATCAGATCCCAACGACCATTGGTCGAATGAATCGCCCGCACCTCGGGCAGACCCTGCAACTGCCTTGTGATCCGGTTGGCGCCGCGCCCCTCGATCCCGATCAGCATCAGACCGCGCACCGGATCGCGCATCACATCGGCCTTCAATACAACCGAGAAGCCCAGAATATCCCCACGTGCTTGCAGTCGCTCGATCCGCGTCCTTACTGTTGTACGCGACAGCCCAAGTTGGAGGGCAAGGTCCGACAGCGACGCCCGAGCATCATGGCGCAGTGCCGCAATCAATCGTTCGTCCGTTTCGTCCATTTCTAGCTCCGATTCGACCACTAGGCATCCATATTGCGCAATATGCCCTCTGGAATCCACCACGATTCGACAGTCTCTTGAAGGAGACATCAATTCGGAGACACTCACGTGACCCCTAGAACCTGCATATTGATTGGCGCCCCGGTAGACAGCGGCAAACGCCGCATGGGCTGCCTCATGGGACCGGACGCCTATCGCACGGCCGGCCTTGAACAGGCGCTGAGCGATCTTGGCCATAAGGTCATCGACCTGGGCAACCTTTCGCCCGCCGCCCATGAACCCGACAGCCCAGATGGTCCGCTCTTTGCTCCGAACCAGACGATCGGCTGGACCAACCGCCTGATCCGCACGGCTGAAGAGGCGATGACACGCGGCCTGCCGGTTTTCCTTGGCGGAGATCACAGCCTTTCTTTGGGGTCGGTTGTGGGCGTCACCAACTTTGCTGCCCGCCAAGAACGCCCGCAATTTGTGCTCTGGCTGGATGCCCACACTGATTTTCACACACCTGCCACCACCGACAGCGGCAACCTGCATGGCACCCCCGTGGGTTATTTCACCGGTCGTCCCGATTTCACCGGTTTCCCGGAAGTCAGCCACCCGATCCCGCAGGAAAATGTCTGCATGATCGGTCTCCGGTCCGTGGATCACGCCGAGCGCAAAGCGCTTGAGGACACGCACATTCACCGCCACGACATGCGCGAAATTGACGAACAGGGAATTGCCCGGCCGCTGGCCGCTTTCCTCGACAAGGTCGCAGAGGCAAACGGCATGTTGCATGTCTCTCTAGACGTGGACTTCCTTGACCCCGCCATCGCCCCCGCCGTCGGCACCACTGTCCCCGGCGGCGCAACCATGCGCGAGGCGCATCTAGTCATGGAAATGCTGCATGACAGCGGCCTGATGACCTCGCTCGACCTGGTGGAGTTGAACCCGTTTCTGGATGAACGCGGCCGCACCGCACATCTGATGGTGGATCTCTGCGCCTCGGCCCTGGGCCGCCGCGTATTCGATCGCCCAACCCGGAGCTTCCGATGAACGCCCCCTTTGTGAAAGACCTGCCCATGACACAACCTTCGGACAAGGCCCTGGTGCCTTTTGTCAGCGTAGACAACATGATGCGGCTCGTACATCACGTTGGTATCGAACAGATGCTGCGGGATCTGTCGGACTATATTGAAACCGACTTCAAGCGTTGGGAACTGTTCGACAAGACACCGCGTGTGGCTTCGCATTCCGACGTGGGCGTGATCGAGCTTATGCCGACTTCGGACGGGGAAGCATACGGCTTCAAATACGTCAACGGTCACCCCAAGAACACGGCCGAGGGGCTTCAAACCGTGACCGCCTTCGGTCTCCTGGCCGATGTCTACACCGGCTATCCGGTGCTGCTGACCGAGATGACCATCCTCACCGCCCTGCGCACC
This sequence comes from Paracoccaceae bacterium, assembly GCA_014872875.1. Classification (GTDB taxonomy): domain Bacteria; phylum Pseudomonadota; class Alphaproteobacteria; order Rhodobacterales; family Rhodobacteraceae; genus Aliisedimentitalea. The sequence goes on from WKFI01000014.1 coordinate 86,033, forward strand.
GCTGCGACCTCGGCCATGGTGGCCAAGCATCTGGCCCCAAAGGGCGCCGATACGATGGCGATGATCGGCAATGGTGCACAGTCCGAGTTCCAAAGCCTCGCGATGAAGGCGATCTGCGGCGTTACCACCATCCGCCTCTATGATCAGGATCCGAATGCCACCGCCAAATGCGCGCGCAATCTTGCTGGGACTGGGCTGACAGTCATCCCGTGCAAAACACCCGAAGAAGCCATCCAGGGAGCTCAGATCCTCACCACCTGCACCGCGGACAAACAATATGCTACGATCCTGACGGACAACATGGTCGGCAGCGGTGTGCATATCAACGCCATCGGCGGCGACTGTCCCGGTAAGACCGAACTTGCTCCCGGAATCCTGAACCGCTCGGACGTCTTCGTGGAATACCCACCCCAAACGCGGATCGAAGGTGAGATTCAGCAGATGCCAAAGGACTTTGCCGTTACCGAAATGTGGCAGGTCATTACAGGACAGACGCCGGGCCGTACCGACGACCGTCAGATCACCCTGTTCGACAGTGTCGGCTTCGCCATCGAGGACTTCAGCGCCCTGCGCTATATCCGTGACCAGATCAGAGGCACCGACTACTTTTTCGAACTCGACATGCTGGCTGACCCGGACGATCCGCGAGACCTGTTCGGCATGGTGCAACGTGCAGCGCCCGCCTGACGGGTCACACAGTCCGTCATCCGGCTGAAAATACCCCGGGAAGCGCGAGGGGCTGGCCCCTCGCATCCAACGCTGTCACATCAAGCGTCCAGCTCGGCATCCCAATACAGGAAATCCATCCAGCTTTCATGCAGATGGTTCGGCGGGAACTTGCGCCCGACATTGCGCAGCTCTTCTGCCCCCGGTTGCCGGGGAGGTTTACGCAGAGACATACCGACCTTGTGCAGAGGCTTCGATCCCTTGCGCAAATTGCAGGGGGAACAGGCCGCCACCACATTTTCCCAGCTGGTCACGCCTCCCGCTGCGCGCGGGACCACGTGGTCAAAGGTCAAATCCCCCTTGGCCCCGCAATACTGGCAGCAGAATTCGTCCCTCAGAAACAAATTAAAGCGCGTGAAGGCCACGCGCTTTCGGGGTTTGACATAGTCTTTCAGTACAACGACCGAAGGTATTCGGATCTCGGTACTGGGGCTGCGCACAACCTCGTCATATTCGGCGACGATATCCACCCGGTCCAACCAGGCCGCCTTGATCGCTTCCTGCCAGGGCCACAAAGAGAGCGGGTAATACGATAATGGACGGTAGTCCGCGTTCAACACTAGTGCCGGGTGCTGCTTAAGCGCGCCCGGTTCGCGAACAAATTCGGTTCTGAAGTCTCCGTTCATCTTCAACGTCTTCCTCGCCCTGACTGCCCTATCCTCGGCACCAGAGCGGGGAACCCGCCCCAGCTTGGGATTAACTATATATCGTGGTTTGAGCCTGACAAGGGCTCAACTGCCACAATATGTCGCTCAGGGGTAATTCGATTCCGTGACATTCGCATGACACTTATCCACAGGCCCACCCTGCACCCGCCTCTTGTGGCGAACTGCGTGCTGACCTATGCCCCTTTCATGACCCGTCTGATCCGCTTCAACAAACCTTTCGACGTGCTGCCCCAGTTCACCGACCGTGGCACCCAAGGCAGCCCGCGCCGCACCCTGTCGAATTTCATCGACGTGCCCAGCGTCTATCCTGCGGGACGTTTGGATCGGGACAGCGAAGGGTTGATGCTGCTTACCGATGACGGAAAGCTGCAAGCCCGCATCTCCGATCCCAAGCACAAGATGGCCAAGACCTATTGGGTCCAGATCGAGGGAAGCCCGGATCAGGCGGCCCTCGACGCCCTTGCAAAAGGGGTCCAATTGAAAGACGGGCTGACGCGCCCCGCCAAGGCGCGCCTGATCGACGAACCTGCCGGGTTGTGGCCTCGCACCCCGCCAATCCGGGTCCGCAAGTCCGTTCCCGATGCCTGGATCGAGCTCACAATCCGCGAAGGCCGCAATCGTCAGGTCCGTCGCATGACCGCCGCCGTGGGTTACCCGACTCTGAGGTTGATCCGGTATCGCATCGGCGACTGGACGCTCGACGGTCTGAAAAGCGGGACATGGCAAGACCTGCCACCCCCTGACAGGGGCCCGCAACGCTGATAGGGTCGGCCCATGCTGCCCGACGCACCTGCCCCCACCACCATTCTGGAAGCCGCGCTTTATGTCGATGATCTTGACCGGGCAGAGGCTTTCTATGGCGATCTGATCGGGTTGGAAAAGGTGCAGCGCATCGGCAATCGGCACCTCTTCTACAGGGTCGGCTCCGGTATGTTGCTGCTCTTCAATGCAAGGGAAACGGTGAACCCACCGTCCAATCCGCGTTTCCCTGTACCGCCGCATGGATCGCACGGTCCCGGCCATTTCTGCTTCGCCCAATCCCGTACCGATCAGGACCTCATGAAGGCCCGCCTGATTGCCGCTGCCGTCGAGATCGAGGCTGAATTCGATTGGCCCAACGGCGCACGATCCCTCTATTTTCGCGACCCTGCCGGGAATTCCATCGAGATTGCTGAACCCCACTTGTGGACGTGATGTTGGGACACTCGACAGCCTGATGGCCCCATCCCATTCGCAGCGCGCCTTATGGCGCGCTGCCCGGCCCAACGCTTTGATGTTCATCTTTGATGAAAAGCAAAGGGACGGGAGAACCACCGGCCTGTTGAACACACGCCGCCCGGGCTGGGTGTGTTGCCCCCATCTCCTTTGGGCTGAGAAACCGCAGAGTTACGGAAACGTTAAGACGGGAGGAGCACTGTACCCTCCTCCCGGTGTCGATCATTTTACAGGCTCAGCTTGTCGCGCATGAAGGCCAGCGCAACGCTCAGCCCATCAGGCGCGATGCCATGAGCCGTGCCTTTCATGATATGGGCGTAAACCTCCTTGAAGCCCGCTTCCTGCAGCGCTTCAGCCGCCTCCGGCAGCGATTGAGGTGGCACAACGTCGTCGGCGTCGCCATGTACCAGCAGGATCGGCATCCGGCTGACGGCTTCGTCCGCCAGAAGGTCCGGTTCCATCAAACGACCGGAGAAAGCGACAATTCCGGCCACCGGATCCTCACGGCGCGGCGCCACATGCAGACTCATCATCGTGCCCTGACTGAACCCGAACAGCACGACCTGCTCGGGCAGCACGTCTTCGTCCACCATCAGCGCATCCAGAAAGGCATTCAGATCCTCGGTAGCCGCCGCCATACCGCGCATAGCCTCTTCCTCGGACGAACCATCCAGCCAGGGGATCGGGAACCATTGGAACCCGAAGGGCATACCCGGTATGGTTTCGGGCGCGTCGGGCGCCACAAACAGCGTGTCGGGCAAATGTTCGCCCAGCGGGTCCGCCAGACCCAACAGATCCGCACCATTGGCGCCATAGCCGTGCAGAAACACCACGATCGAGCGGGTTGAGCCCGAAACCGGTTCCTTCCGGCCAGCATTGAGAACGCGAGTCATCTGATCCCTTCCCTGTTCTTTGCCACCCGGTAATAGGCCCACAGAATGCGCGCCGCAACCGACCGCCACGGGCTCCAGGCTTCGGCCATCTGTCGCAGCTGTTTTTCCGTGGGCCTTGCCTCCAGATCGTAAAGTACCCGCGCCGCCTCTTGCAGGGCCAGATCACCCGGAGCAAAGACATCGGCCCGACCCAACGAAAACATGGCATAGATCTCGGCGGTCCATACACCGATGCCGGGCACTTCGACCAGAGTTTCGATCACTTGCGGCGTCGGTGTTTCCCGCAAGGCCCGATAATCGATCCGCGCATCGGCCAAAGCCTTGGCATAACGGACTTTCTGCCGGCTGAGACCCGCCGCCCGCAGCTCGTCGTCACTGGCCCAAAGCACCTTTCGCGGACCGGTCAGCCGGGCCTCCTGCAGCCGGTTCCAGATCGCGTTGGCTGACGCGACCGAGACCTGCTGCGACACGATCGCATTCAACAGCTGCGCAAACCCGTCAGGGCGCAGGCGCAGCGGCAAAGGGCCAGTCTGCGACAGTGCCAGCTCCATTGCGCTATCGTTCTCGGCCAGCCACGCCGCACCTTCCGACACACAGGCGTCGCCCATAATGACGCGCCCCACGGTATCGCTTGACGTCACGTCACAATCCCCCGCTCCCAATAAATTCGCACGTTAACAACTACCCTGCGCCATTCAACCCGCTTGTAACCCGGATTTTTCGCAGATACCCATCGCGCATGACCATGACACAGACCCATACGGATGACAGCCAGGCCAAGCGGAATGTCGCGATTCTGGTGCTGGCGCAGGCGGTTCTGGGCGCCCAGATGCCGATGATCTTCACCGTTGGCGGGCTGGCAGGTCAGTCGCTGGCCTCCAATGCCTGTTTCGCTACCCTGCCGATTTCGCTGATCGTGCTGGGCTCGATGCTGTCTGCGACGCCGATTTCGGCCATCATGCAGCGCTGGGGGCGTCGCGTCGGATTTTTTGTCGGAGCATTGGGCGGCACGCTGGGCGGCGCCATCGGCGCCTATGGGCTGTACCTGAGTTCCTTTCCGGTCTTCCTGGTCGGCAGCTTCCTGACCGGTGTCTATATGAGCGCGCATGGGTTCTATCGCTTTGCCGCCGCGGATACCGCCTCCGAGGACTTCCGGCCCAAGGCGATCTCCTATGTCATGGCGGGTGGCCTTCTGGCGGCCATTGTTGGCCCGCAGCTGGTGAAACTCACCAGCCAAGCCTATGTGATCCCGTTCTTCGGCACCTATCTGGCGGTGATCGGCGTCAATGTCGTGGGTGCCTTGCTGTTCTTCTTCCTGGACATACCAACGCCAGGGAAACCAACCGAAAACGCCCCGCGTGGCCGAACGCGGTGGGAACTGATAACTACCCCGCGGATCGCCGTTGCCGTGATCTGTGCCATGGTGTCCTATGCGTTGATGAACCTGGTCATGACCTCGACCCCATTGGCCGTGGTCGGGTGTGGCTATACCGAAGGCAATGCTGCTGATGTCGTGACCAGCCACGTCCTGGCCATGTACGTACCGTCCTTCTTCACCGGCCACCTGATCGCTCGCTTCGGCGTCGAGAAGATCGTGGCCGCCGGTCTCGTCATCCTGGCCGGGGCCGGTGCCGTCGCCCTGAACGGCGTGGATCTGGAAAACTTCTTTGTGGCCCTGGTTCTGCTGGGCATTGGCTGGAATTTTGGCTTCATCGGGGCCACCACCATGTTGGCCGGTGCGCATGAACCGCATGAACGCGGCCGGATGCAGGGCCTCAATGACCTGCTGGTCTTCGGCGGTGTCACCCTCGCCTCGCTGTCGTCAGGCGGGTTGATGAACTGTTCGGGCGGGTCCCCTGTCGAAGGCTGGACCGCAGTGAACATGGCCATGGCCCCGTTCTTGATGCTGGCAGGCGGTGCGCTGATCTGGCTGATGATGCGTCCCAAGACAGCATGAAAGTGGCGTGAACCGGGTCTACCAGCGTCCGGTCGCCGCTTTCCACGCCAACAAACAGCGCGCACGAAATTCACCCACGCCCAGCGTGCCCTCTGCCACTCGCTCAGGCGAATTTGCGGCTTGCTTCAACACCGCGCCAGCCTGCCAGCCAACCAGCATCGCAGGCGCTGATTGTTTCGTAATCAGATGGCGTCTGGACTGCGCATGCTCCAGCCGTTTCAATCCTTTGCGCGCCAAAGCTGACACGGCGTCCTTCCGCCCGTCCGGCAGGGGCAGACGGTGCTGTGCTTCCAGTTCCGGGATCGCCTGCAGGTACTTCGACAGCGCCACCGCATAGCCGAAATCCCGCGCCACCGCTTCGTCTGCAGCGCCCAACATGGAGGCCGCCATCCAGGTCAACGCCCCACCGGTCGCCTCCAGATAGCTATCCAGTTCGGCCTCGTCCGCGAACGGTTCACGATAGATATCCCAGCGCCGCGCTTCGGCCATGGCATCGATGGAAACCGACAGATGCGCGGGCAACAGCCGCGCCAGGGGCGTCGCCACGAAATGCCGCCGCACCGGGCCACCGCTTGCAATCTCGGCACCAACATCGCGCCACCATTGCACCCGCATCTCGGCAATCATGGTCTCGGCACTGGCCCAAGGCGCGCGGCTCAACTCCACATTGAAGGCGTAAAGCGCAAACAATGCAGGCCGCGCCGTGACCGGCGCCGCCATGACCGCCCTAAACCGATCCGGATCCCCTTTATGGACCAGATCGGCACAGGCAATCAGATCGTCATCAAACTGCATCTGCAGCGCCGCCATCCCGGATCAGCTTCCAACGGATCGCATCCAGCAGCGCCTCGAATGACGCGTCGATTATATTCGGGCTGACCCCAACGGTGGACCAGCGTCGCCCCTGGCTGTCTTCGCTGTCGATGATGACACGGGTCACCGCCTCGGTGCCGCCTTGGGTGATGCGCACCTTGAAATCCACCAGTCGCATGTCATCCAAAGTCTTGGAGTACCGCCCCAAATCCTTGCGCAGGGCCTTGGCCAGCGCGTTCACAGGCCCACGGTCGCTACCACTTTCATCCAGCGACTCACTGACCGACAAGCGCTTTTCGCCATCCACCTTGACCACGACAACCGCCTCCGACAGGCTGATCATCCGGTTGTACTTGTTCTTGCGACGCTCGACGGTCACCTTGTAACGCTTGACCTCAAAGAACTCTGGCAACTGGCCCAGCTCTTCCCGGGCCAGCAGTTCGAAGCTGGCTTGCGCCGTGTCATAGGAATAACCCTGCGCTTCGCGCAATTTGATCGTCTCCAGAATGATGCCCAAAGACGGATCGCCGTTTTCAACCGACAACCCTGCATCCCGCAACCGCTTGCGCAGGTTCGACTGTCCGGCCTGGTTCGACATCGGGATGATCCGCGCATTGCCCACCAGCGCCGGGTCCACATGTTCATAGGTTGATGGATCCTTGAGGATCGCGCTCGCGTGCAGACCCGCCTTGTGTGCAAAAGCCGACGCGCCCACATAAGCCGCCTGCTTGGTCGGCACCCGGTTCAGGATGTCGTCCAACATCCGGCTGACCCGTGTCAGATCCGCCAGTGCAGCAGCGCTCACTCCAGTTTCGAACTGGCTGGCATAAGGCTCCTTGAGCAGTAGCGTTGGAATGATCGCAGTCAGATTGGCATTGCCACACCGTTCCCCCAACCCGTTCAACGTGCCCTGGATCTGCCGCGCCCCGGCTTCCACCGCTGCCAGTGAACAGGCCACCGCGTTTTCCGTGTCATTATGGGTGTGAATGCCCAGCCGGTCCCCGGGTATCCCGGCGGCCACCACTTCACTCACGATCCGGAACACCTCGCTTGGCAAGGCACCGCCATTGGTGTCACACAACACCACCCAACGCGCACCCGCCTCCAGCGCCGCCCGGCAGGCTTCCAAGGCGTACTCCGCATTGTCCTTGTAACCGTCGAAAAAATGTTCCGCATCGAACAGGGCCTCGCGCCCCTGCGCCACGATATGGGCGACCGAGGCCCGGATGTTCTCCAGGTTTTCCTCAAGCGCAATTCCCAGCGCATGGGTCACATGGTAATCGTGGCTTTTGCCCACCAGGCACACGGCCGGGGTGCCTGCGTTCATCACACCCGCCAGAACCTCGTCATTCTCCGCAGACCGCCCGGCCCGCTTGGTCATGCCAAAGGCGGTCATGACTGCCTTTGTCGCGGGGGCGACCTCGAAAAACGCACTGTCCGTCGGATTTGCCCCGGGCCAGCCACCCTCGATGTAATCGACCCCCAGCGCATCCAGCGCCCCGGCGATCTGAACCTTTTCTTCGGTCGAAAACTGCACACCCTGGGTCTGCTGTCCATCGCGCAACGTGGTGTCATACAGATACAGACGTTCAGCCATGACACCGCCCTCCGGCTTCACTTTGCAAAGAAAACTCTCGGGGGGAGATCGCTTGCGATCGGGGGGCAGATAGCCCCCCGCCCTGCTGGCTGCTCATTACAATTCCTCCAGCTTGTCCGCGTCAAAATCGGGACCCGGCACCAGTTCAACCCCGGTCTTGCTCATCCGGACTTCCAGACCGGCATCGACAAAAGCGGTTTTCAACCGATCGACTTCGGCAAAGTCCTTGCTCTCCATCGCTGCCTGCCGCGCCGCAAACAGCTGCGCTTCAAACTCCGACAGATCAACATCCGGCCCCGCGGCCCAGCCGCCCAGCTCATCGGTCAACAACCCCATCATCCGGGCCGAGGCCAACAGCTCCGCCGCATCTCCGCTCGTAGCCAGCTTGTGCAGTTCTGCAACGGCTCCCGCGGTATTCAGATCATCCGACAGCGCCTCCAGGACCGCGGCAGCAGCGTTGGGCGCGGGCTCGATGCCCGCGGTCAACGCCCGCCACTTGCGCAAGGTCGCTTGCGCCTCGCGCGCTTTCTTGTCGGTCCAGTCCATCGGCTTGCGATAATGCGTGGACAGGAAAACCATGCGGATCACTTCGCCCGGATACCCCTGGTCCAGCAGGTCGCGCACGGTAAAGAAATTGCCCAGCGACTTGGACATCTTCTTGCCCTCGACCTGCAGCATCTCATTATGCATCCACACCTGTGCAAAGCTGTCCTCTCCATGAGCACAGCAGCTTTGCGCCACTTCGTTTTCATGATGCGGGAACATCAGGTCATTGCCGCCACCGTGAATGTCGAAACTTTCTCCCAACAGGTCCAGCGACATGGCCGAGCATTCGATATGCCATCCCGGTCGCCCGCGACCCCAGGGGCTGTCCCAGCCAGGCAGATCGTCGCTGGACGGTTTCCACAGCACGAAATCCATCGGGTTCTTCTTGTAGGGGGCCACCTCGACCCGGGCGCCCGCGATCATGTCGTCAATGGACCGCCCAGACAGCTTGCCATAGCCCTGCGGCCAGCTTTCCACAGAAAACAGCACGTGGCCCTCGGCAGCATAAGCGTGACCCTTGCCGATCAGATCCTCGATCATCGCCACCATCTGAGGGATGTACTGAGTCGCCCGCGGCATATGGGTGGGCTCCAACGCGCCCAGCTCTCCCATGTCGTCGAGAAACCACTGGGTTGTTTCGGCGGTAATGTCACCGATGGGACGGCCCGATTCCGCCGCCCGTGCGTTGATCTTGTCATCCACGTCGGTGAAGTTCCGGGCATAGGTGACGTGATCCGCACCATATACCTTGCGCAGCAGACGGAACAGGATGTCAAACACCACCACCGGCCGCGCATTACCCAGATGCGCCCGATCATAAACCGTCGGCCCACAGACATACATGCGCACATTCTGCGGATCCAAAGGCTCAAAGACCTCTTTTTGACGGGTCTTGGTGTTGTGTAGCTTGATTGTCGTCATGACAATTCCTCTTCCAGAGCTGCGCACAGCGCGGGCTTAGCAACTTGTCCTGGAAATTTAAATGACAGAAACCGCCCGCTGATATGCTCAGCAGGTAATGCAGCAGGTAATGTTGCAGGTTTGCGTGGTCATGGCCGGAGCCTTAACACGCCGCATCTTGCCCGCCAAGGAGGTCTGAATACTTTTTTCAGCTATCTGGTCGAAAGACATAGCGCAAAGATCTTCAGAAGCGAAAAAAGGCCCGGACCGAAAAGGTGCGCCGGTCACTATCCGAGGTCAAACCCGCGTCCGAATCCGGGTTCGAGATTTCACCGCGCAACATGAAACGATCCGGATCACCATAGCTGACCCCGATCCCCAGATTGTCTTCCGTCCAATCCGGCAGCCGCTCGCCATCGTCGCTGGGTGCCAAGGTCAAATAGGCTGACAATGGACGCTTCTTCAAAATCGCACCGATTGCGACGCTGCCACGTTCGAACAGGCCAAGCTCCGACCCGCCCCGGGCACCGTCGCGCAGCATCAGCAACCCAAAATCCGCAGTCTGACCTGCAGGCAACCCCAGGACCGGGCCTTGCCCGTCAGATCCGATGATCTCGTCAGCCCGCGCTTCGCGCAGCCCAACCGCCAAACAGCACAGCAGGACCGAAAAAACGGCCAGCATAGCGTATGGGCGGGACACTAGAACCACGGGGACCACTCCTGATCCTAAAGATGATGCGAGCTTTCAGCTTATACGCGAACCATTAACGAAATCTATGCCCAAGACGCGGCAACGGGTGAAAAACCTGACGCTCGCTTACTGCAAAATGCCGGTATCAACCCCTGAAATCTGCGCTAGGAATTTCATTCACGTCGCAAACAGAACAGAACGGCAGCGCCCAATAGCCAACACTTAACGAAATGACGGGGGAACCATGCAGCAGGAACAGTGCTTTGTCAGCCTGATCTACCGCACCATTGGTGCGACGCGTGGCCGTGCGGCCCGAGGGCGGCCAAGCGCGATCTGAACACTTCATTTTCAGATCGACAACGACACACCCACAGGACCCACATGAACGATCAAACCTCTTCCCCCGCCAAGGCCGCCCGCGGCGGCGGCCGCGCCGCCCGTCGTGCTGCCCGGGCCGCAGCTCTACCCGAACATCTGCGCCCGGTCCGCCCCGGCATGGAGGGTGGGACCTACAAGCCGCTCAGCCAGCAGGATATGGAACGTATCCACAATGCCGCTTTGCAAGCGCTTGAAACGATCGGTCTGGCAGACGCCCCCGAAAGCGGCATCGAATACCTGACCCGCGCCGGTGCCATCCTGGGCGAAGACGGTCGGATCCGCTTCCCGCGCGCGCTGGTTGAAGATACCCTGGCCAAAGCCAACCGTTCGATCACCCTGTTCAGCCGTGATGGCAAGACTGATCTCGAGCTTTCGGGCTCCAAGGTGCACTACGGCACCGCAGGTGCTGCTGTGTCGATGGTGGATGTGCATGGCAACGAATACCGTGATTCCACCGTGCAGGATCTGCATGACGCCGCCCGGATCTGCGAGCAGCTGGACAACATCCACTTTGTACAGCGTCCAATGGTGTGCCGTGACATCGCCGACAACCGCGAGATGGACCTGAACACCATCTATGCCAGCTGTTCGGGCACGTTCAAACATATCGGCACCTCGTTCACCGAACCCGACTATGTCGCACCGGCCCTGGAAATGCTGCACATGATTGCGGGCGGTGAGGACAAGTGGCGCGAACGTCCATTCATGTCGAACTCGAATTGTTTTGTCGTGCCGCCGATGAAGTTCGCCACCGAGTCCTGCGAAGTAATGGAGCGCTGCATCCTGGGCGGTATGCCCGTGCTTCTGTTGTCAGCGGGCATGGCGGGCGCCACCGCGCCCTCGACCGTGGCCGGAGCCATCACCCAAGCCGTGGCCGAGTGTCTGGCCGGCCTGGTCTATGTGAACGCCGTCAAACCAGGCGCGCCGGCAATCATGGGCACCTGGCCCTTCGGTCTGGATCTGCGCACCGGCGCCATGTCGGTGGGCTCGGGCGAACAGGCGCTTCTGACCGCAGGCTGCGCCCAGATGCACAAGTTCTACAACCTGCCGGGCGGCGCCGCGGCCGGGGCGTCGGATTCCAAAATGCCCGACATGCAGGCTGGTTGGGAGCAGATGTGCTCCAATGTCATGGCTGGTCTGTCCGGTCTGAACATGGTGTACGAGGCAGCGGGCATGCATGCCTCGCTGCTGGGTTTCTGCCACGAATCCCTGATCCTCAGCGATGACCTGATCGGTCAAGCGCAACGCTGTGTGCGCGGGATCGAGGTCAATGACGACACGCTGGCGCTGGACCAGATCGCCGAGGTTTGCCTGGGCGGGCCCGGTCACTACCTCGGCACAGACGCCACACTCAGCCGGATGCAAGTTGACTATGTTTACCCAACGCTGGGCAGCCGGACCTCGCCCAAGGAATGGGCCGAGCTGGGCAAGCCGGACCTGATCCAGAAAGCCATCGAGAAAAAGGAACAGATCCTGTCCCAGCCCTCACCGGCCCGTTTCGACCCGCAGCTGGACATGGACTTGCGCCAGGCATTCAACATTCATCTGCCCGGCTAACCGGAACCCCGTCTGGGAGGATATCCCTCCCAGACGTCAGTTCTGTTCAGAAAAGGAAGTCCAGCGGGTTCATGTTGGCCAGCTGAGTGTTTTCCACCGTGATCGAGATCACCCCGTCATCAATGACCACGTCATTGCCGACCTGCGTCATGTGATTGAGGCGCAGATCCCTGAAATTGGTGATCTCGGTCACCGCGCTCAGGTCGATCTTTTCCTTGTTGTTGCTCGAGTTGAAACCGCGGATCCGGTCGTCGCCCGACAGGTCATTGAAGATGAAAATGTCGAGCCCGCCCTGCCCGATCAGCACATCATTGCCCGCGCCACCATCCAGGCGGTCATTGCCACCACCGCCGTTCAATACGTCGTTGCCCGCATTCCCGAACAGCCGGTCATTTCCCGCATTGCCGAACAGTTTGTCCCGCGCGTTACCGCCCAGAAGACGGTCATTTCCGATCCCACCATTCAGGATATCACGCCCATTGTGACCAGACAGCAAGTCATTACCGACACCGCCTGCCAGAATGTCATTGCCTACGCCCCCCAGCAGACGATCATTGCCGTGGCCGCCGAACAGATTGTCATTACCGCCATTGCCCTTGAACAGATCGTTGCCCATCGGGTTGAACGGCACATTATCCCCCACCGTATCGGTCGCACGGGCAAAATCGTCATTGTTGCTCATCGAGATCTTCCAATCCCGTGCCAGCAGGAAATCCTCGATAGCCGTGATGTCGAACCCGTTTGCATCGTTGAAAACGATTGGCCCAAAGGTTGCCATGTTGATGTTCAGGTTCGAAAAGGTCAGCGAATTGCCACCCGTCGTGAACACGATATTGTTCAGCGTTCCCGAGACGACATAGTTGTCGCCCCCCAGTTGACCCAACGTGAATCCGACCCCGTTGGCCGTGAAGGACGCGGCTCCTCCGTTATAGGTGCCAGAGCCGGTGAATGAGGTCGCAGTTATGCCATTGACCTGAGCATCTACAGCAACGAAATCGACGATGTCTGCAAATTCCTGCAGGGTGAAGGGGCTATTGGCGGGAAAGTTAACTGTTATGGCCATACGGCAGGCTCCTTAATTCAAATCCATTTCCGTCATACTTTGGTAGAACGTCTGGATATTCAACAATTTTTTTGCCTTCGCGATCCTGTGGTCTGATTTCAGGACACGGACAAAGAAAAGGGGGCACGAGGCCCCCTTGAGTTTCGCCATCCAGGCTCATCTAGTTTACCGCCCGGTGTTTTTTGCCTGCGGCCTGGACGTCGTATAGGACGAGCGCACTCGCCCCGGAGTAGAGTGGGTGGACTTGTGTCGCCCCACCCCATGAGGTGGAGAGCGGGGGCTGGATGTCCCGCACGCTCTCCGGGTTCGTCGGGGATGGAAACGTGAGGTTTTCCAGTCCCCTACACGTCATTGCTGACGCGATATCAAAGTCCCCGCCGCGGGCACGGCACGGACCCTGGGATCAGCTGCAGCCGCTTGTTGCGCCGCAGGTGTTACACTTCATGCAGGTGCCGTTGCGCACCAGCGTGTAATTTCCGCATTCGCCGCACGCTTCGCCTTCGTAGCCTTGCATCTTTGCCTTGGTGCGGGCGTCCATGCTGACGGCGCTGGATGCACCTGAATCGGTTTCTGGCACCAGCGTCTGTAGCGCCTGAACCGGATCCGGGGTGCCGTTCAGCGCGGTGGTGCCATCAAGCTGGCCGCCCTGCAGAACCACCAATTCCTGCGGCAACCGCTTGCGCAGATATCCGGTCGAGGAAATCTGCTTCAGAACCTCGAGCGAACGGGTTGCCGCGGTTTCGCTGATTTCCGAGACGTTCGACACGCCCTCTTCCTCGCCCCGGCCCAGATCATCGAAGGTCGCGCCTTCGGGCTTCACATGCGCCAGATCGGTGCGGTCGAGGTAAGACACCGCCAGTTCGCGGAACACGTAATCCAGGATCGAGGTGGCGTTCTTGATGCTGTCATTGCCCTGCACCATTCCTGCCGGTTCGAACTTGGTGAACGTGAAGGCGTCCACGAACTCCTCCAGCGGCACGCCGTATTGCAGGCCCACGGACACGGCGATGGCGAAATTGTTCATCATCGCCCGGAAACCGGCGCCTTCCTTGTGCATGTCGATGAAGATCTCACCCAGGGTGCCATCTTCATACTCACCAGTGCGCAGATAGACCTTGTGGCCGCCCACAACCGCCTTCTGGGTGTACCCTTTGCGGCGATGCGGCATCTTCTCGCGGTGGCTGCGGACCAGTTCCTTGACCACGACCTTTTCGATGATCTTCTCGGCCAAAACGGCGGCCTTTTCCTGAGTCGAACCGCTTTCCAGCACTTCGGCCGCGTCGTCATCATCCTCGACCAGAGCTGCCGCCAACGGCTGGCTCAGCTTCGATCCGTCGCGATACAGCGCGTTTGCCTTGATCCCCATCTGCCAGCTGCGTTCATAGGCGGCTTGGCAATCTTCGATGGTGGCGTCGTTCGGCATATTGATGGTTTTAGAGATCGCGCCCGAAATGAAGGACTGAGCCGCCGCCATCATGTCGATATGGCTGTTCACCGACAGGAAGCGTTTACCCTTCTTGCCGCAGGGGTTGGCGCAATCGAAGATCGCATAATGCTCCTCGCTCAGATGCGGCGCCCCTTCCAGTGTCATGGTCCCGCAGACATGGTCATTCGCTGCGTCGATATCGGCCTTGGTGAAGCCCAGATGGCGCAGCAAATCAAATGTCGGATCGTTCAGCTTGGTCGCCGGAATGCCCAGCACGCCGGAACAGAATTCCTCACCCAAAGTCCACTGGTTGAAGACGAACCGGATGTCGAAGGCGCTTTCCAGCGCGGCATCGATCTTGGCCAGCTCATTAGGGCCGAACCCATGCCCGGCCAGCGAGGTATGGTTGATCGCCGGCGCATTGCCGATGGTGCCATGGCCCACCGCATATCCCACGATTTCCTCGATCTGGGCACTGGAGTATCCCAGCTTTTCGAGCGCCGAGGGCACAGAGCGGTTGATGATCTTGAAGTACCCGCCACCGGCCAGCTTCTTGAATTTCACCAGGGCAAAGTCAGGCTCGATGCCGGTGGTGTCGCAATCCATCACTAAACCGATGGTGCCGGTGGGGGCAATCACGGTGGCCTGCGCATTGCGGTAACCGTGCTTTTCACCAAGCGCCAGTGCCTCGTCCCAGGCGCCCATGGCCAGCTCGATGAGCCGCGGATCCGGGCAGTTCGCATGGTCCAGCGCCACCGGCTTTACGCTCAGATCTTCATAGCCTTCGGTCGCGCCATAGGCGGCGGTGCGGTGGTTGCGGATCACCCGCAGCATATTGTCGGCGTTCTTCTTGTAGCCCGGGAACGGTCCCAGCTCGGACGCAATCTCGGCGCTCGTCGCATAAGACACGCCGGTCATGATCGCGGTCAGCGCACCACACAGTGCCCGTCCCTCATCGCTGTCATAACCAAACCCCAGGTTCATCAGCAGCCCGCCGATATTGGCATAACCCAGACCCAGAGTGCGGAAGTCATAGGACCGCTGCGCAATCTCTTTCGATGGGAACTGTGCCATCATAACGCTGATCTCCAGCGTTACGGTCCACAGACGCGAAGCGTGCATGTAATCCTCGGCGAGGAACTTGCCATCCTTGAGGAAGGTCAGCAGGTTCATCGACGCGAGGTTGCAGGCGGTGTCGTCCAGGAACATGTATTCCGAACAAGGATTTGAGCCCCGAATCTCACCATCTGCCGGGCAGGTGTGCCAGTCATTGACCGTGTCGTGATACTGGATGCCAGGATCGGCACAGGCCCAGGCCGCATGGCCCACCTTGTCCCACAGATCCCGTGCCTTGACGGTCTTGCAGACCTTGCCATCAACCCGATTGATCAGCTCCCAATCCGCATCCTTATCTACTGCGTGCAGGAACGCATTGGTGACCCGGATCGAGTTGTTCGAGTTCTGGCCCGAGACCGAATTGTAGGCTTCCGAATCCCAATCCGTGTCATAGGTCGGGAACTCGATGCTGGTGTGACCCTGCTTGGCGTAGTCCAGAACCCGCTTGATATAGGTTTCCGGGATCATCACTTTCTTGGCTTCACGGATCGCCGATTTCAGCCCGCCATTGACGGCCGGGTCATAAGCGTCGGCCTCGGCCCCGTCCCAGTTGCGGATTGCCTCGAATATGCCGTTCAGCATCTTTTCATGCATCTTCGATCCGGCAACGATGGACGCAACCTTCTGTTCTTCCAGAACCTTCCAGTCGATGAAGTCCTCGATATCCGGGTGATCGGCATCGACGATCACCATCTTGGCAGCGCGCCGCGTGGTACCGCCGGATTTGATCGCACCCGCCGCCCGGTCACCGATCTTCAGGAAACCCATCAGACCGCTGGACTTGCCGCCGCCCGACAGGCTTTCGC
Source organism: Paracoccaceae bacterium (assembly GCA_014872875.1). Lineage (GTDB taxonomy): Bacteria > Pseudomonadota > Alphaproteobacteria > Rhodobacterales > Rhodobacteraceae > Aliisedimentitalea. The sequence continues at coordinate 102,385 of WKFI01000014.1, forward strand.
CCTCGGCCCGCAGATGCGAGAAGTTGGTGCCTGTACCCGAGCCATATTTGAACAGCCGCGCCTCGCGCACCCACAGATCCATGATGCCGCCATCATTGACCAGATCATCGCTGACCGACTGGATGAAACAGGCATGCGGTTGCGGATGCTCGTACGAGCTTTTCGACTTGGTCAGCTTGCCCGTTTTGTAGTCCACATAATGATGCCCCTGCGCCGGGCCATCGATGCCATAGGCCCAATGCAGGCCGGTATTGAACCATTGGGGCGAATTCGGGGCGGCCTTTTGCGTGGCCAGCATATAACGCATCTCGTCAAAATAGGCCTGCGCGTCTTCCTCGGTGGTAAAGTACCCACCTTTCCAACCCCAGTAAGCCCAGGCCCCCGCCAGCCGGTCGAACACCTGCTTCGACGATGTCTCACCACCAACCCTGGTATTGTCCTCTGCCGGCACCGAGCGCCACAGGAACTCCGGCACGCCCTTTTCACGCACCTTTTTCAGCTTTTGCGGCACGCCCGCTTTGCGGAAATATTTCTGTGCGATCACATCGCTGGCAACCTGGCTCCAGCTCCGCGGAATTTCGATATTGTCCAACCGAAAGACGATGCTGCCATCCGGGTTGCGGATTTCCGACGTCGCCGACACGAAATCCAAGTCTGCATATGCATCCTGCCCGGCCTTGGTGAACTTTCTTTCGATTTTCATCTTCCGCTGCCCCTTGCGAATTTCAGCTGGGCGTTCCGCCCGTTCCAGTCCCCAGTCACAAGCTCTGACCGCACCCCAGGCCGATCTGAACCCGTTGGATCCCCCATCAGGATCCCGCCGCATCACGAGAGCAAAAGACATCCCCCACGCACCCCACAGGGTCCGCATGTCACACTGGCTTCGCCGCCACTTTTTTCCGGTTGTATTCTGTCCCCGTCTTGCTGAACTGCCCCGGTTTGAACACCAGATCTAGTGGCCCAGCAAGCGACCCCCACAATCTGGCGTATCCCGACCTAGAAGGTCAACGAATTTTTTACGACCTTTATCCAGCATTGCCTCTTGACCGCTGCCCAGCAGTCCGTCCCGGCAAAAACCAGATGATTCATCCACAGGAATTCCCCACTTCCCAAGCAGCCTGTACCCACCGCCAGTCCGGCTGTTTTTACCAAGATACAAAAGCCTTAGCCCAAGATGTTCACAACATCTGCATAAAGCCGTTAACCTCTTCTTTACTTCTGTTAACAGCTGGAAAAAAAATTTTGACTACTCCGGCGCGCGGCCTCTGTTGCAGATTTGTTGCCCCGATCGGCATCCAAAATGGGGGTCAGGTAACGGGCGATTCTTCATCACGACTGTGGGACCACAAGATATGGGCGCCTCTTTGTCTGCACCCACAACATCACTCTAAAGCCCCTCCTTCGTCGAAAAGAAGGGCAGCAACGCTGTCGAACAAGGTTTAGTTATCCGATCCGATCAATCCGGAAGGGTCAGGAAAGATTCTGTTAGAAACGGCTCGAACCGCTTCCAAGCGTCCGAACTGCCCTGATACATCTTCTCACGAACCTGTTGCTGTGACGCTGTGCGAACACTGCGGGTGTTTTCATGAAACCGCAGACATGCTTCCTCCCAGGGCAAACCCAGCCCGGACAGCAGGCTTCGGGTTTGGGCTTCCTGTTCGCTTGTCAAAGTCTCGTATACAACAGGCCGAACCCGGCCCGGAAATGCCACATCCCAATGCGCCATCAGATCCCGAAAAAGAGCATGGAACCCGACAAGATCGTTCAGATCATTTGAAAAGCCCATGGATGCCACAGGATAATACCGTTTGAAGTTCGACCAGCAGACCGCCTTGGCCGACCGTATCGAGTGAATGATCTGCGCTTCGGGAAAGGCTTGCGCGATCACGCCGATCAATCGGAAATTATGGGGCATCTTGTCGGTCAGGAACGGCTTCCCTGCCGCCAGCCCCTCGGCGCGCTCCAGATACCGGGACCGAATCTCCGATAGGACCTCATCCGTCAATTCCGCGCGCCCTTCGATGATCGGCGCCGACAGGGTTTCCATACAGGTCAATTCCCCGCCTGCCTCGACCTGCGAATGGGAACTCAGGATCTGTTCGATCAGTGTGGTGCCCGACCGTGGCATCCCCACAATAAAGATCGGAGTGACCGCGGCTGTGTCCCGGACTGTACAGCCGAGGTTCGGCAGGGCTTTCAACCGGTCGAAAACAACCTCATCGCGATCGATCGTGTAACCCAATACGTCCTTGCGCAGCGCATTGCCCTGGCTCAGCAGTCCAAACGCCTTTTCCGGTTGGTCGATATCCTCGTACGCCTTGGCCAGGGCAAAACATAGGTGGCTCAATCCGGGTTTGGGCAGACTGTCCTTGTCATACAATCGCTGCATCATCTGCAAATGCTGACTGTCCGCGTCATATGTCGTAATCGAAGACAGATTTCGGTGGGCTTCGGCAAAGTCGGGTTGCAGTGTTAGTGCCTGCCAATAACTCTCACGTGCCGCGTCCTCCTGTTGAGCATCCTTCAACGCATTCGCAAGGTTGTTATGCCCCATGGCATAATCCGGCTGAATACGAACCGCTGATTGATAATGCGGTATCGCGTCCTCGTTGCGCCCCAACTCACGAAGCGCATTGCCCAGATTGTTTTCCGCCAACGCAAACGCGGGGCGCAGTTGCAAGGCGCGTTCGAAAACCGGAATCGCCTCTTCGGGCCGAAACTGGCTTTTTATACTCGCACCAAGATTGCTCAGTGTGTCCGGATCATCCGGCACAAGCGCCAAAGCATTCCGAAAACTCTGCTCGGCCTCGGCAAAGCGGCCTTGAGCGATGCAGGCCCCCCCCTGTACGCGCCACATGTCCACCGAAAAACAGGTTGATTCCAGATTGTTTGCCAAAAGCGCATTCAATGCAGGCCATTGTCGGGCGTTGTACAACGCTACCATCTGTTGGATGACCGGCGGTGGTGGAGCCTTGCTGCGTGCCGCAACCTGTTCCATGGCACTGCGCACACGTTTGTTGCTGGGAAACCGTGACAACAAGGTTTGGTATATCTCAATCGCTTGGAATACCTCGGCCTGTCGCAAGTGACTCTTGGCCCGCCGGAGCGCCTGATCGACGTTCATCTTACCCATGACGCAGTTTTCCCACACACTTCGCTACGGGCAGTACTAAGTCCCGCCAGACTGTTTCCCATCAATTGCTGCGAGCGTCAAACTCTGCATGAGGGGGGCTTGGTCACAGCCGGTCTGACGTAGATATGATGCGCAGCTTTTGCACCGCCAGCGTGCAGCCTGCACGGCTGCATTTACATTTTCAGAAGAAGTGGTCGGGGCGGCAAGATTCGAACTTACGACCCCCTGTACCCAAAACAGGTGCGCTACCAGACTGCGCCACGCCCCGGACCGTTCGCCGTTACTAACGCCAGCTTTCGGGTTTGAAAACCCCTAACAGGGCCAAACTGGCGATCCGTTGGAAAAAACTTCATGCCGCATCTCGGTGCCCTTGGCGATCCCGTATTTTCTGGCCAATCCACCGTTGATTTCCAGCACCGCAAGAACGTTTTCACCGCCATCAATCGGTGTCAAATCACCGGGAATGGCCTCGTGATGCACATGTGTCACGCGACCGGACCTGTCCAGGAAAATCATATCGAGGGGAATCAGTGTGTTCTTCATCCAGAACACCGCGTTCAGGGGTTTGTCATAGACAAACAACATGCCGGACCTTTGCGGCATGGACGTCCGATGCATCAATCCCTGAGACCGTTCTTGCGGGTCATCCGCGATTTCCACGGAGAAGCGCGCCTGCCCCCAATCGCCTCTCAGGTCAACGGCGGCTTGCGTACAGGCCGCCTGAGCCGAAAAGCTGGTCGCTGCCGAAAAAAACAGTGCCGCCAGAAGGGTTTGCCATTTAGGGCGCGTCATCCACCTCGTTCCCAAGTGCGGCCTCCCAGGCTTGCACTTCGGCTGCCATCCGACCGCGTTTGCCATCGATAACCCGCATCGCCAGTGCTTCACCGGGCTGCAGGTCGGCAAGTCCGGACTGTCGCAAGACTTCGACATGCAGAAAGACATCTTCCGCAAGACCGAACACATTGGCAAAGCCGAACCCCTTACCCTTATCAAACCACTTCACGCGGGCTGGCTGCAACGGGCTGGAACGTAAAATCGCAGGGTCGATTTCCGCAAAATCGGCCAGCCCCATCGATTCTTCGCGTTCCGGGGGAGAGATCTTGACGATCTCCACCGCCTGCACCCCGCGATCTGTCTGATGTGTGAGGATTTCGATCCGCGCGCCATCCGCTACCGAACTCTGCCCAAAGTTGCGCAACACATTGACATGCAGCAGGATGTCCGCGCCCCCTTCATCAGCTACTACGAACCCATATCCACGGGTCGGGTCAAACCACTTCACGACACCGCGAACGTGGTACATGCTGCTCAGGTCTTCCGCCACTGCGCTTCCACCGAAAGTTTTAGTTCATAAGTTTCTTACGTTGGATGCGCGATTTTGGACCCTGATTTCAAGCCGAAAATTTCGAGAACTTTCATGGACTTGCATTTCGCGATACGTGAATGTCACGGGTTCAGACGCTGAATGTTCCAGTTTTCGGTGGGGTTTTCGCGGCGCCAGACGAACCGATCATGCAAACGATAGGCCCCATCGGCCCAGAACTCGATCTCCACCGGCTGGATCCTATATCCGCCCCAAAACGCTGGCCTTTTCGGGCTCGGACCGTGGGTTGCAGTGATCTTTGCAACCTCGGCCACGAGGGCTGCGCGACTCGACAAAGGTTGCGATTGACGCGACGCCCAGGCTCCGAGTCGGCTTTTGAGCGAGCGCGACGCATAATATGCATCGGCCTGCGGACCTTCCTCGCGCGTGACTGTGCCACGAACACGAATTTGACGACGCAGTGACTTCCAATGCATCACAAAAGCGGCCTTGCCGCCGCTTTCGATCTCCTGAGCCTTCGCGCTTCCGTAGTTGGTGTAGAAAACGAAGGCGTCGTTCTCGATTTCCTTAAGCAAAACCATGCGCGCATTCGGAAGCCCGTTTGCGTCCACCGTGGACAATGCGATCGCATTTGGATCATTCAATTCCTCGGATTCGGCCTCGGCCAACCACGCCCTGGCAATCTCAAAAGGATCGTCGCCTGCAAAAATCCCGTCGCGCTCCGACATCTTTTCCTCATTCTTTGACTTGGGCGAAACCTAGGCCCGAAGATGTGGTCCGGCAAGACTTCTTCACCATCTGACCACCCGACCCGTCGTTCAGCCGCCCTTGAAGCGCTTGTCCCAATATCTTAAAGGTCTTTCAACAATCTGAGCACGGGTGGGGAACCTGAATGACAAATCAGCTGATGGCCGGCAAACGCGGCCTGATCATGGGTCTGGCCAACGACAAGTCGATTGCCTGGGGCATCGCCAAGGCATGCGCAGACGCCGGGGCAGAGCTTGCTTTTTCGTATCAGGGGGAAGCTCTGAAAAAACGCGTCGACCCTCTGGCCGCGCAGCTAGGCAGCGAAATCGTACTGCCTTGCGACGTGAGCGACGAAGCGTCGATCGATGCGCTGTTTGCCTCGCTGGAAGAGAAATGGGGCAAACTTGATTTCGTGGTCCACGCCATCGGGTTCTCCGACAAGAACGAATTGCGAGGCCGCTATGTCGACACATCGCGCAGCAATTTCCAGATGACGATGGATATTTCGGTATTTTCCTTCACTGCCGTCATGCAGCGGGCGGAAAAACTGATGGGCGAAGGCGGCAGCGCCATCACGCTCACTTATTACGGTGCGGAACAGGTCATGCCGCATTACAACGTCATGGGCGTGGCCAAAGCCGCGCTTGAAGCGTCCGTGAAGTATCTGGCCGAAGATCTGGGCAAGGATGGTATCCGCGTCAACGCGATCTCGGCAGGCCCGATCAAGACGCTGGCCGCAAGCGGCATCGGTGATTTCCGCTACATCATGAAGTGGAACGAACATAACTCGCCGCTGCGCCGTAACGTAACGACCGAGGACGTGGGCAAGTCCGCGCTCTACCTGCTCAGCGATCTGGGTTCGGGTGTGACCGGCGAAAACCTGCATGTGGATGCGGGCTATCACGTCGTCGGCATGAAGGCCGTGGACGCGCCGGACATCTCGAAAGGATAAGCCATGACCGACCGTTTGCCGCACGAGAAGGGCTTTCACATCAGTTGGGATCAGATCCACCGCGACAGCCGCGCTTTGGCATGGCGGTTGGATGGACAAGGACCCGATGAAGGAGCCTGGAAGGCCATCGTCGCCATTACCCGCGGTGGCATGGCTCCGGCGATGATCGTCAGCCGGGAACTCGACATCCGTACCGTCGATACGATCAGCGTCAGATCGTATCACCATCAGGCACAGGGCGAGGCCGAAGTGCTGAAAGCCCCCGATGCGGAGTTGATGGGCGACGGCACCGGTGTACTGATCATCGACGATCTGGTGGACAGCGGCAAAACGCTGGAGCTGGTTCGTGAAATGTACCCCAATGCGCATTTCGCAACGGTTTACGCCAAACCCAAGGGTCGGCCCATGGTGGACACGTTCATCACCGAGGTGAGCCAGGACACCTGGATCTTTTTCCCTTGGGACATGGCCCTGCAATATGTGGAACCCTACCGCGGCACGGACTGACCTTTATCGGATCGTTGAAAAGATCAAAGCGGGGCCTTTAGGCCCCGTCATTTTTTTTGGGGATTGGTGGTCGAAAGGCTCAGCTTAGCCCCATAACCCACTGTACCAATGCGCAAAAGCCGCGACGTTCGGTTCCAGATCCGGTTGAAAACGACCTGGACGCGCATCCGGATTGGACAGGCCTCTCTGCTGGTTGATCAGCGCTTCCACGTCTTCGGCCAGCGCCGCATCCATGCGGGCCAGATAGGCTGTCAACTTGTCCTCGAACCCAGAAAGTCTGATCGTTTCTGCCGGAAAGCACGAGCTCTGGACCACCTTGCAGCGGTCCGGCCCTAGCGGATACGCCTCGTAACACCACATGGCGTCCGTGTTGGCGGCAAACGTCATGTTTGGGAACACCCAAGTATAGCGCGCGCCAGACTGAGCTTGGCCGGTCAGCCCCGGGATGTCCGGCAATGCCTTGTCCTGATCTCCCTCCAGCAATCCGCCGGTGCCTTCGGTCTTGCCAAACTGAGTCGCAAAACACCCGGTGACCAGATCCCCCGGTTCTGGTCTGTCATAGAGGCTGTCAATGGAATCAGCATGCACGAACGGCAGGTGGTAGTATTCGTTGAACACCTCAAGAAAGATCTTCCAGTTGCAGTTTACCTCCAACTCTTGACGACGCACCGTGACCAGATCTTTCAACGGCCACTGGGCATGGATCTGGGCAAAATCGCCAAGACAGGCATCAAGATCGGGCGCCTCCGGTGACAGGCAGACAAAAGCAAAGCCCAGCCGTTCAGCTGCCCGGTAGGCGACAAGCCCGTTGTCGTGTTTCTCAAACCCTTTGGCGTTGTCCATATGCGGCGCAGCCACCAACCGTCCGTCCAACCCGTAAAACCAGGAATGGAACGGACACCGGATACCCTTGCAGCGCCCCTGCCCGTCCAGCAAACGCGCGCCGCGATGGCGGCAGGTATTGGCAAATGCCTGCAATGACCCCGACGTGTCGCGCAGCAGGATGATTGATTGACCGGCCACATCAAACGTCACGTAATCACCCGGTTCCCGAACCATGTCTGCGCGCCCGACACCAAACCAATTGCCACGAAACACAACGTCGATTTCGCGCTCGGCCAGATGTGGTGCCGTGTAGAACTCGGGCGGCAGCGAAGAAGCCTGATCGGCAGGCTGCAAAGACAAGGTCAAGTCAGGCAAGTCTGTACGGTCCATGTATGGCTTCCCGAATTCAGGTGGCAAACAATTGAAGCAACCGTCAAACCGGCGCTTCATCAACGATAGCAACGGACCGAATCGAAACTACAACGAAACGACCGCCGGGTGACGCAAACGGCCCGTCTCGGGGTATGTTCCCGGGTCTTGAGCGCCCCGATCAGCTGTGGCACTCAGGCCATACGCGACCGGATGGAGAGATCGATGCCCCTGCCCCGTACTGCTGCCACTTTTGTGTCCCCCATCGTTGAATCCCGCCGTTGGGTTCAGGACGTGGAGTTTCCGGCAAACCGGCCTTTGATCAACGTCTCGCAAGCCGCGCCCATTGATCCCCCTCCGCTGCCCTTGCGGCAAGCCATGGCCGAAGCGGCTTTGACCGAGGATACGGCGCATCTTTATGGCCCGGTTCTGGGCAATCCTGCATTGCGCGCGGCCCTGGCCGAACAAATGAGCCGCCACTATGACGCACAGATCGAGGCCTCGCAGGTGGCGATCACCTCGGGCTGTAATCAGGCTTTTGCGGCTACGATCGCTGCGCTGTGCAGTGACGGGGACGAGGTGATTGTTCCGACCCCGTGGTACTTCAATCACAAGATGTGGCTGGACATGTCCGGCGTCACCGCCGTGCCATTGAGCACCGGGCCCGACATGAGTCCCAGCGTCGATGCCGCCGCCGAACTGATCACCGACCGGACCCGAGCCATTGCGCTGGTCAGCCCCAACAACCCCTGCGGTGTGGAATACCCCGCCGAACTGGTTCGAGCCTTCTATGAACTGGCCCAAGAACACGGCATCCGGTTGATTCTCGACGAAACCTATCGCGATTTCGACAGCCGTTCCGGCCCGCCCCATGATCTGTTTCAGCAACCCGGTTGGGATGCGACTCTGGTCCACCTCTATTCCTTCTCGAAAGCCTATCGTCTGACCGGGCACCGAGTGGGCGCGATCGCCACCGGGCCGGACCTGCTGTACGAGATGGAGAAGTTCCTCGACACGGTGACGATCTGCCCGAACCAGCTGGGCCAGATGGCGGCGCTTTGGGGAATCGAAAATCTGGACCAGTGGGTTGCAGGCGAACGGGCAGAGATACTTGATCGCCGTGCCGCCATCGAAGAACACTTTCCGGTATTGTCGGCCAAAGGCTGGAAGCTATTGGGTTTGGGAGCCTACTTTGCCTATGTCGAACACCCATACACAGAGAGTGCACTGGATCTGGCCGGAAAGCTGGTGAACGAAGCGTCTGTTCTGATGCTGCCCGGCACCATGTTCATGCCTCAGGACGATCCGGCAGGACACCGGCAATTCCGCATCGCTTTTGCCAATATCGACCGGGCCGGTATCGCGGAACTGTTTCACAGGCTTGCCAACCTGCCCTTCTGACCTTGCCCCCCTTGATTGCGCATCGTACAGAAGACGGCAAACGTGCAATTCGGGTGTAAGGCACAGCAACAAGGGGGCATCATGGCCGCAGGCATGAAGAGCATTTCGAATACTTTCGTCTGGATCCTGATGGGGTTGCTGATCATCGGATTGGCCGGGTTCGGTGCCGTGAACTTTACGGGTTCGGTCACCACAGTGGCCCAGGTCGGCAATGAATCCGTTCGCGTTCAGGATTACGCCCGGGAACTTCAGCGCGAACAGCAAGCTTATCTGGCGCAGACCGGTCAATCCCTGCCCATGGCGCAGATGCGCGAGCTGGGCATGGACCAGGTTGTCCTTGGACGTTTGATCGGCCTTGCTGCCATCGACAACGAGGTTGGCGAACTGGGGTTGTCCGTCGGCGACGCCACTGTTCAGCAGGAACTGCTGGCAATTCAGGCTTTCCAGAACCTTCAAGGCGAATTCGACCGAGATACTTACAGCTTTCAACTGCAACAGGTTGGTCTGACCGAGGCCGAATTCGAAGCTGACCTGCGGGCCGAATCCGCCCGCACGCTGGTTCAGGGCGCCATCATGGCCGGGACAAAAATGCCCGCAACGATGACCGACACGATGATCGATTATGTCGGGGCGCGGCGCAGCTTTACTTGGACTCAGGTAACACCCGCAGACATCGTCCTGACCCAGGAGATCCCCAGTGATGCCGAGCTGCGAGCGTTCTATGACGAGAACCAGGATCGCTTCATGTTGCCGGAAACCAAGCAAATCACCTATGCCCGCGTGACGCCGGACATGTTGGTGGATCAGGTCGACCTGGACGAGACCGCCCTGCGCAATCTCTATGACGAACGGCTCGACCAGTATCAAACCCCCGAGCGGCGTCTGGTGGAACGACTGGTCTTTGCCGACGAAGACGCCGCCAACAGCGCAAAGGCACAGATCGAAGTCGGCGGTACCAACTTCGAACTTCTGGTGCAGGAACGTGGTCTGGACCTGTCCGATGTGGATCTGGGTGACGTTACCATCGGTGATCTGGGCGCGGCCGGCAGCGACATATTTGCCGCCCAAGTCGGCGACATTGTCGGTCCGCTCCCGACCGATCTGGGGGCCGCGCTGTTTCGCGTGAACGGGCGTCTTGAAGCCCGCGTAACCACTTTTGAACAAGCGCGCGAGGAATTGCGCGAGGAACTGGCTGCCGAACGCGCTCGCCGCATCATCGAGGCTCAGGCCGAAAGCATCGACGACCTGCTGGCAGGAGGTGCAACGCTGGAAGAGCTGGATCAGGAGACGGATCTGGCCCTGGGCAAAATTGACTGGACCGCAGACAGCACCGACGGCATCGCTGCCTATGATGCCTTCCGCAATGCGGCTCAGGCCGTTACGGAAAGCGATTTCCCAGCTGTTGAATTCCTGGAAGATGGCGGTCTGTTTGCCCTGCGTCTTGACGCCGTGCTGCCCCCGCGCCCGGAACCGTTCGAAGACGCCCAACCCGCCGTGCTGGCTGCGGTCCAGGCCGAGCGCCTGAGCAACGCACTGCAGGCCGAGGCTGATCGGATTTTGACCGAACTGGCAACCACCGATGATTTTGCGACAACGGGCCTGCCGGTTCAGACTGAAACCGGTCTAACCCGCACGGCCTTCATCGACAATACACCCGCCGATCTGATGACCCAGGTCTTCGAGATGGAGACCGGCGACCTGCGCGTGGTGCAAGGCGCCGAACAGGTCCTGATCGTGCGTCTGGATGATGTGCTGCCGCCCGATGACACGCAGGAACTGACCCGCCTGTCCGAGGCGCTTCAATCCGAGGTCGATCAGGCCCTTTCACAAGCTCTGTTCGAGGCTTTCGCCCGCGATGCGCAACTGCGTGCTCGTCCCATGGTGGATGAACAGGCATTGAACGCTGTCGCCGCCAGTTTCCAATAAGTCCGAAAGTTCCCTGATATGGCTTTGACCCCTGATTTCGACAGTTTTGCCAGCGCTTACGAGGCGGGCGAAAATCAGGTCGTTTACACGCGCCTTGCCGCAGATCTGGACACACCGGTGTCGCTCATGCTCAAGCTGACAGGCGCGCAAAAGGACGCCTTCATGCTGGAATCCGTGACCGGTGGCGAAGTGCGTGGGCGCTATTCGATCATCGGCATGAAGCCTGATCTGGTATGGCGGTGCCGGGGGGAGAAATCCGCGCTGAACCGACAGGCCCGTTTTGACCCTGACGGGTTTGAACCTCAGGACGGCAACCCGTTGGACAATCTGCGCCACCTGATTGCAGAAAGCCGCATCGAGCTGCCGGAAGATCTGCCGCAGGCTGCGGCCGGGCTGTTCGGGTATCTGGGCTATGACACGGTGCGATTGGTCGAACATCTCCCCAATGTGAACCCTGATCCACTGGGCTTGCCGGATGCGCTGATGCTGCGCCCGTCAGTGGTGGCTGTGTTGGACGGGGTTAAAGGCGAAGTCACCGTTGTTTCTCCTGCCTGGGCCAGCGATGGCCAGTCCGCCAAAGCGGCGTATGCACAGGCCGCGGAACGTGTCATGGACGCAGTACGTGATCTGGAGCGCGCCTTGCCCGGCGAAAGTCGCGATCTGGGCGATGCCGACGACATCGCGCCGCCGGTCAGCAACTTCACCAAATCCGGCTATATGGAAGCGGTTGAAAAGGCCAAGGAATACATTCGCGCGGGCGACATCTTCCAGGTGGTGCCCGCGCAACGCTGGACTCAGGAATTCCGACAGCCACCCTTTGCGCTCTATCGGTCGCTAAGGCGCACGAACCCGTCACCGTTCATGTTCTATTTCAACTTTGGCGGGTTCCAAGTGGTGGGTGCAAGCCCCGAAATCCTGGTGCGAGTCTTCGGCAACGAGGTGACGATCCGCCCGATCGCCGGCACCCGTCCGCGCGGTGCAACACCCGAGGAAGACAAGGCGCTGGAACAAGACCTGCTGGCTGACAAGAAAGAGCTGGCCGAGCACCTCATGCTGCTGGATCTGGGCCGCAACGACACCGGTCGCGTCTCCAAAATTGGCACCGTACGCCCGACCGAGAAATTCATCATCGAACGCTACAGCCACGTCATGCATATCGTTTCGAACGTCGTGGGCGAACTGGATGACGACAAAGATGCACTGGATGCGTTCTTTGCCGGGATGCCCGCAGGCACCGTTTCCGGCGCGCCGAAAGTGCGCGCAATGGAGATCATCGACGAGCTGGAGCCGGAAAAGCGTGGCGTCTACGGCGGCGGCGTGGGTTACTTCAGCGCCGGTGGCGACATGGATATGTGCATTGCTCTGCGCACTGCCGTGGTCAAGGACAAAACACTTTACATCCAGGCGGGCGGCGGCGTGGTCTATGACAGCGACCCCGAAGCCGAATACATGGAGACCGTCCACAAATCCAACGCCATCCGGCGTGCCGCTGCGGACGCAGCCCGGTTTACCGGGAATGGCAACAACTGACCACGGACCCGCTGCGCGCGTGACTTGAAGAGTTGCGCGATTTGCTTAGGCTGGATGACAGGGCTACGGCAACAGATGTTTTGATGGCCGTTCAGCCCTGTGATTTAACAGCAAGGGCGGGTCGGATTATGGCTGACAAGACTTTGACCAAAAAGGACATCGACAAGATGTCCAAGCAACTGAAAGACATTCAGAAGTTCATCAAAGACATCGAAAAGATGGGCGGCGAGGTTCCCAAGGTTCTGAAGAAGTCTCTGAAACATCTGGAAACTGCCATCAACACCGGAAAGGACCTGGGCAAGGCCGCCGAGGAAGCCAGCAAAGCGTTGAAGACCTATGAAAAGGACCTGATGAACGCCTGCAAGACCGTGGACAGAGACATGCAGGCGGTGTGCGAAGCCGGTGTTGCGCGGCAATGGCAAGCCCGCAGTGTGAAGTGGACGCTGGATCCCAAAAACGAGAAATCCGTGATTTCCAAGTTCATCAAGAAGACGATCCAGCGTTACACCCCGTCCGTGATCTGCAAACATTGGAGTTATTGCTCGAAAGTCGAAAAGCAGAAGAAAAAGTAATCGCCAGCGGCCTTGGTTGTTGGCCGCCGCTCTTTGTCTTGAGACGTCTTCCTATGGGTTTTCCGGCTTAGGATCGCCGGCTTACTCCGGCTGGTTCAGCAGGCTGGCCGAGATCGGCGCCAGGGCGACCCGGCTGGCCCGGTCCTGCAACCCCCACAGCAGCAGCGCCGAAATCGTATCTGGCTGCACTCGACCCAGCATGATGACAGCGCCTTGCTGGCGGGCTCGGAAGGCAGCCTGATCCAAGAAACGGCGCATCACCGTTGGCGTTTGCCCGGCTCCGTCGAAGTCGCGGAAGACAACGCCCGAGGGCACACCATCACGGGCGGCCAGCTTCTGCACCGTGTTCAAACCGCGATCCTGAGTGATCAGCCCGCGACCACCATCCTTGACCACTGCCGTGACCTGATCCGACAACGCCCGATTGCCCTGAATGCCGCTCCCCGTGCCTTCCATCAGTGCCACGGCCTCGGGCAAGGTGGCAAACCAGACCTCAAGCGCTGTTTCTACGTCCTGAGGGCTCGCTGCCGAAGGCAGGTCGGCCAACGCGATCACCTCGAAGCCGGCAGCGCGGTATTGCGCCATCTTGTCGGAGGCCTTGGGATCCTCGGGGTCGATAGCAAAGCTCAAAGGATAGGGAAAATCCAACAGCGCCTCCGCCCCGACCGAACCGGCATCGTCGATCAGAACGATGGACATCAGCGGTTTTGCATCGGGGTTTTCGAAGGGTTCCCCGAACTCCTCGATTGGAGGAATTCCGGGTACCTCGACGCTCTCTTCGGAGGGTTCCGTACTTTGACGTTCGGTGAGCGGCACAACCGGGGTGCCGATTCTGGGCCCACTCGGTTCGGTCGCGTCCGCGCCGGCCTGTGGCAACGCGGCAATGCGCGGTGCGTCGTCTGCCTCTTCAGTGGCATCACCCACAGGTGTCTGGTCCGAAGGTTCGGGCGCCTCGGTAGTGTCGACGTTGGGCGCGGTTTCGGTTTGGGGCTGATTAACATCCGAAGTTGTAGGAGTTTCAGGGGTCTCTTCCTCGACCGCAGCGACCTCGGGGGCCTGATCATCAGTCTCGGTCGGTGCACCAAAGCCGGAACTCGGTGTGCTCACATCCGGCAAGACGGGCTGCGCCGGGTCGGTCGAAATGGAAACGTCCGCTTCGTCCTGCGGAGCCTGCGGTGCCGTCACTGACACACCAGGGTCTACCGGGGTATCGGTGGCGGTTTCGACTTCGGGGGCCTGCCCAGTGTCTTCGGGTGTAGTGAGCCCGCCGGTATCGGTTCCGACCGCGGGCTTGTCGGCGGGTTCGGTATCTGCCCCTTCCAAGGCGCTCAGATCACCAGCAGCGGTCTCTGTGTCCACTGGCGCGGTCGGCGCGGCCTCGACCACGTCCGAATCCGTTCCGGCCGGTTCCAGTGCGTTTGTCTGGCCTTCGGTCGGTTGCCGAACTTCAGCAGGCGCATTTGTCGCCACCTCGGGTCGGTTCGGCAAAGGTGTGACCACTGACAGAACCACGGCGCCGATTGCAGCTACGACGCTGCCCAGAACTATTCCACCCAGAAATCCCCGCATGCCCGGTCTTGCCCCTCAATCTTCTTTGCCAGCCGATTCTTTACTGCCCGAGGATTTTTCCCCAAGATCGGCCCTTGTTGCCCGGGCTGCACTTGACGCTGCCGCCCAACCCTGAACAAGTATGTCGCGACCACTATACTGCGGCTGGGCCTTGCGTCGCCAGCCCCCAAATACACGAGCCCGCAATGCTGCTGCTGATCGATAACTATGACTCCTTCACCTATAATCTGGTGCATTATCTGGGCGAACTGGGGACCGAGATTGCCGTCCGCCGCAACGACGCGATCGACGTTCAGGAGGCGATGGCGATGAACCCCGCGGGCATCTTACTGAGCCCGGGGCCCTGCGATCCGGATCAGGCCGGGATCTGCCTGGCACTGACCGAAGCTGCGGCAGAAACCGGCACCCCGCTGATGGGTGTTTGTCTGGGTCATCAAACCATCGGCCAAGCCTTTGGCGGCAAGGTCGTGCGTTGCCATGAAATCGTGCATGGCAAGATGGGCACCATGCACCACGCCGACACGGGCGTGTTTGCAGGGCTACCCACGCCGTTCGAAGCCACCCGATATCATTCGCTGGTCGTCGAACGCGAGACCCTGCCCGACTGCCTGGAGGTCACCGCTTGGCTTGAAGACGGCACGATCATGGGTCTGCAGCACAAGGATCTTCCAATCCACGGCGTTCAGTTTCACCCGGAATCGATTGCCTCGGAACACGGGCACGCGCTGCTCCAGAACTTCCTGAACGAAATGAAGGTGCCAGCATGAGCGAGATCCTGAAACCGCTGATCGGCACCGCCGCCGACCGTCCCCTGACGCGCGCCGAGGCCGAAACAGCCTTCACCTGCCTGTTCGAAGGTGAAGCCACGCCCAGCCAGATCGGCGGATTGCTGATGGCGTTGCGTACACGCGGTGAAACGGTGGACGAATACGCCGCCGCTGCTGCCGTGATGCGGGCGAAATGCAATGCAGTCAAAGCCCCGGCAGGCGCAATGGACATTGTCGGCACCGGTGGCGACGGCAAGAACACCCTTAACATCTCGACCGCGACAGCTTTCGTTGTCGCAGGTGCGGGCGTGGTCGTGGCCAAGCATGGTAACCGCAATCTGAGCTCGAAATCCGGCACCGCCGATCTGCAATCGCAGATGGGCATCAATGTGATGGTCGGCCCCGATGTCGTGGAACGCGCACTGAACGAGGCCGGGATCGGTTTCATGATGGCACCGATGCACCACCCGGCCACGGCGCATGTGATGCCGACACGAGCCGAATTGGGCACCCGCACGATCTTCAATATTCTGGGTCCTCTGACCAACCCGGCCGGGGCCAAAAGGCAGCTGACCGGTGCCTTTACCCGCGATCTTATCCGTCCGATGGCAGAGACACTGTCTGTTCTCGGATCCGAACGCGCGTGGCTGGTGCATGGCTCTGACGGCACCGACGAGCTGACCATCACCGGGGTAAGCTGGGTCTCCGCGCTGGAAGAAGACGGTTCGATCAAGGACGTGGAACTGCATCCTGAGGATGCAGGTCTGCCTGTCCATCCGTTTGAAGACATTGTCGGTGGAACACCCGAAGAAAATGCTGTCGCCTTCCGCGCACTTCTGGCGGGCGAACACTCGGCCTATCGCGACGCCGTATTGCTGAACTCTGCAGCGGCATTGGTTGTGGCTGGACAGGCCAGTGACCTGCGAGATGGAGTTGCACGCGCATCCGAAAGCATCGACAGCGGTGCAGCCAAGACCAAGATCGACGCCTTGGCGCGGATCACGTCGGAGGCAGCGTGACCCGGTGACGGCTCCCACTCCCGAACTTTGGGCTGATCTTCCTTTTTTTACCGAAGATTGGCCCCGTATTCGTGGCGCTCTAATGGCCGAGACGCGCCAGATCCTGCCGCCAGCCGAACAACGTTTTGCTGCGCTTGATCTCACAGGGCCAGAGAACACGCGCGTCGTCATTCTGGGTCAGGATCCCTATCCCACGCCGGGGCATGCCCATGGTCTGGCCTTTTCGGTCGAGCCTGACGTGCGTCCCCTGCCCCGGTCGTTGAAGAACATCTATGCCGAACTGGAGAGCGATCTGGGCGTCACCCGCACGGACGGTGATTTGCGCAGCTGGGCGCAACAGGGCGTTCTGCTGCTCAACACGTCGCTTTCGGTGCCTGCCGGTGAAGCCAACGGGCACAAGAAACTGGGCTGGCACAAGCTTGTTCACCAAGTTCTGGACCTCACATCCCGTCGCCCGACTGCCTATATTCTGTGGGGCAATCAAGCGCAGGCGCTTGAAAAACACATCAATCCGGGCGATCACCTGATCCTCAAAACCGCCCACCCGTCGCCGCTGTCTGCGCGGCGCGGATTCTTCGGCTCGCGGCCCTTTTCTGCAGTGAATGACTGGCTGCACGCGCGAGGCGAAACTACAATCGACTGGACTGCATGAACGGAGCCA
This sequence comes from Paracoccaceae bacterium, assembly GCA_014872875.1. Classification (GTDB taxonomy): domain Bacteria; phylum Pseudomonadota; class Alphaproteobacteria; order Rhodobacterales; family Rhodobacteraceae; genus Aliisedimentitalea. The sequence goes on from WKFI01000014.1 coordinate 119,687, forward strand.
CCGCAATGAGCGAAACCATCCTCGACAAGATCAAGGCCTATAAGCTGGAAGAGGTCGCTGCGGACAAAGCCGCCACGCCTTTGGCCGATGTCGAAGCGGAGGCCCGCGAGGCCAGCCCGGTGCGCGGCTTTGCCGAAAGCCTTTTCCGCGCCAATCGTCAGGGTTATGGGCTGATCGCCGAGATCAAGAAAGCCAGCCCCTCCAAGGGTCTGATCCGCCCCGATTTCGATCCGCCTGCACTCGCGCAGGCCTATGCTGCCGGTGGCGCAACCTGTTTGTCGGTTCTGACCGACACGCCCAGCTTTCAAGGGGACAAGTCGTTTCTGACGTCTGCCCGTGATGCCTGCGATCTGCCCGCGCTGCGCAAGGACTTCATGTATGACACCTATCAGGTGGCCGAGGCGCGCGCCTTGGGCGCCGATTGCATCCTGATCATCCTCGCCAGTGTCAGCGATGCCCAGGCGGCCGAGCTGGAGCAATGTGCCTTTGACTGGGGCATGGATGTTCTGCTGGAAGTACATGACGAAGAAGAACTTGAGCGCGCCTGCCTGTTGAAGTCACCGCTGATGGGCATCAACAACCGCAATCTCAAGACGTTCGAGACCACGCTGGACACGACACGCCGCCTGTCCAAACTGGTCCCCGGCGATCGCACGATTGTCTGCGAAAGTGGCTTGTTCACCCCTGCTGATCTGGCTGACATGGCCCGGTACGGCGCGCGGACCTTCCTGATCGGGGAAAGCCTGATGCGCCAGGATGACGTGGCCGAAGCAACCCGCGATCTGCTGGCTAACCCTTTGGTTCCAGGAGTTATGTGATGCCGTTGACCCATTTCGACACCAAGGGCGACGCCCATATGGTCGATGTCTCGGACAAGGACGTCACTGACCGGATCGCCGTGGCGGCCGGTTTTGTGAAGATGGCCTCCGAAACTTTTGAAATCATCAGCGAAGGCCGTGCCAAGAAAGGCGACGTTCTGGGCGTCGCCCGTCTGGCCGGGATCATGGGGGCCAAGAAAACCCCGGATCTGATACCTCTTTGCCATCCTCTGCCGGTGACCAAAGTGTCTGTTGACCTGACACTGGATCCCGACCTGCCCGGCGTGCAGATCGAAGCGACCGTAAAAACCACCGGCCAGACCGGGGTGGAAATGGAGGCGCTGACCGCCGTCTCAACCGCCGCGCTGACCGTCTATGACATGATCAAGGCAGTGGACAAAGCCATGGAGATTGGCGGCATCCATGTTCGGCTCAAGGATGGCGGCAAGTCCGGCCGGTACGAGGCCGCTGAGAGTGCGCCCGAATGATCAGTGTCGAGGAAGCCCGCGATCATCTGATGGCCCTCGTGGCACCGCTGGAGGTTGAACACGTTGCCCTTGCCGAAACGGCTGGCCGCGTTTTGGTTCAACCGGTCACGGCACGCCGGAACCAGCCGCCTTTCGCATCGTCGTCGATGGATGGCTACGCGGTCAAAGCGGCCGAGGTAGAACGCCACGCCATGTTCAAGGTCATCGGCGAAGCGGCCGCGGGACATGCCTTTGACGGCAAGGTCGGCGCCGGTCAGGCGGTGCGGATCTTTACAGGTGCCCCCGTGCCCGAAGGCGCTGATTTCGTCGTCATTCAGGAAGATGTCAGCCGCACTGGCGATCTGATCACTATTTCGGATGACCCGGGCACCAAGGACAATATTCGCGCCGAAGGGGGCGATTTCAGCACAGGAACGACTATCGAACCACCTCTTCGCCTGGGCGCCGAGCATGTGGCGCTGATGGCGGCGATGAACGTGCCGCAACTTCCTGTGGCACGCAAACCCGTTGTCGCGTTGATTTCAACAGGAGATGAGTTGGTGATGCCGGGCCAGACACCGGGACCGGACCAAATCATCGCTTCGAACACATTTGGCCTAAAAGCTATGCTGGAGGCCGAAGGCGCTCATGTGCGTATCTTGCCGATTGCACGGGACACCGTGTCTTCGCTGCGTACGGCTTTTGAACTCGCCCGGGGCGCAGACCTGACGATCACCATTGGGGGGGCGTCCGTCGGGGATCACGATCTGGTGGCACCAGTGGCCGAGGAACTGGGTATGGATCGCGCCTTTTACAAGGTGGCGATGCGCCCCGGTAAACCCTTGATGGCAGGGAAACTGCATGGTGCGGCCATGGTCGGGCTGCCAGGAAATCCCGTTTCAGCAATGGTTTGCGGAGAGATCTTCATCAAACCAATGATCCGCGCCATGCTGGGGCTGGACCCTGGTTTCGGCGCGACCCTATCCGCGCCGCTTGCCGCACCACTGACGCCCAATGGCCCGCGCCAGCATTATATGCGTGCCAAGGTGGCGGCAGAAGGCATCACCGCCTTTGACAACCAGGACAGCGCCATGTTGTCGGTTCTGGCCAACGCAAATGCTTTGCTTATCCGGCCCCCGCATGACGGCGAACGTCACGCGGGCGAGCTGGTGGAGTACTTGCCCTTGTGACAAAGTACGGCACTGTTTTCTTTCCAAGAAAACGGCGCCGTACTTGGAACGAATTCCAGCTCAGCCCAGTTCGAACCGTCAGTCCAGTTTCCGCAACCGTTTGAACAGGGACGAGGTATCCCAGCGGCCGCCGCCCATTTTCTGCACATCCTTGTAGAATTGATCCACCAGAGCAGTCACCGGCAGGCTGGCTCCGTTTTCGTTGGCGGCGTCCATGCAGATGCCCAGATCCTTGCGCATCCAGTCCACAGCAAACCCGTAGTCGAAATGATCGTCCAGCATGGTTTCATGCCGGTTCACCATCTGCCAGCTGCCTGCCGCGCCCTGGCTGATCACCTCGACCACAGCACGCCCATCCAACCCGGCCTTTTCGGCAAAATGCAGCGCTTCCGAAAGCGCCTGGACCAAACCGGCAATTGCGATCTGGTTGGCCATCTTGGTTTTCTGCCCATCGCCGCTGTCTCCGATCCGGCGGCAGATCTTGGAATACGCATCGATCAGCGGCTCGACCCGGTCATAGGCTGCCTGTTCGCCACCGCACATGACAGACAGAACTCCGTTCTCGGCACCCGCCTGACCGCCCGATATCGGTGCATCGACAAATGAGACACCCCTCTTGGCGGCCTCTGCGAACAGTTCATGTGTCACAGTGGCTGACACGGTTGTGTGATCAACAAACACCGTGCCTTCGCCCATGCCGGCAAACGCGCCATCGGGTCCCTGACAGACCGAGCGCAGATCATCGTCATTGCCAACGCATGCCATGACGTATTCAGAGCCTTCAGCTGCCTCGCGCGGAGTTTCTCCAAACGATCCGCCATATTGCGCCACCCAGGCTTCGGCCTTGGCCGTGGTCCGGTTATAGACGCGCAGCTCGTGGCCAGCAGCCACCAGATGCCCCGCCATCGGATAGCCCATTACGCCCAATCCCAGAAACGTCACCTTCGCCATACGTTTTCCCCATTTGCTTTTCACAGGCCTCAACATGCCCTAAATTGCGCACACCCTATCAGGCTGGACCCTGAGAGCAATCACAGCCATTAGTCGAAAAAGAACAAGCGGGAGAGCAGCAGCATGGGTTTAGTATTTCGGTGGCTGTTGCGATTGGCGGCGGGTCTGGTTCTGCTGGTCGTTCTGGGAGTTGTGCTGGTCTATTATCTCGCTTCGCAGTCCTTGCCCGACTACGATCAGACGCTTGAGGTTCAGGGCCTCTCCGCCCCCGTCGAGATCGTGCGCGACAATGCCAACGTACCGCATATCTTTCCTGTAGATCCCAATGCCGACAATGATGCGCTCTTTGCGCTGGGATATGCCCATGCTCAGGACCGGCTGTGGCAGATGACCATGCTGCGCCGCACGGTGCAGGGACGACTGTCCGAAGTATTTGGCCCACGCACGGTTCGGATCGACCGCCTGTTGAGACGGTTGGACATGTATCGCGCGGCGTTGGATTCGGTTCAGTCACTCGACTCTGAAACCGTTGCCTCGCTGGAGGCCTATGCCGCCGGCGTCAACACCCGCCTGCAGGAAATCAATGACAGTGCTCTGGGCCGTGGCGCGCCGGAAATGTTTCTGTTCAATGCCCCGGTTGCCCCCTGGCAACCCGGCGATTCCGTCGCGATCATCAAGCTGATGGCACTGCAACTGTCCGGGCATCTGGAAGAAGAGGTGCTGCGGGCCCGCACCTCTCTGGCATTGAGTGATCAGAAACGACTTCTGGACATTCTGCCCGACGCGCCCGGCAGCGGTATTGCCGCCCTGCCGGAATATGCCGCTGTGTTCCCGGATCTGCCACGCTTTGCGGCAACCACCGAAATGCCACAAACGCCCTTGTCGCCTTTCCCCGCGCGCGGACTGGCGGGGGCTTCGAACGCCTGGAGCGCCGCGCCCAATCGTTCGGCCAGCGGCGGAACGCTTCTGGCCAATGACCCGCATCTGGGCTTCTCAGCCCCTGCCATCTGGTATCTGGCCCGGTTGGAGCTGTCTTCGGGCGGTGTGATCGGGGCCACGATCCCCGGCGTTCCCGTGGTCATGACCGGGCGCAGCGCACGCTTGGGTTGGGGCCTGACATCGTCTTACATGGATGATCAGGACGTCTTCATCGAAAAGTTGAATCCTAATAATCCCGAAGAATACCTGACCCCCGAGGGCTACAAACCCTTTGAGGCGCGCCCGTCGATCATCCGGATCAAGGACGAACAGCCGATCACCCTGACCCTGCGCTGGACCGAAAACGGTCCTGTCCTACCGGGGTCAATGTACAGTCTCGACACGGTGACCCCGGCCGGTCATGTCACTTCGCTGGGCTGGACCGCGCTAAGCCACGAGGACACCACCATCGCCGCCGCCCTGCGTCTGATGCGGGCGCAGAACGTGCATGAAGCGATCCGTATCGGCGAGGACTTCATGGCCCCGTCGCAGAACCTGTCATTGGTGGATCAGACCACAATAGCGATGAAGACAATTGGTGCCATTCCGAACCGCGATGCACGGCACCAAAGCCAGGGCCGCTTGCCCAGCCAGGGTTGGCGCCCGGAAAACCGTTGGCGTGGACGGTCACCTTATGCGGCAAACCCGCAATTCGTCAGCCCCCGTGGTGGCATTCTGGGCAACACCAACAACAAGATCCTGGATCGGCCTTTCCCGAACCACGTCTCCTTTGTCTGGGGCGACACGCAGAGGATCAATCGCTGGCAGAAGCTGATGCAGGATCGGCAGGTGCATACCCGCGAGAGCTTTATCGAGGCGCAGCTGGATACAGTTTCCTACACCGCCCGGTCGCTGCTTCCACTGATCGGCGGAGATCTTTGGTTCACCGGAGAAGCTGCAGCCGAAGGCACGCCCGAACGTCAGCGCCAGATTGCCTTGTCGCTGTTGGCAGAGTGGAACGGTGAGATGAACGAACACCTGCCGGAACCGCTGATTTATTCCGCTTGGATCCGGGAGTTGCAGAAACGCCTGATTATCGATGACCTAGGACCGCTGGCCGAAGAGTTCACGCAGGTGGAACCGCTGTTCATCGAGCGCGTTTTCCGCGACATCAACGGGGCCAGCGCCTGGTGTGACGTACGCCAAAGCGCCCCGCAGGAAAGCTGCACCGACATGGCACGGCTGGCGCTGGATGATGCGCTGATCTGGATTCAGGAACGCTATGGCGATCAGCTGGAATCCCTGCGTTGGGGCGATGCCCATCAGGCCACCCATGATCATCAGGTTCTTGGGGGGGTGCCGGTTTTGCGTTTCTTCGTCAATATCCGCCAGTCGACCAGCGGTGGTGACAACACGTTGCAGCGGGGGCGCGGCTCGGGCGAGGACCCGAACCCATTCCACAACGTGCACGGCGCAGGCTATCGCGGTGTCTATGATTTTGCCGACCCGGACAGTTCCGTCTTTGTGATCTCCACCGGTCAATCGGGCCATTTCCTGTCGCGGCACTATGACGACCTGGCCCAGCTGTGGCGCCGTGGCGAATATATTCCGATGTCACTTGACGCAGACCTGGCCCGCGCGGCTTCCGTTGGGGTCACGACCCTGACACCACAATGACGCGCCGTCGAAAATGGAACATTACGCCCAAAGTCTGACCATCCTGGGGGTTCTGTTTCTGGCTGGGCTTGCTGCGGATCAGTTGGGACAGAAAACCCGCCTGCCCCGCATCACGCTGCTGCTGGCCTGCGGCATGATCGCAGGCCATTCCGGCTTCGGCATTATTCCGGATGCAATCAGCAACCAGTACGAGCTGATCTCGACCGTGGCTCTGACCATGGTCGCATTTCTGTTGGGCGGGTCACTGTCCTTCAACACCTTGAAGGCGCGAGGCCTCCCCATTCTGGCGATCTCTGTCTCCATCGTGGTCGTGACACTTGTCTTGGTTTCGGCCGGAATGGTGGCGGTGGGGCTCCCGTTGGGCGTCGCGATGGTGCTGGCCGCCATCGCATCAGCCACGGCCCCAGCGGCCACGCTGGATGTGATCCGGCAGTCGGGCGTCACGTCTCCGTTTACCGAAACCGTCAAGGGGATCGTTGCCATTGACGATGCATGGGGCCTGCTGGTGTTCAGTGTCATAATCGTCAGTGTCGGCCTGATGGATGGCAATGCCGGGGGCACCGAAGTGCTGCTGGAAGCCGTTGTCGAGATCCTTGGATCCATCCTTCTGGGGCTGGTGATCGGCCTGCCGGCCGCCTACCTGACCGGGCGATTGTCAGAGGGAGAACCGCTCCGGATCGAGGCGCTCGGTCTGGTCTGTCTCACCTCTGGTCTGGCGCTTTTGTTTGATCTTTCGGTGCTGATCGCAGGCATGACGGTCGGGGCAACAATCGTCAATCTGGCCCGACACCACACAAAGGCCTTTCACGAGATCGAGCATATCCAGTGGCCGTTCATGGTGATCTTTTTCATCCTGGCCGGAGCCACGCTGGAGCTGGAGGTTCTGCGCTCCCTCGGTCTGGTTGGCGTCACATTCATCGCGCTGCGCAGCGTGTCACGGTTGATCGGAGGCTGGCTCGGGGCGGTCCTGGCCGGAGTGCCCAGATCCGAACGCGCCTACTACGGTCCGGCGCTGCTGCCGCAAGCCGGGGTCGCCATTGGCATGTCCCTGGTGGCCGGTGAGGCCCTGCCGTCCCACGCCGAGTTAATCACGGCCATGACCATCGGGGCCACGGTGATCTTTGAACTCGTCGGACCGCTCTGCACCAGCTGGGCCATTCGCCAGACCCGGAAGGACCACTGAACCGGACCTTCAAGCAGTGGGCTTGCCCGTCAGGTCAGCGGGCCTGTGCGAGCCGGAAATAACGCAAGGTCAGCAAAACCGCCGCCAAGGCCAGCCCAACGCCATACCCGACCCAGACACCATTGGGGCCAAGCCCTGCCTTGAAACCAAGGAAATACCCCAACGGCAGCGCCAAAATCCAGTAAGCAATCAGCGTGATCATGACCGGCACCCGATTGTCCATCATGCCGCGTGCTGCGCCGATCATACTGCCCTGCACCCCATCCGCTATCTGCATCGCCGCGATCACAAGGAACATGGACGACGCCAAGGCCACAACCTGCGGATCAGGAGCCAAGGCTTCCGACAAGGCTGCCCCACCCAGCAGAATGGCAAGGATCACGCAGGACATCCAAACCAGCACCACCAGCAGAGAGGCCAACCCGATCCGCGTCAATCTTTGTCTCTTTCCTGCTCCGATAGCCTGACTGACCCGCAATGAAACGGCTATCGAAACACCCAGTGGCACCATGTACAGCACCCCGCTGACCGACGAGACGATCTGATGCGCCGCTAGTGCCGTTGCGTTGAACCAGCCCATCATCAGACCGGCAACAGCATATGCGCCGGCTTCCCCGATGTTACCAATTGCAACCGCAAAGCCTTCGCGCAGTTGATACCAGATTTCCTGAAAAGAAACCGTTTCATGCTGCCGGGCTGGGGCCAATCGCTTCATGCGCAGCAGAAGCAGCCAGGCAAGTATCAGGCTTACTGTTTCGGACAGGAGACTGGCCAGGCCGGCACCCAACAACCCAAGGCCTTCCCACGATCCGATCCCATGTATCAGCAGTAGGTTGGCCGGAATGTTCAGCGCGACAGCCAAAAAGGCCAATCCCACGCCGATCCAGGGCGCATCCATCGCATCAAACAACGCCTTGAGCATGTAGAACATGGTGAACGGGACCAGCAGGAGGCTCATCGAGACCCAATAGCCGCCCAGAACTGCCGTGACTTCGGGCGGTTGCCCAATGAGATCGAGGACGTACCACCCCGAGAGCATCAGGATTGCCCCAAGAACGCCGATACCCGCCGCCAGGATCAACCCCGCGCGGGTGGCCACGCTCAGAGCCTTGGAATCTTCGCCGCCAAAAGCTGCCGCCATGCGCACACCCGCAACGGAAACAAAGCCGTAAAGCCCGGCATAAAATACGATCATGAAAGAGCTGGCGATGGACGCCGCAGCAAGTTCCCGTGTCCCCAGAGGCGCGATCATGATCGTGTCCACGACACTGATCAACGTTGCAGCCGCCAAAGATATCACGATTGGCAGGGCCAACTGCACAAGGTGCCGAACTTCCTTCCAGATCGGAAAATCCGGTCCGGGTTGCGTGGTTGTCGAACCTATATCCAGCATCAGAGCACTCGTTTCACCTGTATGTGAAAACGAGTTAGCTCAACTTCTCAGAGCAGGCCAGCCCCATCATAAGACTGGCCGATCTGAACTATTTTTTGGCCAAACGCTCCTTCAGAGCCTCGTTGACCTGAGGCGTCACGAATTTCGAGACATCTCCGCCGAGCCTCGCAATTTCCTTGACCAGTTTGGATGCAATCGCTTGGCGCCGGGCATCCGCCATCAGGAAAACCGTCTCTACGGTGTCGTCCAGGGCACGGTTCATGCCGACCATCTGGAATTCATACTCGAAATCGGCAACCGCGCGAAGGCCACGCACTATGATCTGGGCTCCCACGTCATGGGCGCAATCGATCAGAAGGTTCTCGAACGGGTGCGCGACAATCTCGGTGCCTGTTTCGGCACTCAGCTTGCAGCATTCGGCCTCGATCATGGCCACACGTTCTTCCAAGGTGAACAATGGTCCCTTGTCTCGGTTGATCGCAACACCGATCACCAATTTGTCGACCAGAGCGGCCGCGCGACGAATAATGTCCACATGACCCAGTGTGATCGGATCAAAGGTTCCAGGATAGAGGCCCACTCGCATGGCACCCTCCTCAAGATTGCTCACATTGCGGCACACGCAAACATAACTGCCCGCGTGTGTGCAAGTCCGGAAAAATACGGAAGCCTCAGTGGCCCATGATCATGCCTTCGAGGGCATCCTTCTCCATCGCGACTGCAGAAAGCTGAGCCTTGACGACATCGCCAAGTGTAACGATTCCAACAAGTTTTTCGCCTTCAAGCACTGGCATGTGACGGAACCGGCCCTCGGTCATCTGGGTCAGCACTTCTTCGACATTCGACTGCGATGTGCAGGTCACCAGCTTGCGCGTCATATAGTCGCTTACATTCTGCTGCAGGCATCCTCCGCCGCTTTGGGCCAGTTCACGGACAATGTCGCGTTCGGAAAGAATACCATCCGCTGTGGTTCCGTCTTGTGACACAACAACCGTGCCGATTCGCTTTTCGGCCAGAATCTTGGCGGCTTCTGCAACATTGGCATCCGGCTTTACGGTCACGACCCCTTCGCCGGACTTGGACTTGAGAATAGCCTGGATGAGCATCTGGGGAACTCCGTAATTTTATGTCGTTTATCCAAGGGTTGCCGCAATAATGAGAAGTGTCAAGCGGCAGCTTCCAGACGTGCCACCTCGTCGCGGATTCCCCTGCTCAGCGCGTCGGCAAAGCGGTTCAACCGTTCGCTGCGCTGGTCCCCCTGGTGTCGCACCAGATAAAAGCTACGGGTCAGGCTAACTTCATCCTCAAGGACTTTACGCAAGGCCTTGTGAAAGGGCAGCGAAAAGTCATGTGCCACGCACAACGCCGTTGCGTTGGTCGCCATTCTGATCTGGACGGAAACCGAGTTAGAAGCCAGCGCAACACGCTCGATCCCCAGATCATTCAGATAATCCAGTTCCTTGTCGAAAATCATGTCCGGGATATAGCCGATCATCGGATGTCCCTTCAGATCCTCGAGTCTTTCAATCGGACCGTGCTGCGCGAGATAGCTTCTGTGGGCAACCATATGCAGTTGATAGTCGCAAATCTTCTGCACCAACAACTGTCCGGCCGTTGGTGCGCTGACCGTCACAGCCATGTCCGCTTCGCGACGGGACAGGTTGATGACACGCGGCAAAGCAACGATTTGAATGTCCAGGTCGGGGTTCTGTTCGCTGATCTCGGCGCAGACCTGCGGTAGCAGGTAATTTGCACTGCCATCAGGTGCCCCGATCCGGATCTGCCCGGACAAGCTATCACTCGGGCCGGTCATTGCCTCGGTCGCAGCCCGCATGGCCTGTTCCGCCTGTTCGGCATGTACCAGCAGGCGGTCACCTGCCGCACTCAGCGCATAGCCCTGCGGTGACTTCAGAAACAGCGAGGTCCCCATCGAGCTTTCGAACCGTGCGATACGACGTCCCACCGTGGCCGGATCCATCTTGAGAATGCGACCGGCCCCTGACAAACTGGCCTCGCGCGCCACGGCCAGAAACACTTTCATATCATCCCATTGCGGTTCCATTCCGACACGCCCCTTGCGTTTTTGCAAAATCCTTTTGAGATCTTGCCTCTTTTCAGGTGTTTTTTGCAAGCCTATGGTTCGTCCCAAGTCGAGATTTCGAGTTTGGAGAGGAGGATCCCATGCAGGAACTGACCCATTACATGAACGGTGAGCACGTCAAAGGTGTCTCGGGCCGCTTCAGCGACGTTTTCAATCCCGCCACCGGTGAAGTCCAGGCACAATGCCCGCTGGCTTCGACTGACGAAGTCGCCAAGGCCGTGGAAATTGCCGCTGCTGCACAGCCTGCCTGGGCCGCCGTGAACCCGCAGCGTCGCGCCCGCGTCATGATGAAGTTCGTGGACCTTCTGAACCGCGATATGGACAAGCTGGCCGAGGCGCTGTCGCGCGAACACGGCAAGACCCTGCCCGACGCCGCCGGCGATGTGCAGCGTGGTCTGGAAGTGGTCGAATACTGCATCGGCGCGCCGCAGATGCTGAAAGGTGAATTCACCGACAGCGCCGGCCCCGGCATTGACATGTATTCCATGCGTCAACCGCTGGGCGTAACCGCGGGCATCACCCCGTTCAACTTCCCCGCCATGATCCCGATGTGGATGTTCGCCCCGGCCATTGCCTGCGGCAACGCCTTTATCCTGAAACCGTCCGAGCGTGACCCGTCCGTGCCGCTAATGCTGGCCGAGCTGATGGAAGAAGCCGGCCTGCCCAAGGGCATCCTGCAAGTGGTCAATGGCGACAAGGAAGCCGTGGACGCGCTGCTGGACAACCCAATTGTTCAGTCCATCGGTTTTGTCGGCTCGACCCCGATTGCCGAATACATCTATAGCCGTGGCTGTGCCAACGGCAAACGCGTGCAGTGCTTCGGCGGCGCCAAGAACCACATGATCATCATGCCCGACGCCGACATGGACCAGGCCGCCGACGCGCTGGTCGGTGCAGGCTATGGCGCAGCTGGCGAACGCTGCATGGCGGTTTCGGTTGCGGTTCCGGTGGGTGATGAAACCGCCGACCGTTTGATCGAAAAGCTGGTCCCGCGCATCGAAGCCCTGAAAGTCGGCCCCTACACTGCTGGCAATGATGTGGATTACGGCCCGGTTGTGACGCAGGCCGCACAACAGAACATCCTCCGCCTGGTGCAAACCGGTGTGGATCAGGGTGCTGAGCTGGTCGTCGATGGCCGTGACTTCAGCCTGCAGGGCTATGAAGACGGGTTCTTTGTCGGTCCGCACCTGTTCGACCGTGTGACCCCGGACATGGATATCTACAAGCAGGAGATCTTTGGCCCGGTTCTGTCCACCGTGCGCGCCGGATCGTATGAAGAGGCCATCGGCCTCGCCATCGACCACGAATACGGCAACGGTACCGCGATCTATACCCGCGACGGTGACACTGCCCGCGATTTTGCCAACCGGATCAATATCGGCATGGTCGGCATCAACGTTCCGATCCCGGTTCCGCTGGCCTATCACACTTTCGGCGGATGGAAGAAGTCGGCCTTTGGCGACCTGAACCAACATGGCCCGGACGCGTTCAAGTTCTACACACGGACCAAGACCATCACTTCGCGCTGGCCCTCGGGCATCAAGGAAGGTGGCGAGTTCAACTTCAAGGCTATGGACTGATCCAGCGCCCAGCAAAATTCAAAAAGCCCCGGATTCAGATCCGGGGCTTTTTTTCGACCATATGAACGGATCACCAGGACAGGGTTTGTGTGTTTTCCTGAAACAGCCAGCCTTGAACCACGGGCCAGCTCCCCATGGTTACGCCGTTGATATAGTCCTCCTGCGTCAGCCCGGCCGCCTTTGAACAGGCCCCGCACATGATGACCGTGCCACCATCGGCAATGAACGCTTGCAGCATATCGTGGATCGAAAGCCCTTTGTCGGCCATCAACCCATGCACGTGACTGGGGCGTTTCTTGTCCGCCAGATATACGGCGCGAACGTTCAACCAGGTGGCCGTTTCGTGCCCGTTCTTCAACGCGCGTTGATGCGCGAACATGATGGCCTTGGCCGCCGACCAGGTATCGTCGGTGGTCAGATTGACAAACAGCCCCGGCTTTTCATCACCATCCGCTGCGGCGGGCTGGGCAAACGGCGCGGCAAGCGCAAGAAAAAGCACGGCAAGGGCGGCAAAAAGAGAGTTCAGTTTCACAAGTAACTCCTTCAATTGAGTGACTCATGACTAAAACACATTCAAAATTTGGAACTTGATTGAAATCAAACCTTCCAGCACTGGAAGGTTCTTTTTCCCTCCCTGTATAAGACGTCAGATCGGGCCGATTTGCATGGCCTTGCGCATCATCGCCGCAACCGGTTCGTAAAAATGCCGATCCGTCCAATACCCGTTGTGCGAGGCCGGGTTCCAGAAGGTCAGCGCCCCGCCGCTGTCGATCCAGCGATCATCTAACTGACCACTGTCTTCCAGCACCTGATACCCGGAAGACGTTCCTGCCAGCGGCATCCCCAAGGCGTCATCCTTGTCGTTCATGTTCAACCACCAGGGGCGCAGGCGTTTGGCATCGGGGATCGAGGTACCGGGAAATTGGATTGGCTGAATGTCGGAAGGGTCGTAGGAGAAGGAGAACACCGGAATATTGCAGCCAAAGGTCACAAACCCCGCCATCGTCCTGAACCGCTGGAAGTCTGAATTTGCGGGCTGTTCCGGCGTCCCTTGGGTCATGTCATAGATGTAATTCGACATGATGTGCCCCCCCAGCGAATGCGCCAAGATCAGCAGGGGTGTTTGCCCGTCCGTGATCTGCTCCAACCGTTCGATGGTACGATGCACCCGAGCGTGTATCAGCGTATAGATCTGGTCGTTTTGATCCTGTGGCGTGCGCCGATACGATGCCGCATCTGCCAGATTGTGCATCACGAACCGCCGTACTTTCATCCAGCGCGCGCCCTTGCCGGCCAGATTGTCGTCGACAAAATCCTCCTGCCGCTCCTGCAGGATATCCGCCCAGAAGATCTCGCGCCAACCGACGCGCCCCATGAATTCGGCGCCTAGCTCCCTGCTGAGCAGCCGATACAGCTCCTTCGAAAACGAGATCCCGTTGATATCCTGCGGATCACCGCCCTGGCTGCCCATACCGTGAATGACCGCAACGGCAAGCTTGTTCTGTGCCATCGAAAACTCCTTTTTTGAAATCAATGGCGCCATTCTATCACGAAACCACCTCAGCCGGGCAGGACTTCGCCACCGACTTGCCGTCAACGGAAAATTGATGGGCGCCCCCCTTTTCGAACCTGCCCTGATGCCCTTATCTACGCACAGACCAAGAACCGTCACCGGAACCGTAGAACAGACCAGCCCCGAGGCCGCCCGCATGTCCAAGATCAAACTGACCCGCCGCAGCGCCCTGATCGGTGTTGCCTCCACCTTGGCAACTCCGGCGCTTTTGCGCGCCCAAGATGCATTTCCGCAGGACGAAGCGCCGATCGAAACGCAGATCCCTGTGAAACGCAATATCTCATCCTTCTCGCAGCAACGCTGGCAGGATCACTTTGATGAACTGGGTGTGGGCTGCCTTCTGGCCGACATCACAAGCCGGGCTGTGCACTATTGGGGCGGTGACGGCATCACCTACAAGCTCTACCCTTCTTCGGTCCCGATGTCCGAGGAACTTACCAAACGCGGCTATACCAAGGTGGTGCGCAAGGCCCAGAACCCCAGCTGGACTCCAACCGCCTCGATGCGCGAACGCGACCCGTCCCTGCCGCAACGGATCGACGGCGGCACCCCCGGAAACCCGTTGGGCACTCGCGCCATGTATCTGTCCTGGCCCGCTTACCTGGTGCATGGCACCCATGACACCCGCAAGATCGGTCGGCAGAGTTCCTCGGGCTGTATTGGCCTTTACAATCAACATGTGGAAGAGCTCTACCCGCTGGTTCAGGTTGGAACCCAGGTTCGTTTGCTCTGACGCTCTGCATTCACTTTGCCAAGAAACTCTGGGGTTTGGGGCAAAGCCCCAAGGCCCGCATGGCCTGAATGCCAACATTCCTGCGCGCCGAAGGCGCTCCTTTCAGGCAAGACTTACCGTTTTACCATCCAGAAGGATTGCGCCCGACCGCGCCCCAGAAACGGCAGCGCATCCACGGCGTCTGCTCGTGCGCGCTGCAGGTAATATCCCGGCCACTGAATCTCGTACCCGCCGCCCTGAATCAACGCGTGCAGCATGTATTGCTCGGCCCAGGACGGGCAATCGTAGAAAAACCGCTTCGGGTATTCGAAGGGCAAAAAGACGTCATGCACATGGATCACCACACCGGGTTTCAGGGTCGGGATGATCCGGCAGAACAGATGCGCCACATCATTGCTCATCCGCACCTGGTGGCTTGAGTCGATGAACAAAACATCTCCCGCTTCAAGCGAGGCAAACAGCGCCGGGTCCACCTCTTCCACCCGTTTCTGTTCGAACGCATCAACCACATGGGCGATATCGGCCCGCGGGAACGGATCAATTGCGGTGATCCGGGTTTGCAGCCCACCGTCCAAAATCGCCTGACGCGTGATGCGGGTCGAGTTGCCACACCCCACTTCGATAACAAGTTTGGGCTGGTAACGGCGGATCATCAAATACAGCGCTTCGGCGTCCGGTGTGTCGTAATAGCCGTTGCCAGAGATATAGCCGGTCCGGTTGATGTCCGGATCATGCAACGCCGCCAGTGCGGTTTCGTGCGCGCGATACTCATTGACCAGTTGCGAAATGTCGAAACCGTCCATCCCCGGCGACAGCGCATAGGCCGGACGTTCCAACCCGCCTCTGGCCTCGAACGCTTCCAGGCGCGCGGTTTCATCGTCCGACTCCCTCCGGTCGATCAGTTTGACACCGTAGGCCTGCAGCCGCTTGTTGATCCGGGGGAATTTCCGCTTCTTCGGTTTCATGGCTACCGCCTCTTGCTCCTGCTCGGTCAAATGCATAACGCCCGCTTGAACAGGTTCCAACCCCAGCGACAAAGCCGCGCGCCCTCTTGGCAGATCGTTTCCAACAGGTTTCACTGAGACGGCACGACGAGGGAGGGCCACATGAAGAACCAGTTCACCCTGGGCATCGAGGAAGAATACCTGCTGGTCGATCGTGAAACGCTGGAACTGGCCGTTGCACCGGATGCGCTGATGCAGGCCTGCCAAGCCGATTTCGAAGGCCAGGTCAGCCCGGAATTCCTGCAATGCCAGATTGAGGTTGGCACCCGACCCTGTGACACGATTGCAGAAGCCCGCGAGGATCTGAAGCGCCTGCGGGCTTGCGTGTCGAAGCGAGCAGCCGAACACAACCTGTCGCCAATTGCGGTGTCCTGTCATCCCTTTGCCAATTGGCGCGAACAGCATCACACCCACAAGGAACGCTATGACGCGCTGCACAGTGCCCTTGGCGGCGTTGCCCGGCGGATGTTGATCTGCGGGATGCATGTCCATGTCGGGATCGAAGATCCGGCCCATCGCATCGACCTGATGCCCCAGCTTTGCTATTTTCTTCCACATCTTCTGGCGCTGTCCACGTCTTCGCCCTTTTGGAACGGAGAGGATACAAAGCTGGCCTCATACCGGCTGACCATATTCGACAATCTGCCCCGCACGGGCCTGCCTCCGGTGTTCAATAGCTGGGCGGAATATGAACGCACGACGGGTACGTTGATCGACTTGGACGTGATCGAGGACACGACCAAGATCTGGTGGGACCTGCGACCGTCACACCGATTCCCGACGCTGGAGACGCGGATCATGGATGTTTCGCCCCGGTTGGAGGACGCGCTGGCGCTGGCTGCACTGACCCAGGCGCTCTTGCGAATGCTGTCCAGACTGCGCGCAGGCAATCTGCGCTGGCGGGCCTACGACCGGTTCCTGATCGCCGAAAACCGCTGGCGGGCGCAACGCTATGGTGTGTCCGAGGGATTGATCGATTTTGGTCAGCGCACAATCACACCAATGTCCGAACTGATTGCGGAATTGCAGGAGATGCTGGCCGAAGATGCCGATATTCTGGGTACCGAGCAGGAACTAGAGCGCCTGCGGACAATTGCCGATCAGGGCAGTTCAGCCGATCGGCAACGGGCGGTCCATGCGGAAACCGAGGCCAGTGGACGGGATCCTGGCCGTGCGGTGGTTCAACATCTGATCGAGGAATTTCACGCAGATCTTTAGGTCGGCCTGCTGTCCATTGCAGTTTTCCCGTCCGTTTGCACAAGTCACCATTTGGGGATGCGGCAATTCTGCAAGACCCCTTTGCGACATTGCGGATTGATCGGATGGCGCCCGCGCCGTATAAATTTAACGCACGTTCAATTAATCGGACCAACCCCGGGAGGAGAGAGCCGTGGATTTTGCGCTGACCGAAGAACAAACCGCCATTTTCGACATGGCCTATGCCTTTGGGCAGGAAAACATCGCGCCTCATGCCCAAAGTTGGGAAGCCGAAGGCACCATGCCGAAAGAGCTGTGGCCCCAGATTGGGGAACTGGGCTTTGGCGGTCTGTATGTCTCGGAAGAATACGGCGGATCGGGGCTGTCCCGTCTGGACGCCACGCTGGTGTTCGAAGCGCTCGCCATGGCCTGCCCCGCCGTCGGGTCGTTCCTGTCGATCCACAACATGTGCGGCGGCATGATCGACAAATTCGGCAGCGAAGACACCAAACAGAAATGGCTGCCTCAGCTTTGTACCATGGAGAAAGTGTTCTCCTACTGTCTGACCGAACCCGGGTCCGGCTCGGACGCATCTGCGTTGAAAACCAGGGCTGAACGCACCAATGAAGGTTTCAAGCTGAATGGCGCCAAGGCGTTCATTTCGGGCGGTTCCTATTCGGACGCTTATGTCACCATGGTCCGCACCGGCGAAGACGGCCCCAAGGGCATTTCCACCGTGGTGGTCGAAGACGGCGCACCGGGTCTGTCCTTTGGCGCGTTGGAACAGAAGATGGGCTGGAAGGCGCAACCCACTGCCCAAGTACAGTTTGACGACTGCCTGGTGCCGTTCGACAACCAGATCGGCGAAGACGGCAAGGGTTTCACCTATGCCATGGCCGGGCTGGACGGCGGTCGTCTGAACATCTCGGCCGGGGCCCTGGGCGGCGCCCAGGCGGCTCTGAACGCCACCATCCAGTACATGGGCGAACGCAAGGCGTTTGGCAAAACCATCGATCAGTTCCAGGCCCTGCAATTCCGTCTGGCCGAATACGAAACCAAACTGCAAGCCGCCCGGACATTCCTGCGGCAGGCGGCCTGGAAGCTGGACAATGGCGCCCATGACGCCACCAAGTTCTGTGCCATGGCCAAGCTGATGGTGACGGATGTGTCCTTTGAAGTCGCCAATGGCTGCCTGCAGCTGCACGGTGGTTATGGCTACCTGGCGGATTATGGTGTCGAAAAGATCGTCCGCGACCTGCGCGTCCACCAGATCCTGGAAGGAACGAACGAGATCATGCGCCTGATCGTCAGCCGTCAATTGCTGGCCGAGCACCGCTGAAAGAGATCATCATGAGCGATATCGACATTCGGGTCACCGGCCGCGCGGGCCGGATCACATTCACCCGCCCCAAAGCGCTGAACGCGATGAGCTATGACATGTGCATGGCCATCGACACGGCCCTGCGCAACTGGCGCGAGGATGACGCCGTCGATCTGATCGTGATCGACGCCGAGGGTGACAAGGCATTCTGCGCCGGTGGCGACATTGCCGAGCTGTATGACACGGGAACCCGGGGCGATTTTTCTTACGGTCGCACATTCTGGCGGGATGAATATCGCACCAATGCGATGATCTTTGAATATCCCAAGCCGGTGATCAGCTTCATGCAGGGCTTCACCATGGGCGGCGGCGTTGGGATTGGCTGTCATGGTTCGCATCGGGTTGTGGGCGAAACCAGCCAGATCGCCATGCCCGAGGTCGGCATCGGTCTGGTTCCGGATGTGGGCGGCACGCTGATGCTGGCGTTGGCACCGGGCCGCTTGGGGGAATACTTGGGCATGACCGCAGGTCGGATGGGGCCGGATGATGCCATTCTGGCCGGGTTTGCCGATCATTTCATTCCGCAGGACAAATGGGGCGATGTGATCGAGATGCTGGAAGCCTCAGGCGATGCTTCTCACGTGGAAAGCCACGCAATCCCGGCGCCCGAAGGTAAACTGCGCAGTCAGCAGGCCGAGATCGACAGGTTTTTCGCCGGCGAAAGCCTGGGCGATATTCTGAACGCAATCAAAACCGAAGACACTGAATTCACGGCCGCCGCGTTGAAAGCGCTGAACCGGAACTCCCCCCTGTCGATGGCCTGCACGGTCGAAATGCTGCACCGCCTGCGCGGGCCGTCGCTGAGCATTCGCAGAGCGCTGGATATGGAGTATCGCTTTACCTATCGTGCGATGGAGAAAGGCGATTTTCTGGAAGGCATCCGCGCCCAGATCATCGACAAGGACCGCAACCCGAACTGGCAATTTGCGGATCTGAACGTCCCCGCTGCGGCCGTCAGCCAGATGCTGATGCCGCTGGGGGCCAATGCGCTGACTTTCGAGGAGGAGAAGAGAGCCATGAAGATCGGATTTATCGGCCTGGGAAACATGGGGGCACCAATGGCCGCCAATCTGGCCAAGGCCGGGCATGACGTCACCGGTTTCGACATGGCTGACGTGTCGGTCGAAGGCGTGACGATGGCCGCTTCGGGGGCAGAGGCCGCAACGGGTGCCGATGTGGTCATCACAATGCTGCCAAACGGCCAGATCCTGCGCGCGGTCGCTGGTGAAATCATCCCAGCCATGGCCCGGGGCGCGGCTTTTATCGATTGTTCGACCGTGGATGTGCACAGCGCCCGCGCTGCCGCTGCCCAATGCGCCGAGGCTGGTTTGCTGTTCGTCGATGCGCCTGTATCCGGTGGCATCGGCGGCGCTGCGGCAGGCACTCTGACATTCATGGCAGGCGGCAGCACGGATGCCTTTGCCAAGGCTGAACCGCTGTTTGACATCATGGGCCAGAAGGCTGTGCATTGCGGTGATGCGGGTGCCGGTCAGGCTGCCAAGATCTGCAACAACATGATCCTAGGCGTCACCATGATCGCCACCTGCGAAGCTTTTGCGCTGGCCGACAAGCTGGGTCTGGATCGGCAGAAGATGTTCGACGTTGTCAGCACCTCGTCGGGCTACAGCTGGACCATGAATGCGTATTGTCCGGCCCCCGGTGTTGGCCCGCAATCGCCAGCGGACAACGACTACAAGCCCGGCTTTGCAGCCGAGTTGATGCTCAAGGATCTCGGCCTCAGCCAACAGGCTGCCGAAAGCGCCGACGCGGACACGCCGATGGGCGAGCTTGCACAAAAGCTCTACAAGCAGTTCGTCGAAGACGAAGACGGTCTGGGCATGGATTTCAGTGCAATGTTGCCCCGGTTCGAAAAACGAGGACGCGACTGAGGTTCATCCTCTCAGCAAAATGAAATGGCCTGCGCACCCTATAGCCGGGCCATTTTCTTTTCCCTGTACATCCGTGCATCGGCCAATCGCATCAGTTTCGACAGATCGCAACCGTCTGGCCCCAACAGAGCTGATCCAAGGCTGATCTGCGGGGAAACAAGCTGCCCGTTGACGGACAGTAAGCCCTGAACAAGTTCGCGAATGTGGCCCAGAACCCCGATCCGAACCGGCGAAAGAACCGCAGCGAATTCATCGCCCCCCAGACGCGCTGCAATTCCGTCCGTGCCAATCGCCGCGGACAGACGACGTGCAACGCTGCTGAGAACGTAATCTCCCGACGGGTGCCCAAGCGTGTCATTGATCTGCTTGAACTGGTCCAAATCAAGAACCAACGCCATGGCCGAACGCCCGGCCGTCAGCGCCGATTGCAGCAGCATGGGCGCCTGCAGCTCGAAACCAGCCCGGTTTGCAAGCCCGGTCAGAACATCCCGAAACGCCAAGCTCCGCAACGCGCCTTCCTGCTCCTTGCGATACTGAATGTCCTGCACCACAGACACCAGATATTCCGGTGCACCATGCGCATCATAGACAACCGAACAATCCAGTTGTGCCCAAAACGGTCGGTCCTTTAGATCTACATAGCGCTTTTCGGTCCGGTATCCTTTGATCTGGCCCGTCAGCAACCGTTTCAGATTGTTTTCGCTCTGCGCGAGATCGTCTTTACAGGTTATGTCCTGAAACCAGACACTTAGCAGGTCGTCGGGCTCTCGCCGCAACTCCGTCGCCAATCTCGGGTTGATTTTCAAAAACTTGCCGTCCAAACCGACAATCGCCAACCCGATCGAAGCATGATCGAACAGTCTCAGCACACCGTCACCAATACCCAAAAGCACTGGATCCACGCTGGGTAGAAATGGTTAACAAATCCTTAATCTACGGCTGAGCCAAGCGTCATTTCGCATATGGGTCCTTTGGACTCCGGTCCTGTGAAAGACTGTCCTGGCCTTGCGTCACCAAGTGTTCGATCGCGTCGGCCAAATGGATGCGGTCAATGTTATAGTCGCCGCGCGACACCCGGATCTTATGAGCCAATATCAGAACCTCGGCATGGGTGCGGCCGGTAGGAGGCTCGAACCGGTAGCTGGCCAGTTCGATCAGCAACCCCAGCGGATCGGTAAAATATATGGAATCCATAAAACCCCGGTCCTTGATCCCGGAATGCTTGATGCCGCGTTCGTCCAAGCGCTCCACCGCCTGCCAAAAGGTGGCCTGACTGATGTTGAAGGCCAAATGATGCACGCAACCTGGATCGGTCGGCGTCCGGTCCGGCGTGCCCTTACGGCTTTCGTTGGTGAAGACGGTGATCAAACGGCCGTCTCCGGGATCGAAATACACATGCCCTTCATCCGGATTGTCCAGATTGGGCTGATCGAAGACAAAGGGCATGCCCAGCACGCCTTCCCAGAAGTCAATCGTGCTTTGCCGGTCTGCACCGGTTAGCGTGATGTGATGGACGCCCTGGACTTGTAATTTGCGCATCTTTCCCCCCTTGAACACACCAAACCAAGCGCCATCGGAGGCGCTTGAGACAAGCGATCTGCAACGCGCGTTTCAAGGCTTTTTCAAAAGCCTTGGTAAGAGAATTGGAATTCTCTTACTCTGCTGCAACCCTTTGTGCGTCCAACATCGGTTTGAGATAGCGCCCCGTGTGGCTGCGCTCGACTTGTGCAACGTCTTCCGGCGTTCCCGTGGCCACGATTTCACCGCCGCCATCGCCGCCTTCGGGGCCAATGTCGATGATCCAGTCCGCGGTTTTGACCACGTCCAGATTGTGTTCGATCACCACAACCGTGTTCCCCTGATCCACCAATTCATGTAGAACTTCCAACAGTTTGCGCACGTCTTCGAAATGCAGCCCTGTGGTTGGTTCATCGAGGATATAGAGCGTCCGACCGGTCGAGCGTTTCGAAAGTTCTTTGGACAGTTTGACCCGCTGCGCCTCACCGCCAGAAAGGGTGGTCGCCTGTTGCCCCACCTTGATATAGCCCAGCCCCACACGTGCCAGCGCGTCCATCTTGTCCCGGATCGAGGGTACCGCCTTGAAAAACTCCTGCGCGTCTTCGACCGTCATGTCCAGAACATCGGCAATGGACTTACCCTTGAACTTGATCTCAAGCGTTTCCCGATTGTAGCGGGCACCGTTGCAGGTTTCGCAGGTCACGTAGACGTCAGGCAGGAAGTGCATTTCGATCTTGATCACCCCATCGCCTTGGCAGGCCTCGCACCGGCCACCCTTGACGTTGAAACTGAACCGCCCGGGCTTGTAACCGCGTGCCTTGGCCTCGGGCAGACCGGCGAACCAGTCCCGAATGGGTGTGAAGGCCCCGGTATAGGTTGCCGGGTTGGATCGAGGCGTGCGTCCGATTGGGCGTTGGTCGATGTCGATCACCTTGTCCAGATGCTCGAGCCCCTTGATCGTTTCGCACGGCGCAGGCGTTTGCCTTGCCCCGTTCAAACGCATGGAAGCCGTCTTGAACAATGTTTCGATCGTCAGCGTCGACTTGCCGCCGCCCGAGACACCTGTCACGCAAACGAACTTGCCCAGCGGGAATTCCGCCGTCACGTTTTTCAGATTGTTGCCCGTCGCGTTGACCACAGTCAGGGATTTTCCATTTCCGGCGCGGCGTTCGGTTGGCACTGCGATCTCCCGCGTGCCGGACAGGTATTGGCCGGTGACAGAAGCTGCGTCCGACGCAATCTCGGACGGAGTTCCGTGACTGACAACCTGGCCGCCATGCACACCAGCCCCCGGACCGATGTCAAAGACGTAATCCGCTTCGCGGATCGCCTCTTCGTCATGCTCCACCACGATGACGGTATTGCCTTGGTCGCGCAGGTTCTTCAGCGTGCCCAGCAGACGGTCATTGTCACGTTGGTGCAAGCCGATGGAAGGTTCATCCAGCACATACAGCACCCCGGTCAGCCCCGAACCGATTTGAGACGCCAGTCGGATCCGTTGGCTTTCGCCGCCCGACAAGGTTCCACTTGAACGTGACAGCGTAAGATATTCCAATCCCACGTTATTCAGGAACCCAAGACGCTCGCGGATTTCCTTGACGATAGCACGGGCAATCTCTTGTTTCTGGAGGCTCAGGTGGTTTGGGACATCCTCGATCCAAGCGAGCGCCTCGCGGATCGACATCTGCACGACCTGACCCACATGCAGGCCAGCGATTTTCACGGCAAGCGCTTCGTCCCGCAGGCGATAGCCATCACAGGCGCCACAAGGGCGGTTGTTCTGATAGCGTTCAAACTCTTCACGGACCCAATTGGAATCCGTCTCGCGGTAGCGACGTTCCATGTTCGGAATCACGCCTTCGAACGTCCGCGTTACCTGATAGACGCGGCCGCCTTCGTCATAACGGAAGGGGATTTCATCCTCGCCCGAACCATACAGGAACACTTGCTGGACGTGTTTCGGAAGCTCTTTCCAAGGGGTATTCTTGTCGAATTCATAATGCTTGGCGATGGCTTCGATGGTCTGCAGGAAATACGGCGACTTTCCTTTGCGCCAAGGCGCCAGCGCCCCATCATAAACCTTGAGCGACTGGTCCGGCACCACGAGACGTTCGTCAAAGAACAGCTCAACACCCAGCCCGTCACATTCCGGACAGGCACCAAACGGTGCGTTGAAGGAAAACAGACGCGGTTCGATTTCCGGGATGGTGAAGCCGCTGACCGGGCAGGCAAAGTTTTCACTGAACGTGATCCGCTCGGGGTCGCCGTCACGCGGTGCAGTTTCAAAGATCGCAATCCCGTCGGCCAGATCCAGGGCCGTGCGGAAGCTGTCGGCGAGCCGTGTTTCCATCCCTTCGCGGACCACAACCCGGTCCACCACCACGTCGATGTCATGACGGAATTTCTTGTCGAGCGTCGGCGGCTCGTCGAGTTCGTAGAATTCACCATCCACCTTGACGCGCTGGAAGCCCTGCTTTCGCAGTTCAAGGAATTCCTTGCGATACTCACCTTTGCGGTCGCGAACAATGGGCGCGAGCAGATAGCCGCGCGTGCCCTCCTCCAGTGTCATGGTGCGATCCACCATGTCCTGCACCTGCTGCGCTTCGATCGGCAGACCGGTGGCAGGGCTATACGGCGTGCCGGCCCGGGCAAAAAGCAGGCGCAGATAATCGTAGATCTCGGTCACGGTGCCGACGGTCGAACGCGGATTTTTCGACGTGGTTTTCTGTTCAATCGAGATCGCCGGGGACAGACCGCTGATATGGTCCACATCCGGTTTTTCCATCATGTCCAGGAACTGACGGGCATAGGCCGAAAGAGACTCCACATAACGGCGTTGCCCTTCGGCATAGATCGTGTCGAACGCCAGAGAGGACTTGCCCGACCCCGAAAGCCCGGTGATCACCACCAGCTGATCGCGCGGGATGTCCACGTCGATGCTTTTCAGGTTGTGTTCGCGCGCGCCGCGGACCTCGATGGTTTTCAGCTCTGCCATAGTGCCCCCAATACCCGTCACCCGGTGCTCTACCGGATGCCCGCTTCTAGAGATAGGGAAATAGGGCCGAGTCTCCAACCAAAAAATGAGAACATTAAAAGAACATTTAAGTTTGGTCAGAATTGATGGCGGGCTTTTGCCAAAACTGCATGTATGGCAAATCCCCCCAGGAACAGCAGCAGCACTGTTAGTGCCATGGCGTTGAACCCGCCCAGAGACAACACCAGCACCAACAAGGGGGTTCCCAACGTGTTGCCCAGGTTGCCCGCCTGTGCCAGCGCGCCACTGGCCTCGGCCCGGTCGGTGGCTGAGGTATTGAGCTGTGGGATGGCAGCGAAACTGGCCCCCTGCACCAACCCCAGCGCAGCAGCCAGCGCCAGACAGGCGACCGGATCACCGGGCTTAACCCAAAGCCACAGTGAGGCAGCCGCACAGGCCAGGAACCCGATCTGCACCACGGTGACAGCGGTGACATGGCGTAACATCGCGACCCCGAGCGTCATTGAGACAGCAATACTTACCAAAGGCATGCTGCCCAGAACGAAGGCTCGCCAGGACGGGTCGATATAGGGTGGGATCACCGTCAGGATCGCCAGAAAGCAGATCGTGTAAAACAGCCACCCTGCCGCCGGAGCGTTTTTCCAGGGCGACGCATAAATCTGTGCGTGCAGTCCTGGCAGGCTGCGAAGCGTGGGCATCGGTTCAGAGGGAAGTTTCGCCACGGATTTCAACACCACCTGCAAAGCCGTTGCCAACACGGCCATGTAAATCGCATGGGCAGCAAACAGTGACAGCACTCCGGCCCGCTCAACCAGCGGCAAACCCAGCCAGGCCAGAAGTGTGAAGGTGACGCCAAAAAACGTGCTCCAAAGCGTCATGGTAAAGCCCCGTGCCCGGTCCGAACTCAGTTGCGCAATCAATGTCGGGGCTGCCACGACCAACCCAAGATGGGACACGCCTTCGATTACGCGCAAAGCAAGAAAGACGGAAAAGGCCGGAGCCATCCATTGCGCAGCACTGATCGCGGCCCCCAACCACAGGCACCAGACCATGGTGCGTCGGTACCCTACGGCAGCGACGATCCGGGCCGCCACAATGCCCAACAGGATGCCGACCACCCCGACCAGCGATACTGCAAACGCCAAGGTTCCCGGTGGCAGCGGATATACATCGTCCAGCTGAGAAAAGATGATGCTGACCTTGGCATATTGGCCGGCAGCGCCAAGACCTGCGCACCAGATTGCCAGCACAACGCCCCAACGGGTCATCACTCAGGTCTTCTGCGCGATGGCCCACGCGCAAATGGGCATCATGGGGTCATTGTCCAGCGGATCGTTTTCTTCATCATATTCGGGGGGCCAAGCCTCTTCCATATTGCGAAGGGCGGCATTTCGATTACCCCATTGACGCGAAACAATCGCCTCTTCATCAAATCCGCACTCGATCAGCAGGTTCTTCAGCCCGCGTGCCGACCAACGCGAGCAATCATTGGGCGCTGCATGAAACGGGATGAAAAACGGAACCGCCAGCCAGAAATGCCCGCCCTTGCGCAGCATCCGGCGCACATTCTTGGTGGCCTGATAGGGGCGGTCCAGATGCTCCCATACCTGATTGGCAATCACTAGGTCGAATTTCTGCGGGCGGCCATCTTCGCCCAAAACCGGTCCTTCGCAGATATCGTACTCGGGATAACGGAATTGCCGGTATTCTCGAAAGTTGAACATCTGGCCCCATTTACCTGAAATCTCAGCAACTTCCAGGCTTTGAGGGTTCAACGCACGGATCATGCCGCGGCTGGATTTGGCCATCACGATACGGTTCAGACTCGGCACTGCTTGCCCCCTTGGTTTTAAAGGCAACAGATCACAGGGGCGGACGCGGCTCAACACCGGGTATGCGATTTGACGGTTTTTCCCCGTCCCTTAGTCGCCGATGGGGTTAGTATGAAGGTGGATTTTCGACCATTGCATTTGCGTAGTATCAGGAGCCAGTCATGACCTTTCGCCGTCTGAGCACCGCCGCCCTCTGTTTGATCCCCGTTATGGCCGCGGCCGAAACCCGACCCGCCGCTGTTCTGGTTCTGGACGGATCCGGTTCGATGTGGGGGCAGATCGAGGGTACTGCCAAGATCACCATCGCCCAACAGGTCGTGGGCGATCTGATGCAAACCCTTCCGCAGGATCTGGATCTGGGGCTGACGGTCTATGGCCATCGGCGCAAGGGTGATTGCAGCGATATCGAAACCCTCATCGCGCCAGGGGCAGGCACACATGCCGCAATCGCACAGGCCGTGAACAGCATCAAACCCAAAGGCAAGACGCCAATGGCAGATTCGGTGGTCGCCGCCGCGCAAGCCCTGCGCTACACGGAAGACGCTGCAACGGTGATCCTCGTCTCGGACGGGATCGAAACCTGTGTTCCGGATGTCTGCGCCGTTGCACGGGAATTGGAGGAGACCGGTGTGGATTTTACGGCGCATGTCGTTGGCTTCGATGTCTCGGACCCCGAGGCACAGGCCCAGTTTCAATGTCTGGCCGAGGCAACTGGTGGCACGTTCCTGTCAGCAGACGATGCCACCAGCCTGACAGCGGCGCTGACACAAGTCGCCGCGGCACCCGAACCCAAGCCTGAGATTTCACCGGAACCGGAACCGCAACCGGCACGGATCTATATGACCGCCGAAGAGGAATTCGGATCGTCGGTACGTTCAGTCGATGTCCTGTGGGAGATTGTTGCCGAAGACGGCAGCCCCGTGATGGAACCCACGCAGCTGCCCTTTCACGAAGCCACCCTGCCCTCTGGTACATACACGATCCGAGCAAAACGTCTGAGCGATGGGTCCCTCAGGGAGCGGCAGATCACGGTCGGGTCCGGACGGCGGAGCGAAGTAAAGTTTGTCTTTTCGCAGATTTTGCCCGACGCCACGCTGGTCGCCCCGTCCTCGGGCATAGCCGGGGATATGGTTCAGGTCACATGGACCGGACCGGATGCCCCCCAAGATTACATCGATACCGCCCCGATCGGGGCCGACAATGGCACTTATGTCACCTATGAATACACCTCCAGCGGCAGCCCATTGATGTTGCGCCTGCCAACGGAGCCCGGGGAATACGATATCCGATACATCCTGGCCGAAGGTGTACAGGACCTCGCCCGCATCCCGATCACGGTGACCGAGCGCGGTTTCTCGCTCAACGCGCCGGAGACGGCTGCGGTTGGTGCGACGGTGAATGTCGGCTGGACCGGTGGCGGGTTTGACGAAGACTATTTGGTGATTGCTCCAACCGGCTCAGGACCGGGCGACTACCTGACCTATGAATATGTGCGCAAGGGCAACCCCACGCCGCTGCGCATGCCGCTGACGCCCGGCACCTATGAGCTGCGTTATGTTGTTGGGCAGGATGTTTCGGTTGGAACAAGTCAACCGCTGACCGTTATGGATATCTCCGTCACGCTGACCGCCCCGGAACGGGCGAAAGCCGGAGAGAGTGTCAACGTTTCCTATGACGGCCCGAATTACGATGGGGACTACCTGACTTTCGTAAAGCCCGGAGCAGACCCGGGCGCCTATCTGACCTACGAATACACCCGTGCGGGCAACCCGCTCCAGATCCCCGCCCCAGAAGAGCCTGGCACATATGAGCTGCGCTATATTTCGACAGTAGCTCAGACCCGCGTCTTTGCGGCTGTGCCGGTCATCGTGGAATGAGCAAGGTCTGACGTTAGGGAAACTGGGTCAAAAGGTGTACTCTGTGGTCGGCAAGGCGACTTCCGCCAAGCCATTTTCAGAACACGGGGGACGACGACCATGACCATGACTCAGACAGCCCGCGACTTCTTTGAAGCCTGCGAAACCGGACAAGGTTGGGAGGCTTGCAAACAGTATTGCCACGACGGTGCGACCTTTTCCGCGCAAGCAGATGCGCTGGCAGACGTTTCCTCTGTCGAGGCTTACTCGGAATGGATGAAGGGCCTTCTGGTGCCGTTGCCCGACGGGCATTACGAGCTCAAGTCCTTTGCTGCAGACGAAGAGAACGGTAACGTTACCGCGGCGGCTGTGTTTCACGGAACGCATACGGTGGATGCCGGAAATGGAGCGCCGACAAACAAATCCGTAGCGGCGGACTACGTCTATGTGATGGATTTCGATGGCGACAAGATCAAACACATGACCAAGATTTGGAATGACGCCCATTCGCTGAAGCAGCTGGGTTGGGCCTGAACGAAAAACGCCCGCCAAACTGGCGGGCGTCCGTTCTTGGATCAGGCCAAAGTTCTACATGTGAATGACGCGGTCATACGCGTCCAGCACGCTTTCATGCATCATCTCTGACAAGGTCGGATGCGGGAAGACTGTGTGCATCAGGTCTTCCTCGGTGGTTTCCAACTGGCGGCCCACCACATAGCCCTGGATCATCTCGGTCACTTCAGCCCCAACCATATGCGCGCCCAGCAACTCGCCGGTTTTGGCATCGAAGATGGTCTTGATCATGCCTTCGGGTTCGCCCAGGGCAATCGCCTTGCCATTGCCGATGAACGGGAAGCGCCCGACCTTAATGTCATACCCCAGTTCCTTGGCCTTGGCTTCGGAATAGCCGACACTGGCCACCTGCGGATGGCAATAGGTACAGCCCGCGATACTTTCCGGCTTGACCGGATGAGCGTGCTTGCCTGCGATCAGTTCGGCTACCATGACGCCTTCATGGGACGCCTTGTGCGCCAGCCAGGGTGCGCCTGCGATATCGCCAATGGCATAGAGCCCGTCCACGCCGGTCCGGCAATACGCATCCGTGACCACATGGGTACGATCCACCTTGACGCCCAAAGCCTCCAGCCCCAAACCTTCGACATTGCCGACGATGCCGACGGCAGAAATCACCGTGTCGAAATCGTGCTTTTCGATCTTTCCGCCGGTTTCGATATGGGCGGTGACTTTACCTTTGGCGCGGTCGAGCTGCTTGACCATGGCTTTCTCCATGATCTTCATGCCCTGCTTTTGGAAGGCTTTCTTGGCAAAGGCCGAAATCTCGGCATCCTCGACAGGCAACACGCGGTCCATCACCTCGACCACGGTCGTGTCGGCACCCAAAGTGTTGTAGAAGCTGGCAAATTCGATACCGATGGCACCGGAGCCGATGACCAACAGTTTCTTGGGCATGCGGACCGGATCCAGGGCATGCTTGTAGGTCCAGACCAGATCGCCATCGGCCTCCAGCCCCGGCAATTCGCGCGCACGCGCACCGGTCGCCAGAACGATGTTCTTGGCGGTCAGTTCCTCGGTGCCCTTGTCGGTCTTGACGGTGACCTTTCCCTTGGCCGGGATCGTGGCTTCACCCATGACCACATCGACCTTGTTCTTCTTCAGCAGGTGACCAATGCCACCAGACAGCTGCTTGGCCACACCACGCGATCGTTTGACGACAGCGTCCAGATCATACCCGATCTTGTCAGCCTTCAAACCGAACTCGCCCGCACGTTCCATCAGGTGGAACACTTCGGATGAACGCAACAGCGCTTTGGTTGGGATGCAGCCCCAGTTCAGGCAAATGCCACCCAGATGTTCCCGTTCGACCACGCAGGTTTTCAGCCCCAATTGGGCAGCCCGAATGGCGGCTACATATCCCCCGGGACCTGCCCCGATTACAATGACGTCAAAGGTTTTGGCGGCCATGTTTTCCCCTATGCATTCCCAGTGGCGCAACACGTTTCAAAAACTAGTTTACCATTAAACTAATTTTCAGATCACTTCAATGCGCGTCATCCGCGACAAATGCGTCGCAGGTGATCGGAGCAAAAATATTCTTACGACTCTGGGTTTGGGCTTTGCGCTTTGCCGCAAACCTGAAACTCTCGTGTCCAGAAAGAATGCGCAAATCAATTTGAGAATCCAACTCGGAAACCGGAGATTTCATGAGAAAAACCATCAAGGACCTGCTGCTGGCCCTGCTGAATGCCACGTTGATCCTGGTCGCGCTGTGCCTGTTCTTTGCTTGGCAGCTTTCCGCAACCGCCAGCGAAATCGCAACCAACTTTGCCAAGTCACTGGTACCGCTGGCCCCCTTGCGGGCTGACGTTCAGGGGCTGTCCGACGAGCTCAAATCGCTCAGGGCGGAACTGTCCGGCTTGGGCGACAAGGTCGGAGAAGAAGCCAGCGCCGATCTATATGTGCTGCGTTCGCGGATCGAGGCTTATGATCTAAAAATATCCGAGCTCAAGACGCGGTTTGCAGAGTTGGACGAAGTGCCAGACCAATTGATCGACAAAGCCATTGAACAAAGCGTGGACCGCGTGGCTATGCGCATGATCGAGTTCCGGGGTTGCGTGCCGCAGGATCCTGCCGATCTGAAATAAACTGGCCTGACAGGGACAAAGCAAAGGCCGGATCCAACACAGGATCCGGCCCAAAATCTCACTGTCTCTCGACTGGTAGGCTCAGCTTGCCGCCTGCAGCTCCCGCACGGTTTCGCCGTAACCGCCTGCTTGAACGTAATCCCGTTCGGCGCCCGTGCTGTTTCGGGCCAGCGCATCATTGCGATACGGGAAACGACCGAATTTGCGGATCACTTCACGATGGGCCCGGGCATGCAGAAGGTTCGATGCTCCGCCTTGGGGCATACGCTCCTTCATCAGACGCACGCAGCGTTCCTGATCGCACAGGTTTTCCGAATGCATCATGGGTAGATAGAAGAACTGGCGGGCCGGTTCATCGATCTTCAGATCCCAACCTTTGTCTACGGCCGCCTTGGCCGCAGCCAGCGCGGCCC
The DNA here is from genome assembly GCA_014872875.1 of Paracoccaceae bacterium. GTDB lineage: Bacteria > Pseudomonadota > Alphaproteobacteria > Rhodobacterales > Rhodobacteraceae > Aliisedimentitalea. Next base: position 151,019 of record WKFI01000014.1, read on the forward strand.
TGTCCGAGGCAAAAGCCTTTCCGGATCCGCGGAACATGTTTCGAGAGAACTGATCCATCAAGATGATATAGGCCAAGGTCCCCGACGGGTAAGTCAGCCAAAGCGAGAACCGGCCTTCGCAGCCCTGCTCCCACATCTTTAGGAATTTCTCCCGGATTTCCGCGTCCAGCTCTTCGTCAGAGCGGTACCAGCCCTGCGGACCAACCTCGTCCAACCAGTAACTCAAAATTTCTTCGGGCCCGGACATCCCATAGTCTCCACGTTAACTGCCTTTGCCTGTTTGTTTTTTACATTTCTTTTACAGGCACGTTACAGTAACAAATTGCAACAGCGCGACATGATTGGCGAAGATTATGAGCTTTCTGCCTCTTCTTGCGCCTCCAGATCGGCCTCAATGGCGAATTCTTGCGCAAGTTCAACAGCAACTGGTGAAGCTGTAGGCGACATGGGCGCGTAGCTGCTTGTTTCTTCGACCGGAACAGAGGCGCGCTGAGTCGCCCGATAAGCCGCATAAATCGCCATCGCGATCATCAAAGTGGCGATGAAGGCAAAGAAGCCCTGCGGCCCCATCACCGTATCCGACATCAGCCATCCGGTGATCATCGGGCCGGTAATCGCGCCCAGACCGTTGATGAAGACCAACCCGCCCGAGGCTGCAGCCATATCGTCATGCTCCAGATAGTCGTTGGTATAGGCGATCAACAATGAATACAGCGGATTTGAAAGCCCGCCGATGAAGAACGCAGCAACCAACAACATCTTGAAATCCTGACCGAAAAAGAACCCGACCAAGGCCCCGACCGCACCTGCGGCAGCCACAATCAGGATCAGACCACGTCGATCCATCCGGTCCGAAGCCCAACCCAGCGGATACTGCAATAGAACCGCGCCGATGTAGAACGTCGCGATGAAAAGCGACAGGTTGGTCAGGCTCAAACCGATGGTCGCCCCATAAACCGCGCTCATCCCGAACTGGGCCGAAAAAATACCGCCCAGCACGAACATGCCAACACAGCCCAAGGGAGAGATCTTCATCAGTTCCTTCAGCGACATCGGTTTGGCCGTGTCAAAGGCAGGGGTCGGCGAAATCGAAAGCAGGATCGGTCCAAAAGAAATCGAGACCAAAATCGAGGCAATCACGAACGCCTCGTACCCTCCGGGGTCACCGATCTGGATCAGGCCTTGAGCTGTGACAATGCCGATCATCTGAACGATCATATACAGCGACAATGCCTTGCCACGGTTGGAATTGTCCGCAGCGTTGTTCAACCAGCTTTCCGCAGTGACATACACGCCCGAAAAGCAGAACCCGATAATGATGCGTCCCGCGATCCAGACCCAGGTGTTGGGCAGGAACGGATACAAGATCATCACAGCCGAGATGAACGACGCAAGAGCCGCAAAAACCCGGACATGTCCCACGCGGCGGATCATCTCGGGCGCCAAACGCGATCCGCCCAGAAAACCAATGAAATAGGCCGACATCACCATCGACATTTCAAAGGTGGAAAAACCTTCGATTTCGCCGCGCACACCCAGAAGCGTACCTTGCAGACCATTGCCCACCATCAGCAGGCCAATACCCAGAAGCAGCGCCCAAGCGCTTGAGAGAACCTGAAGCATGGCGCGACTCCTTCAAAGGCCATGAAATTTCATTCCGGGATCATAACAACCCCAGAGCCGCGCTTGTCCAATACTATCCGGTCTGCGTCTTCGACAGTTTCGCCACGCCGGGGATCAAAAGCGACGCATCCCCATAAGAAAAGAACCGATATTCCTCGGTCACCGCGTGATCATACACGGCCCGGATCGTATCAGCCCCCATCAAAGCCGACACCAGCATCAGCAGCGTGGATTTCGGCAGATGGAAATTGGTCATCAGCGCATCAGCCACGTGGAAGGTAAATCCGGGATAGATAAATATATCGGTTTCGCCTTCCCACGGCTGAATTTCCCCTGTTCGTCCCGCGCTTTCGATCAGGCGCAGAGCCGTGGTGCCCACGGGGATGACCCGACGGTCGGCGTCCTTGGCGGCCTTGATCTTGGCAGCGGCCTCGGCGCTGACCTGGCCCCATTCGGCATGCATTTTGTGGGTGGTGACGTCTTCGACCTTCACCGGCAGAAAGGTTCCTGCCCCCACGTGCAGGGTGACATGCACAAATTCGACGCCCCGATCCTGCAACGCCTTCAGCAAGGTTGTGTCAAAATGCAGGGACGCGGTCGGAGCTGCCACGGCACCGGAATTACACGCCCAAACGGTTTGATAATCCGTCTTGTCTTGCTCATCGGCAGGACGTTTGGCGGCGATGTAGGGCGGCAAAGGCATGGCGCCCGCCAGTGCCAAGGCAGCATCGAAATCATCGCCCTCCAGATTGAAGCGTAGCAGGCCCTGTCCATCTTCCACGCGTTCCAATGTCGCGCTCAGATCTTCGCTGAACCGGATTGTTTCACCTGGTTTGATTTTCTTGAGAGGTTTCAGCAAGGCTGCCCAAGTGCCGTCAGCCTTGGGCTCCAGCAAGGTCGCCTCGATCCGGGCGGAGGTTTCGCCTTGCGGTCCTTTGCGAGTGCGCTGACCGCTGAGCCTCGCCGGGATGACCTTGGTGTCGTTCAAGACCAGAAGGTCCCCAGGCTGCAGAACCGAAACCAGATCCGACACGCGCGCATCGGTAATAGTGTCCCCTTCGGCCACCAGCAAACGGGCCGACGACCGCGGTATCGCGGGGCGGGTGGCGATCAGGGCTTCGGGCAGGTCAAAATCGAAATCCGAGAGTTTCATGCCGCGCGATATAGGGGCTTCAGGCCGGTTTGACCATGCCTTACCGGTCTTCGGCCGCAGGCGCCCGGGTCGCGGGTTTTTCCGGCGGCAGTTCGGCTGGCAAAGCTGCCGGAGGGGCCGCTGTTCTTGGTTGGCGAAAGATATCGCGCAACATCCCTGGCGCCAATCCGGACAGAGGATTCACCTGAACTGACGGGTTGTCGGCGGGGCCGGTCAGGGAATAGTTGAAGCCGAACACGCCTTCGCCGCGACGCGTGACCAAGCTGCCCACTGCATTCAGAAGATAGATCGGCGAAATCACACCGCGCATATTCAAATAGGAACGCGCCACATCATAGGTTCCGTCCATCGAAATGCCGATCGAAGGCCCTTCGGCACTGCTTTCGTAAATCGTGACCTGGTTCGGCCCCAGAGCAAACCGCGCGTTCACGGCGCTGAACTGAATGCCATTGCCGGACATTTCGTCGATCAAACCCACGAGGCTGATCGAGTTCAGCAAAGCGGCCAGCGCAGGACCATCGGTCACCCTCGTATTGCGCACCTGCAAGCGGCCTTCATATTGGCCCGGCGCGCCTGATGCGACCAGGGTCATGTCGAAACTGCCACCCCGTGCATTTCGAACGATGGCCGCGTCCCGCGCGACGCCCCCCGCATCTTCGGATTGGATGCGGATCGCACCGCCCTGATCCTGCGGAACCATCGTCCCGGTGACAGCTGTGCCGCCGTTTACGTTGCCCCGAAACGTTCCATTGAATCCCCCCAGGGTCGAGAACTCACCCCGGAACCCCGTCAGCGCCAGACTATCCGTGATCTGGAGCCGATCCAGCGCCACCTGCATCGGTCCGGACGCATTGCCTGACGCTCCACCGCGGTCGCTGCCACCGCCGAAAGGTGCCTTGCGCAAATCCAGTTGCCCGCTCAGCAGACGGATACCCGGAGCTGCACCTTGTCCCCGCCCGACCAGTTCAACCGCCGCGTCCAACCACCCCCCAAGGCTGATCGAGGACAGGACCGCCCGGTCCAGTCCACCACCGGCCCGATTGATCACCGACCCTGTCGCCCGCAGACCGGCGGCGTCCAGAAACAGTTTTTCAATCCGTGCCTGATCGCCCAATTGCCCGGACAGTTCGAACGTGCCTGCACTGTCACGGGACTTGGCCCAACCGAGCTGGGGGATCCGCAACCCGGCCCCCTGCAGATCCGAGGTCAGTGTGAGAAAAGGAGGAACCTCCGGCGCCAGCCGAAGTTCGAACGCCCCGATCCCGGTTCCGGTTACCGTCCCGGCCGGAAGGCCGATGCGAAACGTATCGACCGCCTCTTGCGACAGCTCGACCCGACCTTTGATCGTGCTTTCGGGGCTGACGCCCTTGCCGATCGGGCGCACCCATTCGGCCGAGGCCGGAATACCGCTGAGCGCACCGTCGCCGAAAATTCGGATCTCGCTGTGGTTTCCAGTGATCGACATGGCCGAGGCGGTCAATTCATGACCAGGCACCAAAGCGGTACTGGAGACGTCTGCGACGTTACCTGTCAGGTGGAACTCGACATCTTCGAAAGTGACCTTCTTCTTGGTCGGGAAGAACAAGGTTCCCGCGACCGTTGCATCCCCTTGCACCATGTCCACAGGAAGTGTGGTGTTCTTGAGAACCCTCAGTGGTGGCCGGTTCAGCATGGACAGGATCGTGGTGACCGAACCGCTGCCCTGAACCCGAACAACGGCAGGAGCGGCTTTCTTGATCGTGGTGTCAGGAATGATGAAAGACGTCCCCGTCACATCCAGCGGGCCACCCTGTTCGGGCGTCACGGTACCACGCGCGGCCGTGACGACAAAGCGATTGTCCAGAAGGCTCGCCTGTCCTGCCGCGTTCCGAATGGGCGGTTGGGTCTTGATGAAACGGATCGTTGTATCGGTAAAGGCAAACCCCGCTGATGCCACCGGTTTTGCGTCCGGCCTGCTCCGCAAAGCGAAATACGCGTCATGCATGGTTCCACCAGACAGGTTTTTTGCCACCCACTCCCGTGGTTTGGCCGCCAATCCTTCCGGCCAGACCCCGATCACATCGTCGGTCGCAATACTGTCCAGCCGGGCATCCAGCCCGTATACCCAATCCTGATCGGTCGAAGACAGTTTCGCGCTCAGCCGAAGATTTGTATCCTTGTAGCGCACCAACCCCTCGCCCAGTGTCAGGCGGAAAGGATAGAGTTCCAGACGGAAATCGGTCGTAACACCCTCCAACTTGAGGGGTTCGACAAAGACGCCACGCGGGTTTGCTTCGATCCCACGGAAACGAAACTGACCAACCAGATCGCTCAACTGTCCCCGTTCATCCGTATGCAGATAGGCGCGCCCCTCGGCCGTACCTTGACCCCAGCCGCTTTCGACGCTCAGTTCGTCGAATTGCAGCACCTGCCGATCCGGATCAAAAGTGAAGTAACTGCGCGCGCCGTTGAACGGAACGGGGCGGGTTCGGTCGTCAGGCTGCAGCACACCTTCGCCGATCTGCAACGAGGCAAAGACCGGCCCCAGCGCTCCTTCGCTGTCGATACGTCCGCGTATGGCGCCCGAGATCGGCGCCTTCAATACGTTCAACCACTCCAGGGCAACCGATTGCAGTGCAATATCCTCGCTGGCGATCTCCTGTAGCGATACGGACATTTCCGCCTCGGTGTCGCCTATGCGACTGGCATAGCTGGCCTCGACCGAACTGGCGTAATCCCGACCACTCAACAGAGAAAATCCGGCCCCGATGCGCAGATCGTCACCGGTTCGGTCAAAACGGATGGATCCTCCATCCAGTGTCCAACCGCGTCCCTTGGACAGATCCTCGTATCGCAGGGTCAGCGCCTCGACCTGGATCGAAACCAGCGCCTCGAGTTGGGGCAGAAGAAAGAGCCGGTCCCATTCCTCGATCATCTGCGGGATGCTGGCGGCCTGTTCCAGCGGCACCCCACCGGTTCCCGTGCTCAGGGCAAAGCCACCATCTGAATCTCGCTGCAGCTGTCCATAAGCGCCGAACAGCTCGATGGTCTTGGGTTGAACCTGACCTCGCAACAGTGGGCGCATGGCCAACGTGGTTTCGGCATGGGCCAGTTGCGACAGGACGGTACCGTCCTCACGCAACAAAACCACGTCCTGCAGGCGTATGCGTGGGCGCCACCCCTTGTTTATGACAAACTCAACGCTTCCGAAAGTCAGATCCATCCCCGGCAAACTGGTTTCGATCCGGGCGGAAATGCGCTCCTTGACCCAATCCGGCGCAACCAGATTACGATCCAGCGCCACATAGACAAGACTGGCTGCGGCAACGGCCAGAACGGTCAGCCCCCACAAAAGAGTCCGCAGCCACAACCGACCTCGCCCCAAGCGCGGCTGCTCGGGGCTGGGATCGTGCGACTGGGTGCCGTCAGGTGTCATTCGGTACCTTTAAACCGGGACAATGCGGGCTATGATAAACCCGGCAATTTTCAAAACCATACTGGAGTGATCCTGATGCTCGACATTTCCGATCTTGCCCCCGGCTTTACCCTTCCTCGGGATGGCGGTGGTGAGGTAAGCCTGTCCGATCTGCGCGGTGGTGCCGTGGTGCTGTTTTTTTATCCCCGCGATGATACGCCGGGCTGCACCAAGGAATCCATCGGTTTTTCCGAACACTTGCAAGCCTTTGCCGATGCCGGCGCGCAGGTTTTCGGGATTTCCAAGGATACCGTGGCCAAGCATGACAAGTTTGTCGCCAAGCACAGCCTGACCACTCCCCTTTTGTCGGATGCCGACGGCTCGATGTGCGAGGACTATGGCGTCTGGGTCGAAAAGAACATGTATGGCAAGAAATCCATGGGCATCGAACGTTCGACGTTTCTCATAGATGCCGAAGGCAAGATCGTTCGCATCTGGCGCAAAGTCAAAGTGCCGGGCCACGTGGAAGAGGTGCTGGAAGCCGTAAAGGGCATGTAGTACCGGAAGGCAAAATTCCAGCAAGAAACTCGGCCCGGTTTCCGATATGGAAGCCGGGTTCCCAAGGAAGCCTTTTTAAGGGCGCAACCTCAAATATGCGCTGTATTCAGTTCTGGATTTCGCGTTGAACCCCGCAGGACCGGTCAGCCGGTGCCTTGCAGTTGCGGACGGCCTGTACTACCGGCTGGGCGACAGGAGACGACGACCATGACCACCGCCCTCACCCTCGCCCAGATGGCCACTGACGTTCTGACCACTTCGGACGGACGGGCCAAGACAGCCCTGTCGAGGAAACATGCCGCCGCGTGGATTGCCTTTCGGCAGGATGACGGGCCCGCGATCGAGATAGGCACTGCAAACCCGCCTTTGCATCCGGCCCGTCCGGAGAAACCCGAACTCCTGTCACCGCGTAACGTGCCACGCCGGCGCCCCGGGTCCGAAGCGGGCCGTCTGGCCCTTCTGCATGCGGTTGCACATATCGAGTTGAATGCCGTGGATCTGCATTGGGACATCATCGCGCGGTTTTCGCATGTTCCCATGCCAATGGGGTTCTTTGACGACTGGGTGAAGGCCGCAGACGAAGAGTCAAAACATTTCAACATGATATGCGACTGCCTTGAAGCTTTGGGCAGCTTCTATGGGGCTTTGCCGGCCCATGCCGGGATGTGGCGTGCGGCCGAAGACACGGCCGAAGATCTGATGGGCCGACTGGCCGTCGTGCCCATGGTGCTCGAAGCCCGCGGTTTGGATGTTACCCCCGGAATGATTGACGTTTTCCGAAAGGCGAAACTGGCCAATGTCGTTGAGGCGCTCGAGGTGATTTACGCCGAAGAGGTCGGCCACGTTGCCTACGGCTCGAAATGGTTTCACTTCTTGTGCGGGCGCGAAGATGCCGATCCTAAGGAGGTATTTCACGCACTGGTCCGCAAGTATTTCCACGGTGCCCTGAAGCCCCCGTTCAACGAAGAAAAGCGCGCAGAAGCCGGGTTGCCTCCGGATTTCTACTGGCCTCTGGCGGATGATCCCATCGGCAATCGCGGCGTTTGAACCGCGCACCGGGCGGCTTTGCTCCCTCAACCCTTTGAGGTTTCGGCAATTTTTCGCCAGTTTTCCACAACCTTGGACGTCGCCGGGATTGCAAACAGGTTAACAGGCTTGCCCAAACGCCATCCTGCGATTATGCACACTGCCCAGAACATGCGTCCCTTGGGGATAACGGGCGTATGCTGGGATGGGACAAGGATGGACGCGTGCGAACACGTCTGGCAATACGAATTCATGCCGCGCTTGAGCGCGTTTTCCCGGAACGCCGGGTCTTTCTGAAATCCGACACGGACACTCGGTTCATTCGGCTGCGTCCGGAGACGCAACTGTTTGCCTATGGCGGCGCCACGCTCATGGTGTCCTGGGCCATCGTTGCAACCGCGATCCTGCTGATGGACAGCATCGGTTCGGGCAATTTCCGGGAACAGGCCAAGCGGGATCAGGAGGTTTATCGCGAGCGCCTGAATGCGCTTTCGGTGGAACGCGATCAACGCGCCGAAGAAGCCGTGGCTGCGCAGCAACGCTTCAATGCCGCACTTGCCCAGATCTCGGTCATGCAGTCAGAGCTTCTGGCCTCGGAAACCCGCCGCAGCGAGCTGGAAACCGGTATCGAGGTCATCCAGACCACCTTGCGCGACACCATGAAGGAGCGGGATACCGCCCGGCTGGCCCTGTCTGATCTGGAGAAGCAAACCGAAGAAGGTAGCGCCGCCATTACCATGGCAACGACCGCACCAGTGCAGATGGAGTTCATGTCCTCGGCCCTCAGCGAAACTGCGCAGGAACGCGACAGAATCCTTGCCGATGCTCAGGCTGCTCTGGATGCGAGAGAAGAACTGGAATTGGAACTTGACCTGATGGAAGAGCGCAATGACCAGATCTTCCGTCAGCTCGAAGAGGCGATGGCCATTTCGGTCGAGCCGCTGGACAAGATGTTCCGAAGTGCAGGAATGCCAACCGACAGCATCATCGAACAGGTGCGACGCGGTTACAGCGGCCAAGGCGGGCCGCTAACCCCTTTGTCCTTCAGCACACGCGGTGAAGAACCCACACCGGACGAACTGCGTGCCAATACTCTGCTGCAGCAGATGCAGCAGCTTAACCTCTATCGAATCGCTGCAGAACGCGCACCTTTCGCTGCACCGACCCATGCAGGCGTTCGAATGACCTCCGGATTTGGCTATCGTCGCGACCCGTTCACCGGCGGTCGTCGAATGCACAGCGGCGTGGACTTTGCCGGGTCACATGGCACTGATATTTATGCGACGGCAGATGGCGTTGTCACTTTCGAGGGATGGCAATCCGGCTATGGGCGCGTCGTCAAAATCCAACATGCGTTCGGGATCGAAACAGTCTATGCGCACAATACGCGCAACCGCGTGAAAAAGGGCCAAAGAGTCTCGCGCGGGGATCATATTGCTGATATGGGTAGCACTGGACGGTCCACCGGAACCCACCTTCATTACGAGGTGCGCGTGAATGGAAAACCCGTAAACCCCATGATCTACATCAAGGCTGCAAGAAATGTTTTCTAAGAGCAAAATCAACGAACCCGGCCCGAAAGCTTCGGAAGCGGCTGCATCTCCTGCACCCACAAGCGCACCGGCCGCCCCCGCCCAAAGCGACTTCAAGGCCTCGGCCCCCAAAGCCAAACCGCCTGCGTCGGTCCTGAGCTCGGACCTGCACATTACGGGCAATCTCAAAACCACCGGCGACATCCAGGTCGAAGGCACTGTGGAAGGCGACATTCGTGCGCATCTGCTGACAGTGGGCGAAACCGCCACCATCAAGGGCGAAGTCACCGCCGATGACGTTGTCGTCAATGGACGTATCGTGGGGCGCGTGCGCGGCCTGAAAGTTCGCCTGACTTCGACCGCAAGGGTCGAAGGCGACATCATTCACAAGACCATTGCCATCGAAAGCGGTGCACATTTCGAAGGTTCTGTTCAGCGTCAGGACGACCCGTTGAACCCTGGCAAGGCTGCCCCGAAACCGGCTGCGCCCGCGCCCAAGGCCGAAGGCTGAGCCACAAGCTACACGGGCCAGACGCGACGGGAGGAATTCGCGCTGGCCATGCCGAGTCTGACAGGGACTCTGAAACGCCGCCCCACGGGGCGGCGTTTCTCATTCCGACAACAAGCGTTTACTGCAGGATGTCAAAAGATTTTTCGACCGAGTACACCCCGGTCCCCACAAAAATCCCGGTGAACAGAAGACCCATGAAGGCATTCAGCACCGAAAGGATCTTGCCTGGGGTAGAGGAAGGGCGAAAGTCGCCATACCCCACCGTCGTGGCGTTGATGAAGGCATGGTACAACGCGTCTGTTCGACGCCATCCCTCGATCCTCCCGATCAGCATCCCATTGATCACGATCAGCGTCACCAACAGCCCCAGGATTGGCGCCAGACGAAGCAACGCTTCAACGAAATACGTGAAAAAGACCCAAGTGTATGCCATCACGCAATCCCGTCAGGAAAAGACCAGCGCCTTGACCGGCAGCAGAATGGCCTGAGCGCGCAGAACAATGGCATTGGCAATCCCCATCCCGTCAACCAGGGTTGCGATGAAAGCGGAAAAGCCGGTGATCTCCCCGGCCTCGATCTCGGCCGCGCGGCTCGTATAGGCAACCCCGGCACAGGCGCTCCCCTGCGGCACGTTTTCCAGATGCGCCGGGAAGACCGGAGCCAGGAACACCGTCACCGTGCCGGGCCGCGCCCTGTCCTGCTGATCGAGCAAGGCATCACCGGGGCGGAACTGCCCGGCAGCAATGGCGCCTTGGACCTCGTCCACCACCATTGGGATCACGGTAAGGGGTTTGGAGGCGCAGGTAATTTCAACCAACATACCGGGTTTGATCACACTGGCCGAAATCTGTGCAAAGGCTGCCACATAACGCCCCTGCCCGGTTACGTTGGGCACGAGGATCCCGGCCGGTCGCAGGATCGGGTTCACGATATCACCGGGTTTCAACAGGAACTGCTTTACCACGCCATCCACCTCGGCAAAGACGGTGGATTTGGCAATCTCGTTCTCGGCCTCCTGCAACACGGCGCGGGCACTGTCACGTTGCGCCGGCAGGACGCTGCTCTGGCGCAGCTTGGCCCCGTCCAGTGCGGCCTCCGCAGCAGCGCGCTGGCTGATGGCTCGTTCTACGGCGGTCTCCAGCCGCTCCAATTCCTGTTCACTGACGACGGTGGAATTACGCTCGGCCACGGCACGACGGCGATCAAGATCATCCTGTGCCTGTCTCAGGTCAGCTTCGGCGGCACTCAGCCGTGCAGTTGCCCCGTCAATTTCGGTCGCCACAAGTCCCAAGGCCGCATTGATTTCAGCGATGCGACGGCGGGCAGTTTCGGCGGCTGCCTCCTGACGGGTGGTGTCCAACCTGAAAATCGGATCACCCGCCTTGAGTGCCTGGTTATTGACTACATAGACCTCATCCACGCGTCCGGCCCGATCAGACAGCACGGTTACGGTGCGAAAGGCAGCCGACACGTTCCGCGTGGACGGGTGATAGTAGAAGATGACGGTTATCAAGGTGATCGCCAGAATGGCACAGGCCGTCAGGCCCCAACGCAGTTCGTACCAGACATTGAACAGCGTGATCTCCTGCCCCAACCGCTTTCCCTGTCGATAGCGGCGATACAGGTAGTCAGGCAGAATGGTGATGAGGGCGGAAAAGATCAGCTCAAGCATCGTCCGCTCCCAGCGTATGTTCCACCGGCTTCAGGGACGGAAACACTTCGTGCAGCGGGACAGCCGCAATCAGGATCGCCGCAATCCAGAACGCATTGTTCAGTGTGAAAAGCGAAATCAGCCCCAACACGCTGACCAATTGCATCTGTACCTTGTGGGCGCCTGCCGCCATACGATCAGGGATCGCCTGAATGGTGAAATAGAGTGCGCCAAATCCCAGCAGAGTGGCCACAAGCACAAAGCCCACGACCATCATGAACCCATCGGTTTCCCCTGGTGGCGTGACCCAGAACGGAAGACGCTCCAGCGCCTCGACGGATAGAGTGCTGTCCATGCCAGCCTCCGGTCAAACAATTTCTGTCTACATCATTAAACTTGAATATTTCAGAAAATCAACGGAGTGCGAGGATTTCTTTCAATCGCCCAGCATCCAGATCCCGCTTGGCCAGAAGGCATGGAACGCAAAGGCAAACATTACATCATGCGCCACATCGTGGCCTCTGGAATCCTTGACCCGGATCGACCCCACACCCCGTCCCTTGCCGATGGTCCCAGTATCAAGTGCGGATGCCTGGCCGGGCCGCCAACTGATTGTCACACCGGCTTCTTGTACTGTCATGTCACGGGCCAGTCGCGTCAGGGGCCACGCCCGATCCCCAACCCGCACCACTCGCTCCAATGCCGGGATCCCATGCGGTGGAAGCTCACCTGAATACAGGAAGGGCCGCGTGAGGCTGTCGTACCCCTTGTAGGGGTTGCGACCATAGGCACGGTTAAAGTCCGGTTCGGCCATGACCAACCCATCAGGATTGCGAACTGTGAATTCCTGCCAGCTTTCCATCCAGGTGGGCAGAGTTTTAAGTTCCGCTCCCGTCAACTCGCCGACAATCGCCTGCCCGATCGCTTGCTGCCACCAGCTGTGGGTTTCGCGGTCATACATGATCATGTCCGAATGACGCAGCTTGCCCGAAACACCAAAGCTCAGAACCTGCCCCCGCACCCGACGGTCAAAGGTAATCCCTGAATTGCACAACGGACAGAAGGTGACAGCCACCGGTACGCCACCCACCGTGTCATTGACGATTTCATGCCAGGTGAGATACCGGATTGGGTAGGCGCGCGGTTCGGCCCCAGGCACTTCCACCGTGATGACCGGTTCTCGGTCTCCGATGCGGCGTTCTTGGCCCGCAGGCTGGAATTTGGGTGCGTCCAATGCCGGGATCCCGTCCTTGGGCGGCCCACCGGACAGGATCTCTCCCCAATTGGCCACCGAGGATCTGCCGAAATCGGTTTCGGGCCATTCATGTTTCCAAAAGTTCGGATCCGCCCAGGCCGTGGACAGCGAGAAAACAACAGCAAAGGTTAAACAAAGAAGGCGCAGCATGAGATCCCCCACACCACCCTGCTCCATCCGCTGGAACCAATCCAGCAGCCAACACGCGGACGTGAGGGCCCGTGTAACGAAAAACGGCGCCCCGATGTCGGCGCGCCGTCCAAGGTTTTTCGAAAAACCTTGGCAAATTTCTTACAAGAAATTTGCGGTTACTCTGTCACGGTAACCTTTTTCATGACATCCGGCTTTCCGACCACCGAACCGTTCTGGCCTTTGCCGCGCTTGATCTGGTCCACGACGTCCATCCCAGCGGTCACTTTTCCAACTACGGTGTACTGACCGTTAAGGAAGTGCCCCGGCGCAAACATGATGAAGAATTGCGAATTCGCACTGTTGGGATTCTGCGCCCGGGCCATACCGACAATACCCCGGTCATAGGGCACATCCGAAAACTCGGCCGGCAGATCCGGACGGTCCGACCCGCCGGTTCCTGCACGGCGCATGTCCTCGCCGATCCGTCCGAACTGAACGTCTCCGGTCTGAGCCATGAACCCGTCGATCACCCGATGAAATACGACCCCATCATATTTCCCCTCGGCTGCCAGAGCCGCGATCTGCTCGACATGCTTGGGGGCCACATCTTCCAGAAGGTCGATGGTGATCGTACCATTGGCTTCACCCTCGACTTCGATCTGAAGTCCCGTTGCTAGCGCCGGGCTGGCAGCCAAGGCAAAAACAGCCGCCAGCTTACGCATCGGCTGCAACCTTGACGCTGATCATGCGATCCGGGTTTGCAGGCGGCTCACCGCGGACAATCGCATCGACATGTTCCATTCCTTCGATGACACGGCCGTAAACTGTGTACTGACCGTTCAGGAAATGGTTGTCTTTGAAGTTGATGAAGAACTGCGAATTGGCCGAGTTCGGGTTTTGCGACCGCGCCGCACCCAAGGTACCGCGATCGTGGGGCAGCTTCGAAAACTCTGCCGGCAGGTTCGGCAGCGACGAACCACCCGTGCCCGCCATACGGATGTTGAACCCGTCTTCCATGTCGCCATGCTGCACGTCGCCGGTCTGGGCCATGAAGCCGTCGATCACCCGGTGAAAGCAGACATTGTCATACTCACCAGCGCGCGCCAGCTCCTTCATCCGTGCAGCGTGTTCCGGCGCCACATCGGGCAACAGTTCAATAACGACATTACCGTCTTTCAGCTCGATGATGACGGTGTTTTCGGGATCTTTGATCTCGGCCATGAGGCCCTCCTGTCAATGTATTTGAGCGGAAACTAATCCCCATGGGGCCGATGGACAAGGCGCGGCATTGACCCGAGGCAACTTTCCTTTAGAGAAGCGGCGACTCTTTGCTTTCAGGAGATTTGCGCAAGATGGGCTGGAAAACACTGGACGACATGGATCTGAACGGCAAGCGCGTGCTGGTGCGGGTCGATATCAACGTGCCGATCGTGGATGGCGTTGTCACCGACAGCACAAGGATCCGACGGATCGCGCCCACCGTGCGGGATATTCTGGCCGCTGGTGGCAAGCCGATCCTGCTGGCGCATTTCGGCCGACCTGGTGGGGAGCGCCGGGAAAACCTGTCCCTGAACCAGCTGGTGCCGACATTGGAGCGCGCTTTTGAAACCCGCGTCCTTTTTGCTGCAGACTGCGTGGGCGCCGGCGCAGAAGCAGCGGCAGACGCCCTGCAACCGGGTGAAGTGCTGCTCTTGGAAAACACCCGCTTCCACGCAGCTGAAACCAAAAACGACCCCGAACTTGCCGCCGGCATGGCACGCCTGGGCGAGGTCTATTGCAACGACGCCTTCTCAGCCGCGCATCGCGCGCATTCCTCGACCGAGGCATTGGCCCGGCTGCTGCCCGCCTGTGCTGGACGCCTGATGCAGGCCGAGTTGGAAGCGCTGGAAAGCGCGCTGGGTCAACCCCAACGCCCCGTCACGGCTGTGGTGGGGGGCGCCAAGGTCTCGACCAAACTCGAACTCCTTGGCAACCTGATCGAAAAGGTGGACTACCTCGTGATTGGCGGCGGCATGGCCAATACTTTCCTCGTCGCCAAGGGGATGCATGTCGGCAAATCATTGGCCGAACGCATCATGGCCGACACCGCAGCCGAGATCATCGCCAAGGCCGAGGCCGCAGGCTGCAAGATCGTGCTGCCGACCGACATCGTTGTTGCCGAAAAATTTGAAAGCCATGCCGATCATCAGGTCCTTCCAGCAGATCAATGCCCGGAAGACGGCATGATCTTGGATGCTGGCCCCGACAGTGTTTCTGCAATCACTACGATCTTTGAAAACAGCAAAACCGTGATCTGGAACGGACCGCTGGGTGCATTTGAACTGGAGCCTTTCGACGCCGCCACAAATGCTGCAGCACTCAAGGCCGCTGCTCTAACTCGCGCGGGTCAGCTGGTATCGGTTGCTGGTGGCGGTGATACGGTTGCGGCGTTGAACGCCTCTGGTGCCGCGGGCGATTTCTCGTACATCTCGACCGCAGGAGGAGCCTTCTTGGAATGGATGGAAGGCAAAACCCTGCCAGGCGTCGCGGCTTTGGAACAATAAGCAGCAACTCCACAAGACCTCTTTCGCCCGGCCCCAACCGCAGGGCCGGGCTTGAGACAACTCGGGCCTCGCCGTGAGACGTGCCTCGCGCTGCACTTTCAGTCGAGCAGCTGCTCCTGCATTCACTTTGCCAAGGAAACTCCGGGGGAGGCGCGGTTCACCGCGACGGGGGCAGCGCCCCCACCCTTCGCTTTACAGCAAGCAATAAATCCTGACCGGACTAGCTGACGCAGCGCCTCTGGCGCTGCCACGCCCAACACTTTGACGGCGCCTTGCGCCAGAAAAAGGGGCGGGAGCGCTACATTCAGTCCCGCATCCTTCGCTCAGCGGACCTGCCTCAAACTGCCCAGCGGCTTAGAATTGCGTCCGTATCCAGACCGGCGACGGACCCGGGCAGAGACCCCCGCTGTTCCGTTAACCGGCTTGTCACATATCCGTCTGCTGCCGCGTTCGGTGCAAACTGGATCAGACTTGCTGCTGTCAACAAACTGGCCAGACTTTCCACGAACCACCGCGCCTCGGCCTCGGTCGGCAAGCCGGTCCAGCGTTGCAAATGCGCATCCAGCGCCGCGTCATAGCGCCTGTCGCCGCCGCGAGCAGCATTCAGCACCTGCATCAACGCGTCTCCGGCCAAAGGTTCCCGCGACAGGGTGCGCAGGATATCCAGGCAGATGACATTGCCTGACCCTTCCCAGATCCCGTTCAGAGGTGCCTCGCGGTAGAGCACCGGCATGGGTGTCTCTTCAATATAGCCCATGCCACCCAGCACCTCCATCGCCTCACCAATTACCGAAATACAGCGTTTGTTGTTCAGGTATTTGGCCAGCGCCACGCCAATCCGGGCAAAGGCACGGTTTTCGGCATCACTGCGGTCAAAGGCTGCGGCGACCATCAGCGCGACAGACAAGGCCCCTTCGGTATCCAGAGCCAAATCCGCCAGAACGGCCCGCATCAACGGCTGATCGATCAGTTTCCGCTGAAAAGTGCTGCGACCCTGCACCCACCACATGGCCTCATCGACCGCGGCCCGCATCAAACCCGCCGGAGCAATGGCCGTATCCAGCCGCGTGTGATGCACCATTTCTATGATTGTGCGCACGCCCGCACCTTCTTCCCCCAGACGATGGGCCAAAGCGTCCACATATTCGACCTCGGAACTGGCATTGGCCTGATTGCCCAGCTTGGATTTTAGTCGCTGCAGCCGGATCCCGTTGCGGCTGTCTTCCAACCAGCGCGGCACGAGGAAGCAGGTCAGCCCGGCCTCTGTATACGCCAATGTCAGGAACCCATCAGACATCGGCGCCGAACAGAACCACTTGTGCCCCGTCAGCCGGTAATGGTCACCATCCCGCACCGCGCGGGTGGTATTGGCCCGAACATCCGAACCACCCTGCTTTTCAGTCATGGCCATGCCCAGCGTCACGCCCTTTTTCTGTGTCACCGGACGGACCGCCCCGTCATAGACCGGGTTCAACAGGCGTGGGACCCAGGTTGCTGCCAAGTCCGGATCGGCCTTCAACGCAGGCACGGCAGCATAGGTCATGGTCATCGGACAACATGTGCCCGGCTCCACCTGGTTCAGCATGTAGCAATGCACGGCGTGGGTGACATGCCCGCCCGGCTGTCCATCCCAGGCGACGTGCGCATAGCCCAACCGCTTCGCCGCCCCCATCACCTGATGATACCCTTGGTTGAATTCCACCTCGTCCAGGCGATGTCCTGATCGCGCAAAAAGCTTGAGGCGAGGCGGATCGCGGCGCGCGTTCTCGGCTGCAGACAGCATGTCTGAACTGGCATAAACGGCGCCTGCGTGAGCCAGATTGTCCGTCCGGCCACCATGCCGTGTCGCGTGAAGCTGCAAAACCTGATCGCCGTCCCACAGATTGCGCGACATGCGCGGTGCAGGCTGGTTCATGACTTCATGCGTCCCCAGATCGCCTTGCGGCGCAGAAATCGACAGTTTCGTCTCGGGCATGGTCTCATCCTCCAATTCTCGGTGGAGCCTACGTGTCAGCCTAACCCATGCCACCGCTCCGTGGCGTCATCTGTCTGGAGTCGTTGGGTAAAAATCGAATCGACAGGGCATTTTTGGGATTCACAAACCGAATCACCTGTGGCATAAGATACATAGACGCCCGAACAACGGGCGCAGCTTTGAGGCAGAGCATACAGGCAACCCAACGTGACCCGTTCCAATCGTCCATCTTTAGGTGCCCTGATCTTTTTCGCGGTGGCATTTGCGCTGAGCGCATATTTCACCTTTGCGGCAGTTCAGGGGGATTACGGGTTGTTTCGTCGGGTCGAGATCGCTGCGGAGGCCGAAGTGCTCCGTAGCGATCTCGATCGCCTGAATGCCGAAATTTCCGAGATGGAAAACCTGACCCGCAGACTGAGTGACGATTACCTGGACCTGGACCTTCTGGACCAGCAAGCACGGTCCGTTCTGGGTGTCCTGCGCACGGATGAGATCGTCATTCGCTGATCCGCTGTCCCGCAAGCATCAAGGCCGAATTGCCTTGGTAATGAAATGGGTCAGAGAAAAGAAAAACCGCCCCTCCTCTGATCGGTTTACCTGCTCTTCGAACCAATCATTCGCATCCTCTGCGGCAAGCAGGTTTTGTTCGATAGCGTAGGCGCGCATCAGGTACATCAGCATCAGCGGAAACCCGTCCGGACGAAGAACAGTCGCCGAAAACGTCAACGGAGCGGTTTCAAGCCATAGAAACCCTGCCGTCTCCAGAGCCGAGGGGAGAAGGGCGGGCACACTTTTCTCGGCAACATGCCTCTCCCAGGCCAACATCATGCTCGACATGCGCTCCGGGTTATCAGACTCCCAACAAAACGTATCCCAAAGCATGTCTCCGACAACCAGACGACCTCCGGAACGAAGCTTGGCCTGCAGATCACGCAAAGCACCCGGAATGTCAGGCAAGTATTCAAAGACCTGAAGCGAAATTGCCGCATCAAGGGAGCTGTCTGCTATCGGCAACTGTCCGGCTGACCCATTCAGGATCTCAACGTTCTGAAGGTCGCTGCACAGTTCTCTGGCCTTTGACCGCATGTCAGAACTTGGATCAACACCAATCACTGAGCCGGTTGCGCCGACTGCGCGTGCAAGTTCTATAGTCAGCAGGCCTTGACCACAGCCAAGATCCAGAATTCGCTCGCCGGGCCTGGGACTGACTGCCTCCATATTCCTCGCACGGCGTCGTGTGATGTCAGCTCCGTGATAGCTGGCATCCAGTATCTTCAGTGTTTCCGCATTGAATTGGAGCATGATCGCGACACTCGTATCGAAAACCCAAGCGCAGGAGGAAGTGTACCACACTTTGAAGATGTTTGATCCCGCACCGCAAGAGCTGCCTGCAACTGCCCTCAGCAGACGCTACAAACTGTCCGAATACGCTCAATTCCACGGCGTTCTGAGCTTCGACCTGCCCCCGCGTCATAATATCCCTCGCCAGAATGCCAGAAATCGCTTATTAAATAGTTTAACACTAAACTATTACGCCAAAACGGGGAGCCCACCACGATGGCAGCCAGAAAGACTGTAAAGAAAACAAATGTTTCCGGCGATGAGCTGAAACACTATTATCGCGAAATGTTGTTGATCCGCCGATTCGAAGAAAAAGCCGGTCAGCTGTATGGAATGGGCCTGATCGGCGGTTTCTGTCACCTTTACATTGGTCAAGAAGCCGTTGTCGTCGGTCTGGAGGCCGCCGCCGAAGAAGGCGACAAGCGCATCACCTCCTATCGTGATCATGGCCACATGTTGGCTTGCGGCATGGATCCGGGCGGCGTCATGGCCGAGCTTACGGGCCGAGAAGGCGGGCTGTCCAAGGGCAAGGGCGGTTCAATGCACATGTTCTCGAAAGAGAAGCATTTCTATGGCGGTCACGGTATCGTGGGCGCACAGGTGCCATTGGGCGCCGGGCTGGCTTTTGCCGACAAATACAAGGGCAATGGCCGCGTGACATTCACCTATTTCGGCGATGGCGCAGCCAACCAGGGACAGGTCTATGAGACGTTCAACATGGCTGCCCTGTGGGATCTGCCGGTGGTGTTCGTGATCGAGAACAACCAGTACGCCATGGGTACAGCCCAGGCTCGCTCGACCTCAACCCCCGACATTTACACGCGCGGTGAAGCCTTCGGGATCCCGGGCGAAGCCGTGGACGGCATGAATGTGCTGAGCGTCAAGGAAGCAGGTGAACGTGCCGTCGCACACTGCCGGTCGGGCAAGGGGCCTTACATTCTGGAGGTCAAAACCTACCGCTATCGCGGCCACTCCATGTCAGACCCGGCAAAATACCGGACCCGCGAAGAAGTGCAGCGCATGCGCGAAGAACGGGACCCGATCGAACAGGTTCGCGAAATGCTTCTGGATGGCAAACATGCCAGCGAAGACGACCTGAAGGCGATCGACAAGGACATCAAAGAGATCGTCAACCAGGCGGCTGACTTCGCCCGAGCCTCGCCCGAACCGGCTCTGGACGAGCTGTGGACTGACATCTACGCCGAGGCTTGAACAATGCCTCATTTTGAAATCCACGTAAGTGATGTTGAGCAGGCAAAAGCATTTTATGCAGGCCTGTTTGGGTGGGCCTTCGCCCCCATGCCGGGCGGTGAAGACGTCGGATATCACCTCATCGACGGCGACCAGATTGGTGGCGGGAGTTCCCTTACCGCTGGCCTGTTAGGGCGCGCCGACGATGCTCCCGCCAATGGTGGTCCCGTACGCGGCGGCACCATGACGTTCGAAGTCGATGATTGCGACGAACGTTATGCGTGGGCGCTGACCAATGGGGGAGCCGAGGCGCTGCCACCAACGGATTACCCGGACATAGGCCGATGCGCCTATGTTGAAGACGGACAAGGAAACATCGTCGGGATGATTACCCCGGCCGCAGAGGAAAACTGAGACATGGCAACCGAAATTCTGATGCCCGCCCTGTCGCCAACCATGGAAGAAGGCACTCTGGCCAAATGGTTGGTCCAGGAAGGCGATACCGTAAACTCCGGCGATATTCTGGCCGAAATTGAAACCGACAAAGCCACAATGGAATTCGAGGCTGTGGACGAAGGTGTCATCGGAAAGATCCTGATCGCCGAAGGGACCGAGAATGTCCGCGTCAACACCGCCATCGCCATTCTGGCTGAAGAGGGTGAAGATGTCTCCGCGCTGGAGGCGTCTGCCGACGCGGGTAACGAAGCCGCTCCTGCAGCGGTTGAGGCACCCGCCCCTGCCGTCGCAGCCGCCGCGCCCGAAGCGCCGCAACCCGATGTGACACCGGATTGGCCCGAAGGAACGGAACTGGTGCAGACCACGGTCCGCGAAGCACTGCGCGACGCGATGGCCGAAGAAATGCGGTCAAACGAAGACGTTTATCTGATGGGCGAAGAAGTCGCCGAATATCAGGGCGCCTACAAGATCTCCCAGGGCTTGCTGGACGAGTTCGGATCCAAGCGCGTCATCGACACACCGATCACCGAACATGGTTTTGCCGGCATCGCGACCGGGTCTGCCATGGCCGGGCTGCGCCCGATCGTCGAATTCATGACCTTCAACTTTGCCATGCAGGCAATTGACCACATCATCAACTCGGCAGCCAAGACACTGTATATGTCCGGCGGTCAGATGGGTGCGCCGATGGTGTTCCGTGGACCAAATGGTGCGGCGGCGCGCGTGGCGGCCCAACACAGCCAGGACTATGCCGCTTGGTATATGCAGATCCCCGGTCTGAAAGTTGCGATGCCCTATTCTGCGTCGGACGCCAAGGGGCTCCTGAAAACCGCGATCCGCGACGACAATCCGGTGATCTTCCTGGAAAACGAAATCCTCTATGGTCGGTCCTTTGACGTGCCGAAACTGGATGATTTCACCGTACCGTTCGGCAAGGCCCGGATCTGGCGCGAAGGCAGCGATGTCACCATCGTCTCCTTCGGGATCGGCATGCAATACGCGCTCGAAGCGGCTGACAAGCTGGCCGAAGAGGGTATCTCTGCCGAGGTCATCGACCTGCGCACCCTACGCCCGATGGATACGGACAGCATCATCGCCTCGGTGATGAAGACCAACCGTCTGGTGACGGTGGAAGAAGGCTGGCCACAAGGCTCGGTCGGATCCTACATCTCGTCGGTGGTGATGCAGCAGGCCTTCGATTACCTCGACGCGCCGGTGATCAACTGCACCGGCAAGGACGTGCCGATGCCCTATGCCGCCAACCTGGAGAAACACGCACTGGTAACCACGGACGAGGTGATCGCTGCGGTGAAGCAAGTGACATACAGGTAAGGCATGGAGATCAGAGGGCGCGACCAGGAAACGGAAAGCTATGTTGTCGAGATGGAATTGGATGGCAAGATCGTGAAAGCATTGGTGCCAGAACGACTTGCTGCTGATCTCCGCATCATAGGAGCGCGCCCCTCTCACCAGGAAGCCTATGTCTGGATGGCCGCACATAAGCAAAAAATCGAAGCCGCAATCGCCAAGCTGGCGCGCGGCGCCCGGCGCCCGAAAGCGCCTTTTGACCAAATCATTCTGATTGAGGAGCGCTGACATGCCTACCGAAATCCTGATGCCCGCCCTCTCTCCCACGATGGAGGAAGGCACGCTGGCCAAGTGGCTGGTGAAAGAGGGCGACACTGTATCTTCGGGCGATCTGATCGCCGAGATCGAAACCGATAAGGCCACCATGGAGTTCGAAGCCGTGGACGAAGGTGTCGTCGGCAAGATCCTGGTTGCCGAAGGCACCGAGAACGTGAAGGTGAACACCGCCATCGCCGTCCTGCTGGAGGATGGCGAAAGCGCTGATGATATCGGCGCAACGGCAGCTGCAGCGCCAGAGGCTGCCCCGGCAGCCGACGCAGGTGGTGAGGCCGCTCCTGCAGCGGTCGAGGCGCCTGCCCCTGCTCCGGCTGCGGCAACTCGGGCCGATGGCGGACGTATCTTCGCTTCGCCCTTGGCCCGTCGCATCGCGGCTCAGAAAGGTCTGGATCTGGCCCAGATCAGCGGCTCCGGCCCGCATGGCCGCATCGTCAAGGCGGATGTGGAAAGCGCAACTGCCCAGCCCGCGGCAGCAGCCCCTGCGCCGGCCGCTGCACCTGCAACTGCCGCACCTGCTCCGGCTGCCGCTCCCACCGGCCCCAGCGCCGATATGGTGGCCCGCATGTACGAAGGCCGCGAATACGAGGAAATCCAGCTGGACGGGATGCGCAAGACCATTGCTGCGCGTCTGGGCGAGGCCAAACAGACCATCCCGCATTTCTACCTGCGCCGGGATATCAAGCTGGACGCCCTGTTGAAATTCCGCGCCCAATTGAACAAGCAGCTGGAAGGCCGCGGCGTGAAGCTCAGCGTCAATGACTTTATCATCAAAGCCGTCGCCAACGCGTTGCAGGAAGTGCCGGCTTGCAACGCCGTCTGGGCTGGTGATCGGGTGCTGCAACTGAAACCTTCAGACGTGGCCGTCGCCGTCGCAATCGAAGGCGGGCTGTTCACTCCGGTCCTGCAGGATGCCGACACCAAGTCGCTGTCGGCACTATCGACCGAGATGAAAGATCTGGCGGCGCGCGCCCGCGACCGCAAGCTGGCGCCGCATGAATATAAGGGCGGCACGTTCGCGATCTCGAATCTGGGCATGTTCGGTATCGACAATTTCGACGCCATCGTGAACCCGCCCCATGCCGGCATTCTGGCTGTGGGCACCGGGGTCAAGAAACCGGTTGTGGGGGAAGACGGGGAACTGACGGTTGCCACCGTGATGTCCGTGACCATGTCCGTCGATCACAGGGTCATTGACGGGGCGCTGGGAGCGGAACTGTTGAAAGCCATCGTGGACAACCTTGAAAACCCGATGGTGATGCTCGCCTGAGCCACATGCTGTGACCAGACAAATACCGTGAACAGAAAAGGCCGCTCGGATCGAGCGGCCTTTGATCTTTGGAAAGCGCGAGGAAACCCGCGCATTTTCTATATCCGTTTAGTGTCTACCGGTCCTTGCCCAGCATGTGATCCATCGAGATTGCAGGCTGGTCACAACCGGCCTCTCCGACAATCTTTGCCGGGATCCCTGCGACTGTCTTGCAGGGCGGCACCTCCTGCAACACGACCGAACCGGCGGCAATACGGCTGCAATTACCGACCTTGATGTTGCCCAGCACTTTGGCCCCTGCCCCGATCAGGACGCCATCGCCGATCTTGGGATGGCGATCTTCCTCTTCCTTGCCCGTACCGCCCAGGGTCACCGAATGCAGCATCGACACATTATCCCCCACCACGGCAGTTTCACCTATGACGATGGAATGCGCATGGTCGATCATGATACCCTTTCCGATCCTTGCGGCCGGGTGGATATCGATCCCAAAAATCTCGGAGGTGCGCATCTGGAAGAAGTAGGCGAGGTCCGCCTGACCCTTGCGCCACAACCAGTTGCTGACACGATAGGCCTGAACCGCCTGATATCCTTTGAAATACAGGATCGGCTGCAACAACCGATGGCACGCCGGATCGCGGTCATAGACCGCCATCAGATCAGCCCGGGACGCTTCCACAACAGACGGGTCATCCGCATATGCTTCGTCCACGATCTCCCGTAGGATCGTCATCGACATCTCGTTTGAACACAGTTTGGCCGAGATCCTGTAGGACAGTGCTTTTTCGATCCCCTTGTGATGCAGGATACAGGCGTGGATCAACCCGCCCATCAACGGCTGCGACTGCACCGCCTCTTCGGCTTCGCGGCAGATCTGATCCCAAACGGGGTCAACTTTTCTGACGGTTTGGCGTTGTTCCAACATGGCTACCTGTCCTTTCCTGCGCCTAGGATAGCCATGTAAACCTTAATTTGCCAAACGCAATGAATTGATGGGGGTCATCACGAAATGCGCACAATCGATCTGAACCATTTCAAGACCTTGATACACGCAAGGCTGAAAGAGTTGGAAGAAGGCGATGAACTGGGTGAAGCCGGACAGTCGATCGTAATGCTCGACCAACAGTCGGTGGGACGTCTCAGCCGGATGGATGCGCTGCAAAACCAGGCAATGGCCCAAGCACAGCAAACAAGGCGGGAGATTGAGCAACGTCAATTGCACGCCGCCTTGCATCGCATCAGCACAGAGGAGTTCGGCTATTGCGACGACTGTGGGGAGGAGATTGCCGTCAAACGGCTGGAGCTCAACCCCACTGCCACACTGTGCATCAGCTGTGCGTCTGGCTAAGCCGCCAAGTTACCAGCCGGCGCAGAACAAGTTCGAAGCAGGCGCAGTAGTCCACAGAATCAAAGGTTGGCTCTGCGGCCAGAAGGCGTTTCCGAGCTGCCGACATTAGCGACCCGTTACCCCACAACGGATGCAAGCGTTTGGTACGGCGGGCATAAATGTCCGCCGCTTGTGCTTCTCGGATCATCCGGTCACAGATGTCCTGCCGGATGTCGGGCGGGCACAGCAAGAGCACTCTTGCAGCAGCCACGACATCGCCATGAAGCAGCGGGCGCATCAGCCCGCTGCCAGATTCAAACGCTTCGAGAGGCCCGCTCCGTATCGCGCCGAGATCTGCGCCACATCCACAACACCGGTTCCATCGAACCCATCCGCCGTTTGTGCAGCGCTGGAGTAAATCCAATCAGGCGAAGACGTCGTGATCTCCCGCAGAACGGATTCACCGTTCATGACGCGCACGCGATAGAGTTCGCTTTCTTCTCCCAGTGGCACTTCCACGTTTTCCCAGCCATCGCCATCGATCCGCGTTCGTCTGATCCAGTTGAACGCCAGATCTCCGTTCGGCTGAGGCGCTGCCCGCAGATGCGCCGGGGCATAAGGGCGCAAACCGTTTCCGTCAAAGGCATGCACCTCGTGGATGTATGACGGATCGTCATAGCCGCGACGTGCGGGGCCAACCCGGTAATGTTGCGCGATACGTCGTTGCGCGCTGCTCAGTTCCAGCTGCGTGACTGTCTTGTCAAAGAAGACAAAGCTCGACCCTTGCGGCCAAGTATCCGGCATCAATCCGTCGCTGCCCGCCTGCCCGCGCAAACGCCCCGTCAGCAGATAGGTATCGGGTGCGATCAACTCGGCCGTGGTGAACTGAATCAGTTCCCAGCGATCGGTACTACCGTCCCCGATGAAGGCCAGATTGGCCCCGTTCAGGATGGCTGCCTTGTCGCGGCTCTCCAAGGTGCCGTTGAACAGCTTGACCTGAAGTGCGGGACCATCATCCCAGACACCGGTTTGCGCACGATCCAAAGGGCTTTCGGTCACGCCAATCACGCTGCGCGCGGCGATGATCTCGCTCAGCGCATAATTGTCGTCCGTTCCCGAACGATACACCGCCACTGTCCCGGGCCACGGGGTTGCGGTTACCGCCAGATGGGGCGCGTGCTCGACCTCGTCGCCCGTGATCAATGGCAAGTCCATGAACTGGGGTACAACCGGTGTCGGAGCCACAAAGGCCCGCAGCGACGGAAGATCATCGACCTGTTCAGACGGTGTGTAGACTTCAGGCTCGATACGCACGGCTTCGACCAGGTTCATCCCACCGTTCTCAACACTGTCGATCCGAAAGAGCCCGGTGCCACCATCATCGCCCAGTGGCAATTGCACCACATCTCCGGCCCCCAGATGCATCTGCGACGGAGGCAGTCCGAACCGCGCCGAGTCCCGCGAAATTCTTGCTTCGGTCAACCAACGTTCGACAACATGGCGCGCTTCGGCCCCGGTCATCGAAAGGGGCAGCTCGCTTGCTGATACGGCATGCGTTGAGTCTTCGGCCAAGACCACTTCTTCGGCAAGAACATCATAGTCAGCCCCGGACTGAACGAATTTCAAGCGGACGCGGCCGGTCAATTCGGCCTCGGCATCCCGGCTGTGGTCGATCAGCCCATCAGTTTCATCGGTTTCAACCAAAACCGCCGGATCGACAGTTGCGGCATCCAGACCTTCGCGCAGAATGAACCGCAAAGCGCCATCGCGTTCGACTGCATCAAACCCGTAAGCCAGCATTAACGGCTGCAGAGCCGCGCGCGCATCCGACGTATCGTCCAACACATATCCACGAACGATTCCGTACAGTTCTGAGGTGTCCACATCAGACAGTCCCGCACGTCCGCAGATCTCATCCACAACCGAAGCCAGCGTCCGTGTGCCCATCCGACCGTTCAGCCAATGCCCGCGGGCATGGTTCTGTCCGTCGCTCCACAAGTCCCTATTGTTGGGAAAAGCCGGAAACGGGCGAACATCCCATGCCCAGACATAAGCGTGGTCCAGATCGACCATAGGACTGTCATAGACCTCCGAGACCGGGTTGTTTTCCGGCTCGCTCCAATGCCCCAGAACAGCCTTCAGATACTGAGCCTGAATGAAGTCATCGCGATGCCCGGTCGAGTGTTTTGGCAGGCTGGACTCCGACGATTTCGGGTCCAGAAACTTGTTGGGTTGATTGGTGCCCTTGTCCACGGCTGCACAACCCAGCTCGCTAAACCAGATCGGTTTTGACTGCGGTTCCCAAGCCGTGGCAACCGCTTGGCGCACACCACCGATCCGTTCGTGGTGCCGGTTCATCCACCAGCCGCGCAAATCCTTGTAACGCCATATCCAAGGTTCATCATAAGTTTCATCGGTGATCGGCGTGCGGATCTGGGCCGCTTCAGCCTCGGGAGAGTGATAGAACCAGTCAAAGCCTTCACCGCCTTCCACGTTGGCCTTGAGATAGTCCAGATCATATATGCTGTCCCATCCTTCGGACTTGTCTGCGTGGTCTTCGCCTTCGCGCCAATCCGAAAGCGGCATGTAATTATCGATCCCAATGAAATCGATATTCGCATCTGCCCACAGGGGATCCAGGTGGAAATACCGGTCGCCCGGGGCGTCATCCGGTTGGTAACCAAAATACTCCGACCAGTCGGCCGCATACCCGATCTTGGTCTCGCTCCCCACGATTGCACGCACTTCGGCTGCAAGATCTCGGAACTGTTGAACTGCTGGAAAACCGGATGCCCCACGGATCTGGGTCAGGCCACGCATTTCTGAGCCAATGCAGAAAGATTCCACCCCGCCTGCCGCGGCACACAGTGCAGCGTAATGCAGGATGAACCGGCGCAGCCCCCATTCCTGAGGTCCGGAGTACGATACGCTACCATCGCCAACGACAAAGTCACTGGCCTTTGCCGTGCCAAAGAACGCCGCCACCTCGGCATCTGCCAGAGCCGTCTGATCAGGCGTGCCATCCTTCCCCGGCGCCAGTGACAAGGTGATCCGACCGCGCCAAGGCAAGTGTGGTTGCCCTTCCTCGCCAGTCCAGGGATTGATCAGATTGTTGTCTTCGGCCTGATCCATCAGGATGAACGGGTAGAACATCACGCGACGCCCTCGTTCATTCATCAATTGGATTGCCTGGACGACTGCCCTGTCTGATGGCGTGCCCCCGTAAATCGGACGCCCATCCTCCTGTCGCATCTCTTCGGCCGTCAAACGCGTGCGTCCCGCAACACGCCACGGCATGTTGACTCCTTCAACGTTGCGCTTTTCCATTTTTGGCACGATCTGACAGGTTCCACAGCGCAGATCATTGCCAAACCACGACACGACAAGCGACGCCGCATCGCAGATCGGAGCTTCGTCCTCCAAAGCGTCCATGGATGTCTCGAAATCAGTTTTGCCCGACGGGGAATTGACATTCGCACTCCATCGGCTCGACGGACCATTGGAGTAATAGACCGGCTTAGTCGCCAAGGTGTACTCCCCGGTACCTGGCATCAATGCAACACCACGAACCAACCGCGCCAGATCATCATCGTAAGTCGGAGCGTCCGTCTGCTCAGGGCGCACTACTTCGAACGAAAACTGCGGCACGCGGTTTCCGAACGCCTCCAGCGCCAGGTTTTCCATGACCACATAGGCCACTCCCCGGTAAGCAGGCACCTCACCGGCCCCTTCAATGGCTTCCATGGCCGGGTCTGGCAACTGGTCCTGAGTGCCCTTGTAGACGCGCATATTCAGATCGTCAGGCGCAACTTCTTCGCCGTCGGCCCAAACGCGTCCGATCCCCGCAATTTCACCTTCGCAGACCGCCACAGCCAGAGAGACCGTATAGCTGTATGTTTTAGTCTGAGGCGTGCTTGGGGATCCTTTTCCCCCGCCACCGGTCGTGGTCACGGTTTCCTGAAAATCCGAAGCCCAGATGACCTGCCCACCAACCCGCATTCGTCCAAAGATGTGCGGAATAGGTTTGCCTTCGCCGGCTTGGGTCAGACGAAAGCGTTCGACCCTGCCGGTTTCGACCGAAGCCGAACCGGTTCCCAATAACCGCTGATCCAACACGCGGCCCGCGACCGCCCCTGCTGCTCGACCAAGCGCAACCGCGGACAGGCCGGCAATCGACCCGCCCGCGGCACCGCCAATAGCAGCCCCTGCGGCTGAAAGAATGATTGTCGCCATCAGCGCACCTCCAACGGAAATTCGAAACACCCAACGATGCGCCGCCGCCAAGGCACGCTCAGAGCGTTCTCAACCACTCCATGCCCCGAATAGGCATGAATGAACTTTGCGTCCGGCCCGGTTACAGACAAAATACCCAGATGCTTGGCAACGGATCCTGCGCGCATCCGGAACAGAACGACATCTCCTTCCGACATCTCCGTCTTCGGCTTGGCGATCAGATGCCGCGTGGCAGCAGTCCAAAGACGCTCTTCGCCCTGTGGCTCGGACCAATCCATGCTGTAGGGCGGCGCGACTTCCGGCTCGGACCCCAGCAACTCGCGCCACACCCCTCGGATCAACCCCAGACAATCGCTGCCTGCTCCTCTGAGGGAGGCTTGATGGACGTAAGGCGTCCCAAGCCAGTTCCGGGCAACTCGAACCACATCTTCGCGTGAACCCATCACCGGCGGCTTCCTCCGGTATTGGTCCCGCTTTGCTTGGGCACCGCCATCATCCAGTCTTCGCCCGGAATGTCGGGGAAGCCCTGGAAGTTCACCAGATTGTTGAACTTCAGACGGCAGGTCTGCATCCGCTTGTCGCAACCAGCAATCAACCGCACGGTGTCGCCCGCGACCACCTTGGCCCGGATCGGCTCCCACAGCTCGACAATACGGTTTGGGCCATTGACACGATCCTGCTTGACCATGCTCCACAGCCCCTTGGCCTCACCATCCAGGACCTCCAGACGCCCCTTTCCGAACCAACCGGGTTCAAAGCCACTCAGAGCCTGCCATTCGAACCGTTGCGCCCGCTCAACCTGTGTCACAATGATCTCGGCCACATAGCCGGGCGTGGTCAGATCGAACTTGCACCCCTTGTCGCCCAGAACCGCCGTACAAGGCTTCTGAAAGACGCGCCCCAGCGGACGGTTCAGTGCTTCGGTCAACCCGCGCAGTTCGGCATGAAATGCACCACCGCCCCGGCGGAGCTCACCAATCGAGCCGCGAAACTGCAGCCAGCGCACATTCACATCGGCCCAATTGACCATCCAGGCGCGCACCTCGGCACCGTCAAAACGCCCGGCTTCGATATCGGCATCCTGTACGGCCACATCGCTCAACGCACCTAAAGCTTCCGAGTTATCCACCGAGAGGCCCGTGCTCTGCTGCAGGGCCTTTGCTGACAACCCAGTGTCTGCTTTGAACTCGATACCGTCAAAACCGAGAGCCCGGTCATGATCGGTAAACCCATAGCTCACGCCATCCTTTCGCCGTATCTCCCAGCACCGGCACAAGGTGGTCAGCCCGCTTTCCACATGGGCGCGGAAATCATCGCTCATCCCTGCCATCAGACGCGCACCTCCACCACGGGTACATTTGGCACGTCGCCCGCTTGGAAGCTCGCCACCGAGGTCTGGATGCGATCAGTGTCAAACCGAACCGGGACGTCGAACTCAAAGCCTGCAGTGACCTCCATGTCCTCCTGCGGTGCCTGAACAAAGGTCACCAACCCGCTATTGGCATCCACCGTGTAATCCACGCCTTCGCGTAGCTCATCCTGTGCCACCCCAACCCGAACGGATCCCAGAACCGGTTTGAAAATCGGGCGCAGATAGCTGAACTCCCCGGATCTGTAGCTCTTGTGCAGTTGGAAGACGGTCTTCGTCCCATCCCCTGTGCCAATCACCTGGTCCTCGAACGCCACCTCACCAGAGGCGCGGGAGGACTTGAAATCCGACCAGTCCTTCCAGCGGAACCCATAAAGCTGTCCACGCCGAGCCTCAAAAAAGGAAATCAGCGTCTCGACATCATCCAGGGACCGCATACCGACCCCGGCATCATACCGCCTACGCGAATGCGCCCACGGCGTGTTGCGCTCTTCAAATCCGTTGGCAAGGGTGACAACATCCGTCCTGCGTTCCGGCCCCCCGATGGAGCCAAAGCTTAAGGACGCGGGAAATCTGACCTCGTGGAAATTCATCTGCTTACTCCCCTCAGCGATTACGATTGGCGCGGCCCAGGGCGCGGCTCATCTGGGCTGCGATCTGACCCTGGCTGCGTTGGAAACCCTGAACATCCGGGGTCGAAATGTTCATCACGACATTCACAGCCCCCCCGCTTTGGGCGCGCACCCCTAGCTTTCCATCCGCACCGCGTGCCAAGGGCATGATGGCTTCCGGGCCAGCCTCGCCCATCAGCCCCATGCCGCCCCGCATCGGGAAAGCAACCGGACTGCTGACGATACCCCCATTGGCAAAAGGCACCACGCGCCCCTGTGAAAACGATCCACCATTGGCAAAGGGCAGAAGCCCTTCGACCAGAGAAGTCACGCCACTTGCCAATGTGCCCCCCACATGGTCCGTGACAGGTTTCAAAGCCGCCGAGTAGGTGGTCTGGATCATTGATCGGGCGACGGTTTCCAAGGCGTCCGACAGTTTGAGACCATCGAACACCACACCATCCAAAGCCCGGCGCAAGCCCTTGGACATGCCACGCTCCAAGGTCTGTGCATCCCGGCCGGTCGCAGCAAAAGCCTCCCGAACGCGGCGCAATTCATCCGTAAATCCCGCCGCCATGACAGAGGCACCTTCCAGCGACTCCCCCAATGCCGTGCCCTGTGCATCCAGATCGGCAATTGCGTCCTGATCACTCATTGTCTTCTCCTTGCTCGCTGCCTCCCGGACGCCCGTCCGGAAACGCTTTCAACAATGCCTGCAGCCGGTCCCGCCCCAGCGGGGCTTGCGCCGCGCCCTGCCCCAGCATCAACCGCAGCTCGGCAGGGGTCAGACGCCAGAATTGTTCCGGCGTCAGCCGCAGAAGCACCAGGCCGGCCCGCATCAGGTCGGGCCAGTCAAAGCTCTTCATGTTTCACCCGGCAGCATGAAAGTTCGCGCCAACAGTTCGGCCGCCACGCGCGCCGCTTGCATCGGCCCACCTTCAATTTCGGCCCGGGCCAGTTCGGCTGTGCCAATTTCGGCCCCGCCACCCCGCAACCCGGCGCCCAGCAGGGCCAGCACATCCGATGTGCTGAACCCGCTGCCTTCGAACCGCTCGACCAACTCAACCAATGAGCCGCTCTCCAGCTCCTGTTCCAGCTCGGCCAGAGCCCCCAGGGTCAGCTTCAGGATCCGTCGTTGCCCATCGATGACCAAAGCCACCTCTCCCGTCCACGGATTGGCCATCGGCTTAAAGCGCGGTAAAGCTCAGCGCACCGGCACTGGCCATGGCCAGTTCATAGGTTGCCTCGCCGTTGTGAGTGCCCGAGTACTCGATGGAAGTGACCTGGAATGGCCCTTCCACGACGCCAAAGTCAGGTATGATCACCTGAAACGCCGGGGTTTCACCGTCAAAGAAAAGCTGGCGCGCCCTTTCATCCGTGCCTTCGTCCTTGAAAACGCCGGAACCCGAAATCGCTGCCGATTTCACACCCGCGCCGGACAGCAGCTCGCGCCAGCCACCCTGGCTTTCCAAACTGGTGACATCGACGCTTTCTGCGTTGAAGCTCACGCGCGTTGCGCGCAACCCTGCAATGGTTTCGAACAGACCACTGCCGGTCATGTCCACCTTGACCAACAGGTCCTTACCGTTCTGAGCAGCCATGTTTGTATTCTCCGATGTTGATGAAATCAGGTGTCATCCACGCGGGCGCGGAATCTCAGGGTGATTGTCCGGGTGTCGCCGGCTGTGCCGCTTCGTACGGCGACGGCGCGGTCGAACCAAAGTCCGACCAATTCGCCCCGGCTCAGCGTCAAATTGGCATCCACCAATGCGTCACTGATCGCGGTTGCGACCTCCTTGGCCGCGGCAAAGCCCGCCAAGGTGGTGGTGACCGTCACGGTGAACCGGTGCTCGGCACCGGCGCCGGTCTTGTCGGATCTGTCGCGCACCTCTTCGGGACCCAAGGTCACATACGTGTCGGGAAGCACCCCGCCGGGTACGGCGTCATAAATCGCTCCTCCGACCAGGGTATTCAGCCCAATGTCCGCGATCAGGTGCTGGTACACTGCATCTTGCAGGGCCGCTGCTCCGCCATAACTCATGCTGCAACCTCTTCGTCAGCAAAACAGGTCAGGTATCGTCCGGCCGGGTCACGCTCGGCGACCGCCCGGATGACGAACACGCGGGCGCCTTCGCGGAACCGCTGGTCTGGGCTCGGGCGCTGGGCCGACCCAACAGGCGCAGCCCGCACAATGATCCGGTAGGACATGCGCGACACGCCCGCATCTCCAACACGCGTCTCGCGGCCTGCACGGCCCTCAACCGATGCCCACAAGGTTCCCGAAGGCTGCCATCCTTGGGTAAAACCGCCCGCCCCATCCGGGACCAGGCTCGGTGCTTCCAGAACCAGCTTCCGGTTCAGATGCGGCTGCTTCATTGCACCGCTCCCACCGACAACCGCATCACGCGGTAGCGCTGGATCAGGCTGGTGACGCCAAAAGGCATGCACCCGCTGCTCAGCTTGGTCTCGTTGCGGTATTCATAATAATGGGCGGCCAGCATCAGAACGGCCTGGCACAGATCGGCCGGCAAACCGCCCCAATCGCTGGTCATACCAGCCGTCAGCTCGATCCGGACCGATCCACCAGTCGGGACCGAGGGCAACAGCGACCCCGTGGGGCGCAGACGCGGGGCCTGGCTGTCAGCTTCCAATCGGTAAAGCCCGACATCCACAGCCTCCTCATCCCCGGCCGATCCGCACAGAATGACGGCATTGATGGATTGCACCGGAACAACCGGCAGAATCTGCCCAGCCGAATCTCGCCATCGGGTCAAGGACCAGGAATAGTCTCTTGCGATCAAAACCCTCCCGATCCGCGCCTCTATCGCGGCAATCGCGGCCCGCAGAAATCCGTTCAGGACGGCGTCCTGCAGGGTCTCTTCGCCAAACCCGGTTCCCAACCGCAAATGCGCCTTGAACTGCTCCACCGGCAGGGCGCTGTCCGGCACGGTGGTCTCTTCGGTCAACATCATAAATTCACTCCGCACGCTCGGACCCTTCCGGGCCGTAAAACCGTTCAGTCGGGGGCAGGCACCGCTCCGCGTCGCTCGGACGGAGGGGAGCAGCTAGACAACGCGAAACCTGTCCGATGCCTGCCCGCCCGCAAGGGAAGCGTTCCCCCC
This sequence comes from Paracoccaceae bacterium, assembly GCA_014872875.1. Taxonomy (GTDB): domain Bacteria; phylum Pseudomonadota; class Alphaproteobacteria; order Rhodobacterales; family Rhodobacteraceae; genus Aliisedimentitalea. The sequence continues at coordinate 184,933 of WKFI01000014.1, forward strand.
GCGATCCGGCCCTTAGGAGGTGCCGAATTTCAGAAGTTTGATCGCGGCAAAGTCGCTTACGTCACCGCCCACGCGCTTGGTCGCATAGAACAGCACGTTCGGTTTGGCGCTGAACGGATCGCGCAGCACCCGCAGATCCGGGCGTTCGGCAATGGTGTATCCGGCCGCAAAGTCACCAAAGGCAACAGAATAGCTGTCATTGGCCGCGTCCGGCATGTCCTCGGCGATCAGTACCGGATAGCCCATCAACAGCGCTGGCTCACCCGCCGCAAGGCCATCCGACCACAGGAAACGGCCATCGCCATCCTTCAGCTTGCGGATCTGGCCTGCCGTCTTGGAATTCATCACGAAAGAGCCGTTGGCGCGGTATTGCGCCCCCAGGGCATAGACCAGCTCGACAATGGCATCGCCATCCACATCGCCCGCAATGCCTGTGGTCACATAGCCCAGATTGCCCCAGGCCCAGACGTCGTTGTCCACGACCGGATGATCCAGGAACCCCTTGGGTTTGTCGATGCCATCACCATTGATGAACGCCGCCGCTTCGGCCCGGGCAAACTTGTCCGCGATCCGCTTGGCCAGCCAGCCTTCCACATCAAAAGCACTGTCATCCAGCAAACGCTGAGATGCCTTCGGCAGCGCCGAAAGTTCATACAGCGGGATCGAGATGCGGTCGATCTGCGGCGTTCCGGTCTCTGCCGTAGGTGTGGTTTCATTCGCCCAGCCCGCGCCAACATCGGCGTGGTCGATCAGCACGTCATACGACGTCGCCTCCACGTTCACGACCGATGCAATCGAACGGATCGATGCCGTCGAATGCAACACCGACTTTACGGCCTCGGCAGTCTGAGCATCCACCAGGAACCCTCCGTCGGAGTTCACAACCGTGGACAGCGATTTGCCCTCCAGTTCCAGACCACGCAGACCGTCATCATCGCCGCTGCGCAGATAGGCGTTGAAGGCTTTCTGATGCGGTGCGCCCGTTTCGATGGCCGCTGCAAGGTGCGGCCGAGCCGCGATTTGAGATTTACGATCCAGCATGGTCAGTCGCTCTTCTTGCTGTTGCAGTTTCAGTTGAATGTCGTCCTGGAAGCCCTTGAATTCGTGAACGAAGCCGGTCATCGCCTGCTTCACCTCCTGAACCAGGGGCACACCTTCTCCGGTCAAGGCCGGAACATCGGTCTTGCTCATTCGTTTTTTCCTGTTGTGGGTGTTGTCAGCGCGCTATCGGCGCGCCAGGTCCATCCGAGCGCCGTTCAGCACCTCGGCAATACTGCGCCAGGTTTCTTCGAACAGGGCCGTCTCGACATCGACCTCGGCCTGCTTTGCCGCAACCCGCGCACTGGGCAGCATCGGAAAGGTCACCAGCGACACTTCCCACAGCTCCAGTTCCTTCAAGAGCCGTTGGCCCTTGTCATTCTTTATTGCTCTGGTGGTGCGATAGCCGATCGAAAGCCCGTCAATCGCGCCCGCCTCGATCAGAGACGCCGCTTCGCGTCCCTTCTGCGTGCTGTCCAGCAGACGGCCCTTGACCCAAAGCCCCTGGTCATCCTCCCGAACCTCGTCCCAGACGCCGATCGGCTGCGACGGGTCATGCTGCCAAAGCATCTTGACCCGTTGACGCCGGTCGGCCAAGGCTCGGATAGATCCGGCATAAGCGCCTTTCTGGACAATATCGCCCCCCTGATCTGCCTCACCAAAAAGACTGGCATACCCTTGGATCATTGCCCCGTCGGTCAGACTCAAGCCTTCGCCAAACTGGGCGAACTTGTGTTCCAATCCCGTTTCAAAACTCATTGATCACTCCTCAAAACCTACTGATGCCAGATCAGGTGATTTACTGCGCCGCCGCCAGGATCGACTGAAACGCCTGCGCCAATATCGCTGCTACGACGCCATAGACGGTCAACCACAACCGCTTTTCCAATCGCTCCATCAACAGTTCGATCCGGTCCAAGCGGCGGTTCATGTTCTCTTGATGGATCTGACTGACCCGTTCGTGGGCGGCCAATCGCAGACCCGGCGCACATTCGAACGGCGGATATCCTTGCCCATCAGCCATCCGCGTCAGCTTCCGCCAAGGGCGGCAATCCCAGCAGCGTCCGTTTTTCCGCCGCACTCAGAAAATCTGCCTGCGCCACCCGGGCCCATTGGGCATCCCGCTCTGCCGACAAGGCCGAGATCTGATCCAGATCCGGTTTCAGCTGCAACGACTCCCCGGCATATCCCGACAACCAGTCTGACAGAGCTGCCGCCACCCGCGTCACCAAAGGAAGAACCGTCAAGCGATAGAATGCCCGGTTTGCCTCCTGATAGTTCGCATAGGTTGCATCCCCCTGGATGCCCAACAGCATCGGTGGCACTCCAAAGGCCAAGGCAATCTCACGCGCGGCAGCTTCCTTGGTCTTCTGGAACTCCATGTCACTTGGGGAAAACCCCATCGGTTTCCAGTCCAAACCGCCTTCCAGCACCATCGGCCGCCCGGCATTGCGCGCGCCCTGGTAATTGGCTTCGATCTCGTCGCTCAGCCGGCGGAATTGATCTTCGCCCATGAAACCCTGACCGTCACTGCCTTTCCACACCAGCGCCCCCGAGGGCCGCGCTGCATTGTCTAAAAGCGCCTTCGACCAACGTGATGCAGCGTTGTGCACATCCAACGCCATCGCCGCCGCCTGCATCGGCGAAAACCCATAGTGGTCATCCAGCGGATGAAAACTCTTAACGTGACAGATAGGAGACACCGGGCCGGTGGCATCAAAGCGGTGTTTCTTAGCACCCACCGCATAATCATAAGCCACCGGCCACCCATCCGCCCCCGGCACAACGCTCACACGGTCCGACCGCAGAACATGTAACTCCAGGGGTAGACCGCTTTCACCCGCTACCGCCTCGACATAGGCATTGCCCGACAGCAATAGCTGCCCGAACAGGGTCTCCAACAATTCCGCCCGGCCCTGTGCGGCATTGGGGCGTCGGACCAGGCCCAACATCGGGTGCGTTTCATATCGCTGCGTCTGATCCTGCAGGATCAACGGCACCGCCGCCGCCGCTTCCGCAATCAACTTGACCGCCCGGAACCCGACCGGGTTTCCGCCAAATCCTGTACGCGTCAAAGACACCACGTCGCGCGGGCTCCATGCCACTCGCCCCGACCCGTGCCAGGCCACCACCGGCCCTGCCGCGCTTGCCTTTGCTTCGGGCGCCGTTTCAGACGAACCACGACGCAAGAAATCAAATACCATATCTGTTGCTCCTGTCTGCCCAACTCGCGCCCTGCGGCTGTGTTGGACATCCTTATCGCTCAAGATTGTTCCGGAACCGGAAACAGACCGTTCGGCCCAACCGCAACGCCTGTATTTCTTTCCGGTTCCAAATTCCTCGGGGTGAATGCGCCAATGGCGCAGAGGGGCAGCGCCCGTCTCTTTCGACAAACAACCGAGACTGGCTACAGAACGCGTACCCGGGGCCGCCTGTATTGCGCCGCCGGACCAATGATCAGCTCATGCAACGCCCAGACCAAAGCGTCCACCCGGTCAGGCGATCCCTGCCCTTCGAACCCGCGCGCGGTCATCTGGCACATCTGTTCTTCCAGCTCGGCCAGCCCTTTGACATGGCGCACCCGGCCCTGTTCATACAAGGCCGCGACCGGCTCGGCCCGCGCCACCTTGCCCCGGCTCGCATGTACCGCCTTGAAAGAAACCAAAGGATCCACTTGCCGCAAAACCTCTTCGACCAGTTGACCGCCCTGGTTTACCTCAGCCACAAGCCGCTCAGCACCATAAGTATCCATCGCCGCAATCGCAGCCTTCGCCCATCCGCTGGGTCCCACTCCCTGCACGGTGCAATCCGCCAGCACAAAGGCGCGCCAATCCTGTGGCGGCCCCTGCAATTGTGCCCCAACCACCACGATGCCACAGGCATCTGCGCCCGCGCCACCGCTGACCGACGGATCCAATCCGACCACAATGCGATCCAATCCCGGTACGCTCTGCACCTGCGCCTCGGACAAGGCCTCGCTCGACCACAGGGAACCTTCCGCATCGGCCAGCAACACACCATCCAGTTCTTGCCGTCCCAGCCGCGTCCCCGCATACCGTGCTCGCACTTCCTCAAGGAAGGATGCTGCAAGGTTGGCCCGGTTGGCCTCGGTCCTGGCATGGGTCTGAACCGTCGAAGGAGACGCCAGAAGTCGCTTCAAGACGCCCACATTGCGCGGCGTTGTCGTAACGCAGACCCGCGGGTGCTCCCCCAATCGCAAAGCAAATTGGAGCATGTCCCAAGTCTCTTGCGCCTTTTTCCATTTGGCCAGCTCATCCACCCAGGCCGCATCGAATTGCGGTCCGCGCAAACCTTCGGGGTCAAAAGCCGAAAACACTTGCGCCTCCGCCCCGTTTGGCCAAATCAACTTTCGCTCTCCCGCCTTCCAGATCGGCAAGCGATCCGGCGGCGAGCAGGCCAAAATCCCGCTATCACCAAAAATCATCACATCACGCACCTGGTCGTAAGTCTCACCAACCAGCGCAACCCGTCGGGCCTGCCCCGGATCCAGCGGTCTTGAGCCCTCGACCATCGATCGCACCCATTCCGCCCCGGCGCGCGTCTTGCCTGCACCACGCCCGCCCAGGATCACCCAGGACCGCCAATCTCCGTCAGGCGGCAGCTGGTGCGGCAAGGCCCAGAACTCGAACAAAAAAGGGAGGGCGCGAAGCCCTCCCTCATCCAGTTCATTCAGGAACCTGTCCCGGATCGCAACATCTGCGGATGCGAGCCAGTCTGCACCCAATTTCAAATCGAGCCTGGTCAAGGTCGATGGCATATCCGCCTCGAACAATGCCGGCCGCTCTGTCTTGTTGTTCGACAAGGCACGCCTCCACTTTCTGGCAAGAACGGATCAATGTGTCCGCCCTCGCGATTTCCTTGCTGGTGTCCGTCAGTTCCGGTTCCTCCCCGGCCTCAATCCGGCGACGCAGGTCTTCTGCCAGCTGTCGCAGGTTCACGATCGAAACCTGTAAGGACCGAAGTAAATCAGCCGTATTCAGGATCCGTTCTTCCGGGGTCGTCAAAGCCATGTTTGCCGCCTACCTCATGCGAGAGTTGTTGTTGTCCCTCCGGGTCCGAGAAACAGAAAACGGCCACCGGGTCGCCCCGGGGCCGTTTGCCCACTTCCTCTAGCATGACACAACCTATACGCGAAACCGTACGCAGTGTCAAGCCATCGCAATTCGTAACCACCCTGTAAGCGCTCGTAACGCTTACATAAATTTAACTTTCCAAAACACGCAAGTGTCAGACTTCAACTCTTCGGAAACGATTACTCCGTCACGCCAACGGGGTGTCCTGCGTCCTGCCAGGCGGGGAAACCACCAGCAAAATAACGTGCGTCCTTGAAACCCCAAAGCTTTGCCTTGATGGCCCCATACGCCGAATACGGACAGTGTGGCCCATGACAACTGAAGACCAGCGTATCTTCCGGGCTGGCCAGTTCCAACAAGGCTTCCCGCGACAGCCCCACCAGCAACGAAAGATTTTTGGCGCCTTCCACATGTCCGGCGTCGAAATCCAGTTCAGCCCTCACATCAACAAAAACCGCCTCCTGCGCCTGCCACAGCTCAAAAGCTTCTTCCGTGGTGACTCGTGTCACCCCACGCGCGTAGTACAGCCCATCTTCCCGCGAAATGAACGTCCGGACCACGTTCCAATCCAGGTCGTTTCCCGAACTGCGTCTAACTCCGGCCTTTTTCAGCCCCTCATGAAGATGCTGTCGATAATCCGGATCGTACCCAAACATGTCGCCATACCACCACAACAGGCTTTCTTCGGCCGTGAACGGATCATAGTAGGACGGGATAGCAATCTCGTCATACCTTTGAACCAGAGCGGGCACTTCGGAAGTGCGCCCCAAATGCCCCAACGCTGAAACCAGTGTCGTGATGTCCGCAATGACATCAGAGTCCCGCAACAAAACGCGCTCCATTGTGACGATGACGTCTTCGTACTTCTTCTGGTTCAGCTGCGCGACGCCCAGTTCCCGCAAATACCGCGTCGTTTGCAACGGGTCGAAACGAACCGCATAGCGCAAGGCTGCCTCGGCCTCGGCAGCGCGGCCTGTCGCGTTCAACACCTTTGCCTTTGCAACATGGATATCCGGGTTGTTCGGCGCCAGCGCCAGTGCTTTGTCCAATTCAGAAAACGCTTCGGCGTGGCGCCCCTGCTCAGCATAAATTTCGGCCAAAATCGAATAGGTCAGCGCGGTCGGTTGCTTCTTGGATTTTTCGATGTTCGTCAACACTTCCTGCCAGGACCGTTCAAACCCGCCACCCATTGCCAGGAACCAAACACTCTGCACGATCCTCCAGTGGGCGGCCGCGAGACCTGCATAGGCCCGATAGTAATCCGGATCGATTTCTACTGCTTTCTCAAAGGCTTCAATTGCGCCCAGAATGTCATCTTCGCCGCCGCGGCGTAACAGTTCCAGACCGTGCAGCACAGTATCATAGGCCAGCGCGCTGTTCGTCTCCGCGCTGTGAATGACCGCTTCCTCGACTGCCGTGATCTGAACCGCCAAGGCAGCAGTGATTTCCCGAATGACCTTATCTTGAAGGGAAAACACATCATCGATCTGACTGTCATACCTTTCGGCCCAAACATGGTGCCCTGCCAAAGCGTCGATCAATTGGGCATTGATCCGCACCTGATTACCGGCTCTTCGAACACTACCTTCCAGAATGTATTGAACACCCAAGTCTTCCGCGACCTGTTGAGATTTGACTGGCTTGTCCTTGTAGGTCCAACTTGAGTTGCGGGAGATCACGAAAACACCCGATATCTTTGATAAATCCGTAATCAGATCCTCTGTCATACCGTCGGCAAAGTAGCCCTGCTCCGGATCGTCACTGAAATCTTCGAACGGCAAGACGACCATGGACGGAATTTCCGGCAAAGGGTGTGCCATCCGTTCGACCGAAGCCCGCGCAAAGTTGGGTGTCCAAGGCTGCCAAACCAAAACACCAGTCAATGCAAGCACCAAGACAAACGCGGCTACCAATGCGGGTCGGAAACTTGTTGATATATCGCGGGTTGAACTCTCGACCGGGCTGGCAAGTCGATGGGATTTCGTATTCAGCTCAATCTTGTAGACTTCGACTGGCTCAGGAATGTTCTTTACACGCTGCGCCCCCATCGACGTCAGATCGAGATCGAGCTTGCTCTTGATGTGATCGACAACAGTTCTGGAAACGCACACACCGCCCGGTTCGGCAAGACCTTCGATACGAGAGGCGATGTTCACACCGTCTCCGTATATGTCGTCCCCTTCTACGATGACATCTCCGACATTTATGCCGATACGGAACCGTATCAGTTCGGCTTCCGGTTTACCGGCTTGCAACCGCTCCATCTCGTGCTGGACATCCACCGCAAAACTGACGGCGTCGACAACACTTGCAAACTCCATCAAGGCACCATCGCCCATCAATTTGATGGTCCGCCCCCAATGTTGCTCGATTTTGGGCTCAATCAGCTCCCGTCTGAAACGCTGCAGAGTTTCCAGGGTCACTGTCTCGTCAAGGTTCATAAGAGCGGAATAGCCGACGACATCTGCCGACAGGATCGTCGTCAGCCTTCGCTCTTGGTGGTCAGATTGCATGGTTGCACCCGGAAAAGCATGCGCTATCGCTGCCACGCCCGAACCACAACGCTCGCCGTTCGGCCCTGAGCGTGTGACTATGATACTCCGAAATGGGGTTTTTGTTAACCTGCAAGCGCCAAACCGCAGGTACCAACCAACTTGGCGGTGCTGCAAGACGATGGGATCAGAAGAGGCTACAAAGAAAAAAGGACCCTCAGTCAGGGTCCTTTCTATACAATCTAATTGCCCGAGTTAGAGCGTTCCGCTTCAATCTCGCGCCAGCGCGCGACATTGCGGTTGTGTTCATCCAGTGTTTCGGCAAAGGCATGACCGCCCGTGCCATCAGCCACGAAGAACACATAATTCGTGCTATCCGGCGCCACTGCGGCCTCAAGGCTAGCCAACCCTGGATTGGCAATCGGAGTCGGCGGCAATCCTTCGATCACATAGGTGTTCCAAGGTGTTATGCGACGCAGCTCACTTTGCCGCAAGCCCCTGCCCAGAACGCCTTCACCCTTGGTGATACCATAAATCACCGTCGGGTCCGTTTGCAGCCGCATACCACGGTTCAAACGGTTTACGAACACACTGGCCACCTGTCCGCGCTCTTCCGGCACCCCGGTTTCTTTCTCGATGATCGAAGCCAGGATTAGCATCTCTTCAGGATTGGCCAGCGGCAACCCCTCCTCGCGGCTCTCCCAAACGGCATTGATCCGCAACTGCTGTCGCTCCTGCATCTCTGCCAACAGAGCGGCGCGCTGCATTGCCGGTCCGATCTCATAGCTGTCAGGAGCCAGCATGCCCTCGGCCGGTCGTTCGCCAGTGTCACCCTCCAGCACGTCCATCGCTTTGATCGCTTCGACCACCTGCCAGCTGGTTACGCCTTCAGCCATGGCAATGCGATAACGGGTGTCACGATCGGCCCGCTTGTTCGTGTACTCAGCCGGCTTTTCATCCTCCATCAGGTTGAAGGCCGCCCGCTCCACAAAACGGTTCGTGGCCGGATCCAGCTCGCGCACCTGTGCAATCGTCCGGGTCACACCGATCCGATACACGATTTCCGTGCCACATGTGCTGGCGCCACCACGCGTGATGTCCTCGACGATCTGTTCCATCGACGCACCTGGCTGTACCAGGAAGCTGCCCGCTTTCAGCTGACCGGATTTTTCGGAATAATCCGACCCCAGTCGAAAGATCATGTCATTGCTGATGGCGCCTTGCGTTTTCAGGTCGCGGCTGACCCGGGTCATGTTCGATCCCCGGTCAACCTTCAGGCAGATCGCCGTATCCAGCGGCCCCTCGGCTCGGTATTGCGACTGTCCCCAAAGAATGACGCCCCCCCCAAGGAAGAGCGCCACAACCAGCAAAGTCAGCATGTTCGACGCAAGGCTACGCCACATTATTCGGACTTCCCGAAAATCACGCTTGCGTTGGTGCCACCAAAGCCAAAGCTGTTGGACAGCGCTACGTTTATCTCACGTTCGCGCTTGGCGTTGGGTGCTAGATCCAACGGTGTCTCTACGGCCGGATTGTCAAGATTGATCGTGGGCGGCGCCACCTGATCCCGGATCGCCAGGATCGAGAAGATCGCCTCGATCGCACCAGCGGCGCCCAGCAGATGCCCAGTGGCCGATTTGGTCGAAGTCATGGTGGCATTTGCCGCATGGTCACCCAACAGCTTCTCCACCGCGCCCAGTTCGATCGTGTCCGCCATGGTCGATGTGCCGTGTGCGTTGATGTAGTCCACGTCCTTCGGCTCAAGACCCGCACTGCGCAACGCGGCCTGCATCGACCGCAGCGCCCCGTCACCATCCTCAGAAGGTGCCGTGATGTGATAGGCGTCGCCCGACATGCCATAACCCAGCACCTCGGCATAGATCTTGGCACCACGCGCCTTGGCGTGTTCGTAGTCTTCCAGAACCACGATGCCTGCGCCTTCGCCCATCACGAACCCGTCGCGATCCACGTCATAAGGACGGCTGGCCGATTTCGGGTCGTCCGCATATTTGGTGGACAGTGCCTTGCAGGCGTTGAACCCCGCGATGCCGATTTCACAAATACAGCCTTCGCCACCGCCCGCGATCATGACATCCGCATCACCAGCGCGAATGATCCGGCTGGCATCGCCAATGGCATGGGCACCGGTCGAACAGGCGGTGACGACCGAATGGTTCGGTCCCTTGAAGCCATGCCGGATCGACACCTGACCTGAGGCCAGATTGATCAACGCCCCTGGGATAAAGAAGGGCGATACCCGGCGTGGACCCTTGTCGCGGATCAAATTGGCCGTGTTCGCAATCGATCCAAGCCCCCCGATGCCAGAGCCGATCAACACACCGGTCCGCAGCTTCGCTTCTTCGTCCTCGGGGGTCCAGCCTGCATCCTGCACGGCCATGTCTGCCGCCGCGATGGAATACAGAATAAAGTCTTCGATCTTGCGCTGCTCTTTCGGCGGCATCCAGTCATCAGGGTTGAAGGTCCCGTCCGACCCGTCCCCACGCGGTACTTCACAGGCATAGGTCGTCGTGACCCCGGACGCTTCCGCATCAAACAGGGTGATCGGGCCTGCGCCGGATTGTCCGTCCAGCAACCGTGACCAGGTTTCCTCGACCCCACTGGCCAGCGGAGTGACCAGTCCCAGACCGGTAACTACTACTCGACGCATATTATGCTCTCCTTCGCCTCGGCAATTCCAACCTCAAATAGCTTGCTTTGAGGACCCAGCGCAAGTGTACCCGGCGGCAGGAAATTGCAAGCGGGTAATCGGCAGTTAACCCCAACCCGTCTAAATTCAGCTCATTGAAGCGAGGGGTGGGCCTCATGATGACCCGTGTATTGTTTCTGGTGTTTGTGGTGCTGTTGACCCCGGTTCCGGCGAAAGCCGCGGCAGAAAGACAACGTGAAAACTGCAAGGTACAAACGCAGCTTCTTGTCCTTCTGAGCGAGGCAGAGAACTTTCTGAAAAATCTGGATACGGGAAAAGATCCGCAAGCAGCCGACAAGATGCGAAAGCGACTTGATGAAACACCGGTTGCCGATCTTATGCGCAGCGTCAAGGCAGCCGGGATCGAAAGCGCGGGTGGGGCGACTCTGACCCTCATGAACCATCTGCATACCGTCTCGGGTACCTATCAGCATGTCGGGCGTGAAAAAGCGCGCCGTGTCGCCGCAAATCTGGGCACACGAGCCGCGCTGAGTGAATACAAATCCGTTATCGTCCCCCTACCTTGCGGCGACGACGCAGGAGATTTTCGCACGAACCAGACCGGGCTCGGAACCAGCCCGAAAATTGCCATTCCCCAGCTCAGCGTTCTTGTAACGCTATCCCTGCTGGCGCTTGGTATGCTGCTGCATTTTGCTGAAAAGCGCCAAACCGCCATAGATCGACGGGCGCATCGTATTCCATGCCTGATCCCGTGTACGGTTCAGTCCCCCAAGGGTCGCCACCCCGCCGAGATTGTGGACATCAGCCAACTGGGTGCTCAAATCAAAACACTGAGCGAGTACAAGCCAGGAAGTCGGATCATCATCTACTTTGGCAATCACTTCCTGACCGGCACTGTGCGGTGGCACAACTCGAATTACTCCGGCGTTGAGTTCGAGGATCGGCTCAGCGTTGCCAACCTGTCCGCCATCCTACATGGATCCTCAGCAGAGGATCACCCGACTGGCACCTCGTCACAAGATGCCATGCCGGAAAATGTTGTCCACAACCGGCTACGCGTATAGCGGTCCCCTTTTACTGAAACTCCGCAACCGCCTCTGGACGGGGTTTCGCAACCTCCAAAGCCTCTTCCAGATCAAAGCTCTTTCGGAACAAGGCCCGCCCGACCAGAGCTCCGGAAATGTTGGACACGTATTTCAGCCGGGAAATGTCATCGACGGTGCGTACAACGCCACTGGCCACTACCGGAACAGGAGCTTTTGCGGCAAGCCCCGAAATCAACCCAAGCTGTGCTTCGACATCTTCCATATCACTGTCGATATCGGTCACGATGATGCCGGCAAAAGGCGCATTGCCAAACGCTTCGATGAAGCCTTCCGGATCAAAGGCGCCGGCCTGACGCCAGCCTTCGGTCATAACCTGACCTTGCCATACATCCAGGGCCAGAACGATTTGGTCGGGAAAATTGCGCGCGAGTTCGATGACCAGGTTAGGGTCCCGGGCCGCCAAGGTACCAACGACGATTCGCCCGGCACCTTTGTCGATCCACTTTTCAATCGTCTGGCGTGAACGCATACCACCACCCAGTTGGACGGGTATTCCGGCTGTCCGTATGATCTCTTCTACCAGTTCTTCGTTGCTGGCGTCCCCTTCCAAGGCGTTGAAATCCGTCAGATGCATCCATTCCGCGCCAGCTTTTGCAAAGCCACGCGCAGTGTCTACCGGATCGACGTGCCAGATCATGGCCGAGTCGAGTTTACCTTTGTCCAAGGTAACGCAACGCCCGTTCTGTAGCTCCATTGTGGGGAAAATCATCATGTCCAGCGGCCTCCTCAACCGAATAGATGGGATAACTGTATCACATCCGACTCAACCTGAGTGTCTCAGGTGTTGGAGCATATGCACAAACGAAAAACGGCGCTTTCCCAAAGGAAAGCGCCGTTAAGACGGTCAACACCAGTGTCGGATTACGACGCTTCGGTGATGAATTTGACGGCGTCGCCGAAGGTCTGGATCGTTTCGGCCGCGTCGTCCGGGATCTCAATGCCGAACTCTTCTTCGAAGGCCATAACCAGCTCGACGGTGTCCAGGCTGTCTGCGCCCAGATCGTCAATGAAGGAGGCGTTTTCGGTGACCTTGTCTTCCTCAACACCCAGGTGTTCCACAACGATCTTTTTCACGCGGTCTGCGACGTCGCTCATGTCTCTTCCTCGTTCTTCGGGGTCTGCCGACCCAGTTCTGCCCTTGCCCGCTCGGGGTGGCGTGATTTTGCCCATCCGGGCGGTTTCTTCCCCCCGCAGGGGCGGTCGGACACGACTCAAGTCAAGCCGGGCCCGGTCTAAGATGGGCCGCCTATAACACAGACGGCCTCGAAGGCAAACGCTTTCACTTTTGCGCTTGGAACCTCTCTCGCAACAATTTCTTCTGCGAGACGTGCACATGGTGATGCCGGATCAGGGGTGCAAGTGTCAAACGACAATTTCCCTTTGGTTGAAAAAGGGACGCTACGGATCATTCGTCTACGCGTCCCCCCGAAACCCGCGTCACAGCATAGCCATGCCACCATTCACATGAAGGGTCGTGCCCGTAACATAAGCAGCCTCTGCGCTGGCGAGGTACAGGACCGCAGCCGCGATCTCCTCCGGGTTGCCCATGCGGCCCGCGGGGACCTGGGTCAATATGCCGGACTTCTGGTCGTCGGTCAGCTTGTCGGTCATGGCCGTGGTAATGAAGCCGGGAGCAACCGCATTCACGGTGATACCCCGGTTCGCAACCTCGTACGCCAGCGATTTGGACATGCCGACCATACCAGCCTTGGAGGCCGCATAGTTGCCCTGCCCCGGGTTACCTGTGGCACCAACCACCGAAGAGATGTTGATGATCCGCCCCCAGCGCGCCTTCATCATGCCACGCAACACGCCCCGGCACAGACGCATGGTCGAGGTCAGGTTGACGTTCAGAACGCTGTCCCACTCTTCATCCTTCATGCGCATGAACAGGTTGTCCTTGGTGATCCCGGCATTGTTGACCAGAATGTCTACCGACCCCATCACCTCGGCCGCCTGTTTCGGCAGCGCATTCACTGCCTCGGCATCGCTCAGGTTGCAGGTCAGCACATGGGCCCGCTCGCCCAACTCAGCGGCCAGTTCTTGAAGTGGTTCCAACCGGGTACCAGACAGCGTTACAGTCGCTCCCGCGCCATGCAATGCCTTGGCGATGGCTCCGCCGATCCCACCGGAGGCACCGGTGACCAGCGCATTCTTGCCCGTTAAGTCAAACATCTTTCTCGTCTCCCTGCCGCCTGTCTCGCGGCGCAAAGGTTTTCGTATCTATTGCCAAGATCTTTCCAAAAATCCTAGCGTATCAGCCATCCGCAAGGATTTTCTGGATATCGTCGGGCGTGCCCACTGCCTTTGAAGCCAGCGACCTGTCGATCTTGCGTATCATCCCGGACAGCGCTTTCCCCGCACCGACTTCCCAGAATTCGGTGACACCCTTGCCCGCCATGGCCTGCACGCTTTCTCGCCAGCGTACCGAGCCTGTCACTTGTTCGATCAACAAGGCGCGGATCTCGGACGGATCGGTCACTTCGTCGGCACGCACATTGGCAATCAAGGGAACCGCCGGGGCCTTGATCTCAACCTCGCCCAACGCTTTTGCCATGACATCTGCAGCAGGCTGCATCAAAGCACAATGGAATGGTGCGCTCACCGGCAACATCACGGCCCGCTTGGCGCCCTTTTCCTTGGCGATCACCGCAGCACGTTCCACCGCGGCCTTGTTTCCCGATACCACGACCTGGGTCGGGTCATTGTCGTTGGCGGCCTGACAAACCTCGCCTTGCGCAGCCTCCTCGGCCACGGCCCGCACCGCGTCCAGATCCAGCCCCAGGATCGCGGCCATGGCCCCTTCACCAACCGGGACAGCGCTTTGCATCGCTTGCCCGCGTGTACGCAGCAAACGTGCCGTATCGGCGAGGCTGATCGCTCCCGCCGCCGCCAGAGCCGAATACTCCCCCAGTGAATGCCCGGCCACGAAGGACGCCTTGTCGATCCCGATACCTTCGGCCTCCAGCGCCCGGATCACTGCGACCGAGGTCGCCATCAATGCCGGTTGTGCATTCTGTGTCAGCGTCAGTTCTTCGATCTCGCCTTCCCAGATCAGCTGGCTCAAAGCTTCTCCCAAAGCCTCGTCGACTTCGTCGAATACGGCCTTGGAAGCTGGATAGGCCTCTGCCAAGGCTTTGCCCATGCCGATCGATTGAGCACCTTGCCCGGGGAAAACGAATGCAATTGTCATCAGGACCTCTTGTTCATCTGGTTCCGTTGCGTCGGTTTATCCCCCGCTGCTGCGGCGCACAAGTCATCATCCCTTCGCGCAGGACCGCACGACCACTGTGCACAGCTGAGCGCCAGCAGGCCTTTCTGAACCGACTGAACGGCATTAACTTGTAAACAATCCAACAGGAGACAGCCCAGGAGTGTCCCAAAGTGTCCCTTTCGAATTCCCCCAGCAGTTATGGCGCAGTTGCCAAGACCTTTCACTGGCTGACTGCTTTGCTGATCTTCACGGTCTTTCCGCTGGGAATGATCGCTGAAAACCTGGCTCACCAGATCCAAAGCCCCGGCTTCGACGGCAACCAAGACGTGATTTCCCGGGCGACTCTGCTCTTCTCCCTGCACAAAACCTTGGGGGTAACAGTCTTCTTTGTTGCCTTGCTGCGCATCCTTTGGGCCATGACCCAAGCCAAGCCCGGGCTCTTGAATGCAGAAAACAAACCCGAAGCCCTTGCTGCGGAAACTGTTCACTGGTTGCTTTACGGCTCGCTCGTGCTGGTGCCTCTGACCGGTTGGATTCACCATGCGGCAACCACCGGCTTTGCCCCGATCTGGTGGCCTTTCGGCCAGACCTTGCCGTTCGTACCAAAATCCGAGCCCGTTTCCGAACTCTTTGCGGCCCTGCATTGGATCATGGTGATCGTTCTTGGTGGGTCACTGTTCCTGCACGTGGCCGGCGCACTAAAACACCATATCGTTGATCGAGATCACACATTGCGACGCATGCTACCTGGCCGGTCTGACGCGCCGCAACCGCCCGCGCAGCATGCAAGCCTGCTTCCGGCTGGCATAGCGGTCGTCGTCTGGGCAGGCGCACTGGGGGCGGGCAGCATGACCGGGATGTTCAGCGCCAGCCATGGCGCGTCGCAGGAACAGGCATCTACTGGCGAGGTGCATACTTCAGCTCAATCGGGCCAGCAGGCGGAAACAACCGACGGGACATCAGACTCCGGCTGGATCGTGCAGGACGGCACTTTGGGCGTGCAGGTTGTCCAGATGGGCAGCATCGTGACCGGTTCCTTCGGGTCTTGGACCGCAGAGATCCAATTCGAAGAACCTGACGCCCCCGGCCCCGCTGGCAGCGTATCCGTCTCCATCGACATCGCCTCCCTGACGCTGGGCTCTGTTACTGCACAAGCCATGGGTGCGGATTACTTCGACAGCGCCCAGTTCCCAACAGCCTTGTTCCAGGCCGAAATCGTCAAGACAGAAACGGCCTACGAGGCCCGTGGGACCTTGCAGATCCGCGACAAAACACTTCCGTTGACCTTGCCCTTTTCTCTTGAGCTGGACGGGGAGACCGCAAAGATGGCTGGAGAGGTTGCATTGAACCGGCTTGACTATGAGATTGGCAAAGGGGTTACCGACGAAGGCTCCCTGGCTTTTGAGGTTCTGGTCCCGGTCGCGTTAACGGCAACGCGACAGAACTAGAACCAGCCAAAACGTGCCAAGACAAGCCGCACCCCGGACCCAAATCCGGGGTGCTGTTTTATGGACATCCTGCGCTCCTCGGCCGGTCTTCTTCTCATTGCGCCGTCATGGAGAAGAAATGTGCCTTTAACGGCATTGACGCCGGTTCGTCCCCAAATCGCGCCCTAAACCGGTTGGCAAGATCACGCGCCAAGACTACATGATCCCCACCCCGTTCGGAGACCTCAAAAAAAGCCGGACTGCCCAGCATCATCCCAAGCGCGAAGTCATCGAAACTGGCGACCACAGAATGATGTTCGGCAACTTCATGGTTGGGATCAAAGAAACCGGCTTCGGCAACCTCTGCAAGGAGAGTCTGCGGGTCATTCAGAGAAAAAGGAACTTTCATGAACCCTGGCGGGTCGTCCTGAAAGGTATCCGCAAAGGTTTGGTTTATGATATCGGAATACGGGTTTTCCGCGTTGGATCCCCAGGTCGAAAACACGTAATGCCCCCCGGGTCTCAGCACCCGACGCGCTTCAGCATAGGCCTTAGGGCGGTCGGGGAAAAACATGTGGCCGAATTGACAGATGACCACGTCGAACACGCCGTCGTCAAATGACAGATCTTGCGCATCGGCTTCCTGGAACTCAACGCGTGCATCGCCATCCAGCTTGTTACGCGCCACTTGCAACATTGGTTCGTTCAGATCGGTTGCGAGGATGGCGACCTCCTCACCCAGGGAATCGGCCAAATGTCGTGTCACGATCCCGGTTCCAGCGGCTATCTCCAGAACGCGTCCGGGGTGCAAGGCAGCCGCACGATCCGCCATGCGCTTTGCCATGTGGTCAAAGATGACGGGGCCCATCCTGGTGTCGTAATTGGTCGGAATGTTGCCGACAAATGCGGATGTCGTGTCATTCATGTCGCCCCCCAAAGATGCGCTACCTGCGGCCCAGTATAGCACAGTTTGGTGCAGACCCTTCCGGCCGGACCCGACCCGCCCTCCAAGATCAACGAAACACACAAAAAAGGTCAGCCCAACAGGGCTGACCCATGTAAATCCGAGTGCCCGAAGCGCTTATTCGGCTTTCATCGCCTCGATAGAAATCTGGACCTGCACTTCGTCACTGATGAAGGGGGCGAATTTACCCAGGTTGTAGTCCGAGCGCAGCACCGTTGCCGTTGCATCAAACCCGGCCCAAGGCTTTCCGGCCATCGGGTGATCACCGACTTGGTTCAGTTTGGCGTCCAGAACGATCGGGTTGGTCACGCCGTTCATGGTCAAGTCGCCCGTGATCTCGGCGGTGTTGTCACCGGTCACCTTGATACCGGTCGATGTAAAGCTGACCGTATCGCTGTCTGCATTGGCAAAGAAGTCCGCCGACATGAAATGGTTGAAACGTTCTTCCCATCCGGTGAACATCGACTTGGTCGGCATAGAAACGGAAACGCTGGAAGTCGCGGGGTCTTCCTGATCGAACATGACCTCCCCTTCAAAGCCCGAGAACATGCCCCAGGTCGTCGAGTATCCCAGGTGATTGTAGCTGAACAGGATCTGGCTGTGGCTTGCGTCCAGCACATATTTCTCGGGCGCTGCAAACGCTGCCGTGGCAGTGGCACCTGCCAGTGCGGCTGCAAAAACGATGGATTTCATGACGTCTGGTCTCCGTTAGGTCTTTTCCCTTCTTAAATGTGGGGCTTGGAACAAAACCTTCAATCTGTATTAGTGTTAGCTGACCAACAGAACCTGTTCCCAAATGAACAAGCAGCCCAACCGGCTGTGCCAGAGGGCTGTTCGTCGTGCGGGTCGAGCCACGAGGGGTCAGCTGCTGATCGGGACCGCTCCACTCAATTGCATCCTCAGAGCATGACGCACCTCGTTCGAAGCCAGCGTCAGTCGCATGAGCGGCGATCCGTCCATGTCGAACAGCTCAACAGTGCGTTCGCGGAATTTGACACTTCCGATGGTGTCATAGCTGCGGCGCAAAACGGTCTGGGGACGGCCCTTGTTGTTCTTCTGAAGAACCCGGACTTCCCGGCGGATCGGGTCGAAATAGGCGTCAGGGCGCGCATCCGGGTGGTTCATCATCATCACTGCAAGGCCGCAGAACAAAAGGAAGATGGACATTCCAAGCTTCATCAGCACAAGCTGGCTATCCCCTTCTGCACCCGGGAGAACCCACATGATCGCCGCGCTCAGTACAAGGGCAGTGCCCAGAACCCGCAGGAAAACGGACTGAACCGTCACATCCGGGCGGAAGTTCAGGATCAGCGGAATATTCTCCTCGAACGCGCCGGCCGCTTTCTGCACAACCGGAGTCGAAAAATTCGCTCGTGTATCCACAACTGCCATTGTCTCAAGCCTTTGCTGCCGATGCGCTTCCATTATGGACAAGCGCTATTAAGCTTCGATTAACTCACCATCAAAAAACGGCTTGACGAAAATTGGGCACAAGATGGGAAATCTGCGGGCAAGCGCCACAATCCTGCCCAATTGCAGAACCGGATCGCGCGGCCCACACTCGCGCCTGATCTCAAGAGACAGAGTACCGTCACCGCACCGAATTACATTGCCCTTGTTCCCCGGCCAGAAACCTGTATATCAGGCGCGCCTTCCGCAGTTTTCGTGAACCGCGCAGTCTCTCGTGGTGGGGTCGCGGAAGGACAATGACCCTGCCTTTGAAATGCGCCTTGAAGATAAGTGGAGATAACATGCCTCTCTATGAGCATGTCATGATCGCGCGTCAGGACCTTTCGAACGCGCAGGCTGAAAGCCTCGTCGAACATTTTGGTGCCGTATTGGCTGACAACGGCGGCAACGTCGTCGACAGCGAATACTGGGGCGTCAAGACGATGGCCTACAAGATCAACAAGAACCGCAAAGGCCACTATGCCTTCCTGAAGACCGATGCCCCCGCTGGCGCCGTTCAGGAAATGGAACGCCTGATGCGCCTGCATGATGACGTTATGCGCGTCCTGACCATCAAGGTTGACGAGCACGCCGAAGGACCTTCGGTCCAGATGCAGAAACGTGACGAACGCGACAACCGTCGCGAGCGCCGCTGATCTCAGCCTGAAGAAAGGACGCTAAATCATGGCCGCAAAACCATTTTTCCGCCGTCGCAAAGTGTGCCCCTTCTCGGGCGACAATGCACCCAAGATCGACTACAAGGACACTCGTCTGCTGCAGCGCTACATCTCTGAGCGTGGCAAGATCGTGCCCTCGCGCATCACCGCCGTTTCGGCCAAGAAGCAGCGCGAACTGGCCCGCGCCATCAAGCGTGCCCGCTTCCTCGCCCTGCTGCCCTACGCCGTGAAGTAAGGAGAGACTGACATGCAAGTTATCCTTCTGGAACGTGTTTCCAAACTGGGTCAGATGGGCGACGTCGTAGACGTCAAGCCGGGCTATGCGCGCAACTTCCTGCTGCCGCAGAGCAAGGCTCTGGTCGCTTCCAAAGCCAACATCGCTTCTTTTGAGGCCCAGAAAGCGCAGCTGGAAGCGCGCAACCTGGAGACCAAGAAAGAAGCCGAAGCTCTGGCCGAAAAGCTGGACGGTCAGCAGTTCGTCGTGATTCGTTCGGCATCCGACGCCGGCGCGCTGTATGGCTCGGTCACTCCGCGTGACGCAGCAGAAGCCGCTACCGCCGATGGTTTCTCGATCGACAAGAAACAGATTGCCCTGGTCGCTCCGATCAAGGAACTGGGTCTGCACTCGGTCGCAGTGAAACTGCACCCCGAAGTCGAAGTCGAAATCAAGATGAACGTCGCGCGTTCGGAAGAAGAAGCTGAACTTCAGGCCTCCGGCAAGTCCATCCAGGAACTGGCCGCCGAGGAAGAAGCGCAAGCTGAATTCGAAATCGCCGAACTGTTCGACGAAATCGGTGCCGCCTCGTCTGACGACGACGACGTACCTGCTGCTCCTTCAGAAGAAGAGCCGCAAGCCTGATCAGATCAGGATAGAGATTTTGAAAAAGGCCGCTGGTTTCAGCGGCCTTTTTTATTCAAAGCAGCCATCAGTGGTAATCCGCCCACGGAAGCCGCACCGCCTTGAATGCTCCCTATCGGCCGATAGGCTGGCCACGTCTCTATCGGAATCGAAAACATGCGCCAGACCTCCCGCCGCTCAGTTCTTGGTCTTCTGTTGGCAGTCCCTGTCCTCCTGTCGGCCTGTGGTTCACCCCGGGATGAGCCCGAGCTCATACCCAGCTCGGAACCGCCGCTCTACCCCAACGAAACACCTCAGCTGAGAGCGCAGATCTACAAATGGGCTGATCACTATGACGTTCCCCGCGATCTGGTGCAGCGTGTGGTCATCCGAGAAAGCACGCACCGCCCATGGGCACGCAACGGGCCCTACTATGGCTTGATGCAGATCCATCCCAACACGGCCCGCGGCATGGGCTATCAGGGCCCTGCAGAAGGGCTGCTGGATGCGGAAACCAATCTGGAATTTGCCGTCAAATACCTGCGCGGGGCCTGGCTGGTCTCCGATGGCAGCTATGATCAGGCAGTACGCTGGTATGCCAGCGGGTATTATTACGAAGCCAAAAGACGCGGCATGTTGAAGGAAACCGGGCTGATCTGATTGGGAGCCGATTTCGAACATTGAAACCGGCCCGGTTTTCGTGACGAATTCCGGGCCGTCCCGCCTTAGTTAGTCATCTGTTGTCGTCATCGCCTTCCAGATAATCGCGCCCAGGGCAGCGCCGACCAAAGGTGCGACCCAGAACAGCCACAACTGACCCAATGCCGGTCCTTCGGCAAAGAACGCAACACCGGTTGAGCGCGCCGGGTTCACCGACGTGTTGGTCACCGGGATCGAGATCAGATGGATCAGGGTCAATCCCAACCCGATGGCAATGGGAGCAAACCCTTCCGGAGCACCCGAGGACGTCGCCCCCAGAATGATGATCAGGAAGAACGCGGTCATCACGATCTCGGTCACCAGACCAGCGATCATCGAGTAGCCTTGCGGAGACGCCGCTCCATATCCGTTAGAGGCAAAGCCACCCACGCCCTCGGCACCGGCTGCCCCCATCGCAATCACATAAAGCACAAAACCGGCAACGATGGCTCCGGCCACTTGGGCGACCCAATACGGCACCAGCTCCTTGGCGTCGTGCCGACCGCCCATCACCAGGCCCAGCGTTACTGCCGGGTTGAAGTGTCCGCCCGATATATGACCGACGGCATAGGCCATCGTCAGTACGGTCAGACCAAAGGCCAGACTGACCCCCAACCATCCGATCCCGACATCGGCCACTCCGGCCGCAAGAACCGCACTGCCGCAGCCGCCCAGAACCAACCAGAAGGTTCCAAAGAATTCGGCCATCAATTTCTTAGTCATGAAGTCCCTCCCTCTTAAACACTCACAGGGTAACACAACATCTTGTGTTCGCCCCATAAATTCTGTGGAGGAGTAGACCAGCCCAAGTCGACAAAAAAACCGGAGCCCATTCAGGCCCCGGTTTGTTGTTCCGTTTCAGTGTCGGGAGACGCTGATTATTCGTCTTCCAGCGCCTCGACTGCCTTCTGAAGGTCGTCCTTGGAGACTTCCTTTTCGGCAACCTGAGCCAGTTCGAAGACATAGTCCACGACCTTGTCTTCAAAGATCGGAGCGCGCAGTTGCTGCTGCATCTGGGCGTTCTGCTGGATGAACTCAAAGAACTGACGTTCCTGACCCGGGTACTGGCGTGCCTGGTTCATGATCGCCTGGGTCATCTCGGCGTCGGTCACTTCGACCTCTGCTTTCTGACCCAGCTCGGCCAGCAGCAGACCCAGACGAACCCGACGTTCAGCCAGCTTGGTGTGTTCGTCATTCGGTTCGATCTCGGGGTGGTCGTGGCCTTCCACCTCGGGGTTTTCCTCGTGCCACAGCTGGTGCGCGATTTGACCGGCTTCGGCTTCGACCAGCGACGGCGGCAGGTCAAAGGAAACCACGTCATCCAGTGCGTCCAGCAGGCCGCGCTTCATCACCGCACGGGCAGCACCGGCATATTCAGCTTCCAGGCGTTCCGAGATCTGACCCTTCAGGGCGTCCAGATCTTCGGCGCCGAACTTGGTGGCCAGCTCGTCGTTGATTTCCGCGGCAACCGGTTCCTTCACCTCTTTGATGGTGCAGGTGAACACGGCTTCCTTACCGGCCAGATGCTCGGCTTGGTATTCTTCCGGGAAGGTCACGTTGACTTCTTTTTCTTCCTCGACCTTCACGCCGACCAGCTGCTCTTCGAAGCCGGGGATGAAGGAGTTGGAACCCAGCACCAGCGGGTAATCTTCGGCCGAGCCACCTTCGAAGGCTTCGCCGTCAACCTTGCCGACAAAATCCATGACAACCTGATCGCCGTCCTTGGCTTTCGACCCTTTGCGGCGTGCTTTGAAATCCTGTGCGGTTTCGGCCAGATTGTTCAGCGCCTCTTCGACCGCAGCGTCGTCGGCTTTGACAACCATTTTCTCCAGCGAAATCGCCTTCAGATCAACTTCGGGGATTTCCGGCAGCGCTTCATAGGACATTTCGACTTTGACGTCGTCGCCCTCTTTCCAGTCTTCACCGTCAACCATTTCGACCTTCGGCTGCAGCGCCGGGCGATCACCGCTGTCTTCGAAATGCTTGTTCATCGCGCCGTCGATGGTTTCCTGCATGGCTTCGCCAAGCAGACGCTGGCCAAACTGCTTTTTCAGCAGCGCCATAGGCACCTTGCCTTTGCGGAAACCCTTCATTTCGATTTCCGGCTGAGCTTCAACCAGCTTTTCGTTGACCTTGGCGTCCAGCTCATCCGCGGTGACGGTGATGTTGTAGCCGCGTTTCAGACCTTCGTTCAGCGTCTCGGTGACCTGCATCTTCATTCCCCATAAGAGATTCGGGGCGCGCGCGCAGGCACAGCCCCCAGACAATTTGAGGCCTTCTATTGGTCCGCGTGCCAAGGTGCAAGAGGCATTGCCCTTCGCAAAGGCCAACTGGCGGTTTTCCGGGCCATCAAAATGCAAAAAAGCGCCCCGGATAACATCCGAGGCGCCCCTTCAATACGCACGTAGCCGGTCTCAGAACCGCCAGCGTGCACCAAACAGAACCGCATCCACGTCGGCATATGCCACACCCGGATCCGACAGTTCATGCGTGCGGTAGCCCAGATAGACTTGGGTCGAGATGCTGTCGATATTCTGGTTGATGCCAACACCCATGGTGTTCGCCTCACGCCCAGCCAGACCGAAATCGTTCCCGGCGTAATAATCCACAGCGAACGAGGTTTTGCCGATCTGCCAGAAATCGGCCTCGTAGCCAGCCAGAACATAGGTGTAGTCACCGCTGTTCTTGCGGCTGCCGGCCGAGAAGGCAAAGTTCAGACCATTGTCCAAACGGACCGCGACCGAGCCGAACGTGTCATCCACGTTGCCGGTGGCCGTGTCCCGACGCGAGAAACCAACGCCACCAGCAACTTCGAAACCGTCAAAGTCCTGCACATATTTGATGGCGATGTCATAGTAGTTGTCGCTGTTGGTGGTGGAGAGGATTTCCTCACCCGCCGCGACGGCCACTTGGAACCCGTTGAAAGTGGGCGAGTCATAGCGGATACGACCACGACGGCCACCATCCAGACTGGGCATCACGCTGCCGATGGTAACCCCGGACAGGGCACCTGTTGTGGTCCGGAACTGGTATCCACCAGCAAAGTCGCCGATCCCGTTATAGGTGGTCATCGCGTTGTTGTTCAGCGACTTGTCGGCAACGCCATCCGTCGCCATCGAGCCCTGACCCACATAGACCGTGCCCCAGGTGTTGCTCTTGTAGGAAAAATCAACTTTCCGCAGGTCGCCCCTGTCCCAATCGAAGCCGGTCGATTGCTGGTTCTGGTTCACGCCGGCCGTGTTGGTCCAACCCAAAGCCGTTTCAAAGTTGAACCCGAACGTGCCATCAGCCAACGGCTGCATGACCCACAAGCCTACCCGGGTGTTCGAGTGGCTGTTGTCCAGAAAGTTGTCGTAGCTCTGAAAGCCGTCGTCAACCGATTGGAAGGTCGGGGACACCTGACCATAAAGGCGCACATAGCCGCCCGAAGCGTTGTCCCATTTCAGTTCCGCAGCCGCCGGGGCCGCAACCCCTGCAGCCAGCGCTGCCGCAGATGCAATTTTAAGTTTCATAGTCATGTCAACCACCATGAAGAGTTTGGTTTCGTCATTCTAAAAAAATGGAACCAGCAGGGCTGAGTTCCAGAGGTGCCATGGCCTCAAACCTTTTGCATGACAAATCCGCCACAGTTGCGTCATTGAATCGCCTTGAAAAACATTTCTTTTCAAAGCCTTACCGAATTGAGACCTTTGTCCGGTCTGATGCCGCAAGAAAAACCCGGCAAAAACTCATGCAGTCGGAGAATAGCAGATATGCGTCCGCAAATGGTACAAAATCTCAAATTCGTTCCCTGGGAGGTAAATCCGGATGGATTGTGCGGTTACATGATCCTGGCAACATGCTGGCCCTCCGACCGAAATGAGTGGCGGCAAGAAAAAATCTGGAAACACCAAGGCAGTTGGAGAAGCACGGCCCCGTGCCAGATGCGCGAAACCTAGGTCCATTGCTCAGAGTGGTCGCACGTTTCGAGCACCAGCAAACATCTTCATGACGAGAAGACTTGTTTTTTTCCGTCACAATGAAACGCGCACCAAAGCCAAACCGGAGGCTTGTTTGGCTCGACCGGCGCCCACACCACAGCCAAGCACAGGCAAGGAACAAAACCAGCTTTAGTTCGGTGGGGATGGTGGGTGATGAGAGACTCGAACTCCCGACATCTTCGGTGTAAACGAAGCGCTCTACCAACTGAGCTAATCACCCGTGCGGCGTGAATTATCTAATGCCGCCACTGGGCGCAAGAGGAAGTTTGAAGTTTTTTTCCGGTTGTTAAAGCAGTCGCCTTGTCAGACCGTCACGGTTTCTTTCAGCACCGTTTCCCGCCCGTCTTCTAGAACATAGATGCAGCCCTGTTCGTTCGGCAGTGCTGCCATTGCGGCTCGGTCTAAACCACAGACCAGCCCGCGCAGAACCTGGCCCAACAAGCCATGTGCCACGATCACCGTCGGCTCGCGCAACTCGGCCAGGAAAGACTGAATACGGGCTTCGAACGCTGCAAATCCTTCGCCCTCAGGGGCTTCACAGAAAAGATCCAGCCCGGTTGGGTTGTTCGTCGACAGCCCCGGCCAACGCGTTTCGACCTCAGGCCGGGTCATCCCCTGTATCAAACCCGCCTGAACTTCGGCCAATCGGGTGTCGACGGCAAACGGACGCCCGGACAAGGCGATCTTGGCGGTCTGGCGGGCCCGACGCATCGGGGACACAAAACAAGGGGGAGATGCTTCCAAGACCGAAGCCATCAACCGGGCCTGCTGTCGGGCTTGTTCGCGCCCCAAGCGAGTCAAATCCGATTCGAGTTGCCCCTGAATACGCCCCTGCGCATTCCATTCCGTCTGCCCATGTCGCAGAAACCATATTTTTGGAATAGTCATCGCACCAACCGCCTGTGATTTCCCTCATTCTGACGGAAAATCAAACGGGTGCAAGACGGAGTTAAACGATCAAACAACCAATTGATGGCGCCCGTTCTGTGCCCTGTCGCCAAACTGTTGAAACGCTTTGCAGCACCCGATGCGTTCGCGCCAATCCATAGGTACCAAGAAAGCCCTGGCTGCATCCATTTGGCCGACCTTCTGAAATTGCCCCGACGATTTTCACATCTACCGAAGGCTTGCAGAAGCAAACGGTTTTATTACAGGCGCGCCAAATGATCCCAGGCGCACCAGATTTTTCATTGATTGAGCCAGCATTTCCAAAGGGAGAATGGTGGGTGATAAGAGATTTGAACTCCTGACATCTTCGATGTGAACGAAGCGCTCTACCACTGAGCTAATCACCCGTGAGGCAGGCTTGTACCTTCAGTTTTCGCTCTCTGCAAGAGGCTCTTCACTACCTTTTTCATCCTTCTTTGCAGATTGACGCAGCTTGCAGACAATCACCCGACCATTGGCGTGTTCGGTCGCCCGATTGATGCGCAACTTGCCCAAAGGTTGCAGGTTGAGTTCGCGACCCGAAGCGATGGCTTCCCCCAACACGGCCAGCATGGCTTCGATGGCCGGTTTGGCGTCTTTTTTCTTCACGCCCGAGCGTTCGACGACCATGTCGATCAGCTCGCGTTTCTTGAGATCCGGTTCAGACACCGCCGGTTCGACGATTGAAACCACCGTGGGCTCAGGGGCGGCGGGGGTTTGTGCTGTTTTCTTGGGTGTTGTTTTTCGGGCCGTCGTGGTTTTCCGGGTCGTTGCCATTGTTGGAACCTCTGCTCGATGCGGTATTTGAGTTGGCGCTAACCTACCCAAATTCTTTGCTTTTTGAAACAATCAATTCCCGAACGCTTGGATTAGTCGCAAAAATTCAACAAAAAAGGAGCGGACCTCGAGCAAGGTCCGCCCCCCAGAGCTTTTCCGTTGTTCCGGATCAGTGCGCTGTGGCGCCCGATCCTTTTGCCCCCTGCTCCATCGAAGCCTTGGCGGCGGCGGCTTCTTCTTCGGCCAACTCGTCCCATTCGATGGGCTCGGGCTCGCCGACCAGAGCGTGTTTCAGGACTTCAGACACATGAGTGACAGGGATGATCTCCAGCCCCTCCTTCACATTGTCCGGAATATCCGGCAGATCTTTTTCGTTCTCTTCCGGGATCAGCACCGTCTTGATCCCACCGCGCAAGGCCGCCAGGAGTTTCTCCTTGAGACCACCGATGGCGCTTGCATTGCCGCGCAGGGTAACTTCGCCGGTCATTGCGATGTCCTTGCGTACAGGGAGTCCTGTCAGCACCGACACGATGGCCGTCACCATTGCCAGACCTGCCGATGGGCCATCCTTTGGCGTTGCCCCGTCCGGCACATGGACGTGAATGTCCAACGTGTCGAACTTGGGTGGCTTCACACCCAGTTGCGGGCTGATCGAACGGACATAAGACGAGGCCGCTTCGATCGACTCCTTCATCACGTCGCCCAGCTTGCCAGTGGTCTTCATCCGGCCCTTGCCCGGCAGACGCAGCGCCTCGATGGACAGCAGCTCACCCCCGACCGAGGTATAGGCCAATCCGGTCACGACACCGACCTGATCCTCTTTCTCGGCCAGACCATAGCGGAACTTCTTCACGCCCAGGAAATCATCGAGATTGTCGGCAGTGACGGTCACCGCCTCGGTCTCTTTCTTAACGATCTTTGTCAGCGATTTCCGCGCCACCTTGGCGATCTCACGCTCCAGGTTCCGCACACCCGCCTCACGGGTATAGGTCCGGATGATCTCGGTCAGCGCCTCATCCGTCAGTTCGAACTCCTTGGCCTTCAGACCGTGGTTCTTGACCTGCTTGCTGATCAGGTGCTGCTTTGCGATCTCGCGCTTTTCATCCTCGGTGTAACCCGACAGCGGAATGATCTCCATCCGGTCCAGCAGCGGCCCGGGCATGTTGTAGCTGTTCGAGGTGGTCAGGAACATCACGTTCGAGAGGTCGTATTCGACCTCCATGTAATGATCGACAAACGTCGAATTCTGTTCCGGGTCCAACACTTCCAGCATGGCCGAGGCCGGGTCGCCCCGGAAATCCTGCCCCATCTTGTCAATCTCATCCAGCAGGATCAGCGGGTTGGTGGTCTTTGCCTTTTTCAGCGCCTGGATGATCTTGCCCGGCATGGAGCCGATATACGTCCGGCGGTGGCCACGAATCTCGGATTCGTCGCGCACACCACCAAGGCTGATGCGGATGAACTCGCGCCCCGTCGCCTTGGCCACCGATTTACCCAACGAAGTCTTACCAACACCCGGAGGGCCGACCAGACACAGGATCGGGCCTTTCAGCTTTTTGGAACGCTGTTGAACGGCCAGATACTCGACAATGCGTTCCTTGACCTTTTCCAGACCGTAATGGTCCGCATCCAGGATCTCCTGGGCCCGGTTGAGGTCCTTTTTCACACGGGATTTGGTGCCCCATGGGATCGACAACATCCAGTCCAGATAGTTGCGCACTACGGTGGCTTCAGCGCTCATCGGGCTCATGTTCTTGAGCTTCTTGAGCTCCGCCTCGGCCTTTTCCTTGGCCTCTTTCGACAGCTTGGTTTCGGCGATTTTCTCTTCCAGTTCGGCAACTTCGTTGCTGCCGTCCTCGCCATCGCCCAGCTCCTTCTGAATGGCCTTCATCTGCTCATTCAGGTAGTATTCGCGCTGGGTCTTCTCCATCTGCGACTTGACGCGGGTCTTGATCTTTTTCTCGACCTGCAGAACCGACATTTCGCCCTGCATCAAGCCATAGACCTTTTCAAGACGTTCGCTGACCGAAAGTGTCTCAAGCAGTTCCTGCTTGCGTTCCACTTCGATGCCCAGATGGCCGGCGACCAAGTCAGCCAGACGTGCGGGTTCGGCGGTTTCGCCGACAGCGGCTAGCGCCTCTTCGGGGATGTTCTTGCGCACTTTGGCATAGCGCTCGAACTCATCAGCCACGGTGCGCAGCAACGCTTCAGTGGTCGTTACATCGCCGGGCAGTTCGCTCAGCAGTTCGGCACGCGCTTCAAAGAAGTCGTCATTTTCCAGAAACTCGGTGATCTGGACGCGTGCGTGCCCTTCGACGAGCACCTTGACGGTACCGTCAGGCAGCTTGAGCAGCTGCAGGACATTGGCCAGCACGCCGGTTTCATAGATACCGTCAGTGCTTGGATCGTCTTCTGACGGGTCGATCTGGCTCGACAACAGGATCTGCTTGTCGTCCTGCATGACCTCTTCCAAGGCGCGCACGGATTTGTCTCGTCCAACAAACAGCGGCACGATCATGTGCGGGAAGACCACGATATCGCGCAGCGGCAATACGGGGTACGAGGCATTCAGAGTCTCTTGCATACTCTTTCCTTGTCTTGGGCAGAACGATCCGGCCCCACTTGTGCGGCAGCCTGGTTCGTCCCCTCTTTGGAACTGTTAATCTGGGGCGGTGTGGCGTTGGTTTCAACCACATCCGCGCGGTTGCCGGACACAATGGCTGCAGCTGTGAGGGACCGCAAGGCGGTTTTGGGCCGGGTGGTAAAATAACGGGTGACAATCAAGGGGGCGCTGCCCCCTCGGCCTCTGGCTTCCCCCCCGGAGTTTTCGGGCAGAATAATTGCAGGCGCGTTTCACGCCGGTCCGACCGCACGGAATGCTCAGAGAGGATCAATATCCCCCAACGCGCGTGTCGCGTGGAACTCGGCCTGCCAGGCGTCAAAGGTGCCTGCCGCAATTGCGTCGCGCATGCCCTGCATGATCTCCTGAAAATAGTGCAGGTTGTGCCAGGTCAGCAGCATGCCGCTGATCATCTCGTTGCTGCGGAACACGTGGTGCAGGTAGGCGCGGGAATAGTTGCGGCATGCAGGGCACGTGCAGTGTTCATCCAGCGGCCGTGGATCATCGGCGTGGCGGGCGTTCTTGATGTTGACGACCCCCCGGCGGGTGAAGACCTGCCCCGTACGCCCTGACCGTGAAGGTAACACGCAATCCATCATGTCCACTCCGCGGGCGACGGCACCGACGATGTCATCGGGTTTGCCCACACCCATCAGGTAACGCGGCTTGTCCTGGGGCAGGTAATCAGGTGCGTAATCAAGACAGTCGAACATTGCCTCCTGGCCCTCACCCACGGCAAGTCCGCCGATGGCGTAGCCTTCAAAGCCGATCTTTTTCAGTGCCTCAGCGCTTTCCTCGCGCAGGTCCTGCTCCAATCCGCCCTGCATGATCCCAAAGAGAGCGTGACCCGGACGATCGCCAAACGCCTCGCGCGAGCGTTCTGCCCATCGCATCGACAGGCGCATACTCTCGGCAATCCGATCCCGGTCCGCCGGCAATGCCGGGCATTCGTCGAAACACATGACAATGTCCGAGCCCAGAAGACGCTGGATCTCCATCGAGCGTTCGGGCGACAATTCATGCTTGGAGCCGTCTACATGGGATTTGAAGGTCACGCCCTGTTCGGTCAGTTTGCGCAGCCCCGCCAGTGACATGACCTGGAACCCCCCACTATCGGTCAGGATGGGTCGTTCCCAGTTCATGAACTTGTGCAACCCACCCAGACGGTCGATGCGTTCCGCTGTTGGGCGCAACATCAGGTGGTACGTGTTGCCCAGCAGGATATCCGCCCCGGTCGCCCGCACGCTTTCCGGCATCATCGCCTTGACCGTTGCTGCGGTGCCCACCGGCATGAAGGCAGGGGTGCGCACGTCGCCCCGCGGGGTATGAATGACCCCGGTCCGGGCCTTGCCATCGGTGGCTTTCAATTCGAAGGAAAAGCGATCGGTCATCGGAGGATCCTTAAGGATAGATCAGACTGAGCGGGTTTGCCGTAAGTGTCTGGGTTTTGCAAGCATCCCCGCTACTGGTGCTTGCATTCAGGGCCTAACCAGCCGTAGCTAGGTTGAAAATTGCCCTTGCAATACCCACTTGCATACCATTGCACACAATAGCTGGAGCCTTTCATGACCGAAGAGCAGATCATCGCTCTGATTTCGCAAAATCTGATATACATTTTGGGTGCGATCTTTGTGATCGTGCTGATCCTTGGCGGCGTCAAGATCGTTCCGCAGTCGCAGAAATTCGTGATCGAACGCTTTGGCCGCCTGCATTCGGTTCTGGGGCCGGGCATCAACTTCATTGTGCCACTGCTCGACAAGGCCGCGCACAAGATCTCGATTCTGGAACGGCAGTTGCCCAACGCCACTCAGGACGCGATTACCAAGGACAACGTTCTCGTGCAGATCGATACCTCGGTGTTTTATCGCATTTTGGAGCCGGAAAAGACTGTCTACCGGATCCGTGACGTGGACGGCGCCATTGCCACGACAGTTGCAGGGATCGTCCGGGCCGAGATCGGCAAGATGGATCTGGATGAAGTGCAGTCCAACCGTGCTCAGCTGATCGAGCGCATTCAGGAAAGCGTCGAAACGGCCGTTGATGACTGGGGTATTCAGGTGACCCGGGCCGAGATTCTGGACGTGAATCTGGATCAGGCCACCCGCGATGCGATGTTGCAACAGCTGAATGCCGAACGTGCGCGCCGCGCCCAGGTGACCGAGGCCGAAGGCCAGAGGCGCGCGGTGGAATTGGCCGCGGATGCCGAACTGTATGCAGCGGAACAGACCGCAAAGGCGCGCCGTATTCAGGCGGATGCCGAAGCCTATGCCACGCAGGTTGTTGCCAAGGCGATCCAGGAAAATGGGCTGGAGGCCGCCCAGTACCAGGTTGCCCTGAAACAGGTCGAAGCACTGAACACGCTGGGCGCTGGGGATGGCAAACAGACCATCCTGGTCCCCGCCAACGCGCTTGAAGCCTTTGGTGACGCCTTCAAGATGCTGAAAGGAGCCAAGTGATGATCACCCCGATCTGGGCGCTCTGGTGGATCTGGGGCAGTGCTGCGCTTGTTCTAGGCATTCTCGAAATGCTGATACCGGGCTATGTGTTCCTTGGCTTTGCTGCTGGAGCCGTCGGTGTCGCTGGCCTGTTGTTGGTGCCGGGTCTCAAGATCACCCTGCCCGTCCTGCTTCTTATCTTTGCGGTTATGTCCCTGATCGCCTGGCTCGTGTTTCGCCGGATTTTCAAAATGCAGACGGGCTCCGTCAAGACCTTCGATCACGACATAAACGACTGAGCTTGAGCGCAGCCACTGGACGCCCCTATGGCCTTTCCCTATATAAAAGCTCAAGTAACGTTAAACCGAGGCCCGCATGACAACTGCTCCTGAACCTCTTGAAGGTGCGCCACTGATCGCGCCTTCAACCGTGAGCCACGCTTTGTACGAACCGGTGGTCGAGGCCTGCCGGACCGTTTATGATCCGGAAATTCCGGTCAATATCTTCGAGCTGGGACTGATCTACACGATTGCAATCAATGACGAAAGTGATGTGAGTGTGATCATGACCCTGACCGCGCCGGGTTGCCCGGTCGCGGGCGAAATGCCCGGCTGGGTGGCAGAAGCGGTCGAGGCCGTACCGGGTGTGAAATCGGTCAATGTGGACATGACGTGGGACCCACCCTGGGGCATGGAAATGATGTCCGACGAAGCCCGTCTGGAACTGGGATTCATGTAGGGCTAAACCTGATCGAACGCCCGCTTGTCCGGGCTTGCCACAAAAAAGGCGTATCCGATACACACCTTTCAGGGCAGGCCTTGAGACAGGCGACCTTCACTCCTATCTTGGGGCTGAACAGGAGAAACCGATGTTTGGCATTCCCGGCAAGCAAGCCGTTACAATGACTCCGAAAGCCGCCGCGCAGATCAGCAAGCTGATGGCGAAGGATGGCCATGCCGGATTGCGCATTGGCGTCAAGAAAGGCGGCTGCGCGGGCATGGAATACACCATGGAATACGTGGATGTTCCTGACCCAAATGACGAAGTTGTCGAACAGGACGGTGCCCGTGTCATGATTGCGCCGATGGCACAAATGTTCTTGTTCGGGACCGAGATCGACTATGAGGTCTCGTTGCTGGAAGCTGGTTTCAAGTTCAACAACCCCAACGTGGCTGACGCATGCGGCTGTGGGGAATCGATCAGCTTCAAGGACGTGCCAAGCGTCTGAGCCACCCTGCCCGACGTTCGATCCAAATGTTATGCCGCAGCCATGGGATGCGGCATTTTTCACGTCCGCAAGCATTGTTTCTTGGCACGGTGAGCGGTACGAAAAACCGATATCAGACATGAGGGAACAACATGCGGCGCAAACTGGCGGCAGGGAACTGGAAGATGAACGGGCTTGGTGCAGGGCTTGGCGAACTTGAGGAACTGGCACAAGCGCATGGTGACCCTGCAGTGGACGTTCTGATCTGTCCTCCGGCCACATTGCTGTCGCGTGCTGCCGACTCCGTTTCCAATAGCACCATCAATGTTGGCGGTCAGGACTGCCACACCGGGCAATCGGGTGCCCATACTGGTGACATCAGCGCCGAAATGCTGCGTGACGCGGGCGCCACGGCGGTGATCCTGGGACATTCCGAACGCCGCGAGGATCACGGCGAAAGCGACGAACTGGTTCGCAGCAAGGCCCGCACCGCCATCGAGGCCAGCCTGACAGCAGTTATCTGTGTCGGTGAAAGCCTGGCCGAGCGCGAAGCGGCCAATACACTGGACATTATCGGCGGGCAGCTGGCCGGGTCGATCCCGGACATCGTGACCGGTGAAAACCTTGTTGTGGCCTACGAACCAATCTGGGCCATTGGCACCGGCAAAGTGCCCACACTCGAACAGATCGGCGAGGTGCATGACTTCATCCGCGCGCGGCTCGAGAAGCGCTTTGGCGCAGGGGTCGGGCGTTCTGTCCGTATCCTTTACGGCGGCTCGGTCAAACCCGGCAACGCGGCCGAGATCTTTGGCGTGTCGAATGTCGACGGCGCGCTGGTTGGCGGAGCCAGCCTGAAGGCAGCGGATTTCTCCCCTATCATTTCGGCCTTGGAGGCTGCCTGATCTCTGGCGCGACAGAGAAAAAAGTCACGACAGACGAGAAAACTTGCGGGTTTTCTCCTCCGCCAAAACAAGAAAAAGCGCCCGGTCGGAACCGGGCGCTTTTCTTTTTCAAACCAGGCGGGCCTATTTGGTTATGATCTCGGGCCCCATGACCGCATTTGGCAGAACCGTCGAAAGCCATGGGATATAGGTGATCATGATCAGGAAGACGAAGAGCACGGCCAGGAACGGCAAGGCTGCCCGTACCACGCCCATCATCGGCATCCCCGCCACGCCCGAAGTCACGAACAGGTTCAGACCCACGGGCGGCGTGATCATTCCGATTTCCATGTTCACCACCATGATGATGCCCAGATGGATCGGGTCGATGCCCAGTTCGATGGCAATCGGGAACACCAGAGGTGCGACGATCACCAACAGCCCCGAAGGCTCCATGAACTGACCGCCGATCAGCAAGATCACGTTCACCACGATCAGGAACATCACCGGACCAAATCCCGCCGACAGCATCGCATTGGCGATGTGCTGCGGCACCTGTTCGTCGGTCAGCACGTGTTTCAGGATCAGCGCGTTGGCGATCACGAAGAGCAGCGTGACAGTCAGCTTGCCCGCCTCGAACAGCGTGTGTTTGGTGTCGGGGTGGAAAAACGCGGTGACCAGCGCATAGGGCTTCTTGATCAGCGGGATCTTCGCCTCCCCTTCCCCGTTCGACAACGGCCCCATGTCCTTGTAGACAAAGCATGCGATCAGGAAGGCATAGACAGCTGCCACGGCTGCGGCCTCGGTCGGGGTAAAGATCCCGCCATAAATGCCCCCCAGAATGATGACGATCAGGAACAGACCCCAGCCGGCTTCACGGGCAGAGGCAAAGATCTCTCCCCAGCCCAGCCAGTCGCCTTTCGGCAGGTTCTTGACCTTGGCCATGATATAGATGGTCACCATCAGCATCAGACCCGCCATCAGGCCGGGAATGACACCAGCCAGGAACATCCGGCCCACGGACACTTCAACAGCGGCGGCATAGACTACCATCACGATGGACGGCGGGATCAAAATGCCAAGGGTACCTGCGTTACAGATCACACCAGCGGCGAATTCCTTGGAATACCCCACCTGACGCATCCCTGCGATCACGATCGACCCGATAGCGACCACGGTGGCAGGCGACGACCCCGACAACGCGGCAAACAGCATACAGGCAAAGACGCCTGCAATCGCCAGACCACCCGGCAGGTGCCCCACACAGGCGATGGAAAAGCGGATGATCCGCCGCGCCACGCCGCCCGTGGTCATGAAGCTGGACGCCAGAATGAAGAACGGGATCGCCAGAAGGGTAAAGTGACCTTCAAACGCTTCGAACAGGGTCCCCGCGACCGAGGCCAGCGAGCTGTCGGAATAGATCAGCAGGAAGATGGTCGAGCTCAGCCCCAGCGATACAGCAATCGGTACACCGATCAGCAAGAGGCCAATGACCATCGAGAATAGAAGAACGACATCCATCAGTCATTTTCTCCTGCTTTTGCGCGGGCGGCTTCCAGCTCGTCCTCGACTTCGTGACTTGCGACCAGACGGTCGGCCTCACCGCGTACAATCTGGACCGCGACCTGAGCAAAGCGGATCACCAACAGCAGCATCGACACCGGTAACACCAGATAAGGCACAACCTTGGGCAGCTTTTCATAGCTTTCGCCAAAGTTGATCCAATCCTCGAGGAACCGCAGGAATCCCACCATGGGCACGTCCTGTACCTCGTACCAACCCTGGCCACGGAACTTGTCCGCAAAACCGGTCGGGAACCAACGGCCCGAAGTCGGCGGTAGCTCGGCAAAGACCGCCCAGTAATCCCATGCGCCTTTCAGCAGCAGCAGGGAAAAGACCAGGCAGCATGCAACTGCGATCAGCGCCAGCACTTTGCGCGGCCCCGGGGGCAGCATGTTCAGGATCGCATCCACACCCAGGTGGGCATGGGTTTTGACCGCGTATGAGGCTCCCAGAAGCACCAGCCAGGCGAACAGGAACACGGTCAGTTCCAAGGCCCAGAGAATGTTGGAGTTGAAAACGAACCGCGCCACCACGTTGGCGAAGGTTATCACGGTCATCAGGCCCAGAAGCCCGGCGATGATCGTCTCTTCCAAATGATTGATGAACCCGGTCGGGCCGGTTCTTGCCCCCGACATAACACTGTCCCCGCTTGTCGTGAAAATCTTGGATAAGGAGGCGCCCTGCCTGATTGCGCAATCCGTTATCGGTTGCGGTCAGGGCGCCGAAATGCAGGGAGCGCGTCAGAGGCGCTCTCCTGCGAAATTTGGGCTCAGAGCCCCGCGTTGATCGACTGTGCGGCGTCGATCATGTCCTGGCCCACGTCGCCTGCGAACTGGTCCCAGACGGGCTTCATGGTATCAACCCAGGCCTGACGCTGTTCCGGTGTCAGCTGACGGATGGTGCCGCCTGCGTCCACGATGGACTGTTTGGCTGCTTCGTTCACGGCAAAGGCTTCGCTGTTGCGGGTTGCAGTGACTTCGCTCAGGATGGTCATGAACTGATCACGAACCGCCGGATCCAGGCTGTCCAGCCAATCGACCGAGGTCACGACCAGATAGTCGATGATGCCGTGGTTGGTCTCGGTGATGCCGTCCTGAACTTCGAAGAACTTCTTGCCGTAGATGTTCGACCAGGTGTTTTCCTGCCCGTCCACAACGCCCTGCTGCAGCGCGCCGTAAACTTCCGAGAAGGCCATTTTCTGCGGGCTGCCACCGATGGCTTCCATCTGGGCGACCAGCACGTCCGAAGACTGCACGCGGAACTTCAGACCGTTGGCATCCGACGGATCAACCAGCGGCTTGTTGGCCGACATCTGCTTCATGCCATTGTGCCAGAAGGCCAGACCCTGCAGGCCGCGGCGCTGCATGCTGTCCAGCATCGCCTGACCAGCTTCGGACCCCTGGAACGCATCCACGGCTTCGATGTTCTTGAACATGAACGGCAGGTCAAACAGGCGGAACTGTTTGGTGAATTTCTCGAACTTGGAAAGAGACGGGGCAGCCAGCTGAACGTCGCCCTGCAGCATCGCTTCCAGCACCTTGTTGTCGTTGTAGAGCGTGGAGTTCGGATAGACCTCCATGCACATCGTGCCGTTCATCTCTTCGTTGACACGCTGTTCCAGCAGCGACGCGGCAATCCCCTTGGGGTGCTTGTCGGTGTTGGTCACATGCGCGAACTTGACGACGATTTCGCCATCTTCACAGGCCGCTTGTGCGGCTCCTGCGGTCACGGTCAGCGCCATCGCAGTGGCGGCAGCAGTCAGGAATTTCATGTCTTTCCTCCCAGTTTGAATTTGCCCGGCCCCTGCCGGACATACACTCCAAGGACAAGGATCACGGAAGAGTGAGACCTGCTCAAACATTGATCGCAATTTGCCAGGAATTTCCCGCATTGCATTGATTTTGATCACTTTAATTCCAACCTGATAACAGGATCACCACCCCCACCGATCAAGTTGTGCGAAAATCCGCACAGAGGTGAAACCGGGTTGTGCGGATTTTCGCACAAAGTCGGACCGGTCAGAATCGACCGGCCCCAGGCCCCTGAACCGATTTGGAAACCGGTCAGGCGGCGATCTTAGTTCACGCAGATTTGCCAGGCGTCCTGACCCAGGTTGTTGCGGGCCTCGGGCACTTGATTGCTTGTCGGCACCAGACAATCGCCCGCTGTCTGGTCAGAAGCCCACCGTCCCATGAACTGCCACTGACCGTCCAGCAGCGCCCACACATCTGCTTCGCTGTCGGACACCGCATCCAGATCCAACGTCGGCGCTTGGTTGAAGGTATCAACGATGCGCGTACTGCTGCGATAGCCCTGTTTCGCAGGCAAGCTTTCAAATGTGCAGCGGTAGGGACCGGTAAAGACCATGTCGCAATTGCCGATCCGCATTTCGCCCACCGGGATCACCGGCGACAGGAAACCGCTGGTCGGGGACACGGTCGGTTGCGATGTCGCGGTCGCGGTCGGGGCGCTGCCGCGACGGATCACACATTCCTCAACCTTGGTGATCGCGGCAGATGATCCCGACAGCGACCACCACCGTTCAGGCCCGTCGCCGTTGATCATGACACCCATCTGGTTGCCTGCCTTGATCCGGTGCAGCTCGTCCAAGCTCAGATCCCGCGTGGCAAATCCACCGACGAACCCGAACTGGCTGTCGATGCTGACCTTGTCGATGTCCAGAACACCACCGCCAAATGTGCCGGTTTGGTAGGTTGGCACCGCCAGCCCCCACAGCCCGTCTGCCCCCAATGCGATCAGCACCTTGTTGCCTGACTCATTTTTAGTCGCGCCACAGTAGGTGAAAACACCGCTCTGATCGTGGATCACAAGAACATCCCACCCGCGCACCGAAGCATAGTGTGTCTCGCTCCCGGTAAAGGATTGGGCCGCCGCCGGTGCAGCAAAAACTGTGCAAGCAGACAGGGCGCAAACGCCAACATTCAGAAATGAAGAATTCATGTTAAATACCTTTTAGAGAATGGAAAATGCGGGAATGCATTCAATATCATGGTGGTTCAGAACGGCACCTTAATGGCGTGAATGGAGTGCACAAGCTTCAATACTGCGACGCAACGTCAAAGGTGGTGGAGAAGAAGCCGAACCAAAGCCCCCCACGATCACCCAAGCCAAGGTCCGGGGTCTGCAAATCTCAGCGCCGATAGTCCTCGGGCCGGATTCCATAGCGGGCCAGTTTATCGTAGAACGTCTTGCGCGGCAGTTTCAGCGCTTGTGCCGCCGCAGCTGCACGGCCATTCTGACGCCCCAAAGCCGCAATCAGCAACGACCGTTCAACCTGCGCCATCTGTTCAGCCAATCCCAATTCGGCGGCCTGTCCCACATCCTCGGGCATGCCCAGAACAAAGCGCATCGCCGCTGACATCAGCGACCGCGCATTGCCCGGCCAATCCTGCGCCATCAGCGCAGCCAAATGTTCCGGTGAAACATCTGGCGGGTCGATCCCCGCCTGTTCCGCAGCCTGCGCAACATAATGGCGGAAGATCACCGGGATATCCTCCCGCCGTTCCGCCAGCGACGGGATGCGCACCCGCATCACATCGAGCCTGTAGAACAGATCAGCATTGAACCGCCCATTGTCTGCCAAGACACCCAGATCCGCAGTCGTGCCGGCAATCACGCGTGGTCCCGAACCGACTTCCAACAGATCCAGCAAAGCGTATTGGGCAGGGGTTGGCAAAGCGGAGACATCGTCCAGAAAAACTGACCCACCCGCAGCGTCTTCGTCGAGCCGCGCTATGTCCTCCGGTGTCATGGCCGAGGCCGGGCGTTTCAGAAACGCCCCCTGACCTGCGGGCGACATCAGATGTACCACCTCGGCCACCTTGGAAATACCGCTGCCGGGTGGCCCAGTCACAAGAACCTCTGCCCCGGTTGGCGCAACCGATCGTACACGAGCGCGCAGAGCTTCTGCCTGAGGCGACAAGCCGAACAGCAACCGCGCCGCCGGATCGCCGCTCTCCAACTGCTGTTTCAAACGCCGGTTTTCCAGCACAAGCGCGCGAGTTGTCAGCGCGCGATCCAGAACCCGCAGCAAATCCTCCCCTGCGCAGGGTTTTTCAAGGAAATCAAAGGCGCCCTGCCCCATGGCACGCACCGCCATGGGAATGTCTCCTTCGCCCGTCAACAGGATCACCGGAAGCTCTGCATCCTGCTGGCGTGCATAATCCAGCAGGTGAAACCCGTCCCGCCCCGGCATCCGGATATCCGACAGGATAACGCCGTCGAACTCGGCACAGATCAGATCCTTGGCGGCCACGAACGATCCAAAGGTCAGTGCCTGCAGATCGCCCAGTTCAAGCGTCTGTGCCAGCGCGTCGCGCACGGCGGTGTCATCGTCCACCAGCAGCACCTTACGGATCATGCGGCGCGCTCCTCTGTCCAGCGTTCCAGTTCAACGGCAAAAACCGCGCCTCCTTCGGTTCGGTTTGCGCCACGGATGTTGCCGCCAAAGCTCTGCACCAGACCATAGGAAATGGAAAGACCCAGCCCCATGCCCTCCTCCGAGCTGCCAACGGTCTTGGTTGAATAAAACGGCTCGAAGATCTTTTCGGGGTCGGCGATGCCGGGGCCGGTGTCGGACACGGTCACCACCAGATCGGGATCGGTGTTCAACCGGATCGAGATCTGACGCTCTGCCTGCCCGGCCATGGCGTCGACGGCATTGTTGATCAAGTTCACAAAAACCTGCACCAGCCGCACGTCGCCACCCCAGGCAAAGACCGCGTGATCTGGCGGTTGCCAGTCAAGAACCACCTGTTCGTTGCGCAACCGGGAGCCGGTCAGCTCCACAGCCGTGGCAATCACTTGCACCAGATCCACCTTACCCATCGGTTCGCTTTCATTCCGGGCAAATGCGCGCAGGTTCTTGATGATCCGCGCCATTCGGGCGGCCATCTCGGAGATCCGTCCCAGGTTTTCCCCGGCCCTGTCGGATTTGCCCCGCGCCAAGAACGCGGTGCCATTATCGGCAAACTGGCGGATCGCCATCAGCGGTTGGTTCAATTCATGACTGATCCCGGCGGACATCTGCCCCAATGCACTCAGCTTGCCCGCTTGAACCAGCTCGGCCTGGGCGCGTTTCAGCGCCGCTTCGGCCTCTTCCCGCTCTGCCACTTCGCGGCGTAACTGCGCATTGGTGGCCGAAAGAGCGCGGGTTCGTGCCGCCACCCTGCTTTCCAGAACCGTATTGGCCTGGGCCAGCGCGCGGCGCCGTTCTGTGGTCAGAAACAGCATCGCCCCGAAGGCCAGAATGATCGCCGCCAATGTCGCCGCCTGCAGCCCGGCAATGCGGAGGGCCGGGCTGACTGTCATTATGATTTCGCCGGTCATGCCAATCACTGGCAAGTCAATGGACATGTGCAGCCCCCGACGCGGCACATAAGGCCCCCAATCCAGCTGCCAGATCTCATGCGCCCCAACCTGACGCGCAGCAAATGGAAGACTGGGCCCATCAACCGGCATCAACCCCGGCTGACCCTCGGCGCGCCGCCAGAACAACAGCTCGGCCCGGTTCGAAATGAACACGACTCCGTCGGCATCGGTAAAGAACACCGCAGGCAGCGACCCGCGCCAAGTCTGTTCGATATCCTCCAGATCCGCGACAACGACCAGCGCACCACGCACCGTTCCATCGGGAGCAAAGGCCGGCGCCGCATAGTAATACGCTCGCCGGTCCAGACCTTCGAGCACTCCGTGCGCCGTTCCCAATGCGCCGTGCATGGCGCGGCGGAAATAAGACGCACCGGCGAGATCCGCGCCGATCACCCCTTGAGCCGCCGCCAATACCCGGCCCGATGCATCGGCAAAAACCACGTCCAACGCGCCGGTCTTGTCGGCGACATCCAGCAACAGATCCCGTGCGGCCTCGCGTTGGTCTGCGCGGCTCAGATCCCGCAGTACCGGGTGCTCTGCAATCAGAACTGCGAGTTCCTGATAGACCTGCAACTGCGTGCTCAGCCGGTCACTGGCCAGTGCCAGATCTGCCTCGGCCCGCAACGCCAACTGGTCCAGCGTCTGGCGATAACCATAGGACCACACCCCCACGCTCAGCCCGAAGGTAGTCAGTAAAAAGCCAAGGACAATCCACCGCCTTTGCCATCGCACTTGTGTTTCCGCGTCTGTCATCGGCCAACCGTACAAAGCGGCCCTTGCCTTGACCAGCCCGCCTAAGCAATTCTTGTAAATATGAAAACCGTCCATCAATCACCGCTGGATCCCGACTTCGTGCAGAACCCTTATGTGTTCTACGCACAAGCGCGGGCACAGGGAGCTTTGCAGTTCTGGGCGGATTACAACATGGTTGCTGCATTCAAACACTCAGCCGTGCATATGCTTCTGCGGGATCGGCGGCTGGGGCGCGAGATTCCAACTGAAGATACCATTGCCCCCCCCGATCATCTGGCACCCTTCTATGCCGTTGAAGACCATTCCATGCTCGAGGCCGAGCCGCCGCGCCATACTCGGCTGCGCAAACTGGTTCTGCGCGCCTTCACAACAAATCAAATCACGGCCCTAGAACCCGCTATCAGAAAGCTGTGCCACGATTTGATCGATGCGTTTCCGAACACCCCGTTCGACCTGCTACCCGCCTATTGCACACAGGTGCCAATTGTCACGATTTGCCGCTTGCTCGGCGTGCCCGAAGACATGTCAGAGCAATTGAAGAACTGGGCGCACAAGATGGTGTCGATGTACCAGGCCGGTCGTACCCACGACGTCGAAGTCGAAGCTGCAAAGGCAGCCCTCGAGTTCTCCGACTTCCTGCGGTCCTATATTGATCACCGCCGCAACGACCCGCGCGACGACCTGATCACAGCGCTGATCGCAGCCGAAGAAGAGGGCGATACGCTTTCCACAGAGGAACTGATATCGACCTGCATTCTCCTGCTCAATGCCGGGCACGAGGCAACGGTGCATACACTGGGAAACGGTGTTAAATCCCTGCTCGAATTCGGCGCCGCCCCGGACTGGACCGTTGCTGACCGGATCGAGAACACGGTCGAGGAAATCCTGCGTTTCGACCCGCCTCTACATATGTTCACCCGCTACGCCTATGAAGAGGTTGAGATTTTCGGGCATACGTTGCAGCGCGGAGACCAAGTGGCCCTGCTTTTGGCGGCGGCCAACCGCGACCCGGCGGTCTGCGAGGATCCCGACTGTTTCAATCCCGCTCGCCGCGCCAAGACAAACAGCGCCTTTGGCGGCGGCGTCCACTTCTGTGTCGGCGCGCCTTTGGCCCGGATGGAGATGCAGATTGCGCTAGCGACACTGTTCGAGAGATGCCCGTCTCTGCGTCTTGTTGAAACGCCGTCCTACAGCAATAGCTATCATTTTCATGGCCTTGAACGACTGATCGTCTCCACCGGCTGACAGGTCCAAGATGACTCCAAGCCTGTTGCCTATGCGTATGAGAATGTCGTTAACTGCCATAACTGGTTGATTACAGCGTGTTCAGACTAAGCAAATTCACGAATTCACCTGACCTGCAAAGGCTACCTTTGTAACGC
Source organism: Paracoccaceae bacterium (assembly GCA_014872875.1). Lineage (GTDB taxonomy): Bacteria > Pseudomonadota > Alphaproteobacteria > Rhodobacterales > Rhodobacteraceae > Aliisedimentitalea. The sequence goes on from WKFI01000014.1 coordinate 227,515, forward strand.
CCGAACGCAGTCAGATGGTCCGGTGAACTCAAGTTATCTGAACACCTACCTATTTTGGGCCAAGGACGTCATGGGATATTTTGCGGGGCGGATGAAGCAGATGATCGAACTCCTGGAACAGGAGTCCGATGACCCGCAGATTCTGGACCGGGTACTGGAACGATCGCACCTGACCCGCGCGTATCTTACCCCGGACGGCCCGATGCCGACCCCGGTTCAGCGGGCGACGTTTCTGCGTGAATGCTGTGACGCGATGGCGGACAACACCTTTGCTGCGCGAGCGGGATTGACCTTTCGAGACAGCACCACCCTGACAGCCTATATCAGCAAGTATTCCCGCAACCTGCAGAGCGCGATCGAAAACTCGGCAAAGTATTTTGCAACCGTGGATTCCACATTGCGCTACTCGCTGCGAGTGTCAGGCAACACGGCGTCATTCGAGGTCGAATGGCTCGACCCGACGCTGGCCAAGTTCCACAGATACAACGAATATATCCTTTTTGCTGCGCTGTCGCGCATGCGCACGCTGACTGATACGCCCTTCCTGCCGGTCGAGCTGCGCTTTGTCCATCAGGTGAAATCCGTCCAGCGTCAGATGCAACGTGTCGGCAACTTTCCGGTGATCTTCGGTGCAGAACGTATGGAGATGATCCTGCCGCTGTCAGCCCTGGAACTACCGATCCCGACCTACGATCCCAGCCTCAAGGAGCATTTGATTCAGTATGCGGAACGGCTGATGAAAGATCTGATAACAGATGAACCGACCTTGCGGGCCCGGATCGAGGGGACACTGGCAAACAATCTGCCCGGGCGGGTCCTGTCTGCGGACGAAGTTGCTGCAAATCTAGGCATGAGCCGACGGACTTTTGCCCGACGCCTGAAGGGCGAAGGGCAAAGTTACCGGGAGATTGTGGATGATCTGCGTTGCGATCTGGCGAAGACATATCTGAAGGGGGGCTTCAGCATTTCGCAGGTGGCATTCTTTCTGGACTATGCGGATCAGGCCGCCTTTTCGACGGCCTTCAAGCGTTGGACCGGAGAGAACCCGAGCCGTTTCAAGGCCAGCTCCCTGCACTAGGTTATGCGAATTACCACTCGCGAGGCCCCTTGTCCGAAAGCTGGTGCGCCAGAAAATCCACAAAAGCCCGCACCTTGGGCTGCAGGAAACGTCCCGGAGGATAGACCGCGTGAATGCCCTGCCGCATCTGTGGCAACCCCGGCATCGCATCGACGATCAACCCTTCTCGCATCGCATCGGCATACAGGTAGGCCGGCAGATAGGCCAATCCGACACCCGAGATCGCAGCATTCAGCAACGATTGGCCATCATTGACGGCCAGACGGGTCTCGGACCTGATCAGCTTGCATTCCCCTGAAGCCGTCGGAAACTTCCAGACATTCCCAACCGACTTGCTGGTAAAATGCAGAAGCATGTGGTCAGTCAGTGCGTCCAGCGTCTCGGGTACTCCCATGCGCTGAAGATAGGCTGGGCTTGCAACGATCCGGCGTTCCGTCTCGGCCAGTTTCCGGGTCCGCAAGGTGCTGTCCTGCATGTCACCGATCCGAACCGCCATGTCGAAACCTTCGGAAATCAGCTCGACAAAACGGTTGTTCAGAACCACGTCCAGCTTGATATTCGGAAAATCCTCCATGAATTCGCCGAGGATCGGGGTCAAGTGTTTTACACCGAAATCGGTCGCGACGCTGACCCGCAAGAGCCCCGCAGGCTCACGCTGCATGGACGAAACAAGCGCGTCCGCCTCGCCCGCGTCATTCAGAACCTGTCGGGCCCGATCGTAGTAGACCAAACCGATCTCGGTCGGGCTGACCCGGCGCGTCGTGCGGTTCAGAAGCCGCGCACCCAGGCGCACTTCCAGATTGGCCACATGTTTTGAGACAGCGGATTTGGAGATTCCCATTTTCCTCGCCGCATCCGTGAACCCACCGTGGTCAACCACATTGGCAAAGGCCTCCATTTCCATCATCCTGTCCATCGTCTTGCCTCCTCCATGCGTTAAACCACCCTTTTGGGAGATCACCCCCAAAGCTACGGTTGCGATGTTTCGGTTGTGAGAGGTCGGACCGCGGAAAAACACTTTGTTTCAGGTGCTTGACCGGCAGTCCGATTGTTTCCATTCAAGACAGAAATGGGAGTAGCGGCCGTAATCGTCTTTCGAAATCAGGCCAATGTGATGTGGTTTTGCGCCGTTTCGAGTTCAGCGGCGCTGCCCCTCTGGGCCGTTGGCCCATTCACCCCGGAGTTTTTCTGGCAAAGTGAATAGATGAGGACAGATCCCCAGCTTCATCTGGCCGAAAACATCGCAAGGGGTCTGGGGGAAGATCCCCCAGTTATCGCAACGGTCGAAGAGTTTGGAGGACAACGATCTCGGTCACGCCCCCAGCGGCAGCATGGTGGTCGATTTGATTTCTTCCATCGACAGCAGAGCCGTCACATTGTGCACCCGTACTTCGGAAATCAACGCCTGATAGAACTTGTCATAGGCGCGTGCGTTTTGAACGCGGACTTTCAGAATGTAATCGATGTCCCCGGCCAGCCGGTGCGCCTCTTGAACTTCGGGGCGATCACGCAGGGCCTTGAGGAATTTGGCCTGCCAATCCGCCTCATGCTCAGAGGTGCGGATAAGGACAAAGAAAGTAGCCTCGAAACCCAGCGCCTCGGCGTCCAGCAGAACGGTCTGCTGACCAATCACGCCTGCTTCGCGCAGTTTGCGGATTCGGTTCCAAACCGGGGTCTTGGACGAACCGACCCGCTTGGCAATTTCGTCCAGGGATTGACCAGCATCCCGTTGCAGCTCTGCCAGAATTTTCCGATCCGTGGCGTCGATCCGTACCGACATTCCTGTTTTCTCCAGTTTTCAGGACCAACCCATCTGATCTCCCGGCAAGTCGGAACAATCATCCTTATTTGGATCGGCGTATGGCGATTTGGAGGGAATATTTCCTATATTGCAGGTCAAGTCAAACACCTGAATCGGAACTGAACCATGACTACGACCAGAACAGCCGTCCTCGCAACCACCCCCAATCGGGTCGGTTCGTGCTGTCTGGTTCCCGGACAGGTGGCATTTGTGGGAAGCGGTCCCGGTGACGCGGACTTGCTGACGGTCAAGGCACTGCGCGCGCTGCAAGAGGCCGACGTGATCCTGTATGACCGTCTGGTCAGCGTCGAGATCCTGTCGCTGGCCGGTCCCAAGGCCATTCTGGAAGATGTCGGCAAGGAAGGCTTTGGCCCCCAGATCAGCCAGGAAGACATCTGCGCCCGTCTGGTCGCTCATGCACAAAATGGCCTCAAGGTTGTCCGCCTGAAATCCGGTGATCCGACCGTCTTCGGGCGCCTGGACGAAGAGCTGACGGCCATTGAGGCCGCAGAGATCCGCTTTCAGATCGTGCCCGGCATCACCGCTGCTTCGGCCGCGGTGGCCAGCATCGGGCAGAGCCTGACCCAGCGCGGCCGCAACAGCTCGGTCCGGTTCCTGACCGGTCACGACATGAGAGGCTTTGCCGACCACGACTGGGCCACCCTGGCCCGCCCCGGAGAAGTTGCCGCGATCTACATGGGCAAGAAATCCGCCCGCTTTGTACAAGGTCGCCTGATCATGCACGGCGCCGACCGTGCCACGCCTGTAACCGTGATCGAAAATGCCTCCCGCCCGGACGAACGGGTGCTGGAGACCACGATCGACCGCCTGCCCACAGATTTGGCCGAGGCCGCTTTTGACGGCCCTGCCCTCACCTTTCTGGGTCTTGCCCCGCGTGCCAGCCGGGCGACCCTGACCGATCTCAAGATGGAGCTTGCATAATGGCCCGCGCATTCACCCCCAAGGTCATCACCGCCAACGATCTTCTGGAAGGCGACGTGATCTATTTCACCGCCGAAGACACCTGGAGCCGCGACCTGGCCCAAGCGGAACTGCTGACCGACGAAGCCGATGCACAGTTGCGTCTGCTGGACGCGGAAAAGCACAACATCCGCATCGTCGGCGCCTATCTGGCCGATGCAAAAGAGGGCCCCAACGGCCCTGAACCAACCCATTTCCGCGAAGAGTTCCGCCGCACCGGCCCTTCGAACTACTTCCACGGCAAGCAGGAGGCGCAAGCCAATGTATAAGTACAACGACTTCGACAGCGCCTTCCTGGCAGAACGCAACGCCCAATTCCGCGCCCAGGTCGCACGCCGCATCGACGGTTCGCTTACCGAGGACGAGTTCAAGCCCCTGCGCCTGATGAACGGCCTCTATCTGCAGCTGCACGCCTATATGCTGCGGGTTGCGATCCCTTATGGCACTCTGAATTCCAACCAGATGCGTCAGCTGGCGCTGCTGGCCGAGAAATGGGACAAGGGTTACGGCCACTTCACCACCCGTCAGAACATTCAGTACAACTGGCCGAAGCTGACGGATATTCCGGACATGCTGGACGCGCTGGCCGACGTGCAACTGCACGCGATCCAGACCTCGGGCAACACAATCCGCAACACCACCGCCGACCATTTTGCCGGTGCCGCAGCGGATGAAATCGAAGACCCCCGCCCTGTGGCTGAACTGATCCGCCAGTGGTCCACCGACCATCCGGAATACCAGTTCATGGGCCGCAAATTCAAAATCGCCGTTTCCGGTGGCGAGGCTGACCGCGCCGTGACCAAGGCGCATGACCTGGCCGTACGCATCGTGCGCAACGAGGCGGGTGAAGTCGGCTATCAGATCCTGGTGGGCGGCGGCCTGGGCCGGACCCCGATGATCGGCAAGGTCATTCGCGACTTCCTGCCACGCGAACAGCTGCTGGCTTACATCGAATCCATCGTGTCGGTCTGGAACCAGATCGGTCGCCGCGACAACAAATACAAAGCGCGGATCAAGATCACTGTGCACGAGCTTGGTCTGGAGACCATCCGCGACCTGGTTGAGGAACGCTTTGCCCGCATTCTGCCCACCTATGGCGGCGCGGATCAGGAACTGTTCGAAGAAATCAGCGCCCATTTCACTGCGCCCGAGTTCCGCAAGGGCTCGACTGATGCCTATTGCTGGGCTTACGACGCCGATCCGGTGTTCCGTGCCTGGGCCGACACCAACCTGAGCGCGCACCGTGATACGGACCACGCCATCGTGACCATCTCGACCAAATCGCATGGCCAGACGCCAGGCGACGCCACGGCCGAACAGATGCGCGTAATGGCGGATCTGGCCGAGGAGTTCGGATATGACGAACTACGCATCAGCCACGAGCAGAACGTGATCCTGCCGCACGTGCACAAATCCGACCTGCCTGTCATCCACGCCAAGCTGAAAGAGCACGGCCTGGCCACCGCCAATATCGGCCTGATCAGCGACATCATCGCCTGCCCCGGCATGGATTACTGCAACCTGGCCACCGCGCGTTCGATCCCTGTGGCTCAACAGATCGCGACCCGGTTCGACGAACTGAAACTGGAGCACGATATCGGCCACCTGCAGATCAAGATCTCGGGCTGCATCAACGCCTGCGGGCACCACCATGTCGGTCATATCGGCATCCTGGGTCTGGACCGTGCCGGTGTCGAAAACTACCAGATCACCCTCGGCGGCGACGCCACGGACAGCGCGGCCATCGGCACACGCACCGGTCCGGGTTTCGCCTATGACCAGATCGTGCCTGCGGTGGAACGTATCGTTTACGCCTATCTGGATCAGCGCGAGACCCCGGAAGAAACGTTTATCGAAACGTTCCGCCGGGTTGGCATGGATCCGTTCAAGGCTGCTCTGTACCCGGAAGCCCAGAAAAAGGTAGCCTGAGGAAGATGGTTCTCATCGACCAAGCTTTGTCGGCGGACGATCCCAAGCGTCCCGCCGACCCGGTACATGCCGGCGAAGTGTCCCGAAAAGTTGCCGAACTGAATGCGCGGTACCGCCATCATTCGGCCACTGCCGTGATGCAGGGCGCTTTGGAGGATGCAGGGCATATCGCGCTTGTGTCCTCGTTCGGAGCGGAATCCGTGGTGCTGCTGCACATGGCCGCGGTTATCGACAAGATGACCCCGGTGCTGTTCGTGGACACCCAGATGCTGTTCACCGAAACGCTGATCTACCAGCAGGAGGTCAGCGAACGGCTGGGCCTGCGCAACGTGCAGGTCATCCGCGCCTCGGACCAGGAGATCGCAGCCAAAGACCCCTATGGCGCGCTCCGCTTCAATGACACCGATGCCTGCTGCGCCCTGCGCAAAACGGTGCCGCTGCAGAATGCGCTGAACGGGTTCGACGGCTGGATCACCGGCCGCAAGCGGTTTCAGGCCGGCACCCGTGCCGCTCTGGAATTCTTCGAGGTCGAAGACGATACCGGCCGGATCAAGATTAACCCGCTGGCCCACTGGGCGCCCGAAGACGTGCGCGCCTATATGGAAGAAAACAACCTGCCCCGGCATCCGCTGGTGGCCAAGGGCTATCCTTCGATCGGCTGTGCACCTTGCACGTCGCCGGTAAAGGACGGCGAAGACCCCCGCGCCGGACGCTGGCGCGACCAGAACAAGACCGAATGCGGTATCCATTTCGTCAATGGCAAACCCGTGCGCACAGGAGCAAACCAATGACTGTACTCGTAACCGATACGGGCTTTGGCCCGGAAACCTGGACCACCGGCTTCGAGGCCGAAAACGTGCTGAACCTGGCCTCGGATGCCGATCCAATCGAGGTTGCCAAGGCACTGGACGGGATCGAGATGATCCGCGTCAACTTCCCCAGCTTTGCCGATGGCCGCGGCTTCACCATTGCCCGCCAACTGCGCCTGCTGGGCTATGACGGACGTCTGCGCGCCGAAGGCCACGTGATTGCCGACCAATACGCCATGGCGCGCCGCTCGGGCTTTGACGAGGTCGAGATCAGCGACGATCTGGCCACCCGCCAGCCCGAAGACCAATGGCTCGCCCGTGCCAACTGGCAGGCCCATGATTACCAAGCCCGTGTGCGTGCCCGCGCAGCAGCCAAGTAAAACCCGCCACGAACCCCAGCGGGAAAAGGAACTCCCCCCGTGCAGGCCCGGTAACCTTGCGTCATCAGGTTGCCGGGCTTGCACAATTCTCCCCTTTTCCTGACCTACATCAAAGATTAATCAGAGGTGTCGGTTATCAGACCGACAGTGCAACCGATGAACGAGATTACGCCCGTGACCGAAGCCGCAACCGACGTCCAACCCGTCAAAGCGAAACCCGCCCTGCCCGACGCACAGACCGTGACCGAGGTGCAGCATTACACCGACCGCCTGTTCCGCTTCCGCTGCACGCGCCCTGCGTCGCTGCGGTTCCGCTCGGGCGAATTCGTGATGATCGGTCTGATGGGCGATCCGGACCCCAAAACCGGCAAACAGAAACCGCTGCTGCGCGCCTATTCCATCGCATCGCCCAGCTGGGACGAGGAAATGGAGTTCTATTCGATCAAGGTCGAAGACGGCCCGCTGACCTCGAAACTGCAGCACATCAAACCCGGCGACGAAGTGATCCTGCGTCCCAAGCCCGTCGGCACCCTGGTGCATGACGCGCTAATCCCGGGCAAGCGCATCTGGTTCTTTGCCACCGGCACCGGCTTTGCTCCCTTTGCCTCGCTGCTGCGCGAACCGCAGACCTACGAGGATTACGACGAGGTCATCATCACTCACACCTGCCGTACAGTGGGCGAACTGACCTATGGTCGGGAACTGATCGAAGCGCTGAAGGAAGACGAACTGCTGAACGAAGTGATCGGCGAAGGCTTCTGGAAGAAGATCAAATACTACCCGACCACCACCCGGGAAGAGAGCCCCAAGATGGGCCGCATCACCGACCTGATCAATTCGGGCGAAGCCTACAAGGATCTCGGTGTCGAGCCGCTGAACCCCGAATTCGACCGCGCGATGATCTGCGGCAATCTGGCGTTCAATCTGGAACTCAAGGACATGCTGGAAGCGGCCGGTCTGGAAGAAGGCGCCAATTCAAAACCCGCCCAATATGTGGTGGAAAAGGCGTTTCTGGACTGATCCTTTCGGGCCAGATCAACCCTGTTGCAGCTCAAAGGCCGCGCACCTGACGTGCGCGGCCTTATGTTATTATTTAACCTTCTGATCCAGAACAATTTTCTTCTTTTCAAAACAAGTTCGATTTGAAATTCTCAAAAGGATTTCAACCATCCATTTTCGAAAGGCCCGTTTCCCATGGCTGTCATCAACGGCAACAACAATCCAAACATTCTGCTGGGCACCGAACAGGGTGACACGATGCACGCGCTAGGGGGCGATGACATCGTTTACGGCAATGGCGGAAACGATCACATCACCGGAGGACTGGGCGATGACACCCTGTATTCCGGCGCTGGGGATGACGTGGTCAACGGTGAGGCAGGAAACGATCGGCTGGTATTTTCGGGCCCGGGTGATAACCACGGGGATGGCGGCGACGGGACCGATACGATCGAAATTGATCTAACTCATCTGGGATCAAATGTGCATGTCACGACCACTTGGAATTTCTATGTGGGCGCCTTGACCAACTATGGTTTTGTAACCTCAGATCAAAGCTCCAGCACCTACATCGACGGCTATGAGCGACTGATAATTCGTTCCGGTGCAGGTGATGACAGGCTGAACGGAACCCGCGGAAAAGACACGATTTATGGCAATGACGGAGATGATTCACTGGGTGATTCAAGGTTCGGTGGAAACGATATCTTCTACGGCGGGCGCGGTGATGACTACCTGATCGGCAACAGCCGGAACGATCGGCTGTTTGGTGGAACAGGGGACGATGTCTTCGAAGTCAGATACACAGCTGGCAACAAGGCCGCCAAATGCACTGTCGACGGGGGCAACGGTCAGGATCAGCTTAGATTGTTTTTGGGAAGTAACAAAGACCAGAACATATCCTTTGAAACTGGCGCCAAGAACATTCTACCTGACGGCCTGACCATCGATAGAATGGAATCCCTCGGCCTGTGGACCGGCAGCGGTGATGACACGTTGTCGCTCAAAATCACCACGTTCGGTTCCCAAGGTTGGAGCGCAGGAGCTGGAACGGACCACGCAACTCTTGATTTGTCACAGACCAAGGGACAAGCCGCGTTCAACTATGGGTACACAAGCGGATTGGGCAACTGGACTGCCGGTGGAGAACAAACCTCGATCTCGCTGCGCGACATCGAGAGCCTGACACTGATCGGAAACGACCAACAGAACAACTTGGGCGGTGGCGAGTTCGAAAACCTGATCCGGGGCGGAGGAGGCAATGACACAATATCGGGTGGACGAGCTCGGGACCAACTGTTCGGAGAGGATGGTCGGGACGTGATCTCGGGCGCGGACGGTGATGACCTTTTGGATGGCGGTGCCGGTATGGATGGATTGTTTGCCGGGAACGGCAACGACATATTGCTTGGTGGCGCGGACAAGGATCGCCTGTACGGCGGAACCGGTGACGACCAGCTGGATGGGGGCACCGAAAACGACCGCCTACACGGCGAAGCAGGCAAGGATCAGCTCGATGGGGGTGCTGGAAATGACCATCTGAATGGCGGTTCAGGTGACGATACGTTGCGGGGCGGTGCGGATTCAGATCGTCTCGTGGGCGCTTCTGGCAATGACACACTGGACGGCGGTACAGAGAACGACTGGCTGCGCGGCGAAGCCGGGGAGGACATACTGATCGGAGGTGCCGGGCGCGACCGATTGGTCGGCGGTATCGGTGACGATGACCTGACCGGCGGGCTGGACGGCGATTGGTTCATCTTCCGCGACAGCGACGGCACGGACCGGATCCTGGACTTCGAACTGGGCCGGGATCGCATCGACCTGCGCCGCTCCTCCTTTGAGGCAGATGATCTGATCTTCGCCCAGAAGACCGGATATGTCGAAGTGACCTTTGATGGCGACACCAGTGCTGCCGGCACTACAATCCAGGTTTTGAACGTCACGGTGGCCGAGCTGGACAATTCCGCGAATTTCCTGTTCTGAGACAGTTTTTCCCCACGAGACCAGTGTGCCTTGGGCCCTGCCCCAGATCCCAAGGCCATGCCGCACTCTGCCCGGTGGGCTTCCCTTGATTGGTACCGGGAAATCACATCCCCCCAAATCGCTTGCGCCAAAGGGGGGACTGCCTGTCTAATGAAGCAAGTTTCTTTGCTTCAATTTGTCAGGGTTTCGAAATGCCTACATTCAACGGCACCAGTTTCGACAATGTGATTCACGGCAGTCCGGACGCGGATGCCATCAACGGGTTTGGCGGCAATGACACCCTCTTTGGCAAGGCCGGCAACGATCATATTTTCGCAGGGAGCGGCAACGACTCTCTGCACGCGGGTGATGGGAACGACGAACTGTTCGGAGGTTCGGGCGACGACCGGCTTGTCTTTTCCGGCACGGGTCACAACAAGGCCTTTGGCGGGCTGGGGACCGACGTGGTGGTCATTGATCTCTCCTCCCTGTCCACGTCTGTGTCGCTGTCCGAGTGTTCCTGGCTCGAGCCGTGTGACCTCAAGACCTCGGATGGCAGTTTCAGCCTTACCATGAACAACATCGAAGGCGTCATCATCCGGGCCGGTGCAGGGAACGATTCCTTTGGCGGCACATCAGGCCGGGATATCCTGCGTGGTGGAGCCGGGAATGATGTGCTCGACGCCGGAGCCTTGGGCGGGCGTGACCAGGTGTATGGTGGCGCGGGCCATGACGATATGAACGGTGCGGGCCGGAACACGCAACTGTTCGGAGGCACAGGGAACGACAGGATGTACCTGGGCTACGAGGCCAATGTCGGCCCCGCCAACGGCATTCTGGATGGAGGCGCAGGCCATGACGCACTGCGGATGTGGATATGGAACAAGACCGACAAGCACCTGAACTTTGTCTCGGGCGGTACGACCGTTCAAGCTGACGGGTTGACCATCCGCAATGTAGAAACGCTGGATCTGAGCACCGGCAATGGCAATGACACCCTGTCGCTGACACCGAAAAGCCACGGACTCTATTCCTGGCAGGCCTACGGCGGAACGGATCACGCGACACTTGACCTGTCACAGGTCGCCGGACGGGCAACCTTTTCCTACCAAACAGTGTCGGGAGAAGGGTCCTGGGCCGCCGGGTCCCGAGATTTCACCATCAAGCTGATCGGGATCGAGCAGCTGACCATTACCGGAAATGCCCAGTCCAATCTCTTTCAGGGTGGCAATTTTGCAAACACGTTCCGGGGCGCAGCCGGCAACGATACCCTTATCGGCAATCGGCAAGACGACCAGCTGTTCGGCGACGATGGCCAGGACAAACTGCGGGGCGACTACGGCAATGATCTTTTGTCGGGCGGGCGCGATGCCGATAGGTTGGCTGGCCAGGCCGGAGATGATCGCCTTTTGGGCGGCGACGGCAATGACCAGCTGTTTGGTGGCAAGGACCGCGATACGCTCAAAGGCGATGCAGGCAATGATACATTGAACGGCGGTCGCGGACGGGATCTGTTGGATGGTGGAACCGGTACGGATGGGTTGACCGGCGGTCTGGGCCGAGACCTGTTCATTTTCCGCGACGGCGACGGCACCGACCGAATCCACGATTTCGAACTGGGTCGAGATCGGATCGACCTGCGCCGATCCACCTTTGAAGCCAACGACCTGATCTTCATCCAGAAGACCGGATATACCGAGGTGACTTTCGCGGGCGACACCAGCGCCGATGGTACGACGATCGAGGTCGTGAACGTGACGGTCGCCCAGCTGGACCACGCCGCAAATTTCCTGTTCTGAAGTGCTTTTGCCGCACCTTCGGCCAGGTTTTCCGGGCCACCGTGCCAAAAGACCGCTTGAAAAGCGCAAAACCCGCGGTCATACCCGCGATGTCTCTTGAATCACTTCGCTCGGAGCAGTAGCTTCTGAGCACTTTTTCGCAATGACAGAAGGAAAGCAGTCATAGCCCGCAGACCTCACAACGCGCCGCCGCAACGCGACACCGGCCCGCGCACCAACGAAAAAATTCGTGCCAATGAAATCCGCCTGATCGGCGCCGACGGCGAAAATGTCGGTGTTGTTCGTCCCGCCCAAGCGCTTGACATGGCGTTCGAGGCCGGTCTGGACCTGGTCGAGATTTCTCCCAATGCCAACCCGCCCGTGTGCAAGATCATGGACTATGGCAAATACAAGTACGAACAGCAGAAGCGCGAAAGCGAAGCGCGCAAGAAGCAGAAGATCATCGAGGTCAAGGAGGTCAAGTTCCGGCCGAACACCGATACGCATGACTACGAAGTCAAGATGCGAAACGTGTTCAAGTTTCTGGAAAACGGCGACAAGGTGAAGGTGACCTTGCGGTTCCGGGGTCGCGAAATGGCCCACCAGAACCTGGGACGTGAGCTGCTGGAGCGGGTTGCCGAGGACATCAAGGAAATCGGCAAAGTCGAAAACATGCCCAAGATGGAAGGCCGTCAGATGGTCATGATGATCGGGCCGCTTCCGCAGAAGTAAGTGCTTCTTGAAACGAGATTTTACGCCTTCGGTGCTTGATTGCGCCGAAGGCGTTTCCATTTCGAAAACAGACATCCAAAGAAAGGACTTTCTATGTGGGAAGAACGGTATTCCGCGGCCGACGATTACGTCTTTGGCACCGATCCTGCGATCTTCTTGACCCAGCACAAGGACCTACTGGTCTCCGGTTTGTCGGCCTTGGCCGTGGCGGACGGGGAAGGCCGGAATTCGGTTTACATGGCCCAGCAGGGACTGGACGTTACCGCATACGAGTTCGCGCCCTCAGCCATCAAACGGGCTAAGACACTGGCCCAAACAAAGGGCGTGCAGGTCGATTTTCAGAACGTGGACATCTTGCAGCACGATTGGCCTGAAAACAGCTTTGATCTGGTTGTCGGGGTCTTCATACAGTTTGTCGGTCCCACGGACCGTAGAACCCAATTCGACGGCATGAAACGCGCCACCAAACCTGGCGGGCTGATTCTGCTGCATGGCTACACTCCAAAACAGCTAGAGTTCGGGACCGGTGGCCCGCCCTTTGCCGAAAACATGTATACCGAAGATCAATTGCGCAGCGATTTCACCGGATGGGACATCCTGGAATGCAGCGCCTATGAACGCGAAGTTCAGGAAGGCCGCGGCCATTCCGGAATGTCAGCGCTCATCGATCTGGTGGCGCGCAAACCCGGCTGAAGATACAGGCGCCGTCCGGTTTCCCCGGACGGCGCCGACAGCGATCAGCCGCAGGCCGCCACAGCCCGCTTGGTCAAAACGCCCACCAGATGGGCCCGGTATTCCTTGGTCCCGTGCAGGTCACCGATCATACCGCTTGAATCAACCGAAAGCCCGTTCAGCGCATCACCAGAAAAATTGCTGCTCAGGGCTGCTTCGGCCTCCGACCAGCGGAACACACCGTCTTCGGATGCGCCGGTTACGGCCACCCGCACACCATCGGCGTATTTCGCGACGAAAACTCCAACCAGCGCAAAACGCGATGCGGGTTGTTCGAACTTCTGATAATTTGCGGCCTCCGGCACCGGGAAACTGACCGAAGTGATGATTTCTCCTTCTTCCAAGGCCGTTTCGAACATGCCCTGGAAATAGTCATCAGCCGCAATGTCGCGCGTGTTGGTGGTGATCGTCGCCCCAGACGCCAAGGCCGCCGCCGGATAGCAAGCTGACGGGTCATTGTTGGCCAGCGACCCGCCAATCGTTCCGCGATTGCGCACTGCCGGATCACCGATGTTGCCCGCCAAGTCCGCTAAAGCACCGTATTGCGCCCCAGCCTCTGCCGCGACAACACCGTGGGTGGTCGCCCCCCCAACCACGACGGAGCCTCCGCGATGGGCCACACCTTTCATCTCGTCAATGCCGCTCAACGACACCAGCTTGGACGGGCTCGCCAGTCGCTGCTTTAGCGTCGGGATCAAGGTCTGACCACCACCCAGCGCCTGTGCATCCTCGCCCCCCAGCGCTGCCACCGCATCCGCCACGGTCGAGGGTTTCTCAAACTCGAAATTGTACATTTCGTTCTTCCTTTCCGAAAAGACGGATCCCGCCTCTTCATCTGGCAAATAAATATCCTCGGGGGTCCGGGGGCAGACAGCCCCCGGTCCTGCCTTCTCAACTCAGCCTTGCATGGCCGACCAGACGCGCGACGGTGACACCGGCATGTCGATATGATCGACCTTGTGCCCCCCTGACTGCAGCGCGTCGATCACGGCGTTTACAACTGCCGGCGGCGAGCCGATGGCCCCGGCTTCGCCGCAGCCTTTGACGCCCAGCGGGTTGTGGGTACAAGGTGTCTGACTCGAATGATCCACCGTATAGAAAGGCACATCATCCGCACGCGGCATCGCATAGTCCATATAGGACGCACTCAGCAGCTGGCCGTTCTCGTCATAGACGCAGTTCTCCAACAGCGCCTGACCGATGCCCTGCCCGATCCCGCCATGGACCTGGCCGTCCACAACCATCGGATTGATGATGTTCCCAAAATCGTCCGCAGCAGCAAAACGTTCCACGGTCACCTTCCCGGTGTCCGGATCCACTTCGACCTCACAGGCATAAGCGCCCGCGGGGAAGGTGAAGTTGGCCGGGTCATAGAACGCGGTCTCTTCCAGCCCCGGTTCGATGTCTTCCAGCGGGAAGTTATGCGGCACGTAAGCTGTCAGGGTCACATCGCCCCAGGCCACCGATTTGTCGGTGCCTGCAACGCTGAACTGACCATCCTTCAACTCGATATCCGCGTCCGAGGCCTCCAGCAGGTGGGCTGCAATCTTCTTGGCCTTGTTGATGATCTTCTCGGTCGCCCGCACCATGGCTGACCCACAAACCGCCAGAGACCGCGATCCATAGGTGCCCATGCCAAACGGGATTTTCGAGGTATCGCCATGAACGATCTCGATCATGCTTTCGTCGATCCCGATCATTTCGGCCACGACCTGCGGGAAGGTGGTTTCATGCCCCTGCCCGTGGCTGTGCGCACCTACCATGACACTGATGGTCCCGGTGGCATTCACCCGCACAGTTGCCGCGTCGTACAGACCCGCACGGGCCCCAAGCATCCCCACGATATTCGAAGGCGCGATACCGCATGCCTCGATATAGCAGTTCACACCCAGACCACGCAGCTTGCCCTTGGCCTCGCTTTCGGCGCGCCGCGCGGCAAAGCCTGCAAAATCACCGGCCACTTCCAGCTTGTCCATGGTTCCGTTGTTATCACCGGTGTCATAGGTCAGCGCAACCGGGGTGTCATAAGGGAACTGAGTGACAAAGTTCTGCCGCCGCAGTGCAACCGGATCCACCCCGCGTTCCCGCGCGGCCTTGTCGATCAGACGTTCCAGCTGATAGGTCGCCTCGGGCCGTCCAGCGCCGCGGTAGGCGTCAACCGGTACCGTGGTGGTAAAGACAGCTTTCACATTCACCTGAATGCAGGGCGTCTTGTAGTTGCCCGCCATCAACGTCCCGTGCAGCCAGGTCGGTACGGATGACGAGAACGTGGACAGATACGCTCCCATATTCGCCAGCGTATCGGTGCGCAACGCGGTGAAGTTGTTGTCGGCATCCATGGCCAGTTCGATCTTGGTCACGTGATCGCGGCCCTGAGCATCCGACATGAACGCCTCGGCCCGCGACGCGGTCCATTTGACCGGACGGTTTATCGCCTTGGCGGCAAAAGTAATGGCAGCCTCCTCCGCATAGTGGAAGATCTTGGTGCCGAAACCACCACCCACATCCGGAGCGACCACACGCACCTTGTGTTCCGGCAAACCCAGAACGAATGCGCACATCAAAAGACGGATCACATGCGGGTTCTGGCTCGTGGTGTACAGCGTGTGCTCGTCAGTCCCGCGGTTGTAGTCGCCAACGGCAACGCGCGGCTCCATCGGGTTTGCGACAAGGCGTTGGTTCACCAGTTCCAGAGTGGTCACATGGGCTGCATCGTCGAACGCCTTCTGCACCACGTCATTGTCGGTCTCGCCGAGCACCCAGTCATAGCAGAGGTTCGACGCCAGATCGTCATGCACCTTCGTAGCGTCGCCGCCCAACGCGGCTGCCATATTGACGACGGCAGGCAGCTCTTCCAGATCCAGCTCGATCGCCTCGGCCGCGTCGCGGGCCTGCTCCAGGCTCTCCGCGATGACCATTGCGATCGGATCGCCCACATGGCGTACCTTGCCTTGCGCCAGAATAGGGTGCGCCGGCTCCTGCATCGGGTCACCGTTGCGGTCGGTCACCTGCCACCCGCACGGGATACCACCCACGCCTTCGAAATCGGCGCCAGTCAGGATCTTGACCACGCCGGGCATGGCAGCCGCGGCATCCGTGTTGATCCCGTTGATCTTTGCATGGGCCACGTCCGAGCGCAGGAAATGCGCATAGGCCTGACCGTTCACATTGATGTCGTCCGTGTAATTTCCTGCACCGGTCAAGAACCGGACGTCTTCGCGCCGCGTTGAGCTGGCGCCGATGCCACTGTCTTTGGGCATGTTGATCTCCTCCCGAGAAAGAATTTTGCGAAAATCCGAACGTCGCGCTTATTCGGCAGCGATGGCGCCAACGTCCTGACCGGATGCGGCCATGATCGCCTTGACAATGTTGTGATATCCGGTGCAACGGCAGATATTGCCTTCCAGATAGTCACGGATTTCCGCTTCAGAGGGCTTCGGGTTCTCTTTCAACAGCGCGGCCGCGCTCATCACCATACCCGGTGTGCAGAAGCCGCATTGCAGACCATGGTGGTCCTGGAACGCCTGCTGGATGGTGTTCAAAGATCCATCCGGGCCCGCCTGCCCCTCGATGGTCGCAACATCGGCCCCATCGGCCTCCATCGCCAGCATCGTGCAGCTCTTGACCGCCTCGCCATTCACATGCACCACGCAGGCGCCGCATTGGCTGGTGTCACAGCCCACATGCGTTCCCGTCAGACCCAGCTGGTCGCGCAGGAAGGACGACAGCAGCGTGCGTCCTTCCACATCACCACTGGCGGCCTGACCATTCACGGTCATCTTGACCTGTGCCATGAGTTCCTCCCTTTCGGATTTTTGTCTTTCCTCCGAAGGAAGTTAAGCATGCAGGTCCCGGGTTGAGAACCGCGATCCGCCCAGAGCCGACTAAAGTATGAGAGAACTCAGGCTTTGGCCGCGCGGGGTTGCGGACGCGTGGGAATTTCTTTCAACAGTCCCCCGACCCCCATACCGGCTATATCAGCACCGGTGACCTCGATCCCGCAGATGACCCGCTCCAGCACCCAATCCGCCCCGTTTAGTGCGGGCGACCTTGCGCAGCCGGGCAAGCCTATCACCGGTTTCTCGCCGATCTGACCAATAAAAAGCAGATTACCCGGATCCACCGGCATTCCGAACCGCGTCACCGTTCCGCCCGCCTGTCGGACAGCCTCAGGCGCCACGTCCAGCGGGTCGGATGTCGCGGACCCGGTCAGGATAAAGATCACCTCTCCCGGTGCCTCGGCCACGGCCTGCGCCAACTCATCTTGCCGATGTGGGACAATGACCCGTTCCGACAGCGCCATCCCCATCCGGTCCAAACGCCCGGCCATTGCATTGCGCCCTTTGACCGAAGGCTCCTCGGGCGTGGTGATCGTCTCGATCAGCGTTGCACTGGGATAGATCGGCGCCGTGACCCGGATCGAGCCACCTGCGCCCTGCCCGGCCCGTTCCAGCGCCTCACCATCCACTGCGTAGGCAATGATCTTGATCGTGGCGATCATCCCGTCTGCATCGACCCGGTGAAAGCTTGGCACCGTGGCGATGGTTATCATCGGATCAACAGCGTTTACCGCCTCGATCCGGGCACGGTCCAGTTTCACAACACCGCAACTGGTAGCATAGAGGTTGACCCGCCCGGCCCCGGCGCCCGTGATCCGGATCCTCTGGCCTTCGGGGTCCGGGACCAAGGCTTGCGCCAGAGCCAGAGCCGCATCGTTTTCGTGAATATCGCCGGGCTCCAGCCGGGCAACAGTTACAGACGCGACCCCATCCGCCAGAAGATCCTTAAGGTCCTGCGGGCCGAGTTCCGTCCCTTTGGCAATCTTTCGGGGCTTCGGCCCCTCCCCGGTCACCTGCAGGGAATGTGCCAGAATTGCGCCGCCTGCATCGCCTACAGGCACCTGCCCGAACTTCATGGCGTCTTGCCGCGCAGCACGGCCGTCATCTCCCCCAGGATCGAAACGGCAATTTCAGCCGGGCCGGCTGCACCGATGTCCATCCCTATGGGACCATGAATGCGCGCTATCTGCGCCTCAGTGAACCCGGCCTCCTGCATCCGTGCCACCCGTTTGGCATGGGTCCGGGTCGAACCCAACGCGCCGATATAGAAGCAATTCGCTCCGAGCGCCGCCTCCAACGCCGGATCATCCAGCTTTGGGTCATGGGTCAGCAGGACCAGCGCCGTGCGCGCGTCCAGCCCGATCTGCGCCACCGCATCATCCGGCCAATCATGTATCAGGGTTTCCCCCGGAAACCGCTCCTGCGATGCAAACGCCTCCCTCGGGTCCACGATCACCGGATCATAGCCCGCAATCCGCGCCATCGGCACCAGCGCCTGGGCAATATGCACCGCCCCCACAACGATCAGCCGCAAGGGCGGGTTGTGAATACCAACGAAGGTTTCCCCATCCTCTTCCAGTCCGGACCGGTCCAACCGCATCCTCTGGGCATGACCCTCATGCAGCAGCCGTCGCGTGCCGTCCGTCAGATGCACCTCATAGGCCAGCGGCACTCGTTCAGCCCGCGCAGCCACAAGCTCGGCCAGCAAATCCTCGGGCATGGCCGTTCCAACCGGTTCAACCATGACCTTGATCGTGCCGCCACAGGCAAGACCAACGGCAAAGGCGTCTTCGTCGCTGACCCCGAATTCCAACATCCGGTGCTCACCGTCCTCCAACGCTTCGAGTGCCTCGACCACAACGGCGCCTTCTACACATCCGCCCGAAACCGAGCCTTCGATACGCCCGTCGCCCCCCACGACCAATTGCGAGCCGACGCGCCGTGGCGCGCTGCCCCAGGTCTGCACCACCGTCGCCAAGGCAGCCCCGGTTCCGGCCCTATGCCAGTCCAGCGCTATTTCGGGCGCGTTGTCGAAACGTGTCGGGGATGTGGTCATGTACGGTTCCTTTTGCCCAGCCGCTTTAGGGTGCAGTATGTGTGCCCCCCCAACCGGTGTCTGTTCCCCAAAAGTCGTACGGCAAAACCCGGATTTCAAGCAGATCCAGAGGGCAGATTTCCCAAAAGGCCAATCTGTCAAGGAAACATAGTCCAAAAACGAAATGCGACCCGGCGGGAACACGAAAGCGCCGGGTCGCGATTGGCATGGGTCACGTGCAAGACCCACACCGAGGAGTTGGGGCTCCTCATCTCATTTCGGTTCAGCCGACCGATTTACTCGGCCGGTTGCGGTGCCGCCCGTTCCGGGACCAGACGCTCTGGGAGCGCAAAGGCCAGGGCCACAAACCCCAGACCGATGACGATCCCCAGCACATCGCCGGGAAGAGCTGTCAGACCTTCATATTTTGCGCCCGGAACGGTGCCCAAAGTGACTTTGCCGCCCCAGATTTTGTCCAGCATTCCGCTGGCCTTCCAATTTGGATAGGTGACCATGTAGGCGGCCGCCCCAAGCAGTCCACCCGCGATGAAGAAAAGCGCGTCCTTGCGACCGGATGCCGCTGCGACCACTCCGGTACCGGGGCAATACCCGGCCACCGCCCAGCCCGCGCCCAGCAGCAAACCACCAACGAAAACGCCCACATAGGCGGTCTTGACCGACATGTGCCCGACGTCCACCAGGCCCAGCATCTGACCGCCGAACATCAGGATCGACCCGACACCAATGGCCAAAAGGATCGATTTGGCCAGGTTCAGGTTGGTCAGGTTCAGCATCTTGCCAATATAGGTGGGGTTCGACGCCCCGACCCGATCCAGAACCGCCCCAAAGGCCAGACCCAGAACAATTGCCAGAAGAATGGATGTCATGGCTCAGGCCTCCTTCTTGAACAGGATCAGGGATACAGGCACCGCCGCAGCAAAGGCGCCCAGGGCAAAGATGTAACCCGACAGGGACGTCTGCATCATGCCCGACATCATGTGGCCCGACGTACAGCCCCCCGCCAGACGCGCGCCGTAAAGCACGACAAATCCGCCCAGAAAAGCAGCGAGATAGCGTTTGACCGGGCTGTCCCCGAAATTCGCGCGCCACAAAGCCGGGACCGCGCGTTCGGCCCGGTCCAACCCACCGCGCGCCATCACCGACAGGAAACCACCCACAGCCATGGCGAGCACGAAGATGAAGCTGTAATTCAACGGATTGGCGACGGATTTGGCATATTTGCCCCCGGATTTTGCCAGATAGGCATTGGTCGAGGTGTATCCGTCCTCACCTTGTGTCACGAGCCCCGGGTTCACTGCATCCGCCACGATCCCGTCCAAAATGACGAACTGGGTCGACACACCGATGGGTTTGACCAACAACACGGCTAAGAAGAACACAAGGCCCAGAGCCAAGCCGCCCACTTTCCAATTCAGCGGTCCGTCCGCGTGCATGGGAAATCCTTTCAATCTTTTCATTCTGAAATCAGAATATGATTCGCATTCAGATTCCGGAATGATTTAGATCAAATAGCGTTCTGCCCACACTCCGTCGTCCTCTCCTTCCCCCAGGAACCCGACAACAGATTGCTGCGCCACAACTCTCAGACCAAGAAAAGCGTCTTCATTCTGCCAAAAAAGCTCCGGGGAGCGCGAAGGGCTGGCCCCTCGCTCCTGACTTGGCCGCGGATGATCAGCTCATCATCTGCAGCAACCGCGCCTTCTCCCCCACATCCTCGGGGCGAGAGATGATCTGGGCCAATTCCTCGATCGAGGCAACGGAATGACCCGCGCGGAAACTGTCCACATGGGGCAACATTGCCTGAATGCCGCGCGCCTTGGGAGCAAACCCGTCCCAACGCAACAGCGGATTCAGCCAGATCAAGCGCCGAGACGACAGCTGCAGGCGTTTCATTTCGTGTTCCAACTGGTCGGGGTCATCGCGATCCAGACCATCCGTGATCAACAGTACGACTGCCCCTTGCCCCAGAACCCGTCGTGACCAGTCGCGGTTGAATTCATGCAGGCATTGGCCGATCCGCGTACCACCTTCCCAATCCTGCGCCTCGGCGCCCGCAGATTTCAGCGCTGCATCCACATCCCGTTGCTTCAGGTGTCGGGTGATATTGGTCAGCCGCGTGCCAAACGTGAAGGCGTGGACCTTGGCCCACCCCTCTCCCTTTGCATTGGAAACGGCATGCAAAAAATGCAGGATAACCCGGCTGTATTGACTCATCGAGCCAGAAATGTCGCAAAGCACCACCAGATTGGGCCAGCGTTGCCGGTGATCCGCCCGCGCCATGTCGCGAAGCTCCCCGCCCTGGCGCATTGCATTGCGCAGACTTCGTCTCCAATCGGGGCGCGGACCATGGGCTACGGCCTGACGCCTGCGCGACTTGATCGGTTTCACCGGGAGTTTCAGTCGCTCCAACATACGTTTGGCGCGCGCGGTTTCTTCCGTTGACATCAGTTCGAAATCCAACGTCTTGAAGCGCTCCTCGGCCGACATGGTCATCGATGCGTCAATGTCGATCTCGGTCCCATCGTCCTGCGGGGCTTCGTCGGCTTGTTCTTCGGGCTGCATCCCGTCCAGCAATGCTTCGGCCGCACGTTTTTCCGCCGGGGACGCGGCTCGCTCTTCCTGCACTCCACGGATCGCCGGAAGCATCATCGCCATCATATGTTCCAGATACTGCGGATTGCGCCAGAACAGCCGGAAGACCTGGTCGAACACGGTCCTGTGTTCTGGTTTGGACACGAAACAGGCGTGCAACACCCAATAGAAGTCCTGCTTCGACGTGAATCCTGCCGCTTGCACAGCCGTGATCGCTTCGGCCACCCGCCCGGGACCTATCGGCAACCCCGCCTTGCGGAGCGCCCGTGCAAAATGAGTAATGTTGTGGGCCAGTTTTGGCCGCTCAGGAAGATTTATGTCCGGCAGCTCAGGCATCAGATCCGGAAAAACGCGCGACAATGATCCCGTCCGGCTGTTCGTCCGGTTCTTTTTCATCATGCACGATCTCGAAACTGCGTGACAGGATGTCCAGGCAGGAATCATGTATCTCGGGGCCGTGCGTTCCGAGAATGATCCATTGCACCAGTCCCTTGGCCAGCTCTGCCTCTGCTGCTTTCAGAACGTCTACCTCATGGCCCTGGATATCGATCTTCATCAGGCTTACGGGCCGCTCGATTTCGGCCAGCAGCGTCGCCGGGTCTACGGTTTGAACCTTGATTTCCGACTTTCGGAACAGGCGTCTGGATTTTGAGATGCCTGACCCGAAAGACTCGGTTCGAAACCGGGTTGTGCCATCTTTTGAGCTCAGGGCCCGGACATCGACCGTGACACCGTCCATCGCCAAGTCGTTCAGCGAGAAGGTCTCGGACAAGGCCCCCCGCATCTGATCCCAGGGCTCCATCGCACGGATCGACCAACCGGGTTTTGCCCTGCGAACCAAGACCGAATAATACCCGATTGCGGCACCGACATCGACAAACAGCCCGTCTTCGCCAGTGCGTTCAAAAACGTGGCTGAACCAGCATTCCTCGACCGGTTCGTGCAGGTTGCTTGCGTTTTCTGCTGTGTATCGTTCGATTTGAACCGGGTCGAGCGCAGCCTGGTTGACGACAATCCCGTTCGCAAATTTGTGAGTGACGATATCATTGCCCATAGGTGCGTTCCATTTCCAAGCTGCAAGCAGTTCTGAATTACTGATCCAACGCCGTTTTGGACTCGTTGAGCAGTTGTTTCAATTCATTATTCTGCAGTCTTTGGATGTCGTCTTGGTATTTCAGGATTGCACCCAGCGTATCCGAGATGACCTCGGGGCTCAGGCTGATCACATCCAGAGCCAACAGGCAGTTGGCCCAATCGATGGTTTCCGCGACGCCCGGTTTCTTGAACAAATCCTCGGTCCGCAGCGCCTGTACAAAGGCAACCACCTCGCGGCTGAGCGCCTCGGCGGCTTCCGGTGCGCGGGCATGCAGAATTTCCACTTCCCTGTCGAAATCGGGATAGTCCACCCAGTGATAGAGACAGCGACGCTTCAGCGCATCATGGACTTCTCGCGTCCGGTTCGAGGTCAGGATGACGATGGGCGGCTCCGGCGCCTTTATTGTACCCAGTTCTGGGATAGTGACCTGAAAATCGCTCAGCGCCTCCAACAGAAAGGCCTCAAAAGGTTCATCCGTGCGATCCAACTCGTCGATCAACAACACGGGTGCACCGTTTTCGTCCGGGCGCATGGCCTCCAACAAGGGTCGTTCCACCAGAAAGTCGGGCCCGAACAGCTCTCGTTGCAATGCGCCGCGGTCCGCTTCGCCAGACGCCTCCGCCGTGCGAATGGCGATCATCTGGGCCGGGAAGTTCCATTCATAGACGGCCGAGGACGCATCCAGCCCCTCATAGCATTGCAGTCGGATCAAACGGCGATTAAGACCAGCGGCGAGCGCCTTGGCAATCTCGGTCTTGCCAACCCCCGCCTCGCCTTCCAGAAACAGGGGCCGCCCCAATTTCAAGGCGAGAAACACCACTGTCGCCAACGCCCGTCCGCAGACATAGCCCTGATCGCCCAGCATCTGTGCGACGGCGTCGATCGTGTCCGGTTTCTGCATGCGCCTGCCCTTGTTAACCTCGCGAATTGCGCACATGAACCCATGCGCGACCGGGAAGGTCAAGCAGCGGCGCCATGGACCTTGGTCGTATGGTCCGGGCGAATTGTCCCGCCAAGGCCCGTGTTAAAGGCAATTCGTTGACGCTGTGCCGCTGAAATGTAATGAATTGGGAAACAATAATGATGTATCCAATCCCACCAGGGACACGGATGCGGAGGCGGTTGAGAAATGCCCGGAACGGCAGCCCGATGGGGCGGGACGAGCAAAGGAGGTGCCTCATGCGCATCACCGCGGTAACCTGTGTAAAGAACGAAGGACCGTTCCTGCTGGAGTGGATCGCGTTCAACCGGCTGATTGGCGTGACCGATCACCTGTTCTATTCCAACGATTGCACTGATGGCACCGATCACCTGCTGGATGCGCTTGCCGAACGCGGTCTGGTGCAGCACCTGCCCAACCCGGCCCAGGGGCGTAATTACCAGATGGAAGCGCTCAAGGATGCGCGCAAGCAGGACATCGTCGCCAATGCCGATTGGGTCTGGGTTGCCGATGTGGACGAGTTTCTGAACATCCATGTGGGGGACCACACCATCCCGGCCCTGATCGGTGCCTGCGGCACAGACCGTCAGGCCATCTCGGTCAACTTCCAGTTCTTCGCCAATGATGAGATCGAGGCCTATAAAGACGAGCCGGTGATTGCCCAGTTCACCCGCAGTCATAATCCAGACCTGTGGTGCGGAGAGCTGGCGATTGAGGTCAAATCCCTGGTACGACAGGACTTTCCACTTCAGTATTTCGGAGCACATCGGCCGTTTTTCAAATCCGGCTTGGCCAAGAAGAAACACCCCAGCTGGTCGGATGGCTCGGGCCGCAACGTGCCGCACAAGTTCCTGATAGCTGCCAATCCGCGCCGTATCCGCAAATTTCCGGCGCGGGGCGCGCGCGGCTTTGCCACGCTTAACCACTATGCGCTGCGCTCGCTCGACAGCTATCTGGTCAAGAACGACCGCGGTGACGTGAACCGCGAACACCGCGCCTTTGACGACACCTATTGGCGCGAACGCAATGACCCGGCGTGGCAGGATCTATCGATCCAACGCTACCTGCCAGATCTGCAGGAGGCCCTGAAGGATCTGAAATCCGACCCTGAAATCGCCGCCCTGCACGAGGAAACTGTGCGCCTGCACATAGCCAAACGCGATGAACTTCTGGCGAAACCGGAGTATCAGGCAATGCGGGCGCAATTGAAGGCGGCCTCGACCCTGCCGCCGCAGGAGGAAGCGATGCTGCGCGAGTTGGGGTTGGCATCGTGACGATCAAGGTCATCAACCTGGGCCTGCCGAAATCCGGCACCACCACCCTTGCCAAGGCGCTTCGGGAAAGCGGGCTGGAGGTGGCTGATCATCGTTTCCGAAGACGCGACATTCCGCACCCGTCCCTGCGCCGCGCCTTTGTCGCGGAACGGCTCTATCGAGGCTATTTCGAGACCGGCGATCCGATGGCGCGCCTGCCTGAGGTCGAGGCGATTTCCGAAATGTCGATGCTGCGTGACGGGCAGTCGTTCTGGCCGCAGATGGATTTCGCTCTGATCCTGGCGATCAAGGCGCATCATCCGGATGTGAAATTCCTGGCCTCACGGCGTGACGCTTACGAGATGTCGAAATCCATGTTGGCCTGGTCGAACCTGGGGACGTCGCGCCTTCCGAATGCACCGATCCCAGGCCTGCCGCAAGGCTATGGCGAGACCACGAAAGAACGGGTGGTGTGGATCGACGGCCATTACGCCGCTCTGCGGCAGTTCTTCAAGAATGACGGGAATTTTCTGGAATTTGATATTGCCGACCCCGACGCGCCCGACATCATCGGGCGGTTTCTGGGGCGTAACATGCCCTGGTGGGGCGTGTTGAATGCAAACCCGCTATTGGCGGATGAAAAGGCTTAAGGGCGAGATGCGGATTTATCTTCATATCGGTTTGGAACATGTGGGTGCGGACCGGCTGCAAAAGGTCCTGGATGACAAGCGTGAACAGCTGCGCGGAAAAGGCGTGCTGTTTCCCCGCGCTCCGGGCGGCAAGAATCACACCCGGCTCTATATGGCGATCACGGATCCTGTCCATATTGACCCGCTTCGGTTCAACCGCGGTTTCATCACCGGCGACAAACAGCAGCTGTTGCGAGACAAACTGGCCGAGGATCTGGCCCGTGACGTGGCGCAGTTCCAGCCCGATGTGATGATCCTGTCGGCGTCCCAATTGTCCTCGCTCCATCGCCGATCTGAATTGGAACGGCTTTATGATTTGTTGAAGCCGCTTTCGACCGATATCCGAATTGTCGCACACGTCGACGAACCTGCGTGCCTGTTGGCACGCCATTATGCAACGCAGGTCATGGAAGGTCGGGCGGCACCGCTGACCCGTGATCTGGAGCTCACTGGATCAGAGGACTGGTGGGACGCCTGTCTGGCCTCAACCCCCGCAATCGATCCGCAGGCCGGCATTTTCGAAGAAACCCAAGGGGCGCCCTTCTGGCTGGATTACCCCGGCCTGGTACGCCATTGGGAAAGCGTCTTTGGCGCCGGCAGCGTAACCTTGCGCCCCTATGACGCGGACCGCTTCTATGGTGCCGACGCCACCGACGAACTGCGCGCCATGTTCGGGATCGAAGGCAACATCGGCAAGGCCATTCCCACCAATCCCCCCGCGCAACCCTCAGCCGCCTGGCTTGCCCGCGGACGACAGTTGAACGCGTTGCTGCTCAAGGTTCTGTCGGACCGCAAACGCCTGTTGCCACGCCCGCTCTGGCGCAGCTTCATAAATGAGATCGCGATCGAGGGGGAGCCGCTGGATCCCGGCCAGCTGACCCTGATCAGCCAGTATTTTGCCGAGGCGAACGAGGACCTGATCCCCGATCAGCCCGCTCTGTCCGAGACGCTGTTCACCCCGCCTGATGATACCGGGACCTGGGAAGAGTGCGACCCGGGCCTGGGCTATCGCGCCTCGCAATATCTGCTGTCCTTCATGTTCCGCATCGACAAGGCGACAAAGGAAGAACAGAAAGCCAAATCCGCAGATCTGGCGCAGGTCAACGGCGCCAAACCGGCGCAGTCCATGACCGACCCCAAGAAAGAGGATCCCGGCGCACTGTCCTCTGCCGCGCTGAAGATCCTGCCGCCATTGGCGGTCAAGAATTTCGAGATGCTGCAAACCTCCTCCTTCAAGCCGCACAACAAGCTGGGCGCGGTCAACGAGGAAGAACTGGCCGCAGCCTATACAGAAGTCCCCCCGCGCCAATTGCCCGAGGGGCGCAGTGGCAATGTCATCGTTGGCTGCATGAAAAATGAAGCGCCCTATATCGTCGAATGGGTTGCCTATCACCGCGCCATGGGCGTGGACAACTTTCTGATCTACACCAATGACTGCTCTGACGGCACGTCCGAAATACTCGACCGGTTGCAGGAGATGGGCATTCTCCAGCACCGCAACAACGACAATTGGAAAGGCAA
Organism: Paracoccaceae bacterium; assembly: GCA_014872875.1. GTDB lineage: Bacteria > Pseudomonadota > Alphaproteobacteria > Rhodobacterales > Rhodobacteraceae > Aliisedimentitalea. The sequence goes on from WKFI01000014.1 coordinate 254,685, forward strand.
TTCGCCCCAGCAATACGCGCTCAATCAGGCGCTGAAAGAACCGGTGATCAAGAATGCCGACTGGATCATACATATCGACGTGGATGAGTTCGTGAATGTGCGTTGCGGCAACGGCACCTTGCAGGACTTCTTTGACGCGGTGCCCGACGCGACAAATGTGGCGATGACCTGGCGGTTGTTTGGACACAATGGCGTCACCCGGTTCGAAGACAAGCTCGTGATCGACCAGTTCGACACCTGCGCCCCGAAATTCTGCCCCAAGCCGCACACGGTCTGGGGCTTCAAAACCATGTTCCGCAATATTGGCGCTTACGAAAAGATCTCGTGCCACCGGCCCAACAAGCTGGATGAAACCTTCAAGAACAAGGTAAAATGGGTCAATGGCTCGGGCCGCGACATGACGCGGGAGGCGGCCGAGAACGGTTGGCGCAGCTCGAAAAAGTCCATCGGTTATGACCTTCTGCAGTTGAACCACTATGCCCTTCGCAGCGCCGAAAGCTTCCTGATCAAACGGCAGCGCGGCCGTGCCCTGCACGTGGACCGGTCCATTGGCCTGAACTACTGGATCCGCATGGATTGGTCGGATTTCAAGGACATCACCATCAAGCGCAACGTGCCGCGTCTGCAGGCCGAATATGACCGGTTGATGGCAGATGATACATTGCGCGGCTGGCACGAAAAGGGGCTGGACTGGCACCGCGCCAAAGCAGAAGAATTGCACGGCATGGACGAATTCGAAGATCTGTATCAGCAGGCTTTGAAGATCAAACTGAACGAGACCGAGCGCGTGGCCTATGCCCTTGCGCTCGACATGGAGAGCTGAGCGGTGTCGCCGCGTTTCCTCGCGGTTCTGACCGTGCGCAACGAGGCCCCGTTTCTTTTGGAATGGCTAGCCCATCACAAGGCGGTTGGTTTTACCGATTTCCTCGTGTTTTCAAATGATTGCCAGGACGGCACCGACAAGATGCTGGACCGGCTGGCCGAGCTGGGACATCTGCACCATGAACCCAATGATCCCCCCTATGATCAGGGTGGCATCCAGTTCACGGCGCTGAAACGGGCCTCGAAATTGAAACTGGTGCGGCAGGCCGATTGGATCCTGGCGCTGGATGTGGACGAATTCGTCAATATCCATACTGGCGACGGGACATTGCCGGCCCTACTGGAGGCACTGCCCGAAGCCGACGCCATCACCCTGACCTGGCGGCTCTTTGGCAATGCGGACCAGGTGCGCTATGCCGACCGCCCCGTCACCGAACAGTTCACCCGCTGCGCGCCGGTCGAGCTGTTCTGGCCCTGGCGCGCCTCGATGTTCAAGACCCTGTTCCGCAACGATGGCACCTATCGCAAGCTGGGGGTTCATCGCCCCCGGGGGCAGAATGAAGACAGACTGGCCAGCTACCGCTGGTTCGATGGCGAAGGACGCGAGCTGGACTACCAGTTCAAGACCAAACGGCTGTTCTCCAATTATGGCAGGTCCAATTATGCCTTGGTCCAGATGAACCACTACCCTCTGGGCGCCATGGAAAGCTACGTGCTCAAAGCCGATCGGGGGCGTGCGGTGCATTCCGATCATCTGCTGGACGTGGATTACTGGGTGGATCGCAATTTCAATATCGACACCGATACCTCCATACACCGTTACAAAGACGCCAGATCCGCCTTGCAAGCCGAGCTTATATCGGATCGACGCCTGGCGAGACTGCATGAAAAGGCGGTGGAGTGGCGACAGAAACGGTTCCTGGATCTGATGCAGCAGGAGCCATACCGGGCGCTCTTTGCGCGGTTGATGATGACCCCTCCGACGCGCGCCATCAACGCGGCAACCGCCCAGACCCTGACCAGCTTTGCAAATCTGGGCCGAAAGCGCGCAGCAAAAGAGTGAATGGCGCGCATTTCTGCGAGAACTTCGGAACGGACTTCGCATAAGCTTCTGCTTCTGCAGGAAACCGTCCCAATGCTTCCACGACATTGACCCGGAACGGGCCAGAATTGCTCCAATTTATGCCGCATTCTCCACCTAGTTCTTGAGACTGAACCAGCCCGACAAGCGGCCGGACATCTTGAGGAATACACGATGCAGGACGGATTGAACTCTCTGGACGAATCGCTGGCCGGGCTGAGCGTGGCGGACTGGAAGCTGCGCATGGAGGCGCTGGCCGAAGAGCATGGCATGTTCCAATCCCTGGGCGACAAGCATTTCGCGACCTTCATAGACCAGAAGAACACCCTGCTTGTCACCTTTGAAACCGTTCAGGGCATCCGGAACCTGTCCGAACATGCGCAACCTTTGGGTTTTGACATGGTCAAGGCGCTGGGGTGGTCACATCTGTGCTTCGTTTCGGACGGCGACACCTGGTTTCGCGACAACCGCGTCTTCGGCTTTTTCGACCAGCTGATTGATGACGGGTTCTTTGAAGAATTCGACAAGGTGATCTTTTACGGGGCCGGTCCCTGCGGCTATGCGGCATCGGCCTTTTCCGTCGCCGCTCCCGGTGCCACCGTGGTCGCCATCCAGCCGCAGGCGACGCTGGATCCGCGCATGACCGAATGGGATGACCGGTTCACCGAAATGCGCCGTGTCAATTTCAACGATCGCTACGGCTATGCTCCGGATATGCTGGACGCGGCCGACCGGGCCTTTGTTTTCTATGATCCCAAACAGGATCTGGACGCAATGCATGCCACACTGTTCGAACGCCCCAATGTGGAACGTCTTCGGATGCCCAACATGGGCGCAACCTTGCAGACCAGGATGATCAACATGAACATCCTCTATCGTGTCCTGTCTCTGGCCGGTGTGGGCAAGCTGTCGCGCAAGACCTTCTACAAGCTCTACCGCGCCCGCCGCGACAATGTCGCCTATCTGCGCGGGCTGATGGCGTTGCTGGATGCAGAAGAACGCCCCTATCTGAACGCACTTCTGTGTCGCAATGTGGTGACCCGGCAGCACGCGCCGAAATTCCGCCGCCGCCTGGACGCGCTGGAGAAACAGGCCGAAGCCGGAGATTTCACCCTGCCGCCGCAGACGGTCTGAGGTTCACCCCTACAGCTTTTGTGCTGCGTCCAGCAGGCGCATCCGGATGTGATGCCGCCAGCGATAGAGCAGCCAGGCCGACACCGCCACCAGAGACGTTTTCCAGCCGGCCTCGATCTCGACCCGATCCAGCAACACGGAAGTGCCGTCGCCCGCATCGCGAACCTCCAGTTCGTGAAACAGACGGGTCACGCCCATCCCTTCTTCAAGCGTCGCCATGCGGCGCGTCTCCGGATCGCATTCGGTCACCCGCATCGTATAAGGTTGGCGTGGCCACAAGCCAAACAGCGACATGGCAACATCGATCACCTGGCCAGCGCGAACCGGGCCAGAGGGCAGATGATCGAACTGCACCCAAGGTTTGGTTACCGCATCCAAAGTGTCCAGATCGATGACCAGATCGAACAAGCGATCCGGATCCACGGGATAATTCTGTTCAAAGGTCAGTGTTCTAGGCATGAAAAGGTCTCGCCCGGTCACACTGCCCAAGCCCGCCAGAACAGGGAAGCGCGCAAATTGCCTCGCCCCTGTTCGGATCCGATCCACCCCCTTCCCCGAACCGCGCCCCTGTGCTAGGGCGCAGGCATGACCCACTCCCTGACGATCCGCCGCCCCGATGACTGGCATCTGCACCTGCGCGATGGCGCCATGCTGCAGGCCGTCCTGCCCGAAACCGCGCGCCATTTTGCCCGCGCGATCATCATGCCGAACCTCGTGCCGCCCGTGGTGAAAGGTGACCACGCCGCTGCCTATCGCGACCGTATTCTGGCCGCTCTGCCCGACGGCATGACGTTCGAGCCGCTGATGACGCTCTACCTGACCGAAGACACGGACGCCGAGGACATGGCCGCCGCCCATGCCAGCGGACTGGTCAAAGCGGTCAAGCTGTACCCCGCCGGAGCCACCACAAACTCGGCTTCGGGTGTACGCGATTTCGACAAAGTCCGCGGTGTGTTGGAAAAGATGGCCGAGATCGGCCTGCCGCTCTGTGTGCACGGCGAAGTGACCGATGCCGAGATCGACATCTTTGATCGCGAAGCCGTGTTCATAGACCGGGTGCTGGATCCAATTCGCAAAGCGACGCCGGGCCTGCGCGTGGTGATGGAACATATCACCACGTCGAATGGCGTCGAATACGTCAAGGCCAACGATACCGATCTGGGCGCGACGATCACCACGCATCACCTGATCATCAACCGCAACCACCTGCTGGTGGGTGGGATCAGGCCGCATTACTACTGCCTGCCCGTCGCGAAACGCGAAGAGCACCGGCTGGCCCTTCGTGCCGCGGCCACCTCGGGCGATGTGCGGTTCTTCCTGGGCACCGACTCGGCCCCTCACACGGATCCCAACAAGCTCAGCGATTGCGGTTGTGCAGGTTGCTTTACCGCGCCGAACACCATGTCGCTTCTGGCCCATGTGTTCGAAGAAGAAGGCGCCCTGGACAAGCTCGAAGGCTTTGCATCGCTCAACGGACCGGCCTTCTACAAGCTGCCGGTGAACAGTGAAACCATCACGCTCACCAAGGGCGATGTCGCCGAATTCCCCGACAAGATCGAAACCGGCGACGGCCCTGTCACCGTCTTCGACCCGGGCTTCCCGGTGCATTGGCACGTCACCGCCTGAGGGCGGAAAATTCTTCCAAGAATTTTCCCAAGGCTTTTCGAAAAGCCTTGGGTCCGATCAAAGGATACCGTCATGATCCCTTCCTCCTTCCCGTCAAAAGAAGAAATCGCACGCCTATCGGCACGTATGCTGCTGGAAATCGGCGCGGTCAATTTCAACACCGATGAGCCTTACATCCTTGCCTCTGGACTGCCTTCGCCCAGCTATATCGACTGCCGCAAGCTGATTTCGTTCCCGCGGATCCGGTCCACGCTGATGGATTTCATGACCGTCACGGTGATGCGCAACGCAGGTTTCGAGGCCTTCGACAATATCGCCGGTGGGGAAACCGCAGGCATCCCGTTCTCGGCACTGGTGGCAGAACGCATGGCACTGCCGATGACCTATGTGCGCAAGAAGCCCAAAGGCTATGGCCGCAACGCCCGCATCGAAGGGGCAATGAGCGAAGGTCAGCGGGTTCTGCTGGTCGAGGACCTGACCACCGATGGCGGCTCGAAACTCTCTTTCGTGGATGCAATCCGCGAAACCGGAGCCACCTGCGGGCACACGGCCGTCATTTTCTACTACGACATCTTCCCCGAAACCGTGAAAACTCTGGGTGATCACGGGGTTGAGCTGCATTACCTGTGCACATGGTGGGACGTTCTGGCCGAAGCACGTGCGCAAAAGGCCTTCAGCGACACGACCTTGGACGAGGTAGAAACCTTCCTCAAAGACCCGCGTGCCTGGCAGGAAGCCAATAAACCCGCCTAAAGGTAACCCAACGGAACCAGTGTGTTTCCACTGGTTCCCATACCCTCTCCACAACAAGATGTTGACGCGAAGCCCGCCTTGGCGGCAATATCCTGTTGCGGGCGGGTTATACACAGCCCATCCCCAGAAACATACAATTTGCCCCGTGCGCCCCGGATCCGGTAAGACACCGGTCCATAGGGGATGGGGGCAGCAAGAGCAGAAATGAACGAGATCACGAGTTTCGACGGAAATCAGGCGCCCCTTCCGACCGAGGCATCGGCAGAGACCGCGATGCCCCATTCGATCGAGGCCGAACAGCAGTTGCTGGGCGCGATCCTGACCAACAATGACGTCTATGACCGGATTGCGCTGATCATCAATTCCTCGCATTTCTTCGATCCTGTCCATGCCCGCATTTTCGAAATTGCTGCAGCGCGGATTTCCAAGAATGCGCTGGCCTCCCCCGTGACGCTGAAAGCGTTCATGGAGGATGACGAAGGGCTCAAGGAATTGGGCGGCCCCGCCTATCTGGCACAGCTGGCGGGTGCTTCGATCAGCGCCTTTGCCGTGCGCGACTATGCGCAGATGATCTATGATTTGGCGATCCGGCGCGAACTGATCGGGCTGGGCCAGACCATTTCCGAAAAAGCCCGTCGGGTGGACGTGGCCTCGGAACCGCGTGAACAGATCGTGGAAGCCGAACAATCGCTGTATCAACTGGCCGAACAGGGCCAGTCGGAAAGCGGCTTCAAATCCTTCCTGAAGGCCGTGACCGAGGCCGTCAATGTCACCAACGAAGCCTACCAGCGTGGCGGTGGCATGGCGGGCGTGTCCACCGGTCTGATCGATTTGGACAAGAAGATGGGCGGGTTGCACCCATCGGACCTGATCATTCTGGCGGGGCGTCCCTCGATGGGGAAAACCTCGCTGGCAACCAATATCGCGTTCAACGTGGCCAAGGCCTATAAACGCGGAACAAAACAGGACGGGTCCGAAGGCGCCATCGATGGCGGCGTGGTCGGGTTCTATTCCCTTGAGATGAGCGCTGAGCAGTTGGCGGGCAGGATTCTGGCGGAAGCGTCGGAAATTTCGTCACATAAAATCAGACAAGGCGACATGACCGAGGCGGAATTCCGTCGCTTCGTCGAAGCCGCCAAGTCGCTGGAAGCCTGTCCGCTATTCATCGACGACACCCCGGCGCTGCCGATCTCGCAACTGGCCGCCCGCGCGCGGCGTCTGAAACGCACGCATGGGCTGGACCTGCTGGTGATCGACTACCTGCAGCTTTGCCGCGGCATGTCCGACAACCGCGTGAACGAGATTGCCGAGATCTCGATGGGGATGAAGGCCATCGCCAAGGAACTGAACATTCCGGTGATCGCCCTGTCCCAGCTGTCGCGTCAGGTGGAAAGCCGGGACGATAAACGACCACAGCTCAGCGACCTCCGGGAATCGGGCTCGATCGAACAGGACGCCGACGTGGTGATGTTTGTGTTCCGCGAAGAATACTACAAGGAACGCGAGAAGCCGGGCGATCACGAACTGGACCGCATGGAAGAATGGAAAACCGCGATGGAACGCCTGCACGGCAAGGCCGAGGTCATTATCGGCAAGCAGCGTCACGGCCCCATTGGCACAGTTGAATTGTCGTTTGAGGCGCAGTTCACCCGCTTTGGCAACCTTGCCAAACCCTGGCAACAGGGCGAAGGTGGGGACGGATATTAACACCCGTCCCTAACCACAAGGTTTTCAATGAGCATTCACGATTTCATGCAGGCCTATAAACGGGTCTGGGAGGCGCAGGATTCCGAAGGTTTTGCTGCGCTTTTCACCCCTGACGGCACATATTGGAACACGCCGTTTCAGGTCCAGACGGGGCCGGACGAACTGGCCCGCTACTGGGATCGGATCAAACTGCAGCAGGACATCACCTTGACGCCCACGGTTCTGGCCGAAACGGCCACTGGTGGCGTCGGTCATTGGAATGTGACCTATCAGGTTGCCAGTGAAGAGCTGTTCCAGATCTGGGCCAAATCCACCGGCACCGGCCTGCCCGACCGCCAGCCGGGCGACCCGCTGCCGCGGATGGAACTGGACGGTACTCTGATTGCCGAATTCAACGATCAGGGTCTGGCGACATGCGTCCGGATCTTCTGGCATTCCAACGCCTCGATGCCCGATCAGGTGGACCAGAAGTAATAAACCGTCAGCACCGCCCCAAACACGATCACAACAGCGCGCAAAACACGCTGCGGCACCACACGGGATAGGGTGCCGCCCCAATACCCGCCAATGGCAGCCCCCGCCATCATCACCAAGGCCTGAGGCCAGGCAATCGCCGCGCCAACCCCATAGACCACCAGCGCCAGAACGCTGATCCAACCGATCACCGCGTTTTTCAATGCGTTGGCCATATGAAAATCATCGCGCCCGCTCAGCACCATGGCGGCCAGCATAATCTGGCCCAGCCCGGCGCCAAAATAACCGCCATAGATCGAAAACCCGAACAGCATCCCCCAGATAACGGCCGGCCGGATCGCCTGCCCGCCAAACCGGCGCCGCAACGCCGGCGCCCAAGCGAACAACAACGTCGCTGATCCCATCAGCCAAGGCACAAGGCGCTCGAATACGCCTCCGCCCAGCCACAGCAGCAGAACCGCCCCCAAAACGCCTCCCACCCCGCAAACAGCCAAGAGTGGCAGCAACGCGCGCCCTTCGGCGCGCAATTCTGTGCGGAACGCGGGCAAGGCGGCAATGTTTGAGGGAACCAGCGCCACGAAATTCGTTGCATTCGCCGTCAGCGGCGGCAGACCCGACGCGATCAGCGCCGGGAAGGTGAAAAACGTGGCCCCGCCGGCAACAGCGTTCAGCCCGCCGGCCAAACAGCCCGCAACAAACAGCCAAAGAGCAGAGAACACTGTCAGCGATTCCATGCCTCCATATGACGGTTGCACTCTGCTCGTGACCAGCCCCCAATGTCAGGACCCAAGAAAAGCACAGGCGCCCATAATAGCCCCCTTGCCCAAGCCAATGCGCACAAAGCCGCGCAGAGCGGGAATAATTCCGCTTGACCCGCAGCGATCCCATGTCATGAAAGCGGCATGAGCACCGCAAGACTAACAATTGATCTGGACGCGCTTGTCGCCAACTGGCGCGCCCTGGATTCACTGACCCGCGTCGAAACCGGCGCGGTTGTCAAAGCCAACGGATATGGCCTGGATTCCGGCCAGGTCGGACGCGCGCTGGCCATGGCCGGCGTCCGCAATTTCTTTGTTGCCGTAGCCGAGGAAGGCGCCATCCTGCGCCGTGCTCTGGGACCGGGACCGCAGATCTCGGTCTTTTCGGGCCATTGCGACGGCGACACTGCACTGATCCGCGACAATGACCTGACGCCGATGCTGAATTCGGTCGATCAGATGCTGCGCCATGTCGAGGCGCTGCCGGGGGCCGCCTTTGGCATCCAGCTGGACAGCGGCATGAACCGGCTGGGCATGGAACCTGCCGAATGGGCCGCCCTGCGCGACATTGCTCTGTCACAGAATCCGGTGCTGATCATGTCGCATCTGGCCTGTGCGGATGAGCCCGCCCACCCGATGAACGCCCAGCAACTAAGCGTTTTCAAAGAGATGACGGACGGGCTTTCTGTTCCACGCTCGCTGGCCGCGACCGGCGGAACGCTTCTGGGGCCCGAGTACCATTTCGACCTCTGCCGCCCCGGCGTTGGTCTCTATGGCGGGATGCCGTTCGAGGACGCTCTTGCTGTGGTGCAGCTGGACTTGCCCGTCATCCAGATCCGCGACCTGCAGCCCGGCGAAACCGTGGGCTATTCCAACACCTGGACTGCGCAACGCCCGTCACGTATCGCCACGGTCTCGGCCGGGTATGCCGACGGGTTGATCCGTGCCTTGGGCGCCACCGCGGTCACCTTTGCCGGTGACGAGGTCTGCCCCATTGTCGGCCGCGTCTCCATGGATCTGATCACCGTGGATGTCACCGATCTGGACCATGACCCCAGTTTCCTGACCCTGCTGAACGACCGCCAGACCGTAGATGATCTGGCTGATGCCGCGGGCACCATCGGATATGAGATCCTGACCTCGCTTGGCGCCCGTTACCAACGACGGTACAAGGGATGAACCCGCTGACTGCACTGGCCCAGCTCGGGCGCACCGTTCTGATGGCGCTCGCCGCCATTGGGCGCGTGTCGCTGTTTGCGCTGGATGCGGTCAGCCACATGCTGCGCCCCCCGTTCTATCCCCGCGAATTCGGTCAGGCCCTGCTGCAGATCGGCTGGCTTTCGCTCCCTGTTGTGGGGCTGACCGCGATCTTCACCGGCGGCGCGCTGGCGCTGCAGATCTATGCCGGCGGTGCGCGCTTCAACGCCGAAGCCGTGGTGCCCCAGATCGTCGCCATCGGCATGGTGCGCGAGCTTGGCCCGGTGCTGGTCGGGCTGATGATCGCCGCCCGCGTGACCTCCTCCATCGCCGCCGAGATCGCCACGATGAAAGTGACCGAGCAGATCGACGCTCTTGTCACGCTCTCGACCCATCCAATGAAATACCTCGTCGCGCCCCGGGTTCTGGCCGCGCTGCTGACCGTGCCGGTTCTGGTCGGCGTTGGCGACATTATCGGCATCATGGGCGGCTACACCGTGGCGACCCAGAACCTGGGCTTCAACCCGGCCGCCTATCTGAAAAACACCGTGGATTTTCTTGAGCTTCGCGACATCGTATCCAGCCTGGTCAAAGGCTGCGCCTTTGGCGGCATCGCTGCGATGATGGGCTGCTATTACGGCATGCAATCGGGCCGCGGCGCCCAGGGCGTGGGCCGCGCCACCAAAGGCTCGGTCGAGGCCGCCGCCGTCCTGATCCTGGCCGCAAACTTCGTGCTCACGGGGGTGTTCTTCTCGCTATGATCGTGATGCAGGATGTAAAAAAATCATTTGGTGACAACCACGTATTGCGTGGTGTTAATCTTGAGATCCCCAAGGGCACGTCGCTGGTCATCATCGGTGGCTCCGGCACCGGGAAATCGGTCGCGCTGAAATGTGTGCTGGGCCTGATCCACCCCGACAGCGGCACCATCCTGGTTGATGGCAAGCCCGCCGACAGCGGCGACCGGGACAAGTTCCTTGCCAAGTTCGGCATGCTGTTCCAGGGCGGCGCCCTGTTCGACAGCCTCACCGTTTGGCAGAACGTCGCCTTCCGTCTGCTGCGCGGCTCGCTGAAGCGCCCGGCTGAGGAAGCCCGCGAGATCGCCATCGAAAAACTGCGCCGCGTGGGCCTGAAGCCCGACGTCGCCGACCGCTTCCCGGCCGAACTATCGGGCGGCATGCAGAAACGCGTCGGCCTTGCCCGCGCCATCGCCGCCGAGCCCGAGATCATCTTTTTCGACGAACCCACCACCGGGCTCGACCCGATCATGTCTGGCGTCATCAACGACCTGATCCGCGAAATCGTGGTCGAAATGGGCGCCACGGCGATGACAATCACCCACGACATGTCCTCGGTCCGCGCGATTGCCGACAACGTGGCGATGCTGCATGACGGCGTGATCCAATGGACCGGCCCCGTCGCCGACATGGATGCCTCGGGCGATCCCTATCTGGACCAGTTCATCCACGGGAGAGCTGACGGCCCGATCGAGGCGGTGCGCTGACCACCCAACGCGCTGCTTCTTTCTGGTCTCAAATACCTCCGCCGGAGGCGTCCTACACACTTCCCCGAGCACCCAGCCTTGTGTTGAGCACCGCGCCCCCTTAGGTCTTACCGGACCGTACACAGGAGCGCCCATGACCCTGCGCCTTGCCACCCTTTCCCTGCTGATCCTCTATCCGATCGCCTGGTTTGCGCCACTGATGCGCGCGGGATTGCTGCCGATCTTCGGCCTCAGCGAAATCAGCGTGATCACCGGCTTGCAAAGCCTCTGGCGCAGCGATGTGGCGCTGGCACTGATCGTCACGGTCTTTGCGATCTTTGCGCCCTACGTCAAAACCATTGGCCTCGCGCTGGTACAATGGAACCTGCTGGACCGTCGCACCCTGCCTGCGCTTCATGTGCTGGGCAAGTTGGCCATGGCCGATATCTTCCTCATCGCGCTCTACATCACGCTGGTCAAAGGCGTCAGCTATGCCACGGTGGAAACCGCCTGGGGGCTCTACCTTTTTACCGCATGCATCCTGGCAGGGATCGGTCTGGGAATTGTTACAGACCGGCAACAAGCTGAAACAATGGAATAAAATGCGTGACATGCGGTCTTTCATACCGCATTGTTAACGATGTTGAGCAGTGAAGTGACTTTTCTCGGACGCGCCGCGGCCCCGGTCTTTCCACTATGGGCGCAGGCGCGAAACCTGCGGTTCTGCGGAAGGGAATTCAATGTCCGTCATTCGATCGATTATTCTTTATATTCAAACGCTTCTGCTGCGTTTTTCACTATTTCTCATCTGTGTTGCAGCGCTTGTGGCCATAACCGCAACAGTCGGCGCCGCCTTGGGTCAATGGCCCTGGATCGAACTGCAGCTCAGCATGGGTGGTCAGCCTGTTGAAAACGCAGGAATGTGGGTGCAGATCGGTCTGACCGTTCTGACCGTGATGCTGGTGTTCTATCTGCCTGCCCACACACGGATGCTGGCGTTGGAAAATGCCCATCGAAATTTCAGCATGCAAATGGAGGATGTGGTCGAAGCATACCAGATCGCGCATGCCGCCGACCGTGCCAGCCAGTTCAAGCTCGCCTCCGAGTTCGACGCCGTGAAAGACCGCATGGCTTTTCTGCGCGAACATCCGGACCTGCGCGAACTGGAGCCAGACGTGCTCGAAATCGCCGCCCAGATGAGCCAGGTTTCCCATGAATTGGCGGAAACCTACTCCGACGCCAAGGTCGAACGCGCCCGCACCTTCCTGAAACAGCGTCAGCAGGAGGTCGAGGAATTCCAGTCCCGCCTCGAAGACGCCAAGATCATCCTGCACGAATTGCGGCAATGGACCCGGGATGTCGAGATCGAGGAATCCATGGCCCGCTCCCAGGTTCAGCGCCTGACCGAAGAAATGTTCGAACTGCTGCCCGAACTGTCCCGCGGCCTGCCGGGAGATCACGACGAAACCAGTGTCGTCCCCATATCGAAACCCAAACCGAACCCCAGCCCCCGGGGCACCGAATAACCCCTTCATCTCGCCCAAAAACTCCGGAGCGCGAGGCAGAGCCTGGCTCCTGCCCGGGCGAACAGGTACAACACTTGAACAAAGCGGAAACATCTGCCACTGACGGGGCATGGCAAAGAAATCCTTCTCCTGCTCGGCCTGCGGTGCGAGCTTTTCGAAATGGTCCGGCCGCTGCGAAGGTTGCGGTGAATGGAACACCATCACCGAAGACAAGGGGCTTTCCACCGGCCCGGCCAGCAAATCGCTGGGCACGCGACGCGGCAGCACCATCCCGCTCACCGACCTGTCCACAGAAGAGACACCTCCGCCCCGCACCTGCTGCGGAATGGGTGAGCTGGACCGGGTACTCGGCGGTGGGCTGGTTCCGGCCTCGGCCATCCTTGTGGGCGGCGATCCCGGTATCGGCAAATCCACACTCCTGTTGCAGGCGGCGGCGAAATTCGCGCTGGCCGGGATCAAGACCATCTATGTCAGCGGTGAAGAAGCGTCCGCCCAGGTCCGCATGCGCGCGCAACGTCTGGGTCTTGCGCAGGCGCCCGTGAAACTGGCCGCCGAAACCAATCTGCGCGACATCCTGACAACGCTGGAGGCCGAGAAACCCCAGCTTGCCATCATCGATTCGATCCAGACCATGTGGGCCGACAATGTGGACAGCGCGCCGGGGTCCGTCAGCCAGGTCCGCGCCGCGGCCCACGAACTGACCAGCTTTGCCAAACGCAACGGCGTCTCGATCGTCATGGTCGGCCATGTCACCAAGGAAGGCCAGATCGCCGGCCCCCGCGTGGTCGAACACATGGTCGATACCGTGCTCTATTTCGAAGGCGAACGCGGCCACCAGTTCCGCATCCTGCGTGCGGTCAAGAACCGCTTTGGGGCCGCCGACGAAATCGGCGTGTTCGAGATGACCGGGTCGGGGCTGAGCGAGGTGATCAACCCGTCTGCCCTGTTCCTGTCGGAACGCGGCGAACCGTCGGCCGGTTCGGTGGTCTTTGCCGGGATCGAAGGCACACGCCCCGTGCTGGTGGAAATGCAGGCCCTCGTCGCTCCCTCCCCACACAGCCAGCCGCGCCGCACTGTCGTGGGCTGGGACGGCGGCCGCCTGGCGATGATCCTCGCTGTGCTCGAGGCCCGCTGCGGTATCCCCTTTGCCGGTCTCGACGTCTATCTGAATGTCGCGGGCGGCATGAAGATCTCGGAACCTGCCGCCGATCTGGCCGTCGCCGCCGCCCTGCTCAGCGCGCGCGAGGATGTCGCCCTGCCCGCCGATACCGTGATCTTCGGCGAGATTTCACTGTCCGGCGCCCTCAGACCCGCCCCGCAGACGGAAAACCGGTTGAAAGAGGCGCAAAAACTTGGTTTCACCACGGCAATTGCTCCCTCGGGTGGCAAATCCGTGTCGGTTGCCGGACTTTCCCTAAGGAAAGCCTCGGACCTCGCGGGATTTGTTGGCGAATTCTTCGGAGCAGGGTAAGGTCGCGAAAAAAGCAGGAAGCGGGCAAGAGACATGGAAGGTTTCACCATCATCGACGGGGTCGTTGCCCTGGTCATCGTATTGTCGGCACTTCTGGCCTATGCGCGCGGATTTGTCCGCGAGGCAATGGCAATTGCTGGCTGGATCGCAGCCGCGGTTCTGGCGTTTCTCTTTGCTCCCAAGGCCAAGCCGTTGATGGCCGAGATCCCGGTGCTGAACGAATTTCTGGCCGACAGCTGCGAGCTCAGCATAATTGCAGCCTTTGCCGCCGTGTTTGCAGTGGCGCTGATTGTGGTCAGCTTCTTCACCCCGCTGTTCTCTTCGTTGGTACAGCGTTCTGCACTCGGAGGGGTCGATCAGGGGATCGGCTTCTTCTTTGGTGTCCTTCGCGGCATCCTGCTGGTGGCCATCGCCTTCTTCATCTATGACATTGCCGTGAATGACCAAACCATCACGATGGTGGACGAAAGCCGTTCGGCCAAAGTGTTCGAACAGATGCTGGGCAAGATCGAAAACCGCGACCCCGAACAGGCCGTGGGTTGGGTCACGCAACAGTACGAGAGCTTGCTGAACCACTGCACACAGTGATCTGCCCACTCTCTTCAAGGCAGAGAGATAGAAGACGGGCGCCTCGAGGGCGCCCTTTTCAATTGTTCTTCCTGTAAAAACTCCACGCGTCCGTTTCTGTCCCGTCCTGCAATTTGCAGATACCGACCTGACCGCTGGCGCCATCGCGGATTTCGTAGGCACCGCCTTGATCCAGACAATAGGTCGCCGCCGGGTTAGCCAGCGACACTTCCGCTTCATGCGACTCCTTCAGCAGATCCCAGCCGCCCACGACACGCCCGTCGGACAAGGTGCAATCGGAGGTCTCCAGATCATATGTCCCGCCTTGCCCCACACAATGGCTGGCCGCCGGGTTCGGAGCTTCCGTCTCCTCGCGCAGACTGTCGCGGTAGAATGTCCAGGCATCGACCTCTTGCCCGTCGGGAAGTTGGCATATTCCCTGCTGCCCCCCTTCGATGTCGCGAAGCCCGTACAGTCCACCTTCCGCGACACAGTGTTCTGCCGCCGGATTGGCAAGCCCGACACTGGCCGACCCAGGAGATGGGGGGATAAGCGCCAAGGCACAGAAAGCCGCAGCTGACATCCGCGCGACAGGGAAAGCTCGGTGGGTCATGGATGGGAACCTCTTAATGGAACGACTTGAAATTTCGACGGATCGGCGATTCGCCACTTCCAGTGTCGAATGATCCCTGTCCCCCGTGAAGGGCGTCTTTTTCAGGGTGCCGAAACGGAACTCCGCCCCGGCCTTCACTTTAAGGCAATCGGGGCGTCGCTTTTTCACATCCCCGAATGTGATCCTTTGATGACATGGGCCGTTCAAGGCACTATGTCGGGGCGCAGCAATATCAACGGATTCGGAGCCGACGCCTTGCGGACGCCGAAAAGACCTCTTGAACGCCAAACCCAACGGTTCGCTTCAGCCGACCGAACAGGTGTAACCTACGACACGCGTTCCACCTGCCATCGGCATACTACCTTGATCCGTAGACCCTCCGCCCCCACCTGCCACAGCGACATCCACAGCGAAATTGGAGCCCAACCATGTGCGGTATTCTAGGGATCGCAAGCCAGACGCATGACGTCTTTGCCGAGATTTACGATGGCCTGCTGATGCTCCAGCATCGCGGTCAGGACGCCTCGGGCATTGTCACCTATACCGGTGAGATCTTTCGCGAACGCAAGGCCAATGGGCTGGTCAAGGACGTGTTCAGCGCAGATGACACCGAAACCCTGCTTGGCCGCATTGGCATGGGCCATGTGCGCTATCCGACAGCCGGTTCGCTATCGGCGTCCGAGGCGCAGCCCTTCTTCGTGAACGCGCCTTACGGCATCTACCTGATCCACAATGGCAACATCACCAACACCGAAGAGCAGCGCCAAAAGGTCACCGCGAAATACAGCCGCCACCTGCGCACCACCTCGGATTCGGAAATCCTGCTGAACGTGCTGGCGGACAAGGTGGCCGACGCGATCAAGGTCAACGGCAATGCCGACCCGATCCGCAACCTGTTTGCCGGCGTCAAAATGACGATGGAGCGGATCCAGGGCGCCTATTCGGTGATCTGCCTGATCGCGGGTGTCGGCATGCTGGCCTTCCGCGACCCGCACGGCATCCGCCCCCTGTCCGTGGCCAAACGTGCCGGTGAAGGCGATGGCGACGATTATGCCTTTGCCTCCGAAGATGTGGCCTTTGGCATCAACGGCTTTGAAAAGCTGCGCGACGTGAAACCGGGCGAAGCGCTGCTGGTTGATCTCGACGGCAACCTGCATGAGTTCCAGGCGGTCGAAGGCAACCTGACACCTTGCATCTTCGAGTACGTCTATCTTGCACGCCCTGACAGCCTTCTGGACGGCATCTCGGTCTACAAGACACAGATGCGCATGGGCCAGACACTGGCCAAACAGATCGAGGCCTCGGGTCTGGATATCGACCGTATCATCCCGGTCCCCGACAGCGCCCGCCCGGTTGCGCTCGAGGTCGCCAAAGCCACGGGTATCCCCTATCGCGAGGGTCTGGTGAAGAACCGCTATGTGGGGCGCACGTTCATCATGCCCGGCCAGGCGGAGCGTCAGAAATCCGTACGTCGCAAGCTGAACGCCATCCCCTTGGAATTCGAAGGCCACAACGTTTTGCTGATCGACGATTCCATCGTGCGCGGCAACACCATCAAGAAGATCGTCCAGATGTGCCGAGAAGCCGGTGCAAAGAAGGTCTATATCGCCTCTGCTTCGCCGCCGGTGAAATACCCGAACGTTTATGGCATCGACATGCCCACCAAGCATGAACTGATCGCAAGCGAGCAGAGCATCGAGGAGATTCGCGAAGAGCTGGGCGCCGATGCGCTGTTCTATCAGGAGCTTGACGACCTGATCTGGGCCGCCCAGGAAGGCAACCCCGAGATCGAACAGTTCGACTGCTCCTGCTTCGACGGCAACTATGTCACCGGGCTCAGCGACGATTACCTGAAGAACCTCGAAAGCAGCAGCCGCGTCAGCCAGAAGATCCAGGACATGCCCGGCACCGGCGCGTCATGGAACGGAGCAACGCTGGCCACCGGCAGCTGATCGGGATCCTGCGACGGATTTCGGACCCGGGCGACAAAACGCACGATACTCAATCAGCGTTTGATATTGCCCGTGCATCCGGGTAAACGGCTCCAACTCAGACGTTTGAACACGCTGGCCCCTCAGGCCGGCGTTGTTCGTTTTACAAGGAAGCCCCACACGTGCTGGACCGGGATCTCGCGCATATTCTGTCGTCGCGGCGCAAATGCCGTTGCTGCGGAGCCACCTTTGCGCAACTGCTCAGCCTGGAATACGACCGGCCGGACCTGTGCCCGCCCGACTTGCCCAAGCTCGACAATTCCACCTTCCTGATGGAACGCGATGACGTCCTGACCGAAGATTTCTGCCGTGTGGGCGAATATTGCTTCATCCGTGCCGTGCTGATCCTGCCTTTGGGGGACAGCGAACACGAAATGGTGCTGGGTGTCTGGTGTGCCGTCAGCCCGGTGCATTTCGACACCTATCTGGATCTCTTTGACGAGGCCGAAACCGGGCAAATGGAACCGGTTCCGGGCTGGCTTGCCAACGCAATTCCGCCGGGCACCGAACTGCCGCTGGCCTGTCAACTGCACATGCAACCCGGGGATCAGCGTCCCGAGATGGAGCTGACCGAAAAAGGGCATGAGTTGAAACTGCTGCAGGAGACCGGACTGGATCTGACCGATCTGCTGGGGCTGCTGCATGCCTATGGGCACGATATCGGTTCACTTCTGCACGACGCCTGACAGTTTTCGATTTCAAGCCCTGCAACCCTGCCATGCAATATTTGCAGGGCTTTTGCGCGTTTTCCTGCCGGACCAGACACTTGCCCGTGGCGGCATGCCGCCCACGATCAAGGCCCCTCTTTCCTCTGCCCAAGGCTGATGTTAGCCCGCCCGCTCACTCACGAGAACAAGGGACGGGGCCGCCTCGAGGCCCCGACTGACAGATCATGGCGAACAGCAAGAAAGCGACCACCGTTGGTGCGATCGCCACCAGCAGCAATGCGCTCAACACCTCCTCGCTCAGTCTTCTGGGCGTTTTCGGTGCTGAAGGACGGATGCAGGCCCTGATCCGCCTGCCCGGCGGACGCGTGCGCCGCGTGGAACCGGGCGACCGGGTTTCCGGCGAACGCATTGCCGCCATCGACGGCGATGGGCTGGTGCTGGAACACGGCGGCAAAACCCGAAGGCTGACTGTCGCAGGGGGCTGATCCCGGCGCTGTGCCTCTTGACCCCGCGCCCATCCCGGATCACAAGGCGGGTCATGACACAGCTTGCCCTGATCACCGGAGCCTCGCGCGGCCTGGGGACGGCCCTTGCCGAAGCCCTCGCCCCGACCCATCACATTGTCGCCGTGGCCCGCACCACCGGCGCGCTGGAAGAACTGGATGACCGCATAAAGGCGCTGGGAGGCTCAGCCACTCTGGCACCCATGGACATCACCGACCCCAACGCCATGGCAACGCTGTGCCGAGGTATTCATGACCGCTGGGGCGCGCTGAACCTTTGGGTGCATACGGCGATCCATGCAGCGCCCTTGAGCCCGGCGAATTTTGTCGCCGCCAAGGATTGGGACAAATCCGTTTCGATCAACGCCACAGCAACCTCGGTTCTGATCCCCTATGTGGCACCGCTGCTGGGACAGACCGGCCGCGCCGTCTTCTTTGAGGACCCGCGTGCAGGCGAAAAGTTCTTTGGGGCCTACGGCGCCACCAAGGCCGCGCAAATGGCACTGGCCAGGTCCTGGGCGGCCGAGACCGTGAACACCGGACCACAAGTACGCATTTTGGAACCGCGCCCGATGGCCACAGCAACCCGCGCCCGGTTCTATCCCGGAGAAAACCGCGACGACCTGGCCAAGATCCGGGATGAGGCCGCGCGCCTGCTGCCCGAAATTCTGGCAGACTGAAACTGAACGAACGATCCGGCGCCCGTTTTCCTGCCCGCAAAACGGAACGAAATCTGGCGCGCATTCCGGCTCCGCCCACCTTAGCCTGCGGCGTGAAAGACACCTTTTACACGCCGCAGGGCTTCGCGCCCTGCCAAGCGGCTTGCCCCAACCGCATCCCCGTCTTATGCAAGGGAAATTGCAATTTAGGCGGAACATCGAATGCGCATCCTCATCACCAATGACGACGGGATCAACGCCGCAGGGCTTATCGCTCTGGAACACATCGCCCGCGACCTGGCCGGGCCCGAGGGCGAGGTCTGGACCGTCGCGCCCGCGTTTGAGCAATCCGGCGTCGGCCATTGCATCAGCTACACCCACCCGACGCTCTTTACCCAGCTGGGTGAACGACGTTTTGCCACTGAAGGCTCCCCCGCGGACTGCGTTTTGGTGGGCCTGCACGAAGTCCTGAAGGACAACAAACCCGACCTGGTGCTCTCTGGTGTGAACCGGGGCAACAACTCGGCCGAAAATGCGCTTTATTCCGGCACGCTGGGAGCCGCGATGGAGGCCGCCTTGCAGGGCGTTCCCGCGCTGGCTCTGTCACAGTATTTCGGCCCGGAGAACTACAAGGCCGACGCGCCTTTCGACACCGCCGTGGTGCATGGTCCAGATCTCATCCGCAAGATCCTGGCCGCGACTCCGCAGGAGGACGCCGATTACCGGCTGTTCTACAACGTAAATTTCCCGCCAGTCCTGCCCCACAACGTCAAAGGCACCCGCGTGGTGCCCCAGGGCTTCCGGCGCGGATCGCATTTCTCGGTCGAGCCGCATTTTTCGCCCTCGGGCAAGAAATTCGTCTGGATCAAAGGCGGCAACCAGCACATCATGACCGAACCCGACACCGATGCGGCGGTGAATCTGGACGGCTATATCTCGGTCACACCGATGCGGGCCGATTTGACCGCCCATGAAACGCTGGAGGCGTTGAAGGGGATCGAATGACCGGACCAGGCGCCGAAACCAAGATGCAATTCCTCTTTGCCTTGCGGTCAAAGGGGGTGACGGACGACCGTGTCTTGACCGCGATGGAAGAGGTCGATCGCGGCCCTTTCGTGCGCGGAATCTTTACCGATCGCGCCTACGAGGACATGCCGCTGCCCATCGCCTGCGGTCAGACCATCTCGCAGCCCTCGGTGGTGGGCCTGATGACCCAGGCACTGCAGGTATCGCCGCGCGACAAGGTGCTCGAGGTCGGCACCGGGTCCGGTTATCAGGCGGCAGTGCTGTCGAAACTGGCGCGCCGGGTCTATACAGTCGAACGCCATGCCCGTCTGGTGCGCGAAGCCAAACAGATTTTCGAGGCCATGGACCTGGCCAATATCACCACCATGGTGGCCGATGGCAGCTTTGGCCTGCCCGATCAGGCCCCCTTTGATCGCATTCTCGTGACCGCCGCGGCCGAGGACCCGCCTGGCCCGCTCTTGGCGCAACTCAAGATCGGCGGTATCATGGTTGTGCCCGTTGGCCAATCGGATGCAGTCCAGACGCTTATTCGGGTGCATCGGACTGAAACCGGTTTCGACTATGACGAGCTGCGCCCGGTGCGGTTCGTCCCCCTGCTCGAGGGGCTGGGCAAAGAAGTTTGAATGGGGCATATGCCTCACCCAAGATGAATTGAACGCACCCCCCGGGTCCAATGGACCATTCGAAGAAGGGGGACGTATTGAGGATCGAACATGACGCGCGTATGCCGACTCCCCCGATTTGCAGCCCTGCCTCTGGTTGTGCTTGTCGCCGCCTGCGAAGAGCCACTTGATTATGACCTGCGGGGCCAGATCGGTGCGTTCAACACCACCGCAGCCGCGCAACAGGCAACCGAAAAACGGCCCAAACCCGATACCCGAGGGTTGATCACCTATCCCTCCTACCAGGTTGCGGTCGCGCGTCGCGGCGATACGGTGGCTGATGTTGCCACCCGGGCCGGCCTGCCCGCCGCCGAGGTTGCCCGTTTCAACGGAGTCCGCCCGGAGGACAAGCTGCGCGAGGACGAAGTGCTGATCCTGCCGCGCAAGTCCCCCACCGGCACCGCCGGTGCGGTTGATATTGCCAGCATTGCCGGTCAGGCCATCGAAGACGCGCCCGACACCACACCGCAATCCGTAACCACCCAGCCGCTGGAACCGGCCGTGACACCGAAACCACCCACCCCGGTTCAACCGGGGCCGGAACCTCTGCGTCACAAGGTTGCCCGCGGTGAAACAGCCTATACCATCTCGCGGCTCTATCAGGTGCCGGTGAAATCTCTGGCCGAATGGAACGGGCTGGGATCTGACTTTGCCGTACGTGAGGGGCAGTATCTGCTGATCCCGGTCAAAGACCAGAAAGCTCCAACGCCCACCACGCCAGTGGCCGCGTCCACGACCGAACCCGGGAGCGGAACACAGACACCGACACCGCCAAGCGCCTCGAAACCGCTACCGGACGAAAAGATCTCGGCCACCCCGCCTGAACCGCCCAAACTCGAGGTCGCTCCGCCCACCCGCAGCAGCAGCGCAGAAATGATCTACCCGGTCCAGGGCAAGATCATCCGCACCTATTCCAAGGGTAAGAATGACGGGATCGACATCGCGGCCTCGGGCGGCGCACCGGTCAAGGCTGCACGTTCGGGTACAGTCGCCGCAATCATGGCAGACGCCAACCAGGTTCCGATCGTAGTGATCAAACACGACGCCAACCTGTTGACCGTCTATGCCAATGTGGAAGACATCAAGGTCAAGAAAGGCGCCAAGGTCAAACAAGGCCAGCAGATCGGCCAGCTGGAAGACAGCTCGAACGCTTATCTGCATTTCGAGGTCCGCAACGGGTTCGACACGATCGACCCTCAGACCTATCTCGAATAAAGGCGCGCCGAAAGGCGCCACGGCGCCTTGCCTCCGGCGGAGGTATTTTCAACCAGAAAGAAGCAGCTATGCGAGCCCTTGCCGGGCGGTTGCAGCTTGGGCAATTCCCGTGCTTCTTTCTGGTCCGAAAAACCTCGGGGGGAGACACGAACCTGTTCGTGGCGGGGGCAGCGCCCCCCTTTTGTTACAGATGCACCCCGTTGCGCCCCGCAAGATCGACAAAGAACTGCCATGCGACACGGCCTGAGCGGGATCCACGTGTCGCCTGCCATTCAATCGCTTCGGCCCTGAGTGTTTCGGGCTCCACCACAACCCCATGCGCTGCACAATAGCGGTCGATCATCGCCAGATATTCGTCCTGTGAACAAGGGTGGAAGCCCAGCCAAAGCCCGAACCGGTCCGACAGGGACACCTTTTCTTCAACAGCTTCCGACGGGTTGATCGCGCTGGAGCGTTCGTTTTCAATCATGTCTCGCGGCATCAGGTGGCGCCGGTTCGAGGTCGCATAGAACACGACATTCTCGGGCCGCCCCTCGATACCGCCATCCAGAACCGCCTTGAGGCTTTTGTAGTGCTGATCGTCATGGCTGAAGCTCAGATCGTCGCAGAACAGGATGAACCGATAGGGCGCGCTGCGCAGGTGGTTCAGCAGTCGCGCGACCGATGCCATGTCCTCGCGTTGCAATTCGACCAGTTTCAGCTCGGGGTGATCCCCTTGCAACGTGCCGTGAATGGCCTTGACCAGACTGGACTTGCCCATGCCCCGCGCACCCCACAACAGCGCGTTGTTGGCCTTAAAACCTGCTGCAAACCGCCGGGTGTTGTCCAAAAGCGTATCGCGCGATCGGTTGATCCCCACCAGCAGGTCCAGATCCACCCGGTTGACCTCCGCCACCGGCTCCAGCCGGTCCGGATCCACATGCCAGACAAAGGCCGGCGCCGCCGCGAAATCCGGTGCCGCCAAAGGCGCCGGTGCCATACGTTCCAAAGCCTCTGCAATGCGTTTGAGGGCAGTCTGATCCATCGGGGTCTCCTCGCGTTGGACCTGTCAAATCATGTTCGGAGCCAAGCGGCAAGAGACAGCGCCCCCCAGAGCGCTTACACCCGGCTTCATTGGACCGAGTGTGCGATCGCTCGATCAAACCGGCCCTGTGTCAGGTCATCCCGATGGATCAGAAACACCAGTTCCTCACAGTTGAACTCGAACCGGATGTCCGGGTCGTGCTCAAGGGTCAGCAGCCTGAGATACTCGGACTGCGCGGGCCGGGACCGGGCATGGCGGTTGTCCGGCCCCATCAGCCTGTGCAACGAGGCCTCGCGGCGCGGCGCCCCTTTGTTTGCCCCTTTCAACCAATCGATGATCTTGTTGCGCGTCATCCCCTGACCCGAAGCAACCGACCGCAAGGCCCGTTGCTCGGCCAGAGTTGCCTGAGTGAGTTTGTCTGACCACGGCGTGATATCCGTGTCTAGCGCATCATAGGCGTGAAATTGCACCGGCCACCTGTCAAAGGAAGTCACCGGATTCTTTTCCCAATGCCGAAGGCTGCCAAAACGCTCGAAGCCCTCGGGGAACTCAGGGATGGGCCGCGCTTTCAAACCAGAAATATCTTCCTCAACATGGATCACGGCGGATTGACCCGCGGTATCGTGCACGTAATTGTCAAAGAAGAACAGCGTTCCCAGCTCTGGCAGGCCATATCGTGCAGCCCCCCCGGGTAATTCGGCCAGATTGATCTGGGCGATGAAATGCAACGGGTGCAGCGGGCGCCCCCGATCCATTCGCATGGGCCATTCGGTGCGCTCGGGCAAGGTCGGCAGACCGCCGATCCAGCACCCCGCCGCGCCAGCGTCGCCGCTGAAGGGTGTCTTAACAATCAAGGCCGCAGGTTCGGTTGGAAATCCCAATTTGTCCTCAATTTCTTCCGGCCTCATGCCCCGCCCCTTTAATCAAAAATCGAAAAGTATTCCGTTCCATGCGTGCAGAGCCAAACGACTGCTCCAACACCAACAAGACCGGAAATTCCGGCCTTTGCAATCAGATAGAAAAAAAGCGCCCCGTTTTTTGGAGCGCCTTTGCTGTTTTCTATGAATGCCGTTACTTGTCGGCCTTCTCGTCCTCGTCGAACTCGGCCATCAGCGGATCGTCGAACTCTTCTTCGTCGTCATAATAGCCTTCGGCCCTCAGCTGCGCTTCACGCTTGGTTTCGACCCGACGCACCAGGAAGATCGACACTTCGTATAGGCCATAGACCACCACGAACAGGATCACCTGCGTGATCACGTCCGGCGGCGTCACCAGCGCCGCCAGCACCAGGATCGCCACGACCGCATATTTGCGGACCGATCCCAGACCCTCGGCACTGACCAGTCCCGCCTTGCCCATCAGGGTCAACAGAACCGGCAGCTGGAAACACAAGCCAAAGGCCACGATGAACTTGATCGTCAGGTTCAGATATTCCTGGGCCGAGCCCTGGAACACCACGCTCAGCGGCGCTGCATTCATACCTTCGCCGGTCACAGCCTCGCCTTCAGCACCAAACTGCTGGAACCCCAGAAAGAAGTCATAGGCCAGCGGCGTCACCACGTAGAAGGCAAAGCTTGCCCCCAGCAGGAACATGAAGGGAGACGCAATCAGGAAAGGCAGGAACGCGCCCTTTTCCGACTTGTACAGCCCCGGCGCCACGAACCGCCACATCTGCATGGCGATATAGGGAAACGCCAGAATGAAGCCCCCCAGAAGCGATACCTTGATCGCCACAAAGAAGCCTTCCTGAGGTGAAATGAAGATCAGCCCGCAATCCTGACCGCGTTCGTTTAGAACTTCGCACAGCGGTGCGGTCAGAAAGTTGAAGAGCGGCGTCGCTACGGTGAAGCAGATCACCATCCCGATCAGGAAGGCCACAACACAGTGGATCAGCCGGTTCCGCAGCTCGGCCAGATGCTCGATCAGCGGCGCAGATGAGTCGTCGATGTCGTCAGTCTGGCTCATGTCTTCGCCTCATCTGTTCCGGCGTCACCTTCGGCCGCAGGTTTCAGCGCCGCCTCGGCCTCGTCCGCCTTGGCAAGGGCCTCCTGCGCCTCGCGCGCCTTGCGTTCAGCCGCAGCCCGGGCCGTCGCCGCCTGAATCTTCTTGGCGTCCTCGGCACGTTTGGCGGCCAACTTGCCGGTCTCGCTCTCGGGGTCGAACTTGGTAGGGTCGATGCTTTTCGCCATGTCCTGCGCGGCCGTCTTGACCCCGTCCATAGCCGTGCCCATCGGGTTCGTGGCTGCTTTCAGCCCCTTCTGAATCTCGCTCACTCCGGCCTCATCGGCGGCGTCGTTCATCGCCCGACTGAACTCCCGCGCCATGCCGCGCGCCTTGCCCACCCAGCGGCCGACATTGCGGAACAGCACCGGCAGATCCTTGGGCCCGACAACGATCAGCGCGACGATGCCGATGACCAGAAGTTCGGTCCATCCCAGATCGAACATCCGGGATTACACCTTGTCTTTGTCGGTTTCGACTTCGGGGGTCACGTCCTTGGCAGCCTCGGCGGCGTCCTCTTCCAGCTCTTTCTGGCCTTCGTTGATGCCCTTCTTGAACGAGGTGATGCCCTTGCCCACTTCGCCCATCAGGGACGAGATCTTGCCGCGTCCGAACAGGACCAGAACCACAACGGCGATCAGAAGCAGGCCGGGAAGTCCGATATTGTTGAGCATGTCTATTCTCCTTGCTGTGCGGCAGTGCCTCCCCCGGCACCGGCCAATCCATGTCTGGTTTCGGTTCTACGCCCCAGCTCCGGTTCGGAAAAGCGGTCCGGGACAGTTCGCTCTGCCGCAGGTGCGAAAAACTGCAGGCATTTTGGAAGACGAAACCTCAACTGACAGGTTTATGTCAGTTGCTACCCGCTATTTCCAGACTGCAGACGTCATTCAAACACAAGGAGCATCCAAATGACTCACGCCGTCGCCGAAATCGTTACCTTCACCCTGGCTGATGGAATATCGCCTGAGGACTTCCTGCGCCTCAGCCAGGCCAGCGAAGCCTTCTGCCGCGCCAATCCGGGCTTCCGGCACCGCCAACTGAGTCAGGGACCTGACGGGCGCTGGACCGATTACGTCGTCTGGGCAGATCTGGACACGGCCCGATCGGCAGCCGCATCTTTCCCGCAGCAGGATTTTGCCCCGGCCCTGATGCAGGCCATCACCCCCGACAGCGTGCAGATGCGCCATGAAACCGTGCATTGGGCGATCTGAGCAAGATCTGATCTCCCCAGGTTCGGAAAATTCGCGAATTTTCCGAACCGTCGCGCCGCTTGACGCCCCCGCGCATACACGCCAAGGCTAGCCCATGCGCCGCTCCGACCGCCTGTTCGACATTATCCAGATCCTGCGCGACGGGAAGCTACACCGTGCTCAGGACATTGCCGAGCGGCTGGAAGTCTCGGTCCGCACCATCTATCGCGACATGGACACGCTTGTGGCCTCGGGCGTGCCGGTCGAAGGCGAACGCGGCGTCGGCTACATGGTGCGCGACCAGATCACGCTTCCGCCGGTGAACCTGACGCCCGAAGAACTGGAGGCGCTCAACCTTGGCATGGCCATCGTTGCCGAGGCCGCGGACCCGGACCTCAAACGCGCCGCGCTGTCCCTGGCGGACAAGATCGACGCGGTGCTGCCCACCCAGACCATCGCCGAGGCCGACGCCTGGAAGTTCGCCGTCTACCCCTTTGCCGACGCCGCGCGCGGCTTTGCCCACATGGCCACGCTGCGCGCCGCCATCAAGGCACGGCAAAAACTGCAGCTCGACTACCGTCGCATCGACGGCACACTGACCCAGCGCACCATTCGTCCCCTGCATATGGAATATTGGGGCCGTGTCTGGACGCTGACCGCCTGGTGCGAAAGCCGCGAAGATTTCCGCGTCTTTCGCGTCGACCTGATCGAACAGGCAAACGCCCTGCCCGAGCTTTTCGTGGACGAACCCGGCAAACGGCTCAGCGACTACGACCCAACGCCCTGACCCGGGCCCGGCCGCGCGTGGTCAGGGCGCGCGAATCCTCAGACAAAAACGATATCGTCGGCCAGACTGTTCAGGTTCGTGGTTCGCCCCACCGTCAGCACATCGCCACCGCCGAAATCCAGCACCACGGAGTTGCCGACCACGGTGCCATAGGTGCTGAGCACCGTTGCCGCGTCCAGACCATTCAGACCCAAGGCGGCCCGGTTCAGGTGGATTTCGTCCACGTCGTCCTGAAAATGCACGATCCGGTCCCGCCCGGCGGAAAAGACGAAATCATCCGCGCCTGCCCCGCCAGTCAGCCGGTCATTGCCCAATCCGCCATCCAGAATGTCGTCGCCCTTGCCCCCGTCCAGCCGGTCACGCCCATTACCACCGAACAGTTGATCATGGCCCGCGCCGCCTTCAAGCGTGTCCCGCCCACCGTGGCCTCGCAGGATGTCCCGACCAGCCCCGCCGTCAAGCTCATCATAGCCGAGGCGCCCGACCAGAAGGTCATGCCCCTCGCGCCCCTTCAGAATGTCGTCGGCTGACGTCCCCAAAAGTCTGTCCCGCCCCTGAGTGCCGACCATCTGCGCTTCGAACAGACGGATATAGACGCCAAGCCCGCTGCCGTCCTGCTGGTATCCCTCCCAAGAAAACGCGATCTGCCCGTCCTCAAGGACGGTGACATCGGAACTGTATTGATAGGACCGAACACCAGTCACCTCGCTCAGGCGTACCGGGCTGCCAACCTTGGCGCCATCCGCATCATAGCGTTGAATGAAGGTATCTTCCTGGCCATTGGCATCCGGGTAACCGGGGATCGTATCAACCGTATAGGACACGACAAACCCGCCATCCGGCAGCGCGGCAACCTTGGGCGCATAGACATGTATGCCGGTGATGCTGATGTAGTCAGGTTGCCCCACCGCCGCACCGGTTTCATCGTAAACCTGCACAACAACCCGATCTGTGCCTCCGACCTTGCTCCAACCCGCAATGACAAAATCTCCACTGTCCAGTTGGTCGACACCGTAAGCGCCGGTGTAGGCTTCTGTACTCAGCAGCTCGAACTGTGCCCCAGCCTTGGTCCCATTCTGATTGAGGATCTGGGCATGAGACTGCGACCCGGTACGACTACCGGCCGCGTCATAGGTCCACTCCTGCCAGGTTACCAAGACAGTCCCATTGTCAAATTCGGTGATCTGAGGCCATTTCTGATCCCCCGCCACCTTGGTGTTCACGGTGAATTCGAAACCGACCTTGCTGCCGGAGGCATTGTATTTCTGAGCCCGGATCCCGAACCCGTTTCCGTCGGCACCTTCGCTGTGCCAGACAACCATGAACTCGCCATTCTTCAGCGCAGTCACCTCCGGCCCATTCTGTTCGCCCGCGACGAATGTATTCACCTGAAACTCGGACCCGACAGGTGTCCCGTTTGCAGCAACCTTGCGCGCCTTGATTTCATAGACACCGGCTGCACCGTTATACTCTCCCCAGACGGTGACCCATGACCCATCTTTCAAAACGGACACTTTCGGGTTGAAGCTTGTGTAGAGTGTGCTGGTGTTCAATTGCACGTTACCGCCCACAGGTTTGCCCGAGGCATCATAAACCTGCTGGAACACATCGTTGCGGTTGGCGGCCGTATTCTCGGATTCCCACACCACGACAAAGCCCCCATTGGGCAAGGCCGTGATGCGTGCGTCATCCTGTTCGTTCAAGGTGACGGTATTGACTTGGATGTCTTTTGACGTGGGCACGAGATAGGTCATGAAAACTCCGGAAAAATGTTGTTGAAAATGACTTGTTTTCAATAAACAGGACCGACCTGACCCGAGGCAAGAATGGCGCCGTCAATTCACCGTAAAATAGCTTCCGCCACAAAGAATCCGGGTGTCACGCCGGTTAGCCTCAGCGATCAAGAGAAGCGAGATTCAATGTCGGACAAAGGCGCGCCCAGAAAAAAATCTTACCCCAGCTCGAAACTGGTCACGCCATAGATCAGGTTGGTCTCCAACTGGGGTACAGCGCCTTTATACATGCGCGCGGTTTCGAACACCGGCGACAGGCCCAGCTCGCGCGCCAACGCCAAAGCTTCGGGATTGGGTTCAGGGACGTCCAAAAATACGTCCTGACCATCAGGCACATGGGTCAGCAGCTTCGCTAGCAGCGCCCTCGCCACGTTCCTGTCCTGCGCCACCAGCGGGCCGATCTTGTAGCCCGTCCGACATGGGCGGAGCGTGGCAAAGCCTGTCGTTCCTGCCCCCTCGACTGCGCGAAGGGACACATGCCCCTGTGCCGTCAGCCAGCCCTGCCAGAACGCATCCCGGGCCGCCGGAAACACCTGCGCATCCAGCGCCAATAGCCCCGGCTCAGGCCCCATCAGCGGCTCGACTGTGACCCCGGGCACAGGATCCAGCCGCTGCGGCACACCACCAAAGCGATTATTGCGCCAGGCCAGTTCGAAGCCGGATTTGCGATAATTCTCCTGCTCCTGCACCACGCCATCCAGACCAACCACCCGGTTGCCCGCATGTTTCAGCGCTGCCTCCCACAGACGCAGCCCGTATCCCTGCCCCCGAAATTCGGGATCGACGATATAGAACCCCAAAAAGGCAAAATCGGATCCGTAATTCACCACCGAGATCGCGGCGATCATCCGATCCCCCAACCAACCGCCCCAAAATCCTTGGGCATCCACGACACCGAAACACGCAGCATCCTGCGCCCCCGGGTTCCAGCCCTCGGCAGCAGCCCAGTCCACGGCGCGCTGCACATCGCCCACGCCCATTACACTTATTCGAAAATCCGGTTCCATTCGGCCCTCCCGCGTCAGGGGCAAGTTTGGCATCTCAGACCGGGAAGACAAAGCACCTATCGCGGCGGATCGTCAGCCACATGACCCGGCCGGGGTTGGGCAGGAACACGTTCGGCACCGTTGCCTTCAGCACGCTATCACCGTAGTCCACGCGAAACTCCACCAAGCTCTCATGCCCCAAAAAGCGAGCCCGTTCGACCACACCACGCACCGGTACCCCGGTGCTAGGGCTGGGATCGGGCGACTGGCCGTTGCGGTCGAAATCCATCTTCAGGTGCTGCGGGCGGAACACGATCTCAACCTCGGTCCCGTCCGGCACCCCCGGCGCCAAAAATGCTCCAAAGGGCGTTTGCGCCAAGGCTCCGTTAACCTTGGATCTCAACACATTGATATCACTGAAGAACGACACCGCGCCTTTGTCGGCGGGACGGGTATAGACATTGTATGGCGCACCGATCTGTACGATCTTGCCCCGCCGCATCAGCGCGATCCGGTCGGCCATGCGCATCGCCTCTTCCGGCTCGTGGGTGACAAGGACAACGGCCGTGTCCTCTTCCTTCAACAGGCTCAGCGTCTCGTCCCGGATCCCATCACGCAGCCGGTTGTCCAGTCCGGAAAACGGCTCGTCCATCAGCATGATCCGCGGACGCGGCGCCAGAGCCCGCGCCAGCGCAACCCGCTGCTGTTCACCGCCTGACAGCTCGTGCGGGTAGCTGTCGATGTAATGCGACATCGATACCCGCTCCAACAGCTCCGACACGCGTTTGCGTTTCTCGTCCTTGGTGCCCTTGGTCAAGCCAAAGGAGACATTATCGGCCACGCTCAGATGCGGAAACAGGGCAAAGTCCTGAAACATCAACCCAATCTGGCGACGTTCGGGCGGCACCCGGAACACCGTGTCGCAGATCAGCTTGCCATCCACGTGGATTTCACCAGAGTCCTGCATTTCGACCCCGGCGATCATCCGCAAAGTGGTCGATTTTCCGCAGCCGGACGGCCCCAGCAAGCAGGTTACTTCGCCCGCCTGCACCTGCAGGCTCACATCATCCACGACAACCCGACCTTCGTAGTACCGCACCAGATTGCGGATTTCCAACCGGGGCGGGACGGTCTGTTCGAGCGTTTCGGTCATCGGGCCTCGCGGGTATTCCCGATCAAAAGGATCGGAGTCCCAGCCAGATAGCAACCCCATTGTCCCAGCGCAAGCAACCGCATCTTATCGAACCAGTTCGAAGGACGCATTTGCCGCGACTCGGCCATTGACCATTAGTTCGACAACATGCGCACCCGGTACCAGTGTGAATGTGGTGGCATCGCCTTTTAGCTTGTGAGCCTTGGCCAACTGCAACCCATCTTGGCCCAGCCTGCCCTGTTTCCATTTAAACACTTTGGCCGAGATTTTGCCGCCGGGCCGCGGGAAATGGATGCGGTAATCCACCAATACCGGCTGCCCCTTGGACCCGGAGAGCGAGCAGGACAGCCCCAGCGTCTCACCGATCTTGACCTCGGCTGCGTCCAGCTCCAGCACTGCCCGCACTTCCGCCTCCGGATCATAGCCCAACATCTTCAACGCCCGCGGATGCCCAGCCTTCACCACCCCGCGCAGCGCATGGCGGGTCATCCAGTCCAGCTCTTCGGGCTGTTGCTCTGCCCGCGTGTGCCATTGCTCCAGCCGGTCGAACACCAGATCGGGTTCTTTTTTCGTGATGTCGTTCAGATGGTTGGCCACCGAACGGGTGACATAGCGCGTCGGATCCCCGTGCAGTTGATCCAGCAATGGCAGCGGATCTTGCAGCCCCAACCCAACCGCCTGCCCCCAGGGCAGACGCGGGCGAGTACCCTCGCTCACAAGTCTGCGCACATGATAACTGTCATGACCCGCCCAGCCCTGCATTCGTGTCAGCACCAGATTGGGATGCGCGTTCAGAAACGGCCGGATCGCCCATTCCATTGAAAACCGCTGGGTGATCTCTTCCAAAAGGTCCAAACCCAGATCCGGGTGCTGCTCTGCCCCCAGTTCCGCCACCCATTCGCCCAAGGGCGCAAAAATGAAATCGCCAAAGTCATCGTCCGATTTTGTTGGATCCAAGGGCGCCGGCAAAGCCGCACTGAGGACCGGAGCCACCTCCGGCAGGTCGCCGGGCAGCATCTCGCCTAACACCTCGGCAATCCAGGTGATCCGCTGCTTCAACTCCAGCTCGGGCAGCCGTGCCATCACCCGCGCCTCAAAACCAAGCGCGTCGAACCCTGCGTCCGCTCCATGAAAAAGGCCCGCCAGATAGCGGACCTTTTCGGCATTGAACAACTGGTCTTTCAGCGAAAACCCTGATGCCATCTTGCGTAACCTTTTGGCTTACATCGTGGAATTGACCGCGCCGCCATCCAGCAGCAGATTCTGACCGACAATGAACCCCGCGTGCTGCGAACACAGGAAGGCGCAGGCCGCGCCGAATTCCTGACGGGTGCCATACCGGCCCGCCGGGATCGTGGCACAGCGGTTGGCCTTGGCCTCCTCCATCGAAATCCCCTGCTGGCTGGCCACCCCGGAGTCCAGCGACACCGCCCGATCCGTGGCATGAATGCCAGGCTGCAGGTTGTTGATGGTAACCCCCTTGCCCGCTACCTGACGCGAAGTGCCAGCGACATAGCCGGTCAGACCGGCCCGGGCCGAGTTCGACAGGCCCAGCACCGGGATCGGTGACTTCACGGATTGCGAAGTGATGTTGACCACCCGGCCCCACCCCTTGTCCATCATGCCCGGCAACAGCGCCTTCATCAGCGCGATCGGTGCCAGCATGTTGGCGTCCAATGCCTTGATAAAGTCGTCCCGGTCCCAATCGCTCCACATGCCCGGCGGTGGGCCACCCGCATTGGTGACCAGAATATCGACGCCTTCGGCGGCTTTCAGCACGGCGGCCTGACCTTCCGGTGTCGTCACATCGGCGGCCACGGTGACCACGTCGATCCCGTGTGCGTCACGGATCGCCTGGGCGGCCTCCTCCAACGCTTCGGATCCGCGCGCGTTCATGACCAGATTGACGCCAGCCTCGGCAAGCGCCTCGGCGCAGCCCAGCCCCAATCCCTTGCTCGACGCACAAACCAGCGCGCGTTTTCCGGCAATGCCAAGATCCATGATGAAACTCCCCAGCTTGGATGCATCTTTTCCAAGATCAGTAACACCCGCGCTTTGGCAAAAGCCAGCCCCTACGATGGTCTTGCCAAAAAAGCCGGCGACGGCGCAAAATCATCCGAGTGTTGACCGAGTGTGGCCACATTTACGGGCCATACCGAACCTGCCGGGATTTGAGAGGCTGCCCCCGGCCGATGTATTGTATCAAATGGGTGATTACGTGTTGACTGCTGAGGGCCCTGCCCAATCCTATCCGGTCTATTCGGCCGAAAATTTCCGCGTCACCGCCGGGGCAAACCTGGGCGACGGCGTTGGATTGGCCGATGAAGTATCGCTGGACGACATCTACCTGCTCGGACCCGGGGCTCGAGCACGGCGCCTGTCGCTTCAGGCCACCACGGATGGGCATTTCATGGTTGCCCGCGACAGCGATGCCGGCACGCCGGGCAACGCGCTGTTTCTGGACTGTACCCTGTCCTTCATGTCCCCGGATGGCAGCACCACCGACATTCTTCTGCTCGTGGAAGTCGATGAAGAGGGCATGGTCTCGGATCTGCATCTACTGCCACTGGTCAGCCTGCAAACACAGACCGAATACACCCTGCTCGGGATCAGTCGCGACAATGTCCGCCAGAAATTTGCCGAGCTCGCTTCGGTCTCTTTCACCCGCGGCACCCATATCACGCTTGCAACTGGCGAACAGGTTCCCATCGAAACGCTCAAGGTTGGCGACCGGATCCTGACCCGCGATGACGGGGTGCAACCGATCCGCTGGATCGGCCAGACCACGGTGCGCGCCACCGGTGCCATGGCCCCCGTGCTGATCCGCCAAGGCGCGCTGAACAACACCAACGACCTTCTGGTGAGCCCCGATCACAGGTTGTTCGTCTATCAACGCAGCGACACCATCGGCGCCGGCCAGTCCGAGATCCTGGTCAAGGCGCGCCTGCTGGTCAATGGCAGCTCGGTGATCCTGCAGGAGGGCGGCTTTGTCGACTACTTCCAGCTGCTCTTTGATCGACACCATATCATCTATGCCGAGGGCATTGCCGCCGAATCTCTGCTGTTGGACACATCCACCAAACCTGCCGTACCAGACGAAATGTTGACCCGGCTGTCCCCAACACGGCACGGCCGCCGTGACGACCACGGCCTGGACGTTGGAAAGACCCTTCTGGATCGTCCCGACGCAATCGAGCTTCTACGACGCGCGTCGACCCGTTGATCACAACACCGGCGAGAGTGCCAATGGCATTCCCAAAAGAAGCCTAACGCTCTGCCAGAAGGTTACGGCCGATCCCTTGAATGGCGCAGCTTTCGACTGATCCAGTCTCCTTACTGTTTCCATGTGAGTACGGCTCGGCCTCTGACTCTCCCTTCATTTCCATCAACCGAACTCTGCCAATCCTTTGACACCTGCAAACGGCTGCGACCGGCACCCGTCCACAACACAGGTTCTGCAAAGCTTGTGAAGTAATGGAACAGCCCCAATCCTTGCCATGCGGCTCCGGCTCACTTATACGCGCGACCATGTTGGACACCGCCTCGAACCGCCCCGAATTGCCGCCCGAAATCGCGCGCCGTCGCACCTTTGCGATCATCTCGCACCCGGATGCGGGCAAGACGACACTGACCGAAAAATTCCTCCTCTATGGAGGCGCCATTCAGATGGCCGGTCAGGTGCGTGCCAAGGGCGAAGCACGACGCACGCGGTCGGACTTCATGCAGATGGAAAAGGACCGCGGCATTTCGGTCTCGGCCTCTGCAATGTCGTTTGATTTCAATGAATTCCGGTTCAATCTTGTGGATACTCCCGGCCACTCGGACTTTTCCGAAGACACGTATCGCACTCTCACGGCGGTGGATGCAGCGGTGATGGTGATCGACGGCGCCAAGGGTGTGGAAAGCCAGACACAGAAACTGTTCGAAGTGTGCCGTCTGCGCGATCTGCCGACCCTGACTTTCTGTAACAAAATGGACAGGGAAAGTCGCGACACCTTTGAAATCATTGACGAAATCCAGGAAATGCTGGCGATCGACGTGACGCCTGCCGCCTGGCCCATTGGGGTGGGACGTGATTTCATCGGCTGTTACGACATGCTGCGCGACCGTTTGGAGCTGATGGATCGTGCTGACCGTAACAAGGTCGCGGAAAGCATTGAAATCAATGGACTTGACGACCCCAAGCTGGCCGAGCATGTGCCCGAGCACCTGCTCGACAAGCTCCTGGAAGAGGTCGAAATGGCCCGCGAGTTGCTGCCTGCGCTTGATCCACAGGCCGTGCTCGAAGGGCATATGACCCCGATCTGGTTCGGCTCGGCAATCAATTCCTTTGGTGTCAAAGAGTTGATGGACGGAATTGGCGCCTATGGCCCGCAGCCGCAGGTACAATCCGCACAACCCCGCTCCATCGCGCCGGAAGAGAAAAAGGTCGCCGGCTTCGTGTTCAAGGTCCAGGCAAACATGGATCCCAAGCACCGCGACAGGGTGGCCTTTGTCCGTATGGCCTCGGGCCATTTCAAACGCGGAATGAAACTCACGCATGTGCGCACCAAGAAACCCATGGCCGTATCCAACCCGGTGATGTTCCTGGCCTCGGATCGGGAACTCGCGGAAGAGGCCTGGGCCGGCGACATCATCGGCATCCCGAACCACGGCCAGCTGCGGATCGGCGATACGTTGACCGAAGGGGAGCCATTGCGTGTTTCGGGTATCCCCAGCTTTGCGCCCGAATTGCTGCAAGGCGTTCGCGCCGGTGATCCGATGAAAGCCAAGCATCTGGAAAAGGCGCTTATGCAATTTGCCGAAGAAGGCGCAGCAAAGGTCTTCAAGCCCTCCATTGGGTCGGGCTTTATCGTGGGGGTGGTCGGCGCCCTTCAATTCGAGGTTCTGGCCAGCCGGATCGAAATGGAATACGGCCTGCCGGTGCGGTTTGAGGCATCCCAATTCACCTCGGCTCGCTGGGTTAGCGGCGACAAGCTGGCCGTAGACAAATTGATCAATGCCAACAAACAGCACATCGCCCATGATCACGACGGTGACGTGGTTTACCTGACCCGCCTGCAATGGGATATCGATCGGGTTGTGCGCGACTATCCGGATGTCAATCTGACCGCGACAAAGGAAATGATGGTCTGAACGCAAAAAACATGTAACCTGCGCCTGACATGGACCCCACAGACGCGATTTATCCCGGTAGTTACTATAGCTTACTGGGCTTTCTTGAAGGCAAGGAAGCCCCGTTTGACGATCCCGGTGCTGTGCTGCCAACGCCCGATTGCGACCTCGACGTTCTGCTCGGTCGGATCGTCCCCGAGGTCCCAGCTCCCGGTCCGGTTCCGGAACGGCGGAGCGCGGTCAGAAAATTCCACGAGTTGCAGGTCGAATTTCAGGGACAAAGTGAGCTATGGGCCGTCCACGCCATGGCCATTGCCGTTCTACGCCGCCGCGACCCGCCGGAAGACGTGCGCCAGCTGTTCCTGCGCATCTGGCGGGAAAAGGGACAGGACTTGGCCCGAGACCTGCCGGTCCGCTGGCTGATCTCGGCGGCCACAACCTTTGCCGATCACGGCGACACCTTCGAACAGCGCAGCGGCGGTATGGGGTTGTCGCTGCTCTTTGATTTGATCAAGCTGCATGACAGTGAACGCCGGGTGTCCGGGCGGTCAAATGACAGGGCGTTTCCAAGGGTCCGGGGACGTCCCCGCAATCACCCTCTCGCTTTCGGGATGGAGCCTTATTCTTTGAAGAAAGGCGATCTGGACCGGATCATGCTGGCTCGGCTCTGGCGTCTGTGTGAAGAGGACAAGACCTTGCAACCATTGGGATTTCGAATGTTGAGGATGGTCATGACCGACAAGCGGACGGTATTCTCGCGGCTGCAACGCTATCGTTCGAAACTGAACCATGATTGACGCACCTACTCCCCGATGGGGGCTGGTTTCGACGATCAAGGCCCCGGCCCGCGACATCCTGCGGTTCGCCGGCCATCATCTTGAGGCCGGCGCGCACCGTCTTTACCTGTTTCTGGATGCCCCCAATGACGAAGTGTACCCACATCTAAAGGCGCATCCCAAGATCCGGGTACAGGTCTGCGATGATGCTTTCTGGCAGCGGCATGGTACGGCCCGTCCGGAGAAACACCAGCCAAGGCAGACGATGAACGCGAGCCGCACCTATCGCCGCAAGGCCGAGATGGATTGGCTGATCCATATCGATGTTGACGAATTCCTGTGGTCCGAAAACCCCATTGCAGACCAGTTGGGGGTACTGGGCAAAGAAACGCTCTGCGCGCGGGTCCGCCCGATCGAGTCACTGGCCAATAGTAAAATCACGGAAGGTATGGCCTTTAAGGCCTGCCCGCCCAGCCCTTCGGAACGGGACTCGATTGTCGAACGGGTCTACCCGCACTTTGGGCAATTTGTTAAGGGCGGCTTCCTCAGTCATATCCAAGGCAAGGTCTTCGTTCGCACCGGCCTGAAGGGAGTGCAGATCAAGATTCACAACGTCTTCAAAGACGGTGTGGAAAACCCCTCTCAAGCAGAGTTGCCCGAAGTGGATCTGTGTCATGTCCATGCACGTGACTGGGATGATTGGCTCGCGCATTATCGGTTTCGTCTGAAACAAGGCTCTTACCGGGCCGAGCTCAAACCAGCCCGCGCCCGTCATCTGGGCGGCGTCAACCTGAACGAATTCTTCTCTCTCCTCGAAGCCGAAGAAGGTCTGGAGGGGTTGCGCCGTTTTCATGACGAGGTTTGCGCCGACACGCCCGACCTGCGTGCAAAACTGCAGTCCGAAGGCCTGTTGAGGATTCGGGATCTACAGCTTGACCAAAAACTGCGGAAACATTTCCCCAAGTTTTGACATGATTGTTTCCAAATTGCCGCAAACCCCGAACCCGGTTGCCGAAAATTCCATGCGATTTGACGACAAAGCCGGTATTTGCTATGCCCCGGCACGAACCAGAATGCGCACGACGCGCGGGGCCGCTGGGGTCCGGTTCACACATGACGAGCGGGCCAGGTGCGAGTGTCCGCAAACTGCGGAACCACATGACGAAATTTTCTGATCTCAACCTGAACCCGAAGGTCCTGAAAGCCATTGATGAGGCGGGGTATGAAACCCCCACCCCGATCCAGGCAGGGGCTATTCCTCCCGCTCTCGAAGGCAAAGACGTTCTGGGCATTGCTCAGACCGGAACCGGCAAGACAGCCAGCTTTACACTGCCGATGATCACTCTGCTGGCGCGTGGCCGCGCCCGCGCCCGGATGCCGCGCAGTCTGGTATTGTGTCCGACCCGCGAACTGGCCGCTCAGGTGGCGGAGAACTTCGACACCTATACCAAGCATCTGAAATTGACCAAGGCGTTGCTGATCGGTGGCGTTTCGTTCAAGGAACAGGATGCGCTAATCGACAAGGGCGTGGACGTGCTGATCGCCACTCCGGGCCGTCTGCTGGACCATTTCGAACGCGGCAAACTGTTGCTGACCGGCGTTCAGGTCATGGTGGTGGACGAAGCCGACCGGATGCTGGACATGGGCTTTATCCCGGACATCGAACGCATCTTTTCGCTGACGCCCTTCACCCGCCAGACGCTGTTCTTCTCGGCCACAATGGCGCCCGAGATCGAGCGGATCACCAACACCTTCCTCAGCGCTCCGGCGCGCATCGAAGTAGCACGCCAGGCCACCGCGTCCGAGACGATCGAACAGGGCGTGGTGATGTTCAAGGGCTCGCGCCGGGACCGTGAAGCCAGCGAAAAACGCAAGGTTCTGCGGGCGCTGATCGATGCCGAAGGCGAAAAATGCACCAACGCCATCATTTTCTGCAACCGCAAGACGGATGTGGATATCTGCGCGAAATCGCTCAAGAAATACGGCTATAACGCAGCACCGATCCACGGCGACCTGGAACAGTCTCAGCGGATGAAAACGCTGGACGGGTTCCGCGATGGCAGCCTGCGGCTGTTGATTGCTTCGGACGTCGCCGCGCGCGGGTTGGATGTGCCTTCGGTCAGCCATGTCTTCAATTTCGACGTGCCCGGCCATGCCGAGGATTATGTCCACCGCATCGGTCGCACCGGTCGCGCGGGACGTGAAGGCAAAGCCATTACCATCTGCACCCCACGCGATGAAAAGGCGCTGGATGCGGTTGAGAAGCTGATCCAGAAGGAAATCCCGCGTCTCGAAAATCCGGTAAAGAAACCGGAAACAAAAACCAGCGAAGACGCGCCTGCGACTTCCAGCGACGATCGCAAGCCGAAACCGTCTGGACGCAAGTCCGACAGCGGCAAGAAGTCTTCCGGCAGTCGTGCAGGATCTCGCTCGTCCTCGCGGTCGGACCGTGGATCGGGCAATACGGTCGTCGGCATGGGTGACCACTTGCCCAGCTTCATCGCACTCAGCTTCGAAGAACGACGCGCAGGTTGATCAATCCGATTACGAATTGAAGGGCCGTCCCGATTTGGGGCGGCCTTTTTGGTTTGTTCCGACCTTTGCACCTGCAGCATGGCGGGGTTTCCGGATTGTGCGATGCAATTACTTCACAGCTGAATTACCTCAGCAGCAATCGAACAACAGTCGCCCCTTACAAGGCAGAATGAAAATGACCGAATTTGAACCCAAGTATCCGACTGCAGAAGAAATTCGTGATGCCCAGATCCTCGCTGATCGGATGCGGGGCGAGGCGATGGCCGCAGGCCTGAACCACGTCATCCGCTTCTTCGCCAAGCTGCCGCGCAAGATTGTGGCCTCGCCCAGCTGCGCCCGACCTCTGCGGTCCTGAGCG
Organism: Paracoccaceae bacterium; assembly: GCA_014872875.1. Lineage (GTDB taxonomy): Bacteria > Pseudomonadota > Alphaproteobacteria > Rhodobacterales > Rhodobacteraceae > Aliisedimentitalea. The sequence continues at coordinate 294,339 of WKFI01000014.1, forward strand.
TCCGCAAAGACAAATCCACTCACGGAACAAAAAAGCCCCGCGACTGCCGCGGGGCTTTTTTGTTCAACACAGGATGGCATCAGCGCATTCGGCTGACCACCACCGTCACTTCGGGCTTCTTGCCAATTTCGGACTGAGCACTTTGACGTGCAATGCGGCGCAGACCCTCTTCCAGCTTGTCGTCGTTGCGCAGGGTACGGGGATCTGCCCGCATCAGGAACTGGTTAAGATCCTCTTCGAGTACCTCAACCAGTGCCGCATTTGACGACCCCGTTTCCGGCAATCCCATGACCTCGCACCAGGGTTCACCCAACGGTTCGTCTTCTTCATCGAGTATGGCCGTCACAACCACATGACCGTTCAATGCCATGCGGATCCGGTCACGCACCACCCCGTCCAGTGCGCCGATCTGAACGGTTCCGTCCAGGTAGGTTCGGCCAGTGTCCACATACTCCACCACGGTCGGGGCATTGCCGCTGAGGTCCAGCATCATGCCGTTCACCGCCAGCGCCGTCGCCATTCCGTTTTCCGCAGCCAGACGGGAATGCTTGCGCAGATGGCGGTGCTCGCCATGCATGGGGATCATGATCTGGGGCTGCACCAGCGCGTGCATACGCTGCAGGTCCGGGCCGTTGGCGTGACCTGAAACATGATAGAGGCCCGAACTGTCATCGACCACATCCACGCCCTTTTCGCTGAACTGGTTGATGATGCGAATAACGCCCTTTTCGTTGCCCGGAATGGTCTTCGACGAGAACAGGAAGGTGTCGCCTTCCTTCATCTCGATGCCCCGATACTTGCCACGTGCCAGCTGAGCGGTGGCAGCACGGCGCTCACCCTGACTTCCAGTCACGATCAGCATCAGATGTTCGCGGGGCACATCCTGAGCCTCTTCGGCACTGATCACCTTGGGAAAATCGACCAGAACACCGGTGGCCTCGGCCGCTTCGATCATGCGGCGCATGGCGCGGCCCAACAGAACGACGGATCGGCCTGCGGCCTCCCCAGCGCGCGCCAAGGTGCGCACCCGAGCTAAGTTCGAAGCAAAGGTGGTCGCCACGACCATACCGGTCGCTTCGCCTACAAGACGGGTAATCTCGGACGGCAGTTCGCTTTCCGACCGGCCCGGATAGGTCGAAAACACATTGGTGGAATCACAGACCAACGCCTTGATGCCTGATTTGCCGATGGTTTCGAACAGATCGGCGTCGAACGGCTCGCCCACGCCAGGATCGGTGTCGATCTTGAAATCTCCCGAATGCAGAATCCTGCCGCCCGGCGTTTCAATCAACAAGGCCGAACTTTCCGGGATCGAATGTGAAATCGGCACGAACCCCAGCTTGAACGGCCCTGCCTGAATGGTCTCGGGCCAAGGCGACACGGTTTGCACGGTTTCTTCCGGCACCCCATGTTCCTCCAGCTTGCGCCGGGCGATGTTCGCGGTGAAGGCTCGGGCATAGACCGGGACATTCAGGTCCTTCCAGACGTGGCCCAAAGCGCCCACGTGGTCTTCATGCGCGTGGGTGATGATAATCGCCTCCAGCCGGTCGGCGCGTTCCTTCAGCCAGGTTATATCGGCAAAGATCAGGTCCACCCCGGGCGTCGTGTCCATGTCGGGAAAGGCCACACCGATATCGACAAGGATCAGGCGCTCCTTTCCCGGCTCGCCATAGCCATAGACATAGGCGTTCATGCCGATTTCCCCGGCGCCACCGAGGGGCAGATAGATCAGTCTGTCGCTGCTCATGCTCAGCTGTTTTCCTTGTTATATGCGTGTATCACGGTCAGCCCGTGCATTGTCAGGTCTTCCTCGAAAGCGTCGAACAGATCTGCGGCCTGTTCGAACAGGGGCGCCAGCCCGCCGGTCGAGATTACTTTCATCGGTCGGTCATGTTCACCCTTGATGCGGGCACAGATCTCACGCACCAGGCCGACATAGCCCCAGAACACACCCGACTGCATACATTCAACCGTGTTGGTCCCGATCACCTTCTGGGGTTGCGAAATGTCCACATGTGGCAGCGCCGCTGCGGCCAGATGCAAAGCCTCCAGGCTCAGGTTCACGCCGGGTGCAATCACGCCCCCCACATAAGCACCGTCATGGGCCACCACGTCAAAGGTGGTCGCGGTACCAAAATCAACCACGATCAGATCGCCGCCGTGACGGTCAAAGGCTCCAGCCGTGTTGACCAGGCGGTCCGGCCCCACCTGGGTCCCCGCATCCACGCGAGGCTTGTGGGGCAGCAGGCATTCAGGCTTGCCCACGACCAAAGGACGGCAGTCAAAAAACCGGTCGGCAAAGACGCGAAGGTTCCATACCACTCGCGGCACGGTGGACGAGATGATCACTTCGGTTATGTCGGGCTTGATCCCGTAGTGATTGATCAGCGTTGAAAACCACGTGAAATAGGCATCTGCGGTACGCGCATGATGGGTCGACGTCCTCAGCGTGCACAGGAATTTCTCCCCGTCCCAGATCGAGAACACGGTATTGGTGTTGCCGCAATCAATGGCCAGAAGCATGGATGCGCTCTCCCCTAGAAATAGACGTCAGCCGCCGCGATACTGACACGGCCCTTGGCGGTCTTTAAGATAAGGTTACCTGCGACGTCTACCGTTTCGAACGTGCCTTTTGTCTCCGACGTTGCGGTACGGGCGGTGATCACTTCGCCCAGTTTCGCCGCCCGAGCCAGCCAGGCCTGCCGGATCGGTTCGAACCCGTAGGTATTGAATTGCGCCTCGTAGTGGGCATATGCCTCGGCCAAGGCGTCCAGAAATGTCTCGGGATCAACTTGAACCCCGGTCTCCGACATCAGCGACACGGGTCGCAGCGCACCGGTCTCCAGCCCTTCTGTCGGCGGTGTCTGGGCCAAATTGACGCCGATGCCGATGGACAGATGCGCAACACCGCCTGCCCTGCCCGAGCTCTCCAACAGGATCCCGGCCAGTTTGCCGCCGTTCAACAAGACATCATTGGGCCATTTCAGACTCAATCCTTCCGCTCGACCCGACACTGTCACACAGGCGTCAAACAATGCCAACGCCGCCACGAAACTGCGCAGCGCCGACTGGTCCGGCGCACCATCCGGGCGCAGCACCAGTGTGGCGGCCAGATTTCCCTGCGGATCGCTCCAAGCTCGGCCACGGCGGCCACGGCCCTTGGTCTGCCGCAGGGCCAGGATCCACTCCGGCCCGGACAGTTCCGGCGCAATGCGGGCGGCCTCGTCCAAAGTACTGTCCACCTCGGCCAGAACCCGTTTCCCATATCCAACCGGCCATTTCATGACACGTCCTCCTGGTGATCCCGGCAACGCCAAAAGGCCCGGTCGGTTGACCGGGCCTTTTGAGCCTGCCGGATTGGCAGATCAGTTGACAAGAGTTGCAGCGGCCGCGGCGGCTGCACCTTCGACACCAAACATGTTGATGATGCCCAACAGCATGACTGCGGCCGAAGCCATCAGAAAGCCCCAGAGGATCGGCTGGTTGTTGCTGTCCAGCTCTTCGCCCTCATCACCAAAATACATGTAGTAGACGATCCGCAGATAATAGAACGCCCCAATCACCGACGCGATCACACCGGCGATGGCCAGCCAGGCCAGACCAGCATCATAGGCGGCGCGCAGAACATAGAGCTTGCCAAAGAAACCCAGCATCGGTGGCACACCTGCCAGCGAGAACAACAGGACCAGCATCGCCAAAGCCTTGGCCGGTTCGCGGCGGGCATAGCCGTTCAGCATGGTGATGTCGGTGACCGGCTTGCCGTCTTTCTCCATCATCAGGATGAAGGCGAAAGTGCCGACATTCATGGTCACGTAAATTGCCATGTAGACCAGAAGCGCCTGAACCCCAAACTGAGTGCCTGCAGCCAGCCCCATCATCGCATAGCCCATATGAGCGATCGACGAAAACGCCATCAGTCGCTTGATGTCACGCTGGCCAATCGCGGCCACGGCGCCCAGGAACATCGACAGCAGTGCCAAGAGCGCGATGACCTGGCTCCAGTCCTGAACTGCCAAACCAAACGCGTCATGCATCACCCGGGCAAACAGCCCCATGGCCGCCATTTTCGGTGCCGTGGCAAAGAAGGCTGTAACCGGCGTGGGCGAGCCTTCGTAAACGTCCGGGGTCCACATGTGGAACGGAACCGCCGACACTTTGAACGCCAGGCCCGAGATCAGGAAGATCAGACCGAACAGCAGGCCGATGGTGACTTCACCATGTTTGGCGGTTTCGATGATGCCAGAGAACAGCGTGGTGCCCGAAAACCCGTAGACCAGCGATGCACCATAAAGCAGCAGGCCCGAGCTGAGCGCGCCCAGCACGAAATACTTCAAGCCCGCCTCGGTCGATTTCACGCTATCGCGGCGCAAAGCGGCGACGACATACAAGGCCAGCGACTGAAGCTCCAGGCCCATGTAAAGCGCCATCAGGTCCCCGGCGGAAACCATCATCATCATGCCGACGGCCGCCAGCGCCACCAGCAGCGGGTATTCGAACCGCAACAGGCCCCGGCGCGACATGTAATCCTGGCTCATCACCAGAACCGCAGCCGCGCTCAGCAGGATGGCAACCTTGGCGAAGCGGGCAAAGCCGTCATCGACGAACATGCCGCCGAAGGCCACATGGGTGCCGGAGGCCTTGGTTGCAATCCAGGCCGCCAGCACGACCATCAGGCCTCCCGTGCTCCAGACCAGCAACGGCCCCAGTTTGTCCTTGCTGGTATACACCGCCGCAAGCAGTGCCAGCATGGCGTACACGGCCAGGACGATCTCTGGCAGGATGATTGAAAGATCAGCTTGGATCATTTCTTCCTGGCTCCTTAATGCGAGGCCGCGATCTTGGGCGCGGCATAATCTCCTGCCGCGGCCAGCGATGCGTCATAGTTCGAAATCAGCGCTTCGGTCGAAGGCCCGATGATATCGGTGACCAGCGACGGATAGACGCCCAGAAGGATGGTCATCACCACCAGCGGCGCAAAGATCAGACGTTCACGCGACGACATGTCGGTGATCGCCTTGAGGCTTTCCTTGATCAGATCACCGAACACCACGCGGCGATACAACCACAGAGCATAGCCGGCCGAGAAGATCACACCGGTTGCAGCGACGGCGGTCACCCAGGTGTTGACCTGGAAAGCCCCCATCAGGGTCAGAAATTCACCAACAAACCCCGAGGTGCCCGGCAAACCGACATTACCCATGGTGAAGAACATGAAGACCAGCGCGTAAGCAGGCATCCGGATCACCAGACCACCATAGGCGTCGATATCGCGGGTGTGCATCCGGTCATAAATCACGCCCACACACAGGAAGAGCGCGGCCGAGATGAAGCCGTGGCTGAGCATCTGGAAGATGGCGCCGTCAATCCCTTGCTGGTTTGCGGCAAAGATCCCCATGGTCACGAAACCCATATGCGCGACCGAGGAATAGGCGATCAGCTTTTTCATGTCTTCCTGCACCATCGCCACCAGCGAGGTGTAGACAATCGCAATCGCAGACATCCACAGCACCAGATCGGTCATCACATCCGCGCCCACCGGGAACATCGGCAGCGAGAAGCGCAGGAAGCCATAGCCGCCCATCTTCAGCAGGATCGCCGCCAGAACGACCGAACCGGCGGTCGGGGCTTGCACGTGTGCATCCGGCAGCCAGGTATGAACCGGCCACATCGGCATCTTCACCGCGAAGGAGGCAAAGAAGGCCAGGAACAACAGCGTCTGCATCCCGCCCAACACATAGATGCCGAGGACCGAGAAGCTTTCGGACGAGAACTGGTGTGTCAGCAGGGTTTCGATATCGGTGGTGCCCGCATCGGCAAACATTGCGACCATCGCCACCAGCATCAGCACCGAGCCAAGAAAGGTGTAGAGGAAGAACTTGAAGCTCGCATAGATGCGGTTTGCCCCGCCCCAGATGCCGATGATCAGGAACATCGGGATCAGGCCTGCCTCGAAGAACAGGTAGAACAGCACCAGATCCAGCGCCATGAAGACACCCAGCATCAGGGTCTCCAGCAGCAGGAAGGCGATCATGTATTCCTTGACGCGGGTCGTGACGTTCCAGCTGGCCAGGATGGTCAGTGGCATGATGAAGGTGGTCAGCATCACGAACAGGACCGAGATGCCATCCACACCCATCTTGTATTTCAGACCCAGCAGCCATTCGGTTTCTTCCACCATCTGGAAGCCGGTATCCGCCGGATCAAACCCGGTATAGATGCCGATCGACACCAGGAAAGTGATCGATGTGGCCAAGAGCGCAGCCCATTTGGCATTGCGTTGCGCCGCCTCATCCTCCCCGCGCAGGAAGAGCGCGAGGATTACCGCGGCCAAGGCCGGGATAAAGGTGACGATAGAAAGGATGTTGTCCATCAGTGCGCTCCTCCGCCGATCGACATCCAGGTGACCAGGGCTGCGATCCCCAGCACCATCCAGAAGGCATAAGTGAAGATGAAACCCGACTGAGCCTTACCGGCGAGGCGAGTGAAGAAGGGAACCACACCCATCGCGACGCCATTCAGGAAACCGTCGATGGTGTTGCCGTCGCCGCGTTTCCACAGGAACCGACCCAGGCCGATGGCAGGACGAACAAAGACCGCATCATAGATCTCGTCGAAATACCATTTGTTCAGCAGGAACTGATACAACGGCTGGAAGGTGTCTGCGGTGCGTTTCGGCAGGCTCGGGTTCCAGATATAGAACCACAGCGCCATCAACAGGCCGAAGACCATGGCGACAAAGGGCGAGACCTTGACCCATTTTGGGGCTGCGTGGGCATCGTCCAAAACGTGGTTATCGGGAGCGAAATACAGCGCGCCCTCACCCGGTTTGCCGACAAAGGCATAGTGATGCTCGCCGTAGCTGTCTTTCGCGTGGCTGTCTTCGCCATGACTGTCTGTCGCGTGACTGTCATCTGCATGGCTATCCTCGGCATGACTATCATCAGCATGGCTGTCCGATGCATGGTCATCCGAGTGAGCTTCTCCATGGGCCGCAGCCTCGGCAACCGGAATACCATAGAACTTGCCAACCTTGTCGGCGTGTCCGAAGAACTGGTTATACCAAAGCATACCTGCAAACACCGCACCCAGGGCCAGAACCCCCAGCGGTACCAGCATGACCATCGGGCTTTCATGCGCATGATCATGCGTATGCTTGTCTCCACGGGCCTCTCCAAAGAAGGTCAGGAAGATCAGGCGCCAGGAATAGAAGGACGTCATGCCCGCCGCGATCACCAGCGCCCAGAAGCCGAACATAGATCCGCCCGCATAGGCGCTTTCGATGATTGCATCTTTGGACAGGAAGCCGGCAAAGCCGATGGTGGTCAGTGGAATGCCAACACCGGTGATGGCCAGCGTACCAATCATCATCGCCCAATAGGTGTAAGGGATCTTCTTACGCAGCGCGCCATAGTTGCGCATGTCCTGCTCGTGATGCATCGCATGAATGACAGAGCCCGCGCCCAGGAACAGCATCGCCTTGAAGAAAGCGTGCGTGAACAGGTGGAACATGGCCGCGCTATACATGCCGACACCGGCCGCAACGAACATGTAGCCCAACTGCGAACAGGTCGAATATGCGATCACGCGCTTGATGTCGTTCTGTACCAGACCAACGGTCGCGGCGAAGAATGCGGTCATTGCTCCCAGCACGGTGATAAAGCTGGTTGCACCCGGCGCAAACTCCATCAACGGCGACATGCGGCAGACCAGGAACACGCCCGCGGTCACCATGGTTGCGGCGTGGATCAGCGCCGACACCGGGGTCGGGCCTTCCATAGCGTCCGGCAGCCAGGTGTGCAGGATCAATTGCGCCGATTTACCCATCGCGCCGACAAACAGTAGGAAGGCGATCAGGTTCGCGGCGTTCCATTCGGTCCACAGGAACGTGACCTGGGTTTCCGCCAGCACCGGAGCAGCCTCAAAGATGTCAGAGAGGTTGATGCTGTCCACGAGGAAGAACAGACCAAAGATCCCCAGCGCAAAGCCGAAATCCCCGACCCGGTTGACGATGAACGCTTTCATCGCCGCCGCGTTGGCCGACGGTTTGCGGTAATAGAAGCCAATCAGCAGGTAGGACGCGACGCCCACGCCTTCCCAGCCAAAGAACATCTGAACCAGATTGTCCGAGGTCACCAGCATCAGCATGGCGAAGGTGAAGAAGGACAGATAGGCAAAGAAGCGCGGTTTGTAGCTTTCGCCGGGACGCCATTGCGGGTCGTCCGCCATGTAGCCAAAGCTGTACAGATGCACCAGCGACGACACGGTGGTGATCACGATCAGCATGATCGCAGTCAACCGGTCCAGACGGATCGCCCACGACGTCGAGAGAGAGCCGCTTTCGATCCAACGCAGGATCTCGATCGTTTCCGTATGACCATCAAAGGTCAGGAACACGATCCAGCTGAGCAACGCCGACAGGAACAGCAGACCGGTCGCCGTCCACAAGGCGGCTTTTTCGCCGATGAACTTCCAGCCAAACCCGCAAATAAGCGCGCCGACCAGAGGGGCAAAAAGGAGGGTGGTTTCCATTAATCCTTACCCCTTCATGACATTGATGTCTTCAACCGCGATGGTGCCACGGTTTCGGAAGAAACAGACCAGGATGGCCAGACCGATGGCGGCCTCGGCCGCAGCGACGGTCAGAACGAACAGGGTAAAGACCTGTCCCACCAGATCGCCCAGGAAGCTTGAGAAGGCCACCAGGTTGATATTCACCGCCAGCAGCATCAGTTCGATGCTCATCAGCAGGATGATCACGTTCTTGCGGTTCAGGAAGAGCCCGAAGATGCCGATGACGAACAGTGTCGCCGCGACGGTCAGATAATGTTCAAGTCCGATCATTGGATCAAAGCCCCTGCCCCGGTTTCACGTCCTTCAGCTCCATCGCCTTGGCCGGATCGCGGTACATCTGGGCCAGAATGTCCTGGCGTTTGATGTCCTGGCGGTGGCGCAGGGTCAGGACGATGGCCCCGATCATGGCGACCAGCAGGATCAGACCTGCAAGCTGGAACAGAAGGAAGTATTGGTCGTAAAGGATGACGCCAAGCGCCTCGGTGTTGTGACGGTCCACCGGTACCGGCTGGGCCAGCTGTTCGGCCGCGCCATGCGCGCTTTCCCAGGCACCGAATGCCATGACGAACTGCATCAGGATGACAAGGCCAATCAACAACGCAAGCGGCATGTAGCGTGCCATCTCGGCCTTCAATTCGGCAAAGTCCACGTCGAGCATCATGACGACAAACAGGAACAGAACCGCAACCGCACCAACATAAACGATGACCAGCAGCATGGCGACGAATTCAGCCCCCAGCAGAACGAACAGCCCCGCCGCGGAAATGAAACTCAGGATCAGCCACAGCACCGAGTGCACGGGCTGACGACTGATCACCGTGAACAGCCCGCCGGCAATGGCGCTTATGGCAAAAAGGTAGAATGCAAAAACACTCATGTCTGATCGTCCCCCTTATCGTCCATGACCTCCTGCGCCAGGTTCAGCGCCCGGGTCATGGCCGGGATACCGGCAAAAACCGACATCTGCCCGATCGCTTCAGCGATCTCTTGTTTCTTGGCGCCCGCCTCCAAAGCGTGGCGCACAGTCTGGCGCACGGCACTGTCGGCCTGCGCGCCCTGCATGGTCAGCCCGGCCAACGTCAGCAGCAACCGGGTCTTGGCGTCCAGCCCGTCCTTGTTGACGGTATTGCCGAACATCATCTCCATGACTTCTTTCGGCATGGTCGGCCACAGGGCCTCGAAACCCTTCATGGCCTCAGCCGGTGAAAAATTCTCCAGCGCCGGATTGAAGGCCTTGGCCATCTCCTGCGCTTGGCTCATCATCAGCTCAAACGGGTTCTTAGGCGTGTCAGTCATCGGTAGGGCGCATCCAGTTCAAGGTTGCGGGCGATCTCGGCTTCCCAACGTTCGCCGTTCGACAGGAGTTTTTCCTTGTCATAGAACAGCTCCTCGCGGGTTTCTGTCGCGAATTCGAAATTCGGCCCTTCGACGATGGCATCCACCGGACAGGCTTCCTGGCAGAAGCCGCAGTAGATGCATTTCGTCATGTCGATGTCATAGCGTGTGGTGCGGCGCGAACCGTCTTCGCGGGGCTCTGCATCAATGGTGATCGCCTGCGCCGGGCAGACCGCTTCGCACAGTTTGCAGGCGATGCAGCGTTCTTCGCCATTGGGATAACGGCGCAACGCATGTTCGCCACGGAATCGGGGCGACAGAGGCCCCTTTTCATGCGGGTAGTTCACCGTGGCCTTGGGCGCGAAGAAGTATTTCAGGCCCAGTTTCATGCCGACCCAGAAATCCTGAAGCAGGAAGTACTTGGCGGCGCGGGTGTAGTCTATGTTAGCCATGGATCAGCCCCCCGTCGTCCAGCGGGCGAATGCCCCCCAGAACCATTCGAATTTTGCAGCAAAAGCGACGAACACGACCCAGACCAGCGAGAACGGCAGGAAGACCTTCCAGCCAAGGCGCATCAGCTGGTCATAGCGGTAGCGCGGCGTGATCGCTTTCACCATCGCGAAGAGGAAGAAGAAGAACGCCATCTTGGCGACCATCCACAGAACCCCGTCGGACAGCCCCGGGATCGGCGACAGCCAACCGCCAAAGAACAGGAGCGAGGTCAGCGCGCACATCAGGAAGATGGCGATGTATTCGCCTGCCATGAACAGCAGGAAGGGCGTCGCCGAATATTCCACCTGGTACCCGGCGACCAGTTCCGATTCCGCTTCGGGCAGATCAAACGGGGGCCGGTTGGTCTCGGCCAGCGCCGAGATGAAGAACAGGAAGACCATCGGGAAATGCGGCAGCCAGTACCAGTTGAACAGGCCCGCATTGCCATCTTGTGCCCGCACGATGTCGCCAAAGTTCATCGACCCGGTGGACAGGATCACACCGATGATGATCAGGCCGATGGACACTTCGTACGAAATCATCTGCGCGGCGGACCGCAGCGAGCCGAGGAACGGATATTTCGAGTTCGAGGCCCAACCGCCCATGATCACGCCGTAGACTTCAAGCGAGGAAACCGCGAAGACATAGAGGATCGCGACGTTGATGTCGCTCAGCACCCAGCCATCGTTGAACGGGATCACGGCCCAGGCGATCATCGCCAGAACAAAGCTGGTCAGAGGCGCCAGGATGAACACGGTGCGGTCGGCACCGGCCGGGATAACGACCTCCTTGACCACATATTTCAACGCGTCGGCCACCGATTGCAGAAGGCCATAGACCCCCACCACGTTGGGGCCCCGGCGCATCTGGACCGCGGCCCAGATCTTGCGGTCGCCATACACAAGAAAAAGCAGCGAGATCATGACAAAGGCAACAACCGCAAGCACTTGCGCCAATATCAGGACAGCGATGCCGCCTGGGGTGTTAAAGAAATCAGCCATAGGTCCTCACACCGTGGGTATTCCGTTTTCCTCGCAATCCGCGACCACGACTTCGGCGTCGATGGTGCGCAGTCCGCGCGGCAGGGAGGGCGAGATGGTGTAGACAGCATCCGCGGTCCAAACGCCACCCTCCTCGTTCAAATTCGTGCGCAAATGCCGCGCAAATCCGTAACCCCGGATCAGCGCGTACTGCGCGGCTGCGCATTCGGCATAATTGTCCACATCCTCGGGGCTTTGGGCCCCGGACATGGACACGTGAAACTGCACCAGATCGCCTTCCAGCAGACTGGTTTCGACCCCTTGATAATCGGGGGCAAAGCGCGTCACGCTGTCTGCCGGATCCGGCGCGCAGGCCGCCAGCAGCAAGGGCGATATGAGAGCAGCGCGGATCATCACTCGGCCGCGATCCGGTCGGTTTTGCGGGCCTTTGCCATGGCCGCGAGTTCGCCCATCACCTGAGACGCGCGTGCAATCGGGTTGGTCAGATAGAACTCGCCGATTGCGGTCAGGAAGTCTGCCTTGCCCAGCTTGTCCTGCTCAAGCGGTGCATCTTCGTTGTCGACCACCTGATCAATCTTTGCCAGATGCGGCACCGCTTCGATCAGCTGTGTCCGCAGTTGCGCAAGCGAGTCGAAGGGCAACTTGGCGTTCAGCTCGGCGCTGAGTGCCCGCAGGATGGCCCAGTTTTCCTTGGCCTCGCCCGGCGCAAAACCGGCGCGCATCGCCAGTTGAGGCCGACCTTCGGTGTTGACGAACAGCCCGTTTTCTTCGGTATAGGCCGCGCCCGGAAGGATCACGTCGGCGCGCATTGCGCCACGATCGCCATGGCTGCCTTGGTAGATCACGAAAGCACCCGGGGCGATCTCGATCTCGTCCGCGCCCAGATTATAGATCACTTCGGCCCCGTCAGTGGCGACATCCACGCCACCTTCGGTCACCGCGCCTACATCCATTGCCCCCACACGGCCAGCCGCTGTGTGCAGCACCAGCATCCGACCAGACAGAGCCTGTGCTGCCGCGATCACAGCCAGACCATCCGCCTCGCGCAGGGCACCCTGCCCCACGATGACGATGGCGCCTTCGCCGGCTGTCGCCGCTGCCAGCGCAGCACGGTCTGTACCCAGGTGCTCGTACTCATAGGTCAGATCGACCGCCGGGCCGATCAGTTTGACATTGGCGCCAGACGCCCAGGCCTTGCGGATGCGCGCATTCAGGACCGGAGCTTCGTCCCGCGGGTTTGTCCCCACCAGAATGATTTCCTTGGCATCGTCGATCTCTTCGATTGCGACATTGCCGACATAGCCCGCCCGGTTTCCGATGGGCAGCCGTGCCTTGTCGGTACGGCACTCGACGTTCCCGCCCAGCCCTTCAACCAACTGCTTCAATGCGAAAGCAGCTTCAACAGGAACCAGATCACCGATCAGACCGGCCACTTTCTTGCCCGCCATCGCATTTGCCGCAGCGGTCAGGGCCTCGCCCCAGGAGGCAGGTTTCAACTTGCCATCCACCCGCACATAAGGCCGGTCCAGTCGCTGGCGGCGCAGCCCGTCCCAAACAAAGCGGGTCTTGTCGGAAATCCATTCCTCGTTCACGCCATCATGGTTGCGCGGCAGGATCCGCATCACTTCGCGGCCCTTGGTGTCCACCCGGATGCTGCTGCCCAACGCATCCATGATGTCGATGCTTTCAGTCTTGGTCAGCTCCCAGGGACGGGCGGTGAAGGCATAGGGTTTCGAGGTCAGCGCCCCCACCGGACACAGATCGATGATGTTGCCTTGCAGGTTCGAATCCAGTGTCTGGTTCAGATAGCTGGTAATCTCGGCATCTTCACCGCGTCCGGTCTGGCCCATCTGGGTGATGCCCGCAACCTCGGTTGTGAAACGGACACACCGGGTGCAGGAGATGCAGCGGGTCATCGCCGTGGACACCAACGGGCCCAGGTTCAAATCGTCCACCGCCCGCTTGGCTTCCTTGAAGCGTGTCGCCGAGATGCCATAGGCCATGGCCTGGTCCTGCAGGTCGCATTCACCGCCCTGGTCGCAGATCGGGCAATCCAGCGGGTGGTTGATCAGCATGAATTCCATCACGCCTTCACGGGCCTTCTTGACCATGGGCGAGTTGGTTTTCACCACAGGCGCCTGACCTTCCGGACCCGGGCGCAAATCGCGCACCTGCATGGCACAGGAGGCCGCAGGTTTCGGCGGTCCGCCAACGACCTCGACCAGACACATCCGGCAATTGCCGGCAATCGACAGGCGTTCATGATAACAGAAGCGTGGAATTTCGACCCCGGCCTGTTCGCAGGCCTGGATCAGGGTCATAGCCCCATCGACTTCGATCTCGGTCCCGTCAATATTGATCTTGCGGAGGTCAGACATGATCTAGTTCGCCTTCAGTAGCGCGCCGATTGCGCTGTTACTTTGGATTTCCAGGCGTCCCAAACGGCACAGGTCACCCGGTTTGTCATAGTTCAGACCCTTTTGGGCCATGTAGGTGCGGCCACGGGCACGCATCCTTTCCTTTTCGTCATCCGAGTCCAGAACAGCGCGGATTTCGTTGTCGGAATAGCCCAGGTCATTGGCCCGGGCGCGCAGGCGGCGGATCTCTCCGATGCCTTTGAAGATGCGGCCGTTGATATCGTCACAGTGACGTCGGATTTCATTGGCAACCACGATTGTGAAGATCCCATCGGCAATCTCGGGAACCTCGCGCAGCGGTGGTTTGGCTGCTGCCAAGGTTGCGGGCAGAACCGTCGCGAACAGGGCGGCAAAAGCGGTCAGACGCAGTAGATGCATGGGGGAAGCCTCCTTGGGTTTGGAGTCTCCATCCCGCACCTGCGCGCCATTGCTATTCAATAGCAACCCGCTTTCGCATGCCTGATATGACGGTTTTCCGCTCACGGTTTGCAGGTTCCCTGAAAGTTCAGTTGGTCATTCGTAACCCGCAAAGGTGTTTCTTCATCCAACGGGTCCTGAACCCATTCGATTTTAGAACTGCCGTAATTCGCGATGCAGTACTTGGTACCTTCGTGATGAGCCGCCTTGCGGGCCGCGTCAACGGATTGCGCAACCCTGGAAACCTGCACCGAGAATGTTTCCCGTTGCGTTTTTTTGTCGACCGACTTGGTCTTGGTCGGAAAGTACAGCCCGTCATGATATTCCCGGTAATTCGGGTTTTCGCATCCAGCCACAACCATTACGGCCACAACACCCATCACAGACAGAAGTTTCATTCCCGCTTTCCCTTTGCGGCACCTCGTCTCCAAGGTCGCCAATTCTTGTGGTTTCCGTTCAATCACAGCCTGGCCTCCAGGATAACTGCCTGGCCCAAAGCCGGACGACACGGTGCTGCTCGCTGTGCGCAAGGCAGCATCGCCTGACCGACAATGGCGCTGGGATATGCCGGGAAGGCGTTCACTCTGCTTTACTCCGCCGCCATCGCGCCCATGCGGCCCGTTTTCTGAGCCTTGATGCGGTCTTCGATTTCCTCGCGGAAGTTGCGGATCAGGCCCTGGATCGGCCATGCAGCAGCATCACCCAAAGCGCAGATCGTGTGGCCTTCGACCTGTTTGGTCACATCCCACAGCATGTCGATCTCTTCCAGCTCGGCCTCACCTTTGACCAGACGGTCCATGACGCGCATCATCCAGCCGGTGCCTTCGCGGCACGGCGTACACTGTCCGCAGCTTTCATGCTTGTAGAATTTGGACAGGCGCCAGATCGCTTTGACGATATCGGTCTGCTTGTCCATCACGATCACGGCAGCGGTGCCCAGACCGGACCCCAGTTCGCCGCGCAAGTAATCAAAATCCATGATCGCATCGCGCATGTTTTCGCCACGCACACACGGAACCGAGGATCCGCCCGGGATCACGGCCAGCAAGTTGTCCCAGCCACCGCGAATGCCGCCACAATGCTTTTCGATCAGTTCTTCGAAACCGATCGACATTGCCTCTTCCACCACGCAGGGGTTGTTGACGTGACCCGAGATTGCGAACAGCTTGGTACCCGCATTGTTTGGGCGGCCAAAGCCCGCGAACCAATCCGCTCCGCGACGCAGGATGGTCGGGACGACGGCGATGGATTCCACGTTGTTCACGGTGGTCGGGCAGCCGTAAAGGCCCGCGCCCGCCGGGAACGGAGGCTTCATCCGGGGCATGCCTTTCTTGCCTTCCAGGCTCTCGATCAGCGCGGTTTCCTCACCGCAGATATAGGCGCCTGCCCCGTGATGCAGGAACAGGTCGAAATCCCAACCCGATCCCGCAGCATTCTTGCCCAGCAGACCGGCCTCATACGCCTCATCTATGGCGTTCTGCAGCGCTTCGCGTTCGCGGATATACTCGCCGCGGATGTAGATATAGCAAGTATGCGCATTCATCGCATAAGACGCGATCAGGCAGCCTTCGATCAGCGTGTGCGGATCGTGGCGCATGATTTCGCGGTCCTTGCAGGTGCCGGGTTCGGATTCGTCCGCGTTCACCACCAGATAGGCCGGGCGACCGTCGCTTTCCTTGGGCATGAAGGACCATTTCAGACCGGTCGGAAAACCCGCCCCGCCCCGGCCGCGCAGACCGCTATCCTTCATGGTCTGGATGATCCAGTCCCGCCCCTTGTCGATCAGGCCAGCCGTGCCGTCCCAGTGGCCGCGGGCCTGCGCACCTGCCAGAGTACGGTCATGCATCCCGTAAAGGTTGGTAAAGATCCGATCCTGATCCTTCAGCATGTCTGCCTACCTTTGACTATTCTGACGCATGCGCCAGAGTTGAAAAATGTTGATGAACGCATAAATCAGGCCCGCAAGAGCCAGAAGGTCGAACAAAAGTGCGTACCGTCCCGGTAATCCCAATGCGGGCCCGATGAACATTTGAACGACCAACCACAGAACCATCGTACCGGCTATCACCAGTGCGATGTGGCGACCCTTGCGGGCAATGGCTTGGTCCAGATCCTTGTTCATGCTTTCATCTTGTCTGACACCGCCTAAGCGGAAGACGGGTTTCCTTTGTATTTCCAAGTTCCCTTGCGGCTGGCCAGTTCCAGCTGACCGGGCAAGGGTTTCGACGGTTTGACCAAAGCACTGGCCGTAATCTGCGTTTCAGGTTCGGAAACGGCTGCCACCGCGTCTGGTGTAGCGTCCAAACCAGCACCCGCCTGTTCGGCCGGCTCGGGTGCGACGGGTTCAGGTGTGGCGACCGCTTCAGGCTCGGCCACTGCAGCGGCACTTGGAACAGCCTCAGCCGTCGCCTCGGAGACCTGACCTTCGGGGCACAGGATCCTCGTCAAGGCGAACCCAAGCACCCCCCAGCAGACCGCTCCAACAATGATTGCCCAAACCAGTCCTGATCCTCCGATAACCATGGACAACAATCCCAGCACGACGCCGCCGATTGCGGCCATTCTCCAGCTTCGCGCAGCGCAGCCTTTTGCATCCGTTGTCTTGTCCATGGTGATCTCCCCTCGTTGTCGTTGTTAGTCGTCGTAAATCCCGTCTTCCTTGGCGCGCTTGGCGAATTCTGTTTCCTGGCCCGAGGCCAGTTGCTGTGCCTGTTCGATCCAGCCGTCCCGTTCGATCCGGCCCTTGAACGACAGTTTCTCATCCATCTCGGCAATGTCGTCGGGGCCCCAGGCCGCAATCTGCGCAAACGAGGTCACACCCGCGGCGCGCAACTTCTCTTCCAGCTTGGGACCGACACCTTTCAGCAGCTTCAGGTCGTCTGCAACGACAGCTTCCTCTTTGGGTGCCTCGTATTTCCAGTCGCCCTTTTTCTCTGCCAATTCCTTCTGACCCGGCAACTCCTTGGACGGAACAACCTTGGGGGCTTCGGGCTTGGCTGCCTCAGGCTTGGCCGCCTTGGCGTCCTTGTCCTGCTGCACCGCCGATTTCGGGGTCGGTGCGGGGGCTGGCGGTTTGGCGGTGCCATCGCGCCCCGCAACCGTACCATCCTTGCCGATCCATGGCGTCAGCAGTGGCACTTCGGTTCCGTCAATGCGTTTGACGCTGTCGCCGATATCTGTCGCCAGCTGTGCCGAGGCGTTATACTGCGTCTTGCCGCTGTCATATTCGGTCAGTGAGGTCAGGCCAGATTTGGGCTCCGAGCCATAACGCCCGTTCTGTGGACCCGGCACCGGAACCTTCCCGGCGGCCAGTTCGTCGATGATCTCACCAAAACGCGCGGCGGTCAGGTCTTCGTAATAATCCTTGCCGATCTGCGCCATCGGCGCGTTCGAGCAGGAGCCAAGGCACTCGACCTCTTCCCAGCTGAGCTTGCCATCGGCGGACAGGGTATGCGGCTTGGAAGCGATCTTTTCCTGACAGACCGCAATAAGGTCCTCGGCTCCGCAGATCATGCAGGACGTGGTACCGCAAACCTGAATATGCGCAACGGACCCAACAGGTTGCAGCTGAAACATGAAGTAGAAGGACGCGACTTCCAGCACGCGGATGTAGGCCATGCCAAGCATGTCGGCGACGGCCTCGATCGCGGGCTTGGACAGCCAGCCTTCCTGTTCCTGTGCGCGCCACAGCAGCGGAATGACCGCCGATGCCTGACGGCCCTCGGGATATTTGGTGATCTGCCCTTCGGCCCAGGCCAGGTTGGCAGGCGTAAAGGCAAAGCTTTCGGGTTGTTCGGCGTGGAGACGGCGGAGCATTAGCGGTCAATCTCTCCAAAAACGACGTCCATGGTCCCGATGATCGCAGCAACGTCGGCCAGCTGGTGGCCGCCTGCGACATGGTCCATGGCTTGAAGATGCAGAAACCCCGGCGCGCGGATCTTGCTGCGGTAGGGTTTGTTGGATCCATCGGCCACCAGATAGACGCCGAATTCGCCCTTGGGCGCTTCGACGGCGGCGTAAACTTCACCGGCAGGAACGTGGAAGCCTTCGGTATAAAGCTTGAAGTGGTGGATCAGGCTTTCCATCGAGGTCTTCATGTCACCGCGTTTCGGCGGGGTCAGCTTGCCACGGGCCAGAACATCGCCAGTCGCCTCTTTCAGCTTGGCAATGGCCTGACGAATGATCGACAGCGACTGGCGCATTTCTTCCATGCGGACAAGATAGCGGTCATAGCAATCGCCATTCTTGCCAACCGGGATCTGGAACTCGAATTCGTCATAGCATTCATAGGGCTGCGCACGGCGCAGGTCCCAAGCGAGGCCGGAGCCGCGCACCATGACACCCGAGAAACCGTATTTCTGAATGTCCTCTTCTGTGACAATGCCGATATCGGCGTTGCGCTGCTTGAAGATCCGGTTTTCGGTCAGCAGCCCGTCAATATCGTCCAGAACCGCCGGGAAGGTATGGGTCCAAGCCAGAATGTCGTCCAGAAGATCGTCGGGCAGATCCTGATGCACTCCACCCGGGCGGAAATACGCAGCGTGCAGACGCGCGCCACAAGCCCGTTCGTAGAAAATCATCAGCTTTTCACGCTCTTCAAAGCCCCAAAGCGGCGGGGTCAGAGCGCCCACATCCATTGCCTGCGTCGTCACGTTCAGCAGGTGGTTCAGAATGCGTCCGATTTCACTGTAGAGAACCCGGATCAGCTGCCCGCGGCGCGGAACCTCGACCCCGGTCAGCTTTTCGATGGCCAGACACCAGGCATGTTCCTGGTTCATCGGAGCCACATAATCCAGCCGGTCGAAATACGGCAGGTTCTGCAGGTAGGTCCGGCTCTCCATCAGCTTTTCGGTGCCACGGTGCAGCAGGCCGATATGCGGGTCGCAGCGTTCCACGATCTCGCCGTCCAGCTCCAGAACCAGACGCAACACACCGTGCGCAGCAGGGTGTTGCGGGCCGAAGTTGATGTTGAAGTTGCGGATCTTCTGTTCGCCGGTCAGGGCGTCGTCGAAACCTTTGGAGCCGTCCATCACTTTGCCCCCTCTTTCTCATCCCCGGGCAGGATGTATTCGGCACCCTCCCAAGGCGACATGAAGTCGAACTGGCGGTATTCCTGAACCAGCGACACCGGTTCATAGACGACGCGCTTCTGCGCTTCGTCATAGCGGACCTCGGTGTAACCGGTGGTCGGGAAATCCTTGCGCAGCGGATAGCCGCGGAAACCATAGTCCGTCAGAATGCGGCGCAGGTCCGGGTGGCCGGTGAACAGGATGCCGAACATGTCGAACACTTCGCGTTCGAACCAGTTGGCCGACGGGTGCACATCAACGATCGAAGGCACCATGTCCTCTTCGCGGATCGATACCCGCAGACGGATCCGGTGGTTCTGGTACATCGACAGGAAGTGATAGACCACGTCGAACCGCTTGGCCCGTTCGGGGTAATCGACCCCGGTGATGTCCACCAGCGACGAAAACTTGCAGTTCGGATCGGCTTTCAGAAACTCGATGAACCCAACGATGTTGGACGGCGCCACGTCCACGTTCAGCTCACCAAAGGTAACATCCCAGCCCAGCACGCAATCGGGGCGTTTCGCCTCGATCAGGGCACCCAGTTCGTTCAGTGCTTCAGTCATGTGAAATCTCTCCTGAACCCTTAGCGAACCAGCGTACCGGTGCGGCGGATCTTCCGCTGCAACTGCATCAGACCGTACAGCAGTGCTTCGGCGGTCGGAGGACAACCGGGGACATAAATGTCCACGGGAACCACTCGGTCACAGCCACGCACAACGGAATAGGAATAGTGGTAGTAGCCACCGCCATTCGCGCAGGACCCCATCGAGATCACATAGCGTGGTTCGGGCATCTGGTCATAGACCTTGCGAAGAGCCGGAGCCATCTTGTTGGTCAGCGTGCCGGCCACGATCATCACATCCGACTGACGCGGGGACGCACGCGGCGCGATCCCGAACCGTTCGGCGTCGTAACGTGGCATCGAGGTATGCATCATTTCAACCGCGCAGCAGGCCAGTCCGAATGTCATCCAGTGCAAAGACCCGGTCCGCGCCCAGTTGATGATGTCCTCGGCCGAGGTCAGCAGAAACCCTTTGTCCTGCAACTCGGCGTTCAGCGCCTGGGTGGCAACTTCCTTGTCCACACCAGCGGTGTTTGCACCCGTCATCACTCCCATTCCAGGGCCCCTTTCTTCCACTCATAGGCAAAGCCGATGGTCAGAACGGCCAGGAAAACCATCATCGACCAGAACCCCACATCACTGATGTCCTTGAAGCCCACGGCCCAGGGAAACAGGAAAGCGATTTCCAGATCGAAGATGATGAACAGGATCGAGACGAGATAGAACCGGACATCGAATTTCATCCGGGCGTCGTCAAAGGCGTTGAAGCCACATTCATACGCCGAGACCTTTTCCGGGTCAGGATTGCGAACGGCCAGAACGACGGCAGCAAGTATCAAGACAAGTCCGAGGCCGACAGCAACGGCCAGGAACACGAGGATAGGGAGATACTCCCTAAGCATGTCTTCCACGAGTGGCTCCTTTCACGCGCGCAATCCGGCGCAGCGATATGGCTACTTTATTTTCGATGGGTTTAGCCCTGCGCATGGGCAGGGTCAACCAAACGCGGTCACATAAACGCCCTGTGACCGCTCGCATGCGACAATGCATAGCGCAATTCATGAGGTTGCTCAGGAACCGGGATCCGGAATCGTAGATCTGCGGGGCCAGATCCGGCCCCGCAAAGAGAATCAGAGGTTAAACCTAAGAATTTCAGTCATCTTTTTCGGGCACCACTGCGGAAATTGCAGCAACGCGCAACGCATTCGAAAACAAGAATATTACAGTTCTGACGGTCAGCCCGTCATGACTGCCAACTTGGTTTGCGTTTGTCGAAGAACGCCTGAATGCCCTCCACGGCCTCTTCGGTCTCCCACCGGTCCACCAGAGCCTGAATGGTCCGGTCGATTACCTGTTCATCGATCCGAGGACCCAGGTCCCGCGCCAGCTTCTTGGCCGAGGCCACCGCTCCGGGCGCACAGTTCAGATAGGGGAGAACTTCCGCCTCGACCGCGTTCTGGAGCTGCTCGGCCGGAACCACCTTGGCCAGCAAACCCAACTCCACCGCTTCGGCCGCATCAAAGATCCGCGCCGACATGAACACCCGACGCGCGCGCGCCTCACCCATGCGGGCCAAGACGTATGGCCCGATGGTCGCGGGGATGATCCCAAGACGGGTTTCGGTCAGCCCCATCTTCAGCGTGTTATCCCCGATGGCAATATCACAGACCGAGGCCATGCCGACGCCGCCCCCGAAGGCATTGCCCTGCAAGGCGCCGATCAGCGGCTTGGGCAAAGTGTTGAGCGCCTGAAGCATCTCTGCCAGTTTGCGCGCCTCGACAAAGCGGGTGGCGGAGTCCGCCGCCATCTGCTGCTGCATCCAACCCAGATCGCCGCCTGCACAGAACGTCTTGCCGGCGCCGGTCAGGACCACCACCCGGATCTCGTCATCCGCTGCGATCTGCGTGGCGGCTGCAGACAGGTCCTTGAGCATCTGGGCCGACATGGCGTTGTGCTTCTCAGGACGGTTGAGCGTCAGGGTTGCTACGCCGCGGTCGTCCGTCTCCAAAGTCACTGCTTCAAACATGATTTCTCCTTCAATTGGCCCGTCCCGCGGCCTTACTGACCGCGCATGGCCCGCGCCATCGCTGCGGCTTCTTCCAAGACATCCGCATCCAGACCGGTTTGGTACCCCAGCCGCACCAGATGCGCGTTCACGGCCTCGGTCGCCACATTGCCTGCAGCGCCGGGTGCATAGGGGCACCCGCCCAGTCCACCGACCGCCGCATCAAACACACGGACGCCCATCGACAAGGACGCATCGATATTGTCCAGCGCCCGACCACTTGTGTCGTGATAATGACCCGCAAGCCGCGATGCTGGCACCTGCTCACGCACCGCCAACAGCATCTTTGCGATGCTCTCTGGTGTGCCCTGCCCGATCGTGTCGCCCAGCGAGATCTCATAACATCCCAGCGCAAACAGACGGTCTGCAACCTCAGCCACCTTTTCGGGTGGGGTCGGGCCGTCATAGGGGCAATCGGTCACACACGAAACATAACCCCGTACCGGGAGATCGATATGGCGCGCGGCTTCCAGGATTGGCACAAAACGCTCGATGCTCTCCTCGATGCTGGCGTTGATATTGGCCTTGGAAAACCCCTCGGACGCCGAGGCGAACACCGCAATTTCATCCGCCTTCGCCGCCAGAGCGTCCTCATATCCACGCATGTTCGGCGTCAGCGCCGCATACCGGATGCCATCGCCGCGGGTGATCCCGGCCAGCACCTCACCCGACCCCGCCATCTGCGGCACCCATTTTGACGACACAAAACTGGCGACCTCGATGCGCGAAAACCCAGCACCACTCAGACAATCGACCAGAGCGATCTTCTCCGCTACCGGGATTTCGCGCTTTTCGTTCTGCAGACCGTCCCGCGGCCCCATCTCAAAGATCTCGACGCGTTCCTCCAAGGCGACACCCTCCTGCTTCTTTCTGGTCAAAATACCCATGCGCGACAGCTGCCACAGGCGCACCATCAGCCGTCTTCTTCCTCCAGCCGCACCAGCGCCGCTCCAGCTTCCACCTGATCCCCGGCTTGGGCAAGCACTTCGGCAACCACACCGTCGCGCGCAGCCAGCAAAGAATGCTCCATCTTCATCGCTTCAAGGATGGCCAGCCGGTCGCCTTCCTGAACCGTCTGGCCGGCCTCGGCAAAGACTGCCTTGACCAGACCCGGCATTGGCGCCTCGATCACGTTGGTGTCGCCGCCGGCACCCGCATCGCGGTCAAGCGGATCTGGCACGACGAAGCGATATCCGTTGCCCCAGAACACGGTGACCTCGTTTCCAACATGAGACACCCGCGCCTGCACCTTGGTGGTATCGACCCACCAGGTTCCGTCACGTTGGCTGACTTGATGGGTCACATCCGGCAACGTCACCGTGAAATTGCTGGGCCCATCCGCAAGGACACGCACATCAAAGCTTTCATCGTGGTGGCTCAGTGTGACGTCCCAACCGAGCGGCCCCCACAGGGTAAAGCCATCCTCGCTCCCTTTGCCGTCCAACAGCCCCAGGGCCGCCAGCGCCGCAATCGACCGCGCCTTGGTGCAGGCCACAGGTACCGGGGTCAGGCTATCCAGTTCCCGGTCGATCAGACCGGTGTCCATTTTGCCCGCGACAAAATCCGGCTGGGCGGACAACACGCTCAGGAAGGACACATTGGTCACCGTGCCCCCCACATCGGTCCAGCGCAGGGCGCGTTCCAGCTTGCGCAAGGCCGCGCCACGGGTTGGGCCATAGACCGTCACCTTGGCGATCATCGGATCATACCAGGGGCTGATCGTATCGCCACAGCGCACACCGCTGTCGATGCGTGCATCTTCGGGGAATTCCAGATGGGTCAGCGTGCCGGTTGCAGGCAGAAAACCCTTGGGAACATCTTCGGCATAGATCCGGGCCTCGAAGGCATGGCCCTTGAAACTCAGTGCGTCCTGCCTCGCGGGCAGCGCCTCGCCCGAGGCGACACGCAGTTGCCATTCGACTAGATCGACGCCGGTGATTTCCTCGGTCACCGGATGTTCGACCTGCAGGCGTGTGTTCATCTCCATGAACCAGAACCGGTCCGGGCGCAGCCCATCCGAGCCATCGACGATGAACTCAACCGTACCTGCCCCGGAATATCCGATCGCTTCGGCGGCGCGCACGCCCGCCTGCCCCATGGCGTTGCGCATTTCTTCGGTCATGCCCGGTGCCGGCGCTTCTTCGATCACCTTCTGGTGGCGGCGCTGCAGCGAGCAGTCGCGTTCGAACAGGTGCACGGCGTGGGTCCCGTCGCCAAACACCTGCACTTCGATATGGCGCGGTTTCTGGATGAATTTCTCGATCAGAACATCGGGGTTGCCAAACGCTGTGGTCGCCTCCCCCTGCGCGCTTTTCAGCGCGTCCATGAAGTCCTCGGGGCGTTCAACCAGACGCATCCCTTTGCCGCCGCCGCCCGCGACGGCCTTGATCAGCACCGGATAGCCGATGGCATCCGCCGCGCCCGACAGATGTTCGGGATCCTGATTGGCACCGTGATAGCCCGGGACGACAGGCACGCCTGCTTCTTCCATCAGCGCCTTGGCGGCATCCTTGAGCCCCATGGCCCGGATCGCCTTGGCCGAGGGACCGATAAAAGTCAGACCCGCGGCTTCCACTGCCTCAACGAAATCGGGGTTTTCAGACAGAAAGCCATAGCCGGGGTGGATCGCCTGCGCGCCGGTGTCCAAAGCGGCCTGAATGATCACGTCGCCCTTGAGGTAACTATCCGCTGGCGCGGGTCCACCGATGTGTACGGCGCGGTCCGCTTTCTCGACATGTTTCGCGCCTGCATCCGCGTCGGAGTAAACGGCAACGGTCTTGACGCCCATCGATCGGGCGGTGTCCATGACGCGGCAGGCAATTTCACCGCGGTTTGCGATCAGAATCGTATCAAACATGGGGTTGGTCCTTTTTTCAGACGTCGGACCGGGGGCGCTGCCCCCGGACCCCCGGAGTTTTTCTGGCAAGATGAAAGAGCAAACTCACATCCGGAACACGCCAAAGCGCGTGTCTTCGATCGGGGCGTTCAACGCGGCGCTGAGAGAGAGCGCCAGCACATCGCGCGACTTGCGCGGGTCGATGACGCCGTCATCCCACAGCCGGGCCGAGGCGTAGAGCGGGTGGCTCTGCTCTTCAAACATCTCGATGGTGGGGCGTTTGAACTCGGCCTCTTCCTCAACCGACCACGCGCCGCCGGAGCGTTCGATGGCATCGCGTTTGACCGTCGCCAGCACGCCCGCCGCCTGTTCGCCGCCCATGACCGAGATGCGCGAGTTCGGCCAGGTCCACAGGAAGCGCGGCTGGTAGGCGCGGCCCGCCATGCCGTAGTTGCCCGCGCCAAACGAACCACCGACCAGCATGGTCACCTTGGGCACATTGGTGGTGGCCACCGCCGTCACCATCTTGGCCCCGTGGCGCGCGATGCCTTCGTTTTCGTATTTGCGGCCCACCATGAAGCCGGTGATGTTCTGCAGGAAGACCAGCGGGATCTTGCGCTGGCTGCACAGTTCCACGAAATGCGCGCCTTTCTGCGCGGCCTCGGAGAACAGAACGCCGTTGTTGGCGATGATGCCGATGGGGCAGCCCTTGAGATGCGCGAACCCTGTCACAAGCGTTTCGCCAAAGCGCGGTTTGAATTCGTCAAAGCGCGAGCCATCGACCAGCCGGGCAATCACCTCGCGGATATCATAAGGCGTGCGCAGATCACCGGGGACCACGCCCAAGATCTCTTCGGGGTCATAGGCGGGTTCTTCGGGGGTGGCCCAATTCACCGTCAGCGGTTTGGTAATGTTGAGAGACTGCACTGCGCGCCGGGCCAGCGCCAGCGCGTGGGCGTCATCCTCGGCCAGGTAGTCGGCCACGCCGGACAGGCGCGTGTGGACGTCGCCGCCGCCCAGATCCTCGGCGCTGACGACCTCACCCGTTGCCGCCTTAACCAGCGGCGGACCGGCGAGGAAGATTGTGCCCTGTTCCTTGACGATGATGGTCACGTCCGACATCGCCGGAACATATGCACCACCCGCCGTGCACGACCCCATGACCACCGCGATCTGCGGGATGCCCTTGGACGACATCCGCGCCTGGTTGTAGAAAATGCGGCCAAAGTGATCGCGGTCCGGGAAAACTTCGTCCTGGTTGGGGAGGTTAGCCCCTCCGCTGTCCACAAGGTAGATACAGGGCAGATGGTTTTCCTCGGCAATCTCCTGCGCGCGCAGGTGCTTCTTGACCGTCATCGGATAATAGGTGCCGCCCTTCACGGTGGCGTCGTTGCAGACCACCATGACCTCTTGCCCGTGCACGCGCCCGATGCCCGCGACAACACCCGCCGCCGGGGCCGCGTTGCCATACATGTCATGGGCCGCCGTGGCGCCAATTTCCAAGAACGGAGAGCCTGGATCGAGCAGGTTCGCCACCCGTCGGCGCGGCAGCATCTTGCCCCGCCCTTCATGGCGCGCACGGGATTTTTCACCACCGCCCATCCGCGCTGCTTCCGCTGCTTGCGCGATCACGGCCAGCGCCTCCAGATGCGCCGCGCGGTTGTTCTTGAAACCCTCGGATGAGGGCATGGCTTTGGATGTGAGCTTCACTTTTCAGCCTCCTGTTCCGCAGCAGCGCGGCGCTTGAGTTCCTTGCGAATGACCTTGCCCGTCACAGTCATGGGCAAAACCTGCAGAAACTCGATTTCTCTTGGATATGAATAATGCGCGAGACGATCCTTGACCCAGTCCTGCAGGTCCTTTTCCGCAGGGGCAAAGCCGGGTTTCAGCACCACATAGGCCTTGACGATCTCGGTCCGCAATTCGTCGGGCTTGCCGACCACGCCGACGGTTGCCACGGCCGGGTGGGTCAGCAGGCAGTCTTCGATCTCGGCCGGGCCGATGCGGTAGCCGGCGGAGGTGATCACGTCATCCTCGCGGCCCACAAAGCGCAGGTAGTCGCCCTCCCACACGCCCCGGTCGCCAGTGATCAGCCAGTCACCGTGGAACTTTTCCGCCGTCGCGTCGGGACGGTTCCAGTATTCCAGCATCATCGAGGCCGAGCCACGGCGCACGGCAACATCGCCCTCCTCCAGCGTCGGGTTGCCTTGCCCGTCAATCACGGCAACCTCGTGCCCCGGCACCGGCTTGCCGATGCAGCCTGGCTGCGCGGGAAAGTCCACGCCGCAGGAGGACACGGTCATGTTGCATTCGGTCTGACCGTAGAATTCGTTGATCGTCAGGCCGAACGCCTCGCGCCCCCAGGCCAGCATTTCGGCGCCCAGCGGTTCACCGCCGCTTGCGACCGAACGCAGGCCGGGCAGGTCCTGACCGGCCGCCTTGAGCATCCGCAAAGCGGTGGGCGGGAAAAAGACATTGCGCACCCCTGCCCGGTTGATCAGATCCGCACAGGCCTCGGGCGTGAATTTGTCCAGCCGTGCGGCCACGACTGGCACACCCAGCGCCAGACCCGGCATCAGCACATCAAACAGCCCGCCAATCCAGGCCCAGTCCGCAGGCGTCCACAGGCAATCGCCCGGACGCAGGTGGTCATGGCTGATCGACACGCCCGGCAGGTGACCCGTCAAGACCCGATGCCCATGCAAGGCGCCCTTGGGGCTGCCGGTGGTACCGGAGGTATAGATCAGAACAGCCGGTGTGTCGGGGCTGGTGTCGGCAAAGGGCACGGCCCCCCCCGTCAACCCGGCCTGATCAACCATCACCGCCTCGGCCAGATCACCCAGCAGCGCAGCTCCCTCGGCATCGGTAAGGACGAACCGCACGCCCGCATCACCGGCTCGGGACGCCAAGGCATCACGTTTGAACAGCTTGAACAGCGGCACGGAAATCGCGCCGATCTTCCAGATCGCCAGATGCGCCGCCGCGCACCAAGGCGATTGCGACAACAGCACGCCGACCCGATCGCCCGCCTGAACGCGGGTCAGCAGGTAGCGGGCCAGACCGTCTACCATAGCGGACAGGTCCGCATAGGTGATGTCCCTGCGCTCTGCCCCGGTCACGTCGATGAGGGCAACCGCTTCATACGGCTGTGAGAGTGCCTGCCGCGCCATGTTCAGACTGCCAGGCATGTCCCAGCCGAACTCGGCTGACCATCCGGGGATTTTCCGCAGCTCAGACATGACAGCCATGCCCCAGACGCATATCCGCTATGCGGTTTTTTTCAATGTTCCCAAAGGGAAGCGGGACGTACTTTTGATTCAGATCATGGAATGTATTCCGCACTGCGGCGAAAGTTGCGGCACCAACAAGACCAAAAGGGACATTCCCATGAAACGCACGACAGCTGCTCTGGCTCTCTCCACCGCACTGGCCGCTTTGGCCGCGCCCGCCTTCGCCCAATCCCAGGGCGACTGGACCGTCGGCGTCGGTATCGGTAACGTGAACCCCAAGTCCAACAACGGCACTCTGGCCGGTGCACCCGTCAGCATCGACGACAATACGCAGGCCATCTTCACCGCCGAGTATTTCATTCGGGACAATATCGGGATCGAGATCCTGGCCGCGACACCGTTCAAACATGATGTAACGGTCCAAGGTGTCGGATCGGCATCCGTTAAACATTTGCCCCCGACCATCTCGGTCAACTACCACTTCCCGACCCAGACAAACTGGAAACCGTTCATTGGCGCCGGTCTGAACTACACCACGTTCTTTGAAGAAAGCACGACCTTGGGCAGGCTGGATCTGGACGACAGCTGGGGCATCGCCGTGCACGCCGGGACCGACTACATGATCAGCGACAATGGCGCGATCCGCTTCGACGTCCGCTGGATCGACATCAGCACAGACGCATCGCTGAACGGCACTCCCATCGGCACCGCCGAGATTGATCCGGTCGTGATCGGTCTGTCCTACGTACACCGCTTCTGATCCCTGATCTTTGGGTTGGCCAGCTTGGCCCGCCCACATTATTCGGCCCGCCTGTCTTCCCTCGGTCAGGCGGGCCGATTTCGTTTACATTTTCGACATCAGTTCGCGGCCGATCAGCATCCGACGGATTTCGCTGGTGCCCGCGCCGATTTCCATCAGCTTGGCGTCGCGGAAGATCCGGCCAACCGGATTGTCGTTCAGGTAGCCGGCGCCGCCGAAGGCCTGCACTGCCTGATGCGCCTGGGTCATTGCCACTTCGGAGGCATAGAGACAGCAAGCCGCTGCATCCTGACGGGTCACGGTGCCCTTGTCGCAAGCTTTCGCCACTTCATAGATATAGGCCCGTGCCGAGTTCATCGCCGTATACATGTCGGCGATCTTGCCCTGCATCAGCTGGAAGTTCCCGATGGGCTGACCGAACTGTTTGCGCTCTTTCATGTAAGGCATCATTTCGTCCATGCAGGCCGCCATGATCCCGGTGCCGATCCCGGCCAGAACCACGCGTTCATAGTCCAGACCGGACATCAGAACGTTGACGCCCTTGCCCTCTTCGCCCAGCACGTTTTCGAACGGCACTTCGCAGTCTTCAAAGATCAGCTCGGCCGTGTTCGATCCGCGCATCCCCAGCTTGTCGAAATGGGGCGAGGTCGAGAAGCCCTTGAACTCCTTCTCGATCAGGAATGCGGTGATACCCCGCGACCCGGCGTCCGGATCGGTCTTGGCATAGACCACCAGAGTGTCGGCGTCCGGACCATTGGTGATCCAGTACTTGTTGCCATTCAAACGGTAATGATCGTTACGCTTTTCTGCGCGCAGCGACATCGACACGACGTCGGATCCGGCCCCGGCTTCGGACATCGCCAGCGCACCCACATGTTCACCAGAAATCAGGCGCGGCAGGTATTTCTTCTTCTGTTCCTCATTGGCGTTCAGCTTGATCTGGTTCACGCAAAGATTCGAATGCGCGCCATAGGACAGCGACACGCTGGCACTTGCACGCGCGACTTCCTCGACCGCGATCGTGTGCGCCAGATAGGACATACCCGCTCCGCCATATTCTTCCGGGACTGTCACCCCCAACAGGCCCAGTTCCCCCATCTCTTTCCAGAGTTCCATGGGAAATTCGTTCTTCTGGTCGATCTCGGCCGCCAGCGGTTTCACCCGCTCCTGCGCCCAGCGATGAACCATGTCACGCAGGGCATTCACGTCCTCGCCCAGATCGAATTGCATCGTTGCCGTGAACATTTCGCTCTCCTCCGTGTGGTGCGATCTCACCATTAATGAACAAGTGTTCAATAAACGGATACCAGCGAATATCCGTTCGGTCAATCATGCAATTGGGCTGCGACGTTGGGTCCGTTCTGACCGCAACCCCGAAGCCAGCCTCCAGAAGGCGTATAAAGACCCATAGATCTTCGGGTTTTTTTTGACTGGGCGGCTATGCGATTCAGGTTCCCAAACCCGGGATGGCGGCCTATCACGGTTCACAACACACACCCGCGACCCGACGTCTTTGGAGAACCATCACGTGCAAATCTCCCTGACCGCCCCCAGCCAAAGACTGGCTTCTGTCGCTGTCTTTTTTTCGGCTTCTCTTTGGGGCATTTACTGGATTCCCCTCCGGTCCCTCGAAGAGCACGGGATAGACGGAACCATCGCCGCGGTCCTTCTGAACCTTCCGGCCGCCGTGATTCTGGGCCTGTTCACCATTTGGAACTGGAGCCGCTACAGACCCACACTCAAATCAGCACTGCTGATCGGTTCCATGGCAGGGCTGGGCCTGTCGCTCTATACCGCCGGGCTGGTGATGACCTCGGTCGTGCGCGCCACCATGTTGTTCTACCTGACGCCGATCTGGTCGACGCTCATCGGAATTGTCTGGCTGGGGGAACAGGCTGGCTGGAGACGATGGGCCGGAATTGCCTGTGCCCTGATCGGCCTGTCGCTCATGCTTTCGGGCGGGAGCACTGTGCCGCTCAATGTCGGAGACGTCTTTGCCCTTGCTTCAGGTGTCGCGTGGGCCGTTGCTGCTGCGCTGATCAACCACCGCAGCGACGTTCCCCTGATCAGCATGACCGCCATTCAGTTCGGCTTTACCGCGTTGGGCACCGGCCTGCTTGGCGTGCTCGTCGGCAGTTCATTGGCCGACCCGGCTGCAATTGCCTCTGCCCTGCCCTATGCGGCGAGCCTCTCGGTTCTGATCCTGTTGCCCGCCGTCGTTGTTCTGTTCTGGGGGCAGAAATTCGTGTCTCCCGGTCGGGTTGGGCTGCTCATGATGTCCGAAGCCTTGGTGGCGGTTCTGTCTGCCGCATGGTTGCTGCCAGAGGAACGGATGGGGCTTGTTGCCTGGATCGGAGCGGTGATGATACTCGGCGGCTTCCTGATCGAATTGCAGCCGCCATTGCGCAAACCCCGTTCGGCCGATCCGGCCTAACTCAATCGCCTTCACCTTGGGGCGGTCGTCCCCCTGATCCACAGTGTCACTTTGGGAGCAAAACAGGACGCGACTGAACTTAAGTCAAATCCCGGATTCTTGCCTCGTTAACTTCTTCCCTCGGCCCCATTCCGGCCACAGATCGCGCCTAACTCTGCGAACTCAAAGAAGAAAAAAGACGCGACACTGCCCCAATGCCCACCAACCTGATCGTCAACGGGACGTTCTCCGCCGGATCCTTCGGTTGGGGCGGAACCGATCTGGAAACCAATTACCGAGAAAGCGCCTATCTGGGCAACGGCTCCTCAAACCGGGTGGCCGAAATGGACGGGCGCTCCGGTTTTACTACGGTGATGGAGCAGAGTTTCACCGTCACCGGAAACGGCGAGGTCGCAGGGACGTTCAACATAGATTCGGCCCTGCGCAACGCGTCGCTGGGTCAGGCCGGACAGGAAGGCTTCACCGTAGAAATCCTGGATAGTCTGGGGGGCGTCGTGGGATCCATGACGATCCTGCCGACCACGAACAGCTTTGACACCTATGAAATGGACGTGCTGTTCCCCTCGGCAGGCACGTATACATTGCGGCTGACCGAGCTGGGTCCGAACAACAGCCTGGGCGCGATCATCGATAATGTTGAAATGCTGGTCTGCTTCTGCAGCGGCACGAGGATCGCAACCCTGGAGGGCGACCGCGCTGTTGAAACCCTGCGAGTCGGAGATCGGGTATTGACCCAGGACGGGCCACGGGTCCTGCGCTGGATCGGACGCAGACAGGTGACCGCCGCGCAACGGATCAGCAATCCAAAACTGCACCCGGTGCTGATTTCCGCTGGTGCGCTCGGCTCGGGGCTCCCTGTCCGGGATCTCCGCGTGTCGCGCCAACATCGGATGCTGTGCCGAAACAAGATCGTCACACGCATGTTCAAACAGCCATCGGTTCTGGTCGCCGCCATTCGTCTGGTCGGGTTGCCCGGCATCACGCTGGAAGAACACCCCCAGGACGTTACCTACTTTCACCTGGCGCTGGACCAACACCAAATCATCTTTGCCGAAAACGCCCCGACCGAAAGCTTCCAAGTCTCGGACAGTTCTCTGGCCTGCCTGACGCCGGATGCACGGGAAGAGTTGTTGACCCTGTTTCCGGATCTGGCAGCACAGTCGATGGCGGCCGGATCCGATGTCTGTCTGATCCCGATCCGCGCGCGCCAGAAATCCCTGGTGCGGCGGCTTTCACTGAATGGCAAACCTGTCTTGTCCGCCATCACCTGAAACAGTTCGACATATGTCAGGCCGCCTGATGCACCGATCCCACCTCGGACCGGATTATCCGGGCGATCTGGGCGCAATCCTCAAGCGAGAAGGTCAGCGGCACCCGCATGTCCAGAATGCCCGCAAGCACGCGGTCGCTGTTTGGCAGGCGTTGCGTGTCGGCATAACGCCAACTGTCATAGCGCGAGGTGAATGCCACCGGTTCCGGCGTGCCAAACCATTTCAGCTCGACCCCGCGCCTGCCGCAGCGCTCAACCACCTCAAGCACCTTGTCATCGGACCAGTCCAGCAACAGGAACTGGATCGATGAGCCGACATAAACCTCTGACCCGGGCCGCTCCACGACAGTCAGGCCCGGCGTGCCCCGCAGCCCCTCCTCGATCACCTGATACCGTTCGTTCCACCGCGCGACCTGACGGTCCAGATCCTGCAGTTGCGGCCTTAGGATTGCGGCCCGCAAATTGTCCATCCGACCCGAGATGTTGGGCGTAACATATTTGATTCGCTCGAAAACCTCGGGCTCTGGAGCAGCCAGATGCCGCTCATAGAGCATGTACGAGCCCGACAACACCGTCGCCCGCGCGGCCAATTCAGCGTCATCGGTGATCAACAGCCCGCCTTCGCCGGAATTCACATGTTTGTAGGTCTGACAGGAATAACAGCCGACAATCCCGTGCCGACCGGACTGCACCCCGTTCCAAGACGCCCCCATCGTATGGGCACAATCCTCGATGACCCGCACATCCGCCGCGTCGCAGATCTGCATCAGGCGATCCATGTCACACAAATGCCCGCGCATATGGCTGAGCATCAGTACCTTTGCCTGATCCACCTTTGCGGCGAGATCATCAAGATCGATGGTCAGATCCTCGGTCACTTCGACAAAGACAGGTTTCGCGCCCACAGACGCAATCGAGCCGGGCACCGGGGCCAGCGTGAACGCATTGGTCAGAACCGCGTCGCCCGGTTGCACCCCAACCGCGCGCAAAGCTGTCGCCAGCGCATATCCCCCCGACGCCACCGCAAGACAGTATTTCGCACCGGTCTGGGCGGCAAACTCCTGTTCCAGCAGCGCAGTTTCGCTCAACTCTCCCGGGGCCGTGTTGTAACGATGCAGGCGCCCGTGCTGCAGCACCGCCATCGCGGCTTCGATCGCCGCCTCGGGGATTGGTTCCTGCTGGGTGAAGTTGCCGGTGAAGATTTCGGAATCTGTGCTCATCTGGGTCATGCTCAGGTTTTTGGGGCGCGGCCCCGGTCGGGTCAAGAGACAGGGATCGGATTAAGCGGAACGGAAGATCGAATGCGCTGGTCTAAAATAGAACGGCCCCAAAACGTTCAGCCGATCAACTCCCGCACCATGTCAGGCAGATCCTCATAGCGATGCAACAGGCCTTCGGGGGCCAGCGCCTCCATATCCTCGCCCGAAGGGCCGAAAGTGACCAAAACCGAAGGCACCCCGGCGGCCTTGGCGGTGTTGCGGTCCGTGTCGCTGTCGCCGATCAGGATGGTGTGTTCCGGCAGCCCCCCGGCCCGGCGGGCGGCCTCTCGCAGAGGTTCGGGGTCAGGCTTGCGCACCGGCAGGGTATCCGCACCGATCAGACAGGCAAAGGCATCCCGCACCCCCAGCGATTGCATCAACTGTTCGGCCAGACCTTCGGGCTTGTTGGTGCAGATACCAACGCCATACCCCCTGTCAGACAGCGCTGCCACAGCCTCCATCGCGCCGGGA
This sequence comes from Paracoccaceae bacterium, assembly GCA_014872875.1. Taxonomy (GTDB): domain Bacteria; phylum Pseudomonadota; class Alphaproteobacteria; order Rhodobacterales; family Rhodobacteraceae; genus Aliisedimentitalea. Next base: position 328,531 of record WKFI01000014.1, read on the forward strand.
TACATCACCGTGTGATGGTCCAGCGCCGCGCCATAGGCCTCCAGCAGAACCGGGTAGTAGCTGTCGACCGTTTCCGGTTTGAATGCGTCCACCCTGTGCAAACCTTCGGTCAGCATGTAACGGCCACCCCGCAGGGCGACGCCGCTATCCGGCCCATGTTCCAGCAGATCCCCGTATCCCATATCGCGAAAACAGGCATTCGCCGCAGCCAGCAGATCGCCGGACGTATCGGCCAATGTCCCGTCCAGATCGAAGATTACCGTTCGCATTCCTGCCCCCTTTCGGCGTAAATTCGCCCAGCCCTATTGCAGACCGCAACCTTGTTTGATGGCGCTAGCGCTTGCGCCCTTGACTGCAGTGGATAAAAAGACCGGAACCAAAACGCAAAGAGAATTGTGATATGAGCATTGCCCTCGTCATCCTGGCCGCAGGCAAAGGCACACGGATGAACTCGGACCTACCCAAGGTTCTGCACCCGATCGGACAGGCGCCAATGCTGGCCCATGCCATGCAGGCCGGTGCCGTGCTGGAGCCGGACCGGACCATCGTCGTCGCGGGCCACGGGGCGGAAGCCGTTACTCGTGCTGTGGCCGAGATCGACGAGACCGCCCAGGTGGTGCTGCAAACTGAACAGCTGGGCACCGCCCATGCCGTGGATCAGGCGCGTGACGCATTGGCCGGGTTCGAAGGTGATGTGGTCGTGCTCTATGGCGATACGCCTTTCCTGCAGCCCCAAACGCTGGAGCGAATGATCGACGCCCGGCAGAAAGCCGCGCTTGTCATCTTGGGATTCGAAGCGGCAGATCCCGCGCGCTATGGCCGTCTGGTCATGGATGGAGACCGCCTGGAACGGATTGTCGAGTTCAAGGACGCCAGCGAAGAAGAGCTGAAGATCTCGTTCTGCAACTCGGGCCTGATGGCCTGTGATGCTGAGACCCTGTTCGACCTGATCGCCAAAGTCGGCAACGACAATGCATCAGAGGAATATTACCTGACCGATGTGGTCGAGCTGGCCCGAAACAGCGGTCTCGCGGTCACCGCCGTCGCCTGTGACGAGGCCGAGACTCTGGGCATCAATTCGCGCGTTGATCTGGCCCGCGCGGATGTGGTGTTTCAGGACCGCGCTCGCGCCGAGCTGCTGGAATTGGGTGTCACGCTGATGGCACCGGAAACTGTGTATTTGTCACTGGACACAATCATCGGCCGGGATACCGTCATTGAACCAAATGTCGTGTTTGGCCCTGGTGTCACCGTCGAATCCGGCGCCAATATCCGGGCTTTTTCCCATCTGGAAGGCTGCCATGTCAGCCGCGGTGCGGTGGTCGGCCCCTATGCCCGCCTACGCCCCGGAACCGAGCTGGCGGAAAACACGCGCATCGGCAACTTTGTCGAGATCAAGAATGCCGAGATCGCCGAAGGCGCCAAGGTCAATCACCTGAGTTATGTGGGCGATGCCAGCGTCGGGACCGAAACCAACATTGGCGCAGGCACCATCACCTGCAACTATGATGGCGTCATGAAGCACCGGACCGAAATCGGCGCGCGGGCCTTTATCGGGTCGAATACCTGTTTGGTGGCCCCGGTCAAGGTCGGCAACGAGGCAATGACCGCCACCGGTACAGTTGTTACCAAGGACGTTGAAGACGGTGCTCTGGCAGTGGCTCGGGCTCGGCAGGACAACAAACAGGGTTATGCGCGCAAGCTGTTCAGCATTCTGCGCGCCAAGAAGCAGAAACAGAACAGGGGCTGAAACCATGTGCGGTATTGTAGGAGTTCTGGGCAATCACGAGGTTGCCCCCACCCTGGTCGAAGCGCTCAAACGCCTTGAGTATCGCGGCTATGACAGCGCGGGCATTGCAACCGTAAACAATGGCGCCCTCGGACGCCGCCGCGCAGTGGGCAAACTGGTCAATCTCAGCGACCTCTTGGTGCATGACCCTCTGCCCGGAAAGTCCGGCATAGGTCACACCCGCTGGGCCACACATGGCGCACCCACGGTCAACAACGCTCATCCCCACCGTGCCGGGTCGGTGGCCGTGGTCCACAACGGCATCATCGAGAACTTCCGCGATTTGCGCGCAGACCTGGCCCGCGACGGGATCGAGTTTCAGACCGAAACCGACACCGAAACCGTCGCCTTGCTGACAGAGCGACACCTCCAGAACGGCCTGAGCCCGGTCGATGCGGCCAACAGGACGCTGGACCAGCTGGAAGGCGCCTTTGCTCTGGCCTTCCTTTTCAACGGCGAAGACGACCTAATCATCGCTGCCCGCAAAGGCTCCCCGCTGGCGATCGGTCACGGCGATGGAGAGATGTTTGTCGGCAGCGACGCCATTGCGCTGGCGCCCCTGACAAACCGCATCACTTATCTTGAAGAAGGCGACCGAGCTGTTCTGACCCGGACCAGCCTGGAAATTCGCGATGCCAATGGTGAATTGGCCAACCGCGAGATGAAGACGATCCAGATCGACACCGCACAGGTGGACAAGGGCGGCCACAAGCATTTCATGGCCAAGGAAATCGACGAACAACCCCAAGTCATCGCTGAAGCGATCCGACACTACCTGCCCGTAGGTGACGACACCGTGCGCCTGCCCGGTGACGGAATCGATTTCACCAAGATTCAGCGCCTGACCATGGTGGCCTGCGGCACCGCATTCTATGCCTGTCTGACCGCAAAATACTGGTTCGAACAGCTGGCTCGACTGCCGGTAGAGGTCGATATCGCCTCGGAATTCCGCTACCGCGAACCGCCGGTCACCGATGGCACACTGGCTCTGTTCGTCAGCCAATCCGGTGAAACCGCGGACACGCTGGCCGCCCTGCGCTATTGTGACGGCAAGGTCGACAAGATCGTTTCGGTTGTGAATGTACCCGAAAGCTCGATTGCAAGGGAAAGCGATCTGGCCCTGCCGATTCACGCCGGGGTCGAGATCGGCGTTGCTTCGACCAAGGCCTTCACCTGCCAGCTGACCGTGTTGCTGTCGCTCGCGCTCAAAGCCGCGTCCGACCGGGGAGCGATGGACAAGGAGCAGATGGCCGATCACCTGTCGGCCTTGCGCGGCCTGCCATCGATCCTCAATGTCGCACTGGAGCAGAACCAGGCCATCAAGCGGACGGCCCAAAAGCTCAGCGAAGCTCGTGACGTGCTGTTCCTGGGCCGCGGCCAGATGTATTCCCTCGCGCACGAAGGTGCACTTAAGCTCAAGGAAATCAGCTATATACACGCCGAAGCTTATGCTTCGGGCGAACTCAAACACGGCCCGATCGCACTGATCGACCAGCATATGCCGGTTGTCGTCATGGCCCCTAAGGATGCCCTCTTCGACAAGACCGTATCGAACATGCAGGAAGTCATGGCACGCAAGGGCAAGGTGCTTCTGATCTCGGATGCAGAGGGCATTGCCGAGGCCAAGGACGGGGTTTGGGAAGCCATCCAGATGCCGCAGGTCCATGAGAGCCTTGCGCCCATCCTCTATGCCGTCCCCGCCCAGCTGCTTGCCTATCACACGGCGGTCGCCAAAGGCACAGATGTGGACCAGCCCCGCAACCTCGCGAAATCCGTGACGGTGGAGTAGACACAGACCAGGAGAAGACTTCATGGCCAAGCGGTTCGACCGGATCGAAGACGATCACAAGCGCTTCATCGAAGATCAGCATCTGTTCTTCACCGGCTCAGCTGGCCCTGAAGGACGGGTGAACATTTCCCCCAAGGGCATGGACTCCCTGCGGGTCATGGGGCCGAACCGGATCCTGTGGATGAACATCACCGGATCGGGCAACGAAACGGCGGGTCACCTGTTGGAAAACCCGCGCATGACGTTGATGTGGTGTTCCTTCAGCAAACGCCCGCTGATCCTGCGCTGCTATGGAACCGCAACCGCGACCCATGTCGGCGATGCAGGGTGGAAGGAACTGGCCGGTCATTTCCCGGCCCATCGCAGCGCACGCCAGATCTTCGATCTAACTGTTGATCTGGTGCAGACCTCCTGCGGCTATGCCGTTCCCTTCATGGATTTTGCCCAGGACCGCGACACCATGCAGCGTTGGGTAGATGACAAAAGCGATGCCGACATCCGGGCGTATTGGATCGAAAAGAACACCCGCACCATCGACGGCAAACCCACAGGCGTCCCTCTATCCGACTAGGCACAACCGCAGCGCGCCCCCGGCGCGGCTGCCCGGCCCAACGGGCGTGGACGCATCTTGGATGCGCCCACGGCGGGCGGGAGCCCTCCCTGACAGAATTCCACTACCCCCTGGGACGTGCGGCATCCCCCAAACACCCCCCCGGTTCAAACGCCCCCGGGTCTTTTGCCTGGTGCTCTGCCGTCAGTCCTTGATATACAGCACGTCGCCGTGTCTTGGCACTTGAACATATCGGTGCGAGGCCAACGTGAACCCCATCTTCTGCATGTGGGCGTCGACCTCCTCAAACTTCGATCCGCCTTCATACATCGGAACCCGGCTCACCTCGCATTTGCACTGCGCAAAGGACCGCAGACCATCGCCCAGCCCTTCCAGAACAGGCAGTTCGTGCCCCTGTACATCGACCACCAGCATCGGTCGGCGGGCTCGCGCCAGATCTATTCCATGATCTGCAAGAATGTCTGGCAGCGAGCGTGAGCGTAGGTCCAGGATTTCACCGGACTCGCGGCTCTCGGGAAATCGTTCCCGATACGTGTCGGTAGAGCTGTGAACCGACGAACTGCTGCCATCGCCGTTGAACCGGTTGAAACGAAAGGTTTCACCACTGCTGGCCGACACCAGCGCGTTTTCGCACAAATGCCGCGTCCGTCCCGATCGCTTGGCCAGAATACCTCTCAGCTTGGCAAATGTGTCCGGGTCGGCTTCTACCCAAAGCACGGTTTCGGCCCCACAAGCCTCATAGAAACCGGCATCCTCGGCCCAATGCGCGCCCACATGCACAATCACGTCAATCGGCGCTCGGCGTTCCATCAACAGCTCGTATTTGGAGGCGCGAAAATGCTTGCGCCAGCTTTGCGGCACCACTTTTTTGGCGCTCCGCTCAATACTTTTGAGAACCCGCATCCTGAACTCCTGCCCGACGTCTCATTTTCTTAGCAGCCCCCTTGATCAAGGGGAAGCCACGCGTATGCTGCACCGCCAACCCGGAGCCTGCGCATGTCATTGTCTGAACTTGATCAAATCCGTTCCTTTGCAGATCCCGAACGAGCAGCGGGACAGGCCGCATACCACAAGGTCGCGCGCGAATATCTCGGCATCCCGAACCCGGTTCTGAACGATCTGACCAAGACATGGCGCAAGGAGCTGGACGTGCCCGGGCGCATCGACCTGGCCCGCGCCCTCTGGGACACCGATATTCACGAGGCGCGTGTGGCCGCAGCCAAGCTGCTGACTCAAGCACGCATCCGCCCAGATGATGATGTCTGGGCTCTGCTGACAAGCTGGCTGCCCGATTTTGACGCTTGGGCAATTGCCGATCACGCGTGCATGGCCATGCAGAAACGGCTGATCGCGGATCCTTCACGTTTGGACGACGTCGAGGCCTGGACCCAATCCCAGCATATGTGGACCAAACGCGCCGCCATGGTCGCAACCCTGCCCTGGACCAAGCAGAACCACCCCAAACCGGAAGAGCTTGTGGCCCGTGACCGGATCCTGGGTTGGGCCGCTGGATATGTCCCGGATCACGACTGGTTCATTCAGAAGTCCATTGCATGGTGGCTGCGCGAATTGTCAAAACACGACGCCCCGCGCGTTCGCGATTTTCTGGATGCCCATGGTGAAGGGATGAAGCCTTTTGCCCGTCGCGAAGCGGGCAAATACCTGGAAAAGAACCTGAAGGATCAGGAGGCCGGGTAAACAGTCAGCTCCACCAGCTCGGTCAACGGCGCCCCCAGCGCCCGCATCGCGTCCAGCGATAACCGGCTGCCTGCCGTGGGCGCGGTGTTGAGCGGCAGCAAGGTGACCTGCACCGATGCACCCGAGCTGTCCAGTACCACCCGTCCCGGACGGGCTGCGTTGACCAAAGGTGTCTCCAACCACAGACCCGGCTTTGCCGGATCCCCCAGCCCCGCCACAGTCGGTGATCCAGCTGCCGACAAGGCGTCCGGATCAGCGGTGACCTGGGTTGGATCCGCCTCCGGCAACGGTGTTTCCACCAATGCCTCGGGCGCGGGCAACGGCAAGCCGGTCGCCATCGGCTCTGCTGGTTTGGGTCGCAGGAAACCGGTCACTTCCTGCGCCGCATCGGACACGGAATCACACGAGGTCAGGGCCAGAAGGGGAATCAACATCAGGTATCTCATGCGCGGACGCTACTCCGATCACTCCAAACTGACCAGCGCTGCGCTAGATTGCCCTTGCCGCTGGCGACACTCCGCCTTACCTATGTGGCATGACTGCGCCGCTTATAGATCCCTTCGCCCGCGCAATTACTTATTTGCGCGTTTCGGTCACTGACCGCTGCGACTTCCGCTGCGTCTATTGCATGTCCGAAAACATGACCTTCCTGCCAAAGAAAGAGCTTCTGACGCTGGAAGAGCTGGACCGCATGTGTTCGACCTTTGTCCGCATGGGCGTCGAAAAGCTGCGGATCACTGGCGGCGAACCGCTGGTACGCCGCGACATCATGACGTTCTTCCGGTCGATGACCCGCCATCTGGACAGTGGTGCGTTGAAGGAACTGACGCTGACGACCAACGGATCCCAGCTCAGCCGCTTCGCAGATCAGCTCTACGATGCTGGTGTGCGCCGGGTGAACATCTCGCTCGACACGCTGGATGAACAGAAATTCGCAGACGTGACGCGCTGGGGGCGCCTGCCGCAAGTGCTCAAAGGCATCGATGCGGCCCAAAAGGCCGGCCTGAGGGTCAAGATCAACGCCGTGGCGCTCAAAGGCTTCAACGAAGAAGAGCTTCCCACCATCACCAACTGGTGCGCCGAACGGGACATGGATCTGACCTGGATCGAGGTCATGCCAATGGGCGATATCGGCAATGAGGACCGTCTGGATCAGTATTGGTCGCTCAAGGACGTGCGCGCCACCTATGCCGATCATTACACCGTGACCGACCTGGCCGAACGCACCGGTGGCCCGGCCCGTTATGTCCGGTTGGAGGAAACCGGCCAGAAGATCGGGTTCATCACCCCGCTTAGCCACAATTTCTGCGAAAGCTGCAACCGCGTGCGTCTGACGTGCACAGGTGAGCTCTACATGTGCCTGGGTCAGGAAGACATGGCCGACCTGCGCGGCCCCCTGCGGGAAGATCCCGACAGCGAGGAACCGCTGGAAGCCGCCATTCGCAAGGCAATCCATCTCAAGCCCAAGGGTCATGATTTCGACTATTCCCGCCAACGCGCAGATGGTCAGATGTCGCGCCACATGAGCCACACCGGCGGCTGATCACCAGGATCTCGGGCACTCTGCAGAAGCGATCTGGCGGTCAGCTAAACCGCTGTCGCACCCCCTGTGGTCAAATCTGCATGAAACGCGTAAGGGTTGGCCCATGACGGACGCAACGCCTTCACCAACCCTGCTTTTTCGCCTTTACGCTGCCCTGACCCGGCTGGCCACGCCGCTGGCCGCGCGGGTGATCCGACGCAAACTGGGCCGACATGGCGTCGATCCAACCCGCCATCGCGAATGCCTGGGTGACGCAACGCAACCGCGCCCTGATGGGTCGCTGATCTGGTTTCACGCGGCCTCGGTTGGGGAAAGCCTGTCGGCGCTCACACTAATTGAACATCTGGGACACCGCCTGCCCGCGGTGGAGTTCCTGATCACCTCTGGCACCGCAACCTCGGCGCAGCTGATCGCCAAACGCCTGCCGCCCCGGACGCGCCACCAATTCACGGTGCTGGACGCGCCCGGTCCCGTCGCGCGGTTCCTGTCCCATTGGCGACCCGATGCGGCCATCTTTGTCGAAAGCGAACTCTGGCCCCTGACCCTGACCCGCACACGCGCCAGTGGCGCCAAGCTGGCACTGGTCAACGCCCGCCTGTCCGGGAAATCGGTAAACAGCTGGCTGAAATACCCGGACACCACTCGGCTGGTGTTGGACAGTTTCACCGTGTTTCTGACCCAGAATGCCCAAGCCGCCGAAAACCTGCGCCGCATGGGCGCGCCCGCCGACAAGGTCCGTCCCGGAACAAATCTGAAAGCATTCTCCGCCCCGCTTCCAATAGACGAAGCGGCGGTGCAGAGCCTGCAGGAGGGCATAGGCCAGCGCCCCATCTGGATTGCCAGTTCGACCCATGACGGCGAAGAGGAAATTGTTCTGACCGCACATGAACAGCTCCTGCGACGTTTCCCGGATCTCTGCCTGATCCTGACCCCTCGCCACCCCGAACGCGGCCCCGAGATCCAGAAAATGGTCGCCGAGCGCGGGCTGGCCTCCGCCCGCCGCTCCACAGGTGACCGCCCGGCATCCGACACCCAAGTCTACCTGGCAGACACGCTGGGCGAGCTGGGCATCTGGTATGCCATGTCGCCCATTGTCTTTCTCGGCGGATCGCTCAAGCCCATCGGCGGTCACAACCCGTTCGAAGTGGCGCGTGCGGGGGCCGCCGTGATCTCCGGACCCGGAGTTCACAATTTCGCCGAAACCTTTGCCCCGCTCACCGCATCAGGCGGCGCGGTTGAAGTCACGGACGCAGCATCCTTGGAAATGGCGGTCTCGAACTGGCTGTCCCAGCCCAACCAGCTCGATCAAGCCCGCGCCGCCTGCCAGGCATTGACCAACAGACAGGATGCGGCCCTGGATCAGATCCTTGAGACCCTGTGTCAGGAATTGGAGCTGTCCAATGGCTGAGCTGTTCGTCACCAATTTCAACCGCAATTTCACCGGCGTCTCGGCCACGGCAGCAAATGTGATCCGCCAGCAGATCAATCAGTTCGACCTGCACCTTGTAGGCCAATCCGTGCCCGGCTGCCCGGACCCGATCACCGTGGCCCAGGCCCGCACCCTGTCGCGTCAACCACCACAGGGTAAACCCTTCGCGATCTGGCATGTACGCCGCAACACCGAAATGCGCGCAGCACTTTGGGCGCGTGACGTGCTGCGTCTGCCTGTTCGCATCGTCTTCACCTCGGCGGCACAACGTCGCCATTCCGCCTTTCCCCGCTGGCTGATCAGCCGCATGGACGCGGTGATCGCCACCACCGACACAGCTGCAACCTTCGTTCCGCACGTCAAGGCCGTGGTGCCACATGGCGTAGACACCGATCTGTTCTACCCTGCCGAAAACCGCGCCTCCACCTGGGACAAGTTGGGGCACGGAGGCAGCCACGGCATTGCCACCATCGGCCGCATCCGTCCCGAGAAAGGCACCGATCTTTTCGTGGAGGCCATGATACGCCTGTTGCCCGACTTGCCCGGCGCCACGGCGCTGGTCATCGGCAAGGCGGCGCGTGAACATCAGGGATTTCTGAAAGACTTGCAGCAACGGATCGCCGCAGCTGGTCTCTCTGACCGCATTCTGTTCCCCGGCGAAATCCCGGCCGGCAACCTGCCCGCCGTGCTCAAGGGCCTCTCCCTCGTTATGCAGCTGCCCCGCTACGAGGGCTTTGGCATGACCCCGCTTGAAGGCATGGCCTGCGGGGTACCATTTGTGGGAAGTGAGGCCGGCTACTACCGCGCTTTCTCCGCACAAGGAAAAAGCGGCCTGATCGTGCCGCTGGAAGACGCGGCCCAAGCTGCCGAAGCGGCGCTTTCCATCCTCATGGACAGCGACAAGCATGAGGCCATGTCTACCGCTGCCCGCGAGATTGCGCTGCACAACTTCAGCGCCAAACGCGAAGCCGACGGCATCGCCGCCGTTTATGACCTGCTCTGGTCAGGCGCCTGACTGCCGCTTCTTTCTGGTCGAAAATACCTCGGGGGAGTCGTGGCTTGCCACGACGGGGGCAGCGCCCCCGTACCTGGTCACCAAGTCAGACACAACACTCCCTACAGCCCACCCACTAAGGCTGCTTCAAGCCGCGGGCATCCGTTGTTCGACGATCTCCGCCCACCAGCTGCATCCCGCCGGAATGGCTTCATCGTTGAAGTTGTATTCCGGATGGTGCACTGCCGCCGTATCGCCATTGCCCACCAGGATATAGGCCCCCGGACGCTCCTCCAACATGAAGGCAAAGTCCTCGCCCCCCATCACCAGCGGTGCGTCTTCGCACTGGCCCGACACCGATTGGGCCACCTTGGCCGCAAATTCGGTCTGTTCATCGCTGTTTACCATCACCGGGTAGCCGCGGTTGTAAGAAATGTCGGCCGTCCCGCCGAAGGTGGCCGCGATGCCGTTGCAGATCTCCTTGATCCGGGTCTCGGCCAGCGCGCGCATCTCTTTCGACATGGTGCGTACCGTGCCCTTGATCTGCACCCGCTGTGGGATGACGTTGAACGCCTTCGAAGAGGTCTCGAACGAGGTCACGGAAACAACGACCTGATCGATCGGATCGGCGTTGCGTGACGCAATGGTCTGCAGTGCCAAAACGGTCTGGGCCGCCATGACCGTGGTGTCCACGGTCTCTTGCGGTTTCGCCGCATGGCCGCCGCGGCCCTCCAGCGTGATATCGAACGTGTCAGTCGCGGCAAAGAAGGCGCCGGGACGGATTGCAAAGGACCCCACCGGACGGCCAGGCCAATTGTGCATGCCGTAGACCTCCTGGATGTTCCAGCGATCCATCATCCCATCATCGCACATTTCCTTGCCGCCGCCGCCACCTTCTTCGGCAGGCTGGAAGATCACCACGACGGTGCCGTCGAAATTGCGGGTCTCGGACAGGTATTTCGCCGCGCCCAAAAGCATGGCCGTGTGTCCATCATGACCGCAGGCATGCATCGCGCCATCAGTTTTCGAGGCATATTCCACACCTGTGGCTTCGTGAATGGGCAGCGCGTCCATATCGGCGCGCAGACCAATCACCTTGCCCGCACTGTCAGACTTGCCCTTGATCACACCGACGACACCGGTGCGACCGATCCCGGTGACGATCTCGTCACAGCCGAATTCCTGCAGCTTTTCCGCGACCAAAGCACTGGTTCGATGCGTGTCGAACAAAAGTTCCGGGTTTTCGTGAATGTCGCGTCGCCACGCGGTGATTTCAGTTTGCAGCTCGGCAAAACGGTTCTTGACCGGCATATCTCGTCTCTTTCTGTTCGTGTTCCAAACTCAGGCGGCAGGCATCCGCCGTTCAACCATCTGTGCAAACCAGCTGCTACCGATGGGTATGATCTCGTCATTGAAGTCGTATTCGGGGTGGTGCAACCCCGCGCTGTCACCATTACCCAGCACAATGAAGGCACCGGGGCGTTCCTCCAGCATGAAGGAAAAATCTTCGCCCCCCATCACCATGGGGGCTTCAACACAGCTGCCGCCGACTTCAACGGCAACTTCCTCGGCAAACACAGTCTGCTCCGGCGCATTGATGGTCACCGGCACGCCCCGTTCATAGGTAACCTTGGCCGTTCCCCCGAAAGAGGCGGCCATTGCAGGCACAAGCTCGTTCAGGCGAACCTCGATCAGATCTCGCATTGCTCCGGAATGCGTACGTACCGTTCCGCGTACAGTCGCGCTTTGCGGTATGACGTTGAATGCTTTTGAAGATGTCTCGGCTGAGGTCACGGACACGACTGCCTGCAGGGTCGGATCTGCATTGCGCGATACGATGGTCTGAAGCCCCACGATGATCTGGCTCATCATCACGGTGGTATCCACCGTTTCATGCGGCTTGGCGGCATGACCGCCCCGCCCTTCCAGCGCAATCTCGAACGTATCTGCCGCCGCCAGAAGCGGTCCTGGGCGGATCGCAAACTGCCCTGTGGGCAAGCCCGGGACGTTGTGCATGGCATAGACTTCCTGAATGCCGAAACGGTCCATCAACCCATCCTTGCACATGGCCTCGGCCCCATTGCCGCCTTCTTCGGCAGGCTGGAAGATCACGACGGCCGTCCCGTCGAAATTGCGCGTTTCCGACAGGTATTTCGCAGCTCCCAGAACCATCGCCGTATGGCCGTCATGCCCACAGGCATGCATGGCCCCCGGGGTTTTCGAGGCGTGATCCAAACCGGTCTGTTCCTGCATCGGCAGCGCGTCCATGTCGGCACGCAACCCGATGACCGCTCCGCGTGTGTCGGCTTTGCCTTTGATCACACCCACGACACCGGTACGACCAATCCCTGTCACAACCTCATCACACCCAAATTCCTTGAGCCGTTCGGCGACCAACGCACTGGTGCGGTGGGTTTCATACAGGATCTCGGGATTTTCATGAAGATCCCGACGCCAGCCGGTGATTTCAGTATGCATTTCAGCCAGTCGATTCTTGATCGGCACGTTTGTAATCTCCCCCATGTTGGACCCGGTCGCCCTTAAGTTTCGGCAACAACTCTCTGGAAATTCAGCTTGTTGGCAGCCTTTGCTCAACCAGCTCCGCAAACCAGCTGCAAGCGCTTGGGATCATTTCGTCGTCAAAGACATAGGCCGGGTGATGGCACATGGCCGTGTCTCCGTTACCGACAAAGATGTAGGCTCCGGGCCGTTCTTCAAGCATGTACGCAAAATCTTCCGACGGCATGATCGGGTCAGTGGCATCATTGACCTTGCCCGCAACAGCGCGGGCCGCTTCAGCTGCAAATGCGGTCTGATCCTCCCAATTGACAGTGGCCGGATAACCCGGTGTCCACACCATCTCGGCCTGCGCTCCAAAAGCCGACGCGGTGTCTTCGGCGACCCGCCTGACACGCTCTTCCGCCAAGACCCTGTATTCAGGATCCAGGGTCCGCACCGTCCCCTTCAACCGCGCCGTATGAGCAATCACGTTCGATGCAACGCTGTCGGTTTCGAACGTTCCCACCGTCAGCACCACCCGTTTGATCGGATTCACATTGCGGGCCACGATGCTTTGCAGCGACACGACGATCTGCGAGGCCACAAGTGTTGTATCCACCGCCTCATGCGGGGCGGCCGCATGCCCACCGCGCCCGGTCACGGTGATCTCGAATTCATCTGAAGACGCAAGCAGCGCGCCGGGCCGGATGTAGAACTCCCCGACGGGCATGCCGGGCATATTGTGCAAGCCATAGACCTCCTGAATGCCCCAACGATCCATCAGCCCGTCCTTGCACATCTCAAGCCCACCGGCCCCGCCTTCTTCGGCCGGTTGGAAGATCAGCACCACGGTGCCATCGAAATTGCGTGTCTCGGACAGATACTTTGCGGCCCCCAGCAGGATCGCCGTGTGACCATCATGTCCACAGGCGTGCATCTTGCCCGGCACGGTCGAGGCATATTCCAACCCGGTGGCCTCCTCGATCGGCAGGGCGTCCATGTCCGCCCGCAAGCCGATCACCCTTCCGGAGTTATCGGTATTGCCCTTGATCGTCGCCACGACGCCGGTCTTTCCGATCCCGGTGGTAATGTCGTCGATCCCCATCTCCTTGAGACGGTCAACCACATAGGCCGCCGTTTTTTCGACATCAAAGAGCAGTTCAGGATGCATGTGCAGATGGCGACGCCATCCGGTGATTTCGCTTTGAAGTTCGGCAAATCGGTTCTTGATCGGCATCTGACCCCCACCGTTTCAATCCGTGCAAGCGCGCAGGTTCAACGCATGCATTCTTAATGGACCGGCGGAACTGTCGAACAAATAAGCCCCCTTATCAAGTCACTTCGGGACGATGTGCCGGGGCGTCATTCTGCCAGGCGAAATACTGTTTCGCGGTAGCCGGAGTTCATCTCAGCTGTATTTGTCGCCAACATCCTCGCGTACGGGATGCGTGTCATAGTAGATACGCATGTCGGTGATCAGGCCCTGAGAGTCGAACGTGAAATGATCCACCCCTTCAAAAATGATCTGCTCACCGCTGCGCAAGGTCCAGTCATAGCGGAACTGCGCTGCAACCGTTTTGCCATCGCCTCCGATCAGCACATCCAGAACAGTCAACTCGCTGTTGGCCGACGCCTCATCCAGCTTGGCATAGAACTGTTTGGCGACCATCACGCCCAGGAAGGGTGAATGCACCCGCCCGTCCGGGGCGAACATGGCAACAATGGCCGAGATGTTCCCGGCGGTCAGTGCCTCGAAATAGTCCCGGACCGTCAGTTCCAACTCCGTGGACATGCCTTTACCCTTTTAGCTTTTCGACCAGGCCGCGCATGAAATCATGGCTGGCATTGAACTGGGCAACGGTGATGTATTCGTTCGGCTGGTGTGCCTGCGCGATATCCCCGGGTCCGCAGATCACCGCAGAATACCCTGCTGCCTGAAACTGTCCAGCTTCGGTGCCATAGCTGACCACGTGGGTGCCATTGTCCCCGGTCAGGGTCCGCACCAAAGCCTCGGCCTCACCGTTCTGTTCGGGAACCAGACCAGGGACGTTGAACACCTGCTCCAGGTCGATGCGTGTATCTGGATGCACGGACTGCATTTCTGCCTCGACCCGCGCAACTTCCGCAAAATAGGCATCGCGCCAATCGCTTGCGTTTTCCCCGGGCACCACGCGGAAATCCATCGCAAAGCGGCAGTCTTTGGCGGTGATATTGTGAGCAGTGCCACCTTCGATCTTGCCGACGTGACAAGTGGTGAAGGGCGGGTCGAACATGGCCGCGATTTCACCCGGCGGTTTGGCCCGGTTTTCAGCGTTCCTGTGATTGGCCCAATCAATCAGGCGTGCGCCCTGCATGATCGCGCTGACGCCCGTATGCATGATCGAACTATGCACCTCAAAGCCCACGACATGGGTCGCATAGCCCTGCCCGCCCTTGTGACCGGTCACGGCCTTCATCATGGATGGCTCACCCACAATTACCGCCGAGCCTTTGGGCAAAACCGGCTGCATCGCCTCGATCATTGGCGGTGCACCGGTACAGCCAATCTCTTCGTCAAAGCTCAGGGCCAATTGCATAGGCCGTTTGACGCCGGTGCGATGTGCTTCGACCAAGGCCCAGATGGCCAAGGCATCAAAGCCTTTCATATCGCACGTCCCACGGCCGAAATATTTGCCGTCCCGCTCATCAACGGTAAACGGATCGCTGTCCCAAGGCTGGCCATCAACCGGAACCACATCCGTATGACCCGACAGAACCACCGCGCCGTCCTGCTCGGGGCCGACATGGGCAAACACGGCGGCCTTGTGGGGCTGATCCGGATCAGTCCAGCGATGACTTTCGATGCCATGTACGGACAGATAATCTTGCACCCAATCCACCAAGGGCAGGTTCGTGTCGCGGCTGACCGTCGGGAAAGAGATCAATTTGGTCATGATCTCCAGCGGGGGTAGATGGGCAGGCACTAATCACTTTCCAATCTGGCTAGACGTAACTCTGTTCCAGACAGAATTTCGACTGCGACTACGTCGTACATAGTAAAGTTCGAGGCAAACCAATCCCTAAGGACCGCTCCTCCCCTAATTCTTGGTGTTTGGTTATTATTCGCCGTACGGTTCAATTTGGCTGTTATTGGCGCCGCGCCTTCCAGATGAAGGATCACGTCTGCCCTCTGCTCAGCACAAATCTCATTATCCACTTCGACACCCAAGTTGAAAAAACCCTTCGTGTAATAGCTTTTCCAAAGTGTGAGAAAATACACAGGGTTCGACATGCTCAATAGCCACTATCCGTAGTCAACACGAAGTGACCCGGCTCCACCTCTCTGTAGTTTGACGGCTCCGGCTTGTAGTCCAACCCGTGAATGGGTGACGGGATCGGTTTGAAATTCAGGTCCTTTTCGGACTTGCGCTTTTGCGGATCCGCGATCGGCACGGCCTTCATCAGCGCTTGGGTATAAGGATGCTGCGGATTTTCGAACACCCGTGCACGAGGCCCCATCTCGACGATCCGTCCAAGATACATGACACCGACCTGATGGCTGACTCGCTCGACGACGGCCATGTCATGGCTGATGAACAGGAAACTGAGCCCCAGTTCCGCCTGCAACTCCATCATCAGGTTCAACACCTGCGCCTGCACCGATACGTCCAACGCTGACACGGCTTCGTCCGCGATGATCAACTTTGGATTCAGCGCCAGCGCGCGTGCAATGGCGATCCGTTGCCGCTGACCGCCCGACATTTCATGTGGGTAGCGGCGCATGAAACTGCGCGGCAGGTGGACGCGGTCAAACAGATTTGCGACCCGGTCCGTCAATTCGGATCCCGACGCGGTGTCATAATTGCGCATCGGCTCGGCGACCTGGTCCTCCAGCTTCATCTTGGGGTTCAGCGACGCAAATGGATCCTGGAAAATCATCTGCATGTCCAACCGCGCCTTGCGCAGCCCGGTCTGGTCCAGCTTCATGATATCGACGCCGTCCAGATCGATCTCGCCCGCCATGGGTTCAACCAGCCGCAGAATCGATCGCCCAGCAGAGGATTTACCACAACCGGATTCGCCCACCAGCGACAGAGTTTGCCCCTTGTTCAAAGTGAAGGAGACGTCCTCGACCGCGTGAACATTGGCGATCGTGCGACGGAAAAATCCGCCTTTGACCGGAAACCGCGTTGTCAGGCCTTGCACCTTCAACAACGGCTGTTCGGTTCCCGGAATCGGATCCAACGGCCCCTGCTCCACGCCCAGCAACTTCATAGGCTCTGGATTGGCCTTACCTTGCATTTCCCCCAGTTTCGGAACCGCCGCCAGCAGAGCCTTGGTGTAGTCATGCTGCGGGTTTTCGAAGATCTCGGTGACGGGGCCTTCTTCGACCTTGTTCCCACGGAACATGACAACCACTCGGTCGGCCATTTGTGCAACGACAGCCATGTCGTGCGTAATGAACATCACTGCGGTGCCGGTTTCGCGCTTGAGGCGGTCCATCAACGCCAAAATCTCGGCCTGAATGGTCACGTCCAGCGCGGTCGTGGGTTCATCCGCGATCAGAAGACGCGGTTCGCAGGCCATGGCCATCGCGATCACGACCCGTTGACGCATCCCCCCGGACAGTTCGTGGGGGAACTGTTTCATGCGCCGTTCGGGTTCGGGAATCCTCACTTGGCGCAACAATTCGATGGCACGTGTCTCGGCTTCTGCCTTGTTCATGTTCTTGTGAACACGCAGCCCTTCGGTCAGTTGGCGTCCAACGGTGAAAACCGGGTTCAGGGCCGTCATCGGTTCTTGGAAAATCATGCCGATTTCGTTGCCACGGATGTGTTTCATAAGATCCTGATCGGCCTTGGCGAGATCTGTTTCACCGCCGTCGCGTCGGTCGAATACAAGCTGTCCGCCTGCGATTTCGCCGCCGCCGAACTCGACCAAGCGCATCAGCGACAGGGAGGAAACGGATTTTCCGGAACCGGACTCGCCTACAATACAGACGGTCTCCCCCGGCTTGACCTCGAACGATACATTCTCGACCCCGACAACCGGTCCATCCTTTGTCTGGAACTCGACGCGAAGTTCCCTGATCTGTGCAATTGCTTGATCCAGCACCGGCTTTCCCCATGTCCGCGACAATGTTTGTTGGATGCAAACGCTATGCCCATGCCGTGACGGCGTCAAACCCGAAGGTCTATTTTCGCTACGGCAAGTCTTGCTTTTTTCGAAAACTCTGTTTCGATAGTTTGCGTAACCAGTTACGGGGGGATGAGAAACGCGGCTGAACACTTGGCGGCGTTATTGTTTGTTTTCAAAAATCTAGCCTCTTGACTGTACACCCCAAGTCTGCGGGTAAAGCGGACACAAACGAGACACTTAGGTGTCCAACAAGGAGTGTGAAATGAAAGTAAAAGCGCTTTTGCTAGGCGCTGTTGCCACAGCGGCGATGGCTCCGATGGCGATGGCCGAGCGCGGCTCGGACGGTCATGTCAGCATCATCTATTGGCAGGCACCGTCCATTCTGAACCCGTTCCTGTCAGGCGGCACGAAAGACAGCGAGTCGGCCTCTCTGATCCTGGAACCGCTGGCCCGCTATAACGAAACCGGTGCCATGGTGCCGTGGTTGTCCAACGAAATCCCGACGGTCGAAAACGGTGGGGTCAGCGAGGACCTGACCAGCATCACCTGGAAAGTCGCGCCCGACCTGAAATGGTCCGACGGTTCGGCCGTGACGGCCCATGACGTCAAGTTCACTGCAGATTACTGCATGCACCCCGAAGGCGGTTGCGCACAGCTGTCCAAATTCGAAGGTGTCAACAGCGTCGAGGCAATTGATGACCTGACGGTGAAAGTGACTTTCAATGGCCCGACACCGTTCCCTTATGGACCGTTCGTCGGCAACGAAAGCCCGATTCTGCAAAAGGCCCAGTTCGAAAACTGCATGGGTGCGAAAGCACCGGAATGCACCGACCAGAACTTCTATCCGGTTGGGACCGGCCCGTTTGTGGTCACGGACTTCCGTCCCAATGACGTGATCCAGATGGAAGCAAACCAGAACTATCGCGATCCGGCAAAACCGGCGTTTGCGACACTGACCTTTAAAGGCGGTGGCGATGCAACCGCAGCTGGGCGTGCCGTCATGGAAACCGGCGAGTTCGACTATGCCTGGAACCTGCAATTGGCCCCCGATGTGATTGCCAAAATGCAAGAAGGCGGCAAAGGCACCCCGGTAGCCGGGTTTGGCCCGCTTCTGGAACGCATCATGGTCAACAACACCAACCCGGACCCGGCGCTTGGCCCGGACGAACGGGCGGTTGTTCGCCCGAACCCGAAAACCGCGGATCTGGCCGTACGCAAGGCCATGTCGCTAGCCATCGATCGTCCTCTGCTGGTCGAGATCGGATATGGTCAGGCAGGCAAGCTGACCTGTGATCTGGTGCCTGCGCCTGAGATCTATGCCACGGGCAACGACTCGTGCCTGACCCAGGACATTGCCGGCGCCAACAAGCTGCTGGATGATGCCGGCTGGGTAAAAGGAGCCGACGGTATCCGCGAGAAGGATGGCGTGCGTCTCAGCTTCACCTACCAGACCTCGACCAATGCCGTGCGTCAGGACTTCCAGGCCCTGATCAAGCAGTGGTGGAGTGAGATCGGTATCGAAGCCGAACTGCGCAACATCAACGCGTCGGTCTTCTTTGGTGGTGACCCGGGCTCGCCGGACACGTTCCAGAAGTTCTATGCCGATGTTGAAATGTATGCCAACACCTTCAACGGCACGGATCCGCAGTCCTATCTGGGCAACTACCTGTGCGACAAGGCACCGAGCCCGGCCTCTCAGTGGCAAGGCGAGAACATCTCGCGCTTCTGCTCGGAAGAGTATGACGCCCTGCACAAGAAGCTGACCGAAACCGCTGGTATCGACGCCCGTGCAGAGATCGCGCGTGAGCTGAACAACATGATCATCGACAGTGGTTCGGTGATCCCGTTGGTCCACCGTGGTCGCCTGTCGGCGCACTCGAACACCCTGGGTGGTGTCAAGCTGAACGTGTGGGACAGCGAATTGTGGAACGTCGCAGACTGGTACCGCAAGGAAGGCTCGTAAGTCCTTAGAAACGTTAGAAACCCGCCTCGGCTCTTGCCCGGGGCGGGTTTTCCGTACAATGACCGTGCGGCAATAACAAACACCTGCAAAGGCGCCCCTGAATGCTGACCTTTACAATACGGCGATTGGTGCTTGCAGTACCGACGCTCTTGTTCATCAGTCTCGTGATCTTCCTGTTGCTGGAATTTGCACCAGGCGATCCGATGGCTCAGGTTCCCCTGACCGTCCCCCCCGAAGTCAAAGAGAAGATGCGCGAGGCCCTGGGCCTTGGCCAGCCGATGCATATCCGGTTCTGGAAGTGGATCGTGCAATTCTTCTGGATCGAACCGCAGGTTCTGATCGACTACTATTTCGGAACCACGTTCTCCGAAGGAGATCTGCGCGTGATCTCGTGGCAGACACGTTCGCCCGTCATGGACATCGTTGTTCAGCGCCTGCCGCAGACCCTGTGGGTTGTCGGCACAGCCTATGTCGTGGCGATCATCGTGGCCATTCCGATCGGGATCTATTCGGCCTATCGCCAATACAGCTGGTTCGACCAGATGGGCACGTTTGTGTCGATGGTAGGGTTTTCAGTCCCACCGTTCTTTTCGGGCGTTCTGGTCATCGTGATCTTCTCGGTCCAACTGGGCTGGTTCCCGTCAATCTATGACACCACACATGTGGTGAGTGACTGGGATAGTTTCGTCAAACAGCTGCAACAGATGATCATGCCCGTCATGGTTCTGGCGTTGCAAATCACCGCGCAGCTAAGCCGCTTCATGCGTGCATCGATGCTGGACAACCTGAATCAGGATTATGTCCGTACGGCCCGCGCCAAGGGGCTGAGCGAATATGTCGTGGTCATGGTGCATGTGCTGCGCAACTCGATGATCCCTGTGGTCACCGTGATCGCGCTGGGTATCCCATCGATCTTTGGCGGTGCCATCATCACCGAACAGGTGTTCAAGGTGAACGGCATCGGGCAGCTTCTGATTACCGCGATCCAGGCCAATGACCTGCCGATGGTGCAGACATTGACCTTCATCTTCGCGGTGCTGATCGTTCTCTTCAACCTGGTCGCAGACGTGCTGTACGGCATTCTCGACCCCCGCATCCGGTATGAGTGATCGCCATGACTGAGCTGAGCAATCCGACCCCCACCGCCCCGCCACGCAATCAATGGCTGGACGTGTGGGACCAGTTCAAAAGCCACCGCGGCGCATTGTTCGGGGCTTTTGTGTTCTTCTTCGTGATAGCCGTGGTTTATATCGGTCCGTTCATCTGGCGTATCGACCCACAATACCTACCGCAGGGGCGTGACTTCATCAACCTGCGCGACACTCGTCCGATCTGGGTGGGGCTGTTCGACAGCAGCGCCAAGGTGAACTGGGCGCATCCGCTGGGAACCGACAACCTGGGTCGGGATACGTTGGCCCGGATGATGTTCGGGGGTCAGGTCTCGATCGCGGTAGGTCTGACAGCCATGCTGGTCGCGCTTTTCCTTGGCACGCTTGTCGGCGTGGTCGCGGGCTTTGTCAGGAAACTGGATGGTCCGCTGATGCGCTTCACTGACCTGTTCCTGGCGCTGCCACTCCTGCCGCTGATCCTTGTGGCCTCCCTTCTGTTCCGGGAGTCATTGGCGGCCGGGTTTGGCCCGGAAGGCGGGATTTTCATCCTGATCGTCATCTTGATCGGCATCACGTCATGGATGCCCACGGCCCGGATTGTACGCGGCGATGTTCTGGCGCTGAAGGAACGTGAGTTCGTTCTGGCGGCCCGGTCCATCGGGACCAACAATAACAAGTTGATCCTGCGACACATCCTGCCAAACATTCTGTCACCGATCATGGTGTCTGCGACCTTGGGCATTGCAACGGCGATCATCACCGAAAGCGCCCTGTCATTCCTCGGCTTCGGTTTTCCGCCGGACTTTCCGACCTGGGGCCGGTTGCTGAATGATGGCGTAGACCGACTGGCCAGCTATCCCGAGCGCTCGATCATCCCCGGAGTAATGATCTCGTTGACGGTACTGAGCGTTAACTATCTGGGTGACGGCCTGCGCGATGCGTTGGATCCCCGCATCCGCGGGCGATAGATGCAGAAAAGAACAAGTTCGACAGCCGCCCCATCTGGGCGGCTGTTTTGTTTTGCAGATTCCCTTGGCGCCAGAACGAACGACCGACCACCCTCGCCTGATCGGAAGATCTTCCCAGCTAGGTTCAAAATTACACATTCAAATACACTTGATTGTGAATCCGTTCACCGCCAATTGGGAAAAAATTCTAAACTCAGGCGGAATCAGCCATGTTCGAGACATTCGGGTTCGAAGAAACAACCGCGCGCGAGGTCAGCGTTCTTTTTGCACTGGCATTGGGTGTGGTCTTTGGCACTCTGGCCCATTGGACACGGTTCTGCTTCCGCCGTGCCGTGGTCGGAGACGATCGCAAACAGGCTGCCGGAGTTTGGCTGCTGGCCTTGGCCGCTGCGATTACAGGTACCCAAGCTGCGACAACACTAGGGTGGCTGGATCTGTCTAATCACCGTTTGCTTGGGGCGAATATCCCCGTCCTTGGCCTGATTGTGGGCGGGCTGCTATTTGGCGTGGGCATGGTTTTGACCCGAGGGTGCATTTCGCGCCTGACCGTCCTGAGCGGAGGCGGCAACCTGCGAGCCCTGACGTGTATTCTGGTCTTTGCTGTGGTGGCTCATGCCACGCTAAAAGGTGTTCTGGCACCGCTGCGCACGACGCTCACATCTTGGAGCTTCGAAACGGATCTGGTCAGCCTGCCGCCCCTTGTGGGTTTGATCGGCGCGGCAATCGCAGTTCTGATCGCGCTGCGATCCGGCAATCGCCCCCTGGTTCTATTTGGCGCGGTTGTGATCGGTTTGCTTGTGCCTTTCGGGTGGGTCGGAACCGGTTATGTGTTGTTCGACGAATTTGACCCGATTGCCGTTCAGAGCCTCGGCTTCATCGGCCCCAGCGCAGATGCACTGTTCTTCACCATCGCCTCCACGTCGATCCCCGCAGGGTTTGGCGTAGGTCTGATTGGTGGCGTTCTGGTTGGCGGCCTGTTGGGCGCGCTCACATCCGGCCAGTTCCGCTGGCAGAGTTTCGAGAGCCCTGCCCAGACCGGCCGATATGTCTTCGGCGCGGTCTTGATGGGCTTTGGTGGCGCTGTCGCGGGTGGCTGCACCGTGGGTGCCGGTCTGGCAGGCCTTCCGACCCTTGGTGTCGCATCCTTGTTGATCATGGGATCCATAACAGTTGGCGCACTGATCACCAGCCGGGCAATCAGTGCAACTTCTTCCGGATCCGCCGAACAGCCAGCCAGACCAGCCCTACGACCGGCAGAGTGATCATCGCGGTCAACATCCCCTTGCTGACCGAAAGCGCCGTTGCCAGAGGGTAAAGAAGATAAGTGGCCAACGACACCGCATAGTAACTGATCGCGACCACTGACAGCCCCTCGACCGTGTGCTGTAGCCGCAATTGCAGGTCGGCGCGTCGATCCATGCTTTCCAACAACGCCTGGTTTTGCGCACTGCGTTCCACATCCACTTGCGTTCGCAGCAGTTCCCCAGCGCGCATTGCCCGATCAGCCAGCTTGCCTAGGCGCATTTCCATCGACTTGACGGTCCGCATCGCCGGGTCATAGCGGCGCAGCATGAATTCGGAGAACAGCTGCATCCCCCGGAAACGCGCTTCCTCCAGCATATCAATGCGTTGGTTCACGATGGCCTCATACGCTCCGGTTGCTCCGAACCGGAAAGCAGCCTGAGCCCCGATCGTCTCCAGTTCGGTCGCGACGCGCAGAAGTGGCTGCAGCGTTTCGTCGGCGCGGGCCGTTCCGTCTGATATTTCTATCATGAGCTCGCTCAGATGGGCGTCCAGCTCTCCAATACGACCGGAGAGCTTACGCACACGCGAAAACCCCAGCATCGACATGGACTTGTAGGTCTCGATCTCGCATAGGCGTTGCACGACGCGCCCGATGCGCTGTTGGCCGGTCCCTGGTTGGACAAAGACAGCAAACCGCATATGACCAGCCGGATCGACCCGAAAATCCCCGGCTGCCACGGCAAGCCCGTCCAACACCTCGGCCACGGCAAGGCTTTCCGGGACAAACCACTCTTTCAGATACCGCCGGATCTCGTCGTCTTCGGGCCGCTCCTGCACGCGCATCACAATCGAGGTCATGCGCTGTCCCGGCGCGCTCTCAAGCCAGTTTTCAGGGAACACCGCAAAATCGACCGGATCAAAAGGCCTCGCGCTCAACCCGTCTGTAAACACAGTGTAGGACACGAACTCGGTATGGCTTTCCCATTTGAGCATATGTCGCCCAATCCGGGCCGAGTGATGCGTGGCCCCCGGCTGCGGGTGCACTGCCCCGTGGCGATCCAGCAGGTCTATCAGATGTGCCCTGTCATCCGCCCGGTCCCGGTGGGCGGCTTCCTGTGGTTGCTTGATGGCCAGATGCACAACTGTGCAAGGGCTGGTCATCGACGGAAATGGCCGGGCGTGAAGTTCGTTCGCCAGCTTGTAACGGAGTGGATGATCCTGAATGGATGGCATGTCGGCTTTCCCTGATCCCCCAAGTGTGCCGATTGCAATCGCAAAGTAAACCGTTTTTTATCAAAGGATTAGAGGAATACCTTTGTATGCCGCATTCCCGCCCACCCCTGTATGGTGAATTTCAGGCAGAACTGTGCTACCTTGTCGCGACGCGAACCCATTTTCAGAACCGGATACAGATATCATGGCGAATTTTATCGGCGGAACGGGCCCTGACGTTTTCAATGGAACTGCAGGCAACGATCTGATGATCGGCAATGCCGGATCAGACACGTTGCGAGGCATGGCCGGGAACGACCGGATCCAGGGCGGACGGGACGGAGACATTCTGGATGGTGGCGTCGGCATCGACACCTTGATTTACACACGATCCGACGCGGGCGTGAACGTGAATATTGGCACCAATGTTACCACCCTGTCCGGCGGCCACGCTGCCGGCGATTCCATTTCCGGGTTCGAGAACCTGATCGGATCAGATTACAACGATGTGCTGACCGGAGGGGCGACCCGCAATGTATTGATCGGCGGGCGCGGCCATGATGATCTGTTCGGAATGGACGGGCGCGATTTGTTGATTGGCGGCTTGGGGGCGGACCTGCTGAATGGCGGAAACGGGTTCGATACCGTCAGCTACCACCAGTCCGCAAGAGGCGTTTCCGTAAACACGCTAAGCGGTCAGGTTCTGGGGGGCGCTGCGGGCGACACGTTTGTCTCGATCGAGGCCCTTTGGGGGTCATCCTTTGGTGATAGCCTGATCATGGATGGAGGCGACAACGTGATCCGGGGTCGCGGTGGCGACGACTTTATCGACGGTGGCGCCGGAGACGATCGTCTCACAGGCGGTGTGGGGGCCGACTTCCTGCATGGCAGCACTGGCAATGATACCGCCGGATACCGAAACTCGGATGCGGGTATCATCGTGTCGCTCGCCGGTGGTTTGGGACAAGGTGGTCATGCTGAAGGGGACGTGTTCAGCTGGATCGAGAATATTGACGGCTCGATGCATGATGATGAGATCACAGGCAACCTGCTGGTCAATGTTCTGCGCGGCTTGGACGGGGACGATATCCTGACTGGTGCAGCGGGTGCGGACATTCTGCGCGGCGGCGCCGGGGAGGATGCATTTGCCTTTGTTGATCTGGACCACCACATCGCGCGGGATCAGACCGTTGACGTCGCCCTGTCCGCGCCTGTTGGCAGCGATGCCGACAAGATACGCGACTTCGAACAGGGGACGGATGTGCTGCAGTTCGAAAGCACCGAATTCAGTGGCGGCATCTTCAACACTGACGACATCGATGACCTGGGCCTGACCACAGTGGGAGACAGCGCTTTTGCCTTCGCAGATGGCAATTTGTTCCATGTAACGTATCGCGGCGTTAATGCCTTTGCGGCCGAGTTCGTGGACGTGCGCCACATCGCCCATCTCAAGGACATCACATCCCTGAATGCCACAGATTTCGACTTTGTGTGAAAAATACGGCCGTCCATCAGTCCGTTTTTTCCTACGGTAACAGCTGATCTTCAAAGACCGGTCCAGAAAGGCCTTGCCAAGCCGGACATCGGTCTTCGATGATGGAACACGGCTGTTCGCAACATTTTCCGACCTACTGCGTCAGACGGCCAAGCCGCTCTTTTCGAATTTCTTTTTTTAGGCAGGGATGATGGAAACCACAGCGCTGCAAGACCCGATTGAGATCGCAAATTTCGGGGCCGTCACACTCGGAATTCTGGTCTATTTCCTGGGAGCCCGCCTAACGAAGCGTTTCAGCTTTCTTTCTAATTACAGTATTCCCGAACCGGTCAGCGGCGGCCTGTTGGCGGCGGTTCTTGCGCTGATCGTCGTGCTAATGACAGGACGTACGATTTCTTACGAATTGGGTGCGCGGGATTTCCTGCTGGTCTATTTCTTTACCACCGTCGGCTTGAATGCGCGGCTGGCAGATCTGATGCGCGGCGGACCACTACTGGTCCTTATGCTGGGGCTGACGATCACTTTCATGATCCTTCAGAACCTGACCGGCATGCTGGGCGCGCTGCTGTTTGATCTGCCTTCGCAGGCGGGTGTTCTACTGGGGACCGCATCTCTTATTGGCGGGCACGGCACGGCGATTGCCTGGGGCCCGACAATCGAGTCCACATATGCCGTTCCGGGGGCTTCCGAGCTGGGTATTGCCACGGCTACGGTTGGATTGATCATGGCCAGTGTTCTTGGCGGACCGATCGCCCGCATTCTGATCAAGCGAAACAACCTGTCCCCGGCAGTGGACGGCCCAAAGGATGTTGCGACTGCGGCGGTTCCAGACCAATCCAGACCATCGACGCTGACCCATGTGGATCTGATGAACTGTGTTCTGGTAATCCATGCGGCCATTGCGATCGGCTATGTCGTGTTCGAGGCTCTGGAAGCCGCAGGTATCAAACTCCCGCTCTTCGTGCCTTGTCTTCTGACCGGCATCGTCATGTCGAACACCCTGCCCCCGCTCTTTCCCAAGATGAACTGGCCTGCTGGAACACCAGCCATGAGTGTCATCTCCGAATTCAGTCTCTCGGTTTTCCTGTCCATGTCACTGATGAGCATGGAACTGTGGTCATTGGCCTCCAGCGCCGGTGTGTTGATCACCACGATGGTGCTGCAAGCGTTGATTGCGGTGCTCTTCATCTTTTTCGTCGTATTCAAACTGATGGGTCGGAATTACTTTGCCGCGGTCATCTCGGCCGGGTTTGCAGGGTTTTCGCTGGGGGCAACCCCGACGGCCATCGCCAACATGACCGCTGTCACCCAGAAATACGGCCCTTCGCCAGTGGCCTTTATCGTCCTTCCTCTGGTGTCTGCGTTTTTCGTGGATCTGGCGAATGCCTTTATCATCCAGTGGTTTCTGGGCTTCGGTTAGACGCCATAACTCAAAGGGGAGCGAATGAATGCTGAACGAGTTGACACATAAATGGAGCGGGCTGCTGCTGCTTCTGGTTCTTGCAATCCTGCTTGAGGCCCAGATCGGCTCTTCCTTCTTTACCGAAGTTCTGACGCTCAGCCTGTTCACGCTTTCACTGGCCGGATCGATGCTGCTTTCTCAGCCCAACAATGGCTGGCGCACCGCGACGCTGCTGATTGCCGGACTATGGTATGTGACCTCGCTTGCCACGATGATGGGGGCGCCCTTGAAAGCCGGGTCCGCCATCTTTGCCGTTATTCTGATCCTGGGCAGTTTGCGCGCCACGTTCCGAACGCTGATGTCCTACAAGAAACCGAATGTCGAAGTCCTGCTTGGGGCCATTTACGGCTATGTGCTGCTTATTGCGGCCTGGGCCGTGCTGTACCTGCAAATCGAACGATCAGCACCGGGTTCCTTCAATTTGGCCGAAGGGGCCGATTTCTGGTCGTCCTTCGTCTATTTCAGCGCGGTCACCATGACGACGCTGGGTTACGGCGACGTCTTGCCGGTTAGCAGCATCGCCCGCGTCATGGCCGCGTTCGAGGCCATCGTCGGAGTGCTGTACATCGCCGTCATGGTCGGGGGGATCGTCGGAAGTTATCAAAGTTCCGAGCAGGAATAAGAAAAGCCCCGCCCGGGTTGGGCGAGGCTTTCTGCTTGTCTTCAGGGCCGGACCGGATCAGTTGATCATGGTCAGCAGCGTGTCCAGCGAAGCCTTGGCGTCGCCATAGAACATGCGCGTGTTTTCCTTGTAGAAGAGCGGGTTTTCGATGCCCGAATACCCCGTGCCCTGACCACGCTTGGACACGAACACCTGCTTGGCCTTCCAGCACTCCAGAACCGGCATGCCGGCGATGGGCGAGTTCGGATCTTCCTGCGCCGCCGGGTTCACGATGTCGTTCGAACCGATGACGATGGCCACATCCGTATCCGGGAAGTCCTCGTTGATTTCGTCCATTTCCAGAACGATGTCATAAGGTACCTTGGCTTCGGCCAAGAGCACGTTCATGTGCCCCGGCAGACGGCCCGCAACCGGGTGGATCGCAAAGCGCACTTCCTTGCCCTTGGCGCGCAGGCGACGGGTCAGTTCCGCCACGTTCTGCTGTGCCTGTGCAACGGCCATGCCGTAGCCCGGGATGATGATGACGCTGTCGGCCTCATCCAGAGCAGTGGCAACGCCTTCTGCATCGATGGCGATCTGTTCACCTTCCACTTCCATGGCCGGACCAGCCGTGCCACCAAAGCCACCCAGGATCACGCTGATGAACGAACGGTTCATCGCCTTACACATGATGTAGGACAGGATCGCACCCGAGGAGCCCACCAGAGCGCCCACAACGATCAGCAGGTCGTTGCCCAGCGAGAAGCCGATCGCGGCCGCCGCCCATCCTGAGTAGGAGTTCAGCATCGACACAACCACCGGCATGTCGGCGCCGCCGATGCCCATGATCAGGTGATAGCCGATGAACAGCGCTGCAAGGGTCAGGATCAGCAGCGGGAACATCCCGCCGGTGTTCAGGTACCAGATCAGGCAGACGAGGCTCAGAGCCGCCGCACCCGCGTTCAGCATGTGACCGCCCGGCAGTTTGGTCGCAGCCGAGTTCACCTTGCCTGCCAGCTTGCCATAGGCAATCACCGACCCGGTAAAGGTCACGGCGCCGATCCAAATGCCCAGGGACAGTTCGATCTTCAGAATGCTGATCTCGATCGGCTCTTTCTTGGCCACGAGCAGCGCAAATGTACCTTCAACCGTTTCACCAGCCGCTTTGGCCGCTTCCACAAGGTTGATTGTCATTTCTGCGTTGAAACCAACAAAGACAGCCGCCAGACCCACCAGCGAGTGCATCGCTGCCACCAGTTCCGGCATCTGCGTCATCTGCACCCGGTTGGCCAGCTGCATCCCGATCACGCCGCCAAGCGCGACCAATATGATCGACAGCCACCACAGGCCCGCACCGGGCCCAAACAGCGTCGCCAGCACGGCGATACCCATGCCCACGATGCCATACCAAACAGCGCGTTTCGCGCTTTCCTGTCCCGACAATCCACCCAACGAGAGGATGAACAGAACGCCTGCGACGACATAGGCCGCGATGGTAAATGCGTTTTCCATTTGTCCTGCCCTTCCTTAGGATTTCTGGAACATGGCGAGCATGCGCCGCGTGACCATGAAGCCACCAAAGATGTTGATCCCAGCCATGAAGACGCTGAGCGCCGCCAGCACCGTCACCAGGAACCCGCCCGATCCGATCTGGATCAGCGCACCCAGGATGATGATCGACGAGATCGCGTTGGTCACAGCCATCAGAGGTGTGTGCAGCGAGTGTGCAACGTTCCAGATCACCTGGAAGCCGATGAACACCGACAGCACAAAGACGATGAAGTGCTGCATGAAGCTGGCCGGCATGTCCGGGATCAGCCCCACGCCCAGCACCAGCGCGCCACCGATGGCCAGCAGCGTCACCTGGTTCTTGGTCTGTGCCTTGAACTCGGCAATCTCCTGCGCGCGCTTCTCTTCCGGGGTCAGTTCCTTGACCTCGGGCTTTTTCTGCGCGGCGATCGCGGCCACCTTTGGCGGCGGTGGCGGGAAGGTGATTTCATGGTTGAAGGTCACCGTTGCGCCACGGATCACATCGTCTTCCATGTCGTGATTGACCTGACCGTCTTTTTCCGGCGTCAGGTCCGACATCATGTGACGGATGTTGGTGGCATAAAGCGATGAGGATTGTGCCGCCATCCGGCTGGGGAAGTCGGTATAGCCGACGATGGTCACGCCATTCTCGGTCACGACCTTCTCGTCCATCACGGTGCCTTCGACGTTCCCGCCGCGTTCCGCTGCAAGGTCAACGATGACGGAACCGGGCTTCATCGCCGCAACCATATCCTCCAGCCACAGCTTGGGCGCCGGACGGTTCGGGATCAGGGCCGTGGTGATGACGATGTCGATCTCGGGTGCCAGTTCACGGAACTTTGCCAGCTGAGCGTTGCGGAACTCCTCGGATTGCACGCTGGCATATCCACCAGTGGCTGCGCCGTCCTGCTGTTCTTCCTCAAAGTCCAAATAGACGAATTCGGCGCCCATGGATTCAACTTGCTCGGCCACTTCGGGCCGCACGTCGAACGCATAGGTAATTGCACCCAGCGAAGTCGAGGTTCCGATAGCCGCGAGACCGGCCACACCTGCGCCCACAACCAGAACCTTCGCGGGCGGCACCTTGCCTGCAGCGGTGATCTGACCGGTGAAGAAACGTCCAAAGTTGTTGCCCGCCTCGATCACCGCACGATAACCGGCGATATTGGCCATCGAGCTCAGCGCGTCCATTTTCTGCGCGCGCGAGATCCGTGGTACCATTTCCATGGCGATCACATTGGCGCCCTTGGACTTGGCAAGCTCCATTCCTTCTTCGTTTCCGGCCGGATTGAAGAACGAAATCAGCGTCTTGCCCGCTGTCATGCGCTTGAGTTCGGTCTCGCTGGGCTGACGTACCTTGGCGACAATATCGACCGATTTCCACAGCGCAGCGGGGGTTTTGATGATCTCGACCCCAGCCGCTTCATATGCTGCGTCCGAGAACCCAGCTGCAGCACCTGCCCCGGTTTCAATCGCGCAATCATAACCGAGCTTTTGCAATTGCTTGGCGGAATCCGGTGTCATCGCTACCCGGTTCTCGCCTTCAAAGATTTCCTTTGGTGTACCTATTTTCACCCTATGGGTCCCCCTACGATTCGCACATATGCTGCGCTGCAGCGCATGTTTCGCAAATTATCCACCTAAACTGCGCAACTATTTTGCGCAAGCTATATGACGTAAACACACTCCGTTCTGCCGCATATGCATCACACCCACCGTCTGACCTTGCTTTCGTACCGGGCCCAATCCATCCGAAACTTGCGCCGCATCCTGTCCTCTTCAGGGATGACAAAGCGCTTTTCCAGAATCCAAAGAAGGATCGGGACAAGGGCCAGCGACGGTACAGCATCGAACCGCAGGACAAGCCCTGCCAGAAGCAGGACATCGCCCAGATAGATCGGATTACGGCTTTTGCTGAAAATGCCCGATTGAACCAATCTGTCCGGCGTTTCATGCGGCAGGACCGTGGTCTTCTGACGGCGCATTTCAGTGATCGCCAGCAGCATCAGAAGAATTCCACCACCGACCAACAAGCCACCCAGAAAATCGGCCCAAACACCGCCAAAGCTCAGCCCCAGTGACAGATGGCTTGCTTGCATCCAGGCCAGGACAATCGCAGCGACCAGCCAGACCGGCGGAATGTCGATCCAACGCATCACGACTTCCAGGCTCCGCTTGGCGAAACCCCAAGATTCAATGGGTTGCTCTGCATCATGGCCCGTTGGTTACTCCTAATCCCGCCTTACTTGCAAAGGTGAAGTGTGACGCATTCCCAAGTAAGGACGGGATTGCGCACCACAGTAACAAAACGGATGATCCGTTCCCGGATTCGCGCCCATCCTGCACATATTTCCCGGAAAACCCACGTATACTTGAGCATACCGGAACAGAGTTTCGCGAATGGCTCACTCCCACTCCATCTCTTCGAAGACGCGCCCGGCATTTTTGGTGGCCAGTTCTTCGAAGGTATCCAGCATTTTCCAGCGCTCTTGATCCACGTAATAGGCGCCAGCCAGATCTCCGCCTTCGTCGATATGGGCGCCGACCTTAGCGCGCAGATCTTCGAGGTAGTCGAGCGTGTATCGCCGCACCTGAGGGAAGTTGGTCGGATGGCCATGCCCCGGGATCACATAGGTGGGAGCCATCGGCTCAAGTTTTTCGGTCCATGTTTCGATCCAGCAGCTGGTGCAGGTGTGCTCGAAGATCGGCAACATGCGCTCGTGGAAGGCAATATCCCCCGCAATCATGATGTCCCAAGCCGGGATCCAGACCTGTGTGTCGCCCGGATCATGCGCCGGTCCCAGATGAAGCACCTTGATCTCCAACCCGCCCAAGGTGACGGTGTATTCGTCGTCAAAGCTCAGGTTGGCATTCACAACACGGGTGCCTTCGGCTTTGTCCTTGTTGTACCGCTGCATGCCCTGAATGATGAAATCACCGTTCTCTTCGACCTCTGCAATCGCATCGGCATGGGCCAGAATATCAACCCCCTGATCCCGCCAATAACCGTTGCCCAGCATCGCATGCCCCTGCCCGTTTTCATTGATGACCAATACAACCGGTTGCTCTGTCAGGGCCTTGATTTCATCGTGCAAGGCCTTGGCCAACCGATCCGACGCCCCCGAATTGATCACCACCACACCTTCATCAGTGACTATGAAGGACAGGTTGTTGTTATGGCCCGAGTTTTCATAAGTTGGCGGAGCGGTGGCACCAATGGCCGAAAACACATGCGGGATCACCTCGACCGGTTTCGAATACAATTCGGATTGGGGGTATTGATCGGCAATATCTTCACTTGCAAAGGCCGGGGCTGCGATCAACGCAGCGGCAATCAGATGAACGGGTTTCATAGGTTTCAAAGTCTCCTCAGCTTGCCGATAAATTCACAGATGCGAATAAGTAAGTAAATATAGCAAATTTGTGACGGGACGGCGCGTCTTGTCACAGGCAGCATGGCCTTTAGGCTTCACCCCAAATGGGAGGAGTCCAAATGGCACTGAATGGGAAACACGCGCTGGTCACGGGCGGCGGAACAGGGATCGGATTGGCAATAGCACGGGCGTTGGCGGATGCCGGGGCACATGTGACCATCACCGGACGCCGTCAGGAGGTGCTTGAGGAGGTCGCGACCGGGAACATGACCGCCATGGCCATGGATGTGCGCGACGAAGAGGATGTCGTTGCCAAGATCGCGGCCGCCGTCAAACAGAACGGTCCGATCCAGATCTCGGTTCCCAATGCGGGGATCGCCGAAGGCAAGACGCTGCAAAAAACCGACATGACCTTCTGGCGGAACATCATGGCGACCAATCTGGACGGGGCATTTCTGACCGTCCGCGAAAGCCTTCGTTCGATGCTGGAAACCGATTGGGGTCGTGTGATCCCGGTGGCTTCCATTGCCGGATTGCGCGGGGCACCGGGGGCCGGCGCCTATGCGGCCTCCAAGCACGGGCTGATAGGGTTGACCCGAACCTATTCCGAGGAATTCATGGGCACCGCCTATACCTTCAACGCGCTTTGCCCCGGATATGTGGACACCCCCATCGTGGACCGCAACACGGTGTCGATTTCAGAACGCGCAGGCGTAAGCAAGGAGGATGCGTTGAAGATGATGGTCAGTCACAACCGTCACAAGCGACTGATTGCCCCGGAAGAGGTCGCCGCAGCAGCGCTTTGGCTGGTAGGTCCCGGATCTGAGAGCATCAACGGGCAGTGCATCGAGATTTCTGGCGGACAGACCTGAATTTCCGTTCTCCCAAACGGGGTGCTTTTCGATGCGTTGCGACGCAGTCAGACCGAAACAGGCCGGATCAAGGTAGCCAGATAGTCTCGGGTTTCCCTGGTCCATTCTGCAGGATCTTCGTTGTGGGCAACCTGTGCGTGCAGCTGCATCAGGCGCCAGACCTCCTCTTCGGTCTCGGCCGTGACCGAGGCAGGACAGGCCTCCATTCCTTCGCAGTCCCGACAGGCATAGGTGAAAGCGTCAGCCATGGTCCCCTCCCACATCTGATAAAGCATGATCATAACACATTTGGCGACATTCGGCGAATTCGGGGACCGATAGCGCATGTTGATACCACGGCCTTCTTGCAGGGCCTATCATCAAGATACTTGATTGGACACGTCAGTTGATTTCCGATACGTGATACATCAGAATTACTTCAAGCCTGAAATACCGAGCCGAGAGAACCTACATGACCGACTTCGCCGCCACAAAAGCCATGTTTCATCTGCCTGAAGGTGTCATCTATCTGGACGGAAACTCGTTAGGTCCGTTGCCCTTGGCAGCCCGCGATCGGATCGGCTCGGCGATGCAAGATGAATGGGGTGAAATGCTGATCACGGGCTGGAACAAAGCCGGCTGGATGGCCAAACCCATGGCCCTTGGGGATCGGGTCGGCCAATTGATCGGAGCGGAACCGGGCCACGTTGTGATGGGCGACACATTGTCGATCAAGGTCTATCAGGCGGTCGCCTCAGCGCTGGAACTGAACCCGGCGCGCAAGGTCGTTCTGTCTGACAATGGCAACTTCCCAACCGATCTGTACATGGTCGAAGGGCTGCTGAAATCCCTTGGCGATGGGTATGAACTGCGGGTTGTTGATCCTGAAGCGGTGGCAGATAACATCACCGAAGAGATCGCAGTCTTGATGCTGACCGAAGTCGATTACCGCACCGGTCGCAAACACGACATGAAAGCTCTGACCGAGCTGTCACATGCCAACGGCGTGCTAACCGTTTGGGATCTGGCGCATTCGGCGGGCGCCCTTCCGGTGGATCTGGCCGGCTGTCGCGCTGATTTTGCAGTGGGCTGCACCTACAAGTACCTGAACGGAGGCCCCGGCGCTCCTGCCTTCATCTATGTCGCGCCGCGCCACGCAGATGCGGCCCGTCCGGCCCTGTCCGGTTGGCTTGGTCATGACGCGCCATTTGCCTTTGATCTCAACTACCGCCCCGGCAAAGGTATCGAACGGATGCGTGTCGGGACCCCGCCGGTCCTGCAACTGACCGCATTGGAGGCCGCAATGGATGTCTGGGACATGGCTGACATGGCCGATGTGCGCGCCCAGTCCATTGCGCTATGCGACCAGTTCATCGAAGGCGTCGAGGCGGCTTGCCCCGAATTGACCCTCGCTTCCCCCCGCGATAGCGCGGTGCGTGGCAGCCAGATCTCATTCCGGTTTGAAGATGGCTATGCCGCGATGCAGGCATTGATAGCCCGTGGTGTAATTGGTGATTTCCGCGCCCCTGATATCATGCGCTTTGGCTTTACCCCGCTCTACATCGACCAGACCGATGTGGCCCGCGCGGTCGAGATCATCGCAGACGTGATGCAAAATCGACTTTGGGACAGGCCGGAGTACAAAGTCCGGGCTGCTGTGACCTGATGCAAACCGCCGCTGATCTCCCTCTTTGCAGACCTGCAGGTTGGGTGGCGCAATGGCGCCGCCTTGCACAATGCGCCAACCTGAACAGGGGGAACCGGTCCTTCCTCTGATATATACTAGACTTAGGAAAAGGACCGAACCCATGACCCAACCCTACAACCCCGCGACCGAAGGCGCCCAGATGAGCTTTGACGGGCGCATGTCATATGGCGATTACCTGTCGCTGGACATGTTGCTGAATGCGCAAAAAACCTGGAGCGACACACATGATGAAATGCTGTTCATCATTCAGCATCAGACTTCTGAGTTGTGGATGCGCCTTGCGATTCATGAACTCAAAGCCGCCCGCGAACGGCTGATCAACGGCGAAGCGCGCCAAGCGTTCAAGATGCTGGCCCGCGTGGCGCGGATCTTTGAACAGCTCAACTCGGCCTGGGATGTGCTGCGCACCATGACCCCGTCGGATTACACCCGCTTTCGGGACGCGCTGGGGCAGAGCTCGGGCTTTCAGAGCTACCAGTACCGGCAGATCGAATTCATGCTGGGCAATCGCAACAAGGCGATGCTCAAACCTCATGCGCACCGTGCCGACCTGGTCGAGCTGCTGGAAGAAGAATTGGCGCAGCCATCACTTTATGATGTCGCCTTGCGTGCCCTGCATCAAACCGTTCCACTGCCGGAAGAAGTGATGAACCGGGACGTGTCCGAACATTACCAGCCCAGCGACGCTGTGCGCGAAGCATGGACCCAAGTCTATCGCGCACCGGAGGAACACTGGGAGCTTTATGAGCTGGCCGAAAAGCTGGTGGATTTCGAGGACTATTTCCGCCGCTGGCGCTTCAATCACGTGACGACGGTGGAACGGGTCATCGGCTTCAAACGCGGGACGGGTGGAACCGGGGGAGTCAGCTATCTCAAACGCATGCTCGAAGTGGAGCTGTTCCCAGAGCTTTGGCATCTGCGGACCGAACTGTAATTTCAGGGAACCTTGGAAATATTGCCACTTCGGCCACAAGCCCCCCCCCCCACAAGGGCCCATGGCATCCTGAGTTCTCCGGCATGAAAAAGAGCGAAGCAGCGCCAAAACTGGCGTTGCATTCCGGGCTCAGGCCGGGGCCAGTGCTTGGGCAAAAATCAGCGCCATGACCCGCAACCGTTCGGTGTAGTCCGGAAAGCTCTTGGAGGTCATCTTGACACCCTTGTGGGCCGTACACATGGCATAGGCGATGCTGTCGGCCAGTTCCGGAAGAGTGACGGCGCCCGCTTCCGCTTCCCGGCTCAGCCAATCGGCATAGGTCCGACGCAACAGCGCCTCTCCGTCTTCCACGATTTCCCCGGCGACATGCAGGCCGGTATCGATCAGCTCAAGCCCATGCGGCGAATTCATCATCGCCTCCATCGCCGGACCGCCCTGCGCGGCGAAAGCCCGTGTCAAACGGTCCTGTACCGGGCCGTCACCACCCAAGGCGGTCTCGATCGCTTGCACCGCCTGCACGTAATAACCTTCGACCAGGGCGCGGAAGATCGCGTCCTTGTTCTTGTAATGCAGGTACAGCGCCGGCCGAGACATGTTTGCGCCCCGCGCAATGTCATCCATCGACGTTTTCCGAAACCCGTAGGTGGAAAACGCAACCCAGGCTGATTCGAGGATGACCTGCTGTTTCGGATCCAAGGAAAGCATATTCATGGAGCTGTCCTGACAGATTTTTCAGTTTCTGTCAAACAACAGGTTGACATTTTTCACCCAACTTGTCAAAAACATGCTGACACACTAGATACAATTCGTCAGATCAGACAAAGCCAGGAGATGCGCCATGTCCACGACATTGAAAGTGAACGGTAAGACTCATGCGGTCGACCTGCCTGACGATGTCCCGCTGTTGTGGGTGCTGAGGGACGAAATCGGCCTGACCGGCACCAAATTCGGCTGTGGCGTGGCATCCTGTGGGGCCTGCACCGTGCATATCGACGGGGAGGCCGTGCGCTCCTGTCAGGTGCCTCTTAGCGATGTCTGGGGCGACGTGACCACGATCGAAGGCGTTGGAACACCGGATGCTCTGGCCGCGATCCAGCAGGCCTGGATAAAAAACCAGGTGGCGCAATGCGGCTATTGCCAATCAGGTCAGATCATGCAGGCCGCCAGCCTGCTGGCGGAAAATCCGACCCCGACCGATGCCGAGATTGACGACGCCATGCAGGGCAATCTGTGCCGCTGTGGCACCTATCCACGTATTCGCGCTGCGATCCATGACGCCGCCACTCTGATGCAGGAGGCCTGATCCATGTCGCGTGTTGGAAAAATTGCCCGCCGTTCGTTCCTGATTGGCTCGGCCGCCCTGGTCGGTGGTGTCGCTTTTGGCGCTTGGTATGTAGGGCGCCCAGCCCCGAACCCCTTGAAACCCGGTCAGGGGGAAGCCGCATTCAATCCGTTTGTGATGATCTCGAAAGATCAGATCACCCTGATCGCGCCGCGCGCCGAGATGGGACAGGGTGTCAGCACCACTTGGGCCAGTCTGATTGCCGAGGAATTGGACGTGGATCTGGACCAGGTCACCGTGCTTCACGGGCCCGCGGCCAAGGCCTATTACAATAGCGCGTTGATGGGCGAGGTGCTGCCCGACAAGGGATATGACCGTTCGAACTTCCAGCACAAGCTGGGGGACGTTCTGGGCCATGTCGGCAAAGTGTTCGATATGCAGCTGACCGGCGGGTCGTCATCGATGAAGGATGGCTACACGCGAATGCGCGAGGCCGGGGCCTCGGCTCGCGAAACCCTGAAGGAAGCCGCCGCACGGCAACTGGGCGTCAAGCGCAATCAGCTCAAAACCGAGCGTGCGCAGGTGATTGCGCCGAATGGCACCAAACTGTCCTATAGGGATCTGGCGGTCGCTGCGGCCGACATTGAACCCATCGAAGCGGCGCTGAAACCGCGCAGCGAATGGCGCCTGCTGGGCAAGGATCAGCCGCGCGTCGATATGGTCGGCAAGGTTACCGGCACCTCCGAATTCGGGATAGACGTTCGGTTGCCGGGGATGAAATTCGCCTCGGTCCGCATGAACCCGCGCCTTGGCGGCGGGATGAAACACTTAGATGCCTCCGATGCGCAATCCATGCCGGGGGTCGAGAAGATCGTTGATCTGGGCGATGGCGTGGCCGTGGTGGCCAACAACACCTGGCTGGCCGTTCAGGCGCTGGATGCGATCGAGGTTGAGTGGGGCGATGCGCCCTACCCGCCGGAAAGCGTCGCGATGTTCGACGCGATCAGGGCCGCATTTGAAGCCGAGCCGAACTCGACCCTGCGCGATGATGGCGATGCGGATGCGGTTCCGGCAGGTGCGACCCTGCTGGAGGCAGAATACGAAGTCCCTTATCTGTCGCACGCGACGATGGAGCCGATGAATGCCACCGCGCTTTACACCGGGGACCGGTTGCAGATCTGGGCGGGCAATCAGGCACCGACCTTCTTCCAATCCAAATGCGCCGAGGCAGTCGGGCTGGAAACCGAAGCCGTGGAGGTCAATGTCACCTATCTGGGCGGCGGTTATGGCCGGCGGCTGGAGTTCGACTATGGCGTCATAGCTTCGAAGGTCGCGAAAGCCATGCAAGGCACGCCGGTCCAGGTGACCTGGAGCCGCGAGGAAGACATGGCTCACGGCATGTTCCGCCCCGGAGCAGTCGCGCGGTTCAAGGGCGCAGTACAGGACGGCAAGGCAGTTACTCTGGACAGCCGGATCGCGGCTCAGTCCGTTACGCAGAGCATGATGATGCGTTTGATCGGAAGCCCCGGAGCCGGACCCGACAAGGTTCACGTCGAAGGCGCCTTCAACCAACCCTATGCGATCCCGAACTACCGCACGCGGGGCTATCTGGCACAGATGGATCTGCCGGTGGGATCGTGGCGATCAGTCGGGAATTCCTTCAATGGGTTTTTTACTGAAAGCTTCATCGACGAAATGGCGATTGCCGCCGGAAGGGATCCGCTGGAGTTTCGTCTGGAGTTGACTGAGCCCGAATGGGCCCCTGCCGCCAATGTGCTGAAACAGGTGCGCGAGATGTCAGGCTGGACCGGCAAGACACCCGAAGGTGTCGGGCGCGGAGTCGCCATGAGTTACAGCTTTGGTACACCGGTGGCCGAGGTGATCGAGGTCGTGGACGAAGATGGCTCGATCCGCATTGCTCGGGCTTGGATCGCAGCCGATATGGGGCTGGTTCTGGACCGTCGCAATACCGAAGCGCAGATGTTCGGCGGTATGGCTTTTGGCCTGTCAGCAGCCTGTTTCGGAGAGATCACCTTTGCCGATGGCATGGTCGAGCAGATGAATTTCCCCGACTACGACTCGGTCCGGATGCATACGATGCCCAAGACCGAGGTCGCTCTGCTGGAAACGCAGGAACATATGGGCGGCGCAGGAGAGCCCGGAACACCACCAGCCGCAGCAGCGCTTGCCAATGCAATCTTCGATCTGACCGGGCAGCGCCCACGCAGATTGCCCCTGATGCACGATTTCGATCTGTTGATCTGAGTATTGAAAGCGGTCGGGGCGCGCTTTTGCCCCGACCATTAGATGCCGAAGGGCACGCCGCCGGTCACCGGCAGGTTGATCCCGGTAACGTATTTGCCTGCAGAACCAGCCAGATAAGCCACTGCCTCAGCCACATCTTCGGGCAGGCCGGCGTCGCGCAATGCGACATCCGCGTAGCGTTGGCGTTTTATTTGATCGACAGAAACCCCCTGCTCTGCTGCCAACCTGTCATTTGCCGCCATGTGCATGTCCGTGGCGATGTAACCGGGGCAGACAGTATTGCACAGGATGCCATCAGGACCGAATTCGGCGGCCAAAGTCTTGGTCAGGCCAACCAGCCCGTGTTTCATCGCAGTATAGGCGCCAAATCCCGGCTCGCCCCCCAGAGAGCCGGTAGATCCAATATTGATGATCCGGCCCCCATCTGCCTGTTGCATATACGGGATCACGGCCTGTGCCATCATCATCGGCCCCAGAAGATTGACGCCGAAACTGCTGCGCCATTGCTCAGGCGTCGTGGACAGGAACTTGTCGGACCCGGCCAAAGAACCGGCATTGTTTACAAGAACGTCCAGAGTGCCGAACTCCTTGATCGCAGCCGCAACAACTACGCGGATTTGCTGTTCTGACGTCACATCCAAAGGCAGGCCCATGGCGCGGCCACCTGCTTCCCGGATCTGCGCAACAAGCTCCTGCAGCAGCGCCATTCTGGGTACGGTCTGCCCGTCAAGTTCGAGCCCAAGGGCAACATCGGTGACAATGACTGCTGCGCCTTGGGTGGAGAGTTTCAAGGCAATTGCGCGACCAATTCCATTGGGGGCGGACGCACCGGTTATCAGTGCAGTCTTTCCGGACAGTTCTGGCACAGGCGGGTCCTTCTCATGTGATCCGTGGAAAGGCTGCACACTCCCCGACTGGCGTCAATCGCTCAGCGGTTCAAGCCGTCCTTTTCAGAGTGACCGGACGCTCACCCCCTGCCCAAACTCGCACGGCATCCCCAAACGCCTCGAACAAGGGTCGCGACACAGGGTCGTTGGCAGCGTCCCATTCCGGGTGCCATTGCACTGCAAGAGTGAACCCTGGCGCGTCCTTGACACAAATTGCTTCGGGTGTGCCGTCGCCCGCGTAGCCTTCGATGACGATACGGGACCCTGGCTGTTTGATGCCTTGCCCATGCAGCGTGTTGGTCAAAACTTCGGGTGAACCGAAAAGGCGATGAAACACTCCGCCCTCGGTCAGGGACACGACATGCCGAAGGGCGAATTTCTCCTCCAGCGTCCCGTCCGGAGGCATCCGGTGGTTCATCCGCCCGGGCAGATCACGGATTTCGGGATACAGCGTGCCGCCCATCGCGACGTTGAGTTCCTGAAAACCACGGCAAATTCCGAGGAACGGCTGCCCCCGTTCAACGCATGCACGGATCAACGGCAGGGCAATCGCGTCTCGCGCCCGGTCAAAGGCGCCGTGGGCTTCGGTTTCGGCCTCACCGTATTCCTGCGGATGCACGTTCGGTCGTCCCCCGGTGAACAGGAAACCGTCAAAGGTTTCCAACAGTTCCTCG
Organism: Paracoccaceae bacterium; assembly: GCA_014872875.1. Taxonomy (GTDB): domain Bacteria; phylum Pseudomonadota; class Alphaproteobacteria; order Rhodobacterales; family Rhodobacteraceae; genus Aliisedimentitalea. Next base: position 369,521 of record WKFI01000014.1, read on the forward strand.
ACACTCAGAAACCGGGGATCGGACGGGATAAGTAGTGGCATACAACCGGCCACTTCGGCAATCGCCTCGGAATTCATCGTCCCGCCCGCATGGGTCGGGTACTGATCGTTGACCAGATAGGAATTGCCGATGATGCCGACCTTGGGACGTGCCATTGTGTGCTCGTTTTTGATTGCTGTTGAAAAAATCTAGCGCTCTGTGCATTGCCCTGCAACTCCACAGGATGGCGCAGGTTTCTGTTCAAGTTCGCACATGCAGGCTGCTCGCTCACAACTGCAGAAAACGCGGACCGCGGACCCGACTAAAAAGTCCGCGGTTTCTTGCCAAGACTTGAAAGGTTGGATCAGATCTCGCCTGTAAGCCGCGCTGCTTCGATCCCGGCCATGGCCGCTGCGGCATCATTGTCCGAGGTATCACCGGTAACACCGACCGCGCCCACGATATTGCCGTTCTTGTCGCGGACCAGCACTCCGCCGGGTACCGGAATCACCTGACCGCCATACACACCATTCACTGCCGCCATGAAGTAGGCCTGCCCTTCGGCGCGTGCCATCTGCGCCGTGCCCGCCATGCCCAGCATGACCGAGCCGTATGCCTTGCCATGAGCAATCGCGAACCGGCCCGGTGCCGCGCCGTCCTCACGCTCAAAGGCGATCACATGCCCGCCCGCATCCATCACCACGACGGAAAGCGGTTTCAACTCCATCTCCCGCCCCTTCTCGAGGGCTTTGCGAATGATTGTGCGTGATCTGCGCAGATTGAGTGCCATTCCTGTGGTCTTCCTCTTGTCAAAGTGGTCCAAAATCACGAGAGGGGCCATTTGCCCCTCCCCAAACAGCTATACAAGACCGCATCAACTGCTGGCCTTCAACTCCAAACGACGGGCATGCAGCACCGGCTCGGTGTAACCGGATGGCTGAATTCGCCCCTTGAACACCAGATCGCAGGCCGCCTGAAAAGCAATTCCGTCAAAGCCTGGAGCCATCGGAGAATAGACCGGGTCTCCAGCGTTCTGACCGTCGACCACCTCGGCCATCTTGCGCAGGGCTGCCATGACCTCCTGCGCGTCCACGACTTCGTGATGCAGCCAATTGGCGATGTGCTGAGCACTGATGCGGCAGGTGGCGCGGTCCTCCATCAATCCCACATCGTTGATGTCAGGCACTTTCGAACACCCGACCCCCTGATCGACCCAACGCACCACATAGCCCAAAATCCCCTGAGCGTTGTTTTCGACTTCACGCTGGATCTGGCTGGGCGACCATTTGCGGAACTGTGCCAATGGAATGTCCAAGATACCGTCCACATGGGCCCGGCGTCCACCAGCCTTGAGTTTCGCCTGAACGGCAAACACATCCACCTTGTGGTAATGCAGCGCATGCAGCGTTGCGGCGGTCGGGCTGGGCACCCAGGCGCAATTGGCCCCGGATTTCGGATGCTCGATCTTCTGTTCCAGCATCGCTGCCATCATGTCGGGCATGGCCCACATGCCCTTGCCGATCTGTGCCTTGCCAGACAGACCACATTCCAGCCCCACATCCACGTTCAGGTTCTCATAGGCACCGATCCAGGCCTTGCGTTTGATGAAGTCCTTGCGCGAGAAAGGCCCCGCTTCCATCGAAGTGTGGATCTCATCGCCCGTACGATCCAGGAAACCGGTATTGATAAAGGCCACCCGGTGTTTGGCCGCGCGGATACATTCCTTGAGATTGACCGACGTCCGGCGCTCTTCATCCATGATGCCGATTTTCACCGTATGGCGCGGCAGACCAAGAATGTCTTCGACCTTGTCAAAGATGCGATCGGCAAAACCCACTTCCTCCGGCCCGTGCATCTTGGGCTTCACGACATAAACCGAGCCGTGGTCTGAGTTGCCGCCGCTGCGAGACAGATCGTGCATAGCAATCATGACGGTGATCAACGCGTCCAGCAGCCCTTCATATGCCTCGTTTCCCTCGGCGTCCAACACAGCTGGGTTGGTCATCAGGTGACCCACGTTGCGAATCCACAACAACGCGCGACCCTTGACGGTCATCGGTGACCCGTCAGGAGCATTGTAATCACGATCCGCGTTCAGGCGGCGGGTGACGGGTTTGCCACCCTTCTCGAATGTCTCCGTCAGATCTCCTTTCATGAGACCCAACCAATTGGAATAGGCCTGCACCTTGTCTTCGGCATCGACACAGGCAACCGAGTCTTCGCAGTCCATGATGGCCGACATCGCGCTTTCCAACACCACGTCCGCCAGCCCTGCCTGATCGCGGGCGCCGATGGGGTGGGCCCGGTCAAAGACCAGTTCCACATGCAGGCCATTGTTACGCAGCAGTACCGCGTCGGGCGCCTTGGGATTACCGCGATAACCCACGAATTTCTCGGGCTGCATCAGCGGTTGATCGTCGATCAGCAATACACCGTCATGAACATGGTAGCGGCGCACATCCGCGTGGGAGGTCCCGGTGATCGGGAACGCTTCATCCAGAAACACCCGCGACCGAGCTACGACGCGTGATCCACGACCCCGGTCATAGCCGCCTGCCGGCGGTGTCGAGCCCAGCGCATCAGTGCCATAGAACCCATCATAGAGGCTGCCCCACCGCGCATTTGCCGCATTCAGCGCATAACGCGCATTGGTGATGGGCACCACCAGTTGTGGTCCGGGAACCTCTGCGATCTCGGGATCCACATTCTGGGTGTCGATTTCAAACTCGTCACCTTCGGGCAGCAGATAGCCGATGTCGGTCAGGAAAGCCTTGTATGCTTCGTGATCATGCACCTGCCCGCGCCGCGCGACATGCCAGGCGTCGATCCTTCCCTGGATCTCTTCCCGCTTGGCCAGCAGGGCCGTGTTTTCAGGACCTAACCCGTTCACCAGTTCGGACATTCCTTTCCAGAAAGTGTCCGGCTCAACCCCGGTGCCCGGCAGAGCCTGTGTTTCGATGAAATCCGCAAGTTCGCTTGCGACCTGCAAGCCGTGTTTGGTTACCCGTTTCGTCATCTGGACCTCGAATGTGCACGATTGTATGCTGTCGTCTAAGTAGTGCACGAGTTTCCTATCGGCAACAAACCCTTTTTGGGGTGCTTCGGAGACGTCTGGAGAGTTTTTTTGCAGCTGCAGAAAAACCGACCTCAGCACCGGTTCTCCCGACACCTGCGGGAGCAATAGCGAACTTCCTCCCAGACCCGTTCCCATTTCTTGCGCCATGTGAATGGGCGACCGCAGGAAGCGCAGACCTTGGACGGCAGGTCGGCCTTCTTGCGCTTGGGCTTCCGGACCGAGGTTCTCACAGATCCAGGCTCAGCTGGCGTCTATCGCTGGTCGCTTTTCTGCGCCGGGTCCTACCCGCGCGGCTAGCATGCTTGTCTACGATCTTTTTGGCTTGCGCCCCAAATCCATCCTTGCGCCGCACGGACCAGATCAGCGCACGTGCTTCGCGCGCCGCGCTTTCGGGGTCGATGATCGGCTGAGGGTAGATCTTGCCGATGATCTGCCCCGCCTCGGCCCAGCGCCAAGGGTCCTGCAAATTGGCATCAGGTACGAGCTTCAGCTCCGGCACCCACTTGCGGGTAAACCGACCAAGCGGGTCCTGATCATGACCCTGTTTCACCGGGTTGTAGATACGGATGGTATTCATCCCCGTGGTGCCTGATTGCATCTGCACCTGCGGCCAGTGGATACCCGCTTCGAAATCGGTGAACTGCCGCGCCAGGTGCAGCCCGGTCTGCCGCCAGTCCAACCAGAGATGGTAGGAGGCAAACGACATCAGCATGGACCGCATCCGGAAATTCAACCATCCGGTCGCGTTCAGACAGCGCATGCAGGCATCGACAAAGGGAATGCCGGTTTCACCTTTCGCCCAGGCCTTGAGGCGATCCATATCCACGGAGCCAGTCCGCACGTGTTCGTAGGCCGGGTGCATGCAGGCATGTTCCAGTTCGGGCTGGTCCTCCAGCTTCTGCATGAAGTGATCACGCCAGGCGAGCCGGGATTGGAACGAGCTGAGTGATTTCAGCCAATAGCCCGACCGTCCATCCCGCGAGGCAGCACTTGCGATCTGAGCAACCTCGCGCACCGAAAGCGTGCCATGCGCCAGATGCGGTGACAGGCGAGAACAGGCCGAGGCCCCGCCCAAGGGCGAGGACATTTCCTTGCGATACAACTCTCCGCGGCTGGCCAGAAAGCTGCTCAGGAGCTTCCGCGCATTGTCCCGTCCTCCGGCCTGACGGAATGCGCAATCCTCGACAAAGCCCAGCTCCGGCCAATCCTGACTGTCCGCCTGTATTTGCTCGACGCCCTGCGGTGGGGAAACCTGCACCTGCCGCATGAACGCATTGCGCGCCTGGCTCCACCCGTTGCGCCCTTTCAAACGCCGCACCACACCCGATTGCGGCAATTCCTCCCACTGCATGCCGTTTGCAGAGGCCCACTCTGCTACTGCCTTGTCGCGGGAATAAGTAAAACCGTTCCCGGTTTCCTCGTGACTGACCAACAGCGTTGCGCCGGTCTGGCGCTGAAGATCCGCCAGCACCTGCACTGCAGGCCCCACACGCAGGCAAAGGTCCAGGCCGATCTGGGCAAGGTCCCGCCGCAATCCCATTACGCTTTCCCGAACAAAAAAGAACTGGCGCGCCGACATGTCCGACTGCGCCCACAGATCAGGCTCCACTATGAACAGCGGCAAAACGCGCCCGCGCTTCGCGGCGTGGGCCAGCGCCGGGTGATCCGCCACCCGCAAATCGCGTTTGAACCAAAGCAGGACAGTTTCCGTCATTTCCTGCGACTTAGGGGGATCGCTGCAGAAGACCAGAAGGAAATAGGACCGGATTGGGGGATTGCAGCCCGCCCCCTTTCGCATAAATCTGACCAAAGCCCCGAGTCAGAGGACAGTATAGATGCGCGACGCCGCCCCCCAGACCATTTATCTCAAGGATTACACCCCATTCGGATTTGTCGTCGAAAGCGTGCATCTGACGTTTGACCTGTCCCCAAACGCCACCCGCGTCACCAGCCGCATCGCTTTCCGCCCAAAACTGGACGCTACCAACAAGACTTTCTTCCTGCATGGGGAGCAGCTGAAGCTGATCTCGGCCAAGATTGACGACACCGATGTTTCGCCGGAGGTCACAGACCAGGGCCTGACCTGCGAAGTGCCGGACACGCCCTTTGTCTGGGAGACCGAGGTCGAAATCGACCCGGCCGGCAATACAGCGCTGGAAGGGCTCTATATGTCGAACGGCATGTATTGCACCCAGTGCGAGGCCGAAGGCTTTCGCAAGATCACCTATTACCCTGACCGACCCGATGTCATGTCCACCTTTACGGTGCGGATCAATGGAAGCGAAAAGGTGTTGCTGTCCAATGGCAATCCCGGGGCCAGCGGCGAAGGCTTTGCAGAATGGCATGACCCCTGGCCGAAACCCGCCTACCTTTTTGCGCTGGTGGCCGGAGATCTGGTTAACCATCCCGACAGCTTCACCACAAAGTCGGGCAAGCAGGTTGAACTGAACATCTGGGTCCGTCCGGGGGACGAGGGCAAATGCGCCTTCGGCATGGAGGCGCTGAAGAAGTCCATGACCTGGGACGAAGATGTTTATGGCCGCGAATATGATCTGGACATCTTCAACATCGTTGCCGTCGACGATTTCAACATGGGCGCGATGGAGAACAAGGGGCTCAACGTCTTCAACTCTTCCTGTGTGCTGGCTTCTCCGGAAACCTCGACCGATGCCAATTTTGAACGGATCGAGGCGATCATCGCGCATGAGTATTTCCACAATTGGACCGGCAACAGGATCACCTGCCGCGACTGGTTCCAGCTGTGCCTGAAAGAAGGACTGACCGTCTTCCGCGATGCCCAGTTCACATCCGACATGCGCAGCGCTCCGGTGAAACGCATCAGCGACGTGATTGATCTGCGTGGTCGGCAGTTTTCCGAAGACAACGGCCCGCTGGCCCACCCGGTGCGCCCGGCGAGCTTTCAGGAAATCAACAACTTCTACACCGCCACTGTATATGAAAAAGGCGCTGAACTGATTGGGATGCTGAAACGGCTGGTGGGGGACACGGCTTATGCTCAGGCCCTCGACCTGTATTTTGACCGCCATGACGGGCAGGCCTGTACGATCGAAGACTGGCTGAAAGTCTTCGAGGACGCCACGGGGCGTGATCTGAGCCAATTCAAGATCTGGTACGAACAGGCAGGCACGCCGCGCCTGTCCGTAACGGAAGACTGGGAAGACGGTGCTTACACGCTGACTTTCGAACAAAGCACACCGCCGACCCCGGGCCAGCCCGAAAAGGACCCGCGCGTGCTCCCGGTTGCCGTGGGTCTGCTGGGCCCCAATGGCGACGAAGTGCTGCCCACCCAGATGCTGGAGATGACCCAGGCCAAACAGAGCTTCCGCTTTGACGGGCTTGCAGCCCGCCCCGTGCCTTCGATCCTGCGCGAGTTTTCCGCCCCGGTGATCCTGCAGCGCGACACAACCAATGCTGAACGGGCCTTTCTGTTGGCCCATGACACCGATCCCTTCAACCGCTGGGAGGCCGGCAACGCGCTGGCCAAGGACACCCGCCTTTCGATGATCACAAACGGCACGGCCCCGGATGCCGATTATCTGGACGCGCTGCAGAAACTGGTGCGCGATGACAGCCAGGACCCGGCGTTCCGAGCGCTGGTCTTGCAGCCACCCAGCCAATCCGACATGGCGCAAACGCTGGCGGACAAGGGCATCACCCCCGATCCGCAGGCGATCTATGACGCGACTGAGACCTTTGCCCAGACCCTTGCGCAGACGCTCGCCGACAGCCTGCCACGGCTTTACGCGGACACAACGGTACAAGGCGCTTACTCTCCAGATGCCGAGAGCGCCGGAAAACGGGCGTTGAATGCACGTCTGCTCGGGCTATTGACACGACTGGACGGTGGCGATCAGGCCGCCCGACAGTTCGAAACTGCCGACAACATGACACAGCAAAGTGCCGCGCTCACCAGCTTGCTGATGATCGACAAGGGGTCGGATCAATCGCGTGCCTTCTTTGAGCAATGGCAACAGGACCGCCTTGTCATGGACAAATGGTTCTCGTTCCAGGTCATCTGCGCGGCACCCGACAAGACCGCTGGAACGGCCGCCGCTCTGACCGAGCATGCGCTGTTCGACATGAAGAACCCCAACCGGTTCCGCGCAGTCATGGGGGCCCTGGCAATGAACCATGCTGGCTTCCACCATGTCAGTGGCGCGGCATATGTCCTGTTGGCGGATAATCTGATTGCCCTCGACAAGTTGAATCCTCAGACCACAGCGCGCATGTGCAGCGCGTTCCAAACCTGGAAACGCTATGACGAACCACGTCAGACGCTGATCCGGGCACAACTTGAGCGCATTGCGGCTACCCCGGAGCTGAGCCGGGATACGACCGAGATGATCACCCGCATTCTGGACGCCAGCTGAGACCGCGACCATGTCCGAACCGCAACCATTCGCATTCCATCGCGACAGCCGTTCAGCCAAGGCGCTGCTGGGCGTGGCGGCCTATCTGACCATGCTGGCCGCCCTCTTGGTTCTGTTCCAGGCCGCCTGGTGGATCGTTGTGCTGCTGGGCCTTCCCGCAATTCCTGCTCTGATCCAGCTCTGGCGCAACCCGAAATCCAGCCTACGGTTGGACAAGCAGGACATGAACTGGACCTCCGGTGAACGCACCGGAGGGGTCGCCTTGTCCGAGGTCGACAAAATGCGGTTCGACACGCGTTGGGACTTCTCGGTGCGGGTCTCTATCCTTCTGCGCAATGGTAAACGCATCCGACTGCCTCATGACGTGATCCCGCCGCATCGGGATTTTGAGGCAGAATTGCAATCACGGGACATCCACGTGGAACGTCATCACTTCGTCGTCTTCTGACATCGCTCCACTTGCACAAGAAACAGCGTCCCCTGTGAGAGCCGGACTGTTTCCACAAACCGCAAAGTGACATGCAATTACCCCGTCGCGGACCGGAAACACCGCAGTGACGCCACTTTTGCGCCCCAAAGACGGATCAGATTTCTCTCAATTCAGAGAAATGCTGCCATCTCTTGGAGAACCGATGCTGAACAGATCCCGACAGGCCTGGTATTCGCTATTCCCGCTGCTGACCGCGTTCAAATCCTCCCGTGGAATGTCGAAAGGAGCGCGAGCCCCCCTGGCTCTGCCCGCCCCGAACGACACAGCGCGCGAACATGCAGGAAAACCGGAACACTTCCTAGACATTCCGGTTTTGGACCAAAGCCGGGATGACCGCGCATGTCGCCAAGCTCAGGAGCGAGGACAATTCCTTGCCCGTCAGGATCGATGGGAGGACCTGTCACAGGAAATCCGCGACGCCGACGCGGCGCGCGAAACAACCCCCGGCGGAATGCCCATAGCCGAGTTGCTGGCCTATGGAGCCCGCGCCGACGTGATCCACGCCGTTGAACACGCATTGCAGGATGGAAAATCCGGACGTGAACGTCCGTTGATCGAAGGGATTTCCATGCTGGAAGAACTGCGCATGGAGTATGAAGATGATCCGTTCATCAACGTGATTGTCGCGCTTGCCCATGTGGACACGGCTTGGGCGTGGCGCGGCAATGGCAACGACGCTGCTGTACCCCGTGCACGTCGCGAACGCTTTGCTGCACATTTCGATCGTGCTGAAGCCCTGATGCGCCCGTTGCTGAGTGAAGCAACACAGAGCCCGATCCTCGCTTCTGCGGGATGTGCCTTGCTGGCCGGGCAGAAAGGCCCGCTGGGTAAAGCCGCCGATCTGTATGAGAAACTAATCGACCTGGATCCGCAGAACCAGCGTCACATGCGCGCCCTGGGCAACCACATGTTGCCGCGCTGGTTCGGCTCCTACGACGAATTGGAGCTCGAAGCCCGCCGCACCGCATCACGCACCCAGAACGTCTGGGGGGCCGGCGGTTACACTTGGGTCTGTTTCGATGCCATCACAATCGACGAAGAAGCCTGCGCCCGGGTGGATGTGCCCTTCTTCATCGACGGGTTGCAAGACATCATCAAGGCCCGCCCGAACCAGGAAATGGTCAATCTGTTGGCGGCCTATTGCGCCATCGCGCTCCGCAACGGGTTGGGCCTGAACGAAGAGGCCGACCTTGCCCGCCTGCAGATTGCCGAGGCGGCAAACTGGCTGATCCGCGACCACCTGACAGAGCTTCACCCGATGATCTGGGCCCATGCTGCAGACGGGTTTGACAACAATGCCCGCATCACTTCGGCCAGTCGTTTTGCCGCTCGCGGTCGAGCTGACGCGCTGCACGTGATTGCGGACATGTTCCAGGATGAAATCAGTCGTGGCTTGCATGTGACCTTCACCCCGAACGGCACGAAACTGCGCCCGATCTAAAGGCATGACCCCTTGGCTGGGCGCGCTTCCCCAGCTTTTTCCGGCCAGATCTGGCAAATGCGCCAGGGCTCCTTCGTTCACTTTGCCGGGAAAACTCCGGGGTGAATGCGCCCTTGGGCGCAGAGGGGCAGCGCCCCTCAACGTCTTTGCCCCTTGCCCCCCGACGCCACCGGGCCTAGAACGCGGAAAGATACGCGATCAAGGAGCCCGTTTCGGTAATGCTCGACCTGACATATGAACTCCCCAAGCCCAAGGTGATCTCGGGCGCCAAGCATGACTGGGAACTGGTCATCGGTATGGAAGTCCACGCCCAGGTCAGCTCCAATGCGAAGCTTTTCTCCGGCGCCTCGACCAAATTCGGAGCCGAGCCGAACTCGAACGTGGCCTTCGTCGACGCAGCCATGCCCGGCATGTTGCCGGTTATCAACGAATACTGCGTCGAACAGGCAGTCCGTACCGGGCTGGGACTGAAGGCTGATATCAACCTCTGGTCCGCCTTCGACCGCAAGAACTATTTCTACCCTGATCTGCCGCAGGGCTATCAGATCAGCCAGCTTTACCACCCTATCGTCGGCGAAGGTGAAGTGCTGGTTGAACTTGGCAATGGCCAAGCGCGCACCGTGCGCATCGAACGCATCCATATGGAACAGGACGCTGGCAAATCGATCCACGACATGGATCCCAACATGTCTTTCGTGGACCTGAACCGGACCGGCGTCTGCCTGATGGAGATCGTCAGCCGCCCCGATATCCGTGGCCCAGAAGAGGCAGCAGCCTATATCGCCAAGCTGCGCCAGATCATGCAGTACCTGGGCACCTGCGACGGCAACATGCAAAACGGCAACCTCCGCGCCGACGTGAACGTCTCGATCTGTCTGCCCGGAGCCTATGAGAAGTACCAAGAGACCCAGGACTTCTCGCATCTTGGCACCCGCTGCGAGATCAAGAACATGAACTCGATGCGCTTTATCCAGCAGGCGATCGAGGTCGAAGCCCGCCGTCAGATCGCCATCGTCGAAGCCGGTGGTGAGGTTGAACAGGAAACCCGGCTGTATGATCCGGACAAGGGCGAAACCCGGTCCATGCGTTCCAAGGAAGAGGCGCATGACTACCGCTATTTCCCCGATCCCGACCTGCTGCCGCTGGAAATCGAACAGGCTTGGGTGGATGACATCGCCGCCAACCTGCCCGAACTGCCGGATCAGAAGAAGGCACGCTTCATGGGCGATTTCGGACTGACAGATTATGATGCCTCGGTTCTGACCGCCGAAGTGGAATCGGCTGCCTATTTCGAAGAGGTTGCCCAAGGCCGTGATGGCAAAATCGCGGCAAACTGGGTCATCAACGAACTTTTCGGTCGCCTGAAAAAGGAAGATCACGATATCACCGAAAGCCCGGTCACACCGGCCCAGTTGGGTGGGATCATCGATCTGATTGCCTCGGACGCCATTTCGGGCAAGATCGCCAAGGACCTGTTCGAAATCGTCTATACCGAAGGCGGCGACCCGGCCGAGATCGTCGAAGCGCGCGGCATGAAGCAGGTTACCGACACTGGCGCCATTGAGGCCGCTCTAGACGAAATCATCGCCGCCAACCCGGCGCAGGTCGAAAAAGCAAAAGTGAACCCCAAGCTGGCAGGCTGGTTCGTCGGCCAGGTGATGAAAGCCACTGGTGGCAAGGCCAACCCGAAGGCCGTTAACCAGCTGGTTGCACAGAAGTTGAACGGCTGAGCACAACCCACCGGCAAGTCTTCCAAGACTTTCCTGGGAGAGGTATTTCCACACAAGAAGCCCGTCAAATTGGCGGGGCTTCTTGCCATCTCCATTGCGGGTGACCAACACGAGCCGCCCCCACACAACGAATGTGTCAAACGCGTCCAACGCGATGCCCCAAGGGGTGCGATCAAACCCAACTTCATTTCATTTCAATGGCTTGACGCACGTTCGGCACAAGGCTGAATGGTTGTCCTGCAAGCTACTGCAAGACTTCCAAAATGGCGCTTTCAGGGAAGTCTGAATTTTCTTTGCAGAATTGTAAAAGACCCTCTTGCGCCCGGTTTCGACATTGCCTAAACAGCCGCTCACCAACACAGTGGCCCGTTCGTCTATCGGTTAGGACGCCAGGTTTTCAACCTGGAAAGAGGGGTTCGATTCCCCTACGGGCTGCCACTCCCCTGTCAAAAAATGATATGAAAAGAAAAATCCAGTTGCTTGGGTTAGCTGCACTTATCGTTGTACCAATATCCCCTGCCCCTACTGCAACTAAGCTGACTCGGTGAACGTGAAGCCATCGCTCTGGCCGCAACCATCATCCGATGTCCATGAAGACTTGAGCTAGATACCTTGTGGCAAGCTTTTGCAGCTGAACTGAGCGGTTCCAGCTTACCCCGGGCGATCAAACGAACTCGAAATCGGCTGCTGTCAGAATAGTTCCAGCTTCGCCCTGAAGAAGGATTACCCCTCCATCATGTGTGATGCGAAGACTGCCACCTTGGTTCGCGATGGTCAGAGCATCAAATCCACCTACGTGACCAGATATACTCAGGATATCCGCCCCGATTTCAAAGTCGGTTACCCTGTCTCTTCCAGACCCCGGTCCAAACACGAAGGTATCCTTTCCTGCGCCGCCGGTAAGAACATCCCAGCCCTTGCCACCGATCGAAAGATCATTGCCCTTGCCGCCATCAAGAAAGTCCCGCCCATTTCCACCGATCAGCGTGTCGTGCCCTCCACCGCCGTTCAGAGTGTCAGACCCAGCGCCACCGGTGAGCTTGTCCTTACGTCCGCCGCCAAACAGACTGTCCCGACCGGATGAACCTTTCAGAATATCGTCGCCTTGCCCACCATGGAGTAAGTCGGCCCCGATACTGCCGATCAAAGTGTCGTTTCCACCCAAGCCGTGGAAAGTCACCCCGACAGAGCCATCATTGAATCTGTTATCTACCGAAAGCACATTGTCACCTGATGTGCCGATCACCGTGGTTTCGTATCCGCGCTAGGCGTAGACCTCGACATTTTCGATGCTGACGACCTTGTATCTATCTAAGGATCCGCTGAATGGGCTGTCGGCAAATTGTTTGGAAAGATTCACGGTCCATCCAAAGCCTAGCTCCAGCGTATCTGTGCCAGAACCTCCGTCTGCAAGAGACCCTGTCAAGTCACCACTCGCTCCATAAAGATCAAACGTATCGTTGCCTGCTCCTCCGATGGCGACGTCCAATGGCCGCACATTGAAATGATCGTCGCCTGCATATCCAAAGTATTTGTCTGCAGTCCATCCGCCCACACCTTGAATGGATGCCGCAAACCAATCGTTTCCCGCCCCCCCATGCAGTTCAACTGAATGGACAGTGTCCTGCAAAAGAAACCAGTTTCCTTTGGTGCTGTTTCCAAGGATCTTCCAGAAGTTCAAAACGAGAAAATCGCCAACTGAAAACCCATTCTCGACAGACGGTCGAACGTCGGTCAGGAACATATAGGTCCCACCAACAAAGACACTTCGTGCGTCCAATGTGTCGAAACCACTGCGCCCATCCAAGGTGGCGGTTGGAAGACCAGATGAAATCGCGTTCAGCACAAAGACATCGTCTGAAGACGTGCCGGAATAGTCCTTGACCTGGTTCACATTTACGATGCGGTTTTGAATGGGTGCGGTCATCACGAATTGATCCAAGCTAAAGAGTGATTTTTGCCGAGCATCATATTCAAAATTTGAAAGTCAACCTTTTGTAGAGTGAAGGCCAAGCTCCAGATCCATTGATCTTCGACTGTGAACATGCCCAACTTTTCCGGTTAAGCAACGCTTGGGGGTCGCCTCTGCCCCTTTTCTTTCCGAAATCAAACGGCAAAAGCACGCATCGGTAAACGGTATGTGTTGAGTGGAGTTTTCACTATCAATTGCAACACTCGACTGTAGCCCGATGCGCCCTCCGCCTATGGACCGCACAAGACGCTTTACAATCGCTGGCAGCGATAGAGTGACAAGGGTGTACGGGCCGCCACTTCCTCCTCAAAAAAACCGTAAGCAGACAATCCTTCGCGGTCGGGTGTCTTTTTCTATGCGCCGGTGACCGGAACTGCTGAATGCTCGGGAAAGAGGGATGCTGTTTCAGCCCTGGCACGACCTGTGCATGGCCTTGCCACCGACGACCACTCCCCTGCAGGGCCGGGATGTGGTGCCGGGTCCTTATTGAAGCTCCAAGAGTCACGCCGCACTGAGCGGATCAAAGGTCGAGTTCGAGTAGTCCGTTTGCCTCCTTGGCGCGGGACTGGCAGGTGATGATGCCGGTTTCGCGTTGCTTGTTGGACAGGACAAAGTCGCGGTGTTCGGCCTCGCCCGAGATCAGACCGCATTTGCAGACGCCACAAATGCCGTCGGAACATTTCACGTCCACGTGGATGCCGTTGTCCAGCAACACGTCCGAAATCGTCTTGTCCTCGGGCACGGTCAGTTCCTGGCCTGACCTTGCCAGTTTGACCCTGAAAGCCTGGTTCACGTAATCAGGCTGTTCGGGGACCGAGAAGTATTCAAGGTGGCGCGCATCTTCGGGGAAACCTTGGCGTTCGGCGGCTTCCATCACTCCGTCCATATAGCGGTTCGGGCCGCAGGTGTAGACGTGCCAGCCATCCTCATAGCCCGCCATCAACGCGTCCAGATCAGCCCGGGTGCCTTCATCCGAGAAGTGGTAGTGAACCTTGTCAGCCCAGGGCATCGCTGCCAGATCTGTCAGAAAGCCTGCGTTGCTGCGGCTGGAACAGGAATAATGCAGCTGGAATTCCCGACCCAGCGCGTGCAAGCGATGCGCGAAGGCGATCATGGGCGTGATGCCGATGCCACCGCCCATCAGGAAGGTGCGCTTGGCCGTTTCGTCCAAGCCGAAATGGTTGATCGGCTTCGAGATGATGACCTTGCGGCCTTCGCTGAAGATCCGGTGCATCAGGGCCGAACCGCCCCTGCCCTCATCCTCGCGCAGCACGCCGATCTGGTATTTGCTGGTGTCGTCGGGATTGCCGGACATTGAATACTGACGCAGGAATTCCGGCGCTACCAGCACGTCCAGATGCGCCCCGGCGGTCCATTTCGGCAGCGGTTCACCGTTCAGCGGGCTGAACTCGTATTTGGTTACGCCATCGGTCATCTTTTCGACCTTGCTCAGCTCGACCCGGATCACCGGCGCATCGGCGTCATTGGTATAACGATGGATCATCGCGGTTTCACCGCGCGCCTTGCGTTTGCGGTATTCGTTGGCGGGTATCATCGCCTGATAAGCTTCAATCCCGGCTTCGCGGTCCATGGGGTAAGGATAGGCATATGGGTGCGGTGCGATGGGTGCCGGGTAGACGGCCAAGGTCTGATCCTCGTATTTCAGGTCCAGATCGGTTTGCAGATCACGGCGGTTCACCGGGCTTTTGGGCGCGCGATAGCCGCCGCTTTCGTCCAGCTCGATATCCCACCACCATTTCTTGACCGGGTTCAGCCCGCCATTGCCCATCCTGTCGTCCAGATTGGCCAGCACCGGTGCCGCAGCAGGGATGTTCGAGGCCGCCCAGCGGATCGGGGCCTGTGTGAACAACCCTTCGAGATTCCACGGGCAGGTCTTCATACAACGTCCGCACATGGCTCCACCCGGTTGGGAGATACGATAAGTGGTGCATTTCTGGCTATCGGATTTCCAGATCTCGTAGCCGTTGAACATCAGCTTCGGCCCGGCGGTGATTGCCCCGGAGGGGCATTCACGGGCACATTTGTTGCAATGGTTGCAGAAGTTCTGCAGGCCAAAATCGATCGGCTTATCATGTGCCAGGGGCATGTCGGTGGTCACCACACCGGATTTCAGTCGTGGCCCCAGGTAGGGGTTCAGGATCACCTCACCGATGCGGCTGACCTCGCCCAGGCCTGACAGAAGCAGCAGCGGCGGCTGCAGCACTTCGCCATCCATCACCGTATGCGCCTTGGCCTTGTAGCCCAGATTGCGCAGTTGCTGACCGATCACCCCACCCAGAAGCGAGAAGCGCAGATAGGCGCGCATTGACTGGCTGACCGCGATCCAGTCATCGCCGCTGGCCCCCTCCATCGTTTCGAAGCCCTGATCGATGATCATGCTCGCGGCCTGATCATGAGGCGGATCGATCGGTTCGCCAGTGGCGTCATGGCTGTACCAAGTCCAGTCCGGACACCGGCTGGTGCCGACCGCATCGACACCCAGAAAGTAACTTGCCGCCTTCAGGTTCAGCGCATTGCGTTCGGCATCACTGGGTCGGGCGCCTTCGGGATTGGCCACACCATCCTGCAAAAGCACAAAGGCCCCCAGCGCGCGGCGTTGGGCAAAGCTGGGCGCCGATTTGCGCACGTAATGGCCGCCCTTGGCCGCGTTCTGCAGGTTCTTACCCATGTCGCCAAATTGCGAACGGGCAAACATGTCTGCACGTTTCGGTACGCGCGCGACGTTCTCTTCGTCGATATATGTCGTCGGGCTATCCACCCGCTTGAGCCGTTCGAACGGGTGCGCCCCGTCCGCATAGTTGCGACGTGCATAGGGATCGCGGTTCAACGCTGACTTGGCAAAGCCCTTACCCACCCACCATGCAGGGCCTTGGGTGCGGAACCAGGGCTGGTCCTTCAGCGGTGCCAGCGGTGCATCATGGGCCAAATCCATTTCCGTGGTGATTACCGCGAGACCAAAACGGGAACCCAACCAGGGCGCCACCAGATCGCCACCCTCGACCGTGGCCAGGCCGGCCGCAACCGCAAGCTTGTTCAGATCCACATCGGTCGAGCTGTAGCTGTGCGCTCGCGCGTCAAATCCCAGCAGGCGAATGTAATTCGCAATCACCACGGCGGTTTCAGTACCGCGTAGACAGGCCCGGTGATCCTGCGCGTCCAAGATCCAGTCACTGCCCGGCTCGTCTGCCCTTGGATCGCGCATATGTTCATAAACGAACACTATGGCGTGACTGTGGTCGTCTATCGGGGTCGGCTCGGCCTCCATACTGTCCTTGAGGTCGGCCATGATCATGTCGATCCCGGCTGCCAGCGTCTTGGTCTGCCGGGTTTTCAGCGCGTGCGCCAGCTTGTCGATATCGGGGTTGCGCCGCGGCTCGCGCAAAAACGCATCATCCGGCAGCGGCCCGACCCCCACCATCGACGCGTCGCAATAATACCCAAACGCCTTCAGATGGTTCGACCGTTCAACAAGGTCCGAAGGGATGTCGGCGACCGCCTTGTTCACGAACCCGTCCCGGATCGCGTCCATCATCGCCTGGAACTCCCCCATCGCGTTCACGATGCTTTCGGGCCGCTCAGGCCGGTGAAAGCACAACGCCTTTGTTACAGGGACACCCGACAGATTCCCCTCGCCCTCAAAGCGCGCAAGACGCTCCAACGGATAAGGCCCAAGGTGAAACGGACGATTCTTGGTGGAAAAGACCTGGGTCATGGTCGCTGCTAACTCACGTAGTTCTGGCTTGATGATCAAAATACAGCGCTCGATGCCCAACAATATGTCACCCGATCGGATGACGCGAAAAGCCCCGGAACTGTGAATTGAGCCTGTATTGGCTGAGGTACACACTCGACAAGCGGCTCACCGATGCGTCGATCCGGGTTGGAAGCCGCGCAAGGGCAATTGACATGCCACGTGTTATAGTGTTGTCATGTCAACACAAAGCAAGTCACAGCTTTTCTTGCACCGGAGAGTTTAATGTCAGACGCACCTACCTACGAAATCGACCCGCAGGCTTTTTGGGCGGACCCGTATCCGGATCTCAAACGGATGCGCGAGAAGTATCCGGTGGCCTATGTCCCGCAATTGGGCGCGACACTGATCACGCGACGGGACGACATCTTTGTGAATGAAAAGAAGATCGAAATCTTCTCCTCCGATCAGCCCGAAGGATTGATGACCCAGTTGATGGGACAGAACCTGATGCGCAAGGATGGCAAACCGCATATGGACGAACGCAAGGCCATCTTTCCAACCGTCTCTCCCCGCACTGTGAAAACCGTTTGGAAAGAAGAGTTTGAAAGGGTCACGACAGAAGTTCTCGACATCATCCAGCCGCTTGGGAAGGCCGACATGGCCCGCGACATCGCACGTCGTATTTCCGCGGAAGCGCTACGGGTCGTCACCGGATTGGCTACAGTATCATGGGAAGACATGGACCGGTTCAGTCAGGGCATGATCGACGGTTGCGCAAACTATTCTGGCGATCCCGAAGTCGAAGCGAACTGCCACAAATGCACCCAAGAAATCGAGGCTTGCATTGATGAAATGATCCCGATCTTGGAACAGGCTCCCAATACGTCGCTGTTGTCGGTCGCTCTGCAATCCGGGATGTCGCAAGAACAGATCTATGCCAATGTCAAACTGGCGATCTCGGGTGGGCAGAACGAAATGCGCGACGTGATTTCAGGTGTGATCTGGGCGTTACTGAACCACCCCGATCAGCTGAAGGAAGTGATTACCGGTGATGTACCTTGGCTGAACGCCTTCGAGGAGTATTCACGCTGGATTTCTCCCGTCGGCATGTCGCCGCGCCGCGTCAATCAAACTTACGAACTGCACGGCGTGACGCTTGAGCCGGAAGACCGCGTGTTCTTCATGTTCGGGTCAGGCAATCGGGACAAGGAGATCTTTGAAAAGCCGGAAGAGTTCGACATCCACCAGGACTACTCGGCTTCCATCGCCTTGGGCGCAGGCCCGCATTTCTGTGCCGGAGCCTTTGTCGCCCGCTGCCTGATCGCAGATGTTGCATTGCCAATGATTTTCGAACGCCTGAAAGGGCTGCGACTGGATGGAGAAACCACTTTTGGCGGATGGGCCTTCCGTGGCCCGCTGAACATGCCGGTGGTATGGGACGCCTGATACTTGATCGGGGATCCTGCATCCGCTTAGAAAGCGCATGCAACGCATGGCTTTGAAATGAAAAACCCCGGGCGCCCGTGGCGCCCGTTTATGATCTGTGAAGACTATCCGCATATGCTTCCAACCGACCTGCGAACCCAAGCCGGATCCACAAAAGTTGCCCCGGCGGCCATGCTCAAGCGTCCACTTTCTGGCCCACATCCTTCCTGCTGCCCAAATAAATCATCTCGATGACCTGTTCGACCGGGCTGGCCTTGAAGGATTGCGGGGACGGCCTGAAATCCGCCAAGTGGGGCTGAATTCGACATTCCAAACTTGCGTTTAACACGCCCCGGACACTCGACATCCCTTAGACATCAGACTCCTGCCAGCCCGAGCTGCCAACCCTGTTTCTTGGTTCGGGTTGATGCGTTTTGAACACCGGATGTTATCGCCTCAGCACGATCGAAAGCGCCGCAAAACGCCTCAGACATGATTTTTGCGCGTACGATTTCTTTTCCAAACCTCTTGTTGACATGGCAACTCATACCTACTACCCAAGCCATGAGTTGACGCAACAACAAACGGGGTGACCCAGAATGAGCGAGATCAAGGTGACATGGGTCCAGGAGTGCGGCACCCGGACGACGGCTGCGGTAAAAACGGGCCACAGCCTCATGGAGGCCGCATTGGCCAACAACATTGCAGGCGTAACCGGTGAATGCGGTGGCGCATTGGCTTGCGCGACTTGCCATGTCGTCGTGGACGAAGCCCCTGACGGCACCAAGATCCCCGAAGGCATGGAAGACGACATGCTGGACATGGCCGAAGCCGATCGACAGCCGGGCAGCCGGTTGTCCTGCCAGATCGTCGCGTCCGAAGACCTTGACGGAATCGTTTTGCGGATCCCGTAACCCACGGGCTTCAACCCGTGCAGGTCACTGAATTTCTTAGGGAGGAAAGAAACATGAAGAAAACGATCAAAGTCCTTGCGGCTACGGCTCTTTTTAGCCTCACAGCTGCGCCTGGTCAGGCTTCGGATCACACCTTGACGATCTCGTCCTGGGCCCCGCCGACCCATGGCATGAATGCGCTGATGTGGCCCCGTCTCGTGGAAATGATCGAAGAGGCCACCGATGGTGCGGTGACAGCCGAACTGAAACTGGGCCTGGCTCCACCACCGGCACAGATGGACCTGGTGCAGGATGGCGCCGCCGGTCTGTCGGTCATTTTCCACGGCTATCAGGCTGGCCGGTTCGTCACCACCAAGCTGATCGAATTGCCTGGCTATGACGGCTCGGCAGAGGCGGCTTCGGTGGCGTATTGGAACGCCTATGAGTCACTTCTGTCCAAGGCCCGGGAACACCGGGGGGTCAAGGTGATCGGCCTGTTCACCCATGGCCCTGCGCAACTGCATACCAGCGAACAGGTGACCTCGCTCGACCAATTGGCCGGCCTGAAAGTCCGGATCCCGGGCGGCGTTGCCAGCGATGTCGGCACAGCCCTTGGGGTGACGGGCATTAAGGTTCCGGCGACCAAGGTGTATGAAACCCTGGCCTCGAAAGCAGCAGACGGTGTCGTCATGCCGATGGAATCGCGCAAGGGCTTCAAACTGACCGAAGTGGCCAAGAACGTGTATGAAATGCCGGGCGGGCTGTATCGTGGTTCCTTTGCATTGATCATGAACGAAGACAGCTTTGCCGATCTGCCTGAAGACCTGCAGCAGGCACTGGAAAGCAAGGTGTTCGGCCTGGCGGCCAGCCAGGAATCCGGCAGGATCTGGGACCAGATCGATGCAATCGGGCGTGACGGCACGACCGAAACAGAAGGCAATGCGATAACCCCCGCCACGGCGGCCGACGCCGCGAAATTCCAGGAGATCTCGACCGGTATCATCGCCTCGGTCCTGACCGAAGTTTCGGAAACCGGTGTGGATGCGCAAGCCGCCTATGCGATGATCAAAGCTGACATGGCCGCGCACTGAACCAAGCCAATGGTTCTACACTCGGGGCGCGCGCGAAAAAACGCTCCGGGTGACTTCTCTTCGAATCCTGTGACTGGAAATTCAGATGAACTCTCTGCTGAGGTTGATACAGCGTATCAGCGTCGTACCTGTGCTGGTGGCTTCGACTGCGCTGTTTGCGCTGATGGTGATGACCTTTCTGGACGTGATCCTTCGATCAATGTTCAACAACCCAATCGAAGCCGCGACCGAACTGACCCGGATCCTGATGGCTGTACTGGTCTTTGCCGTCCTGCCGATCATTTCAGCTCGCCCCGATCATATCGCCGTGGATCTGACCGACGGGCTCTTTGCCCGCTTCCGCCTGAGCCGCATCCGGGACGGGATCGTCTATACCGGGTCCGGGATCATGCTGATCTGGCCGGTGAAACGAGTGTGGGTGCTTGCCGAACGGGCGCGTGATTATGGCGATGTCACCGAATACCTGATGATCCCGCAATTCTACATCGGCTGGTTCATCACGCTTTTTCTGGCGCTGGCCTCGGCCGCCATGATCGTCACTGGCCTGTTGTATTTCCTGGCCCCCCATCTTCTGAGGGAGCAGACCTCATGACTATTGCCTTGATCGGGTTTGCCCTGGTTCTTGCCCTTGTTCTGGTGCGCGTGCCAATCGTCTTTGCGATGGGTCTGGTGGGCACGCTTGGTTTTGCCCATGTGCGCGGCGGCTCCATCTTCGATGAGAGAGGATTGAAGGCCGCCCTGTCGATGGTTGGTCGCCAGATCACCGATACTGCGCAGGATTATGGCCTGTCGGTGGTGCCGCTATTCATCCTGATGGGGCTGTTTGTGAACAAAGGCGGCATGGCGCGCGAGCTGTATGCCGTGTCGAACGCTTTCCTCGGTCACTTGCGTGGCGGAATCGCCATGGCGACCGTTGCGGCCTGTGGCGGCTTTTCCGCGATCTGCGGGTCGTCACTGGCCACGGCGGCCACCATGTCCAAAGTTGCCATGCCGCAAATGCGCCGGTTCGGGTACTCGGACGAGCTGTCCACGGCATCAATCGCCGCAGGGGGCACTCTGGGGATTCTGATTCCGCCGTCGGTGATCCTGGTGATCTACGGGCTGTTGACCGAAACCTCGATCGGCAAACTCTTCATGGCGGGCATTCTGCCGGGACTGATAGGGATCCTGTTCTATCTCTTCGCCGTGCGTTGGACGGTCTATCGTAACCCTGCTTCGGGCCCCGCAGGCGAACGGTCGAGCTGGGGCGAGCGGCTAACGGCGCTGCGCTCGGTCTGGGCCGTGTTGCTGCTGTTCTTCCTGGTCATCGGCGGGCTCTACGGGGCACTCGACTTTCATCCGCTGAACCTGACTTTCTCCCCGACCGAGGCGGCAGGCATGGGCGCCATGGGCGCGTTCCTGATCGCGCTGTCGCGGGGCGGGCTGACAGTGAAATCGACGCTGGAAGTACTGAGGGAGACCACCTTTACTACGGCTGCCTTGTTTTCGGTACTGATCGGGGCACAGATCTTTTCGAACTTCATCAACCTTGCAGGACTGCCCGAAGCGCTGATCGCCATGGTCACCGCCTATGAGGTGCCACCCTTTGCGGTGATCCTGATGATTCTCGGGATCTATGTGATCCTCGGCTGCGTGTTCGAGTCGCTTTCGATGCTGCTGCTGACGGTGCCGATCTTCTTTCCGTTGGTGACATCACTTGGATATGATCCGATCTGGTTCGGTATCGTGGTCGTCGTAGTGACCGAGATCTCGCTGATCACCCCACCTGTCGGGCTGAATGTGTTCATCCTGAAAGGCGTGGTTGGTGACGTCTCCACCGGAACGATCTTTCGGGGCGTCACGCCGTTCTGGATCGCCGACATCTTGCGCCTGGCGCTGATCGTGCTGATCCCCTGGATCGTGCTGGTCCTGCCCGAGCACTTGGGAAGCATCGGTCACTGACGCCATCGTCAGTGACCCCTTCAGTGGTCAAGATTGGTCAGCATCCTCCGCATGACGCGCAGAAAGACTTCGAGGTTTTCAGGCGCGATCCCCTCAAGCATGCCCGCCTCACACTCCAGAGCAATGGCAAGAATCTCGGCATGCAAATCCTGGCCTTGTTCCGTCAGAGACCATTTACGCCGCCTCGGGTCCGACGCCACGGCCTCAAATGCCAGCAACCCGCGTTCGTGCAACAGCTTCAGCGAACGGCTGACCGCGCCCTTGTCAAGGCGGACGACCTCGCAGATCCGGTTGGCGGTTATGTCAGGTTCGATGTTCAGCATCGCCAGAACCCGCCACTCGAGAATCCCGAGGTCGAAATCACGCCTGTAAATGGCCGAGGTCTTGCGCTGCCAGGCACTGGCAACGGCATTCATCAGAAACGGCGCATAGTTTTTAATGTCCAGAACCGTCACCCCATCGCGCAATCGGGTGGGAGGGGAAATACGTTCGTCATCCCTGTCGTTCACTTTTCGGCGGTCTCCAAGCCCTTCCATTCGGGTGCTTGTGATACGCTGTCCGGCCAGTCCTGTCACCCTTGGTTCATTGCGGGGTCAACCGGATCGGCAGCTTGTCCAAGGCCCGGATCGCATTGTTGGGGCGCCAGACCGGCTCTCCGATGGCTTCGATCCTGTCCACTTTTCGGACCATCGCTGACAGTACCGCCTGCAACTCCGCGCGCGCAATGTTCTGCCCGACGCATCCATGGATGCCGACCCCAAACGCGACATGTCCCACAGGCCGTCGGTCGACGCGGAAGTTCTCCGGATCACCCCATTTGTCAGGGTCGTGATTGGCCGCGCCCAGCACGCAGACCACCTTGGTGCCCTCCTCCACCGGAACGCCCGAAATTTGGGTCGGACGCCCGGCCGTACGACAGAAGGTATGCACCGGTGAGGTAAAGCGCAGCACCTCCTCGAACGCCGGACGAATGAGCGACGGATCAGACTTGAGCAGCTCCCATTGTTCAGGGTTTTGCGACAAGCACCACAAGGCGTTGCCGATGCCGGTCACAGTCGTGTCCACACCGGCAGACAGGAAAGACCGGACCAGCATTCCGGCTTCGTCCAAAGTGATTTCACCCGTGTCCGCCGTGTCATAAATCATGGCGCCCAAACCGTCTTTGGTCAGACGGTCCCGTGCGCAGGACGCCATGATCCAGGGCACGATTTCCGGAGCGTGTGCCATGGCCGCCCGCCGCAACGCGTTGTCGGGGCCGATCGCGTTGAAGACCATTGCCCCGTAATCGACGAGGTATCGCTGATGGACCTCAGTCATGCCGACGGCCTTAGGGAACACCGTGGTGGGATAGATTTCAGCAAACTCTGTCACCGCCTCAAACGTCCCTTTTTCAAGCAGCGCATCAACAAGGGCGTCGGCTTCTTCTTCAAACAGCCGTGCACACTCCTTGGCGACTTTTGGAGAAAGTGCCCGCGCCATCACCCGTCTGGCCTTGGTGTGATCGGGCGGATCGGTCTCAAGAATGATCGAAGGCGGACGCCAGGGTTCAGTGACGGCAAAATCCTCCAGACCGACACCCCTGGACGACACGAAGTTCTCGTAATCCGTGAAAACCGCCTTGGTTGTGTCATAACGCCCAACGGCAAGGACGCCATAGCGGCGCAGGAACACGACCTCACCTCTTTCGCGCAACTGGCGGTAATAGGGCATCGGGTCAACCAGCACGTCTGGGTCATAAGGATCAATGTCCCAAACAGGGACACCCACAGGGGCTTCAAGTGCCCGATGCCCGGCGATCAAGTTCATAATTCATCCTCCACGGAAAATGAATCAACACATTTTGTTGATTTTTCAACTTATAGCTCTGCGCAATTCGGGAACAAATGTCAACTCATCTGGAGAAGCGGAGGCCCAGCTTGCCCACCCGAGAGTCAGGACATCAACAAATAAATTAGCGTATTTTCAATCCAGAAGACGCCATCCCCACCCAAACTTTCATTCAATGCCAGACCCCAACTCGCCACCCCAACCGAACCAATAACAGCCGAAACTCAATTTCTTCGTTGACTCCTCAACCCGATTTCAGCAACGATCCTGATGTTGATTCCACAACTCATCATGTGGACGCGATCACGGAGGACACAATGATCACACCGCGCAGAACTCTTCTCAAACTCCTGGGGGCAGCCACGCTTTCGGCCGCAGCTGTGACCTTCAGCGCGACCGCGTCCCAGGCCACCGACGTCACACTCAGGCTACATCAGCTCCTCCCGGCGCAGGCCAGTGTACCGAAGAACGTCCTACAACCATGGATGGAGCGGATCGAGGCCGCATCAGAGGGACGGATCAAGTTCCAGCACTTCCCGTCTATGCAGCTGGGCGGCAAACCGCCCGAACTTTATGATCAGGCCATTGACGGCGTTGCCGACATCATCTGGACAATCCCGGGCTATACGCCGGGCCGCTTCCCGCGCACCGAAGTGTTCGAGCTTCCCTTTACCATCACCGACGCGGAATCCGCCTCGCGCGCCTATTGGCTGCTGGGCGAGGAAACCATGATGGATGCAGACTTCAAGGATGTGAAGGTTCTGGCCCTTTGGGTCCATGCCCCGGGCGTCATACATTCCAAAGAGCCCATTGAAAGCATTGATGATCTTGAAGGCGTAAAGCTGCGCGCGCCAACCCGTGTGACCAACCAGATGTTCAATGCCCTTGGCGCGACGCCGGTCGGTATGCCGGTCCCCGCCGTACCCGAAGCGCTGTCCAAAGGCGTGATTGACGCAACCGTCATTCCCTGGGAAATCACCACCGCCCTGAAAACCAGCGAATTGGTCGGCAACCACACCGAATTCGGCGGTGAGGCACTTTATACCACCACTTTCGTACTCGCGATGAACAAAGAACGATTCAACGCTTTGCCCGACGACCTGAAAGCGGTGATCGACGAACATTCAGGGCTGGAATTTTCGGCCATGGCGGGCAAGCAATCGGCCATCGACGGCGAAGGCCCCAAGGAACTGACCTATGATCTGGGCAACAACATCATCGAACTGACGCCAGATCAGGTTGCGGAATGGAAAGCCGCAGCACAGCCCACCATCGACGCCTGGATCGCGGAAATGGAGGCGCAGGGTATTGACGGTGCGGCGTTGCGCAACCGCGCTCTGGAGCTGATCAAGCAGCACTCCTCCATGTGACCCAATCGATGGGCCAACTTGAGAACGCGCCGGGCTTGCAAAGTCCGGCGCATTTTTCCGTTCAAACGTGGGGGGCGTTTTATTTGGCTGTCCGGAGTCCTTGATGCCCTCGATGACCCGCCCCTTGATTGGAAGCGAGGCCTTGACCGAAAGCCGGGATGGACGGTCCGTCGCTCCTCACTTGGTCGCGCAGGCAATGGTGCGGGCGGTGGGACTTGAACCCACACGGGCTTGCGCCCCACGGATTTTCATACCCACTACGGTTTTCACCGCCACCCTTCCAGGTGTTTGGGGTCTGGACTATCCCTTCACCCTGACCGCCTGCGCGGCTTTAGGTGCTGCCCGTCTAGTCTCTACACCTTCCCCTTCCGGGGCTTGGCTCGGGATTGCCATTCAACAGGTTTCCCCGAATTTGAGCAGTTCTACGTCCGGAGTTTCCTCCGGCGCACTCAAGCGTTTAAGTCCGATGCGTCTACCATTCCGCCACGCCCGCACACGGCTTCACGTATACCGGCTCCAATTGTCACCGCAAGCGGATTCAGGCTGCGATTTCATCGCTCTTGCGAAATGCTTCTGGTTCAGAGATCCGTGCCTTCAGGTTCCAACGGACCACCCGGCGCCGCCAATCCGCGCTCGGGCAACCAAGGGTTCAACTTCAACGCGTCCCCCAGAACCACACGGGCCTCTTCCAAGCGGCCCAGTGCAAACAGCGACAACGCCTTGCCGCTGAGCGCCGCGACGTGATCAGGCGACAGTTTCAGCGCCCGGTCCAGGTCCGTTATGGCTGCGTCGAAATCATGGCGCAGGAATTTCACGAAAGCGCGCTGATTGTATCCTTCGGCATAGTTCGGGCAGTATTCGACCAGTTTGTCGAAATCTTCCAAGGCACCCAGAAAATCATGTGAAGCCCGCCGGGACATGCCCCGATCCAGGATCGACTGCGCCTGCTCATTAGGGGCATCGGCCCAGTATTCCCACATGCGGTTCGATATCAACCGCGCGGATGTTTCATCCGGAGCCCGCTGGATCTGCGAAATCAACCCCTGCAACTCCGCCCGGTGATCCGGTGCAGCCGGGCAGCCATCCGCAAGAACCGGCGCGGCAACCAGAACGAGGGCAAGCGGGGCCATCAGGCGGGAAAATCGTCTCATGAGTCAATGCTGACGCAAATCGCGTTCCGATCAAGTCACGTTTTCGAGCGTCCCCAACGCCCCGCCCTCCTTCACCGCCTGCATCGCGACATAGGTCGAGGTGGACGCCACATGTGGCAGGGAGGAGATTTTCTCTGCCAGTACAGATCGGTACGCTGACATTGAGCGGGTGCGCACCTTGAGCAGGTAATCGAAACTCGAGGCGATCATGTGTACCTGTTCGATCTCTGGAATTTTTGTAACCGCACCGTTGAACGCAGACAAGGCCGCCTCGCGTGTGTTGTCCAGCTTCACCTCGACAAAGCAGACATGATCCAGCCCCATCCGGATCGGATCGACCAGTGCCCGATATCCGGTGATAAAGCCATCCGTCTCCAGCCGCTTCAATCGCGTCTGTGTAGGGGATTTCGACAAGCCGATGCGCCGCGCCAGATCCGCAACCGAAATGCGACCGTCCTCAGCCATAACCTCCAGAATCGCCAGATCGAACCGGTCGAGATCAGTGAAACCCATTTGAACCGCACCTTTTGATTTTTTCAGGCCAATCACCCTCAATTGGCACAATTTCAGGCCAATGTCCCGAAAAACTCCGGCTATTCTATTAAAAACGCCCTTCTCACTGAGGTTTCAACAATGACAGACAAGCTGCGCCACTGCATTGATGCAGTAACCTATGCCCGTCAGGAGCAAATCCTGTCTCAGCTGATCGAAACCGCAGATCTGTCCCCCGAGGACCGCAAAAGGATCTGCGCGACAGCGGCAGCTTTGGTTCATGATATTCGTGACCATTCGGCGCCCGGTCTGATGGAGGTGTTTCTGGCGGAGTACGGGCTGTCCACCGATGAAGGTGTCGCGCTGATGTGTCTGGCAGAGGCGCTTCTGCGCGTGCCCGACGCAGATACGATCGATGCGCTGATCGAAGACAAGATCGCTCCGTCGGACTGGGGCAAGCACCTGGGACACTCATCCTCTTCTCTGGTCAATGCCTCGACCTGGGCGCTGATGCTGACCGGTCGTGTTCTGGACGATAGCAAGCCATCTCCCATGACCGCCCTGCGCAGCGCCATAAAGCGCGTGGGTGAACCGGTGATCCGCACCGCCGTAGGCCGTGCGATGAAGGAAATGGGCCGCCAATTCGTGCTGGGCGAATCCATTCAATCAGCCATGCAACGCGCGGCGGGGATGGAAGCCAAAGGCTACACCTACTCGTATGACATGTTGGGGGAAGCCGCCCGGACCGAAGCTGATGCGGCGCGCTACCACCTGGCCTATTCCCGTGCAATCTCGGCTATCGCCGATGCTTGCACCAAGGACGACATCCGCTCCAATCCGGGAATTTCCGTCAAGCTGTCCGCCTTGCACCCCCGATACGAGCTGGCGCAGGACCAGCGAGTGATGGATGAGCTGGTCCCACGCCTGCAGGCTCTGGCGCTTTTGGCAAAAGCCGCGGGCATGGGGCTGAACGTGGATGCCGAAGAGGCCGATCGACTCTCATTGTCCTTGGAAGTGATCGACGCGGTTCTGAGCGATCCGGCACTTAACGGCTGGGACGGGTTCGGCATCGTTGTTCAGGCCTACGGCCCGCGGGCCGGACTGGTGATCGACACGCTGTACGACATGGCCCAACGTCATGATCGAAAGATCATGGTGCGCCTGGTCAAGGGGGCCTACTGGGACACCGAGATCAAGCGTGCCCAGGTCGAAGGCATCGACGGATTCCCGGTTTTTACGTCCAAGGCGGTCACGGACGTCTCGTACATCGCCAATGCCAAAAAATTGCTGGGTATGACCGATAGAATTTACCCGCAATTCGCAACCCACAATGCACATACAGTCAGCGCAATTCTGCATTTGGCGCGTGATGGGCAGCCGTTTGAATTCCAGCGTCTGCACGGGATGGGCGAGACGCTTCACCAGATGGTAATGGATCGGCACAAGACCCGTTGCCGGATTTATGCACCGGTCGGAGCACATCGCGACCTCCTGGCGTACTTGGTCCGAAGGTTGCTTGAAAACGGCGCCAACAGCTCTTTCGTGAACCAGATCGTGGACAAAGACGTTCCGGCCGAAACGGTCGCTGAAGACCCGTTCCTAGCCGTAGAAAAAGCCGTTTCACCCATCCCGACGGGCCCTGAGCTGTTCGCGCCGGAACGACCGAACTCAAAGGGCTTTGACCTGAAACACGCACCCACTCTGGCCCAGATCGAAACCGCCCGTGCTCCGTGGCACACCCATGAATGGAGCGCGGCCCCACGCCTGGCCGGACAGGCCTCGCCCGAGGCTGAAGAGGTCGTCATCAACCCGGCAGATGGCAGCAAAACTGGGACCGTCGCGCCGGCCAGCATCGCAGACACGGAATTGGCGCTGGCGACTGCCCAACCCTGGAACTCCTCGCCGCAAGAGCGGTCCGAAGTCCTGAACCGCGCCGCAGATCTGTACGAAGAGAACTTTGGCCAGATCTTCGCGCTTCTTTCCCGAGAGGCCGGGAAAACCCAGTTGGATGCTGTGGCAGAACTGCGTGAGGCGGTGGATTTCCTACGTTACTACGCCGCTCGGATCCCTGATGCTGCTCCGGCCGGCGTTTTCACCTGCATCTCTCCCTGGAACTTCCCACTGGCCATCTTCACCGGCCAGATCGCTGCGGCTCTGGCCGTCGGCAACGCCGTGCTGGCAAAGCCCGCTCCGCAAACACCGCTCATCGCGGGTCTGGCCGTATCCCTTTTGCACGAGGCAGGCGTACCGCGTGATGCGCTGCAGCTTCTGCCGGGTGGCCCAGCGGTCGGGGCGGCCTTGACTTCGGATCCGCGCGTCAACGGCGTTGCGTTCACCGGCTCCACGGCGACAGCCCAGAAAATCCGCATGGCCATGGCGCACAATCTGCGCCCGGGCGCGCCGCTGATCGCCGAAACCGGCGGATTGAATGCGATGATCGTGGACTCCACTGCCCTGCCAGAACAAGCTGTTCAGTCCATCATCGAAAGCGCGTTCCAATCCGCCGGACAGCGTTGTTCCGCTTTGCGCTGCCTTTACGTGCAAGAGGACATTGCCGAAGATCTGCTGGAGATGCTGCAGGGCGCCATGGATGCGCTCCGGATTGGAGATCCCTGGCTGCTCTCCACCGATATCGGTCCTGTGATCGACGAAGACGCTCGGATCACCATCTCCGACCACATAGATACGGCTCGGGCCGAGGGACGCCTTCAAAAACAAATGCAGGTTCCGGATGGCGGCACCTTCGTCGCACCAACCCTGATCGGCGTCCCGGGCATTGCAGCGCTGGAACAGGAGATCTTTGGCCCTGTCCTGCATGTCGCCCGCTTCAAATCGCATGAATTGGATCAGGTGATCGCGGATATCAACGCCACCGGTTACGGGCTGACTTTTGGGCTGCACACACGGATTGACGATCGTGTGCAACATGTGACCGAGGCGGTTCACGCCGGAAACATCTATGTGAACCGCAACCAGATCGGTGCCATTGTCGGCTCGCAACCCTTTGGCGGCGAAGGGCTTTCGGGCACTGGGCCCAAGGCAGGCGGACCGCTATACCTGTCACGGTTCTGCGCTCCGGATCGTCAAACAGCAGCGGAAGACTGGCAAGGCGTACAGGCAGAATTGCCCGGGGAAACCGGCACGCCAGGGCGCCCGGTAACAACCTCCCTGCCCGGACCGACAGGCGAGTCCAACCGCTTGACCGTTTCGGCGCGTCGCCCCCTGCTCTGCATGGGCCCGGGTTCCGAAGCAGTCGAGAAACAAGCCCATTCCGTGATCGGTTTGGGTGGCACCGCAATTAAGGCGGCAGGCATGTTCGACCTGCACCGGTTGGAGCACATCCAAGGCATCTCTGGTGTGCTTTGGTGGGGAGATGAGACCATCGCGCGCGAGATCGAACAGACTCTGTCGCGCCGCAATGGTCCGATCATCCCGTTGATCCCCGGCCTGCCCGACAAGGCCCGTGTTCTTGCCGAACGCCATGTCTGTGTAGACACGACCGCCGCAGGCGGAAACGCGTCCCTGCTGGGCGGCACGGGTTAGACAAACGCTCCCGCCCGGTCCTGCCGCATCACAGATGCGCCCGGTCCCGTTGGGCCCGGCAGCGCGCCCAAGGGCGCGCTGCGGTTTCAATTCCGGTACAAAGTCGGGAATTTGATGCCTTGACGCTGGAGAAGCAAACCGCCAGCGTCGCCCCATGTTTCCCATTCGCGACCATAACCCGTCCGGGCGCACGCCTTATGTCGTCTACACCCTGATGGCGATCAATATTCTGATCCACTTCCTTTACTCGGGCCTTCTGACACAGTCCGACAGCTTTGAGATGTACAGACATTATGCCGTTATCCCGGCCCTTGTTTCCGACGGGATTGGATTGGAAACCTTGCTGACGTCCATCTTCCTGCATGGCGGCTTCATGCATCTGGCCGGGAACATGCTGTTCTTGTGGATCTTCGGCGACAATCTGGAAGACGAGATGGGCCACCTGCCCTTCCTGGCCTTCTACCTTGTGTCCGGAATAGGGGCCGGCCTTTTGCACGTGGCGGCTGCACCGGGGTCCGCTGTACCGCTTATCGGGGCCTCAGGCGCGATTGCCGGGGTTATGGGCGGCTATCTACTTTTGTTCCCAAAGGCGCGCGTAGACATTCTGCTGATCCTGATCGTGTTCTTCCGGATCTTTTCGATTCCTGCATGGGTCATGCTGGGGCTGTGGTTAGCCCTGCAATTCCTGGGTGGCATAGGATCAGATCCAAATGCAGGTGGCGT
This sequence comes from Paracoccaceae bacterium, assembly GCA_014872875.1. Taxonomy (GTDB): domain Bacteria; phylum Pseudomonadota; class Alphaproteobacteria; order Rhodobacterales; family Rhodobacteraceae; genus Aliisedimentitalea. The sequence continues at coordinate 400,771 of WKFI01000014.1, forward strand.
GGCCTATTGGGCGCATGCGGGCGGGTTTTTCGTCGGAATGATCCTGACCGCCCCTCTGTGGCTGCGCCGAGGTGGACCGAAATTCTGGGACCGCACCCATGGCCATCCCCCGCACCCGGAACCCGAATACCGGTTTTCGTCATCGCGAATCCCGCGGGTACGAAGGAAGAAGCAGGGGCACCCGGGCCCTTGGGGACGGTAAATGGCTCAGGCTCGGACCTCGGCTCCGTGCCAGACCTCAGAGCAGACTTTTCGGCAATTACGCTTCAGCCGCGGATCACTTTGCTGAAATTTTCGAAAATCGGCTCATTCGAGCAGATCACCTCACCGTCGGTCAGAATGTCACCTTCGGCATCAAGCGGCTGGATCAACCCGCCTGCTTCCTTGACGATGATCACGCCAGCGGCCAGATCCCACGGGTTGAGACGGCGTTCCCAGAACCCGTCATACCGGCCAGCTGCAACATATGCCATGTCCAACGCCGCCGAACCCCAACGGCGCACACCAGCACAGACGGGCATGAGACGCGCCAGATCCTGCAGTGTTGCCGGCAAATCGGCACGACCGCCAAACGGCACGCCAGTGGCAAAGATGCTTTCGATCATGCGAATGCGACCGGATACCCGAATACGGGTTTCATTCATCCACGCGCCAGCGCCCTTTTCAGCGAAGAACATTTCATCCTTGGCGGCGTCATAGACCACACCCGCCACGATCTGTCCCTTGTGTTCCAGAGCGATCGAAATTGCCCAGTGGGGCAGCCCGTGGAGGAAGTTTGTTGTCCCGTCCAGAGGATCCACGATCCAGCGACGGGTCGGATCCTTGCCGTTGATCTCGCCGCCTTCTTCGGCCAGCCAACCATAGGTGGGGCGAGCGGTCAGCAGTTCTTCCTTGAGAATTTGTTCTGCCGCGATATCGGCTTTTGAAACGAAATCCCCAGCCCCCTTCATCGACACCTGAAGGTTTTCCACCTCGCGGAAATCCTTGACCAGCGACCGGCCTGCCTTGCGCGCGGCCTTGATCATGATGTTGAGATTCGCACTGCCAATCATTTCGGGGGCTCCTGTTCGGTCAAGCGGGTGCTATACGCCGCGTTCTGGCCTTTGCCAAGGGGGATTGCAGCCGCCGCGAGCAGCCGATTGCCGTTCGGTCATGTGACCTCGCGCTTGCCAGCGCCCGATCTGAACGACACAGTTCAGTTCATCCCTGATACGCGAACGGAGATCCCCATGACCGAACAGATGAGCCGCATTGCCTTGGCCAGCCGCCCGACCGGCGCGCCGGAGGCTGAGAATTTCAGACTTGAGACGCAACCGATCCCGACTGCCGGCGAAGGGGAGGTGATCGTCAAAACCCACTATATGTCCTTGGATCCTTACATGCGGGGACGCATGGATGACGCAAAATCCTATGCCGCGCCGGTGCCGGTTGGCGGCACCATGGAAGGCGGTGGCGTGGGCGAAGTGATCGCGTCGAACAGCCCCCTGTTCAAACCGGGAGACTATGCATTTGGCATGCTGGGCTGGGCAACCCATGCCTGCGTTCCCGCAAAGGAGCTGCGCAAATTGGACCCCAACATGGGTCCGTTGACCGCGGCGCTAGGCGTTCTCGGAATGCCGGGTTTTACCGGATGGCATGGCTTGACCGCTTATGGCCAACCCAAGGCCGGGGAAACCTTGGTCGTTGCTGCCGCTACCGGGCCAGTTGGCTCCATGGTCGGGCAACTGGCAAAGCTTGCTGGTCTCAGGGTGGTCGGCATCGCCGGGGGCGCAGAGAAATGCGCCATCGCGACAGACACGTTCGGGTTCGACGCCTGCCTGGACCACCGTGCATATGAAACAGCAACAGAGTTGCGAGCAGATCTGAAAGACGCCTGCCCAGATGGGATCGACATCTATTTCGAAAACGTCGGCGGCAAAGTACTGGAAGCCGTCATGCCCCTGATGAACAATTTCGGGCGCATCCCGGTTTGCGGCATGATCAGTTGGTACAATGCAGGTGGGCTGGGGGCCGGAGCCTCGGAAGCAGGGCTGACGGCGCCCGGGTTGTGGCGCAGCGTTCTGGTCAAGTTCCTTTCGGTCAATGGCTTCATTATCTCGAACCATTTCGACCGTTACCCTGACTTCCTGAAAGAGGTAGGCCCAAAGGTCGCTTCGGGAGAGATCCGTTTCCTCGAAGATATCGCCGAAGGACTGGAGAACGCCCCTGCCGCCTTCATGTCTATGCTCAAGGGTGGCAATACCGGCAAGCAGATCGTCAAACTGATCTAATTGATCGAACACCTTGTTGTTTAAGATGAACCGGCGCGCAGGAATTGGCCCTGCGCGCAAGAAGTTCGTTTCTTGGTCCAATTTTGAAGAATGTGCGCTTCATGATAGAGTCCGACCTCTATTTTGATGTCCGACATTTTGAATTGGTACTTTTATGGAACACGAACCCGACGCAAATGAGTCAGAGCAAACCAACCGCTATCGACCGTATCTGACAGAAGGCAAGTACTCGCGTGACCTGATCGTTCAGAACCTTGAATACATTTACGGTCCTACACTGGTGACCACCGCCTTTCTGTTTTTCTTTGCCTTTTCCGACCCCGCTCAGGAAACAATCATCGGCTATCTGGGCGAGATCGAACGGCTGTTCAGCCCGGCCGACAGCTCCTCCCAAGCACTGGACCGGATGGTCGGGCGGGTCATTTCGACCACGCTGATGCTGTTCAGCCTGCCCATGGCCACCTATTTCGCCTGTCACTGGGTGTTGAAGACCTTTGGTGAAAAAAACCGCTTTGTTTGGCCAATGCTGTGGGGCATCCCATCCGTTACGCTGCTGGGCTATGCCATCGGCTTTGGCAGGGCTTTTTTCAGCAAGGATCAGGACTTCGACTGGTTCGTTCTCCTGGTTCCATTGGCCGCTTTCTTGATTGTATTTTGGCAATTGGTCCTTGTTTTGCTCAAGGACCCGGAATCCGGTGAACATCGCGATGAATTCGAATTCCGAAACGATCTGATCAGATGGCGACGCGCTATTACCAAAGCACTGCAACCCGTGCCGATTTTTCGGATCGCGGACCCGAACCGACAAATTGACCAACTGAAGCGATACGCGACGTTCATCTGGTTTGCGGTCATTCTGGTTTCATTGCTGGCGCCAAGCTACACCGACTATGTTGGCCCGATTGGCGTGGCGGCGGCGGCGGCGATTGCCGTGCTGCTCATTCTGGCCGGGTGCACCTGTGCCTCGATCCACATGCCGGGCCGGTTCCCGCTGATCCTGCTGGTTCTCGGGTTGTCTGCCGGTCTGATGAATTACTGGATGTCTTTGACCGTTGTCGTGGCCGCAATCATCCTTTTGCGAGTCGCGCTGCGTCAGAACAAGCCGATCGCGGCTGGAATGATGGGGTTGGTTGGGATCGTGGGGTTGGTCTATTTCATCGGAGGCTGGATCATCCATGACCGCCCCTGCCGAACGCTCAGCGGGTGCAACATGCAAACCGGTGTCCCGGTCCCAAACAGCGACCGCCACTTTTCCGAACTCGAGGACGCGGTCAAAGCCTTCAGGTCGCCCGGCCCCGACGAGACCGAGGAAAACCGCGAGTTCACGCTGGTCGCTGCCGAAGGCGGCGGTCTCTATGCGGCCTATCTGACGGCCTATTACCTGGCGCGCCGCGCTGATCTGGACGCGGGGTTTGCCAATTCCGTGTTCGCCGTGTCCGGCGTTTCCGGCGGCTCGGTTGGGGCCGGCGTGTATTGGGCGATCCGCAAAAGCGGGCACTGTGCCGCCGAAAAGACCACGTCGAAAACCTGCCACACGGACGCAGTTCAAAAAATCCTGCGCCGGGATTTCCTGAGCCCGGTTCTGGCTGGCTTTCTGATCCGGGATCATGTGGACAGCGTCCTGCCCTACACGGCGATCTGGCCCACGCCTCTGGATCGGGGGCATGTCTTTGAACGGGCATTGCAGGCAGCCGTGCAGGACATCCTCAGTCCTGAGGGCGAGCTGCTTGGACTTTCCATGGCCGCAAGCCCCGATTTTGATCGCGCTGCTCCTTTGCTGTTCCTGAATACGACACGGGTCGATACTGGGGACCGGCTGGTCTCGTCCCCCTTGCAGGACTATGCGGCAGGGCCATCCGGGCTGGTCCCTTATGCGCCCTCGGTTCCCGATGGGTTCCAGGACCTAACGGTTCTGAATGCCATGGTCAACTCCGCGCGATTTCCCTTTGTCACACCGCCCTCCCGTGTATCCGTTCAACTGGATCAGGGTCTGCAAACCATTCAACTGGTAGATGGCGGTTATTTCGATAATTCCGGGATTGAAACCCTGCTGGATCTGCTTGAGGACCTGCCGGAGGACACCTCTCCCAAGGTGATCGTTCTGGGGAGCACGTTGGTTCCAGGCGACAACGTCGTTATGAAGGGAACGGCTGGCGCACCGGCCGCGGCTTTCTGGAACGCTTGGGGCTCCAGATCAGGACAGAGCCTGATGCGGCTGAAAGCGCTCAACGGGATCGAGGTCTTGGAGGCACTCATTCACCCTAATGAAGACTACGGACCGAACTTTACCCTCAACTGGTATTTGGGACCGTGCAGTTTCGACGATATCGAGCGTCTTATGGATCAGAAGATCGCCGCGCATACCGGAACCGAAACTGATCCTAATGAACGGGCGCGCGGCTGCAAAGAGCCCGAGTCAGACGGATAAGAAAAGCTTCAAATCTGGCAGGCCGGATTTCCTCCCGGCTTGCAATATCTCTCTCACGGTTTCTGCAGTTTTCCGGCCTCGACCTTGGCCAGGCGGATCAATTCCTGCACATAGGGTTTTCCACGATCCTCGCTGCGCACCGCCGCATAGAGTTTGCGCCGGATCCCCGATTTGGTCAGCGGTCGCGTGACATATTCGGAATTGTACTTCACTTCGCGCACCACCCAATCAGGCAGCACAGCCACCCCTCGGTTCGAGGCAACCAACAGAAGGATAACGGCCGTCAACTCGACCTGCCGAATGGCGGCCGGATCGACCCCTGCAGGTATGAGCAATTGGCTGAACACATCCAGGCGACTTTTTTCGACAGGATACGTGATCAGAGTTTCGCCCCGAAAATCCTCGGCCTCAACCCATCCCTTTTGCGCCAGAACGTGATTGGCCGATGCAACAAAAACCGGTGAATACTCGAACAACTCGACAAACTCGACACCTGGCAGGTCTTCGGGATCTGACGAGACGACCAGATCGACCTCTTCCTTTTGCAGGGCAGGCAGTGCATCGAATGCAAGGCCAGCCCGAATGTCCACATCAACATCCGCCCAGCTTTTACGGAAAGCCTCCAGCACCGGAAACAGCCACTCGAAACAGGCATGACATTCAATGGCAATATGCATCCGACCTGTGTTGCCGTCCCGCAACGACGCAAACTCAGCCTGCATGGATTCGACCTGCGGCAGGATCTGGTCCGCAAGCCGCAACAATCGCAGACCCGCAGCCGACAGCTTCATCGGTTTTGACCGGCGCAAGAAGAGCTCGACCCCGGCTTGATCTTCCAACCCCTTGATTTGATGGCTCAAAGCACTTTGCGTGATATTGAGCTGATCGGCCGCCCGCGCCAAACCTCCGGCTTCGTGAATAGCTTTGATGGTGCGAAGGTGACGGAATTCGATGTGCATCCCCAAATCCTGCTCATGTTGATCTTGAGTATTATGAGTTTGTCTCACAATGCTGCGCATGCAACAAGGGGCGAAATCGCCCCTGAACCGATACGAACAAGGACACTGACATGCCCGCGCCCGAGATTTCGCTTGAGTTCTTTCCGCCCCAAAACCTGGAGGGGTCTTTCCGGCTGTGGGACACGGTTCAAACACTGGCACCGCTGGATCCACGGTTTGTATCCGTGACGTATGGCGCCGGGGGCACCACACGGGATCTGACGCGGGACGCGGTCGCAACGCTGCACAAAAGCTCTGGTCTTCGCGTGGCGGCCCACCTGACCTGCGTAGACGCCACCAAGTCAGAGACCCTCGCCATCGCCGGGCAATTCGCAGAGTCTGGTGTTTCGGATATCGTGGCCCTGCGTGGTGACCCGCCCAAGGGTCAGGGCGCATTCGCACCGCATCCGGAGGGGTTTGCCAATTCCGTTGAATTGATCGAAGCGCTTGCTGCCACGGGTGATTTCACCATCCGTGTCGGTGCCTATCCGGATCGCCATCCCGAAGCCGCAAGCCAGGATGCAGACGTGGATTGGTTGAAACGCAAGCTGGACGCTGGCGCATCCGAAGCCCTGACCCAGTTCTTTTTCGAAGCCGAAACTTTTTTCCGGTTCCGCGACAAATGCGCCAAGGCCGGCATCGACCATGCTATCACCCCCGGCATCCTACCAATTGAGAATTGGAAGGGCGCGCGCAATTTCGCCATCCGTTGCGGCACGGTCATCCCGTCATGGGTGGAAAATGCGTTTGAAAAAGCAGTTCGTGACGATCGTGAAGATCTGCTGGCAACGGCTCTATGCACCGAGCTGTGTTCAGATCTGATGGATGGCGGCGTGGACAAGTTTCATTTCTACACGCTGAACCGCCCGGAATTGACGCGCGACGTCTGCCATGCACTGGGTGTCGTTCCGAAAGTCGCCTTGGAAAACGTGGCGTAACGCTTGCCTGTTCCCCCGGTGCGTTCCTAATCTGAACTCAAGTCAGTGCCAAAAAGGAACGCACCGTGGAACACCGGATAAACGTCGCCAGTTCACCCGCCGATCTTCTGCCCATGGACAAGGTGCTGGAGCTTTCCGGTCTCGAATTCATGCAGGGCATTCTGGAGGGCCGCCTGCCCGGTCCCCCGATCGGGCCGACCTTGGGTTATCGTTTGCACGAGGTTGAAGATGGCAAGGTCGTGTTTCGCGGCGCGCCGGAATTCAGTGTTACGAACCCGATGGGGACCGTGCATGGAGGCTGGTACGGAACGCTGCTCGACAGTGCTATGGCCTGCGCGGTGATGACCCGCGTGCCCAAGGGGTCCGCCTATACGACGCTTGAATACAAGATCAACATCCTGCGCCCGATCCCGTTGGGCACGGAAGTTGATTGTATCGGCACCGTAGATCATGTTGGCCGCTCCACCGGAATCGCCCACGGAGAGATCCGCGGAGTGAAGGACAACCGTCTCTATGCGACCGGCTCCACCACCTGCATTGTGATGTCTCTGACTCCAAAGCCTGTCTGACCCGCTGGTCTCGTCAAGAAAACTGCCGGGGAACGACCAAAGCTGCCGAATTCGTGGGCTTCATGGCCTGACAAGGCCGTGCAACCGCGCGGGAAAACGCCTGCATGTGTGGGACAGAGCGTTACGCTCCTTTCGATCTCATGAAAGGCAGATGCCAGCCATCCTGCGTTTCGACCTGTTCGACGCTTTCATGGATGGTCTCATTGCGGATCTGACCAACTCGGCGCTTCTGACGGAACAGGAACAGCTTGCCCCAACCACGCCACGTCCCCACGGACGGTGCATTCGGATCGGCCGGAAATCTGTCCTGCCAGCCCTGCGGCAACGGCAGGCCGGCGGATTCAGCCCGGTCCAGCATCCAGTTCAGCGAAACGTTGGCCAGGGGTCGGGCGGCCTCAAATCCTCCCAACTGACCCCCCACGTCTCCATGCGTGCCCCGGAACCAAACTTGTTCCACGCGCCCGCTCCAACCTTCCGGGCAGTCCCAGAGGACGGGTTGGAACACCTCCCGCGTTTCATCCATCGCAAGGGCATGAAACCCGCTTTTGACAGATGGGCCGAGACGGTGATTGTGAAACGCATGGCGCAACTCTGCCCAGCGCCAGAAGAGAGGGAGTCTCAGCCCCAGCGCCTTGACGGTGTCCCAGACTCCAACCATCTCGATCTGGACTTGGTCGTGGCAGTACAGCCGCGAAAACTCGCTGGCGAAATGGCTGTCGGGCGAACACTCATAATGGCGATACACGGTGCGGATATTGCGCACTGTGGCATGTTCGGCTTTTACCAGCCCCACGCGGTCGATCACGCCCGCAAGGGACCGCACTGCATAGGCTCCTCTTGAGTAGCCCATCAGAAAGATCTGATCCCCGGGTTTGTAACGTGAAGCCAGGTATCCATAGGCCCGTCGGATCTGCCGATTGAGACCGCGTCCCAGCATGACATCCAGTGTGGATCGCCAATCGGTCCACTGAATACCCGCCTCGTAAAAAACCGAGACCTGCGAACCCATTTCGCACATCAACCGATAGGTCTGCCCCGCATGGGTTTCCTGTCCCGGCTGCAGCGACGACATGGTGCCATCCAGAATGATCACATGGGCCACCGGCCCCCGCGTCTTGGCTTCGGGGGAATGTTTGGACTGCAGCGGCCGTCCAAGCCATCCCAGAAGTTTCCTAGCCAGTCGCGGTAGAGGCATCCTGCAACAATTCCCAAACTCTCAGCGGGGTAAACGGCATGTCAGCCTGCCGCACTCCGCGGTCCCAAACAGCATCCTGAACCGCGTTTGCGACAGCAGCCAGCGCCCCGACGGTACCGGCCTCGCCGCATCCCTTCATGCCCATCACATTGGCGGTCGAAGGAACCGGTTCGGATGTAAATTCAATCATGGGGACGTCGCCTGCGCGCGGCAAGGCATAGTCCATGAACGATGCCGTGAGCAGTTGGCCGTTTTCGTCAAAAACAACATGCTCCAAAAGGGCCTGCCCAACCCCCTGGACAACGCCACCATGCACCTGCCCTTCAGCAAGCAATGGATTGATAAGATTACCGAAATCGTCAACCACAGTATAGCGGTCCACGTTCGTGTGTCCAGTGTCTGGATCGATCACGACCTCTGTGACATGGGCGCCATTGGGAAACGATCGCCCCTCCAATTTGGCTCGGGCCTCATGCGTCAACAGATCCTTCCGCCCGGCTGCGCGCGCCATCTCTGCAGCTTCGATCATGGATGGCGTCAGGTTCGACCCTGGTGCCCGAAAGGTTTCGCCATCAAACTCCACAGCCTCGGCATCCACGCCCATTTCCCCCGCCAGAAACGGGACAAACGCGGTGACCATCACATCCACAGTCGCCAAAGTCGCATTCGTCTGGACCGTCACGGATCGGGATCCCCCCGTCCCGCCCCCCTGCGCGATCAGATCGCTGTCGCCCTGCACCACCTGGATCAGATGCACCGGAATCCCGGTCTGATCGCTCAGAAATTGGGCATAAACGGTTTCGTGCCCCTGCCCGTTGCTTTGCGTGCCGACATAGATACTCACCCGGCCATCCTCGTGAAATTCAACCTTTGCGCCTTCGGAAGGATCACCCAGAATACTTTCGATATAGTAACAGGTTCCAATTCCGCGCAGCAGGCCGCGTTCGGCATCCGCATCGCGGCGAGCAACAAAGCCGGGTATATCGGCTTCTTCGGACACGCGCCGGACGAGTTTTTCGAAATCGCCCACGTCATAGGTTTCGCCTGTCGCGGTCTTGTATGGAAACGACTCGGCACGAATGAAGTTGCGGCGACGCAGCTCCCACGGATCGACCCCCAATTCACGCGCGGCACGGTCCATGACACGTTCCAGAACGTAGATCGCCTCGGGCCGCCCAGCGCCGCGGTAAGCGTCCACCTGTGTTGTGTTGGTATATATCCCTTCCACCTGCAACCAGGTGGTCTGGATGTCATACACCCCGGTCAAAACCCGGCTGAACAGCTGCGTCTGGATGGCCTGAGCAAAATGGGAATTATAGGCCCCCAAATTGGCACGGGTGCTCACGCGATAAGCGGTGATCTTCAGATCCTCGTCAAAGGCCAGCTCCGCCAACGACACCAGATCGCGCCCGGCATTGTCGCTCAACATCGCCTCGCTCCGGTCCGAAATCCAGCGCACTGGGCGCGCCAGGTGCCGCGAGGCCTGGGCGACGCAGAAATATTCGGGGTAAGGCATGGCCTTCATGCCGAACCCACCACCCACATCTGGGGTCATCACGTGCAGCTGTTCATCTTCCAGCCCCAGCTTTTCCTTAAGCTGTGCTTTCATCCCCCAGACACCTTGCCCACCGTAAGTAAAATGCAGGCGCGTTCCGTCCCAGTCGGCGAAACAGCCGCGCGGCTCCATCGAGTTGACGATGATCCGATTGTCGCCGACCTCCAATGCGACGGTATGGGCCGCCGCGTCGAACGCGGCCTGAGTTGCGGATTCGTCCCCCAGCCCCCAGTCAAAGGCGACGTTTACAGGGGCCTCGGGGTGCAACGGCTCTCCGCCCGAAAAAACGTCCAGTTTCACCGGCAAGTCATCGATGTCCAGCCAGATCAGTTCCGCCGCATCCCGCGCCTGGTTCAACGTATCGGCAATGATCACGGCAATCGGTTCGCCCACAAATCGCACGCGCGTTCGCGCCAAAATGGGGCGTTCGGGTGCAGCCCCTTGGCTGCCGTCCCGGTTCTTCATGGTGGTGCCGCTCATGCCGACGCTCAGACCGGCCTTTTCCAGGTCTTCCAAAGTCAGGATCAAATGCACGCCGTCGGCTGCGCGGGCCTCGTCCAACTCCAAGGCAGTAATCACCCCATGCGCCACGGGACTGCGCAAAACAAAGGCATGTAATACACCCTCTGGTGCGGCATCCTCAAGATATCGTCCCTGACCGGTCAGAAACCTTGTATCCTCGACCCGGGTGACGGGCTGGCTTTTGCCGAACTTGTCCATGGCGCGCTCCGTTGGAAAATGACTTGCGGCGAAGGTAACCTGTCGCGCCGCCGAGTCCACCCGGACAGGCATCCCAATCCAAGCCTGCGGCAAATGACTTTGCGTTGCAGGGCGATAGATGCTGGATGCGCGCGTCCGGACTTCCTACACTCAGTACAAATTGGTTTTTGATGTGGTGGATTGAATGAACGTTTGGATCAAAAGGATCGGCATCGCTCTGATTGCTGTGATCGGGGTTGTCGTGATCGGGGGATGGCTGTTGTTGTCGTCGTCCCTGCTGGCGCAGCCGCGCGGAAATCTGGTCGCACGGATGCTGACGGATCAACTGGGCCAGCAAGTCGAAATCCAAGGCGGCGTCAGTGTGTCTTTTGGTGGGGTCACCCATGTGACAACCGAAGACCTGATCCTGCCCAGCCCGGCAATGCCGCAAACCGACCTGGCAAGCATCCACCGGTTGGAGTTCGATATCTCCCTGCGCGATCTTCTGAAGGGTAAGGTCGATCTGGGCAATATCCGGGTTGATGGCGCGGACATTGCCATGATTGTCGAGGCCGATGGGAAAACGTCGTGGACCGCCGGATCAATGCCCCCGGTTGCACGCCAGAAACAACCTGACCGGAACAATTCACTTCACCCGTCCCAGATACTGGCCGGTCACACCGTCTCTTTCACCAACGCAACGCTTCTCTATCAGGATGCACGCAACGGGTTGGACATGACGGTGGCTCTGGAACAGTTGGATCTTGGCCAGGCCGATACCACGGCGCCGATCACCTTGACGGCGCAGGGTGCAGTCAACGGTCAGGACATGACATTGAAAGGTCAGGCACTTGCCGGGGAACCTTTTGATGTTTCCATGGATTTCGACGGAATTTCGCTGTCTGTGGACGGCGAAGCGGATGACCAGGGACTAACGGCGCAACTCAATATCGACATTTCCGCATTGGGGCAGCTGCTGGACGTGCTCAAACTCAATCGCGTGCTGGAGGGAACCGGTCAGATTAGCGCGACCTTCACCAGCGCAGAAGGATCGCAACGCATCGAGGATCTGAGTGTTGTGGCCAATCTGGACAGCGGCCAAAGCGTTGAGGTCACCGGGGATGTCGGTCAGTTGGGAGACCCCACGGATGTCAGCATCGACACCAAGATCCGTCTTTACCCGCCTGACAACATGCCGCCCGCAACCAACTCGCGCCGCGATCTGAAGCTGACCGAGGTGGACATGGGCCTGATTGCGCAACCCAATGGCATTCCACAACGCACCATGGTTATCGCCACCAATGGATTTGTGTTGGAAACCGAAGGCGAAGGAGAACCACCAATTTCGGTCTCGGGTATTTCACGTACGCCCGAAGGTAACCTGAAACTGGGCGAACTGGTGCTGCGGATCGGCCCGCCCGAAGCGCCGTTCCTGATCCTCGATGGTTCGGTTTCCAACGCGCTGGAGCTCAAGGATATCGCGGTCGATGCCGATATCGAATTGTCGGCCGGATCGCTGATCGCGCCCGAGCTGTTACAGGGCAAGACCGAGCTTGGGCATGTCTCGGGCGGGTTCCAGTTGACTGGGTCGGCACAGGAACTGGCGCTTACCGGCCTGGAAGCCAATTCGCGGGACACCGATCTTTGGCATTTGACCGTCACGGGCTCTGTTGGAAATGCCCTCACGTTCAGTGATGTCAATCTGGACATTGCCGCCGATGTGCCGTCCGGTGCCGAGCTTCTCACCGCCATGAACCTGGAGCCCGTTGAAACCGGGCCGGTCGAGCTGAAAACCAGCGTTGCGAATAGCGGGCTGGACTGGGACGCCTCAGCCAGCGTTACCGTGGACGTGTCTGAGATGCTCATGACTTTGGATCTGGACATCGAAGAAGACCACCCCACCGTGCGCGGGCAGGTCGAAAGCGACCTGATCCGGATGGAGCACTTGCGGGACATCACCAATGCGGCCATTCAGCTGGGCCGTCTGGGCAAAATGGAAACCGAAGCCCGCGGAACCCCGCCCGAGACCCCCGACGAGGACGGCGAGCGTCCTCTGAAGGATGTCACGCTACGACCGATCGGTCAGGCGCTGCTGCTGTCGGGCATGGATCTGGAGATCGGCATCGACCTGCGCAAGATCGAAGGCGAAAAGGGCGAAACGAGCATGACCAGCCAGGTCGTGCTGAGGGATGAAAAGGCTCAGCTGGGACCGTTGAAGTTCGAATATGGCGGCGGCAATTTCGATGTGACGGGCGTCGTAGATCTGGAGGAAAGCCCGGATGTCATCCAAGTCTCGGGCTCGACGGGCGGTTGGGACTTCGGCAATATCATGCATGCGCTGAAGTTCAAGAAAGGCGCCAGCGGCGTACTGTATGCAAATTTCGACGTGAGCGGCCACCACAGCTCGGCTCGTGATTTCCTGTCGTCGATGTCTGGGGCGGCGACCATATCAATGCGCAATGGCAGCATCGATACTCAGCTGTTGGACCTGGCCGGGCTGGGCGTCATCCCTTGGCTGTTCTCCAAACACAAAGGACCGACCGCGCCAATCGTTTGTGTAAACGCGCCGTTTGCCCTGTCCAACGGTACGATCAGCACCAAACAAACCACGGTGGAGACCGACAAGGTTCAGGTTGTCGTTTATGGCGATGTGGATCTGAATGGGAACACGATCAACGTCGTGGGCCAGCCGCGCAAGATCGGCAAACCCCTGTCGCGCAGCCCTTGGCCCTTCACTGCACAGGGTCCATTGAAAAAGCCGGACATCAAGGTCAAGGACGGTCCGAAACGTCTGAAACGCACGGATGGTGCATCAAAGATGCCGGATGAACGCAAGCTGTGTGTTCCGGATATCCTGCAGCTTCAGTGACCAATGGCCGGCTCTGCGCGCAGCGAACGGACATGATCAAGCAACCAATCGCGAAAAGTCCGCGCTGCGGGCCGCAGGCTGGTCTTGTCGGGGTAGATCAGGTGATAGGCCTCCTGCCCCGGCGCCGTCAGGTCGGGCAAGCACGGCACCAATCCGGCTGCTTGCATTGCCGCGTCGCTGGCCGGAGCTCGGGCCAACGCGATCCCCACCCCTTGCCGCGCCAGCTCGGCCGCCATCAGGGAGTTGTCGGCAAAGAAGTACCGTGCCCCCGCGTGGGACAGCCTCAGTTCCTGGAACAGATGTGGCCAGCTGGCGCGATGGGTCGAAACCTCGATCAGGGTGTGATCGAACAGATCCTGACTGTCTCTGATCCGGGCTGCAATGTCCGGCCGCGCCATGGGATAGAGTGTTTCACCAATCAACAAATCACCTTCGGTTCCGAACAGTGACGGGTTGCCGAACACAACCTGCACATCCGTGAATTGATTGGCAAAATCGGCCACCATGTTGCCGGTGCTGAGCGCCAGATTGATGTTGGGAAATGCCGCTTGAAATCCGGGCAACCCACCGGCCAGCACCCCATGAGCAAAAAGCAGAACCGACTGCACAAACAGGCGCTGCTCCCGGCTTTGACCAAAAAGCCCTGTGGTCGCCGTTTCCAACATCAGAAGCGATTGCTGAACTGATGGCAAATAGGCCCGTCCCGCCTCGGTCAAGGTGACCGCGTGAGCGTGTCGGTGAAACAGCGGCGTGCCCAGTTGGGTTTCCAGCGCCTTGACTTGCTGGCTGACCGCTGCCGCTGACATGTTCAACTGCGTAGCCGCGCGGGCAAAGCTCTCGGTTCGCGCCGCTGCCTCGAACACGCGCAGCCAATTGAGGGAGGGAATTCTGGTACTCATACGACGCAGGCTAAGCTGAACTTACCCTGACCGGCAAGACTTACCGTGCTGGGTTTTGCCAAGTGTCCGCTAGGCTTTTCAGCAGCCAAAACGGATGGAGTGTGCGATGACATCCCCCTTGCCACTGATCGATGGACATTTGTCGGACAGCCACAAGACCCAATACTGGGAGGACGGTTTCCTGTTCCCCGTGCAGATCATGTCGGAAGACGAAACCCTGGGCTTGAGAACCGAGCTGGAACAGATCGAAGCCGAGTGGCGCAATGCCGACCTGCCCAAGCCACTGAACCTTTATAAGCGCGTGAATGCGCATGTGGTCATGCCACTTGCCGCGCGTATTGCCAGCGACCCGCGCATTCTGGACGTGGTCGAAGATGTTCTGGGACCAGACCTTCTGATCTGGTCAGCAGAATTCTTTGTCAAGGAGGCCCACACCACCCATGTTGTCGGGATGCACCAGGACCTGACTTACTGGGGATTGGGCGAAACCCCGGACCAAGTCACGGCCTGGCTGGCGCTGTCCCCTGCAACGGTGGAAAGCGGGTGCATGGATTTCGTTCAGGGCAGCCACAAGAACCCGATCCTGCCGCATAACGACACGTTTTCGGCCAACAATCTCCTGTCTCGCGGTCAGGAGATCGCGGTCGAGGTTGCCGACGCGGACAAAACCCATATCGAGCTGCGTCCCGGCCAGATGTCCCTGCATCACGGGCTGACAATCCATGGGTCCGGCCCAAATGTCTCGGAAGACCGCCGGATCGGATTGGCGATCCGCTATCTCAATCCCAACGCGCGCCAACAGGTCGCCGATCGCGACTATGCCATGCCAGCCCGCGGTCAGGACCTGTCCGGCGGGTTCATACATATCGAACCACCCACCGACCTGTTTGCGCCATCGGCACTGGAGCTTCACGAACGCATCCGCGCAGATCAAAGCAAGGCATTGGCCGAAAACGCCAACAGTTCGGTACCGCTCTACCAAGCCGAAAACTGATCTTTGCCCCAGCCAGAACAAAAAACGACCGCTACAGCGGCCCAAAAGTCGAGACCTTCGAACAATGACCGACCAGGCTAACGCCCCTCGCCCCAAACGCAAGATCTGGAACTATACTCCGGCTCTACCGATCCAGACCTCTCCCTATTGGGATTGGCCAATGAAGCCGCTGGCCTCGCTGCGCTACCTGCTGCGCAGCTGGAACCCGATCGCGCAGCGCTCGCTGATGCTGGTGTTCGCGATCATCACGTGGACCTACCTGACACCGTCTCTGGACCGCATTCAGACACTTAGCCTGGACTGGGTCTTTGAAATCTGGTTCCGCAATTTCTGTATTCTGATCGTCATTGCCGGAGGTCTGCACCTTCTGCTGTGGAGGTTCCGTACCCAGCAGGATGAATATCGCTATGACATGCGACCGATGATGAAAGGCGCCAAGGTCTTTACCTTCAAGAACCAGGTCTGGGACAACATGTTCTGGACGCTTGGGCCGGCGTTGACCTTTTGGACCTTCTGGGAGTGTTTCATCCTTTACGCCTATGCCAATGGCTGGGTCACCATGATCAGTCTGGACAGCAATTCGGTCTGGTTCATTACCGTCACGCTGCTGATCCCGGTCTGGGCAGGCTTTCATTTCTACTGGCTGCACCGGCTGCTGCACGTGGGCGTGCTTTATACCAAGGTTCATGCCTGGCATCACCGCAACATCAACACCGGCCCGTGGTCCGGGCTGGCGATGCACCCGGTCGAAAGCTTTTTCCTGATGTTCGATACGATGATCTTTTTCCTGCTGCCCTCGCACCCGGTGCATGCAATTTTCTTGTTGTTCCACCACGGTATCGGGGCACCGACGTCGCATGCCGGGTTTGAAAACATCAAAATTGGCAAGTCAGGCAGGTTTCAGCTGGGCGACTTCTTTCACCAGCTGCATCACAAGTTTTTCGACTGCAACTACGGAACGTGGGAGACCCCCTGGGATGAGTGGTTCAACACCTTCCATGACGGCACCGACGAGGGCAACGAGATGGTAAAGGAACGCCGCCGCAAGATCTGGGCCGCGGAATAAGCTCGTTAATCTTGCTGAAAAGGACCAAGACAATGAAAAACATCTACACCTTTGGCCGCCGCCCGGCACAACGCAACTACACCGTCCGGGATCTGATCAACCTGAAGACCTCCGGGGAGCGTCTGACCATGTGCAACCCGGCGAACGAGGCAGAAATCCTTGCCTGTGTCGAAGCCGGAATTGATCTGCTGACCCTGTGGGATGTGCATCTGGACATGGCGCGCGACATCGCGCCTACCCAATTCGCAGGTACCGCGATGAACTGGGGCCAGTTCGCCACCAAGGACGAAATCATGCGCCATGCCATCGATTGCATGGAGCGCGGCGCTGACATGTATTTCACCAACCGCTCCTGTGACGTGGTCGAAATGCTGGCCCGTGAAGGCATCCCGGTGCAGGTGCATATGGGCCTTGTCCCCTCGCTCAGCCACTGGGCCGGAGGGCTGCGCGCCTTTGGCCGCACCGCAGACGAAGCGATGCAAATCTACGAGACATTCAAGAGGTATGAAAACGCCGGTGCCTTTGCCTGCGAAATCGAATGCGTGGCGGAAGAAACTTTGCGCCTGCTGAACTCCCGCACTTCCATCGTCACCATCTCGTTGGGATCGGGCAATGCGGGCGATGTGATCTTTCTGTTCATGGCCGATATCTGCGGCGAGGCCGACGACCCGCCGCGCCACGCATACGCTTTTGGAAATCTGGGGCGACTGCACAAACAAATATACGAAGAGCGCGTTGCCGCCCTGCAGAGCTTTCATTCAGAAGTACGCGCCAAGGCGTTCCCCTATCCTGCACAGTCCATTTCGATGCGCGACGGTGAGTTGGAGAAATTGCACGAAGCGCTGGACAAACTCTGACCAAATGGAGCGCGCGATGCGCGCACAGGTTTGAGCGCCTGCGGCGCGGCTTCAGGTATTTAAGACCAGAAAGAAGCTGCAAGGGTTTGTTAACCGGAATCAGAACAACCTGGTTTTGCGGTACAGGCTGAGGAGCCGATGACCGTACCAGGAAGAAGCTGCCCCGGCTCGCGGTATGATTATCCCGGTTTCGAGGACGGACGACCGCTGGTTGGGGCGCTTCGCTCCTGCTTCTTTCTGGTCAAAAATACCCGCGGCGCGACATCTGCCTTCCAAACTACCGTTGGTCAGGAAAGAAATCCGCCAACCACCTTTCCCTTCGGCCTCGCATTGGGTAATTGATCCGGCAATATCACAAGGGATCAAGACGCATGGCGATGGAAAAGACGTTCAACGCGGCCGAAGCCGAGGCCCGCATCTATGAAGCTTGGGAAAACGCGGGTGCTTTCAAGGCTGGCGCCAACAAGTCGCGCTCCGAAAGCTTCACGATCATGATCCCACCGCCCAACGTGACAGGTGCGCTGCATGTGGGACACGCGTTCAACAACACCTTGCAGGACATTCTGATCCGTTGGCACCGGATGCGTGGCTTTGATACTCTATGGCAACCTGGTCAGGACCATGCGGGCATTGCGACCCAGATGCAGGTCGAAAAGATGCTGGCGAACACTCAGCAACCCGGACGCCAGGAACTGGGGCGTGAGAAGTTCTTGGAGAAGGTCTGGGAATGGAAAGGCGAATACGGCGGCACGATCATCGAGCAGCTGAAACGCCTCGGCAGTAGCTGTGACTGGTCGCGCAACGCCTTTACGATGGCGGGGGCGGCAGGTGATCCGCGTACGGGTCACGAAAACTCGGCCAACTTCCACGATGCCGTGATCAAGGTCTTCGTTGAGATGTACAACAAAGGCCTGATCTACCGCGGCAAGCGTCTGGTCAACTGGGATCCGCATTTCGAGACAGCAATTTCTGACCTTGAAGTTGAGAATATCGAAGTCGCAGGCCACATGTGGCACTTCAAATATCCGCTCGCGAATGGCGCCACGTATACGTATGTCCAGAAGGACGAGGACGGCAATGTCATCCTCGAAGAGGAACGCGACTATATCTCCATCGCCACGACGCGGCCTGAAACCATGCTGGGTGATGGCGCTGTTGCGGTTCACCCGTCGGACGAACGCTATGCGCCCATTGTCGGTCAGCTGTGTGAAATCCCCGTAGGACCGAAAGAACATCGCCGCCAGATCCCGATCATCACGGATGAGTATCCGGACCCTGATTTCGGATCGGGTGCAGTGAAGATCACCGGTGCGCATGACTTCAACGACAATATGGTGGCCAAACGCGGCGGCATCCCGATGTACCGCCTGATGGACACAAAAGGTGCCATGCGAGCCGATGGCGCGCCCTACGCCGAAGAGGCGGGCAAAGCGCAGGACTATGCACGCGGCAAAGCCTTCACCGAAAACGAAATCGACGCCATCAATCTGATCCCTGACCACCTGCGTGGCTTGGACCGGTTCGAGGCGCGCGCCAAAGTCGTCGAAGAAATCACCTCGGATGGTCTCGCCGTGACGACCCGCGCCGATGATCCTCGACTTGGATCTGTAGCGCTGAAGCCCGACGCAGAAGGTGCCGACATGCTGGTCCCGCTTGTCGAAGCCAAGCCGATCATGCAGCCCTTTGGTGATCGCTCCAAAGTCGTGATCGAGCCGATGTTCACCGACCAGTGGTTCGTCGACGCCGCCAAGGTCGTCGGCCCGGCGCTGGACGCCGTGAAGGACGGCACGGTCAAGATCATCCCGGAAAGCGGCGAGAAGACCTATTACCACTGGCTGGAAAACATCGAGCCCTGGTGCATCTCGCGCCAATTGTGGTGGGGGCACCAGATCCCGGTCTGGTATGGTCTGGATCTGTCTGCCGAGGATTTCAAAGACGACGAAAACAACGGCGAGCTGGATCTGGTTGAACTTGGGCGGCTTTTGAATAAAGGCGGTATGCTGCATCGTGGCAGTGTCATGGAATGCGCCGCGAGCTTTGAAGATGTCATCGAGAAGTTCTTTGACGACAACGCCAATATCCCCAGCCCGCTAAGCCATGCGTCCGTCATCGAAGTCGAAGACAAGCACGACGCAATTCATAAGTTCGCTGAAAGCCTCGCCCAGTACGCGATTGAACAGGACCCGACCAAGCTGGTTTACCCGGTTTGGCGTGACCCCGATGTCCTCGACACCTGGTTCTCCTCCGGCCTGTGGCCCATTGGCACGCTGGGTTGGCCCGAGCAGACCGAGGAACTGGAACGCTATTTCCCTACGGACGTTCTGATCACCGGTTTCGACATCCTGTTCTTCTGGGTGGCCCGGATGATGATGATGCAGCTGGCCGTGGTCGACAACATCCCGTTCCACACCGTCTACTTGCACCAGCTGGTGCGCGACGAGAAGGGCAAGAAGATGTCCAAGACCACCGGCAACGTCATCGACCCGCTCGAAATCGTGGACGAGTTCGGCGCCGACGCGCTGCGGTTCACCAACGCTTCGATGGCGGCGATTGGCGGCGTGCTGAAACTCAGCAAGGAACGCATCACCGGTTACCGCAATTTCGGCACCAAGCTGTGGAACGCTATCCGCTTTGCCGAGATGAACGAGGTCTTCACCGACGCGGTGCCGCAACTTGCCGCGCAGGACCTGAAGCCCAAGGCCGCCGTAAACCGCTGGATCATCGGAGAAACCGCCCGTGTCCGGGCGGAGGTCGATGCAGCGCTGGAAAGCTACCGCTTCAATGACGCGGCAAACGGGCTCTATGCTTTTGTTTGGGGCAAGGTCTGCGACTGGTATGTGGAACTTTCGAAACCTTTGCTGCAGGGCGATGACGCCGAAGCACAGGCCGAAACCCGCGCCACCATGCGCTGGGTCATGGATCAGTGCCTGGTCCTGCTGCACCCGATCATGCCCTTCATCACCGAAGAGCTGTGGGGGCTGACCGCCACCCGGTCGAAAATGCTGGTGCATGCGGACTGGCCGGAATACGGCGCGGACCTGATCGATGCGGACGCGGATCGGGAAATGACCTGGGTGATTTCGGTCATTGAAAACACCCGCTCGGCCCGATCGCAGATGCGGGTTCCGGCAGGGCTTTATGTCCCGATGCTGGTCAGTGAAATCGACGCCCATGGCCAAGCCGCCTGGGACGCGAATGAGGCGCTGATCAAACGTCTGGCGCGGATTGACAGCCTGACCAAGGTCGATGAGGTTCCAAAGGGTACGATCTCGATCTCGGCCCCTGGCGCTGCCTTTGGTCTGCCCTTGGCGGACATTATCGACGTTGGCGAAGAAAAGGCGCGGCTTGAAAAAGCCAAGGGCAAACTGGCCAAGGAGCTTGGCGGATTGCGCGGGCGGCTGAACAATCCGAAATTCGTGGCCTCCGCCCCCGAAGAGGTGGTGGAGGAAGCCAAGGCCAATCTCGCCGCGCGCGAAGAGGAAGAGGCCCGGATTGACGAAGCCCTGGCCCGCTTGGCCGAAATCGCCTAACCTGATCGATAACCCCGCCCCTTGATACGGGCGGGGTTTTTTCTGGTGCGGCTCCGTCCTTCACTTTGCTAAGAAACTCCGGGGGAGGCGCGCACCGCGCGACGGGGGCAGCGCCCCCACATCCACGGGGGACCAATATGCGTGCGTTTCGCGAATTGATTGAACGCCAGATCCACAAGGCCAAGTCACGCGGCGAGTTGGAAGGACTTGAGGGTGAGGGCAAACCCCTGCCCCCGCGTCCCGAAGAACAGCTGGTAGACCCGGGCATGGCGGCCGGCATGCGTATCATGGCGCAAGCAGGCGTAAAGCCGGAAGAGTTCGCGTTGAAGGAAAAGCTGGATGCTGCCCGCGCCGAATTGGCGCAGCTCACCGACCCCGAACGGCGCAAAACCGCGCAAAGCCGGGTCGCTGATCTGGAAATGCGCTACAACATGGCGCGGGATGCACGGAAATCCTTCTTTCGTTAGCGCAACCGAATGTTGTTTCCCTGGCATTCCAAGGTATAGACAGCCCAAGACACCCAATTCTTCGGAGAGTGACGCATTATGGCCAAAGACGCTTCCAATTTTCAGGCACAGTTCGACCGCATCGCATCGGGCAAAGGCTTCATCGCCGCGCTGGACCAGTCGGGCGGTTCCACCCCCAAGGCCCTGAGCCTGTATGGCGTGATGGAAGACGCTTATTCCGGCGATGACGAGATGTTTGCCGAAATCCACAAGATGCGCACCCGTATCATCACTGCCGACAGCTTTGGCAGCGACAAGATCCTTGGCGCGATCCTTTTCGAAAAGACAATGGATGGTGCAATCGAAGGCACACCGACTGCGACCTATCTGTGGGAAACCTGTGGCGTTGTGCCGTTCCTGAAAGTGGACAAGGGTCTGGCCGACGAAGAGAACGGTGTTCAGGTGATGAAACCCATGCCCGAGTTGGACGCGCTCTTGGCGCGTGCAGGTGAGGCAGGCATTTTCGGTACGAAGATGCGTTCGGTTGTCAAGGAAGCCAACGCAGAAGGTATCAAAGCCGTGGTTGCCCAGCAGTTCGAAGTGGGCAAACAGATCGTCGCCGCAGGTCTGGTGCCGATCATCGAGCCCGAAGTGGACATTCATTCTGCCACCAAAGCCGAAGCAGAAGACATCCTGAAGACCGAAATCCTCGAACAGTTGAACGCCCTGCCCGCCGACAGCAAGGTTGCATTGAAACTAACAATCCCGAGCCAGGCAGGCCTCTATGACGAATTGGCGGACCACGCCAATGTTGTACGTGTCGTCGCACTCTCGGGGGGCTACTCGACCGATGAAGCATGTGAAAAGCTGGCCCAAAATGCCAAGATGATCGCCTCTTTCAGCCGCGCCTTGACCGAGGGTTTGAACGTCGCGATGAGCGATGAAGAATACAACGGCGCTCTGGGGTCGAATATCGACAAGATCTACCAGGCATCGCTGTGATCAGAGTGTTCCCAATGCGTCGCGGCCATTGCAGCTGACTCGTTCGGGAACACCCCAATTTTTAGATTTCAAACCGCCCCCGCAGGCCCCTGCGGGGGCGCTGCTTTTTTGCATTGTTCAATTACAGACCGGTGCTGGGCGGACCATCGGACAAAAAGTTCAGATACTGCCCGACAAAATCCATCCCGACCTCCTCGGCAAAACCATTCATGATACGTTGGGTCACCGGTCCCGGAACACCACCGGGATATGTCTGGCCATCCAAGAATGCCACCGGACAGGCGCACAAGCTTGTAGACGTAAAGAAGGCTTCCTGGGCAGCCAAGGCAAGTTCGACCGGCACATCCTGTTCACGCAGGGGAATGCCCAGCGTTGCACAGATGTCGATCACCACTTGCCGGCTGACCCCTGCCAGAACGAATTCGGTGGTAGGCGTCAGGACAACGTCGTCCTGCACGACAAAGAAATTGCATCCGGCGCCTTCTGCGATATTGCCATTGGCATCCGGCATCAAAGCCCATGCGCCCGGGAAACTGGCCGAGATCTCCTTTTGCGCCAGGATCATGTTGAGGTAATTGTTGGTTTTTGTATTGGGGTTGATCGCCTGCGGCGCAATTCTGCGTCGGTCCGTCAACCGGGCTGCAATTCCTTGTTTGAAAAACGGCGCCCGCGCGCGCAGGGGGATCGGGATGCAATCAATCACCACTGTAGCACCGGTGTTGCGGTCGGTTTCCCCGTCAAAATTCTGAACCCCGCCGGTCACTCGGATCGTGACCCAATAGTCCTCGCCTGGCCGCAACACCGGCAGGTTCGCGGCAACCAGCTCGAGGGTCGCTTCCGTCATCTCGGCAGGTGACAAACCTGCATCAATGCGCGCATAGGCGAGGCTTTGGTAGAGGCGATCAATATGTTCCTCGAGCTTGAAGAGCTTACCGGCAAAGGTACGGGCCGTGTCAAAAACGCTGTCCCCGTAGACAAGGCCAAGATCACGTATCGAAACGGACGCTTCGGTTTCTGGAACCAGAACTCCATTGACATAAGCCAAGCGTTGCGACATCCCGCGACCCCTTCCGTGAACAGTTCCATTGCTTGGCACATTGCAACAAGCCCAGCGTCTGCGATCCGTTCCGAATCCGACACCATCACGTCTTTTTTGCCCGAACGCGTTGTCCCGGCAAAACCGTTTCACTGGCTCCGTCGCAATTTCACCTGCCCAATCGCAAGTCAGATGCGGACCAAGTTATTTGAATACAGGTTTGCGCCCCTGCATCTGGGCCGCGATAACCTCCATCTGCTCAGGTTTTCCGATCAGGGCGACCTGTTCTGCACTTTCCTGCAACAACACTTCGGCGCGGTCGGTACCGGCTTCAGCAAATTCGATCAGGCGTTTGGCGGCACGGATGGCATTAGGACCCTTGCTTGCAATCTCGCTTGCCAGATCCTGGGCCACTGCAAGAGGATCTTCGGCCAGTTGCGTCACCAGCCCCCAGCGTTCTGCCTGCTGAGCCGACACGGGCCGCGCCGTATAGGTCAATTGTCTCAGAACGTCCGAACGCAGAAGTTTCGGCAACAGAACCATGCCGCCCATATCCGGAACGATGCCCCATTTCATCTCCATAACCGCAAGCTTGGTGTCCGGTGCGGCAATGCGGATATCTGCCCCCAACGCCAATTGCAGCCCCCCTCCGTAACAGGCTCCATGCAGAACCGCGATAACCGGCACCGGCACACGGCGCCAAATCATCGAGACCTCCTGCATTTCGTTGGCGTCCACATGAGAGCG
Source organism: Paracoccaceae bacterium (assembly GCA_014872875.1). Taxonomy (GTDB): domain Bacteria; phylum Pseudomonadota; class Alphaproteobacteria; order Rhodobacterales; family Rhodobacteraceae; genus Aliisedimentitalea. The sequence continues at coordinate 424,869 of WKFI01000014.1, forward strand.
TTCCATCAGCCAGGCTTCAGGATCGACTTGCCCCATCTGTGCAAAGCTCATCAGGTCCAGCCCTGCGCAGAAGCTTTTCCCTTCTCCAGACAGCACCACAGCACGGGCGTCCGAAGCGGCAACTTCCTGACCCGCCGAGATGATCGCTTTGACCATTGCATCATCCAACGCATTCATCTTGTCACCCCGGGTCAGAGTGACATGTGCGATATGATCTTTGTATTCGACGGAAACGCGCGCCATTTGGTCCTCCGGCATTGTGTCGGGCCTATGTTGCCCGCATGTCACCGCAGGTTCTACCGGAACGTCGGGGCATCAGGATTGGCGAAGTTTTGCTTCATCGCAGAAGCGTGATGACAGTTTTGGTACGCTCGCGTTGCACCAAGACTCTCTGACGGCTATTCCAAGCACGCAGATTCCCAAATCCCCAAATACGAACAAAGGTTTACGATCCATGGGTCTAACCGTTTTGCTCATTTTTGTTGTCTGCTCAATCTACGTACAGACCCGCGGCACCGCGCGGCACGAATTGTGGCGTCGTCGTATCACCGACCACGCGAATGTGTTCGCTCCGCTGAACTGCCTGTTTTATGCCTTCTCCAAAGTTCCTACGACGCCTTATGTAGATCCTGAGCTGTTCCCCGAGCTCAAACCATTGCAGGACAATTGGAAAACGATCCGTGACGAAGCCCAGAACCTGAACAATCAGGGTGCAATCAAGGCCTCGGATGATCTGGACGACATTGGCTTCAATTCGTTCTTCAAGACCGGTTGGACGCGTTTCTATCTGAAATGGTACGGGGCGTCGTTGGGGTCCGCCAAAGAGCTGTGTCCGATCACCACCCAAATGGTCGAACAGATACCGTCAATCAAAGGTGCAATGTTCACCGCCCTGCCACCGGGCGCACGTCTGGTCCGTCACCGCGATCCGTTTGCGGGATCGTTGCGCTATCACATGGGGCTGAACACGCCGAATGACGACAAGTGTTTCATCGATGTGGATGGCACCCAATACTCCTGGCGCGATGGTGAGGTCGTCATGTTCGACGAAACCTATATTCACTACGCGGAGAACGAGACAGACCAGAACCGGATCGTGCTGTTTCTGGATATCAAACGTCCCGTCTGGTTCGCACCGATCGACTGGATCAATACGGTGTTTTCCAATGTGGTCATGGCAGCCTCGGCCACCAAGAACCGCCCCGGTGACAAGGTCGGCGCGGTCAACAAGGCTTTTGCTGGGATCTACAAGGCTCGCGCCCTGGGCAAGCGGATCAAGGCATGGAACCAGACTGTCTATTACCTGTTTCAGTACGGTCTCTATGCCGGGCTGATCTATTTGATCTTCTTCTGAAGACCCCGCGAGCCAATCGACGCATGCGGGCTTGTCAGCAGGCATCGCATGCGCTTTTTTGGTGCGCATGTCGCGATCTGATTTCACCCCGCCCCGTCTAACCCCGCTGGCTCAGTCCTTGCCTGCAACCGTGCCCTTTGTCGGCCCCGAAGCTCAGGAACGGGCCCAAGGCGCGGTCTTCACGGCACGCCTCGGGGCGAACGAAAACATCTTTGGCCCCTCGCCGCAGGCCATTGCCGCCATGCAAAAGGCTGCGGCTGAGATCTGGATGTATGGCGACCCGGAAAGTCATGATTTGAGGCATGCACTGGCCAAACATCACGGCGTGGCCCCGGACAACATCATGATCGGTGAAGGCATCGACGGCCTGTTGGGCTATCTGGTGCGGCTTATCATTGGGAAAGGGGATCGAGTCGTTACCTCGGCTGGCGCCTATCCGACTTTCAACTATCACGTCGCCGGGTTCGGAGGAGAGTTGCACACGGTCCCCTACACCGACGATCACGAAGATCCTGCGGCACTTTTCGCCAAGGCCGCCGAGGTGAACGCAAAGCTGGTCTATTTGGCCAATCCCGACAATCCGATGGGCAGTTGGCATTCGGGCACTGATCTGGTTGCAGCTCTGGACGGGCTGCCCGATGGATGCCTGTTTGTGCTGGACGAAGCTTACATCGAATGTGCCCCCGAAGGCACCGCAGCCCCAGTGGACGTGAACGACCCTCGTGTCATCCGGTTTCGAACCTTTTCAAAGGCTTATGGCATGGCCGGGGCAAGGGTCGGCTATGCGTTGGGGTGTCCTGACCTGATCGCCGCCTTTAACAAGGTGCGCAATCATTTTGGTATGAACCGGGCCGCCCAGGCCGGAGCTCTGGCTGCCTTGCAGGACGGGGACTGGTTGTCTCATGTCAGGTCAGAGATCGAACTGGCCCGAAAGAAGATTGCTGAAATAGCAACCCAGAACGGTTTGACCGCATTGCCCTCGGCCACAAACTTCGTGGCCATCGATTGCGGCCGGGACGGGGTCTTTGCCAAGGCGGTTCTGGACGGGCTGGTAAAGCGTGGGATCTTTGTCCGGATGCCGTTTGCCGCGCCGCAGAATCGGTGCATTCGGATCAGCTGTGGCCCGCGCGAAGATCTGGACGCTTTTGCGAAAGCTCTTCCAGAAGCGCTGACGGATGCGTGCGCCATCACGCTCACCTGACGCTCGCAAGAGATTTACGCGACTTTTGCACATGATGCGCTATCCTAGGCAACAGGAGGAGTGCTCATGCGGGACGATCACGAACGACCGGCAGCCCCCGATTATACCGCTGCCGCCATAACAATGCTGGGTGTCAACCTTATGTGGATCTTCTTTGTGCTGTGGGTTCTGATCGGGTTCATTCCAGTTCTGTTGCTTGCAGCCTGCATCAACCACGGTATCAGCCGGTTCGAATTGAGATATCAGTAGAGGCCGACCCTCACGGCTTGGCCAGTACCCGCGCGGCGGCCTCCAACGCGCCCGATCCGTGATCGATGTTCAGCGCCTGAAGGCCCGTTTCAATTCCTCCGAGCATGGCAAGGATCATCTGACCATTGACATGGCCCATGTGTCCAAGGCGGAAATAAGCATCTTTCGCCGGGTCGTCGTTCCCGGCCATACCCAACCCGATCCCCAGCGTCAGACCCAGATGCTGCTCGGTCCACTCCCGCAAACGGGTGCCATCCGGCGAAGCCAGTTGCAGGGACGTGACGGCGTGGGACCGGTTTGAAGCATCCCCGACGTTCAACCGAAGATCCCCTGAACAGGACCAACGCTCACAGGCCGCCCAGATCGCACGCGCCAGACGGGCATGACGGCTCCACACCTGCTCCATGCTCTCCGCGTGGATCAGGTTCAGCGCAGCGCGCAAGCCGTACAGATGATGCGTCGGAGCGGTGCCCATGAAGTACTCATAAAAAACCTCGGGATCCGCACGTGGCGCCCAATCCCAATACCGGCTGACCCTGGGCAAACGCTTGCGGGCCTGATCTGCCTTGTCGGTGAAGAAAACAAAGCCCAGACCAGCCGGCACCATCAGCCCCTTCTGGCTGGCCGTTACGGCGACGTCCACGCCCCAGGCATCCATCTCGAACCGATCGCAACCCATTGACGCGATGCAGTCTGCAAGGATCAGCGCCGGATGGTCCAGATCGTCCAAAAGCTTGCGCAACGCGGCAATGTCGTTGCGCACCGAACTGGTTGTGTCCACATGCACGGCCAGCACGGCCTTGATCCGATGCTGCGTATCAGCATGCAGCGCTTCGGCAATCCGCTCCAGATCCCAGGCAGATGACTTGCCGAAATCCAGATACTGTACCTGGGCCCCGATCCCCGCAGCCATGTCCCCCCAGCCAAAGGCGAACATGCCCGAAGCAGGCACCAAAACGGTTTCGCCGGGCGCAACGGTATTCGACAGCGCGGCCTCCCAGGCGGCGTGACCATTGCCGATATAGATCGTCGCGTGGTGTTCCGTTCGCGCCACACGTTTGAGATCCGGGATCAACCCTTGGGTCATCTCGATCAATTCACCCGCATAGATGTTTGGCGACGGCCGCTGCATGGCCTGCAAAACCACATCCGGTAGTACCGACGGTCCCGGAATGGCAAGATAACTACGACCGGACGTGCTCTTATTCTGAGTCATATCTTCCTGCCTCCTGTCCATGCAGTCTGGAGATAAGCCGGGAACTGCAACATGTTACCCGAAACGGGGGTCAAACTAACGAAGGTGTGGCGCAGGTCAATGCGTGCAGTGTACCGGCCAGTTGGATCGACAAGATCCTGACCAGAGCTTGCGCCTTTGTGCGTAGCTGCTTAAATGGCCCGGGCATGATTTACGAGGCCCAGACCATGACGCAGCCCCACTGCATTCTTTCCCGACAGGACGTGACAACATGAGCAAAAAGCACGCGTCCTCTGCCGGGCTGATGAGTTGGATCTGGCGCGGTTACCTGCGTCATCATCTCGGCCTATTGGCCATCGCCGTCTGCTTCATGCTGCTGGAAGGCAGCATGGTGGGGGCTGTCAGTTACATGATGCAACCCATGTTCGACGAGATTTTCGTCAATGGCAATTCAGGTGCCTTGGGCTGGGTCAGCTTTGCGTTCTTCATCATCTTCTCGGTCCGGGGATTGGCCGGGGTGGGTCAGAAAGTTCTGCTCTCCCGGATCTCGCAAGAAACCGCCGGCCATCTGAGGATGGACATTCTAAAGCGCCTTGTGCGACAAGATCCGGCATTCCATCAAACCCATCCGCCGGGCTTCCTGATCCAACGTGTTCAGGGAGATGTCGCCGCGGTCAACCAGGTCTGGCAGGTCATCATTACCGGAGCCGGTCGGGACGCGGTCTCACTGGTCGTTCTGCTGGGTGTGGCGGTCAGTGTAGATTGGGCCTGGACAGCGATCATGCTGATGGGATTGCCGATCCTGGCCATCCCGATAACCGCAGCCCAGAAGTATGTCCGCAAGAAAGCAGCCAGCGCTAGAGATCTGGGAGCAACCCTCGCCACCCGTTTGGACGAGATTTTTCACGGCATCGTTCCGGTCAAGCTGAACAATCTCGAAGACTATCAAACCGGCCGATTTGGCGGTCACATGAAGCAATTTGTGCGATCAGAGATACGGGTGTCGCTGGGTTCTGCCTCGCTCACGGGGATGATCGACATCATGGCCGGTCTCGGCTTCATGGGTGTATTGCTCTATGGCGGGGCCGAAATCATTTCCGGCGAGAAAACCGTCGGGCAATTCATGAGCTTCTTTACGGCGATCGGTCTGGCCTTTGATCCGATGCGTCGTCTGGCTTCGTTGAGTGGCACCTGGCAGATTGCCGCTGCTGCTCTGGAACGGATCAAGGAGTTGCTGGACGCGCCGATCCTGTTGACGTCCCCCGCAAATCCGGTTGCCGCTCCCCAAGGTCAACCCGAAATCAAGTTGCTGGACGTGCATCTGAAATATGGTGATTCCGAGGTACTACGCGGACTGAACCTGACTGCGGAAGCGGGCAAAACCACGGCTCTAGTCGGAGCCTCCGGCGCAGGCAAGTCCACGGTATTCAACCTGCTGACTCGCCTAGTGGATCCCCAAACCGGTCGCGTGCAGGTGGGTGATATCGATGTGGGCGCGATGGATCTGGCTGATTTGCGCAACATTTATTCCGTCGTCACGCAGGAAGCATTGTTGTTTGACGAAACGCTGCGTGAGAACATCCTGCTGGGCCGCACCGATGTCAGCGATGAGGATCTGCAGAAGGTCCTGGACGCGGCTCATGTCAGTGACTTCCTTCCAAAGCTCGACAATGGTCTGGACACCGTGGTGGGCCCGCGCGGTTCGGCCCTGTCCGGAGGCCAACGCCAGCGGGTGGTCATTGCGCGCGCCTTGTTGCGGGACACGCCGGTTCTGTTGCTGGATGAAGCCACCTCGGCGCTTGACGCGCAATCAGAGCAAGTGGTTCAGGCGGCGTTGGATGAATTGTCCGGAGGACGGACCACAATTGTGATCGCACATCGATTGTCCACGATACGCAATGCCGACAAGATCGTTGTGATGGAACGCGGTGAAGTGGTCGATCAAGGGACACATGATGAACTCCTGGAACGAGGCGGGATTTATGCGGACCTCTATCGTCTTCAGTTTCAGGACGGTAAAACCTTGGTGGACCCTGTTGGTGTAGCCGCACAGGTTCCTGCTGGCATCGAAGGCATCGAGACGCGAACCAGTTGGTTCCGACGCATGACACGGCGCGTGTTCGGCGTCTGAGCGAGCCCCCGTTTCGCCGGGCGCTCCCGCCCCTGTGTCAGGCGCAATGCGCCCTCCAAGCGTTGGGCCCGGCAGCGCTTCGCGCTGCGGGACGCGCATTGGCAACTTCGTTGCGATTGAAGCCAGCCCTGTCGAGAGTGGAAATACTGCTGCAAGCCGCCAACGTGTTCACCCCGAGCATTTGCAGCGGACAGCAGCAACTCTCTATCTGCGATAACGTTCTGCCAAGCTGTTTGGATCTGCCCCTCCAAAATATCGCATCAACGTCCAGAGGTTTCGGCAGCCCCGACGCATCCACCCGGCCTGCTCATAGCGCGCAAAGCTGGTTCTGGCCTTTGCGTTCAGACGCTGGCAACGAGGGAGTGCCCGGATCAGGGCCACATCCTCCATCAGCGGCTGATCCGGGTATCCACCGGCCTCATCGTAAAGACGCCTTGGCACGAGAAGCCCTTGATCGCCGTAGGGCAATGAAAACAGGCTGGAGCGTAGATTGGCCCAGCCTGCGACCCAAGCCGGTGCGATTCCTTTGGCGCGGAAAGCCAGCCTGAAATGCGCGGGGCTGCTCGGACGGCGTTCGATTTGCTCGGTCACTTCCTCGGCCCATCCCGGTTCCAGGCGGGTGTCAGCGTGTAGGATCAACAACCAATTCCCGCGTGCCTTTTCACAGCCGCGCCTAAGCTGACCGCCGCGCGAAGCAGATCCGACTACAATTCGCGCACCGGCGCTTTCGGCAATGGCTATGGTCTGGTCACAAGAGCCACCGTCTGACAGGATCAGCTCGCGGATCAAGCCCGCCTGAAGCCCCTCAAACAGCGCTTCCAGACACCCGGGCAGCTCGGCCCCGGCATTCAGAGTCGGGATCACGACGGAGATCTCGGCCGGCATGAGACGAATTCCTCTGTTCCTTTCGCGCCTTCTTCCTATATCAGGGACCAGAAGGAACACCACCGCGACGGAGGCATGACATGACCCAGCGCCGCATCCTGCGCCTGTCTGGCGCCGATACACGGACCTTTCTGCAGGGTCTGGTGACCAATGACGTAGACAAGCTGGACCAAGGCTTGGTCTATGCTGCTTTGCTGACGCCTCAGGGCAAGTATTTGGCTGATTTCTTTTTGAAATCGGACGGCGACACAGTGCTGTTGGACATTTCCGAAGACCTGGCCGATGGGGTGATGAAACGATTGTCGATGTACCGGCTACGCGCTGATGTTCAAATCGAGACCGCGGATCTTTCGGTTCGGATTGGGACCGGAGTTGCTCCGGATGGCGCCCTGCCAGATCCGCGACACCCTGAATTGGGCTGGCGTTTGTACGGCGCCGAAGCCGGCCGCGACGACAGCGATTTTGACGCGCTTCGTGTGTCCCATGGCGTGCCCGAAAGCGGAGTGGAACTGACCCCCGACAGCTATATCCTGGAAAACAACTTCGAGACGTTGAACGGCGTGGACTTCCGCAAGGGCTGCTATGTCGGCCAGGAAGTTACGGCTCGGATGAAACACAAGACCACCCTGCGCAAAGGATTGAAAACGGTCGGGATCGAAGGTCACGCCCCCGTGGGCAGCGAAATCACGGCAAACGGGAAGAGTGTCGGTACACTCTACACGCAATCCGGCGGGCGTGCCCTTGCCTATCTGCGGTTCGATCGGGCGCACGGCGACATGCAGGCCGGAGATGCAACAGTCCGGTTGATCGACTGAACCATTGGATTGAGTTTGCCCCGGAATACCGTCACGATCTGGGATAAACTCAAGACAAGGGAACCGTCCCGGTGTTTCAACTCTATGCAGCGATCTGGCGCGTCAGCGGGCGGCGTCAGATCCTTCTCATCTTTCTTTCAATAGCCATCGCCGCGCTGGCGGCAGTCCCTTTGGAGTTCCAGAAGGATATCGTCAACCTGTTGACCGAAGGCACATTGGGAAAGGATGAGTTGTTCTGGTTGGGCGGCGGCATGATGGCCGTAATTCTTCTGAGCCTGACGTTGAAATGGGTCATGGGCTATCGCGCCAGTACGTTGGGCGAAGACATCATCCGGATGATCCGCTTGCGCCTGCTGACCGGAGCACTGGAACACCAGGCAGACGGGGAAGCAGTCCAACGCGGCACTCTCACGACCGCAATCTCAGCTGAAGCCGAAGAATTGGGCAAATTCGCGGGCAGTGCCTTTTCAGAACCGGTCGTACAGATCGGAACCCTGATCAGTGTGATCGGATTCATCGCATCGACCCAGCCGGGGCTGGGAGCCATCGCGTTGTCCATGATTGTGCCGCAGATCGTCATTGTGCTGGTGTCGCAACGCAAGGTTAACGAATTCGTGGCCGAGCGGGTTCGGGTCCTGCGCGCCTCGACCAACCGTCTGACCGAAGCACAAATCGAAACCGTGTCAAAAGAAGCGGAAGATGGCTTTGATCGTATTTTCAACACGCGCCGCCGCATGTTCATCTGGAAAGTATCAGCCAAGTTTCTGATCAGCTCGATCAACGGAGCCGGTACGGTGGCGGTATTGATGTTGGGCGGCTGGCTGGTTCTACAGGGTCGTACAGACGTAGGTACCGTTGTGGCGGCCACGATCGGCTTGGGGCGCATTCAAGGACCGACCGCATTCCTGATTGCCTTCTACAGACAGGTCAGCGCCAACCGGGTGAAATACGAGCTTCTGCTGGAGGTTTTTGGATCCCGGCTGGCCGCCAGCGCCCCAAATACTGTTCGGAATTCACCCCGCTGATACGCGCCAAACAAAAGGGCCACCCATGTCGCATGGATGGCCCAGTCATTCGACGCTACGTCACCAATCAGGCGCGTTCGGAATATTCCATCGTCTCTGTGTTGACCACGATCATCTCATCCTGGCCCACAAATGGCGGCACCATGACCTTGACCCCATTGTCCAGGATCGCCGGCTTGAACGAATTTGCAGCCGTCTGACCTTTGACAACCGGTTCGGTCTCAACGATCTGACACGTCACCTTCTGCGGCAGCGTGGCGTTCAGTGCTTCTGCCTCGTAGAACTCGACCACGATGGTCATGCCGTCCTGCAGGAACGGGCGACGATCCCCAAGCAAGTCCGCCGGCAGTTCGATCTGCTCATAGGTTTCCGCATCCATGAAAACCAGCATCCCATCGTTTTCATACAGAAATTGCTGGTCTTTCTGCTCCAGGCGCACGCGTTCAACCTTGTCGGCGCTGCGGAAACGTTCGTTCAATTTCGATCCGTTGCGCAGGTTGCGCAATTCGACCTGAGCAAAGGCACCGCCCTTTCCGGGCTTCACATGATCGACCTTGACCGCGGCCCAAAGACCGTCATTGTGCTCCAGCACGTTGCCGGGGCGGATTTCATTGCCGTTGATCTTGGGCATGACAAATTCCCCTCTCGGGTAGTTGATGTAAGACTTGCTGACCCTATATCTGGCAGTGGCCCGACTGGCAAGACAACGATATCTCGTGCTGCAGGTGCAGAAAGCCATGCAAATTGCGCATAAGAGCCATGCAAACATGGGGTACCCGAATCAGTCTTGATCGGTCATAAGAGGCGCCACGCCGAAATTGCAAGAGCAAGAAAAACAAGGAAGACGAGATGAGAGATTTCGTTGACGGCACTGCCTTTAACAACGAGCAGGGGAACCGCGCTCGGAAGCTGTTCGCAGCAGTTGTGCTGGCTGCGCTGGACGATGCCATTGCCGATGACAAGAAATACGGCAATGGTCCTGAGCAGATTGCCCGCTGGGCACGGTCGCGCGATGGGCGCGAAGTGTTGTCCTGTGCCGGGATCGACCCCAATGAGCGGGTTGTGAGCGGTCTGATGGAATTCGTGGGCCGCGGAGTGCGGACCTCGGTCGCGCTGTCGCGTGAAGAAAGCGAGCGTCGCAATGCCGCTCAGCAGGCCGAAGCGGCCTGACCATATCTGCATTGTCTACAGTCGAAAGGCGTGTCCTGGGGGGCGCGCCTTTCTGATTCCGGAACCTGGTTGCAGTCGGTTGAACAGGGGCTCTGCCCCTCTGCGTCTTTGACGCATTCACCCCGAGGTATTTTCGACCAGAAAGAAGCAGAGGCTAGAAGAACAAAAGCCATTGCCGCGCGACCCAAAGCTCGGCCGTCAGAAGGCACATCACCCCTGCCCGGCCCATCCACCCCGTCACAGGCCACAGCCGCAAAGCCGCCAGCACACAGGCAGCAGCAGCGATCGGAACCACCCAGCCCGCGCCATGCTGGCTATCCCAATAACTGACCGGGCTGTGAAACACCCAGGTCGTCACCGGCCAGAAATGCGGGCGCCCGTCGCCAGCATGCAGAATCAGATCAAGCCCCAGATGCAGAAGGCCCGCTGACGCAAAAGCGGTGGCTGCACGATTGCGAGACAAGAGAGCCAGCACCAGTCCCGCAAGCCAGAGGGGGATGGAGTTGTCGATGGCAAACACGTTTTGCCAAGCCGTCGAAAAATACAGCTCATCAAAGACGACCTGCGTCGGGATCTGCTGCACATGCAGTGCCCAGCCCGCCATCAGATAGAGAGACAGATCAGGCAGCAGCGCCCCGACACAAGCCGCCAAAAGGACGGTCCTGTCGCCTTTATTCCCGAACAGGGCGGCGCCGAGTAAGAGATGTGCAGGTGTGTTCAACTAGGGTCTTTCATGGCTACCGGAAATCGGTCATGTCGGAACAAAGCTTAGGGGAGAAAACATGGCGCGGTCCATCATGATTCAGGGCACCGGCAGCAATGTCGGCAAATCGCTTTTGGTGGCCGGGCTGGCACGGGCTTTTGTTCGGCGCGGGCTGAGCGTTGCGCCGTTCAAACCGCAGAACATGTCGAACAATGCCGCCGTGACCCCCGAGGGGGGAGAGATCGGCCGGGCGCAGGCGCTTCAGGCGCGGGCCGCGATGCGCGCGCCACATACAGACATGAACCCGGTGCTGTTGAAGCCTGAGACCGAGACCGGTGCTCAGGTGATCGTTCAGGGCAAACGGCGGGGCACCCGGGAAGCAGGAAGTTTCATGCGCGACAAAACCGGGTTACTGGAGGCCGCGCTGGAAAGCTTTCACCGACTGGCGCAGGATGTGGATCTTGTGTTGATCGAAGGCGCCGGATCGCCGGCCGAAACAAATCTGCGCAAGGGTGATATCGCAAATATGGGGTTTGCCTGCGCTGCGCAGGTGCCTGTCGTCTTGGTCGGCGATATTCACCGAGGCGGGGTGATCGCCCAGATCGTCGGCACTCAGGCCGTGTTGGACGATCAGGATCTGGATCGGGTCGTGGGTTTTGCCGTCAACCGGTTTCGCGGGGATCTGACCCTGTTTGATGGCGGTCGCGACGACATCGTGAAGCGTACCGGCTGGCCTTGCCTGGGCGTGGTGCCCTGGTTCAACGACGCCTGGCGGCTGCCGGCCGAAGACATGATGGACATTGCCTCCCATGCCGGGGGGGCCTGCAAGATCGTTGTGCCCCAATTGGAACGGATGGCGAACTTCGACGATCTGGACCCTTTGTCTGCAGAACCGGATGTGACGGTTGAGATTGTACCGCCCGGGCGGGCACTTCCGGGCGATGCCGCCCTGGTCTTGATTCCCGGCAGCAAATCCACGATCGGGGATCTGGCCTTTTTGCGGGCACAGGGTTGGGACGTGGACATTCACGCCCATGTGCGCCGCGGCGGGCATGTCTTGGGTATTTGCGGTGGCTATCAGATGCTGGGCAAAACCATCGACGACCCGGATGGCGTGGATGGCCGTCCCGGCAAGGTCGACGGGTTAGGCCTTTTGGATGTGCACACTGTCATGGCCGGGGAAAAGAAGGTGACCTTGACCGAGGCGCAGTTGATGGACGATGCAGTGCCCCTCAGCGGCTATGAGATCCACATGGGTCGAACCCAGGGACCTGACTGCAACCGGGCCTGGCTGCGTGTGGGTGACCGGCCCGAGGGTGCTGCCTCCCCTTCGGGTCGCGTAAAAGGCGCTTACCTGCACGGATTGTTTTCGTCCGACGCGTTCCGGGCCCGGTTTCTGGCGGAGCTGGGGTTTGAAAGCGATCTGCTGTACGAAGACGGAGTTGATGCCGTTCTGGACCAGTTGGCCGATCATCTGGAATGTTATCTGGATTTGGACCAGCTGCTATCCTTGGCGCAGCCCGTTGCCGATCAAGTTGCCGATCCATCAGAGTGACAGCCGCGCCGCTGGCGCGGCGACTTAGGGATCTATTTTAGTCAAGATCCTGTGCCACGAGCGCCCTGTGGATCTCGCGGCGCACAAGTTTGCGAACATTACGGGTAATACGTTCCCCCAAAGCACCCTGCAATTCCTGCCGCACGATGTCGGCAACCAGTTCGCGCAGGCTCTCTTCGTCCAAATAGGTTTCGTCCGAACTCAACACGTCCAGAGATTCGTCTGTTTCCGAGGCCTCTGTTGCCGGATCATCTGCAACATCTTCTACGGTTCTTTCGACATGGTCCTGCCAGACAAGCGTCTCGGTCTGGGTTCCGGCATAGGCGTCGCCGACATCCCCATCCGGTTCCCATTGATCTTCCGTCTGTGCGATAACTGCTTCAAGCGCCTCGATCCGTTCGCTCAGCGGGGTTTCATCTTCACCAGTGGCCGTTTCGGGTTCATCGTGCTCAACTACAAGGTCTTCCACCGGAGAAACCTGCGGCTCCACCACTTGGACCTCACTCAAGTCCGGTTCAGGCACATGTACGGGGTTCGTCAGGATTTCAACCTTTGCGGCCTGAAACAGTGTGGTGTCAGGATCACGCCAAGGTTCATCGTCCTCGACGGTGTCCCCATTTTCGACATGCAATACCCCGTCATTTACGTGTGCAGAGTCCGGTACGACCTCATCACCAGCCGAAGCTTGATCATCTTCTGACAGGTCCTGATCCTGCACTGGTCCGCCGTTATCACCGGCGTTTTCTGCAGACTGTTCTTCCTCGACTTTGTCGCCATCAGGTTGCGCAACCCGAAACGACGGAGTCAACACGAGCTTGGACGGCTTATCTGCCTCAGCCGGCTGTTCGGCCGCTTCATCCTGACGGGTATCATCGCTCACCAAGCGGCGGATCGAGGCAAGGACATCCTCGATCGCGGCATTCGAAACGGGTTCAGACATACGTATCCACCACTCTCACCTCGCGATCAGTGTAGCGCCGGTCCTGTTTTCACACAACCGATAGCGTAAATTGTCATTTCTTTCCCAGCGCTTCCAGTACGCGGTCCAGATCCTTGCTCTGCTTGCTGCGCTGCGCTGGTGCGTCTTTGACCAAGTTGTAATAGAGGGTCGGATCATAGATCTCGACCGCCAGTCCCAGTCGCTCAGCCGTCAACAACCCTTGCGATTGCAGCAGAGTGAAGGCCGCAATGATTTCCGAAGCACGGGCGCTGATCCGTGCAGTTTCGGCGTCCAGAAGGTTCTGTTCGGCTTGCAATACATCCAGCGTCGTCCGCGCGCCCAGGGTCGCTTCTTCGCGGATGCCGTCAAAGGCAACCTGTGCGGCCCGGATCTGTTCGCGGCTGGACACGAGGTTCGCTCGTGCCACCTCAAGCTGCACATAGGCGTCGTTCACATCCTGCGCCACGTCGCGTTGCGCGGTCAGCAGAACCGCCCGCGCCGCGTCCTCGGCCGCGCGGCTCTTGCGCAGGTTGGCGGCCAGACGCCCACCCGCATAGAGGTTCTGCTGCATTTCAATGGTCAGCGTGGTGTCATTGATCGACCGGTTCAAACCGCTGTAGCGTTCCGACACGAACAGGTCCGCCTGCAGGTTCACACTGGGACCAAGCGCCTTTGAGGTGCTCTGAACCGTTATTTCTGCCGCCTTGACGCGGTGCTGTTCCGCCAGGATGTCGGGGTGATTACGCAACGCAAGCTGACGCGCCGTTTCGACGCTGGCTGGTCGTTGCGGCAGTTGTGGCTGCTCAGACACAACGCCGGGGTCATTGCCAACAGCGTTGGCATATTCCGACTTGGCATCAATCAATGCCCCCCGGGCATCGGTCAGGTTGGCTTGGGCCGCCGCAACACGGCTTTCAGCCAGTGCCACATCCGTACGGGTCACTTCACCCACGTCGAAACGATCCTGCGCGGCTTTCAGTTCTTCTTGGAGCAGGCGCAAGTTGTTTTGGCGCAGCGCCACGTTTTCCTGCTGCAACAGAACCCCGGCATAAGCCGCAGCGGCGCGTAACAGAACACGTTGTTCGACGGACAAAAGTGACTGGCGCGTTGCCAGCACCGTTTCCTGGGCCGCCCGACGGGTCAGGATGGCTGCGCCGCCATCGAACAGCAATTGCTGAATGCGGATACCCGTGGACAGGGTCAGTTCGTCGGTATCACTGATGGTGACACCACCGCCGGAAACACGGTTAAAATTCTGCGTAGCCCGGGCTACCCAGGTCACAATCGGGCGCAGGGCCGACAGGGCAATTGCCACATCTTCATCGGCAGCACGCAACAGGGCGCGGTTTTGATCCAGCAGACCGCTGGTTCGGTAAGCCCCGATCAACGCGTCCGTCAGATTGTCGGCCCGAGCCGCCGTCGTCGTCGCCAAGGCTGCCACCGCGACGCTGCCCGCCAAAGCCGCTCGTCGCAGAACTGCCGTGATCCGTCGATTGCCCATTTTAACCTCACTCCCCGTTTTCGGGTTCTTATCAAAGACCAATGCCCGGCGAACCGGGCATCAGCGTTACAGAGCGAATTCGCGTGCCGCCTGAAACCCCGGCAACACCGGCGCCGCCGCGTTGAAGGATAGCCGCCACGAGATATCGCCGCCAGATTTCAGTCCGACCCGCATTTCACCCAAAGCACCGGACATGAAGATACAGGCGATCCGGCCACCGTCTTTCAGTTGATCGGCAATGGCCTGGGGCAGCTCTTCCACCCCGCCCTGCACGATGATCACGTCATAGGGGCCATGTTCGGCCGCACCTTCGGCCAACCCGCCGGCATGCACCACCGCATTGTCTGCCCCGGTATCGGACAGGATCTGCTGGGCTTCCTCGGCAAGGCTTTCGTCTTCTTCGACCATGATGACCGCCTGCGCCATACGCGCGATCACGGCACTGGAGTATCCCAGGCCACCGCCGATATCCAACACCAGCTCATCATTGCCGATGTCCAGAACGTCCAGCATCTTGGCCAGCGTGCGCGCATCCAGCAGAACGCGCTCGGCACTCAGATGCACCAGCTCGTCGGCATAGGCCGCCTCGCGCAGGTTGTCCGGCACAAAGGCTTCGCGCGGAACGCTCAGCATCGCATCGATGATCGGAAACTTGGTCACGTCCGAGGGGCGGACCTGGGTGTCCACCATCATGACGCGGCGAGCGGCAAAGTCAGTCATCTGCTAAACTCTTTTGTTCAGTCCGTTGACAGGGTTTTGCCACATCCCTGCGAGGGCGGCAACGGGCGTTACACGAAAAGCACCCGGGCCGGGGTGCAAACGGCGCTATGCCGCTGCATCTGCGCCACAGCTGCACAGATTTCGACACAGGGAGGCGCTGAAATACAAGATATAGTTGCCTCGCGACCCGGCTTGCCTGTATTCAGGGCATACAGGTGCATAGACGCGGTATGCATAAGCACATGCTGACGGCGGGGTTCGACTGCCCAAGACAGTTGAACCCCGTACTGCATTAGATCCCGACCGTGAGCGGGCGGCCTGTATGAATTCCCGGTTTTCGCATATCCCCGGCATAGGAAAAGGCGTCAGGTGCTCAGACGCGGTCCTTGCATGCATCCTGGCGGACACTCCTGACGCCTTCACTGGTCCGACCGACCCCGAGGGCTGCCGATCCAGCACGACCACCCCGCAGGGCCGCCGCTGTTGTGCACCGATCCCGGGATTACTCCCTGCGAACCGACGCTGCCGCTTTCCGGCCCGAAGACCCGTCCGCGACCCGCATCGACCGTTCTGTGAAACGTGCCTTCGCCAAAAGTCCCAAGACCCTTCGCGACGTGCTCGCTCCCGGTAAGCCTCTGACGATCAATGCTTTTCCCGAAGGTCCAACCCGATTGTCATGGCCCCCTGGCCGCTGCGCCCCGCGCCCTGTTCCGAAGAACGCGTTCCGAAGAACTGGTGCGGTAGGGAAACTGTTACATCCAGACCGTTGTCGGGCAAGAAAATAGCACTGCAGCATGAAAAGGCGCCGGGGATAAGTCGGGGATATTTCCGGTATCTTCGGGGGAATGATCTGTGGACAATCGGATTTTCACCGGGTTTCAGGCCGGGTTGATGAAGGACAAAAGAATTCTTGCCCTGTCAAACGGGTTTCAAGCAGATGCTGCACGTGCAAAGGCGACTCCGGGCCTCTTGCACCCCGAATCGCCCTTGGTTTGCGTGAAAAATTTGCGTGGAAACCGGGGGAATCAGCCCCTGCCCGATCAACTGAGTTTGCGGGCAATCATCATCGACGCCGGAAAGGCCGCCACAAAGCCCACCCCTGCGGCCAGCAATATCGGGGTGAGTGTGTCATACCCCATCACCAAAACCGCAATCACCGCCGACCCGGCGATGGTAGAGCCCAGAAAGATATGAATGAGCAGGATCAGGGGGAGCATGGTGTGCCTCATGTCGTTGAGTGAGTCGAACACACATTACGACTTTGGCATGTGAAGGCTTTGATCTGGGTCAGACCAGCAACTGTTTTTCTCGTTCGGGCTGGAAAGCCGGTTTTCAATCTGACTTGCCAGTTCCAGCAACATCGGGACGAGGATACCTATCTCGCTCTTCCGCTTACAAAACTGTAAAGCGCCCTGGGTGGCCCTTTTCCTTGGACGCATACCGCAACCGCAAGCCATAGCGATAAACAATGATAGTCCCGCTCAGCACCAGCTTTTCATCCTCCCGTGGCCTGCTTTTTGACTTCAGGAAGAAACGCTCAAGACCCTTTCTGTCTCGACGGGAAATTGATAGACCGGTTCAGTTTTTGACCCACGTTACCCTCTCTGCCAATAAACATCAGACATGTCAGTACTCCGTTCAGCGGAGCCATGAATTACTCAGTGCAACGGAAACCAATGCATCCTGACACTAGAATTTTTGAAACAATCACTAGTAAACCTCCGCACTGATCAGTTTAACAATTTCTTTTCTCCACGCGCTTGGATCAAAGCCAACGATGTTTTGATGCTTAAAATACCAAACAGCCGCCACGAAGCACATGTACACGTGCTCGTCCGACCCACCTTCGCTGTCATGTACCAAGATTACAATGCTTTGATCATTCACTGTGAATCCTTGGACATAACAAACGTCAGTATTTGTGGGTTGCGCTGTTACAATATCGACAACTTCGTCCGGCAATGAGTCAATCGCCTCACGAGAAACTCTACCCTCATCAAGAAATCCATCACCTGAGAAGAAGAGGAAATTAAAGCTATCAAACTCCCCTTCGTTCCAAAAGAAAGAAGCTGTTTGACTATCAAGAAGCTGGAGTGTCATTGCCAGGGAAAAAATACCGGTTAGATTATTTTTGTCCTCCACGAACACTCCAGGAGAAAACTTCCCATAAGGGCTACCAAGAGTTTGGCTATGCGCTAATGCAGGAGTTAAAATTTTGACAATTAACGCCATTAAAGAGAGCGCTCTAATATATGTCACCAGCATCATTAATCTCCCCTAGAAGCTGGGTATATTGAATTTCAAAGCCAGTAAATGACTAGGTTTAGATCCCATTGATTTTGGTCTATGGGTCGTCTTCACGGGTTTTAAACTGAGCGGCAATGAAACACGCCGCAACAAGGAAATCCATGGGGCCCCATCCTAAAGTTGGAGCTCCATCATCCCCAGATAGGGAGCAGTTTTGAAATCATCTTGACTCGAAGTTTCGAAACACAAGGCCTCAAACCAATCGTTGCCAAAGATAAATTACCCGTCCATCTTCAAAGCCGAAATAAACGCCTCCTGCGGGATGTCCACTTTCCCGAACTGGCGCATCTTCTTTTTACCGGCCTTCTGCTTCTCCAGTAGTTTGCGTTTCCGCGTGGCGTCGCCGCCGTAGCATTTCGCCGTCACGTCCTTGCGCAGCGCGGACAGAGTTTCGCGGGCAATGACCTTGCCGCCGATGGCGGCCTGGATCGGGATTTTGAACATGTGGCGGGGGATCAGGTCTTTCAGCTTTTCGCACATCGCCCGCCCGCGCATCTCGGCCCGGTCGCGGTGGACCATGGTTGACAGCGCGTCCACCGGTTCGTCATTCACCAGGATCGACATCTTCACCAGATTGTCGGTGCGATAGCCGGTCATCTGATAGTCGAACGATGCATAGCCCTTGGTCACCGATTTCAGGCGGTCGTAGAAGTCGAACACCACCTCGTTCAGCGGCAGGTCATAAACCACCATCGCGCGGGTGCCGGCATAGGTCAGGTCTTCCTGAATGCCGCGGCGTTCCTGGCACAGTTTCAGCACATCGCCCAGATATTCATCCGGCACCATGATCGTGGCCTTGATGCGCGGCTCTTCCAGATGGTCCACCTTGGACATGTCGGGCATGTCGGCGGGGTTGTGCAGTTCCAGCATCTCCCCGTCCTTCATGTAGATGTGATAGATCACCGACGGCGCGGTTGTGATCAGTTCGATCCCGTATTCACGCTCGATCCGGTCACGGATGACCTCAAGGTGCAACAGCCCCAGGAATCCGCAGCGGAAACCAAAGCCCAGCGCGGCGGAGGTCTCCATTTCAAAGCTGAAGGACGCGTCGTTCAGGGCCAGCTTGTCGATGGCCTCGCGCAGATCCTCGAACTCGGCACTGTCCACGGGGAAGAGCCCACAGAACACCACCGGCTGCGCGGGCTTGAAGCCGTCCAGCGCCTCTTCGGTTCCGTTGCGGTCATTGGTGATCGTGTCACCCACGCGGGTGTCGCGCACCTGTTTGATCGAAGCCGTCAGGAAACCGATCTCGCCGGGGCCCAAACTGTCCACCATCTCCATTTCCGGGCGGAAGACGCCGACGCGGTCCACGTGGTGCAAGGTGTTGTTGGACATGAACTTGACCCGCATGCCCTTTTTCAGGGTGCCGTCCATGATGCGGACCAGAACGATCACGCCCAGATAGGCGTCATACCAGCTGTCCACCAGCATGGCTTTCAGCGGCGCGTCCAAAGTGCCTTCGGGCGCGGGCAGATATTCGACAATCGCCTCCAGCGTCTCATGGATGCCCTGCCCCGTCTTGGCGCTGACCTGAATGGCGCCCGACGCGTCGATGCCGATCACATCCTCGATCTGTTCGGCCACCCGGTCACAATCGGACGCGGGCAGGTCGATCTTGTTGAGGACCGGCACCAATTCGTGATCCGCCTCGATCGCCTGATAGACATTGGCCAGTGTCTGCGCCTCGACCCCTTGGGTGCTGTCCACCACCAACAGCGAGCCTTCAACCGCGCGCATCGAGCGGGAGACCTCATAGGCAAAGTCCACGTGGCCGGGCGTGTCGATCAGGTTGAGAACATACTTCTCACCATTGTCGGCGGTATAGTCGATGCGGACCGTGTTGGCCTTGATCGTGATGCCCCGCTCGCGCTCGATATCCATGCTGTCGAGCAGCTGCTCCTTCATGTCGCGATCCTCGACTGTTCCGGTCTCCTGGATGAGCCGGTCAGCAAGGGTGGATTTGCCATGGTCGATATGGGCGACGATGGAGAAATTGCGGATATGAGCGAGGTCAGTCATGGTGAGGCATATGATTTGGAATCGCGGATTGGTCAAGCGTTCGTGTGTGGGACCGGCTGGTAGTTCCGAAGCCGATGGAATTTGAATGACGACAGAAGACGATTTAAAGAAGCTTGAAGCAGATTTTCTAGCTCTCAGCCCCAAGCGAGGTCAGTACGCAGCTTTAAGGGCATCGTTGCGAGGGTTCCCACCGAACGCGATCTCCGCCAGCTACGATATCACGGCGAAGTATCTGTTTCCCTACATCAGGCTCCTTCTATTGTGCTGCGTTCATTTCAAGTAACGGGATGATTTTACACGAACAAGGCTGAGAAATCTGCTGGAACAATATGCCCGTTCTTCGACATCTTCTGATTTGTTCTTTTTGAAAGACACTTCCCCCCAGTACTTAGCGCGTTCGCTTTGCGACAACAGTTCGGTCATGGCGTGGAAGGCAGTCGAGGTGGTTTTGGTTGCTTACTCCTCAGATGCACAACGCAGTGTTTTTTCAATTGGGAAGGCCTTTCCAAAGTACAGTATGGCGCATAGCTACTTCGACGCTTTGAAGGAAATGGCGCGGGAGTTTGTGAGTGATTGCGATCAGAAGGCAGAAGTTCAGACGTTTTCTTATCCTTTATGGAAACAGGGCCAAACGTTTGCTTTGCCCGAGTTCAGTCATTCTGATGGGTTTGATGAGTATAGAGATGGAAGAATCTACACCTTCTGGCGTAGTTGGCACGACGGTTTTGTCAAAGGCACTCCCCTCGACTGGGAGCTCCAACGCCGTGTTGCTCTGATCGACGACGCCATCTGGGATGTGGGTCCTGAGGCCGTCGCCACAGAGATCGAAAAGATCCGCAAGCTGTTTGAGTTGGAGCAGGAGATTGCCAAGCTGAAGGAGCAGATGGCGGCGTCTGTCAACGTTCTGCCCTCGATGATCGGTGACAATGGCGGGCCACCTTTGGAGGACGCGCAGGTCGTTGCGTTGCAGCGAGAGTTGGCTTTGGCGCGTCAGCAAATCAGCCGGTTGGAGACAGAGATTGCCAAGTCGGATCCGGAGCCGTCGAAACTGGACAAGATCGCCAGGGCCCTGTGGGAAATCTCGGTTCGGATTGCCAAATACTGCGGGCAGAAAGCTGATTTGTTTCTCAGCGAGGGAATGAAAGAGTCGGGCAAGGCCATTGGCAAATGGGGAACCGGCGCGGCCATCGCAACCGTAACAGCACAAAGCGAAAGCATCCAATCCGTTGCCAAGGCTGCGTGGGCTCTGGCCAGGACACTGGCGGGCGGCTGACCTAACGTCACTGGAAACAGACCGTTTCCGTCTCCTTAATTCTGCCCCATTCACGAAATACTCAGATTTTGAGGCAAAAGATCTTACTCGCACGTCTAGATGCGGGACAGGCAGCAGTTACGTGGCAAATTATTCCATCTTCGTCCTGGACGAATCCGATATCACTTTCTCTTCCCCCGGTGCGCAACTGGATGGGGTGACCCAGGGCGATGGCTCGCATCTGGTCGGGCAGACACTGACGCTCGATACCCCCAACTGGACCGAGATTTTCATTTCGGATGGTGGATCGGACACCGATTTTCGCGACAATGACGGCAATCAGCGGCTGGATGGCGCGCAGGAGATCGACGGAACCACCTATTCCAGCGGCACGCGTGTAGAGGCCGAATACGGTCTGAGCCTGTCCGATGGCGTGAACACCTGGCAAGTGGTTGGCTTCAACGTTCGCAACTCCTCTCCGGCATATGGAACCGTTGAAGGTCTCGCCTTTATCGGCGGGCCGGGCGGGTTTCCTCCGACCGGCGTGCCGCTGACAGTGACCTCGGCGCAGGAAGGGCCCAATTTCGATTCCACCGAATACGCCACACCTATCTGCTATGTGCGTGGCACCCGGATCGACACGCCGGATGGTCCGCGCCGGATCGAGGATCTGAAAGCGGGCGACCGGGTGAGCACAGGGCGTCAAGGTTCCAAACAGATCCGCTGGATCGGCAGCCGGTCCATCCTGGGGGCCGGACGCTGGGCGCCGGTTGAAATCCCGGCAGGCGTGCTGGGCGCGCGGGCACCGCTTCGGGTGTCACAGCAGCATCGGCTGTTGCTTCGCGGCGCGCATCTGGAATTGCTGTATGGGCATAGCGAGGTCTTCGCCCCGGCCATCAGTCTGGTGGATGCCGGCTTGGCACGCGCGAAGCCAGGCGGGTGTATCGAATACTTCCACATCCTTCTGGAGGCGCATTCGATCCTTCATGCCAACGGGGTTGCGTCAGAAAGCCTGTATCTGGGCGACACCACCGACGGCACCAGTGATGTAGCAGCGTTTTTCCCGGAATTAAGTGACTACTCCGTCATCAAGCCTGGGCTGGCCCACCCGGCCCTTCGGCGGAGAGAGGCCGACATGGCACTGCGGTTGGGCGGATGGATTGAACCAAACCACACGTTTCGCCATAGTGCGGCCAATAACAGAACCGGACCGGGCGTCAAAGTCCTGGCCGCAGAGTGAGAGGCACGGAAGAATGAAAAATGTTATGAGCGCGATCCTGTGCGCCGGGCTGCTGGCCACCAGCATGCCCGTCCAGGCCACCGCCGGACCCGGCGTGATTGAGCGCGCCTGCAAGCAATCCAACCGCACTGCAGCCAATCCGTCGCTGTGCCGCTGTATCCAGCGAGCCGCAAACCGCAGTCTGAACGCTGTCGAGCGGCGCAAGGTCGCCAAGTGGTTCGGCGATCCGCATCAAGCCCAGGTGGTACGCCAATCCGACAGAAGCTCGGATGAAAGACTATGGCTGCGCTACAAGGCTTTTGGAGAGCAAGCCCGCAAGTCCTGCGGCTAAGCCATCCTTGCATTCGCTTCATTGAAGGACCGGCGTGGAAGGACCGGCGTTCTCCCGCCCCTTTCCACCGCGCTGCGCGCGTTGAAAGCGTTGGGCATCGCTGCGCCACAGGCGCTGCTGCAGCACCTCCGGGTAAGACCAGCCTTGCTTTCAGCGACACGAACATAGGGCGTGTGATTGGGCGCGCGACACCCGTTTTGATGAAGAATTGCACCGCGTCTGAAGTCGGTGGAACGATAAGCAGCAAAGAGTAAGCGCGGATCTTGGTCGCACGGACCACAAAGCTTCACAAAGCTCTCGGCAACATCCGCCTCATCCAACGCGAAGAGAGTGTCGGTTCTGTGCGATGTGTGTTTCACGTCTGTCGCGGCGTGCTTCACCCGTCTTGGCGAGAGAGGCCGTGAGTTTCGAACCAATCCACAACCATGTCGGCCCAGCCTTTGGGCACCTTGTGTCCCCCGGGGAACAGTGCCAATTCCAGATAGCTGCCCGGAGCACAGGCCGATTGCCAGACCCGCCGCAGAAAATCGCCGGAGTTTCGCATCTGTTCCGGTTTGTGCCCCTGACAGGCGTTGGCTCGACGCCAGATTTCCAGACCGGCGAAAATGTCCCCCTGCTCAAAACGCCCCCCGCCCAGGATGCGACCTTCGAGCGGGACGACTCCGTCCGTCCAACCATGTGTATGCAGCATGCGGATCGGGCCCTTGCAGCTTTCGGGCATCGGGTTCCAGAACCCACCGGATACGGGCGCATAAGCCGGGAAGGCGCCGGGATCGTCGCAGGCAAGGTAGTTGACCATGAAACCTCCTGCAGAAAACCCGGACAGGATCACCCGGTCCGCATCGATATCGTGCTTCAGCGCCGCATCCTGAACGACCGCCTGCAGGAATTGGTTCTCGTCGCGCCCTTCCCACCCCGGATAGAACACCCAAGATCGTTTGCCCGTGCCGCCACGGCGTTCTGCCGTCGGGGCGATTACCGCATAACCGCGCGCCTTGAGATCTTCGACCATGCCGCGCATTTTCAGTACACCTGCGCCGGACCCCCCGTAGCCATGCAGAAACAACACTGCCGGAACCGGACCATCCGCGACCTTTGGCAGCTCAACATGATAAAACCCTGTCGCGACGTCGCACGCATCATCCGGCGTACCGCAAGCGGACGCAAGTTGGGGCGTCATCATCAGGGATGCTCCCAAAAACACGGAGCTGAGTATTTTTCGCATCAGGATTGATCCTCATTCCAGTCCCGTAGCGGAAGACCTGCCCGCAGCCAGCCCGGCCCTGCGCCTGAACCCAGCATCCCCTCGGGCACGTCGATGATATTGGTAAATCCAACTTCGGTCAGCCGCAGACTGAGGCGCGCCGAACGGACACCTCGTGCACAAATCAAGGCGATTGGCGCCGCCGTATCCCCGCCGACCACTTTCTGCAGTGCCTGAACAAAGTCCTCGCGACGCATGTCAACAGGCCGGGCATGTTCGCCCAAGCCAGTTGCCCGCCATTCACGCGGTGTGCGGATATCGATCAGAATAATTTCGCCACGCGCCGCCTGCGCATGGGCTTGCGAGACGCTGAGGGCCAGCCCGTCATAATCTGGCGCCTGTCTCCGCCACCACGCGCCGCCTGCCAGAGCGCCTACCAAGGCCAACCCACCAATCAGCAGGCTGCGACGGGAGATCGTCCCGCGTGCGTTGGTCGGGCTTTGGGTCATACGCGCTCCGTTGTTCCTGAAAGGGTCAATACCATGCTTTCCGGAACTGTGAGAGAGGGTCTCGATCTCCTCATGTTCAAGTTCTTGTCATCCGCCCCCTTGTCCCCGCGCGCTTCGATCCCAAATCTGGGCGTAAATCGCCGTAAACCAATGCAAGTCTGACGCTTTCCAGCCTCTTGTGCCCGCTTGGGACTGGAATGGTCGGGTAAAATTGCTTACGCATGAAACAATTTGACCCGTAGAACAGGGGTCAGCCAAGGGGGAGAGAGCACCTGTGTCGCTATTTCTAATTGCAGCCCTGCCATTTATCGGAGCGGTGTTTCCTGCCCTTTTGATCCGAGCGGGGCGCAATGCGGCGAGTTTTTCGGCCGGTTTGACGACGCTGCTGGCCTTTGTCGGGTTGATGATAAATGCGCCAGCGGTGCTGCGGGGTGAAACGATCCACGCACGGCTGGACTGGCTCCCGGGCCTGGGGCTGAATGCGAATTTCTTCCTCGACGGGTTGGGCCTGCTGTTTGCGACGCTGATCCTTGGGATCGGGTTGCTGATCATCCTTTACGCCCGGTTTTACCTTTCTCGCGAAGACCCTATGGGGCAGTTCTATTCCTATCTTCTGCTGTTCCAGGGTGCGATGGTCGGAATCGTTCTTTCCGACAACATCCTGCTTTTGCTGGTGTTCTGGGAATTGACCTCACTGTCGTCCTTCCTTTTGATCGGCTATTGGAAACACCTGCCCGAAGGCCGACAAGGCGCGCGTATGGCACTGGCCGTCACGGGTTCCGGCGGGTTGGCGATGATCGGCGGTATGTTAATCCTGGGCAATATCGTTGGATCCTATGACCTGACGGTCATCCTGCAGAACAAGGAGCTGATCCAGGCGTCGCCGCTGTACCTTCCGGCTTTGATTCTGATCCTTCTGGGCTGCTTCACCAAATCGGCGCAGTTTCCATTCCATTTCTGGCTGCCCCACGCCATGGCAGCGCCAACACCGGTGTCGGCCTATCTTCACTCGGCCACGATGGTGAAAGCCGGTCTGTTCCTGATGGCCCGGATGTGGCCCGTTCTATCAGGCACACCGGAATGGTTCTATATCGTGGCCACCACTGGGCTTGTCACCATGGTTGTGGGTGCTGTGATCGCGCTGTTCAAGGATGACCTGAAAGCGCTGCTGGCGTTTTCGACGGTCAGCCATCTGGGGTTGATCACCATGCTGTTGGGGTTCGGCACCAAGGTTGCCGCTGTCGCCGCGGTGTTCCACATCATCAACCATGCGACCTTCAAGGCTGCGCTGTTCATGAGCGCCGGGATTGTCGATCATGAAGCGCACACTCGCGACATAAAAAGGCTGGGCGGTCTGAGACATCTCATGCCGATCACCTTCACCATTGCGCTGATCGCTTCGCTGTCCATGGCCGGCATTCCACCGCTGAACGGGTTCTTGTCAAAAGAGATGATGCTGGAAGCAGCATTCCACACGACCTGGGCCGGATCTCACTGGGTCATTCCCGGATTGGCAGTTCTGGCGGCTTTGTTCTCGGCTGCCTATTCCTTCCGTTTCATCGTCCATGTGTTTTTGGGGCCCAAGCGGCACGATTACCCCACGCATCCCCATGACCCCGGCGCGGGCATGTGGATTGGCCCCGCATTGCTGGTTGTTCTGGTTGTAATGATCGGCCTTTTCTCCAGCCCTGTAGCCGGTCCGATGGTCTCGACCGCCGCGCAGGCGGTGATCGGAGGTGAACTGCCTTATTTCAAGCTGAAGCTTTGGCACGGTCTGACGCCCGCGCTTTACATGTCCATCGGGGCCGTGGCAGGTGGTGCAATCCTGCTGATGCTGCACGCCCGGCTTGAGGCGATCTGGAACGCCCTGCCCCGCCCCGAAGCAAAAACGATCTTCGATGCCATCATCGGCGCGGCAACCCGGCTGGCCAATAGCGTCACAGACGCTTTGCACAATGGGTCGATGACCCGATACGGAGCGATCTTCGTTGTCTTTGTCGCGGCGCTTTCATCCTATGCGTATGCCACAGGTACGCTTGGAGACCCGACCCGCGCCGTTCAGGCGGCCGGACCGCTTCACCTGGTGGCGTGGGCCTGTTTGGTGGCGGCCACCCTGGGGATCCTCGCATTGCATCACCAGCGGATTCTGGCGCTGGTTCTGATCGGAGTTGTGGGGCTCGTCGTGTCACTGGGTTTCAACTACCTCTCGGCTCCTGACCTGGCGCTGACACAGATTTCGGTAGAGGTCGTAACCATCATCCTGATGCTTCTCGCTCTGAACTTCATGCCCAAGGAAACCCCGCGCGAAAGCAGCGGCGGGCGAAAACTGCGTGATGCTGTTATTGCGATCGTCGGTGGCACCGGGGTCGGAGCATTGATCTATGCGCTGATGACACGGGATTTCCTGTTCCCGACCATCTCCGAGTTCCACCTGGCCAATTCCTACAAGGGAGGCGGCGGCACCAATGTGGTCAACGTCATCCTTGTGGATTTCCGGGGCTTTGACACCTTTGGTGAAATCATCGTGCTGGGGATTGCGGCCATCGTGATCTATGCGCTGACCGAAACCATCCTGAACAGCCGCGTTCGAGCCCGCCTGCTGAACCGGCAACCGGACATGCCGCAAGCCGGAGATGCCCATCCGCTGATGATGGTGGTCGCCACCCGCGTGATGATGCCCATCGCGCTGATGGTTGGCGCCTATATCTTCTTCCGCGGCCACAACCTGCCCGGAGGCGGTTTCATCGCGGGTCTGGTCGCAGCAATTGCGTTGATCATGCAATACATGGCATCAGGCTTTGCCTGGGCCACGGAGCGGCAACGGTTCTATTATCATGGCATTATCGGCGCTGGCGTTCTTGTTGCAGCCGCAACCGGGATCGGCGCCTGGTTCAATGACAAGCCGTTCCTGACCTCGGCCTTCGGATATGTGCATCCGCCCTATCTGAACGAATTCGAACTGGCCACCGCCGCCCTGTTCGACCTTGGTGTCTTCCTGGCCGTGGTGGGTGCCGTACTGCTGGCACTGGAGAGCCTGGCCCGGTTCGCCTGGCAACCAGGGATGAGCACGGAACATGCCATGGATATCAACCCGGCCCGCGATGACGCGCCCGAGACCGTCAATATCGAGAACGTGAAAGAGGTCTGACGATGGAAATTCTTGTCGCCAGCGCCATTGGCATCCTGACGGCTGCCGGGATTTATCTGGTCCTGCGTCAGCGGACCTTCCCGGTAATCCTTGGCATTTCGCTGCTCAGCTATGCCGTGAATGTCTTCCTGTTTGCATCGGGTCGTCTGGCCACCGGGATGCCCGCCATCCTGAACAAATATGAGGACGTCGCCTATACCGACCCACTGCCACAGGCGTTGGTCCTGACCGCTATCGTGATCTCGTTCGGGATGACGGCCGTGGTGGTTATGATCGCGCTGGGGGCATTCCTGTCCTCGCGCACGGACAAGGTCGACATGACCGAGGAAGGAGACGAGGCATGAGCCATCTGATCGTCACCCCGGTCGTCCTCCCGGCGCTTTTGGCGCCTTTCATCATCATGGCGTTGCGGCACCATCTGGACCTGCAGCGGATCTTTTCGATTGCGGGCACGGTCGCACTGGTCGCCATCACCCTGGCCCTGACCGTTCAGGCTTCGGACGGGAGCGTACAGGTCTATGACCTTGGCGACTGGCCAGCTCCTTTTGGCATTGTCCTGGTGCTTGATCGGTTGTCTGCGCTAATGGCGTTGCTTACCTCTCTGCTGGCGTTGGGCGTCGTGCTTTATGCCGTGGGTTCGGGCTGGGATGAACGCGGGCGCCATTTCCACGCCCTTCTGCAATTCCAGCTGATGGGTATTCTGGGCGCTTTTCTGACCGGGGATGCGTTCAACCTGTTCGTCTTTTTCGAAGTTCTGCTGATCGCCTCCTACGGTCTGATGATCCATGGGGGCGGTCCAAAACGTCTCCGCGCCGGGGTGCAGTATGTGGTCTACAACCTGTTGGGTTCGACCCTGTTCCTGTTTGCACTGGGGACGATCTATGCGGTGACCGGCACGTTGAACATGGCAGATATCGCGGTGCGGGTGGCCGAGCTTCCCGCTGAGGACACCGCGCTGCTGCGCGTCGGTGCGGTGATGCTGTTGTTGGTCTTTGCCATCAAGGCCGCCGTTCTGCCTCTGCATTTCTGGCTGCCCGCCTCCTATGCCAACGCGCCTCTTCCCGTGGCGGCCCTGTTTGCAATCATGACCAAGGTCGGAGCCTACGCGATCCTGCGGGTCTATACCCTCGCTTTCGGTCCGGACGTGTCTGCCACGCAGGGTCTGGTCGGCGACTGGCTGTTGCCTGCTGCCCTGCTGACCTTGGCCGTCGGGTCCATCGGGGTTCTTGGCGCGCGCGAGATCGGGCGGTTAGTCGCCTTTGGCTCTATCGCCTCCGTCGGTACCCTGCTGACCTCCATCGCGCTGTTCACGCCCGAGGCTGCAGCCGCTTCGGTTTATTACATGATCCACTCGACCCTGGCCTCTGCCATCCTGTTTCTGGTCGCAGATCTCGTGATGGAGCGGCGCGGCGGAGCAATCATTGCGCAACGCCCCATGCCTCAGACCGGGCTGATCGCTTCGCTGTTCTTTGTCGGAGCCATAGCTTTGGCCGGGATGCCCCCGTTGTCGGGCTTTGTCGGCAAACTGCTGGTCATGGATGCCGCGCGCGACTCGGACCTTGTCTGGTCCATTTGGGCGGTCATCCTGATCTCATCGCTGATAACCATCGTCGGTTTTGCGCGCGCCGGCTCAATCCTGTTCTGGGAAAGCCATGATGCGGCTCACGCCCGCGAGGCCGAACCCGAGCCTGATGAGGAAGATGAAGACCTTCCACCACCGGTGTCTGCCCCCGCCTCGAACCTGACCTTCGTGGCGATCTTCGGTCTGATCGGTGGACTTGTCCTGCTGACTGTCTTCTCCGGACCGGCCATGAATTATGCCACGGCCACAGCGGACGCCCTGTTTGACCCGACCGCCTATATCGACACCGTGCTGAAGAGGAGCCCGCAATGACGCGAATTGCCAAACGTCTTCTGCCGCACCCGCATCTGACAATCCTTCTGGTTATCGTCTGGCAGTTCCTTGTGAACCGGCCAACGCCCAACTCGCTGTTGTTCGGGTTGTTTCTGGGTCTTGTCATTCCGTTCATTACCCAGCCCTTCTGGCCCAACCGGCCGAAACTCAGGAACTGGCCCAAAGTTGCCGCCTATGTCCTGGTAGTGCTTTGGGACATCGTTATAGCGAACATCATCGTGGCGCGGATCATCCTGTTCAAGCGCAACGCAGACCGCCACCCCGCCTGGATTACCGTGCCCCTGGAGCTGAAACAGCCCGAGGCGATCACGGTACTTGCCGGCACAATCACCATGACCCCCGGCACCCTGTCTGCCGATGTCTCGGCCGAAGGTCATAGCCTTCTGATCCATTGCCTCGATGCACCCGATACCGATGCTGTCCGGGACGAGATCAAATCCCGCTATGAAAGCCGTCTGAAGGAGATTTTCGAATGATTGCCTACGCTGTCACCTTCGCTTTCACCTGTTTCGGCGCTGCCCTGCTGATGAATTTCTGGAAGGTCGCGACCTCCAAGGATCTGGGCGACCGGATCTTGGCGCTGGACACGATGTTCATCAACGCGATCGCCGTGATGGTGCTCTACGGGCTTGCCATCGGAACCGAGATGTATTTCGAGGCCGCCATGATCATCGCCATGCTGGGCTTCATTTCAACCGTGGCCTATGCGCGTTTTGTCCTGCGCGGCAACATTATCGAGTGAGGGGCGGATATGGAGACTTTGCTTGAACTTCTGGTCGTCATCTTCCTTGTCACTGCGGGCATCTTCGGCTTTGTCGGCTCGTTCGGCCTGCTGAAACTGAATGACCGCATGTCGCGTCTGCACGCACCGACAAAGGCGACGACACTGGGCGTTGGCGGTGTCTTGCTGGCCTCAATGGCACATTCGGTCCTGACCGAAGGCCACCTATCCTTGCACGAGTTGTTGATCACCCTGTTTTTGTTCCTGACCGCCCCGATTACCGCGCATTTCATCGCCAAGGTGAACATCCACCAGTTCGAAACGCGGGACAGCCTGCCAGACGCAGGAGAAGATGAAATATGGGCAACCCATGACATCGAAGAGGGTCCGACGGACGCCGAAACCTCGAAAAATTGATCGGCACGCGGCAACGCGACGGATTGAGTTTTCTGCCCGCGGTTCGTAAGGCCCGCGGGTTCCTTTTTTTGAAGATGCCAAAGTTGAAGCGCTCATGATGCAAGCCCCTCCCCTGCCTC
This sequence comes from Paracoccaceae bacterium, assembly GCA_014872875.1. GTDB lineage: Bacteria > Pseudomonadota > Alphaproteobacteria > Rhodobacterales > Rhodobacteraceae > Aliisedimentitalea. The sequence goes on from WKFI01000014.1 coordinate 455,495, forward strand.
GAACCCGCGATCTCGTGCTGATTGGCGGTGGACATACGCACGCGCTGGTGCTGCGCAAGTGGGGGATGGCCCCGCTGACTGGTGCGCGTTTGACAGTGATCAATCCCGGCCCCACCGCGCCTTATTCGGGCATGTTGCCGGGTTTTGTAGCGGGTCATTACGAGCGCGACGATCTGGATATCGACCTGGTCAGGCTCGCCCGGTTTGCTGGCGCTCGGATCATCGTTGGAGCGGCCAAGGGTATCGACCCCGATGCACGTCTGATCCATGTTCCAGGCCGCCCGCCAGTGGCATTTGACGTGGCCTCGGTCGATGTCGGGATCACTTCGGACATGCCTAACCTGCCGGGATTTGCCGACCACGCCATACCGGCCAAACCTCTGGGGCCCTTTGCCGCGCGTTGGAACGCGTTCCGGGATGGCTCAGGTTCCGCGCATGTGGCGGTGATCGGTGGCGGCGTTGCCGGGGTGGAGCTGGTCCTGGCCATGGCCCACGCGCTGCGCCAGCGCGGTCGTTTGGCTGAAGCGCATCTGGTGGACAGCGCAATGGTGCTGTCAGTGATCGGGCCCAAGGCCCAGAGCAAACTTCGCAAGGCACTCGCCGATCACGGTGTGACCCTGCACGAAGGCGTACAAATCAGCCGGATTGAAGAAGATGGGTTGAGACTGGAGGACGGAACCTTCCTGCTTTCGGGATTCACCACCGGCGCGGCGGGGGCACGGCCTTATGACTGGCTGTCCGACACCGGTCTGCAAACCCATGATGGCTTCTTGTCCGTGGACCAGTTCCTGCGCACATCAGATGCACAGATCTTTGCCACTGGCGATTGTGCTCATCTGACGACCTCACCCCGGCCCAAGGCGGGGGTATATGCTGTGCGGCAGGCCCCGGTCCTCTACCACAATCTCTGCGCCACGCTCAGTGGTCACAGCTTGCGCCCCTACAAGGCGCAGAAGGACTATCTCAAGCTCATCTCAATGGGAGACAAAGAGGCACTGGGCGAACGGTTCGGTACCACTCTGGCCGGACCGCTTATGTGGAAATGGAAAGACCACATAGACCAGACCTTTATGAACCGCTTCCGCGACCTGCCCGCGATGGAAGCCCCGGACCTGCCCCATCCCCGCACTGAAGATTTGGAGGAGGTTCTGGGTGACAAACCCATGTGTGGCGGCTGCGGCTCCAAGGTCGGGCGCAGGACGCTGCGCGGCGCGCTGTCCCCGCTGAGGGACGGGCCCCGTGACGATGTCGAGACACTGCCCGGCGATGATGCCGCGTTGCTGAAAACCGGCAGCGCCCGTCAGGTGATCAGTTCCGACCACCTTCGCGCCCTTACCGACGATCCGGTGGTGATGACCCGGGTCGCAGCGGTACACGCCCTTGGCGACGTCTGGGCCATGGGCGCAAAACCCCAGGCCGCACTTGCCAACGTGATCCTACCGCGCCTGTCCCCAGCCCTGCAGGAACGTACCCTCTCCGAAATCATGCAAACCGCGACAGAGGTCATGCACGAGGCCGGGGCCCAGATCGTTGGCGGTCACAGTTCGGTCGGCGATGAAATGACCTTGGGTTTCACCGTCACCGGCCTGTGCGACCGCGACCCGATCACCTTGGCAGGCGCAAAACTTGGTGACCGATTGATACTGACCAAACCACTGGGCTCGGGCGTGATCATGGCCGCTGAGATGGCGGGTCTGGCACGCGGCGACTGGGTCAGCGCAGCGTTGGATCAGATGACGCGCGCGCAGGGGTCAGCGTCATTCTGCCTCTCACATGCCAGTGCCATGACCGATGTCACAGGTTTCGGGCTGGCGGGTCACCTGTTGGGGATCTGCGAGGCCTCGGGCGTGGCAGCAGAACTGGACATGCAAGCCCTGCCGCTGATGGAGGGCGCGCTGGAACTGGCACTTCAAGGAATCCGTTCCAGCCTGTTCCCGGAAAACCGCCGTTTGCTGCCGGATCTACCTGATGGCGGGATACTCGACCTGTTGTTCGATCCGCAAACTGCAGGCGGGCTGCTGGCCGCCATCCCGCCAGAAAGCGCCGAGGAAACGCTTTCCGCCTTGCGCCAGGCCGGTCATGACGCGACCCTGATCGGAGAGATTGTTCAAGGTGCCCCCGGGCTGTCGCTGGCCTGAATCCTCAGACACGGGCCGTTAGAGGGGCCGAGCTACTTTATGGGATTCAGGGTTGTGTGAGGATCTGGGTGATACGCTGCGCGGCCTTGGCAAGTGCGCCGTCATCCAACGCCTCCACCGCGACTGTGGCCAGTTGATCCGCCCCGATCGCACGGCGGGACTTGTCATAGGCCGGGTCGTAATGTTGTTGCATCAGCGCTTGGGTCAGCCCTGGTTTGTCACCTTCAGCGATCCGCTCCATCCAGCCATCTACCACCGCATGACCGCGATGGGCGCGTAGCGGGGTCAGCTTTTCACGCAGTGTTTCGGCATCGGACAAGATATCGTCATAGGCCCGCACAAGGTAGGCGCAGCGTGCCTCGATCGGTACCTGCAACTCGATCCGGGGCGCTTCCTTCATGGCTTCCCATAGAACCGGCGGAATGATCCGCTGGCCGATCTTGTTGGACTCGGCCTCGACCAGGACCGGGCGTGTCGGGTCCAATCGGACCAATGCTGCCGCCAACTCGGATTCAAACGCCTTCTGGGACGGTTGCGGATCGCTCAGCCCGCCCAGAAGCGAACCGCGATGCCGGGCCATGCCTTCCAGATCCAGAACCTGACCACCTTGGTCTGCAACCAGAGCCAGCAGATCGGTCTTGGCTGTGCCGGTATAGCCGTCCAACAGCACCACCCGGTGCGGTAGCGGATCATCATACAAATACCGGTGCACAAGCCGCCGATAGGTCTGATACCCGCCTTGAACGACTTCTGCCCGCCAGCCGATCTGTTGCAGCATCCAGGTAAATGACCCCGACCGCTGACCGCCGCGCCAACAATAGACCAGGGGCCGCCAGCCTCCCTCGTGATGCGACAACCGCTCATCGATGTGCCTGGCCGCGTTGCGGAACACCTTGGCCGCCCCGATCTTGCGCGCCTTGAACGGGCTGTCCTGCACATAGATCGTTCCGACCTCGGCGCGCTCCTCATTGTCCAGAACCGGCAGGTTTATTGCGCCGGGCATCCGGTCTTCGGCAAATTCCGCAGGGCTGCGCACGTCGATCACCGTGTCGAACCCGTGCGCGTAAAGATCGGGAAGCGTTTCGAACGTCAAAGCCATACCTCCCTCTATATCGCAAGTGCATCAAGGAAAAGCGTCGCAGGTCCATCATCTTGCCATTCCTTGCGGAAATCCCGAAACTGCGGCGACTTACCTGACAGCAACCGGAGGCCAGATGGACATCCACACCATGCCGGGTCACTTGATCCGACGGCTGAACCAGATCTCGGTCGCGCTGTTTGCCGATCACATGGCGCGTGCCGGGCTGACACTGACCCCGGTGCAGTATTCCGCTCTTTGTGCTTTGCGCGATTACCCCGGCATCGACCAGGCCACGGTTGCCGGTCTTGTGGCCTATGACCGCGCTACCCTGGGTAAGGTTATTGACCGGCTGGAGGATCGCGGCCTGATCGAACGCACCGTTTCCTCCAATGATCGCAGAGCCCGAGTCCTGCATCTGACCGAAGCCGGAGCTCACCTGCTTCGCCAGGCACATGACCCGGTGCAAACGGCACAGCCTGAAATCCTCTCAGGCCTGTCGCCTGCCGAACAGGAACAGTTCATCGCCCTGCTGCAGAAAACCACCCTGGCCGGGAATGATCTCAGCCGCGCTCCGTTGAAACTCCCCGCGTCCCCGACCGACGCGTAGAGAACCCTGCACTTCGTCTCGTCAGAAAAACCTTGGGGTGAATTGGCCTGACACGCCCAGTGGGGCAAATCCCCTGTTCCAGATCACCGCGAGTAAAACCCGCCGCGCAATTCTTCCCGCAGACGCAGGCGTTCAGGGTATTCCTTCAGGAACTGTTCCGGCGGCTTGCCTTCCCAGACCTGCGCATAAACCCGCATCTTGTTACCGCCATAGATCTTGGCCAGGTCTTCGTTCGAATACCCTCGCGCCCACAGGTCATCTGTGACCGCCGCCAGAATCTTGGCCAGTTCTCCATTACCAGTCGCACCGCGGTTGAAGGCATCGATCATATATCCGCCGTCATCATACATGGTCGGATTGGCCTTGGCGAAATCGACGACCAGTTTCGTCGAAAACATGTCATCCGTAGCGATCCCGACATGGTCCACACCGACCAGCTTGACGTAATAGTCGATCATGTCCGCCGCCTGTTTTGGCGAAATGTCCTCAGGCCAGATACCGTCCATCATCCACTCGGTAAAAGTCGGCGACACATAGCCCCCGGATTTGGCCGCGCGAATCGCTTCTTCATCCGTTATGTTTCGGTAGCAACCCTGAGGAGTGGCGCCCGGTTCGTCCTTGTATAGGCCGGCCGGAACAGAATGTGTAAAAACATACGGCACCCCGGGATAGTTTTCGTCCATGTGATCCATAGCATCATTGGCCGTATTGATCCCGGTGTGGCTGAGGTCCAGTATGATGCCAAACCGGACCATTTCATCAATAACCGATTTGCCCCACGGGGATAGCCCCGCATCCAACCCTTTTTGCGCAGACAAACCGCCCGCCCCGGTTCGGAAGATGTCGTTGTAGGCAAGGTTCATGGTCTTTATGCCCATATCCTTGAACAACGCCATCTTCTTCAGGTCGCCGTTCAGGATCGTCGCGGTCTGGGTGTTCCAGATCACTGCTGTCTTGCCTTGCAAATGCGCGGCCTCGATGTCGCGCGTCTTGTTGACGATGATGAACTTGTCCTCTTGCTCGGCCATGGCCGCGCGATAGTGATAGTGCTGTTCCAACAGCGTTTCAAACGTCATGCCGGCAGCGGCCAACGTCATCTCGTGCCCGGTGATGCCATTCTCGCGGGCCAGCGCAAAGTAATCATGCAACTGGCTGTATTCGGTCCACCCTGTGCCATAGGGGCTGGCCAGCATCCCGATGACGATCGTGTCCATTACGAATTGCTTGGCTTCGGGAGTCGCGTCCCAAGTCTTGCTTTCTTCGCTGGCCGCAGCAGGCAAGGCCATGCACGCTGAAATTGCGAGTGCCGAGATGAACTGTTTCATTGAATCTCCATGTGTGTCTGTGGAAAAAACCTGACCTTGTGCACCATCCTACGCCATTTCCAAACCCAAACCACTGCCACCTAGGTATGGTATCGCGGCGAAACGACACGCATTTTGAAGTCCGGACTGGCGCGCTTCATTCGCCAGCCTCGAATGGTTCGATCAGCTCGGGTCCGCTGGCGCGGTTGGAATTCACTTGCGGATCTACCCGGTGAAAACCCAGTATCCCGGTCTCCCCCGGTCCCATCAGTCGCGCGGCGCCATGGCCCGCCTCGCCCAGCCACAACGGCCAGTGATCCTGTTCCAGGATCAGAGGCATCCGATGGTGGATGCCCGACAGGTCGGAATTGGCCGCAGTGGTAACAATGGCACAAGTTGGAGTTGGATCTTCCTTGCCCCAATTCTGCCAGACCCCGGCAAAGGCGATCGGCGCATCGTTCTTGCGGTGGATGTACCAAGGCAGCCGTGTGCCGCTTTCGGTTTTGGTCCATTCATAGAACCCAGTCGCCACAATCAGGCAGCGCCGCTTGCGGCAGGCCTCGCGAAAGGCCGGTTTTTCGGCCAGCGTCTCCGACCGGGCATTGATCAGCAGGGGCCCAGCGGTTTCTGTCTTGTACCAATGCGGCAGAAACCCCCAGCGCATCGGCAACAGCTCCCGCCCGGTTTCGCCGGTGCGCACCGTGTGCACTGCATTGGTCGGGCAGACGTTGTAATTGGGCACTGATGGCATCAGGTTTGCAGGCCGCGCTGCAAAAAGCTGCGCCATGGCGTCATTGGGCAGGGTGATGGCAAAACGTCCGCACATCTCAGCGCCTCCGGCCGTTACCGCCCATGGGACTTGCGCGCCAGTTCTATTTTGGCGTCCATCATCGACATTTCCTTGAGGATCTCGTGCCGCCGGGTGCGATCCCCAGTTTCACGCAACTCGGCCCTCAACCGCTCCAGTTCCCGCGACAGGGAAACGAATTCCGGCACGCCGCCGCTTTCCTTGACCAGCCTGTTCAACAGCTCGTTTTCAGGATCATCGACCGGGCGCAACGGTTTGCCAGCGCCTGACAAGTTGTCAAAGGCACCGTCTTTCTCAGCGCGTTCGATACGGGCATTGATGAGATCGATCAGCGGGTGGTCCATGCTTGCAAACTGCCACGAACCATCTGTCGGGAAAAGGGGGGCAAACGCCGCAAAATGTAATCATCAACGCCAGCGCAGCAAGTCGTTACGTCGACAGTCAATCGACCCAAGCAGATGTTCGATGCCTTGTCCCGCCGCACCCGCGCATTGGCGCCTACGCTCCGGCCACAGCGGGCGGCCAGAGCGTGGACTGCATGCAAACAAGTGGTTTACTTCTGCGTGATCCGTCCGTCCACGTACGGCTGATAGGGCGAATTCTTCGCTAGGTATTCTGCCGTCACATCCGCCAGATCAGGACCGAAATCATAGGCGTTCTTGTCGTCGCCCGAGAACATCTTGTACCCGTCTCCGCCATTGCGGACGTAATTGTTGGTGACCACGAGATAGACCTTGTCGGGATCAATCGGTCCCCAGCTGCCGCCGTCATTGACCTGAACATCCACGATCCGACCTTCGCCCGGGGCAACCGAGGCATCCCAGCTGTATTTCAGCCCGGCCACCTGCGGGAAGCGGCCCTTGACGTCTTCAACCTGGCTGACGCCATTTTCCAGCGCCTCGATCACCACCGAACCCGGGATTTCAAAGGTCGAAAGCGTGTTCTGGAACGGCAGCACGGTCAGAACATCTCCCATGGTCACATCACCACTCCCGATACTGGCCCGCAGGCCCCCTGAGTTGGCGATGGAGATGGTTGCGCCCTGATCAGCGACCCGGTCCAGCATGGCGTCGGCCACCAGATTGCCCATTTCGCATTCCTGCACCCGGCAGACCCCGCGGTCTCCTTCGATTGTTGCCGCTGAACTGGCGACAACCCGCTGCTTCACTTCTTCGATCGGAGCGCCCATTTCAGCCACTCGTGCTGCGACCGCGGCATCCGGTGTGACCGATGCATCCAGCAGGATCGGCTCACCTTCAGCTCCGGTCAGGTTGCCCGCGTCATCAAAATTCAACGCAATTTCGCCCAGGAATTTCGAATAGGCATAGGCTTGCACCACCGGGACATCACCCACCATCATCGGGTACGGTCCTGCGGCGCGGTCCTGAGTGTTGGACAGCAGAGTGTGCGAATGCCCGCCGATCACCAGATCCAGCCCCGGCACCTGCGCCGCGATCTCCAGATCCTTGCCCAGGCCCACATGGGTCAGCGCAATGATGATATTGACACCTTCCCCTTCCAAGGCCGCAACATCGGCCTTCAGGCTTTCGATCTCGTCGTTGAACACCACATCGTCGCCGGGGCTTGAGGTGTCTACCGTATCCGTCGCCAGCGCAGAGACGATACCGATCTTGCGGCCTCCAACTTCCAGCACCACATGATTGCCCACCCGGTCCTTCAGCTCGGCCGAGGCAGACAAATCCAGGTTACCCGAGATCACCGGGAAGCTGACCTTGTCCACGAAACCCGCCAAGCCTTCCGGGCCGTCATCGAATTCATGGTTTCCAACCGCCATCACGTCGTAACCGATGGCCTCCATGAACTCGGCCTCGGCGGCTCCTTTGTAGGTTGTGTAAAACAGCGAACCCTGAAACGGATCGCCGGCATCCAGAACCAGCACATTCTGGCCCGACAAAGCCTCGCGCCGGCTGTCCACCGCGGTCTTCAAGCGTGCAACGCCACCAAAGCACTTACCTTCGGCTTCATCCTCGGCCCCGCATGTCGAGTCGTATTTGTTGATGGATTCGATACGGCTGTGAATGTCGTTGGTATGCAGGATCGTGAGTTTATAGTCGGCAGCGGCCATACCAGCAGTCAACGACAAGGCAGCGGTGGTGGTCAGAAATCGTGTCAGCATGCAAAATCTCCCCAGTTTATCTTGTTTTGGTGGAATGGTGCGCTTGGACGCACGGTCTGTCAAAGGGAGAAACGCGAGAATCGTCGCCCCCGTGGCTTGCCCAAACGTCAAGCTGACGTTGCTTTCAGCTTGATTCCCGGTCTGACGCGGGGCATCAGGCAAATATGGTTATATACAAGATCTTCCGAGCCGACGAATGGGCGGCCTTGCAGGAACAGGGCGAAACCCAAGGCGCACCGGTGGACTTGGCTGATGGGTTCGTCCATTTCTCCACAGCAGCGCAGGCTGCCGAAACCGCGGCCAAGCATTTTGCAGGAACAGATGGGCTGGTACTGCTGGCCTGCGATTCCGATGCGATGGGGGACACGCTGAAATGGGAGGTATCCCGCGGCGGCGACAAATTCCCCCACCTATATAGGAAACTGCGGATGGCGGATGTCCTATGGACCAAGCCGCTACCGCTGGTGGACGGGGCTCATCAGTTTCCCGAGGACATGGCATGACCGCATATATTGACCCGGACCGCGAGCAGTTCCAGGCCTTCAAAGATCTCGACCGCGATCACCCGATAGAAATGCTGAACCTTGTCAGATTTCGCGCCACGGCGACCTATCCCGAAGGGCACGCCTTGGCAGATGCCGGGCTGAGCGGTGCCGAAGCATATGCCAATTATGGCCGTGACAGCGGGCCTGTGCTGGCCCGGGTTGGTGGCTCGATCTTGTGGCGTGGAACCTACCAGTCAATGCTCATTGGCCCCACTGACGAAGTGTGGGACGCCATGTTCATCGCCCGATACCCCTCGGCCCACGCCTTCCTTGCAATGGTCACCGACCCTGAATACCGATTGGCGGTGGTACACCGGCAGGCCGGCGTGGCGACGTCTCGCCTGATCCGCACCAAACCGTCCGAAGCCGGAGAGCAGTTTTCATGAAAATCGTCGAAAAGATCGGGCTCAGCGCCCTTCGTCAGATGGACCCTGAAAAGGCCCACGGAATGGCGTTGAAGGCCCTGAAATCCGGTCTCACCCCGACCCCAGGCGCGGTGACCAGCGACCGGCTGCACACCACCTTGGCCGGGCTGGATCTGCCCAACCCGGTTGGGCTGGCTGCCGGGTTCGACAAGAATGCCGAAGCCTTGGCCCCACTGGTTGATGCCGGATTTGGTTTTATCGAAGTGGGCGCAGCCACGCCGCGCCCCCAGCCCGGCAACCCGAAACCGCGCCTGTTCCGGTTGACCGAAGACCAAGCCGCCATAAACCGGTTCGGCTTCAACAATGACGGCATGGAAGACATCGGCGTCCGCCTGTCGGAGCGTCCCCGCCATGGTATCATCGGTCTGAACCTGGGCGCAAACAAGGACAGCGAAGACAGGGCCGCCGATTTTGCCAAGGTGCTGGATCATTGTGGCGCGGATCTGGATTTTGCGACGGTCAATGTCTCTTCTCCCAACACGGAAAAACTGCGCGATTTGCAGGGCAAGGCAGCTCTGTCCGCGCTGTTGAAGGGGGTAATCGACACCCGCGATGCGCTGGATCACGAGGTGAAGATCTTCCTCAAGATCGCACCGGATCTGAGCGACGCGGAGTTGCAGGACGTGGCCGCCGTCGCTCTGGACACAGGTGTAGACGCGGTGATTGCCACCAACACCACCCTGTCGCGCGACGGGCTGCGTAGCCCTCACAAGGTCGAAGCCGGCGGATTGTCGGGTGCGCCTCTGTTCGAGAAATCTACCCGCGTTCTGGCGCGGCTCAGCCAGTTGCTGGAAGGGCGAATTCCCTTGGTCGGCGTAGGCGGAATCGGAACGCCGGAACAGGCCTATGCCAAGATCTGTGCCGGAGCTTCGGCCGTGCAACTTTATACGGCGTTGGTTTACGGAGGGCTCTCGCTGGCTGCGGATATCGCACAAGGTCTGGACGTGCTGCTGCAACGGGACGGGTTCGACACCGTCGCCCAGGCCGTGGGCAGCAAACGGAAGGACTGGCTGTGATCACCTATTGGCACAATCCGCGCTGCTCGAAATCCCGCGCCGGGCTGACCTTTTTCGACGAAAGAGGCGTGGCGCTCACGGTTCGAAAGTATCTGGAAGACAGCCCTGGCATAGAGGAACTGAAAGCGGTCCAAAGCGCTTTGGGCGTGGCCCCGCTGGAGATGATGCGGCGCAAGGACCAGATCTTCAAGGATCTGGGTCTTGGTCCGAACAGTGATCCAGAGGCGCTGTTTCAGGCGATGGTCGACCACCCGATCCTGATCGAACGCCCCATCGCAATCCACGGCGACAAGGCCGTAATCGGTCGCCCGACTGAAGCGTTTGAAACCCTGCTCGACTGCTAAGTGCGGGCAAGGAAATCGCGGATCCTTTCCTGCACCGCTCAGGCGGTGCGGGCCTCCAACGCCGGATAGCGCACCCCCAGTGTGGCACCCCGTACCACCAGGGAAACCAACAGCGCCAACCACAATCCATGATTGCCCAGTTCCGGCAGCATCAGGGCGACGCAGATGAAATAGACCACGGCACTGACCAGCATCATGTTGCGCATGTCACGGGTCGCCGTGGCGCCGACAAAGACCCCATCCAGCATGAAGGCCGCACAGCCCAGAACCGGAGTCCAGGTCAGATAGATCATGTATTGACGGGCAACCTCCCGCACCTCTGGCGCGTTGGTCATCAGGTCCACGATCGCTGCCCCGCCTAAAGCAAAGCCCAGGCTCAGAGCCAGCGCCACAACACCCCCCCAGAACCCTGTCATCCCTGTCGCCCGGCGCAGGGCCAGACGGTCTCGCGCACCTTTGGCCTGTCCCACCAGTGTTTCGGCGGCAAAGGCGAACCCATCCATGGCGTATGAGGTGATCATTAGGAATTGCAACAGCACCTGGTTGGCTGCCAGAACCGTGTCCCCCTGCCCCGCACCGAAGAAGAGGAAGGACACAAAAATCGCCTCCAACGCCAAAGAGCGGATCAGGATATCGGTGTTGACCCGCGCCATGATCGCCAATCGGCTGCGGTCAAAGACCTGCCGCCAATTGCGCCAGTCCGGCGCGCGAAAGGCCGCACGGCAGAACCACAGCCCCAATGCGCAGCCGGACCATTCCGCAAGAAAGGTCGCCAACGCCACGCCGCCGACACCCCAGCCCAGCCCCAGCACGAACCACAGGTCAAGTGCGATGTTCAGCCCGTTCATCCACAGTTGCAACACCAGAACGGCACGCGTCCGTTCCTGCGCGATCAGCCATCCCGTGATGCCGTAAATCGCGATTGCACCCGGAGCAGACCAAATCCGAATACTCAGGTAATCGCGCGCCAATGCTTCGACCTCGGCGGACGCGGGCGACAACTGAAAGGCGATCCAGAAAATCGGAATCTGCAGAATGATCAGCAGCACACCGCCGGTCGCGCCGATCAACAGGGCGCGTGTAAGCAGCGCAGACAGTTCGGCCTGATCCCGCGCGCCCAACGCTTGGCTGGCCAGCCCGACTGTTCCCATACGCAGAAAGCCGAAAATCCAATAGATCGCCGACAAGATAATCGCGCCGATGCCCACAGCGCCAATTGGCGCCGCGGCCCCCATTTGCCCGACCACGCCGGTATCGACCGCTCCCAGAATGGGTACGGTTGCATTCGACAATACAATGGGCAGTGCAATGTGCAGAACCCGCCGATGGGTCAGCGGGCGCACCGTCTCAACCATCCTTGGCCTCGGGAGGTTTCTGAGGCATCAGAAAATGACCGGTTGCCTGGGCAAAAAGCTTGTGCTTGTGGTCCTGCCAGGCTTCCACATGCACCGACGCATAGCGCCGCCCCGAGCGCGAAATCGTAGCGCGGGCGTAGGCGTCTCGCGGTAGGCCGGATCGCAAGTAATCGACTGTGAAATCGATGGTCTTGGGCAGGCGCGGCAAGTCCCCCTTTGCCATCTCCTCGGGGTCGATGGCACCAGATTCGATGTCCGGCCAAAGGAACGACCAGCTGAGCGTGATGATCGAGGTCACCTCTAGAAACGCTGCTGTCACGCCACCATGAATGGCGGGCAGAAACGGATTGCCGATCAGCTTGTCGTCAAAGTTCAACTGCGCGGTAAGCTCATCCCCGCGACGGTCAAAGGTGATATCCAAAAAGCGGATATAGGGCACCGCTTCGACCAGCGCGTTCAGCGCGGCATCCCGGCGTTGCTTGACAACTTGCATGGGTTCGGGACGGGCGCGGCTCAAAATCTCTTCTCCACGGTAAAGGCTCCCGAGGCTGTTGCCACGGGCCGGTCGGTATCCTCGTCGGTCGCAACCGCGCGGACAAAAGCAACGTTGCGCGTGATATGATGGCAGGTTGCCTTGGTGGTAATCGACTGGCCCGGCGTGGCTGCGCGCATGTAGTCGATCCGCAAATCGATGGTCGCGGTACCGCCCGGGGCGGAAGGATGGCTCATCACGGCTGCACCACAGCAGGTGTCCATCAACGCCGAAACCGCACCACCGTGAATGACCTTGGTCTTGGGATCGCCGATCAGCTTTTCATCATACGGCATGGTGATCGTGGCGCTGCCCTCGGTGATCTCGGTCAGCGCCATGCCCAATTCACGAGCGTGAGGAATGGCTTCGATGAACTGTTTGGCCAGTTTTACCTTGTCCACCACGGGCTTTCTCCTGTTTGCCGGTTCCCTCCTTTATGAGCAGCCCTGTGCCGAAAGAGCAACCCCGGCTGTTGCACTGCAGCGAATCCACCCTTAGGTTGCGCAGCAAGGGAGAGTTCGGATGGCTGAAGCACGTTTGTCATTCAAGGAGATGTGTGCAGAGTTTGATGTGACTCCGCGGACGCTCCGGTACTATGAATACATTGAATTGTTGCAACCGGATCGCGAAGGGCGGTCTCGCTTCTATGGCGCGCGCGAGCGTGCTCGGATGAAGCTGATCATGCGGGGCCGTAAATTCGGCTTCCAACTGGAAGAGATCCGGCAGTGGCTTTTGATCTACGAAGAAGAAGGCAATGCGGTTCAGATGCAGGCCTTCATAGAAATGGCCGATCGGCAGATGATCGAATTAAAGAAGCAGCGCGAACAGCTGGATGAAGCTCTCGATGAGCTCATGAAGCTGCGCCAGACCACTGCCGACAGCCTGAGCTGAACCGGGTCAGCGCCCGGTTTCACCCCGTTACAGGGTGCGAACAAGGAGGCGTCGAAATGGTGAAAGTCGTGACACGTATGGTCCTTTGCATCGGCTGTTTGGCCGGGCTGGCTGCCTGCGATACCGGGCCCAACGGCTATGGCAGCGCCCCGGCCGGTGTATCGCAAGAAGCATGGGACGCGCAGGTCCGGGCAGAGCGAAACGCCCGACGTGACTTCTACCGAGGTCCGCGCGGCGGCGCATCAGGTCGCTAGACATATGAGCCATGGCGCCGGGACGACATTTGGCGGCCTCGTTTCGGTATGGCTCGTGCATGGCTTGATCGAACCAAAGGACAACCCGGATTCACCACCGTTTTCCGACGCGGAGTCAGCTGTAAGTACCGTTGCCTTCGAACCGGTTCGGGGCAGTGATTCCCGCCCCGAAATGAAAAATCGTGCCAACCGCAGCTCTCTTTTTCTACGTTCCGCTGCGTAAGGAAATTGCGCAAAACACGCCCCGGACAAACTGATCTTACGTCAAGAAAAAACTGACGCAACGTACAAGTTACGTAAACGTCAAGCTCATGTTGTAAACGGAACCCGACCCGACCACGTTTGGCATATCTCGAAAATGCTGAAAGACGAAAAGATGACCGAAACCACGATGACCATCCGCGAAATGTGCGACGCCTATGACGTCACCCCGCGCACGTTGCGGTTCTACGAGTCCAAGGAATTGCTGTTCCCGATCCGTGAGGGACAGAAGCGGTTGTTCACCAAACGGGATCGGGCCCGATTGAAACTGATCCTGCGCGGCAAACGCTTTGGGTTCAGTTTGGAAGAGATCCGGCAGCTTCTGGACCTCTACCACATGGGCGACCAGCAGCATACGCAGCTGAGCCGGACCTACGAGATCGCTCAGGAACGTCTGGCCGACATGGAACGCCAGCGCGACGAACTGACCGAAGCGATCGACGATCTGAAAGCCCAGTTGAAATGGGGTGAAAAGATACTGGCTTCGATGGAAGACCAGAAGAAGGCCGCCGAGTAACTGCCAGAACCACCGCCCTCCAAGATGAACCGGTCAGACATCTGACCTTCCGAATTTGACCTTTCGACCATCCAGGGAGATCCCGATGCCCAGCTATACCGCTCCGACCAAAGACCTGCAGTTTGTTCTGCATGACGTGCTGAAGATTTCGCAAGACAGCGTACCCGGCTACGACGAACTTGAGGCCGACTTCACCGGCGCCATTCTGGAAGAAGCCGGAAAGATTGCAACTGAGGTCCTTCATCCGCTGAATGTCGTGGGGGACACCGAAGGCTGCACCTTGGAAAACGGCGTTGTTCGTACACCCACAGGGTTCAAGGACGCGTTCGACCAGATGAAAGAAGGCGGCTGGACCGGTCTGGACATGCCCGAGCAGTATGGCGGTCAGAACATGCCCTATGTTTTGGGCACGGCCGTGGGCGAGATGTTCAGCGCCGCGAACCAGGCTTTTGTCATGTATCAGGGTCTGACCCACGGCGCGGCCTCGGCCATTCTGGCGCATGGTACCGATGCTCAGAAGGACACGTATCTGCCCAACATGGTCAGCTGCCAGTGGACCGGCACCATGAACCTGACCGAACCGCATTGCGGCACCGATCTGGGCCTGATGCGCACCAAGGCAGAACCGCAGGCGGATGGTTCTTACAAGGTGTCGGGACAGAAGATCTTTATCTCGTCCGGCGACCACGACATGGCCGACAACATCATCCATCTGGTCCTGGCAAAGATCCCCGGAGGCCCGGAAGGCATCAAGGGAGTGTCACTGTTCATCGTTCCGAAATTCATCGTGAACGAGGACGGATCCCTGGGCGACCGTAACGGCGTCTCGGTCGGCAAGATCGAAGAAAAAATGGGCATCCACGGCAATTCGACCTGTGTCATGAATTATGACGAAGCAACAGGTTACCTGCTGGGTGACGAACACAAAGGCATGCGCGCCATGTTCACCATGATGAACGAAGCGCGACTGGGCGTCGGTATGCAGGGCCTGTCCCAAGCCGAGGCCGCCTATCAGAACGCCTTGGAATACGCCAAGGACCGTCTGCAGGGCCGTGATGTGACCGGCGCCAAGAACCCGAACGGCCCGGCCGATCCGCTGATCGTACATCCCGACATCCGCCGCAGCCTGATGGACCAGAAAAGCTTCACCGAAGGCGCGCGCGCATTCATCCTGTGGGGCGCCACCATGATCGACAAGGCACACCGGTCGCAGGACAAGGATGCCGACGGGCTGGTTTCGCTGCTGACCCCGGTCATCAAAGGCTTCCTGACGGATGAAGGCTACGACATGACCGTGAAGGCCCAGCAGGTCTATGGCGGCCATGGCTACATCGAGGAATGGGGCATGTCGCAATACACCCGCGATGCCCGGATCGCGATGATCTATGAGGGTGCCAACGGGGTTCAGGCTCTGGATCTGGTGGGGCGTAAGCTGGCCCAGGACGGTGGCAAGCACGTCATGGCTTTCTTCGAAATGGTCAAGGTCTTCTGCAAAGAAAACAACGATATCTCTGACGCTTACAGCAAGGAGTTCATCGAACCGTTGAAGGCTGCATCCAAGGATCTGCAGGCAGCCGGCATGTATTTCATGCAAAATGGCATGACCAATCCGAACAATGCGCTGGCAGGGTCGTACGACTTCATGCACATGTTCGGGCATGTCTGCCTGGGCCTGATGTGGGCGCAGATGGCCAAAGCGGCGCAGACAGCCCTTGACGCTGGGTCTTCTGACGCGGCGTTCTATGAGACGAAACTTGCCACTGGCCGGTACTATATGGCGCGGCGGCTTCCGGCAACGTCCCTGCATCTGGCCCGAATTCAAACCGGGGCAGATACGGTGATGGCACTGGACGCGGCCAATTTCTGAACCGCCTTTTCCAGCGGTGCTCCGAATTTCGGGGCACCGTGACCGGCCCGGCCCAATTGATAAGGACCGACCATGCCAAAACGCTTCCGCCTGACCCGCCGTTTCCCGGTCGCCATGACCGAAGACGGCTATCGCAACCTGCGGAAATTCGCGCGCGAGGCCGGGCTGGACGAGGGAGAGGCTCTGTCATTCCTGTTCGAGAATTTCGACAGCGTGACGGACACCGAAAACCTGACTCACCGGCTTCGGCAGTTCAACGCCGAGCTGGAGGACAGAAAGCGCTAGAGATCGCGCGGCAAGGGAGAGAGATGAACGCCCACGTTTCTTCATGGATGACCGACGAGCATCAGATGCTTGCGGATATGACCGCCCAGTTCATCAACAATGAATGGGCACCTAAATTCGAGACCTGGCGCAAGGCGGGTCTCATGGATCGCGAAACCTGGAATCAGGCGGGCGAACTGGGCCTGCTCTGCCCGTCGATCCCCGAGGAATACGGTGGCGCCGGTGGCGATTTCGGTCACGAAGCCGCCATCCTGATCGAGGCCTCGCGCGCCAACCTGGCCAGCTGGGGGCACGGTATCCACTCGGGCATCGTGGCGCATTACATCTATCATTACGGCACCGAAGAGCAGAAACAGAAATGGCTGCCCCAGATGGTGACCGGCGAGTTGGTCGGTGCGCTGGCGATGACCGAGCCGTCAACCGGTTCGGACGTTCAAAGGATCAAGACCAAGGCCATCCGAGAAGGCAACGCCTATCGCCTGACCGGTCAGAAAACCTTCATCACGAACGGCCAGCACGCCAATCTGATCCTCGTGGCTGCCAAAACCGATCCTGCCCAGGGATCCAAAGGCGTGTCGCTGGTGGTTCTGGAAACCGATGGCGCCGAAGGGTTTTCACGCGGGCGCAACCTGGACAAGGTCGGGCTGCATGCGGCGGACACCTCGGAACTGTTCTTCGACAATATCGAAATTCCGCCGGAGAACATTCTCGGTGGCGGCGAAGGTCAGGGCTTCTACCAGATGATGCAGCAACTGCCCCAGGAACGGCTGATCATCGCCTGCGGTGCGGTGGGCGCCATGGAAGGGGCCGTGGAAAGAACCATTGCCTATACTCAAGAACGCGAAGCCTTTGGTGGCCCCCTCACCCAGTTCCAGAACACCCGGTTCAAGCTGGCCGAATGCCTGACCAAAACCAAGGTGGCCCGCGCTTTTCTGGATGAATGCATGGCGGATCATCTGCGCGGTGAACTGACCGTCGAAAAGGCTGCCATGGCCAAATACTGGACCACCGACACGCAAGGCGAAGTTCTGGATGAATGTGTTCAGCTGCATGGCGGCTATGGCTTCATGCAGGAATACGCCGTTGCCGAAATGTGGGCGGATGCGCGCGTCCAGCGGATTTATGGCGGCACCAATGAGATCATGAAGGAACTGATCGCTCGCTCGATCGTGTCGGGAACATAAGCCGCAATGCTGCGCGAGTTGATATCTCTCGACGCCTCCGGCGGGAGTTTTTGGGGCGAGATGAAAGCGGGGCTTCACCTCGCACGCCCAATCGCTCTCCAGCTATGGACGCAAAGCCAGCCTCGCTCATTAACCTTAACACCGGGTAAAAGCTCCCCCTTCACCTTGCCCAAAAAACTCCACGGGGGTCCGGGGGTGTGAAACCCCCGGCTCCGACGCCAACCACAGGGAACCCGACCATGACCATAAAACTGCACTGTTTCGGAGAAAGCGGAAATTCCTACAAGGCTGCGCTGGCCCTTCAACTCTCAGGTCTGGACTGGGAGCCCGTCTTTGTGGATTTCTTCAACGGCGAAACCCGGACACCCGAATACCGGGCCGATGTCAACGAGATGGGCGAGGCTCCGGTTCTGATCGATGGCGATTTCCGAACGTCCCAATCGGGCGCCATCCAGGCTTATGTAACCGAGAAATCCGGCAAGTTCGGCGGCAAGACACGGGAAGAGAACTACGACATTTTGCGCTGGGTCTTGTGGGACAATCACAAGCTCAGCTCGATGGCCGGAATGACCCGTTTCCTGATGAATTTCCTGCCCGAGCAACACCGAGACCCGAGTGTCATCGCGTTCAATCAAGGCCGCCTCAAGGCCGCTTACCAAGTGCTTGACGCCCATCTTGCAGACCGTGAATGGATCGTGGGTGAAGGCGTGACCAACGCCGACATCTCCTGCTGCGGCTATCTATACTACCCCGAACCGTTCGGCTTTGACCGCGCCGACTGGCCCAATATCGACGCCTGGCTGACCCGCCTCAGCGAACAGCCCGGCTGGAAACACCCCTATGACCTGATGCCCGGCAAACCGTCGGACCGAGCTTGAGGAGAGCATCATGACCGAAGCTTATATTTATGACGCCCTGCGCACCCCGCGCGGCAAGGGCCGCAAGGATGGCGCCCTGCACGAAGTGACCTCGCTGCGTCTGTCGGCCCTGACCCTGAACGCGGTCAAGGAACGCAACAATCTGGACGGCCACGCGGTCGAGGACGTGATCTGGGGCAATGTTACTCAGGTGATGGAACAGGGCGGCTGCCTGGCGCGTTCTGCCGTGCTCGCCTCGGACTTGGATGAAAGCATCCCGGGCCTGGCGATCAACCGGTTCTGCGCCTCTGGAATGGAAGCCGTGAACCTGGCTGCAAACCAGGTCAAAGGCGGTGCGGGCGATGCTTACATCGCGGGCGGCGTTGAAATGATGGGCCGCGTGGCGATGGGGTCGGACGGGGCCGCAATTGCCGTGGACCCCTCGATTGCAATGGACCAGTATTTTGTGCCGCAAGGAATTTCGGCCGACATCATTGCCACCGAATACGGGTTCACCCGCGATCAGGCTGACGCGCTGGCCGTGGAATCGCAACGTCGCGCCAAGGCCGCCTGGGATGACAACCGGTTTGCGAAATCGGTGATCACGGTAAAGGACCAGAATGGCATTCCGATCCTGGACCACGACGAATACATGCGCCCGCAGACAGATATGCAGAGCCTCGGCGCCCTGAACCCCTCGTTCCAGATGATGGGCGAACAGATGCCGGGCTTCGACAAGGTCGCGCTGATGAAGTATCCGCATCTTGAGCGGGTGAACCACATCCACCATGCCGGCAACTCTTCGGGTATCGTCGACGGCGCAGCCGCCGTTCTGGTCGGCAACAAGGAATTTGGTGTGAAATACGGGCTGAAGCCGCGTGCTCGGATCAAGGCCACCGCCAAGATCGGCACTGATCCCACTATCATGCTGACTGGCCCGGTTCCGGTTACCGAAAAGATCCTGGCCGAAACAGGCATGTCCATCGGCGACATCGACCTGTTCGAGGTGAACGAAGCCTTCGCATCCGTCGTATTGCGTTTCATGCAGGCGTTCGACGCCGACCCGGACAAGGTGAACGTCAACGGTGGCTCGATCGCCATGGGCCACCCGCTGGGCGCAACCGGAGCGATCATCATCGGCACTCTGCTGGACGAGTTGGAGCGCCAGGACAAGGAAACCGGCCTGGCGACGCTGTGCATCGCCTCTGGCATGGGTGCTGCAACAATCATCGAGCGGGTCTGATGCCAAAGCTGGACATCTCACAGGTTGATCGCCGCTTCGGTTCGATCTACCCGGGCAAGCTGGACGCCACAATGGCCGGTCGTTCCAGCCTGCGCCTGGGGGATGCGGGTGGGCTCACCCAATTCGGAGTGAGCCTTGTGCGGATCGAACCCAAGGGCATGTCCTCGCTGCGTCATTATCACATGGAACAGGATGAGTTCCTGATGATGACCGAAGGCACGCTGGTACTGGTGGACGAAGAGGGTGAGCATGAGATGCTGCCCGGTGATTGCGCCACCTTTCCGGCCGGTGACCCAAATGGGCATCACCTGATCAACAGAACCGATGCGCCTGCCACGTTCCTGGTGGTGGGCACGCGCACCCCGACCGAGACCGCTTATTACAGTGATTTGGACATGATGGTGAAAACGGATGCCAATGGCGCCCATTTCACCCGCAAAGATGGCAGCCCGCTGACGGCTGACCAGATCGGAGACGAAGAAAATGGCTGAGTTTACTCTGACCAAAGACGCAGACGGCGTCGCAATCATCACCTGGGATGTTCCGGGCAAGACCATGAACGTGATGTCCTTTGACGGGCTTGAACAGTTGAACGACTGCATCGACCAGGTTCTGGGCGATGATGAAATCAAAGGCGCGGTCATCACCAGCGGCAAGGACGGCTCCTTTGCCGGCGGAATGGACCTGAACCTGCTGGCGGTGATGAAGGAACAGGCGGGCGATGATCCGGCCAAGGGCCTGTTCGAAGGCACGATGCAGATGCACGCCCTGCTGCGCAAGATCGAGCGCGCAGGCATGGACCCTAAGACCAAGAAAGGTGGCAAGCCGATTGCAGCCGCCCTGCCCGGCACCGCCGCGGGCATCGGTTTGGAACTGCCTTTGGCCACGCACCGGATCTTTGTCGCGGAAAATCCCAAGGCCAAGTACGGCCTGCCGGAAATCCTGGTCGGCATCTTCCCCGGCGCTGGTGGCACCACCCGTCTGGCCAAGAAGCTGGGCGCGGTAATGGCGGCCCCCTTGCTGCTGGAAGGCAAGATGCTGGACGCCAAGAAAGCAAAAGGTTCAGGCCTGATCGACGAAGTTGTGGCCGATCCGGTTGCCGCCGCGAAAGACTGGGTGCTGAACGCCAAGGACGCGGATCTGGTCAAACCATGGGACGCCAAAGGGTACAAGATGCCCGGCGGTGCACCCTATCACCCGGCGGGCTTCATGAACTTCGTTGGCGCCTCGGCCATGGTGAATGGCAAGACCCAGGGTGCGTTCCCTGCGGCAAAGGCCCTGCTGAGCGCGGTTTATGAAGGCGCGCTGGTCGATTTCGACACCGCGCTGAAAATCGAAGCCCGTCACTTTACCTCGGTCCTGCTGGACCCTTCATCCTCGGCCATGATCCGGTCGCTGTTCCTGAACAAGGAAGCGCTGGAGAAGGGCGCGGTTCGACCCAAGGACGTGCCGGATCAGTCGGTCAAGAAGCTGGGTGTATTGGGCGCAGGAATGATGGGCGCAGGCATCGCGCTGGTCAGTGCGCAAGCCGGTATGGAGGTGGTCCTGATCGACCGCGATCAGGACGCCGCCGACAAGGGCAAAGCCTATACCGAGGCCTATCTGGACAAAGGTATGAAGCGCGGCAAGGTCACGGCAGAAAAGAAAGAAGCCATGCTGTCCCGTATCACGGCCACTCCGGATCTGGACCAGCTGAAAGGCTGCGACCTGATCATCGAGGCGGTGTTCGAAGATCCGGGTGTGAAGGCCGAAATGACCAAGAAGGTCGAAGCCATCATTCCCGAAGACTGCATCTTCGCGTCGAACACCTCCACGCTGCCAATTACCGGTCTGGCCAAGGCATCGGTGCGGCCTGAACAGTTCATTGGCATCCACTTCTTTTCGCCCGTCGAGAAGATGTTCCTGGTCGAGATCATCAAGGGCAAGGATACCGGCGACCGTGCCGTCGCCAAGGCGCTGGACTATGTCCGCCAGATCCGCAAGACGCCCATCGTGGTCAACGACGCGCGCTTCTTCTATGCCAACCGCTGCATCATTCCTTACGTGAACGAAGGTGCACGGATGCTGACCGAAGGCGTGGCCCCGGCCCTGATCGACAACGCGGCACGCCAGTTGGGCTTCCCGGTAGGCCCGATCCAGCTGACCGACGAAACTTCGATCGACCTGGGGGCAAAGATCGCTCGCGCAACCAAGGCCGCGATGGGCAATGCCTATCCCGCCAGCGAGGCCGATGACCTTATCTTCTGGATGGAAGAACTGGGGCGCCTGGGGCGCAAGTCCAAGGCCGGGTTCTTCAACTATGACGAAAAGGGCAAGCGTCTGGATTACTGGAAAGGTATGCAGGAACGCTATCCTTTGGCCGAAACTCAGCCATCCCTGCAAGAGGTCCAAGACCGCCTGATGTTCGTGCAGGTTCTGGAAGCCGTCCGTGCGCTCGAGGAAGGCGTGCTGGAGGACATTCGCGAAGGCGATGTTGGCGCAATCCTGGGTTGGGGCTTTGCCCCCTGGTCTGGCGGTCCGCTCAGCTGGCTGGACATTATCGGCACGCCCTACGCAGCCGAACGGTGTGACCAGCTGGCCGCAGCTTACGGCGAACGCTTTACCTGCCCCGACCTGCTGCGGGATATGGCATCAAAGGGTCAGAGCTTTTATGGGCGGTTCGACCCGGAAGCCCAAGCTGCCTGAAGCAATGGCACGTTGAAAAACAGAAAAGCCTCCGGAATTTTCGGGGGCTTTATTTTGCAAAATTGCAAAAATCTAACCGACTATTCCGGCCGCATGGTCCGGTTTGGACGATAGATCTCAATCTCTTCCGGCATCCAGCCCATGGTCTGGCCTTCGTCCTGCGCAATCATCCTTTGCACCAGTTCCCGCGCCTCCGCCGTATTCAGAACCAGATACGCTTCTAACTGCTGGGTCTCGTGCGACAGCATTTCCCGAGCACAGGGGCAATGGATCAGCATTCCGCCCTCGGCATAGACCACCTCGTCCTGCCGAAAAGCCAGCGTCGTCAGGGTGAGGCCGTGATCCGGCTCGACCTGCGTGATCCCCCGAAACCCCTCCAGCGCCCGCGCGGGCAAAACTGCGTAAGGTTCTCCAAAACCATCAGAAACCAAATCGGTTTCAATGAACATGCCTTGGTCTGGCATCACGTGCATCTCGCAGCGGTTTTGCAGCACCCCTTCGGGCACCAGCATGGGCCATTGCACACGCGGGACCGTACGCTCGCCATTATTCAATGTCTCGCGCTGGATGTCGGCAATGGTCCGCATCCCGTTGTCAAAGGTCAGCACCTTGTCACCCACGCACAGGGATTCAACGGCGCGCCAGCCCAGGTTTGAAACCACATGCGTGCCGCTCAGGAACCCGTCCTGGCTAGTGATCAACATGCCAGAAGGCCCCGCCGACCAGCATGGCTCCGGCAGATCCGAATGTCGCTTTGAGAACCAGTCAAACATTACCTTGACCTTTGTGACACCCCCCATGGCGCACGTCCTGCGTTAACCAGATCTTGCAAGTTCAGCATGCTCCCGGGCCTTTCCTTGGTCCGAAACAAGGCATTCTTGGGTCATTGTTGCCAATCCCGAGCCAAAGAACCGCGTGGACACATGCATTGGCGCAAAACTGGAAACCTGTCGTTAACCAGAACCGCCAGCTTAGAAAGCGTAGCCGAATCTCCGAATATCTTCGGCACAACTCTCAGCGACCGCGTCCCGCGCGACGGGCGTGAAATAGCCGCGATAATCCAGGTCTCGGTCTGACGGGTTGACGTGTTCAAGGTTCAGCTCAAACCCCAAATGATCGAACAAAGGCTGCGCGTCCGTGTCAAAATGTTCAAGCCGGATGAACAGATCGCACCGTTCACGCCCTTGGGAATCGCGCATGAAGGCCGCAGACGGCCAATCCCGGTACGAGGCCGCCACGAAAGGGTGACAAACAAAATCCGGAAACTCCATGTCCCGCGCGAGTCTGACGGCCGTATGATTGAAACTCTGTGCCTTCAGCCAGTGATAGTAGCTCACCGCGCGATCCCAGGGATTGCGAACCAGTGTAAAAGCAAACATAGCCTCCAGCTCTGCCGTCGGGATCAAACCTTCGATATCCGCCAGCGTCGAGTGTTTCCACAGACGCCCTCTTGACGCGGCTCCTTTCAGGCGCCGCCGACGTTTGCGCGCCTTTGGCGTGTCTCCCAGCATCATGTCGTCCGCCATGGCCCGCGCCTCTAACGCCAGCGCCAGCGCGGTTCCTCCGGTTTTCGGAATATGGATGAACACATAGGAACGGCCGGGGGACAGGATCATGCGCTCACGCTAACCCGCTTGCGCAACAATGAAAACCGGAACACGCGCCGAAGGCACCTTTGGCATGTGCTTGTGGCAAAGGTATTTTGATCGAAAAAGAATGGGCGTTTATTCCGCAAACCCTGCCCCCCCCGTTCACCTTGGAATGAAGACTTGGACCGGCCCCCCAAGCCGATGAGTGTGCGGGGATTATCCCCGCGCTGGCATAGTTGGCGACCGGAGTACGGGCTGCCCTGCCCCGGCCCAATTCACTTAGAAACACCCAGAAGGAACCAAAGGCCAGCGGCACTACCCCAGCCTGATCCGGGGTCAACGCGACCGAACGGCCAGAATCGCCCCGGCCAGAATGATCAGACCAATCCCAAAAACCTGCCAGCCATCCACGCTCTGCCCGAAGACCAGCCAGGCAAAACCCGGCCCCACCAACATGATTGAATATTCGAACACGGCCACAAAGGACGTCTCGCCCAGCTGATACGCCTTGATGATCAAATAGATCCCCACCAGCGACCCCACCGCATGTATGCCTGCCCAATGCAGGATGTCCCACATGGGCCAGACCCATCCGCGTTGCGCAAACCCGTCTGCTCCGGCAGGGACATCGGCCGGCCAGATGGACAGCCCCAACAAAGCCACCAACGCAAGAAACGCTTGCGCCAGCAACATTCCCAGAAGCATCGACAGGGTGCTTTCCCCTTCACACAGGCTGCGTGTTGCAATGGCCGACAGGGCATAGAACACACCGCCGGCAACCGGCAGAAGGATCAACCAGTCGAAATCACCCAGGTCCGGCTGAAGCACGAACAGTACCCCGGCAAACCCCAACACCACTGCCAAAATCCGGAACGGCCCGATCCTGAGGCCCATGAACAGGACCGAGATCACCACAACGAAAGCGGGAGAAGTAAACAGACCGGCAATTGCCTGAGCGATCGGCATCAGCGCGACGGCCGTAAAATAGAACACCATCGAAATAGCAGCCAACAGGCTGCGTACAGCTACGGCCCCCCATCTTACCGGCGACATCCGACCCAAGCCGCACCAGGCCATCAGCGCGATCAGAGGGATCGATATTAATGTGCGGACAATGAAAAACTGCCAGACCCCCACAGTGTCGGCCATCAGCGGCACCAGGTTGTCTACTATGCCAAGCACAGCCATAGCCGCCACCATCGCATTTGCGGCGGCAAACGGCGCATTTGAGTCGGGCAAAGGCAGGGCAGTCTGTTTCATACTCTTTCCAATGGCAGCACATTTGCGCAATATCTGCTCTTAAAGCGACAAACCGAGCGATTCTGGGAGGAAATCAATGGGTTGGATGGCCGACGAAACGGGGCTGGAAAAATCCCCTGCCAATTACGTTCCTTTGACACCACTGTCACATCTGCGCCGGGCCGCGCATGTGTTCGCCGACGAACCAGCCATCGTCTACGGAGCGTTCCGCAAAACCTATGCGGCATACTACGACCGCTGTACCCGTCTGGCCTCGGCCCTGGCCGGGATGGGCGTGAAACCGGGCGACGTTGTCGCCACCCTGATCCCGAACCTGCCTGCCCAGGCCGAAGCGCATTTCGGCGTGCCTGCCTGTGGGGCAGTGCTGAACACGATCAACACCCGCCTGGACGTGGATACAGTGGCTTATATCTTCGACCATGGCGAAGCTAAGGTCGTATTGGCCGACACCGAATTCGTTCCACTCGCCGAAGCCGCGAAGGACCGGGCGCAGGGCGACGGCCCACTGATCATCGAGGTGCCCGACGACCAGGCGGGTTTCCCTGCCACCGGGCGGCATCCGACCTATGAAGACGTGCTGGGCAATGCGCAGCACGATTTCGACTGGATCATGCCCGAAGACGAATGGGAAAGCCTGGCGCTGAACTATACCTCCGGCACCACCGGGCGGCCCAAGGGTGTCGTCTATCACCACCGGGGCGCCTATCTGATGACCATGGGCACGGTGATCAGCTGGCGCATGGTCATGAAGCCGAAATACCTGGCAATCGTTCCATTGTTCCATTGCAATGGCTGGAACCACACCTGGATGATGCCGGTTCTGGGAGGCACCCTAGTCTGCTGCCGCAACATTACCGCGTCCGCGATCTATGATGCCATCGCCGAGGAGGGCGTGACCCATTTCGGCGGGGCGCCCATCGTTCTGAACATGATCGTCAACGCCCCAGAAGGTGAACGCAAGCCCTTCGACCACACGGTCGAGGTCTTCACCGCAGGTGCTCCTCCGGCCCCTGCCACGTTGGAGAAGATCGAAAAGCTGGGCTTTCACGTCACTCAGGTCTATGGCCTGACCGAAACCTATGGGCACGTCACCGAATGCCTGTGGAAGGGCGGTAGCTGGGACACGCTGGACCAGACAGGGCGCGCCGCGATCAAGGCCCGTCAGGGTGTTGCCTTCCCGATGATGGACCATATCACGGTCATGGATGAAACGATGGATCAGATCCCGATGAACGGGAAAGATCAGGGCGAAATCGTCATGCGCGGCAATTCAGTCATGAAGGGCTACCTGAAGAACCCCGAAGCGACCGAGGAAAGCTTCAAGGGCGGTTATTTCCATTCCGGCGATATCGCGGTGCAGCATCCCGACGGCTATATCCAGATCGCCGACCGGGCCAAGGACATCATCATCTCGGGCGGGGAAAACATATCCTCGGTCGAGGTCGAAGGTGTATTGATGGCGCATCCTGACGTGAACCTGGCCGCAGTGGTTGCGCAGCCGGACGAGAAATGGGGCGAAGTGCCTTGCGCCTTTGTCGAGCTCAAACCAGGGGCCGAGCCGGATGAAGCGGCCCTGATCGCCTTCAGCCGCGAAACGCTTGCCGGCTTCAAGGCCCCCAAGAAGGTGATTTTCCAAGAGTTGCCCAAGACCTCGACCGGCAAGATCCAGAAGTTCGAGCTGCGCAAGCTGGCCAAGGATCTGTGAACCGGGCCTTCGGTTTAAATCGTGATCAAAACGGGCGGCAAAGGCGTTTGCCGCCCTTTTTTTGGCATGTTACGCTGAGCCAAACAAAGAGGCCCGAGCAACGCCCAGATGACCGCATTGAAGCAATATGAACGGCTGGAGGCTGCTGGCCTGTGGCGTCCGTCGCTGGATGATCAGCGGCGGGATGTGATTGTGTCGATCGGCGACGCGACCCTGACCATCACCGACATGAATGACAAGCCGCTGACCCATTGGTCGCTGGCCGCGGTTGAGCGCGGAAATCCCGGCGAACGGCCTGCCATTTTTCACCCCGATGGCGATCCCGGCGAAACACTGGAGCTGGCTGGCGATGAAGACACCATGATCGATGCGATCGAAAAGGTGCGCTCAGCTATCGACAAGTCCCGCCCGCACCCGGGGCGGTTGCGTCTTTTCAGTGTCATTGCCAGCTTGGCGCTCATCGGATCACTGATCTTCTTTTGGCTGCCCGGCGCGATGCTGCGCCACACGGTAAACGTGGTGCCTGACATTCAGCGCAAAGCCATCGGCCAAGCGCTTCTGGGCCGGATCGAGCGTGTCTCGGGCCCGGTGTGCAGCACGCCCGAAACCGCGCCGATCCTGACCCGTCTGGCCGACCGCACAGGTGTCCGTCAAATCGCGG
Source organism: Paracoccaceae bacterium (assembly GCA_014872875.1). Taxonomy (GTDB): domain Bacteria; phylum Pseudomonadota; class Alphaproteobacteria; order Rhodobacterales; family Rhodobacteraceae; genus Aliisedimentitalea. Next base: position 483,046 of record WKFI01000014.1, read on the forward strand.
TGATGAGCGCCGGTGTGACCAGCAGTCTGAATCTGCCGGGTGGCATTATCCTGTTGAACCGTTCACTGATCGAAGACCCCGAAGACCCCGCCGTCGCTGCAGGCGCGGTGCTGGTCGAAAAGGCCCGCGCCGAAGCCCGCGACCCGCTTGCAGAATTGTTGTCCTTCGGCGGTCCAATGACCACTTTCCAACTTCTGACCACCGGCAAGCTGAACCACGCCAGCATGGATCATTTCACCGAACAGCTTCTGGTTGCTCCCCGCCCGGTTCTGCGGGATGAACAGATCCTTGCGCAATTTGCCCAAACCGCCATCCCTTCTACACCCTATGCCTATGCGGTGGACGTGACGGGTGAGGATGTTCTGGGGCTGATCGAAGCGGATCCGATGTCAGGCCGGGATCTCGAACCGGTGCTTTCGGACCGCGACTGGGTTCTGCTGCAGACAATCTGCGGTGGGTGATAGTCCCACTGTTCCAGCAGATCTAACCACCTGCCCTGTGAAGCCGCAACAGGTCTGTCGCCCGAATGCATGTCCGGCCCTTTCACAAAACAAGGCCGGGATCGTTCCCGGCCCTTTCTGACTTCCAATTACTGGTTCACTTGCTCAGCTTGGCCGAGCCATATCCGGCCGCATGAAGCTGGCTCAGGGCTGCATGGGCGTCACCCGGATCGCTAAACGGTCCTGCCATGACCACGCGATAACTCTTGCCTTTGCGATTCATGCTGCCCATCCGCACCGGCAGACCCGTCCGCGCCAGTCCCTGCGCAGCCTGACGCGCTTGGGTCGCATCCGAATAAACCGCCACCCGGACGTATTTGTCTTGGGAAATTTTCGGCACTCCGCCCGCGTTCGGCGCCGAGCGGCTGGCCACGAACAGCCCGTTCCGTCGCGCTTCCGCCGGCGAGCGTGCGGCAGATTTCGGCAACGTCACGACCTGCGCCTGGGTGGGAACCGGCCTCAGGGTGTAAGGCGGCTTGTCGGTCCAGATCTGTGCCATGGCTGCGTCACCTTCTGCAGTGCGCACACCTCGCATCGGATTCAAACGACCATCCCCCCGATCCACGGGCCGAAACCCGGCTGGAACCATATAGGTCTGCGACAACACAGCCGGACGCAAACCGCGTTCGGTGCGGTGCGGGTTCAGCCGGTCATCATCCCAGACGGTACGATACCCTTCCGGCACTTCGACATTGCGCGTGTTCTGGCGATTGTCGTGCACGTGCCGCGGAACCACACGCGTGTTGGGGGTCAGAATCAACGAAGATTGCGGACCGATACCCGATCCACTTCCATAGGTGATCGGCGCTTCGGCCTGCGGGCCGCAACGCACGTCAGGCCCGCTATTGATATAGCGCTGGCTGAGCGCAGAGGCATTCGAGCACCCACCACTGCGCGGCGGCGGCGACGTGGTCCGCGCAGCGCTGGTGCTTGGGGACGGGGCCGGTGTCGGCGCAGCCGTCGGCGTACGGCGGACTGTTGTCGTCTGGGTCGAACTTGGCAAAGTACTTGCCACGGTCGGAACAGGCTGTCGCGTTGTAGTGGTCCGGCGCGCGGTCGTGGATGCAGGTTGGGTGCGCTGAGCCGTACTGGTTGTGGTGCTGGTTCCCGTAGCGGATGCCGTGCTGCGCGGAGCGGAGCTGGCCTGGGCTGAAGGTGGCAGTGTGATCAACTCCGGAGCACTGCCCGTATTGCGCGGCGCGGAGGTCGTCCCGGCCACCTGAGTAGGCTTGTAGCCGCAGACCTGCTTGCGTTCACGGCTCACCCGGGGCACCCAGGTCACGTTACCGTCGATACCCGCGCGAATATAGATGCACCCGCGACTGTCCACATATTGCTTGCCCTTGAAGGAAGCTGGTGGAAACTCGGCCGGGGGCTGCGCGTTCCGCAAGGTTTGCGCCTGCAAAGCCGACAACCCAAGACTTCCGGCGATAACCGCGATTGCAATAATTCTTGTAATACTCATGCCTGCCCCCACAAGATATGGACACAAGAATGCCGTATTTCCGAATCGCTGTAAAGTAAGGTTTTGGTTATGTATTTACCCCAAATTTGAAGCGAATTTATTTGCCGGTGTCGGGAGTGGAAGCGTTGCCTCCTTTGGCCTTTGACACTCCACTCCCCAGGTTTTCAAATCCAGATAAGCGGCGCAAACATGCGACGGTTATTCATTTCGTGCCAAACATCCGGTCGCCCGCGTCGCCCAAACCCGGCATGATATAACCCTTTTCGTTCAGCTGTCGGTCCAGTGACGCGGTCACGATCGGTACATCCGGATGGGCCTCTTTCATGCGGGCAACACCTTCGGGAGCAGCCAGCAGACAGAGAAAACGGATATTGTTCGCACCGGCCTGCTTCAGCAAATCGATGGCCGCAGCCGAGCTGTTGCCTGTCGCCAGCATCGGATCCACAGCGATGACCAACCGGTCCTGCAGACCTTCGGGGGCCTTGAAATAGTATTGCACGGGTTTCAGGGTTTCTTCGTCTCGGTAGAGCCCTACAAAACCGACACGGGCCGAAGGGATAAGCTCGAGGACACCGTCCAGCATGCCGTTGCCCGCCCGCAGGATCGAAACCAACGCCAGCTTCTTACCCGCCAGGATCGGGGCTTCCATCTCTTCCATCGGGGTTTCAACCGAGGCCATGGTCAGCGGCATTTCACGAGTGATCTCATAAGCCAGCAGCTGGGTAATTTCGCGCAGCAGGCGGCGGAACCCGGCGGTGGAGGTATTCTTGTCCCGCATTAGGGTCAGCTTGTGTTGCACCAGGGGGTGATCCACCACTGTCAGATGTTCACTCATGTTCCTTGCTCTCCAGTCTTTTCTGCACCCGCGCGCGGGTGGTGTCGTCACAGAACGCTGCCGCTAGTGCGGTGTCGTTCAGTTGCGCAAAATCAGTGGCGTCCCAACCGAACGCCCGATTCAGCATCTCATATTCTCGACTCATGGTCGTGTGAAAAAAGGGCGGATCATCCGTGGACACAGTGACACGCAGCCCCGCGTCGCGCAGTTTCGCAATCGGGTGGCTTGCAAAATCGGGAAATAGCCCAAGCACGACATTGGAGCCCGGGCAGACTTCCAGCACGGTGCCACAGTCGGCCAGTTCGCGGATCAGGTCCGCATCCTCCATGCTGCGCACCCCGTGCCCTACCCGTTCGACGCCCAGGACCCGCACCGCGTCGCGCACCGACTCTGGCCCACCAAATTCGCCCGCATGGGTGGTCAGACGCAACCCGGCCTCGCGGGCACAATCGAAACTCCAAGCATAGTCCCCCTGTTGACCCACAGTTTCATTTCCCCCCATGCCAAAGCCGACAATCCAGTCGCCGGCAGTCTCGGCAGCACACAGCGCCGCTTTCTTGGCAAGCTCGGGTCCGAAATGGCGTACACAGGTGACCACACCGCGCAGAGTGATGCCGTGTTTGGCTTCTGCCTCGGCGCTGGCATCCTGAATGGCCGCCAGGTAATCGCGCCACGCCGCTAGATCGCCGCCACCACAGAAGTCAGGGCTCAGGAAAGTTTCCGAATAAACCACTCCATGTGCCGCGCTTTCCTCCAGGATCGCCAGTGTCAGCCGACGGAAATCCTCGGGGCCTTGCAGCACGGTGCACGCGGTTTCGTAAACGGATAGAAAATGCGCGAAATCGCGGAAGTCATAGCTGCCATCAGGGCGAAAGATCCCGCTCAGGTCCACGCGTTTTTCATGCGCCAACTGGCGGATGAAACCGGGCGGCGCCGCGCCTTCGTGATGCAGGTGCAATTCAACTTTGGGCAGGTCGGTGAATGTCACAAAAAGCTCCTTCCCGGTCCTTGGGACGGCACCGCCAGGTGATCTGCCACGCTGGCTGCTACATCCGCAAAACGCAGTTGACCCAGCGCACCCTGCCCCCTGCCCGCCACCAGAACCGGCACCTGTTCGCGGGTGTGATCAGTGCCGGGCCAACTTGGGTCATTGCCGTGATCGGCCGTCAGCACGAGCATGTCGCCCGGGCGCAGTTTCGCCAGCACCCCGCCCAGCTGTGCATCGAACCATTCCAGCGCCCGCGCATAGCCCGAAATGTCCCTGCGATGGCCATAGAGGCTGTCGAATTCCACGAAATTCGCAAAGGTCAGGCTGCCGTCTTCGGCTGTTTCGACATGCTCCACCAGATGCTGCATCAGCTGCGCATCAGTGCCTTTCACAAGCGTATCAATCCCCTGCATCGAAAAAATATCACCGATCTTGCCGATCGCGTGCACTTTGCCTCCGGCCTCCTGTACCCAATTGGTCAGCACCGGCGCGGGCGGGTTGATGGCGAAATCCTTGCGGTTGGAGGTGCGCGCAAACCCATCTTCGGGCTTACCCACGAATGGCCGTGCGATGACCCGCCCCACCTTCATCCGATGCAGGCGCGGGGCGATGGTTTCGCAAAGCTCGAGCAGACGATCCAGGCCAAACGCTTCTTCGTGCGCTGCAATCTGGAACACACTGTCGGCAGAGGTATAGCAGATCGGCTTGCCGGTGCGGATATGCTCTTCCCCGAGCGCATCGATGATCTGGGTCCCCGAAGCATGACAATCACCCAGGATCCCGTCAGTCCCTGCAGTTTCGGCAACGAAAGCACTCAGATCCGTCGGAAACGCAGGCGTGGCATCGGGGAAGTAATGCCAGTCCCACGGCACCGGCAAACCGGCCAATTCCCAATGGCCCGACGGCGTGTCTTTGCCCGGGCTCAGTTCGGCTGCACAGCCGTAAAGCGCGGTCGGCTCAGCTGTAAACCCCGGCAAAGGCACAGAAGAGGCCAGCCTTGCAGCAGCCCCAAGGCCCAGACGCTCCAGATTTGGCAGGGTCAAAGGGCCGGAACGCCCCTCTTCCGCCTGTCCCGTTGCACAGGCCTGCGCGATATGGGCCAGCGTGTTGGCACCAAGATCCGGCAGGTCACCATTGAAAAACCGCGCCGCATCCGGTGCGCCTCCAATGCCGACCGAGTCCATCACAACCAGAAATGCACGCGGCATCAGGTGATCCTTTCATGCACCAAGGGCAACGGTGCGGCGGGAACGTCCCCAAGGGTGATTGCTGCCCGCACTGCCTGTTCGGTCACCTGCGCCGCGTCTTCGCGCGCGGCGTGGATCACGGCCAGTGGCTGTCCCTTTTGGACCTTTTCGCCCAGACGCACAACATCCGACAGGCCAACAGCAGGATCCACCACATCGCTTTCTACCAATCGACCGCCGCCCAGATGGACCACAGCCAGCCCCAAGGACTCACCATCAATCGCGGTGACATGGCCCGTATCCCTGGCAGTCACTTCGCGGATCACACTGGCCTCAGGCAGGAAACGTCGCCAATCCTGAACAAATCCCAAGGGCCCTCCGACAGCATAAATCATCTTGCCAAAGCGCTCGGCTGCGCGACCGTCGGACAAGACCGCACGGATCTGTTTCTCCCCTGCCTCCAGACTGTCCGCCAGGCCGCCATCCAACAAAACCTGTCCGCCCAAAGCGATGGTCACATCAATCAGTGGCCCGGCATCTTGGCCAGTTAGTGCCCGTAAAACAGCATCAACCTCCAGCGCGTTGCCCAGTGAGGCGGCAAGCGGCTGGTTCATGTCCGTGATCAGCGCGGAACATTTGCATCCTGCGGCATTCGCCGTATCCACCAGCGACCGCGCCAGATCTTTTGCCTCATTTGCGGTCTTCATGAAGGCGCCCGTGCCGACCTTGACATCCAGCACCAGCGCCTGCAGCCCAGCCGCCAGTTTCTTGGACAGGATCGAAGCGGTGATCAGATCCAGGCTCTCGACAGTCGCCGTCACGTCCCGCACCGCATACAGCCGCTTGTCAGCTGGTGCGATTTGGCCTGAAGCGCCCACAATGGCGCATCCGACCTCGCCCACGATCCGGGCCAAACGCGCTTCGGACACTTGAGTGGTTACACCCGAAATGGATTCCATCTTGTCCAGTGTACCGCCCGTGTGGCCCAACCCGCGGCCCGAGATCATCGGCACGTAAGCCCCGCATTCAGCCAAGGCCGGCGCCAGCAACAGCGACACGCAATCCCCCACCCCGCCGGTTGAATGCTTGTCGATTACCGGTCCGGGCAGATCCCAGGTCAGCACATCACCACTGTCACGCATGGCCAGCGTCAGCGCCCGCCGCCCTGCCGCATCCAACCCGTTCAGGCAAACAGCCATGGCAAATGCTCCGGCCTGAGCATCGCTAACCCCGCCATCAGCCAAGCCTTCGGCAAACCAGCGCAGATCCGCGTCTGATATGTCTTCGTTATGCCGCAGCGCGGCAATGATCGACCTTGCGTCCAAACCGATCAGGTCCTTTCCATATGATCCGCGCCGAACGCTCCCGGCAACAGATCCGCGATGGTTGTGTGGGTCTCTGCACCGTCCACGGTTGCCATGATCACGGGCACCGAGCCCGCGCCGAATTCGGCCAGCTTCTGACGGCAGCCGCCACATGGCGGCACCGGGCTGGGGCTGTCCGCGATGACATAAACCGCCTCGATCTCTTTCTCTCCGGCAGCGACCATGGCTGCAATCGCACCTGCCTCTGCGCAAGTGCCTTCGGGATAGGCGACGTTTTCCACGTTGCAGCCCACATATACAGTATCGTTAGACGTCCGGATTGCCGCCCCCACCTTGAAATTCGAATAAGGCGCGTGGGCGTTTTCCCGTACGGCCTTGGCGGCATCCCGCAATGGATTGGGCAGCGACATGAGCGATTCCCTGATTTTTGATCAACTGGTCAGAAAGGAATAGCGCATATCATCGCAGGGCGCGAGAGATGCCGCGACGTGCCCCCATGGCGTCCCGCTTTCGACATGAACCGCGATGGTCCAGGAATGACCACCGAGAGCGCAAAGACGAGACATGGTATCCACACCTCTTGTCTCTGGTTCGAGCACTACAATGAGGCGCGCCCCAGGTCTTCGGCCTCTCTTTCGGCCTCTCTCAGGGCAACTGGGACAAGAACATTTTGCAGCGCAGGACCTGCTATTCGCCTTGTTCCGAGTATCTAACAGCAGAACGAAGCGCCACGCCTCTGCGCTCAATCGCCCGTGCTCAGCCAAGATGAGTATTGAAATGACCGGGCAGTGCGACTTCCAAAAGCTCCAAATCCTCGGACGGCTCGGACAGGCGTGTTTGCAGGTCGGGTGGGATCACGTATGCATCTCCCGCGCTCAAAGCAATGGGGTCGCGCCCTTCCCCCTCCAAGATCACCTGCCCCCCCATCACAAAGGTAAACAGGATATCAGCGTCATGCGCTGCCCAAGGACTGACGCCCTCGCCGCGCCGTACCACCTGAACGTTCGCGACACCCCCGGTATTCGCTGCAATCGTCGTGTCACGACACGAGAAACCCGGCAACCGAAACAGCTGCCAATCGGCGTCGGTTGCCCGGTTGCAAACAAATTTCTGACCATCCCATTCCCGATCCGGACTGTATTGAGCCGTCGGCAAGGTCATCTCGTGGTCTATCTCGGTCAAGTGCTCGGCAGGCACGCCGATCTCGATCACCTGCAGATCGTCGCTGGCTTCGAGCACCCGATGCCGGATTTCCGGCGGCTGGATCACGCAATCGCCGGGATGCAGCCTTATCGCATCCCCTTGATCTTCGTAAATCACATCGACCCAGCCGAGGATGCAGAAAATCAACTGAAAGCCGACCTTGTGAAAATGAACCATATCCGGCACCGGGCCTCCCTCCGGTATGCGGATATGCGAAGCGATGATCGACCCGCCCAAGCGGGTCGGAACGAGATCCCTGTAATGCATCCCGGCGCGGCCGATAATCCAGGGCGCCTCGTCTGCCAGTCGCCGCACGACAAAGGAATGTTGCGTCTCAGGCAACACCAAAGGGGGATAGCGGGCTTCGATTTCAATCCGCGTCCCGTTCGGGGCGGTCAGCAAGCGCTGCCCATCCGCGAACCCGTCGGGATCAGCCGTCAGAATGCGGATCGTTCCCGGCCGTTCAGGTGCTCCTTTTTCGATCCTCAGGCGTAGACCATGCCCCGAAAACACGGCCACGGACGGATTGTCCGCCGGATAGATCATGTCCATCCGCATCTTCAGCGTCTTGGTAAAAAACGGAATATCCTCCCGCAACTCCTGTGTCGGCAGGCGCATTTCGGCAATCGTATCGGACATGGGTGCTCTCGCTTCTTTTCAAAAACTGTGACCAAGCGATCAAAAATTTGCAACAAGGCCCCTGCGACAGGATTTCCGAAAAAGCCCTGTTTCCCCCATGCTGAAATTAGTTTAATACTAAACTAAATTTTTTCAGGAGCGCCATATGTCCGATCATCAGAGCCTGCGCCAGGCCGCGCTGTTTTATCACGAGAACCCGAAACCGGGCAAACTGGAGATCCGGGCAACCAAACCTATGGCCAATGGTCGCGATCTTTCGCGTGCCTACTCGCCCGGAGTGGCCGAAGCCTGCGTCGAGATCAAGGACGATGCCGCCAATGCTGCCCGCTACACGGCACGCGGCAATCTGGTGGCGGTGGTGTCAAACGGCTCGGCGGTTTTGGGGCTTGGCAATATCGGAGCGCTGGCGTCGAAACCCGTGATGGAAGGCAAGGCCGTCCTGTTCAAGAAGTTTGCCAATATCGACTGCTTCGACATCGAGGTGAATGAGAGCGATCCGGAAAAGCTGGCAGAAATCGTCTGCGCGCTGGAACCTACCTTTGGCGCGATCAACCTGGAAGACATCAAGGCACCGGACTGTTTCATCGTGGAAAAACTCTGCCGCGAGAAGATGAACATCCCGGTTTTCCACGACGACCAGCACGGCACCGCCATCGTTGTGGGCGCGGCCGCCAAGAACGCGCTTCATGTGGCGGGCAAAAGCTTTGAGGATATCAAGATCGTCTCGACCGGCGGTGGTGCCGCCGGGATCGCCTGTCTGAACATGCTGCTGAAACTGGGTGTGAAGCGCGAGAACGTCTGGCTCTGCGATATTCACGGGCTGGTCTATGAAGGCAGGGCCGAGGACATGAACCCGCAGAAGGCCGCCTTCGCACAGGACTCGGATCTGCGCACACTGGACGAAGTGATCGACGGGGCCGATCTGTTCTTGGGATTGTCCGGCCCGAATGTGCTGAAATCCGATATGGTCGCCAAGATGGCCAAACGTCCGATCATTTTTGCCCTGGCCAACCCGACGCCGGAAATCATGCCCGAAGAGGCCCGCAAGGTTGCGCCGGACGCAATCATTGCCACCGGACGCAGCGATTTCCCGAACCAGGTCAACAACGTGTTGTGCTTCCCGTTCATTTTCCGCGGTGCTTTGGACGTCGGCGCGACCGAAATCAACGATGAAATGCAGATCGCCTGTGTGGACGGTATCGCCGAAATGGCCCGCGCGACCACCAGCGCCGAAGCCGCCGCCGCCTACAAGGGGGAACAGCTGAATTTCGGGGCCGATTACCTGATCCCGAAACCGTTCGATCCGCGTCTGGTCGGGGTCGTGTCATCTGCTGTGGCACAAGCAGCGATGGACAGCGGCGTTGCCACGCGCCCGATCGCAGACATCGCCGCATACAAACAAAAACTGAACCAGACCGTGTTCAAGTCGGCCCTGCTGATGCGACCGGTCTTCGAAGCTGCACGCGCCGCGGCGCGGCGTATCGTTTTTGCGGAAGGCGAAGATGAACGCGTTCTGCGCGCTGCCCAAGCCATTCTGGAAGAAACCACCGAAACCCCGATCCTTATCGGCCGTCCCGAGGTGATCGAGGCCCGCTGTGAACGCCACGGTCTGGAGGTACGGCCCGGTCGAGACTTCCAGATCGTGAACCCGGAGAACGACCCGCGGTACTACGACTACTGGAACAGCTATTTCCGTCTGATGCAACGCAAAGGCGTCACCCCCGACTTGGCCAAGGCGATCATGCGCACCAACACCACCGCTATCGGCGCGATCATGGTGCATCGTGGCGAGGCCGACAGCCTGATCTGCGGGACATTCGGCGAATATCGCTGGCATCTGAATTATGTCACCCAAGTTCTCGGCGGCAATTCGTATGACCCGCATGGGGCATTGTCGCTGATGATCCTCGAAGATGGCCCGCTGTTCATTGCCGACACCCATGTGCGGATCGAGCCGACACCGGAACAGATCGCTGAAACCGTGATCGGCGCAGCCCGTCACGTGAGACGTTTTGGGCTGGAACCGAAAATTGCGCTGTGCTCGCAATCCCAGTTCGGCAACACCAATTGCGATTCCGGAGAACGCCTTCGGGCCGCGTTGGCGATCCTTGACGATAAGCGCCGCGACTTCACCTATGAAGGAGAGATGAACATCGACACCGCGCTGGACCCGGATCTACGCGACCGCATCTTCCCGAACTCACGCTTGGAAGGCCCTGCCAACGTGCTGATCTTCGCACATGCAGACGCAGCATCGGGCGTGCGCAACATTCTCAAGATGCGCGCTGACGGGCTGGAAGTCGGACCGATCCTGATGGGAATGGGCAACCGGGCGCATATCGTGTCCCCGTCGATCACTGCCCGAGGCCTTTTGAACATGTCTGCCATCGCCGGAACCCCGGTGGCGCATTACGGATGACCTTCCCAACCTGATTTCCCAAGCCCCCCCCGGGCTTGGGGGGCACAGAAAATGGACAACGCCCGGCGCCCGATTTCGGAAGCCGGGCTTTTCTGTTTTCCTTCTGATGTCGCTCCAACGAGAATTCGGATATCGCAAATTAGCAAATTTGCAACTCGCCCAAAAATCCCTGAAAAACAGAGCAAACAGGCGTTGTTTGCAAAAATTTGCACACGGCATCGGCGGAATTCTGCAAATTTCTTGCGATAATCTGACGCGACGGCCGCCATCGCACTTGCCCCGGGGACACACGCTCGCCTAACACCGATGCAACGATTTCGGAGGAGGGTCCCATGGGATACAAAGACGTTTATGAAGGGTGGAAAAACGATCCGGAGGGGTTCTGGATGGACGCCGCCCAGGCGATCAGCTGGGATCAGCCCCCGACCAAAGCGCTGTTCGACGACAATGCTCCGCTTTACGAATGGTTTTCGGATGCCAAGGTGAACACCTGCTATAACGCGGTGGACCGCCATGTCGAACAGGGTCGCGGCGAACAGACCGCCATCATCTATGACAGCCCGATCACCCATACCAAACGCGAAATCTCCTATATGGAACTTCGCAACCGCGTTGCCACTCTGGCCGGCGCCCTGCGCGCGAAAGGGGTGGAAAAAGGTGACCGGGTCATCATCTACATGCCGATGATTCCCGAAGCGCTGGAAGCGATGCTGGCCTGTGCCCGTCTGGGCGCGGTGCATTCGGTGGTGTTCGGCGGATTTGCGGCCAACGAACTGGCGGTGCGCATCGACGACTGCACGCCCAAGGCAATCATCGCAGCCTCCTGCGGTTTGGAACCGGGCCGCGTGGTGCATTACAAGCCGCTTTTGGACGGCGCCATCGAACTGTCATCCCACAAGCCTGACTTCTGCGTGATCTTCCAGCGCGAACAGGAAGTGGCCGAGCTGATCCCGGGTCGCGACGTGAACTGGCATGGGTTCCAATACGGTGTGGAACCCGCGGAATGTGTTCCGGTCGAGGGCAACCACCCCTCCTACATCCTCTACACCTCCGGTACCACCGGGCAGCCCAAAGGTGTGATCCGCCATACGGCCGGACAATTGGTTGCGCTGAACTGGACCATGAAGAATATCTACAACGTCGATCCCGGCGATGTATTCTGGGCCGCCTCCGATGTGGGTTGGGTCGTGGGCCACTCTTACATCTGCTATGCGCCACTGATCCACGGAAACACCACCATCGTGTTCGAAGGCAAACCCGTGGGCACCCCCGATGCCGGCACTTTCTGGCGGGTGATCGAGGAGCACAAGGTCAAGACGTTCTTCACCGCCCCCACCGCCTTTCGCGCTGTCAAGCGCGAAGACCCCAAGGGCGAGTTCGTCAAGAAATACGACTTGAGCGGTCTGAACCAGGTGTTCCTGGCGGGCGAACGCGCAGATCCCGACACCATCGTCTGGGCACAGGAACAGCTGCAGAAACCGGTCATCGACCACTGGTGGCAGACCGAGCTGGGCTATCCGGCCGTGTGTAACCCGGTGGGCGTGGAATTGCTTCCGGTCAAGCTGGGCTCGCCTTCGGTGTCGCTGCCGGGATACGAGATGAAGATCCTGGATGACGAAGGCAACGAATTGCCGCCTGGAGAGCTTGGCGCAATCGTGACACCACTACCGCTGCCCCCCGGAACCTTCCCGAATCTGTGGAATGCCGAAGACCGGTTCGTGAAATCCTATATCAGCAACTTCCCCGGCTACTACGAAACCGGTGATGCAGGCATGATCGACGAGGATGGTTACCTCTATATCATGGCCCGCACCGATGACGTCATCAACGTCGCGGGGCACCGCCTGTCCACGGGCGGCATGGAGGAAGTCCTGGCCGGTCACCCCGATGTTGCTGAATGCGCGGTGATTGGTGTTTCGGACCAGTTGAAAGGCCAGATGCCCGTTGGCTTCCTATGCCTGAATGCAGGTGCTGATCGGGATCACGGTGAGGTCGTGGCCGAAGTGATCAAGATGGTGCGCGAGAAAATCGGCCCCGTGGCGGCCTTCAAGCTGGCCGTTGTGGTCGACCGCCTGCCGAAAACTCGCTCTGGCAAGATCCTGCGCGGTACCATGGTGTCGATTGCAGACGGCACCGACTGGAAGATGCCAGCCACCATCGACGACCCGGTGATCCTGGACGAAATCACCGAAGCCCTGCAAAGCATCGGCTACGCCAAAGGCTGACCGACCCCGAGCCTCTAGCTCGCACCAAAAACAGGGATCGGGCGCAGAATTGACACCGCGTCACCTGCGCCCGACCTTTGCAAGTCTGATAGACCGCCCTAACGTGACCGGCGGGGAGGCCTCTCATGACACAAGACACTCTTTGGCAGCTGGACGCCGCCGACATTTCTGCCCGAACCACGTCAGGGGATCTGACAGCAGAGCAGACCGTTTCGGCCGCCGTCGAACGGATGAACGCGGTCAATCCAGACCTGAACGCGGTGGTCGAGGATTTGAGTGACGAGGCTCTGACCCGTGCCTGCGCCCTGGACCAGGTCCGTGCCAAGGGGGCCCCTTGCGGCCCGCTGCATGGCGTTCCCGTGACCATCAAGATCAACGTGGACCAGAAGGGCCATGCCACATCGAACGGGGTGGTTGCGCTCAAGGATCTGATCGCACCGGACGACGCACCGGTTGTTCGAAACCTGCAAAACGCAGGCGCCGTTGTTATCGGACGCACCAACACGCCCGAGTTTTCTTTCCGCGCCGACACCGACAACCCCTTGTTTGGTCGCACTCACAACCCCTGGGGGCGCCATATCTCACCCGGTGGATCCTCGGGTGGAGCCGGGTCGGCGGTCATGGCCGGGATCGGTGCGCTGGCCCATGGCAATGACATCGGCGGCTCGCTACGTTTTCCAGCCGCCGCCAATGGCGCGGTTACCGTCAAACCCGGCTTGGGCCGCGTCCCCGCCTGGAACCCCAGCCAAAGCGCCGAACGCGGACTGCTGGCTCAATCCATGTCGGTACAGGGGCTGATCACACGATCTGCCCGGGACCTGCACCACGCGATGCCCACGATGATTGCCCCGGACGCACGCGACCCGTTCCACGCGCCCCTGCCTTGGCTGGGCCCAAAGCTGGGCGGTCCGCTCAAGGTCGCCTTCACAAAAAACACCTTCGAATACGACCTGCACCCCGAAGTCGACGCCGCACTTGAAACAGCCCGCGACGCTCTGACTGATGCAGGCTATGTGGTGGAAGAGGTCGAACCGCCCAACGTGTTCGAAGCCGGTCGCATCGGATACCGCGCCCTGATGGGCGAAATCTGGTCGATGATGAAGGCGGATGTGGACGCGCATGGGTCAAGCACCATCAGCGACATCTTCTCTGTCTATTTCCAGGAATTCCCGCCGATCCTTGGCGACGACCTGCTGCGCGCAATGGCACTGCGCAGCCACTATACCCGTGAATGGTCGCTATTCCTTCAGGACTACCCCCTGGTCCTGACTCCGTTCCTGCCGCGACCCTTCTTCAAACCCGATCGCGACACGGAAGGCGCCGAAGGCGTGCACGAAGTGTTGGGCTGCGCGGTCTATTCCTATGCAATGAACTTCATGGGCCTGCCCGCCGCCAGCGTCCCGGCCCGCCTGGCACAGCTGCCTCAAGGTCCGCAGCCCATCAATGTCCAGATCGTATCGCAACGCTGGCGCGAGGATCTGGCTGTCGATGCCTGCATTGCCATCGAAGACCGTATTGGCCGCATGAGCGGACCTTTGTGGGACCTGATGGAGTAAGTGACGCGTCCAATGAATACGGATGCGGAGTAATTTCCGCACCCGCAACCGCATAACATGCGAACTGATTACACACCCTTTCCGAGCCGCCCAGCACCGGAATGCGGTGTCATCTCCAGCAGGCTAGGCGGTGTTACGGACAGGCGTCTGTGATTTGTTTCACACCTGATTCCGGCAAAGTGACCTCGCCATCCCGGCTTCACAATGGCAACAAGCACCTTGACGACACCGGGCTTTGCTGGTCCAAGGCGCGCAATCCGCGCCCCAAACCAACCGCCAGGAAAGCCCGATCACATGTCCGATTCCAAACGTATCGTCCTGTCCAGTGACCACGCCGCAATCGATCTGCGCCAAACCATCGCGAGACATATTGCCGACAAGGGCTGGGAAGTCGTGGACTTGGGCCCCACCACGCCGGAAAGCACCCATTACCCGCTGCACGGTCAGGCCGCGGCCGAACGCGTGGCCTCGGGCGACTGCCAATTGGGCATCATCCTGTGCGGGACCGGTCAAGGCATCATGATGGCTGCCAACAAGGTCAAGGGTATCCGGTGCGGCGTTTGCTCGGACACGTTCTCTGCCGCAATGATCCGCCAGCACAACAACGCCAACATGTTGTCGATCGGCTCCCGCGTCGTTGGCGAAGGCCTGGCGCTTTCGATCGTGGACGCCTTTTTGTCTGCCGAATTCGAAGGCGGCCGCCACGCCACTCGCGTGGACATGATCGAAGCCTGATCTGATCCCGTGGTTTTCCGGTGTTCACCGGAAAACTCCGGAACCACCTTTTTCAGGTGAACTGCTCGGAAATAAGCCGTTCCTCCAAACCATGGCCCGGATCAAACAGGATCCGGTGCCGGATCTGCGGCTCGGAGCGGATCTCGACCCAATCGATATCCTGAAACGAAATCGAATCTGCATCTGCCATTACCGGCCGCTTTTCGGCATTCACAACGTCGAACCGCACCCGCGCCGAGGCTGGCAATACCGCACCCCGCCACCGTCGCGGTCGGAACGCCGCAATGGCCGTCAGCGCAAGCACGTTCGATCCGATCGGCAGGATCGGCCCATGTGCCGAATAATTGTAGGCCGTCGAGCCCGCAGGCGTTGACAACATCGCCCCATCACAAACCAATTCGGCCATGCGCACACGTCCGTCGATCGTCACCCGCAGCTTCGCTGCCTGCGGACCGGCACGCAGCAACGACACCTCGTTGATCGCCAGTGCCTCGTGCAAAATACCTGCGCGGTCCATTGCGTGCATAGCCAGAGGATTGATGATTTCCTCTTCCGCTTCGCCCAGCCGTTCCAGCAGATCGGTTTCGCTGTATTCGTTCATCAGAAACCCGATCGTGCCCCGGTTCATTCCATAAACGGGAATGTCCAGCTCCTGCGTCCCATGCAGAGTCTTCAACATGAAACCGTCGCCGCCCAGGGCGACAATGACCTCTGCCTGATCCGGGGGCAGATCCCCATAACGACCGATCAGGGCGGCCCGGGCGGTTTGCGCCACGGGGGCCTCACTGGCCATGAAGGCGATTCTCACTGGGCCATCCTCGCGGTTTCCGGTGTTGCACATTCGGTTCCGAAACAATCACAGCTTTCCGGGGTTTGCCAGTCTTGACGCTTGATCGTGCGGATTCGTCGCTTTACGGCCTTTCTCGACCTGCATGTTTCCGATAGGAAATCCGCTAAATCCCCAAGAGATGCGGAGCGAACATGACCGAAACCACCCGTGACCCCGGCTTTTTCACCCAGTCCCTTTCGGACCGTGACCCTGAACTTTTTGGCGCGATCCGCAGTGAGCTGGGCCGCCAGCGCGACGAGATCGAGCTGATTG
>WKFI01000015.1 GCA_014872875.1 Paracoccaceae bacterium
GAACCTACGACCAATTGATTAACAGTCAACTGCTCTACCGCTGAGCTACGCCGGAACGGTGCAGCGTCTATAGCCAAGGATTCGGAGAGGGTCCAGAGGATTTTTGTAAAAAACTCGGGTCGGCAGCAAGAATAACCGCGCTGCATCAACTGATCATCTGAAATCGCTACCTCAGGCGCTCAAACGAAGAGTTCTTGGCCAGGTGGGAGAGAGGGGAGACACGAGATTGCCCCGTGAGATCAACGAGATGAGCAAAGACGTTACGCTCTGCGGCTCCAAGAAGTGCAGGGGGAGTTTCGGTGTAGATCCGTTCAGCAAGGTCGCGCGCTGACGCCGGACCATCAGCCAGTGCCTCGAGGATGGCAGTCTCTCGAGACAGGCGATGTTCCACAAGCCAATTCAGGCGGTCGTTCGGTTGCGTCACTGGTGCGCCGTGGCCTGGGTGAAACTCAGACCAGTTGCGCGATTGCAGAGACCGGCACGAGGTCATGAAGTCGGTCAGGTCACCGTCCGGTGGCGAGACCAGAGAGCTGGCCCATCCCATGACGTGATCAGCCGTGAAGCACATGTCGCCCAGAGCGAGCGCTATGTGATTTCCCAGATGCCCCGGGGTATGAAGGACTTCCAAGTCCCAACCATCTCCGGAAATGACGTCACCATCCGCCACCGTGAGATCTGGTTGAAAAGCGGTGTCAATGCCTTCACCACCTCCGGCCATGCCACTGGTAGCCAGACGGGACATGACTGCGCTGCGCCCTGCAGTCGGACCTCCAAAGGCAAGAACGGGCGCTCCGGTTCTATCGCTGAGAGGTTTGGCAAGTGGGGAATGGTCCAAATGACTGTGGGTGACGACTATGTGCGAAATACTCTGTCCGGGCTCCAAGGCAGCCAGAATAGCCTCCAGATGGTCTTCCATTGCCGGACCAGGGTCGATGACCGCCAGTTCCCGGTCTCCCACCAAGTAGGTGTTTGTCCCACGATACGTCATAGGCGACGGATTGGGGCAGAGGATTCGACGTACTCCGGACGCCAAGTGTTGCGCTTTTCCCGGTTGTGGGTCGAAGTCGTCGGGGGGCTGCATCAAGTCCAAACTCCTGCAAGAGCGGTGAAATCCCGTGCAGCCGCTTCACACCCGGATGCACGCGCTATAGGCTTAGCGCATGTTGTTCGGGGTTCTCAAACGATATATGCCACGCAGCCTTTATGGGCGGGCGGCACTTATTCTGGTGCTGCCTGTGGTGGTCATTCAACTTGTCGTTTCCATCGCCTTTATCCAGCGGCATCTTGAGGATGTCACCGTTCAGATGACATTGACGGTTGTCCGGGAACTCAACCTGATTTCACAACTGACACAGGCAGAGGAAGGGCCGCAGGTGACGCTGGATCGGTTGGATCCGTTTCTGCGAACCTTGAACATGGAGATGCACTTTCGGTCTCCGTCAGAGGTGCCCGAGACGGATCAGTACGGGTGGACGGATTATTCAGGTCGTGTGGTCACTGCAACTTTGCGGCGGGCGTTTCCGCAGACGCTTTCGGTTCAGTTTCCGGACGAGCTTTTCATTCAGGTGTTCTTTCAAACTGAGCGTGGTCCTTTGGAGGTGCGTTTCAGCCGCAGGCGGGTGACCGCGGCAGCACCGCATCAGCTGATTGTTACCATGCTGTTTTTCGGCGCACTGATGACCGTTATCTCTTATCTCTACATGCGGAACCAGTTGCGGCCGATCAAACGGTTGGCGGACGCTGCTCAGGCGTTCGGGCGAGGCCGGGTCCTTCCATACCATCCCACGGGAGCGACCGAAGTTCGGGCCGCAGGCAGTGCTTTTCTGGACATGAGAGGCCGCATCGAGCGGCAAATCGAACAGCGCACCATGATGTTGTCCGGGGTGAGCCACGATTTGCGAACACCGCTGACACGGCTGAAGCTGGGGTTGGCCATGCTGGACGAAGAAGACGCCGAACCACTTCTTCAGGACGTGGACGAAATGCAGCGTCTGATTGACGCTTTTCTGGACTTCAGCCGAGGCGCCGGGCAGGGGGAGCCCGAACGAGTCGACCCGCATCAATTGGTTGGCCGTATCGTCGAAGATGCAAATCGGGAGGGCAAGCCGGTAAAGCTCCGGTCACCGCAGGGCGAAGGCGAGGTTATGCTGCGCCCGACTGCCATGCGGCGGGCGATCGAGAATTTGATCGGTAACGCTGTTCGGTATGGCAACCACGCGTATGTGTCCTGTGTGATTACGGAAAAGTCCGTGCGGATCCGCGTGGAAGATGATGGGCCGGGTATCCCGCCGGAGCAAAGAGGAGATGCGACGCGCCCCTTCACCAGGCTAGACCCGTCTCGCAATCAGAATCGCGGTAGCGGGGTCGGCTTGGGGCTGGCTATTGTGGTCGATATCGCGCGCGCGCATGGTGGCACACTGCGACTGGGGGAGAGTGAAGAACTGGGTGGGTTGCAAGCCGACATTGTCATTGCACGCTGAACGCCACGCTGTTTTTCGATCCGGTGCGTTGAACGGGCACGACCCTGCTTCTTTTCGCTAAAACAGACTTCAGGGCTTGGAGCTTTGCATCCGCGATGAAGGGGGCAGTGCCCCCTTCTGACAGGTCAGTCGAAATTGCGGCCGGAGTATCCAATCCGCCAAGCGTCAGCTTCGACGACGGCGACGACGGCCACCCCGTTCGTCCGAGTCGCCGCCGCTATTGAAGTTGACTTGCGGCAAGGTCACGACGCTTTCAAGGATCGGGAAAGGTTCAGCCGAATTTGGCATGGCTGAAGCATTGACGAAATGCTCCTGGAAACGAGGCTCGACCGCTGTTTCGATCTTCTCGATACGGCGCACCGTTTCTTCGATTTCGCCACGCGCTTCGGTGTTCAGGAGTGCTATCCGTGCACCTGTACCTGCCGCGTTTCCGGCGCTGGTCACTTTCTCCAGCGCGCAGTCGGGGATCATTCCCAAAACCATGGCGTGTTTGGCACTGATATGTGCTCCAAACGCTCCGGCCAGCACAACCCGGTCGACAGTGTCCACGCCGAATTTGTCCATCAGCAGCCGCGCGCCTGAATACAGTGCCGCTTTCGCCATCTGGATGGCCCGGATATCGGGGTTGGTCACGGTGATGGTGGGGCCGCCATCAGCCGAGCCATCCCACAACAGATAGGCATTTGTGCGCCCATCCTTGACACAACGCGGTGTCCCGACCTGTTCCGCCGACCCGATCAAACCGCTGGCATCAACGATCCCAGCCAGTCGCATTTCGGCGATCACTTCGATAATTCCGGAGCCGCAGATGCCAGAAATTCCCGTTGTGGCAATAGCTTGGTCGAATCCGTCCTCGTCCGACCAGATATCACAGCCGATCACTCGAAAACGGGGTTCTTTTGTCACCGGATCGATTTCAACCCGCTCGATGGCACCGGGCGCGGCGCGTTGACCGGACGAGATCTGAGCCCCTTCGAAAGCAGGGCCGGTGGGAGACGAACAGGCAAGAACCTTGTCGGTATTCCCCAGCAGAATTTCGGCGTTGGTACCCACATCGACAACCAGTACCAGGTCTTCGGATTTGTCAGGAGCTTCGGACAGAGCCACAGCCGCAGCATCGGCGCCAACATGTCCGGCAATACAGGGCAACAGGTATACACGTGCCGCCGGGTGAATGTTCAAATCCAGTTCGACGGCGCGCAAGGCAAGTGAGTTCGACGTGGCCAGTGCAAACGGAGCCTGGCCCAGTTCGAACGGATCGATGCCCAAAAACAGGTGGTGCATCACCGGGTTGCAGACAAACACCGCGTCAACGATGAGTGCCTTGTCGATTTCTGCCTCGGCTGCGATCTGGGTGAACAGCGCATTCATGCCCTCGCGCACTGCGCGCGTCATTTCCTGATCGCCGCCCTTGTTCATCATGCCATAAGAGACCCGGCTCATGAGGTCTTCACCAAAGCGGATCTGGGGGTTCATGATGCCGCTGGAGGCTACGACCTCTCCGGTTTTCAGGTCGCACAAATGAGCGGCAATGGTGGTCGAACCCAGGTCCACGGCTAGCCCGTAGACAGATCCTTCGTAGTAGCCGGGCCAGACATGCATGATCTTGGGAGGATGGCTGTCATCGCCCAGATGCACGGCCACGGTAACTTTCCAATCTCCTTTACGCAGAATCGGCTGCATCTGCTGCAGGATGTGCAGGTCTGTCTTGACGTTCTTCAGATCCCACTGGGTCTCCAGTGCTTCGATCAACCGCTCCATATCGCCCGAGGGCTTGTGCATGTCCGGCTCTTCCACCTCGACATAAAACAAGCGGGTTGAAGGGTTCATGGTAATGTCGCGCGCCTCGGCCCGTTTGCGCACCACCTGGCGGTGGACTTGGCTTTCCGGGGGCACGTCGATGACCACATCCCCTTCAATCTTCGCCTGACATCCCAGGCGACGACCGTCAATCAGGCCCCGCTTGTCCTTGTAACGTTGTTCAACCTTGTTCCATTCGCTCAGCGCATCGTCCTGTACGGTCACGCCGTGCTTTGGAAACTCACCATAAGACGGTGTGATCTGGCACTTTGAACAGATACCGCGACCGCCGCAGACCGAATCCAGATCGACACCCAATTGCCGGGCTGCCGTCAGGATCGGAGTGCCCACAGGGAAATGGCCGCGTTTGCCGGAGGGGGTGAAAACGACAAGGGGATCGGTGGTCATGGACGTGCCTTCTTGTTCCGCGTGTAGCGCGGAGAATATGGTTTGTTTGGGAAAGGAAAAGGCGTTGGGCGGCATTTTCAGGTCAGGCGGCGTCATTTCTGTAAAAAGTTGCGACTGAAATGCAGATTTATTGCCGTATCCGGCGCCTCAGCTTGTTGCGCCCAACGGTTTTGGTCGATTGTTAGCTGTTGTGACCTTCAGCCTGTTTCTTTCTTGAAATTGAGCGGGTTCGGCCGCGAAGCGGCCTGAATTCCAAACTGTTTTGTCCCTGTTTGCTACCTGTTGATTCATTGAGAGTGTTTATGGATTTCGGATTTGATGTGTCCACCGCCGCGGAGGGGGTCAGTGACGTGCAACATGGTCTTTCGGGACCCTTAACGACCATCCTGATCGTTTTAGCTATTGGCGTGTTCGGTCGCATGGTGTTCGTTGCCTTCGGTGACAGGTTGAGAATAGCCAATCCATTGGCAGCACTGTCTGGCGCTGGATGGATCATCGTCGCTCTTTCCACATTTCTGGGCGGCCTTTTTGTGACAGGCCAGGCGCGTCCAGCCTGGATCCAGGTGCAACGTCATGTGATAGATCCCTTTGTGGTTTCGATCCTTGAACGTGACAGCTGCGATCCGGGGACTGGCGCCTATTGTGTCGTGGTGTTTGATCCTGGGCGTGAGATGGTCGTCAATTGGTACGACAAGCGGGTGGACATGTACCGGATCGTCAATCCCCAAACCGGGCCTGTTCGGCGCAGTCCGCGACCCCAGATCCGAGCCGTTCCCACAGAAAGGAGCGATGTGGTCAATACGGAGTTCGGGGCGGGGTCAGCTCGTTCGCCTCGCGGATAAGCAGAAATAACTGACCTGCAGGCCTTTCCCCCGGTTTCGATCCATGCGATAGGGTCGTCGCCAAACGGGGCTTTGCATGGGGATGACAGATGCAGATTCGTGAGGCGCTCACCTTTGACGATGTACTCTTGGTGCCGGGGGCATCGAATGTGCTGCCAAGCACGGCGGACACACGGACCAACGTGACCCGGTCCATTGCGTTGAACATCCCGCTGCTGAGCTCGGCCATGGATACCGTGACCGAGGCGCGTATGGCCATCGCGATGGCCCAGGCCGGCGGTATGGGGGTGATCCACAAGAACCTCGACATGGAAACGCAGGCCCGCGAAGTTCGTCGGGTGAAGCGGTTCGAATCCGGAATAGTCTACAATCCGGTGACGCTGCGCCGAGACCAGACCATAGCCGACGCACGGGCATTGGTGGAACGTTACAACTTCACCGGGTTTCCGGTTGTAGATATGCAGGGTCGTGTCGAAGGTATCGTCACCAACCGTGACATGCGCTTCGCCACATCCGATGACATGCCAGTCAGCGAAGTGATGACCTCAAACGATCTGGCCATGTTGCGCGAACCTGCGGACTTGGAAGAAGCCAAAAGCTTGATGCGCGCCCGTCGGATCGAAAAACTGCTTGTGGTCGATGGTGAAAACAAGCTGACCGGGTTGCTGACCCTCAAGGACACCGAGCAGGCAGTATTGAACCCCACAGCGTGCAAAGATGAACTGGGCCGGCTGCGCGTTGCGGCGGCTTCCTCCGTTGGTGACAGCGGGTTTGCCCGGTCCGAGGCGCTGATCGACGCTGGTGTTGATATCGTCGTGGTCGATACCGCACACGGTCACTCCGAAGGTGTTATCGAGGCGGTCAAACGCATCAAAGCTCAGTCCAATGCGGTACAGGTTATTGCCGGCAACGTGGCAACGGGCGAGGCGACCAAGGCTCTGATCGATGCAGGTGCCGATGCCATCAAAGTTGGCATCGGTCCGGGCTCGATCTGCACCACCCGTATGGTGGCTGGGGTCGGAGTGCCGCAGCTGACCGCGATCATGGACTGTGCGGGTGCTGCGGGCGGTGTTCCCGTGATCGCGGATGGCGGTATCAAGTTCTCGGGCGATTTCGCCAAGGCGATTGCCGCTGGCGCGTCCTGCGCCATGGTAGGTTCGATGATCGCCGGCACTGACGAAAGCCCGGGCGAGGTGATCCTGTACCAAGGCCGTTCGTTCAAGTCTTATCGCGGAATGGGCTCATTGGGCGCCATGGCTCGCGGATCGGCGGATCGCTATTTCCAGAAAGATGCCGCCAGCGACAAGCTGGTGCCCGAAGGGATCGAAGGGCAGGTACCGTACAAGGGGGGCGCCAGCGCGGTCATCCATCAACTGGTCGGCGGTTTGCGTGCGGCCATGGGCTACACCGGCTGCGCCACGGTCGAAGAGATGCGCAAAAACTGCAACTTCGTGAAAATCACCGGCGCCGGTCTGAAGGAAAGCCATGTACATGACGTTCAGATCACCCGCGAGAGCCCGAATTATCGGGTCATGTAATACCGGTTCATGACAAATTGGCGTGCCCCGGGCCGAGCTGGTCAAGGGGCAGCCGTAAGGAGTTGACATGACACCTGCTGCGCGTGTTCAGGCGGCGATCGAGATCCTTGATCAGTACCTTTCGGGCACGCCCGCTGAACAGGCCTTGACCACGTGGGCCCGCCGCAGCCGCTTTGCCGGCTCCAAGGACCGTGCAGCGATCCGCGACCACGTCTTCGACGCGCTTAGATGCCTGCGGTCCTATGCGCGTTTGGGTGGTTCGCGCGACGGGCGCGGTCTTATGATCGGCGCTTGCAGGGCCAAGGGGCTGGATGTCGGAGATCTGTTTAATGGATTGGGACATGCGCCCAAGCCACTGACTGAAAAAGAAAAACAGATCTCAGAGATAGCGTGGCAAGATGCCGAGCGTCTGGACTTGCCGGATTGGCTCTGGCCAATTTTTTCCAAGTCTCTGGGGCAAGAAGCCGAGCGTGTCGCGGTGGAGCTCACGCATCGCGCACCGGTGTTCCTTCGTGTAAACACGCGCAAGGCAACACGTACAAAAATTGTGGCGGCATTGCGCGACGAGGGTATTGAGACTCAGCCTCATCCGAGCTCTGCAACTTGCCTTGAAGTTCAGTCTGGCCAACGCAAAATCCGTAACAGTGCGGCCTTCCGGGACGGTCTTGTGGAATTGCAGGACGGTGCGAGCCAAGCGATCGTTGAACAGCTCGGCCTTGATGATGGCATGAGAGTGCTCGATTACTGCGCTGGGGGCGGTGGGAAGACATTGGCCATGGCTGCAGCTGCGGACGTGGAAATCCATGCACATGACGCGTCTTCACAACGTATGCGTGATTTGCCTGAACGCGCCCGGAGAGCCGGTATCAACGTCTCCTTGCTGGACACCCCCAACGTTCGAGCAAAGTCACCATTTGATCTGGTTCTGTGTGATGCGCCCTGTTCAGGGTCGGGATCATGGCGTAGGTCGCCGGATGGAAAGTGGTCTCTGACCGAAGACGGTTTTAGGCGTATTTTGAAGACACAAGGCGATATTCTTGACGCGGCACACGGCTTGGTCAAATCCGGCGGCGTGCTGTGCTACGCCACGTGTTCGGTCTTGAAACCGGAGAACGAGGATCAGGTGTGTCGGTTCTTGTCCGAGCATCCCGGCTGGTCGCTGGAAAGAAATTACTTCTGGCGTCTGGACGATGGCACAGACGGTTTTTTTCTTGCGATTCTCCAAGCGCCCAGCAATTGACGCACGTATAGGTTGAATGCTACTCCATTATTGGGATGGCGCGCTTTAAGCGGGGATTAACTTCGCTTGCGCAAAAAGAGACTACGAATCCCTGTGATGGAGCCGTTTTGGTGATCAATCGACAAGTGACGACCATGCCTGATCTGAGGTCGCAGGCGCCGGCACAATCCAGGCTGGCAGCCGTTTTCGTGCTCAGCGCGATGGCTTTTGCAGCGGCTTGGGCCTTTGTCTTGCCGCCGATCGCCGTTCAGGGATTGGTGATCATTGGAACCACCTTGGCAGTGGTGGCCGTGGCCTTGGGCGTTCATGGTCGCATGCAGGATCGGGCACGGAGCGTTGCCACCCGGATGTTGGGCGACGTGATAGAACGCGACGCTGCCCCGAGCTTTGTCACCGATGAAGACGGTGCCATTCACGTACGCAATCTCTCCGCAGGGCAACGGTTTCACGAGTCGCTGAGTGAAACTCTGGCCGGAACTCTGCGGTCCATTCTCGCCAATCCAAGCGCCATTCTTTTTCGATTGCAGTCCCGAGCCAAGCTTGATGGATCCGCGCGCGAAGATATCGTCACGCGCCGTGGTCACGTTCGGCTGGCAGTCCATGTTCTCGGGGAGAACAGTTTCCTTTGGCGGGTTGAAGACATGCCGGAACGCAACCATTCTGGGCGCGGTGGTGAAGCGTTACCAATCCCCATGGTCACCACGGGGCGCAGCGGGGCCATTCTGTTCATGAACGAGGCTGCCCGATCTCTGGTCGGTCAACGGGTCAAGTCTCTGGCGAGCATGTTCCAAACGGTTCCTGTGCGTCCGGGCCAGGTCAATACGCTATGCACTGTGGACGGTCCCTTGCCGGTCCAGGTCACGGAAGTCAGCGGTAGCGCAGGGCGAACAGAACTTTTTTTCATGCCCGCCCAGGCGAGCCAAACCGAGGTGCAGGTCACCGATTTTGAAACCCTTCCGGTCCCCCTGTTGCGGGTTGACAGCACCGGCAAGATCCTTGCGGCCAACGCGCTTGGTGCAAGTATGCTTGGGACAGAATTTGATCCTGGTATGTCGTTGGACGACGTTATGGAGGGGCTTGGCCGTCCGATACAAGACTGGCTCAACGACACGCTGGCCGGTGTGGCCGTGCAGAAATCCGAGTTTCTTCGGTTGCGGCGCAGAGACAAGGAAATGTTCGTTCAGGTCACTTTGAGCAGGATTCCGAACACGCAAACCCGGGAGCTGGTGGCCGTTCTGAATGACGCAACAGAGTTGAAGACGCTTGAAGCGCAGTTTGTGCAAAGCCAGAAGATGCAGGCCATCGGTCAGCTGGCCGGTGGAGTTGCGCATGATTTTAATAATCTTTTGACCGCAATCTCGGGTCATTGCGATTTGTTGTTGCTGCGCCATGATCAGGGGGATCAGGATTTTGGTGACCTCGTTCAGATCAATGAGAACGCAAATCGGGCCGCTGCTCTGGTCAGTCAACTCTTGGCCTTCTCTCGTAAACAAACCCTGCGGCCTGAAACACTGAACTTGCGGGATACCTTGTCGGATCTCACTCATCTGCTGAACCGACTGGTTGGTGAGAAAGTGACATTGACGCTTAGCCATGATCCGGTCTTGCGACCAATTCGAGCAGACAAACGCCAGCTGGAACAGGTACTGATGAATCTCGTCGTCAATGCCCGCGATGCGATGCCCAGCGGTGGGGAAATCAGAATACAGACCCAGGTTGTCAACTTGGACGAAGCGTTGGAGCGCGACCGCGCCACTGTTCCGCCGGGCGAATACGTTGTTGTCAAGGTTAGTGATGAAGGAACGGGCATTCCGCCCGACAAGATCCAGAAGATCTTTGAGCCGTTCTATACGACCAAACGCACTGGCGAAGGTACGGGGTTGGGTTTGTCCACGGCCTACGGCATCATCAAACAAACCGGCGGGTTCATCTTTGTGGATTCGGTGCCGGGCAATGGCACACAATTCACCCTGTTTTTCCCAAGCTATCAGCCCGAAACGCGGCAGGCTGAAGAACCACAAAAGCCGGTGGTTGATAACAGCCGTCTCAACGGCGAGGGCGTCATCCTCCTTGTCGAGGACGAAGCGCCGGTACGGGCCTTCGCTTCGCGCGCGCTCAGGCTGCGTGGTTACACGGTGCTGGAAGCCGAATCCGCCGAAGATGCGCTCAGAACCCTTGAGGATCCTGAATTGTCGGTCGATGTATTTGTGACTGATGTAGTAATGCCGGGCATGAACGGCCCAAGTTGGGTACGCAAGGCGTTGGAAAAGCGCCCGGATGTACGCGTGGTCTTCGTGTCGGGCTATTCTGAAGGGGCCTTTGGCGACTCGCAGCCTGTCGTTCCCAATTCGGTATTCCTGCCTAAACCGTTCTCTCTCAATCAGTTGACCAACACGGTATACGAACAGCTGCATTGAAAACCGGTCAGTGGCCGAGCCCATCAAGCGTCAGTCAATGGAGTCGTACAGATCGAACTCCTCTTTGCACTTACGCCGATAGATCGCTTCGATGTCCGGGGACAGTGTGACGTCGATTCGCGGGGAAACGTTCTCCTGCGCCAGGTCCAGGTCGACCAAAAGGCGGTCCTGTAGAAACTGGTTCAATCGGTTCGGTTCTTCGTACCTGAACAAATGTGTGACGGCTGTGCCATTGGGTTGCGGCGCCAAAAACCGTGCCTGGCTGCCGACATTTGCAAAGGGCGGCCTGTTACCCTTGACATAGGCGCGCACGAATTCATCAAAACTTACGTCATGGGTGGAGTTCGGACGTCCTTTCATGAACGGTCGCCGTCGATATCGATACCAACTGCTGAGCCAACTGACTGGTTCGCGCATGACTGCAATGGTCTCCATCTGCGCGTCGCAGACCTTGTCGTACATCGGTCGAATAAAGCGATTGTACCGGTACACCGGTGCGTGTTTGAGATCGGGTGGTTCCGAGATCACCATGTCCGCACGGTGTCGCAAAGCCGTATGATATGCCGTGGTGCCGGTCTTCGGGACGCACAGAAAGACCAGTCGTTCCTTATAGAAAACAAGCATTTACTGCCCTTATTTTTGCTGCTGCGGTGCCTGATTTGTTTGTAAATCAATCTTTAACACATTGGGGCAAGAGTAAAGACATGGAAAATTTAGTTTGAAATGTTCTCTTTTTGGTCTCATAAGGAACAAGAGGCGAACAAACCAGTGATTGCCGCTTGGCCACGGGTGTGACAAAAGAAGGGTTAACTGGAAAATGGCGGATCTTTTGACCATGAGCAGCAAGAAGAACGACGACAAGCAAAAGGCGCTGGACAGCGCTCTGGCCCAGATCGAGCGGCAGTTCGGCAAAGGCTCTATCATGAAGTTGGGCGGCGAAAATGCCGTACAGGAGATCGCGGCGAGTTCGACTGGATCCCTTGGCCTGGATATTGCGTTGGGAATCGGCGGTTTGCCGATGGGGCGCATTGTCGAAATCTATGGCCCGGAAAGTTCGGGGAAGACGACGCTGACCCTGCATTGTGTTGCGGAACAGCAGAAGAAAGGCGGGGTTTGCGCCTTTGTGGATGCAGAACACGCGTTGGACCCGCAATATGCCCGCAAGCTGGGAGTGGATCTGGACGAACTGCTGATTTCGCAGCCCGACACCGGTGAACAAGCGCTTGAGATCACCGATACGCTGGTGCGCTCGGGGGCCGTCAACATGGTTGTTGTTGACTCGGTTGCAGCTCTGACGCCGAAATCGGAACTGGAAGGCGACATGGGCGACAGCAGTGTTGGCGTACAGGCCCGTCTGATGAGTCAGGCCATGCGAAAACTGACCGGTTCGATCAGCCGCTCGAACTGCATGGTGATCTTCATCAACCAAATCCGCATGAAGATCGGCGTCATGTTTGGCAGCCCGGAAACCACGACTGGCGGCAACGCCTTGAAATTCTATTCCTCGGTGCGTCTGGACATCCGCCGGATCGGATCGGTCAAGGATAGGGATGAAGTGGTGGGGAATGCTACCCGCGTCAAAGTGGTCAAAAACAAGGTGGCGCCGCCGTTCCGTGAAGTCGAGTTTGACATCATGTACGGAGAGGGCATCTCGAAAATGGGTGAGCTGCTTGACCTGGGCGTCAAGGCGGGTGTGGTCAACAAGTCCGGCGCCTGGTTCAGCTATGGCGACGAACGTATCGGTCAGGGGCGGGAAAATGCCAAGAATTTCTTGCGTGAAAACCAAGCTATCGCCATCGATATCGAGGACAAGATCCGTGCCGCACACGGATTGGATTTCGACCGTCCAGACCTGGGTGAAACGGACGATATTCTCGAAGCATGACCAAACGCTTCGGGGCGATTGAAAAAATCCCTCGGTTCCGAGCTGGGAATGCAGGAACAAGACAACATAGGGCGGGCCATTTGGTCCGTCCTTTTTCGTTCGCAGGGCCCGCTGGGGCGGGTTTTGACGCATTTGCCGCGTCCCATGCGCATACGGCCTGTGGACAGCATCGGGTACGGGGGGTAAACCGTTTCGGAAACGCTGATTTCACAGCCCGTGACGAGACCCAGAATGCCGACGCTCAACGATATCCGCTCAACCTTTCTGAACTATTTTGCAAAGCAGGGGCATGAAATTGTGCCCTCCAGTCCGCTGGTGCCGCGCAACGATCCGACATTGATGTTCGTCAATTCGGGTATGGTGCAGTTCAAGAACCTGTTCACCGGGCTAGAAACCCGCGACTACCAGAGGGCAACGACGTCTCAGAAATGCGTTCGTGCGGGTGGCAAGCACAACGATCTCGACAATGTGGGCTATACTGCGCGTCACCATACGTTCTTTGAAATGCTGGGTAATTTCTCGTTTGGCGACTACTTCAAGACGGAAGCCATTCCCTTTGCGTGGGAGCTGGTGACCAAGGAATTCGGCCTGGACAAGAGCCGGTTGTTGACCACCGTTTACCACACCGATGATGAAGCCTTTGAGATCTGGAAGAAAGTCGGTGTACCCGAAGACCGGATTATCCGGATCGATACCAGCGACAATTTCTGGCAGATGGGCCCGACCGGTCCTTGCGGGCCCTGTACCGAGATCTTCTATGATCACGGCGACCATATCTGGGGTGGCCCTCCGGGCTCACCCGAAGAGGATGGCGATCGGTTCATCGAGATCTGGAACATCGTTTTCATGCAGAACGAGCAGTTCGAGGATGGGTCGATGAAGGCGCTCGACATGCAGTCCATCGATACCGGCATGGGACTGGAACGAATTGGTGCGCTGTTGCAGGGCAGCCACGACAACTATGACACCGATCTGATGAAGTCGCTGATCGAAGCCAGCGCCGATGCAACGAGCGTGGATCCTTACGGCGACAAGAACGTCCACCACCGGGTGATCGCGGACCATTTGCGTTCGACTTCGTTCCTGATTGCGGATGGGGTGATGCCGTCGAATGACGGACGTGGTTACGTTCTGCGTCGGATCATGCGTCGGGCGATGCGTCACGCGCATCTTTTGGGCTCGAAAGACCCGGTCATGCACCGGCTTGTACCTGCGCTGGTGCAACAGATGGGCGCGGCCTATCCCGAGCTGCCGCAGGCGCAGGCCCTGATCGAAGAGACATTGTTGCTGGAAGAGACGCGGTTCAAACAGACTTTGGATCGTGGTCTTAAGCTGTTGGACGACGAATTGGCGGGCCTGTCCGAAGACGCGCCGCTGTCGGGCGATGCTGCTTTCAAGCTGTATGACACGTATGGCTTCCCACTGGACCTCACGCAGGACGCATTGCGTGAAAAGGGCCGGACCGTGGACACGGATGGGTTTGACGCCGCCATGGCCGAACAAAAGGCCAAGGCGCGGGCGGCCTGGGCCGGATCGGGAGAGGCGGCTGACAATGCAGTCTGGTTCGACGTGCTCGACGAAGGAGGTGCGACAGACTTCCTGGGCTATGACACCGAAAAGGCCGAGGGTCAGGTTGCAGCCATCGTCGTAGACGGCGCGCTGGTCGACAAGATCGACGCGGGTGGTTCGGGCTGGATCGTGGTCAACCAGACCCCGTTTTATGGTGAATCCGGTGGTCAGGTCGGAGATACGGGCGTTTTGCGGCGCTTAGAAAACCGCGACGAAGTTGCTCTGGTCGAAGACACCAAGAAATTTGCCGATGGTAAGGTCTATGCCCATAAGGTGACCATGGAACGGGGCGCCGTGATCAAGGGTGATCCGGTCGAGCTGGAAGTGGATCACACCCGCCGTGCGGCCATTCGCTCGAACCATTCGGCCACGCACCTGCTACACGAAGCGCTACGGGAAACGCTGGGTGATCATGTGGCGCAGCGTGGTTCGCTGAATGCTGATGACCGGCTCCGGTTCGACTTTAGCCATTCCAAAGCGCTGACCGGCGAGGAACTGTCCAAGGTTGCCGCCGATGTGAACAGTTTCATCCGTCAAAACTCGTCCGTGGAGACACGGATCATGACACCGGATGATGCGCGTGAAATTGGTGCCCAGGCCTTGTTTGGTGAGAAATACGGGGACGAGGTCCGCGTGGTATCGATGGGACGTGCCGAGACGGGCAAGGGTCAGGACGGCATGACCTGGTCGATCGAACTGTGCGGCGGTACCCATGTCAAGCAAACCGGCGATATCGGTACCTTTGTTTTGTTGGGTGACAGCGCGTCCTCGGCAGGGGTAAGGCGCATCGAGGCCCTGACAGGGGCCGCGGCCTTTGATCATCTGGCGGGCGAAGCCGAACGGATGTCCGACGTTGCCGGAATGCTCAAAGCCCAATCGTCCGAGGTTGTGGACCGCGTCAAGGCACTGATGGATGAACGCAAATCCTTGCAAAACGAAGTTGCCCAGTTGCGACGCGAACTGGCCATGGCCGGCGGCGCGGGCCAGGGTGGCGGTGTCGACGCACGTGACGTCGCAGGCGTTAAGTTTCTGGCACAAGCCCTGTCAGGTGTATCTGGCAAGGATCTTCCCGCACTGATCGACGAACACAAGGAACGTCTGGGGTCCGGCGCCGTGCTTCTGATCGCTGACACAGGCGGTAAAGCTGCTGTGGCCGCAGGGGTTACCAGTGATCTGACCGGCAATTTGTCCGCTGTTGATCTGGTCAAGGCGGCTGTGATCGAATTGGGAGGCAAAGGCGGCGGTGGCCGGCCTGATATGGCTCAGGGTGGTGGCAAGGACGCTGCGAATGCAGACGCCGCGATCCGGGCAGCAGAGGCTGTGATAAAAGGCTGACCATTTGGTCAAAAACTGTTTGGGTTTTCCGGCAGAACGCTTAACCTGCCGGGAAACCAATACAGGAGAATATCTCATGCCCGCCCTTTGGATTGCACATGTCACCGTCACCGATGCCGAGGCTTATGGAAAATATGCCGAGTTGGCGGGACCTGCCATTGCCAAACATGGCGGGCATTTCATTGCTCGGGCAGGGCGGTTTGTGCAGTTGGAAGGTAAGGAACGACCGCGCAATGTCGTTGCCAAATTCCCTTCGGTCGAAGCTGCAGTCGAGTGCTACAATTCTCCGGAATATCAGGAAGCGCTGAGCCATGCTCGCGATGCCTCTGAACGCGAACTGATGGTAGTCGAAACCTCCGAATAACGTTCCAGGGCCGGTTTCAATACGCACGGTCTGCAAACCAGATATCGTTTGCGCGGGCCAGCCAGTCTGTTGGCCTGCGTTGGATGTGGAATATGATAGATAAAACTGGTGTAATTTAACTGCGCCAGAAGAAACGCTTTAAGTGGTTGCAAAAAATTATCTTTTCGGGACGATTTTTTATCGGCTGGGGCGTTTTTCAGCGCGTCATACCGGAGCCTGGAACAGATCTGGGTAGGCCTTTTTTTACGCAGGGTTTTTTCCCATTCCGTTGAACCTGCCTCATGCATCTGCCAAGCTTCTGACACTGCGTACGGAACGGTTTCACACCGCGTCCAGAAGAATGACTTTTGATTTCACCTTGTGGCGCGGCAGGAAATGCCATGTGTCACCGAGGGACAGATTGCGAGACAGATCATGACTGCATTGGATCATATCGATACGCTGAGATCCCGAATGGGAGAGGCGATAATTGGCCAGCGGGATGTGATTGACCGGCTTCTCATCGGGCTTCTGGCGAACGGCAACCTCTTGATCGAAGGTTTGCCTGGCCTTGCAAAAACCCGCGCGGTCAAAGCGTTGGCCAAGAACCTGGAATGCGATTTCAGCCGGATCCAGTTCACGCCCGATTTGCTGCCCGCCGATGTCACCGGGACCGAAATGTATTTCCAGTCTGCCGACGGGTCTGAATTCAAATTTCAGCCTGGCCCGATATTTGCGAATATCGTTCTGGCGGACGAGATCAACCGGGCCCCGGCCAAAGTTCAGGCAGCGCTTTTGGAAGCAATGGAAGAGCGGCAGGTCACGGTGGCCGGGACCACCCACAAGATGCCGCCGTTGTTCATGGTCATGGCGACACAGAACCCGGTTGAACAGGAGGGCACTTACCCGCTGCCCGAAGCACAGATGGACCGCTTTCTCATGCATGTCGTCATCACCTATCCGCCGCTGGAGGATGAGGTCGAGGTTATTAAGCTGGTCCGTGGGGAAGAACAAGCCGTTCTGGCCGATCGCAAACCCGATGCCGGTCCCAAACCAGAAAAACCGGGGCCTGTTCCGCAAGAAGCGGTGTTCGAGGCCCGTGCCCAGATCGCGGGCATTCACACATCAGATGCGATCGAAACCTATATGGCAACGCTGGTGCAGGCCACCCGAACACCAGACGCGTTCAGCGACAGTCTTGCCCGCTGGATCGAAATCGGTGCCAGCCCTCGCGCCTCGCTGGCGCTGGACCGGTGTTCGCGGACGCATGCCTGGTTGAACGGGCGCGACTATGTGGACCCCGAAGATCTGCGCGCGATTGCGCCCGACGTGTTCCGCCATCGCCTGACGCTGAGTTACGAAGCACAAGGTGAAGGGATCAGCCCGGATGCGGTGGTGGCCGAGATACTCAATCAGGTTGCACTTCCCTAAAGGGGGCTGAAATGTGGGATAGGGCCGCCAGATCAAGATCAGGATTGCACCCCGCATTGAAACCGGGCGCGGAGGATGCGCGCCTGCGGGTTTCACTCTCTTCGCTTCTGGCCCTGGAACCCCATGCCCGTCGGTTAAGCTTCACTTCTCGTCAACACGCCAAATCGGCCCTGAATGGACGCCACCGATCCCGGATTCGGGGGCGGGGGTTGGATTTCGAGGAACTGCGCGACTATCTGCCGTCGGACGATGTGCGTTCCATCGATTGGAAGGTGACGGCGAGAACTGGCACGCCTTACGTTCGCGTCTTTACTGAAGAGCGTGATCGGCCGACCCTGATCGTTGTCGATCAGCGTATGTCGATGTTCTATGGCTCTGTTCTGAACATGAAGTCCGTCACCGCAGCCGAAGCCGCCGCCATCGCAGCCTTTCGTGTGTTGGAGCAAGGCGACCGAGTGGGCGGACTTGTGGTCGGCGATCAGCATGTAGCCGAGTTTCGACCCAAACGTGCCCGTTCCGTGCTTAATCAATTCCTAACGGCCCTTGTGCACGCCGGTGACATGCTGGCTGCAGATGCACCATCCGTTGTGCCCGTGGCCTTCAATGCGATCCTGAAATCCGTGGCCCGGATTGCCCCGCGCAATCATTTGATTCTGCTGATCAGCGACTTCGATGAGGTCGACGCACGCAGCAAAACTCTTCTGTCCGGCCTATGTCGGCACAACGATGTGGTAATGGTCATGGTGACAGACCCGACCTCGCAGGCTTTGCCGCAAGGGTCGCGGATCATCGCTTCGGATGGCACGCTGCAAGCGGAACTGAACTTGGGAGACGAACAGGTCCGTCGGGATCTGTTGGATTTCTCGCAAGGACGGTTGGAGGAAGTTCTGCAGTGGCAGAATGAAATGCGCCTGTCTGTACTGCCACTGACCACCGCCGAACCAACTCTGGAGCAAATCGCGACCCTGCTGGGGAGACGTGGGCGATGAGTGATGTTACCGACAACACCCGCAGCCTCGTGTCCCTGATTGGGGAGCTTCAGGAAGTGCCGGATCCACAAGCGGTGTCGATGTGGCCGCAGACGCAAGGCTGGATCTTTGTTGGACTGGCTGGAATGGCATTGGTCTTATGGGGTGTGCGCAAGCTGGTCCTGCACCGTCGGGCCAATGCCTATCGTCACGCGGCCTTGCGGTCTTTGGCCCAGGTTGGTGACGATCCGGCGGCGGTGTCGCAGATCTTGAAACAAACGGCCCTTGTGGCTTTCCCCAGGCATAAGGTTGCTTCGTTGACCGGCATGCAATGGCTGGCGTTCCTTGATGCCAGCAGTACTGTCAGGGGGTTTGTCGATGGTCCCGGGCAGGGGATGGCGACAGCGGCTTACGCAGCTCGACCTGTCACAAATACCAAGGGGCTGAACGATCTGGCCTGCAATTGGGTGCGCTCTCACAAGTCTGAGAGGGTCCAATGATCCAGTTCGGACTTCCCTTTGTGCTGCTCCTGATGCCGCTGCCTGTTGCAGTCTACCTGCTGTTCCCACCGCGGCGCCATGCGGACGATGCGCTTCGGCTGCCGTTTTTCCGGCGTTTGGCGCAGGCGGCGGGCAGCGACCCAAGGCAGGGATCGGTGGTGTTGCGCCGGAGTGGCTGGCAGATGGGAGCAGCCATTGCCTGTTGGGTTCTGGTTCTTCTTGCCCTCGCCGAACCCGAAAGGCTGGGTGAACCAGTGGAGATCACCAAGTCGAAACGCGACGTGGTTCTAGCGATCGACATCTCCGGATCAATGGACACGGTGGATTTTCCTGGTCCCGACGGCAAACCGCAGCAGAGGCTTGCAGCAGTACGTGACGTTGTGGCGGATTTCGTCGCGCAACGAGACGGAGATCGGATGGCGCTGATCGTGTTTGGCAGTCGGGCTTACGTGCAGGCGCCGTTAACCGAGGACTTGCAAACCGTGCTGACCTTGCTGGACCAGACCCAGGTCGGCATGGCCGGGCCGCATACGGCACTTGGCGACTCTATCGGGCTGGCCATCCGCACCTTCGAGGCCAGCGAAATTGACCAACGCGTGCTGATCCTTCTGTCGGATGGAAATGACACGGCCAGCCGAATGAGCCCGGTCAACGCAGCCGAAATTGCCCGCGACAACGGCGTCGAGATTTATGCCATCGGGGTCGGTGACCCGGAGGCAACCGGTGAAAACCGGTTGGATCTGGGTCTGTTGGCAGAGCTGGCAAGCCGGACGGGAGGAGAGGACTTTTTTGCCGGCGATGTGGAAGCACTGCAGGGGATTTATGACCGGATCGACGAATTGACCCCACGGGATGTCGAAACACTGTCATATCGACCGCGGCAATCCCTGGGCCACATCCCGCTGATCCTGGCAGCTTTGATCGGATTGGGAACCGTGGCGGTCTTAACCTTCCGATCCGCATCCAATCGGCGGGAGGTCTAGGCGGATGCTGGTTCTGGTCGACGCCTTTCATTTCATCCGGCCCTGGTTGCTGGTTGCTCTTGCTCCTACACTTTTGCTCTGGTGGCGGGTGCGAACCCGGGCCAGTCAAGGCGTTGCAAACTCCGACCTTTTGGCCCCTCATCTGAAAGAGGCGTTGACCGTTCGATCGGGATCGCGCCAAAAACTGCTTCCCGTCGACCTTGTCGCCTTGTGCCTGTTGCTTCTGATCCTCGCCGCCGCCGGACCAACTTGGTCGCGCGTTCCTCAGCCCTTTGCCGCTCAGACTGCTCCTTTGGTGGTGGTGATGAAAGTGACGCAGACGATGGAGCAGCAGGATGTGCCGCCATCGCGACTGGAGCGGGCGAAACACAAGGTTCTGGACCTCCTGGAACTACGGGCAGGGGCACGGACTGCGCTGGTGGCCTATTCCGGGACGGCTCATTCCGTTGTACCCATGACCGAAGACCCGAATGTCATGCAGCCGTACCTGGAAGGATTGTCACCAGACATCATGCCCCGGGACGGGAACGCGCTTGCGGAAGCGTTGGATTTGGCCGCCGCGACACTGGAGCGGGAAGAGGGGCCGGGCGGTATTCTCGTGGTTCTGGACGATCTGCCCGCAGCCGATGCCGCGTTACTGGCCGAGATACAGGCCAATGCGGTTGCAGCCCTGATCGTCGCGCCAAACGGACAGGCAAGCCCAAACGCTTCAGACGTCACGACTATCAGCCTGACCCCGGACCGCAGCGATGTGGATCGGGTCGAACGGATCTTTGCCAATGCCTATCGTCAGGCTTTGTTGGAGGACAGCGATCAGCCTTGGGAGGATCGGGGGTCCTGGCTGGCCTGGCCGGCGGCACTGTTGATCCTGATCTGGTTTCGTCGCGGCACAACGATGCGTTGGGTTGTATTGCTGGCCCTCATGATGTCGTCGCCCACGGGGCAGGCGCGCGCCGAGGGTTGGAAGGACTGGTTCCTGACCCCGGATCAACAGGGATGGCTGCTGTATCGCGACAAGTCTTATGCCGAGGCTGCAGACAGCTTTGCAGACCCGTTCCTGCGCGGCATGGCGCAATATCGTGGGGGACAGTATGAAGCCGCCGCAGACACATTTTCGCAAATCCAAACCGCTGATGCGGCCTTTGCACAGGGCATGGCGCATATCAAATCACGCGGGTACCGCGATGGCGTACGTGCGTTCGAGCGGGCTTTGGAGCTGGATCCGGATCACGCAGGCGCCAAGGTGAATCTGCCGGTCGCGAAGGAAATCGTGGAATATGTCGAAACGGTTCGCGAGCAATCCGATACCGGCGAAGAAAGCGGTATCGGTGCCGATGATGTCGTGTTCGACAACGAAGCCGGGCGCGGGGCCGAAACAGAGATCGAAGTTCCCCAAGAAGAGAGACTGGGTCTGATGACGACCGAGCAATGGATGAATACTGTCGATACGCGCACTGGCGATTTCCTGCGTCAAAGGTTTCTGTTGGAAGCCGCAGGGGGGAGCGAACAATGATGCGGTTTCTGTTGCTTGTCCTGCTGTTCTTGCCCTTTTCATCGCTGTCGGCCCAGGAAAACAGCACCCCGATCCTGGAAATGGACGTTCCGGAAAGCGAAGCGATCCCGGGGCAGCCGTTGCGTGTTTCGATAACCATTCTGGTTCCGACATGGATGCCTAAGCCGCCTGTCTGGCCGACATTCGACGCGCCCAATCTCATGATCCGCTTGCCGGAACGCTCAACCGGGCCAACCAGCCGTTCGGTCAGCGGTGAAACATGGTCGGGGGTCCGACGCAGCTATCAGGTTTTTCCGATGGTGCCCGGGGAATTCGTGCTTCCTGCGCAAAACATCCCGATCGTCTATTCTGACCCTGAGAACGGGCAGGAGGTCACGGTCACTGTGACGACCGAAGAGGTTCGCATCACTGGCCTGTTGCCCGAAGGCGCTGAAGGCCTGGATCCGTTCATTGCCGCAACCGCGTTGAGTTTAAGCGACGAGGTGCAAGGGGATCCATTGGCGTTGCAGGCCGGAGACAGCTTTACCCGCATCATCTCGGCTCAGATCGAAGGCAATTCCCCAATGGTCCTGCCGGCGCTCATTGCGGCCACGGACCTCCCCGGATTGCGCGCTTACCCTGACAGCCCGGGTCTGGAGGAGAGCGAACAGCGGGGGCTTCTGTCGGGGACACGATCGGAACGGGTTGTGTACCTTGCCGAAGGCGCGGTGAAAGGGGAACTGCCCGCTATTGAACTTCGCTGGTACAATCTTGAAACAGGCGCGGTTGAAACCGCTTCGGTTCCGGCGGTCGAGGTCAGGGCAGAGGCTGGTCCTGCCGGTCTTGAACCGGAAAAAAGCATTGGTGAGCTGGTATTACGCGTTGTCCCATGGCTGTTTGGGGCAATTGTCGTGGGCGGGGGGCTCTGGCTTTTGCGGCCCCGCTTGCAACGCGTTCGTACCCATCTTCGCGCCAAGTACATGGATAGTGAACGTTACGCTTGGACTTGTCTGCAACGCGCAGTCCGTGACCGGGACCTTCAACAGACCAATTTGGCCTTGCAGGCTTGGATGCGCCACATTGAGCATCCCGATTTTGCCGGGATGCAGAGCATCAAAACCGCCTTGCTGGGGATTGGGCAGTCCCGTTACGCCGTCACAGCAGGAATGGATGAGAAAGCCGCTTGGGACGGCTTGTCCCACGCCTTGCGTGCGGTTCGCCAACACAGCGGGTCGCGCGTCCGAATGAGGATTTCACTGCCCCCATTGAATCCGACCAGCTGACCTCCGAGCCGGATCTCTCCTCGAACGACTTCCCAAATCTTGACTTTGGTTAAGGCCCAAGCGAACGGCCTGGATATCCTCCAGCCAGTGTATTGACAGCCCGCACCGGCCCGTCACCGGCAAGACTTCAGCGGGTCGAGGAGATTGAACATGAACCCTGTGTCGCGGCTGTTTTCCGAAGGATTTCGCATCTTCTTTCTGGTGGCTGCGCTGTATGGCGTGTTCACTGGACTGGTCTGGTGTTTGTTCCTGGCCGGGATCGGGAACATGCCCGCCCATTCGGTAGCTCCGACGTATTGGCATGCGCATGAGATGATCTTTGGCTATGCAATCGCGGCCATCGGTGGTTTTTTTCTGACCGCGGTCCCTAACTGGACCAACACACCCGGGGCTCGGCAAGGTTTCATTGCTACGGCTGCGGGGCTTTGGTTGGCTGGGCGCTTCGTCGTCTGGTATGCGGGCCTGCTGCCTGCTGGGATAGTGGCGGTGGTGGATCTGGCATTTATACCTATCCTGGCCGCCAAGATTCTCACCCAGCTTCTGAAACGCCCCAAACCTCAAAACATGATGTTCCTGGCCTTCCTGGTGCTACTGTGGAGCGCCAATCTGGCGGTGCATCTGGAATGGATGGGACTGACGTCCGGCACCGAAGGAATCGGGTTGCGGGCTGGTCTGATCATCCTGTGTTCGCTGATTTCAGTGCTGGGTGGGCGGGTGACCCCGGCTTTTACCCGCAACGCCATGAAACGGGCCGGCGTGCCCGAGGCGCGCTGGCCGAAATCAGCTAAAAACCTGGAGCGCGCCGCTGTGGTGCTGGCGCTTGGAATGCCAGTGCTGGTTCTGGCCCATGCGGGAAATCGTTTGACCGGGAGTGCCGCCATCTTGCTGGGTGCCGTTCAGATCCTGCGACTGCTGCGTTGGGGGGGCTTGTGGTGTCTGACACAGCCCATCCTGATTGCCCTGCATTTGGGGTTGGCCATGTTGGGCGTTGGGATGATCGCCTGGGGGTTGGCCGGTTTCGGGCTTGGGGATGAGATCGCGGCCCTGCATTTGTTGGGTATCGGAGCTGTAGGTGGCATGACCATTGCAGTGATGAGCCGGGCAGTTCTGGGTCATTCCGGTCGCCCGCTGGTGGCGCCGCTGCCAGTTGCGGCAGGCTATGGGTTGATCGCGCTGGCCGCGGTTTTGCGCTGGAGCGGGGCAGGGATGGCCGATCTCTACTTGCCTGTGATGCTGAGCACGGGAGCGCTTTGGATTGCGGCCTTTGCCCTGTTCATCCTCGGTCTATGGCCTGCAATCACGGGCCCGCGCGTTGGTCAGGGCTGAGTTGCGCGGGCCGCCGGGGAATGAATGTTCAGAAAAATTCTGTCCTACACCCGAAAGGCTGCGGCCAGATCTTCGGGCAGGTCGAATTCCTGTAAAACACGCGCGCGGGCGTCCGATGACATCTTGCGCGCGGTTTTTTCAACGATGCTTTTTATTTTTTCAGGTGCGTGTTTGGCAGCAAAGGGCGCAAAATACCATTTCAGAAAAACGAAACAGATCACGTCCTCCAACGCCTGAACGTCCTTATCGCGCTTGAGGCCCTCCTTGCGCAGCATGCGACTGGCACTGTCCATGTCTTCGGTCTGGTACCCGGCATCGCGCATCAGGTTGGCAACCACCTGCGCGTGATGCACTCCTTGGGCCTTGCGCCAGTTCAGATAGCCTGCACGCCCTTCGGGATACTCCGACCGGGCCAGTTTCCAACGCTCCACATGCTGACCCCGCGCCGCCAGCTGCAATGGTTCTGATGCATCTGGAAACAGCCGGTGCAACTCTTCACTCATGCGCAGTCCATACAGCAATGCTTCGGGCTGGCCGTCTTCCAGTTTCGGATCTTTGGCATTGGCTGCATCGATGGCCGCCAGAACGGCCTCCATTCTGTTGCTCATGATTTGCTCCAACTGTCGGCGGGATCGCTTTCGGCATAATCGCGCAATTGCGCGATATCCGAAATCTCGGCGTGGTTTTTCTTGACCGTCACCCCGGCCGTCTTCAAACGGGCAAAGGCGCGGGAAAGGCTTTCCGGCTTCATGCCCAGACGTCCGGCGATCAGTACCTTGTCATAGGGCAGTGTCACGTCGCAGCTGCCCGTCTCATGGGGACACAGGCCCAACAGAAACTCCGCCACCCGTTGCGCGCCCGTCTGGGCCTTCAATTGCTCCAACTGTTCCACTAGCGAATGCAGATGCGCAAAAGTGGACGCAAGAATGGAAATGCAGATCTCGGGGTCTTCCTTCATCAGCGACGTAAAGACTTTTGCCGGAATATGCATGACATCCGCGGCCGAGACGGCCTGTGCCGATACTGGATACGGAAGCCCCTTCAGCGCCACGGCCTCGCCGAAACTCTCACCACGGGTGAAAACTGACACGACGGCTTCGGCCCCGTTCGGTGTCATGCGGAACAGTTTGACCCAACCATCCAAAACCACGTGAATGGCCGAGGCATCGTCATCCTGCAAAAACAGCGTTTCACCCCGTTCGTATCGACGCCACTGGCACTGACTAAGCAACGGTTCAACATGCTGTTCCGGCAAAGTACGGATCAGCATCGAGTTACGGGCAATGGATTTCTGAACTTCGTGCGCCACCTGGGGGTCCTTCTTCGCCGGTTGAGTCGCCATGTGTCGGCACTCCGACGTATATGCCAGACCACCGTAGCGAAGAAGCTGTGCGTGTGCACATGCATTTTTGAAAGACGACTTTAGAAACCCCTTGTATTGCTCTTTTATTAAACAGTTTTCCACCGGATTTTTCCGTGATGAATTCGGCAAGTTGAATGTTTCTTCTGCCAAGGAAAACGACCTTTGGCCTGACTTTGGTCAAGTCTTCGCGACGTGCGTGTTTCTAGACTCATCCCATAGCCACCTATCCGGTCCAGAACATGAACGTGCGTAACCCTTTGCCCAAGACCAAGCCTACCGGCGCCTCAGTGCGTCCGGCTTGGATGCGGGTTTTGGCCGGATATCTAGGGGCGCTGGCTCTGCTGTTGCAGTTGCTAGCGCCCTCTTTTTCTTATGCCGGTCCCTCCGATTGGGTTGAGATCTGTTCTGAACAGGGGGCTGTCTGGATAGAAATTGATGCAGAGAGCGGCGAGCCTGTCGAGAAGGATTGTCCGAAATGCGGGGCGTGCCTGTTCTGCGCTATTGGGGATGGCGTGGTCGGGTCCGTTTCGATGTCTGCGGGTCAGAAGCTAGAAATCACTCTGCTCCGTCAGGTCCGGACAGGCGAAACGGTGGTTTTCGAATTCAGAGGGTTGTGGCTGACCGGCCGCGGCCCCCCCCCCCC
>WKFI01000011.1 GCA_014872875.1 Paracoccaceae bacterium
TACGGCGACCCAAATTGCCAGGAAAACCTGACAGCAGCGCCCTGCTCAAAGTGCGCTCAGGGCGGATAACGGAAGCTCGCTGCGTGCCGCACCTATGGCAACTATGAGGGTAAAGGCCTCATCTGCGGTGCGATACTTGGGAAACTGAACGCGGTTCGTGGACCCAATGCAGCCTGTCTTGGTCTTGGGCTGGCCGTCGCTGTGAACAGCGATGTGGAGGCATCAGCGGGGCTCGTTTACACACGCAATACGTTCGGCAACGAGTTTTGGGGTGGCGCCAACATCACATGGCGGTTCTGATTAGTGCATAGTAAAGCAAAGACATACGGCTAATCGGGCACCCAGCCGCAATATTGCAAGACTTGCGGCAGCGCTGTGCCATCCCCAGGCGAGTTAATTTCAAGCATTTTGTTGCCCTGCAACGGTGCCAAAACCTGCCTATATCCGTATTCAGCACTGTCTGAATTGCATTCAAGGTCCACGATTTGCAATGCCATTCCCCGAAGCGCCTGAACTTGCGCATAGGCGCAATCCGCGTCATCCGATTTACGACCTTCATCGTCATAGATGACATAGCCTGATCGAAGATCGCCATACTCTTCAGAGACTTGTGCACCATCTTCGCAACTCAGGCCCTCTGGCACGTACAGGCCTGAAAAATGAACACCATCTGCGTTCATTGGGCCGCACAGGCAAACCAGACAAAGGATAATCACGGCTTGGCTTTTAGTATTAATTCGGAGGTCGTCCTCTGCTTCATGAACTTTGAAACGAGCGATCCCATTAGAGCAACAGCCCCTGCGAAGGTGAAAACCCAACCAAGGGCAAGGAGGTGGAAAGGCTCCTGCAACACGCCATCTTCATCGACATAGGAGCCCTGAACCGCATATCCGGCCCATAGCGCAAGGCCCAAGCCAAGCAATAAAAGGGAGATGAGTGTCAGCTTTCTCATGTGGCCTTACTCCGTTGGTCATAGCTTGGGGTGGCGCAAATCATTGCATCGATCTGGCATTGGTATTCATGCGGGTCACTCCCACTCAGCGGCAGTTGTTCGCCATTTTTTCTCTTGGCTGTCCCAAATGCTGGCTGCCGCACAAGGTGTCGGATTGATACCGCCGCATTGCGAACCGTGGACGTCCGCTACAACGACCTTGTTCGATCCGAGATCTGCCAAGCCCCAGCCTTGGTTCAACAAGGAATAGACTTTGTCCTGCACGAGAAAGTGCGACATGCATCCACCTGTTCCACAGTAAAGCGATGCGGCTGTCGAACAGGCGAACGCCCGCTCGTTCAGCACCCAATCGAGATATAGATCGCCGTCCAGATCGACGCGGTCAACGGCCTCCCATTCGAGGTAGAAGGCGCCATTGTCGAACTCTGCGCAAGCTTGTCGGGCGGATTGTACTTTTTCCTGCAACTGTTCAGGCAGATCGGACACATCGGCGGCCCTTGCCGGTGTGATCAAGGCAAGCCAGACTGCCATCCAAACCCCGAGATACCTCAAGGCTTTGGCCGTTGGTTTCTGCGAGCGCAACTCTGCCAAAGCATCAATTACACTTGTCATAACGATAATCCCCGTATTCCAACCAGTCCGCTCCCGCATCTTGGAAGATCAGGGCTTCTGATCTGTCCTCACCAAGAAGCGCAACAACGAACCCTTTCGGGGCTTCTGCATTGCCAAAGTAACTGAAGGCGGTCATGGCCCGCGTCACCTTGCCATTCACGGTGAGCAATGCATCCCATTCACCGTCCGGAGAGTTGAGGATCACGTATTCGATCTGGCGTTTCACGGCGCTGCCGCCGCAATAGACTAAGCCCTCCGGAGCGTCGGCGCTAACGGTCTGCTGTGCCGCTTCGCCACAGGCAGACCTGAGCGACTTGATCGCCGCGCTCGACCCCGCCAAATCGAAGATCCCATAAGTGATGTCCTGATCGATCATAGAAAGATTGACCGAGGCATTTGCTGCCAATTGATCCAGAACGAAGCCGTAATCCTCCGCACTGCTGAACAAGATCTCGACGGGGTAGTTGTCGACGATCTGAGTGTTGGCGTTCTCTGGTCCGATCTGGAAGGCACCTGCTTCTGTCGTTCCATCCTTCATGAAACGGATCGACAATCCCTGCTTGGCCACAATGTCTTCGCTATCCTCATAGCCCGCGGGCACAAAACGGATACGGTCACATTGAAGTTCAAGAGTTGAGTCGCTGGATTGAATGAACGCATTTGCCGTCGGTCCGCCGACGAAGGTCCACTCTGCAAAGGCTGGCGAGGCGATGGCGCAGGCTACCGCAAGGACCAATGATATCTTACGCTTCATTTGTGTTTCCTCTCTGTATCAAAATCTAGATTGGAAAATGTCCTACACCGCCGGCGGACCATACGCGTTGTCCCCGTCTTGCGACGGCCGGGTCAGCCACCAGATCATCATAACCGTCAGGACCAATTGCAGCACCGAAACCATGATCATACCGGTCGCTCCGAGAAACGCCGCTGGTCCGCGTAGCGCCTCTGGATCTTCTACGCCACCTTCCAGAACGGCGAAGACCGCTACGCCGCTCAGAAGCGCAATCATGGTCGCAAACCCCAAGGCCATAGGTAGAAGAAGATACCATCCGGGGCGCCCGCTGTCGTGCAATCGGCGCCAGCCTGCAGCCAGCATTGGCAAAAAAATCGCAACTTGAAACAAGGGATTAAAGATACCCGTGCCTTCGCCGGTTTCGGGGTTGGTG
Organism: Paracoccaceae bacterium; assembly: GCA_014872875.1. Taxonomy (GTDB): domain Bacteria; phylum Pseudomonadota; class Alphaproteobacteria; order Rhodobacterales; family Rhodobacteraceae; genus Aliisedimentitalea. The sequence continues at coordinate 2,731 of WKFI01000011.1, forward strand.
CCGAAAACCGCCCCGTCGAGGATCGAAAAGATGATGTTGCACAAGATAACAAATAGCACGAACCACCAGTATTCCGAACGAGTCGCCCGCCCCGAAAAAACGACATATTTCGAGAGACAGACCTTTATCGATTGTACAAATCCCATATCAAGCGTCCTTATCAGTGGCTTTGCTAATGTTGCCCCGTTATTCTTTAGTTATTTGTTTACGGGTCAAGCCATCGGCCACGGATTGTTCCGTCGCCTAACGCGGCTAAGCAGACGGAGAATGCCGATGTTTTCAACGCGCATTACGTTGACCTTCGCCATACTCATTGTGGCCGGAATTGCATTCTGGGCTGGTTCTGAAATACAGAAAGCCACTTATGTCGACCAATGCCTTGATCTGGGAGGGGGGCGAAACCCCGGCAACCATCCGATATGCGTGATCAATGCCTCAACAGCGCCGCTTCAGCTTGGTCCTATCCTCGTAACAGCGCAGGAAGTTATTAGGGGCGAAATACGCGAAGGACCGGATGGCCAGTCTCTTGTAGAGCTTAGCCTAAAGCCAGGCGCTGCCGCTGCCCTTGCTGCATTCACCAAGGCATCTGTGGGTAGTTCTCTCGACATCAGAGTGGATGGAAACCAGCTTCGCTCGGTGAACATCATCGAAGGCGTCGAGGGAGACCAACTGATCATTCCTTTGACCAACGTAGACGCGCAGTCACTCTTCAAAAACCTTGGGCTGGTCGGGCTGTGAGCCAGGATTTGCATCTAAGTGGAGACCGGCGATTGGTCCAAAGTCAGACGAGAAGCGCCAAAATGCTGCTGGACCCGCAGAGAGGATCGGCGGCTGTGTGATGTCGAGGTGTAAGTCTGGGCCAGAGATCTGCGCAGTCCAACTGAATGGACTTCGAACAACCCTCAAATATTGCATGCGCGGCGAAAGTCCGGTTTCAAAGGCAATAGCGCAGCAACGCGCAGAGCAGTCGAACGGCAGGTTTGGGCCGTTCGTGATAGATTGGCGGGGTCGGCAAAAGGTCGGGAAAGTCCTGCGCAGCGGCCATAGGTGCGGCACACAGCGAACTTCCGTTATCCGCCCAAGTTGACCAAGGTCGGTCTCGGCCCGAAGCGGTCATTCATAAGTCGGGACAATGCCATAACGCAACTTATCTGAACCGACCATTCTCCGCGAGCGCAAGCAACTGTGCGATGGCCGTGGATATAAGCTCGGACAACGCCTCCGGAGCCTACCAAAATCGCATTTCAGTTTACGCTCCGGTCCTTCTCGCCGCAAGTTTCTCAAACTCAAGAATTGGTGCAGCTTGGTCACCCGGGCAGATTTGTGTCTTCCGCCCCTCGATCTCATCGATCGCACTTGTGACTTGATTTGCTAGGAATGTTCTTAGAACACTTAGGCTAATTCCGTAAGCAGACCCAAAATGCTCTAATTTCGTCCAGAAAGGAGGAGTATCGATATGATGAAGTCTCTTGTTGGCTTGGCCGTTTTTCTTGCATTTACATGTCAAATTGCAAATGCGAGCGATGTTACGTCTCGGTCAGGAGGACCGACACAATCCGAGATGATGGCGCGCACGAACCCTGGCGCACCCGATGGTACGGCATTCTTCCGCCCGGTGCTGGATGGAGTTTTGTACCGAGGTGGGTTCTCAGGAGGAGACAAAGACCGTACCGGATTGTCTTCTTCCCAAAGAGAGACGCTTTGCTCTGAAGGGTTCTCGAGAGGCTTCTATGCCGATTTTGGGAAAAACACCGACTATGGCGCGACCTCCTGCGGTTCGGGCAACTTTGATTATCAGTCTGCGCGGTCTTCACGTCCGGCGAATGTGATGGAGGCTGTATATGACGTCATAAAGGGTAATGAAGGACCCGTTTATGTGCATTGCATGTGGGGTGTGCACTCTTCAGGCGCGCTCTCGGCGATGGCACTGGTTCAATTCTGCGGTTGGTCAGAAGATCGCGCCAAGGACTATTGGAATGATGCGCGAAACGGAGCGCCCTGCTCGGGTGGCTGCGATGCTTGGATTGACGGCAAGTTCGAGCGTTTCACTGTCAATTCGGCGCTTCGGATCACAGATGCCGAACGCGCCGCGATCTGCCCTAAGTAACGGAAGGACCATAGGCACAATGATCCGATCCACGATTTACCTTTTTGCTTTTCTTTCTGCCGGCCCCGGACTTGCGACCGATGCGGTGCGCGGCGACGCGACCAACTTCTCGAGTCCCAATGGCGTAGAGGAGCGCTGCGTCAGGATCGCACAGATCCCTGGCGGCGCATATTCCAAGGGTGATCTCGAAGACGAAGCCGCCTTCTGTGCGGTCGACCTTTACGCCGACGCGGTCGCACTTTGCCCCAAGACCTGGAGCACGAGCCCAGGCATGATGGTGTATGACATCTCAAGCGGGCCTTATGCGAACGATCGCGCTGCGTTTGAACGCAACGCGTGCAAGGAGGGTAAGTCGGCCAAGGATCTCGCTGAAGGAGACCATGCCAAGTTCAAGGTGACAATGAATGCCGAAGGCACTAGCGGAACATACTCCGCCTCGCCGCTGCTCTATTATCACTTCTCTCGGTATTTCGACATGGATGTGAAGGTTCCGGTCGCAGTCTGGCGCTCGATGGACGTGGCGATGCACACATCTGAGGTCGCGCGCCCGGGCCTTTCCATGTCCGGGTCCGCGCGGATGAACCACGCCGGGTGGAAGCACCTGGTCGATGCCGAAACGAACCCCGCGTCCTATAGCCCACCAGATGACATCTTCACCGCTGATCGCACGCAGATCTATGGCGTTATGACGTTGAGCCCGGGACATAGATATGGATCTGAGATCAACGGTACGCGCAAATCGGGTTGGGGCAAGGGCCAGAACCTAGACTTTCAGGAAACGCCGGCCTTTTTGGCGTTGCGTGCGGATGCGCCGCTGATCGAAGCCATTGACGAAGGCCTCGCCAAAGGTCGCCGGGACGGTCAGATTGACCGTGATCTTGGGCCCGACGTTCCCCGTGAGCAGATGGCCTACTGGATGCGCGAGGTCTCCGAGATCGTGCTACTGGACTTCATCTTCAGCCAGCAGGACCGGGTCGGGAACATCGACTTCACGCCCTACTACTACTGGATCGAGAACGGCGATTTAGAGCACAAGCGGGCAAAGCACCATGAACTAGGCGCTGGCGATGTGCCGGCAGGCGCGATGCTTCTCAAGCGCACCGACCTCAATGACAATGATGCTGGGGGGCGCGTGGCCTACGCAAACTTCGCCAAGACGACGCAGATGCTGGAAAAGCTCCGGCATTTTGACGGTAAGGTTTACGAACGCCTCGTGGCGCTCGACCGCGATCTTCAATCGCAGGGGCCAATCTACCAGTGGCTTTCGACAAGCCTCGGGTTGAAGGACAGAGAGGTCACTCAGGTCGTCAACAACACAGCACTCGCATCCGGGATCGTTCAGGAAAGCTGCAGAGCGGGGCGGCTACGGTTCGATCTGAACCCTAAAGAGTTCTTCCTGACAGGCGATGTCGTGCCTGACGAGATCAATTGTGATCCGGCGTAACCTCGCGATTGGCTTTTTGCTTTGGACGCTGGCCAGTGTTCAGGCGGCAGCGGAGGCCGTTCGGATCGTGGTGATCTCAGATCTGAACGGCAGCTATGGCTCGACGGACTATTCTGCACATGTGCATCGCGCAGTCTCGGCCATCATCGCTCTCTCTCCCGATCTCGTTGTCTCCACCGGTGACATGGTCGCCGGTCAGCGCAATCCCTTGCTATCTGAGCATGAAGTGCGGGCGATGTGGGATGCGTTTCACGCCGCTGTAACCGATCCGCTTGCGATGGCAGGCATCCCTTTGGCTGTCACACCGGGGAACCACGACGCGTCAGACTACAAAGGTTTCGAACAGGAACGGCGCTTGTACGCCGAGCAATGGAAAGATCGGCGGCCGGACGTGAAGTTCGTGGATGAGGATGACTATCCTTTCTTCTATGCCTTCGATATCGGACCCGCCCGCCTGGTATCGCTTGACGCGACTACGATCGGTCGCCTTGATAAAGCGCAAATGAGCGCCCTCGCACACGTGTTCGATGGGGCGGGACCGGCGCGGATCGTTTTCAGCCATATGCCTCTATGGCCTTTCACTGAAGGCCGCGAAACCCACATTATTGGGGACCCCGATCTTGAAGATCTGCTTGAGCGTCTCGACGTCGATCTTCATCTTTCAGGACATCATCATGCGTTCTACCCGGGACATCTGGACCAGTTGTCGGTGATTGCCCAGGCTGAATTGGGAGGCGGTTCCCGACGGTTGATTGGCACCGAACGCCCCGGCCCCAAGACCATTACGCTCCTCGATATCGAGGCAGACGGTAGAATTCAGGTTTCGGCCTTGCAGGCGCCTGATTTCCAGACCCCTATGGACGTACGCACGCTGCCGGAACGCCTGCACACACCCGAGCGGGTCATCCACCGGATTGATACCGTTCCGTCTGGTGCGGTAGAGATGGCGGAGTAGTGCAAAAGAAAAAACGAATCAAACGGATGTTCCACCGCCTCCCTTGCGTCTGCCTGATAGCGCTCATTGGGTTGATGATACCCGATTTGCCCTGTGCGCAGACACCCGAGGGAACCCTTACGCTCCCTTCGCACATTACAGTACGGGATGCCGGCTGGACCCAGATCACAAACACGGAGGAATTGCTGGAATTCCTCCTCTCCGTAATCGAAACGCTTGTGCTGGTCGCGGCCTTCGCCTTCCATCCTCGTGGCAACACACTACGACAGGATGCACATGGCTGGAGCGTGCAGGTGAGCATGTTCCTTTTCGGACTGATCGGGATGTTCGTGGGCTTTCTGGTCATTCACCATGGTTACTTGATTGGTTTCGTCATTTTCGGACTTGGAAGCCTGTTTAGGTTCCGCTTGGCGTCGAGTTCGCTTGTCGATGGCGCGATCCTAATCATGGTCACGCTCGTGGGCCTCGCTGTGGGGCTGAACCTCCCTGTGATGGCGCTGGTCGCCACCGTCGCAGGTTGGGCAACGCTTTGGTTCGTCACAGTGAGAAAAACCTCCGTTGTTGAGTTCAAATTTGACGACGATGAAGCACTCCGCGCTGCAATCGAACCGCTAAGGGAGGCGTTTGAGGCCAAGAGTTTCCGGATCGTTTCAACGCAAAAGAACGACTTCAAGCCCGTGATCGAATTTGTGCTGTCTCATAGCGATGCTGAGGTCGCAAGCCGCATGCCCGACGTGATTGATGATCTGCGCCGGGCGGGCCATCGCGCCAAAGGCTGGCATGTTTCCTAAAGCTGCTGCGCTCGCATCGTTTCTGGCAGCGTCAGGGCCTCTGACAACAGTAAGTGCGCTCCAATTAGAATACGTTTCACATATCCCACTCTACTTTCCCGAAATCGACCTGACCGAGCCTTCGGGGCTGGCCATTGATCCCGACGGGTCCGGATTCTGGATTGTTTCGGACAACGCGCAGACCGTGTTCCAGCTTGACGCCAACGGCGATATTGCTGCCTTCATCGGCCGTGAGGATCGCCTGCGCGACCTTGAAGGGGTGGCACATGATGCTGCTCAAAACAGACTTCTCATGGTTTCCGAGAGGGCGGGCAAAATCATCGCTGTATCGCTCGAACCAGCCCATCGCGTCGAAGTCGTTGACATTGCGGAGCTTCCCAGCTCCACGGACCTGACGGATGCGCTGAAAGATCAGAAAAACGGGTTTGAAGGGATTGCTGTCATTCCAAAAACCGGGCGTGTTCTTTTGGTAAAAGAGCGGAACCCCAGGCTACTTGTCGAGATTGCTCCGTCGCTGGACCGCGTCATCCGAGTGCGCCCTCTGGATGATATCTTGCCTGACGATGAGGACGTGTCGGGGTTGTCGGTTGATCCGAAGCGAGGCGGGGTTTGGATCGTCAGTGATGTGGGGCAATCGGCGCATTTTTTGTCAGATAACGGCAACGTAGCATCGTTTGATCTGTACTGGATGGACGGCAATAAGAAACGCAAGTTGGAAAATGCCGAGGGTGCTGCTCTGTCCCCGGACGGCGGGTCATTGTTCGTCACAACAGACGATGGTCGAAGTTCCGTTCTCGTCCAATATGCGATCGTAGCCTCTGAAGCATCATCAGAAGAGTGATCGCGCGGTCACTAGGAGACCAAAAGGAATATCGTTGAGGCGCCGAAGAACGCGCTAGAACAAAAAACGACGCTTTAAGGTAGCGGATCCTCAGGCAATACAAAGCTTGGCATCAGGTCGTTCACGCAGGCGAGGTTCACAGCTTTCTCAGGTTGGTCGAAAAACGCGGCAGCCACGTCTTTGGCGCATTGCGAAAACAAGGTGGCACCGTGCCCTGTGTTCGGGAAGCGTACGAATTGCGATCCTATCAAACTGTTGGCGGCCTGTTCCGACCAGGACGTCGCGGTCTGGATGTCGTTTGTTCCGGTGAAAACCATGACGGGAACCGATCCATCACCAGTCACAGGTGCGTGGAACCCTTCACCAAGCGTCCCGGTCGGAAAGCCATCACAGGCATTCAGTTCGTATCTCATCATGCGGGCCTCTCGCTGTGTTAGCCCGGGAATGCGGTAATCTGGCATACGTGCCAGTGCTCGCTCGCTGGAATTGAAAGGAACGGAATCGTTGCAATTGAAAAGGCGCAAGGCGAAGCCAAGCTCGTTGAGCTGTTCGCTGTACCTGTCCAAGTTCCGCAATCGTCGATAAATCTCAGCGATGTCATCTGGCTCGAATTGCGCCACTAGCGACGACAGAATTTCAGCATCGACCCCCGAAAAGTGTTGTCGCACAAAACGCCCAAGGACGTCCGTCGTCGCGGGACGCAAAGGCAAAGCAACCCGGTCGGCTGCATAGAGACTGTCCAGATCTGTGCTGTAAGGCGAATTCTCTAACTGGTTTAGCGTGCGCAAAAACACCGCTGCAGGCGTTTCCTCCGTGTCCAACCCCATGCCCTTGGCTTGGGCCGCCAAGGCCTCTGCAGTTTCACGGAGTAAATCACTTTGCTCTACGAGCCTATTGGCGCGGTTCACCAGCAGACGTGCTTCAAAGCTTGGCACTTCAAGTCGGAACGCAGTGGGCGGCGCGGCTTCGACCTCGGCGTAAACCATGAAAAACAGCGCTTCAAAAAGATCGGTGTCGCCTTCGCTCAGATCGATGATCATTCGCGGCAAGTACCTGACGCGCCACTCTGCGCCCGCTTGGTTTGCAGACGAAAGGATCAACTTTTCCAGGGCTTCGGCCGTGACTGGGAGCCCGCTCTCTGTCGCGAGTGGTTCCGCCGTCAACGTTGCAAACAACACGTTGAGCGTCTCCACAAGGTCCGTATAGGCGTTTGCGCAAGATGGGTCCGCAAGGCACATCCCGTGGATGCCGAGAAACGCTTCTTCGTTGGTTTCCGGCAGGCGCTCACGCCAGGCCACATCGGTGGGCAGCACAGAGTCGAGAAGGACCGCACGCAGCCCGGAAGGGTTCTGTCGAAGCACCTCCAGCCCGAGGCGTGTACCGTAAGAATGACCATAGATATTGAAGCTGTTGAAGCCCAAGGTTTTGGCAAGGCGAGCGACATCGCGAGCGTTGCTGACAGTGTTGTAGTGCGTCAGGTCTATGCCTTGCGCATTCAGGTGCGCGGCACAGAGGGGGATTAAGTACTCAGTTGCCGCTGCACCTAGGTTCATTCCGGATGCTTCGGCGATTTCCCCCGCGGCATTGAAGGCCGCATCGCTGTTGGCTACGAAGACCTCATTGCATTCGATCTCCCCCGGTGAAAAACCAGACCCGCGTTGATCGAAGACGACAATGTCGCGTCGAGTACGCAGGGTTGCCAATCTCTCAGCCAGAGCATTCGTCAAACTGGCAAGCTCGCCGCCACCCGGTCCACCGTGAAGGTAGATGATCGGATCACGTGCCGGCGACAGACTTGTCGACCGCAAGACGCCATACATCAGATCAATTTGTCGCCCGTCGGGGTTTTCGTAATCGACGGGAACTCGAACAACCCCGCAATGAAATGTATTGTCTTCAATCTCGGTCGCGGTCTGCGTTACGATTTCCGGACAGGGAATTTGTTCTGCGACGGTTCGCGTTTGCGCAACGCTTGCGCTGCCATAGACAACAGTGAACAACAGGGCAGCGCAAACGGGTATTGCACCGGAACGTATCAAAACTCGCAAAGGCATTGTGCGACATCCCCAATCAGTATGACCACTTAATCAGCAGCCTCGCAGCCTCATTTGGATTGTCACTGCCAGCCAAGAGCATCGTCCGCACTATCAATTGGCCGCAGAGCGAATGCGCTCCATAACAGCTTCGCAGTCGGACGCGCTCCCTACAACCACATCAGGCGCACTCTCGCCAGACATCTCAGCGATATCCGCAGCTGCGCGTGTAAGGACCTGATCCACCTGATCTGCAGTCAGCAGGCCTTCTTCTTGCGCCGCGATAACGGTCGAGCAGACGCCCGCCGACATGCCCGTCGCGATACCAACGCCCGCTGCTGTGCCGCCCATGATTGCGCCACCGAAGAAACTTCCAGCGATCAGGCCAATGACCAGCCCTGCGATTCCAATAACAAGCTTGCCCATGTTTCCTCCGACGTTAGGCTCCCGAGCCGTACGGCCAGACCAGGTTGAGCATGAAGATTAGAACGAACAAAACAACGAAAGTGATCAGTGTTTTTCTGCCCTTCGAGATGTTCTCGAATTGTGCCATGTGATTGAGGGGGTAAATGACTGCAAAAATGATGAGCGTTGTTGCGATCATGTGCGGAATGTCAAAAGCCATCCTGTCTCCTTTGGTTAGTGCGTTTTCTACCTGCGCCGGGCGAATTGGCGACACAGAAATGCAAGTATTGCGAGGTTGAGCAGCGGCGTCAGCGCTGCCAGCCAAGGACGCAGCGTCTCGGGAAATCCGTCCAACCAAAACACCCAAGGCATCCCGAGCGGTATCAGAAACACACCTGACAATGGATCCTGCTCCTGACCGAAAAGCCCGAAAGTTCCGATAAGGAGCAACGTCAAGGCTGCGAGGTATAGCGCCCCGACGATCCGAATGACCCATTTGCACAAGGTTAACAGTCTCCCGCTGGTAGCATTGTGATGTTGCTATAGCGGCCATCTGACGTGGTTATTGCCGCGCATGCGCCCGTGTCGCGATTGAACCAGTAGCTTGTCAAACCATCACTGCGGATCAATTCGTAACCAAGGTTCGTTATGCCCAATTCCGCTTGCCCTGCCCGTGCACCCTGAAAAGCGGTCAGATCTTTGGAGCTTCCAACGCTGGGTGTGCCGGGAGCTGTGGTTGTGGTGCCTTCATCGCATGCGGCCAAAGCAATCAGTCCGACGGACGCGATGCTAAATTTAAGGGTATTTGTCATAACCTTCGCCTTTGCTTGTTTTTGATGTGTGTTGATCGTGCATTTTCTCAGTAACCCGCTCTTTGTGACGGATTACTCCACTCGCCGATCACTATTTTCAATACTTTGACAGCCCGCTGACAAGCTACGCAAGAAACTTTGTTAACCAACAGGTTACAGTCCCGCATGTTACCCTCGCCGCGCCATGACATGGTCCATTGTCAAATTGAGGACCTCTGCATTGTCTTGGTTGTAGGTTCGGTAGCGAAACCGCACCGTCCCACGGTCAGGCTTTGAGCGCGACGGCGTCAGCAACTCAACGGTGATCTTTGCATGAAGCGTGTCACCCGGAAAAACCGGAGCGAGCCACCGAACCTCGTCCATGCCATGACCGCCTATATTGGTGCCTGTTAGCACTCCGGTGTCACGGAACAGTCGAAAGGTTAGCGCGATCGTCTGAAACCCACTGGCAATGATCCCGCCGAAAATCGAGTCTGTCGCCGCCACTTTGTCGATATGGAATGGCTGCGGGTCGTGCGTCAGGGCAAAGTCAACAATTGCAGCCTCGGTCAGCGTTATCCCACCGGTTTCGAAGGTATCGCCCACCCTCAGATCATCGAAGTATTTTCCAGTTGTCATTCTGAGAACTCCAATCAGGTCTTGAATTAGACGTGCGCCAAGAAACTTGAGCCGAGGCACGAAAGATCCACACGGCGCTAAATATTTAGCGAGCACTCGTCGGCATTGCGTCTCCGTTCTGCTTCATCCTTCCTAGTTTCGCATGGCCTTTGCGTCAGACACCGTCATTCGATCCCGAAGATAACATTGAAGGACTGTGCGCTATTGGCTGTATTGTAGACCTCGATAACATGATCTCCGGTTTGCCAAAGCTGTCCGCGATACTCTTGAGCGGCAGCCATTTCATCAAGCAGTACCGATCCATCCGGATTGTAGATCACATAGGTCATTCCAGGGCCGTTGGCGGCGAGCCGGAAGTACAGGAACTGCCCATCGCGCGCGCCGAGAACATAGCGGCGGCTCTCCTGCGGCAGGAGCGAACCCGTCAGCTCCGCCCCAGTGGTGCCCGCAGCAAAGGAAACGCGTTCGGCGTCAGCGCCGGAGGCTCCCGACATCGCGCCGCCTCCATCATCAGCAGCTTGCGCCACAGTGAGTTCCGCCACGATCCCGTCGTTCGAGACCAGGCAGCGCCAGACAGTATTTCCCGCATCTTGAAACATGATGAGAGAGTTGGCTTCGGAGTATTCCGAAGAAAGGACAGTCCCGCTCTGGCCATCGGGACCACCAACAGCGCGTATCTGGTCGATACAGCCATCGATTGCATCTTGGCCAACATTCGCGGATGCCTGTCCTACGCTGGACAGACCCAGCAGTACCGCGAGAGCCGGTATGAGGAAGTTTTGGTTCGTCATGTCGTCACCTTGAGCATTGTGTTCGCTGTCAATTCGAATTCACTGGTGAGCAGCCCCACTTGAGTGGTCCAAGTTGAAAGTTAGTGCATGGTTGGCCTTTGGTCCATCAGGACGATGGCCTCTGGCGCAGGTGGGCGGTAGCCCAGAGCACTGTGGGGCCGTTGAGTGTTGTAGTGTTTTATCCAGCTTTCGATAATGATCTGGACTTCGCGTATCGAATAGAAGATTTTACCGTTCAGCAATTCATCCCGCATCCGCCCATTGAAGCTCTCGCAGTATCCATTCTCCCATGCTCTGCCCGGCAGGGCATCGCATGGCGATGTCCCGAGATGGGTGATCCAGGCTCACTGTATGCGGTCTTGGCCCCGACGGCTTTGATCCAGCCTCTGACGGCCTCAGCAATGAACTCAGGGCCATCGTCCGACCAAATGTATGCTGGCACGCCGCGTAGGATAAACAGATCCGTCAGTGCATCGATGACCTCGTTTGCATTCAGCTTCCGCTTCACTCGGACCGCAAGGCATTCCCGGCTATACTCGTCCAGAATGTTCAATGTTCTGAAAGCCCTGCCATCATCCGTTCGGTGATGCACAAAGTCGTACGACCAGACATGGTTGCGATATGCGGGACGCAGCCGAACACAGGATCCGTCGTTGAGCCAGAGCCGTCCCTTCTTGGGCTGCTTCATTGGAACCTTCAGCCCCTCCCGCCGCCATGAACGTTCGACACGTTTGTCATTCACCTGCCAGCCAGCGTCCCGCAGAAGGGCCGCAACCCGGCGGTAGCCGTATCGGCCGTATTGAAGTGTCAGCTCGATCATATCGGCGACCAGGCGTTCCTCATCAGCACGCCCTTGAGGCAATTGCCGCTGTGTGGACCGATGCTGGCCCAGAACGCGGCAAACGCGACGCTCGGAAACCTTCCTCTGGCTGCGCACATGATCAATGCAGGCCCGGCGGCGGGAGGGGCTCAGAAGTTTCCCTTTACGGCCTCGGACAGGATCAATTTGTCCAGTTTCAGGTCCGAAACCGCCCGGCGAAGCCGCTCGTTTTCCTTCTGAAGCCGCTTTAGTTCTTTAAGCTGTTCCGTGCCCATTCCGCCGTACTTCTTTTTCCAGCGATAGTAGGTCTGTTCCGTAACACCGATCTGACGGATCGCATCTATGCGGGGCATGCCTTGCCCCATCAAGACTTCAACTTGCCGTAACTGCACGACAATCTCTTCAGGCTTGGGCCTCTTGGTCGCCATCTATGGTCCTCCGTTTCCTAATCATAGGGGCGGACCTGTTCTTTGGGGGAGCCTCACTAGCGCGGGATGCTGCACCGGTCCTTCGCCGCGCTTGTGCCAAACTGGGGAGATGCGGACAATGCAGCCAGTCACGTGAGTACAGAAACTGACGGACGGCCCTTATGGTCAGTTCGGCGGCTCTTAAGGTTCTAGTACCCCAAACGGCACCGGAGATTCCTCAATAAGGGTCTTCTCGAACTCCACGATCTTCTCGAAGATTACGGGTAGAATCCATGTGGCTTCGGACTGTATCTCGTATTCCTCTTTCGGGTCGGTAATTAGGTTGAAAACACGAGGCACATTGAGTGGGCGTGGCTCGCTGTTCATGTTCTCCAACTCAATCAGATGAAGCTTCCAGTTTCGCCACTTGTAGCCGTACACGTCGTCGTTGTTGTAGATTATGAAGCCTTCCCGGTTTGAGGTGTCCTGCTTCCCCAGAAAGAAGTCGAGCTGGTCTACGCCGTCGATGATCCGATCATCCGGAACATCGTAACCAGCGACACGGCCCAGTGTTGGCAGCATGTCCACCAGATGCACAATTTCATTGCTTGTAGAACCTGCTTCGATGCGACCCGGCCACCGCATGAGGAATGGAACGCGCAGCGATCCTTCCCACGCAGTGAAATAGTTGCCGCGCCATGGTCCAGCCGTGCCATGCCAGGGATGGAAGTACTCAGGCCCGTTGTCGCTCAGCCAGATAACGATGGTATGTCCGTCGTCAGATGTTTTGGGACAGATTGCGGCCTGAGCTAAGAGAGGGCGTGGCTCATCTGGTTGCATTGATTATGCGGCAGCACTGCGGTGAAGCAAGCGCCGGTTTTCGATGGTCTTCCACGCCCAGTCATCAGCACCGTGCTGACAGGGCGATTCTACGAGGTGGGAGAATGTCCGCGGTCCAAAGACAGTTTGGCGCGCCGTCTCTGCGTGTGCATTCGGCGGCAGTGAGCCCGTCGCGGACATGAATGTAGGGTGGGTGAAACCCACGCGTTGCCCGATCCGTCCTGTGTGTAACGCGTGGGTTTCACCCACCCTACGCACTTTTTCGAGTGACCGCTGCGTCCCGCAGCCTGTGAATTGCCGTCGTCAATCTCGCTGCTGCACGCACGAACGGCAGTTTTCCGCGCCGCGATGCGATACCAAAAATTGCGCGTGTGCAGAGAAATCTGTGCTGCGAGCGCGCGCAGCAAGATTTTGACACTTCCGGTGTGGGCTCGAAGCAGACGTTCACGACAAACTGCACGAACGACCGCTGAGAGGACTTTCCCGTCTTTCGGCCAACTGAAGTCACCTCATGCTTTCGGCCCAAAGAGGACATCGGTGAAGTCAATGACCAATGACCGCTCCCGCGCCTTACAGCCCGCCTTTGTTCGAGGGGCTTACCTAGAGCTTAGTATCGTAAACTCGCTAGGAGGAGTGTCTGCACGGTAGGGAGTGAAACAAACCACGTGAGCTAGGTTCTGCACTCATCACGTTTCCGTGTTTAAGCCATGCTCCAGGATCAAGTCGAGTTCTACATCGCCTCGAGCGTGTGGATCAGCCCGTTGTTGATGTGATCTTCGAGAAACTTGATCGCGATGTCAGGATCTCGGGCAAGGGCCGCGTCCAGCATGCCTTGATGCTCGGCTGCTGCGGCCTCACCACGAAAGGTGAAGACCAGCATCTGATACCGCAGGTATTTGTCGTAGATCTTGGAATGAAGCGACAAGAGGTTCTGCGAGTTGCATGCGCGAATGAGTGACAGGTGGAACTCCCAATCATACCGCTTCCAGGTTTCTTTTTCGGTCTCGTCACCAGACTGCATCTGGAGCTCCATACGATGCAGTTTGTGATGGCAGCGACCACGTCGCCTTCCCATTCCCTATCACCGTTTGCAATTGACTGTTGCAGCGTGTGGCGCTCCAACAGGAGGCGAAGGCTGGCGATCTCACGCAGATCTTCCTTGGACAGCGCCCGCGAACAGATTTAGTGAGACCGCCGGGTTGGGTTTGTGCTCAAGCGAAAGAACGACCGGAATACTCTTGTTTTCACCGATCCCATTCGGTGCGATATCTGTGCCGTCTAGGCGAAATCTAACCCTCTCGGATCGTGCTGAAAGAGACAAAGTGAGTGCTTCAGACACTTTGTATCCTAAGTTAGTTTCAACTTTCTCGGGAGGTAGTTGACCAATGGCAGGGTCAGCTTTTGTTCACACCACCGACTTTGGGGCAAAACGCAGCGAAAGTCAGCTTTCCGCCAGTTGTGACTAAGGTAGATCTCGGCCCATTGCTGCCGTTAGCATTCAGATTGGCATGCTGCAGTGCAGTCCGTCGAAGCTGACATCGGTGTGCCGTGCAGAGAGTGACGGCATAGGCTCTATCAGGCTCTATCAGGCTCTTTCCAACAGACGGCACACCTTAAAGATTGGGCAAATCGAATTCCGCAGGGTTTTGCCGCTGGCAGACTGGACAAGTGTTGCGCTGACGGAAACCATAGGATCGAGGAGGAGGCCCCATGCAGAGAAAAGTAATCTCAGGCGCGGACGCCGCGGCCCTGATAAAGGATGGGGACGTGCTGACGACCTCTGGTTTCGTCGGTATCGGTGTCCCGGATGCGCTCCTCGCCGCCGTGGAACAACGTTTTCTGGAGGTCGGTCATCCAAGGAACCTCTCGCTCGTCTTTGCCGCCGGGCAAGGCGATGGCGCTGAGCGTGGTTTGAACCGGCTCGGGCACGAAGGCCTCCTCAGCCGCGTTGTCGGTGGGCATTGGGGCCTCATTCCCAAGGTAGCGGCCCTTGCTGTCGAGGGCAAAATCGAAGGCTGGAACCTGCCGCAGGGATGCATCAGCCAGCTTTTCCGTGACGCGGCGGCGGGAAAACCGGGGATGCTAACCAAGGTCGGGCTGGAAACATTCGTTGATCCCAGAAACGGCGGTGGCGCCGTCAACGACATATCGGTCGAACTTCAGGTCGAGCTCATGACGCACGGCGATGAGGAATACCTCTTCTATCCCGCACCCAAGCTCACCGTTGCATTCTTGCGAGGCACAACGGCCGATGAGACCGGCAACATCACGATGGAACGCGAGGCGTTGATCATCGATAACCTCGCACAGGCCATGGCGGTCAAGAACGCCGGGGGGGTCGTGATCGTGCAGGTCGAGCGCCTTGCCCGTGGCCGCAGCCTACCGGCGCGAGAGGTGCAGATCCCGGGCATCTTCGTGGACGCGGTCGTCGTCGCACCGCCTGACCTTCACATGCAGACGTATCGGACGGCCTTTTCTCATGCCTTCACCAACCGGATACGACCACCAGCGGGCGAAATCCCCAAGATGCCACTCGATGCACGCAAGGTCATCGCGCGGCGGTGCGCATTGGAGCTGCCTGTAAACGGCGTCATCAACCTTGGTATAGGCATGCCCGAAGGCGTGGCGGCAGTTTCGGCTGAGGAAGGCATGCTGGATCACGTTACCCTCACGGCCGAGCCCGGTGTTGTGGGCGGTCAACCCGCCTCGGGCCTCGATTTCGGGGCGGCCGTCGATGTGGATGCCGTGGTGCCCCAGAACGCGCAGTTTGACTTCTACGACGGGGGCGGGCTCGACATGGCGTGCCTTGGCCTCGCGCAGGCCGACGGGCAGGGCAATGTGAACGTTTCCCGCTTCGGGCCACGGCTTGCCGGGGCGGGCGGGTTTATCAACATCAGCCAGAACGCCAAGGCGCTGGTCTTTGCGGGGACGTTTACCGCCAAGGGCATCGACGTGGACATCGGCGATGGCGCGCTGACGATCCGAATGGAAGGAACGTCGAGGAAGTTCCTCAAAGACGTTGAGCAAGTGACGTTCTCAGGCAAGCGCGCCGCGCGCCTCAACCAACCCGTGCTCTACGTGACCGAACGTTGCGTGTTCCAATTACGGCCCGAGGGGCTTCAGTTGGTCGAAGTTGCCCCAGGCGTGGATATCGAACGTGACATCCTTGGCCACATGGGGTTTCGCCCGATCATCGAGGACGTTCGCGAAATGGATGCACGGATATTCCGCCCCGAAGCCATGGAGTTGAAGCGGGAGCTCTTGCACCTTGACCTGCCGGAGCGAATTGCCCTCGACGTCGCGACGGGGCGGCTATTCATCAACTTCGAGAAAATGCGGATCCGCTCGCTGGAGGACATCGAACAGGTGCGGGCACAGGTAATGCAGGTCTGCGGTCCTCTGGCGGACAAAGTGGACGTTGTGGTGAACTACGATGGGTTCCAGCTCGACGATGATCTTGCGAAGGACTACGCCGCGATGGTCGCAAACCTCGAACACAGTTTTTACAACACGGTAACACGATACTCCGGTTCCGCATTCATGCGGCTCAAGCTGGGCGAGACCCTGCCGAACGCATCGCCGCACATCTTCGAAACCCGCGAAGCAGCGCAAGCCTTTCTCGACAGATGATCTGATAGGTCCGGCCTTCAAACGGCCCTTAGTTCACCCTCCAAAGTCGCTGTCACGCGCCAATTTCACAACACTTAGGCGCTCAGCAAACGGCCAGATCTTGAGCACTATTGCAGCGGCCAAGACCTACAAACCGGTAGTTTGGACAATACGTTCATCCGTAAACACACTTAAAACAGTCATGCTTGATTTAGTGGTGCCCGGGGGCGGAATCGAACCACCGACACGAGGATTTTCAATCCACTGCTCTACCCCTGAGCTACCCGGGCACGGGAACGGCGTTTGCCGCTGGGTGAGGGCCTTCTATGCGTTGGGCGCGCGAGTGTCCAGAGGCTTTCTACAAGAATTTCATCAATGTTTTGTCTTACCCTGCTTGACCATTTCTTCAGCGGCTTCCTCAAGATCAGTGGGGTCCTGGCTTGGCACTGAATAGGAACCGGACAGCCACTTGCCCAAGTCTATATCCGCGCATCTTTTGGAGCAGAAGGGACGGTACTTCCGCACCATTTCTTCACCGCAGATTGGGCAGCTCATGACAGCACCTGCCGAATCGGGAACCGGCCGTGTTTGCGCTGAAGCTCGAAGTGACCCAGTGGCGTCCATCCGGCGAGAACCGTATCCTCGGTGTCCTGCCGGAAAGCCGCGCGCAAAGCAGTTTCGAAGCCCCGACGCTCCTTTTTGGGCATTGGCGCCAGATCCAGCGTGATTTGTCCCGAGAGGCCGCGAATCCGCAGTAGTCGCGGGAGAGCTTTTGCACAAGCCAGGTTAGCTTTCAGCCCAGCCGCCAACGAGCTGTCGGCTCCTGTATTCACATCCACCGCGATCAAGGCGCGGGTGGGCTCTACGAACAAAAATCCACCACCGGGAAGGGGTTGGTGCATCGCCTGAGCCTCCTCCAGCGCATCCAAGACACCTCCAGCCTCGAAACAACCAGGCTCACGCGCCACGTCAGCCGGTTCCGACCACTCCCGCCAGGCATGAACGTGCGGTCCGTCACCGTCAGAGAGCGTTTCCGCATCGCGCCCCTCATCCGCCAAGACATGTTCTGCGAAGCTGCGCATCTCGGCGACGTCCGCGGCGATGTCTTCGGCGTCAGCGGCTTTGCAGGCCGACCTCAAGATCAGCCCAAATTCACTGCCATCCATTTCTTCATGCGCAATTTCCAACAGCCGGTCACGTTCCTCTTCATCCTTGATGCTGCGCGAAATATTCAATCCCGGCGCCCCAGGTGTAACGATCGCATAGCGGCTCTTGAACAGGATCTTCTGCGTCACTGGAATGGCCTTTCCCGGCTCCGCATAGCCCGTGACCTGCACCGTCATGAGGTCGCCAGGGGCAATCCCCTTGACTTGGCGCAAAAAAGCCGAGCCATCAGTGGTTTTCAGGAACATTCCACCCTGCCCTTTTACAGGTCGATCGGCCACTGCCCGATAAATCGTGCCCGGCACCGGAGCGTCAGAGGCAATAAGGAAATCGTGTAATTGCCCGTCTACCATCAGGGCTGCGGCTTCGCGCCCGTTGATGTGATCCAGCAAAATGGTACGACCTTTCATGCGGCCTCCGTCTTGGTGTTCAGTCCTGCCACATGCAGCAGATTTGCAGTTTCAGCCAAGGGTAGCCCCACGATGCCGGTAAAAGAACCGCTGATCCAGGGGATCAAAGCGCCCGCCGGTCCTTGTATGGCGTATCCGCCTGCCTTGCCTTCCCAATCTCCGGTGGCAAGATATCCATTCAACTCGAGGTCAGACAGACGCTTCATGCGCACTTGGGACACCACGTCCTTTTCCCAAATCCGATCACCTCGCCGCACGGCGACGGCCGTGATCACACGATGTCGTCGTCCAGACAAGGCCAACAAAAACTCAGCGGCCTCTGCCACACTCTCTGGCTTACCCAAAATGCGCCGCCCCAAGGCAACCGTTGTATCCGCACATAAGACGACATCATCTGGACCTGCTTGAACCGCCTCGGCTTTCTCCCGCGCGATTCGGGTACAATAGGGGCGTGGCTGCTCACCTTTGTGGGGCGTCTCGTCGATGTCGGGCGGACGGATATCGTCCGGGCTGATCCCCAGCTGAGCCAACAATTCCAATCGGCGTGGACTGCCCGATCCCAAGATGAATGCCATTACGGTCCCCTCGCTGCGCCTGCCTCTCTTACCCGCTTTGCAAAACCCCGGAAAGAGCGATGTCAGGCTGTATCCGCATACAAAACCGCGCCGCTTGCGGCGCCGGGCCCAACGGGTGGACGCGCATCCTTGATGCGCGATCACCGGGCGGGAGCACCCGTTCCGATGCCCCAGAACGACAAAGCCCGGCAAAGTGCCGGGCCTCGAATTGAGATGTCGTTCAGATTATTTGAAACGATAGTTGATCCGACCCTTGGTCAGATCATAGGGGGTCATTTCAACTTGAACCCGGTCGCCAGCCAGAACACGGATGCGGTTCTTGCGCATCTTGCCTGCCGTATGTGCGATGATTTCATGGCCGTTGTCCAGCTCGACCCGAAACGTCGCATTAGGCAGGAGTTCCTTCACGACACCGGGAAATTCGAGCATTTCTTCCTTGGCCATGGTATCTCCTTCGTTGCGTTTCCCGCACGCAGCACCCCCAACGGGGGTCGGACGCGGAATGTGCGCTTAGATGCGCCCTTTTTCCCTGTTTTTCAAGGCTTCAATCAGAAAAGAGACTGATTTGTGACGGAAACCACCCTGTCTTCCTGCTCAACCCAATGCGTACGGTTCAAAACCACACCGTCGGCGCGGACATCGGCGACGCGGGACAGATCCACATCTGCATAGGTCCAGCCGGCAACATTCAAGTCGCCTTCAACCAGAACTCCGGTGGCCGGGAAGCCGCGATCCGGCGGCCCAAAAATGCCCCCCATACCCGTGTTGGCATCCACCGCCTCGGACCAGTCGTTGGTTCCGACCAAGGAGGCCATCACCGAAACACACTGACTTTCCAAGGCTCTTGCCATGGCACCGATGCGTACACGCCAATATCCGGACAAGGCCTCGGTGCACGACGGCACCAGCAGGATGTCCGCCTCGCGCAACGCGCGACCCAGCAACGGGAATTCGCTGTCATAGCAGATCAGGACGCCAATCTTGCCCAGCGCCGTGTCGAACAGCTTCAATGGACCACCACCGATGATGTCCCACTCCTCCCGCTCGAACCGGGTCATTATCTGCTTGTCCTGGTGCCCACGCTGTCCAGTTGGAGCGTAAATCTCAGCCCGGTTCACGGGACGCGGCAGGCCACTCAGCACCGGAGCAGACGCGCCCAGTATGTGCACCCCGTGTTCGGCCGCCAACTTCAGATGCAGCGCGGCGGCCTGTTCCATCTTTTCGGAAACCGATTGAATCGATTGCTCAAGATCCCCCGCGACCTCCGCCCCATCCAAGGTGGAAAGCTCCATGGCGCCATACTCGGGGAACACCAACAACTCCGCCCCCTGCCCTGCCGCTTTCGACACCCAGGAGGCGATCTTGTCTTCATACTGGGCCCAGCTGTCCAGCCAGCTTAATGAATAGGCTGCGGTTGCGATCTTCATCGGGCGCGTGTCCTCTGCTGTCGTTGAATGACCTGACGGCCCGTTCTACGCTTTGGGACCGCCGAACATCAACGATTTCAGAACAGTATCACGCCGCGTCCTTGAAACTCTGCAAATAGGCTGCGGCCTCTGAAGCCTCGATGCTGAGAAGCACTTTCTGCCCTGGTTCCGAATACAAAATGCCCTGGTCGGCAGTCACGATGGCGGAATAGGCATCGCGGCCGTCATTCAATAGAACGATCACCCACAGGTAATCTTCCCCCGAAGCATTCGGCCCGGCATGGGCCAAGGTAGCCATGCTGAATTTTGCACTTGAATCCACGCGGTCCAGCATGGCGGCAATCATCGATGCGGCGTTCAACCGCTCGGCCAGATCTTTGGCGGCCAGTAGTTCGTCAATCGGAACCTCCGACAGGCGCGCACCCACCTGATCTGGTTGATAAGCCATCACGTCATCCAAGGACACCTTGTCCAGATCCTGCGGCCCCCTGAAATCCTTCAGATGCGGATTGTCACCCCTGATGCAGCCATACATCCGGACCCCAAAATCATCATCCACCACGGCAAATCGGTCCCCCTCCGTGGTACCCAGACTCCAGGCCAGTTGCTCCTCGCCTTCCACCTCCCGGTAACTTCCTCCGCCAATCCAGGTCATGGCTTCCGCCGGTCTGATCCGTCCCGCGGCCATGCCCAGCCCCAACCGCAGCGGGTCCGACAAGCAAACTGCAATCTGCGCCACCTGGGCTGCTGCTTCGCGGGTCTGTTTGTGCGGGTTCATGTCAGCGGACGAGTTCAGAACCGCTTCAAACTTGGCATCCTCGACCACTTCCAGATGCTCCCATGTGGCGATCCAGCGGGCGTTCATCAGGGTGATCGAATGATCCTTCTCCAACTCGAAGAACGGCGCATCAAGTGCCGCCAACTCGGGTGCGATCCCGCCCTCGAACCCGGTCTGCTCTTCGGCTTCATCCGGGTTCTTCTTGACCCATCGCGCCATTTTCTTGGCTAGTTTCAGATGCTCCTTGGCTTTCATCGCGGTCAGACCATCGACAATATCCGGTAGGGTGAAAGACAGATTGCCCCCGCAATTGCCCACAAACTGCGCATGACCACCGTTGTTCACCTGCGCCAAGTAATAATCGCAGTGATAGGCCTGAATGGCGCCGGGTGGCAATTCAGTACGATTGAAGCGGCCCGTATTGATCATGAAATTCACATAGTTGACGACCGCCTGCACCAAGGCTGCAGGATCCTCCACGCATCGATCCACAACTGACGCAGGGACCACAACCCGCTCAAGTTTCGATTTGGCCTTGGGCGTCGGGACAACTTTCAGAGCGCGGCTTGCCAGCCCGCCGAATTTCATTTTGAACATAAATCACCTGGGACATGAGACGAAATCAGGCTCCTGTCTGCCAGATGCTCTTGCCAAAATGATGGTCCGAGATAGGCGATAATGAGGCGACCCACATCGGACCGCCCCTTGATTCAGAGATCGCGAATCCAGAACTGCAAAGGCTTTTGCGTTTCGTCTTGCTGGCCCAGATCCTTCCAGGAAAACTGCGCAATCGCCCCGGTCAACGGCGCATAGCCCCGCTTGCGCCAGAACGGATCCAAAGGCGCATAAACGGCGGGACGCAGAGGATGATCTTCAGGGCGCTTCACCCCGCAAAAGGCGCACTTCGCGAAACTCAGCTTGCGGGCATGCGCTTCGCGCGCGTCAAAGAACCCGTGTCCAACGCCCAATCCCCGGTATTCCGGCAACAAGACAGATTCCGCGCAATAGAATACGTCTTCCAGCGCGATGCCAGTTCCCTCGAATGCGGCGGCAAAATCATCCGCGTGATCTGCCAACGGCGCCCCGGTCGAAGCCCCCACCAGCGTGTCGCCATCATACGCTCCGACCACTACGGCCCGATTGCTGTCGCGATAGCTTTGCAGGTACTTCTCCTCGTAGGCCAGGTCACCGTCATAGAGATATGGCCAGGCTCGAAACACCTCGATCCGCAAACGCGCCACGTCTGCCAGCGCCGCGTCCAACGCGGCACCGGTCAATGCCTCGACACGGATGGCAGGCTTGGTCATGCTGAAACCTGACGAACCCAATCGGCCAGGTTGTAGTAGGTGGTCACGCGAGTGATCTTGCCATCCGCCAAGTCGAAGAACGACCCGGCAGGCAAGCGATACGTCTGACCTTTCGCTTCCGGCAGGCCTTCGTCGGTGGCCAGATAGGTGCCGTTCACGATGTATTCAGCTGACGCGCGACTTCCGCCCTCGGCATCGAAGACCACCATGTCAGTCAGTTCTTCCTTGTAGCACCGTTCCATATGGGCGCAGAACTCGGAAAACTTCTCTTTGCCGGTGCGAATCTTGCCTTCGTTGACATGGTGCGCCACGTCATCGGACAAACAGTCCAGCATACCGGCTACATCACCAGCGTTGAACGCTGCAAAATAACGGGACACGGTGTCGTTCATTTACATTTCCTTCGGTTCGCCCCAGCGGTGAACAAGCCGCTGGATGATCTGATCACGAGATTGTCGGTAGCTGTCTAACTTGGCATCGCGCGTTTCGCCGAGCCCGGTAGGGTCCATAATTGGCCAATATTCGACATCCAGCGAAAAAAAGCGGGTCAATTCCAGCGCCCGGCGCTGCGAGGCCGGCGACAAGGCCACGATCAGGTCGAACGAAGAAAGGTCATCCCCCCATTGCTCCATCTCGTCAAACGAGCGGGACCGATGACGGGACAGTTCGATCCCCAGCTCCTGACAAACGGAAATGCAAAACCCGTCGATTTCCATGTCATTCTTGACACCTGCCGACTGGACGTAGGTTCCGGTTCCGTAGAACTTCTTCATCAGGCCTTCGGCCATCGGAGACCTGACCGCGTTGTGGTCACAACAAAACAGGACCGACTGCGGAAGCTCCTCCACTGTCAGCCTCCGTAATGCAACACGCAGATCAGCGTGAACAGACGTCGGGCTGTGTCAGTGTCGATCTCGGCCTTCCCTTCCAGGCGCTCCTGCAGTACGCGGCTTCCTTCGTTGTGGATGCCCCGACGGGCCATGTCGATGGTTTCGATCTGGCTGGGCGGCATATTCTTCACTGCGTTGAAATAGCTTTCGCAGATCTGGTAGTAGTCCTTCACAACTTGCCGAAACGGCGACAGGGACAGATGAAACTCGGCCGCCTTCTCTCCCTCTTCGGTGTTGATATCAAAGACCAGCCGTTTGTCACGGATCGCAAGCCCCAAGTGATAGGGGCCCGCAGGGATCGCACGATCATCCCGCGCCGGCAGATCAAAGCTGTTCTCCTCGATCAGATCGAACATCGCAACTTTTCGCTCCTGCTCGATCTCGGGTGTCGGCGGCGGCAAGTTGCGGTCGTCCAGTTCGATATGGCTGATACGGCTCATTTTTACGGCGTCTCGGATTTGCGGGGTTACTTGACTGATAAATCTGCACCAGACCTATCGCAACCCGGAAACGGGGGCAATGCGGGTTGGCGTCAAGCAGATTGGGATTTGCGGCAGTCCCGTCGACGATGCTACCTGGAACCAGAGCGCTGCGCGGTGAAGAACTGGAAAGGAAAGCGACATGGACGGATTGGAGCAGTTTCGGCTTGAGGGTCAAACGGCGCTCGTTACGGGCTCCACAAGTGGGCTTGGGTTCGAAATCGCTCGTCTTCTTGCACAGGCTGGCGCGGATGTCTGGATAAATGGCCGCTCGGAAGCATCGGCAATGACCGCCTGCAAAATGATTGGCCCGAATGCGCGCCCGCTCGCATTTAACGTCGGTGATGAAGCAGCCTGCACGGCGGCCATACAAACCCTTGCCGGACAAGGCGGCCTGCATATCCTGGTGAACAATGTCGGCCAGCGCGACCGCCGCGGCTTGCAGGACTTCACGCGCTCGGATGTTCAATCCTTGCTGGATGTCGATCTGGTGTCCCCTTTCCGGTTGAGCCAACACGCAGGCGCTCTGATGCAAGACCAAGGGTACGGTAGGATCGTCAATATTTCGTCGATTGCTGGGCTCATCGCCCAACCCGGCGATGCAGCCTATACCACCGCCAAAGCAGGTATGATCGGCATGACCCGTGCCCTGGCAGCCGAACTGGGACCGTTCGGTGTCAACGTGAACGCCGTTGCGCCCGGCTTCTTCAAGACCGCGCCCAATGCCCAAGCTGCTGCTGATCCGGCCGTTGCGGACAGACTGGCCAAGTCTACCGCTCTGGGCCGCTGGGGCGATCCCGCGGAACTGGCGCCAGCAGTGTTATTCCTGGCCTCTCCGGCCGCGTCATATGTCACCGGACAAGTGCTGGCCGTGGATGGCGGCTACACGACACACTACTGACCCAAGACACATCCCGGCCGCAGAATTCCGCGCTTTCTGCGAAAGCTTTAGGCCTCCGGTGGGGATGCCGCGGACACATGAGAACGGGATCCGCACCCCGAGGCAATCGGGGCGCTTCACCTGGCGCGGTCATCGGCGTCCCCGCCTGTACCGCAGGCTCATGATGGCCTAGCCTTGGTTAAGAACCCGTTGCTTCATCTGGCCACAAATATCCCGGGGTGAATTGGCCTTTTGGCCAAGAGGGGCAGCGCCCCATTGCCCTAGTCGTTCAAAGCCTCCAGCCGGGCCCGAACAGAGAGCCCGTGTGCTTCCAGGCTTTCGCTGATGGCCAGAGCTTCTGCGGCCGGACCAATGGCGCGCAAGGCTTCGGGTGTCATCTGGCTCAAGGTTGTGCGCTTCAGGAAATCCATCACGCTGAGGCCCGAAGAAAACCGTGCCGACCGCGCCGTCGGCAGCACGTGGTTCGGGCCGCCGACATAATCCCCGATGGCTTCGGGGGTGTACTGCCCCAGAAAGATTGCACCCGCATGGACGGTCTTTTCCGACAACGTTTGTGGATCCGCGACGCAGAGTTCCAGGTGCTCCGGCGCGATCCGGTTGGACAGTTCCGCGGCCTCCTCCAGAGACCTTACGGTGATGATCGCGCCATAATCACGCCAGCTGGCACCCGCGATTCCACGCCGCTCCAAAGTTTCCAGACGTCTTTCAACAGCATCTGCAACGGATTGCCCAAACGCCGCATCATCGCTGATCAGGATCGACTGGGCGCTTTCATCATGTTCTGCCTGGGACATCAGGTCCAGAGCGATCCAGTCCGGGTTGTTGTCCTTGTCCGCAATCACAAGGATCTCGGACGGGCCTGCGATCATGTCGATGCCAACTTTGCCGAACACCCGGCGTTTTGCCGCCGCGACAAACGCATTTCCGGGGCCAGTGATCTTGTCCACGGGCGCAACGCTCTCGGTGCCGTAGGCCAAGGCTGCAACCGCCTGCGCTCCGCCAATGCGATAGATTTCGTCCACTCCCGCCAGCTCGGCAGCCAAAAGGACAAGCGGATTGATCTGCCCATCCGGTGTCGGGACGGTGATTGCCAAGCGCTCGACCCCGGCTACTTTGGCGGGAATCGCATTCATCAGCACCGATGACGGGTAGGTTGCCAGGCCACCGGGCACATAGAGCCCTGCCGCGGACACTGCGGACCAACGCCAACCCAGCGTCGCCCCCGCATCATCCGTCCAACTGGCATCTTCTGGCATCTGCCGTTCGTGATAAGCGCGTATGCGCTCGGCTGCCAATTCCAGAGCCGCTCGGTCTGACGGACTGACCTGAGCCACGGCGGTTGCGACCTCATCGGCAGAAAATTTCAGCGTCTCGGGCGTCAGGGCAATCCGGTCGAACTTCTCGGTCAGGTCCAGCACCGCCGCATCGCCGCGCGTGCGCACATCAGCAATGATGTCTGCAACAATGGCATCCACATCGGGGCTATCTTCACGCTTGGCGCCCAGAAGGGCCTGAAAATCGGCTTCGAAGCCAGGATTGGTCGTATCGAGAAAAACGGGCATCTGTCCCTCCGCAAGTTGATCTTCCCTTACCGGGACGGACCAACGGTCTCAAGATGGCGTGGGTGTGGAAGATGGTCGCTTGATCATCGCGAGGCACTGTTGGCGCGTGCCCGCGGGCGGTGTGTCATCCCGCATCCATCCGCGCGTCAGATAGAAGTCGCGCGCGGTTTCCGTCGCTTCCAGCAACAAAGTAGAGGCACCCAGCGTGATCAGCCGCTGTTCCAGATGCGCCAACAGCCGGTCGCTGATCCCCTGAAACCGGAAGGCAGGCGCGACATAGTTCAACCGGATTGTTCCGCGGGCGTGTTCCACGGGGGAAATCCCACCAACCGCTGCAATCTGGCCCTGCTGCTCGACCACCCAAATCTCGCCCGGAGATTGCAGCCAGAGCCGCACGGTTTCGGGCGTCTTGTTGGCCAGCCAATCCTGTAGCTTTTCGGGATCGTTCTGGTGATCCTGAACACAGAGTTCTCGGATCGAGCGCTGCAGGGCCTCAGCGATCCCGAAGACGTCAAACACCTCTGCCCGGCGCAGTTGATTGACCGGTGGGGTCTGGCCAAAGGCCTGACTTATGCCGCGCTTGTTCTGCATTTCGTGTCAGTCACCGTGGTCCGGTGCATGTTTCGACGGCGCACGATAGGGGCGTGTCACATCTTTCAGAGCAACATCCAGTGTTTCGACCTCCAGCCGCAAGGCCCCGTCTCCGGCCAAGGTCAGCAGGACGTGCCCGGTTCCGTCTTCGCCGGGTTCGAAACTGACCGACAACAGGGACAGGATTACATCCTTGTCCGAACGATCCACGCCCTGGCTTGCAACCCGCAGCACGTTATCCACGACCAGCAGGGACTGAACCCGTTCGAAATCCCGCCCCCGGCGTTCGGCGGCCTCGCGATCCTCCCAACGGAACCGATTCAGCAGAACGGCAAAGCGTCGCTCCGAGGAACGCCAGGACATTTCGGTCACCGGGAACACAGCATCCTGCGCCAAGGTGGAAAGGACCTGCAGGTCTTCCGCATCCTGCGCTCCGAGATTCAGCGGCGCTTCCCGCCCATCGTGAAAACTGGCGTCACTCATCAGTTACCCTTGATCCGTTCAATCTTTGCGCCCACCGCAGACAGTTTGCCCACGACATGTTCATATCCGCGATCCAGATGATACACCCGGCTGACCGTGGTTTCGCCCTCGGCGGCCAACCCGGCCAGGATCAGAGACACCGACGCACGCAAGTCTGTTGCCATGACCGGCGCGCCTTTCAAGCCTTCGACACCCGTCACGGTCGCAGTCCCCCCGTGCACATCGATATTGGCCCCCATGCGCATGAGTTCCGGCGCGTGCATGAAGCGATTCTCGAAGATCTTTTCTTCCAGAACACTGGTGCCTTCGGCCGTGCACAAAAGCGCCATCATCTGGGCCTGCAGGTCGGTCGGGAACCCCGGGAAAGGCTCGGTCGTCACGTTGACGGCCTGTACTCGTCCGTTGCGGCGAGACACTTTCAGTCCGCGTTCGGTTTCTTCGACTGAAACACCGGCCTCATCCAGTTTCTCGACAAAGGCCTTGAGCAAATCAATTCGACCGCCCAGCAGCTCAACTTCACCGCCACAGATAGCCGGGGCCAGCATGTAGGTGCCCAACTCGATCCGATCGGTAACGACCGGGTGAGTCGCCCCGCCCAGACGGGTCACGCCTTGAACAGTGATCGTCGCCGTACCTTCGCCTTCTATCTGAGCACCCATGCGTTTCAGACAGTCGGCCAGATCAACAATCTCCGGCTCACGCGCGGCGTTTTTGATAACGGTCGTGCCCTTCGCCAGCGTTGCCGCCATCAGTGCGTTCTCAGTCGCCCCGACGCTGACAAATGGGAACTCGATTACACCACCCTTCAGACCACCCGGCGCTTTGGCGTGGACATAACCGTCTTTCAGCTCCATCTCTGCGCCCAGCGCTTCCAGGGCTTTCAGGTGCAGATCGACGGGGCGCGCACCAATGGCGCAGCCACCCGGCAGCGACACCACCGCGTGACCATCCCGCGCCAGCATCGGACCCAGCACAAGAATCGAGGCGCGCATCTTGCGCACGATGTCATAATCGGCCTTGTGGTTGTTCAGATCATGACTGGACAGCGCCAGCACCTTGCCATCCTGCAAGCTCGACACTTCGGCGCCCAGCGATTGAAGCAATGTGGTCATGGTACGGATGTCGCTCAACCTCGGCGCATTGGTCAGCGTCAGCGGTTCATCGCTGAGCAAGGTTGCGGGCATCAGCGTCAAACAGGCGTTTTTTGCGCCCGCAATAGGGATCTGACCATGCAATGGTCCGTTGCCGGTTACCAGAATCGAATCCATCTGCTCTTACCTTTCGGGTTTATCCGTCTTGCCAGTGTCGTCAGTCGCGCGTGCTTTGGCCTGTGCTTTGCGGCGGGCCAGGTTAGCCTTAAGCGCCGACTTGAGCCGGTCCTCGCGAGTCTGGGCGGATTTGCTGCCGGAGTTGGGTGATTTCTTGTCTGCCATGACCCTTCTGTAACGAAGTGCGAAAAAAGCGTCCAGATTGCCCTTGCACCCGAAATCGTTTGAGTCTAATCAGCCCCTCACCGGCGCTGCTGTAGCTCAGAGGTAGAGCACTCCCTTGGTAAGGGAGAGGTCGAGAGTTCAATTCTCTCCAGCAGCACCAGTAAATTCCAGAAAATCCAGTGACTTGACCAATGATACGATATTGGGAAGAAACCTGATCGCCTTGGATTGCATCACCCTTTTGTCTCTGCATGACCTCTGAAAGAAAGTGATCCGCGCCGATCCGAACACGCTCGAACTGGCGTTATTGATTCGGGCGATTCTCCTGCAATTTGGAGAGAGCGCCCTCAAGCTTCAGCGGCCCGCCCTGAAATCGGGCAGCGCCTGTAGCCCCACCTTTTGGAACCGGTTCAGCCTAGTTGATCCAGAAAGTCTTGCGCCAGCGGCATCGCGGTCTGCAGGAATGATTCTTGCCGTTTCAGCCCGCCAGGTTCGTGCAGGCGTGGCACGATCCAACCCACATAGGTCAACGCACGCAGCAACATGAACAACGGCAGGAACGCCTTGTCCAATTCTCGAACCGATCCATAGCCCTGCAACAAAGCGGACTCCAGATCCGGGTAATCAGGTTCGCGCCGATTCTTGATCAATGCTGTCGCAACATCGAACAAGCGATAGCCAAAGCAGCAATCATCAAAATCGATCACCTGTACTGTTGTCCTATTGATCAGAACGTTTTCACGCACGAAATCCGCGTGGATCAGTCCAAAATCGAATGAGCCATTTTGCAGAACCGCTCGCGCCTCTTGCCGAACCCTGCTCAAGATCGCGGCGTCTTCTGCTGAAAGCGCGGGGTTTTCCCAAAAACGCCCCCAGAGCGGCTCATCTCCCAACAGCCCTTCCAAGCCCCAGGACGGGCGCGTGAAACCATCCGGCACCGACCAACTGTCTGAAGCATCGTGTATCTGTGCCAAGGTCTGCCCAATAGCGAGAAACACACCTGTCCTGTCTCTCAGATCCAACGGGACACCGCTCTTCCCCAAAGGCTCCCCATCCAACCAAGACAAAAGGTCGATGCAATACCCACCCTGTTCAATCATCAAAGCGCCACTGGGAAGCGGGACCGGGGTCGGCAGTTGAATACCACTGCGGCCCAGATGCCTCATCCAGTCGAGCTCCGACCGAATGGCCGCCGTCGATTGATACCCCGGCCGATGCAGCCGCAATGCATAATCGGTACTTGTCCCGGTCTTTACTCGGAAAACAGTGTTTTCACGCTGCGCGATCAGCGTAACTTTTGCATCGCTTATCCCCCAATGAGACAGCGCCTGTTGCGCCACATCCTGGCTCATGGCTTCAGGTCCAACCGGCATAGAACCTTTTCGAGGGTTGCCAGCAGGATGTCTGCGTGTTCGGGTCTGAACTGCAAACTGGGCCGGATCTTGAGGACATTGTAATGAATGCCTAGAAAGTTGATCAGGATTCCTTCGCGACGCATTTCATTGGCGATGCGCTTGGTAAACCCAGTTGCCGGTTCCTTGGTCTGCCTGTCCAAAACCATTTCAGCGCCAAAAAAGAGCCCCGAACCCCGAACGTCGCCGATACAGGCATGGCGGGAGGCCAGATCCTCCAGCCCGGCGCGAGCATAGGCCCCGACATCGCGGGCGCGCTCCATCAAACCTTCTTCCTCTATAACATCCAACACGGCCTCTGCGGCAGCGCAGGATACCGGATTGCCCCCGAACGTGTTGAAATACCTGAACGAAGTACGAAAAGCGCTCATCACCTCCATCGAGGTAACGACCCCACCCACCGGATGACCGTTGCCCATGGGTTTGCCCAAAGTCACCACATCGGGAACAATCCCTGCCCGTTGATGACCCCACATATGGGTACCAATTCGGCCAAAGCCCGGCTGCACCTCGTCGGCAATCAGAAGCCCCCCGGCCTTGCGAACAATTTCGGCCGTGGGCTGAAGAAAACCCTCACACAGATCAGGAAAGCCCTCATTGGCGAAATAGGGGCAGACGATCAGGGCCGAAAATCCGTGTTCTGTCTGCTCCAAAGCCTCGATCTGGGCCTGGACCTCGGCTGCAAAAGCCTGGGCATGGGCCATGCCGCCCAACCCGCCCAAAGGGCGGTAGCTGTCAGGGGCGGGAACGAAACGGACATGGCCACCCACCCCTGTTCCCGGAGTGTTGGTCGCAGACAGTTGGGCCACCATGGTCGTATTGCCGTGATAGGTATGATCAGTCGCGATTACTCCACGCTTTCCGGTTACCGCTTCGGCCATTCTCAACGCGATGTCATTGGCTTCGGACCCGGTGCAAGTCATGATCACGGTTTTCAGCGGATCCTCAAAGGTCGCGGTCAACTTGTCCGCATATTGCAGAATACCTTCGTGCAGATACCGGGTGTGTGTATTCAAGGTAGAGGCCTGTTTGCAGATCGCCTCCACCACTTTGGGATGGCAATGCCCGACATGCGGAACGTTGTTATAGCAATCCAGGTATTTCCGCCCGGCAGCATCCCAGACCCAAACTCCGTCTCCCTTCACCAGATGCACAGGCTCTTCATAAAAGGTTGATACGTTCGGCCCCAGCAAACGGGCGCGGTCCGCAATCAGCTCTTCATTCGTCCTTGAAATGGGGTGCGTTGTCATAGGTCTCTTTCTCAGTTCAGAAGACTCACTCGTTTGCCGCCTATGCTTCGCATGTTTTCGTCGAACGCCACCTTGTTTTCTCGGTTAGTACCATAGGCCAAGCAAAACACAGGGCTGCACTCACCAATTTGGGTGACCGGTAACGGGCAAACATACATAAACAGCATATCAGGTCGAGTTTACGTCTAGTCGGTCCGAAAATGCGTCGGTTGCCCGCATTGGTCAATGCATTGGTCAGTGTTGTGCAGCCCCCTACTGTGCCAACTTGTTCAAACCATCTGTCAGATCATCCGTCATTCCGGCCGAGACCATGTGTTCCCGCAAGCGGGCATTGTAGCCACCCGGCGTATCAAGTGCCTTCAACAGTGCGGAAGTCTCCGAGCCGGACAGGCTGGATCCGACAAGCATCCGCAGAAAAGCTTCGGCCTGTTGCGGATTCTTGACCCGGTCGCCCAACCAACCGGCGGCATCGTGGACCATTCGCACTGCAGGGGACAAAACGGCCTGCGCACACATGTAGGCGTCCAATTCCTCGTCCGAGTTCAGAACAAAGATTTGGTTTGTCTGGCCAAACAGTTCCTCGACCAGGCCCTGATTGCCACGCAACATGACGGGCGATCCGCCCTGTGCAATACCTGGAAACGGGATCATTACTGCCTCTGCTGCCGCAGGGGCAACCAAAGTTGCGATCTGCAGCGGTGACATTCCCGCCATCAGCGACACCACCCGATGCTCCGGGCGGAAGGTGAGAGAGGGTAGTATTTCCTCAGCCACACTCGCCATCAATCCAAGAAACACGACATCGCTTTGATCCAGGACCGATTGGTTCGGGGCCACTGAAACTTCAGAATACAAATCGTCTAACTCTCGTGCCTTGTCGGCATTGCGTTCGGACACGACAATCTGGTGCCCCGCCCCGGCCAGGCCGTGAACAACGGCGCTGGAAATCGTACCGGTTCCCAGAATTCCGATTTTCATGGTCACAGATCCTTCATCAATCGCAGTGCATCATAGATAGCAGCGTGCGTATTACGCGCTGACACCGCATCTCCGATGCGGAAAAGCTGGAAGCGCCCATCAGGGTTTGAACGCACAGCCTGTGGGTGACCATTTATCAGCGCATCATGGTCCACTTCACCCCGGTTCACCGATAGGTCGCGCAGATCGAAGTACAACTCTGACAGCGGCCGAACGCCATAGTTCACAACCACCTGATCATAGGACTGCCGATACGTGTAGTCGCTGTAATCCGTTCCGATCACAGCCGCCAACCGATTGCCGTCGCGCTGCACATCAATCAAACGGCGCGTGACCGTAAACACCGCTTTCTTGTCCTGCAAACTACGCATGTAAGGGACAAGGTTCATGCCCATGATGTCGGGTGCAAAACTCCGGTCCGGCGTCATGATTTCGACCTCTGCCCCGGCTCCGACGACAATCTCTGCCGCCTGCAGCCCCGCATGATCTCCAACCTCGTCATAGATCAAGACCGAGCCGCGTGGCTTCACATCACCCGACAGGATATCCCAGCTGGTCAGCACCAGTTCATTGTCCTTGTCCGTCTCAAAAAGCTCACCACCCGGCATCCCACCGGTAGCGACGATCACGATATCTGGCTGCAGCGCCGTAACATCATCGGCCTCGGCCCACGTGTTGAAACGGAACTCCACGTCGCGCGCTGCGCATTGCGCCATGCGCCAGTCGATGATCCCGATCATCTCGCGCCGGCGCGGGGACTGCGCAGTCAGCCGGATCTGACCGCCGGGTTCCGCAGCGGCTTCCAGGACCGTTACAGAATGGCCGCGTTCCGCCGCCACCCGAGCCGCCTCCAGACCTCCTGGTCCGGCCCCGACAACAACAACCCGTTTTGTTTCGCTTGCGGGCGTGACCTCATGTGGCATCGACAATTCGCGCCCGGTCGCCGGGTTGTGAATACACAGCGCTTCACCAGCGCCATAGATCCGGTCCAGGCAATAGGTGGCCCCCACGCAGGGACGAATATCATCCTCGCGTCCTTCGACGATTTTCCGCACGATATGCGGATCGGCCATGTGCGCGCGCGTCATACCGACCATGTCCAGCAATCCGTTGGCCACCGCATGTCGCGCGGTCGCGACGTCCGGGATACGGCTGGCGTGAAACGTCGGCATCCCTGTCTCTTGCCGAACAGCTCCGGCGAAATCCAAATGCGGTGAGGCCCGCATGCCCTGCACCGGAATCATGTCGGTCATCGCTGGATCGGTATGAATACGCCCGCGGTTGACGTTGAAGAAATCCACCTGCCCGGTCTGTTTCAGGATCTTCGCGATCTCAACACCCATTTCAGGCGTCACCCCACCCTTTTGCGCCTCGTCCGGTGCAAAACGGACACCAACCACAAAATCGTCTCCAACACGGTCCCGGACCGCAGCAATCACATCCAGCGCCAGCTTCATGCGGCTGCGCAGATCGCTCGCCCCATAAGGGCCCTCGAGCCGGTTGGTCAAAGGCGACCAGAACTGATCCAGCAAATGGCCGTGGGTCATAATCTCAACCCCGTCCATGCCGCCTGCCTTCATCCGCTCGGCCGCGTCTGCAAAGTCCGAGATGATCCGGCGAATATCCCAGTCTTCGACAAGCTTGGGGAATGCCCTGTGTGCAGGTTCCCGGTGGTCGGTCGAAGACACTGATGGCAGCCAGTCGCCACGGTCCCAGCCGGTGCGCCATCCCAGATGAGTCAGCTGGATCATCATCGCCGTCCCATGCGCGTGACAGGCATCCGTCAGTCGGCGGATCCACGGAACGACCTCATCCTTGTAAGCCAGAACATTGTTGAACGCCGGAGGACTGTCCCGGCTGACAGCCGCAGAACCGGCGGTCAAGGCCAACGCAACCCCCGCCTTTGCACGCTCTTCATGGTAGGCACGATACCGGTCCTTGGGCATGCCCTCCTCGGGATAGGCCGGTTCATGCGCTGTTGTCATGATCCGGTTTTTCAGCGTCAGATGTTTAAGCTGATAGGGCTGCAACAACGGATCTTTCGACATGACCTGTGGCTCCCGGCGCAGTTCCGCGCCTTTGAATCGGTGGCAATTTTTGCGAGCGTTGCAGAAGTCCATCGTTCTGTCGACACATATGTCGAGTCAGTGAGAGAAATCGTCCGATTGCGCCCTGGGCAGCGGACTGCTAGGCATCGCCCATGGAAAACCGGGACGTGCACCGACAAAAAGGCTCAGAAGAGCTTTGGCTTAAAGTCGCTTATGATGTTTTGACGGAAAGCGGGGTCGAGGCCGTCAAAGTGATGCCACTCGCCAAGCGCCTCGGGCTATCTCGGACCGGGTTCTATTGGCACTTTCGCGACCGCGAAGCCTTGCTGGAAGCCATGATCCAGCATTGGGAGCGCAAGAATACCGGCAATCTGGTCGCCCAAACCGAACTGTCGGCGCAAACAGTCTGCGAAGCAGTGTTCAACCTTTATGATTGCTGGGTGAACCCGAACCTGTTCGATGCGCGCCTCGACCTTGCGATCCGCAACTGGGCCCGCAACGAACCGTCCCTGCAGCTCAGGCTTGATGCGGCTGACACACGTCGCAAGTCCGCCCTGATCGCCATGTTTACCCGGTTTGGGTATGACGCGCGGGACGCCGAAATTCGCAGCATGACCGCGATCTACACCCAGATCGGATACCTTTCGATGCAGGTTCGCGAGGATCTCTCCTATCGCCTGTCGATGATGCCGGACTATGTTCAGGTCTTGACCGGGAAAACGCCTTCGCCACAGGAAATTGCAACTTTCATGGCACGGCATAGAGACCAGGCTTGAACCCGCTTCAGTTCATCATTTGAAGCTCAACAAAAGACTGCGACACAACCCTGCGCAGAGCCGACTGACAATAAGCCAAAACAGTGCCACGCTCTTCTGCGGTGAAGGAGGACAATCCCTGTCCGGACAGCGCAGCAGGTAGTTTTTCGCCCTCCATCAAAGAACGTCCCGTTCTCAGTGTTTCCCCGGTCATTGCATCCAAAAGCGCAGGCGACAACCGGCCAAAAACTGAAGGGCCGGTGAAAGCGTTGCTTTCACCGGCCCCTCAATTCTCAATGGTCCTTCAGACCGTTACTTAGACACCTGGATCGATGTCGAGCCCTGCGCCCAGATCGGCGCCGAAGACATCGTCTTCCGAACCGCCATCCGATGCGCCACCCGCGTCAATCGCACAGGCATCTGCGCCACAGGCATCGTCGTCCGAGCCACCATCGGCACCGCAGGCATAGCCACCGCAGGAGCCGTCATCCTCGTCGCCACGTGCGGCAGGACGGCTGGCTTCGTTGCCTTCGTTGCCTTCGTCGCCTTCGTTACCTTCGTCACCTTCGTTGCCTTCGTTGCCTTCGTCGCCTTCGTTACCTTCGTCATCTTCGTTGCCTTCGTTGCCTTCGTTGAATTCGTTTCCTTCGTCACCTTCGTTGTTTTCATTACCTTCATTGCCTTCGTCGTGCTCATCGCCTTCGTCGTTTTCATTGTCCTCGTTACCTTCGTCGCCTTCATCGCCTTCATCGTTTTCGTCACCTTCGTTGCCTTCATTACCTTCGTCGCCCTCATCACCGGTGTCCCAATAGAGGGTTTCATCCCCTTCGTTGCCTTCGTCGCCCTCATCGCCTTCGTTGTCTTCGTTGCCTTCATCGCCTTCGTCATTCTCGTCACCTTCGTCGCCTTCGTTGTCCTCGTTGGACTCGTTGCCTTCGTCGCCTTCATCACCTTCGTCGCCTTCCAATCCTTCGTCTCCTTCGTTGCCTTCGTTGCCTTCGTCGCCTTCATCGTGCTCGTTGTCTTCGTTCCCTTCATTGCCTTCGTTGTACTCGTCACCTTCATTGTAGGTGCCATAGTCGCCTTCGTTGCCTTCGTCGGATTCATCCCCTTCGTTGTCCTCGTTACCTTCGTTGCCTTCATTGCCTTCGTCACCTTCGTCGTTTTCGTTGTCCTCGTTGCCTTCATTGCCTTCGTTACCTTCGTCGGTTTCATCCCCTTCATTGTCCTCGTTGCCTTCGTCGCCTTCGTTGCCTTCGTCGCCTTCATTTCCTTCGTTGTCTTCGTTGCCTTCGTCGCCTTCGTCGTTTTCGTCGCCCTCGTCGCCTTCTACGCCCTCATTGCCTTCATTTCCTTCGTCACCTTCGTCGCGTTCGTTGCCCTCATTGCCTTCATCATTTTCGTTTCCTTCATCGCCCTCATTGCCCTGGTACTGGCCCTCATCACCTTCATTGCCTTCGTCGTTTTCGTTGCCCTCGTTGCCTTCGTTTCCTTCATCACCTTCGTCCCATTCGTTACCTTCATCGCCCTCATTGCCTTCGTCGCCTTCGTCACCTTCGTTGGCTTCATCGCCTTCGTTGCCTTCGTCACCTTCATTACCTTCGTTGTCTTCATCGCCTTCGAAGCCTTCGTTGCCCTCGTCGCCTTCGTCGCCCTCATCGCCTTCGTCACCTTCACCACCACCGTAGTAGTAGTCGTCGTCTTCGTTGCCCTCGTCGCCTTCGTTGCCTTCGTTATCTTCGTCGCCTTCTACACCCTCATTTCCTTCATTCCCTTCATCTCCTTCATCTCGTTCATTGCCTTCATTGCCTTCATTGCCTTCGTCACCTTCGTCGCCTTCATCGGCCCAGGTGTAGCTTTCATTGCCTTCGTCGCCTTCATCGCCTTCATCACCTTCATTTCCTTCGTCACCTTCATCCCGTTCGTCGCCTTCGTCGTGTTCGTTGTCCTCGTTTCCTTCGTCCCCTTCGTTCCCTTCATTGCCTTCATCACCTTCGCCATAGCTGTAGTAATCGTCGTCCTCGTTGCCTTCATTCCCTTCATCACCTTCATCCCCTTCGTCGTTTTCATTGTCTTCGTTGGCTTCGTCCCCTTCGTTCCCTTCGTCACCTTCGTCGCCTTCGTTGTCTTCGTTGGCTTCGTCACCTTCGTCGCCTTCGTCACCTTCGTCGCCTTCGTTGTCTTCGTTGCCTTCATCCCCTTCGTCGTACTCGTCGCCATCGACGTCTTCGTTTCCGTTTATGCCCTCATTGCCTTCATCTCCTTCATCACCTTCGTTTCCTTCGTCGCCTTCATCGCCTTCGTCATATTCGTCACCCTCATTGTCCTCGTCGTCCTCATTACCCTCGTCGCCCTCGTTGTTCTCGTTGTCCTCGTCGCCCTCGTTGCCCTCATTGGCCTCGTCATTCTCGTCGCCTTCATTCCCTTCATTTCCTTCACCACCGTAATAGTAGTCGTCGTCCTCGTCTCCTTCGTCGCCTTCATCCCCTTCGTTGTCTTCGTCGTTTTCGTTCCGTTCGTTACCCTCGTTGCCTTCATCCCCTTCATCCCGCTCATCGCCTTCGTTACCTTCGTCGTTTTCGTCGCCTTCGTCGTTTTCGTTGGCTTCGTCACCTTCGTTGGCTTCGTCGCCTTCATCCCCTTCGTTGTCTTCGTTGCCTTCGTTGGATTCGTTGCCTTCGTCACCTTCGTTGGCCCAGGGCGGATTGTACTCGTCGCCTTCATTGTCTTCGTTGCCTTCATTCCCTTCGTTGCCTTCGTCGTTTTCGTCACCTTCGTTGTTTTCGTTGGCTTCGTCGTTTTCGTCGCCTTCGTCGCCTTCATCGCTTTCGTTGGATTCGTCGTTTTCGTCGCCTTCGTCGCCTTCGTCCCGCTCATTGTCCTCGTTGCCTTCGTCCCCTTCGTTGCCTTCATCGCCTTCGTCGTAGCCGTAGTAATAGTCGTCGTCCGCGCCCCCTTCATTACCTTCATCCCCTTCGTCGCCTTCGTCCCCTTCGTTGTCTTCATTGCCCTCGTCGTTTTCGTTGCCTTCGTCCCCTTCATCGCCTTCATTGTCTTCGTTTCCTTCATTGCCTTCATTTCCTTCATCGCCTTCGTCGCCTTCATTCCCTTCGTTGGCTTCATCGCCTTCATCGCCTTCGTCGCCTTCGTTGCCCTGGTATTGGCCCTCGTCCCCTTCGTCCCCTTCATCGCCTTCGTTGTCTTCGTCGCCTTCATCGCCTTCGTCGTATTCGTCGCCTTCGTTGCCTTCGTCGTCTTCGTTGTTCTCGAAGCCTTCGTTGCCTTCGTTCCCTTCGTCGCCTTCGTTGTTTTCGTTGCCTTCGTTGTTTTCGTCGCCTTCATCACCCTCGTTAGACTCGTCGCCTTCGTTTCCTTCGTCGGCTTCGTTGCCTTCATTACCTTCGTCGTTTTCGTTGCCTTCGTTGCCTTCGTCCCCTTCGTCGCCCTCGTCATACTCGTTGCCTTCGTCGGCTTCGTCACCTTCGTCGTATTCGTCGCCTTCGTTTCCTTCGTCACTGTAGTCCGTGTAGTAGTAACCACCGGTCGCGTTGTAGCCGCCATTGGCCTCGTTGCCTTCATTCCCTTCGTTACCTTCATCGCCTTCGTCGCCTTCGTTCCCTTCGTTGGATTCGTCGCCTTCGTTGCCTTCGTCGCCTTCATCCCCTTCGTTGCCTTCGTCGCCTTCATTGCCTTCGTTGGCTTCATCGTCTTCGTCGCCTTCGTCTCCCTCGTTGCCTTCATCGCCTTCGTTGAACTCGTCGCCTTCGTCGCGCTCGTTGCCTTCGTCGCCCTCATCGCCCTCATTGCCTTCGTTGCCTTCGTCGCCTTCGTTATCCTCGTTGTCCTCGTTACCTTCGTTGTGATCTAGTTCATTGTCCTCGTTACCTTCATTTCCTTCATTTCCACCCGAAGTGTTTTCATTCCCTTCATCGCCTTCATCATCTTCATTTCCCTCGTCACCTTCAGATCCTTCATTACCCTCATCCCCTTCGTTGTCCTCGTTGCCTTCGTTGTGTTCGTTGCCTTCATCACCTTCATCACCCTCATTGCCTTCGTCAGCCTCGTCGCCTTCGTTGCCTTCGTTGTTCTCGTCCCCTTCGTTATCCTCGTTCCCTTCATTCCCTTCGTTGGCTTCGTCGCCCTCATCACCGTCGTTGTCTTCGTCGCCGTCTATGCCCTCATTGCCCTCATTGCCTTCATCACCCTCATTACCTTCGTTGTCTTCGTTGGCTTCATCACCCTCGTCGTATTCGTCACCTTCGTCGTTCTCGTCGCCTTCGTTGGTTTCGTCGCCCTCGTTACCTTCGTCACCTTCGTCACGTTCGTTGTCTTCGTTGCCTTCATCGCCTTCGTTGTATTCGTCGCCCTCGTCGCCCTCGTTGTCCTCATTCCCTTCATCGTATTCATCACCGGCGGCAGCGCTCTCGTTGCCTTCGTTGTCTTCGTTGCCTTCATCGCCTTCGTTGTTTTCGTTTCCTTCATCACCTTCGTTGTTTTCGTTGCCTTCGTCGCCTTCGTCACCTTCGTCCCATTCGTTGCCTTCGTTGTCCTCGTTGCCTTCGTCGCCTTCGTCGCCTTCGTCGCCCTCGTCTTTTTCGTTGCCTTCGTCGGCTTCATCACCTTCGTCGCCGTCATCGCTATTGTGGGCAGGGTCTCTCGGCATACCACCAGTAATGTTGATGGCTTCTTCCTCTGTCAGCTCAGAGATCCCCGATGGTGTTGCCGGGATCAGCGCGTTCTTGTTGTTGTGAAAATCAGCGATGGTGGAACGCAGAATGGCCATAAGAGTCATGATATCAGTCTCCAGTTCGATGGCAGGCGTGAGATCCTGTCCGTTGACAGCGTGAATGCCGGAGGCATCCATTTTAAGCGTGCGGTAGACGTTTCCGTCGACCACAAGTCGAGCGACCCATACGTCGCGACCGGACATGGCCAGCATGTCCGGGTGAAAAAAATCTGGGAGCAGTTCGGTAATCAGCAGATCCAGCTTCTCGGAAGTCGGTAGGTCGTTGAAACGCACCTTTGTGTCGATCTTCTTGTCAAAGCCTGTTGCGATCTTCAGTTCGGGCCTGAAGCAATACCCTAATCCTTCACTACCGGGTTCTGAAACCACTTTGGCACGGCCGAGTTCGACCGCCTTCTGCAAAGACATGGACTTTTGCTTGTAGGCCGGAGCCTGATCTATGAATTGCATCTCGATTACTCACGATGCAGCTCAGAAAGCGAGCTTGGGTCTGATACGAGCCGGAACGCTTTACGTCATCAGGACGGGGCGGAGTTGCGGTGGGTCGTACCTTGGGTCTCTAGGGTCGAATTCGCACCTCAACGGACAGCGAGCTGGCCTTTGGATGCAGACATTGACCGTGAAGCTGCGAACCTAAGCCGAGTCAAATTCGGCAATCGCCGCGACAATGCGGCGTGGGCAGCGGGCCGACCAAATGCACTTAATATTCCGGGTCCACGCTTGAAACGCTTCTCCGGCAAATCACAAACTGTAAACAAATCGTTAATACAGCTGCACGTCCAACAGTTGCAGGACACAAGCACTAACTCAAGTATGGAATCCTGACACATGCAAATTTTTGCACATTTTTTGCAGAAAACTGCCTTCTCATGCAAAGTAATGCATGCTCCAACATGGAATGCATGCAAATCAATGGGTTGAAGACACAGTGTTCTCGATTCGAGAACACAATGATTCGACGGTCGTGCTAAAAATGCATCTGAATCTCCAATTTTCCCCATAGCGGACACCCAGACCGCTTGGACAGGCAACGCCGGCAAGCAAGCCACTTTCCTTCGCGTGTCGAACCTGAAATGGTCAACTGATGGTTATTGAACTCAAAGATCTGCAAGTGCTGATGGCGTTGTCGCGACATGGGCATTTTGCCAAGGCAGCTCAGGATTGCGGCATGTCGCAGCCGGCTTTTTCGATGCGGATTCGCAATCTGGAAGAAAAACTTGGCGTCTCGATCGTGCGCAGGGCCAACCGCTTTCAAGGCCTGACGGAAGAAGGCGAGATGATCGTGAAAAGGGCCCGTACCATCCTGGACGACGCCAAGGCGCTGGAGCAGGAGATTTCTGCCGCGCGGGGAGAGGTGACCGGCGCACTGATCCTGGGCGTCGTACCGACCGCAACGACCTATGCCGCGCAGGTTGTGGACCGGGTGAATCAGCAATTCCCCCTGATCCAGGCAAGGATAGAGGTCACGACCTCTCTGAACATCCAACAACGGCTTTATGATGGTACAATTGACGCTGGCATCACATATTCCGACAGTCTTGGTCGAGATCTCGTAACGGTCCAGCCGCTCTACGATGAAAGCTATGTCCTGTTTGCGCCGAACACGATGGTTTCCCCGGATCTCGCGGAGGTCGGTTGGGCTGAAGTGGCCAACCTGCCGCTCAGCTTGCTGATCCCCGAAATGCAGAACCGCCGAATTCTGGA
Source organism: Paracoccaceae bacterium (assembly GCA_014872875.1). GTDB lineage: Bacteria > Pseudomonadota > Alphaproteobacteria > Rhodobacterales > Rhodobacteraceae > Aliisedimentitalea. The sequence continues at coordinate 44,095 of WKFI01000011.1, forward strand.
CCGCATCTTCGAGGAACAAGGACTGAAGCCTGAAATTGTTTCAGAATCCAATGGCTTCATGGCCTCCATCGTGCTGGCGCGGGCCGGATCAGCGGCAACCATTCTACCCCTTGCGCTGGTCGAGGCGCTTGGCGGAATGGATGGCACCCGAGCCGTACCCATCGTCGAACCGCGACAGACCAAGCCAATATGTCTTGCGACGCTGGATCGAACCCCGGAACTGACGACGGTCAAGGCGCTTAAGTCGGTAGTTTCAGCCGTGACGTGATAAGCAGTGCTTATCGTTCATTCCAAAATACAGATTTGACGATATTCATTCCTGATGGCAATCCGGGATCAAACCCGCGTGCTTCAGGAAGGATACCCATGGCACCTCTGGACAATAGCAAGGGCGTTTGGAAGTCCGGCAAAGGTAAAGGCCGGCACACTCCCAAAGGCCGCCAAGTCGATGATACCGCTCTGGAAGAGGTGCGGGCGCTGATCGGGGACCGCCCCCGAAACCGTGATCTGTTGATCGAGTTTCTGCATCTGATTCAGGACGAATACGGTCATCTGAGCGCCGCGCACATCCGCGCACTGGCCGAAGAGATGCGTACCGGGCAGGCCGAGATTTATGAGGTCGCCAGCTTCTATGCCCACTTTGACGTGGTGCGCGAAGGCGAAACCCCGCCGCCGGCGCTGACCATCCGGGTCTGTGATTCCCTGTCTTGCGAACTGGCAGGCGCCGAGCAGCTGCAAAAAGCGCTCGAAGACGGTCTGGACGCTTCTCAGGTCCGCGTCGTGCGCGCGCCCTGCATGGGCCGTTGCGATACCGCGCCGGTGCTGGAGATCGGTCACAACCACATCGACCACGCCACTGTGGAAAAGGTGGAAGCCGCAATTGCCGCCGACGACACCCACGCGCATATCCCCGACTATGAAACCTTCGCGGCCTATGAGGCCGAAGGCGGCTATGCCACGCTGAAAGACCTGCGCGCCAATGGCGACTGGGAAGCGGTGCAGGCCAAAGTGAAAGAGGCCGGCCTGCGCGGCCTGGGCGGCGCTGGCTTCCCGTCGGGCACCAAATGGGGCTTTGTCCGCGCCAATGAAGGCCCGCGTTACATCGCCGTCAATGGCGACGAAGGGGAACCGGGCACCTTCAAGGACCGCTACTATCTAGAGCGCACCCCGCACATCTTCCTCGAAGGGATGCTGATGGCGGCCTGGGCGGTAGAGGCGGAAAAAGCCTTTATCTACATGCGCGACGAATACCCGGCGGTGCTGCATATCCTCGCGACCGAGATCAAGGCGCTGGAAGACGCAGGCATTGTCGAACCCGGATATATTGACCTGCGCCGCGGTGCGGGCGCCTATATCTGCGGCGAAGAATCCGCGATGATCGAGTCGATCGAAGGCAAGCGCGGTGAACCCCGCCACCGTCCGCCGTTTGTGGCGCAGGTAGGCATCTTTGGCCGCCCGACCCTGGTTCACAACGTCGAAACGCTCTACTGGGTGTGCAAGATCAACCGCGAAGGCCCGGAATGCCTGAACTCGGTTGAAAAGAACGGCCGCAAGGGCTTGCGCAGCTATTCGGTGTCGGGTCGGGTCAAGAACCCGGGCGTGCATCTGCTGCCCGCCGGGTCCACCATCACCGACATTATCGAAGCCTGCGGTGGCATGCTCGACGGTCACGCGTTCAAGGCGTATCAGCCCGGTGGTCCCTCGTCCGGTCTTCTGCCCGCGTCGATGAATGACATTCCGCTCGACTTCGACACGCTGCAGCCGCATGGCACATTCATTGGTTCCGCTGCCGTGGTTGTCCTGTCCGATCAGGACAGCGCCCGTGACGCCGCGCTGAACATGCTGCGCTTTTTCGAAGATGAAAGCTGCGGACAGTGCACCCCCTGCCGGGTGGGCTGCGAAAAGGCGGTCAAGCTGATGAGCGCCGAGAAATGGGATCAGGACCTGCTGGAAGAGCTGAGCACCGCAATGGTTGATGCTTCGATCTGCGGTCTGGGCCAGGCTGCGCCGAACCCGATCCGCCTGACCATGAAACACTTCCCCGAGGAGGTTTGAGCGATGTCCGACAAGATTACTTTCACGCTCGACGGCGAACAGGTCACCGCTGAAAAAGGCCTGACCATTTGGGAAGTGGCCAATGGCCGCGGCCTGAAGATCCCGCATCTGTGCCACAAGCCGGCGCCGGGCTATCGCCCCGACGGCAACTGCCGCGCCTGTATGGTCGAGATCGAGGGCGAACGGACCCTGGCGGCGTCCTGTATCCGCGAACCCGCCGAAGGCATGGTTGTCACCACCAACAACGCGCGCGCCGAAAGCGCCCGCAAGATGGTGATGGAATTGCTGGTGGCTGACCAGCCCAAACAGGAAGAGGCGCGCGACAAGTCTTCCCACCTGTGGGACATGGCCGAGCTGAACGGCGTGACCGAGAGCCGCTTCCCCAGGCTGGAAGAGGGCCGCATTCCGCTGCTGGATGACTCTCACGTAGCGATGAAGGTCAACCTGGACGCCTGTATCTCGTGCAACCTGTGTGTGCGGGCCTGCCGTGAAATCCAGGTGAACGATGTGATCGGCATGGCCGGTCGCGGGCATGACGCCTACCCGACCTTTGACATTTCCGACCCGATGGGCGCATCGACCTGCGTGGCCTGTGGTGAATGTGTTCAGGCCTGCCCGACCGGCGCCCTGATGCCTGCCACCGTGATGGACGAAAACCAGACCGGTGACAGCAAGGACTATGACTCTGAGACCGAAAGCGTCTGCCCGTTCTGCGGCGTGGGCTGCAAGGTCAGCCTCAAAGTCAAGGACGGCAAGGTCAAATATGTCGAAGGCATCAACGGCCCCGCCAACGAGGGCCGCCTGTGCGTCAAAGGCCGCTTTGGGTTCGACTATATCCACCACGAACACCGTCTGACCAAGCCGCTGATCCGTCGCGACGACGCACCGGCCAAGGGGCTGAACGTGGATCCGGGCAACCTGATGACCCACTTCCGCGAAGCTTCGTGGGAAGAGGCAATGGACCTGGCCGCCAAGGGGTTGGTCAAGCTGCGCGACGAAGACCCGAAATCGGTCGCGGGCTTTGGCTCGGCAAAATGCACCAACGAAGAGGCGTACCTCTTCCAGAAGTTCATTCGCCAGGGCTTCAAGCACAACAACGTCGACCACTGCACCCGTCTGTGCCACGCGTCGTCGGTTGCAGCGCTGATCGAAAACGTGGGTTCAGGCGCGGTGACCGCGACCTTCAACGAGATCGAAAACGCGGATGTGGCGATCATCATCGGGGCCAACCCGATCGAAAACCACCCCGTTGCGGCGACCTACTTCAAGCAGTTCACCAAACGCGGTGGCAAGCTGATCGTCATGGATCCGCGCGGTGTCGGCATGCGGCGCTATGCGGATGAAATGCTTCAGTTCCGCCCGGGCGCGGACGTGTCGATGCTGAACGCGATCATGAACGTGATCGTCGAAGAAGAGCTGTATGACAGCCAGTATATCCATCGCTGGACCGAAAACTGGGACGCGGAAAAAGAGCACCTGCGCCAGTTCACCCCGGAGAAGATGTCGGAAATCTGCGGCATCGAGCCGGAGCAGCTGCGCCGTGTTGCCCGCACCTTTGCGAACGCCAAGGCCGGTCTGATCTTCTGGGGCATGGGTGTCTCTCAGCACATCCACGGCACCGACAACTCGCGCTGCCTGATCTCGCTGGCTCTGATGACCGGCAATGTCGGCAAACCGGGCGCCGGTCTGCACCCGCTGCGTGGCCAGAACAACGTGCAGGGCGCGTCCGACGCGGGTCTGATCCCGATGTTCCTGCCGGATTATCAGACCGTGACCAGCGATGATGTCCGCAAGAGCTTCACCGATGTCTGGGGCGGCGGCGACTTCTCGAACGAGAAGGGCCTGACCGTGACCGAGATCGTGGACGAGGTCTATGCCGGCAACATCAAGGGCATGTACATCCAGGGTGAAAACCCGGCGATGTCCGACCCGGATGCCGATCACGCGCGCGAAGCCTTTGCCAAGCTGGAGCTGATGATCGTTCAGGATATCTTCCTGACCGAAACGGCGAACTATGCCGATATCATCCTGCCCGCCTCGGCGCTGTATGAAAAGAACGGCACCGTGTCGAACACGAACCGCCAGGTTCAGCGGGTTCGCCCCGCCGTGACGCCTCCGGGCGAGGCGCGCGAGGATTGGCAGGTGACGGTCGAGCTGGGTCAGCGCATCGGTCTGCCCTGGAAATACGACGATGTCAGCGAAGTCTTTGCCGAGATGAAGCTGAATATGAAGTCGCTGGACAACATCACTTGGGAACGTCTGGAAACCGAAACCATCACCTACCCGTCGCTGCACGAGACCGATCCCGGTCAGGCGATTGTGTTCGGCGACGGCTTCCCGCGCCCCGATGGGCGTGCGCGCTTCACCCCGGCCTCGGTCATCCCGCCGGATGAGGCACCGGATGAAGAGTTCCCGATGATCATGACCACCGGCCGTCAGCTGGAGCATTGGCACACCGGGTCGATGACCCGCCGGTCGCGCGTGCTGGATGCGGTGGAGCCCGAGGCGAACTGCTCGCTCAACCCGCGTACGCTCAGACTGATGGGCGTTGAGCCGGGCGAGATGATCCGCCTGTCCACCCGCCGCGGTTCGATCGAGATCATGGCGCGGGCCGACCGGGCAATTGCCGAAGACATGGTGTTCGTGCCGTTTGCCTATGTGGAAGCGGCTGCCAACATCCTGACCAACCCGGCGATCGACCCTTATGGCAAGATCCCCGAGTTCAAGTTCTCGGCCGTTCGTGTCGAAAAGATTGAACAGAAAATCGCAGCAGAGTGATCTCCCCCCACTCGTGCCGCGGCAGGAAACGGGAGCCTTCGGGCTCCCGTTTTCGCGTTTAAGGCGTGCTGTACTCGGTCAGCTTCATATCCGTCCTCACTCCATCAAGGCCGCGCTGGACAGATCAAGCACCTTCGATGCTTTGGTAAAGGTAGGCTTTGTGCAACCTGCCAAAGACTTTGCTGGAGTTCTCCGAGAGTTCGGCATCTCGACCCGAACTAGGCGATCCCAAAGACCAACTCGCAAACAATTAGATTTTCCCTAATTCGACCTGTCATAGAATTTGCTTTTCGAGTCGGGGTTGAAAGGTGGAAACTGTGTCCAACTCTGAAACCTTTCCGCTTTGCCGTAGCCGCGGAACAGGGGGCTGGACGCGCGAACAGTATTCCGAACAAGGCATCCCATCCGAAACGCCTTGAATGGATCCGTCATAAGTTCCCATTTGCGAATACGGCTTTGACCAAGGAGACACTGAAAGTGGCCAAAGACATGATCGACCCAGTAGCAGCTCTACGGCAGAACACGTCTGTTCCCTTTGAACAGGCGCGTGCGATGCCACCGGAAGTCTACACCTCCGAAGAATTCATGCAGGAGGAGTTGAACAACATTTTCGCCAAGGACTGGTATTGCGTCGGCCGCGCCGACGCATTGGCCGAGCCGGGTTCCTATACCACCTGCGATCTGGCCAACCAGCCGATCCTCGTGATTCGCGACCGGGACGGAACTCTGCGTGCGTTGTCGAATGTCTGCCTGCACCGCATGTCCACACTGCTGCACGGCCGCGGTAAGGCACGCTCCATTGTCTGCCCCTACCACGCTTGGACCTATAACCTGGACGGGTCGCTGCGCGGCGCGCCGGCCATGACCCTGAACGAAGGCTTCTGCAAGGACAGCTATACGCTCCCCAAGATCCGGTGCGAAGAATGGCTGGGCTGGGTCTTTGTCACGTTGAACAACGATGCCCCGCCCGTGGCCGAACAGCTGCGCGAAGTCGAAGACATGATCGCGGGCTATGACATGACCAATTATACCGAAGCCTTTTATGAAGAGCATGTCTGGGACACCAACTGGAAGGTCCTGGCCGAGAACTTCATGGAAAGCTACCACCTCCCCGTCTGCCATGCCGGAACCATCGGTGGTCTCAGCCGTCTGGAGGACATGGTCTGCCCGCCGGGTCTGCCCGCCTTCAACTATCACACGATCCTCAAGGACGATTCTCTGCGCATTGCGATGGCGCACCCCAGCAATGACCGGCTGAAGGGTGACGAACGCAAAACGACTTTCCTGCTGTCAATCTATCCGTCGCTGCTGATCACGCTGACACCGGGCTATTTCTGGTATCTGTCACTGCATCCGGTCAGCCCAGGTAAGGTGCACATCCGCTTTGGCGGCGGCATGTCGGACGATTACAAGGACGACGCCGACGCCCAGCAGAACTTCAAGGACCTGAAGACACTTCTGGACGACGTGAATGTCGAGGATCGCGGCTGTACCGAAAAAGTGTACCGTGGTCTCAGCTCGAACGCTGCCGAACCTGGACACCTGAGCCATCTCGAGCGCCCAAACTATGATTTTGCTCAGTACCTGATGGCCAAGATCGATGAGAGCCGTGCATGAATGCACATAGGGGCGGCCTCTTGGCCTCCCCGTAACCCCGTTCAAAGTTGGGGGGCTGACGGCCCCCGGAACATCAGAGATTGTTTTCGACCCAAAGAAGACGCCCGCACCACCAACGGGTACCGGTTGGAACCCAACTTTGTAACGGAGCAAAACGAAACATGTTGATCCTGCGGAGCAAGCCAGAATGAGCCAGATCACACATATTCGCCAGGAATTGCAGTCGGTCACCAGCTTGCCAGCGGATCGACCGATGACGATGCCGGGACGGTTCTATACCGATCCCGATTATTTCGACTGGGAGGTTCAGACCGTCCTGAAGCAGGGCTGGCATAGCCTGGGCCGCGCAGACGAGATTCCGGAACCCGGCGACTACTTTACTGTTCAGCTGTTCAAAGAACCGCTGATCGTGGTCCGCGGCGATGACAACCAGATCCGGGTGCTGGCCAATGTATGCCGCCACCGCGGGATGCCGCTGACCGAAGGCAAGGGCAAGGTTAAGCGGTTTGTATGCTCGTATCACGCCTGGGCCTATGGTCGTGACGGTGCTTTGCTGCGGGCGGCCAGGATGGACAATGCCGGGTTCGATGCGAAGTCCTGCAAACTTCACAGTTTCAACAGCGTCGTCTGGAACGGTTTCATTTATGCCAATCTGGATCCGGCGGCCGCTCCGTTCACCGACGGATCAGGCGAGCTGGATGCCTTGTTGCAGAATTACGAACCCGAAAACTTCCGCGTTGTCCACGTGGCCGAGGAGATCTGGCACACCAACTGGAAATGTCTGGTCGAGAACTTCATGGAAGGCTACCACCTGTCCGTGGTGCATCCGCAGACCCTGCATGGCTATACGCCTACGGGCCTGGCGCGCAAGGCAGTTTCCGGGCCGGGCTTCACCTCCTATTGCGCCAATTATCCTGATGGCATCGAGTCCCGTGGACATGGTGCCGCTGGGCTCAGCGATGCAGAACGCAACCGATCGACCCTGTTCGCGGTGTTCCCGACCCAGATCACCAGCCAGGCCGCAAGCCTGCTGGTTTCGATCTCGATCTTCCCGCTCAGTGTGGACCGGATCCGGGTGAAATGGACCATGTCCGTGCATGGCGACGATCTTGACGAAGAAACGATACAGAGCCGGATTGCGCTGTGGTCCGAGGTCAATCGAGAAGACCGCGAAAAGCTGGAGCGGATGCAGGTTGCGCTGAACTCTGATCACGCCGTCTCCGGTCCGCTTGCCAGCGACGATCTGGAAGGCACCATTCGCGACTTCCAAGCTTGGCTGGCCGAACGGGATCAGCTGCAGGATCTGGCCGCGGAATGATCGGCCGGCAGTTGTCTTTCGGGGGCTTGCAGGCCCCCGAAAAGCGCAGGATAGTCAGTGAATGACACTGCGCTTCACTCTCAGACAGCTTGAATACTTCGTGGCCGTCGGCGAATGCGGCTCGATCGCGGGGGCAAGTGACAAGGTCAACGTGACTGCCCCGACGATCTCGGCCGCGCTATCGCAACTGCAAAAGGAAATGGGTCTGCCGCTTTTTGTGCGTAAGCATGCACAGGGCCTGTCCTTGACCCAGTCCGGGCGTCAATTCCTTGTGCAGGCAAAGCAGGTGCTCAGCGAAGCGCAGGCGCTCAACCGATTGGCAGGTGACATCTCTGGCAGTGTTCAGGGGCCGCTGAACGTGGCTTGCCTGCTGACCTTTGCGCAGCTGCTTGTGCCGGCGCTGCGGCGCGGGTTTTCGCAACGCTATCCCGACGTGCAGTTGCGTCAGTTCGAGCTGAACCAGATGGAGATCTTCGAACAACTCCGCCGCGGTGAGGTCGATGTGGCGCTGACCTATGACATGCATCTGCCGCAGGATCTGGAATTCGTGCCGTTGCGTACCCTGCCCACCTATGCCGTGCTCAGCCAGAACCACCCGTTGGCAAAGAAGACCGTCGTGTCGGTCGAAGAACTGGCCGAACACCCGATGATCCTGCTGGATCTGCCGATCAGCAGCGAATACTTCATGTCGTTCTTTCGTTTGACCGGTCACCGCCCCAACATCGTCGAACGCACCAAGGACATGGAAGTGCTGCGAGCGCTGGTTGCAAATGATTTCGGGTATTCCATCGTCAATATCCGGCCACGAAATGACTTGTCTCCAGACGGGCAAAAGCTGCGCTTCATCCCGTTGAACGGGCCCGTCATTGCGATGGAAATCGGCCTTGTGATGGTCCGCGAAGCTCGCAATGCCGCCGTGATCGAAGCGTTTTCACGCCATTGCCGAAAAACCATGGATGAATGGGACTTTCCCGGCCAGGCCTTGTCCCCTGCATCCTGACGCAAGGCAATCGCCCATACGACCATCGCATTGATTTGCCCTCTCCTTTTGCTTTGCTACTATTGAGAACAAGGAGGGCCCAGATGCCATCAACTGCTCAGACCCCGCAAACCGGCCCCTGCAACCAAGCCTTGATCGTGGATGACCACCCACTTTTTTGCGACGCACTTTCAATGACTTTGCGGGCTGCGACCGGCATTCGCGACATCACGACGGCCAGCTGCCTGAGCGACGCGATGGAGGAGTTGGACAAGGCGCCAGATCTGATCCTGCTGGATCTGAACCTGCCGGATGTCAACGGACTGGAAGGTTTGGCCCGCCTGCGCAAGGCAACCTGTGCCCCGATCATCGTGATCTCCTCGATGGCAGACAACCGGATCATAAGCAGCGTCTTGCACGCCGGCGCCATGGGGTTTGTCCCCAAGCACAGCCCACGTGAGGTGTTCCAGAGCGCCTTCGACGCGCTACGGCGTGGTGAACAATTCGTACCACCCGGCTTTGTTCTGCTGGCCGAGGACAACTCCGCCCTGCAGGACGGCGCCCAAAGGCTGGCCTCATTGACCAATCAGCAGGCCAAAATCCTGCGGCTGATTTGCGAAGGCAAGTTGAACAAGCAAATCGCCTATGACCTGTCGATCGCTGAAACCACGGTCAAGGCTCATGTAACGGCGATCATGCGCAAACTGGGTGTACAAAGCCGAACACAAGCCGTCCTGATTGCCAAGGACGGCGGGTTCTAGGCGCCCTGATCCTTACAGGTCGAATTGCGTTGCGAAATCCCGACCCCGGGTTCTAGGATACTCCCGGGGAAGAGGGAGGAACGCAGATGAACCGGATCCGCGATATGGCGGGCCTGCCCGTGAGGCATGGTCAGATTGTCCGCACTGCGTTTGCCGATTGCCACGATGACTCGGCAGTTGAAAGGCTGGTCCGTGACATGGGATCTGAGGGCTTGGATCTTGTCATCCTGTTCATGTCCCCCAACAGCGATCTGAACAAGGTTCTCGCCGAAGCGACCGAAGCTTTTGCCCCGGCGCATGTCATCGGCTGCACCACCGCTGGAGAGTTATCCGAACACGGCTATTCCGAGGATGAGATTGTTGCCATCGGCCTTCCGAGCAGCCATTTTCAGACGCGCACCATACTGATCGAGGATCTAACAGAGTTTCAGGCTCAGCCAATCATCGACCGAATGATCCGCAATCGGAACCAGATGGCGTGGGAAACGCCGGATTGGGGGTCGGAGTTCGCCCTGCTGCTGGTGGACGGGTTGTCACTGCGCGAGGATGAACTGACCTCACAATTGGCGTTGGGGCTTGGCAATGTCCCCCTGTTCGGCGGCTCGGCCGGGGATGGCAACCTGTTCGAGAGCACGTATGTGATGCACGATCAACATGTGCTGTCGAACGCGGCTGTTCTGGTTCAGGTGCGCTCCTGCTGTCCGATCAAGGTCTTCAAGGCCGACCATCTGGTGCCGACGGAAAAACGCATGGTTGTTACCGGTGCCGATCCTGCGCGGCGGATTGTCTGCGAGATCAACGCCGAACCGGCAGCCCGCGAATATGCCCGTATCCTTGGCAAGGACCCCGAACAGCTGACCACGTTTACCTTTGCTGCGCATCCCGTTGTGGTTCGGATCGGAGATCAGCATCACGTCCGCGCCATCCAACAGGTCGCTCCGAACGGGGATCTGGTGTTCTTTTCAGCCATTGACGAAGGCGTGGTTCTGACACTCGCCGAACCCGACGACATGGTCACCCATCTGGAGGCCGAGATGAGCCGGCTGCGCAGCTATGGCACTCCGGACATGATCCTGGGCTGCGACTGCATCCTGAGGCGGGTCGAATCCGAACAGAAACAACGAACCGGAGAGATCTCTCGCATTCTGGCCGACAACCGGGTGGTCGGGTTTTCGACCTATGGCGAACAGGTCAATTCGATGCACGTGAACCAAACCCTGACCGGCGTCGCGATTTATCCGCCGGAAGAAGACCGTTAGACCGATGCCATACAATCTGATCGACCCCAGCGACAGTCTTGAACGGCAGAATGAGAAACTGCTCAAGATCACCGAAACCCTGATGCGTCGGGTCGAACAGAACAGCGCCGATGCAGGTGTGGCTTATGCCCAGTTCGAACGGGCCGCAATGCTGGAGGAAGAGGTTCGCACCCGAACCCGCGATCTCGAACGCACGCTGGACCTGCTGAACCTGTCAAACGCCAAGCTGGCACAAGCCAATGCCGAAACCGAAGCTGCGCGCGCCAACCTGTTCAACGCCATCGAAACCGTGCAAGAAGGCTTTGCGCTCTTCAATGCACAGGACGAACTGGTCATGTGCAACAGCCGCTTTGGCAAGCACATGCGGGATGTGTATCACCTGTTCAAACCGGGGCTGACCTTTTCCGAATATGTGGATCTGGTGTCGAAAAGCCCTTTCCTGGACCTTCCTGCAGGCGAAGGTCCGGAGCAATGGGCCGACCGCCGCCTGCGTCGTCACAAGGACAATCACGTCGTCTTCAACGCCCGCATGGCCGGGGATCGCTGGCTTCAGGTCAGCGAACACAGGACCGGTGACGGCGGCACCGTGGTTCTGCAAACCGATGTGACCGACATGATGCGGCTTGAGCGGCAGGAGCGCGAACGCCTGCTGGATGATCAGGCCCGCCTGATCCGCGCGACATTGGACCACCTGGATCAAGGCGTCTGTATCTTTGATCGGAAAAACCGCCTGGCCGGGTGGAACCGCCGGATCAGCGAGCTTCTTTCCCTGCCTATTGGGCGCCTGCAAATCGGCAACTCCTTTGCCAGCCTGTTCAAATGGGTTGAAAAACAGGCCGCGTTCCCCGATGCCGCAACCCCGATCCGGGTGCGGGACTGGGTTTCCGGTCCACAACGGCGCGGTGCCCTGTCCTTCGAAATCACGCTTGGGCTGGATCATACTTTGGCGGTGTTTGCCCAGCAGATGCCGGACCAGGGTTTTGTGATCTCCTTTACCGATATCTCCGCCGAAAAGGCCGCCGTTCGGGCGATGACCCAGGTCAACGAAACTCTGGAACGGCGGGTGATGGAGCGAACGCTGGAGCTGGAAGATGCGCTGGCCGAGGCGGAACGGGCCAATGCCTCGAAGTCCCGCTTCGTAGCCGCGGCCAGCCATGATCTATTGCAACCCCTCTCTGCGGCGAAACTCTATGTCTCGTCACTGGAGGCCGAGTTGACCACACCGGAACTGCAGGAACGTCTGGCCAAGGCGACCAATGCACTTGGCAGCGTCGAGAACATTCTGGATGCACTTCTCGACATCTCGAAGTTGGACAGCGGACAGGCGGCGGTGCATTTGTCGGACGTGCCCATGAACTTGCTGATGGGTCAACTGAGCGATGATCTGGCGCCTCTTGCCGCCCAGAAAGGGTTGAAGTTCAAGGTCGTACCAACCAGCGCCGTGGTGCGTAGTGACGCGACCTTCTTGCGTCGCATTTTGCAGAACCTGCTTTCGAACGCCATCCGATATACCCCCCGCGGCCGGGTTCTGATTGGCGCACGTCGTCTGGGCGGTGCCCTGCGTGTCGAGGTCTGGGACACTGGCCCCGGTATTCCCGAAGACCACCAGGAAGATGTCTTTGCAGAGTTTCATCGCCTAGATGCACTGGCCAGCCCCAGTGAAGGCATGGGGCTGGGCCTTGCCATCGTCGATCGAGCCTGCCGGTTATTGAACCATCCGCTGCACCTGGATTCGCATCCCGGTCGCGGCACGCGGTTCACGGTCGAACTGCCGCTTGTGGCTACGGGCGGTGCGTCCCCCGTTTCCCGTCCCCGCGGTCCAGCCTATACTCTGGACCACGCCATCGTGCTGTTGCTGGAAAACGACGCGGACTTGCGCAGCGCAATGACGATCACGCTGGAAGGCTGGGGGCTGGATGTCTTTGCGTGCGAAAGCCTGGACGAAGCCGTCGCCCTTCTGGAAGAGGTCGACATCACCCCCGATGCAATTATTGCGGATTATCAGCTTAATGACGGGGCCTTGGGGACCGATGCGTTACAGGTACTAACGGACCGTTTCGGCGAAATACCGGCCTGCATAATCACGGCCAACAGGGGCAGTGGGCTGTCCGAGTTTTGTTCGCAATCCGGTGTATCGCTGATCTACAAACCGATTGACCAGAACGAATTGCGGACCTTTCTGTCAAGCTACACCCCCAAACAGGGCTGAGCGGCACAAGTCACGCCTGCCCCGCGTCCGGTGGGATGTCGCGGCCCGCCAATTCTGGCGGAGCCCCCAGCAAGGCCAAGGCAAACAGGGCAAGAAACGGCGTTACCAACACGCTGGCAATCCCCCAGAACAGCCAGCTACGACCGCTGGAGGCCGCAACAAATGCGGGCAACGCAAAAAGAAAGCCGACAGCCAATAGTCCCAGTAGCACAGCAAGTGTATCAATCATTCAGTCACCAATTCCCTTCACATCAAGGCTGAAGCACGGACATCGGGAACCTCCCCCGAGGAAGAATGCCTCATCAACTCTTGATCCATAAATGGGGGTCTTGGGCCGGTTGTGCTTTCAAATCCCGGCCAGGTCTTGGTGATTTTCGGTCAAACGGGTTGCTTTTCACTGGCAGAAAAACAGCTGCGTCCCGTTTGTTTCCAACCGCAAGGTGCAGTGTCTTTCGCCGTCCTGCACGCGTGCGACATATGCCTCCATGTCCAGTCCCGGCACGATGGGAAAAATCAGCCAGACCGGGCCTGTGTGATCCGCGACCTGATCGATCAGGGGCAGAAATTTGGGCTGAGGCTCGGAAGGTTCCGCCGCTGCAAGAAGGTGGCGATCCGTCCACGCAACCTCACCCGACCGGTTGTCCAGCACACCCAACAGCTCCCAGTCTGCGGGGGCTACCATCAATGTCATGGGTTGCAAACTTGGGTACAGCCAGACCGGCGCCGACAGATCCGCCGCCGTGATCTCATCGATCACCGGCAGAAGTTCGGGCGAACGGCGATGGACCGCATTCCAGGCTCCAACACTTGCCACAACAACCAACGCAACCAGCCCCGCCAAACCGACCATGCGCTGGCGATCAGACGGCAGCCGGCGAGCGATCCATCCCACCACCCGCTCCCCTGCAAACGCTGCCAGCAGCAGCACCAACGGGCTGAGGAAAAAGAAATGCCGGTAGGCCGAAAAGGCCAGCATCCCTAGGATATTCAGCACCCCGGCCAAAACCAAAACTATCACTGTGACGAGACCGACAAAGGGCGCGCTCCGAAACGACAGCAACAGAATGAGCAGCAAGACCGCAAAACTTCCAAGGGCAATCGCAGCATAAAGCGCAAAGCCATCCGCGAACGTCCCCACCATCCATAACCGGATCTGTTCCTGCCCCAATGGCTGCAGGAGATATTCGGGCAGCCGTGTCAGAATCTTGATATTCTCGGTCATCGACCCGCCCGGATCGACCAGGCCGCTGGAATAGAATGGCTGGTAGGCCGCCAACTGGTACTGCACCAGTCCCCGATTGATCAGGACGTGAAACGCCGCGGCAACAATCACTGCGAGCCCGGTGACCAGCACCACACGGCGAAGATCGCTTTCGAAACCCTCTTCGGCAACCGGACCGCGACGGATGACCAGGCGATAGGTCAGAATGGCCAGTCCCGTGGCGACCACCACCAGCGGGGAAGTGAAAGCAAAGACCGGGGCCACCGCACAGATGACCAGATACAACACTGCCGCACCAGGACGTCGGGACAAGGCCAGTTTGCGCCCGGACAACACAATCAGGGATGTTGCCAGAAACTCGAATGAATAGTGCTTTATTTCAACCGCATACTGCCAAAACCAAGGGTTCGCAAAAACGACGCCAAAGAACAAAGCTGCAGCGACCCAATTGCGACGCGGAACAAAACTGGTGCTCAGCGCCATCAGACCCAGACAGAATGCGCCAAGGCTCAGCACGCGCATCGCCTCGAACGCGGCCAGAGCATCAAGCCCTGCGGTGGCAGAGCGAACCAAGAGCACATATCCAATTGGTGCGGCCTGTTCATAGAAAGGCAGAGGCTGCAAAACCGGGGCATCCTGTCCAACAAAGTTGAACGCCAGCATTGCTTCGTCCGACCAGGGTTCACGCAGGTTCAACATGGCAAGCGCGGCAAAAGCCGCGATGATCAGCACGCAGAGGCCCAGAAAACCCAGTTTCTTGGCTTGGTTTCGAACCGCGGGTGTCCCCGTCATGGCCTGTACCTCCCCAGCGCCGCCCCGATGGTCTGAGACAGCAGATCAGCCTTGCCCCGAAAGCCAGAAATCTTGGTCGGCGTCGGCTGTCCCTCGGGATAAGATCGACGCACTGGCACCTGCCCCACCTTCAAGCCCAATTGCCCGGCCCGGACAGTCAGATAGAACAGCAGTTCATAATTCTGGAACAGATCGCGGAAGGGCTGCACCTGAGGGTGCCGCAGGTAGCGGGCAGAATAAGCCCGGAACCCGTTTGTGGTATCGCTGAGCCAGTTGCGCCCCGACAAGCTCAGCATCGGCGAATGGATCAGTCGATTGCCGATCGTGCGCTCCAGTGGCGTATTTTCCGCCACTCCGCCCGCCATGTACCGGGACCCCTGTACATAGTCATAACCCTCGGCCAATCGGCTCAGAAACAGCGTCACCGCCTCCACCCCGTCCTTGCCGTTTCCGTCGATGGTGACGATCCCGTCATAGCCCTGATCCAGACACCAAGCGTACGCCATCCGCAGCTGCGCTGACAGACGTCCGGGTCCGGTTTTGGTCAACAGGGCCCGAACACCGGCCTGGCGCAGAAACCCGGCATCCAGAGAGCCGTCGTTGGATCCTCCATCCGCGACGATCACGTCAACCGCCAGTTCGGCCGCCTGCACACGCAACAACTGCGCGCGGATCCGGTCGCCTTCGTTGATCACAGGAATCACCAGCGCGTGCGCGTGACCCTTGTCGGCGAAGACCGCGACCTCGTGGCTGGGCACCTGCCAGGTTGCAGGATCGGACGCTTTCCCGTCCGCGGATCGGTCATCGGTCATCTTGGTCCTCTCTTGCTGCGTCTTCCGCTGCGCCCGGCAGGCTGACCGAGCGAAATACAAACAGCTTGCTGACAGCATAATTCACAAAGAACGACACGCCCGTCGCGCCGATCAGGATCACGAGTTCCTGTCCTTCTGCCTTCAGGAGCCAGGACAGAACTGCCACGGCCGTTAATCGGGCGACAAGTGTAACGCCCAATGCCCCCAGATACCGCGCGGCGCGGAAGGCGGATACTTGGCGGGCACCCTGCTGAAAGGTCCAGACTTCGTGCAGGACATAGTTCACCGCCGCGCCACAAGAAAAGCCAATGGTCGCAGCCAGTACCAGGTCGAACCCGAACGGCACCGCCAAACTCCAAGCAACGGCGATATCCACGACCAGCCCAGCCAACGCAACAACGGCAAAGCGCACCAGCTCTCCGACAGTGGCGCTCATGCCCGTGCCTCACCGACTAGGTGTCGCAGATCTGCCTGTCGCCATGAAGGGTCGCTGGTCCGAACCAGATCGAACAGATCATATATGTTGTCGATCTTGCCCCCCAGCACGGTCATGATCTGGCTGTTTGAAGGGTAGCGGTGAAACAGGATAGGGCGCCCATCATCCTGTTCGTTCTTCATCAAGACGGTTTTCACCTCATAGAGGGATCGGCGAATGTCCAGATCGCTCAGACACGGCATGTACCGGCTGGCATCCCGCTGCATGAACTGCGCCTTGCTGCCTCCCTCAAACCGCGCCGCCACAGCCCCCGGGTCGGGCCCTGTTGAAGCACACGGCCAGCTCAGATGCGGGGTATAGCGGACATGGGTCAGGGAATAGAGGTTTTCCGCCGGATAAGGCATCAGTGAAAAAAACGGGCCATCCATCATGGTCACCGCCAGCCCGGCCAGTTCTGGCGGCGGTTGCACCAGGGCTATCTCGGCCAGCTCATGTTTCAACTGCGCAGCGGGGATCCCGGCGGTTTCCAGCAAACGGTTCACATTGGAATACGTCACGTTGAACACGGCCCCCGCCCGAAGATGCGAGCCATCGGACAATGTGACGTGAACGCTATCGGCAGCCTCCTGCAACTCGGAGACCGAGGTGTTCAATCGCAAGTCGACGCACTGCGCCTCCAACCGTTGCCGCAGCAGGCGCTGCAGAACCGAATAGTCAAAGGCGAACTCATCGCATTCGAACACCGCTTCGGTCATTTCGGGATCGAACAGGGCCGCCTGCCCGGCGTTTGCTGGAGAAATACGAGCACCCAGATCGTGAAACATACGCCAGAACCGGCCTGCAGTGACTCTGGAGTTGCGACGAGAAACAGCGTAGAGCATCCGGAAATCGTCCACCACCGCCTCGGGGAAGTCCTCGGCAAATCGGCGGTGCAAGACCATGGATTTGGCAGCCGTCAACATGCTGCGAGGATAATGAAAGCCCGTGTGAATCCGCGCCTGATTGACCCGGCTGGCCCTTGTCAGGATGTCTGCGCCAGATTCGACGACAGTAATTCGCGATGTCACAGAACTTAGGAACAAGGCCAAACTGGCGCCGAAGAACCCTCCCCCTACGATCAAGACATCACAGTCGTGCGATCCTTGTGTCATCACCGGGTCCGTTCAATCT
The DNA here is from genome assembly GCA_014872875.1 of Paracoccaceae bacterium. Taxonomy (GTDB): domain Bacteria; phylum Pseudomonadota; class Alphaproteobacteria; order Rhodobacterales; family Rhodobacteraceae; genus Aliisedimentitalea. Next base: position 61,503 of record WKFI01000011.1, read on the forward strand.
CGGGCGGGATCTGCCCACTCGCCCCCGAAGCGCTGTCCAGTTCGACATTCAGCTCCTGCATGACCTCACTGAAAAGATCGACGGTGCTGTGTTCGTCCAAAATGCCGTGATCACTGTCCGGCGACAGCAGGTCGATCACCTTTTGCATTCCCACCGACAGCCCAAAGATCGCCGTTGCCAGAAACGCTGCGGTCAGCGACAGCACCATCGAGGTGGTGAACCAGCCGGGCTGCACATTATCCAGAAACAGCCAGACCCACAGCGCATAGAACGCATAGAGCACGGCCGAGATAAAGACCAAACCCGACAACAGCGCGATGCCGCTCAGTACGCGGGGCGCCACCGCAACCATCAGCTTCTGCATAAGGTTCAGTCGGCGCCCCAGATCCCGGATGGATCGGGCCTGTACTTCCTCCTGACCCTGCAGGACCGCGACCGGCAGCGCCGCATCACGGGGGGCAAAGCGCAAGGCCAATTCGCGGTCCGGGTGCGCCAACAAAACGTTCAGCAATGTGCGCGGGTAGGCGACAGTCTGCATGTCCGCCGTGCTGACCCGAAACCCGCCCGCTGCCCCCACGGCCCTCAACGCAGGATCGAACAAAGTTGCCTTCCCCCTGCGTCCACTTACAATTGTTGCCTCGGAAAAAGCGGTGTCGATCATGCTGACCAGGTCCAGCGCGCCGACCTCGGCCGGGGTAGTGAGGACCACGACGTCCCCGATGGCTTCGGCCGCTCCGATAACCCGCGCCCGATAAGCCGAAGTACCGGCCCGCGCCGTCAGTTGCCGCAAATTGGAAACGCCGAACCGGGACGCATCCGCGATCGGATGGTTCGACGCGGCAAAAACAATCAGGATCTCCCAATATCTGTAATTGGCCTCCAGAAAGGCCGCGACAGATTTGAGGGCCGGAGCAGCCGCATCGCCCGGCGGCAGATCACTGAAGCAGACGGAAACCAAAAGGTCATCGCGGCGGGCGGGCACCGAAGGCGTCTGAGCCGTCTCCACCACACGGCCGCTCATGCTGTTCCCTGAACCAGTTTGCGGGCCGCAGTCAAACGATCCAACGCCCCGCCTAGGACCGGGATCGGGTCCGGTTTCCCGGCCAACATCTCGATCGACACCGCGCCGGAATACCCCGCCTGCGTCAAACTCTGCAAAACCGTTGCAAACTGATCGGCATCCGCCGGAGCAGGTGCCAAATGCGGTTCGCTGACATGTATATGCGACAAGTACGGCCCGGCTTGATCCAGCAGGTCAGGCAGGTCCTGCATCCCTTCATTCACATGACGTTCACCCAGATCAAGGATGAAGCGAATACCCGGATGATCGATCCGCTGAACCAAGGCCAGGGCGCTGAAGGCGTCGGTAAGAAAATTGGTGCCGTAGAGAGCCGGGTTGGCTTCGATAGCAAGGACCGTTCCGGCCGCTTGCGCCCGCGCACCCAGCCGCGCGAAAAGATCGGCAGCGTGGTCCAAGGCCGCTTCCATCTCCATATCGTCAGGAACGACCCTCTGACGGGGCGAGCCGAAAACAAGGTTCGGCACCCCAATCTCTCCCGCGAGGTCAATCACCCGTTCAAGTCCCCGCTCCAACCGGGCCAAGGGCTCCGCGCCCTCGAACAGGGCCGCGCCCTCAACGCCGTAGAGAAGCGATTGCATGGATACCAGGGTCAGCCCTGCCTGCTGCATCTCACCCATTGCGCGATTGACAGACGTCGCGTCGGGCGCAAAGGGATCCTCTGCATCTGCAAAGAACAACGGCGGGCCGATCTCCAAACCGGACACCCCGGCCTGCGCCATCAACTCGTAAGCTTCGAACCGGCGTTCATAAGGCCAGGCAATGTTCGACGCGGCAAAGATCATGACGCCCTCCGCTGTGCCCGGGCAAAGCCAGCAAGCCGATCCAGAACCTGATCCGCACTTTCCAAATATGGGCCGGTGCGTCCCCACAATTCGGCGTGGCGGCTGTGCATGTCTTCGCGATGCACCCGCGCAGCCGTTTCGGGCATTGTCCTGCCGGTGACCGCTTCATGAATCCGAGCTGCGAGCAACGGTTCTGTAGCCAAGTGAAGCACATCGAGGTCATGTTCATAGGCCGTTTCTACATCCGCCCACAAACGGTCCAACCGATAATATTGAAACCTGCTGTCGGGATGGGTGAACTGCACAGCGGTGAGGTTGAGCCCAGCCAATCCCTGTTCCAGTTCCGACCGTTTGCCACCGGCCGCCAATCCTGCGCGATCCACCACATACATCCCGTTTGCTTCATTCAACGCGTAGATCGCACGCAGGTGATCCTTGAGATCAGTTGTTAAGTTATCCAAAGCCACTGCCATCTTGTCCGCGCTCAGCATCGTGGGCATTGGGTTCAGCAGGTCGAACAGGAAGTTCTTTTTCAGCCCCTCTCCAAACAGAGCCGGCAGGCGCAGGATCAGACAACGGGCAAAGGTCTCGGCACAGAATTCCTCCAACCGGCGCCGATTGCGACCATATGCAATATCGGTCTGAAACCGCTCGGCGCCTTCGACGTCCTGCCCGTCAAAGCTCTCCAGTACGGCTATCGAGGAGATCAGGACAAACCGCTCAGCCTTGATCCGGGCCAATGCCCCGCACAACGCGTCGATCTGCGCGGCGTCGCGGTCGGGAAACCGGTTGGCTTCGAACATCGATCCCGGCGCGGCCGCACAGACCACAGTACCGAAACGCTGTCCCGCCGAGTCATCCATGTTGCGGCTGTTGAACTGACCGGAAAACGCGTGCTGCGCGACCAGATTGCCGCCGACAAATCCGGTATGCCCGATAATCGCATCTCTGGGCCCTGAGGTCCCCATAGCACTGACACTGCTCATCAATGAACTGCTCTATCCAATGTTTTGGCCGCGGTTGAAATCTGACGCACAGGTCGCAAATGCCCGAGCGCCGATCTTGCCGGCCATTATGCAAAACAGGCTAGAGGATCGAGCATTTTCTGACAACAGCCCGGTTCATCCATTTGGTGCAGCGAGAGAGGAGTAAATGGCGATCCCTGAAGGACTCGAACCCTCAACCTGCTGATTAGAAGTCAGCTGCTCTATCCAGTTGAGCTAAGGGACCGCTTGCCGCTTTCTTGCTTACTTTAGCGGGCAGGATCAAGCCCCAACCGCATGAAGGCGCTATTGGGATCGGGATCATAGCCATAGATCGGGCCGACATAGTCATACCCCAACGCTTCATAAAGCTTTCTGGCGGCCAAATACTCGGGCAACAGATCAGAGCCGGTTTCCAGCACAAGTGCCGAAATTCCGTCGAACCGGGCCTGTTCTGCCAGAAAATCCATCATCTTGCGGGCGAGGCCACGCCCGCGAGCCGTTTCCAGCACATGAACTGACTTCACCTCGGCCGTTCCATCCGGGAGTGTCTTGAGTGCGCCACAGCCCAACGGGGTTTCGCCATCATAGAGCGCCCAGAACCGTATCGCGGGGTCCTTCAGATCCTCGGCCCCCATGGTGTGATTGCTGGTCTGCGGGGCCGCATCCCAGCTGTGGGCCAAGTGCGCTTCGATAATCGGTTGGATCTCGGGGCTGGCGGGATCAGCACGCAGGATTTGGATCATCAGAGTTCAGTGTGTCCAAGGGCCGCGACGGTTGGTGGCAAAGTTCTCGCCATAGCCTCCGTTGCGGACGTTGGGTTTGCGCACATGCGGTTCGGTCACTTGCGCATCGATGCCATGGGCTTGGGCATATTCCAGTGCCTCTTCCTTGCTGTCAAAACGCAAGCGCACCTGGGTCTGCGTGTCCGAGGACGAGGTCCACCCCATAAGCGGATCCACCTCCCGCGACGAGGCCGGGGCATATTCCAGAACCCATTTCCGCGTCTTCGCCATGCCCGAGGTCATGGCATTTCTGGCAGGCTTGAAAATCCGTGCACGCATGGAGTTACTCCGATCTTTCTGGCTGGACCTTATATGACCCGACGGACGCACGGCGGCAAGGGGATTCGCAGTCGCAGGCCAGGAGCGACTTTGGTGCATCTATTTCGATTGATAACGGAAAATCCCATCCCAATCCGGTGGTGGCGGCGCGTTTACGAACTGCTCGCAGCGATCGATATAGACCTGCACCAGAAACGGGTTCGAAGCTTTGCTGTGGTGCGCCTGAAACTGCTCCAGGGCTCGCGACCAATCGCTTGCCTGATAGAGCGCGAGACAGCTCTGCCATTGCGCCAACTCCTCCGACAGAACGGCATCGGGGCCGGTCGCGGTCCCGGCTTCTCCCACCAGTTCAAACAGTGCGGTGGGTTCGCGGGCGCCAGCGGGGGAAACCAGATCCACCTGTCGAAAAATCAGGCTGTCGGCAGCACGGTGCACCACCGGCTGAGTTGCAAGAATCCGTGTGCCATAGGCCTTGTTCAAACCTTCGACGCGTGAAGCAAGGTTCACCGCCGCGCCCAGCGCCGTATATTGCATACGCGAGAGCGAGCCGACGTTTCCAACCACGGTTTCTCCGCAATGCAAACCAAACCGGGTATGCAGCGGTTGCAGCGGAGAGCCTTGGGGCCGCGCATTCAGTGCGGCCTCGCGCTGCAAACAGGCCAACGCCGCGCGGCACGCATGTGTCGCATGGTCTGCATCCGTCAAAGGGGCATTCCACAAGGCCATGATCGCGTCGCCGATATACTTGTCCACCGTGCCCTTGTGAGCGGAAATTTCATGCTCCATCGCCTCGAAATATTCCGAAAGCGCCGGCATCAGGTCCGAAGGATCCATCGTTTCAGTCCGGGCGGTGAACCCTTGCAGGTCAGAAAAAAGCACCGAGACTTCTCGCGCTTCCCCTTCAATCTGCACCGCCCGCCCGGTCGAGATGATGTTGCGCACCAGCTCCTTGGGGACGTAAGCGCCAAAGCTGTTCAGCCCCGCCTTCATGCTCTCCATTGCGGCGCTGAGCTCCGAAACCTCTTCGATCCGCGACGATAGCTGCAGATTTTCACCCAGGTCGAAATTTCGGATCTTGTTGGCTTCCTCGGTCACCTTGCGCAGATCCCGGCTCATCAGCCGGGCGATGATCAATGTCGCGGACACAGCGAGCACCAGCACCAATGCACTGATCTGCAGGATGCGGCGGGTGGTGCGATTGATCGCCCCGATGAATTCCTCTTCGGGAACGGCAAAGCCCAGTGTGGGCTGTACCCCGAACAATTCAGGGATCCGCGCGACCGAACCGACGTAGGCGCGGCCCTCTGGTCCCGCCATGAAATGAAAAAACGGTTTCGGCTCTCCGTGCCAGATCTCAACCGCGCGGGCCACGATAGGATTATCCGGCCGGTCGGCGCCGTCTTCGGACAAGAACCGCACCCGGTCCCCCGAACTGCGCGTGCCGGTGTACGACAGCAACTCGCCTTCCTCGCCGATCATGAAGACCAGGCCTTCTTCGCCAATCCGGATAGAATTGAGCACACGTGCCAGATTGGCCATGGTCATGTCCACGCCCGCAACGCCGATCACCTGCCCTTCGGCGTCCAGAATCTGACGCGAGAAGGTCACGCCCGGCCGGCCAGTGCTTTGAAAGATGTAGATGGGCGAAACGAAGATGCCGCCCTGCGCAACTGCACCTTCGTACCAGGGGCGCGTGCGCGGATCGAATGTGGGCCGCACCTGCGAAAACCGCGTCATCTGCCCGGGGACGCTCTGCCAAAACAGCTCATCCATGCGCGCCTCTTCTACGCCATCCAGCACCCGAAACACATGCCGGGTGCCGGGCGGGATCGCCGCATCCTCGGGTCCGAACACGGCCAGATCCCCCGACAGGTTAACAACCTGATAGAACGCGCCATCCTGCAGCCCGAAATAAACGCCATAATACTGATCATTGCCCTCGATCAGCGTGCGCAGCACCTCCAACACCTGTGGAGACTGCACCGTATCCGGGTTGGCGGCAACCAGGCTGGCCACGGTTTCAGTCACTCGTCCGGTGTCCGAAATAATGCGCGAAATCTCTTCGACCGAACGTTGCCGCGCTTTGACCATTTCGGAATCCGCCGTGGTCAGGGCAAGTTCACGGTTGCTGACATAGAGAAACCAGACAACCAGCCCCAACATGGTCGCAGTCAAAGCCGTGAACGTGGCCGCCACGCCGATGTGAAGACGGATTTTCACTGTTTTGACCCTTCTTGTGGACAGGCTGCTCGAACCGGCAGTATTCCGCTCCCCGAAGGTCACGCCAAGCGATTTCTTCCGGTTCCGCCAAAGCGCACCGGAAATCGGCGTTCGTTCCGTCCAGAAATCCGGCCAAGACTTCAGCGCGTTCCCGCCTGCCAGATCCAAAGCAGATCAGGGAGCCACGGGCCTTCCAGTCAAAAACTGTCATCAGGGCACGGAATTGAGGGTTGCACCCGACCTCAAAGGCTCCAATTCTTGTGGCTCAGACCGGAGCCTGCCCATGCCCTATGCCCATTCCGATTCCTCTCAGCCGATGATGCATGCCGCAGCACCGGATGTACGGTCCCGCCCCAAGCTGGAAGGCGGCAAACAGTTCGTAATGCATACCGATTTCGCCCCAGCAGGCGACCAGCCCACCGCAATTGCCGAACTGTCGCAAGGCGTCAACGACGGCGAACGCGATCAGGTACTGCTGGGCGCCACCGGTACGGGCAAGACCTTCACGATGGCCAAAGTGATCGAGGAAACCCAGCGCCCCGCCATCATCCTTGCGCCGAACAAGACGCTTGCCGCGCAACTTTACGGGGAATTCAAGGGATTTTTCCCCGAAAACGCAGTCGAGTACTTTGTCTCCTACTACGACTACTACCAGCCCGAAGCCTACGTGGCACGCTCGGACACGTATATCGAGAAGGAAAGCCAGATCAACGAACAGATCGACCGCATGCGCCACTCGGCCACGCGGGCGCTGTTGGAACGCGATGACGTGATCATCGTGGCCTCTGTCTCCTGCATCTATGGTATCGGTTCGGTTGAAACCTATGGTGCGATGACCCAGGACCTGAAGGCCGGCCACGAATATGACCAACGCGCGGTGATCGCCGATCTGGTCGCCCAGCAATACCGTCGCAACGATCAGGCATTCCAACGGGGGTCGTTCCGGGTACGCGGTGACGTGTTGGAAATCTGGCCGGCCCACCTGGAAGACCGTGCCTGGAAACTGTCCTTCTTTGGCGAAGAACTGGAACAGATCACCGAATTCGACCCGCTGACCGGCCAGAAAACCGACACGTTCGACCAAATCCGGCTCTATGCAAATTCGCACTATGTGACACCCAAACCAACAATGCAGCAGGCCATCATTGGCATCAAGAAAGAGCTGCGGGTGCGCCTGGATCAGTTGGTTGGCGAAGGCAAGTTGCTGGAGGCACAGCGGCTGGAACAGCGTACCAATTTCGATCTGGAGATGCTCGAGGCCACCGGCGTCTGCAACGGGATCGAGAACTATTCGCGTTACCTGACGGGGCGCGCGCCGGGTGAACCGCCCCCCACCCTGTTCGAGTTCATCCCTGACCATGCCATTGTATTTGCGGACGAATCCCATGTCAGTGTGCCGCAGATCGGTGGCATGTACCGGGGCGACTATCGCCGCAAATTCACTCTGGCCGAACATGGGTTCCGGCTGCCCTCGTGCATGGACAACCGCCCGCTGAAGTTCGAAGAATGGGACGCGATGCGGCCTCAGTCCGTGTTTGTCAGTGCCACACCCGCCGCTTGGGAAATCGAACAATCCGGCGGCGTTTTTACCGAACAGGTGATCCGCCCCACCGGCCTGCTGGACCCCGAGGTTGAAATCCGCCCGGTGGACATGCAGGTGGACGATCTGCTGGACGAGGTGCGCAAGGTCGCCGCCGATGGTTTCCGCACCCTTGTCACCACGCTCACCAAACGCATGGCCGAGGATCTGACCGAATACATGCATGAACAGGGCATCAAGGTCCGCTACATGCATTCGGACATCGACACGATCGAACGGATCGAAATCCTGCGCGACCTGCGGCTTGGGGCGTTCGACGTGCTGATCGGCATCAACCTGCTGCGCGAGGGTCTCGACATCCCCGAATGCGGGCTGGTCGCCATTCTGGACGCCGACAAGGAAGGCTTCCTGCGCTCTGAAACCTCTCTGGTGCAGACCATCGGCCGTGCCGCGCGGAACGCCGAAGGTCGGGTGATCATGTATGCCGACAAGGTCACCGGCTCGATGGAGCGCGCGCTGGGGGAAACCAACCGCCGCCGCGCCAAGCAGATCGCCTATAACGAAGAACACGGCATCACGCCCGAGACGGTCAAGAAGAACGTCGAGGACGTTCTGGCCGGTCTTTACGAAGGCGACGTGGACATGAACCGCGTCACCGCCACCATCGACAAACCGATGCACGGCGCCAATCTGGAAGCGCACCTGGACGGCCTGCGCGACCAGATGCGCAAAGCCGCCGAGAACCTGGAATTCGAAGAAGCCGCCAACCTGCGGGATGAGATCAAACGGCTGGAAGCCGTGGACCTCGCCGTCGCCGACGACCCCATGGCGCGCCAATGGGCGGTCGAGAAAGCCTCGGAGGATGCGGTGAAGTCGAAGGGGCGGTCAACGGCGGGGAGGCCAGGGCAGCGAGGTGGAAATGTGAAGCGGAGGAAGCGTTAAAATGTAGGTCAGCCTTGGCAGACCAACGAAGTTTCTCTTAACTTGGAAAAAAGTGTTTTCAAAGCGAAGTAAATGAAAAAAGCCGAGACAATTATTGCTGCCTGCGCTCTGCTTGTGAGCGTGACGTCAGTATGGTTCACGATTACCGAAGCAAAAAGAGCCGAAGCATCAAGGGCCTTGGAAGCGACTCGAACTCAAAAAGCGCGCGAATTGTCAGTGCAACCACATGTGACAATCGGCAAAGGCTGGGACGTAGAGACGCACTTCTACAGGGTCGCGATAATGAACAATGGTCTGGGGCCAGCAAGAATAAAATGGGTGAAACACTTCTACGGTAAACAAGAAATTAGCAATTGGACTGAACTCTTCGTTTTGATGGGTCTAACCGAAAGTCCCAAATTTACGTTCACAAACCAGTTTCATGACTCGTTAATCCCGGTAAACCACGAAAAGCCAAAACGATTATTGACATTACAAGAAAAAGCAGCCTCTCAAATGCTCGCAGAAAACATGCAGCACTTTACCATTGTCTGCTATTGCTCTTTGTATGGCGACTGCAAAATTGAAACTGCAATTAGAGATTTTAGAACTGCTCTTCCTGAAACTGGCTGGGACATCCCAAGTTGCAAGGCAGACCAAAGCTATCCGCAGTATTTTGATCACCGTTACTAATCAGAAGTGGCTGGCTGGTCACCGACGCTACCATTTCTGAAACATCATTTGCAAAGCTGCTTCTAGTCCCTTCTCATGGCAATCAGGACGAACAACACCGTCTCAACCGACCTCTGAGTGTCACATCCCAAACGCCTGTGTTCCACGTTGATCCGCAAACCCCAAAGTCCGATTGAGCGGCTACCAGCATCGCCAAAACGCCCTTGGTCACGCTAGAAGTGTGCCGTTCTTAGGCTGCGCACCTTTGGTGCGACGGGGTGGGGAGGGCTGGCCGCCCGCCCCTGTTGGTCGCTACTTACTGGCTACGCAAACACTTTGGACACATTGGACAGCCGCCGTTACATCCCCTACCCTGCCCGCATGCCTCGCTATGTGTTTCTGATCTCCTTGGGTTATGTCGTACTCTTTGTCGTGGCGTGGGTCAGCACGGCCACGGCGTCGATGGATGCGGCTGGGCGGGGCATGGCGTTGGGGTTCTTGACCGTTGCCATCGGCATTACTGTGATCTTTGTCATCCCGGCGTTGATCCTGGCGCTCAGGGATAAGGCCCCGAACTGGGCGTTGGGCTTGGCTTTGGCCCCGGCCGCATTGATGCTCTGGGCGACCGTCTCCGGCTTTCTTTGAGTGCAGCCTTGCCAGCGGACCGATCCCGGCTAGTTCTCCGTCATGCGTGCCGTTCTTGTTAGCCTGCTCCTTTGCCCCCCGGCCTACGCGTGGGAGGCCACGGTTGGAGAAATCTGTACCCTGTCCCATGACATGGAGACAGCGCATGTGTTTCTGACCTATGATCCGGCCCAGCCGCTGTACACGCTGACCATTACGCACAGGACCGACCGCTGGGCGGCAAGCCCGTGGTTTGCCATGCGCTTTGACGGGCCCAAACCGATCGAGATTGCCACCGCGTTGCACACGCTGTCGGACGACCAGACTGCTCTGACCGCCGCCGATACGGGATTTGGCAACGTGCTGGATGGGCTGGAATACAACGAAACTGCGCTGGCCTTTACCCAAGATCAGGTCATCCGGATCCCGCTGGACGGTGCTGCGCCAGAAGTGCGGAAGTTCCGCAGCTGTTCCGGCGCGCAGATGTCCTGACACCTGTCGGATTCAGAAATCGAACAGGTCGTCCAAGAAACTGCCCCGCTTTTTCTTCTTTCGATAACGCTCGTCCGAGCGGTCGTCATAGCGCTGTTGTTGCGGCGGGGGTGGCGGGGCGCTGAAGGCGGCAGAGCGTTCGATGATCTTGTCCAGTTCGCCCCGGTCCAACCACACACCGCGGCATTCAGGGCAATAGTCGATTTCCACTCCGCTGCGGTCGGTGATCACCAGCGGCGTTCCATCAATCGGGCATTTCATCAGGCACCTCCATTTGGTTACCACCCCAAGATGGGGATGCACACCTTGGTTTTCACTTCTGGAAAATCGGTTTTTGCGCCCTATACTCCCAGCTCTGCCCGAAGTTTCTTGGTCAGCTTGGCCACCACCATGTCATAGGACATGACGATGTGCTCACGCAGCGACGCATCACTCATCCCCTGCGCCTCGTAAACCTGAAGCCATTTCATCCCGCGCGACGCCAGATACGGCGCGGGGCGGATGCCGGGTTCGCTTTGCAGCACTTCAAATGCAATCTCGCTGGCCTTAAAGGTGAAGGCGTCATCGCCGTCGTTCCACCCACAAAGGGCAAACACCTTCCCCCCCACTTTCCACACATCGGAATTACCCCATTGCACAACATGGGTCGTGGCCTTGAGGCTGGCACAAAAGCTGTTGAATTCATCACGCGTCATGTCGTGATCCTGAGACGTCATCTGGGTTTGTGCAAGCCCCGGCACCCGGATATTCGGCGCGACGATCATCGGGTCCGGGTTCAAGCTAGCAAGTCCAATCAAAACACTCGGCCCAAAATCCCGACAAATACAGTCAACTATATGTTTTTATTCACTTTTCCGCTTTACACCTACCCGCGAATCTCTTACCCGTGGTTATAGAAATTAAGAGCAAGCAAGACACGCTCACCTGATTGCAGCACGCCACTCCAGCCAGCCTAGCGGCCAGCCAGACAGCCAGCCACGATACAGGAACCAAGAGCAAATCCAGCCAGCTCGCAAGCAGGGGCGATGCCCTGGCCAGCAAGAAAAAGGCGGTGCCATCGGCGCCGCTTTTTTCGTTCAAGGGTACTGCGATCCAGATCCCGCACAGGTCGCCTTGGCGTCTTCGGCTCTGCATGCTAAGCCCGCAGTATGGCTCAGAAAGATCCGTTTCAGCCCGTTGATACTGCCGCCCGGGAGCTGGCGCAGAGTCTGTTGGCCCAGGCCAATCATGCCGCACTGGCAGTTTTGCAACCGGGTTCTGCCTTGCCCTCGGTCACGCGGATCGCGTTGGCGACAGATCAGACCGGGTTGCCGTTGTCATTGATTTCAACGCTTTCAATGCACACCAAAGCTCTGGACACCAACCCGGTCTGCGCCCTTTTGGTTGGCGAACCGGGGAAAAAGGTGACCCATTGACCCATCCACGTCTGACACTGCATTGCACTGCCGACTTGGTCGAACGGGATCACCCGGACCATACGCTACTGCGCGACCGCTATCTGTCACTTCGGCCGAAGGCCAAACTCTATGCCGATTTCGCCGATTTCCGTTTTGTCCGCTTTGCGCCCTCCGAAGGTCTGTTAAACGGCGGTTTTGGCAAGGCCTATCGCCTGACCCCTACGGATCTTACCGTCTGAGGTCTTGCCCGACTCGGGCAATCGGGCGCACACTACAAGAACCCTCCCACCAAGGGCGCCCCCGATGCGCCTGCCCCGCTGCGAGGTTCACCAACCGCATCCGGGGACGTTCCTTTCTGGGCGTATGGCCGCGCATGTCCAATTATGCGCGCAACTGGAAGGAGGACACCATGATTGCCGCGAGACTGAAACATCATCTGGAGGCCCGCGATCTCCCCTATGATATGATCCGCCACCCCTATGCCGCCACCGCGATGGAATGCGCCGAAGCTGCGCACGTGCCCGGGGATCACCTTGCCAAATCGGTTCTGATCCACATGGAAGAAGGGCCGATCCTAGCGGTGGTGCCGTCAAACCAGCACGTCAACCTGACAGCGTTGCAAGCGATGATGAAACGTCGTCTGGGCCTGGCGCGAGAGGACGAGATGGAAGAGGTGTTTGACGATTGCGACCTCGGGGCTGCACCGCCCGTGGGCATGGCGTACGACGTGCCGACCGTGATCGACGACAGCCTGACCGGGCTGGACAAGGTCTGGTTCGAGGCAGGCGATCACAAGACGCTGATCCAGATGCGGGGTCGCGATTTCGACCGGCTGATGCGGCGAGCACGGCACGGCGACATCTGCTGCATGCACTGAACGTCCCGAACGAAGCCATCAGACAGGAGACCCTCATGCGCAAAGCCATCTACTTTCTGTCAACTGGAGAGTTGTTGCTGCTGGCGGGGATCTGGATCAGCGTGATGCTGACACCCTCAGATTCAGCCGGACAAGGAATGGGCCAAGGCTTTCTGACCATGGCAGCCATTGGCGTGGCGCTCTGCGTGATCCCTGCTCTGCTCTTCGCGCAAAGCAAAAACTGGCGCGGTCTTGGCGTGTTCTTTGCAACCCTGCCGGTGATCCTGTTCGGCTGGCTCTTGTCAGTTTGAAACAAGAACGGGGCGCTGATGTGTTCGCCCCGTTTTCCAAACTGCAAATGGCTGATGATCTCAGAGGCCCGCTCCGCCCCCGACGTAAAGACAGGTCAGATGATCTCAGCGCACCACATGGACCGCGCAACCGGCATGGCGCACAACCTGAGCCGCAGTAGACCCCAGCAACAGATCTTGCATCCCCGGGCGGTGCGACGCGATGATGATCAGATCCGGCTTGTTGGCGTCAGCCCAGTCCAGGATCGACCGACCCGAATGGCCTTCGATCACCAGCGCCTTGGCATTGGGCAGCGTATCCGCAAGCCCCTGCAATTCCTTCTCGATCGCTGTACGGGCCTCTTTCATGTACTCGGGAGGCATATAGCTGATTGCATAAGCGGGAATATGTTCAACGACGTGCAGAAGGGTGATTTCCGCATCCGGAGTTGCCAGCATTTTTGCCAGTTTCAACGGACCGGACACGTCGCGTTCGGCGTCAAACGAAATCGGGACGAGAATGTGATGATACATGAAAAACACTCCTTTCGCGTTGACCATACTTTGCCCCGCGCGAAAGGAGCTGACCTTGATCCAAATCATGCAATTTCTGATGTTTGGATCGGAGCCACATTATTCGAATGTGGCTGAAACCTCGTACATAACCGGCTCAAAGCTCTTGCAAAGCTCATTGATGGCCCGGTTCCGTTTTCGCATCTCGGGCGTGCGCAGCATGGCCTGAAAATCCTCCCGCCGCTTCCATTGCGAATAGTTGGCGATACGTGTCTGGGCGTCGTTCACATGCAAACCTGCTGCCACGAAGCCCGGCTGCTTCGAGATGAATTCAGCATAGGCTGATTTCAAAGCGTCCATGAGATCTTCGCAGGTGCCTGGCGTGGTTTCGAAGGTGGTGATGACCGTCTGATAGTCGTTACGGTTATTGATGCTGGGCATAAGGTCCTCCATGTCCTTGAGATCAGCCTAAGCCGAACCGCACTCGACAGGAAACCGAATTTACAGATCTGCCTTAGGCCACCGCCGTTTCGGCCCCCGGCAGCATGGCCAGAACCTCATCTACCAAAGCATGCAATTCCGCATGGGCAGGGCCTTTCGGGGCTTCGACCGCTGCCAGCCCCTGACCCAGCGTTTCAGCATAGACCACCCGGTTCGACAGTGAAGACTTTGCCAGCAAGGCGTCCAGTTCACCCGCTTTTTCCGCCACCTGAGCCGCCAACCGCGTGCCGGAACGAGTGCGGGTCAGAACCATCATCGCCGGTTTGCTTTCCCTGTCCGCCAAATACAAAACCATCTCGACTGCCCACAAATCCAGATGAGAACTGGCCACTGGCACCAGCACCAGATCCGCCGCTCTCAGTGCGGGCCGCAAATCGCTGTCCGCCTTGGGCGGCGTGTCGATAACGACGAAATCGAACTGTTCGCGCAGCTTGCGGATCTCATAGCTGATCCCCCAGGCCGAAGCGGTCGAAAACTCGATCCCCGGCTCGGGCAACTGGTCCAGTCGGGTCATGAACCACCGACCGGCGCTGCCTTGGGGATCGATATCGACCAAGGCAACCGAATGCCCCAGACGGGCCAACGTCACAGCAAGATTGACCGCCAGCGTGGTCTTACCTGCCCCACCCTTCTGCTGAGCGATGGTGATGATGTGCCCCATGATGGCCCCCAGTTTACGCTGCAACGCAGAATATCGGTCCGGCAGGTTTTCGCAATGCAGAAATCCGTGCATTTCGACGCATGCACCCGGCCAACGGTAATCATTCCTTAACCACGATTGACCACTCTGCAAGGGGAGCTGGTTATGCACGTTGTCCTGTGGTTTCTTGTCATGATCCTCGTGACCTCCGAACCGGTTTCGGCGGGCGCATGGCTTCGGGAAAAGGGCACGGGCTTCCTGTCGGTTTCCACAACCGCCCGACAAGCCCATGACACGGTCGGGTATGAGACCAGCATTTATTCTGAATATGGTCTCACGCAAAACATGACCATCGGAGTAGATCTGAACCAGAACCAGCACTTCTTCGGGCATACACTGGTATTTGCGCGGTTCCCATTGGCGCGGACCCCGGGAAAAAACCGTTTTGCGCTGGAACTTGGACTTGGTGGCTCGAGCGACAGTACCGGCTGGTCCGCCATGCAAAAGGTCACGTTGTCGTTTGGGCGCGGTTTCGACTCCCGCTTTGGCCCCGGCTGGATGTCCTTGGATCTGGCAACCGAGCTCCGCGACACCGCCCCCAAGCAGATCATGAAATTCGACGCAACTGTGGGCCTGTCAGGCGCCCGCCGACTTCAACCGATGCTGCAGATCGAGACCTCGAAAATTGACGGCAAACCCTTGTTCTGGAGCGTCACACCTTCTTTGCGCTACCGGGACAAGGGGGACCGGACCTGGCTATTCGGCATCGAACACAAGGAAGCCGACAAACGGTTTCTGGGGGCCAAAATCGGACTGTGGAAGGCTTTCTGACCCAGTTAGAAAAGGCCGCGCCATCAGCGCGACCTTTCATTGTGTTTATTTGTCCATGCGAACAATGCAATTGACCGTTCCCTTGACGGCCTCGCCCCAGTTCAACCGAACAGAGTCCTTGTTCGTACCCTGAAGGCGATCGACATGAGGGCTGAGATAGCGCCGCGATCCCGAGCTGGTCGTGATCGGCGTTATGGCAATCACAGAATCCACATTCCGGGTAAAGCTTTCGAACGGCAGTCTGCCGCTTGTCGGCACGGTCCAGGTCGCCGCTGCCGTGCTCTGCGTATGCTCGACCCGCAACGGGCTGGACGTCACCGCCAGAACATTGTGGAACGTGTTGCCTTCGAATGTGACATTCTTCATTCGCTCATAGTTAAGATCCGCAAAGCTGGTATCGACACGCTCAGCCCGGTCGATGGTCCCGTTGATGCTGCGGAACTTGTTGCCGGTGATCGTCACCCCGTTCAGGAAATGCCCGGTCCCATACGGCTTGACGACGATGTAGCTGAACCAACTGGCCACTTCTCCTGAGAGGAAGATATTGTCCGAAATCACCATCGAACTGAACGAGAAACCATTCACGTAATCCGGAGTGGGGTCGGTTTCGTTCGTCCATTCGATGTAAGCGTTGTCCGCGTAATTCCCGGTAATCGTGCAGCTTGTATAGGTGCCCACCACGACGATCCCGGCACTGCGTACCCCATTGGCAATCGCGTCGCCCTGGAAGAAATGGTTGCCAATCACCAGGGAATTGTCCCCCGACAGCAACGCGAAATGCTTGAAACGGGTGGCCCGGCAGTTTCGGATCTTTACGTCGTTGGCGTTGACATTCACCCCAATCGAACTGCGTTGCGTCACGTTCAGCGCGTCTTCCGAAGACAGGAACTGGCAGCGGTCTATCAACATGCCCTGACAGCCGCCCCCGATCGAGGTGATCCCACGGTCCTTGGGCCTGGAAATGAAGCAGTCCTGCAACGAAAAGACCGATCCCTTTTCCGCCAGCCGAATGGCACTGCAACGGTTGTTGCACTGGAATTCGATGTCTTCCATGCCGAATTTCTCCAACTTCGCAAAGCCGGTGAAATCAATCATGTATTTGAAGCTGTGGAAGGTATAGGACTGGGTGCCTTCTGCGTCATACAGCGGTGCGTTCAGCGTGATCTCGCCCGCGGCGACACTCTTGCTTCGGACATAAATCTCACGTCCGACACCACTGCCCTGAACCAGGGCCCCCACCGGAATGTTGGCGATATTGGTCACATTGGTCAGCTTCCGGGCATCGTTGGCATTGTAGGTCGCAGTCGATGTGAAGGTTTCGGTGTTCCAGGCCGAGGAGGATACGGCTTCCAGCTGACCGTTACGGATCACCCGCCGCGTGGCATAGCTGTCGCGGTTTGGAACAGCCGCCGCCATGTCGATGGGGCCGGTCACGGCCACTTTACGGCCTTTCATGTCCAGCGATTCATGGTCCGCGTTGTTGATCAACGCCTGAAACGCCTTCTTGAACGCCAGTTCTTCGTTGCCGAATGCCGAAATATAGCTGGGCAGATCGAAATTCTTGGTCAGAAGCAGCATCTGACTGGTCGGCATCGTGACAGTGCCTTCGAACTCGACCTCGGACACGAAACTGGCGCCGGAGGCCAGGAAATAGGTCCCCGCCGGCACCAGTACCCGGCGTCCGTTTGCCGCCTGATCCGCCGCCTCGAATGCAGCCGAGTCATTGGTCACCCCATCGCCCACTGCACCGTAGTCGCGCACATCGACGATGCTCAGCATGTCGCGCAGATAGATGTTTGTGACATCGGTGATCTCGATATCGTCAATCCGCAGGATGCCGCCATTCGGACCGGTCAGGTCCAGACCAAAATGCCCATACAGCGCATTCGGTCCCCAAGCCATATCGACGCCGCCGCGCGTACCTGCGCCGACGATGGCCGTCACTTCGACCACGCCGCCATAGCTTGTCAGTGTCGTCGCCGGCCCGACCTCGGTCACGCCGCCCACATGCCCCCCGCCCGAACCACCGGCCCAACCGGCGATGCGCACATTGGGCAGGTTGCCGCTGATTGCCTTGATCCGCGCCTTGATCTGCAGGTAACACCCCGGCAGCAGCGGAATTTCCCCCATGTAACGCAGCTTGGTGGTCGAAGTGGTCTTCTGGATCTCAAGACAGCCGCCAAAATCCTGATCCGCAGGCACCAGAACGGCATTCGCCGCACTGTCATAGGTGTCCGAGCCTGGCGTCCCGTCTCCGCTTGACCAAACGTCCAGACCGTTCGCGAACGCCGGCGGCATCAGTTGCACGCCCTCGGTTATTGCCTTGTTCATTCGAATCCCTTTCAAAAAGTCGCCCACGCGCAATGGCTGGGCCCATTGATCCAGCACGGGTCCGGGCCACACCCGAACGCGGGAAAGGGAATATTCGTTTGGGATTAAGTCACTCTCACACCACCGTCACGATGGTGTTGCTCAGGCGTTTGTGCCGGGTTGCTTGACGAACTGCACGCCATTGATTTTCCACGCGTTTCCCAGGCTGATCATCTGGTAGTCCAGCAGATGCACCTGCCCTTCGGCATCGGTGATCATCACCCGTTGCCACAGGTTTCCCGCGACTTCGCGCAGTTCCAGAAACCGCACTTCGTCAGGTCTCCACACCATTGGGTATCCGTTGCGGACCATCTGCCCAAACCGTTCCGGGCTTCCAAAAATGCCCTGAATTGATGGGCTGGCATAGGTAAAGGCCTGATCAAAATCATCCACCTTGAAGGCTTCGATTTGGTCCCCGATCACGCTTTCGATCTCGGCATTCTGCGCCTGCGCAGCTCCTAGCATCGACCACACAAACACCAAAGACAGCAGAACAGCACGCATGAAAAACCTCCCCGTCAGCTGACAGGGAGGTAGCTTGACTTGAACAAAGATCAAAAAGGGTGGGCTCAGCCCAGCTTGCCCGCCAACCCCTTGTCGATCAGGGCAACTGTTTCGTCCACACCATACAAAGCCACGAACCCGCCAAAGCGCGGCCCTTGGGACGCGCCCAGCAGAACTTCGTACAGCGCCTTGAACCAGTTTCGCATGTTTTCCTTGCCGAAATGTTCACGGCCCACTTCAAACACGATGCTCTGCAGGCTGTCGCCATCGGTGTCGCCGTCCCAGGCCGCCAGCTTGGCGCGGAATTCCTCCAGCGCGGCACGTTCAGCATCATCTGGTGCACGGAAGACCTTGGCGGGCTGGATGAAGTCCTCGAAATACTTCACCGCATAGCCTGCTGCCGCATCCAGATCCGGATGCGTCTCGGCAGTGGCCTCGGGCGCATAACGGCGGATAAAGCCCCAGAGCGTTTCCTTGTCATGGGCCGACGCCACCGACGCGAGGTTCAACAGCATCGAGAACGGCACGACCATCTTCGATTCCGGCACATCGCCGCCGTGGATATGCCACACCGGGTTGTTCAGCTGCGCTTTCAGATCCTGCCCATGATAGGCGCGCAGCTGTTGGTGATACTCGTCCATCGCCTTCGGGATCACATCGAAATGCATCCGCTTCGCGGTCTTGGGCTTCTGGTACATGAAGTAAGCCAGCGACTCGGTCGATGCATATGTCAGCCATTCATCGATCGAGACACCATTACCGGATGTTTTTGAAATCTTCTGCCCGTTTTCATCCAGAAACAGCTCATAGGTGAAATGCTCCGGCGCGCGCCAGCCCAGCACCCGGCAGATCCCGTCATAGATCGGAGTGTTGGTGGAATGGTCCTTGCCATACATTTCGAAATCGACTTCCAACGCCGCCCAGCGCGCGCCAAAATCCGGCTTCCACTGCAGCTTGACGTTGCCGCCGGTAACCGGAACGGTCCATTCCTTGCCGTCTTCATCATCAAAGGTGATGGTGTAAGTCTCGGCGCAGACCTTCTTCATCGGCACATACAGAACCCGCCCGGTTTCGGGATGAATCGGCAGGAAGATCGAATAGGTCTGGCGACGCTCTTCGCGCAGCGACTTCAGCATGATGGCCATGATGTCATCATACTTCTCGACCGCCCGCTTCAGGATCGCGTCGAACTGTCCCGAGCCATAGAACTCGGTCGCCGAGTAGAACTCGTATTCGAACCCAAAGGTATCGAGGAACCGCCGCAGCATGGCGTTGTTGTGATGGCCAAAGCTCTCATGCGTTCCAAAGGGATCCGGCACGCTGGTCAGAGGCTTCTGCAGATGATCGTGCAGGCTGTCGGCGTTGGGCACGTTGCCCGGCACCTTGCGCATCCCGTCCAGATCATCCGAGAAACAGATCAGTTTGGTCGGAATGTCGCTGATCACCTCGAACGCAGTCTTGATCATCGTGGTGCGGGCCACCTCGCCAAAGGTGCCGATATGCGGCAGACCCGACGGACCATAGCCGGTCTCGAACAGAACATACCCCTTCTCCGGCGCGCCCTTGGCATAGCGTTTGAGCAGCCGACGGGCTTCTTCAAACGGCCAGGCTTTGCTCTGCAGAGCGGTTTCGCGCAGTTCAGACATGTTTCTCTCCATTGGCGGCATCACGCCGCGGCATCGGTCCGGGCAGCCCCGTGCAGCCCATCCGCACCCCTCTATTGTGCGACCGCAGCATGAGTCAATAAACAGCCCTGTTTTCAACCCTTATTTTGCGCCCATTTCAACGATCCAATCCAGGATTTCCCGAACCTCTGGCTCGGCCGCCAAACCATCCCGCATCCGGCCAAAGTATCCCCGAGCGGAAATCGCTCCAACCCCTCCCAAACGGACCATGGCCCCGGTTTCCAGAAAACTGTCCAGAACACCGTCCCAACACAGGCAAACCCCTTGCCCTGCCAACCCAGCGTTCACCACCATCGAATACGAACTGAAATCGAGCACCTTGGCTGTTTTGGGCATGGCCTGCCCGGTTTCCTCGAACCAACTGGGCCAATCATGCCAATGAGTGCGTGCCGCCTCCATCGTCAACAGTGTCGAATGCGACAAATCCGGCCGCGCCGGATCAATGCCCCGGCGGTCCAGATAGAGCGGGCTGGCGACCGGAAACACCTCTTCACCCAGCAATCTGGCCTCTTCGGCCACCCCCTCGCTGCTCAGACCGAACCGGATCACCACATCGCCGGGACGGGCGGCTTCACCATACTCCTGGCTTATGATACGAATGCTCAGCTCAGGGAATGCATCTTCCAATTCCCCCAATCGGGGGATCAGCCAAAATGCCACGAACCCCGAAGGTGCTGTCACGGTGACAACTCGGGTCTGCGCCGCCTGTCGGATCTGGGCAACGGCAGTTTCGATCTGTCCAAACCCGCCATGCAACGCCCGCAGCAAATCCCGTCCAAATTGCGTCATTCGAACGGGTTTTCGGCTGCGATCGAACAGGTTGCACCCCAGATCTGCCTCCAATGCCGCAATCCTGCGGGAAACGGCAGGTTGTGACACGTTCAATTCCTGCGCGGCAGCCGTCAATGTGCCATGTCGCGCCGCCGCGTAAAATGCGGTCAATCCAGAAAACGAAGGAAGCTGCCTCATATCATAACCTCAGCGTATATTGCGATGCAGCTTTAGCGTATTGAGCGAGGCCCGAAAACCCTTCTAATAGGCGCAAGAAAACAGGGAGACCGCCATGACCATCGAGCCTCTGACCACGCTGGCTGAAAATCTGGAAGACGTTGAAACGCTGCACCAGCCGTCCAACCTGCAACATCCGCCCCTGGCCGTGGACGCCGCCCAGGTGCCCCTGAGCGGTGGCACCGACCCCGCCTATGGTGAGGTGCGCTGGCGCACGCTGATCAACGGTAGCGAAACCGCGCCCCGTGACATGGTGCTGGGCATTGCAGAATTCGCCGCGTTTGGACGTCTGCTCCCGCATCGGCATGATCCGGCCGAATTCTACTTCGGCCTCGAAGGCGAAGGCACCGTCACCATCGACGGCGTTGCGCACCGGATCGCACCCGGCGTTGCACTCTACGTTCCGGCGGGCGCGGAACACGGGACCGAGGCTGGACCTGAAGGTCTGCGCTTTGCCTACGGCTTTCCAACCAAAAGCTTCGAAGAGATTGAATACCGGTTTTCTGCCGCCAGCTGAGCCTTCCGGGTCAACGCATCATTGGAGCTTGCGGCGCATTCGCCGCAGGAATTCATTCGGGTGGGAGTTGAACCCCGCCCCATCGGCGCATATCCTTCTGACGAAAATAACCAATTTCGAAGGAAGCTTTCGATGACCGAGCAACTCCCCCATCCGATGACCGCACAGGATTGCCTCGTGGCAATCATGGTGGCCGTCTCCGCCTCGGACGAAAACATCCGCACCGCCGAGCTGGTCAAAATCCAGTCGGCCGTGAACATGCTGCCTGTCTTTGCCGATTACGACATCGACCGTCTGAACCGGATTTCACAGACCGTATTCGACCTGTTCGAACAGGAAGACGGGCTGGATGCCCTGTTCGGCCTGATCCGCGAAAACCTGCCCGAACGCCTGAACGAAACAGCCTACGCCCTGGCCTGTGACGTGGCTGCCGCGGATGGATCCCTAGCGGAAACCGAACTGCGGCTGCTGGAAGAAATCCGCTATGAGCTGAACGTGGAACGCCTGCACGCCGCCGCCATCGAACGCGGTGCCCGCGCGCGCCACACTGTCTGAGGCGTTTAGGACTTACGAACCTGCAAAGCCCGTCCAGACGGGCTTGCGACTTCGTTTTTGGTACTCCGGTCCGACCGGATCACGATCCGTACAAACTACCCCAGCGCTCGATCATCTTCTGCTGTAACTTCTTTGCGCTGCGGTTCCATGGCCGTGCCCCCTCGGGCCGCTCCCGCTCCTCCCGGCTGATCCGGGACCGCCGTTCCTGATCCGCCACAAAGATGGCAAAGGCCAGCTCGGTTCCGTCCGCTGCCGTCATGAAACCACCCAGACCCGAGACGAAATTCAATGTCCCGGTCTTTGCGTCCACCTTGATCGGATGCGCCTTGTTGATGCGTCCCTTGGAGTCCCGCATCAGAAATGGCTTCAGGATCGGTCGCAGAGCGTTGCTCTGCCGGACCTGCACAAGCGCATCCACCAAATCCTTGGGCGCCATGCGCGAGGCATCCCCCAGTCCCGAATGATCCACCAGCCGCGTATTCTGCATCCCGTACTTTTGCGCGGCCCAATCGCTCATCGCCTGGCCGGACTGCTTCAGCGTACGGAACGGCACACCACGCTTGGCGGTTGCCGTCATACCGACCATCTCGGCCGTCAAGTTGTTCGAATACTTCAGCATGCCACGCAGGATGGTCTGCAAGTCTTTGCTGGAGTGGCTCGCGATCATCGTCCCACCTTGGGCGCTGCGCAGCTTGGCCTTGGGAAGCTTGACACCATTGACCCGCGCCAGCGTCGAAAACACGTCCGCAGCATAGGCTGCCGGCTTGCGCACCGGCAACCAACGGGATCCGCCATCGCCCAGAGCGGCACTGGCAACCGACCACTGATCGACACCGTTGCGATCTTCGTAGGTGTAAACAGGTGCGCGCCGTTTCGCCACTTTCATCCGGGCCATCTGCACATCCGGGCGGTATTTCTCGGTTCTTGCATCCATCTGCACCGAATAGCCCGAACTGCCCCGCTTCCATTGAAAATGCACCCGGTTGTAGTTCAATCCGATCCCCGACACCGAGGGGCTGTAACCCACGTGATCCGGCTGCTCTTTGTCGATGCTCCGGACATAGGGCAAGGCACTGTCATCGACTATGAAATCCCCTTTGACCTCGCGTATGCCCGCCGCCTTGATCTTGGCGACCAAGGCCGCAAGGTCATCGGTGTCCAACGTCGGATCCCCGCCACCTTTCAGCACCAGATCCCCGGTAAGAACCCCGCTCTGAATACTCCCGGTCACGATGACACGAGTCTGAAATCGATACGCAGAACCCAGAACATCCAGCGCATAGAGCGCGGTCAGCGCTTTAGCCACACTGGCGGGCGGGAGCCCCCGGCCGCCGTCCAAAGCTTCCAGATGAAGCCCCGACTGAACGTCTGCCACAGCACAAACAACGTCGCCCCGGATCCCGAACCGAGCAACCAGACCATCCAGTCCTCCTCCAGCTTTGACCTTCAGATCCGCAGGGCGCGGCACCGGATGCAGCGACGCGTTCGGCGCCCCCGCAGCCACCAGTCCGGGCCAGAGCGTCAAACCGCCCAACCCGGCCAGAACACCACGTCTTGAAACTCGCTCTTTCATACCGTCTCAAATCTAATCCGTATTGGAATGGAACCTAGTCTGCCGGGGTTTTTCAAGGGGAGAACAGCGTGATAGAGCGCATTGGGGTCTGCCTGATTCCCATTTGCATCGCTCTCAACCCGGATCAGCACTGGAACACTCCCATGTGGCAAGCTCTATTGATCATGTTTGTCGCCATGTCGATGATCCCCGCGGGAGATCTGAATGGAAAGCTTCTGACATCAGACCACGCCGTCGCGCCGGCTTTTGTGGCTTGGTCGCGCTTTGCGTTGGGAACGGTGATGATCCTGCCATTTGTGCCGCGTTCTGCGCCTGGGTTGCTACGGGATTGGCGTATCTGGGTGCGTGCACTTTGCCTGACCGGCGGCATCTTTTCGATACAAACAGCCTTGGTGACAGAACCGCTCGCCAATGTCTTCGCCGCCTTCTTTGTCGGGCCGCTTGTCAGCTATGCGCTCTCTGCGCTTTTTCTCAAGGAACCGGCAAGTCTGGTCCGGTCACTTCTGATGTTGACAGGTTTTGCCGGCGTCCTGCTGGTGGTACGCCCGGGACTTGGCGGCTCTACTGGGCTGCTCTGGGCCATGGCAGCAGGCACCTTCTATGGCCTGTTCCTGACCAGCTCCCGATGGCTGTCGGGGCTAGGCTCGCCCATGGCGCTCAGCTTTACCCAATTGTTCATCAGCGCCCTTGTCCTGTTGCCTTTGGGTCTCTCGAACCTGCCTCAAACCCTCACATTCCCAATTGCCGCTCTGACCACGGGCAGCGCTGCCTTTTCGATGCTGGGCAACCTGCTATTGCTCTTTGCCTATGCCAAGATGCCCGCAACCAAGCTGGCTCCTCTGGTCTATTTCCAGCTGATTGCCGCCGTCGGATTGGGGTGGGCCGTATTTGGTGACCTGCCTGATAGCCTGACCTGGGCAGGGCTCGCGCTGATCATGACCTCGGGCGTAATCTCAGCCTTACTCCGCCGTTAACCAATCACCACTTGCCCGGATCGCCGTGGAACTGGCATCACGCATCGGTACGTTGACGAAACACCAGGCCGGTGCTTCGGCCCGCCCCAACACGGTCGAGGCCCCGCCCGAAATCCGATAATGCCGATAGAGGCGCGCCGCAGGCGACATCCGGGCAGAGATACGATCCCCGGGCCGCGCAACAACACCCACGGGCACCGTATCAAAAATCTGCCGCCAGTCCTTCCACCGATGGATTTGCGCAAGGTTGTCCGCCCCCATAAGCCAGACAAAGCGGACCCCCGGATGACGTTTGACCAGCTGTCTCAGGGTTTCCGCCGTGTACCGCGTGCCAATCCGCGCCTCGAAATCACTGACATCCACCTGCGGGTGCTGCATCAATTCGCGCGCCGCCGCCGTTCGCCGTTCCAGCCGGGCAGGGCCGCGTGACTTGAGAGGATTGCCCGGAGACACCAGCCAGAGCACCCGATCCAGTCCGAACCGCCGCAACGCCTCACGCGTGATATGCACATGGCCCGCGTGCGGCGGATCGAAGGACCCCCCCAGCAAGCCCACCCGCATACCGGGTCGCAGATATGGCAAACCATCTCTCATCTTCGGCAGATGGTCACATTCCGTGCGGAATTTCAATCAATTGGCCGCACGAGATCGTCCACCGCGACCCGCCCCGGCTCCAGCACCGAGGCGCACCAGCCCCCGTGCCCACGCACAGCAGAGTAGCCACCCCGCCCCAGCGCCTTCTCCATCCGGCTACACGGCGCGCAGATCACTTCGAACTGCAACACAGCTGAACCAACCTGCACGACCCGCCCCTTGAGCGCACCCAGATTTATCCCCTCCACCACCAGGTTGCGGCGCAGGATCGCCGGTGCGACGGCCTGCTGCCCCAACATCGCCCCGATCACTGGAAGATACTCGGCCTGAACCAAGGTCACCGCCCTTTTGCCCGGCCGTGCGTGATCCCCCTCAAGCCCCTCGGGAGTGATCATAGCTTCTTCGACCGGCACCATTTGCCCCCGCCGCTCGGGCCGCAGCCCGATCCAAGCCACCCGCCCGGGTTTCGCATAGGTAGAGATGAGAGTTTTCAGATCGGACATAGTGGTAGCCAACTTGGACTCGTAGGAGCTGAAATTCGAGGCGGATTTCGGGTCACCCTACCGCTGGAACCTTGCTCTACCCGGTCCACGCGCCAGAAACCAATCCGAATTCTTCACAAGATCTTGTTCATGCCATCAGAGTTCGACCCAACCCGCATTGCCCCGCCCCGCACTCTCGGTTATCACACGCTCTGACCCGAATTCCCCATCATGGAGCAGCTCAGATGGCCGCCTATCAGTACGTCTACCACATGCAGGGTGTCTCCAAGACCTATCCCGGTGGCAAGAAATGCTTTGAAAACATCCACCTCTCCTTCCTGCCCGGCGTGAAGATCGGTGTGGTTGGCGTCAACGGCGCCGGTAAGTCCACACTGATGAAGATCATGGCTGGCCTGGACACCGATTTCACCGGCGAAGCCTGGGCTGCCGAGGGCGCCAAAGTGGGCTACCTTCCCCAGGAACCCAAGCTGGATGAAAGCCTGTCCGTGCGCGAAAACGTCATGCTGGGCGTGGCTGAGAAAAAGGCCAAGGTGGACCGCTTCAACGCCATCGCGATCGAGATGGCCGAGAATTACACCGATGAGCTTATGGAAGAGATGACGACCCTGCAGGACGCCATCGACAGCGAAAACCTGTGGGATCTGGACAGCCAGGTGGACGTGTCGATGGAGGCCCTGCGCTGCCCTCCGGATGACGCCGATGTCGCGACCTTGTCGGGCGGGGAACGTCGCCGCGTGGCCCTGTGCAAACTGCTGCTCGAAGCGCCTGACATGCTGCTGCTCGACGAACCGACCAACCACCTGGATGCCGAAACAATCGCCTGGCTGCAGCAGCACCTGATTGACTACAAAGGCACCATCCTTTGCGTCACCCATGACCGGTATTTCCTGGACGACATCACGGGCTGGATCCTCGAACTCGACCGTGGCCGCGGTATTCCCTACGAAGGCAACTATTCCAGCTGGCTGGAACAAAAGGCCAAACGCCTAGAACAGGAAGCCCGCGAAGACAAGGCCAAGCAGAAAACGCTGGAACGCGAACTGGAATGGATGCGTCAGGGTCAAAAAGCCCGTCAGGCCAAATCCAAGGCCCGGATTCAGGCCTATAACGAAATGGCCAACCAGTCCGAACGCGAAAAGGTCGGTCGAGCCCAGATCGTCATCCCCAACGGCCCCCGTTTGGGGTCAAAGGTGATCGAGGTCGAAGGCTTGTCCAAACATATGGGCGACAAGCAGCTGATCGAAGGGCTCGACTTCTCGCTGCCGCCCGGCGGCATTGTCGGTGTGATCGGCCCGAACGGCGCCGGTAAATCGACGCTGTTCAAGATGATCACCGGTCAGGAAACTCCTGACGGCGGCACGATCGAACTGGGCGACACGGTCCAGCTGTCCTACGTAGACCAGTCACGCGATGACTTGAACGATGGCGACACCGTGTGGGAGGCAATCTCCGGCGGGGCCGAGATCATCGAACTGGGCGACGCACAGGTCAATTCGCGGGCCTATTGTTCGTCCTTCAACTTCAAGGGCGGCGACCAGCAGAAAAAGGTCTCGCTCCTGTCGGGTGGTGAGCGCAACCGCGTCCACATGGCACGCCTGCTGAAAGAAGGCGGCAACGTCATCCTGCTCGACGAACCGACCAACGACCTTGACGTCGAAACCCTGCGCGCCCTGGAAGACGCCCTCGTCGACTTCGCCGGCTGCGCCGTGGTCATCTCGCACGACCGCTTCTTCCTCGACCGCATCTGCACCCACATCCTGGCCTTCGAAGGCGACGCGCATGTGGAGTGGTTCGAAGGCAACTTCGAAGACTACGAAGAAGACAAAAAACGCCGCCTGGGCCCCGACGCGCTGGAACCCAAACGCCTGAAACACAAGAAATTCGTGCGGTAAGGCTTTAGGATGGGTGTTCGCACCCATCCGTCACTTAATGGATCCTAAGGATGGGTGAATTCACCCATCCTACTCCTGCCACCGCACGCCTCGCTTACCAAACTTCAACCCATACCGCGCATTCTGCCCAGCGTCGCGACACCGGCCTTCGGACTGACATCCCGGAGGCATCAGGATCTGGGGCCCCTTCTGGCACAAGGGGCGCTCTGACTGCATTCAGGACATGGGAGAGATCCCGTTCCCACCATCCGACCGGCGGCGCCGCCCTCTTCAACCGCCCATCCGCAAATCCAACCCGACCGGATCGTTCCCCTGGTAATCCCCGCTGCCCGTTTCGGTCAGACGGGCAAATAGGCGTGCGCGACCGTTCACGAGTGCCGGACTTGGGCGTTGGGGGAAGGCCGAACGTAGTGTAGGACTGGCAATGAAAGCCTACCCGATCACCTTTTTCAAAGAGCGCATTCATGACCCCTTTTCGTGCAACTTTCCTTGCCCTTCTCCTGGCCTTACCGTCATCCGTCGCGGCCGGACCGGCGACTGACCGGTTTGCCAAATGCCTGGTCGAGAAGACAACACGGCAGGACCGGGCTGACCTGATCGCTTGGATGGTTGTTGGCTTGGCCCGACATCCCGAGGTTCAGGGTCTTGTGTCGCAAAAGCCGAATGCCGAACAGCAAACCGCCCAAAGAATGGCCGATCTGTTCTCAGACCTGATCGTCAAGCGCTGCCCGACCCAAGCCAAGGCCGCCTTTTCCGAGGATGAAGACGCTGCTTTCGAAGCTGCCTTCAATGTTCTGGGTGAGGTCGCGGCAGAAGACATGCTGAACGACCGGCGTGTCTGGAACAGTCTGCTCATGTTTGCCGATCTTCTTGACGAGGCGGAAATTGCAGAGGCTTTGAAATAGACCTGCGCCCTTGACCCTTGTCACAGGCGCACCTCGATGCCATATCTTCCATCGCTAACGTTATTCTATTTCGACCTACTGTCTCCGTTTCCGGCGTTCAGTCTATCGATCCAGACAACGACGCCAGGCTGCCGCAACACCGCGGGCAGCATCTAAATGGAGATCACGGATATGCCCGCAGGCACCGTAAAATGGTTCAACACCACCAAAGGCTACGGCTTCATTGCACCCGAAGAAGGCGGCAAGGACGTTTTTGTTCACATCTCTGCCGTCGAACGCTCGGGCCTGACCGGTCTGGCCGACAACCAGAAAGTCACGTACGAGCTGCGCGCTGGTCGTGACGGTCGCGAAAGCGCCGACAACATCGAATTGGCCTGAGGCCAATCCGGGGTAGGCGTTTTAGCCTACCCTTTCACCCACTGGGTGATCTGTCCCGCGCGCAACGCCCCGGACTGTCGCTTCTTTTCCTTACCTCTTTCAAACGCGACCAGGGTCGGGATGCTGCGAATGCGATAGCGCCCGCCTGTTGACTGGTGTTTCTGGGTATCCAGCTTCACCAGCCGTGCCGTTCCGTTCAGCGATTTGGCGGCCTTGGCAAACTCCGGCCCCATCATCTTGCATGGGCCACACCAGGGCGCCCAGAAGTCTACCACCAAAGGCAAGTCGTCATGCCTGGACGCCTTCTCCAGCACAGCCGGATTCACGTCCGATGGACTAGCCGTCATCAGCGCCGCGGAACAACTGCCGCATTTCGGGCCCGCCCGCAGCTTGTCCTCTGGTACGCGATTGAGTTGGCCGCATGTCAGGCAAGTCAGCGTTTTGGCACCCATATCAGAACTCCTCTTCGGACATACGGCCTGGCGGCCTGAAAGTCAGAAAGCAGATAGGCAGCAGGCCATCAAGTCACAAGCTCACCGTATTCACCAGAACGGTCCGCGCCCTTCACTGTTTGTTTCGACGGCTTCACAAATCTGTAAAATCTCTTCGCCACGCGCCGATTTCCCCCCATCTTGACCTTATGGAACATATCCTGCGCATATTTCGGCCGACCTTCCTGACGATCATCCTGGCCGCCCTCATTCAGATGACCAATCTGACCACAATGCTGGGCGCTCACCCCTGGTGGGCGGACAAAGTGGTCTGGCTTGGCGTGCCGGTGGGTCTGTGCCTCGCGGCAACTGCGTGGGTGCTTCGCCTGTCCCGCACCACACAAATGCTGGGGTTCGGGCTTGCCACATGCGTCGCCTTCGGATTGACCCAATTGGGCAAGGCTCGTTTTGCTGCCTCCTATGCAGAAGACATGCTGGCAGGTCAGATCTGGTATCTGGGCTGGATTGCAACCTGTGCGCTGGCCTTCGCCACTCTCGCAAGTTTGACCGCCGTTTCGCATCAAACCCGTTGACCCGCGCGAGCCTTCGTCGGAACATATGACACAGAGCAGGCAAGTGATGAGGTTCCCAATGGTCACCCGCAGATCCTTTCTGACCACCGTTTCAATGGCGGCGCCCGCGCTGATGTTGCCGCGCCTGGCCGAAGCCGCCAAGGAAGCCTATGACCCCACCCCGCAAGTCGTTCGGGTCAAAAAACAGTTTGAACCGGGCCAACTGCTGGTCGTCCCGGGCTCCTACTACCTCTACCTCATCACCGAAAAGCGGAAAGCCCTCCGGTACGGCGTAGGTGTCGGTCGGGCCGGACTGGAGTTCACCGGCAGCGCCGTGATCGGAGCCAAGAAAGAATGGCCCACCTGGCGTCCGACCAAGGAAATGATCGAACGCAGCCCCAAGACCTATGCCAAGTTCGTGGACAACGATTACATCCAACCAGGCGGGCCAGACAACCCGCTGGGGGCACGTGCGCTGTATCTGTTCCAAGATGGTCGTGACACTTATATCCGCATCCATGGCACCACGCAGCCCGAAACCATCGGTACCGCTGCCTCGAACGGGTGTTTCAGGATGATCAACGAACACGTGGTGGACCTTTATGAACGTGTGCCGCTTGGCACAACCGTTACCGTTCTCTGATCCGAAAGGACAACGCGCCCCATGTTTTTGACCGCCCTGGCCTTGGCGGTGATCCTTTGTGGCTCGGATCAGGTTGCCTTCACGCCCCCGCCCGAAGCCGAAATCGCCGCGATCAAAGAGCGTCTTACGCCGATCCAGCAACTGTCCTTTGCCACCGGATATGAATATTGCGGGTATCTGGGACATGATGCCCAAAAGCGCATTCAGTTCACGGACATGCAGCGTGGCAAGAATGACAGCTGTACGCCCATCGTGACCGACGCAGCCCTGCACCTGGTCGCGTCCCTGCACACCCACGGCGCCTATGACCGCGACGTTCCGGCCGAATTTCCAACCGTGCGCGACATGCGCAGCGATGCCAGCGAGGGAGTGAACGGTTACATCGGAACGCCGGGCGGGCGGCTTTGGTACATCGACAGCAAGGCGATGGTCGCAGTGCAGCTGTGCGGTCTGGGCTGCCTCCCCCAGGATCCCGCATTTCATGCTGGTGATGATGGTGAGATCCAGAGATCCTATACCTTGCAGGAATTGATGCAGCTGGAAGCACAGGACCTGTAAGGACGCCGTGTTCGGAAGCAGGATTCGGCGCTGATTATTTCGACGCCCGCTCTACCAAGTCCAGAACGCTCGGCCCTATGTCCTCGACAATCAGCCTCACTCCTTTGCGATTGGGGTGAATGCCGTCGTCCTGCATGACCTCTCGCACCTGCTCCAAATCGCCGACCCGATCCGACAAGGCGGTAAAGAAATACGGGTACAGCAGCGTGTCAAATTCCTCCGCCAGATCAGCATAGATGGAATCGAAATCGGCCTTGTAGTCTGGTCCATAGTTTCCGGGCGCCTCCATCCCGACAAGCAGCACTTCAACTTCTTTGCCCTGCGCGGCCAACAGTATCTGTCGCAGGTTCGCACGGCTTTGGGCCGGGTCCAGCCCGCGCAAGACGTCATTGCCGCCCAGCACCACAATCATCGCTCCGATATCGTCGGTCAGGCTCCAATCCGCCCGCGCTGCGCCACCAGCGGTCGTATCTCCTGACACCCCGAAATTGGCAACCACCGCATCCGATCCGTGTTCCTTCAACCAGACCTGAAGTTGCGGCACAAACCCGTCCGATTCGATCAACCCAAACCCATGCACCAGAGAATCGCCCAACGCCGCAATTCGTAGCGGCGCGGCAACAGCCGGTGTCATCGCGAGAATGAATTGCATCACCAGGGCCAGTAGAACCTTGCGCATCCGAATTCGTGCTCCATATCGAAATTCAACGCCTTGCGACGGAAAGAAGTTATGACAGACGCATCTGCCCAAACGATCTTGTCCCTAAAGAATGCGTCTTTGACCCTGAATGGCAATACGGGTCAGGTCGAGATCTTGCGCGACATCTCGCTCGACGTGAGCCGCCACAGCTCCGTCGGCCTTGTCGGCCCCTCCGGTTCGGGCAAATCCTCGCTGCTGATGCTGATGGGGGGCTTGGAACAGGCGACGGGTGGACAGGTCACGGCGCTGGGACAGAACTTGACCGCCCTCGACGAAGACGCACTGGCCCGGTTCCGTCGCGACCACATGGGCGTCGTGTTCCAAAGCTTTCATCTGATCCCAACCATGACGGCCCTTGAAAACGTAGCCACTCCGATGGAGCTGGCCGGACAGGAGGACGCCTTTGACCGTGCCGCAGCCGAGCTTGAGGCCGTGGGCCTCAGCCACCGCGCCGATCATTTTCCGGCGCAGCTGTCTGGTGGGGAACAGCAACGCGTCGCGCTGGCTCGCGCGCTGGCACCGCGTCCCGACATCCTTCTCGCGGATGAACCCACCGGCAATCTGGACGGGGCCAACGGCAAGGCGATCATGGACCTGCTGTTCGAATTGCAAGCACGCCACGGAGCCACCCTGATCATGGTCACCCATGCACCAGACCTCGCGGCCCGTTGCGATCACGTAATCCGTTTGACCGATGGGCGCATCGACCCCACCACCGGATCCACCGCGACCGAGGCCGCAGAATGACCCCAGGGTTTCGACTGGCCTGGCGTCTGGCCCTGCGGGACCTGCGTGGCGGGTTGAAAGGCTTCCGCATCTTTCTGGCCTGTCTGGCGCTTGGTGTAGCGGTGATTGCAGCCATCGGTTCGGTCCGGTCGTCGATCCAGACCGGACTGGCGCGCGAAGGCGCGACGCTTTTGGGCGGCGATGCCGAAATGGAGTTCACCTATCGCTTTGCAAGCGAGTCCGAACGCGCCTGGATGCAGCGCGAAGCCACGGCTGTGTCCGAGATCGCCGAGTTCCGGTCCATGGCCGTGCTGGGCGACGAACGCGCCCTGACCCAGGTGAAATCTGTCGATGCGGCTTATCCCTTGCTGGGTCAGGTCCGGCTGACACCCGACGTGCCCTTGCATCAGGCTCTGGCGGGCCAAAACGGCCTGCCCGGCGCCGTAATGGAGCCGATCCTGGCCGACCGGCTGGGTCTGGAGCCGGGCGACACCTTCAGACTGGGCACGCAGGATTTCGTGCTGATGGCCCGCATTGACCATGAACCGGACGGGGCAGCCTCTGGGTTCGCTCTGGGACCACGCACCCTGGTCACCACCAAAGGGCTTGAAGGGTCCGGGCTGTTGGCCCCCGGTACGCTGTTCTCAACCAAGTACCGCCTGGACCTGCCACCCGGCCGCGATCTGGCAACCATCGCAGCCGAGGCCAACGCCCAATTCGAAAACGCAGGTATGAGCTGGACCGATGCGCGCAACGGCGCGCCGGGCATTGCCGAATTCGTCGCTCGGCTCAGCGCCTTTTTGGTGCTGGTGGGGCTGTCAGGTCTGGCCGTGGGCGGCGTGGGCGTGTCAGCCGCGGTACGTGCCTATCTGGCGACCAAAACCGAAACCATCGCCACCCTGCGGACGCTGGGAGCGGAGCGCCAAACCATCTTCCGGGTCTATTTCCTGCAGATCGGTGTACTGTCCCTGGCCGGTGTCTGTATCGGACTGATCCTGGGTGGTATCGGCCCGGTGCTGCTGGGTCCGTGGATCGCCAGCCAGCTGCCCTTCCCTGCGGTCTTCACCCTTTACCCATCAGCCTTGGCCGAGGCGACGATCTATGGCCTGCTGACCGCATTCCTCTTTACCCTTTGGCCACTGGCCCGCGCCGAGCGGATCCGTCCGGCGTCACTCTTCCGTGACGCGATCAGCACCCGCACCCGGCTGCCTGCGCCACGCTACCTGGCGGCAACTGCGCTGGCCTTGGCGGTTCTGGTGATCGCGGCAATTTGGTTCAGCGGTTCGGCGGAACTGACGCTCTGGACCACCGCAGGTGTTCTGGGCGCGCTCATCGTACTGAGCCTTGCCGCAGCCACCCTGCGCCTGATTGCGCGCCGCGCTCTGCCCATAAGCCGAAAGCGCCCTGTCCTGCGTTGGTCGCTCTCGGCCATCAGCACCGCGCGCGACAATACCACACCGGTGGTCTTGTCCTTGGGGCTGGGCTTGTCGGTTCTGGCCGCGATAGGCCAGATCGACGGCAATCTGCGGCTCGCAATCTCCGGAAACCTGCCGGATGTGGCGCCCTCCTACTTCTTTGTGGATATCCAGCGCGACCAGATGCCCTCGGTCCGCGACCGGCTGGAGAACGACCCACAGGTCAGCAAGATGGAAAGCGCACCGATGCTGCGTGGTATCATCACCAAGATCAACGACCGCCCGGCACGCGACACCGCCGGGGATCACTGGGTGTTGGAGGGCGACCGGGGCGTCTCTTATGCCGATGCGCTACCCGCCACAACCGAGGTTACTGCAGGCAACTGGTGGCCCACCGGATACACCGGAGAACCTCAGATCAGCTTCTCCCAGGACGAAGCAACGGAGATGGGGCTGAAGCTGGGTGACACAATGACTGTGAACATACTGGGCCGCGACATCACCGCGACGATCACCAGTTTCCGCAATGTGGATTTCTCGACCGCAGGCATGGGCTTTATCCTGGTGATGAACGAGACCGCCCTGGCGGGTGCCCCGCACAGCTATATCGCCACCGTCTATGCCCAGCCTCAGGCCGAGGCCGCAATCCTGCGCGATTTGGCTTCGCAATTCCCCAATATCACCGCGATCCGGGTGCGTGACGCCATCGATCGTGTATCCGAGGTGCTGACCTCTATCGCTGCCGCCACCGCCTATGGCGCGGCGGCCACGCTGCTGACCGGGTTTCTGGTGCTTTTGGGTACGGCAGCCGCCGCCGAACCCGCTCGCCGGTACGAAGCTGCAATCCTGAAAACGCTGGGAGCTTCACGTGGCGCCATCCTGCGCAGCTTCACCCTAAGGTCTGCCATTTTGGGAGCAGGAGCGGGGCTGGTGGCACTGATCGCCGGCGTTACCGGCGCATGGGCGGTCAGCCGT
The DNA here is from genome assembly GCA_014872875.1 of Paracoccaceae bacterium. Lineage (GTDB taxonomy): Bacteria > Pseudomonadota > Alphaproteobacteria > Rhodobacterales > Rhodobacteraceae > Aliisedimentitalea. The sequence goes on from WKFI01000011.1 coordinate 96,388, forward strand.
TTTGTCTTCGAGACCGATTACACGATCATCTGGTCCAACGCGCTCGGCGTCATTCTGGGCGGAATTCTGTGCACTCTTCTGGCAGGTCTGCTGTTCTCCTGGCGCCCCCTGACGGTCCGCCCGGCCCGCATCCTGCGCGCGCGCGAATAGGACTGACAAGGCCCCAGAATTCTGGCGAAAGCTCGCCCTCACCGCCACGCTTTGGATCAGCCGCGCGAACACTCCACCGGCTGCAACAACTTCATCAGATCCAGGTTGTCACAGACCAGCGCCTCCAGCGTGATGTCATCCAGCGAGGCATAAAATGCCTGCGCTGCATCCGCCAACGCCAGCTTCAACCGGCAGGCCTCGGTCAGCGGGCACGTATTGTCCGCATCCGCAAAACACTCTGCCAAAGGAAGCCCGCCTTCGATATGACGGAACACATCCCCGATCCGGATGTCTTCGGCGGGGCGCCCCAAGCTCATTCCGCCATTGCGGCCACGTTGGGTGTGCAGATACTCCAGCTGGCTCAACTGATTGATCACTTGCGCCAAGTGGTTCTCCGAAATGTTACAACACCCGGCGATTTCCGCCTTGGTCACCAACCGATCCGAATTGGCGGCACAATACATAAGCAGCCGGATCGCGATGTTGGTTCTTTTGGTAATACGCATCTCTTTCGGACTCCCGAACTCTCCTCCAATTCAGCTATTGCATGATTCCGAAAATGACGGTTTGACATACATCAATTGTTACCGCCCCAATCTCCGGAGCTTTCCTTGGAGCACCCTTATTTCTTCGGCTATGGCAGCCTGGTTAACGCGGCCACACACGATTTCAAAAACCCGCAACCAGCCCGGTTGCGCGGATGGCGCCGCGCCTGGCGACATACCGATTTGCGGCCGGTGGCCTTCCTGACTGCGATCCCGTCCCCCGGTGATGAGATTGCAGGAATGATCGCCCAGGTTCCTCACGCCGATTGGGAGGCGCTGGATCAGCGCGAGTGGGCTTATGACCGTATCCCAGCCACAGGGCAGATCACCCATGCGCTACCGGAATCGCCCGATATCTCGGTCTATGCCGTGCCTGAAGCACGCCACAAAAACGAGACCCGGGACTTCCCCATCCTGCTCTCTTACCTGGATGTCGTTGTGCAGGGCTACTTGCATGAATTCGGTGAGGCAGGCGTCCGGCATTTCTTCGACACCACCGATGGCTGGTCGGTCACCATACTGAACGACAGGGCCGAACCGCGGTACCCCCGCCATCAGGCCCTGAAGCCACCTGAGACCGCGCTCGTGGATCAACATCTGTCCCGTATCGGCGCACGGGTCCGCAGCTGACCCCCGAACTGGACAATCTGCCCCCCATGTGACACAGGACCGGGCAACAGGAGACATGTCGATGACCACCACCCGTTTTGCCCCCTCGCCCACCGGTTACATCCATGTGGGCAATCTGCGTACCGCGCTGATGAACTATCTGATCGCCCGCAAGGCCGGCGGCACGTTCATCCTGCGTATCGACGACACTGACCCCGAGCGGTCCAAGGAAGAATATGTCGACGCGATCAAGCAGGACCTGGAGTGGCTGGGCATCCATTGGGACCGGATCGAACGACAGTCAGAACGGTTGGACCGCTACCACGCCGCAGCAGACGAACTGCGCGCCAACGGTCGTTTCTACGAGGCGTTCGAGACCCCGACCGAGCTGGATCTGAAGCGCAAGAAACAGCTGAACATGGGCAAACCGCCGGTCTATGACCGTGCGGCACTGGCCCTGTCCGACGATGAAAAATCCGCATTGCGGGCCGAACGCGGCGATGGTGTGTGGCGCTTCAAGCTGGACCATGAACGCATCGAATGGACCGACGGGGTACTGGGCGATATCTCAATCGACGCAGCCTCGGTTTCGGACCCGGTTTTGATCCGTGGCGACGGACAGTTCCTATATACGCTGGCCTCGGTGGTGGATGACACCGAGATGGGCGTGACCCATGTTGTGCGTGGGTCGGACCATGTGACCAACACCGCCACCCAGATCCAGATCATCAAATCGCTTGGCGGCACTCCGCCCGAGTTTGCCCACCACTCCCTGCTCACCGGCCCGCAGGGCGAGGCACTGTCGAAACGCCTGGGCACCCTAGCACTTCGCGACCTGCGCGAACGGGGCGTGCAGCCGATGGCGCTGTTGTCGCTGATGGCACGACTGGGATCCTCGGACCCGGTCGAACTGCGCACCGAGATGGCCGAGCTCGTCGAAGGCTTCGACATAACCCGCTTTGGGGCGGCCCCGACCAAATTCGATGTCGAGGATCTCTTTCCGCTTACTGCACGCTATCTGCACGATCTGCCTTTGGAGGCTGTTCGCCCCCATATTGATGCCTTGGGTGTACCGGCAGATCAGGCTGCAGCCTTCTGGGACATGGCCCGCGAGAACATCACCACACTTGCGGATCTGGAGGGCTGGTGGACCCTCTGCCGCGATGGCGCCGAGCCGCTGATCGCCGACGAAGACCGCGACTTCATTGCCCAGGCCATGTCGTTGTTGCCCGAAGGCCCCTATGATTCCGACACTTGGGGCAGCTGGACCAAAGCCGTGAAGGACGCCACAGGCCGCAAGGGCAAGGGACTGTTCATGCCGTTGCGCAAAGCTGTCACCGGGATGGAGCGCGGCCCCGACATGAGTACGCTTATGTCCCTGATGCAAACTGTCCGCGCCCGGGGCTGAGCGCTGGGGGATCCTCCCTCGGATCGCACCTCCATTTGGGGATCCTCCCCGTCGCCATTGTCGCTCGGACCAATGGCGCTCCAATGGCGACCCCCTGAGGTATTTCCGACCAGAAAGAAACAGGGGCGCTGCATTCCTACATTCATCTCGCCCCAAAACTCCGGGGGTGAGGCCAAAGGCCGAGGGGGCAGCGCCCCCTGCAGCGAAGCTGCCCGGCCCAACGCTTGAAGGGCACGCAGTGCACGTACAAGCGGCGGGAGTACTTCCCACCAAAAAAGGGAGCACCGACACGGCGCTCCCTCAAAAGGCTCGAAAGGGCCTGTCCTTACATCACGTCCTTGTAGGAAATCTCGCGCGTGTCGGCGCCGGGCCCGGTCTTTTCACGCCGCACAAGCAGCCGGTTCAGCGCATTGACATAAGCCTTGGCGGACGCCACGACCGTATCAGTATTGGCTGATTGACCCGTCGCGATCATGCCGTCTTCCTCCAGCCGCACCGACACCGTGGCCTGTGCGTCGGTTCCTGCGGTTACCGCGCTCACCTGATACAACTGCAGCCGAGCCTTGTTCGGATAGATCTCGCGAATCGCCTTGAAGGTCGCGTCTACCGGGCCGTCGCCATGGGCGGTCGCGGTCACGTCCTTGCCGTCGATTTCCATTTCCACCGTCGCTTCCGCCGGGCCACCAGTACCGCAGACCACTTTCATCGATACGATCTGCAGATGATCTGCCTCGGCGTTTTCACCCGAATGCATCAGCGCGATCAGGTCATCGTCGAACACCTCTTTCTTGCGGTCCGCCAGTTCCTTGAACCGCACAAAGATGTCCTTGAGCTGGTTGTCACCAACCTCATATCCAAGATGCTCCAGCTTGTCGCGAAGCGCTGCACGGCCCGAGTGCTTGCCCAATGGCAGCGAGGTACCGGACAGACCCACATCCTCGGGACGCATGATCTCGAAATTGTCGCGGTTCTTCAGCATCCCGTCCTGGTGAATGCCGCTTTCATGGGCAAAGGCGTTCTTGCCGACAATGGCCTTGTTGAACTGGACGTTGAAACCGGACACCGTCGCGACCCGGCGCGAGATATGCATGATCTTGGTGGTGTCGATCCCGGTATGCCAAGGCATGATGTCATTGCGCACTTTCAGCGCCATAACCACCTCTTCCAGCGCCGTGTTGCCAGCGCGCTCGCCCAAACCATTGATCGTGCATTCCACCTGGCGCGCGCCGCCAGCCACTGCGGCCAGAGAGTTCGCAGTCGCCATGCCCAAGTCGTTGTGGCAATGGGTGGCGAAAACAACTTCATCCGCACCCGGCACGGTTTCGATCAGGCGTTTGATCAGATCGGCACTTTCAACCGGCGCGGTATACCCGACCGTGTCTGGAATATTGATCGTGCCTGCTCCGGCCTTGATCGCGATTTCGACCACGCGGCACAGGTAATCCCATTCGGTCCGTGTCGCATCCATCGGCGACCATTGTACATTGTCACACAAATTGCGCGCATGGGTCACGGTTTCATGGATCCTGTCGGCCATTTCATCCTGGGTCAGGTCCGGGATCGCCCGGTGCAACGGGGAGGTGCCGATAAACGTGTGGATCCGAGGCTGTGCGGCGTGGCGGATCGCCTCGGCGCAGCGGTCGATATCCTTGAAATTGGCGCGGCTGAGACCACAGATAACCGCATTCTTGGCGCGTTTGGCAATCTCGCTGACTGCACGGAAATCGCCCTCGGAAGCAATGGGGAACCCGGCTTCGATGATGTCCACTCCCATGTCGTCCAGCAGCTCGGCAATCTCGAGCTTTTCCTCATGGGTCATGGTCGCGCCCGGGCTTTGTTCGCCATCGCGCAACGTGGTGTCGAAGATCAAAACGCGATCTTTGTCAGTCAAATTGTTCATTTTGGTGTCTTTCGTGTCTGTCCTAGAGCCTCTTGGCGCGCAATGCGTCTCCTCTGAGCGGGCGCGCCGAAGGGCACGCTCAGAGGCGAGTTAGGATCAGTAGGCCGCGCACGGACGCGCCGCACGGGGCAGCGGTCGGGACAAGGATATGTGCGCGTTTGATCATGACGCCGAGTTATACATGCGCAGCCGGGAATGGGAAGGGTGAAATTGCGACCGGGTTCGAAGGCACCGCCCCGGAGACCCGGTTGACCTGATCCCGTGGGACGCTAGCTGACAGAAGATGCAAAAACGAGCTTTGATCATAGGCGCCTCGGGCGGAATCGGACAGGCGTTGACCCAAGGTCTGAAGGCGCAGGGCTATGCCTGCACGCCCTTGTCGCGCAGCGTGGACGGGCTGGACCTCATGGATGAGACGCGCACCAATCCGATCCTGAGCAGCCTGCCCCACCAATATGACCGGATCTTCGTGGCCAGCGGAGCGTTGGAGATTGCCGGGGCTGCGCCAGAAAAGACGATCCGGGCACTGTCGGCCCAAGCAATGCTGGACCAGTTCGCCGTGAACGCGGTAGGACCGGCGCTGGTTTTGCGGCACGCGCACCGCCTGTTGCCGCGCGATCGGCCTGCGGTCCTGTCCGTGCTTTCGGCGAGGGTCGGGTCCATTGGCGACAATCGGCTGGGGGGCTGGATCAGCTACCGTGCGGCCAAAGCGGCTGTGAACCAGATCATGCACACCGCGGCCATCGAGCTGGCCCGCACACACCCCATGGCCGTCTGTGTCAACCTGCACCCCGGCACGGTCGAAACCGAATTCACGCGCAAGTATCTGGGCCGCCACCCCGCCGTCCCGGCAAATGAGGCCGCCGCCAACCTGCTGCGGGTGACCGACGGTCTCAGCCCGGAGCAGACCGGACAATTCTTTGACTGGGCCGGGAAGCCTGTGCCCTGGTGACCCGTCTTGTTCTGGTTCTCGGCGATCAGCTGAGCGAAACCCTCTCGGCCCTTCAAGCAGCCAACCGCACGACCGACCTCGTCGTCATGGCCGAAGTTGCGGATGAAACGGAATACGTCCAGCATCACCCCAAAAAGATCGCACTCGTGCTGGCCGCCATGCGCAAGTTTGCCCAGCAGTTGCGGGATCAAGGTTGGCGCGTTGCCTATTCCCGATTGGACGACCCGGACAATACCGGTTCCATCCCCGGTGAGCTCTTGCGTCGGGCCGCCGAGACCGAAGCCCAAGAGGTCCTCGCCACCACCCCTGGCGAATGGCGCCTGATAGACGCCTTGCGCATGTTGCCCATCACGCTGCAGCTGCATTCTGACACCCGGTTCATCGCCACACGCGAGGATTTTGCGGTTTGGGCCAAGGGGCGCAAACAGCTGAGGATGGAGTATTTCTATCGCGAGATGCGGCGCAAGACCGGGCTGCTGATGGAGGCCGGCAAGCCCATTGGTGGAAAGTGGAATTATGACCATGACAACCGAAAACCTGCGCCCGATTTCCAGCCCGACGCCGAACCGCTGCGCTTTGCACCGGATAAAGATGTGCAGGAGGTTCTCACCCTGGTGCAGGATCGATTTGCTGGCCATTTTGGTGAACTCCTGCCCTTTGCCTTTGCGACCAACCGTACGCAGGCCCTACAGGCGCTGGAGCATTTCATCACCAATGCCCTGCCCCGTTTCGGGGATTATCAGGATGCGATGCTGCGTGGTTCTCGCACGCTCTATCACGCGCTGATTGCGCCTTATCTGAACATCGGGTTGTTGCACCCGATGGAGGTCTGCCGCGCCGCCGAGGCAGCCTTTCACGCAGGTCACGCCCCCCTGAACGCGGTCGAAGGTTTCATCCGCCAGATCCTTGGTTGGCGCGAATATGTGCGCGGCATCTATCTGTTGGAGGGGCCGGACTATGTGACCCGCAACGCGCTGGGCCATTCTCGCCCCCTGCCAGATTTCTATTGGGGGGGCGAAACGCGGATGTCGTGTATACAACTGGCAGTCGCTCAAACGCGTGAGGATGCTTATGCCCACCATATCCAACGGTTGATGGTTACCGGTAATTTCGCCCTGCTGGCCGGGATAGATCCGCATGCGTTGCACGAATGGTATCTGGCTGTCTACGCAGATGCGTTCGAATGGGTCGAGGCCCCCAATACCATTGGGATGAGCCAAAGTGCCGATGGCGGCATTATCGCCTCGAAACCTTATGTCTCGAGCGGAGCATATATCGACCGGATGTCAGATTACTGCAAAAGCTGCGCCTACGACGTGAAGGCCAAAACCGGAGAGACGGCTTGCCCGTTCAACCTGCTCTACTGGCATTTCCTGATCCGTCACCGCGCCCGGTTCGACAACAACCCGCGCATGGGAAACATGTACCGCACATGGGATCGGATGGAGGAGCAGCGCAAGTCACAGGTCTTGGCCGACGCCAATGCCTTTCTGTCCAGATTGGACAGCGGCGAGATCTGCTGACTAACCAGGCCCCCCTTGTTCCTCTGAACAGTCAAGCGTCGTCTTGGGCGTACCTGAACCGCTCTTGACGCATCACCCGCCGCTTTCGGTCAGCGCTCCGTTCTCCCAGGTGCCGCTCTGTTCCTGGCCGTCGGCATAGCGCATCGTGCCTTCGCCCTGACGTTTCCCGTTTCGGAACGTACCTTCATACACATCGCCGTTGGCATAGGTCGCAACGCCCTGACCCGAAATTTCACCCGAGTCCCAGTTTCCTGAATATTTGAACCCGTTGGCCATCGTGATTTCGCCCTGGCCATGCCGCTGCCCGCCTACAAACGCCCCGGTATAGACCGAGCCATCGGCATAGGTCGCAACCCCCTGACCGTGGCGACGTCCCTCGACCCAATCGCCATCATAGCGATAGCCGTCCGTATAGGTCATGACGCCCTTGCCGTGGTTCAGGGCATTTTTGAATTCGCCCTTGTAAACAATTCCATTGGTGTAGACGGCTGTCCCCATGCCATCGATCACACCTGCAATCCAGTTCCCGTCATATGTCGAGCCGTCCGGATAGGTGATCTTACCCTTGCCGTCCGCCAGATCATCCCGAAACAGACCTTCGTAGATTGAACCGTCGGGATAGGTGACACGCCCCATGCCTTCAATCTGTCCGGCAATCCATGCCCCCTGATAGACATAGCCGTCCGATCCGGTGAAGGTGCCTTGCCCGTGGCGGCGATCATCAGCGAAGTCACCTTCGTAGACGTCGCCATTGGCATAGATCACCCGCCCTTGGCCCTCGCGCCGCCCGGCCACCAGTGTTCCTTCATACACATCGCCGTTCGGCTGGGTCAGCGTGCCATTGCCTTCGATCTGACCGTCGGCCCAGGTTCCGACATAGGTCAACCCGTCCGGCAGAACCAATTTGCCTTGGCCATGCCGTTCCCCGGCCAGAACGCCACCCACATAGCTGGAGCCATCGGGGTAGGTTATCCGGGCTTCGCCCTGCTTCTGGCCGTTCACCCAATCGCCGTCATATTCGTACCCGCCGGGGTTCTGCATGACGCCTTTGCCATGGTGTTGGGCGTTCAGGAACTGGCCTTCGTACCGGACCCCGTTGGCATAGACGGCAATGCCCTGACCATTGATGACGCCGTCCTTCCATTCGCCCTCATAGGCGCCGCCATCGGAAAAGATGATGCGGCCGGTGCCTTCAGGCTTACCCTTGGCGAACTCGCCCTCGTAGACCGATCCATTGGGAAAGCGGGCAACGCCCTTGCCCATGATCTGTCCCTGCACCCATTCACCGGTATATTCATACCCGTTTGGCAGGCGATAGGTTCCTGTGCCGTGCTGCAACCCACCCTGGAATTCGCCTTCGTACACGCCACCGACTTCGTTCTGGGTGGTCAGGACCTGACCTTCCTGCGCCAGTGCGGCGCCGGAGTGAAACCCAGTCCACATCAATGCCGATGTGACCGTCAGGACTGTTGTCAAACGCGTCATTGCTACCTCTGCCTGCCTCGTGCCTTGCCATAAGCTGCCTGCGTGATCATCCGTGCTTCATCGTCAGGTGGCGTGGCTTGCCAAGAAATTAAGCGAGCCCGCCCGTCACCGCAACGTCTTTCGGGTTCTGCCCCTTTCCCTTGGGCCGGAATATGTTAATTGGCGGGCATATCTCTGGGGCAAGAGGATGACATGGTTGATCGTTTCCGCATCGCGCTGGCACAACTGAACCCGACGGTAGGGGATCTGTCCGGTAACGCCGCCAAGGCGCATGATGCCTGGTCACAGGGCAAAGCCCGGGGCGCCGATCTGGTCGCCCTGCCCGAGATGTTCATTACCGGTTACAACACCCAGGATCTGGTGATGAAGCCAGCATTCAATCGGGCAGCCATGGCGCGGATCAAAGACCTGGCGCAGGACTGCGCCGACGGCCCGGCGCTGGCTATCGGCAGTCCTTGGCTAAAGGATGACAAGCTCTACAATGCCTACCTGATCCTGCAAGGTGGCAAGATCACCGCCCAAGTCCTGAAACATCATCTGCCCAATGAAACCGTGTTCGATGAAGTCCGTCTGTATGAGCCCGGCCCGATAGCCGGGCCTTATTCCGTTGGCCCCGTGCGCATCGGCAGCCCGATCTGCGAAGACAGCTGGCACGAAGACGTGGCCGAAACGCTTGAGGAAACCGGGGCCGAGTTCCTGCTGGTTCCCAATGGTTCGCCTTACTATCGTGACAAATACGATGTCCGACTGAACCACATGGTGGCGCGGGTGGTCGAAACCGGTCTGCCGCTGATCTATCTGAACATGGTGGGCGGGCAGGATGACCAGGTCTTTGACGGTGGCACATTTGGTCTGAACCCGGGTGGTGCGCTGGCCTTTCGCCTACCTGTTTTTGACGAGGCCGTAGCCCTGATCGACATGGTGCGCGGCGATGAGGGCTGGCGGATCGAACCGGGCGAGATCACGCCCATGCCCGACGCGTGGGAACAGGATTACCGCGTGATGGTGCAAAGCCTGCGCGACTACCTGCGCAAATCCGGGTTCTCCAAGGTTCTGCTCGGGCTGTCCGGCGGGGTGGATTCAGCCTTGGTGGCGGCCATTGCCGTGGATGCGATCGGCCCGGACAATGTACGCTGCGTGATGCTGCCTTCGGAATATACCAGCGGCGCCTCGCTGGACGATGCCGAAGCCGTCGCCAAGGCTTTGGGCGTGCGCTATGACTATGTCCCCATCACCGAAAGCCGGACGGCAGTGACAAACACTCTGGCCCCGCTGTTCGAAGGTACCGATCCGGGTTTGACCGAGGAAAATATCCAATCCCGCCTGCGCGGGCTGCTGTTGATGGCGCTTTCGAACAAGTTCGGCGAAATGCTGCTCACCACCGGCAACAAGTCCGAAGTCGCGGTGGGCTATGCCACGATCTATGGCGACATGAATGGTGGCTACAACCCGATCAAGGATCTCTACAAGACCCGCGTGTTCGAAACCTGTCGCTGGCGTAATGCCAATCACTGCGATTGGATGATGGGACCCGCGGGCGAGGTGATCCGCCCCAGTGTCATCGACAAGCCCCCAAGTGCAGAATTGCGCGCAGACCAGAAGGACAGTGACAGCCTGCCTGATTATCCCGAATTGGACGCGATACTGGATATTTTGGTCGATCGGGACGGTTCCATTGCCGACTGCGTGGCCGCCGGGTTCGACCGGGATGTGGCAAAACGGGTCGAACACCTGCTCTTCATCAGCGAATATAAACGCTTCCAATCCGCGCCAGGCGCCCGCCTCACCCCACGCGCGTTCTGGCTGGATCGTCGTTATCCCATCGTCAACCGCTGGCGTGACCCTGGTTGAACGCACGAGCTTTGCCACAGGCGGTGAAAGAAAATTCGCTAATTTTCTTGGCCCGGCTCGTCCGGCTGCACCTTACTTTGACGTTCGGGGTGCGGACACTGCAGGCAAGTCCGGCAACAAGGCGGTTCTTCGGGCAAGCTTGGACGTTGCCCGGCCTGGAGAGTACCGCTTCAGAGGCCCACCTTTTATCAGTTGTGGATTTGCATCCATCAAAGCATCCGCATCCACATAGGTCACGAATTCCATCTGTTCGGCAATTTCGGACATGTAGGCCAGCGTGATCGTGGCATTGAACTTGTCAGTTGCTCCGGCCCGCAGTGCGGCGGTTTCGATTCCCCGGGACACGTGCCCAAGTGCCGTGAAAAAATCATGCTGTTTCAAAGCTTCAAAAGCCACACCGATGTGATCCTTGTGCGTGAAATCGGCCGCATCCAAAGTGCCGTCGCAAAGGTCCTTCAACTTGGTCTGATATCGGTTCATCACGGGTCTTCCTTGTCTGCAAGACCATGTGCATCCGCCACCGTCAGATCGAGATCATAGACCTGCTTCAACTGTTCGATCTTGCCCAGCGTTTCAGACGAAAACGGGGTTTTACCTTCAAAATTGTGAAGGATCATCCCTTCCATCACTTCCGCCAGAGAGCATTCGAAATGCTCGGCCAAACCTTTCAGCACCTTGAGCATCCTCTTTTCGATCCTCAGGCCTGTCTGCACACGTTCTATCTGTTTCATAAGTTGCTACCTTGGTACCTGGGTACTGATTCTGCAAGCCCTTTGAAATGTCGTTTTCGGGCCTGCAGAAAGACGCAAAACCGGCTGGACCGAAAACTGCGATCATGCCTAGATGCGGCCATGCCCGGACCCACACTTGTCGATTTCCATTCCGATCCCTCCCTGCCTCACGCAGTAGACACTGTCGTGATCGGCGGCGGTATCATCGGGGTCAGCACCGCCTTGGAACTGGCAGAGCGCGGGACGTCCGTTCTGCTGTGCGAAAAGGGGCAGATTGGCGGCGAACAAAGCTCGCGCAATTGGGGCTGGGTGCGCATTTCCCGCCGTGACCCGCGTGAAATCCCCTTGATGGCAGAAGCATTGCGGATCTGGCCAGAGCTGGACAAACGCGTAGGGCACGGTACGGGGTACCGCCGTGCGGGAATCTTTTTCGCTGCTGAAACCGAGCGCAAGGCCCAGTGGCTGCAGGACTGGGCCGAACATCTGCGTCCATTCCAACTGGACGGCCACATGGTTCGGGGCACGGATTTGGAGGCTGTGATGCCGGGGCATCAGATGTCCCTGCAAGGTGGGCTTTTCACGCCCGTCGATGGACGCGCAGAGCCGCAAATGGCCACCCCGGCTCTGGCCGAAGGTGCCCGCAGCCATGGTGCCCATGTCATGACCGGTTGCGCCGTACGATCCCTGGACATGCAAGGGGGCAAGCTCGCTGGTGTGATCACCGAGCGCGGCCGTGTTGCCTGTTCAAGCGTGGTGCTGGCGGGCGGTGCTTGGTCACGGCTGTTTGCCGGAAATGCGGGTATTCAATTACCTCAACTGAAAGTTCTCAACTCGGTCTTGCGCACCTCGCGCGTCGATGGCCCCGAAGCAGCGATCTGGGCGGGCGGTTTTGCCCTGCGCAAGCGTGCGGATGGCGGCTATACCGTGGCCTCGGGGACGGAAAACATTGTGGATCTGGTGCCCGACAGCCTGCGATTGGGCTGGCAATTTCTGCCTGCCTTGCGCGAGGAATGGAAGTCACTCCGTTTTCGTCTGTCCGGTCGCTGGCGCGAGGAGGCCCGACAGTCGCGCCGCTGGACAGCGGATCAGGTCACGCCGTTCGAACAGTGCCGGATCCTGGACCCGGACCCTGCCTCGGATCGGTTGGAAAAGGGGTGGCAGGCCGCACGATCCGCTTTCCCGGCCTTGCGACAGGCCAAGGTTGAACAAAGCTGGGCGGGGCTGATTGATGTGACACCGGACGCAGTTCCGGTGATCTCGGGTGTGGATGATGTGCCAGGGCTTTACATCGCCACCGGTTTCTCCGGGCACGGATTTGGCATCGGACCTGCCGCAGGGCGGTTGATGGCCGACATGGTTCTTGAACAGTCACCCATCGTGGACCCGCACGATTTTCGATTGTCGCGCTTTTCGGACGGCACCAAAGTGGCGCCGTTCCCAAGCATCTGACCCGGGGCGTCCCATGACGTTCAGGACGCCGCCGAAGTCACAACTCAGCCCATCATCTGATAACTCACTGGCACATATCGGAAACCCTCATCGCGGGTTTCCACAAAACCAGCAGCCGGGAATGGCATGTGATAGCCAATCATCGGAACCTTGTCGGCCGCCAGCATTCCCAGAACATTGCGACGCGAAGAGGCAGCCGCAGCCTTGTCCCCGTCAAAGGAGAAACCCCAATCGGGTCGCGCAAAAGACCAGACATAATGATTGGCCAGGTCTGCCGTCAGGACGATCTGCTGACCGTCGCTTTCGAGCATATAGACCATGTGCCCCGGCGTGTGTCCGATTGCTGCCATGGCCGTGATCCCGGAGGCAACAGATCCGCCATCATCCATGAAGCTCATCTTCTCGGCCAGCGGCGTTACATTCTTGGCGACCAGATCGCCAACCCGATTGCCGGCCTCCATCTTTGACCAGAAATTGTACTCGGCCGAACCAGTGACATAGCGCGCGTTCGGGAAGGCTGCGGCGCCATCCTTCATCAACCCGCCAATGTGATCTGGATGCATGTGGGTAATGACGACAGCGTCAATTTGGTCGGGGCTTGTGCCCGCCTGTTCCAGCGCCTTGTGAATTCCGCCTTGCCCAAGACCAGTGTCGAACAGGACTTTTTCAGTACCGGTATCCACCAAGGTTGGCGTGAAGTAGAACTGAACGCTGTCGGAAGGAATAAAGTTTTCTTCAGAAAGGTTCTGGAACTCTTCGGCACTGGCATCCGCGGCAAACAGGTCTTTGGGTCCTTCGCGCATGGCACTGGCGTCCAGCAAGGTGGTAACTGTGAAACCACCGAGTTTGAAGCTGCGGGTCAGCTGCGGCGCGGGCCCTGCCGCGTTCTCGGCCTGTGCAGATGTAGCGGTCGCGATCAGCGGCGCCGCCAGGGGCAAGGCAGCAGCGCCGGTCAGCGCGGCACGACGGGAAATCTTGAATGACATGAATGCCTCCTCGTTGAACTGCCATCAACGTAGGTCAAAAATGTCGCATGTCATGCGACAATCGCTGACACTTTGGCGTGAGCTTGCTTTGCCGGGCTCAAAGCATGGCGAATTTCTTGCTCAGCCGGTCGGCCTCGGTTTCCAGCCCATAAGGCGTGTTGACGATGAACATGCCAGAACCGACCATGCGGTGCCCTTCACGAACCGGGGGGAAGCGCACCTCATGGCGGAGGGTTTTGGGCAGGCCCTGTGCCTCCAGCGCGACCAGCATGTTGGTGTGGAGCTGTGAAGTCAGGATCGGATACCAAAGCGCAATGACCGCCACGTTCCATTTTCGGTGGATCTTGGCGATGAAAGCCGGGATCCTGTCATAATCGGCCTTCACCTCGTAACTGGGATCGATCAGCATTACCCCACGCCGCGGTTCGGGCGGACAGACTGCCTGCGCCATCTGAAACCCGTCCTGACGATGAACTTTGGCCCGGTGGCCCAGCACATTTTCCAACGCCTGGCCTTCCTGCGGATGCAACTCGCCCAGGTGCAGGGAGTCTGTGTCCCGCAACAGCCGTGCCGCCAGCATTGGGGAGCCGGGATAAGCCGCATCGCCATAGTCATCTCGCACCGCTGCCAAAGCCCGGGCATAGGGGTGATCGGGCGAAAACCAGTCCTGCACACGGGTGATACCGCCTGCGGCCTCGCCGGTTTTCAATGCCTCGTCCGTATCAAGAAAATACAGGCCCCGGCCGGAATGGGTCTCGAGATAGCTGATCGGTTTGGGCTTGGCGGTCAGATAATCCAGCATTGAACACATCAGAGCATGTTTCTGTACATCCGCCAGATTGCCCGCATGGAAGATATGTTGATAGCTCAGCATGGACTGCTCCTTCGCCCGTCTGGGCGTCATCGCCGGGATTAGCCTTCATGGCAAGAGCGAAGATGCCCATAGGGAGGGCAAGAGCTGCGTCGTTTTCAGGCGGATTGACGCCGATTTAGGCGACTGATCCCCTTTCGTATTTGCCTGCCCCGTCCTATAAGACGTGCGGACCGGGGCATGGGGACAGAATCGCGGTCTCGAACAATATTTCATCTGGGATCGGAATCTTTAATGCTGGGAAATCTGGGCGGTCTTTTCACGTCTGACATGGCCATCGATCTGGGCACTGCGAATACTCTGGTCTACGTCAAGGGCCGGGGCGTGATCCTGTCGGAACCATCGGTGGTGGCCTATCACGTCAAGGATGGCGTGAAAAAAGTGCTGGCCGTGGGTGAAGACGCCAAGATGATGCTGGGCCGCACGCCCGGTTCGATCGAAGCCATCCGTCCCATGCGCGAAGGTGTGATTGCCGATTTCGACACCGCCGAAGAAATGATCAAGCATTTCATCCGTAAGGTTCACAAACGCTCCACCTTCTCGAAACCCAAGATTATCGTCTGTGTCCCCCACGGTGCGACCCCGGTGGAAAAACGTGCAATCCGTCAGTCTGTTCTGTCCGCAGGCGCACGCCGTGCCGGGCTGATCGCGGAACCTATTGCTGCGGCGATCGGTGCCGGGATGCCGATCACCGATCCGACCGGCTCCATGGTTGTCGATATCGGCGGCGGCACAACCGAAGTTGCGGTCCTTTCGCTGGGCGACATCGTCTATGCCCGCTCGGTCCGTGTCGGTGGTGACCGTATGGATGAGGCAATCATCAGCTACCTTCGTCGTCAGCAGAACCTGCTGGTGGGTGAAAGTACGGCAGAACGCATCAAGACCTCGATCGGCACGGCCCGGATGCCTGACGACGGGCGCGGCCAGTCGATGCAGATCCGCGGACGCGACCTGCTGAACGGTGTGCCGAAAGAAATCGAGATCAGCCAGGCTCAGGTGGCCGAAGCACTCGCAGAGCCAGTGCAGCAGATCTGCGAAGCGGTGATGACAGCACTGGAAACAACCCCCCCCGACCTGGCTGCAGATATTGTTGACCGGGGCGTCATGCTGACCGGTGGCGGCGCGCTTTTGGGCGATCTGGATCTGGCATTGCGCGAACAGACCGGACTGGCCGTGTCGATTGCCGATGAATCGCTGAACTGCGTGGCTTTGGGCACGGGCAAGGCGCTGGAGTTTGAAAAGCAGCTGCGCCACGCGATTGACTACGACAGCTAAGGCGCGCACCCTTTGGGCTAGCTAGACGCGCCGAAAGGAGCCAATTGGCCAAGGATCGTTCACAGCGCGAAGACTACGGCACCCCGCTGCGCCGCCTGCTGGTGGGGGTAGTCTGTTTGTGCCTGGTGGGCGTATTCATCGTCTGGCGTATCGACAGCCCACGGGTCGAACGGTTCCGCGCGCAAGTGATCGACACGGTGGTGCCCAATATGGACTGGGCCATGGCACCGGTCACTGGAGCGATCAACCTGGTCCGGGATTTTCAGTCCTATCAAAGGCTCGCCGAACAGAACCGCGAACTGCGCAGTGAATTGCGCCAGATGCGGGCATGGAAAGAAGCGGCGCTGCAACTGGAGCAGGAAAATGCCCGGCTGCTGGATCTGAACAATGTGCGGCTGGATCCGCGTTTGACCTATATCACCGGCGTAGTGATGGCCGACAGCGGATCGCCCTTCCGTCAGTCGGTCTTGCTGAATGTAGGCGCCCGCGATGGCATTCGCGATGGCTGGGCTGCGATGGACGGGATCGGTCTTGTTGGGCGGATTTCAGGAACCGGGCAGAACACCGCGCGGGTGATACTTTTGACCGATGCCGCCAGCTCGATCCCGGCGGTCATTCAACCGGCAGGACAAACCGCGTTGATCGCGGGTGACAACACTGCTGCCCCGGTCATCGACTTTCTGGAAAACCCCGATCTGGTGCGTCCGGGTGACCGGGTGATTACCTCGGGCGATGGCGATGTGTTCCCTGCCGGACTGTTGATCGGTCAGGTCGCAGCCGACCCGTCGGGCCGGCTGCGGGTGCGACCCTCGGCCGACTTCGAACGGCTGGAATTTCTGCGCGTTCTGCGTCACCACGGGGTCGAGGCCGTATCGGATCCTGGCAGAGTCGTAGCACCGCAGCTGGGAGCAGAAGCGCCTCAGATCCGCCCGGAGGAGCCGGAGGGCACCGAAGGTGGCTGAGTTTCTCACCTCGCGCAACTGGGTCATGCAGGCCCTGTTTCTGGCGCTGTGTCTGGCGGTGATCTTCTTCCATCTGTTGCCACTCAGCACTCTACCCAGTCGATGGGCGCCACCGGACCTGCTGATCTGCCTGGCGCTGGCTTGGGGCCTGCGCCGCCCGGATTATGTGCCGATCCTGTCGCTGGCGGGCATCATGCTGCTCGCAGACCTGATGTACCACCGCCCGCCCGGGCTCATGGCAGCGCTTGTCGTGCTGGCCAGCGAATACCTGCGTAACCGCGCCGGGGCCCTGCGTGAGGCGAGCTTTGTTGGAGAATGGTTGGCCGTGGGCATCGCGATTTCCGGCATCACGGTCGTCAATCGAATGATCCTGGCGCTGGTCGGCGTTGAACAGGCGGCTTTGGGCCTGGTTCTGATCCAGATGTTGATGAGCATTGCCGCCTACCCTGTGGTTGTGCTTGTGTCGCAGTCGGTCTTCGGGGTGCGCAAGCTGGCGCCATCCCAGGCCGAGGCCCAGGGATTGACCCGGTAAGGAGCGCCAGATGAAACGCAACCCCAAGGAACAGGAAGCCTCGCATGGCAAGCTGACCCGCCGGTCGCTGGTTCTGGGCGGTCTGCAACTGGCGTTTGTCGGCGGGCTGGCGGCGCGAATGCGGTATCTGCAGGTTGATCAAGCCGATCAGTTCCGTCTTTTGGCCGAAGAAAACCGGATCAATATCCGACTGATCCCGCCGACCCGAGGGGACATCTTTGATCGCAACGGCATAATCCTGGCGCAGAATACACCCTCCTACCGTGTGACTATCGTGCGCGAGGATGCCGGAGATGTGGATGCCGTAGTGACCGCGTTGAACAGGCTGATCCCGCTGGATGGCGAGGATCTGGAGCGGGCAATGGCCGAGATGCGCCGCAGCCCCCCGTTCCTGCCAATCACCCTCGCTGATCGGATCGGCTGGGACGATATCTCACGCGTGGCGGTGAACGCGCCTGCCCTGCCCGGCATCACTCCCGAAGTGGGCCTGACCCGTGTCTACCCGCAAGGACCTGATTTTGCCCATGTGGTGGGCTATGTCGGGCCCGTGTCGGATTACGACCTGTCCAAGATCGAAGACCCTGAACCGGTGCTGCGTATCCCGCGGTTCCAGATCGGCAAGGTCGGGTTCGAAGCCAAGCGCGAAGAACTGCTGCGGGGCAAAGCCGGAGCAAAGCGGGTCGAAGTCAACGCCACCGGCCGCGTCATGCGGGAGCTGGACCGCCGCGAGGGCCAGTCCGGCGCCGATATGCAGTTGACCGTGGACGCGGACCTGCAGGGCTATGTCCAAGCGCGGCTTGGAAATGAAAGCGCAGCAGCCGTGGTGATAGATTGCGACAGCGGCGACATCCGAGCCTCCGTCTCGTCCCCCAGTTTTGATCCGAACCTGTTCGTGCGCGGGATCTCGGTCGCAGATTACCGGGCACTGACCCAGGATGAATACCGTCCATTGGCTGACAAGACGGTGCAGGGTACCTACCCTCCGGGGTCGACTTTCAAGATGATCACCGCCTTGGCCGCCCTGGAAGAAGGCCTGGTCGGTACCGAGGACACGGTCTACTGCCCCGGCCATCTGGAGGTGTCGGGGCGCCGCTTCCATTGCTGGAAACGTGCGGGTCACGGCCATGTGGATCTGGAAAACTCGCTGAAGCAAAGCTGTGACGTTTACTACTATGACCTCGCGCTGAAGGTCGGAATGGACAAGATCAGCGCCATGGCAAAACGGTTCGGGCTGGGCGTGCGGCACGATCTGCCCATGTCTGCCGTGGCGCGCGGCAACGCCCCGGATCGCCAATGGAAATCCGATGTTCACGGTCAGGACTGGCTGGTTGGTGACACCGTCAACGCCTCGATCGGGCAAGGCTACATGCTGGCCTCTCCGCTGCAACTGGCGGTCATGTCGGCACGGTTGGCGACTGGGCGTGCAGTCACTCCTCGGCTGATCAAATCCATCGACGGAGTGGAACAGCCCGACGGCGCAGGTGAATCGCTGGGGATCAATGAAAACAACCTGCGCGTACTGCGCCGCGCCATGTACGCCGTCAGCAATGACCGACGCGGCACGGCCTACGGCTCGCGCATCATTGCCGATGGGTATCGCATGGCGGGAAAGACCGGCACCAGCCAGGTGCGCAACATCACCGCCGCCGAACGCGCCGCCGGTGTCATCCGCAACGAAGACCTGCCCTGGGAACGCCGCGACCACGCGCTGTTTGTGTGTTTCGCACCATATGAGAACCCGAAATACGCGGTTTCAGTTGTTGTCGAGCATGGCGGCGGCGGGTCCAAAGCCGCGGCTCCCATCGCCCGCGATGTGATGCTTGAAGCGCTCTATTCTGGTACGCCGCCACTGGCATCATACCCCAAGAAAGACCGCAACCGGATCCAGGCCCAGCAGGAACGCCTGCAACGCGAACGCCCGGCACGCGGCAGTTACGGGAATGATCGGGCATGAGTTATCTTGAGTATAACGCCAAGTTCACCCCCACCGGGCTGAACAAGATCTTCTACCTAAACTGGCCGCTGATGCTGCTTCTGATCGCAGTGGCTGGGGTCGGTTTCCTGATGCTGTATTCCGTGGCAGGAGGATCGTTCTCCCCTTGGGTCGAGCCACAGATGAAGCGGTTTGCCATGGGCATGTTCGTCATGCTCTTTGTGGCGATGATCCCGATTTGGTTCTGGCGCAACATGGCAGTGCTGGCTTACCTCATGTCATTGGCGTTGCTGCTGGCGGTGGAGTTTGTGGGCACGGTCGGCATGGGCGCACAGCGCTGGATCGACCTGGGTTTCATGCGTCTGCAGCCGTCCGAGTTGACCAAAATCACACTGGTGATGCTGCTGGCGGCCTACTATGACTGGCTGCCGGCTCAGAAGACGTCCAAACCGCTGTGGGTTTTGGCTCCGGTCCTGTTCATTTTGATCCCCACCTTCATGGTGCTTCGTCAGCCGGATCTTGGCACTTCGATCCTGCTGCTGGCAGCGGGCGGTGGCGTGATGTTTCTGGCGGGTGTTCACTGGGCCTATTTCGCTGCAGTGATCGGCGCGGGCGTCGGTTTGATTGTCGCTGTGTTCGAAAGCCGCGGTACCGAATGGCAGCTTCTGAAAGACTACCAATACCGGCGCATCGACACATTTCTGGATCCTTCAACCGATCCTTTGGGCGCGGGTTATCACATTACCCAATCCAAAATCGCTTTGGGATCCGGCGGCTGGAGCGGACGCGGTTTCATGCAGGGCACGCAATCCCGTCTGAACTTCCTGCCGGAAAAGCACACCGATTTCATCTTTACGACACTGGCCGAGGAATTCGGTTTCATCGGTGGCGTGTCACTGCTGAGCCTCTATACCCTGATCATCGTGTTCTGCGTCACCACCGCTCTGGCAACCCGTGACCGCTTTTCCTCGCTGGTGACATGGGGCATTGCAATCACGTTCTTCCTGTTCTTTGCCGTCAACATGTCGATGGTGATGGGGCTTGCGCCCGTGGTTGGTGTACCACTGCCGATGGTGTCTTATGGCGGCTCGGCCATGCTGGTGCTGCTGGCCGCCTTTGGTCTTGTGCAAAGCGCCCATATCCACCGCCCTCGTTAACCTTTGGGAGAGCCCCCCTTGACCGCCAATATCCTGTTTTCCGCGCGTGACGCCCTTTGGCCCGTCTATGAGCCGCTGATCACCCGGTATCTGACCGAAGCCGGGGTTGCTTTCACCCTGTCTCGAGATCTGGCACCGGATGAGGTTGACTATGTGGTCTATGCGCCCAACGGCGGGGTCAGTGATTTCACGCCTTTTACCCGACTGAAAGCCGTGCTGAGCCTGTGGGCCGGAGTTGAAAAAATCGTGGGCAATGAAAGCCTGCAAGTGCCGCTGGCGAGGATGGTCGATCACGGGCTGGCAGAGGGGATGACCGAATGGGTCACCGGCCATGTGTTGCGGTATCACCTGGGGATGGATAGCCACATCGTGAACCCCAACCATGAATGGTTGTTCAACCCTGCCCCGCTGGCGCGAGATCGCAAGGTCACCATCCTTGGATTGGGCGCTTTGGGAGAAGCCGCTGCGCAGGCCCTGACGGCGCTGAATTTCCAGGTTTCGGGCTGGAGCCGATCGCCCAAGGACATTCCCGATGTGACCTGTCATCACGGCGACCCGGGTCTGGCCGAAGCTTTGGCCGGAGCCGAGATCGTCGTCCTTCTGTTGCCCGACACACCTGCTACAACGAACATCTTGAATGCAGACACGTTGACGCTGCTGGCGCCGGGCGCACGGATCATCAACCCCGGCCGCGGGCCTTTGATCGACGATGACGCGCTGTTGGCGGCCTTGGACAACGGCCAGGTCGGTCACGCGACCCTGGACGTATTCCGGGTGGAACCGCTGCCTGCCGATCATCCTTATTGGGCGCACCCGAATGTCACGGTCACGCCACATATCGCCTCGGAAACCAGACCGGTCACCGCTGCGCAGGTGATCTGTGAAAATATCCGACGTGGCGAGGCTGGAGAGCCGTTCCAGCACCTGGTGGATCGACAGTTGGGGTATTGAGATAGGGGGCGCTGCCCCCTCGGCCTTCGGCCTCACCCCCGGAGTTTTCCGGGCAAGATGAATGAAGGAGCACAGCGCCCCTGCTTCATCTGGCCCTAAATATCCCCGCCGGAGGCAGCGCCCGTCAGGGCGCACCCCCGATTGCTTCACGCGGCCAGGCCGCGGCCCTTGAGCAGGGCGTCAACACCGGGCAGGCGGCCGCGGAAGGCCACGTAAAGCTCGGCGGCATCGCGCGATCCGCCGGTGGACAGGATATTGTCCTCCAACGCCTTGGCGCGATCGGGATCGAAGGCTCCGCCCGCTTCTTCGAACGCGGCAAAAGCGTCGGCATCCATGACTTCGGACCACATGTAGCTGTAGTAGCCTGAACTGTATCCGTCCCCCGCAAAGACATGGGCGAAATGCGGCGTGGCGTGGCGCATGATGATGGCGCGGGGCATGCCGATGCTCTCCAGCACTTGCGTTTGTTTTGCCATCGGATCTGAAGGCGCGGGGCCGTCGTGGAAGGCCAGATCGACCAGCGCCGAGGCCACATACTCTACCGTCTGGAACCCCATGTCGAAAGTGGCTGCTCCCAGCACCTTGTCCAGCATGTCCTTGGGCATGGGTTCACCGGTTTCGGCATGGGTGGCGAACTCGGCCAGGACCTCGGGCACTTCCAGCCAGTGTTCGTAGAGCTGGCTGGGCAATTCGACGAAATCGCGCGCCACCGAAGTGCCCGAGATGCTTTCATAGGTCACATTGGACAGCATCTGGTGCAGTGCGTGGCCGAATTCGTGGAACAAAGTACGCGCGTCGTCATAGGACAACAGCGCCGGATCACCTTTGGCGAAGTTGCAGACATTGATCACGATGGGGGCCTGTGGGGTCGGGAATTTCGCCTGTTGACGCATCGCCGAACACCAGGCGCCGGACCGTTTTGATCCGCGCGCGAAATAATCACCGATGAAGACAGCCACATGGTCTCCGTTTCGGGTCACTTCCCAGGCACGGCAGTCTTCGTGATACAGCGGCACGTCCAGCGGGGTGAATTCCAGCCCGAACAGGCGGGTGGCACAGGCAAAGGACGCCTCGATCATCCGGTCGAGCTGCAGATAGGGTTTGAGTTCCGCCTCATCCAGGTCATGCTCGGCCTTGCGACGTTTTTCAGCATAGTAGCGCCAGTCCCAGGGTTCGAGATCTCCGTTGATGCCATCATCATGCATCATCTGCGTCAACACCTGCGCATCGGCGTCCGCTCGGGCTTTGGCCGGTCCCCAGACATCCATCAGCAGCCCGCGTACTGCGTCGGGTGTCTTGGCCATTTCGGTTTCCAGCTTGTAGGCGGCGAAGTTTTCGTAACCGAGTAACCCGGCCCGTTCTTCGCGCAAGGACAGGATTTCCGCAGCTATGGCGCGGTTATCCGTCTCGCCCCCATTGGCACCGCGTGCGGCCCAGGCATTGAACGCCTTTTCGCGCAAATCACGTCTCGGCGAGAATTGCAGGAACGGTGTTATGATCGACCGGGACAGGGTAACGACCGGGCCGGCCGCGCCCTTTTCCTCGCCGGCGGCTCGGGCAGCCGCGACAACGAAATCGGGCAGGCCATCGAGATCGGTTTCGGAAAGCTCCATGAACCAGTCACGTTCATCGGCCAGCAGGTTTTGGGTGAACTCGGTGCCAAGAGTGGCAAGCCGCCCCTTGATGTCTTTCATCCGGGCATCCTGCTCGCCTTCCAGCGCTGCACCGCCTCGCACGAACCCGCGATGGGTCAGCATCAGTACCCGCTGTTGTTCGTCGCTCAGATCCAGATCATCACGCTGATCCCAGACCGCCTTGACCCGGGCAAACAGCGCCTTGTTGGCGGTGATTTCGGAAAAATGCGCGGCCAATTTCGGAGAAAAATCGCGCTGCAGCTCCTCGCGTTTCGGGTTGCTGTCCGCTGCGGCAACCGAGAAGAACGCCGACAGGACCTGATCCAGTCCTTGGGACGGTGTTTCCATCGCCTCGATCACATTCGCAAATGTCGGCGGTTCGGGATTGGCCGCAATCGCATCGATCTTGGCCTTGTGATCGGCCAGCGCCTGGTCCAGCGCAGGCGCGAAATCATCGTCGGAAATCCGGTCGAACGGGGCGATCTGAAACGGGGTGTCCCATGTGGCGAGAAGCGGGTTGGTCATGCGGTCAGGATCTCCTTTTTTGGCCCGGTTGATGCGGACGCTAACGGCAAAGATGGGAGGTCGCAATCGGACTTGCAAGAATGGACAAGCCTGTCCAGAGTTCCCGGAAACAAACGGGAGGATTCCATGGCCAAAGGCAACGTATTTCAGGGCATTCAGACAACCGCAATTCATGCAGGCGAAGGCCCGGATCCAACCACGGGGGCCTCGGCTCCGCCGCTGCATATGTCATCCACTTTCGTGACCGAAGACGTGGCCGGCTTTTCTGCCCATGATCTGACGCCGGACAGTCCCTACCTGTATGCCCGCTGGGCCAATCCGAACGTGGCATCGCTGGAGGCCAAGATCGCGGCACTGCAGGGAACGGAAGGCTGCCTGTGCACCGCGTCTGGAATGGCGGCCGCCACGGCCATTTTCCTGACCTTCCTGTCCGCCGGTGATCACGCCATCGTGTCGGACGTGTCTTATGCAGGGGTGGCTGAGCTGGCGCGTGACACCCTGCCCCGACTGGGGATCGAAGTCAGCACGGTCAACCTGTCGGACCTGCAGGCAGTTGCGGATGCAATCCGCCCCAACACGCGGCTGATCCATTCGGAAAGTCCTGTAAACCCGATCCTGAGACTGACGGATTTGGCCGCCATTTCGAAACTGGCCCACGACAACGGTGCGCTGCATTCCTGTGACGCGACATTTGCCTCGCCTATCGGGATGGACGCGGTCGGGTTGGGCGTCGATCTGGTGATGCATTCAATCACCAAATACATCGGGGGGCATGGCGATGCAGTCGGTGGTGCGGTGGCCGGGTCGGCTGAACTGATTTCCAAGATGCGGTTCGAGGCGGCAATTCACCATGGTGGTATCCTGTCGCCCTTCAACGCGTGGCTGATCGGACGCGGCATGGCGACATTGCCCTTGCGAATGAAAGCCCACGAAGCGGGTGCCCAGGCCGTGGCCGAATGGCTGGAGGCCGATCCCCGTGTGAGCCGAGTGATCTATCCCGGGCTGCCATCGCATCCGCAATACGATCTGGCGCAGCAGCAGATGAACAATACATCCGGCATGATCAGCTTTCAGGTGGGCAATGTGGCCAAGGGTGAAGCCGTGGCGCAAAAGATGATCCAAGACCTGCAGGTCATGCACTATGCCGTGTCACTGGGACATCACCGGTCGTTGGTTTTCTGGATGGAAACGCAGGGATTGATGGAGACCTCTTTCCGGTTGGATCCGGGCCAAGCGGAAAACTATCGCGCGTTTGCGGGTGACGGGATTTTCCGTCTGTCGATCGGGCTGGAGGACGCAGAGGATCTGATTGCCGATCTTGACCGGGTGTTGTGACGCTTCCCGGATCTGGAGCCGTTCAATGCGGGGTCTGGCGCTATGCCGGGCCCCGTAAACGTTTCAGCCTGAGAGCGTTGGTTGATGGAAAGGACTTTCCCGATGTGCTCTTCGACAGGAACCGCCCGCCCCACAGTGCAGATCGACAATGACAGGGTGCGTGTCACCGAATGGCGGTTCGCCAAAAAGGGCGACAACACGGGCTGGCACCGGCACGAATACGACTATGTCGTTATCCCTCTATTCGACGGAGTGCTTGAGATTGACCTGGGCAACGGAGAACGCACAACCGCGCAGATGAAGAACGGCATTCCCTACTACCGCGAAATCGGCGTCGAGCATGATGTGATCAACGGCAATGACTTTGAATGCGCGTTTGTCGAAGTGGAGTTGCTGGAGACCCGGCCGAATAAGACAACGTAAACCCAAGGATCGCAAGCGATCCGTGGGTTAAGATCAGGACCCTAATGATCCTGTTGCGCACCGCTCCCGCATACCGGACAATCCTCCCGCTTTGACAGGCGGATCTTGCGGGTTTCACTGTACAGGCCGTCATAGATCAGCATTTCACCGTGCAGCAATCCTCCTGCGCCGGTGATCTGTTTGATCGCTTCGACCGCCATCATCGACCCGATCACCCCTGGCAAGGGGCCAATCACGCCAGCTTCCGCACAGGAGGGGGCAAGCCCCGGCGCAGGGGCCTCAGGGAAAATACACTGGTAGCATGGGCCGCTTTGGGCAGGGTGGAAGACGGAAATCTGTCCTTCCCACTGGGACAATGCGCCAGAAATCAACGGCTTGCCCAGCTTTACCGCAATGCGATTGGCCAGGTAACGGGTTTCGAAATTGTCGGTCCCGTCGAGGATCAGATCATAGTCGGCGAACAGCTCTTCAGCGATCTCATCACTTAGACGACGATGATAGGGTTTGACGGTGACATAAGGGTTCTGCGCCAACATGGCCGCCTGAGCCGAGAACACTTTCGGGGTGCCTATATCGGCGTCGCGGTGGATCACCTGGCGTTGCAGATTGGCATTTTCGACCTCGTCATCATCAATCACACCGATGGTCCCGATCCCGGCGGCAGCCAGATATTGCAGCGCAGGCGCGCCCAGCCCCCCGGCACCGATCACAAGCACCTTGGCCTGTTTCATCTTTTTCTGACCCGGCCCGCCGATTTCGCGGAGAACAATGTGGCGGGCATACCGGTTCAATTCGGTTTCGGAAAAGGTCTGGGGCGTGGCAGTGGGCATGGGGTCTGGGTCCTGGGTCTGTGCCTTGGCTTTCAGTGCGCCGACAATGCGCGCATAGATCAAAGCCAAGATGACACAGCCGCCAAGGATCAGCCAGAAGGCCGCAGTTTCACCAGTTGCAAGCCGTAGACCGTTGCTCGGCGGCAGCACCAGGTGCAGCAGGACGATCGTAACGTAAAGCAGACCCAGAAGCGTCAGACGCAGGGGCTTTGTCAGACCAAAGAGCCGCCCGCCCCACCAGATCAGCCCGGCAATGCCAAAGACCAGTATCATCAGCTTTGCCCGGTCGAGCCGAAGCCGCCTGTGCCGCGGTCCGTGTTGCCAAGGTCATCCACGCGTTCGAAGCTGGCCTGCAACACCGGGGCTACAATCATCTGGGCGATGCGGTCGCCGTGGTTGACAGCAAAGGCCTCCTGCCCTGCATTCATTACGATCACCCCCAACGGCCCGCGATAATCGCTGTCGATTGTACCCGGGGAATTGGTCAGGGTGATGCCATGTTTCAACGCCAGGCCAGACCGGGGGCGGATCTGGACCTCGTACCCTGCGGGGATTTCGATCCGCAGGCCGGTGGGGACCAGCGCGCGGGCGCCCGGCTGCAGGGTGATCGCACTGCGATCGGGAAAATTGGCACGCAGATCGGCGCCCGCCGCACCTGTGGTTTCATAAGACGGCAGGGGAACGTCGCGGTCCGCCCCTTCATCATGGATCACGCGGATTGTTACCATCGGCCAAGGCCCTCTGATTTGATCTGTCTGAAACGTAGTCTGGTTGGCGTGCCTGTCTAACCGGCAATCGCATGTGCGATCCGCTGGGCCAGTTGTCGGGCCACGTCTTCCTTGCTCATCCGGGGCCATTCCTCGGCGCCGTGGTCGCTGATCAGGATCACTGCGTTTTCGCTGCCGCCCATGATACCGGTGGCGGGGGAAACATCATTGGCGACGATCCAGTCACAGCTCTTGCGCTGGCGTTTGGCAGTGGCATGATTGATGACGTCATCGGTTTCGGCGGCAAAGCCCACAACAAGGCCCGGACGGTTTTCGGTCATGTGCGCGATGCGTTTCAGAATGTCCGGGTTTTCCGCGAATTCGAGTGTCGGCAGCCCATCGCGGCTTTTCTTGAGCTTCTTGTCCGAGGCACTGGCGACCCGCCAGTCGGCCACGGCGGCGGCGAACACACCCGCATCCACGGGCAGCGCGGCATCCACGGCGTCCGACATCTCCTGCGCACTTTGTACGGGCACGACATGGACCCCATCGGGCGGCGGCACTTCAGCGGGGCCGGTGACAAAGATCACCTCTGCACCCAAATCGCGCATCGCGGCGGCAACCGCGGTGCCCTGCGCGCCCGAAGATCGGTTGGCGATATAGCGAACCGGATCAATGGGTTCATGCGTCGGACCGGAGGTCACGAGGATACGTTTGCCGGTCAGCGGTCCATCGGTCAACCTGGTGCGTATGGCGGCGACAATCTCATCCGGTTCGGCCATTCGACCGGGGCCGAATTCACCGCAGGCCATCGCACCTTCGTTCGGACCCACAAAACCAATCCCATCCGCTTTCAGGGTAGCGATATTGCGCTGGGTGGCCGGGTGATCCCACATGCGGACATTCATCGCGGGCGCAACCAGAACAGGCGTGTCCGTTGCCAAAAGAAGGGTCGAAGCCAGATCATTCGCCAAACCTTGCGCCATCTTGGCCATCAGATCCGCCGTAGCGGGGGCAACGACCAGAAGGTCAGCACTGCGCGAGAGCTGAATATGACCCATTTCGGCCTCGGAGGTCAGATCAAACAGATCGCGATGCACAGCAAACCCGGCCAAGGCCGACACGGACAGGGGGGTAACAAATTCTTCCCCCGCCTTGGTCAACACCGGGGTGACGCGCGCGCCCTGATCCTGCAGACGCCGGATCAGTTCCAGCGATTTATAGGCCGCGATGCCGCCGCCGATGATCAGTAGTATGTGTTTGTCTGCCAGCATGGGTTTGGTCCGCCTGTGTTCCCGCTGACATTACTGCGCGGGGCGGCGGGATGGAAACGCTTTTCCAAGCTTTGCGGGGCAACCCTATTTGAAGGCCAGACAGGGATCTTCGCGCTCAGCCGCCGGGGCATCCAGAACCATATCAAAGACGCCTGAGGATACACCGTCTTCGGATTGTCCCAGCGCAAACAACGTCAGCTCTGGATCGGCTTTCAGAAGATAGACTGGGATGCCGCGATCACGGCGGGCATGTCCGTTCCCGGTAATCACGGCAACGGGGCCACCGGTTTCAGCCAGCGCTTGGATCACGGCTCGGGCCAGATTGGCGTCACGCAGGCGTTGGAAATCCACCATCATCGGCAGCATCTCCACGGGGATCGCCTCACAATGGTTGGTGAACTGTTCTTGTTCGCGTTGCGCCTGTTCCACATTCGCCAAGGGCTGATCCAGACCGAATTGCCCGGCCCCTTCGCCAAACACCGCGACGATCCCATCTTCCATAACCCGTCTGCTTTCCGACCGGGGCACCTGCCCACCAAAATGCAGCGCCTGCGGTGCGGCGGCAAAGACCGGTGCATAGAGGCCAAAATCAGGCCAGCCGGATTGCGCCCATTCAAGCGCGTTTTCCAGTGCCTGGGTGTCCCCCAGCAACTCGGGCGTAAGTATCTGCGCCTGTTCTGCCGTCAGCATTTCCCACACCACAGCTTTGGGCTGAAGTTCAGTCAACAACGCGGCCTGCACTTCGTGATGCCTACGGTTGTCATGCACCTCCCCCAACAGCACAACGTCGGAGGTCTGCATCGTTGACGGGACGTCCAACGCGTGAAGGGAAGGAGCCGACAGGAACAAGGCGCCCGCAAGAAACAGGGCGCCTTTTCCAAAAGGAATCAGAGACTTGATCATGCCAGGAAGTGTTGCACTTCCCCCGAACGGCATTCAAGCGCCTTGCGCATTTTCTGGAAGGCGGCCGCCTCGAGCTGCCGCACCCGCTCCTTGGAAAGGTTCAGTTCGGTCCCGAGGCTTTCCAATGTGCGCGGCGGATCCTGCAACTTGCGTTCACGGACGATGAACTGTTCGCGCGCGGGCAGGTCGGACATCGCCTCGACCAGCCATTCGCGCAGTTGGCGGGTGTCGTGGCTGTCTTCGACCAGCTCGGCAGCTTGGGCGGAGTTGTCCTCCAGCGCGTCAATCCATTCGCGGCCTTCATCCTCGGCTGATTGCACGGCATTCAGCGAGAAGTCGCTGCCCGAAAGCCGTCCTTCCATCATCTCGACATCGCGCAGCGGTACACCGATTTCGGTGGCAATCTTCTGGTGCAGCTGGTGGCGATCCAACTGCTCTCCACCCGCCGCTGCCTCACGCTCGAACTGGGCCTGAACCCGACGCATGTTGAAAAACAGGGATTTCTGCGACGAGGTCGAGCCGGTACGTACCATCGACCAGTTGCGCATCACATAGTCCTGGATAGAGGCCTTGATCCACCACACCGCATAGGTCGAAAAGCGGACACCGCGGTCGGGATCGAATTTGTCTGCGGCCTTCATAAGCCCCAGACCCGCCTCTTGGATCAGATCATTCATGGGTGCGCCGTACCGGCGATACTTGGCCGCCATCGAAATCGCCAGACGCATGTAGGCGTTGATCAAACGATGCAGTGCTTTTTCATCTTTTTCGTCCCGCCACGCATAAGCGAGTTTCAGTTCTGTTTCGGCATCCAGCAGTTCTGCCTTCATCGCCTTGCGCGGCAGAAAGTCGTCCGATGTTCTATCCAGTGCCATGAAGTTCCCCCTAATGTCAGCGCGTCAGCGTCGAATTTGCTGTCCCAGTTTTCCTGGGCCCGGATGTTTTCGGCACGTTTGGCACGCCCTTTCTCCAGGTTATCTGAAGGGAGTACGTGCGCGGATCCGGGTTGGATCAAACTCTTCTCGATCTTGCGGTTCGATGAGTGCGCCGTTACGCAGATCAGTATCGGGCTGAGGTAGAAAGGGTCATCACATTGAAACCCCGGATCACATTCGTGGTCGGCGGCGCGGCCTCCGGCAAATCCGCCTTCGCAGAGCAGCTTTGTGCCGAGTCGGGCAAGCAGAAACACTACCTTGCGACATCGCAGATCTTCGATGACGAAATGCAAACCAAAGTCGTCAAGCATGTAGCCCAGCGCGGAGCGGGTTGGACCACCCATGAAGCCCCGTTTGACGTGGCACCCGTGCTCAGCGGACTGGGCGCAAGGGATATCTGCCTGCTGGATTGTGCCACAATGTGGCTGACCAATCATATGCTGGCCGAACACGATGTCGCAGACGAACAGGACCGGCTGCTTAAGGCGCTGCGGACCTGTTCCGCGGATGTGGTGATCGTTTCCAACGAAACCGGCCAGGGGATCGTGCCGGAAAACAAGCTGGCCCGCCAGTTTCGCGAAGCTCAGGGAAGGCTGAACATCGTGCTGGCGCGAGAGGCCGAACTGGTGGTGCAAGTGGTTGTCGGCCTGCCCAATGTGCTGAAAGGACAAATACCATGACCCGTCTGTTTCTGGTACGTCACGGGCCGACCCATGCCAAGTCCATGGTCGGCTGGTCGGATCTTCCTGCGGATCTGAGCGACACCGCACAAATCGCACGATTGTCAGCCTACTTGCCCAGCGACGCAGTGGTGGTATCCTCTGACCTGTCGCGCGCGGTGGACACGGCCCATGCCATTCAGGGCGACGGTCATACGCGCCTGCCACATCATCCAGACCTGCGCGAGATCCATTTTGGGGCTTGGGAGCTGCGCACGTGGGCCGAGATCGACGCCGAAGACCCCGATCATATCCGCGCCTACTGGGAAACGCCGGGCGATGTTCGCCCCCCCGGCGGCGAAAGCTGGAACGAGGTCTGCGCCCGTGCCAACCGGACAATCGATGAGCTGATCCAAGCGTATTCCGGGCGCAACCTGATCGTGGTAGCCCATTTTGGTATGATCCTGACCCAGGTGCAGCGGGCCGAACAGTTGACCGCGGAAGAGGCGTTTTCGCACCGGATCGACAATTTGTCTGTCACCGAAATTACCCGGTTGGCCGAGGGATGGGAAACCGGGCGGATCAATCATCTTCCGTGATGCGCCCGCTCACAAATCATCGATTTACGGAATACCAGGCAGGGCATTAGCCTGCATGTCATGACTTATGACCTGTATATCGGCGATCGATTGTTTTCCAGCTGGTCCCTGCGCGGCTGGCTGATGTTCACGAAATTTAACCTGCCCGTCCGAAGCCAAATGGTGGGGTTGTATACCGGCACCATGAAGAACGACATGGTCGATTTGGCCCCGGCCCGCCTGGTGCCGGCGATGCGCACGCCCGGCGGCGTGGTGGTGGGTGAAAGCTTGGCCATGGCGGAAACCTTGGCAGAAGCGCATCCGGACGCCGGCCTCTGGCCTACTGATCCGGCAGCCCGGGCCACCGCGCGGTGGTTGTGCGCCGAAATGGTCGCGGGGTTCGGCGCCTTGCGTGGCGATTGCGCCATGCAACTGGCTCATGTCTGGCAGGGGTTTGAACCCTCCGACGCAGTCCTGGCGGATCTGACCCGTATTCAAGAGCTTTGGGCGCATGCCCGCACCGTGTCGGGTGCCGCAGACGGCCCCTTGTTCGGAAGCTATTCGCTGGTAGATGTGTTCTATACTCCGGTCGCCGCGCGGATCATTGGCTATGGCCTGCCGGTGTCCGACGCCAACCGCGCCTATTGCTTGCAGCTACTGTCGGACACGAAGTTCCGGCAATGGAGGGCGATGGGGCTGACCGTGACCTATGATCCGTTCCCCTATCCTCAGGATCTGAAAACGCAGGACTGGCCCATCACCAGCCCTCTGAAGGCCCGAGCCGTGACGGGTTTGGAGGCAGAGAACAGCCATTGTCCTTATTCTGGCGACCCGGTCACCGATTGTCTGGAGCTGGACGGCAGGATCTGGGGTTTTTGCAACCCGTTCTGCCGCGACAAGACCGTGGCCGACCCGGGCGCTTGGCCAAAATTCCTGGACATGATTGAGCGCGGTTAACCATTCGTAAACTCGCGCCGCGCTAGCAATCTTGTGTTAACCAAGTTTGGGCACAAGCAGGAGAGCCATGGTTGCGCGCGCCTATACCGTTGCCTTTCAGGGCATCGAAGCCCGCCCGGTTGAGGTGCAATGCGCTGTCACGCCGGGCCTGCCAGCCTTTGCCGTGGTGGGCCTGCCCGACAAGGCGGTCAGCGAAGCCCGCGACCGGGTGCGTTCGGCGCTCAGCGCGATGGCCATTGCGCTGCCGTCGAAACGGATCACCATCAACCTGTCCCCTGCCGACCTGCCCAAGGAAGGCAGCCATTTCGACCTGCCTATTGCGCTGGCCTTGTTGGCCGCATTGGAGATCGTGCCAAAGGATGCGTCGGAAAACACCATCGCTTTGGGCGAGTTGTCGCTGGATGGATCCCTTGTGCCTGTCGTGGGCGCCTTACCCGCCGCCATGACGGCGGCGACCGAGGAACGCACCCTGCTGTGCCCCCAAGCCTCGGGCGCAGAAGCGGCCTGGGTGGATGCGGCGCATGTGGTGGGCGCCGAAAGCCTGGCGGCTGTGGTGCGCCATTACACAGGTCAGCGGCCCATCGAACCTGCGGCCGCAGGCGAGATTACACAGGCTGCGTCTGCCCGATGCCTGCGCGACGTCAAAGGACAGGAACGCGCCAAACGTGCACTAGAGATTGCCGCCGCCGGTCGTCATCACATGCTGATGGTTGGCACTCCGGGATCGGGCAAGTCGATGCTGGCGGCGCGCATGCCCACGATCCTGCCGCCGCTGACCCCTTTCGAAGCTTTGGAAACCTCGATGATCCATTCCCTGAGTGGTCTGTTGGAGGAAGGCGGCATCAACCGAACCCGCCCGTTTCGCGAACCGCATCATACGGCCTCGATGGCGGCCATCGTGGGCGGCGGGCGCGGCGCCAAACCCGGGGAGATCAGCCTTGCTCACAACGGTGTGCTGTTTCTGGACGAACTGCCCGAGTTCAACCGGACGGTTCTGGAAACCCTGCGCCAACCGATTGAAAGCGGCGAAGTCATGGTGGCCCGCGCCAACGCCCACGTGAAGTATCCCAGCCGCTTTCTGCTGATCGCCGCCGCAAACCCCTGCAAATGCGGGTATCTGAGTGATGCATCGCGGGCCTGTTCCCGTGCGCCGATCTGTGGTGAGGATTACCTGGGCCGCATCTCGGGGCCTTTGCTGGATCGGTTTGACCTGCGAGTTGATGTTCCGCCCGTGGCATTCACCGATCTGGACCTGCCCCCTAGCGGCGACAGTTCACAGGTTGTGGCCGCCCGTGTTGCTTGCGCCCGAAACGTGCAGGCCCAGCGGTTCGAGGAGTTCCCGGATCTGCACCTGAACGCGGACCTCGAAGGTGAGGCACTCGAAGCCACAGCCGCACCCGACACCGAGGGGCGCGAGTTGTTGCTGAAAGCCGCAGACCGGTTCGGGCTTTCTGCGCGCGGGTACCACCGCGTCCTGCGCGTGGCGCGCACCATTGCCGACCTGGCTGGAGACGCGGACGTCAAGCGCCACCACATTGCAGAGGCGCTGAGTTTTCGTGTCGGGATGAGCGTTTAAAGCTTGGCCTCGATCGCCTGCCAGACCTTCTCGGCGATATTCTCACCGTTGAACCGTTCCAGTTCCTGAATGCCGGTGGGCGAGGTCACGTTGATTTCGGTCAGGTAATCGCCGATCACGTCGATGCCGACAAAGATCTGGCCTTTTTCACGCAGCAGCGGGCCGATCTTGGCGCAGATCTCGAGGTCGCGGTCGGTCAGGCCGATCTTTTCGGGGCGCCCGCCCACATGCATGTTCGAGCGGGTTTCACCCTCGGCCGGGACGCGGTTGATGGCACCGACGGCCTCCCCGTCAACCAGGATGACCCGCTTGTCGCCATTGCGCACATCGGGCAGGAATTTCTGTACGATCAGCGGTTCCCGCGAAAACCCGGTGAAGAGTTCATGCAACGAGGTCAGGTTGCGGTCGTTTTCATCCAGCCGGAACACCCCCGCGCCGCCATTTCCGTACAGCGGTTTGAGGATAATGTCGCCATGCTTGGCCTTGAACGCCTTGATCGTCTCCAGATCACGCGCAATCGTCGTGGGTGGGGTCAGATCCGGAAAGTTCAGGACCAGCAGTTTTTCCGGATAGTTGCGCACCCAGAACGGGTCATTCACCACCAGCGCCCGGCCCTTGAGCATGTCCAGAAGGTGGGTCGAGGTGATGTAGTGCATGTCGAACGGAGGGTCCTGACGTAGCCAGACCACGTCGAAATCGGCTAGATCCACCTCACGCTCCGCCCCCAGAACCGCAGGGTCGCCCGCCACCCGCTGAACGGTCATGTCGTGCCCGCGTGCGGTTATGCGACCTTCCTGATAAGCCAACTGGTCCGGCCCGTAAAAAAACAGCTCGTGCCCACGCGCTTGAGCTTCTTCCGCCAGCCGGAAACTGCTGTCGGCATTGATGTCCACGGCCCCGATCGGGTCCATCTGAAACGCGATTTTCATGAGCAAGCCCCTTTGCGCAGTCTGACCGGCGCGCACCGCGCCGTTCCGATACATGGCCCACCCCGCTCTGGGGTTCAATGGGTGTCAGCCAAGCCCATAGGCGTTTTCAATGATTTCATGTCTGCCCAATGCATCAACCAGCGCAACGTCAAAGCGCACATTGCTCAGCTGGCCTGACGGTTCATTTTCCAGATACTGCGCCGCGCTGGCATAGATCCGTTCCATCTGTTTGGCCGTGATCCGATGGGCGGCTGCGTCAAAGGTCTTGCTTTTCTTCACCTCGACGAACACCAACCCGTCCTCATTCCGCGTGATCAGATCCACTTCGCCCCCGCGGCCGCGCCAGCGGCGTTCGGCAATAACGTAGCCGCGCCGTTCATAGCTTTGGGCCACCGCCAGTTCAGCAGCTTCACCTGCATAGTGATTGGTCCTGCTGCGATATTGGCGCGTCACTGTCAGTCCTATTCCTTGGCCAGCTGCAGAGCCAACTGGTACACTTTCCGGCGCGGCAGCCCATGCGTTTCCGCGATAATCGAGGCCGCGTCCTTGACCGAATTGCCGGTCAGGGCGGCGCGCAGATCCGACTCTAGATCCGAATCGCTAACGGTTTCTGAACGTTTGCGGTCAATCAGCAGGACAATTTCGCCCTTGACCGGTTTGGCTGCCAGACCATCGGCCAGTTCCTGTATGGTTCCGCGACGAATTTCCTCGAATTTCTTGGTCAATTCACGGCACAGCGCGGCCGGTCGGTCGCCCAGGACTGCAGCCATGTCCCGCAGGCTGTCTTCGACCCGTTTGGGAGATTCGTAAAAGACCAGAGTGCCGGGTATGGCAGCCATCTCTTCCAACCGTTTGCGCCGCGCGCCCTTGGCATTGGGCAGAAACCCGCCAAAGAAAAACGCGTCCGTTGGCAGGCCCGCAAGTGTCAGAGCGGTGACACCTGCCGTTGCTCCTGGCGCGCAGGTCACGCTGTATCCCGCAGCAGCAGCCTCGCGGCTGAGGTCAAAACCCGGATCTGCGATCAGCGGCATTCCGGCCTCCGACGCATAGGCGACCGACTTGCCCTCGCCCAGCGCAGCCAGCAGGCGTGCGCGATCCCCTACCCCACTGTGATCGTGGTAAGACAGCACCGGCCGACCTTCCAGCGGCACACCATGGATTTCCAGAAGGCGCCGCAGGCTTCGCGTGTCCTCGGCAGCAATCACATCGGCCGAGGCCAGAACGTCCAGCGCCCGCAAAGTAATGTCCCGTGCCGTACCGATGGGCGTGGCCACGAAATAGAGCCCCGGTGACAATCTGACCTTTTGATGATTCAACGCTGGACCCGCCTTTGTCGTCGTTTATGATTGGCTCTCGACAAGAACACGGTGCGATTGGCGCCGGATCCCAGGGAGAGTCAGGTCCATTATGTTTGCTGTTTTCAAACCCGCCCGCAAGGTGGCGCTTGCTGCGATTGCCGTTGTTTCCGCCGCCGTCCTGAGTGCCTGTGACCCAGTCTCGGTTGGCAGTGGCGGACCGACCATCGACACGTCCAAGCCGGTTCCCGTAGCACTGCTGGTGCCCAAGGGCTCTGCCCAAGCCGGAGATTCGGTTCTGGCACAAAGCCTTGAAAACGCGGCGCGTCTGGCAATTTCAGATCTCGGCAACGTACAGATCGACTTGCGGGTGTACGACACTGCAGGCAGCGCCAGTACAGCTGCTGCCGTGGCGACCCAGGCGGTGGACGAAGGAGCCCGGATCATCCTTGGGCCGGTTTACGGCGAAGCGGCCAATGCCGCAGGTCTGGCCGTGCGCAACCGCAACGTCAATGTGCTGAGCTTCTCGAACAATGCCACGATTGCAGGCGGCAACCTGTTCATACTGGGGCCGACTTTCAACAATACCGCCAACCGGCTGGCCTCTTTTGCCGGGCGGCAAGGCAAGAGCAATATCGTTGCGGTCTATGGCAATGACGTGTCCGGCCAATTGGGTCTGCAGGCCATTCAGCAGGCTTCGGGGATCAACCTGGCGGGTTCGGTCCCCTATGAGGTATCGCAGCAGGGGGTCATCAACGCCGTGCCAAACATCAAAGCACAGGTGGATGGTGCCAGCGCCGACGCGATCTTCATGACTGCTACCACGGCAGGTGCATTGCCGCTGTTGACCCAATTGCTGCCCGAAGCGGGGGTCGATCCGGCGACCACACAGTATATCGGACTGACCCGTTGGGATGTGCCCGCCCAGACCCTTTCATTGCCCGGTGTGCAGGGCGGCTGGTTTGCGCTGCCTGACCCGGTCATGGCGCAACGCTTCCGCAGCCGCTATGAAGGCGCCTATGGTGCGGCGCCGCACCCGATCGGCGGGCTGGCTTATGACGGTGTTGCGGCAATCGGCGCACTGGTAGGACAGGGGAAATCCGACGCATTGACCGGGGCGGCCCTGACGCAAAGTGCGGGCTTCCAGGGTGTGGGCGGCATCTTCCGCCTGCTGCCGAACGGTACCAACGAACGCGGCCTTGCCGTGGCAACAATTCAAGACAGACAGGTGGTCGTCATTGACCCAGCCCCAACCAGCTTCTCCGGCGCCGGATTCTGATCCTCTCGCCCCGCAATTGCCCGCAGACCCGCTGATCTGCGATCCTGACCTGATCTTCGATCCCGGCCTTGTCCGGGATCGTATTTCCCAAGCCGCTGACAGCAGCACCGACAACGCGGCACTGCGCGGCAGCGTGGTCAAGATCCTGCGCGAAGTCATGAAATCGGGGCGGAAGTCCATCGCAACTGCGTTCGAGGCGAACCCGTTTTCGGCTCGTTCGCTCACCCGGTCCTATACCTATCTGACTGACGGGGTGGTGCGTTGTGCCTTCCACGTTGCAACCGAACTGCTGCACCCGCTGTCCAACCCGACCCAAGGCGAACGCATGGCGGTTCTGGCAGTGGGCGGCTATGGGCGCGGGGAAATGGCGCCAGCGTCCGATGTGGATCTGTTGTTCCTGACCCCATACAAGATCACCGCCTGGGCCGAGAGCGTCATCGAGTCCATGCTTTATATTCTGTGGGATCTGCGGTTGAAGGTCGGCCATTCCAGCCGCACCATCAAGGACTGCCTGCGGTTGGGGGAAGAGGATTTCACCATTCGCACCGCGATGCTGGAGCATCGTTTCCTGGTCGGCCATGCGCCTTTGGCGGATGAGTTGGACCAAAGGCTCAAATCCGAACTGTTTACAAATACCGGGCGGGAATTCATCGAGGCGAAACTGTCCGAACGCGAAGCGCGACACCTGAAACAGGGCCAGCGCTATATGGTTGAACCAAATGTAAAGGAAGGCAAAGGCGGGTTGCGCGATCTTCAGTCGTTGTTCTGGATCGCGAAATACCTGTACGGCGTTCAAAAGGCAGACGAACTGGTGCCGCTGGGGCTGTTCAGACCCGAGGAATACGACCGTTTCCTGGCGGCCGAAACTTTCCTGTGGGCGGTGCGGTCACATCTGCACCTGATCACCAATCGCGCCACCGAGCAGTTGAGCTTTGACATGCAGGTCATGGTCGCCGAGCGTATGGGATATACCGACCATTCCGGGCGCCGCGCGGTCGAGATCTTCATGCAGGAGTATTTCCGTCACGCCACGACCGTGGGCGAACTCACCCGGATCTTCATCACCAAGCTGGAGGCGGAAAACCAGAAGGGCGCACCTCTGCTTGAGCGGATCTTTCGGCGCAAGCCTCGGGTCAAGTCTGGTTACGAGGTCGTCAATAACCGGCTGAGCGTGAGCAACCCGGTCGATTTCCTGAGCGACAAGCTGAACCTTTTGCGCCTGTTCGAAGAGGGGCTGCGCACCGGGATGCTGATCCATCCCGATGCCATGCGTCTGGTCACGGCCAATCTGGCGCTGATCGACGAGGAGATGCGCGCCGACAAGGAAGCACAGCGGATTTTCCTGGACCTTCTGGTCAAGCACGGCAACCCGGAACGTGCCCTGCGGCGTATGAACGAGCTGGGCGTTCTGTCGGCCTTCATCCCGGAATTCGAACCCATCGTCGCGATGATGCAGTTCAACATGTATCATTCCTACACGGTCGACGAACACACCATCCAGGTGATCTCGAACTTTACCCAGATCGAGAAGCTGGAGCTGGAAGACGAGTTGCCCCTGAGTTCCGAGATCCTCAAGACCGGCGTGAATCGCAAGGTGCTGATGGTCGCCATGCTGCTGCATGATATCGGTAAGGGACGCGAAATGGATCATTCGATCCTCGGCGCGCAGATCGCCCGCAAGGTTGCTCCGCGGCTGGGCTTGAACAAGGCCGATTGTGACACCGTGGAATGGCTCGTGCGGTACCACCTGCTGATGTCGGACATGGCGCAGAAACGCGACATTTCGGACCCGCGCACGATCCGTGACTTTGCCAAGGCGGTGCAAACGGTGAAACGGCTGAACCTGCTGACCGTACTCACCGTCTGTGACATTCGCGGGGTCGGCCCGAATACGTGGAACAACTGGAAGGCCACACTGATCCGCAACCTGCATGCGCAGACCCTGCAAGCGCTTGAGGAAGGGCTGGAGGCCGTCAATCGCGACAATCGCGGAGCGGAGGCCAAGAAAACGCTGCGTGCAGCCCTGCCCGACTGGGACGCGAAGCTGCTCAAGCACGAAACCACACGGCATTACGATCCTTACTGGCAGGGCCTGCCCTCGGACACGCATGTGGTCTTTGCGCGCCTGTTGAAGGACATCGGCGACGACGAAATCCGCATCGACCTGCACCCTGATACCGACCGCGATGCAACGCGGATCTGTTTTGCGCTGGCCGACCACCCCGGGATCTTCTCGCGTTTGGCCGGTGCGCTGGCGCTGGTCGGGGCCAATGTGGTGGACGCGCGCACCTATACGTCCAAGGACGGATATGCCACTGCAGCCTTCTGGGTGCAGGACGCTGATGGCGCTCCGTACGAGGCCAGTCGTCTGACCCGGCTGTCGCAGATGATCCACAAAACCCTGAAGGGCGAGGTCATTGCGACCGAAGCGATGCGAGACAAGGACAAACTGAAGAAGCGCGAACGCGCCTTCCGGGTGCCGACGACCATCACCTTCGACAATGACGGGTCCGAGATTTACACGATCATCGAGGTGGACACTCGCGACCGCCCCGGGCTTCTGTATGATCTGACCCGGACCTTGGCCAACAGCAATGTCTATATCGCCAGCGCGGTGATCGCGACCTATGGCGAACAGGTCGTGGACAGCTTTTATGTCAAGGACATGTTCGGACTGAAGTTCCACTCGGCCAGCAAACAGAAAACGCTGGAGAAGAAACTGCGCGAGGCGATCACCAAGGGCAGCGAAAGGGCTCATTCATGAAGCCGATCCGATTGGTGTCGGGCTTCCTGACCGTGGGATTCTGGACGCTGGCCAGCAGGGTGCTGGGTTTTGCACGCGAGATCCTGATCCTGAACTTCATCGGACCTGGCCCGGTTCTGGACGCCTTTGTCGCGGCCTTTCGCCTACCCAATCTGTTCCGGCGTTTCTTTGCCGAAGGCGCTTTCAACGCGGCCTTTGTGCCGATGTTCTCGAAGAAACTGGAGGGCGATGAGGACGCTGAGCTGTTTGCCCGCAACGCGTTCAACGTGCTGGGCGCAACCGTTCTGGCGCTGGTCGGGTTGGGCATGGTGTTCATGCCTGCGCTTGTTTGGGCCACC
Organism: Paracoccaceae bacterium; assembly: GCA_014872875.1. Classification (GTDB taxonomy): domain Bacteria; phylum Pseudomonadota; class Alphaproteobacteria; order Rhodobacterales; family Rhodobacteraceae; genus Aliisedimentitalea. The sequence continues at coordinate 136,599 of WKFI01000011.1, forward strand.
GCCGAAGGGTTCTTTGGCGATGACCGCTTCGACCTGACCGTTGCCTTCGGATACATTGTCTTTCCCTACATCTTCTTCATGTCGCTGGCCGCGCTGTTTTCAGGTGTACTGAACGCCACCGGCCGCTTTGCCGCTGCTGCGGCGGCGCCTGTGTTGCTCAACATTTTTGCCTGTTCGGCAATGATCCTGGGGGCTGCCTTGGGCGGGCGCGTCATCAACTGGCTGATCTGGACCATCCCGGTTGCAGGCGTGGCGCAACTGGCGCTGGTCTGGGTAGCGACCGAACGGGCCGGGATTCGCATTCGACCCGGCCTGCCCCGCTGGACCCCGGATATGGCGCACATGGTGCGGATCGCCGTGCCGGCAGCGCTGGCCTCTGGCGTCATGCAGATCAACCTGGTGGTCGGGCAGCTGGTGGCATCGCGCACCGAAAGCGCGGTCAGCTGGCTGTTTGCCGCAGACCGCCTGTACCAATTGCCGCTGGGGGTCGTAGGCATTGCCGTGGGCATCGTGTTGCTGCCCGACCTGTCGCGCCGACTGCGCGCCGGAGACCAGGACGGATCGCGCGATGCGCTCTCGCGGGCGGGTGAGCTTTCCCTGCTTCTGACATTGCCTTGCGCGGTGGCCTTTGTGACCGTGCCCCTACCGCTGGTCTCGGTTTTATTCGAACGGGGTGCAACGGGACCTGCCGATAGCCAGGCAATCGCGCTTGCCACAGCGATCTATGGATTGGGGTTGCCTGCCTTTGTGCTGCAAAAGGTGCTGCAACCACTCTATTTCGCGCGCGAAGACACCCGCACCCCGTTCCGCTATGCGGTCTGGGCCATGCTCATCAACGCGGGCGGGGCAATTCTACTGCACCCGCTTCTTGGCTGGTTGTCGCCTGCTGTGGCCGCCACGGCGGCTGGGTGGGCCATGGTGGTGATGCTGGGCCTAGGTGCTCGAGGCATGGGAGATGTGGCTCGGTTTGACACCCGCTTCCGCAGACGGATCTGGCGCATGGCGCTGGCTTCACTGATCATGGGTGGAGCGGTCTGGCTGTTTGGTGTCTTTGGAGCAGTATTCTTCACCTTGCCCGGCTGGCGCTACCTGGCGCTGCTGGCGCTGATCATATTGGGCGGCGTGGTCTATTTCGGGATCGGCCAGGCCTTGGGCGCTTTCCGTCTGTCCGAGTTCCGCCAGTCCCTGCGCCGGAGAGGAAAGGCATGAGCCGCCTGACCTGCCCCGCGGGCACAGTGCTGTTCAGCCCCGGGCAGGATTGCCCGGGCTATGTCAAGCTCACCCGGGGCACGGTACGCGTGACACTCACCGCCGCAAATGGGCGCGAGGTCGTTCTGTACCGCGTTGGTCCCGGCGATGTCTGCCTCCAAACCTTTGCTTGCTTGACCGAGGGCCGCACCTATTCCGCGCAGGGCATTGCTGAAACGGACCTGGAAGGTGAAATCCTGCCCCACGCACGCTTTCTTGGTCAGATGGAACAAAACAGCGCCTTTCGAAGTGAAGTGCTTTCGGCCGTCGCCCGCCGCTTTGGTGATTACGAACAGTTGGTCGAGGACGTGGCCCTGACCGGTTTCGACACCCGTTTGGCCCGCGTCCTTCTGCGGCTCAGCGCCGGGGACGGCACGGTTCGCACCACCCATGACGCGCTGGCGGCCGAAACTGCATCAGGCCGCGCCTTTGTCTCGCGCCGCTTGGGAGAGCTGTCCCGGCAGGGTCTGGTCGAACCCGGACGTGGTGTGATCCGCATCCTGAACCGACCAGCTTTGGAGCGGATTGCTGCGGATCTGAAATAACCCGCCCGGATTAAAGCGTTTGGTGACACTGTCACCGACAACGGAATGATCGCCTGTCATATGCGATGTATACCATATGACATCCAAAAGGACATTCCATGCCCCGTAACGAAGGTACTCTCGACCGCGCATTACGCGTAATCCTCGGCCTGATCCTGCTGTCGCTGGTCTTTTTCGGTCCGCAAAGCCTTTGGGGTCTTGTCGGCCTCGTACCGCTGGCCACCGGTCTGATCGGCTATTGCCCACTCTATCAGATCATCGGCCTCAACACCTGCCCGATCAAGAAACAGGGCTGAGCGGGCGTCGTCGCGCCGCCTTGGCGGCGCCCGACCCAACGCCTTTGAGGGCGCATCTCTGATGCGCTCTCAGGGGGCGGGAGCGCCACTGTGCGCTCAATTGTGAGCTCACCTCAATCGTGGCGAATACGGTTTCGAATGCTGGCCCAGCCGCCCGGCGCCAGAAAGAAGGACAAGCCGAACCCAGTGGCAAAACCGCACAGATCGGCCACCCAATCCTTGGTCCCGCCGAACAGCAGGCCAAACAGCAGTTGCACCCCCATCAAAAACGCAATCAGGGTAAACGCCCTACTCTGCTGCGCCCCCACCAAAGCCAGAGACTTCCATAGCAGGAAGGTAAAGCCGCCGATAAGACCGTAGACGGCGGGAAACCCGCCAATCAACGGCGCCGGATCGTTGACCAACAGGCCATACCCCAGGGCACCACCCACCCCTGACAGCACAAAGATCAGCACCATGGCCAGATCCCCCATGACCTCGCCCACCATCTTGCCCATCGCCAGCACGAAGACGCAGACGAAAAGCGCATGGGTGAACGCCCCGTGCACAAAGATGTAACTGACAAATCGGATCAGATGCTCAGCCGGCCAGCGTCCGCTTTCCCACATCCAGGCCACGATTTCGCTGGAGAACGCGTAGGACTGCAGGGCATCCAGCCTCCAGCCGATTGCACCGGGGCCGCCGACAATGCCCCGCGCGCCAAGGGTAAAGATGAGTTCCACTCCGATGATCACCAGAACCAGCGCCACAACCGCAGGCGGCAACGGGTTGACGGGGGCCGGATTGTGCATGTCGCTCATGATCTCTGCCTTCCTTTGTACCCTTTTTCACAGGGCCTTGTTGATGATGCCATGTTGACGGCACCGCAGGCCATGGGTAAGCGAACGGGGTCTATTTTTCCAGACGGGAGTTTCCAGCCATGAGCGAAACCAGCTTCACCCCGCGCGTCTTCTCGGGGATCCAGCCGACCGGCAACCTGCACCTGGGCAATTACCTTGGTGCCCTGAAGCGGTTCGTGGACTGGCAGGACAAGGATGCGGAAACGATCTATTGCATGGTGGATCTTCATGCGATCACCGCCTCCTTTCAGGAACCTCAAGCGCTGATGCGGTCGACCCGTGAGTTGTGCGCTGGCTTCATCGCCGCCGGTCTGGACCCGGAACAGTCGATCCTGATCAACCAGTCCCAGGTGCCCGAGCATGCGCAGCTGGCCTGGATCTTCAACTGCGTTGCTCGCATGGGTTGGATGCAGCGCATGACCCAGTGGAAAGACAAGGCGGGCAAAAACCAGCAGAATGCCTCGCTCGGCCTCTTTGCCTATCCGGCCCTGATGGCAGCCGACATTCTGGTGTACCACGCCACCCATGTACCGGTGGGCGAAGACCAGAAACAGCATCTGGAACTGACACGCGACATCGCGACCAAGTTCAACCACGACTATGGAGTCGATTTCTTCCCGATCACCGAACCGGTCATCGAAGGAGCGGCCACACGCGTCATGTCCTTGCGCGACGGGTCCAAGAAGATGTCGAAATCCGACGCCTCGGATGCCAGCCGTATCAACATGACCGATGATGCCGACACGATCGCCAAGAAGATCCGCAAGGCCAAGACCGATCCCGAAGCCCTGCCATCCGAATCCAAGGGCCTGGAGGAGCGTCCCGAGGCGCGCAACCTGGTCAATATTTACGCCGCACTGATGGACCAAAGCGTAGACAAGGTGCTGGCCGATGTGGGGGGCAAGCAGTTCTCCGAGTTCAAACCGATGCTGGCCGAACTGGCAGTGGAAAAACTCGCCCCCATCTCGTCCGAGATGTCGCGCCTGATGGATGATCAGTCCGAGATCGACAAGATCCTGACCCGCGGCTCCGAACGGGCCCGTGCCATTACGGCCCCGATCCTGCGCCAGACCTATGACATCATCGGCATGGTGCCGCCGGTCGAAGTCTGATCTTCCAAAAACCTCAGGCACCCGCCCTATCCGGCGGGTGTTTTCCGTCCCGCGGATACCGGCACGCTCGGTGTGGTTTCTGGCTGCAGTAGTCCAGCGCCAGATACAGCGCACTACGACGGAAACAGCGGCCCAAACCTGTTATCCGTCCTTCAACTCCGACAACCAGGTGCAGAACAATCGCACCTCTTCCATCTTGGCATTCCCCGGTCGCGGTACTGCAAAATGTGATGGCCGAATCGGCAAGCGATAGGGGAATGGAGAGATCAGTGCCCCACTTTCGATATAGCCGCGGGCATAGTCTTCCAGCACCATCGTAGCCCCCCAGCCTGCTGCAACGCTCTGAAGGGCGATCAATGAGCTGTCCACGCTGAACCCGTTGCTGACGGGAGGCAGACCCAGATCGAACATGTCCGACAGCCGAATCCAGTCCACCTCGGACCCGACGATCTGCACCACGCCGGCCTCGGCAAGTTGTGGGACATCCCTCTGCGGCAAACACTCGAATACCTGAGGGCAGCAGACAATCTGTGCCTCATTGGGGCCCAGGTGATAGACCGTTTCTTCGGCCCAATTTCCGTGTCCAAAGCGAATGTCCAAATCGAAGCGATCATCCGTGAACCTGTCCGCCCAGACTGTCGTGGTCAACTGAATCCGAAGATGCGGGTGTTTTCGGTGAAACGCAGGAAGCTGCGGCGCCAGGACCAAGGCCGCAAATGAAATCGAGGCCCTGACATTCAGCACCACCTGCCGTGTTCCGCCAAACAGCCCCCGGGTCGCCTCGGACATGTCGGCCAGCGCGCGGCGGATAGGGATGGCATAAGCCTCACCCTTCTCGGTCAGCGCCACGCCACGCGGCAGCCGGGTAAACAGCGTCGTTCCCAGGTGCTTTTCCAAAAGCCCGATCTGTTGGCTGATTGCAGCAGGCGTCAGATTCAGCTCTGCCGCGGCTGCAGAGAAACTGTTCAGACGCGCCGCAGCTTCGAAACTGCGCAACCAATTGGGAGGTGGTAACGGGTCCATGCAGACCTTTAAATTTTTTTGGGCCTCAGCAGGAAAACACATTGTTTGATTGCACTCAACAGGTTTGCCAAGACTTCCGGAAACAAGCTGTGCCCCCACGTTACGTCCCTGTCAGGATCGCCACTCCATGTCGCAAGAAACCTATGACTACATCATTGTCGGCGCCGGGTCGGCAGGCTGCATCCTGGCCGAAACACTCAGCCGCAATGGGCGCTACAGGGTAATTCTTCTGGAAGCAGGCGGCAGCGATAACCGTTTCTGGATCAAGGTACCTCTGGGCTATGCGTTTCTGTTCGCCAACCCTGCGGTCAACTGGCGGTTCAAGGCGGAACCTGATGCCGGGCTTTCGGATCGCCGCGCATATTGGCCGCGCGGCAAGGTCATTGGCGGATCGGGATCGATCAACGCTATGTTCTATGCGCGCGGGCTAGCCCATGATTTCGACGATTGGGAAGCCAGCGGCGCAAAGGGCTGGCATTGGGACGCGGTCCGGGCGACTTATGACGCATTGGAAACCCGCGCTTTCGAAACCGAAACCGGACGCACCGAAACCCAAGGGGCAGGCCCCTTGCAGGTCGCCACCCGCCCCGACGCCATCCATCCCTTCACCCGGACCTTCCTCCAGGCCGCCGGTCAGATCGGCTGGGGGACAGTTCCCGATCTGAACGCCCCCGGGGTCGAAGGGCTTTCAACCGTACCCGCCAACCTGCATCGTGGCCGCAGATGGTCATCGGCCGACGCGTTCCTGGGCCAGACCAGACGACGCCAGAACCTGCGGATCGTCCGGCACGCCCATGCCGAACGTGTGGTGTTCGATGGCAAACGCACGACGGGCGTCACCTATCGCGTCGGGGGCAAAACCGTCACGGTCCATTCAACCCGCGAAGTGATCCTAAGTGCGGGCGCCGTGAACTCGCCCAAGCTTCTGCAACTGTCCGGCATCGGCCCGGCAGAGGTTCTGAAACACCATGGTGTGCCGGTTCTTCACCACCTGCCGCAAGTCGGACGCGGGTTGCAGGATCATCTGGGCCTATCCCAGATGTTCCAATCCAACAAGGACACATTGAATGCACAGCTGAGCCCTTGGGCCGGGCAGCTGAAAGCCGGCCTGGAGTATGTTCTGCGGCGCAGCGGCCCCCTGAGCCAGCCCATCAACCAATGCAGCGGCTTTGTCCGTTCTTCGCCGGACCAGGCCCGCCCGGACATGCAGGTTTATTGCAACCCGGCCCTGTATGCGACGCCCGAAGACTCTGCGCCAAGCATCGACCGGGTGTCGGGCTTTTCGCTCTGTGCCCAGCCCTGCCGCCCCTCAAGCCGGGGTTGGATCGAGATCCGATCCGCCAACCCCGAAGACGCGGCCGTTATCCAGCCGAATTCACTTTCGACAGAAGAAGACCGGGCTGCTGCAATCCGGGCCGGGCGGGTACTTCAGACCCTGTCACAGGCGCCCGCGATCCAGGCCGTGACCCGCGCCGCCGTGGCACCGGATATCACAGTGATGACCGACGACGACCTTCTGGAAACCTTCCGACAACGCGCGTCCACCGTTTTCCATCCGACCTGCACCTGCAAGATGGGGCAATCACAGGCGCATTCCGTGCTGGACCCAAGGCTGCGCGTGCATGGGATGGCCGGGTTGCGGGTGATCGGTGCATCGGCCTTTCCCAACATCACTTCGGGCAACACCAACGCACCCACAATGATGCTGGCTCAGCGCGGGGCCGAGATGGTGCTTGAGGATGCCGGGGCTGCTTAGGGCCCTGGCCCTAACGCCCCTTCCAGACCGGGTCACGCTTTTCGGCAAATGCCTTGGCGCCTTCAAGGTTGTCCTCGGACCCGTACAACACGTCAACACTGCGCAGCTGCCGCGTGGTGATCCGGTTCATGGCATCCTGGAACTTGGCATCCTCGGCATCGCGGACGATCTCTTTGATTGCGGCGTACACCAGCGGTGGCCCCGATGCCAGCAGCCGCGCCATTTCCCACGCGCGGTCCATCAGCTGGTCCCCGGGCACGATCTCGTTCACCAGCCCCCAGTGCTTGGCTTCCTCGGCGTCGAACCAGCGCCCTGTCAGCAGCAGTTCCATGGCCACATGGTACGGGATGCGCTTGGGCAGTTTGACGCTGGCCGCATCAGCGATGGTACCGGATCGGATTTCCGGTAGCGCGAAAGACGCATGATCAGCTGCGATGATGACATCAGCCGAGATCATCAACTCAAGCCCGCCGCCGCAGGCGATGCCGTTCACCGCAGCGATCACAGGCTTGTTCATATCGCGCAGTTCCTGCAGCCCGCCGAAACCGCCAACGCCGTAATCGCCATCCACCGCATCGCCATCGGCAGCGGCCTTAAGGTCCCAACCAGGGCAAAAGAATTTCTCCCCCCCACCGGTCAGGATCGCAACCCGCAGGTCCGGGTCATCGCGGAAATCACGGAACACCTCGCCCATCACGCGGGAGGTTGCCAGATCGATGGCATTGGCCTTTGGCCGGTCCAGGGTCACTTCCAGAATTGCGCCATCACGGCGCGTCTTTACGGGGCTGTCGGTCATGTCATGTCTCTCCTGACAGGCTGAACGGATCGTTTTCGGAGTCGCGATTGGCAGAATACTCCGCCCAGATCGCTGCGTTTTCGGCGGCTTCTTCGCCACACAGGCGGGCGATGACAGCCAGACTCATGTCGATTCCGGCGGACACCCCGGACGAGGTGAAGAAGCGTCCATCTTCGACCCAGCGAGCCTTCTTGCGCCAGGTTACTTGATCGGATTGTGCCGCCACCCAATCAAAAGCACGTTTATTGGTTGTGGCAGACAGCCCGTCCAGAACACCCGCCTTGGCCAACAGGGCAGAGCCCGTACAGACGCTTGTCACGATCTCGGCCTGCGCGCTGGCTTGGCATAGCCAGTCCAGCAGTACCGGATTTTCGATCTGGTCCCGCGTACCGAACCCACCGGGCACCAGCAGCAGTTCATAGGCAGCACCGTCGGCAAAACTACGCTCGGCGACAACCTCGGGACCGCGCGACGCGCGCACCGGTCCGGCCGCTTCCGCAACGGTTACGATCTGGAAGTCGTCAGACAACATGCCGAACATCTGTAACGGCCCGAACATGTCTAGCATTTCGAACCCGTCAAACAGGATCGCTGCAATCCGGCGCATGGTGTCAGTCCTTTCGACGCATCAGGGCATCCGCTGCAATCGCGTCCGTGGGAGTACAGAGAAGCGGATTGATCTCAATCTCCTCCAATCCTTCCGCATTTGCCAGCACGTAAGCCTCGACTGCACGAATCGCGGTCAGAATCGCCTCGCGATCTGCCGCCGGGTTGCCGCGGTAGCCGCCCAGCAGCTTGGCAATGCGCAAGCCGTCGAGAGCCCCTTGGATATCAGCATCGGATGCAGGCAAGAGAACAGAGACGCTGTCTTCCATCAATTCGGTCAATATGCCGCCTGCCGCCAGAGTCAGGACAAAGCCATGGGCAGGGTCCTTCACCACACCGATCAACATCTCGGCCACGACATCCGTTACCATCTCTTCCACCAGGTAGCGGTCCGTCGGCATCGCCTCGGCGGCATCACGTACAGCCTGCCCAGTCAACAGGTTCAATGCCACCGCCCCGGCTTCGGTCTTGTGGGCAATCCCTTCGCCTTTGAGCACCACGGGAAAGCCGATATCTGCCGCTGCAGCGCGGGCCGCCCCCGGGGAAAACACCCGCCTGAAGCCCGGTGCACGCATCCCGTACCAAGAAAGGCGTTTCTTGGCCTCGACTTCGGGCACCAGATCGGGCGCAACGGAGGCCGTAGGTAGCAAAAGTGGTTCAGGGTCAGCGGGCAAAGGTTGGCTGGCCGCGGCGCAAGCGGCAATGGATTCGGTCAGGCCATTGAACGGGACCACTCCGGCAGCGATCAAACGGTCCGCGACGGTTTCGGGCATAAGTTCCGGCAAGCTGGCCACCAGCCCGACATTGCCTCCAGTCTCGGCGCGTGTCCGGATAATGGCCTGAATTGCGCACTCCCAATCTTCCGGGTCACAACGGTCCGAACGCGGAATGTCCGCAATAAGCAGTGTCATCGACAGGTTCGGGTCAACCATGGCGGAAAAGGCCCGCGTCATGGCGTCGGTGTCTCGCCAGATATAGGTGTGGTAATCCAGCGGGTTGGCCAAGGCCACCATGGGCCCCAACGCCGCGCGCAGATCGGTTTTCTGCCGGTCGTTCAGCGCCGGGAATACCACATTGCGCACATGGCCCGTATCGGCGGCCAGGCTGGCCTCCCCCCCGGAACAGCTGATCGTTGCGATGTGGTTGCTTGGCAGGCGCCCCACCACATGCAGAAGCTTCAGCGTTTCCAGAAAAGTCGGCAAATCATCGAGACGCGGGATGCCGAGGCGTGAGAGCAAGGCCCCGGCCCCCGCGTCGCCGCCAGCAAGCGAGGCGGTATGGGAAACGGTTGCGGCCTGTGCCTCGGTTGAGCGGCCCACCTTGAGCGCGATGATGGGCTTGCCCAAAGCGCGGGCTCTTGCCGCCAATCCCTCAAACGCGCGAAGATCTCCGAAGCCCTCAATATGCAGCCCCAGTGCCGTGACCCTGTCATCTTCCAGTAGCGCCTGACCAATCTCGGCAATGCCGGATTGCGCCTGATTGCCCGCAGTCACGACATAGGCCACCGGCAAGCCCCGGCTCTGCATGGTCAGGTTTATCGCTATGTTCGAGCTTTGAGTGACAAGTGCCACGCCCCGTTCGGTTCGCTTGCCGCCATGTTGATCAGGCCACAAGAGAGCACCATCCAGATAACTGATGAAGCCATAGCAGTTTGGCCCCAGGATCGGCATATCGCCTGCGGCCTCCAGCAATTGCTGCTGCAGGTCGGCGCCTTCGGCATCCTCGGCCTGTGCTTCAAGGAAGCCCGAAGCAAAGCACACCGCCCCGCCCGCGCCGCGTTCCGACAACAGACGGACCGCCTCGATCGTGATGAACCGGTTTACCCCGATGAACGAGGCATCGGGCGCCTCCGGCAGATCCTCGATACCAGAGAAGACGGGCAGGCCCGCCATTTCTTCGGCCTTGGGATGGACGGGCCAGATCTGGCCCTCGAACCCCATCTTGCGGCACTGTTCGATCACCAGCCGGCACCACGCTCCACCACCGATCACGGCAATGGTTTTGGGACGGAAAAGCCTGTTCAACGCTGTCATGTAACCCTGCTGCGTTCAGCCCCGGTCCAGATGGCCGAGGTCTTTTTTCGGATTGATCTGGTCGCGCACGCGGGATTTCAGCTCCTTCACGTCGGGAAAGCCCCCGTCCCGCTTGCGTTCCCAGATCAGTGCATCATCCACATGGATTTCAAAGATCCCGCCAATCTCGCCCGGCACCAATGTCACTGCACCCAGATCGGTCTGAAAGGTCTGCAGCAGCTCCTGCGCCATCCATCCGGCGCGCAGCAGCCAGTTGCAGCCGGTGCAGTAGGTTATGGTGACGCGCGGTTTCGCGGCAGGATCGTTCATGTATTAGCCTCCGAGAGGACGCAGCATCTCGCGGCTGATGATATGCCGCTGGATTTCACTGGTGCCTTCCCAGATACGCTCGACCCGTGCGTCGCGCCAGATGCGTTCCAGCGGAAGTTCATCCATCAGGCCCATGCCGCCGTGGATTTGGATCGCTTCGTCTGCGACAAAGGCCAGCATCTCGGTCGCCTTCAGCTTCGCCATCGACATGTCGGATTCAGTGACGGTGCCCTGATCGAATTTCCAACCAGCTTCCCAGGTCAGCAGGTTGGCGGCCTTCAACTCCAATGCCATGTCGGCAAGCTTGAAGGACACGCCCTGGAACTTGCCGATCTGCTGTCCGAATTGCTTACGCTCGGCGGCGTATTCGACCGAATGCTGCAAGGCGCGTTCCGCCCGACCCAGACAGGTCGCAGCCACCTGCAGACGGGTCGCGCCAAGCCAGGTGTTAGCAACATCGAACCCCTTATGCAGTTCGCCCAGCATCGCCGATTTCGGAATGCGACAATCATCGAATTCCAGTACTGCGTTGGTATAGCCGCGATGGCTGACATTCTGATACCCATCGCGCACCTGGAAACCCGGTGTGCCCTTGTCCACGAAGAAGGCGGTGATCAGTTTCTTCTTGCCGCGCGGTGTATCTTCCTCACCCGTCGCCATGAAAACGATCGCGAAATCTGCGATGTCGGCGTGGCTGATAAAGTGTTTGGTACCGTTCAGGATAAAGTCATCGCCATCCTGGCGCGCAGTCGCGGTCATGCCGCGCAGGTCCGATCCGGCGCCCGGCTCGGTCATTGCCAGACAGTCCCATTTTTCGCCCTTCATGCAGGGGTAGAGGTACTTTTCTTTCTGTTCATCCGTGCCTGCCATCAGGATGTTCGACGGGCGCGCCACGGCGGTCCAGTGCAGCGCATAATTGGCGCGGCCCAGTTCCTTTTCGTACATCAACCATGTCAGCGTATCGAGACCGGCCCCGCCCACTTCTTCGGGCATGTTGGCAGCATAAAGCCCGGCCTCCATGGCCTTGGCCTGAATCTCGCGCACCACATCCATGTCCAGGTGGCCGCTGCGTTCGATCGCAGCCTCGTGCGGGTACAACTCGTTCTCTACAAAGCTGCGGGTGGTGGAGACAATCATCTCCTGCTCTTCGGTCATCCCAAACTGCATGATACGCGGGCTCCATCTTGGCGTTTGAATCAGAGGTATCGGGTCGCCCCTCCAATTTCATGCGAATTTGGATATAAATCATGCAATTTTGGTTATTTCGTCACGCCGCATTGCAGCGGTATCAGACATACCCGTTTTGAACCGGGATCAGGTGATTGTCCCACTGGAACTCCCACGTCGCCTGTGTGCGAACAGTGTCTTGGGTCACGTGCACAATTTGGCCTGTACCTGAGGTCGCCGAAAATCCGCCGGGGCCATGCGCAAGACCGCAGACGTCTTCAAGGGTGTGATCCCTAAGAAAAGCACCTGTATCAGCGTCGAATACATGCAGAACACCACCGCGCGGGGACGTAAAGGCAACCCGTGTTCCGTCTTCCGAGAACGCAACGCTGCCGGCATACCCCATGGTCTGAGCGTGCTGGTCCGGTTTGGATTGGGCCAACACCGGCTTCTGGCCGCGTCGATGCAGACCCAGAAGCGGCGGATGTTCGGACAGGCTGCCCTGCCATTGCATGGCAAAAGCCACCAGCCCATCCTTGCGTACCGACAGATGGCGGATCGAGTTCTTGTGCAACGCACGGTCGAGCTCAACCACCTCGAGAACCCGACCCTGCAGGTCCAGATATGTCAGGTTCGGCTGCATCACCGGGATGTTCAGTTTGGTCCGTCCGGAGTCTGGATGAGTTTCGATACCACCATTGGCGATCACCAGCGTCTCGCCATTGGGCATCAGACGCATGTCATGGGGACCGACCCCGCCAGAGGGGAAAGACCCCAGACGGGTATAACCGTTGGCTGCATCCCAAAGGCTGATCCGGCCCTCACCCGCCTCATAGTCGTTTTCGGTGGTAAGGAGAATTTTACCATCGGCGGAAAAGGCACCGTGGCCATAGAAGTGGCGGCCAGCGGGCGCGTTCAGCGTGGCCAGACGCTCGCCCGTGCGACAGTCCAGCACGATGGCAAACCGACCGGGACGGCGGGCAAAGCCCACCGCCTCGGCCCGGAAAGGGTGGGCCGCGGCGGCATGGCCGCGGTCCGGCAAGGGAAGCTGGAACAGGAGCTCTCCGACGTCGGACAAGCCGTAAAGGGCAAATTGTCCATCCGGGTTGCGTGCAGCCGAAAGGTAGCAGGGCGCGCCCAGATCTGCCCAACCCGAGGTCGGGCACAGTCCGCTGGCCATCATCCCGGCCAGAAACGCACGGCGCGACGGCATGAATCAGTCCCCGTCCAGCGAGTTGAAGCCGGCGGCCACGCCCAGACGCGGGCCCAGGTCGCTTTCAGCCAGCGCTCGGATGTTGTTGACCTGTTGCTGCAAGGCTTCGACCTTGATCCGGCCCTTGGGATCGACAACGCCAGCAAAGATCGGATCATCGAGTGTATCGGCACGATCAATTGCCTTGGCAAAGGCCCGATCCAGCGTTTCGGCCGTACTTGGATAGCCTTCCGCCAGCAAGGCAGCCAAATCTCTGAGAGACGCCAGTGACAAACGAACATGGCTCAGAGAACGCTCCGAACGCCAGACTTCGGCCCGACGCGGCCGGGGGCGGTCAAAAGTGCCCAATGGTCGGCCCAGCCGGGTTTCGGCAGTGAATTCCAGACCGGTCAGAAGAGCTTTGAAAAGCTCTTGGGCGGCTTCCGCCTCAGACCGGTAGGGGCTGTCCCCGCCGGGTTGGCTGAGGCTTGCGGCATAGCCGGTTTCCCAATCGTTCCGGATTGCAGCGACGTTCGCGTCGATATCCCCGGCGATGGCCGCGATCAGGGCACAACGATAGGCCGGGTCGCCCAACATGGACAGCCGCTCATCATAGAGCAGGAACTCCAGCGCATAAAAGCCGCGACCGGCGATGGAAAGTGTGGAAAAGGCTTCGGGATCCTGAACAATCGGGTCGGCGCTGTTCAAAAGCGAGGTCAGTGTCTTGGGGGTGAAGCCCTTGCTGTCGGGCCAATAGGCCAACGCAAACGCCCGGTCGCCCGTCTCGCTGGGCCCAAAGCGTAAATGGCTGACCTGAATCCAGGCATCGAACGCGTCATGATAGGCGGCTTTCACGCCCTCTTTGTCCGTGCTGCACTGGGCGGCAGAATTGGACAGGTCTTCAGCTTCCTCACTCAGATGCTGGAACCCCGGCAGGATGTGATGGTCCAGAACGGCTCGGATCCGGGCATCATGTTCCCCAGCCACAAGCCCGATGGGCAGCAGGATCAAAAGCGCAATCAGTTTCAGGCATTCACGCATGGTTGTCTTCCGTCTGTGGGCCGCAGCATGTCCGGCCTGTTCGACACGGTCTTACCCTGTGTGGCCGAGGTGCAAAACGCCCCGAAACACATAGCCGCTGTGCAGAAATGCGAAAGCCCGACGCACGCGCCGGGCTTTGCTGACAATATTGAAGACTCAGTGGAAAACCGCGTCCGGGTTATCCAGGCTGTCAGACCCTTCAACCTCCAGCGTGTCCAGGCCGAGGGCGGACACGGCACGTTCAATTGACTTGGTCTGATCGACCAGACCGTTCACCCCGCCCATAATCAGCGCCTCACCGCCGACATTGCCACGCTCCAGCATCTGGTCATAGGCAAAGCCTGCTTCGGCTGCGGTCTTGATCCGACCCAGCGCCTGCATGGTTGTGGACAGTTTGCCGGTGAGTTCGGCGTCCACGGCGGCGTCGGTTGCAGCCACCAGCGAAGACAGCGACGCGCCCGACACCAGCGAACCATCGACGCGGATGTATTCGCCCAGATACACGTTCTGGATACCCAGACCGTCATAGTAATGGCTGTTATGGGTGTTGTCCGAGAAGCAATCATGCTCTTCTTCCGGGTCGTTCAGCATCAGACCCAAGCGCATCCGCTCACCCGCCTGTTCGCCGTAAGACAGCGACCCCATGCCCGTCAGAATGGCGATTACGCCTGAATCGGCATCTCCGGTGACGCTGGCGCGCGCTTCGCCACCTTCAGCCCATTGGGCAGCCATCCATTCCAGATCGGTCACCAACAGATCTGTGGCAGCTTGCAAGTACTGAGCGCGGCGATCGCAATTCCCACCGGTGCACGCGTCACCTGCTGCAAAATCAGTCCAAGACCGGTCACCCGCCCCTGCGGCGTGACCATTGGTGTCCTGACCCCACAACAGGAATTCCACCGCGTGATAGCCTGTGGTCACGTTGGCTTCGACACCGTCGGCTTCGTGCAGGCTTTCCAACAACTCGGGCGTGATGGTTGAGGCATCTACGGTTTCACCGGCAATCGTCAGGCTGGAATTGGCAATGATGTTCAAAGCCGCCAGAGGATTTTCATCGGTCGGCCCCCCATAGGAGGCGTCCACATAGTCGATCAGACCTTCGTCCAACGGCCAAGCATTCACCTTGCCTTCCCAGTCGTCAACGATGGAATTGCCGAAACGGTAGACTTCGGTCTGCTGATACGGCACGCGAGCCGCCAGCCACGCTTGACGGGCCTCAGTCAGAGCTTCGGCGCTGGGGTCGGCGATCAGGGCGTTCACGGCAACCTGCAAACGCTTGGCCGTGACAACGCTGTCTTCATATTTGGCGGCCGCAATGTTGGCGTAGTTTTCGACAACATCCGCCTTGCTGACCGGATTGGTTGCGGCAGAAGCCATGCCAACGGACAAAGCCAAAAGGCTGGCGGCGTGTAGAACGGTTTTCATCATTGGTTCCTAGCTAGTGAAAAGGGGGCGAATACAGAACCCGCAAGGGCGGTTCTGTGGTGTTTCAAGGGGAGGCGTATCAGACCAAGCCAGAGCGCTCTGGCATGACCAGAAAAAGGCAGTACGGCATCTGTCTGATCCTCAAGATCTTGGAGATTGTTTGGAAACTGTGTGCAGCGATCGAGTCCCTTCGACATGACGCGAAAGTTCGGACCAGTCATTTCGACACCTCACGGCATCCCTCGATGCGATCCAGAAGCGGTTCGATTGGCAGACCGATGGGGAAGTCCAGATGTTCCAAGCTGCCCACCACTTCCATCCAAGCCTCTAAACGAGACGGTTGTGGGCGCATGATCGATTTGTAGTCGAATTTCCCGAACAAAATGCCTCAACTCCATTCCAGCCAGCAAGCCATGCGACTGCGCCCTCAAACAAGATATTTTCTGAGGGATTTTGTAAGTTAAGTCAATCTGAGTTTTTTAGTCAGGCAATTAGTGTTCGGATTTCTAGTCAGTTCAGCCTGTCAGATTGCCCAAATCCTTCAGGATGGGGCAGTCCGGACGATCATCGCCTGCGCATTCGCGAATCAGATGTGCCAAAGTTTCCCGCATCGCCTGCAGGTCAGCGATCTTGTCGTCGATTTCTTTCAGGTTCTGCTGAGCAACCCTTTTGACGTCTGCGCTGGCGCGGCCCTGATCTTGATATAGCGCCAAAAGCGTCCGGCAATGGTCTATGGAAAAACCCAGCGATCGGGATCGCCCGAGAAACCGCAATACGTGCACATCTTTGTCAGAGAAGTCACGATATCCGTTCGCGCCCCGGTGCGGCATGATAAAGCCGATTTCCTCATAATAGCGGATGGTCTTGGCAGGCAGGCCTGACTGAGTGGCAGCTTCACCAATGTTCATTGTTCTCCCCCCATCATTCCGCCGGTGCTGAGCGTCGAGATATGGAAAACCCAGCCTCAACAGCGGATTTTTCCTCCAGTTTTGGCGCCACAAAGCGCAGTCTCAGCGCGTTGGTCAGCACGAAAACACTGGACAACGCCATTGCCCCCGCGGCCAGGATCGGCGACAGGAGAGGCCCGCCAAACAGGTAGAGCCCCCCCGCTGCCACCGGAATGAGCAACGTATTGTAACCGAAGGCCCAAAACAGGTTTTGGCGAATGTTGCGCAGGGTTGCGCGACTGAGAGAGAAGGCATTTGCTACTCCCGTTACGTCGCCGGACATTAACACCACATCCGCGGCTTCGATCGCGACATCGGTGCCGGTGCCGATGGCAATCCCTACCCGGGCAGTGGCCAACGCCGGGGCATCGTTGATCCCGTCGCCGACAAAGGCCAGCGTTTCCCCCTGGTCCTGCAGCTTCTTCAGCGCGGCGACCTTGCCGTCGGGCAGCACCTCTGCCACGGTCTGATCAATCCCCAGTTCCTCAGCAATGTGCCGGGCGGTGACTTGGTTGTCACCGGTGATCATCACGGTTTTCAGACCCATCTCGTGCAGGGCCGCTATGGCCAACCGTGAGGTAGGCTTGATCGGGTCGGACACACCCAGCACGGCAGCAAGTGCGCCATCGACGGCCACGTAAAGCGGGGTCTTGCCCGAGGCGGCAAGGGTTTGGATATGTGTCGCTGTCTCTTCCAGATCGATCCCTTCACGCTGCATCAACCGGTCAGCCCCGACCAATACGAGCTGACCTTCGACCTGAGCCTCGGCACCATAGCCCGGCAGAACCTTGAATTCGGATGATTGTGCATCGTCGGCACCACGCGCTTGGGCCGCGCGCAAGATGGCCGAGGCAATAGGATGCTCCGAACGGGTCTCGACCGCAGCGGCAAGACGCAAAATCTGTGTGTCGTCAAAGCCGCCGAGTGTCACAAGATCAGTCAGCTCGGGACGTCCTTCGGTCAGCGTCCCGGTCTTGTCAAAAGCGACCACGGAACAGTCCTGCAAGCTTTGCAAGGCGTCGCCCTTGCGAAACAACACACCAAGTTCCGCTCCCCGCCCCGTGCCAACCATGATCGAGGTCGGCGTCGCCAATCCCATGGCACAGGGACACGCGATTATCAGAACCGAAACAGCAGCCACCAAGGCCAACCCCAACGCAGGTTCAGGACCAAAGATCAGCCACAACAGCATGGTCAGAGCTGCCGTGATCATGACCGCAGGCACGAACCAGGCGGTGATCCTGTCCACCAGCCCCTGGATCGGCAGCTTTGCCCCCTGAGCCTGTTCAACCAACTTGATGATCTGCGCCAGCATCGTGTCCGCCCCGACGCGTTCGGCCCGAAAGATCAGCGCTCCCGCGCCGTTGACCGTGCCGCCTACCACGGGGGTGTTCTCGAATTTTTCGACCGGGACCGGCTCACCGGTGATCATGCTTTCATCGACAAAAGAACGGCCCGATTGCACCACCCCATCGACGGCTATCCGTTCGCCTGGCCGGACATGCACAAGATCCCCGACGCTGATTTCGGCAATGGAGCGTTCGACGATCTCTCCGTTGCGTTCGACCCGCGCCAGTTTGGGTTGCAAGCCCACCAACTTGCGGATCGCGGCGCCGGTCTTGCCCTTGGCACGTGCCTCCAGAAGACGACCGACCAGGATCAGAACAACGATCACAGCGGCGGCTTCGAAATACACATTGGCAGTGCCCGGCGGTAGCAGCTCCGGCGCAAAGGTCGAGATCACCGAGAAGCCATAGGCTGCCAAGGTGCCTATCGCGACCAGTGCATTCATGTCGGGTTGCCCCTTGAACAGTGCAGGCAAGCCATCTGAATAAAAACGTCGGCCGGGGCCGATCAACACAAGAGTGGTCAGCAGAAACTGGATCAGATAGCTCGTCTGCAACCCGATCGAATGAGCGATCAGGTGGTGCATTGCCGGGATCATATGCGACCCCATTTCCAGCAAGAAGACCGGAAGCGCCAAGGCGGCAGCCAACAGGGTCCGTTTGCGCAGCGCGTTGAACTCGGCTGTTTTTCGGTCCTCAACCGGCCGGGCGTCATGCGACTTCACCCGCGCCGGGTAGCCCGCATCGCGGGACAGTCCGGCAATCCGAGCCGGAGTTGTGGCCCCGACAACGTATCGGACCGTAGCGGTTTCGCTGGGCAGGCTGACCGAGACGTCCACAATACCGTCGGCCCCAGACAGTGCCTGTTCAACCCGACGAACGCAGGAGGCACAGTTGAGCTTTTCCACCTCCATGGTGACGTCGTCCAGAACCGCAGGATAGCCCGCCTGCTCCAAAGCCGCGACCAGATCGGGCAGCACAACGCCTTGGCCGAAATCCACCTGGGCGGTTTCGGCGGCCAGATTGACCGAGGCGGATGATACCCCCGGTACGGCAGCCAAGGCGCGTTCGGCACGGCCCGCGCAGGCGGCGCAATTGAGTTTCGAGATCTGGAAGCGGACCGATTCTGCCATGGCGAGACCAATTCTTGTCGTTTGGTGCCTGACATAAGGCTTCCAGCTACTGGAAGGTCAAGGGATGTCTTGAAACTTTGTCCCGCAACCGAGACCAAGATAGAAATCTCCCGCCGATACTGGCGATTGCGATACCGCTGGAGACAGACTCTTTAAAATGCAACGTCCAAACAGCTTGGGAGCCGCTTGGACGTTTCAGATTTGCAGGATTGGGTTCAGTTGGATTGCCAGTGGCCTTCGAAATCCGCCGGGATCAGCAGGTTGTGCCGCCCAAGGTCAGCCACATTCCGCTCCCCGCATAGTGCCATCGTCGTATCGAGCTCTTTGTGAATGACATCGAGAGCAGCTGTCACACCTTTCTGCCCCATCGCCCCCAAGCCATAGACAAAAGCCCGCCCGATCATCGTGCCCTTTGCGCCCATGGCCAGCGCTTTGAGTACGTCCTGGCCCGAGCGGATACCGCTGTCCAGATGCACTTCGACGTCATCGCCGACCGCGTCCAGGATCGACGGTAGCATGCGGATCGAACTCAGGGCTCCATCCAACTGCCGACCGCCGTGGTTCGAAACGACAATGGCATCGGCCCCCAGCTTGGCGGCCATCTTGGCATCTTCAGCGTCCAGGATGCCCTTCAGGATCACCTTGCCGCCCCACTGTTCCATCAGCTTTTCGACTTTACCCCAATCCAGACTTGGATCGAACTGCTCGGCCGTCCAGGCACCCAGTTGAGAAGTGTCCGAAACACCATCCACATGACCCACGATATTGCCAAATTCACGCCGTTTGGCACCCAGCATCTCGATCCCCCACGCCCATTTAGTCATCAGGTTGGCAATCGTACTGGGTGTCAGTTTCGGTGGAGCGGACAGCCCGTTTTTCAGGTCCTTGTGACGCTGACCCAAGATCTGCAAATCCAACGTGATGACCAAAGCAGAACAACCCGCATCCTTGGCCCGCTGGATCAGACGACCGGTATAGTCGGTGTCCTTCATTGTGTAGAGCTGGAACCAGAACGGTTTGCTTGTCGCTTCGGCCACGTCCTCGATGGAGTTGATCGACATGGTGGACAGGGTGAAGGGAACGCCAAACGCCTCAGCTGCCTTGGCGGCTTTGATTTCGCCATCCGCGTGCTGCATCCCGGTCAACCCGACGGGCGCCAGGGCAACCGGCATGGCCACGTCCTGCCCTATCAGCTGGCTGGCGGTGCTGCGCCCGGTCATGTCCACGGCAACACGCTGGCGCAACCGGATCTTCTCGAAGTCACTGCTGTTTTCGCGGAACGTCTGTTCGGTCCAGCTGCCACTCTCGGCATAGTCAAAAAACATCCGCGGCACCCGTCGTTCATAGATGCGCTTTAGGTCGTCAATGTTGGTGATCACGGGCATGGCGGGCTTATCTCCAGTATTGGTTATGTTTCCTTACCAATTCGAGCAAAACTTGACAATGCGGCAGAAATGTCGCCGTCAATCTCTTGTTTGGTTCGATATCGCACTACATAGTACGATATCGAACCTTATGGAGAAGCCAATGACCTTGACCCGCAGAAAGACACTCGCCCTGATCGGAGGCGGCACCCTGCTGGCCGCAAGCGGAGCGACCGCAGGTTTCGTTTCGACCCGGACACCGTATGACGCGCTGAAACCCTGGCAGGCGGCAGGACAGTATCGGGATCCACGCATGCGCGCGCTCAGCTATGCGATTCTGGCGCCAAACCCGCACAATCGGCAGCCCTGGATGGCGGATCTGCGCACAGAGGGAGAAATCACACTTTATGTAGATACAGACCGCTTGCTACCGCACACCGATCCTTTCAGCCGTCAAATTGTCATTGGCCTGGGATGTTTTCTGGAACTGCTGGTCCTTGCAGCGGCGCAGGATGGATATCGGGCTGACGTGTTCCTGTTCCCGGAAGGATCAGATGCCTCAGCCCTGGACACACGTCCCGTTGCCCGAATTTCTTTTGCAAAGGGCGGCGCTGAGGCAGAACCGAACTTGTTCAAAGAAACTCCAAATCGCAGATCCTCCAAGGAACCCTTCGATATGGAGCAAGCTGTTTCCGAGACTGCCCTTGCCAGAATGGCCAGAGCCGCAACCCGAGGCAGCGTGGTCGATTTTACAAACTCCCCCCAATTCGTTGCTGATTTGCGGGAACTGACAGTTGATGCCTTTGCTATCGAACTGGGCACCCGTAGGACCTACAAGGAAAGCGTGGACTTGTTCCGGATCGGCAAGGCCGAGGTTAACGCCAATCCGGACGGCATAGACTTCTCAGGCCCATTCTGGGAAACCCTGCGCCTGACTGGTCTGTTCACACGCGAAGGCGCCATGGACACCGATGGCTTCAGTTATCGGTCTGCATTGGATCAGGTCTTTTCCACGGCTCGCACCGGGATGGCCTACATTTGGTTGGTAACGCCCGGCAACACGCGCGAAGACCAAATCACGGCGGGCCGGGACTGGGTCAGATTAAACCTCGCCGCGACACCACTGGGTGTTGGCGTTCATCCGATGAGCCAGGCCCTGCAGGAATTCCCGGAAATGGCCGATCCTTATGCCAGGGCCCATCAGATGCTGGCCCCCGAAGGCGGAACAGTGCAAATGTTGGGCCGGTTGGGCTATGGTCCCGAAATCGCCCAGAGCCCCCGTTGGCCTTTGGAGAAGAAACTGTACGAGGTCTGATGCAAAATCCCGAGCCGCCCCTGTTCTTTCAGGTGTTCAACGAAATTGGAATTATCGAGCAACTGAGCCGAACGATTTTGGAAGAACACATGCCCAAGGGTCTGATTGCACCGCATTTCGCGGTGCTCAACCATCTGACTCGCGTGGGCGAAGGCAGCACGCCTATGGATATGGCACGGGCGTTTCAGGTTCCGAAAACATCAATGACGCACACGCTGTCCGGACTGGAGGCGCGCAACCTGGTCGAAACCCGGCCCAACCCAAAGGACGGGCGTTCGAAACTGGTCTGGCTGACCGATGCAGGGCGTGCATTGCGGGCCGATATCATTGCCAGCCTTGCACCGGAATTTGCGAAACTGTCCAACGGGTTCGACGGGGACAAGCTGGCCCAGATCCTGCCGGTGCTGAGCGAACTGCGGGTTTTTCTGGACGAAAATCGTTCCGGGAAATGAAAAGAGCGCTCTTGCCAGTCGCGAGAGCGCCCTAAAATTTGCAACCCGGATACAGCCCGTCAGGCAGCGTGGGCGCCGTCAGCCAATGTCTTTACGAAAGCAAGTACGTCCGCGACCGGTTCCCCTGCTCCGATCTTGCTAACAATGGCCGAGCCCACAACGGCACCATCGGCCACGCTTGCGATGTTTTGAGCTTTGTCCGGAGTGTTGATACCAAAGCCCACCACGATAGGCAGATCGGTCTTGGATTTGATCCGCGCAACTTCCGGTCCGACATCGCCCGACTGAGCTTCGGCGGCACCGGTGATGCCGGTAATCGACACATAGTAAACAAAGCCGGAGGTGTTCTGCAGCACCTTGGGCAGACGTTGATCATCGGTGGTGGGCGTCGCCAGACGGATGAAGTTCAGCCCCGCTTTTTGGGCCGGGATACAGAGTTCTTCATCCTCCTCCGGTGGCAGGTCCACGATGATAAGCCCGTCGATCCCGGCAGCCTTGGCCTGATCAAGGAAGTTTTCGACCCCACGGCTGTAGATCGGATTGTAATACCCCATCATGACAATTGGCGTACTGTCATCGGTTTCGCGGAATTTCGTCGCCAGTTCCAGCGTACGGTCCAGGGTCATGCCCGCCTCCAAAGCGCGCTGACCAGCCAATTGAATGGTCGGCCCATCCGCCATCGGATCGGTAAAGGGCAGGCCCAGCTCGATGATATCCACACCGGCCGCTGGCAGCCCTTTGACGATCTCAAGCGAGGTGTCAAAATCCGGATCGCCCGCCATAACATAGGCGACGAAAGCCTTTTTGCTGGCAGCACTCAGCTCGGCGAACTTGGCGTCGATACGGGTCATTTAGAAACCTTTCCTCTTGTCCGCCTCGGTGTGCCGAAACTTGACCGGGAAATCAATCCCACTGCTGCACAGCCTGCCTTGTATTTCGGCCTGATCACACCGCCACGACAGACGATGAACCTGCGAGTGCTTGCGCAAGCGGCAAATGCTGCCTAGAAGCGGCCTTCGACAGCTATCAGGAGGCCAGTATGGGCTTTAAAATGGGAATCGTCGGTCTGCCCAATGTCGGCAAATCGACCTTGTTCAATGCGCTGACCAAAACCGCAGCGGCGCAGGCTGCGAATTTCCCCTTCTGCACCATCGAGCCCAATGTGGGTGAAGTGGCCGTTCCTGACGCGCGACTGGACAAACTTGCGGCGATTGCAAGTTCGAAACAGGTCATACCGACCCGGATGACCTTCGTGGATATCGCCGGGCTCGTCAAAGGTGCCTCCAAGGGCGAAGGTCTGGGCAACCAGTTCCTTGCCAATATCCGCGAAGTGGACGCCATTGCCCATGTGCTGCGCTGTTTCGAAGATGGCGATGTGACCCATGTCGAGGGGCGCGTGGACCCGGTGGCCGATGCCGACACCATCGAAACCGAACTGATGCTGGCCGACCTGGAAAGCATCGAGAAACGCCGGGCCAACCTGGTCCGCAAACTGAAAGGCAACGACAAGGACGCGCAACTGCAAGACCGCCTGCTGGCTGCCGCCCAGGCGATGCTTGAAGATGGCAAACCCGCCCGCCTTGTCGAAGTGGACGCCGAAGACCTTAAAGCCTGGAAGATGCTTCAGCTTCTGACAACCAAGCCGGTGCTCTATGTGTGTAACGTGGGTGAATCCGAGGCCGCCGACGGGAACACTCATTCCGCCAAAGTGGCCGAAATGGCTGCTGAACAGGGCAATTCTCACGTGGTGATCTCAGCCCAGATCGAGGAAGAGATCAGCCAGCTGGAAGACGAGGAAGCCCAGATGTTCCTCGAAGAGATGGGGCTGGAAGAAGCCGGGCTGGATCGTCTGATCCGTGCCGGTTACGACCTGTTGAAACTGGAAACATATTTCACCGTCGGCCCGAAGGAAGCCCGTGCCTGGACGATCCGCATCGGTACCGCCGCACCCCAAGCCGCAGGTGTGATTCACGGCGATTTCGAAAAGGGCTTCATCCGTGCCGAAACCATCGCCTATGACGACTACATTGCGTGCAACGGCGAACAGGGCGCAAAGGAAGCCGGCAAGATGCGCGCCGAAGGCAAGGGCTATGTCGTCAAGGATGGCGACGTGATGCACTTCTTGTTCAACACCTGATCACGCCGCCTTAACCCCTCAGTTGCGGCCGGACTCGAAATTCCGTTCGACCGGCCCGCCATACTCGATCGGCACGATACGGGAATAGGACCGCCCACCCTGACGTTCGGGCGCGTGCGGCCAGTTCGAGACATTGCTGTCTTTGTGAAGCTGTTGCTTTTTTTGCTCAACCTGCTTGGTTTCGGTCTTGGCGGTGTCTGCCAGTGCGAGCGTCGCTCCGGCGAAACTGACGAAGGTAGTGGCTGCGATAATCTTTAACGTCTGAAACATTTCATTTCCTCTCATGGCATCTGCCGGACCTGCGCGGTACATTCATCGGCCAATTCTGGCACCAGCATGTTCACGTCAGAGCCGCGACGCAAAACAACTTGTGTCACCGGAGCGTGAGACCGACCTTCACGCCGCGAAAAGCCCGAACGAAAGACCGGCACAGGCCGTCGTCACCGCCAGCCCCAGACGCAC
Organism: Paracoccaceae bacterium; assembly: GCA_014872875.1. GTDB lineage: Bacteria > Pseudomonadota > Alphaproteobacteria > Rhodobacterales > Rhodobacteraceae > Aliisedimentitalea. The sequence continues at coordinate 161,143 of WKFI01000011.1, forward strand.
GCAGCTTCGATCAGAATTTCACGTGGAAAACGCAAAAAGGTCCTTGTATCTCCTTGGCACCCGGGGATATACCGGCCAGCGGAGACGTGGCCGAGTGGTCGAAGGCGCTCCCCTGCTAAGGGAGTAGGCGGGAAACCGTCTCGAGGGTTCGAATCCCTTCGTCTCCGCCATCAAAACACTTTCCGTTGAGTGTCAGCTGACATTCGGTGACGATGGTTTACCGAATTGCGCGCGTTCGTCTTTGGGGGCCTGCAGATGGTCACCCCGCCTCTCGCGCCACTTTCCCCAAGGATCGTTGTTGGCCATTCTCGGTTTGAAGGATAGGCTTTTGTCTTGCGGGAAATCCGTTCGCCACTCTAGCGAGCCATGGCTGAAGCAGCATACTTATTGCCATATCGTTGCAGGAACCTGTTTTCAGACGCACAATCCGCAGCCGTCCGTTTGAATCCTTCGACCAGCCTGGTTTCACAACGCACTCAAGAGCTGCGCCCATGTGCAAGCACACAACAGGCAGGATCGTTCCGGGGTGGGACGCAATTACGGAAACATAGCCCTACCACATTGATACCCGGACGCAGAACCCACACAATCTGCTGGCAGAGGGAAGCCATAGGCCCGAACGTTCCAAACCCGCATTTTCCAGTCAGGCAAGGTCCAACCAAGGGGCGCCATCAAATACTCAATTGGGGACAATACCCGATCAATCCTGCGATTTCCGACCCTAGCTACACAGATCCGCCTTCCACACTCCTTCCCTCAACTGAACTTGAGCAATTTCATGCACCAGATCATAGATCGCATTTCGGGCGGGGTCTGGCGCCAACCTCTTTGAACTGCACAAACAGGCTGTTCGCTCGATGGGCGGATCAACAATCTGAGCCGCTGCGAGATGCCCGGTGACGACATCACGCTGAATAGGCGCCGATGCGAGGATCGAGTAACAAACCCCCTGGGCAGCCATTTCTGTCAGCACGACAGGTGAATCCGCTTCGACATCAACAGTCAAAGGTATACTCGTTTCGTTTGACCATCTTTCGACCAACAGGCGCAGTCCGTGCGGTGGCCGCGTTCCGACAAATTTCAACTCGGACAGCAAAGATGCGTTCACGGTTTCCCCGGACAACACTGGGTCTCCGGAGGCTCCGACAAGATGCAATCGCTCGACAGCCAGTTCGCGCGAAGTAAAGTCGTCGGTCTCAACGACATTGAACAAGATTGCCAGATCCATACGACCTTCGCGCAGCATGTCTGCGAGATCGCCGCTCATCAACTCCGACACAATTAACCTGACATTCGGAAATCTGCGCCTTGCTTCAACTATGACCGGCGTTGCCAGAACCGGACAAACAGAGCCGGGCAGACCCAGAGAAACCTCGCCAAAGAGTGTGTCAGCCCCGCCCTTGAACTGACGTTCAGCGCTATCAGCAAGTTCAAGGATCTGCCGGGCCTTTGTTGCGAATTGCCGCCCCGCCCGCGTGGGGGATGCTCCCTGTGGCCCTCTTGTCAGAAGCGTGACGCCAAGTTGCTCTTCCAACCGTCGTACATGTTGGCTCAGCGCGGGCTGGGCAATGTTGAGCGAGCGAGATGCGCGGGAAAACCCGCCCAAGTCGAGAACCCGAAGAAAGCTGCGAAGATGCTTGTTTTCAATCATGGCCAAGCTTCCAACAATCTATTTCATTTTGCAATATTCAATATTCTAACATCGTATTTCCATCTAATTCGGCCGCTCATTATGGTCGTGCCATCTTATGCCGGATGGGCTCCGGCTGACTTTCTGGGAGGAACCTGATGAATATCCTGAAGACCATGGTCGCCGCAGCAGCAGCCGTTGTGATGGCTGCTCCGGTTTATGCTGATTATCCGGAAAAGCCCGTCACGCTGATTGTCGGCTTCCGCGCCGGGGGAGGCAGCGATACTGCCGCTCGTATTCTGGCCACGGAAATGGAAGCCGCTCTGGGCCAGAAAGTGATCGTCGAAAACAAGGGGGGCGCGGGTGGTGCTGTTGCCACTGAATATGTGCGTCATCAAGCAACGGACGGCTATACCATCGGCTTTGCTGTTGCGACGACGTTTGCCTTTACACCGTTGACCGGCAACGTGGCTTATACCCCTCAAGACGTGGACTTTGTCGCGACGACACACGGCTACCGTACGGTGTACGCCGCCCCCAAGGATGCACCTTATGACGATTGGGCGGGCATGCTTGCGACGGCCAAGGACCGTGGCTGGCTCAACTATGCGTCCATCATCCCGCTGGATCGCGCGATCATCCAGTATGTCGGCCGGAAGGAAGAAATCGCTGTGAACATCGTGCCGACACGCGGTGGCGCGGGCGCCCGCCAAGCGGTTCTGGGTGGTCATGTCGATGTTGGCTTCTCGGGCTCTAACGCACTACCCATGCATGAAGATGGTGCGCTCAAGGTCGTTGCGGCCCTGAATCCAGGCGGTATTGCCGAACATCCAAGCATCCCGGCGCTGGCCGACCTTTACGGTGTGGCCGCAAACGAAGCGGCTGTGTTCTTTGGTCCCAAGGGCATGGATCCAGAGGCACGAGCGACGCTCGAAGCCGCCTTGGCCGAGGCCGTGAAGTCCGAAGCATTTGTGGATTTTGTGAACAACAAGTTCCGCGGCTTCGAAACGTTCCTTGGTGGTGAAGCCACCGCAGCTTCGATCGCCGCGGATGCCGAAACCTACAAGGACCTGCTGGCGGCAATCGAGGAATAAATCGGTGGCGGACCCACAGCACACGTCCCACTCCACTGGCCTCGACAGGCCAGTGGAGATCAACCAGGACCTGTTCCTCGGCATCGCCATCGCTGCTCTGGGCCTTGCTCTCACCTTCTGGATCATCCCTGCACAAGTGAATGACAACGGCAGTTTCGGGCTTCCGCCCAGTCTTGCTCCCAGGGCTCTGGCCTGGCTGATGGTGGCAATGGGGGCGGTGCTGACGGTCCAAAACCTGAAGCTCCACAGCACAGAACCAAGACGCGGCCTCCAGCGTCGTGATGTGATTTACCTAGCAGCTTCAGTTCTCGCGGTTTCGATCAGCTTATTGCTGATGAAATGGGTTGGGGCGTGGATTGGCCGCCCGTATGCCGGGTTCCTGGTCGGAGCCCCGATCGGATTGACCCTGTTCACTCTGCTGCACACCGGCGCCCCGACCTGGGTTTACCTGTTCAACGCCATCGTAGCACCGGCCGTTATCTATGCGGGGTTCTGGTGGGGCCTGAGCCTTCCTTTGCCCTAGGACAGTATTCGAGGAGTTCCCCATGGACCTCATTCTAAGTGCCCTGGCCGACGCACTGTCGTTGACCACCTTCCTTTCTGTTGCCATCGGGGTCCTGATTGGCATCGTGATCGGTGCAATCCCCGGGCTGAATGCTCCCATGGCCATCGCAGTGGCGATCCCGTTGACCTTCACCATGGCACCGCTGGCTGCCATAGGCATGTTGGTCGGGGTGATGAAGGGAGGCGGGTTTGGCGGCGCCATCGGAGCGATCCTGCTCAACACCCCCGGCGAGCCGCATTCTGCCGCAACCACGCTTGATGGTCACCCGCTGGCAAAGTCTGGCAAACCTCGTAAAGCTTTGCAGACGGCACTCTACTCTTCCGTTGTCGGAGACAGCTGTTCCGACCTCGTTTTGATCCTGCTTGCCCCAACCTTGGCGATCTTTGCCTTGAAAGCCGGGCCGGTCGAACTGGCGGCGATTCTGATCATTTCACTGACTCTGATCGCTTCGCTATCCGGCCGTTCCCTTCCAAAGGGCATCTTTGCCGCATCGCTGGGGGCGTTTCTTGCCACCGTCGGCGTGGATCCGGAAACCGCTTCACCGCGTTTCACCTTTGGCTTCATCGAGTTGTTTGACGGTCTGCCGCTGGCAGCTGTTGCAATCGGCGTTCTGGCCGTGCCTGAAATCATCATGCGGCTGCAGGAAGGCAAAAGCTATCGCAGGCAAAAGGTCGAGGAAGTCTCAACCAAGCATTCGGACGACCGCATCACCTTTTCCGAGTTTCGCGGTCTGAAGAAACCGATATTCCGCGGCGCCGGCATTGGCACTGCAATCGGAGCATTACCTGGCCTTGGCACCACCTTGGCCGCCTTTCTCAGCTATGCCGCGACGAAACGATTTTCCAAAGAGCCCGAAAAGCTTGGCTCCGGGGCGTTGGAAGGCATCGCCGCAACCGAAAGTGCCAACTCCGCTGTTTCCGGTGCAAACCTGATCCCTCTCCTGACGTTGGGCATTCCGGGCAACCTGACGGCTGCGCTGCTGGTCGGTGCTTTTTTGATCCACGGCGTGACCCCCGGTCCATTGATCTTTGAACGCGATGCGCAGCTGATCTACGGCTTGTTCGCCGCAATGATAATGGCCAACCTCCTTGTCCTCATCATTGGCAGCTTCGGCCTGCGCGTCTTTGCCTTGATTGTAAAAGTGCCTCCCTACGTGGTGTATCCCATCGTGCTGCTTCTGTGCGTCGTCGGTATTTATGTCAGTCAAGGCGGCTTTTTCGCAGTTTGGTTGATGCTGGGATTTGCGGTGCTTGGGTACCTCATGGCCCGCCTCGAAATTTCGGTGGTGTGCTTCATCATCGGCCTGGTTCTTGGACCCATGATCGAGCTGTCGATCCGTCAATCCGTGGTTCTACTCAGCCGCAACCCAGCGGCCATATTCGACCACGTCTTTGCTCTTGTTCTCGTCGCTGCCACGCCTGTCGTCGCCTGGATTCTGATCCGCGACCGCGCGCGGCTTTCTGACGGTTAACCGGAAGGAAATATCAATGATTACGCCATATACCCCTGACGCCAAAGGCCCCTTGCACGGGCTGCGTGTTGTGGACATGACCCGGTTGGCCGCTGGGAACATGATGACCCATATGCTGGCCGATTTTGGCGCCGAAGTGATCAAGATCGAGCGCCCGGATGTGGGTGATGACCTGCGTCGCTTCGGTGAAGCCGAGGCTTGGTGGAAAGTTTATGCCAGGTCAAAAAGGAGCCTGTCGCTCAATTTTCGGACCGATGAAGGGCGCGAGATCCTTTTGAAGCTTCTTGAAACCGCTGATGTGCTGACCGAGAATTTCGTTCCAGGCACACTCGAGAAATGGGGCCTTGGGCCAGAAGAACTCTGGAAGAGAAATCCTAACCTGATCATCGCGCGTGTCTCGGGCTGGGGACAGGACGGTCCCTATGCCCACAAGCCCGGTTTTGGCAGTCTGATCGAAGGAATGTCGGGTTTCGCAGCCATGACAGGATGGTCAGACAAACCGCCCCTGCTTCCGCCCTTGGCACTGGCAGACATGGTTGCCGGCCTGACCGGTTTTGGCGGGGTTTTGGCAGCGGTGATCGCGCGGATGAAAGGGGACGCACGCGGGCAAGTGATTGACCTGTCGTTGTTCGAACCCTTGTTCGGTATCCTTGGTCCTTGGGCCGCCGCCTATGAGGCCACAGGAAAAACCCCGCAAAGGCGCGGCAATAGCAGCGACGTAGCCGCTCCGCGTAATCTCTACCCGACGAAAGATGGCAAGCACATCGCCATGTCTGCCTCGATGCAGTCGATGTGGGAGAAGCTTGCGCAGGCAATCGGGCGGCCCGAACTGATCGAAGATCAGAAGTACAAGACGTCTCAGTCTCGGATTCAGAATTCCGAAGAACTCGATCAGATCATCTCCGATGTGATGGAAACACGCACCCTGGAGGAGAACCTTGCGTATTACGAGGCTCAAGGCGTTACCGTTGGCCCGATCTGCGACATCTCTGACCTGATTGATCACCCCTATATCCGGGGCCGTGGGGTCTTGCAGGATTTTGAAGACAAGGATCTGGATCGCCTGCCCATGCATCAGGTTTTTCCGCGTCTCAGCGGCACCCCCGGAACCATTCGCACACCGGCACCCGAGATCGGCCAGGACAATGAATCGATTCTGTCCGACCTTGGTTACGACAGTACCGCCCAAAGGGAACTGAACGAGAGAGGAATTCTGTGATGTGGCGTTCTTTCCTGTTCATTCCCGTCCTTGAAGAACGGTTTGTCGCAAAGGCGGCCGACCAGGGCGCCGATGCCATCATTCTTGATCTTGAAGCCAGCATTGCCGAGGCACGCAAAGGTGAAGCGCGAGAGATCTTGCCAGAGGTCGTGGCGTTTCTTGCTCCGAAAGTCGAAGTCACGGTGCGGATTAACCAATTGTGGCTTGAAGCCATTCGCGACCTTGAAGCTTGCGCCATCAAAGGGGTGACGACCTTGCACCTTGCCCTGTGCGAAAGTGTCGAGCACGTTGCCGCGATCGACGGTATTCTCTCAGAACTGGAAAAAGAGAGAGGCCTTCCTTTGGGCGGCATCAAGTTGATTGCCATGCTGGAATCTCCCGGGGCGGTCCTGAGGGCAGAGAGCATCGCACGAGCGTCATCCCGGATGACAGGTCTGACACTTGGTGTCGAGGACTACGCCACCGCCATGGGTGCCTCGGCAAGTGACACCCTGTTGCGCCCCGCTGGTGCGCAAGTGATCCAGGCTGCGAGAGCCGCGGGCATTGAACCTCTCGTCGTCCCCAGCTCTATGGCAAATTTCAGGGATTTCGAGGCATTGGCGATTGCCGCAGACCACGCTCGAAAACTCGGGTCCTCCGGCGGGTATGCTGTGCACCCGGGGCAGGTGCCAGTTTTGAATCGCGCCTTCAGCCCGACCGCCCAGGAATTGGATTGGGCGACCCGAGTTCTGGCTGCGGCTGCAGCGGCGGAAGAGGCAGGGCAAGGTGTATTTCAGGTTGATGGGCAAATGATAGATCTACCGCTGGTAACCCGAGCTGAGAGAATGATACGACAGATGCCCCAGACTTGAGAGCCGGCTCTTCTTCCTTGCTGTGCAGCTTTTTTGCTGTCTCGCCATCCGGCTGGACAGCAGCACTCGCCTGTCGCTTGGATTGAAAAAGAAGCAATTAACCTTCTCTTCCTGAAACGCTCATCCGCAGGTCCGTTTCATGTAGTCCTTCCAGCCATCCACAAAGCTCCTTGCGATGCTCAGCTTGGCATTCCGGGCGGAATGGATCGCAAAGAAACCTCTTTCACCGGCCTGCCATCTTGGAAGCACGTTCGACACCTTTTGGTTGCGCAGGGCGCTTGAAATGGCGAAATCCGGAAAAACGGCAAAACCAACGCTTTCGTCCACAAGCTCACGCACGAGTTGCCCGCTGTTCACGACCATATAGTCCCCGGGCGTCAAGGTGACGATCTCAACAGTTCCGATTGAGGTCAGCGAAAGGTCTTGTCCCATCGTAGGCGTTTTGTTCCAGCACAAATCGGTCAGATCCTCAGGTGTGGAAAAGCGTCGTCTCAGCGACGCCCCGGCGCAAATGACACCCGATGTTCGAAACATCAACTCGGCGCCTTTGATAGCCGCATCGACGTCAGCAATGCGCACAATCAGATCATAATGATCGTCAATGGCGTCTCGCCAATCGTCAGACAAATCGATTTCCATCGAGACGCCGGGGTCTTCTTCGCGATAAGCGCGAAGATACCCTGCAAATCGTTGGGACGCTAAGACGGTTGGCGCGGAAATCCTCAGTCGCCCGATGGGACCGGATTGCCTCTCCAGAACAGTGTCGTTCGCGCGGTTCATTTGCTCCAATGCAAGAGCGACTTCCTTGAAGTACGCCTCACCTGCATCCGTCAAAGCCAGTTTTCTGGTCGAGCGATAGAGCAGTTGCGTGCCCAGCTACTCCTCCAAACTCGCGACTGATTGACTGAAAACCGAGGGCGACAAACCAAGCACAACGGCAGCACCACGGAATGAGCCCTCGTGAACGACTGTTGTGAAAATCGCTGCTGGTCTGAGCAGTTCAAGATTATTCATGTTTTCCGAACTAACAGTTCTTCTGTTCGCAAATAATAATCAATGATCAGACATCGTAAATGTCCCTCATCGCTCTTGTGAGGACCTGACCATGCGACCCTTCATTCTGCCGATTGTAGCTTTAATCTCGACCACCGGCGCCGCTACGGCAGGTGGTTGATACCGCGACAAACGCTGACCAACCGATCCTACAATTCCGCACCCGCACTGTGACGCACGTCTGGTGGAGAGGCAGGAAATTGCCTGGCCCTCAAACAACGGCTCCCTCGGCACCGGCCCATCTGAGTTATTGCAGAACCGTCGCGCGGGCCTCCATCGGCGTCTTTCCAGTCCAACCCTGAAACGCACGGAAGAACGATCGTTGATCCTGGTAGCCCAGCAGATAGGAGATTTCCGAGATGCTCAAATGCCCGTCTTCCAGATATTTCATCGACATTTCGGCCCGCGTCCCAGCAAGAACCTCCTGAAAAGTCGTCCCTTCCTCGCTGAGCCGCCGCTGTAACGTCCGTTTGCTGACCCCTTGCCGACGGCACACGTCATCGACCGAGCATTGTCCACTGGGCAACATCTGCACCAACGTTACCCTCACCTTCGCGGAATAGGGGACCCGACGCTTCTTTTCTTCCAGACGCCGCTCCAAATCAGCACCGAAATGCTCCCACAAACGTTCACTCCGGGTCACCAGCGGTCGAGTGGCATCCTCGACCGACAGCACGATCCTGGCTACGTCACTCTGAACCGGCGCTACCCCTGTAAAGCGTTCGACAATGCTCCAATCCTCGTCGCGCATTGGCCCGCCGACGGACAGTGGGCGAATGTCCACATTGGTGAACAGGCGAAAACACTCGACAAAATACAGCACTTCGAACAGGCACAGAACCTCGGGCATCTTCTCGATAGGATCTGACGACTGCGCTGTCAGCACGACCGTGTCTCCAACCCGCTGTACCTCCAACGCGCAGGGCGCCACCAAAGGTTTGAACAGGGCCAAACGAGTGAGACCGCTTTCAATATCAGGGCTACACGAAAATGCATACATGGCAGGCACTTGAGGCGCATGAACCAGTGCTCGGCTCAACTCCAGCAGTGCGTCTTCGCGATCAATTTCCGCGGCAAAGGCACGCCACATGTCAAAACACTGGCGTGGCGTGACACCCTTGGTTTCGGTGTCGACATAGTCGTCTGGCAAACCAACTCGGCGCAGGACATTATGTTCCGAAACCCCCAGGATTTCGCATCCCCGCCGTACCATTTCCCCGATCAGGTACCTGTCTTTGGCCGCTGTCATCGTTTGTGTCGTCTCCTGCGTGTGTGATGCAAAATCTGGAACCGATCCGGCATAAATTCCAGCCTACCGAAATGGAATGGCACGAATTGTCAGTCTTTTGGCACGCTGCGTCACTGAAATTCTCCGTGAAAGACCCAGATCTTTGAAACTGCGGCAGTGTTCGGCGTCCCCAGGCCGTGAACGTCGCTGTGACCAACAAGAAATGCGATCGCCAGCCAACATGATCCGAGGAGGAAGCGCGCGATGACCATCACCCTCAAACTTAACGGTAAGACCCACGACGTGGAGGCCGAACCCGGCACCCCGCTTCTGTGGGTCATCCGGGACGAGCTCAAACTGACCGGCACCAAATTCGGCTGCGGCGTGGCCTCGTGCGGGGCCTGCACCGTGCACCTTAACGGAGAGCCGGTCCGGTCCTGCCAGACCTATGTCGAAGACGTTGAAGACGCCGAGATCACCACCATCGAAGGAATCGACAACCCCATCGCCAAAGCCGTTCAACAGGCATGGATGGAGTTGGACGTGGTGCAGTGCGGGTACTGCCAATCCGGGCAGGTCATGTCAGCCGTTGGACTGCTTAGCGAAAACCCCAAGCCCAGTGCGGAGGAGATTGACGAATACATGTACGGCAATGCCTGCCGCTGTGCCACTTACCAACGGATCCGGGCCGGGATCCAGCGCGCATCCGAAATTATGGAGGCCTGATATGACCCTTAACACGTCTCGTCGCGGCTTTCTCAAAGGCGCTGCCGCCGCCACCGCCGTCCTACTCGTGGGCACCCGCCCGGATGGGGCCATCGCCGCCGCCAATGCCGAAAACACTGCATTGAACCCGTTCGTCAAAATCAACGCAGACGGACGCGTCACTGCAATCATCAAGCATTTCGAAAAGGGTCAGGGCCCAGCCACAGGCCTGTCCACACTGATCGCCGAAGAACTGGGCCTTTCGATGGACCAGATCGACTATGAATTCGCGCCCTCGAACCCGCAGGTTTACAACAACCTCCTGTTCGGCCCGTTCCAGGGCACGGGCGGTTCGACCGCGATGGCAAACTCGTTCGTACAATACCGCAACGCTGGCGCGGCAGCACGCGAGATGCTGATCCAGGCCGCAGCCCAGGAATGGGGTGTAGCCTCTACCGATCTGTCCATCGAAAACGGAGTGATCCAAGGCGCTGGCAAATCCGCGTCCCTGGGGGATTTCGTCGCGGCTGCCGCCCAGATCGAAGCGCCTGCCGAGCCACGCCTGAAAGATCCCAGCGAATTCCGCCTGATCGGCAACCCGGATGTCCGGCGGTTGGATTCCGAGATCAAGGGCAACGGCAAGGCAATCTATGCCATGGACTTGCACCTGCCAAACCAGATGATCGCCATGATCGCCCGGTCTCCGCAAAAGGGTGGCACCGTCACCGGATTCGACGACACCGGATCAAAAGACGTCAAAGGCTTCATCCGGGCCGCCACCCTGCCCACCGGCGCGGGTGTCGTGGTCTATGCCGAAAACACCTGGGCTGCGATGCAGGCTCGGGACGCACTGGATGTCAGCTGGGATCTCAGTGCAGCGGAAACCCGCAGCTCGGACGAGATCCGCGATGAAATCCTGGCCGCTCTGGAGGCGGAGCCGGAGTACAACGTCACCAAAGCCGATCAAGCCGCGACCCTGTCGGCCATTGACGATGCAGCAACCGTGGTAGAGCGGACCTTCTATTTCCCGCTTTTGGCCCATGCCCCGATGGAACCGCTGAACTGTACCATCGAAGCCACCGCAGATGGCGGCATCGTCCTCCATGACGGCAGCCAGATGCCGACCGGCCCGCATATGGCGCTGGCACAGATTTTCCAGCTGCCGATGGAGAAGATCCAGATCAACACGCTACTGGCAGGTGGCTCCTTCGGCCGTCGCGCGACGCCGGATGCGGATTATCAGGTCGAAGCCGCGCTGGCCTTTGCCCTGACCGATCGCAGCCGACCTGTGAAACTGGTCTGGTCCCGAGAAGACGATCTGCGCAGCGGCTATTACCGCCCTGCATTCGGCCACAAGGTGCGGGTCGGCCTGGACAGCGACGGCCATATCTTGGGCTGGGATCACCGGATTGCGGGTCAGTCGATCATGAAGGGCACCGCCTTCGAGGCGATGATGGTGCACGACGGGGTCGATCACAGCTCGGTCGAAGGCGTATCGGACACGCCCTACCAGATCCCCGGCATGTTCGTGGGCCTGACCGACACCAAGAAGGCAACCAGCACCCTGTGGTGGCGGTCGGTGGGCCACACCCACACAGCCTATGCGATGGAGGTCATGATGGACCTTGCTGCCGAGGCTGCCGGTGTCGATCCGGTTGAATATCGTCTGCGTCACCTGACCGGCGGCAAGGATCAGGAGCGTCTGGCCGGCGTGCTGAAACTGGCAGCCGAAAAGGCAAGCTGGGGCGCGGCGCCTGACGGCCGGACCCAAGGCATAGCCGTGCACAAATCCTTTGGCAGCTATGCCGCCGAGGTGGTCGAAATCTCGGGCAATGCCGAGGACGGTGTAAAGATCGAGAAGGTTACGTGCGCGGTGGATTGCGGACTGGCCGTGAACCCGGATGTGGTCAAGGCCCAGATGGAAGGCGGGATCGGCTATGGCATCGGTCACGTCATGCGCGACCAGATCACGCTGACCGGCGGTGAAGTGGACCAGTACAACTTCCCTGACTACGAACCGCTTCGGATTGGCGACATCGGCGCGATCGACGTGCATGTCGTGCCTTCGGCCGAAGCCCCGACTGGTGTGGGCGAACCGGGCACACCGCCTTCTGCACCGGCGCTGGCCAACGCCGTCGCACGTGCCAGCACGGATCTGATCCTGTCGGATCTGCCGATGACGGAAAGCAACGTCTCGTTCGTCTGAGGTCTTTAGAAAGAAATGGTTTCGGATCGGCCATGGCCGATCCGACCGACGCCCGGGGGGTGGCGCGCTGCGCGCGCCACCCCCCGGGCGTTTCCTGAGCCTGTGCAAGGCTTTGACTTGGGGAGCAGCTGTAGTGCAGGGTTGAAGGATCCATTTCCTCATTGGTCCGTTAGCCGAGGCATTATCATGCAAATCACCCTGGGACTTCTCCTGCTGATCATGATCGAGGCCATGGCGGTCTGGTGCGTGTGGCGGGCGATTTCATCGGCACGTACATCTCAGGGAGCGGTCGGCTGGATCGTGTTCCTGTTGATGGCACCCTTTGTCGGCGTGCCGCTGTTCCTGTTTCTGGGCCATCACAAGTTCAAGAAGTACCTGATTGCCCGACGCGACAGCATTGAAGTGGTCGAAGGCGTTCAGGTCTTCAAGGAAATCCACGCCCCCGCAACGCCACCCCGAATTGGCGTGGAACCGTTCGAAGCAATTGCGGAAATGCCCGTGGTTCGTGGCAACAACATGGAAATTCTGATCGACGGCGAAGCCACGTTCGACACGATCATGGGCGCCATCGATCTGGCCGAGCATTACGCGCTGATACAGTTCTACATCGTGCGTGACGACACGCTGGGGCGGGCCTTGAAAGACCGCATGATCGCGGCCGCCCAACGCGGGGTCATCGTCCGGTTCAAGGTGGACGCCGTGGGCAGTTACAATCTGCCGACCGCCTACATGGATGAGCTGCGCCAGGCCGGCGTGCAGGTGGTGAACCCAAAACTGGCGCGCGGTCCCAAGAACCGGTTCCAGCTGAACTTCCGAAATCACCGCAAGACCGTCATCATCGACGGTAAGGTCGGCTTTATCGGCGGCTTCAATGTCGGCGACGAATACATGGGGCGTGATCCCAAGTTCGGGCCATGGCGAGACACTCATGTACGGTTCACCGGTCCGATGGTCTCGCAGCTACAATTGGTTTTTGCCGAAGACTGGCACTGGGGCACGGATGAGGCGCTGATCGAAGAACTGGACTGGGTTCCGGAACACGATCCCGTCGACATGACCGGGCTGATCGTGCCAACCGGCCCGGCGGACGAAATGGAGACCGGCGCGCTGTTCTTTTTCTCGGCCATCAGCGCTGCGCAACATCGGGTCTGGATCGCCTCGCCTTATTTCGTGCCGGACACGGATGTTCTGACGGCGCTGAAACACGCAGCCCTGCGTGGGGTGGAAGTGCGACTGCTGGTACCGGATGTCATTGACCACAAGACGCCCTGGCTGGCGGCCTTTGCCTATTTCGACGAGGTGCGCACGGCCGGCGTAGAAATCTGGCGCTATACCGAAGGCTTCATGCATCAGAAGGTCGTGCTGGTGGACGATGATTTCGCCGCGATCGGCACAACCAATCTGGACAACCGGTCCTTTCGGCTGAATTTCGAAGCCATGGCCGCCTTTTTCGACAAACGGGCCGCCGCCCAGACGGAAACCATGCTGGAAGCCGATTTTGCGCGTTCCTATAGGCTGGATGCGTGGCTGGCCGACCAGCCCCGTCACGTCCGATACGGCTCCCCGGTGGCGCGGCTGTTTTCACCGCTGTTGTGAGACACGCACCACATCCGTCAGCCAATCGCGAAACGCCAACGCCTCGGAAGATGTCGCGTTCACCGCGATGAAATAACCTTCGGGGTTCGGCATCCGGTACGGATGCACCACCACGGCCTTCCTCTGTTGCATCAATCGCCCGGCCAGAAGCGAAGAGGTCAGCGCCACCCCTTTGCCATTGACCGCCAGATCCAGCGCCAGACCATAGGAATCGACGTGCAACGAAGGCTCCCATTCGCCACTCAACCCTGCCGCTTTCGCCCAATTGTGCCACCCGCCGGTTGTCCCCACGGCCTCGATCAGAACCTGATCGGAGAGAGATCCCGAAACTGAATGCGCCGAGACCGCGATCAGATCATCCGGCAACAGCCGCTCTGCCCCCGCGCCCACCTGTTTTTCCGAGCCAAAGCGGATTTCCACATCGGCAATCGACGCCTTGAAATCATCGGGCCAGATCGTACTGAGGAATCGAACCCTCAGCCCCGGATGATCCGCCAAGAAGTCATGGATGCGCGGCGCCAACAGCCATTGCGACACACTGACCGAAGTTGCGATTGTCAAAAGCCCTTGGGTACTTCCGGTGTCAAAAGTGCGCGCCGCAGCCTCCAGTGTTTCCAACGCGGCCCCCACTTGCGGCAGCAGTTTGCGCCCGTCATCGGTGATCTCCAGGCCTCGCGCCCGGCGCAGGAACAGCTGTACCCCCAGCCGTGTTTCCAGCGCCCGCACCTGTTGGCTGACCGCCGATTGGGTCAGCGCCAATTCCTGCGCGGCAGCCGTGAAGTTCAAATGTCGGGCGGCGGCCTCGAAAGACCGGAACCATCCCAGCGGAGGAAGCGAGCGTGCCATAGATCAAAGCCAGCCATTAACGACACTTATGACTTAGGCCCCAAATCCGTCGCTTGTCAATTTTCATGCATCTGCGACACCGTTTTTTGAAAGACTGGAGACCGCGCATGACCCCCGATATTCGAAAAATCGTGACCTTTGATGAAGAAACCCTGGTCGAAGGGTTTCGCCCCGCCGACAGACCCTGGCGCATGTTCGCCGTGGCGGCCGTGGTCCGCAACCCGTGGGCCGGGCGTTATGTTGAAGATCTTGGACCCGAGATCCGAGCTTATGGCCCTGTGCTGGGGCAGGAACTGACCCGCCGCATGATCGCGCTGGCCGGTTCCGGCGACGCGATCGAAGCCTATGGCAAAGCCGCCGTTGTCGGGCTGGATGGCGAGGTCGAACATGCCTCTGGCCTGATCCATACCTTGCGGTTTGGCAATTTCTTCCGCGAAGCGGTGGAGGCGAAATCATACCTCTCCTTCACCAACACCCGTGGCCCGGCCAACGCGCCGATCATGATCCCGCTGATGGACAAGAACGATGCAGGCCGTAGGTCACATTACCTGACGCTCCAATTCGCAATCCCGGATGCCCCACGCGCGGATGAGATCGTGGTTGTACTGGGCGGTGCGACGACCGGCCGCCCCCATCACCGGATTGGTGACCGCTATCAGGACCTCAAGGAGCTGGGCCATGACGTGGACAACCCGGCCGCGGTCTGAATTCGGCGATCTGGCGGCGATCCGCGCCGGTCAGGGGCCCACTGTTCTGCTGTTGCATGGCGTGGGTCTGCGGGCCGAGGCGTGGAACGCCCAGATCGACGCCCTGTCGGACAACTTTTCGGTCATTGCACCCGACATGGCCGGTCACGGGAGCAGCAGCGCCTTTCCCGGCACCCCGACCTTGCGCGACTACGCCGACAGGATCGCGCATGCATTGACCGCACCGTTGTTGATTGCGGGGCATTCCATGGGGGCGATGATCGCGCTGGATCTGGCAATCCGCTATCCCGATCTGGTGCAGGGCGTTGCGGCACTGAATGCGATTTACCGACGGACACCGGATGCCGCACAGGCGGTCCGAGCCCGCGCGGCCGCCCTGCCCTTGGACACCGTCGCTGACCCTTCGGCCCCCATTGAACGCTGGTTCGGCACCACGCCCAGCGCCGAGGCCGAAGCCTGCCGCACGTGGCTGACCTCGGTTTCACCACTGGGGTACAAAGCCGCCTACACGGTGTTCGCACAGGAAGACGGCCCATCGGACGACGGGCTGAAAACCCTGCGTGCCCCGACCTTGTTCCTGACCGGCCGTCTCGAGCCCAACTCCACCCCGGCCATGTCCAGTGCAATGGCGCATCTGGCCCCGCACGGGCGCACAGCCGTTATCGAAGACGCCGCACATATGATGCCCATGACCCACCCGGACCAGACGAACGCCCATCTCATCCGCTTCTTTCAGGAGTGCCTGTCATGACCAACTTGGACCCTCGCGATCTGCGCACTGCCTTTGGCAGCTTCATGACCGGTGTCACCGTGGTCACCGCGCTGGATGCAGATGGCACGCCCTTTGGCTTTACGGCCAATTCCTTCTCGTCGGTCTCACTCGACCCGCCGCTTCTGCTGGTCTGTCCGGGGCGGTTCCTGTCCAGCTTCCTGGTGTTCGAAGCGTGTAGCCATTTCGCGATCAGCGTACTGGCCGAAGGGCAGGAAGACGTGTCCAACACGTTTGCCCGTTTCAAAGGCGACCGGTTCGCCCAGGTCGAAACCCAAACCGATCAGAACAGTGTTCCTTTTGTCGCCGGAGCTGCAGCGCGGTTCTCCTGCAAGACGGCTCAGGTCGTCCCGGCGGGCGATCATATCGTCCTCATGGGCCAGGTGCAGGAATTCGAATGCTCCGGCAAACCCGGGCTGGGTTATGCCAACGGTCAGTACTTCAGCCTCGGGCTGGAGCGAGCTGCCAGCGCCACCGACAAGACCGGTCTGCGCAGCGTGGCTGGCGCGATCATAGAACGGGACGGGCAGGTTCTGCTTCAGGATACACCCCACGGCCTCGCCCCACCCCAACTGGACGTGCAAGGCCGCGCCGGGGTGCGTGACAGTCTTGGTGCACATCTGAACGGGCTGGGTCTGAATATCATGCTGGACCGGGCTTATTCGGTGTTCGACGATCAATCCGCCGGCGTCCACTATACCTATTTTCTGGCCCGCGCCGAAGACGACACCACTCCCGCAAGCGCCCGCTATGTCCCGATTACGGACCTCCCCAATCAGACCTTCTGCTCTCCGGCCCATGCCTCAATGCTGACCCGCTTTGCCCTGGAACATCAAACGCAGAGCTTCGGTCTCTATGTCGGTGACGAACACGGTGGCGACATCCACCGCTAAGACAAAGGAACATCATATGGAATTCTCGCTTTTCGCGCATATGGAGCGCATGTCCCCCGACCAGTCCCACGAAGCCCTCTGGGAGGAGTTCGTCACCCTGTGCCAGATGGCGGACGAAGGTGGCATGCGGGCGGTCTGGACGGGCGAACACCACGGTATGGAGTTCACTATCGCCCCCAATCCCTTCCTGTCGCTCGTGGACCTGTCGCACAGGACCAAGAACCTGCGGCTGGGCACCGGTACCGTGATCGCGCCGTTCTGGCATCCGATCCGGCTGGCGGGTGAAGCTGCCATGACCGATCTGATCACCGGCGGGCGGGTCGAATTGGGCATCGCGCGTGGAGCTTATTCGTATGAATACGAACGGATGATGCCGGGGTTGGACGCCTGGGACGCAGGCCAGCGGATGCGTGAAACCACCCCCCTGTTGCGGCAGCTGTGGAAGGGCGATTGCGCCCATGAAGGCGAATTCTACAGCTTCCCCTCCACCACCTCGGCCCCCAAACCGTTGCAACCCGAAGGTCCGCCGATCTGGATCGCTGCTCGTGACCCGAACAGCCATGAATTTGCGGTGCAGAACGGGTTCAACGTGCAGGTCACGCCGCTCTGGCAGGGCAATGAGGAGATTGAAACCCTGATGGGCCGGTTCAACGACGCCTGCGCCACCCATGACGGTCCTCGCCCCAAGATCATGCTGCTGCACCACACCTATGTGGCTTCTGATGCCGATGATGCGGCGCGGGCAGCGCAAGAAATGAGCAAGTTCTATTGCTATTTTGGCGCTTGGTTCCAGAACAAGCGCCCTGTCACCCAAGGCCTGATCCAGGAACTCACGCCCGAGGAAATGGCCGCCAATGAACTGATGTCGCCGGAAAACCTGATGCGCGACCTGACCATCGGCACGGCACAGCAGGTTATTGACCGGATCAAACGCTACGAAGACCTTGGCTATGACGAGTTTTCGCTGTGGATCGACAGCGGCATGACCAGCCAGCGCAAGCGAGACTCGCTGGCGCGCTTCCTGAACGATGTCATGCCGGCCTTCAGCTAAGGGATCAAAAATGTCCGATAAACCCCATTACCAACTTTTCATTGACGGCACCTGGTGCGACGGCAGCACCGGGCAGATCCTGCATTCCCAAAACCCCGCCACAGGGCAGGATTGGGCCAGCTTTGCCTGCGCCTCTCCCGACGATGTGGATCGCGCTGTAGCCGCCGCCAAACGTGCTCTGGATGACCCCGCATGGCGCGACATGACCCAAACGGCACGGGGCAAGCTGCTCTATCGTCTGGCAGAGCTGGTCGAAGAGCATGCCGAAGTCATTGGCCGGATTGAGACCACCGACAGCGGCAAGCTGCTGGCCGAGACTGCCAGCCAAACAAAATACGTGGGTGACTATTACCGCTACTATGCCGGGCTGGCCGACAAGATCGAAGGCGCGGTTCTGCCCATCGACAAGCCCGACATGCATGTCTTCACCTCCCGCGTGCCCATCGGCGTTGTCGCGGCCATCGTGCCATGGAACGCGCAGATGTTCCTGACCGCAACCAAGCTGGGCCCGGCGCTGGCGGCAGGCTGTACCGTGGTCTTGAAGGCATCAGAGATGGCCCCGGCACCGATGCTGGAATTTGCCCGGCTGATCGAACAGGCGGGCTTTCCGCCCGGCGTCGTTTCGGTCATCACCGGTGACGCTCAGGGTTGCGCCATCCCGCTGACCCGCCACCCGGACGTGGACCGCATCGCCTTTACCGGCGGGCAGGAAACCGCGAAACACGTGATCCGCAATTCTGCCGAGAACTTTGCCGTGACCAGTCTGGAACTTGGTGGCAAGTCCCCAATCCTTGTCTTTGAAGACGCCGATCTGGAAAGCGCTGCCAATGGCCTGATCGCTGGCAATTTCGGCGCCTCGGGGCAGTCCTGCGTCGCAGGCACGCGGGGATTGGTGCATCGCTCTGTGCTGGAGGAGCTGGCCACAAGGATCGAACAGAAAAGCCGTGACATCATTGTCGGCGACCCGCTCGAAGCCGCAACTCATGTCGGCCCTCTGTGTACCGCAGCTCAGGTTGATCGTATCCGCGAAACTCTGGCAATGGCGCGTGAACAGGGCGCGACGGTCCGCTTTGGCGGTGCGCCGCTGGACCGCCCCGGCAACTTCATGGCGCCCACTCTGGTCGAATGCCCTGATGCGGGGATCGAGACGCTCAAGGTCGAGATGTTCGGTCCCGTGATGTCGCTGATGCCGTTCGACACCGAAGACGAAGCCATCGCGTTGGCCAATTCCACGCCGTATGGGTTGGGGTCTGGGGTCTTCACCCAGAACATTGCCCGTGCGCATCGGGTGTCGAACCGTATCCGGTCGGGCATCTGCTGGGTCAACACCTACCGGGCCGTGTCCCCCATCGCACCGTTCGGCGGGTTCAACCAGTCGGGCTATGGTCGCGAGGCCGGAACCGAGGCGATCCTGGATTACACGCGCACGCGTACCACTTGGATCAACACGTCGGATCAACCCATGGCAAACCCGTTTGTCATGCGGTGAAGAACGGGCGTGCCCGTTTTCAAAACAAGCAGGGTCAGGTCTCGGTTGGCCTGTCCCACGGCTGAGCTGAATGGGAATTGATGACCTTGGAAGGTTGATAGGCTGACGGGTCGCTCAACGATGCAGCGTGGACATAAACCCGGTCCGCCATCCGTGCGCTTCTCCGCGTCAGGGGTGACCCGCAATTGCTGCAAAATCCACTCCAGGTTGGTCGCCCGGACCCTCCGGTCATTTCAAACTGCCGATAGGGCCCGTCAAACTCAAACGACGACGCGACCAGCGGCATCATTTCCGAATGCCCAGCCCCCGTAATCTGCTGGCAGTCCCGGCAGTAGCAACGGAACATGGGCGCGTCATGGCGGGTACCGGAATACTGAACTGCCCCGCATTTGCACTGACCTTTCACAATCTCCGCCACGTGCCTGCACTCCCTTTATTTTTGGACCATTACTTTGCCACCGATACCCAAATTCTATGGACGCCCGGGAAACCTAGTCAACGCGAGGCTGCGGAACACTGAGAGTTGGCGGCCAATCTGGCCGCGAAATCAAAATCCCCTCTGGTTCTTCGGACGCAATTCCGGCTTTATGGCCTCATGCCCTTTGCCGACCATGTCTTCCGCCACACCCCCGCCCTGCGCGGCAGGATTACACCACCTGATACCTCCGAAATGCGCTTTGGCCTGGACCGGTTCGACGAACTGGATGTGCAGGCGCAGGAGGAGGGATGGCCACCCGGCTGGCGCATGGATCACGATGAACGCGAGGCCAACCGGCAAGCGGTGTTGTCAGGTCGGTTTGACCGGGATCTTTGGGTCTTTGCCTACGGATCCCTGATCTGGGATCCCGCTGTCCAGGTCGAGGAATACCGCTATGGTGCCCTCCCCGGCTGGCGCCGCAGCTTCTGTATGAAACTGGAAGGGGGTCGGGGCACCCATGAACGCCCCGGCTTGATGGCCGCACTGGACGCGGGCGGGCATTGCGACGGAGTCGTGATCCGCATCAAGGCCAAGCTGGTCGATCAGGAGACCCGCTTCATGTGGCACCGCGAGATGTTTTCCGGCTCCTATCGCCCGACTTTCCACCAGGTCACCACGCCTCAAGGCCCGGTCGAGGCGCTGGCTTTCCTGATGGATACAAGCAATCCCCGTTACATGCCGAACCTGTCAGAAGACATCACCGCCCGAATGATCGCCCGGGCCGAAGGCAATCTGGGTCCCAATTTCGATTATCTGGACGCCATGGTACGCCATCTGGACGAGCTGGGCATCCGCGACGACGACATGCATCGCCTCCACATTCTGGCCGGGGCTTATCGGGCCGAAACCCCATGATCCGAGCAGATTGGCAGGGGACACATTATCCCCTGCCAGTTTCTCGAACTTACTCGAATTCCAGCGGACGGATGCGGGTGCCTTCGACGGTCCAGTTCGCCATCAGGCCCTTTTCGTCGAACACGAACGCCACCGTATCCACCTTGAGGTTTGTTGTATCGGCCTCTGCCGTTGCTCCGGCCTCGAAGATCGCGATGGAGCCGTCCACACCCAGCTCATAGCCGCGGCTGTCCAGGAACTTCTGCAACGCCTCATCGGTCATGAACATCACAACATAGCCATAGGTCTGCACCCCGGCCTGCGCGCCAAAGGACAGCGACGTGGTCCGGTAATGGCCATTGATGACCTCGCGGTTTGCCAGCACACCATTGCCGCCTTCGCCGCCAATACCCAGGCCCGCCTTGGTAATCTCGGGGAAGATCAATGCCGATTTGGCCTGCTCGGAATACTCGACTGCCCGCTTGCTGTCGGCCATCAAACGGCGCCAGGCATCAATTGCTGCCACGTCCAACGCCGCCCGCTTGGCATTATCGGTCAGTTGTTCGACGGCCAGGCTATGGGCCTCGCAATCGCGCGTTGCGGCCATCGCCTTGAACGTGCCATCCAGGCTCAGCTTGATCGGGTTGTCCCCATCGGGATTGATCGTCAGTACATATTTGCGCGCCAACGCGTCGCCGAAGGCCGGGTTGTTTGCCTCGGCATACCCGCCCTTATAGCCTTCCTGATAATCCCCCGTTGCTGTGCCATAGAACAGCTCTCCGTCCAGATCAAAGGTCACATCCCGGCTGACGCCCCCGATCACGTTGACGTCTTCATCCTTGGTATACACCCCGACGAAGCCGAACTCGGCACCCGCCTCGGTCTTGCCGATGCGGATCAGGTATCCGTCCTCGTTCACCTTCTCCATGATGCAACCGCCGCGGTCCAGATCGCGCTGGATGTTCCAGCCCTCGACTGTCTGAACCGGCACTTGCAGGTCTTCGGCCCAAGCCCCCGTTGCAAATGCCGCAGCCACAGCAGCGGACAACATTCCCTTTGTATTCATGTCTTCTCCCTCCAAAATTCAGTGCTCAAAAGTCTAGGGCGGCCCGGCCCCCGGACCACCTTTTCCTGCCAAAGCCCGATAAGGGCTTATTCAGCTGTTTTCAGAATATCGTGCAGCTCCTGCATTTTCTGGTCGAACAGTTCCGGCGTAGCCTGGATTTGCTCCAGCACGGCCACAATCCGATCCTTGGTCGCTTGCTCCAGCGAGCTTGCGGCCACTGCTTCCTTTGCCTTGTCCAGATCGAAGCCCTCGGATGTCAGAATACCGCTATCCTCCCAGGCTTTTGCCAGCGCCAGCGCCTCTGCACTGAAGGCTGTTGCCTGGGTTGAGATCCGGTCGGCCAGGCTTGTGGCCACCTCCTCTGCCTGCTCTGCCAGTTCGTTGGCCGCATCCTCGGCCTGGGATTGCAGGTCTTCGCCCGCCTGCCTGACACCATCCGAGATCGCCTCTCCGGCCTCTTGCAACGAGTCGCCTGCGGACTGGACGGCATCTTCCAGCCGTTCCTGTGGCGTCGGTTCCGGGCGGTTCATCACTGCCACCACGGCAACGACGACGACACCTACCACGACACCAATTACAGTTCTGTTCATTTCGAAACATCCTCTTCAGCACGTTCATGCGCCAGTGTTCCGTCCCATTCGCCTTCGGGAATTTTGGGTATTTCCGGATCAGCAATGTAGGACGGTGTCATGATTTGCGTGCCATTCTCGTTAAAAATATCGACAATATTCTGGTGCAGATCGGACTTGATCTTGGGGATACTGCCGCCCCGCGACGTGTAAGCATTGATCTCGTAATTGATGGCATAATCAGCCAGCTGCGACCACAGGACAAAAGGCGCAGGACTCTTCTTCAGCCCAGTGGTTCGGCGCGCTGCTTCGACCAACATGGCTTCAACCTTTTTTGGCGGTTCTTCATATCCGATGCCCACGGTCGAGTGGATCAGCAACCCCCGTCCGTCGATGGTGCGGGTATAGTTCACCACTTCGGAATTCAGGAGCTGTGCATTGGGAATGCTGATCATTTCGTTCTTCACCGATTTGATGACCGTCTCCATCAGTTTGACTTCCATCACATCGCCCAGCTTGTCCCCCACCTGGATGCGATCGCCCACATTGGCGCTGCGCCGATAAATCACGAAAAGCCCAGACATCATGTTCGATACGACCGTGTTGGACCCCAACGACACCATGACACCGGCCAGAATGGTCAGCCCTTGAAAGGCCTGCGAATCCGAGCCTGGGATGTAGGGCGCGGCAAAGACAAAGGCGATCAGGATGATCACCACCTTGGCCAGAAACAAGGTCGGCGCCACCCAGTGCTTTTCGAAGTTGCGGATCTCGAAAACCCCTTGTTCAAGGTTGTCAAAGAACAGGTTCACCCCGTCGATAAGGTTCTTCGTCACAAATGCGATGATCACCAGCATGATGATATTTGGGATATAGCCCACCGCCCCCATGACCACGCTGTAAAGCGGCGCACTGACATAGTTCAGAAGCAGCTGCGCGACGGGGCGGGTTTCCGGAAAGGACAGCAACACGAAAGACAAGTAATAGTAAAACAGGATCAGATAGATCACCCACATGATGACATGAAGCAGGTAGACAAGCAGTCCGACAACGGCCCGACGTTGCAAGATCGACTTGGTTGCTTCCTCGACCTTTTCCAACCTCCGTTCGGCCAGCCGCATCAACGTGTTGTGCAGCCGCCCTCGCCTGGCAAAGAAAAAATACGAGACAACGATAAACGCCACTGACCACGCAAACGCCGATACTGCGCTGTTGACCAGCGCCTCCTGCGTGCGGGCTGCTCGGTATTGCAGGATCGCCGCTTCGATCGCCTCGGCATGCAATCCGGCAAGAACCTCCAGCTCGATCTGTTCGAACTCGGCATCGGCTTCGGTGGCGACGGTCACCATTGTGCCATCAACCAGGATTTCCTTTCCGAAAACTGCGTCGCGGACCTGAATGGTTATAGTTTCAGCCTCAGACGCTTCGGCCGCCGCGACGATCCTACTCTGTACCCGGTCAGCACGTTCACGGGCCGGCAGGGCCGTAGATCCACGCAGCACAAACAGCTCTTCCCCGTCCACCTCGACCGAGGCGAGGAAATCGGAATCCTGCGACTGCTCGGTCGGAGTGTCCGGCACGGTCTGCGCGCTTACAGGCGCCGAAACAAGCACAAACGAGCCGAGGAGCAGGACCAGCATCCCGAAGAATAGCCCGGTCAAATTTGTCCCGGCCTTTTCCCGTCCACACTCCCGGTGCGCCCTCAATACAATAGACTGCAGATAGTTCCGTCCGACCAAGCCTTGCACGATCCCCGTACCTCCCAGTGTTTTCAGGACTGTTCTGTCCAAGTTCACCGGATAAGCGTCTGTATGTCTACAGTTTTGGAGGAAGAGTTCAGTGTTGTGCAGGGCCGGATCACGCATGTCCTATTCGACCCGACGGGATGGGCGCGGCGAAACCTCCGCCACGCCCTATGGTGCCTTAGTTCACTGTAATCGTAATCTGTTGGGAATAAATCGGGTCGGCATGCGGGATATGAAAGTGGTCGCCAACCACCAATTGCAGCGTATGCTGTCCCGCTGGCAGGTCGAGCGTGACTTCGGTCTGACCACCACCGAAATGCTTGTGATTGTCATCCGCGGGAATGCCTTCGTCAAAGGCGTCAAGCGTATCGGGGCCATAGGCTTCGGCATTGATCAGCAGATGGTGATGGCCGGTATTGTCCCATTCTACCCCGGCAGGAGCCACACCCATACCGTTCATACCAAATTGCACGGTCACCGGCGAACTGACCGTTGCTCCATCCTCAAGGTTGACAAAATAGACCTTGGCCCCGTCGGGCGCTGCCGTATCGCGGGCAAAGCCCATGGTAGCGGCGGCCAGTGTGGAAAGGACTGCAACAGAAATCGCGAACTTGTTCATGGAAAACTCCTCCTCGGTCGGTTCTTGTAGCGTACAGGCAAAACCCGCATCGCCCAAACAACACGCGAAAGGTTCAACTTATTCGGTTCTTCGGTCCAAAAAATGCGGAACGCGAAATCCGGGCAGGCCTGCCGGCACTCTATCCGCGTCTGTGGCGGTTTGCCCTGGCGCTGTCCGGGCGGCGCGATTGGGCGGATGAGCTGGCGCAGATGACCTGCCTGCGCGCATTGGAGCGATCGGAGAGTTACACGCCTGGTACCCATCTGGATCGCTGGCTGTTTCGCCTGACCCGAAATATCTGGCTGAACGAACTGCGATCACGCCGCGTGCGGCAGGGCGCCGGGCTCGTGGCGGTCGAAGAGACCGACATTTCGGATCCCGCACCGGCAATGGAAACGAATATTCTGGCCCGTCAGGTGTTGGACAAGGTGAACCAATTGCCTGCGGCCCAGCGCGAGACGGTCCTTCTCGCCTATGTCGAAGGCTATAGCTACAAGGAGACCGCCGAGATCCTCGACATCCCGATCGGCACGGTGATGAGCCGCCTGTCCAGCGCGCGGAAATCACTTGCAGACCTGGGCGCGGACCGGCAAGGACGGGTCGGATGACACAGCACCGCCTAATAAGCGATGCCGAGCTGACGGCATATCTGGACGGCGAAGCCGAGCCCGAGCTTCTGCGCGAGATCGAGACGCAGCTGGCCACTGATTCCGAGATGCAGACCCGCCTGTCGGCGTTGGAGATCCCGATGGAGGCATTGCGTGTGGGCTTTGACCGGCAAGTTCAGACCGCGCCAGCCATGCCACCGCTACCAACCGCAGACCGAAGGCGCTTCGGAGTTGTGCCTTTTGCCAGCGGTTTGGCAGCCGGGTTGGCGATCGCCATGATTGCGGGCTGGTTCCTGCGCCCCGCACCTTGGGAAGGCTGGGCACGTTTTGCGGCGGCCTACCAGACACTGTACGTAACCGAAACGCTGGCCTCGGTAGAGGCAAGCCCTGACGACATTGCAAAACAGCTTTCGGAGCTCGGGCAAAGCTTTGGACTGGATCTGACCCCGGTCACAGCTGTCGATGGTATGGAGTTCAAGCGCGGGCAGACGCTGGGCTTCAATGGCAAACCGCTGGCACAGCTGGCCTTCCTGACCCCCGACGGGGTACCGGTGGCCTTTTGCATCATTCGTTCAAATGGCGCTGAGACGACTGCGATGCGCAGCGGGGCCATTCAGGGGCTGGCGGCAGCACAATGGAGCCGGGATGGTTATGGTTTCCTGCTGGTCGGCGGGCAGGATCAGGCCCTGATCGACCGCGCCGCACAGGACCTGTCCCAACAGATCTGACCCGGCACCGTTCGGCGGAGCGCTTGTTTCCATGTCGCAAACGATCCCCGACAAAACCCTGATATTATCCAACCCCTGCCGCGTTCTTGCCCAGATTGGGAGACAGAAAGAACCTCGACACGTACTAGCCGAGGACGCGCCGATGGACCGACTGACCGAAATGGAAGCCTTCGCCAATGTGGTGGATCAGGGAGGTTTCACTGATGCCGCCAAGAAGATGGGTATTTCGAAATCGGCCGTCTCGAAACATGTTTCGAGCCTTGAGGCCCGCCTGGGCGCACGCTTGCTGAACCGCACCACGCGTCGCGTCAGCCCTACCGAAATCGGCCTGGCCTATTACGATCGCGCCCGCCGGGTTCTGAACGATGCCGGTGAAGCAGACGCGCTGGTGACCTCGATGCAATCTGCACCTTCAGGTCTGTTGCGGATTTCGGTTGCAACCGATTTCGGCGTCAACCACCTGTCACCCGTCTTGTCGGAGTTTCTGGCCGACTTTCCGGACATCACCGTGAACATGGTGCTCAACAATCGCTACGTGGAACTGATTTCCGAAGGCTTCGACATGGCCGTTCGGATCGGGGAACTGGAAGACAGCACCCTTCGCGCCCGCAAACTGACCGAGACAAACAAACGCATGATCGCCAGCCCGGCCTATTTCGAGAAATACGGTCGTCCCCAGAAAATCGACGATCTGAACGAACACAAGCTTCTGCATTACTCGAACCAGTCCAGCGGCAACGTCTGGAAGTTGACCGCCCCATCCGGCGAAAAGCGCCAGGTGCGCACGGCCGGATGGTTGAGCGTCAATGACGGACAATCCCTGTTGAACGCCGCAATCTCGGGATTGGGGATCGCCTATCTGCCCAGCTACCTCTATTCCGACGCGCTGGAACAGGGGCTGGTCGAAGACGCCATGCCATCACTACCCACCGAAACACTGGGTATTTACGCGGTCTATCCGCCGGGCCGGTTCACCCAGCCCAAGGTCCGCGCTTTCATCGACTTTCTTATTCACGCCTTTGCCGACAAGGGCCCCACCGATTGGTGAGACAATTGGAGAAACGGGCCCCGTTTCGTTTCCCTTGGCAAACACCTGCCCCGGACAGCGTTCCGGGGCTTTTCTTTTGGCCTCGATCTATTGAACCAAAAGCACCGCTTCGACCCGACGATTTGCCTGCCGCCCGTCCTGGGTGATATTCGACGCTATGGGGGCCAGGTAACCGACCCCATCCGCTTCGACCCGCGCAGGCGCGACGCCATGTTGTTCGATCAACCGCGCCCGCACCGCCTGCGCCCGCCGCCGTGACAGGGATATGTTGTCCTGAAGCGCGCCAACGTCATCGGTATGCCCGACCAAGGCCAAACGATAAGTGTCATTCGCGCTCAAAAACGCCGCCAGGAGCTCCAACGATTGGTATTGGCCGTCACCAAGCTGCACCGCGCCGGTTTCAAAGGCCACGTCAGCAAGAACAACATGACCCTCTGCCAAGAGACGTGCCACCAGGTCGGAGGCCGTGCTCTCGGCCTCGTCCACGTCTTCTGTCGATTGCGGTCGGCTGGCTGGTCTAACCGGCTGAGCAATCGGCGGCGCATCCGGGATCGTGGCAATTGGTTCCGAACCCACGGATATGACCTGTAGATAAGCGTTGGCTCCGAATTTGCTAACCAAGACGGTAACGACATCCTCTTCGCCTTTTTGCGCGGTGAGGAACCTGTAATCACCGATATCGACCACCATGTCGGGGGCCGGAACCACCTCGACACCAAAGCGGAAGTCGAACCCGCCACACTCCCGATCGCCACAGTCCAGAACAATCTTGTATCCCTGCGCCTCTAATTGTTCACGCAAGGGTGCCAGGATCTGCAATGTGCTGGCCACCGCGGCCTCAAGCCGCCAACTGCGCCGGTCTACACGGCCTTCGATCATTTGAACCGGAACCGCAACTCCGTCAAAGGGCCCGGTTGGGATCGCGTAGCTGTCGAGTGGACTGATCCGTTCGAATAGAGCACGGGCACCGGCGGGCAGGGTCAGATCCGCCGCCCCGCCGGGCACCGCCCAGGCGAGACCAAGCAGTGTTATGGCCAGCCTCCGGATCACCGGAATTGCGCGTGGTATTCGTCGTTCGGCTCCATGGCCGTTGCGCTGGCCACCCGGTTCGACATGTTGAAGAACCCGGTTACATTGGCGATGTCCCAGATATCGCGGTCCGTGAATCCCGCATCCCGCAGGATCTGGCGGTCCGCTTCTTCGATCTCGGCGCTGGCCGTGGTCATCTTGGCGGCAAAATCCAGCATTGTGCGTTGGCGAAGATCAAGCGGTGCAACGCGATAGTTCATCACCAGCATTTCACCCAGTTTCGGATCACCAGACAGCTGCCGCACGGCAGCCCCGTGAGCGACAAGGCAATAAAAGCAGCGATTGATCGAGGACACGACCACGGCGATCATCTCGCGCTCAAGCTTGCTGAGACCGCTAGGGGCCAGCATCAGGTCGTTGTACATGCCGGTAAAGGCGTTCAGCTTTTCGATGTCAAAAGCATTGGCCTTGAGCACATTCGGCACCATGCCAAGCTTTTCCACGCAGATGTCGAAATACTTCTGCGTCTCGGGCGGCAGCGGGTCCACCATGGGCAGATCCAAGGCGGTCGGCATCTTCTGATCGGTCACGTTCGTTCAATCTCCTTGCGGCAAATGTCGATAATGGTACTCTCCCACGCAGGTCATCCCCAGGGAAGCGTAAAGCCCGTTGGCCCCGTCATTACCCTTCGTACAAATGACCGACAGAGTGTCCGCGCCATTTTCGGCCGCCCAGAAGGCCGCCTGCCGCATCATCCAAGCGCCCATACCCTGACGACGCTGGTGCGGCAGGATCTCCAGCGCATGAACCATCGCGATACCATCGTGGATACCGCAGAACCCGGCCCCGGCCGGCTTGTCCTTGTGACGACCAAGAAGCGCAATTTTCGGACACTCGGCCCTGGCCATGATGGCCTGACGCGCAGCCCCGATACCGCCGCTTTCCCAGATTTCTCGACAAATCGCCAAGGGCTCCCACACGGCGAAAGTTGTGACCCGGGGGATAACTGTGTCGGTCAGTCGCTCCACCGGGCAGGCCCAAATATTGACCGGATCAAGTATCTGGTATCCCCTGTCCGCAAGCTGAGAGTCGAACTTGGTCTGACCGTCACGGATCATGAATTTCGGCCTCTGCCCCAGATCCAGCATGCCGGCCTCGGCTGCTGTGATCTGTGCTTCCGAGGCGGCATCGGCCTCCAGCGTTGCAGAGGACACACGCGAACCCCCACCCTGCCCTTCGCGCAGAGTGAATGGGCCACAGACGACCGTCCGGGCCGCTGGCCAGGTAACATCCACAACTTGATAGAACTTCGGATCCGTCGTCAAAGCTCAAGCTCCCTGGCCAGTTGCGTCATGGCCGCGTCTACCCGCGCGCCATCGGTGCCCCGGACCACGACATTCGCGCCAAAGGCACCATCTTTCTGGAACGGGTAGCAGCCAATGGAAAGATCCGAAAACGTCGCGGCCAACGCCGAAAGCGTTCCGGCGATTTCACCCTCGCCGCGCATCACCCGCAAGGTTTGCGACAGAACCGGGTCACCTCCGGACAAGGTCGGCAACACGCTTGCAACCATCGCCTGAAAAACCGATGGGACACCTGCCATGACATGCACGTTGCGCAGGGTGAACCCCGGCGCCGAGGACACCGGGTTTTCAATCAGATCGGCCCCGTCAGGGATCCGCGCCATTCGCAGCCTGGCCTCGTTCAGCTCCAGCCCGGTGGTGGCATAGTGTTTCTCGAGGATGGCCCGGGCATCGTCGCGCACATCCAGATGCGCGCCAAAAGCCTGGGCAATACAATCGGCAGTAATGTCATCATGGGTGGGCCCGATCCCGCCCGAGGTGAAGACATTGTCATAGGCGTCTGACAATTGCCGGACCGCGAGAACGATAGCATCCGCATCATCGCTGACCACGCGAACCTCCTTGAGGTCGATCCCGTGCTTGGTCAACTCACCGGCGAGGTAGTACATGTTCGCATCACGTGTCCGGCCGGACAGGATTTCATCGCCAATCACCAACATCGCAGCTGTGGGGTTTGCCATGACCATTCTCCCTCGTCTTGCGCAATCTTGCGCCGGTGCCCCGGCAGGTATAGGCCAGCACTCATGCGCTTTGAAACCCCTCTTGTCCCCGCCCGGCTGATCCGTCGCTACAAACGCTTTCTGGCTGATTGCACGCTGGAAGACGGGCGCGAGATTACGGCCCATTGCGCCAATCCCGGATCGATGATGGGGTTGGCCGAACCGGGCATGAAAATCTGGCTGGAACCCAATGACGACCCGAAGAAGAAGCTGAAATACGGCTGGCGATTGGTCGATCACGAAAACGGCCATTTCACGGGGGTCGATACGTCGGTGCCGAACCGAGCGTTGAAAGCCGCCTTGCAGGCTCGCCAGATCCCGGAACTGGCCGCCTATGATACCGTGCGGGCCGAGGTCAAATATGGCGAAAAGAGTCGCATAGACTTTCTGCTGACCGCTTCGGGCTTGTCCGACTGCTATGTCGAGGTGAAAAGCGTGACCCTGTCGCGCCAGCCCGGCCTGGCCGAGTTTCCCGACAGCGTGACGGCCCGCGGGACCAAACATCTGGGTGAACTGTCCGCGATGGTGGCCAAAGGGCATCGCGCTGTCATGCTGTACCTGGTGCAACGCAGCGATTGCGATCGCTTCCAACTGGCGGCCGATATCGACCCAACCTACGCTGACGCCTTTGCCAAAGCTGCAGCCGGCGGTGTAGAGCGGCTTGTCTATTCCACCAGCATTTCGCCCGATGCCGTAGATTTGGGGCCGGTTTTGACGGCTGTGTGACAGTGTGGGGCATCTGTAGCTCTGGCCCTTCGGAGGAATTGGCCTTACATACAGAGGACAAGACGCAGCGATGGAGCCCATCTTGAACAGAGAAAACCGCGGCCGCATGACCAAGGACGGCATCCGGATCTATGAACAGGCTGACTTTGCCGGCATGCATGTTGCCGGCGAACTTGCTGCGCGCATTCTGGACGACATCGCCCCACATGTGTTTCCGGGTCAGAGCACCGGGGAAATCGACCGGCTGATCACCCAGATGGTTGAAGACGCAGGCGCCAAATCTGCCACTATCGGCTACAAGGGCTACCAGCACGCCAGCTGTATTTCGGTCAACCACGTGGTCTGCCACGGAATCCCGGGGCCGAAAACGCTGAAGGATGGCGACATCCTGAACATCGATGTCACCGTGATCGTCGATGGTTGGTTCGGCGATACGTCTCGCATGTTCGTGGCCGGAAAACTGCCGCGTAAGGCCGAACGCCTGGTGCAGGTCACCCATGATGCCCTGATGAAGGGGATCGAGATGGTCAAGCCCGGCAATACTTTCGGCGATATCGGCCATGCCATTCAAAGCTTTGTCGAAGCGCACCGGATGAGTGTTGTCCGCGATTTCTGCGGTCATGGGCTGGGCCGTGTGTTCCACGCCCCCCCCAACGTGCTGCATTATGGCCGCCCCGGCACCGGTGCGGTGCTGGAAGAAGGTATGTTCTTTACCATTGAACCCATGGTCAATCTGGGGCGCCCCGAGACCAAGGTTCTGGCCGATGATTGGACCGCCGTGACCCGCGACAAATCCCTTTCGGCACAGTTTGAACATTCGGTCGGCGTCACTTCGAGCGGGGTCGAGATCTTTACCCTGTCGCCCGCCGGCAAGTTTCACCCCACTTACGGCTGAACCCTGGGGCTGAGATAGGATGGGGGCGCTGCCCCCCGTCGTGGCCAGCCACGACTCCCCCGAGGTATTTTGAACCAAAAAGAAGCAGGCGCAGGTTACAGACCGACCAGCGGTGGAACTTGGTCCATGCGTTGAAACGGCGTGGCGCCGTGCTGGGTCAGACGTTCAGCTGCGCCCGATGGCGCAAATCCGAGGCAGCGCATACCGGCGCGATGTGCCGCCAGCGCTCCGGTCGGGCTGTCTTCGATGACAACGCAATCGGTGGCGTTCAGGTCAAAATGCTCGGCCGCAGCCAAAAACAGGCCCGGATCCGGTTTGGCCGTCTTCAACTCATGGGCCGAGAACATTCGTCCTTGAAACCTATCCCACAGGCCATTCTGGCCGAGAGTGATCCGCATCTTGTCACGACTGCCATTTGAGGCAACGCAGGTATTGACCCCAGCCTTGTCCAAAGCGGCCAACAACTCTGAAATTCCATCGATCAGGTCAACTCCCGCCCGAAGCGCGGCGTAAGTCTCGGCATAGACCTCCTCGATCCACGTGTCAGGCAGCTTTGCGCCTTTGTCACGGGCCTTGGACATCGCCCCGGCCATGGTTGAACCGACAAACAGATCCATGCTCTGTGCCACTGTCAGCTGCAAGCCATAGCGCGCCAGATTGTCCACCATGACCTGATTGGACACTGGTTCACTGTCCACCAGGACACCATCGCAGTCAAAGATGATCAGTTTCGGTTTCAGAGAGGTTTGCAACATGTCCGCATGATCCGCTGTAAAGTTGATCAGACCATCTGGTGAAACCAAGCCAGATGCAAATCCCGGATCAGCAGATCCTTGCCCGGACTGTTTCAGGCCGAAACACTGCGCCACATCAAGGTGATACTGGTATCACCATAGCGGCGCGTGTCGTGCAGCTCAAACCCGCCGGGCGGGGACATGGGCGCGTTTTCTTCCCACACGATCAGCGCCTCATCTGCAATCCAACCACCGGCCACAGCTTGTTTCAGCGCCTTTTCGCCCAGAGCTTTGCCATAGGGAGGATCCAGAAAAATCAGGTCGTAGGGTGCATCAGGATTGGCCCCCAAACGCGTGGCATCCCGGCGCACGATCGAACAGCTTTCCCCGGCCCGACAGATCCCGACATTCTTGCGGATCAGGCCCAAGGACACACGCCCGTCATCAACAAAAGTGGCATGGTCGGCACCGCGGGACAACGCTTCCAGTCCCAATGCGCCGGTTCCGGCAAACAGATCCAGCACACGGGCGCCGGGAATGACGTCGGTATGGTTCAGCACATTAAACAGGCTTTCCCGGACCCGGTCCGTGGTCGGGCGGAGATGCGCACCTGCATCACCTTTTCCGACCGGGGCCAAAGCCCGGCCCCGGAAATCGCCTGCGATGATCCTCACGCGCGCAGCAGCGGCTTCAGATCGGCTTCTGGATCACCGACAACGGCCTTGTCTGCCGTCTTGCCACCGTCGATCAACCGTTTGGCAACCATGTAGGCGCGCGGGTCGTTCATGGCATCCACGGCCACCAACTGATCGCCGGTATAGTACCAGAAGGACACGGTGCGGCCTTCGCCCTGACGGGTGACCACGTTGTCATAGCCGGTGTTCAGACCAGCGATCTGCAGCTTGACGTCATATTGATCCGACCAGAACCAGGGCTTGGCGACATAGTCCTTTTCGGACCCCAGCATATTCGCAGCCACGATCTCGGCCTGATCGATGGCGTTCGGAACACTTTCCAAACGGATCCGTTTGCCCTGGTATGGGAAGGAGGCGCAATCGCCCGCCGCCCAGATCACCGGATCCGAGGTCCTGCCATGGGCGTCGGTCTTGATGCCATTGTCCAGCTCGACCCCGGCCATTTCGGCCAGAGCGGTGGCCGGAACGATGCCGACACCGACGACGACAAAATCCACCTCGATTTCGGACCCGTCGCTCAGCACGGCGCCCGTCACTTTGCCATCGGTGCCGACCAGGCGATCCAGGCCCACGCCCTCGCGGATGTCGACACCGTGATCCGAGTGCAAGCCGCGGAAGTAATCCGAGGTTTCAGGTGCTGCAACGCGCTGCAGGATCCGGTCAGCCATTTCGACCAGCGTGACCTGAACACCGCGTTTTGCGCAGACAGCGGCGGCCTCCAATCCGATGTAGCCGCCACCCACGATCAGCGTCTTGGCACCTTCGCTCACGGCGGGAGCCATGGCGTCCACATCAGTCAGGCCGCGCACGACGTGCACCCCTTCAAGATCACCGCCAATGGCAGCCGGGAGATAGCGTGGATCGGAACCGGTCGTCAGGGCCAGTTGGTCATAGGACAGGACCTCATCCCCAACTGTCACCGTCTTTGCTGCCGCATCTATTGCGGTCACGCGCTGGCCCAGCTTCAGGGTGATGTTGTTTTCGGCATAAAAGCTCTCGGGGCGCAGGTACAGCCGTTCGACCTCCATTTCCCCCAGCAGGTAAGCCTTGGACAGAGGCGGTCGCTGATAGGGCAGCGCCTCTTCTGCGCCGATCAAGGTGATCTCTCCGTCAAATCCGTCCTTGCGCAGCTTGGCAACCAGCGATGATCCCGCTTGGCCTGCTCCGATCACGATGATGTGGCTCATGTCACACTTGCCTCCCAACAAAGTAGTGGTCACTGTTTGCCGGGACCCTATATGCGCATTTAAGCAAAACGCAATCGCAAGAAAGGAATTCGCGATGATTTCTGTAGGAGATTCCCTACCCGATGTCAGCCTGATCAAGTTAGGTGACAACGGCCCTGAGCCAATCAACATTTCAGAGAAGGCCAAGGACAAAAAGATTGTGATATTCGCAGTTCCCGGTGCGTTTACCGCAACTTGCCACTCGGCTCATGTGCCCAGCTTCATCCGAACGAAGGACCAATTCGACGCCGAGGGCGTTGACGAAATCATCTGCGTTTCTGCCAACGATCCGTTTGTCATGGGGGCATGGGGCGAAGCGACCGGAGCGACCGAGGCGGGAATTACCATGCTGGCCGATGCCGACAGCAGCTTTACCGAAGCTTTGGGCATGCGATTCGATGCGCCGCCAGTGGGCCTGATCGGACGTTCAAAACGCTATGCGATGCTGGTTGAAAACGGCGTGGTGTCGATCCTAAACGCGGAAGAAAATCCAGGCATGTGTGAGCTTTCGGCGGGCGAAGGTTTGCTGGACTCGATGAAGGCATAAACCGTGGGCAGAAGTCCAACCTGAAGTTTGGTCCGGTTTCCGATCGCGAAACCGGACACTCTGTTGTTGTGGACTTGACCGAAACCAGACGCGAGCGCTGAGATCCCCGTCAGATTTCACGTTTAAAGACTGATCAAATACCGCTACACCAGACCGTCCATCTTGCGGGCAAGCTTGGCATCCAAGGCGCTCAACCCGTCCACGTCATGGGTTGTCAGGACCACATCCACCTTGTTGTAGACATTGGACCATTCCGGGTGATGGTTCCATTTTTCGGCCCAGATCGCGACCTTGGTCATCCAGGCAAACGCCTCGACGAAGCTGGTGAACTTGAACTGCTTCTGAATCGCGTCCCGGCCTTCGACCGGGGTCCAGCCGGTTTCGAACAGCGGACCCAGAAGCGGGCCGCGGGTTTCCTCGCTCAGCTTTTCGGTCATTCCTGTTCCTCCACTTGCTCCCGTTTGAACGGACCGTAATCCGTCAGGATCTCGATCTCGTCGGCGACGGCGGCGGCCTCTTGGCGCAGATATTGGGCAACCGCGTCCGAAAAACGCGGATCGCGAACCCAGTGCAAGCTGTGCGTCTGTACCGGCAGATATCCGCGCGCCAGCTTGTGTTCGCCCTGGGCGCCGGCTTCGACGCGACTCAGGCCCATTTCAATCGCCAGATCGATGGCCTGATAATAGCACAGTTCGAAATGCAGGCAGGGGTGATGTTCGACACACCCCCAATAGCGCCCATAGAGTACGTCCCGCCCGATAAAGTTCAGTGCCCCCGCCACCGGACGCCCATCCCGCATCGCCAACACCAGCGCCATATCGTCGGCCATGACATCCTGCGCGATGTCAAAGAATCTGCGGGTCAGATACGGAGACCCCCATTTCCGCGCACCCGTGTCCTGGTAGAACACCCAGAACGCGTCCCAATGCTCGGGCTTAAGATCGCGACCGGTGAACAGCTCGATCTCTCCTCCAAAACCCTGCGCCTGAGCACGTTCCTTGCGGATGTTCTTGCGCTTGCGGGACGACAGGCTGGCCATGAATTCGTCGAAGGTCTCGTACCCGGCGTTCTGCCAGTGAAATTGCTGGCTGGACCTGGGCATCAGACCCATTTCTTCGCCCATCTTCGCCTCGGCCTCGGTACAGAAGGTCAGGTGCAGCGACGACAACCCATTGTCGTCGGCCAATTGTACCGCGCCCTGGACCAATGCCGACTGGCCGATCCCCTCGTATCCCGGGCGCACCAGAAACCGACGCCCCGTGGCCGGGGTGAATGGCACGGCCACCTGCAATTTCGGGTAGTATCGCCCCCCGGCCCGCTCATAGGCATGTGCCCACGAGTGATCGAAGATATATTCACCCTGGCTGTGATACTTGGCGTACAGCGGAGCGCAGGCGATCAGCATCCCGTCCAGATAAGCAGTCAGGTATTGTGGCTGCCAACCAGTGCCTTCGCCCACTGAGCCGCTTTGCTCCAGCGCCAAAAGGAAGCGGTGTGTCGTAAACGGATCTTCGGGTCGCCCGCCATCCTGGGTTTCCGGACAGGCGCAGGCGTCCCAGTCGTCCGCAGGTATCTGCTCCAGCGAGCCGAGTACGTGAATTTCGATCTGTGCCTGATCCATGCCTTCCCCGTGGTCGTGCCTCTGGTCGTGCCCGTGGGTCCTCACCACTATCTGGGCGCCGACCGGATCGGATCAAGAGCTTACGTCAGCCGCGTAGCCTTCGAAGGTCACATTGTCGGCAACGGCGCGCGCAGTTGCCTCTTCCGCAGCAGATCGAATGGTCCAACACAGGATTGGAATGCCTCGGGCTTTGAGTTCGGCCACACGGGGCCGGTTCAGATCAATGGATTCATGGCTGATGAAGCACGCCTTGACCCGGTCGAAATCCGGGATTGCCCGCAGATGATCACAGACGGCTTTGGACAGGGGCCATTCATCATAGACATAAGCACTGGTCACGATGCCGCGTGGCACAGCGGGCAGCAGTTCCGCCATCCGGGCCACACTGTTTGGGTTGAAAGACATCACCGCCAGATCACCGGAATACTCCTGTATCAGCTTGGCTGCAGCTTCCTCCAGTGGCCCCAGATCGTCACCCATTGCGCCGTCCTGATCCTTCAACTCGACCAGCAAGGGAACCTGCCCACTGACAAGGTCCAACACTTCGGCAAAGCTTGGAATGCCCTCGCCATCGCCGCCGGACAACGAAATCCCCTGCGCTTGGGCCAAACTGTGCTGACGGATCACCCCGCCCTGACCGGTCAAGCGGGACAGACCGTAGTCGTGAAACACCATGGCCTGATTGTCGCGGGTCAGTTGCAGGTCGATCTCGATCCCATAACCCTCCGCAATAGCCGCGCGGATGGCCGCGCGACTGTTTTCCGGACGCCCCTGCGCCACATCATGATACGCCCGATGCGCGATCGGTGTTGTCAGGAAAGACGCAGGCAACGAAGGGATCATTTGATCTGGAACACCCCGTCGATTTCGACAGCCACACCCAGTGGCAACGAGGGCGAACCGACGGCCGAGCGTGCATGACGGCCCGCATCACCCAGTGCCTCGACCAGGAAGTCGGACGCACCGTTGATCACCATCGGCTGTTGCGTAAAATCGGCGGTCGAGTTCACGAAACCGCCCAGCTTGACCACTTTGACCAACCGGTCCAGATCGCCATCACAGGCAGCCTTGACCTGCGCCAGCAGCGCAATCGCACAGCGTTTGGCGGCAGCGGCCCCGGCTTCGACATCCATGTCGTCGCCCAGCGTGCCGGTGATCAGACCGTTTTCATCGGCCGAGATCTGGCCCGACACATACACGGTGTCACCTACCTTGACCCACGGCACATAGTTTGCCGCCGGTGCGGGCGCGTCCGGCAACGTCACACCCAACTCATTCAGTTTGGCCTCAAAGCTCATCCGCGTTTCCTTTCACGTCTCGATCACTTCTCGAATCTGCGCGGACGCTACTCGCGTCGCGGCAGGACGGAAAGAAAAAACTCAGGTCTCGCGGAAGGCCTTGGTGAAATAATCCGCCAGTGGTTTGACCAGATACCCCAGCGGAGAACGATCATCCGTGCGGATGAAGCTTTCCACCGGCATACCGGGGATCAGCGTGGTACCTGCGGGCAGACGGTCCTGTTCGCCCTCTTTTAGCTCGATTTCAGCACGATAGAAGGACGCCTGACTTGCCTGATCCTCGAACGCGTCCGCCGAAACCTGTGTCACCGTACCAAACAGTTCCGGCGTCTGGCGCTGATCGAGGGCCGAGAAACGAACGCTCACATCCTGTCCGACAAAGATCTGGTCCACATGAATCGGATCCACCCGCGCTGCAATCACCAACGGCCGGTCCTGCGGCACCAGATACAACACGGGATCGGCAGGCCGGATGACCGAGCGCGGTGTATGCACCGCAAGACCATAGACAATGCCGGAAACTGGCGCGGTGATATCCAGCCGGTCCAGTCTTTCTTGTAGCGACCGGCGCTGTTCCGCAAGTTCCAGTTCACGATATTGGAGGTCACGTAGTCGGGTGATCGCTTCTTCCCGCTGGCGGGTGTCCATCTTCAGGATCTCGATCTCGATCTCGGTGATCCGTCCGGCAGCCTGCGCCTCGGACGCAGTGAGTTCACCCAAAGTGCCATCCAGATTGGCCGCCGTACGGCGCAGGTTCAGCACGGTTGCGGCCTGCGCCAGACCTCGGTCCAGAAGCGATTGCTGGTTCTCC
Organism: Paracoccaceae bacterium; assembly: GCA_014872875.1. Taxonomy (GTDB): domain Bacteria; phylum Pseudomonadota; class Alphaproteobacteria; order Rhodobacterales; family Rhodobacteraceae; genus Aliisedimentitalea. The sequence continues at coordinate 199,876 of WKFI01000011.1, forward strand.
AGCTCCTGCTCGATCAGGCCCAGTTGCACCTCCAAAGACGACTGCTGAGCCTTGATCCCGACAATCTGATCACGGATCTGACCACGGCGTTTGTCCAATTGCTCTATCTCACGTGCAACAGAATCTTTGCGGGCCAGAAACAAACGCTCCTGACCGGCCAGCAGATCCTGAACCATCGGGCGGTCGCTGGCGATCTTTTCCAGCTCGGCATCAAAGACAACGGTGTCCTTGCTGTCACGCTCGGCCTCCAACCGGCCGCGGCGTGCCATCAACTCGAACAACTGCCCTTCGACGATCAGCTTCTGCGATTGCAGCAGCTTGGCATCCAGACGGATAAGGGGCTGTCCCAAAGCCACGGTGTCGCCTTCATCCACTAGGATCTCAGCCACCACGCCGCCGTCCGGGTGCTGGACGATCTGCCGGTTGCGATCTACTTCGATCCGCCCTGGCGCAATGATCGCTCCGGCAATTGTGGCCTGCACGGCCCAGAAACCAAAACCACCGACCAGCACCGCCAAAGCCAAAAAGCCGATGATCAAAGGACGGCGCGCCGACCAGGTTTTCGTATCGGTCATTGAACACCTCCCATTGCGGCAGTTTTCTGCAGGTCCTGATGGTTGGCCACCATTTCGCGCAGCACGGTATCCTTGGGTCCGAACGCTGCGCGCGTTCCGCGATCCAGCACCAACAACGTGTCACATTCCTGAATGGCAGCCGGGCGATGCGCCATGATCAGTACCGACTTGCCCGCCTCTTTCAGCGCCCGGATTGCGTGGTTCAGAGCCACCGATCCGTCATTGTCCAAGTTCGAATTCGGCTCATCCAAAATCACGATCACCGGGTCGTCGTACAGGGCCCGCGCCAGGGCAATCCTCTGTTTCTGACCACCGGACAGGCGCCCACCTCCCCGGGTGATCACGGTATCATAGCCATCCGGCAACTGAACGATCATGTCATGCGCGGCAGCTTTCTTGGCCGCCTCGACCACTTTCTGCGAATCCGGCGCTTGCGCCAGACGCGCGATATTCTGGGCAATCGTTCCCTCGAACAGTTGGACCTGCTGCGGCAGGTAGCCGATATGCTGGCCAAGAACATCGGTGCCATATTGATCCAAGGCCGCTCCATCCAGTCGTACGGTCCCGCCTGCAGGTCGCCAGACCCCGGTCAGAGCCCGCGCAAGCGTGGATTTTCCCGCGCCTGACGGCCCGATCACACCCACAGCCTGCCCCGGCTCCACCCGGAATGTCACCGTTTTCAATTGAGCACGCGTATCCCCCGGCGGCACAACAGTCAGCGATTGAACATCCAGCTTGGCCTTGGGTTTCGGAAGTTCGGTCCGCGCCTCTTCCGGCGGCATTGTTGTCAACAGTTCCGACAACGAATGCCAGCCCTTCTGCGCGCGCTGCACCAGCGCCCATTGACCAATCGCCAGCTCAATCGGTGCCAAAGCCCGGCCCAGCAGAATGGATCCCGCGATCATCGCACCAGGGGTGATTTCATTCAGCAACACAAGATATGCGCCCAGCCCCAGCATCGCCGATTGCAGGAACATCCGCAGAGACTTGGTCAGCGATGTGAAGGAACCGCCCACATCCGTCGCAGCCACCGATTCTACCAGCGACGCCTCACGTGCTATTTTCCAGCGTTCGAAGGCCGCACCGCGCATCCCCATGGCCTGGATCATCTCGGCCTCGGTCCGGATCTCCTCGCTCATCAGCCCGGCCCGATGCGATGACAGGTTCGCCTTGGCCATAGGCCCGCGTGACAGCCATTGGTTCAGAAAGGTGATCAGGATCAAGATTGCACCACCACCCAGCGCCAGAAAGCCCAGCCAGGGGTGAAACAGCATGATCCCGGCCAGAAAAAATGGCGTCCACGGAATATCGAACCCGGCCATTAGAACCGGTGAAGCAATCAGTCGCTGGATCGATTCGAGATCGCTGAGCCCCGTTTGCGCATTCGGATCGGGCGCCTGGGCCGAACGACGAATCATCGCGTCGAAAACCCGTTTGTCCAAAGCCGCCTGGAACCGCGCGCCCACGCGAGCCATCACTCGGCCCCGCGTGTAGTCCAGAATGCCCATCATGCCATAGAGAAACACCACCAACAGAGACAAGGCGACCAGCGTTTCCTCGGATCGGCTGCCCAGCACGCGATCATAGACCTGCAACATATACAGCGGCCCGGTCAGCATCAGAAGATTGGCGAAGAAGCTGAAAAGCCCGACGGCCCAATACAGCGACCGGCTTTCACGTCGGGCGGACCGCAGTTCTTCCAGCCCCGGATTGTGCGTATGTGCTGCCATTATCCTGTTTCTTCCATCTCGACTTTTATATAGTCCTAGCTTCAACCAACTTATTTACCTTGTCGGAAACGGCGCCTGTTTCCAATCTGCCACATCTCTATTAAGTCAAGGGATCCGCACTGGGAACCGGTTGGAACAAAGATACATGTTCAAGGTCTTGCGATCTGACGAAAATTGATGGGCTTTTGCACGAATGAGTCTGAAAACGCGATCACTTTTTCCAGCATTGACCGTGCTGGTATGCAGCTTGTTGGCCGCTTGTGCAACGCCCACGCCGGAGCAACGCGCCTCAGGCGAAGTGTTCGATCCATATGAGCGAACGAACCGGTCGATTCATGAATTCAACCGCGGCGTTGACAAGTTCTTCTTCCGCCCCGCCTCCAAAGGGTATGTGACCATCATTCCCGAACCCATGGTCACCAGCTTCAGCCATTTCTCAGACAATGTCTCGATGCCGGGCCAGATGGTGAACGCCTTGCTGCAGGGCGATTTCCGTACCGCAGGCGAGGCCTTGATGCGGTTTTCGATCAACATGACGGTGGGGATTGCGGGCCTGTCGGATCCTGCCTCGGACTTCATGGTCCCGGCAGTCGATACGGATTTTGGTGAAACCCTGCATGTCTGGGGGGTCGGCGAAGGCGCCTTTGTCGAACTGCCGTTCCTGGGTGCATCCACGTCCCGCGATGCAGTTGGGATCGTCGTGGATCTGTTTACCAATCCGGCTGGCTATGCGCGCCACAACCCGCTGACCAATGTGACCGTATACGCGGAAATCGTCCGACGCATGGGCGACCGTGGCAATTTCTCGGACACCATCGATTCGATCTTGTATGACAGCGCCGACAGTTATGCACAGTTGCGCCTGCTCTATCTCCAGAACCGTCGGTTCGAATTGGGGGATGGCGAACAGGCCGAAGAAATCGACCCATTCGAGCTCGATACGGAGGGCTTTTGAACATGCAAAGACGTAGTTTCCTGATCGGTCTTGGCGCCGCAATCGCAGCAATGCCCCAAGCGGTGCGCGCCTTGACGGAAAGTTCGGCCAAGACGCTGATCGATCGGCTTGTTGCAGACATCAACCGGGTCATCGCCTCGGGCAAGTCACAGAACGCCATGTTCCGCGATTTTGAAAAGATCTTCCGCAGCTACAGCGACACCTCCTACATCGCGGCCTATGCGATGGGACCGGATGCCCGCCGGGCCAGCTCGGCCCAGAAACGCGCTTTCTCGAAAGCGTTCCAAAGCTACATCTCGCGCAAATACGGCCGACGCTTCCGCGAATTTGTCGGCGGGCGGCTCGAAGTCACCGGCGTCAAGAAGGTCAAGAAATGGTACGAAGTGCGTACCTTGGCCTATCTGCAGGGTCAGTCCCCGTTTGAAGTGACCTTCCTGGTATCGGACCGTTCCGGCAAGGATCTGTTCTTCAACATGTTCATCGAAGGCGTGAACTTGCTGCTGACCGAACGAACCGAAGTCGGTGCCCTGCTGGACCGCAATAAGGGCGACATCGACAAGATGATCAAGGAATTATCCAAACTGGGGTGATCGGTTGGTTCTTGCGCGCCCGCATTGCGCAGCAATGCCGGGCCCAACCACAGCGATTGCATCTTTGATGCGAGCACCTTTGGGCGGGAGTAACCCGCCCTTTTTCTTTGGCCTCAATTCCCGCCAAAGATGTCCTTCAAAAGCTGATCCACCGCCTGGCCAATGCCGCCGCCAGCCGGTTTGCTACGCTGCGGTTTCACTGGTTTTGCCAGAGGCGCCGGTTCCCGCAACGGCAACGGCAGCGGCTCCAACCCGTCATGAACCCGCAGCATGGTCTCGTGCCAGATCTCGGCGGGCAGACCGCCACCCGTAACCCCCGTCAACGGCGTGTTATCATCATAGCCCATCCAGACGCCTGCCACATATTCGGCAGTGAATCCCACGAACCACGCGTCCCGTGCGGCCTGGGTGGTTCCGGTCTTGCCCGCAACCTGCCAACCGGGCAGTTGCGCTCGCCCGCCCGTACCCTGGGACACGACCTTTTCCATCATCCACATCAATTCCTGTGCAGCTTCAGGACGGATCACCCGTTCACCGATACCACCCAGCGTATCGATCAGAGGTTCGCCCTCTCCTTGCAGGCGCAGTTCGACCAACCCGTAAGGCGTCACCGAGGATCCGCCATTCAGGATCCCGGCATAGGCACCCGACATCTCGATCAGCGTGCTTTCCGATGCGCCCAGCGCCAAAGCCGGTCCCAGCGCCAGATCGCTTTCGATCCCGAATTCACTGGCCACGGTGCGCACCTTGTCACGCCCAACTGCCTCGGAAATCTTCACCGCAGGCACGTTCAATGAGTCCCTCAACGCCACCCACAAGGGCACCTCGCCAAAGAACTCCTTGGTATAGTTCTTGGGGCAATACTCACCCGATCCCGGCACGTTCATGCAGAATGGCGCATCCAACACCAGATCGTATGGCGAATAGCCCAGCTCAAGCGCGGTCGCATAAACAAAGGGCTTGAACGACGATCCGGTCTGGCGCTTCGCCTGTGTTGCTCGGTTGAAAACGCCCGCAACCTTGGTGGCCCGTCCGCCAACCATGGCGCGAACCGCTCCATCGGCGCTCATAACCACGATGGCAGCTTGCGCTTTCGACCCTTCCCGCACCTTGTTCTCGAACACATATGCCAGCGCATCTTCGGCGGCCTTCTGCAGCCGCTGGTCCAAGGTAGTCCGGATCACCACATCTTCGGTCGTGTTCGACCCCAGGAAATCCGGCATCTCCCCCAACACCCAATCGGCAAAATACCCGCCTGCCCGTGCGGCAGCAGCCTGGCTCAGCTCGGCCGGGTAATCCCGTGCTGCTTTGGCCTGGGCCGAAGTCAGATACTCCTGATCTTCCATCAGCCCGACAATCACGTTGGCGCGGTTCTGTGCCCGCGTCAGGTTGTTGGTTGGTGCATAACGCGAAGGGGCAACCAATAGGCCAGCCAGCATGGCGGCTTCGGCCGGGTTCACCTCGGCCGCGGATTTCCCGAAATAGCGCTGACTTGCTGCTTCAAACCCGCGCGCACCCGCGCCCAGGAAGGCCCGGTTCATATAGATGGTCAGAATTTCATCCTTGGAATACCGGACCTCCATGGCCATTGAATAAATGGCTTCCTTGACCTTCCGCCACAAAGTGGTTCGACGGCAATCGGCCTCGTATTCCTTCTCGCTCATGCCCGAGGCCGCGTCATACGGCTCGCCCAGACATAGCAGTTTCGCAGTTTGCTGAGTAATGGTGGACCCACCATGGCCCGACAACGGCCCCCGCCCTTCGCGCAGGTTGATACGAACGGCGCTGGCAATACCGCGCGGGCTGATGCCGAAATGGCTGTAGAACCGCTTGTCCTCGGTCGCGACGATCGCGTTCTTCAGATGCGGCGAGACCGTTTCAGTGGTCACAACGCCGCCGAACTGGTCACCGCGCCAAGCAAAGACCTGACCTTCGCGGTCCAGCATGGTCACCGAGCCACGCGCCCGCCCGTCCAGCAGCGCCGTTACGTCCGGCAGCCCGATGTAAATGTACCCCACCGCCATGGCGATCAGCAGCGCCACAATCATGCCCATGCGCCATGTGAAGCCCCAGATCAGGCCGAACACCCAGCCAAAAACCCTGCGGATAAAGCCACGAATGCCGCCCGATCCCCCGCCGGTGCCGCCGGTGCCGCCGGTTTTACGCTTTGCGGGCTTGCGGGCCGTCGTCGACTTGGCAGCGGGTTTACGGGGTGCCGTCGTCTTTTTCTTGCCGCCCCCGAACTTGAACCCGAAAATCCCGCCCTTTTGAGCTGGCTTTGTCTTCTTCCTGGCCGCTGGCTTCGCAGATGGCTTGGCCTTCGGTTTGGACTTCGGCTTGGCCTTGCCCGCCGAAGAAGGATACCGGCGATCCGCCACCAATGGAGGCTTGCGCCTGGAGGAATCTGTCATGCTCAAACCCTGCCCGGTTCTTGTCTTTGGCGCACAATACCGTGCCCGGTCGGATTTGTTGAGGGGCGGAAAACCATGATTTCCCCTTCTCAAGGTGACGCAAAATTCAGCAAAACCGCCGAAATGCGTAAATTTTGCGCACATCACCCAACCTGACTCCGGTTTTTTGCCCACAAATTGTTCCCTGAGAGGCCCTCAGCCGCTTTGCTGCAAGTGCGAAAAGCAGGGCAGCCTGCCTGACTTAAATGTGGAAACGGGGGACCGAAGTGAAACTCATCATTGCGACAATCAAGCCGTTCAAGCTGGAAGAGGTCCGCGTCGCGCTGACCGATATCGGCATTCGCGGCATGATGGTGACCGAGATCAAAGGGTTCGGCTCTCAGTCGGGCCACACCGAAATCTACCGCGGCGCCGAATACGAAGTGAACTTTGTACCGAAGATCAAACTGGAGCTAGTGGTTCCGGCAGATCAGGCCGACCAGGTGGTCGAAACCATCACCAACACCGCCCGCACCGGCAAGATCGGCGACGGCAAGATCTTTGTTCTGGATGTGAGCCAGGCTGTGCGTGTGCGCACTGGCGAGACCAACCAGGACGCTCTGTAAGCGGCGCAATCAAGGGAAACGGAAAATGAAACTGACTAAGACATTTGCCATGGCCTCGGCGCTGACCGCGCTGCCGACCCTGGCGCTGGCGCAGGACGCCGCCCCGGGCTTCGACGAAATCGGCCCCTATATCATGACCACCCTGCTGTTCTGCATGGCAGGCTTCCTGGTGTTCTTCATGGCTGCCGGATTTGCCATGCTGGAAGGCGGGCTGGTACGGTCCAAGAACGTTACGATGCAGATGACCAAAAACATCGCGCTCTACTCGATCGCCGCGATCATGTACTGGTTTGTCGGTTTCAACACGATGTATCCGGGCGACTTCAACGGCTTCTTCGCCATCGGCGGCCCGACCACTCTGGATCCGGTTGGTGTAGCAGCCGCAGACGCGGCATTGGATTATGCTTCGGTTGGTTCGGACTTCTTCTTCCAGCTGGTGTTTGTGGCCGCAACCGCATCCATCGTATCGGGCGCACTGGCCGAGCGGATCAAGCTGTGGCCCTTCCTGATCTTCACGATCGTGCTGACCGGTATTCTGTACCCGATCTCCGGCTCCTGGCAGTGGGGCGGCGGCTGGTTGTCCGAAGCAGGCTTCTCGGACTTCGCCGGTTCGACTGTTGTACACTCCGTCGGCGGGTGGGCCGCTCTGGCTGGCGCCATCGTACTGGGCCCGCGTATCGGCAAGTACAGCAAGGACGGCAAGGTGCACCCGATCCCCGGTTCCAACCTGGCACTGGCCACTCTGGGCACGTTCATCCTGTGGCTGGGCTGGTTCGGCTTCAATGGCGGCTCGCAGCTGGCCATGGGCACCGTGGGCGACGTTTCTGACGTGTCGCGTATCTTTGCCAACACCAACATGGCAGCAGCAGCCGGTGCAGTTACCGCGCTGATCCTGACCCAGGTGATGTTCAAGAAGCCTGACCTGACCATGGTCCTGAACGGCGCTCTGGCCGGTCTGGTGTCGATCACCGCCGAGCCGCTGGCCCCCTCGCTGTTTGGCGCGCTGTGGATCGGTGCCGTTGGCGGTGTGATCGTCGTCTTCACCGTTCCTTTCCTGGACAAGCTGAAGATCGACGACGTCGTGGGTGCCATCCCCGTTCACCTGTTCGCCGGTATCTGGGGCACCATCGCCGTCGTGTTCTACAACTCTGACGCCAGCCTGGTCACCCAGCTGACGGGCATCATTGCCTACGGTGTTTTCACCTTCGCCGCCAGCCTGGTGCTGTGGTTCATCCTGAAAAGCGTTATGGGCATCCGGGTCAGCGAAGAGGACGAGATCAACGGGCTCGACATGGCCGAACTTGGCATGGAAGCCTATCCGGAATTCTCGCATCGCTAAGAGGCAGAAACAGTCAAGCAGCTACGCCCTCCGCATCGCGGGGGGCGTTTTCCATCCGGGGTTCAGTTCATGGCATCCCGTTCACAAGACAGGTCTTGTCCGTCCGAAGCCGTGAAAACCGCCTCGTCTCCCTTGGCCCAGAACGTAAAAGCCCCATCCGAGTATTTTATCCCCGAAGCCGCTGGCTGGGCCCTCATCACTGCAAAGCCATCGCGCCAAGTCAGCGAAAGCAACGGGTCTTCCCCTGAAATGAACACGGCGCTCAGTGGTATATCCAATCCGTCACAGACATAAGGGAACGGGCCATCCGAAAGCCCCGCTTCGGATCGCGCATCGGCATATTGCGTACGTATCTCACCGATCCGAAGCGCGTATTCCTGCAGAACACACTCCTCCACCCCCAAGCTTGACTTCCAACACTCGTCCCGGCCCTTGATCCAGCCGCGCTGGAACGCCTTGAGTTCGCTCAAGCGGTCGCCTGTCATGTTCGGGCCATTGGCAGCTAGGCCATAGATACGGGTCAACTCCCGGTCCAACGCGCCCAGTGCCGCAGACGCGCAGATCGCGTCCTCGGCGTCACTGGCGGCCTTGGCACAGTCGAACGAGGGCTGATCGGCCACACCTGGGCCAGGCATGACCGCTACAACGGCAACAACACAAGATAGAATACGCAACACCAATTCACCTCCAAACATAACCGATCTTTTGAACATGGTAGGGTAATAGCGCCCAAAGAAAAACGCGCGCCCGGTTAGGGACGCGCGTCGCTTGCAGTCTTGTCAATGATGATCAGACGCCCGCGTCGACAATCGCCTGGGCCAGGATCGGCACGGTCTGGGTGTTCAGACCGGCAATGTTCATACGGCTGTCGCCGACCATGTAGATCCCGTTGTCCACCCGCATCTTTTCGACCAGATCCGGCGTAGTTCCCAGAAGCGAGAACATGCCGCGGTGCTGCGCCAGGAAACCAAAGCGGTCCGATCCGGTCAGGTGCTGCAGCTCATCCGCCAATTGTTGGCGCAGATCCAGCATGTCCAAACGGGTCGCTTCCAGCTCGGCCGCCCAATCAGCGCGCAACGTGTCATCGTTCAGAATCATCGTCACCAACCGCGCCCCGTGATCCGGCGGGAAGGAGTAGTTCTGACGGTTCAGGAAGGCCAAAGTCTGCTGGTTCAACGCCTGTCCGCTGACGTCATTCGACACCGCCATCAGCAGACCTGTGCGTTCGCGATAGACGCCGAAATTCTTCGAGCAGCTCGCCGCGATCAGAACTTCCGGGCAGGAGGACGCGACGAGGCGGGTGCCCAATGCGTCTTCCTCCAGGCCATCGCCGAAGCCCTGATAAGCAATGTCGATCATCGGGATCAGGCCGCGTTCGTTCAGAAGCGCAATGACCTCTTTCCACTGAACTTCATTGAGGTTGGCACCGGTCGGGTTGTGACAGCAGCCGTGCAGTAGGATCACGTCGCCTTTTTGCGCCGTCTTCAGATCTTCGATCATGCCGTCGAAATTCACGCCGCGGGTTTCGCGGTCGAAATAGCGATACACAACGGTTTCGATGTTCAGATAGTTCAGGATCGACACGTGGTTCGGCCAGGTCGGGTCCGAGACGAAAACCCGGGCCGACGGGTTGGCCATCTTGATCAGTTCAAACGCCTGGCGCACGGCACCCGTGCCGCCGGGGGTCGCAACGGATGCGATGTTCCCACGTTCGACCGTATCGGCCAGGATCAGCTTGATCATCGCATCCGAATAAGCCGGATCACCAGCCAAACCGACATAGGCTTTGGTCTCTTGCTCTTCCCACAGCTTGTGTTCGGCCGCCTTGATGGCACGCATCACCGGGGTAACACCTTCGGCATTCTTGTACACACCGACGCCCAGATCGATCTTGTTGTCACGCGGGTCTTCGCGGAACATCTGCATCAGCCCCAGGATCTTGTCGGCGGGCAGCGGTTTGAAATTTTCGAACATCAGTTCTCTCCGGTAGCAACGGGAAGGGTCGGGAACGCACCCCATTCAGCCCAGGATCCGTCATAAAGCGCGTGGTCGGTCTTGCCGATCCGCTCCATGGCGAGGCTGAGAATGGCGGCTGTCACCCCTGACCCACAGGTGGTTATGGCAGGTTTCGACAGATCCACGCCGGCCGCATCGAATGCTGCGCGCAGACCTGCATTGTCTTTCATCGTTCCATCGGCGTTCAGCACGTTCTGAAACGGCACGTTCTTTGATCCCGGGATATGGCCTCCGCGCAACCCTTCGCGCGGTTCGGGATCGACTCCGGCAAACCGTCCGGCAGACCGGGCGTCTATGATCTCGTAATCGCCTAGCTTGGCGGCAGCCGAGACTTGTGTCACATCGCGCACAAGGTGGTTCTGTACCCGGACAGTCATGTGACGGTCACGGATCACCGGGGGCATGTCTTCCATCGGGTGCCCTTCGGCCTGCCATTTGGGCAGGCCGCCGTCCAGCACAGCGATGTTGGTCTGTCCCATCAGGCGGAACAGCCACCAGACGCGCGCCGCTGACATCAGACCAGCCCCGTCATAGACGACGACCTGATGCCCGTCGCCCACGCCCATGGCCCGCATCCGCGACATGAATTTTTCAACCGGAGGCGCCATATGCGGCAGTTCGGACCGCGCGTCAGAGATGTCGTCGATGTCAAAGAAACGGGCGCCGGGAATGTGAGCCTGATCGTATTCGGCCTTCGCGTCGCGCCCTTGCTGCGGCAAATACCACGACCCATCCAACAACCTCAGGTCCGGATCCTTGAGATGGGCCGCCAGCCATTCGGTGGAAACAAGTGTCTTAGGATCGTCCTGCATGCGAGTCTCTCCTGAATTGCGCGCGAGCAGAGGTACTATCCAAAGTCAACCTGCGCAAGTCAGGATACGCAAGCGGCATGGAGCATTCGGGTCTTGCCCACTCCCCGAAATCCATGACCGTGCACCGCCCAGAAACCTCATTGACCCGATCCCCCCCGGGAGGTTATCTGGATGGTAATTCGAGCGATCAGGCCACACCATGCACAAACTCCAAGTCTTGATGAAAGCAGTCATGCGGCTTGTTCTGTGCTTTGCGCTGGCACTTTGGAGCTTGAAAGCCCCCATCAAACACGATCCTGCTCAATTCATTGAAACCGTTTCAGCCGTTCAATCCGAACACGGTCACACACATGGTGATGTTTTGGATGCCATGTGGCAACTACATGGCCATGACCACGAGGCTGCAGACCACGACCACAACACGGCGTTGACACCGGCCGGGCCCCAGCTTCGACCCGGTGAAAGACCCAAGATCAACCGCTTGCTTGCCCGGTCGAAAGCGCCACCATCTCCGAGCTTCGCGATCGAACACCCTCCCAGAGTCTGAACTCTCTGAAAAAAGCCTGCCTGATACTTGCGATGAAGCAATCGTCGCAAGCTGCATGGGCATGCCCTCCTGACATTTCACTAATTTTCGGAGAACTTCCATGAACTCTGTCCGCACGGACGGGGCGACGCGTGTGTATCGCATCGTGCCCGTTCTTCTGGTCGCACTCTGCTTGTGCTTCTTCGCAGACCTTGCGGCCGCCCATAATGTGACCGAAGGCGACGCCGGTTACATCCAGGAAATCTGGGGCGTCAAGCTGATCCCCTTTGCCTATCTCGGGGCCAAACACATGGTCACCGGCTATGACCACATCCTGTTCTTGTTCGGGGTGGTCTTCTTCCTCTACCGAATGCAACACGTTGCCATCTATGTCAGCCTGTTCGCAATCGGACACTCGACCACGATGCTGCTGGGCGTCTGGTTCGGCTGGAACGTAAATGCCTATCTGATCGATGCAATCATCGGCCTGTCAGTCGTCTACAAGGCGCTCGACAATCTGGGGGCGTTTCAGCGATGGCTTGGCTTCCAACCCAACACCAAGCTGGCAACTTTGATCTTCGGCTTCTTTCACGGCTTGGGCCTGGCGACCAAGATCCTCGACTATGACATCGCACCGGACGGCTTGCTCCCCAATCTGCTGGCCTTCAATGTCGGCGTCGAAATCGGCCAGATCCTCGCTCTGTCACTGATCCTGATCGTGATGGGCTATTGGCGGCGGTCCGCCAGCTTCTGGCGCCACGCTTACACAGCAAACGTCGCAATGATGACCGCTGGCTTTGTCCTGATGGGCTACCAGCTGACCGGCTACGCCCTCTCCCTCTGACATCCAAGGAAAACACCTATGTACAACGCAGAAAAACCGTCTGTCGAAGATCTCCCCTCCTCGAAACAATTGCTAAAATCCACCCTGATCGCGCTGGTTGCTGCCGTAGCGATCCTGTTCACGGTCGTCTTGCCCGCAGAATACGGCATTGATCCGACCCGGATCGGCCGGGTCCTTGGCCTGACCGAGATGGGAGAGATCAAGACACAGCTGGCCGAAGAGGCCGAGGCCGACAAGCAGTCTTCCTTGCAACGACCGCAACAGGGTATTGGCCTGCTTGACCTTTTCATCGGCAGCGCCGCGGCGCAGGACACCCCCGACTGGTCGGATGAATTCTCGTTCACCCTTGCGCCGGGTCAGGGCGCTGAATGGAAGCTGGTCATGCAAGCGGGTGCCGAAGCGGAATACAGCTGGAACACCGATCAGGGCGTCGTCAATTTCGATCTACACGGAGACGGCTCAGGCAACTCCACGAGCTACACAAAGGGCCGGGGCGTGGCCGGAGATGTCGGGGTCTTGAAGGCCGCATTCACGGGCAATCACGGCTGGTTCTGGCGCAATCGCGGCAAATCGGATCTCACCGTGACCGTGCGGCTACGCGGAGACTACAGCTCCGTCAAACGCACATACTGACCCTGCACAAAAACAGATGGGCCCACGCCGGGCCCATCACCAACCGAGTTCAGCGCGCGTCCTTCAACAGCCGCTGTTTCTGACGTCCCCAATCGCGCTTGGCCTGGCTTTCACGCTTGTCATGCGTCTTCTTGCCCTTGGCGATGCCAATTTTCAGCTTGGCCATGCCCTTGTGGTTGAAATACAGCACGATCGGCACCAGCGTCATGCCCTTGCGCTGGGTTGCACTCCACAGGTTCGCCAGCTCCTTGCGTGACACCAGGAGCTTGCGCTTGCGACGCTCCAGATGCTTGAACATCTTGGCCTGCTCGTAAGGCGCGATATAGGAGTTGACCAGCCACAACTCACCGTCTTCCACAGCAGCATAGCTTTCGGCGATGTTGGCACCGCCCTGACGCAAAGACTTGACCTCAGACCCTTCCAGAATGATGCCACACTCCAGATCGTCCTCGATCGCGTAATCGAAGCGCGCGCGGCGGTTTTCAGCCACCACCTTGTAATTCGGGTCTGTCTTTTGCTTGGCCATGGGCCGCAGATGTAGGCCCGATACGTCCGCCTTGCAAGCGGTCCGGGGCGGGAAACCGTCAAGCTTCGGAAGCGACCGGGCTTGTCTGCGGGTAGTGATGCATGTTCAGAAAAGCAGCGCCATCTGCTCCGGCGCGATAACCGTGCGGCAGGTCGGCCGCAAAGCGCAGCCCCTGCCCCGCCATCAGCGGCACCCAATTGCCATCCTTCAGAACTTCGACCGCGCCATTCAGGACAAAGACCTCTTCTGTCACTCCACCGGCATGGGCAGCGGATTCGTAGCTCTGCCCGGGGCGCAAGGCGACGTGAAAGGTCTCGGCCCCCAAGACAGGGTCAAACGGAAACACGATCTTGACCTCGATACTGCCGGGGAAGGTTACGGTCTGAAACACGCCAGTCTCGCCACCGCCCGAACCGATCAGCGCGCTCAACGGCAGCTGGAACCCCTTGGCGATTTTCCACAGGGTCGAGATCGTCGGGCTTGATTCGCCGCGTTCGATCTGCCCCAGCATCGCCTTGCTGACACCCGTCAGTTTCGCCACCTTCGACAGGCTCAGACCCGAGGCCGACCTCACATCACGAAGTTTCAGGGTTATTTCGTCCGGTTCCATGCCAATGCTCAGCGAATTGTCTTGTGCGCTATAACGCACATATGATACGTGCGCTATAACATACGCACCTTGTTATCGCAGGTAGGGCAAAAGGGAAACAGCATCATGCCAATGTACCGATCCAGAACCTCCACCCATGGCCGCAACATGGCCGGTGCCCGTGGCCTGTGGCGCGCCACCGGTATGCAGGATGACGATTTCGGCAAACCGATCATCGCCATCGTCAACAGCTTTACCCAGTTCGTGCCGGGCCACGTCCACCTGAAGGATCTGGGCCAGATGGTTGCGCGCGAGGTCGAAAAGGCCGGCGGCGTTGCAAAAGAGTTCAACACCATCGCAGTGGATGACGGCATTGCCATGGGGCATGACGGGATGCTGTATTCGCTGCCGTCACGCGAAGTGATTGCCGACAGCGTCGAATACATGGTCAACGCACACTGCGCTGATGCGATGGTCTGCATCTCGAACTGTGACAAGATCACCCCCGGCATGCTGATGGCCGCCATGCGCCTGAACATTCCCGCGATCTTCGTATCGGGCGGCCCGATGGAAGCCGGCAAGATCGACATCGCAGACCTGGACGTGAAGAAAATCGATCTCGTCGATGCCATGGTTGCTGCGGCCGACGACAGATATACCGACGAGCAGCTGAAACATATCGAGGAAAACGCCTGTCCAACCTGTGGCTCGTGCTCCGGCATGTTCACCGCAAACTCGATGAATTGCCTCGCCGAAGCTCTGGGCCTGGCGCTTCCTGGCAACGGTTCGACCCTGGCCACGCACTCGGATCGCAAGGACCTGTTTCTGGAAGCCGGGCGGCGCATTGTCGAAATCACCAAACGCCACTACGAGCTGGACGAAAAAGGTTTCCTCCCGCGCGAGATCGCGACCTTTGACGCATTCGAAAACGCCATGAGCCTGGATATCGCCATGGGAGGGTCGACCAACACCGTGTTGCACCTTCTGGCCATCGCAAATGAAGGCGGCGTGGATTTCACCATGACCGACATGGACCGGCTCAGCCGCAAGGTCCCGTGCTTGTGCAAAGTCGCGCCGAACACTGAAAACGTGCACATGGAAGACGTGCACCGCGCGGGCGGCATCTTCTCGATCCTCGGCGAACTCAGCCGCGCGGGCCTGTTCCATAACCATTGCTCAACCGTGCACACGGCAACAATGGGCGAAGCAATCGCGAACTGGGACATCAAGGTTGCCAACAACCCCAAAGCTCAGGACCTGTTCAAGGCCGCGCCGGGCGGTGTTCGCACCACCCAAGCCTTCAGCCAATCCAACCGTTACAAGGAACTGGACACCGACCGCGAAGGCGGCGTGATCCGCGCCAAGGAGCACGCTTTCAGTCAAGACGGTGGTCTGGCGGTGCTGTTCGGCAACATCGCGCTGGACGGCTGCATCGTGAAAACCGCAGGGGTGGATGAAAACATCCTGAAATTCACCGGGACAGCTTATGTCTGTGAAAGCCAGGACCAGGCAGTCAGCGATATCCTGACTGGCAAGGTCAAGGAAGGCGACGTGGTGGTCATCCGCTACGAAGGTCCGCGGGGCGGCCCGGGGATGCAGGAAATGCTGTATCCGACCTCTTATCTGAAGTCCAAAGGACTGGGCAAAGCCTGCGCCCTGTTGACGGATGGTCGTTTCTCGGGTGGCACCTCGGGGCTTTCCATCGGCCACGTGTCGCCGGAAGCTGCTGAAGGCGGCGCCATTGGTCTGGTTCAACCGGGTGACAAGATCGAGATCGACATCCCCAACCGCACCATTCATCTGGCCGTCTCGGACGAAGAACTCGCCACCCGTCGCAAGGCACAGGACGCAAAAGGCTGGGAACCGGCGGAACCGCGCAAGCGCAAGGTCTCCACGGCGCTGAAGGCCTATGCCAAATTGGCGACCTCAGCCGCCAAAGGCGCCGTTCGACAGCTGTAATTCAGCCTACTGTAACACAAAGGCCCGCCATAACGGCGGGTCTTTTTTTGTTGCCCTAACGCGCAAAAGTATCTGTCCCTTCAATTGGTTACAGAACGCGCCAGAACTTCCTGCACATTTTGCCGGTGTACCGCCTCGTACCCTTCGAAGTGGATCACCGCGCCAGCTGCAATCTCATCAGCCACAAACTCCTGCAGCGTCAAATCCACCAATTCCGGTTCTACCGAGCAGCGCAGCAGTTTGGCGACATAGCTTTGGGTCGCGGCGATCAACGAACGGTCATATCCACCTGCAGCAATCCGATCCGGATCGCCATGACTAGGCAGGATCTTCGCAATCTCCCACTGCGACAAGCGCTCAAACTCAGCCAGATGCACCTCCAACCGGTCAGGCTCATCCACGTAAGTCACCGTGTCTTCCAATGTGTCCCCGGCTAGCAACAACTGACGATCGGGCAAATAAAGGACCAACCCGTCAAAACTGTGAATGTCGAGAGGCCGCAATTCGACCCGGATCGCCCCCACCTGCACGGTTTCGGATCCGTCAAACACCTTGGTGGGATGAACCAGCGGATCAATGGGCGGGTCGTCCCGTGCGAACGCCTCTTCCACATCGCGCAACTTGTCCGCAGTCTTGCGATGGGTCAGGATCTCGCAATCGGCAAAGGCTTCGTTTCCGGCCACATGATCGTTGTGATGATGGCTCAGAACCACCCGAAGAGAGATCCCACCGCGCGCTTCCAACGCCGCTCGGATGGCCCGTCCATGCGAGACCGAAAGGCCTGTATCATAAACCAGCCCTTCCGCCCCGTCGAAGACGGCATAGCTGGCGACACCCAAAGCGTAAGCCCCGTCATCCAACCAATTGGCTTTATCCGAACGCAACCGTTTCCCCGGAATACGTCCGTCATAAAAAGCCAGCACATTCGGGCACGGCTCGAATATTCTGAGGGTCTGGGTAGAAATTTCACCCATACCCGTCATTCGCCAAGCTTGGCGTGAACCTCATCCAGGTCGATCTCCCCGATGGGCATCTTGTTCGAGGGGTCTTCAAAATCGTATTTGAAGAGCTCGAAATCGCGTTTGTAGATCTCGTACACCAGATGCATCGAGAGATCGTCAAAGTAATCCTCGACCGGATGCGCCCGCTTGGGGCCATGCCCTTCGCTTTCATTAAAACGCGGGATTGTATCCAGATCGACGCTCACCGGCGTCTCGATCCCGTTCAGAACCTCTCGCATGCCATCATTGAACTTCTCGGTCCAGATGATCTTGTCATACCGCCCACCATTCCAGATGAAGGTGGACACATGGCCCGACATGGCAGACCAATGAATGTCCGGCTCCATCGGGCGGCGAAACCGGATGGTGTCGCGCGTGAATAACAGGAACCGGCGGAAGCTACGGATCTGGTCGAACTCCTGCTTGCCGTCATCACCGCCAACTTCGATCCCGTAGTCATAGACAAGCTTGGGCACCAGATTGCCGCGATACCGTTTCCCGTTGCGCTGGATACCGCAGATCTTGTCGAAGAACGAACTCAGAATCCGGGTATAGGGGTTGCGGACACAGGTGAAGGCATAGGATCGGTGCGACTGAACATTGCGGGTAATCGCCCCCTGGCTATCCTCCAACGCCCATTTGTGCATGCCCCCCTTGGCGTCGTGAATATCACCATCGAAAAACTCGCCATGATCCGAAAAATACATGATCTGACCAATGGTCGAGCACGCGCATTTCGGCACCACACGATACACGACGCTTTCACTTTCGGTCATCCAGGTGCCGGGAAATCCCATACTGCCTCTCCTCCTGCGCGCCGTTTTGGCCCCGCGACGAAAGTTGACGCAAGGGCAGTGCGGCGTCCTCGATTGTGTTTCAAATTATCTGGTTTATTCAACCAGTCTCAACCTTTATCAAGGTAAACAATGGGAAGAATTCGGGGTGCTTCGTTTCCGGTATGGCGAAAATTGCGTATATTCTTCTCTGTCACAAGGATCCTGAGGCCATTGTGCAGCAGGCCGAGCGGCTGACGGCAGCAGGCGACTACATGTCGATTCATTTCGACGCACGCGCCAAACCAGAAGCTTACAAGCTCATCCGCGATGCGCTGGCCGACAACCCCAACGTGACCTTTTCCCGCAAACGTATCAAATGCGGCTGGGGGGAATGGTCACTGGTCCAGGCAACGCTTTATGCCGTAGAAGCCGCCGCCGAAGAGTTTCCCCGCGCCACCCATTTCTACATGCTGTCGGGCGATTGCATGGCAATCAAGACGGCCGAATATGCGCACCAGTTCCTCGACAACAACGATTTCGATTTCATCGAAAGCTTCGACTTCTTCGAAAGCGACTGGATCAAGACCGGGATCAAAGAAGAACGGCTGATCTATCGCCACTATTTCAACGAACGCACCCACAAGAAACTGTTCTACACCTCGTTCGAGATGCAGAAGAAATTCGGACTGGCCCGCGAAATTCCTGCCGATATCCAGGTCCAGATCGGCTCGCAATGGTGGTGCCTGCGGCGACGCACGATCGAATGGATTCTGGACTTCACCCGCACGCGCCGGGATGTGATGCGGTTTTTCGCTACGACCTGGATCCCGGATGAGACGTTTTTTCAGACGTTGGTCCGTCACCTGGTTCCGGAAACCGAAATCCAGACCCGGACTCTGACCTTCCTGATGTTCACTGACTATGGAATGCCAGTGAATTTCTACAATGATCATTATGATCTGTTGCTGAGTCAGGACTTTCTTTTTGCACGAAAGATCAGTCCTGAGGCGGTCGAATTGAAGGCCCGACTGGGCCGACTATACGCTGCTCGTGACATACCTTTCGAAATCTCGAATGAAGGCCGCAGCCTGTTCAAGTTCCTGACCGGGCGCGGCCGCATCGGTCGCCGGTTTTCCATGCGTTTCTGGGAAACCGAAAGCTCACTTGGCAGGGAACGTGAATTGATGATCGTTGTCTGCAAGAAATGGCACGTCGCCAAACGCTTGGTCGATCAGATCCGGCACATGACCAACATTCCTTGCATCGAATATCTCTTCAACGAAGAGGACACTCCCCTGCCCGATCTGGGCGGGATCCAGTCCTCCCTGGAAAAACGCACCCGACACCGCCGCGCGCTGATGCGGATGCTCTTCGAATACTATGAAACGGACCGCCTGCTGGTCTGCATGGACAGCGCCAATCTGGATCTGATGCAGGACTTCTTCTCCGATCGGTCGGTAACACGGATGCTGCAGATCGAATGCAAGTTCACCGATGAATACCTGATCGGCCACGCCTTGCGTGTTGGCCTGGCCGGGGACCGTACCCCGCAGGCCACATTGGAGCGTCTGCTGCCCACGATCCGCAATGACATCGTGCATGAATCCGATCGGATCCGCGACGCTGGCTTCCCGCGCAGCTACCGCATGCACGAAGTAGACAGCCCCGAGGACAATGCACACAAGTTGACCGAGTTCCTGAGCATCCCTTACGATCAGGCACTTCGCATTGCCCAGACTGAGTATCTGTTTGCCGACTGATCAATAACGCCGGTGCTCTCTTCAGGCCTTTTGGCGGGGTCTCCACCAGGCCACACCATCTCTGCGGGATACTCCCCCTGACCCCCTCGCGAACAACAAGGCAGACGACGTAGAGGATCTGCGATCACGACTTCACTGTGCCAAGGATATTCCGGGGTGAATGCGCCTTTGGCGCAGAGGGGCAACGCCCCTTCAGCATAGCTGCCACGCCCAACGCTTCGAGGGCGCGCAAGCGCCAGAAGAAGGGGCGGGAGTGTTCCGCCCCAACTCCGATTATTTCGACTTCCAGCTGTCCAGCCACCGCCGCAATCTGCCGCGGCGCTCCTCGATCGCGTCGCCAGCCGCATACAGGCTGTCTTCCACATCCTCGATCATGGGATCAATGCGCCGCTGCCGGAACCGTCGCCACCGAACGTAGATCGCCCAGACCAGAGCAAAGAACGCTGTCAGGAACAGGATATTGAACCACGGGATCGGGCTGTAATCCGGGCCATCCACGGCCTTGACCGAAATCGCGTTGGGGAAGATCGACAGGAATTCGTTGCGCCAGCCGTAATGCATCACCGAGACCCACTCAGGGTTGTCCTTCGATGACACCTTGTCCGCCGCTTCGGTATAAAGATTTGCCGTATCGAACTTGAAATAGAACGGCCAGCCCCAGCCGGTATCTTCGTTGCGATACACGATGGGCCGCCCATTGGCGCGCACCGCCTGGATGAATTGCACATCCCGGTTGATCAGGGTTGCCGACTGATCATCGGGCACCGCCCAGAAGATCCGCGTCCAGTCGTTCAGCTCCTGCCGTTCTTCATATGTGTTGACGATCCGTACCGTGTCATGATGCGGCAGCGCGTAATGCAGCACCGATCCGACAAACGCCCAGAAGATCAGGATGATCGCCCATTTTACATAGCCCATGCTGTCAGGCCCTCACATGTAATTCCGAATGTAAATCAGGGCCACGATCGCAACCCACGGTACGATATAGACCCCAAGGATAAGTTTGCGGCGAAACGATTGATCATAGCGTTGCAACCCGCGTTCGACAAAGGCCTGCTTGTCGCCCTTCATCGCGTCTTTCTTTTCCCAATGCGCCTCAAGCTTGCCCTTGCGCACCGACCGGGAATAGAGCGACAGCCCCACATAAGCAATCGTCTGCAACACCAGCAGGACCAGCAACAGGCGGAAAAGCGCAATCATCTCAGCGTCTCCTTACCGCGCCCCATGGACCAACGCGGTCGATCAGATCGTCCCGGCGCGCACGCACCCGGGCGGGATCGGGTGCCGCGCCGCTCATGTCCAGCTCATGCCCAAACAGTGCCGCGCGCGCCCCTGCCTTGTCTACTGCGTATTCATTGGCCAGGAAATCGGCCGCATAGGCCTTCTTTTCCTCGGGCCAGCCCCGATAGGCAGTATAGAACAGTTCCTTGTGGCAGATGAACAGTTGCCGGATGTCCAGCGGGCACAGCTCGGCCAGCAGCATGTTGACCAGATCCCGATCCGGCGTATTCGCCGCGCGCAGAGTATAGAAATAGCCCGGATGATCGGAACTGACCCGGGGCCAGCTGCCCCCGGTTTCCGCCCAGCGCACCATGTCGGCCAGCAGGTCATATTCGGGAGGCAAATCGCCCGCGTGGCTGCGCGCCAGACGCCGCAGGTCGGACCGCGTCCGCCCGGTCAGATCGACGCCCTTGCGGGCCAGAGTATCGGCAGTGATGAAGTCCATCTTCTGCCGCAAGATCGCTGCCCCGTCGATGCCACGCGCCTTGACCACGGGTTCGGCCAGATCGTTATAGTTCAGGAACTTGGCAATCCGGTTCCGTTCGCTCAGGTCAAACACGTATTTGATCGGCAGATCGCCTTCGGGTTTCTCGGCACTGGCAATCACGGCCGGGTGATCCACCCCCTGAAACAGGTAGAGCCCACCGAAATGCGCGGTCCAGAAATTGCGCTGCTCGAATGTCTCGTGTTTCAGATGCACCGGATTGCGGGTCACATCGCCGGTGTCACGCGCGGTTTCGATCATCTCGGCGATCAGCACATCGTCGAACCAACCGTCTTCTTCGGTCTTGAACCGTTCCACCAGCCGCGCAAGATGATCCGCCTGCCGGATGGTGCCGCTGGTGGTATCGGCCTCGACCCGGACCTGACGAATGTCAAACAGCCGCTGCGGTACATCCACCTGAAACACCGAGTTCACCAACTCGCCCGCCACCGCATCCTTGGCCGTCAGCGCAAAAAGCTGCGCTTCATTCGCGGTGATGAACCGCAGCAGAATGTCCCGGCTGGTCGAAAACTGAGCATTCAGCAAAGGCGCGCGTTTCTGTTCCGTGCCCAAAAGAACGAACTGCCGATTCACCCCATTGGGGTTCAGATAGAACGGATCGCCCAGCTCCTCGCCAATCTCGGGCGAAAAACCCGACAGATCGATGTGAAAATCGGTCAGCCCTGTCCGCTTTCCCGCCAAATGCATCAACGCGCGGTTATACCGGTCGATCAAGGCGGGGCTGGAGATGTGGACGAGATTGCCGAACATCAGGCCGTTTGCAATCAGTCTTCTCATCCAAACCTCCCGCCCGGATTCACCCCGGGCCGCGCCCGACCTCCCGCCAAAGGGCGCGTTGACGATGCCATCCGCAATATGCGCGATAGGACTGCTTGGGCATGTGCGCGCAGACCACAGCGTCCGTAAACGCCCGCCAGGTCGGGTGCGGCCCTCATCGCGTTAATCATCTTTACCCTCCAGATACCGCTTCTTCGCCTCTTCCTGGCGGCCAAAGTCGCGCACCATGGTCTCAATCGCGACCTCATCGGATTTGTCGGCATAGCGGAATTCGCTGTCGGCGTAGCGGTTGATTTCCTGGATCACCATGTCCACGGTGATCGGCACCCGCAGATCCTCGATCATCGCCCGTTTGGTGTCATAGTCGCGGAACAGGAACAGCTCAGGTTTTTCCATCCACTCATCGGGCAGTTCAAAATCCATCGCGCGGACTTTCACCGCGTCGGTAATGTTCTTGATCGCGCGACCGGTGAAGCGTTCGTCGGCTTGTTGAATGGCCTTCAGATAGGTGCCCATCTTGGCAATCGTATCCAGATCGCCGATCTGGTCCTGCACCCGGTCGAACACGTTCAGCAGCCCGGCCTCCTGCGGTTTGGAATGCGCCTCGAACGATTTGGCGACAGCCGTCTTGATCTCCTGCGCGGCATAGAGGTCGTGCTGACCCAGCGGGATGTCATGGTTCTTGCCCATCAGCAGGGCCAGAATGTCGATGTAATCCTCGCGGGTCTGAGGCCCGTCCACCAAGAACCGTGCGCCAGCCCGCTGGCGCAGGGCGTCATCGACGTTTTCGGGATAGTTCGAAAACATGCCAAAGGTGCAGTTCCCGCGCACCACGGTATTGGCCCCCGCAAAGCTTTCCATCAGCACGGCGGTGATCTCCAGCTGTCCCGCCGAAGACTGCCGATCACCACGTTTGCCAGCCAATTGGTCGATATCGTCGATGGTGCCAAAGCCGATCACGCCCGGATCGATGATGGTGTTGATGAACGCCTTGGCGTTCTGGCCCGATTTCCCCTGATAACTGTCGATGTTTTCCGTCGACAGGTTCTGATAACGGAACGGATAGCCCGCGACCTGACAATAGTCGTTGATCAACCCGGCCATCATCTGGATCAGTGTGGTCTTGCCCGTGCCCGGTTTGCCGTCGCCCATGAAGGTGAAAATGAACCCGCCCAGTTCCGCAAACGGGTTCAGGCGGCGGTTGAAATCATAGGCCATCAGCATCTTGGACAGGCGCAGCGCCTGATATTTGGCGATGTGGTTGCCGACCACCTGATGCGGTTTCTTGAAGCTCATGGTCAGCGTGGTGGATTTCGCCTTGGTCGCCGGTTCAAAGCCGCGGATGGTCAGGTCATCCGCCTCAACCCGCCAGGCTGCCCCGGCAAAGGCCGCCAGCCGCGGAGCGGTTTGGGCGCGCAGGGCTGCCTTCTCCATCACCTGTTCGGCATAAGCGGCCAGAGTGGCCAGCATCTGTGCCTCCTCCTGCGCATGCAAAGCCAGTTTCTGGTCCAGCTCCCACAGCAGCCCGTGCAGGGTCAGTTGCGCATTGTCGGTCAGAAGCTCCTCGGCTTCGCCGACCTCGACCTGGGTTTCGCCCAGATGCGGCGCCAGCAGAAACGCGGTCGCATTGGCCCAGACATGGGCCACGGCCAGCGCCTCGGCGGTCAACAGGTCCGAAAACTCGGTCTTCTTGTCTGCAGGCAAGGCCCCCGCCAAGTTCGACCGTTTCAGATCGGCCAGGCCCGAGGCATCCGAGAATTGTTCTCCCATCGCCAAGGCAATCGCCAACGCCCTGCGCAAGCCGTGCAGCGCAGTGGCCTGCAGCGGAGACATCAGCGGGTCGCCCCCATCCGACGCCTCGATCCGGTCGATCAGATGCACGCCTTCGGGCCGCGCGGTCGAGCGCGTCACCAACCCCGGTGTCGTGGACCGGAACCGTCGCCGCGTGGCAATACCCGGGCTGCGTTCGGGCGCGCTGGCGGGGGTCTGCGCCTTGGCAATCCGAGGGGTGTGGTCGAACCCATCCAGTAGTCCATTCGCCGCGTCGTAATGCTTGCGAATATCCTCTTCGCGCAATTCCATCTGGTCGGATGTCAGGCTCATCTTGAAACGCCCCTACTCTTCATCTCGCTCAAAAACTCCCGCCGGAGGCTTGGTCCGGCAGGACCAATCAATACCGCAACACCTGCCCGCTTTCGCTGACGACGAACTTTCCCACATCCGCAAATCCCGGAGGGTTCTGTTCGGCCAACACTTGAAACGGGCGTTGTGGCAGGATGATCGACCGACGCGTGCGGGTTGCACCAGTATCGGCACCACGGCCGCCAAACGGATCCAACGCGAACACCTCGCGTTCCACAGTGGAAAACCACCCGGAACGCTCTTCGGTGACCCGTTCGCTTTCCAATTCCTCGGTGGTCCAGGCCAGTGCCCAATCCTGACCCTCGGGGGCCTCCGCCTCGCCCAGCACCCGCCGCAACGGTCCGGTCTGTTCGGTATAGGCCGAGCTGTACATCGGCCCCACGTGATAACGCCGCAGCCGTTTCGGGTGCAGATCGTCAAAATCTTCGTCAAAGCCCTTGGCGATGGTCACCAGCTTCAATGCACCCAATGACTGCGCCATCAGATGCGCCTGACATTCCGGCCAGCGCCGCTGATCCTTGGGCAGGGCGATCTTGCCGCTGTCCTCCAGCTCGAGCATGTAGATCACCGGCAGGTTGATCTGGCTGTCGTAGACCGCCCAATGCAGCAAGAACCGCCGCCGGTCGCCATCATTGCCCAGCCATTCGCTGACAGGATCATTGCGGGACCAGAACAGGTCGCCTTTCAGCAGCTCCTGATAATAGAGCCGCTGGGACAACGCGAATTGCAGCTTGGTCGGGAAGCTCTGGTCCGAGATGATGGTGCGCACCATCTGGTCCTTCAGATCCGCCTCGGTCGGCATGTTGTCCAGATGCCGCGCGGCCTGTTGCGCGTCATTGGCCATGGTCATCAGCTCGGCCGCAACGGGAAAGCCACTGTCGCGCTTGTCCATCGCCAGCGACCCGAAAAACCGCCCCGTTTCGCGCCCGACCAGCAGGTATTTCATACTCAGCGCCCGGAAGGTGTAATTCAACGCCGCCAGATAGCCGGTCAGCACCTTCACATCCGATTTGGACAGCGCGCCGTCGGCCTGCATATAGCCCGCCACCCGCGCGAGATGCGTGGTGATCGCCTCGAACTTGCGGAAATACCGGCGCGAGGCGAAGGTGTCAGTCAGGCCGATGTGATCCGAGGTTGTCTTTTCCGCGACCATGTTCAGGAACGATCCTGAGGGTCTTGCTGGCCAGCCCGGGGCCAGGCCTTCTCGAATGCAAATCCGACAAGACCAGCCACGACAGCCGTCACCACGATCCGAACAAGAACGGACGGATCAAACCCAAGGTTATCCAGAAGCAAACTCACCGCAAAGATCGCCACAAAGAAACACAGGAACTGAACTGCAAAGCGCCGCATCATCATCCCCCATACAGGTTCTTGTCATGCTTCTCGACAATCGACTGGAACCGGCGGGCAAAGCGTTCGTCGGCTTTGGCCTTCTTCTCCAGCACGTCGCGGGCAAAGACCATGTGGTCTTCATGCGCTTCCAGCATGTCGGCCATTTTCTGGTTCGTCGCGGTGCCGATGGCGGCCATGGCGGTCTGGGCTTCCTTGTCCGTCTCAACCCCGATTTCGTTGATCCGGTGCGCTACGTCCTGTTGCTGCGCCGTTTTCAACGATTTGGTCAGCGCGTCATACAGTACCACGCGCTGCTGCGTGTCCGTCTGCAGTTTGTTGATCAGCACCATCTGGGTCGCGGCCTGGTTCTGCAGACTGTCCACCCAGGTCTTGCCCTTTTCGATATACCGCTCCAGCGTCTGCGATTTCGCCAGCTTGACCTGTTCGTCCTGCACCAGCGCGTTATAGGCGCCGTTCAGATCCGCCAGTTCGGTCTCCAGCTTAGTCCGCGCAGCGGCGTCCTGTTCGACGGCGATCTTGTTTTCTAACTCGATGATCTTGGGATCCATACTCAGGATCTCGGCCCGGACCTTTTCCAGTTCGGACACGGTGAACTCGCGGTCATCCAAGGTAGAGGTCAGATTGTCCTGTACCTTTTGGCGCTGTTCCTCCAGCACCGCCAACTGCCCTTCCAGCAGCTTCACGATCACATCCGACTTCGCAATCAGGTCCTGCAACTTGTCGTCAATATTGGCGGTTCGCATCCGCTCCTGCCGCATCGAATCCGATTTGCCGCGGGAAAAGATGCCGACAAAGCTTTCCCAGCCGGTTTTCGACCGCATTTCGTCGAAATCCTTGGAGAACGCGCTGGTCACATCGTCCAGCCCCATGATCAGTTCAGCAATATTCGCGTTCATCACCTCGGTATGGGCGTGAACGTCTTCCAGCGTGGCGTTTTCAATGTCGATATCGGCGTTTTCACCTGCTTCAATCTTGGCCCGCGCGCTTTCGATGCGGCTGGTCAATCCTTCGATCTGAGCCTGCGATTCCCGAACCTTGCGCTGGCTTTCCTCAATCATTGCCTGAAACTGGGCTTCCGCCATCAATCCCTCCTGTTCCTGTAAATGCCTTACCTGTCAGATAGGGAATGTTTATCCCTTTTACATCCCCTCAGGCGGCTGAAAACATGAAAAAACAAAACTCGCAAACAGTCTGACAAAGGCCCGCTGGAAAGAAAAGGGGAATGCGCAGATCCGTGGCGCATGAGGTTGCGGCAGATGGCTCCGCCCCAAGGAAACACCTTCCCCGGGCGCCGCGACGGTGCTATACGCCGGTCCGGGCTCACAGGCGATGGCGTCGCCGGAGAGCAGCGCTCTCGCCCATCCGTACCACGCTCCTGTACGCCGGGACTTTCAATCGGGAGATTGAGGGCCCCGCCTGGCGTCTCCCCCGAAAAAGGAGGCATCCATGGCCTGGTCGCCTGAGAAAACCGAAGTCAAAAGCTGGAATGAATGGGACACCCTGCGCCATGTGATCGTGGGCCGCGCCGATGACTGCCACATCCCGCCCGAAGAACCCGCGCTGGACGCCAAGGTCCCCGAAGACAGCGACATGCGCGGCCAGTGGGGTCGCCGCCCGCAGGAGACGATTGATCGCGCCAATGAACTGCTGGACAACTTCGCCGATCAGCTGCGCAAGCGCGGCGTGCGTGTTGACCGCCCGGTGTCGATTGACCACTCGCAGCCGGTGACCACCCCGGACTTCCACACCGACAGCCAGTTCGGCTGTATGCCGCCGCGCGACGTGCTGCTGACCGTGGGGCATGAGATGCTGGAAGCAACGATGTCCTATCGTTGCCGCTGGTTCGAATACCTGAACTATCGCCCGCTGTTGAAACAATATTGGGAGGAAGATCCGAACTTCCGTCACGAAGCCGCTCCCAAGCCGCGCCTGACGGATGAGGATTATCACCCCGATTACCTCAGCGACAAAATCGGTGTGGAAAAGCGCCTGCAATGGGCGGCCGAGAAGTTCTTTGTCACCACCGAAGAAGAGCCCCTGTTCGACGCCGCCGACGTGCTGCGCTTCGGTAAGGATCTGGTTGTGCAGCATGGTTTCACCACCAACCTCAAGGGCATCGAATGGCTGCGTCGCCACTTCCCGGATCATCGGGTTCACACGGTGAACTTCCCCGGTGACCCCTACCCGATCCACATCGATGCGACCTTTACCCCGCTGCGTCCGGGCCTGATCCTGAACAACCCACAACGCCGCCTGCCCGAAGACCAGCGCGGCATGTTCGAAAAGAACGGCTGGGAAATCGTGGACGCCGCGCAGCCCGCGCATAACACGCCGCCGCCACTGTGCTATTCTTCCACGTGGCTGTCCATGAACGTGCTGGTTCTGGACCCGAAAACCGTCTGTGTCGAGAAATCCGAGGTCTATCAGGCCGAGCAGATGGACAAGCTGGGCATGGAAGTGGTCGAGGTCGAACTGCGCGACGCCTATGCGTTCGGCGGCGGCCTGCACTGCTGCACCGCGGATGTCTATCGCGATGGCGACTGCGAAGATTACTTCCCGAACCAGTAATCAAACCAGTCAAAGAAAAGGAAAAGCCGCGCAGACGTTGCGCGGCTTTTTATTGTTCAGGCGTTTGCACCGCTCAATAAGCAACGGTGAACACTTGGCGCGGATGGGCTGGGGTTTCCACCTCGTCCAGCAGCGCGATGGCATAGTCTTCGGCACTGATCCGGCTGTTGCCTTCGGCATCGCTCAGAAGCTCGCGCCCGCCAAGTCGGAATTCGCTGGTGCGTTCACCAGGCTCGATCAGGGCCGCGGGCGCCAAGAAAGTGAAATCAACCGTGCTATCTGCCAGCAGGTCATGTACCTGGCGCATCCCTTGCGCTTCGGCGCGGTATTCATCAGGGACAATGTCTGCCACCGGGGTGCCATCGGGCATATTCAGCGTCCCAGCGCCACCAACCACAACCAGGCGTTTGCCGCTTAGTTCGGCAGCACGGATCAGCGCCCGGCCATACGACGTCGCCTCGGAAATCGCGTCCCCGGTTGAACGTGGGCTGACTGCAGAAATCACAACATCCATATCGGCCGAGGCGGCTGCAACCTCTTCCGCATTGGCTGCATCCAGCTGCAACGCCTTTGCTCCTTCTATGGCGTTCCCCTTTCGCGAGGCCGCCACAACCGAATGTTCACGCGATTGTGCCTCTGCCACAAGACGGCTGCCGATCATGCCAGTGGCCCCAATAATCAAAAGCTTCATGTTGGTTCTCTTTCATCCTATAGTTACTTTGAGTAACCAGATACGTATGATCGAAGCGCAAGAAAATACGCAGCTTTAAGTCTCATAGTTACCTTGGAGGAACCGGCATGGGTGCACGACGCAAATTGGACTATGATTGCCCGATACGTGATGTGCTGGACCGCGTCGGGGATGCCTGGTCGGTGCTGACGATTATTGAACTGTCCAAAGGGCCGTGTCGGTTCAATGCTTTGCGACGGGTGATTGACGGGATTTCGCAACGCATGCTTTCGGTCACATTGCGCCAGCTCGAACGGGACGGTTTGGTCTCGCGCACCGTGTTACCAACAGCACCGCCGCAAGTGGAATATGCGCTGACAGACCGGGGGCATTCTCTGTTTCACGCCATCGGAGCACTAAGCGATTGGGCCGTGGAACATCAGCCCGGTATTCGCGCCTCGCGGCAGCTCTATGACGAAAGCGACCGTGTAGCTTCTTAAAGGCGCCGCCCAAGGATCAGACGGCGCCCACAAATTTATCCGACCACGTTGAATTCAGGGCCGTAGGGGTATTTGGTGATGTTTTCGTTGCCATCCTCGGTGATCACCAGGATGTCATGCTCACGATACCCACCGGCACCCGGCTTGCCGTCCGCGATGGTCAGCATCGGTTCCATCGAAATCACCATGCCCGGTTCCAGCACCGTATCGATGTCTTCGCGCAGCTCAAGACCTGCCTCGCGCCC
The DNA here is from genome assembly GCA_014872875.1 of Paracoccaceae bacterium. Lineage (GTDB taxonomy): Bacteria > Pseudomonadota > Alphaproteobacteria > Rhodobacterales > Rhodobacteraceae > Aliisedimentitalea. The sequence continues at coordinate 229,567 of WKFI01000011.1, forward strand.
GTAGTAGTGCGACAGCACACCGAAGGAATGGCCATAGCCGAAGGTCCGGTATTGCAGCATGTCGCGCTCGGCGAAGAAATCGTTGATCTTGTGGGTGATCTCGGCGCAGGAGGCGCCGGGTTTCAACAGCGACATGCCGTATTCATGAGCGCCGACATTGGCCTCCCAATAGCGCAGGCTCGCCTCGTCCACTTCCTTCACGAACATTGTCCGTTCCAGTGCAGTGTAGTAGCCGGAGATCATCGGGAAAGTATTCAGTGACAGGATATCACCCCGTTCCAGCACGCGGCCCGTCACCGGGTTGTGCGCGCCATCGGTGTTGATACCCGACTGGAACCAGACCCAGGTGTCACGATATTCGGCATCAGGAAAACGCTTGGCGATTTCCAGCTCCATCGCATCACGACCAGCCATCGCCACGTCGATTTCGCGCGCGCCTTCCTTGACCGCATCGCGGATGGCGAAACCACCCACGTCAGCCACAGCGGCACCTGCGCGGATCATCTCGATCTCGACGGCGGATTTGTGCATCCGCTGGCGCATGGTGGCCTCGTAAAGATCCACGGTTTTCGACGGACTGAGGAAAGCATCCAATTTGGCCTTCTGCAGCAGGCTCAGGTGGTCGCTTTCGTAACCGATCACACGGCCCGAGCCGGAAACACTCTCAATCGCACGCCAGTAATTATCGCGCTGCCAGTCGGTATAGGTGATGTTGTCGCCATAGCAACGCCGCCAGGGCTGCCCCGCGTCGATCCCCGCCGAAATGGTCACGCAGGCGGTTTCCGTCACGACCAGCGCATACGGTCGGCCAAAGGCACAATAGGTGAAGCCCGAATAGTACGAGATATTGTGCATCGACGAAAACACGGCGGCATCGACGCCCTGCTCGGCCATGATCCGGCGCAGGCCGGCAACGCGCGCGGCGTATTCATCTTCGGAAAACTGCAAGGGCGCCTTTTCCCCGTTGTGGAAACGGTAGAAATCCGGGCGCGCGGCAGCAGCGGTGAGATCTTGGTACTTAGGAATAGCAGTCATTTTGACCCTCCTTCGAAAAAAGAAAGGTCCCGGCGTTCAGGACTGTTTGGATATGGGCCATGTCAGGGCGACGCCATCGCCCGGGCCTGCCGCGAACATGGGGATGAAACCACGTTCCGGCAAGCCTTTTTTGCGGAAAGACAACTGAAGCGTCAGTTTTCGCCCAAAAGCGTCCGTACCATGTCGCTTTCAGGATCCGCCAACGGCTCAATCACGTCGAAATGGTGTTTTCCGTCCGCCACGACATGGCCTGCCCCCCACGACTCGGCCAGCCAATGTGCCTGGTCCAGAAAGGACGGACGTTCATCGCCGCCCACCCAGACCACGACCTGCGCATCGTAACGGTCCTGCATCAGGATCGGACTCTCCGACTCTGCCGCCTGCAGGTCCATCTGGAATTTCTCGTTCATCCCCGTCTGCATCAGGGGCCGCAGGTCGGAGAGCGGCGAGATCGGCATGACCGTTTGCAGACGCTCGCCTACTTCGGCGGGCAGCACATCGCGCCCGGTCATCCGCGCGACAAGATGGCCCCCGGCAGAGTGCCCCGCCAGCAGGATCGGCCCTGCGACTTCCTGCGCGATCCGGGTCACGGCCGCCGCAATCTGCCGGGTGATGTCTGCAATCCGGACCTGCGGGCACAGGTCATACGAGGGCATCGCGACCGCCCAGCCATGCGCCATGAGCCCTGCCGCAAGGTTGGACCAAGACGACTTGTCGAACGCCATCCAATAACCACCATGTACGAAGACAAACACTCCTTTGGGTGTTTCTTCTGGCAAGAAGAGATCGAACTGGTGCCGCGCGCCCGCACCGTAGTCCAGATCCAGCCGCGCCCGGTCCCCCAACTCTTCTCGAAAACGAGCCGCTTCCGCCGCCCAACGCGGTGGGAAGGCATCGGCGCCCGCAATGTAGGGCCCATTGGCATAAGCGTCACTCAGATCCATCTCATTTCCTTAACGTGTTAATTTATTCTGGACTCACAAGTCGTGCTGGACAACACTAACGCCAAATGCTTTGCATTCGCGAGACCTATTCCGGGAGGACCCCATGCTCGACACCATCACTGATCTGAAATCGCTCCTTAAAGACCCCAGCCTGCTGGAAACCCGCGCCTATATCGGCGGTCAGTTCGTGGACGGCGAAGGCACATTCGACGTGCTGAACCCGGCGCGCGGCGACGTAATCGCCCAGGTTGCCGATACCAGCCGCGCCCAAGTCGCTGGTGCCATTGCTCAAGCCGATGCGGCGCAAAAAGAGTGGGCCAAATGGACCGGCAAGGAACGCGCCGCTGTTCTGCGCAAGTGGTTCGACCTGATGATGGAAAACCAGCAGGACCTGGGTATCATCCTGACGGCCGAGATGGGCAAACCCCTGGCCGAGGCCGTGGGTGAAATCGGCTATGGCGCGTCCTTCATCGAATTCTTCGCCGAAGAGGCAAAGCGGATCTATGGCGAAACCATCCCCGGCCACCAGCGCGACAAACGCATCACCGTTCTGAAACAGCCGATTGGCGTTGCCGCGTCGATCACGCCCTGGAACTTCCCCAATGCAATGATCACCCGCAAGGCCGGCCCGGCGCTGGCGGCGGGCTGCGCCTTTGTCGCGCGCCCAGCGGCGGAAACCCCGCTGTCGGCCATTGTGCTGGCGGTTCTGGCGGATCGCGCAGGCATCCCGGCTGGCGTGTTCAACGTGGTGCCCTCCTCGCGCGCCAGCGACATCGGCAAGGAATTCTGCGAAAACGACGCCGTACGGAAGCTGACCTTCACCGGCTCGACCGAGGTGGGTCGCATCCTGCTGCGCCAGGCCGCCGACAGTGTGATGAAATGCTCGATGGAATTGGGTGGCAACGCGCCCTTCATCGTGTTTGACGACGCTGACCTGGACGCCGCCGTCGAAGGCGCGATCCTGTGCAAGTTCCGCAACAACGGTCAGACCTGCGTCTGCGCCAACCGGATCTATGTGCAGGCCGGTGTCTACGACGCTTTCGCCGCCAAGCTGAAAGCCGCGGTCGAGAAGATGAATGTGGGCGACGGGCTCGAGGACAACATCCAGTTCGGTCCGCTGATCAACAGCGAAGCGGTCGAAAAGGTCCAGGAACATATCGCCGACGCCACTGCGAAAGGCGGCGAAGTCATTCTGGGGGGCAACCCATCGGAACTCGGCGGTACCTTCTTCCAACCCACTATCGTGACCGGCGCCACGCAGGAGATGGCCTTCTCCACCGATGAAACCTTCGGCCCGCTGGCCCCTCTCTTCAAGTTCGAGGACGAAGACGACGTCATTGCCATGGCCAATGACACGATCTTCGGCCTGGCTTCGTATTTCTATGCCAAGGACCTCAGCCGCGTCTACAAGGTCGCCGAGGCGCTGGAATATGGCATTGTCGGCGTCAACACCGGCATCATTTCGACCGAGGTGGCGCCGTTTGGTGGTGTCAAGCAATCCGGCTTGGGCCGCGAGGGCAGCCATCACGGCATCGACGACTACCTGGAAATGAAATACATCTGCATGTCGGTCTGATCCCGACCCCGTCCAACCTAAACCGGCGCGCCCCCCGCGCCGGTTTTTCATTTGCGGCCCCGGCCGTTGGGCAGCCCAAGCAAAACCGAGCCGCCTTTTTTAGCCTGACCGTATCGGCTGCGCCATCATCCCGGTCAAAGCATGTACAGCCTCGCTCCAGGCTCTTTCCTCGTCCTCGGACAAAGCGTCCCCCATCACGTCCTTCAAGGCCGCGGTCAGCGCGTCCGCCGCCGCCATATACTGCTTCGTGTCGACACCGTATTTCCGGTGGTTCAAGGCCAGTCGCTCCCCAAGATTTTCAAATGACGCCGTATCCCCCAGGCTGCGTACGGTCGAGGCCAGCATCGCTTCGAACATGTCCTTCTGTTTGCTGAAGTCCTGTGTAAACAGCGCCCTGCTCTCTGGCAGTGCCTCGAACAGGCGGGCATAGAACCGGTCGGCAAGCTCCCCCTTATGCTTAAACACCTTGGCAAAGCTGGTCTGAATCAATGCTATATGTCGGTGATCCATCAAATGGCCTTCTGAAATCTGGCATTTCAAGGGGGACCACTGTCCCAAATCCAGATTAAGACAGCCTTAACATACGCTCAGATGCTGCCCAGAATACGCTGCAAACTGTATTGAACCTGATCAGGAAACCGCCGCGCCATATCGTCATGCGCATCCTGCCCGAACATGCGCGCAAGTGTCGGGTCCGAGATCGCGAAATAGCTCACTGCCCCCAACATCTGATAGGCCACCAGCATCGCCTCATTCCGAGACGCCTCCCGCCAGCGCCCGGTATCCTGGACCATGGCCGCCAGTTCCTGAAGAAACGGTTTCAGATACCATTTCCCGGCTTGCTCGGCACGTTGCTTGTTGTCCATCAGCTCGCGCACGATGATCCGCACATCAGTGCTGTCTGCCAGCGCCTGTTCGCAATAGATCGCAAAAAAGGTCTCCAGCCGCGCCTCCGGGCTCATCCTTTCTTCCTGGCCCTCGACTAATACTGCCATCATCCGATCCGAGATCCCGGCCAGCACTTCCCCGTACAGCCGCTCCTTGCTGCCGAAATGATGCAGCAGCGCCTGTTTCGTGACCCCCAGCTGATCCGCCACTGCAGCAATCGAGGTGCCATGAAATCCGCGATCGGCAATCAACGCGGCTGCTGCCTGCACAAAGTCTTCTCGCCTGCTGTCTTTCGAAATGGCCAAAGGCATCACCGGTTCTCCTTTTACACTCCCTAACGTAATTCTTGACTCCTTACCAGTCGGTAAGTCATTTTCCTTACCAATCGGTAAGTAGCTAACAGGAAACGCGCCATGGACCGTGAACTGGAACTGGAACTGCTGGATGAACTAATCTCGCTCGATCAAGAAAAGCTCGCCTATCTGGATGAAGACATCGCCCTTTCACCGGTCGAACACTATTGCGATCCGGACCATTTTGCGCAGGAACATGACAGGGTTTTTCGCAGCTACCCCCAGATCGCCGCCCACTGTTCGGAACTGCCCGAACCTGGGTCGTTCCTGCGTCGTGATCTGGCAGGGCTGCCGGCCTTTCTGACACGGGATCGTGACGGGCAGGTCCACGCATTCCTGAATGTCTGCCGCCACCGGGGCGCGCGTCTGGTGGAGGACGAAAAAGGCTGCAAGCACAGCTTTTCCTGCCCTTACCACGCCTGGACCTGGTCCAATACCGGCGATCTGCGCGGCGTCCCGCATCAGAAACAGGGCTTCCCCGATCTGGACAAATCGAAATACGGTCTGATCCGCCTGCCTTGTTCGGAAATCAGCGGCTGGATATGGGTTGTCCCAAATCCCAAGTCCAGTTTCGACATCGCCGCGTTCGTCGCCCCGGCCGCCGCCGATTTCGCGTGGTTGGACGGAGGCAATCTGCGCATGGGCCCTTCCAACCAGATCACCTGCGCCGCCAATTGGAAGATCCTGCTCGAAGGCGGGATCGAGGCCTATCACTTCCGCGTCGCCCACAAGGACACTATCGGCCCGTTCTTCCCCGACAACCTGTCCAGCTACCGCATGATGGGGCACCACATGCGCTCGGTCCTGCCACGGGTCACCATCGGCGACCTGCACAGCCGTCCACGCGACAGCTGGAACATCCGCGACGAGGCGAATGTGCTCTACACCTTCTTCCCGACCTCGCAGTTCCTGGTGCAGCAGGATCACCTGATCTGGATCCGGACCGAACCGCTGGCCGCCGATCAAACCCGATTGACGCTGACCACCATGGTGCCCGCAGACGCGCCCACCGATCTGGACGCCCATTGGCAGAAGAACCACCAGATCACGATGCACACCCTGTCCGAAGATTTCGATATCGGCGAAGCCATCCAGAGCGGCCTGGCCTCCGGCGCCAACGACGCCCTGACCTTTGGCCGCTACGAAGGGGCGCTCACCCAATTTGCCAACATGATGGCGCAGGCCGTGTCAGACCCGGCGGCCTGAGCACCCACAAACGAAAGGCCCCGCAGCCGGAACACGACGGCTGCGGGGCACACGGAATACGGATCCGGAGTTGGGGAGACCTCGAAACACAAACCGGCGTATCACTTGTGGACGCAAAACCGGATTGCATTCCTGAAACGGGGACCGCATCCCATGCGGCTGCCCCGTCAGTTGACGGGTTTGGCCTCGACCATCTCCGGCTGAGCGGCGCCACGGGCGATCTCGATCCGGCGGGGTTTCAGTGCTTCGGGCACTTCGCGCTTCAGGTCGATATGCAACATGCCGTTTTCATGGCTGGCGCCAGTGACACGAACATGGTCAGCCAGGGTGAACCGTCGCTCAAAGGCGCGAGTGGCGATACCACGATGCAAATAGGTGCGGCTGTCGTCTTCCTCGGCCTTGCGGGCGGCGACAACAAGCGCGTTTTCCTTCACCTCGACCGTCAGGTCCGCGTCCGAAAATCCGGCCACGGCGATCGAAATGCGATAGGAGTCTGAATCTGTCTTTTCGATGTTGTAGGGGGGGTAGCTGGGCTGCCGACTGTCGGCGTTCAGGGCGCGATCCATCAGGTCTGCGATCTGGTCAAAGCCAACGGATGCCCGGTGCAGCGGGGCAAGATCAAAACTACGCATTGTTCATCCTCATTCATGAGCGATTTTCATATGAGCCCTCCGAACCGGACGGGCAGGTCTAGATACGGACCCCTGTCGCAGGCGATCCGACCCAACTCACATATGAACGGGAAACAGCGTTTCAAGACCCGGCTTTCCAGTCAGAGCGGCTCAATCCACCTTGATGAACTTGGCACCTCCGGCACTGCGTCCCTCGCCCACTCGCACCCGCTTGACCCTCCGGTCGGGCAAGGGCACCGGATCGCGGCGTAATTGCGCCTTCAACCGCGTCACCGCCTGTGTCAGATCCATGCCCAGCGCCACCTTGCGCCCATCAATCTCGACCATGGCCGAGATCACCGAGACAATCCGGCCGCGACCGCCCACCTGACTCAGCACTGCCGAGCCCGAGGACCCGAATGTCACGTCGCAATCGAACGCCATCAGGCCGCGACCCGCGTCCAGCACCTGACAGGACCGCTGTCGCGAAATCGCCTCCTCCCGGTCCATCCCGTAAGACGCCAGGCTGACCGCTCCAGACTGCGCCCCATCCTGTGTCAGAACAAAGGGATCCGCCTGAGCCACCGAAATCGGCTGCGCCAACCGCATCAGCGCGACATCCGCGCGGATACGATCCGGTGAAGGCCGGGCCGAAGGCTGAAATTCCGGCAGGGTCGCCACCTGCAGCACCGTGCGTTCCGCAATCGCCACCCCGTCGCGCAAACCGGCGCGAAAGGTAATCTGTTCGGGCAGATACGGCTCGCCACTTCGCCTGTCGAAGGCGCAATGGGCTGCTGTCAGCACCAGATCGGTTGCAATTAGCGTCCCGGTACAGAAACCACGCCCGGCAAGATCAAGCCGCCCGATCGCTTCCCACCCCAAAAGATCCTCACGGTCTGTTAACCGTCGCAGCCCGCTGGTGTCGGCGCTGACCGTCTGGGTCAGCCCTATGATCACGACAAGGAAAGCTGCTAGGATACGCATCATCTGAGATCACTCGGGCCGGACGAATTTGGCCCCCGTTTCATTACGCAACTGCCCGACAACCACTCGCCCAGTGCCCGGCAAGGTTTGGGAAAACCCACCCTTGGCCAACAGATTGGCCTTGAGCAGCACCAGGGCCTCCTCCAGCGCCGAGCCCAGCGCCACCTGGCTGCCGCGTACTTCGGCCTTGGCAGAAACCACCGACACGATGCGCGGCTCTCCTGCTGTAAAACTGAAAATCGGTGCGCCAGAGGATCCGAAATCAACATCGCAGGACATGACCAGCACACCCTCCTGACGGGCCATCACGCCACAGACCTCTTGCAGCGATGGTGCTTCGGACCTGCTTTGCCCGTATGACACCACACCGACCTGATCACCCTTGCTGGGGCGTGTCGCTGTGTCGAAAGGTCGGATCGTCGTGTTACGGATCGGGTGTTGCAATTGCAGCAGCGCTACATCGTTGCGCACCCGTTCGGACGATACTTCGCCATCATAGACGTAGTCAGGATGGGCCAGCGCCCGGCGCACCCCGCGATAAGCCGAAGCACGCCCATTGCGCCACCCGGCCAAAAACTCCATGTTCTCGGGTCGGATCCGGCGCTTGCTATCGCGGTCAAACAAGCAATGCGCAGCGGTCAGAACCAGATCGGGCGCAATCAGCGCCCCGGTACAGAACCCTGCCCCGTTGACATCAAGACGTCCCACGGCCTCCCACTGACGCCCGGCATCGGTCGTATCCAGACGCTGCAAACTGCTGTCTTGCGCCACCGCGCAGATCGGCAGAACCGTCATCACCAAACCTATGAACCAGCGTCGCACGCACGTCTCCCTCTCGGTCACCTCCTTTGTGTAGGAGGGCGATAGGGCAAAATTGCGGCAAATGCCGGAAATTAAATGGAACGATCCACAGCCCCGCGCGCGCCAAAAACTTGCGACTTTCCCAAGCCGCTCCGTGCGATCCCGGCTTAGAGAAGTGGGGCAGCGCACCGCCCCCATCCATGCCATCAACCAAAACAGAGCGCTTCCCGCCCACAGGCCCAATGCAACAACACATCGGACCCGATCTATGCCAGCTTGCCACAGGCGATACAGCGCATTGGTAACCGGCAGCATGGATGGTAAGATTATCAAGGCCACAGCCGGGAAAAACGCGATCCCGGTCATGAAGAAAACCGGCATCAATGCGATGAACAGGGCTATCACGCCCAAAAACAATGCCAACCGCCACAGCACCCGGCGCGCATCCTCGGGCCGACCCAGATCCTGACGCAGACGCAGAGCCACCGAAACAGTCACGAGACAGGCGGAAAATGGCAGGCCCAGCGCCCAAGGCCAGAACATTGGAGCCTCGACATCCATCCCGCAAGTCTGACACTCGGTGCCGGCCCTGAACTGATACTGGTCAAGTTCAGCGCAGGATTGGAATCTCTGGCGTGCGCTTGCCTGGGGCGCTCAACCCCGCGGGCTCCGGACCTCCGGTGGCCCAATCCAGCAACTCCACCGTGTGCACGATCGGCAGTTCGGTGCCCGAGCCGATCTGCATCATGCAGCCGATATTGCCCGCCGCGATTAGATCCGGCTTTTTCGCCTCCAGCGTCCTGATCTTGCGATCCTTCAGCTTGCCCGAGATCTCTGGCTGCATCAGGTTGTATGTCCCGGCCGAACCGCAGCACAGATGCGGGTCCGCTGGCTCCACCACCTTGAAGCCGGCACGCTTCAACAAGGTTTTAGGATGTGTCTTGATCTGCTGTCCGTGCTGCAAGGAACAGGCCGCGTGATAGGCAACAGTCAACCCTTTGTCTGCACCCTCAGTCAGATCCAGCTGCATCAGGACCTCGCTCACGTCCATCGCGATCGCCGACACCCGCGCTGCATCCTCGGCCAGTGGTTCATTGCGGAACATGTGCCCGTAATCCTTGACCGTGGTGCCACAACCTGACGTGTTGATCACGATGGCATCCAAGCCTTTGCCATCCATTTCGGCCGCCCAGGCGCGAATGTTCTTGGCTGCCGTCGCGTGGCTTTCGCTTTCGCGCCCCATGTGATGGGTCAACGCGCCACAGCAGCCCGCCCCTTCGGCCACCACAACCTCGCAGCCCAGCCGGGTCAGCAGCCGGATCGTCGCGTCATTGATATCGGTGTTCAAAGCCTTTTGTGCGCAGCCTGTCATCAGCGCCACCCGCTTGCAACGGGTACCCTGCGCAACAAAACTCTGCGGATCGTCATTGCGGCTGACCGGCGGGATCTCTTTCGGAGCCATGTCCAGCATTGCCCTCAGCCGCGCATCCGGCACCAACCCCCGGAACGGTTTTGCGATCTTGGCCCCGAGCAACGCCAACCGGAACCGCGTCGGATAGGGCAGCACCCGCGCCAGCACCCAGCGCAAGGCTCTGTCCGTGAACGGCCGTTTGTAATGCTGCTCGATATACGCCCGCGCGTGATCCACCAGATGCATGTAATGCACGCCGGAAGGACAGGTGGACATACAGGCCAGGCAGCTCAGGCAGCGGTCGATATGCTTGACGGTCTTTTCGTCCGGAACGCGCTCATTCTCCAGCATGTCCTTGATCAGATAGATCCGCCCGCGCGGGCTGTCCAACTCGTCCCCCAACACCTGATAGGTGGGGCAAGTCGCAGTACAAAACCCGCAATGCACACAGCTGCGCAGGATTTCATTCGCCCGCTGGATGCCGGGATCCTGCAACTGCTTTTCGGTAAATGTGGTCTGCATGATCTACCCCATCAGTCCCGGATTAAGGATCCCGCGCGGATCGAATTTCTGCCGCAACCCGGCACTGATCGCGGCCAGCGGCGCAGGCTCTGGCGGGAACATCCCCAACCTTTCCCGCGTCTCACCCGACCCCCGGATCAATGTTGCACCACCCGGCACGGACAGCCGCGCCCGCAAATCCGTGCCCTCTGGCACCAACGCCCAAATCAGACCGCCGCCCCAGTCGAACTGCAGCGCGTCGGCCTGCATCTGCTCTGCTGCGGCCACTGCGTCGGTGGGTTTCATCGACACCCGCCAGACATCGCCCGCGCGCCCGGCAAATGCCGTAACATCCCGAACGTCCGCCCAGTCAGCGCTGGTTTCTTCCTCAACCGCAACCTCACCGAACCCGGCCAGCAACTTCTGCAATTGAACAGCTCGATAGGACACCGAATCCGCAAAGCCCTCGACCCGCACCCGCGCCACCTGCGCTTCCGGATCATAAGCCGCCCCTGTCACATCGAAGGGAGAGCCCAGCGCCGCAGACATCGTCTGCACCGCACTGGCCAGATCAACCCCCGATACCAGCACCGAGGCCTCCGCCTCCGTCTGCGGCAACACCTTCAACGACACTTCGGTGAGCACGCCCAGCGTGCCATGGGCGCCAGCCATCAGTTTGACCAGATCATAGCCGGTCACGTTTTTCATGACCCGGCCGCCATTCTTGATGACCTGCCCCTGCCCATCGACAAAGCGCACGCCCAGCAGATGGTCCCGCGCCGCGCCACATTGAATCCGTCGTGGCCCCGAAGAATTGGTGGCAAACACCGCACCAATCGTCGGCGCGCCTTGCGTTCCCAGCAACCCGCGCAAATCCGCCGGCTCAAAGGCCAACCGCTGGTTCTCTGCGGCCAACACCTCGCGGATCTGCACCACAGGTGTCCCCGCTTTCACCACCAAAGTCAGCGCGCCGGGCTCATAAAGCTCGACGCCACTCAACCCGCTGACGGACAGAGGCTCTCCCACCCCGCTCAGCCCGCGTGTGCCGCCGCCCTGCACCCGCAATGGGCCCTGCGCCGTCTTGATCTGCTCGGCCAGATCGGCCTCAGTTGCTACCATGCTCATTCATCTCGCCTCAAAAACTCCGGGGGAGTCGCGCCTTGCGCGACGGGGGCAGCGCCCCCTTATTCGGCTGCCACAGGCGCCACACGCCGGGTTTCGGTCACCGACAGTGGAAACACCTTGGCCGGGTTCAACAACCAGTTCGGGTCGAACACATCCTTGACGTGCAACTGCGCCTCCAAATCCGCCGGATCATACTGGTGCAGCATCAAATCGCGCTTCTCGACACCCACCCCGTGCTCGCCGGTCAAGCACCCCCCGGCCTCGACGCAGAGTTTCAGGATCTCGGCCCCGAAGGCCTCGCAGGTCTCCAGATCTCCGGGCTTGTTGGCATCGAACAGGATCAGCGGGTGCATATTGCCGTCGCCGGCATGGAACACATTGGCCACATCCAGCCCGAACTCCTTGGACAGCTCACCAATCCGACGCAACACGAAAGGTAGCGATGACACCGGGATCGTACCGTCCAGGCACATATAGTCATTGATCTGCCCCATGGCGCCAAAAGCTGACTTCCGTCCCAACCAGATCCGCCCGGCCTCATCCGCATCCTGCGCTTCGCGCAGTTCCACCGGATCATGGCGGCGTGCAATCTCGATGATCTTGTTTAGCTGCCAGGTGATCTCGTCCTCGCTGCCTTCGACCTCGACAATCAGCAGCGCCTCGCAATCGGGATAGCCCGCCTTGGCAAAGGCTTCGCAGGCGCGAATGCAGGGCCGGTCCATGAACTCGATCGCCACGGGTAGGATCCCCGATTTAATGATGTCGCTGACACAGGCGCCCGCAACCTCGTTGCTGTCGAACCCCATCAGCACCGGCCGCGCACCTTCGGGCTTACGCAGAATGCGCAGCGTGGCTTCGGTCACCACCCCCAGCTGACCTTCGCTGCCACAGATCACCCCCAGCAGATCCAGCCCACCCGCATCCAGATGCGCCCCGCCGATTTCGACTACGGTGCCATCCATCATCACCATGGTCACACCCAGCAGGTTGTTGGTGGTGACCCCGTATTTCAGACAATGCGCGCCGCCGGAATTCATCGCGATATTGCCCGCAATCGCACAGGCCAGCTGGGACGAAGGATCCGGTGCGTAAAAGAACCCGTCCTCCTCGACCGCACCCGAAACACTCAGATTGGTCCGCCCGGACTGCACCCGGATCACCCGGTTGTCGTAATCGACCTCCAGAACCTCGTTCATCCGCGCCACGCCCAGAATGACACAGTCTGCCGTTGGCAGCGCGCCCCCGGCCAGCGAGGTTCCCGCCCCGCGCGGCACCACCGGCACACCTTCTTCGTGACAGATCCGCAGCACGTCCGACACTTCATTGGTGGTCGAAGGCAGCACCGCCAGCATGGGCGGGCACTTGTAGGCGGTCAGGGCATCACATTCATAGGCCCGGGTTTCGCTGTCATCTTCGATAATCGCATCGCCGGGCAGAACTTGCGACAGCCGCGAAACAAGCCGCGCCTTGCGGGCCAGGATGGCTGGGTTTGGAACGGGCATCTGCATGAGCTGTCTCCAACGTGGCTTTCAAATTTGGTAAAATAATATTACCAATTATCCTGTACTGACAAGCCCCCTTGCCTGAGCTATTTTGCCGCCATGATCTGGATCGACCGCCTGAACAGCTTTTCCGCTTTTGATTACAGTGCCCTGGCCCTGCTGATCGCAGCCTGGATGTGGATCGGCTGGCGCATAGAAAACCCGCCCCCGAACCGCCCGTCTGTCTCATATCTGATGGCGGATTTTCGTCGCGCCTGGATGAAACAGATGGTGACTCGCCAACCGCGCATGCTGGACGGGCAGCTGATTGCCAATTTCCGCCAAGGCGCGACTTTCTTCGCCTCGACCACCATGATCGCCATCGGCGGCGGGCTGGCTCTGATCGGCAACACCGAACAGCTACAGGGGGTTGCCAGTGACCTGACGCTGGGAACCGCGCCCACATTCGTGTGGGAGATCAAGATCCTGGTGGTCCTGCTGTTTCTGTCCAACGCATTTCTGAAACATGTCTGGGCACACCGGCTGTTCGGCTATTCCTCGGTGGTGATGGCCGCCGTTCCCAATGACGCCGAGGATCCCGAGGCTTATCCCCGCGCTGCCCAGGCGGCCGAGATTTGCATCACCGCCGCCCGCAGCTTTAACCGCGGCATGCGCGCCACCTATTTTGCGCTGGCCGCGGTGGCCTGGCTGGCCGGACCACTGACCTTGCTGCTCTCCACCTCGATCACGCTCGCGGTGCTCTACCGGCGCGAGTTCGCCTCCCAATCGCGCGAAGCGCTGCTCAAGATCGCGCCAGACACATCATCGTGACTGGTGTGCAGCCCGCCGATAGCTAGGATCGCGGGCATGAGACATTTCTTTTACCAGATTGCCCTGATCACCGCCCTCGTCTCCCCGGCACTGGCCGATGACCCGGTGGTCGAAAATGTGACCGCCCACCAAAGCGGTGACAGCTGGCGCTTTGACGTGACCCTGTCGCACCCCGACACCGGTTGGGACCATTATGCCGATGGCTGGCGTGTGCTGGACATGGACGGGACCGAACTTGGCCTGCGCGTTCTGCACCACCCGCATGTCAACGAACAACCTTTCACCCGTTCGCTCAGCGGTGTGACCATTCCGACCGGAACCACCCGAGTGCAGATCCAGGCCCGCTGCAACGTAGACGGGTGGAGCGAGACGACAGTTACCGTCACACTCCCCTGACCAAAATGCGCCCAACTAAACAGCGTGCTGCAAGGCCATCGTCATGAGGCGCTTTACCGGGCTCCGGTAAAAATCCGCGCCCAGTCCTCGGCCATGTCGACGATCAGCCAACCCAATTCAGGGCCCTGCTCCAACCCGTCGCACAGGCGCCCGATATGGCTGTCGCAATCATAGGCCACTTCGCGCTCCGCATCGGTGTGATGCACGATCATGCCGAACCGTGGTCCCTCACCGGCCGTTGTCCACTGCAGCATGGCAAAATCCCCGTCCGAGTTGCCGCCCGCAAAAATGGGCCGCTTGCCGATGATCCGGTCGATATTGATCGCCTTACCTTCCTTGTCATCGACAAAAGCCAGCGCCGGTTCCTTGGTGATCACCGGAACCCCGTCTACCACTGCATATGAACTTTCCAGATAGGTGCCGATCACCTGCTCGGGCGGAATGCCATAGGCCTCCTCGGCGAAGACCCGCATGAAATGGATGCCGCCGCCGGATACGATATAGGTCTTGAACCCTTCGTCCCGCAGGTAGCGCAGCAGTTCCACCATCGGCTGATAGGTCATCCGGTCATAGCCCAGCCCGGTGTCGGGATGGCGCGCCTCGGCCAGCCAAGCGGCCACACTTTCCTGAAACGCCTCGACGCTCATCCCTGTATGAGAGGCCGCGAGCACTTCGACCAAGCCTTCCTTACCCCCTTCGGCCAAGGCCGCGTAGTCTCCTGCTGCTGCGGCTTTCAAAGCATCGGTGTTGGCCAGCGACGGGTCCGCCTTGACCATCTCCTGAAACGCTTCAACGGCAAAGATGAGTTGGAAATAGACCGGCTGTTCGCCCCAGAGCGTGCCGTCATTGTCAAAGACCGCGATCCGGTCCGACGGCGTAACATAAGTGTCCGCCTCAGGATCCGTGACGCTGTCCACAAACGCGACAATCCGATCCCGCGCTTGCGTTTCGTTCCAGGATGGCAGCGGATCTGCAAGACCAACGGATGCGGACAGGCAAGCAGCAAAAGCAAGGGAAAACAGGCGCATGGAAGACCTCAAATCGTCAATGGGAATCACCTGAAATGATAGCTCCCACCGATCCCGAGACCAGTAAAATGCGTCGCAAATCGGGGGTTACGTTCGGTGATACGGACTGCCTGCCAGGATCGTCGCGGCGCGATAGAGCTGCTCGGTCAACATCACTCGGACCAGCATGTGCGGCCAGACCATCTTGCCAAAGGACAACGAAAAATCCGCCTCCGCTCGCAATGACGGATCAATACCGTCGGCCCCTCCGATGATCAGCGCAAGATCCTGACGGCCCGTATCGCGCCATCCTGCCAGACGGTCGGCAAAATCCGGCGAACTCAGTACCTTGCCACGCTCGTCCAGCGTGCAGATCACCGCCCCCTTGGGCAACGCCTTGCGCAGCAGCGCCGCCTCGGCACCCATTCCGGCGTTCTTCTTGTCTTCGACCTCGACCACCCGCGCCGGACCCAAGCCCAGCGCGCGACCGGTGCGATCAAACCGGGTCAGATAGTCGTCGATCAGGGATTTCTCGGGCCCCGCCCGCAGACGGCCGACGGCGCAGATATGGAGCTTCATGGCGCATCCCTTCGCCGGACGGAATTCCAAACGAAATTCGGTCCGAAATTCTTTCCAGACTTTGGGCCTGTCAGCAGGTCCGCATCAATTGCTCGACGCGCTCGCGCCGGGTAGCCACATCTTTTCAAGCTGATAGAATTCGCGCACTTCCGGACGGAAGATATGAACGATCACATCGCCTGTATCGATCAGCACCCAATCGCCGGCATCCTTGCCTTCGATCTTGCTGGTGAAACCGAACTCCTGCTTGATCCGATCCACCAGCTTTTCCGACATCGCCGCCACCTGACGGGTCGATCGACCCGAGGCGATGACCATGTAGTCGCCAATTGCCGTCTTGCCGCGCAGGTCGATCTGCACGATATCTTCGGCCTTGTCGTCATCAAGCGAGGAAAGAATACGGGCCAGCAACTGTTCGCTGGTCGGCTGCGATGTCACATCCATGACAGGCGCCTGCGGTTCAACGGCCGGGGCCGTCTCAAGTTGGGATGACAGGACATTGTCCTCCTTGTTACGCGCCGTCAGCCCCCCGGCGCTGGGGATATCTCAAACCTAACAACCCGGATGTTTCATTTCAACGAAACGGAAGCGGAACCGGGGCGAATCGGCGTGACTCTGTGCCCGATCTGCACCCCAATGAAAACCCTTGGGGCGCGCAAACCGGCTTTGCATCCAAAGATTGCGCCTGTTTCTTCCCTGTTTGCGCCCGACAATCCGGCCCCACCCTTGCGATACACGGGCCGCGCCTGTATCTGAACGCCATGACCCTCGTATTGGCCCCATCCATCGAACTGCAAGATCGTGCCCGTCTGCGCGAACGGTTCTATGGTGCCGCCCGCACGGTCCTGGCCCGGCTATAAGCCGCGCCCAGCCCACAGCCAGCACTACACTTTACCAATATACGGGAGAGGACCCCATGTCCCCCAAAACGCTCTATGACAAGATCTGGGATGCGCATGTCGCGCACGAGGCCGAGGACGGCACCAGTCTGCTCTATATCGACCGGCACCTTGTTCACGAAGTTACCAGCCCGCAAGCCTTCGAAGGTCTGCGCATGGCGGGCCGCAAGGTTCACGCGCCGGACAAGACCATCGCCGTTCCGGACCACAATGTGCCAACCACACCCGGCCGTGAAAACCCCGAACAAATGACCGAAGACAGCCGCATCCAAGTGGCCGCGCTCGACAAGAACGCCAAGGAATTCGGCATCCACTATTACCCTGTCTCCGACATTCGCCAAGGCATCGTGCATATCGTCGGCCCGGAACAGGGTTGGACCCTGCCCGGCATGACCGTGGTCTGCGGCGACAGCCACACCGCCACGCACGGCGCCTTCGGCGCGCTGGCGCATGGCATTGGCACCTCCGAGGTCGAACACGTTCTGGCCACCCAGACGCTGATCCAGAAGAAGTCCAAGAACATGAAGGTGGAAATCACCGGCAAGCTGAAGCCGGGCGTGACCGCCAAGGACATCACGCTCGCCGTGATCGGCGAAACCGGTACCGCTGGCGGCACCGGCTATGTCATCGAATATTGCGGTGAAGCGATCCGCGATCTTTCGATGGAAGGCCGCATGACCGTCTGCAACATGGCGATCGAAGGCGGCGCCCGCGCCGGTCTGATCGCGCCGGACGAAAACACCTTTGAATATGTCAAAGGCCGCCCGCATGCCCCGAAAGGTGCTCAGTGGGAAGCCGCCCTGAACTGGTGGAAGACGCTTTATACGGATGAAGACGCGCATTTCGACAAGGTCGTCACCCTGAAAGGCGAAGACATCCAGCCCGTCGTGACCTGGGGTACAAGCCCCGAAGACGTGCTGCCAATCACCGCAGTCGTGCCCTCGCCCGAAGACTTCGAAGGCGGCAAGGTCGAAGCTGCCGCACGCGCGCTGGAGTACATGGGCCTGACCCCGGGACAGAAGCTGACTGATATCGAAGTCGACACCGTGTTCATCGGCTCGTGCACAAATGGCCGTATCGAAGACCTGCGCGCCGTGGCCGATGTGGTCAAAGGCAAGAAGATCAAGGAAGGCATGCGCGCCATGATCGTGCCCGGCTCGGGCCTTGTGCGGATGCAGGCCGAAGAAGAAGGCCTGGCCGAGATCTTCAAGGAGGCCGGTTTTGAATGGCGGCTGGCAGGTTGCTCCATGTGTTTGGCGATGAACCCGGATCAGCTGTCCGAAGGTGAACGCTGCGCCGCGACCTCCAACCGGAATTTCGAAGGTCGTCAGGGCTACAAGGGCCGAACCCACCTGGTCAGCCCGGCCATGGCTGCCGCTGCGGCACTTACCGGAAAGCTTACGGACGTGCGCGAGCTGATGTAAGCTGGTCCCATTCTTAACATGTAAGGGATAGGGACTATGAGTGACTGGCTGAAATGGCTCCTTTTGGGCCTCTTGTCGATTGTCTTTGGCGTGATCGTCCTGGGCAATACTGTTGTGGCTTCTCTGGCCGTTGCGACCCTCACGGGTGCGCTGCTGCTGGCAAGTGGCATCTTTCAGGTTGTCGGCGGTTTTTCCGTCGAAGGCACCGGCAACAAGATCCTGTCATTCCTCATGGGGGCGGTCATGCTGTTTCTCGGCTGGTCGTTCCTGGCGCACCCGTTGCAGGGCGTCATCTCGCTGTCCATGCTGGTTCTGATCCTGTTCATGGCCGGCGGGATCGCCCGAGTGATCCTGTCCTTTCAGATGCGGGGCACGCAATTCTTCTGGCCAACCCTGATTTCAGGGATCCTGTCGATGATCCTGGCCGGGGTCATCTGGTCCAATGCCAGCGCTGAACCGGCATGGCTTCTGCACCTCTTGGGAATTCTGCTGGGCATCGAGATGTTGTTCAACGGCCTAGGTCTGGTCTTCATGGCGCTGTTTGTTCGCGGCGCTGACAAGGAAAGCTCGGCAGCCTGATTCGGAACCGGATTTCGATCCGCATCCTGGGGTTGCCGAACATACACCGCAGCTGTGCACGATCAGTGCACAGCCTGTGTACGGAAATCACGCCCCGTCTGACGGGGCACCCCACTCGGATGTGGGTCGAAAACGAGGAGTCTGATAATGGACAAGTTCGAAAAACTGCAGGGCATCGCGGCACCCATGCCGCTGGTCAACATCGATACCGACATGATCATCCCGAAAGTGTTCCTGAAAACCATCAAGCGGTCAGGTCTGGGCGTAAACCTGTTCGACGAAATGCGTTACGATCGCCAAGGCAATGAGCTGCCCGAATTCGTCCTGAACAAACCCCAGTATCGCAACACTGAAATTCTTGTCGCCGGCGACAATTTCGGCTGCGGTTCTTCGCGCGAACACGCCCCTTGGGCGATCAAGGATTTCGGCATCAAATGCGTTATCTCGACCTCGTTTGCCGACATCTTCTTCAACAACTGCTTCAAGAACGGCATCCTGCCCATCGTGCTCCCGCAAGAGCAGGTAGACATGCTGATGACCGACGCGGAAAAGGGCGAAAACGCCCGCATGACCGTTGATCTGGAAGCACAGGAGATCACCACCTCGGACGGCGACGTTATCGCCTTTGAAGTCGACGCGTTCAAGAAACACTGCCTGCTGAACGGTTTGGATGACATCGGTCTGACGCTGGAAAAATCAGCCTCGATCGACGCATTCGAAGCCAAGGCCGGGCAGGAACGTCCGTGGGTTTGACGGCGACCCGCTAAGGCGGATCGCAGAAAATTCAAAAAAGGGTCGCGCCCCGTGCGCGGCCTTTTTTTGTTTGCGGTCTGACGCTCCTGACACCCCACATCTTGTGGCTCACCGTCCAAATCCTTGAAATTGTTGCGCTTGATGATGCAATCCGGCACCAGTTGCAGCGCCAAATTCGGCAATTCTTAACCTAAACCCTGTAAATTGCTTGAGTGAGATTCCGAAAGCCTGCACAAATAAGGCCAAAATGAGGCACTCACCCCAACGTAGGTGAGATCAAGTTGGAACAAAGGCGCGGCACGTATCGCTCCTGTCCAGTTTGAAGGGATCGAGAGCAGTGGTTGCACGCATACTGGGCGCCGTCCTTCGCGGAGTATTGGTTGCATTGCTGATTGCAATGCCTTCCATCCTGCTGCCGCACTACACGATCCGCTCCGGTGAAATGGTTGCGCTGATGGCGCTTCTTGCCGCGCTGTTGACCATCGCCGAATATTCCTCGACCTTTCCCAGCTTCGTGGAATTCCGAGACGCCCCACCAATCAACCGGATGCGCTTTGTCAGCCTGTTCCTGATTGTCTTGTCGCTTAGCCTGATCGCCAAGCACATGTATGAACCTTCCAACATGACGGCGCTGTTCTCAGGTCTGGGTTACCTGCTGGGCAACTTGCTCGATTTCCCCTATTCACCGGTCCGCTTGGTGCTGCTGGTGCTGCCCCAGAACGTCCCGATTGAAATCGTCCAGACCGCTCGAGCTGCCGCTGGGGTGGCCTACATGTTCACTCTGATCACCGTGCTGTCCTTCCAATTCAGCATCCGGGTTCTGAACTGGCCGATTGCAAACGGCGCCTTCAACGTCTGGGTCAACCTGCCGCTTTTCGACCCGACCACCGGTGGGGACGTGGTACATCGCCTGCATCGGGACGGGCGCATCAATGTCATGTTGGGCTGCCTTCTGCCCTTTGCCATTCCGGCCTTCGTGAAACTGGCCGCAGACATCGTTGATCCCGCCCTTTTGATCCCGCCACACACAATGATCTGGACGATTGCGGCCTGGGCATTTCTGCCTGCTTCCATGTTGATGCGCGGTATGGCGATGCTGCGGATCGCCGACTTGATCGAGGAAAAACGACGCAAGGCTTATGCCAATTCCGAGGCCATGCAAACCGCATGAGAGCCTGGCTTGCAGCCTGTCTTTTCTTCGCCGCTCTTGGCGCGCCATCCATCGCAGACACGCTACGCATCGCCAGCTTCAATACCGAGCTTGCCCAAGATGGGCCCGGCCTGCTCCTCAAACATCTGAACCGCGGCACCGACCCTGCGACAGAGGCAGTTTTGCAAGTCATCGCCGCCGCACAACCAGACATTCTGGTGCTGCAGAGCCTGGATTGGGATGCTCGCAACCAGACATTGCAATCCCTGGCAGACCGGCTGGGCGAGGCCGGAAACCATTACTCACATCTCTTTGCCTTGAAACCTAACAGCGGGCAGGAAATGCCCCTGGATCTGGATGGCGACGGCAGAACCGGAGGCCCGGGGGATGCCCAGGGGTTCGGGTATTTTACTGGCCAAGGCGGCATGGCGATCCTGTCCCGCTATCCCATTCTGACAGGTGAGGTGCGCGATTACAGCCAGATCCTCTGGTCCGATCTTCCCGACGCTCTGCTACCCAACCATCCCGACGGTTCTCCCTTTCCCTCAGCCGAGGCTTTGGCCGTCCAACGCCTGTCCAGTGTCGGGCATTGGGCCGTTCCGATCCAGTTGGACAGTGGCACAGTCCTAACCGTGCTGGCCTTCCAGGCCGGGCCGCCAGTATTCGACGGGCCGGAGGATCGCAACGGGCGGCGCAATCACGACGAAATCCAGCTCTGGGCCCGTGTTCTGGATGGTCAGTTCGGTCCGCCTCCTCCTGCGCCCTTTGTTATTGCAGGCGGCGCCAATCTGGACCCTGCAGACAGCGATGGCCGGACCGAGGCGATCCGGACCCTGCTGAGCGACCCACGTCTTCAAGACCCTCACCCTTCCAGCCCTGGCGCGGCTGTTGCACCCGATCAGGGTCACAGTTCACCTAATGCGCAGGACACCGTGGATTGGCGCGGCATTGGTCGGTTTCGGGTCGACTACGTGCTGCCATCTTCGGATCTGACCGTGACAGCCTCAGAGGTGTATTGGCCCCCGGATAAAGACCCGATGGCCGAAATCGCCCAAACCGCCAGTCGTCACCGGCTGGTTTGGGTTGATCTGGCGGTACATTGACGTTCAGGCTTCGGCCCATTGCGCCACTTTGCCGACCTCCCGGCCCCGGCGTGCCAGACCGGCAGGGATTGCATTGGCCAAGGCGTGCTCAACCGGCGTCGGTACGAACTCCGGCAGCAGCCGTTTCAACACCCCGGCATCCATCGAGTGCGGCATGTCCCAAAGATACCGCATCTCGAGCAAATGCCGTGCCAAGGGCCAGACCGGACGGGCAAGTTGGATCGGCAGCCACGACATCCTGCGCAGATGCGCCGGCCGCGCCAACACACGATTCAGGGCGGCAAGCATCTGTGCCCCTGTCAGCGTATAGCCAGCAAAAGGAATATCCGCATAAACCGGCAGCTCGGACCGCCGTTCGGCCAAACCCACACAAGCGCGTGCCAAGTCCGGCAGATAGGCCCAGCTGTGCGGAACGTCCGGTGCTCCGGGATAAGTGAAGATCCCCCGCCCCAGGCGTTTTGTCATGATGGCATCGAACCAGTTTCCCGAGGCGCTTGTGTCCAGAAAGTCTCCCGCCCGCAGCAGTATGGTCCGCACCCCCGATGCGCGATAGGCCGCCTCCATATCTACGCGCAACCGTCCCAGCGGGTTGGATGCCGCATGGGATGTTTGCGGCCCCCAAGGCGCACTGCTTTCCAGTCCGAACACGTAGACATTGCCGGGAACGATCACGGTTGCCCCGGTGGATCTGGCCGCATCAATCACCTGCGTGTGCCACGCCTGCATCTCCCGCGCCCAATGCGTGTAGGGCATATTGGCAGCGTTGACGATGACATCGACCCCGCAGGCAGCTTGGCTCAGCTGGTCCCGCTTCCGGTCAAAACGAAGCACGTGCCACCCCGCGTCCGAAAACGCCTTGTCCGCGGCGCGCCCGAACCGGCCGCTGGCTCCCAAGATCAATACCGTTTGGGTCATGTCCTATCCTCCAATCCGATCTGCTACCTCAGACTTATTGAAAGAAATTCGTTTCGCCATTGCTTGAATTCGGCGCCCATGTATTCATTTTTGCATGGACAACTCTACCGCCCTCACCGATTGGTCTCTGATCCAGAGCTTTCTTGCCGTGGCCGAACATGGATCTCTCTCGGCAGCTGCCAGGGCTTTGCAGCTGAGCCAACCGACCTTGGGACGGCACATCCAAACGCTGGAAACCTCACTCCAGACGCGCCTATTCGACCGGCACCCCAAGGGATTGCAGCCCAGTGAGGCCGGCCAACGGTTGTTACCCGTCGCGCGGGACATAGCCAAACAGGTCAACAGCTTCACACTAACCGCCATGGGTGAGGCGGAAAAACTGGCGGGAACCGTTCGGATCACGGCCAGCGTCTTTGCTTCGCATCATCTGCTGCCGCCCCTGCTGGCCCGGCTGCGCGAGGAAGAGCCTGACATCCAGATCGAACTGGTGCCATCCGACAGCACGCAGAACCTATTGTTCCGCGCTGCAGATATCGCCGTGCGTATGTACCGCCCCACGCAGCTGGAAGTGATCGCCCGCCATATCACCGATTTGGAACTGGGTATTTTTGCTGCCAAATCCTATCTGGACCGGGCCGGACGACCCGAGCAGCCAGAGGAACTGTGGCAGCACGATCTGGTGGGCTATGATGGCAATGAGCTGATCCTGCAAACCATTCGCGATATGGGGTGGGAGATAACGCGCGATGCCTTTGCCGTCCGCTGTGACAACCAATCCGCTTATTGGGAACTGGTCCGCGCGGGATGCGGGATCGGATTTTCGCAACGTGGTGTCGCGGTGTCAGACCCCCTTGTCGAGGAGCTGGACTTGGGTATCCACATCCCGCCCCTGCCCGTCTGGCTGGCTGCCCACCCCAAGCTGCGACACACTCCCCGGGTTGCGCGGGTCTGGGATCTGCTGGTCCAAGGGCTGAAGGACCAACGCTAGCTGTGTCAGCGGCCGCGCGAAACGACGTAATTCCTGCTGAAATGCCTTATTTACAGGGGGACGGACATTGACCACCGGCAGTCACCGCTGTACGCCCACGGGGAGTTTTTTCAAGGAGATCTCCGCATGTCGAATCCTTCCCTTCTGATTCTGCCCGGTGACGGCATTGGCCCCGAAGTCATGGCCCAAGTCCGCCGCATCATCGACTGGTTCGGTGAAAAGCGCGATCTGAAGTTCGACGTGAGCGAAGATCTGGTCGGCGGCGCCGCCTATGACGCACATGGCGTGCCGCTGCACGACGACACCATGGCCAAAGCTCAGGATGCCGATGCTGTTCTGCTGGGTGCCGTGGGTGGCCCGAAATACGACGATCTGGACTTCAGCGTGAAACCCGAACGCGGCCTGCTGCGTCTGCGCAAGGAAATGGACCTGTTCGCCAACCTGCGCCCGGCACAGTGTTTTGACGCGCTGGCGGATTTCTCGTCTCTGAAAAAGGACATCGTCGCCGGTCTGGACATCATGATCGTGCGCGAATTGACCTCGGGTGTCTATTTCGGTGAACCGCGCGGTATCTTCGAAGAAGGGAATGAACGCGTCGGAATCAACACCCAGCGCTACACCGAAAGCGAGATCGAGCGCGTGGCCCGTAGCGCGTTTGAGCTGGCGATGCGTCGGGGCAAGAAGGTCTGCTCGATGGAGAAGGCCAACGTGATGGAATCCGGCATCTTGTGGCGCGAAGTCGTGACCCGCGTGGCGGCCGACTACCCCGAGGTCGAGCTGTCGCACATGTATGCCGACAATGGCGCCATGCAGCTGGTACGCGCACCGAAACAGTTCGACGTGATCCTGACCGACAACCTGTTCGGCGACATTCTGTCCGACTGCGCTGCGATGCTGACCGGTTCGCTGGGCATGCTGCCATCGGCCAGCCTGGGTGCTCCGATGGAAAACGGCCGCCCCAAGGCGCTGTATGAACCCGTGCACGGTTCCGCCCCCGACATCACCGGTCAGGGCAAAGCCAACCCGATCGCCTGTATCCTCAGCTTCGCCATGGCGCTGCGCTACAGCTTTGATCAGGGCAGCGAAGCGGACCGCCTGGAAGCTGCGGTCGAAAAGGTTCTGGCAGATGGAGTCCGCACCGCCGACCTGCTGGGTGAAGAAGGCGTACAGCCAGTATCCACCTCCGAGATGGGCGACGTGATCTTGGCCGCTCTGGATGCCAGCCTCTGATCTCGGTTGAAGTCTGTAACTCTGTGCAAAACGCCCTCCCCGTCGGAGGGCGTTTTCATTTTGCGGCGGTCTTTGACGGGGGCAGCCCCTGTTCCGCCAGTCGGTTGTAGTGCATTACTCTTTCGCCGTGGTGCAATGTTCGCTCCAGCCATCGCATCGCATCCGTGTGGGCGAACACGTCATGCAATGAGTAGATCCCGGCATGCTCTGCCAGCAGCAAAGCCCGGCGGTGGCGGGCTTTGCGGTGCACCACCAGCCCGTGCAGCCGTGCCAACCGCTCAGTATCGCGCAGATCAAGCGATGCCGCCGGTTGTCGGCCCAGCGCGGCACCGACCGCAACCGCAGGCCGCAACAGGATCCGATCGTCCAACAGCGTCTCGATCCGCGCCGTCTGCCTTGCGCGCTCCAACAGGCGGAGCAGGTGATCCGTTTCATGCAGCAGAGCTGAGTAGACCATTTCCTCCGCTGGACGGTCCTCAGGCAGTCGGATATCCGCCAGAAATTCCTGCAAGTCGTCCAGGGCGCTCTCGGCCCGGTTCAACGTCGACAGTTTGCGATAGTCCGGGGTTGGGCTGAGTGCATCGCTCAGCGCCGTGAACACATGCCGCGCGATGGTTTCCGCTGCGGCCTGTGCCGCCACCAAAGCGACACCGGAATCCTGCAACAGCGCGGCGTCCAACGACACCAACGCCTCTGGCGTCTCATCGGGCACAAGCCTGTGGATCAGCGCTGAAAAGGCGGGCGTCAAGGGAAGAAACACAAGCGTGCCGACCAGGTTGAAGCCCAGATGAAACAGCAGAAGCGCTGTCAACGGATCGGTTGTTTCGGCCAATCCCGTCAACCCGTCAGCACCGAAGAGAACGATCGGAAAGGCGATGAAGGACGTGGCAAGATTGAACAGTAAATTCGCAACAGCCGTCTGACGCATCGGACGCGACCCGCCGATCGAGGCCAGCATTGCCGTCGCCGTGGTACCTATATTCATACCAATCAGCATCGCGGCGCCTTGGTTGATACCGATTGCTCCGCTCTCCAGCAACACCAGGGCCAAGGCAATCGCCGCGCTGGAGGATTGCACAAGCACGGTAAATCCGGCCCCCGCCAAAATCAGTATCAGCAGCCCCCCGAACCCCTGGGACGGCAGGGACGCGAAACTGACCGTGGCCGTGAGGGTCTTCATCCCATCCTGCATGAGCTCCAGGCCGATCAAAAGCAGGCACAGCCCGGCTACGACGCGTCCGATGCGCGCCCACAAACCCTTGGTCAAAAGGTCCGCCAGCGCAGCAGGCAGCAGGACCACCATGGCCACGGTGTCCAGCTCCATCTTGAAACCCAGCAGCGACACCAACCAACCCGTCGCCGTGGTCCCGATATTGGCCCCATAGATGACCCCCAACGATTGGGCCAACGTCAACAAACCGGCTCCGACAAACCCGACGGTCATTACGGTCGTGGCACTCGACGACTGAATGATGGCCGTTGCCACAGCACCCGTTGCCACCCCGCGCAGGGGGGTCGTTGTGAAACGGCTCAGCCAGTCGCGCAGATTGCTGCCGGCTGCTTCCTTCAACGCGCCGGTCATGAGCTTCATTCCCAAAAGGAACATCCCCACACCGCCCAGAACCAAATAGATTTCTTCGGACATTTCACCTCGCAATTCGAGGTCAGTCTGCCTTCGACCCGGGCGCCCCGCAAGCGCGATAGAAATTCACCCGGCCAACACTATTGGCCTTGCAAACCCGCCGAGTCAGGTATAAACGACGCGCCACGGTCGGAGTGTAGCTCAGCCTGGTAGAGCACTGTCTTCGGGAGGCAGGGGTCGTGAGTTCGAATCTCGCCACTCCGACCAATGAAACAAGGCCCCTGAGCGGGCCTTTTTTTGTTTCTCAGATCAGTCGCCGTGATGCTTCTTGCCACGTTTCAGAGACTGTTTTCTTTCACTGCAATCCAGATTTTCGGCGGCAATGCCAATTTGGGCGCACGTGAGATCTTGCCATATCGGCCGTCACTGCAGTCTGTCTAAAGAACACGGTTTCCCGTCTCGCGTTAGAGCCGGTCAAATGACGAACATCTTCAAAATGCGTCTCCTGGCGCGACGCAATCACCTAAAGCCATCGTCAGACAGACCTGCTTGCTTACTCGGCTCTATAGGAAAGACGACCACGGCAACCGACGGGACAATCCCGACAGCGACCAACCCACAACAGGCTTTCAAGATTGCAGTCAGGATGCTCCATTGGACCAATTGGGCCTTCACTACCCGTCTCGCCAACCAGCGTCCCGCAACCGCTGCAGCACATCCTCGGCCGGTGCCGTGTCGCCATGGATTCCAAAAAGACTGTTCGCAATAGAGGCGTCCGGCCATGATTGTTCCAACTGTTGCAGCTTGCGTTCAGCGGCTTTGATGTCCCCTAGAGCTTGCAAAGCTGCGACATGATAGGCGAAGGAAAGCGCGCAGATCGGATCCCCAAGGGCGGCAGCCTCATTAAACGCGCGTGTCGTATCCCTGTAATTACCCAAATGGAAACTGGCGGCCGCAAATATGTTTCGGTTCGCAAATCTCTGAGAGCCGCTTTCGCGCAAAGCTTCGTTCTCTGACGCTGCGACCGCGCGTTCATTTTGCCCCGAGAACAGGGCGATTGTCCCGAGAAAGTCAGACAATTGCCCGTCCATGGGTGCCAACTCAACGGACAGTTCAGCCAGACGCAGGGCTTCCTCCCGATCGCCAGCGGCAAATACAGCAAGGGCCTGGGCCATTTGAGTTCTAGCTTCGGCCGGAGCCAGCCTGAGGGCTTGATCTGCAGCGCTTTGAGCTTGGGTCAAGAAAGCAGTGCGAGCTTCGGCATCCGCAGTGACCAGCGCACGGATGCTCAGGACATGGGCCAATCCCGCGTACCCGCCGTAAAAATCTGGACCCAGCTCGATAACCCTTTGAAAAATTGAGGCTAAAAGCACTTGGCGCGGGGCGTCGAAAACTGGAAAAATCATGCGGTGGCCCTGCTCGGCCAAGGTAATCGCTTCGAGCATCGCAGGTGACTTTTGCAGGATGGCACTCCGTTCGGCCATGCTGAACGTACGTTCCGGAACGCCAGCGCCCGGAAAGGCTGCTACAACCACCGGGGCGTTTTGTTGCGGCATGGCAAAAGACAGCCCCAACATTGCAGCACCGCCCACAATAGCGCCAAGGCCAAACAACGCGCCATAGGCCAAATACGGGGTCCGCGGGCGTGTTTCCGCCGGGTCCTGCACCGGGTTAACAACCTCGTAGCTTGGACAATAACTGCCGGGATCCATGTGGATCCGCACAGGGTCATCATCGCCTTGGGTGGCATAATAATGGTCCAGAGTCTGGCGCAGTCTTCGGGCATCTACGCGCACGACATTGTCGGCGTCACCGTGATCCTGCGGTGCCCGATCATAGACGTCCTGAGCGATCGTCTTTCCGCGGATTGCGTCCCCCCGGCCCTGAATCTCTTCGCTGATCACATAGCTCAGGAACGCGCCAATGCGGCCGCTCGCGTCCACGAGATCGGATGCAAGCACGCGTTGCAATGCGTCTTCTTTTGCTTTCGCAGAGACCATTAATCAAATCCAACGCTAATCGTGACAACCGGTTAACACCAATATTTACAACACTATCACAGATGTCTCCCACGTGAGTCACGTCCATTTCACCGTAACACCATTACGCGGACGCCGTTTGTCCGGGAAGCTGTGGACATCAACGTTTGTGTCGCGACAGAGCCGCGAATTCCGTCCGGTGGTTCGGCGACGTGAGACAGGAGGACACATGACATGAGACTTCCAAGATCATTCCCCAAGAAGCCGATTTGCTTCATCGCCGGCATCGCCTTCGGAGCGTGGATGTCATCTCCGGGTGATACACAAGGCACATGGAACGGCTTCGGCCTTGTCGGAGCAGCCTATGCGCAGGAAAGCGACGTCGAGGTTTCTCCGACCATGGTACGCGATCGTCATCGCGACGTTTATTACCCCAACAGTGAAGACTTGGCAGAAGATGAGATGCGCGTGATCGCTTGCGGCACGGGGATGCCCACCACGCGGGCAGCACAGGCCGCAGCCTGTTTCCTGGTCGAGTTGGGCAACGGCGACAAGTTCCTGTTCGACATCGGGTCCGGATCCGCGGAACGCATTTCGTCGCTTCAGATCCCATACAACTACCTCAACAAGGTCTTCATCGGACACTTGCACACGGACCATTTTGGCGCGCTGCATGATTTGTTCATCGGCGGTGCCCTGATGGGACGTAATGTACCATTGCGCGTTTGGGGGCCGTCCGGACCTGCCCCGGAGCTGGGAACAGCCTATGCCCTGGAACACATGCAGAAGATGCTCACCTGGGATCTTGCTGGACGCGCAGGGAATGTGGATTTCCGTGGCTACTCCATGGAGGTGAACGAGTTTGACTACAAGCTGGAGAATGAGCCGGTATATGAAGAGAATGGTGTGATTATCCGGACATTCCCGGCCATCCATTCGATCGACGGCGCGGTGAGCTATTCGCTTGAATGGAACGATCTGAAATTTGTCTTCAGCTCGGACACTTACCCCAACAAATGGTTCAAGGAATATGCCAAGGACGCCGACATCGCGATCCACGAATGCTTCATCGCTGTACCGGATCTGGTAAACAAGATGAAATTCACGCCTGAATCGGCTTTGCTTGTCGGCACGTAGGTGCACACAGCGCCGGAGGCTTTAGGCAAGGTGATGAGCGACATTCGGCCTCGCATGGCGGTCGCATATCATTTCTTCAATGACTTCGACACGACCACCGCGGTCTATGAACGGATCCGCAAGACCTATGACGGACCGCTCAGCATGGCGGACGATTTCATGGTCTGGAACGTCACCAAGGATGACATAACCGTCCGGATGGCCGTGACCGAGGAGCGCACGTGGTCACCTCCGTTGGCAGCACCGGCCGAAGTACCGTCACTGGATGACCGGGAAGAGTTTGCCGAACGATCCGGTGTGCCCCTTGAAGCCATGCAGTTCTCTGACTTCACGCAGGGAGGCTTTGACGATGTCGACGACGTTTTGCGTCCGATCTTCGAAGAGGCCTCGGAAGCTCTGGGCCAGGAATTCCCGTATCCGGGTGACGAATAGTCTCTTTGCCCCGGCGTTCCTTCGACGCCGGGGTATTCCTGTGCGTGTGGATCAAGATCATGTTTTGTCTGCGTTTTCTTTCGTTCTGTCTGATTGGAGTGTGCTGGGCATGTTCCGGTGCGCTGGCCGATCTGGTTTCACCCTTTGGTGGTGAAACCGCCCCCAATTTTGCTGATGTCACGGTTCTTGAGGATCGGGTGCGTGTCAGTCTTGAAATCGACCGTTCCGATTTCCCGATCTTCGTTGGGTCCGAAACCGAACCTGGTCAAAGCCTGGCAGCGAGAACAGGACGCACCATGAAGGTCTGGGTCAACGGCAACGCAGTCACCCCCGTGACACGACGGGCCGAACTGCGTCCCCGCAAAGCCCGTCGGACCGCCGCGACTGCTTATGGCCTGCCTCAGCCGCGCAGCGCCGACGTCGTTTCTGCCGAGCTGGACTATATCTTTGCAAACCAACCCGAAAGTATCGAAATCGAACCACCCATGGATCGATCTGGTCGTCCCACGGCCTCGATCGGTGTAATGGTCACGCATATGGGCATACCGGTGACCGACTACCGATATCTGTCACAACGGGAAAGCTTGCGGCTGAACTGGGAAGATCCATGGTTCTCGCGTTTCGACAACCCCAACCTGACCCGTCATCACGCGTCTCCTTTGATGTCCTTCATCTCGGTCGAGCCCCGCGAAGTGCGTCACGAGATCATTCTTCGACTGGGTGATCTGGAGAATTGGGTCGAACTTGAATTCGGGAACACGACGAAGGTTGGATCCTCTGAAATGAGGATGATTGCCAAGCGCGCCAGTTCCTTTTTTACCGAAAAGAACCCGATCCTTGTCGATGGCACGTCCGTGACACCGCAAAGTGTTGACGTATCGCGGATCACCGTCGGAGCCGAGGGACTGACAGTCCTACCGGATGACATCATCACGCTTCGCAGGACCACCTTACTGGGCGTAATCGTAACCTACCCCCAACATAGGCTGCCAGATCAGGTGCAGATGCGCTGGGATCTTTTTCCAAATGGTCTTGAGGCGGTACCGGTGACCCTGACCGATCCGGCGGGGGCAGTTCCCGCCCAAGCCCGCCAAAACGACCCCGAGGTAATCTGGACCAACCACCTGAAAACATGGAAGCCACTACAAACCTCATCGGTGCCTGTAACCACAGCGACCACGCTACAAGCGCCTTTGCTTTCCGTGGCGCTTGCCCTTTTCGGTTTTGGTCTTTTGGTTTGGGCAATTCGTGCTTCGCGATTGGCGACAGGATTGGCAGGTTTCGCAATTGCCCTGGGCCTGTCCCTGTCGGCCTCACCTGTGACCTCTGCCCTACAACTTTTTGGCCCTCCCGACCTCAGCAAGGCCGAGGCCGGACCTGTGGTTGCCGATCTGGTCAAAAATGCTGGCGTAGCCTTGCTCGAAACGCATGACGGGTCGTTTGAGAAAGCGTTGAAACCGTTTGTACCAACACATGCTCTGACCAGCGTCGGGGATGAAATCCGTCGTGGGTTGTCGGTGCGCTTGCCATCAGGCGCCAGCACCCGCGTTATCGGTATCGAGGACGTGACAATCGGCGACCTCGGCACAAAGCAGGACGAAGGTAGTCAACCGATCATCGTCCGGTGGACCGCGACGGTGACGGGTGGCCATTGGGGCCACGCACACACACGGCAAATCACTTATCGAGCGCTCGCCGAAATCTCAGCCATGAACGGAGCGTGGATGTTGACTGGCCTGACCATCCTACGGGCGGACCCAATCTGATCAAAGGAGACTAGCACCATGCTGCGCCTGATCTTTCTCCCTCTGACACTGCTGGGCCTTTGGTTACCAAGCCTCGCAAGCGCCCATTTCAACCTCAATCAGAATGTTCGAATACTGCACGTCGTGCATGAAGAAGGCGGGCTCAGCATCTACATGCGCACGCCCATGCCATACCTGGTAGCCGAACAGGTCGGCCCTTTGGGTCCGGACGGAATTCCTGTGCCTGCGCCGCTGACCACAAACCGCATGGAAAACGGTCTGCTGATGCACCTGGTGGATTGGACCGCGCTACAGGCGGACCCGTTGATGCTGGGCAAGCTGGCCGCCGACGCGCTTGTCCTGAGTACCGAAGGACATGTGTTGCCGGTGGAGATCAAAGCCGTTCGTGTCGCACCCATCGGTGTGGAACCGGGATTTGCCTCGCAAGCAGAGGCCGTGCAGGCGTTGACGATCCGGCAGGTTTATCCTGCAACTGGGAACGAGATTTATGTTGGCGACGCAGTCGTAGATCTTCACCTTTGGGTTCCAAGTCCGTCGCCCGTTCAGACCTATCAATTGGAAATGACAAATAATCCGGGTCTTGAGGGACAAGACGAAACGGCCAATCTGATACTTAACTACCAGGACGACGATGTACGCACCTACAGGGCCCAGGGTCTGTTGCTGGAACCAATCACCGTGTCAGGGTCACCTGTGGCCGCCGCCAGTACGTTCTTGATCGAAGGAATCCGGCACATTCCGGAAGGCCTCGATCACGTCTTGTTCGTACTCTGCATGATCATCGGCGCTGCCAGCCTCCGCAGCCTGATTGGCCGCGTCACGGGGTTCACGATGGCCACACAGTGACGTTAATCGCAGGATTCTTCGGGCTCGCTCCGCAAGGCGCATGGTTCATACCGGCAGTCGAAACGGCAATTGCGATCTCGATAATCCTGGTTGCGGCCGACGCAGTAAAACAACGGCGGCGGGCCGATCTTGGTTCAGACAGTTACGGCCTGATGATAAATGCGGGACTGGGCCTGCTGCACGGGTTCGGGTTCTCTTTCATGCTGCACAATATTTTGCAGGTTGACGCCCCGAATGTTTGGCAGAGCCTGTTGGCCTTTAACATCGGCGTCGAAATCGGCCAATTGATGATTGTCTTGGTCATCTGGCCCTTTGTTGTTTTTCTGCGTACCAGACCTCGATTTGTTTGGACGGTCTCCAGTGGAGCGGTGGCCGGGGTCTCTTCAGCAGTAGCAATTTTCTGGATCTTCGAGCGCGCTGGAGGGATCTGGTCCTAGACCCCCTGTCGGCATTCAAACGATATCGGTTGGACAAACAAGCGGACCGATTTGTTCTCACCCGAGTTCAAAGTCGGGATACGGTATTGCGTCTAACCACAGGCTCCAGACGCCATCGCTTCAAAAGATCCCTGCCGATCCAAATCGGCCTCAAATCTCGCTCGGAAACAGCTCCGATCTCACGACGTAATTCAGCCACCATCGGGAGGCAGGGTGTGAAGACCCGAAGCTCGGCATGACAAGCAGAATGGAAGGCACCCGCCAGTATGTTTGCGGTCTTCCGAGTTAGGTCGATCAACCGTTGGAGTGCCTTCATTCAGTCCCGAAAAGAGCGTCCCGCAGTCGGATAGCTGATGCCTGCAGCATCTCCTTGCAGCGGATAGCTTCAGGGATAGAAATTCTTTGTGTCGGGCCATGAAAGGCGAGCGCTGAAACGAACCGCCCTGACGGATCTGTGACCGGAACGGCAATGGCGACCATGCCGTCCAGAAACTCCTCCTGATCCAGGGAATAACCCTGTCTGGCAATCTGTTTGAGTTCTTCCAACAAGGGCTCGGCCGCGACATGAGTGGCCCCGGTCATCCGGGTCAGCGTCAGTGACGATACCAACTGCGCCCGGGCTTTAGGTGCCAGGCTGGCCAGAAAGCACTTGCCACTGGCGGTGCAATGAAAGGGCACATTAGTCCCCACTGGCAATTGGATACGGAACGCCCAGTCAGTTTCGACCCGGTCCAGATATCGCATCCCGGCCTCTTCGGGGATGACATAATTCACCGTCTCGCGCACCTCGCGCGCAACATCCAGCAGGATTTGGCGCCTGGCAATGTGATCGCGGGAATTGTGCAGGAGCCCCGAACCCAATTCGCGTAGGCGACGTGCCACCTGGTAGTGGCGGGAATTGCCATGCCGGATGATGAAACCGTTCTCCTCCAGCGTTGCGCAAAGCCGATGCACTGTCTGTTTGGGAAGCCCCAAAAACGCGTTGATCTCGGTCGCTGTCATCGGCTGATCGCTTTTCCCCAGGATCTCCAGGATCAACAAGGTTCTGAGGTTCGTGGGAATGCGTTCTGCAGTAGCCATGGGTCCGGCCTGTTCAAATTGTTTGTTGCTTTGGGTACGAATCACTGTAGCGTTAAAAAACGGGAATAATAGTCTCAATTTTTGATCTTTTGGGGGAAAATGGAGTTCGACTTCGTAATAGTGGGTGCAGGATCCGCCGGATGTGCTGTTGCAAACCGCCTATCCGAGAGCGGTCGATATACAGTTGCACTGCTCGAAGCCGGCCCTCGTGATACCAATCCATGGATCCATATTCCGGTCGGATATTTCCGCACGATGGGCAGCCCCGGCACCGATTGGCGTTACCGGACCGAGGCCGATCCGGGCATAGCCGGACGGTCGATCCCCTGGCCGCGCGGGCGCGTTCTGGGCGGGTCCAGTTCGATCAACGGGCTGCTCTATGTTCGCGGTCAAAAGCAGGACTACGACGGCTGGGCCCAAATGGGCTGTACCGGGTGGTCTTGGGACGATGTGCTGCCCCTGTTCAAACGTGCAGAAAACTGGGAGGGCGACAATTCCGACGATCTGCGAGGCAAGGATGGACCTTTGTCTGTACAGAATTCGCGGCTGAGCCGCGAGGTGGTCGACAAGTGGGTCGATGCGGCGGTCGCAGCCGGTTATCGGCGCAACCCTGACTACAATGGGGCCGATCAGGAAGGTGTTGGGTACTTCCAACTGACCATGCAAGGCGGTCGGCGCTGCTCTTCGGCGGTGGCCTATCTGAAACCCGCAAAGGGGCGACAGAATCTGGAAATTCTGACTGACGCGCAAACCGAAAAGCTTGTGCTTGATCAGGGCCGTGTCGTCGGAGTACGGGCCCGTATCAAAGGGCAGTTCCAGGACGTCCGGGCCCGTCACGAAGTCATTCTTTCGGCCGGCGCCATCGGATCCCCTCAGATCCTGATGCTGTCAGGGATTGGCGATCCCGATGACATCCGTCCGCATGGGATAGACATGCAGGTCGAACTCAAGGGGGTGGGCAAGAACCTGCAGGACCATTTGCAGGCGCGACCCGTTTTCAAGACCGATCTCAGCACGATCAACGTGGAAACATCGAACTTGTTCAAGCAGGGCATGATTGCGCTGCAATACGCTTTGACCCAACGCGGGCCGATGACCATGGCCGCCAGCCTGGGCACCGGGTTCCTGAAAACGGAGCCGCATCTGGAAACGCCTGACATCCAGTTCCACATCCAGCCCTTCAGCGCCGACAGCCCGGCCGAAGGCGCACACAAATTTTCCGCGTTCACTGCATCTGTTCTGCAATTGCGTCCGGAAAGCGCCGGCCATCTGACGCTGAGTTCCTCCAGCATGGACGCGCACCCGGAAATCCATCCGAATTATCTGAATACGGAAACCGATTGCCGCACGATCGTCAAAGGCATCCAGATCGCGCGCAAGATCGCTCAGGTCGAGCCTCTGAAATCCCATATCACCGAAGAACACGCACCGGGTTCAGGGGTCGGTATGGACGACTACGATGCGACACTCGACTGGGCTCGAAAGACGGCGGTCACGATCTACCATCCAACAGGAACCTGCAAAATGGGCATCGACAACCGGGCGGTGGTCGATCCCCGCCTGCGCGTTAGGGGCGTAGCCGGATTGCGCGTGGCGGATGCGTCGATCATGCCGCTCATCGTCAGCGGAAACACGAACGCCCCGGCGATCATGATCGGCGAAAAGGTTAGCGACATGGTGTTGGAGGACGCCCGGTCATGACCCGCATCGAACCCATAGGAAGATCAGAAGGAAAGGAGAGAGGCACCCGAGCGTGAAGGACATGAACCCGGGCCGAGCCTTCGCCCCCGGGGACAACGATCACAATTGAGAGGGCAAAAAAGGGAGGAAAGACATGTTCAAACTGAAAACACTGGCGACTGGTGTGGCGGCGTTCACACTGATGGCCAGCAGTGCAATGGCTGAGAAAGTGCTACGCATCCAGTCTGTGCTGCCGAACACCGCTGACGAAGTGTTCATGCTGAATGAATTCGGCAAGGACGTTGCAGCCCTGACCGGTGGATCACTCACCATCGAAGTGTTGCCTGCCGGTGCCGTTGTGGGACCGCGCGACATCATGGACGCGGTGGATGCCGGTCTTGTCGAAGGTGGCTTTGCCTGGACCCACTATTGGGGCGGCAAGCACGTCGCGGCGAACCTGTTTGGCGCGCCTGTTGCGGGTGCCGGGGTCGGCATGGACAACATCGCGTTCCTGAGCTGGTTCCAATATGGCGGCGGCAAGGAACTGTATGACCGCCTGTGGGGCGAGATGGGCGTGAACGTCAAGGGCTTCATGCTGCAACCCGTGGGTCCCGAGGCACTGGGTTGGTTCCCCGAGCCGATCAAGTCAATGGATGACTTCCGCCAGATGCGCTTCCGCGCCCCGCCGGGCATGGTGGGTGCAGCCTATGCCGATGTTGGAATCCCGGCCGTTGCGATGGGCGGCGGTGACATCCTGCCAGCACTGGAAAAAGGCACGATTGACGCGGCCGAATGGTGCTGCCCTAAGCCGGACTCGGTCTTTGGCTTCCAGAAGGTGCTCAAGCATTACTACCTGCAGGGTCTTCACCAGGTTGTCGTGAACGCCGACATGTATGTGAACCTCGACTTCTATAACAGCCTTTCGGATATCGAGAAAAAGGCCCTGGAAGTTGCAGCAAACGCGTCGCTGTCCAAGTCCATGTCCTATCGGATCTATGAAAACGGCAAGGCGTTGAAGGATCTGACCGAAAACCACGGTGTGATCCTGGAAGACACGCCTGCGGATTACTTCACCGAGTATTCCGCGGCGGCAGCCAAAGCGCTGCAGGCAGCCGCGGACGAGAACGAGTTCTTTGCCG
Organism: Paracoccaceae bacterium; assembly: GCA_014872875.1. Classification (GTDB taxonomy): domain Bacteria; phylum Pseudomonadota; class Alphaproteobacteria; order Rhodobacterales; family Rhodobacteraceae; genus Aliisedimentitalea. The sequence goes on from WKFI01000011.1 coordinate 266,415, forward strand.
AGGTCTGGGCGTCGCAGCGCGCCTTTGCCGAAGTCGCAGTGCCGTTCTGGGCCGGGGCGCAGACCTCGAATGCCGGTTTGGGTCGGGCCTTTGCCGACACGTTGAAGTAACCACTGCCCGCCCCGGACCCGATCCGGGGCGGTTCGCCCTTCGCTTCCCCGTATTGGCAAGCCGCCCCATGAAAGAGGGCTGTTTTTGAATGGGGGGAACCACCGCAATGGCTGACGAAGTCAATCCAGACGAGCTGGAGATCGCCGACGAGCTGATCGCTGAACGCCGGGCTGAAAAACCGGGTGAAACACCACCGGACATGACGCCCTGGCAGCGTCCCATCACAGGCGCCATCGACCTGATCAACTATCGTGCCGGTCAAATCATCGCCCTGCTGATGGTGCCCCTGATCGCGGTTGTCGTGTACGAGGTGTTCTCGCGCAACTCTTTCGCCATCCTAGCCGATGCCGGGTTCGAGGATCTGGCACGATCCCTGGGCTTGGGGCCGACGCTATGGGTCTATGACACCAGCCGAATGCTGGCTGGCGTGTTGTTCATGGCGGCTGCTGGCTATGGGTTGATGCGTGGAGTGCATATCCGGGCCGATTTCCTGTACCGCGCCTGGTCGCCCAAGACACAGGCCACCGTGGATGCGTTGCTGTATCTGCTGTTCTTCATCCCTTCGATGATCTTCTTCACGGTGGTGTCCGCTCAGTTCTGGTGGCTGGCCTATTCCACCAGCGAAACCATGGCCATCGACAGTGCCTGGGGGCCGCTTTTGTGGCCTGCACGGACGGCGATGCCGGTGGGCGGCTTCCTGCTGCTGTTGCAGGGTATCCCTGAAATTTTCCGTGCCTTCCACAAGATGGGGAAAGAGCGTGAGCGGAAATTCGTCATGGCGCTGCCGTTCTACCTGGTGGCCCTGACCTGGCTGGTCCTTGCGGTCTTTGCGCCACAGCTGGTGCCCGGTGGGGAATGGTTCACCGATGTTATGAAGGCCCGTCCGAACCTGTCGAAACCCACCATTGGCCTGATCATGCTTGGGGCGATGCTGTTCGTGATCTTTATCGGCTTCCCGATTGCGTTCACGCTGATCTTCCTGGCTTTCGTCTTCGGCATCTGGGGGGCAAACTTCAAATTGACCACCTTGCTGATGACGCTGAACACCAACTCAACCATGTTGAACGATCAGCTGATGGCAGTGCCTCTGTTCGTGTTGATGGGCATCGTCATGGAACAGGCCGGGCTGATGGAGCGATTGTTCGGGTCGATCCAGATGATCATGGCCCGGGTGCGCGGCGCGCTCTATATCGCCGTTCTTGTCGTTTCGACCATCTTTGCGGCGGCGACTGGTATTGTCGGGGCCTCCGTCACGATCCTTGGGATCATGGCCGGCGCAACCATGAGCCGGTCGGGCTATAACGTCCAGCTGGCTGCCGGGTCGATTACCGCGGGCGGCACGCTGGGCATCCTGATCCCGCCGTCGATCATGCTGATCGTCATGGGGCCGGTGTTGGAGGTTTCGGTTCTGGATCTGTTTCGCGCGGCCTTTATCCCCGGCGCCCTGTTGGCTTCGCTGTATCTGCTCTACACGCTTGGACGCTGTTGGTTGAACCCCAGCCTCGGCCCGATCCTGTCCGAAGAGGACCAGCCCGTGACCTCGAACCGATATGGGGTTGAGGTCGTGTTGATCTCGGTTGGTGTGCTGGCCGTGTGTCGGGTCTTCGGCTGGGCACTGGGCGGTATGTTTGCCGGGTTTTTCCCGTTTGCCGGGTTGATCGCCACGCTGGCGGCGCTGGGCGTGGCCTATATGGCCTACAAGCATCTGAGCATCCTGCGCATCGCGGCACCCGTCGCCATTGGCGGGCAGATGCTGATCTCGATCATAGCGCTTGTGGGCGGTGAACTGTCAGGAACTGCCACGGTCATCACCATTATTTGGCTGGTTCTGATGGGCATCGCAGGCGTGCTGGTCCTGCCAATCTTCCGCGCTGACGCTGCAGAACAGTTCTACTTCTCGGATCTGTGGGACGAGTTCTTCCGGGGGCTGATGCCGCCGACCATCCTGATCAGCTTTGCGTTGGGTTCGATCCTGTTGGGTCTGGCAACCCCGGCCGAAGCCGCCGCCATGGGGGCGTTCGGGTCGATCCTGTTGTCGATAGGGTATCGCAAGTTCAGCTTGGGTGGCTTCATGGATTGCCTGGTCAAGGCCTTGGAAATCACGGTGCTGATCATGTTCCTGGTCGCCGCGTCCAACTTCTTTGGCGCGCAGTTCTCAAGCCTGGGAACACCCAAAATGCTGACCGACGGGCTGCTGGCTTTGGATATGTCGCCTTACATGGTGCTGATCCTGATCATGGCGCTGGTCTTCCTGCTGGGCTGGCCGCTGGAATGGGTGCCGATTGTTTTGATCGTTGTACCGATCCTGCTGCCGACGGTGATCGCGCTGGATTTGCCAGGTTTCGAAAGCACCTATGACTTCCTGATCTGGTTCGGGATACTTGTTGCGGTGAACTTGCAAACGGCGTGGCTATCACCACCCGTGGCCCTTTCAGCCTATTTCCTGAAAGGTGTCGTGCCGAATTGGGACCTGCGGGACATCTACCTGGGCATGATGCAGTTCATGCTCGTGCAGCTGTTCGGCCTCATCCTTCTGTTTTCTTTCCCGCAACTGGTGCTGTGGCTGCCCAAGGTCATGGCCGGAGAATAACGCATGAACTCTGCACCGCGCTCTGTCGCTTCCTATCTGAAATGGCCGCTGATCACGACCGCTGTGGGCATCTTCCTGTCCGGGTGGCTGGGCTGGGCCACCACGGGCACGGTAGGCGGCACGATGTCTTTCCTCATGGTGGGCATTGTCCTGGCCAGTCTTGAGATCGCGCTGTCTTTCGACAACGCTATCGTCAACGCCAACAAGCTGATCGAGATGACCCCGGTCTGGCGGCAACGCTTTCTGACCTGGGGCATCCTGATCGCCGTTTTCGGGATGCGCATCGTGTTTCCGCTGGCCATCGTCGCGATCTTTGCCTGGATCAACCCGTTTGAAGCAATGCGGCTGGCCTTGGCCGACCCGGATGAATACTCCCACATCATCGAAAGCGCGCATGGGTCCATCGCGGCTTTTGGCGGCACTTTCCTGATGATGGTGGCGCTGAAGTTCTTTGTCGATGAAGACAAGTCCATTGACTGGATCGTCGGGCTGGAGAGCCGTTTGCGCAAATGCGGATCGGTGCGCGGGTTCGAAATCGCGTTGGTTCTGGGGATCATGCTGACGATCTGCTGGTTCCTGCCGGGTCCGTTCCAGTCCACTTTCCTGTTCTCGGCCATCATGGGGCTTCTGGTCTTCACGCTGGTTGACGGGCTGGGCACGTTTCTGGACTACAAGGCCGGTCAAATGGCGCAATTGGGAGCCAAAGGCGGCTTGGGCGCCTTTCTGTATCTCGAAGTGTTGGACGCCAGTTTCTCCTTCGATGGGGTGATCGGAGCCTTTGCCCTGACCACCAACATTTTGCTGATCGCCATCGGTCTGGGCGTGGGGGCCATGTATGTGCGTTCGATGACCATCATGCTGGTGGAAAAGGGCACTCTGCGGGAATTCCGCTATCTGGAACACGGTGCGTTCTATTCAATCTTTGCGCTGTCTCTGGTGATGTTCCTGCAATCGCTGACCCATGTGCCCGAAATCCTGACCGGCTGTCTGGGCGTGGCTTTCATCGGCTATGCCTTCTTTGCCTCTATCCGTCACAACCAACGTCACTCTGACCCTGAAACCGGGACTGAATCTCATGGCTAGAACATATCTGAAGAAAGCAACACTGACCTCAGTCTCGGACGCGGGCGAGGTGCGGGAAACCGTAACCAACATCCTGAACGATATCGCCGCGCGCGGCGATGCGGCGGCGATGGAATATGCGGCGAAATTCGACAAATACGACGGCAACATTCTTCTGAACGAAGATGAGATCGCCGCCGCCGCCGCCAAGGTTCCCCAAAAGTTGAAGGACGATATCCGTTTTGCCCAGGACAATGTTCGTCGCTTTGCCGAACAACAGAAGGCAACCGTTTCGGACATCCAGTATGAAATCGTTCCGGGCCTGATCGCCGGACAAAAGGCGATCCCTGTCGATGCGGCGGGATGCTACGTGCCCGCCGGACGCTATCGCCACATCGCCAGCGCAGTGATGACCGTGACCACTGCCAAGGTTGCAGGCTGCCGTCATATCACGGTCTGCTCGCCGCCGCAGCCGGGCGAAGGGGTCAACCCTGCGATTGCCTATGCTGCCCAGATCAGCGGCGCCGACAAGATCATGGCCATCGGCGGGGTTCAGGCCGTGGCCGCCATGGCCTTTGGGCTTTTGGACCAACCCAAAGCCAATATCATCGTGGGGCCGGGCAACCAATTCGTGGCCGAAGCCAAGCGCAGCCTCTATGGCCGGGTCGGCATCGACATGATCGCGGGACCCACTGACAGCCTGATCCTGGCGGATGCCCAGGCCGATCCCTTTATCGTCGCAACCGATCTGGTCAGTCAGGCCGAGCATGGCTACAACTCGCCAGTCTGGCTGGTGACGGATCACCGCCCTCTGGCCGAAGAGGTACTGCGTCTGGTCCCTGACCTGATTGCCGACCTGCCGGAGCTGAACCGTGAAAATGCCGCTGCGGCATGGCGGGATTATGCCGAGGTTATCCTATGCGCCGATCGCGAAGAGATGGCGGCGACCTCGGACGAATACGCACCTGAACACCTGACAGTTCAGGCTGCCGACCTGGAATGGTGGCTGGACCGGCTGACCTGCTATGGGTCGCTGTTTCTGGGTGAGGAAACCACGGTTTCCTATGGCGACAAGGCGTCGGGCACCAACCATGTGCTTCCGACGTCGCGCGCGGCGACCTATACCGGGGGGCTCAGCGTCCACAAATACATGAAGATCGTCACCTGGCAGCGGGCTACACGCGAAGGTTCAAAATCCGTAGCCGAAGCCACCGCGCGCATTTCCCGGTTGGAAGGGATGGAGGGCCATGCCCGAGCCGCTGACGTGCGTCTGGCAAAGTATTTTCCGGATGAAAAGTTCGACCTGACCGCCAATGGATGATCCACGTACCCTTTTCGATCTGACGGGCCGGACGGCCTGTGTCACCGGCGCCAGCGGCGGTTTGGGGCGACAGGCTGCAACGGCGCTGGCGGCGGCTGGAGCCAACGTGGTGGGGGTCGCCCGACGGGCCGCCGCTCTACACGACTGGCAATCGTTGACTGGATCACAGGCCGCCATCGTCGCGGCAGACCTGACAACGGCCGATATGGGTGAACTGGTAGAGCGTATCTGCCGTCCTTTTGGCGCGCCGGACATTCTGGTTCATGCAGCGGGAATAAACACCCGAGAACCAGCCGATCAGGTCACACCTGAAGGCTGGCAGTTAACACTGGATCTTAACCTGTCGGTTCCGTTCTTCCTGTCCCAGGCCCTGGTCCCCGCAATGCAGGACCGTGGTTGGGGCCGAATTGTCAACTTTGCGTCCCTACAAAGCAGCCGCGCGTTTCCCGGGGGTATCGCCTACGGAACCACCAAGGCCGGTTTGGTGCAAATGACACGCGCCATGGCCGAGGCCTGGTCACATGACGGGATCACCGCCAATGCCATCGGGCCGGGCTTTTTCCCGACCGATTTGACCGCGCCCGTCTTTGCCGACCCCGAACGCGCCGACCGCAACGCTGCACAGACGTGTATCGGGCGCAACGGGCGGCTTGACGACATTGACGGCCCGCTTGTGTTCTTATGTTCCGAGGCTTCGGCGTACGTAACCGGACAGCTCTTGATGGTGGATGGGGGGTACACGGCGAAATGAAGGCTCTGGTCTATGAAGGGGTGGAAACCCTGCAGATGCGCGACGTGCCCGACCCAAACCCAGCCCAGGGCGAGGAGTTGATCCGGGTTGATGCGGTCGGCATTTGCGGATCAGACATGCATGCCTATCTGGGACACGACGCGCGCCGCCCTGCCCCGCTGATCCTGGGGCACGAGGCGGCGGGCACGATCATTTCAGGTCCCCGCGCTGATGAACGCGTGACGATCAATCCGCTGGTGACCTGCGGAACCTGTCCGGCCTGTCGGACGGGTCGGGAAAACCTGTGCCCGAACCGGCAGATCATTTCCATGCAACCGCGCGAAGGCGCGTTTGCCCAATATGTCGCGATGCCTGCGCAAAACCTGGTGACGGTGCCCGACACGATCCCATTGGATACGGCTGCGCTCGCTGAACCCTTGGCCGTGAGCTGGCACGCTGCTCGGCTGGGACTGGCCACACTGGCCCCGCAGATGGATCCGCGCGCTGTGGTCATAGGCGGAGGTGCTATCGGTCTGGCTGCAGCGCTGGCTTTGCGCGCTTTGGGTTGCCCGGACATCACCATAGTCGAACCCAATCCGGATCGCGTGAGCTTCCTTCGCGATCTGGGCGAAAATGTCGTCTGCTCCACAACCGAACAGGCCCCGCTTATTGTCGACGCGGTAGGATATGCGGCAACCCGCGCCACGGCCTCGGCCCTGGCAGATCCCGGTGGCGTGATCGTGCATATCGGATTGGGAGAAGACACCGGGGGCCTGGATATCCGCCGAATGACGCTTCAGGAAATCACCTTTGTCGGCACATATACCTATACGGCTGCGGATTTCCGCGACACGGCCAGTGCCATTTTTTCCGGCCGGCTCGGTTCGCTCGACTGGTTCGAGACACGGCCCCTGTCAGACGGGGCACAAGCGTTCCGTGACTTACGCAATCACGCGGTTGCGTCCCCCAAGATCATCCTGTCGCCCTGGCCCTGACGGGGCGCGCGGCACACCGAACCTGCGCAACGGAGGTTGTTATGTATAAAAAGATCCTTGTTCCCCTGGCGCTCGACCATGGGCTGTCCAGCACACTGTTCGACATCGCCCGCGGGCTGCTGGTAGAGGGTGGAGAGATCCACGCCCTGCATGTGGTCGAAGCGCCTTATGGACTGGCCCAGGCCACTCAGGACAAAGCTACCAGCCAACAGGTGTTTGATCAGGCGCGGGACCTGATGAAAGGCAAGCTGGCCGGTGAAACCGGCCTTCACGGCCATGTCGTGGAAGGGCATGTGTATCGAAGCATTTTGGGCTTTGCCGAAGATCAAGGCGTGGATTGCATCGTGATGGGCTCGCATAAACCTGGCCTTAGCGACTACTTCATCGGTTCCAACGCAGCCCGCGTTGTGCGTCACGCACCCTGTGCGGTGCACGTGCACCGGGCTTTGTAAGCTCTCCCCTTACCCGCTCACCGTAAACCGCAAAAGGCATACGCAATCATGAGTATCGACCGCAGAATAGCCGACGACCTGGTCGCCAACGGCGTGTCCTTCGTCACCACCGTGCCCTGTAAGCAGCTGGCCGGAGTGATCGAGGAAATCGACCAGCGCGACGACATCTTTCACATCCCATCTAACAAGGAAGACGAAGGCATGGGGCTCTGTGCCGGGGCCTGGATGGGCGGGAAGCGACCAGCAATCATCATGCAGAACACAGCCATCGGAGTGACCATCAACACCTTGGCAACGCTGATTCAGTATTATCGAATGCCTTTGCCCATGCTGATCTCATACCGTGGAGAGCTGCGCGAACCCGTGGCCTGCCAGGTGGAAATGGCCGTTCATACCAAGGCGCTTCTGGCCCAGCTGAACATCCCGACCTATCACTTCCACTGGCAAAAGGATGTCGAAGAGTTCGACAACATTTTGAAATACACCTTCATGTGCAACAAACCCGTGGCGATCCTGACCGACGCCAATTTCTGGGGAGGCTACGGCGACCAATGATCCGTTCCGAAATTCTGAAAGAAATCGCTCCGATCCTGCGGGATCAACTGGTGGTCTGCAATATTGGCATCCCCAGCCAAGAGCTGCATGCCATCGATGATCAGCCCACGAATTTCTACATGCTGGGCACCATGGGACTAGCATCAAGCATCGGTCTGGGTCTCGCCTTGGCGCAACCTAAACCGGTTATCGTGATCGATGGGGACGGATCGGTGCTGACCAATCTGGGAACACTGCCCACCATCGCCAACAATGAGGCGAACAACTATATCCTGATGATCATCGACAACGGCTCGTATGGCTCGACCGGGGATCAACCGACTTATACGGGTCGGAAAACCTCGCTGGCTGGCATGGCCCGGGCGGCCGGCTGTGAAAACGTAGTCGAAGTTCAGGATGTGGACACCGGCAAGGCTTTGCAGGCCGCCATTGACGGCGGCAAGATGACCGTGATGGTGGTGAAATGCGACAGCGGCAATGCCAAGATGCCCGTCATAACCATGGATCCGGTCGTCATACGTGATCGGTTCATGCAGGCGGTTGCGAGCTGATGAGCAAGTCTCAGGCCGGTCGAACGACCGGCCCGTAGCTGCCACCAAGAGCCACATGCAGCCTAACGAAGTCCACGGCCAGATTGCGCCGGTCCAAGGCCAGTGCATTCTCAGCGGCAAGAAACGTACGTTCGGCGTCTTGAACCTGTAGAAAGTCCATCGTTCCGTTTGCGAACTCGCGTCTCGCGATGTTCAGCACGCGCTCGGACGCCTCGACCGAAATGGTGGCCTGCCGGATCGCGTTCTGTCGCTGTTCCATTGCAAAAAGCGCATTGCGCACTTCTTCCACGGCAAAGATGACCTCCTGCTCCCAGTCAGCGCGCCGTTCCTCTGCGACGCCCCAGGCAGCTTCCAGTCGTCCTTTTCGAACCGGTCTGTCAAAGATGGGCAGGTCAAATCCCACGCGCAGAAAGCCTGCGTTCACTTCGGGCCCGGTCGAAGACAGGTTGGTGGCAATGTTCCCGGTCAGTACAACCGCCGGATACATCTCTGCCTCACTGGCTCCGACCGTGGCCAGCGCGCTCAGCAACCTTTGCTCCGCCCGCCGAATGTCCGGCCTGTTTCTGATCAGATCAGCTGGAACACCGGCTCTTACGACAGTGGAACGGGGCAAAGGTTGAGGCGCCCGCGTGTCAAAATCACTGCGTTTTGGCAACTCGGTCACACCGAGCAAGGCCATGATGCGATGAAGCGAGGTCGCAAACTGAACCCGAAGTTCTGGCATTGTCGATCGGGACGACGCAAGTAGCGCTTGCGCTTGCGCCTCGGCAATTTCGGGGGCTTTGCCGTCAGCCACCAACTTACGGGTTTCATGCAAGGTGACCCGCCGGGTTTCATTTATCCGTTTGGTTACGCGCATCAGTTCCTGAGCGTAACGCAGATCGATATAGGCTGTTATCACCTCGCTGATCAAAGTGAGACGCGAGACGTTTGCATCTTCGTATGCGGCATGCAGGTTGGACTGACCTGCCAATCGCTCCTTCTCCAACTCGCGAAACAGATCCAGCCGCCAGGACGCTTCGGCCCGAACAAAGCCTGACGCGAACGCAGAACCCGAGCTCGTATCATCACTGATCTTGCCTTCGGATATGCGTACGGTTCCGCTGTAAGGATAACCCACCGTCGCGGCCAGACCTTCTGCCTGTCGGATACGGGCGACTGCCTTGCGGATTTCCAGATTCTGCGCAAGCCCGGCTTCGACAACATCGTTTAGGGATTGGTCGCCGAAAGCACGCCACCATGTTTCGTTGGACCTTGCCTTTGGGATTTCCCCAGCCGACGGGCTGAACTGGCCAGGAAGATCCTTTGTCGGCGATACGATCTCGGGGCCCAAGGAACAAGCGCTTAGGACAAAGGAAGAGCCAGCCGTCAAAAACCCACGACGATTTATCGCGTTCTCCGGGGGGATCCCGCGCAAAGAAAGTGTCTCAGGGCCAGTACGCGTCCGCTTTTCCATCTGCCTCTTGCACCCGAATTACAAGGCTCGGATGTCTTTGTTCATTGCTGCAAACGCTATCACTGATCCGGCCATTTGTCTTGCACGCAGAAAGCAGCTTGGAAACGGCACGGCTTTGGTGTTGAAAGCGGGAAACAGTCGAGTTGCATCGATGGCATCACGAGGCTGCAGAATCCCCCTTTCCAAAGCCGGAAATCCGGTGTATGCGCACGGCTTCACGCGGGGATACAGCCTTGGAGGATCCCTGCCCTAACTTTGGAGAATATATCATGGCTGGAGAGATTCCTGATCTCGTAGCTCTGGAACGGACGGGGACAGGCAAGGGCGCCGCTCGTCAAGCACGCCGCGATGGCATGGTTCCGGGCATTGTTTTTGGTGGCGACAACGATCCGCTGCCGATTCAGATCCCGTTCAACGAACTGCTGAAGAAACTGAAAGCAGGCCGTTTCAAGTCCACACTGTGGAACTTGAAGGTCGAAGGTCACGACGATGTGCGCGTGATCTGCCGCGACGTTCAGCGTGATGTCGTCAAGGACCTGCCGACCCATCTGGACCTGATGCGTCTGCGTCGTACCACGAAGATCAACCTGTTCATTCCGGTTGAGTTCGTGAACGAAGAAACCGCTCCGGGCATCAAGAAGGGTGGCGTTTTGACCATCGTGCGCCCCGAAGTCGAGCTGGTCTGCACCGCGGGCGATATTCCGGAAAAGATCACTGTCGATCTGTCCGGTCTGGCCATCGGCGATGTTGTCACCATTTCGTCGGTTGACCTTCCGTCGGGCACCAAGCCGACCATCGACCGCGACTTCGTGATCGCCAACATCTCGGCCCCGTCGGGCCTGAGCGCAAGCGACGATGACGACGCCGAAGAAGCTGGCGAAGAAGTCGAAGCCGCTGAAGAATAAGCCAAGCCCCTTGGGGTACAAGCTTGAAAACGGGATCCTAATGGGTCCCGTTTTTTTGTTTCGGTTGATAACAATTTGAAAAGCAGCAAGACTTCAGGCATCAGTCGTCTGGTACAAACAGGAGAGCGATCCGGTCATGAAACTGATTGTCGGACTGGGAAACCCAGGTGGGAAGTACGAAGGCAACCGTCACAATATCGGCTTCATGGCGCTCGACAGGGTTGCCGCGGATCACGGGTTCAGTCCTTGGAAATCCAAGTTTAGCGGCAAGATTGCCGAAGGCACCGTGAGTGGTGAAAAGCTGCTGTTGTTGAAGCCTGAAACCTTCATGAACCGTTCCGGTCAATCCGTCGGCGAAGCGATGCGCTTTTATAAGCTCAGCCCCGGGGACGTGATGGTCATGCATGACGAGCTGGATTTGGCGCCGGGTAAAGCACGGGTCAAACAGGGCGGTGGACATGCCGGGCACAATGGCTTGCGATCGATCCACGCCCATATCGGGGCGGACTATGGCCGTGTGCGTTTGGGCATCGGTCATCCGGGACACAAGGACCAGGTCGCGCGATATGTCTTGAACGATTTTGCAAAGGCCGACGCCGATTGGCTGGACGACCTGTTACGCGGCATTTCGGACGGGATCGGTGAACTTGCCAAGGGTGACAGTGGCAAATTCATGAACGCCGTTGCATTGCGAACCGCACCGCCTCGCTCTTCGGGTGGGCAGAAAAGTGGAGAAACCTCTGCCAAGGCCAAACCCGCCAGCGAAGCAAAACCCACGCCGCCCAAGCCCCAACCCGCGCCGAAAGAGCCAGAGGTTCAAGACGAACCACAGGACAATCGGTCTGCCTTGCAGAAACTGGTGGACAAGTTCCGCTAAACAACTTGCACGGAAGTTGCCGCTGGGTTCCCGTTGCAATTTTTGACGCCTCTGCCTTCTCTTGTTCTGGAGGAGGTACGAACATGCGCACATTCGGGAAGTGGTTGGGACGGATCTTGCTGGCTCTGGTGCTGGCCGCCGTGGTTGTCGGCGTCTGGAAACGCGAGGAAATCACACGCCTTATGGCGGTGAACACGCTGTTCGACGCAGAAAAGATCGTGAACAACTTTTCGAACATGGACGCTGCTTTCCTGTCAGTGCCCATTTCCCGAGGCGATGGTGCAATCAGCCCCCTGCCCGTCGGCGAAGTCATGGAACTGCCTGAAGGATCCGACAAGTGGATCAAGGACCGTGCTGTAACATCGCTACTGGTTCTGAAAGACGGCGAAATTCGTTACGAAGACTATTTTCTCGGTACTGGGGAGGATGATCGCCGCATTTCATGGTCGATCGCCAAAAGCTATCTCTCTGCCCTGTTTGGCGTGTTGCTTGAGGAAGGCGCGATTGCCTCTATCGACGATCCGGTCACTCAATATGCTCCAACGTTGGCAGGCACGGCCTATGACGGGGCCACCATCCGTAATGTATTGAACATGGCCAGCGGGATTGTGTTTGACGAAGATTACCTGGACAACAATTCCGACATTAAGCGGATGGGACGCGTGCTGGCCTTGGGAGGTACGCTGGACGATTTCACCGCCAGTTTCACCGACCGTTTTGCCGAGCCGGGTGAGACTTGGCAATATGTCTCGATCGATACGCATGTCATCGGGATGGTGATCCGGGGGGCCACGGGACGCAGCGTGACCGAGCTGCTGACCGAGAAGATCATCGCCCCGCTCGGGCTGGAACATGACGGCTACTATCTGACTGACGGCACTGAAACGGCTTTTGTTCTGGGGGGCTTGAACTTCACAACCAGAGATTTTGCCCGGTTCGGACAGATGATCCTGCAAGACGGCGAATATGGTGGCCAGCAGGTTGTACCGGCCGCGTGGATCGCGGCTTCGACAGAGGCAACCGCTCCTACGGCCCCCGGAAAAATCGGCTATGGATATCAATGGTGGATCCCTATTGGAGCCAGCGAAGACGAGTTTCTGGGCCGGGGCGTTTATGGGCAATACCTGTACTTTGATCAGGCCAAAGGTGTGCTGATTGTCACAACCGGCGCAGATCTGAAGTTCCGCGATTCCGGAATTGACGCAGGCAACACCGAAATGTTCCGCAAGATAGCGGAAAAGCTGTAAGCTGATCCAATGGAACCTGATGCATCTGTAAACGTATTGGGACAGGAGCTGCAGCCCTGCTCCCTGGATCCGCTGACCGGCTTTTTCCGGGACGGCCACTGCAACACTTGCAACGCCGATCAGGGGAGTCACACGGTCTGTGCGGTGATGACAGCCGAGTTTCTGGCCTACTCCAAGTATGTCGGCAATGACCTGAGCACACCGCGTCCCGAATTCAGGTTCAAGGGCCTCAATCCCGGAGATCACTGGTGCCTGTGCGCAGCGCGGTTTCTGCAAGCCGCGGATGAGGGCTGTGCCCCCAAAGTTAACTTGGCGGCCACGCATCAAAGGGCGCTTGAAATCGTGCCTTTACATGTCTTGCAGGAACACGCGGCATAACCGGATACACAGGGTACGTTGGCCTTAGGCAGTTGCACATTTCGCGCAACTGCCGTCTATTTCACGCGCCAGCCAACCCGTGATCCGAATCGGATCGGGTCAGCCAACTCCCAATCACATGACCCGAAGAGGCACGCAGATGAGCTATATTGCCATGAACCGTTTCAAGGTCCGCCAAGGATCGGAAGCAGATTTCGAAACCGTCTGGAAAGAACGTGAAAGCCGACTTACCGAATTGAAAGGCTTCCGCGAGTTCCGCCTGTTGAAAGGCCCCGAAGGCGAAGGCTATCGCCTGTATTCCAGCCACGTGATCTGGGACAGCCGAGAGGATTTCGAAGCCTGGACCAAATCCGAGCAATTCCGAGATGCGCACAAGAACGCCGGCAATGCCAAGACCCAATATGCGCTGATGGGCCATCCTCAATTCGAAGGCTTTGACACCATCCTGCAGGAAAGCTGATCCCGGCCGGTGTCGCCTATCCGTGAATAGAAAATGCCCAGAGCGGGGGTGACCGCTCCGGGCATTTTTTGTTCAGCGAACCGACAACGGATCAATCCATGTCACGACCTTCGGTGTCTGACATGTCAAAACCCAAATGCCGAGCGACGGTAAAGATGTCCTTGTCACCGCGGCCACACATGTTCATCACGATGACATGGTCCTTGGGCAGTTCCGGCGCGATCTTCATCACATGGGCCAGCGCATGGCTGGGCTCGAGCGCCGGAATAATGCCTTCCAGCGCGCAAGAAACCTGGAAGGCCTCAAGCGCTTCCTTATCGGTAATCGAGACATACTCCGCGCGACCGATGTCGTTCAGCCAGGCATGTTCCGGACCGATCCCCGGATAGTCCAAACCAGCAGAGATCGAGAAACCTTCCTGGATTTGGCCGTCTTCATCCTGCAGCAGATAGGTCCGGTTGCCGTGCAACACGCCGGGGCGTCCTCCAGTAAGCGAGGCGCAATGCTGCATCTTTTCATCTACGCCTTTGCCGCCGGCTTCGACGCCGATGATGCGCACACTGGCGTCATCGAGGAACGGGTAGAACAGGCCCATTGCGTTTGAGCCGCCACCAATGGCCGCGATGACAGTGTCTGGCAGACGACCCTCACCCTCCAGTTCGGGCAGCTGCCAACGAACTTCCTTGCCAATGATCGACTGGAAGTCACGGACCATCGCCGGATAGGGGTGCGGACCAGCAACCGTGCCAATGCAATAGAACGTGTCGCGGACATTGGTGACCCAATCGCGCAACGCGTCGTTCATGGCGTCTTTCAACGTGCCGCGTCCCGATGTAACCGGAATCACTTCGGCCCCCAATAGGCGCATCCGGAACACATTCGGTGCCTGACGTTGCACGTCATGGGCGCCCATATAGACCACACATTTCAGACCGAACTTGGCGCAGACGGTCGCGGTGGCAACGCCGTGCTGCCCGGCGCCCGTTTCGGCGATGATCCGGGTCTTGCCCATGCGGCGCGCCAGAATGATCTGCCCCAGCACGTTGTTGACCTTGTGCGCGCCGGTATGGTTCAGCTCGTCGCGCTTCATGTACACCTTTGCACCGCCCAGGTGATCGGTCAGGCGTTCAGCGAAATAGAGAGGGCTGGGACGGCCGACATAGTGCTTCCACAGATCATCCATCTCGGCCCAGAAAGTCGGATCATCCTTGGCCTTGTTGTATTCCTCTTCCAGACTCAGGATCAGCGGCATCAAGGTTTCGCTGACAAAACGTCCTCCGAAGATTCCAAAACGGCCCCGTTCGTCCGGTCCGTTCATGAAGCTGTTGAAAAGATCATCGGCCATGGTCACGCCCTCTGTTGGCTATCCCACCTGTCCTAGTGCGCCCATGCGGTAAGGGCAAGCGACGGTGGTCGAAATGAAATGAAAACCGGATGCTCCAAGAGAGAACGGGGAGTAACGAACTGATCAGCTTTGCGCCGCAGCAACAAAAGCCTTGATGAGAACTTCATCCTTCACACCCGGTGCACTTTCAACGCCCGAGGCTGTATCGACTTGACGGGTTCCAGTCATGCGGATCGCCTCAGCCACATTGTCTGGTGTCAGCCCGCCCGCCAGCATCCATGGCTTACGCCAATACTTGCGGCCCGCCAGCAGGCGCCAGTCAAAGGCCAAACCATTGCCGCCCGGCAGCTCCGAGGTCTTTGGTGGTTTTGCGTCAATCAGCAACTGATCTGCTGCGTCCGAATACAGGTCGATCAGGGCCAAGTCCTCGGCATCAGCAATCCCAAATGCCTTGATGACCGGCAAGCCAAAGCGTTCCTTGACCTGCATCACCCGTTCCGGGCTTTCCTGACCGTGCAATTGCAACAAGTCGATCGGCACCTCCGACACGATCGCATCCAGTTCGGCATCCGTGGCGTTCACAGACAACGCCACTTTTGCCACCCCGTCCGGCACCTGTCTGGCCAAGGCCGCTGCCTGCGTCGGCGTCACGTAGCGCGGGGATTTCGGAAAGAAATTGAAGCCGATATAGCGCACCCCTGCATCGACGCAGGCGCGCACCTGTTCAGGGGCGGTCAGGCCGCAGATCTTTACGGCAGTGTCAGCAGGCATGTGCTCAGCTCGCTTCGTCCAGAATGGCCAAGACCTCGTCCTTGCCTTCGTTCTTCTGCTTTTTCAGCTTGTTGACTTCGCGGGACAGTTTCTTGACCTCGCGCGCCTGGTTGCCCGCATCACGGCGATGCTTGTGTTCACGCAGCCATTCCCAGATGAACCCGACCACCAAGCCGACGGCGATACCGCCCAGAACGACCACAAACAAGGGTAGGCTGATCGAAGGGTTGAACCCAACAAGCTCAGCCACGGCTTCGGGCATCAGCTTGATCGTGACGACGCCCCGATTGGCCAAAGAGACGGACACCAGAATAATCCCGAGCGTCCCCAGGAAGGCATAGCGAATGTAGCGCATGTAACTTTTACTTTCCGTTCAAGCGGTCCCGCAGCAACTTGCCAGTCTTGAAGAAAGGCACGTGCTTTTCTTCTACATGGACCGTTTCCCCGGTTCTTGGATTGCGACCAATCCGCGCGTCGCGCTGTTTCACCGAAAAGGCGCCAAAGCCGCGAAGCTCCACACGGTCGCCGCGCGACATGGCATCGGTGACTTCTTCGAAGACCGTGTTCACAATGCGCTCAACATCCCGTTGAAACAGGTGTGGATTTTCGTCTGCAATCTTCTGAATCAATTCAGACCGGATCATTGATGTGTTCCCTCCCCAGAGACCTGGCATTGTTTTATGCCATTTTTCCTAACTATAGAAAGAAATCCACGATCCTGAAACAAGGGTTCTGACAGATCAGAGGCAAAAATACGGGTCCCGGCGGCTATCTGCTCAATGCCAAGGGTTCAGAAACCAGCATGATGGTGCCAATTGAGCGAAAGAGCTTAATTTCTAACCTATTGATTCGGCTACCTTCACACGGACGGATCGAACGCTGAGAGCCGAAAACCGGGACCGGCAAAAATGAAAACGGCCCTGGTTTGCACCAAGGCCGTCTCCAATTCTGCAATACGGTCCGAAGAGGATCAGTCGCCCGACTTCAGGGCTGCGCCCAGAATGTCGCCCAGCGATGCACCGGAGTCCGAGGAGCCATACTGTTCCACGGCTTCTTTCTCTTCGGCGATTTCGCGGGCTTTGATCGACAGACCCAGACGGCGCGATTTGCTGTCCACGTTGGTGACGCGCACATCGACCTTGTCGCCGGTGTTGAAGCGCTCAGGGCGCTGCTCGGCACGGTCACGCGACAGATCGGAGCGGCGGATGAAGGACTTCATGCCTTCGTATTCCACTTCGATGCCGCCATCTTCGATCGCGGTGACTTCAACGGTGATGACCGAACCACGCTTCACGCCGCCCACGGCTTCGGCGAACTTGTCACCGCCCAGGGCTTTGATCGACAGCGAGATACGCTCTTTGTCCACGTCCACTTCGGAGACAACGGCCGAAACCATGTCGCCTTTGCGGTAGTTCTGGATCGCGTCTTCGCCACGTTCGTCCCAGGACAGGTCGGACAGGTGAACCATGCCGTCGATGTCGCCGTCGAGGCCGATGAACAGACCGAATTCGGTGATGTTCTTGACTTCGCCTTCGACCTGAGTGCCTTCCGGGTGAGTCTCGGCAAAGACTTCCCACGGGTTGCGCATGGTCTGCTTAAGGCCCAGAGAAACGCGACGCTTGGCACCGTCGATTTCCAGAACCATGACGTCGACTTCCTGGCTGGTCGAAACGATCTTGCCGGGGTGAACGTTTTTCTTGGTCCAGGACATCTCGGACACGTGAACCAGACCTTCGACGCCCGGCTCCAGCTCAACAAATGCACCGTAGTCGGTGATGTTGGTGACGCGGCCCTTGTGCACAGATTCCAGCGGGTACTTGACGGCCACCAGATCCCACGGATCTTCCTGCAGCTGCTTCATGCCCAGGCTGATGCGGTGAGTTTCCTTGTTGATCTTGATCACCTGGACCTTGACGGTCTCGCCGATGGTCAGGATCTCGGACGGGTGGTTCACACGACGCCATGCCATATCGGTGACGTGCAGCAGGCCGTCTACGCCGCCCAGGTCAACAAACGCACCATATTCGGTGATGTTCTTGACCACGCCGTCGACTGCCTGACCTTCGGACAGGTTGCCGATGACTTCGGCACGCTGTTCGGCGCGAGATTCTTCCAAGATGGCGCGACGCGACACAACGATGTTGCCACGGCGACGGTCCATCTTCAGGATCTGGAACGGCTGCTTCAGACCCATCAGCGGGCCAGCGTCGCGCACGGGGCGAACGTCAACCTGCGAACCGGGCAGGAACGCAACTGCGCCACCCAGATCGACGGTGAAGCCACCTTTGACGCGGCCAAAGATCGCGCCTTCGACGCGCTGATCGTCGGCATATGCTTTTTCCAGGCGGTCCCATGCTTCTTCACGGCGGGCCATCTCGCGCGAGATGACGGCTTCGCCACGGGCGTTCTCTGCGGCGCGCAGGTAAACTTCTACCTCGTCACCAACAGCGATTTCAGGAGCTTCACCAGGATTTGCGAATTCTTTGAGTTCGACGCGGCCTTCCATCTTGTAGCCTACGTCGATGATGGCTTGGCCTGCTTCGATTGCGATGACCTTGCCTTTGACAACCGATCCCTCTTCGGGGGTGTCCATTTCGAAGCTTTCTTGCAGGAGGGCTTCGAATTCCTCCATGGATGCGTTAGCCATGTGGCGTTGTTTTCCTTTACGAGTTTTCTCTGGCCGAGCGGTTGTCTCCGCCGGTCTTGGTTTCCGTCCTTGCAGAACGTGGTCCGGATCGGCCCCGAGCAAACAAACACAAAGGGCCGAGGTATGCCCCGACCCTGCTCAGATCCGTCTCCCGAACGTTGACCGCCCTTTTCTAGACGGGCGTGACTTAAACCGAATGACCCAACAATTCAAGGCGTATCTTAAGATCCGGGTGCACTGACACGGCCCCTTTCAGCCCCTTTGCTCCCAGATTCCGGCGTCTTTGCGCAGCATTGCCTGTTCTACCGCGTTCAGACGGGCCACGGCGCGCGCCGGATCACCTTCCCGCTTCCAGATCCCCAACGCCGATTCGGGGCTCCAGGGAAGACAGGCAGTACTAAGCCACTGTCGCAACTCTTTGGGTAGCGTGTCGAAACGCTGCATCGTGTTACGGTTCCGGCGGCGATGTTTGAGCTTGCTGTTGAGATTGCGCATGAAAGAGACGTCCTGCAAATCGTTGCCGGCCTTGCTGCGGGCTGCCCGGGATGGTTATGTTATTACATTCATCAGCAATTAGGCATTTTGCCTTCTTTCTGCAAGTCACCCGTACTCCTATCTGCGGAGACAAGCGAAACGGGCGCTCTGCCCCCCCCCAAACACCGCTTGAAGATATTTTGATTGGCATGTCCGCGCTTCGGTGTACCCTTTCTCCCCAAAAAGGGGAGAATTCAGAATGACCATTTACACAAGCTCTTTCGATGACATCGCCTTATCAGACCTGACCATCACCCAAAGGGTCTTTGCCGGGCTCGCCATGGAGGACGTGGTCCTGGTCGATGGCCCTAGCGGGCGCACGTTCACCGGTGCCCAGATGATGGCTGCGGTCAAATCGCTTGCTGGCGGGTTGGCGGCCCGAGGTCTGACACCGGGGAAAAGCGTCGCCCTTATGGCACCCAACCTGCCCGAATACTGCATTGCCTTTCACGCCATCTGCTGGGCCGGGGGAACGGCGACGACCATCAACCCGACCTACACAGCTCCGGAAGTCCATCACCAATTGAACGATGCTGATGCCGAGCTGCTAATCACCGTAGGCCCCTTTGCTGAAATGGCTGGAGAAGCCGTTCAGGGCACCGGTGTCACCGAAATCGTCGTGATCGGCGATGCACCGGACGGAACCACGCCGTTGAGCGCCCTTATGGGTCCACCTTTGGAAGATCAAGTCCCCGTGGATGTGACGGATCATGTGGCGGCGCTGCCTTATTCCTCGGGCACCACGGGCCTGCCGAAGGGGGTCATGCTGACCCATCGCAACCTCGTGGTAAACGTGGACCAGATGCTGGCCAATGCCGACCTGATCCCCGGGGAAAAGACAGTGTCGTTCCTACCGTTCTTCCACATCTACGGGCTGCAGGTAATGATGAACCTGTATCTGGCTGCGGGCGCTGGCGTTGTGACGATGCCTCGTTTTGATCTGGAGATGTACCTGAACCTGTGTACCGAATACCAGACACCGCGCCTGTGGGTGGTTCCCCCTGTAGCTCTGGCTCTGGCGGCCCATCCGATCCTCGACACGTACGACATGAGCTATGTTCAGCAAGTCAATTCCGCTGCAGCACCGCTGGGCGCGGATGTGTCCGAGGCCATCGCCAAGCGCATGGGAACACGAGCCACACAAGCCTATGGCCTGACCGAGCTGTCCCCGGCCAGCCATGTATCGCCCTCGGGCTATGGCAAACCGGGCGCGTCTGGTGTTAACGTGCCCAACACCGAATGCCGGATCGTCGATCCCGAGACGTTGCAGGACAGGCCCTTGGGCGAAGATGGGGAAATCTGGGTGCGCGGCCCGCAGGTCATGAAAGGGTATCTGAAACGCCCGGACGCCACAGCAGAATGCATAACAACCGAAGGCTGGTTCCGAACCGGAGACATTGGCCATTACGACGACGAAGGGTATCTGTATATCACAGATCGGCTGAAGGAGCTGATCAAATACAAAGGCTTCCAGGTCGCCCCGGCCGAGGTCGAAGCGCAGTTGGTCACGCACCCAGCCATCGCTGATGCCGCCGTGATCGGCAAACCCGATGCCGAGGCCGGCGAGCTTCCCATGGCCTTCATCACACCGGCACCCGGACAGGACGCCCCATCGTTGGGCGACGTACAATCCTATCTCGAAGGCCGACTGGCGCACTACAAGCAAATCCGCGAGATGGAGGTGACGGACGAAATCCCCAAATCCGCATCCGGCAAGATCCTGCGCCGCTTCCTGCGAGATCGGATTGCCGGGGGCTAAATCTGTCGCGAACCGACAAGATCGCGTTACGGATCGGTAGTTTCGAGGCGAAAAAATAGGCACTCTGAAGGAAATGCGTCTGGCGAACAGCACGCACTGAAAGCCTACCAAGGGAGCCTGTCCATGCCGAAGCCACTTAATTTCCTCGTGATCATTTCGGACGAGCATCGCAAGGACGCAATGGGCTGTGCCGGACATCCAATTGTAAAGACCCCAAACCTGGATGCCCTTGCAGCGCGCGGAACCGTGTTCGACGCGGCGTATACCCCGTCACCCATGTGCGTACCGACAAGAGCGGCCCTGGCAACCGGCGACTGGGTCCACACAACCGGACATTGGGACAGCGCCACGCCCTATGCAGGCACGCCGCGGAGCTGGATGCGTCAACTGCGCGATGCCGGGCGCGAGGTCGTGTCGATCGGCAAATTGCATTTCCGATCCGGTGAAGATGACAACGGATTCAGCCGGGAAATCCTGCCCATGCATGTCGTAGGCGGGGTTGGGTGGGCCATCGGGTTGTTGCGCGAGAACCCGCCGCCCTACGACTCCGCCGCCGAATTGGCGGGGGATGTCGGCGTAGGCCCGTCCACCTATACCGACTATGACCTCGACATCACTGAGGCAGCGGAAGCATGGCTGGCAGATCCAGCGCGACAAGAACAGCCTTGGGCCGCCTTTGTCTCGCTCGTCAGTCCGCATTATCCGCTGACCTGCCCGGAAAAATGGTATGAGATGTACGACCCCGACCAGATGGATACGCCCGTCGGGTACGGCCAAGGCCTGCCGGATCACGCCGAGCTGCAGAATATCGCCGAGTTTTTCCACTACGAGACCTATTTCGACGAGCAGAAGATGCGAGAAGCCAAGACGGCATATTATGGGCTGACATCCTTCATGGATGACTGTGTTGGCCGTGTGCTGAAAGCTCTGGAGCAGAGCGGGCAGTGTGACAACACGGTGATCCTCTATGTCTCGGACCATGGAGACATGATGGGAGATCAGGGGTTCTGGACCAAACAGGTGATGTACGAAGCCAGTGCCGGCGTCCCGATGATTGCCGCCGGTCCGGGTGTTCCGGCAGGGCACCGGGTTGCCACCTGTACCAATCTGACCGACATTGCAGCAACGGCGCGCGATGTGTGTGAGATCGTGGACGATCAAGCGAACCGAACTCAGCCGGGCCTCTCACTACGCGAAATTGCGAATGCGGCAGATGATCCGGAGCGGACCGGGTTTAGCGAATATCATGATGGTGGATCCAAGACCGGAACGTTCATGGTGCGCTGGGGGGATTGGAAATATGTGCACTATGTCGGCCATCCTCCGCAGCTGTTCAACCTGAACGCGGACCCGCATGAGATCAATAACCTTGCTGACAACGCGGATGACCCACAGATCCAATCGGCTCTGGAAAAAGGGGAGCGCCGCCTGCGCGACATCTGCGACCCCGATGAGGTCAATGCAAAGGCCTTTGCCGATCAAAGAAGCAAGATCGAGGAGCTGGGTGGGGAAGAAGCCTGCCGCACGGCCTATGTCTTCAACCATACCCCGACACCTTCGGAGCAGGACAAGATGCGGGAAGGATCACCTTTGTAAGGCGGGCTTTTTTCTGTGATAGGTCAGCGCCGCACGGATCAGCAATCCTATCCTGTCCTTCGGCAGCGCCTGACCGACCCGGAAATGCACGGCCCTGTTGCCTTCATAGGTGAAATCCTTTGGAAACAGGGCCTGAAAATCAGCAATCAGGGTTGTCTGGCAATGCACATAAAGCGCAAAGCCGCCCTGTTTTGGCAGGCCCAGCCGGATGGTGGTGCCGGATTTCGGGCGAACTGTCAGATAGGACGGCTGTCCCCATTTCAACGTCTCTTCGATTTCGCCCACATCCGGACAAGCCGCAGCTTCCTCCAGGATCAATTGGCGCAATGACAGCAACCCGGCGCGTTCAGCCTTGGGGAACGCGGCAAAGGCATCCGCGACTTGGGGAGACTGAAAAGGGTGAAGCTGAGGATCCATACAAGGGTCATAGCCCGGAATGCCCCTTTTGGGTAGCGCTCAGATCTCCTCCCCCTTTTTCAGAAGATCATCAATCAACTGCCGCTGCAGGTTGTTGCTGTCGCCACCGCCATATTGCAGCCCGCCGCCGGAATAGAGCGTGCCATAGGTCTTGGCGATATTCACGGTCTGCGCCAAACCGGAAATGAACTGGTCCTTCTCCAGCGGTGAAAGGGGGTGGATGAACACCGCCCAAAGGATTTCATTGGCAACCGCATACCGCGCATCCAGAGCCGAGTCGAAATTGGCCTGCATCATCCGCATCAACTCATCTGTATCGATGTCAGCAGCAGGACGGATCGGCACCATTGCCCGCATCCGGTCAGCCCGGGGATCGGTGACAACAAGCACCGGGACCTCGGCCACCGTCAGTTCGAACCCCGCGTCCCTTGGCTGAGCGTTTTCATCCAGGGCAAAGATGATCTTGCCCAACCGTTCATAGGACATGGGCGGCTCGGCTTCCTGCGCAAGTGCAGGGACAGCCAGACAGATGATGAACGCGGCGGCGAGAGAACGGATCATACAAAAACCTCCTGGATCACGCTCTCAGGATAGGTGATCCCACCGCGCCCGGCGAGGAACAGTTCGGTGAACAGACGTGAGAATAGCCAGGGTGGCGCTCCCGCCTGTTTACGCTGCCTTGCAGGCCGCGAAACAGTTGGGCCCGGCAGCGCCTGCGGCGCTGCGGCATCACATGGCCCAGATCAGTTGTTCGGCAATTTGGCCTTGATGACGACAAGTGCCGCTTGAAGCGCTTCGTCAATGCTGAGTGCGCTGGTGTCCAAGGTCACCGCATCCTTGGCCGGTTTCAAAGGGGCCTCGGACCGGTTCATATCCCGCTCATCTCGGGCCTTCACATCCGCCAGCACCTCTTCCCGCGAGGTTGTCGCACCCTTGGCGTTCAGCTCAAGGTATCTGCGTTCGGCACGAATCTCGGCGCTCGCGGTCACGAAAAGCTTCACATCCGCATCGGGGCAGATCACGGTACCGATGTCGCGCCCATCCAGAACCGCACCACCGGGGCGGTCGGCGAAAGCCCTCTGAAAATCGACGAGAGCCGCCCGAACTTCGGGAAGGATGGCAACCTTGCTGGCGGCCTGAGCGACATCGGCGGTACGCAGATCACCCGAATCCAGATCTTCGGGTTGCAAGGCACGGGCGGCTTCGATTGGCGAGTGTCCCGCAAGGGTTTTCGCACCCACAGCCCGGTACAAAAGCCCGGTATCCAGATGCGCCAACCCAAGCTGTTGGGCAACTGCTTTGGAAATGGTTCCCTTGCCCGCGGCGGCAGGCCCATCAACTGCGACCGTGAACCTCACGCAGCGGTCTCCAGTTTCGCGCCCAGTTGGGTCATTAGCGGGGTGAAGATCGGGAAAGACGTCGCAATCGGCGTTCCATCATCAACCGAAACCGAGTTTTGCGCCCCCATCCCCATGACCATGAAGGACATGGCGATCCGGTGATCCAGGAAGCTTTCACACGTCGCACCACCGGGTACACCGTCAATCCCCAAGCCGGTGACTTCCCACCAGTCGTCACCTTCCTCGACGGTCACGCCATTGGCACGCAGACCACGGGCCATGGCGTCGATCCGGTCAGATTCCTTGACGCGCAACTCCTTGACGCCGGCCATCATGGTCTTGCCAGTCGCAAAGGAGGCCACGACCGACAGAACCGGGTATTCGTCGATCATCGAGGCGGCACGCTCTGGCGGAACTTCGATACCGGTCATGTTGGGGGAATAGCGCGCGCGCAGGTCGGCAACAGGTTCCCCGCCCTCTTCGCGTTCGTTTTCATAGGTCAGATCAGCGCCCATGTCGCGCAAGGTCGCAAACAGGCCTGCGCGCGTAGGGTTCAGGCCGATCCCCGGCACCAGCACGTCCGAGCCGGGCGTGATCAGCGCAGCGCAGACCGGGAAGGCGGCGCTGGACGGGTCGCGTGGCACGGCGATGACCTGCGGTTTCAATTCGGGGCGTCCGGTCAGAGTGATAACCCGTCCTTCTTCTGTGTCTTCAACAGAAATTTCGGCGCCAAACCCTGCCAGCATCCGCTCGGAATGATCTCGGGTGGCTTCCTGTTCGATCACCACGGTCTTGCCGGGGGCATTCAGACCAGCCAACAACACGGCCGACTTGACCTGGGCCGAGGGCACCGGCACCTCGTACCGAACCGGAACCGGATCGGTTGCGCCCACGATGGTCATTGGCAGGCGGCCGCCTTCGCGTCCCACGGATTGCGTTCCGAACAGCGCCAGCGGGTCGGTGACCCGCGCCATGGGGCGTTTGTTCAGGCTGGCATCACCGGTGAAGGTGGCGGTAATCGGACACGTCGCCATCGCCCCCATGATCAGACGCACACCGGTGCCGGAATTGCCGCAATCAATCACGTTTTCCGGCTCGGCAAATCCACCGACACCAACCCCGAAGACCGACCAGTTTCCCCCGCCATGATTCACCACGTCGGCACCAAAGGCCTGCATCGCCTTGGCGGTATCCAGTACGTCTTCTCCCTCCAGCAAACCAGAGATCTTGGTCTCTCCAACGGCCATTGCCCCGAGGATCAGGGACCGGTGCGAAATCGACTTGTCCCCGGGCACTTCGGCCACTCCGGTCAACGGGCCCGAACGGTGAGAGGTCATCGGGATGGGGGTGCCGTGTCCAGACATGCAGGGAGTTCCTTGTGCTAGCGTTACCAGTTCCCTAAACAATCCCCCCTAACGGGTCCAGAGCGATTTGTCGTCGCCCTGCCCCGTCAGCCAGACATCGGGATTGGTTTCCGCGATCTGGCGGAACAGGTCCTCCCCCAGATGTTCTCGCAGCCGCATACAGACGGCACGTTCGCTCAACTCCTCTTGCCGGGTCATGTAGAAATCCGACCCAAACAGGGTACGGGCCCGCAAACGGCGGCTTTCGTCGTCATCGCCCATCAGCAGGAGCTTCAGCACCGGCGCGAAGCTGTCGAAATGAAACATTGTATAAGAGATATCGGTCCACAGGTTTGGATAGGCACCGCTTTCGATCATCTCGCGGATCTGAAGCATCCAGTTTTCACCGCTACGGGTGCGGCGCGCTTTGACATAGTCCTCCCAGTCGGTCTGTCCGCCGAAATGTGCAAGGCAAACACGCATGTTTCCAAACCGTTTCAGCACGTCGCGATAGGCCACAGGCCGGGTGAAACGATCCCCCGTCGCGGGGACCATGCCTCGCCCCTGCACTCCTCCGCGCGAACAATGGGTCATGACTGGCAGGTTCAATTCGGAAACCAGCGGATAGATCTCCTCCATCAACGCAGGATGATCGGGCGGAAACCCCATGCGCGGATAGATCTTGAGCCCTTCGAATTTCAGTTCCTGCAATGCCCGTTTACACTCGGCGACGCTCCCCGGCACCAGCGGGTTGACGGTTGCAAAGGGGATCACAGTTCCGCGTTCGGGTGGATTGTCGCGAAGCCGGGCCAATTCGTCATGCTGGTCTTTCAGCGGCACCGGCACATCGCCAAATCCGATCCCCCGCATATCCATGGGCAAGGCCACAAAGCGCGTATCGGACGGGTAGTGTTTCGCAACATCTTCCAGCATTTTCGCCTGCGTGGGCTGCTCTCCCTGCTGTTGGAACTGGTAGAGCCGATGCAGCGTGTCGCCCAGTTCCTCCTGCCCGATCAATCGGGCCATCTTGGACAGGAAAAGGATCATCCAAGGAGAGCTGCGAAACAGCTTGGCCCAGGCAAAGGGAAAGTTCTCGGGGGTATGATCTGCCGTGAACAAGTGAATATGGCAGTTCGTAATTTGGATCTTGTCGGGGGATGGTTCGGTCATGAAACTGGCTCCTGAAATTCATTTCAGAATGCCATACTCTCTCCCAGCTTCAAGGGTGTGTTCCTCTCTGACGGCCGCCTTCAGAGACGGCGAAACGTCATGTAGTGGGGTGTCCGCCCTTCCCGCAGCGCCTTTTGTTCATAGCGGGTCGAAATCCAATCGCCCCAAGGTTCGCGCCAATCTGCGGGTCGTTCGGCCAGCCATTCGAATCCGGCTTTTGGCACCTCTTCCATAGTCTGACGCACATAATCCGGAATATCCGTGGCTACCCGGAAAATCGCCCCCGGTTTCAGGCAACGTGCCAAAGGTTCTAGATGTTCCTGCGTCACGAACCGACGCCGGTGGTGGCGTTTCTTGGGCCAAGGATCGGGATAGAGCAGAAAGGCGCGCGAAACTGACGCTTCGGGCAACACATCCATCAGATCGCGCGCATCACCGGGATGAATGCGGATATTGTCGCCGCCCGCCTGCCGGATCTTGCCCAGCAGCATGGCAACGCCATTGATGTACGGCTCGGCCCCGATGATGCCGACATTGGGGTTCTGTGCGGCCTGATGCACCAGATGCTCACCACCGCCAAAGCCCACTTCGAGCCAGACATCGCGCCCGCCGAACAGTGCCTCAAGATCCAGCGGCGCGCGGTCTGGGTTTTCGTCCCATCCTACGGCACCGGGGCTGAGGCTGGCCAGATCCTCGTCCAGGTATTTCTGCTGGCTCTGCTTCAAGGTCTTGCCCTTGAAGCGGCCATAGAAGTTGCGCCACGGCGCGCCCGAAGGGTGTTGGGTATCGTCAGACATCGGCTCTCACATCACTATCGAAGCTGCCTTTGCCCAAAGCGTCCCCTGGGGTCAAGCTTTTCCAAAAATCATCCGCAGCACAAACATGCCCGGAATCGTGACGAAGTACATTGTGATCCCATACAATCCGGCGGGGACGGCAAATTCCGGAATTCCGCCGGTTTGGGCAACCAGACCGGCCACCGCAATGCCAAGGGCTGCGTTCTGCACCCCCATCTCGATCGAGATGCAGAGCCCGTCGCCGCCTGACAACCCCAGCGCACGTGCAACCAGCACCCCCAGGATCAACAAAACTGCGTTGAGGCCGATCAGCACAGGACCAAGCGTCCCGATATTATCGATGAACAGCTGCCAGTTTGTTGCCAGCGCAGCAGCGACGATCACCACAAAGAGAAACACCGCGACAGTCGATACCGTCTGTTCAGTTCGCTCGGCAAAACTGCGGGCCACAAACCTGACCAGCAATCCCAAAACAACCGGCACAGCGGTGATCGCAAACATGGATATTGCAATGGAGGTCACATCGATCTGCGGCGCTGCCTCCCCAAGGAAATGTGCAGCGGCCCAAGCAACCAGAACCGGCACCGTCAGAACGGACAACAGGCTGACAATCGCGGTTAGCGTGATCGACAAGGCGACGGTCCCGCCTGCAAGCTTTGTCAAGATATTTGACGTGACCCCGCCGGGGCAAAAGGACAGCAGCATGACACCAAACGCCAAGGCGGGCGGAAGATCCACAAGGAACAAGGCAATGAAGGCAACCGCTGGAACGGCAACGACCTGAAGGATTATGCCGACCAGAACGGCCCGCGGCATGGTCAGGACCCGCCCGAAATCGGCAAATGTCAGACCGTATCCCAGCGAGAACATGATGAAAGCCAGAGACAGCGGCAAAGCCACATCAATCAGCATTACGCGTTTCCTCCCCTGTTCGCAGTGACAGGGTGGCACGCAATGTCCCGATTACCAAAGCTTTCCGTGGCGGCAGTCCAGCCCAGATCGTCTTCGAAATTGTCAGTCTCGCAGTACACCGGCCTTCATCAATTCGATACGGCTTGGGTACCACTCATCGTCGTTCCGCACACCTTTTGTGCGAACGGCAAAACCCGCATCCACGCCACGTCCGATCATATAGGTCAACTCTTCAAAAACTTCGGACTGCGTGTCAGCATAGATCCACGACGCCAGTTCAAAAGGGTTGTGCCAACCTTCCTCGTCCTTCCAGGTCTCATAATAGTTCTCGATTGCTGCAGCCGGCCATTTTGGCTGGTGAAAGCCGATTTTGGAGCCCAGCATCATCTGACGTTTGTTTCCGGCCAAAAAGATCGTCACGCAGGAACTGAAGCATTCACCTGACACGATCGTGTCGAGCCCAAAATCAATAACGATCCGGGCCATTTCAGAGCTGGCGTAAACGCTGCCACCATTGCTGTTGAGTTCCAAAACTCGAATGTCCGGGTTCGCACGCAACATTTCCAAAAGCCGGTCTATGTCATCTGCGGTCACTTCGGCCTCCCCCTTGGGTGCCGCAGTTTCCGTATCATAGATCAACGTTTCATCCCGCAGAGTGAACTTACCATCCAACGGTTCCTTGGCGGCAAGGGCAAGCGGTGCAAACGACAAAAGGGCAGCAAGTGTCAAAGACCGGAAACAACCAGGCATGATTTCTCCACTTCAAGCAGGTGAAGATCAGTAAGCCACCGGTCTACAACCAGCACAATCCTCGGGAAAACCCAAAGCCCCGGGCGTTGCCCTGACCACACGAAAAAGGGCGGACCATCTGGCCCGCCCTTTTCAAGTATTCCGAAGCAGCCTCAGACCGCGCCCTTGAGCGCGTCCACGAGATCCGTGCGCTCCCAGCTGAAACCACCGTCGGCTTCGGGATCGCGGCCAAAATGACCGTAGGCAGCAGTGCGCTGATAGATCGGCTTGTTCAGGCCCAGATGCTGGCGAATGCCGCGCGGAGTAAGGTCCATAACTTGGTCGATAGCCTTCTCGATGTCTGCCGGAGCAACATCACCTGTGCCGTGAGTGTCCGCATAAATCGACAGCGGCTTGGACACACCGATCGCGTAAGACAGCTGAATTGTGCAGCGCTCGGCCATGCCAGCGGCCACAACGTTCTTCGCAAGATAGCGCGCAGCGTAAGCAGCCGAGCGGTCCACCTTGGTCGGGTCCTTGCCCGAGAACGCGCCGCCGCCATGCGGCGCGGCACCACCATACGTGTCCACGATGATCTTGCGGCCGGTCAGACCTGCATCGCCATCGGGCCCACCGATCACGAATTTTCCGGTCGGGTTCACATGCCATTCGGTTGCTGAGGACAGCCAGCCTTCGGGCAGGGTTTCACGGATGTAAGGCTCGACGATGGCGCGAATGTCGGCGCTGGTCAGCGACTCGTCCAAGTGTTGCGTGGACAGTACGACAGAGGAAACGCCAACCGGAATACCATCTTCATAGGTGACCGATAGCTGCGATTTGGCATCCGGCCCCAGCGCGGGTTCGGTCCCGTTCTTGCGAACTTCAGCGAGACGGCGCAGGATCGCGTGGCTGTACTGGATCGGCGCAGGCATCAAAGCCGGCGTTTCGGTGGTGGCATAGCCGAACATGATGCCCTGATCGCCAGCACCTTCGTCCTTGTCGGCGGCCGCATCCACGCCCTGAGCAATATGGGCGGACTGTTCGTGCAGCAGGTTGGTCACTTCCACGGTTTCGTGGTGGAACTTGTCCTGCTCGTACCCGATGTCCTTGATACACGCGCGGGCAATCTCGTCGATCTTGCCCATGTATTCATGCAGTTTATCCTGATCGGACAACCCCACTTCACCACCGATTACGACGCGGTTGGTTGTAGCAAAGGTTTCGCAGGCAACGCGCGCTTCAGGCTCTTCCGCCAGGAAAGCATCTAGGACAGCATCCGAAATCCGGTCGCAAACTTTGTCCGGGTGACCCTCGGAAACCGATTCCGAAGTGAAGGTATAGTTCTTACGGGACATGAAAAGTGCTCCATTAAGGTGAAACCCGTCACGCCAGGAAGCCGTTGTGACGAGTATTCGAAGGCATTTAGGTGGCCCGACGCCTTGGGTCAATCCAAATTCGCGGCTCGCTGCCTTCGCTTCGAAAGGGGTAGCAAAAATACCAGAACAAGCAATCCCAGAACGACCGCCAGAAACACCGGAAGATCGCCTGCCCGGGAATAAAGCGTCGGTTCCAATGGACGGGGAAGCTCTGCATCGACAAAACCAGCCTGTCCCAACGGGATCTGGTGAATCACCTGACCATAAGGGTCGATCATCGCCGACACCCCGGTATTGGCGACCCGGATCATCGGCACCCCCTGTTCGATGGCGCGCATCCGAGCCTGCACCAGATGTTGGAATGGACCGGAGCGGGTGCCGAACCAGGCATCGTTGGTAATCTGGATCAGCAAGTCGGGCCGGTCCTTAGCTGCGTTGACGTCCTGGGGAAAGACGGCTTCGTAACAGATCAGCGGCAAGGCCCGGCCAATCCCCGGCAGTTCGATCAACTCGGCGCCCGGTCCGGCGCTGAACCCAAAACCTGACCGCGCCGCAAACCCATGGATCCCGAACCGCGCCATAAAATCGCCGAAAGGAACATATTCCCCGAAGGGCACCAGGTGATGTTTGTCATACTGCCCCGTCACCTGCCCGTCGGGGCCAACATGGACGAGAGAGTTGAAAAAGCGATCCTCGCGCGCGCTCTGCAGCCCCAGAACGACACCGGCGCCCCCCGCCTCTTGCGCGACCTGCTGTAAGACCGGGTCTGCGTTCTCCAAAAGAACCGGAACAGAGGTTTCGGGCCAGACAACCAGATCGGGACGTCCCTGCTCTCCGACGGCTGCCGTAAAGCCCAGCTGCCGCTGGTAGAACATCATCTGATAGGCAGGATCCCATTTCTGATGTTGCGGAGCATTGGGTTGTACCAACCGAACCAGTTTTCCGGTCGTCTGCAGCGGTTGTTCCGCTGGCAGAACAAAGGGCAATGCTGCCAGCAGGCCCGCTGGCAACACCCCAGACAAACGGGCGGACATGTGGGCGCCGGACCAAACGACCAAACCCAGCGATAGCCCGGCGAAGGTCGTAAGAAAGGCCAGACCATGAGGCCCGACAAAAGCCAGCATTGCTGCCAAAGGCGTGTCGATCCAGAACTGCGCAAAGGCACCCCAGGGCAAACCAGTGAACAGATAAGCGCGACCGAACTCAGCGAGGGTCCAGCACAGGGTCAGCGCCAGAACCAATTGCCAACGCTTGCCGCGCAGGAGCCCCGCGCCCCAGAATGCCGCCCCCCAGAATAGGGCCAAACCACCGGCCAGAAACAAAAGCGCAAAAGGCGCCATCCAGGCATGGCGATCTGGATCAACTTGAAAAGGCTCAATTATCCACCAAAGCCCGACGGCGAAATAGCCAAGCCCCAAGGCCCAGCCGCATGTCGCCATCTGCCTGGGTGACCGGGCGCTGGTGATCAAGGGCAGAACCAAGGCCAGAGCCAGAACCGAGGCCCAAACGTGATGCTGCGGCGCCAGCCCCTGCGCCAGTATCGCCCCCAACCCAATGGCTGCGAACAAGCGTGCCACAGGTCGGAGCCTTTGGGGCATTGTCATTCAGCCGCGTCCGGAACCAAAACTCTGAGGCGTTTGATCCGCCGTGGATCGGCGTCGATAACTTCGAATTCGGGACCGTCTGGATGGGGAACAACCTCTCCCCGAACCGGAACACGCCCTGACAACATGAAAACCAGCCCGCCCAGAGTGTCGATCTCTTCTTCGTCTACATCCTCATGACTGGTTAAGGAGCGTCCAATCTCGGCTTCGAACTCCTGTAACGGGGTCTTGGCCAGCGTCAGATAACACCCTGGCTTTTCCTTGATCCAGGTCTTGTCCTCACCCGTGTCATGTTCGTCTTCGATTTCGCCGACGACCTGTTCGATCAGATCCTCGATGGTCACCAGACCGTCCACACCGCCATACTCGTCGATCACCAGCGCCATGTGGCGACGTTCGGCCTGCATCTTTGTCAGCAGGACGCCAATCGGCATCGAAGGGGGAACGAACAACAACGGACGGAGCATATTGTCCAGTTCGAAGTCCTCGGAATCACAATTGAACCCATGCGTCAGCGCAAAATCCTTGAGATGCGCAAAACCCAAAGGCGTATCCAGGGTGCCCTCGTACACCGGTACTCGGGTAAAGCCGCTGTCGCGGAAGACTTGCACCAGATCGTCCTTGGGGATCGTATTGGGTACCGCGATGATATCAGCCGTAGGGATTGCGACGTCTTCGACCCGCATCCGTCGCAGGTTGATCATGCCATGAGGTTGGGCCACGGGCGCCACCTGTCCGTTTTCGACAGGGGTCTCGGCGTCCTCTGCCGGGCTCAACGCTTCAAAAATTCGCCCGAAGAACCCGGGGCGTTCTGAACTGGTTTTATCACTTTGGTTCTGATGCGCGCTGTGCGCCGCATTAGAACTGCCTTCTATGTCGCCCATCTTTCCTGTCCAAAAAGACCTATTATGCTCGGATCACGCGGACCCGTCTCTTTCCCTATATGGGTTATCGACACCCAGTTTGCCAAGTATCCGGGCCTCCAACCCCTCCATCAATGCTGCATCTTGGTCGTGAATGTGATCATAACCCAACAAATGCAGCAGGCCATGCACCACCAGGTGGGTAACATGGTTGCGAATTGGCAACTGACCGGCCTCGGCTTCGCGCGCGCAGGTTTCCCAGGCAATGGCGATGTCGCCCAACACCAGTTCCCCCATGAAATCGGGTTCGGGCGGCATCGGATTGCCCCCCGGCTCGTCAGCTGACAAATCGACGGCGGGCCAACTGAGCACGTTGGTTGCGGTGGGTTTATCCCGAAACTCCCGATTGAGTATTTTTATTTTTTCATCGTCGCAGGCCAGCATCGAGATTTCACAATCCTCAGCCTCAAGCCCCAGGTGCGACAGAGTGGCCGAAACCGCGGTGTGGGCAATCTCAGACAGCCCAAGTTCGGCCCAATGTGGGTCTTCGATCGTCAGTTCCAGCATATCAGTCTTTTGGCCAAAGTCGGTGATCACCCTTTGGGATCGTCCGCCTCATACGCTTCGATGATCGCCGCGACAAGCGGGTGACGCACCACATCGCGCGCCGTGAAGTAGTTGAACCCGATCTTGGGGATCGTTTTCAACAGACGCTCGGCATCGGCAAGCCCCGAAGGCACGCCGCGCGGGAGGTCGACCTGCGACCGGTCACCAGTGATCACCATGCGCGAGCCTTCGCCCAACCGGGTCAGGAACATCTTCATCTGCATGGTCGTGGCGTTCTGCGCCTCGTCCAGCACAACAAAGGCGTTTGACAAGGTTCGCCCCCGCATGAATGCCAGCGGTGCAATCTCGATCCGCTTCTCCTCGATCAGCTTGGCCAGTTGTTTGCCAGGCAGGAAATCGTTCAACGCGTCATAGAGCGGCTGCATGTAGGGATCGACCTTGTCCTTCATGTCGCCAGGCAGATAACCCAGCTTTTCGCCCGCCTCGACCGCCGGTCGGCTGAGGATGATGCGATCCACGTGACCCGTTATGAACATGTTCACCCCGACAGCGACCGCCAAATAGGTCTTGCCGGTGCCCGCAGGGCCGATGCCAAAGGCCAGCTCATGTTCGAACAACGATCTGACATACGCCTTCTGTGCGTCGGTACGCGGTTCGACGAGCTTCTTGCGGGTCTTGATCTCGACTGCGCCACCTTTGAACATCTCAAGCTGATCACCGGGCGCGGAGTCCTCTTGAGGGCCCATGCGCACCTCGCGGTCGATATCGCTACTTTCCACGGATCGCCCGGTTTCCAGACGATCATAGAGCGACTGCAGTACCTCGGCAGCTTGTGCCCGGGCATCGGCCTCTCCCATTACGGAGAGCTGATTCCCACGGCGCACGATCTGCACGCCCAGCTTCTGTTCGATATCGGCGAGATTGCGGTCATATTCACCGCACAGGTCAATCAGCAGACGATTGTCAGGGAATTCAAGAAGAACCTCGTGGGGTGCCACTTGCTCTTGCGGTTCGGTCAGGGCGCCAATGGCCATTTAGTCTCCTGCTTCTAGCGCTGTGGGTCCAGTTTGCCGCCCCCACGAGGCCCGTGCAAGTCACGCTTTGATAATTTCATGGTTTTGAGACAAAAACGGCCACCCGAACAGGGTGGCCGCTGCAAGACTGAACTTGGGTTCAGGATCACAGAACATCCGGGATCGACGATCCTTTCTTGAACGGGCCGGTTGCAACACCCGAAGGCGCGGCCCCTGAACAGATCGGCTTCCCATCAGGACCAAGGCGCTGAGACAGGTACCCTTCGAGGCCATCGTCGATGATCCAGTGATCGCACCCCTGCGGATCAACCCAGATCCCTGCTTTCAGGTTGCTGAGATCCTTTGCATCGATGCCGCGGTCGCGGGTCTTGTCTTCGATTGCACAGGCAGACAAGCCACCCGCGACAGTCAGGAGAGCGATGATTTTGACAACTTTCATGATCGGTCCCCCTTAACGTACACAGATGATTTCGACGCGGCGGTTCTGTGCCATATTGGCCGCGCTGTTGTTCGGCACCCGGGGCTGACGCTCACCATAGCCGCGAACGTCCAGTATCCGCGCGCCCGTGCTGCGGCCAACGCGCGCCACGGAATCGGCACGGCGTTCGCTGAGACGCATGTTGTAGGCATCCGATGCTCGGCTGTCCGTATGACCGGTGATGATAAAGCCCGACGCTGTTGCGGATTGAAAGAACTCCCGCAAGCGTTGCTGTCCGGCGGCGCTGATCCGGTGGCTATCCGTCGCAAAAAACTGATCTGACGGCATCACACCGCAGACATTCCCCCGGCGGCAGACCGGGACACCGGATCGGTTGACATGCGGGGTCATGTAACCCTCTGCGCCGTCATCCATGACCCAGTGTTCACACCCATCGGGGTCCACCCAGATGGTCGGCACGTAACGTTCGCCGACAACCGTTCTCTGAGTTTGAGCATTTGCCGAGCTGGTCACGGCCCCCGCAGCAAGTGCTGCCACGATCACCGCGGGCAGCAGATTTCTGAAATTGAACTTAAGCACCACAGTTATCCTTCACCTATTCCCCCAGAATTGCCGCATGTGACCGAATACATTGGGCACCGTGCTAATCATTTCCGCTAAGCTTAGGAAAATAAGAGTGAATTGTGAAGCAATTTCCACCACATATTGTGTCGGAGATGTCAACACTAACGACATCCCCAAAATATTGTGTCCGATTTGATGGCAATCGATGAAATTGAGCGCGACCCGAGTTTCACAAAATCAGATCAGCGAATCCCTGACAGGAAACTCAGCCTATCAATTCACCCGCCAGCGAGTTCGGCCCCGAAGACACGATCCGCACCCGCGCCAGGTCGCCGACCTGCGATGTCGGCGCCTGGACATGGACCGCATGCAAATAGTCGGATTTGCCGACCATCTGGCCCTCGAACCGACCTGGTTTTTCGAACAGAACACCGAGCTCACGACCGACCATGCTGTCTTGCACTTCCCGCTGTTGGCGTGTCAGCAGAGCCTGAAGGCGTTGCAACCGTTCATCAGCTTCTGCCGCAGGAACCTGAGGCCGCTCTGCCGCTGGCGTGCCTGGGCGGGTCGAGTATTTGAACGAATAGGCAGTGCCGTACTTGACCTCTTCGATCAGATCGAGCGTGGCTTGGAAATCCTCTTCCGTCTCTTCCGGAAAGCCAACAATGAAGTCGCCCGAAATCAGGATATCAGCACGCGCGGCCCGGATCCGCTCGATGAGACGCAGATAGCTTTCGGCGGTATGGGACCGGTTCATCCGCTTGAGGATCTTGTCAGAGCCAGCCTGCACTGGCAGGTGCAGATAAGGCATGAGCTTGGCACAGGTACCATGCGCCTCGATAAGGTCGTCCTGCATATCATTGGGATGACTGGTGGTGAAGCGAATGCGTTCCAGCCCGTCGATCTTGTCCAACTCCCAGATCAGTTGCGCCAGCGTCATGTCACCGGCCGGCCCGGCCCCGTGATAGGCATTGACGTTTTGACCCAGGAGAGTGATTTCCCGCACACCGCGTTCCACCAGATCATTGGCTTCACGCAGGATCCGATCGGCAGGGCGGCTGACCTCGGCACCACGGGTGTAGGGCACAACACAGAAGGCGCAGAACTTGTCACAGCCTTCCTGCACGGTCAGGAACGCCGTCGGACCGCGTTTCGCCTTGGGGCGGCTTTTCAGCTTCTCGAACTTGTCCTCTTCCGGAAAATCGGTGTCGAGCGCCTTTTCCCCTTCCCTCGTCTTCGCCTCCATTTCAGGCAGGCGGTGATAGCTTTGCGGACCGACAACCAAATCGACCAACGGCTGACGGCGCATGATCTCCTCGCCCTCGGCCTGTGCCACGCAGCCCGCGACGCCGATTTTCAGATCCGGCTTTTCGGCCTTGAGCCCTTTGAACCGGCCAAGTTCTGAATAAACCTTCTCGGCCGCCTTTTCCCTGATATGGCAGGTGTTCAGCAGGATCATGTCCGCATCTTCGGCAGATTTTGTTTCAACGTAACCTTGGCCGCCCAGCGCCTCGGCCATGCGTTCACTGTCATAGACATTCATCTGACAGCCATAGGTCTTGATAAACAGTTTCTTGGGCGCGGACATCAGGGCTAGCCTTCCAAAGAGAGCAGATCAGCGGCGTCACATACGCGGAAACGGCACCGCTTGCAATGCACGGTCGATTAACCGATTTTGTCCCATAACTCCAGAAGCAGCAGGACAGGCGCAGGAAATGGAATACGGGTCGCTCAATGCATTTCTGAAACAAGAGGCGGGCCTGCTGAACAAAGGCCCGATCGCGATCATCTTTGTCGAGGACGACGTCGAAATCGCCACCAGTGTCCGCCATCACCTGCAATGCGGCTTCAAGACCGTTTTGGTTATGATGCCCGATGCGTTTGATCTGCCCAAGGACGTGCTGCCCAAAGTCTATCGGATTTCATTCGATTGCGGGCCTCGCAACGCTGTCCCCGAAGCGATAAACCAGATCATTGCAAAATCCGCGCAAGGCATCTGGCTCTATTACTGCTTCAACGCCGAGTACCTATTCTACCCGTTCTGCGAAACAAGAACTGTCGGGGAAATGTTGACGTTTCACACCGAAGAAAGACGTGACGCAATGTTGAGTTACGTGATCGACTTGTATTCCGGTGATCTTGAAAAGAACCCGAATGCCGTTTCGCTGGATCAGGCTTGCCTGGACAAGTCCGGTTACTACGCACAATCCCGGACCGACGTGGAAACGGGGCACCCCCGCGAGCGGCAATTGGATTTCTTTGGTGGGCTGCGCTGGCGGTACGAAGAACACATCCCGAAAACCAGCCGAAAAATCGACCGGATCGCGCTGTTCAAGGCAAAACCGGGCTTGGAACTGAACGCCGATCACACGTTCAACGATCAGGAGTACAACACCTACTCATGCCCTTGGCATCACAACCTCACGGCAGCGATCTGTTCGTTTCGCACGGCCAAGGCACTGAAACGCAATCCGGGATCGACCTTCGATATCCACACGTTCCGGTGCCATAACTCGACCCCGTTCGAATGGCATTCGCGGCAATTGCTGGATCTGGGACTGATGGAACCCGGCCAGTGGTTCTAAGGGGTTATACCCTGTTTAAGCCTAGCCAGAAACTCAAGGCGGGGCAGGATTTCCACTGCCCCGCCTGATCTGGATTATCGCTGGAGCAGCATCGGGAACCAGTCTTCCCGCAAACGTTGGCCCGGCACCATGTCGTGACCCGGATAAGGCGGTGAGGTACGGCCAGGACGCTCGACATAGCGTGCATCATCGCCAACCAAACGCAGTGAAAAGGCCCGGCGGCGCTGACTGCTGGTATTGCCACGTGCGCCATGCAGGATCTTGTAGTTGAACGCCACCGCATCGCCTGGCTGCATCGGATATTCCAGAATGGTCATGCCTTCCGCGTCCGGATCCGGAATCGGCATGTATTGCCCTTCATCAGCGAAAAAGCCCTCCTCCGACACCCAACGGGTCGGGAGCACTTCTTTTTCCCAACGATGCGAGCCCGCCACGCAGCGCAAGGTCGCATCGGACACTGGGTCCAATGGTGACCAGAAACTGATCGTCTGCTGGCCTTCAACAAAATAATATGGTCCGTCCTGATGCCAGGGGGTCGCCATGGACGTACCCGGTTCTTTGACCAAAACATGATCGTGGAACATCTGAACCGATTGCGATTTCATAAGATCGGCAGCCACTTCGGCAACCGGTGACTCTTCGATTGCCCGCCGGATCGCCGGAATGCGTTCCCAATTGCAATAGTCATCAAAGAAGCGGCCGGTTTGACCTGCCTTTTCATTGTTCGAAGCATAAGGGCCGGGATTTTCCATGTTTTCAGCCACGCCTTCGCGCAACAGATTGACCTGATCGGCGAACAAACCGCGAATCAGGACCACTCCGTCCCGCTGAAACTGCTCGACATCCGCGTCGGTAATAAGTGGGTGCACCATGGCAAATCCTCCCTATCTGTTCTGTTCGTGCCTGTGTCCCTGATGCCCTGTGACGAACATTCTTTCAAATAATATCCTACTAATGTACCTATACACTCATGTTATACCTCACCCTCCGCCAGTACGAATATGTCACCGCGATAGCGCGCCACGGGAGTCTGTCCGCAGCCTCCGAAGCACTGAATGTCAGCCAACCAGCCCTGTCGAATGCGCTCAGCCGGATCGAAGAACATATTGGCCAGCCATTGTTTCTGAGACGACGCGGCGCGGCCCTGATTCCTACGCCCCGCGGAAGACGTTTTGCCCAACATGCCCAGTCGCTGCTGGACCAGGCAACCAGCCTTGAGACATCCGAGAGCCTCTCGGCCACGCCAGCCCGACTTGCCTTGGGGTGTTTTTCGGATCTCGCACCATTCATGATGGCGCCAGCTTTGCGGGCTTTGCGTACGGCTCTACCCGAAACAAATGTCGAATACTTCTCGGAACCGTTCCAGCCATTGATCACGGCACTGCTGACCGGTCGAATCGATCTCGCTCTGACCTATGATCTGGGGTTGGATGAGAGCTTTGAAAAGCACCAGATTGCACAAGTTGTCCCACACGCCCTCGTGACCCCCAATCATCCCTTGGCCCAAAAGGGGGAGATCACGCTGCAAGATATCGGTTCTGCACCGCTCATCCTGTCACTGGAAGGGCTGTCCGTGCAGCACATGCTGTCGCTGTTTCGTTCCCAAGGTCTGCGACCGTATGTGGCGCATCGTGCGGGCTCGCTCGAATTGTTGCGAAGCCTCGCAGCCAACGGCGAAGGGATTGGCATCAGCTACAGCCTGCCGCCCAACAGTCAAAGTTATGACGGCAAAGCGCTGGTCAGTCTTCCGATATCCGATACCGAAGCGGCCGAACCGATCGTGCTTGTCAGCCACGGCGCATCAAGTGGCCCCTCCACATCGGAGGCGGTCCAAGCTCTGATCGAAGCTCTCAAGTCAGGGTAGTATCAGTTGCGCACCTTGCGCAAACGTATGACCACATCCACAGAAGCGATTTCCAGCCCTTCTGGAGCGTTCGGCAATTGCTGTATCACCAGCTGTTCCGAAGGGGCGTCAGACAAGCGGCCTTCGTCTTCCCAGAAGAAATGCGGATGATCGTGGGTGTTTGTATCGAAATAGCTTTTCGATCCGTCCACCGTGATCTCCTGCAACACCCCCGCATCGCAAAATGCCCGCAGCGTGTTGTAGACCGTGGCCAGAGAGACGGCAGATCCGCTTTTCTTGGCAGATTCGAAAAGACTCTCGGCCGTCACATGGCGATGTTTGCCATCGCCGATCAACAATTCGGCGAGCGCCACCCGTTGGCGAGTCGGTCGCAGCCCGGCTGTAACCAGCCAATCCGTTGCAATTTCCACGCTTTTCGGCGTCATCAGCGATCTCGCACTCTGTTGCTGACCGTATATATAGGGCCAGATACCTGCGGATTTCAAATGAAATTCATTCGCAACAGCGTCAATATAGCCCTGAACTGCACGTTCGGACGCTCTTGCAGGACCCTTTGGCGCAGTGCTAGACGGGGCCAGATGAAGTGAAGACCCTTAGGCAGGAGGCGTGCCAGCATGGCCCAATACCCCAGCAGCTTTGACAAAGAGGACTTGCTGAAGTGCGCCCGTGGCGAATTGTTCGGCCCCGGTAACGCCCAGCTGCCCGCTCCGCCGATGCTGATGATGGACCGCATTACCGAGGTCAGCGCCGATGGCGGCGCCAATGGCAAAGGTCACATCGTCGCTGAATTCGACATCACCCCGGACCTGTGGTTCTTCGAATGCCACTTCCCCGGCAACCCGATCATGCCCGGCTGTCTGGGTCTGGACGGCCTGTGGCAGCTGACCGGTTTCAACCTTGGCTGGCGGGGCTGGCAGGGGCGCGGTTACGCATTGGGTGTGGGTGAGGTAAAACTGACCGGCATGGTCCGCCCCGACCGCAAGATGCTGACCTACAAGATCGACTTCACCAAGGCGATCCAGACTCGTCGCCTGACCATGGGAGTCGCCGACGGCATCGTCGAAGCGGATGGTGAAATGATCTACCAGGTCAAGGACATGAAGGTCGCGCTGAGCGAAAGCTGAGCTACCACGAAATTTGCGGAAATGATAAAGGGGCCAGCGGCCCCTTTTTTCTTGTGATGACGGTGGAGATGGTAACGACCGCCTCTTCAGACAGCGCTGGAACGATGATCTCGAGGGTGGCAACGGAAACGACATTTTGGACGGGGGCCGCGGCAATGACACGCTTTCTGGTGGCGCGGGCAACGACCCCTTCGTTTTCGCTGAGGGTCGGGAAACTATCGAAGATTTTGGCTCTGGCGACGTCGTTAAGATCTCGAATGCACTGGGTGTGTCACGCTTTGCAGACGTTCTTGCAATCGCCACGACGGTTGGCGGCGGTGACGACGTTCTGATCAATTTTGGAGGCGACAATTCCCTGAGGCTGGAGAATGTGCTTCTCTCTGCTTTGTCCGAAAGCGACTTTGTGTTCACGTAGGAGACGCCCCTCCCCATGCCCGAGACAGGGTGAACCGGCCCCCAAGATTGAGACGTTCAATTCGGGCTTCGGGCACGCGGTTGGAACTAAACAAAAGAGGCCTCAGGGTCTCTTTTCCGGCTGAAAGCGATGACTTTCAGTGCAAACTTAACAGTATTTCGATATCGCGACGGGATAACGGTGCCAGCAGGGCGCGGTCCTCGGCGTTCAGATTACCGGCAGCACTGACATGCTGCTCAATAATCACCGCGATTTCGCTGGTCCGCAGATAGTAGAAGGCCGGGTTGTCCTGGCTGATTTTCTGGACGATCCGTTGCAACAGTGCTTTGCGCTTTTCCGCATCCAAGTCATTGCGTTTGTCCTGCAGCATGGCTGGCCTGTCCGAGTTTTCGATTTACGTTAAGCAAGCAGGTAGGACGGTTCCTACCGCCGTCCACAGGAGGCATTCCTACATGGAGGAGGATCTGAACGAATGATGCGAGGCATGTCAAACCTGTTCACCAGCATATCTCCGGCGCAGAAGGCGATTCAAGCTGCCGATGCAGAAGCGCTCAGGACCTGGACCCAGAAGCTGCGTGTGATCGACAAGGACCCGTATCTGAGCCTCGCCGATGACACCCTGCGACTGATCTCGGTGTTCGATGACCTGAAATACGACCGGGCTGATCTGGACATGATGTCC
The DNA here is from genome assembly GCA_014872875.1 of Paracoccaceae bacterium. Taxonomy (GTDB): domain Bacteria; phylum Pseudomonadota; class Alphaproteobacteria; order Rhodobacterales; family Rhodobacteraceae; genus Aliisedimentitalea. The sequence goes on from WKFI01000011.1 coordinate 308,582, forward strand.
GGTCCCATGCGCCGACGCGTTGTCACCAAACTTGCACCGCTGGGTTTCAGGCAGAAATCCGGATCGGTCATCGAAAACCGCGAGATCGATCTCCGCATACTGCTGCCGAAGTTCCGGGCACTCGGTGCCTCTCCTTTCGATGCCATCCGTGACACCCCGCGCAGAGCGCAGGATTTCTATGTCCTGACCCCCACCCAGACCGCCTGCCAGTTCATCGAAAGCTACCCGATTGACGACGCCGTGGAGCGGATCAAGACACTGATAGTCAAACACCCGATCAACCTGTACCGCATCTGGGACTTTCTTGAGAAATACGATCAGCACAATGCATTTCTGAACGCCATCGGCCACCTGAAGTACGTCCAGCGAAAAGCTGTGGAGTCGGAGCCTTTGCGCTCTCGGTATGCGCTAAGGTGATCGCAAGGCACTGATCACATCAGAAAAATGGCCTATCCCAAGGGAGTCCCGGTTGGGCGCGAAGCAAAGGAACGTACCTGTTCAAACCCAACGACTCCCGAGGGCGCAACGCTAAACCCCAAGCCACCTTGCACCCATCCCCAGCAATGCATACTAAGACGTAAGCAAACAAGGGAGTGCACGTATGCGTCGTGTCGTCGTCACCGGTCTGGGGATCGTCTCCTCCATCGGGAACAATGCCGAAGAGGTCACGGCCTCGCTCAAGGCGGGCAAGTCGGGCATCGTAGCCAGCCCCGAAATGGCTGAACACGGCTTCCGCAGCCAGATTGCAGGCACTCTGAAAGTTGATGTTGCCGAACATGTGGACAAGCGCACCCTTCGCTTCATGGGACCAGGTGCTGCCTATGCGCATATGGCGATGAGCCAGGCGATTGCCGATGCGGGCCTGTCGGACGACGACGTCGTGAACGTGCGCACCGGTTTGGTCGCAGGTTCAGGCGGGCCGTCCACCAGCGCCATGCTGACCGCGCATCAGGTTGTTGCCAAAACCGGCGCGACCAAGCGGATCGGGCCCTTTGCGGTGCCGAAATGCATGAGCTCCACGATTTCGGCCAACTTGGCGACCGCGTTCAAGATCAAGGGTATCAACTACTCGATCACCTCGGCCTGCTCGACTTCGCTGCATTGCATCGGCAACGCGGCCGAGCAGATCATGATGGGCAAGCAGGATGTTATGTTCGCTGGCGGCGGCGAGGAGCTGGACTGGACACTGTCCTGCCTGTTTGACGCGATGGGCGCCATGTCTTCGAAATACAATGACACTCCGGAAAAGGCGTCGCGCGCCTTTGACCAGGACCGCGACGGTTTCGTGATCTCGGGTGGCGGCGGCATCGTCGTGCTGGAGGAGTTGGACCGTGCACTGGCGCGTGGCGCCAAAATCTATGCTGAAGTGACCGGCTATGGCGCCACTTCGGATGGGCATGACATGGTTGCACCATCTGGCGAAGGCGGCGAACGGGCGATGCGCCTGGCGCTGTCCACCCTGCCGGAAGACCGCAAGGTCAGCTATATCAACGCACATGGAACCTCGACCCCCGTTGGCGATGTCGGCGAAGTTGAAGCCTGCCGCCGGGTCTTTGGCGAAGGCTATGTGCCGCCGATCAGTTCCACCAAATCCATGACCGGCCACGCCCAGGGTGCGGCCGGTGCGTTGGAGGCAATCTTCTGCCTGCTGATGCTGGACAATGATTTCATCACACCATCAATCAATGTCGACACCTTGGCCGAAGGCATTCAGCCCGGCGAAGTTGCAACCGAACTGGTCGAAAACGCTGGTCTCGATTCGGTGATGACCAACAGCTTTGGCTTTGGCGGCACCAACGGTTCGATGGTTCTGAGCAAGTACAAGGGGTAACAACCATGACAGGAGTTTTGCAGGGCAAGCGTGGCCTGATCATGGGCGTGGCAAATGACCGTTCCATTGCCTGGGGGATTGCCAAGGCGATGCACGAAGCAGGTGCCGAACTGGCCTTCACTTACCAGGGTGAAGCCTTCGGAAAACGGCTGGAGCCGCTGGCCCAAAGTGTCGGATCGGATTTCATGGTCGATGCGGATGTCACCGACGACGCGTCGCTGGACCGCGCATTTGCCGAACTGGCCGAGCGTTGGCCCACCATCGATTTTGTGGTTCACGCCATCGCCTATTCCGACAAGTCGGAACTGACAGGGCGGTTCCTGAACACGACCCGGGCGAATTTCAAGAACTCGATGGACATCTCGGCCTATTCCTTCATCGAGGTGGCGCGTCGGGCTTATCCGATGATGCAGGAAAACGGTGGTACACTGCTGACGCTGACCTATCAGGGATCGAACCGGGTTGTGCCGAACTACAACGTGATGGGCGTGGCGAAGGCCGCGTTGGAGGCCGCGACCCGGTATTTGGCCAATGATCTGGGTCCCGATGGCATCCGCGTCAACGCGATCTCGCCCGGTCCGATGAAGACCCTGGCCGGTGCTGCTATCGGCGGCGCGCGCAAGACCTTCCGCCACACCGAAGAAAACGCTCCGATGCGATCGAACGCAACGCTGGAGGCCGTCGGCGGTACGGCAGTCTACCTCACCTCGGATGCAGGTGCCTTCACCACAGGTGAAGTCATTCGCGTTGATGGTGGGTTCCATGTACTAGGCATGCCACAGCCTGAATCGCTGTAACCGTGAAATCCACCCAAGGTTGAGCGGTTTGCACGGCCGCTCGCCGCTTCGCGGTCAAAGTGCCGCCACGTCAATGCCATGTTTCGCTGTTATCCCAACCTCATGGAACAGCGTAATCAGCATACCGCCACGGATGATGTCTCCCTCAGCGCAGCCCTGCGTGAACCCGCGCGCAAGCCGGGTTTTGTCAGGATTGCCGGATGGTGCCTTGTCGTGGGCTGCGCTTTGTCTATGGGCGCAATTCTGGTGACAAATCCGATGGTTGGCGAGAAGCTGTCGACCCTGACCGAATTCGATACGTCGCAGGATGCAGATGATCTCCCGGCTGCGGGAACTGCAGCGTCGCAAGACGTCGATGCCAGCGACGCCGAGTTCAAATTCCCGATTCGCACCATCATGGCGGTTGGTTCAGTCAGCCAATCGGCCCGCTCGGCTTTGGGACTGGGCAGTCCGATGGATGCGATCACGACCGAGGGGCTGAATCTTGAGGGGCTGGAAATCACGGGCCTCGACCCCAAAGCGGCGGATCAAGACACCGAGACGCAAGGCTCGTCCTTCTTTTCGGGGTCATCTTCAAGCAACAACGAACGTCCGACCGTCAGCGTTCTGCCGCAAAGCCGCGTTCCCGTGCGCCGTGCAGGAGTAAGCACCTCGAACTGATCGGTCCTCAAGCTGAACGGGCCTGTTCCAATTCTGATGCCAGGACCTGCACCAGCTCTGCGGTTTTCATCGCGCGAGCCAAAGGCGCGCCCTGCCCAGCCCACTGCGCAGCGTAGCCCGCAACACCCGCCTGCTTGGCCGCTGCCATTAGCGCCTTGGTCGCGTCATAGAGCACTGGATAGTCCGGTAATTCTGCCCCCATTTGATCTCGCGTCCAGTCGATCAGCGCATTGCCAAGGCAACGTGCAGGACGGCCGGAAATCGCTGGCGACAGGTGAGTGCGCAACCCCGGCGATCCGACCAAGGCCTGTCGGTAGTCCGCATCCGCTGCACTTTCGTCGGTCGCAATAAATGCCGTGCCCAATTGTGCAGCAACTGCCCCCACATTCAAGGCGGCTGCGATCCCCTGACCCGTCATGATCCCACCCGCTGCGATCACCGGCAGGTGACATTCCCGAACAATCAACTGTGTCAGCGTCAAGCTGCTGAGACCGGCATCCGGCCCGTCCGGATCGAATATTCCACGATGGCCGCCCGCCTCGATCCCCTGGGCGATAATCGCATCCAGCCCGGCGGCCTGAATGGCATGCGCTTCTTCCAGCGATGTCGCAGAAGCAGCCAAAAAACAACCGGCCTCCCGCAGGTCGGAGATCAAGCCAGCACCAGGCAGGCCAAAATGGAAGGTCACGACCTCGGGCTTTTCCTCCAACACCATTTGCTGCATCGCTGCGTTGTGGAGAAAGCTCAGGTAGATTTCGGTCAAGCGCTCGGGTGCTGATCCCTCGAACTGGTCAAACAGCGGTCCCATGCGGCGCAGCCAATCGGCTTCGGCATCCGGCCGGGGCTCGGCGGGTCTGTGGCAGAAGAAATTCACGTTCAGGGGCGTGGCCCCAGCCGCCCGCGCGTCGCGGATCATCTGGCGGGCCTGATCAACGGTAGAGGCGCCCAGCCCCAGAGACCCCAGACCGCCCGCCTGCGACACGGCACCAGCCATCGCTGGTGTCGAAACCCCAGCCATAGGGGCCTGAAAGATAGGATGCTTCAGACCGATCCGGTCCAGAATTTCGGTCGCGCGATGTCTCATGGTTCTCTCCCGGTTCAAGGTCAGAAAACCGGGAAAGGCGAAGCTTGGCAACATCAAAGCTGTTGCCAAGCTCAGGTGTCAGTTGATGCTGACAAGTTCGATTTCAAAAATCAGATCCTTGCCCGCAAGCGGGTGGTTGGCGTCCAAGGTTACCGTGGCTTCATCCACTTCGACCACCGTCACCGGCAGGGCCTGACCGTCCGGGGTCTGCATCTGCAACTGTGTCCCCAACTCCAGCGGAATATCGTCCGGGATACCTTCGCGCGGGATGGCCTGACGGGCTGCCGGATTTATCGGACCATAGGCTTGTTCGCACGGGATGTTCAGGGTCTTCTTCTCACCCACCTTCATACCGGCCATTTCATTGTCCATCCCTGGGATGACCTGCCCTGCCCCGGCTTTGAACTCCAGCGGATCGCGCCCTTCGGAACTGTCAAAAACGCTCCCGTCTTTCAAAGTTCCCGTATAGTGAATGCGCACGGTATCGCCGTTTTTGACCTCGGTCATGGAGTGTCCAGTTCTGGTTTAGGTTTCAAAGGATCGCAGCCTAGCGAGTAGACCCGGAATGTAAAGCCGACGCTTCGACAATGGTCGAAATCTGGCCCCCTTCCACCTGCTTGCACCCTGTGCCACTCTCCGCACCAAGGAGGACCGCCAATGCCAATCACCACCTGCATCTTTGATGCCTATGGTACACTGTTCGACGTCTCGGCCGCCGCACGACAAGCCGCGCAGGAACCCGAGTTTCCACAGCTGAAAGACAGCTGGATGCAACTGGCCAATCAGTGGCGTTTGAAGCAGTTGCAATACACTTGGCTGCGGGCCGTCGTGGACGCGCATGCTGATTTCTGGGACGTTACCCAAAACGGTTTGGACTGGGCTTTGGAAGCGACAGGGTTGGCAGGTAATGACGCGCTGCGCAAACGGCTTCTGGATCTCTACTGGGAACTCCAGGCCTATCCCGAGGTACCAGCGATGCTCAAAGCGCTGAAAGCGGGCGGTATGAATACGGCGATCTTGTCCAACGGGTCACCGGATATGCTGAACGGCGCTGTGCAGTCTGCTGGTGTCGGCGACGTGTTGGACGACGTACTCTCGGTCGAAAACGTGGGTGTATTCAAACCCGATGCACGGGTTTACGATCTTGTGGGCGAACGGTTTGGTTGTAGCAAGGACGAGGTTCTCTTTGTTTCCTCGAACGGCTGGGATGCCGGTTGCGCCACAGGTTACGGCTTTACTACTGCTTGGGTGAACCGCGCGGGGGAACCAGTGGACCGCCTGCCGTGGACACCCGCACATATCCTGTCCGACCTGACCTCCATCCCTGATCTCGCAGGAGTTTGAATGCCCCGTTTCACAACGTCCGATGGCCTGTCCCTGTATTACTCCGACACTGGTCCCGGGACGGCCCAACCGATCTTGTGCCTGCCCGGGCTGACGCGGTGCAGCCGGGATTTTGAGTTCTATGCCCAGCACGCCGTTGGACTTCGGATGATTGCATTGGATTATCGTGGCCGCGGGCAATCGGACTACGATCCTGACTATTCCAATTACAACGTTCCCAAGGAAAGCTTGGACGTGATCGAATTGCTGGATCACCTGGGTCTGGACAAGGTCACTATCCTTGGCACCTCGCGCGGCGGACTGATTGCCATGGTGCTGGCCGCCACACACAAGGACCGTGTTGCGGGTGTCATCCTGAACGATGTGGGGCCGGTTGTCGGGACCGAGGGAATCGGCCGAATTCTGACTTATGTCGGAAAACGGCCGGTTTCCAAAACGCTTGATCAGGCAGGAGCTGCACTGAAAAACGCGATGGAGGCCGAGTTTCCGGGCGTCACGCTGGAGCGCTGGCAGGCGCAAGCCGAAATCCAGTACGCGATGACTCCCGAGGGGCTGGAGCTGCGCTATGATCCACAGCTGAGAACCGCACTGATGGAGCAGATCGCAACGGGCGAGACACCCGATCTATGGCCGGTATTCGATGCTTTGGCCGGGCTCCCGCTGGGAGTGATACGTGGGGCGAACTCTGACGTTTTGGAAACAGGCACACTAACCCAGATGAAAGAGAGGAACCCGGCGATGCATATCGCGATTGTCCCGGATCGCGGGCACGTGCCGTTTCTGGATGAACCAGAGGCCGTGGCCTTGATCAATCAGATCTTGGAGCAGGCAAAATGACCTCCCTAAACATGATCGAAGCGGCCGCGTCGCGACTCGACGGCCATGTTCGCCGGACACCACTCTTGTCATCTCCCTTTCTGGATGAAATCGCCGGGCGTCGGATTCTGGTCAAACCGGAGTGCCTGCAACACACCGGATCGTTCAAGTTCCGGGGCGGCTTGTCTGCGGTGACGGCACTGGACCCCGAGGTTAGGAAACGTGGTGTTATCGCGTTTTCCAGTGGCAACCACGCGCAAGGTGTCGCCCTGGCAGCCAGGATGCATGCCATCCCGGCCGTGATCATCATGCCCAAAGACGCACCTGCGTTGAAGATCGACAACACCCGTGCCTTGGGGGCCGAGGTTGTCCTTTATGACCGGGTTGGCGGTGAAAGCCGCGAAGCCTTGGGGCAGGGACTCTCAGACGCTCGGGGTCTGACGTTGATCAAACCCTATGACGAACCGCAGGTCATCGCCGGACAGGGGACAACCGGTTTGGAGATCGCCGAACAGGCCGCGGAACTGGGCGTGACCCAGGCCGAGGTTTTGGTGTGCTGTGGCGGTGGCGGGCTGACATCCGGTATCGCGCTGGCCTTGGAAGATCGGGCGCCGGAAATGCGAGTTCGGCCCTGTGAACCTGACGGCTTCGACGACACGAAAAGGTCACTGGCCAGCGGCATTATTACCCGCAATCCCTCCGAGTCCGGCAATATCTGCGACGCGATCCTGACGCCCCAACCGGGCGAAATCACGTTTCCCATCCTGCAAAGACTCTGTGGTCCTGGCCTGAGTGTGACCGAGGACGAAGCCCTGCAGGCCATGGCACTGGCCTTTTCCCGTCTGAAAGTGGTCGCCGAACCGGGCGGTGCTGTGGCGCTGGCTGCGGCCCTGTTCCGTGCCGACCAGCTACAAAGCGACACGGTCATCGTGACGATTTCGGGCGGCAATGTGGACCCCTCCCTGTTTCGCGAGGCCTTGAAACGGTATGCTTGAAGCTCCCCTCCCTTTTAGGAGAGCTGCCCAATGACCCGATTCACCATAGCCTCGTTCAACGTCAAGAACCTGATCCGCGCCGACCGGGAGTATTACAAGTTCCAGTCCTACACGCCCGAGGAATACGCCTGGAAACTGGATTGGATGGCGGATCAGTTGTTGACGATGAACGCCGACATCGTGGGCTTTCAGGAAATCTTCGAGGAAGACGCATTGCATGATGTGATCGCGGAAACCGATCGGCGCGGGCATCAGGCCAATGCAGCAAACATTCCAGATCCGTCAAAGCGGTACCACCGCAAGGCTATTTTTCAGAAGCTCTCCTACGACGCCTACGATACGGCGTCTTTGGCTTTTGCGGCGAATGCAAACGATTCAGGTGAACCCGGTGCGCGTCGGCCGGGTCTGGCGACCTTGTCCCGCTTTGGCTTTGTCGAAGAACCCGAGGTCATTCAGGAACTGGACCAGCCTTTGGACATTCCGATGTCGGCCCTTGGCGGGGATGAGGAAGCGGGGTTCTACTCACTCCGACGACTGTCCCGACCGATCCTGAAAACCCGCATTCCAATCGGCAAGCGTGCGGTGACAGTCTTCAACTGTCACCTGAAGTCGAAGCTTGGTGAATACGTGAGACCGCAAGGCGCTGAATTCGCGCCCGAAACCGTCCTGACGGCCTATGACCCGGCTGGGCGGGCCCTGGGCGCCCTGCGGTCAGCGCTTCGTCGCATGGCGGAAGCCTGGGTACTGCGCTGCGCCATTCTGGACGAAATGGACCAAGGCAGGCCAGTCATGGTTCTGGGGGACTTCAACGACGGGGAGCACGCCGTGAGCAGCGAAATCGTCAGTGGTGAGCTGCCGTTCCGAAACTATTCGTGGATGCTGCGCCACGACGCCCGGCACAAGGACGACCGCTATTCGACGAAGGAGAATGCAAAAATCACGGAGGCCGTGGACCGGGTGCGCCTGAGGTCCGCCGAAAAAATGTTCCTGCGCAAATCTTTGCGCGATGTGGTCTATACGGCGGCCTTTGGCGGCGTGCATGAAAGCATCGATCAGATTTACATGTCCCGCCATTTTGATCCGCTCTATGACAAGTCGATCGGTGAAATGATTTACTTCAGCGTCTTCAACGACCATCTGACCGATGGCAGCCATCCCGAAGCGCCCTACAACAAGTTGGCTTCGGACCACGGTCAGATCATGGCGCATATGCACTTGAACACGCCCGGTTGAGGCATTGCCAATGGGTTTAGACATGCAAGTCAAGGGCACAAGGCACTGCATGGTCATTGCAACTGGTCGCCTTTACCTCCTGCCAAAGCGAAGGTTAGAAAGAGAGCGCAAAATCAAGGGAGAGAGCCATGCAAATTGCCGATCTGGGTGACGTTCGACTGCACTATCGCATTGATGGCAACCCGGATGGAGCACCGGTTGTGTTTGCCAATTCCCTGGGCACCGATTTGCGGCTATGGGACCCGATCCTGCCCTTGCTGCCGTCCAATCTGAAATACATCCGCTTTGACAAGCGCGGGCACGGGCTCTCCTCGCTGACCGAAGCGCCGCACTCGATGGGAACCTTGGTCCGGGATACCGAACGGTTGCTGGATCATCTGAATGTCAGGAACTGCGTCTTTGTCGGACTATCGATAGGGGGCATGATCGCACAAGGTTTGGCCGTCAAACGCCTTGATCAGATCCGTGCGGTTGTCCTGTCCAACACGGCGGCGAAAATCGGGACGCCAGAGATGTGGAAATCCCGGATCGATGCGGTCAATTCCGGTGGCATAGAAGCATTGGCCGACAGCATCATGGAACGTTGGTTCTCAAAAGGTTTCCGCGCCTCGGCGGAGCTGGAGCTGTGGCGCAACATGCTGGTCCGGCAGCCTGACGCGGGATACGCCGGGTGTTCGGCTGCCATCGCCGGGACGGACTTCTATACGCCGACCAGTGGATTGCGCCTGCCCGCTCTGGGCATCGCCGGGTCCGAAGACGGCTCGACGCCGCCGGATCTGGTGCGCGAAACGGTGGACCTGATCCCGGGCTCGAAATTTCACCTGATCCGCAAGGCAGGCCACTTGCCCTGCGTTGAACAGCCCAAGGAATACGCCGGAATCCTGACCGATTTCCTATCCGAAATCGGTCACGGCGGCTGAGTATGGCTGATTTCCTTCTGGTCCATGGATCTTGCCACGGCGCCTGGTGTTGGCGCGATTTGATCCCTGCGTTGGAGCATCTGGGCCATAGCGCCCGTGCCATTGATCTGCCCGGCAACGGCGCGGACACAACACCTTTGGCCCAGGTTACGCTGGAAGACACCGCCAAGGCCATCCAGAGGGCCAGCCGTCCAAGCACAATCGTGATGGCCCATTCCTGGGGCGGGGTCCCGATGACACTGGCCGCGGATCAGGCGCCGGAATTCATGGCCGGGCTGATCTATCTTTGCGCCTATGTCCCACTGCCGGAACTGTCGATGATCGACATGCGAAAACGTGCCAAACGACAACCGCTGGCCCAGGCCGTCATCAAGGACCCACAAGGTGTCAGCTATGTCGTGGACACAGACCAGCAACGTCGAATCTTTTACCACGATTGCACCGATGAAACGGTCCGCTTTGCCCAAGCCCAATTGCGCCCCCAGGCCATCCGCCCGCAGGACACTCCCGTCCCTCTGACCGGATCATGGCGGTCCATACCGCACCATTACATCCTGTGCGAACAGGACGGTGCCATCCCGCCGGAATATCAGGCCGAGATGGTTTCGGATTGGCCCCGCTCCCAGGTCCACAGCCTGCCAACCTCCCACTCCCCCTTCTTCTCGGCCCCTAAACAGCTCGCCCAGATGATGGACCAAATCTCGAAGGACCTGTAATGGCCGCATCCGTTTTCGACTCTCCCCTGTTCGGCGATCTTTTTCCAGCTGGCGATGTGGGCCGCCTGTTCACAGATACGGCCGAGTTGCGCGCCATGCTGCTGGTCGAAGGCGCCCTGGCTAAGGCGCAGGCCCAACATGGCCTGATCCCAGAGGACAGCGCCGACGCCATAAAACGCGCCACGCTGGAGATCCAGCTGGATCCCGGCGCTTTACGCAAACCCACCGGAACCAACGGGGTATCCGTGCCGGGCATGGTTGCCCTGTTCCGATCTGAAATGCAGGCACCAGAACATGCGCAATATGTACATTGGGGTGCGACCTCTCAGGACATCATTGACACCGGGTTGATGCTGCGACTGCGCCAGGCCTGTGGATTAATCGAAACCGATCTGCAGACTGTCGTGAGTCATCTCGCGAAACTGGCCGAAGCCCATTCCGAAACGCCCATGCCCGGCCGCACTTATGGGCAGGTCGCGACTCCGACCAGCTTTGGAGCCGTGGTCGCAAGCTGGGGGACGCCGATCCTGAACCTTTTGGACGAGTTGCCCGCACTACGCGAAACCTGCCTGTTGGTGTCGCTCTCCGGTGCGGCGGGAACAGCATCCGCCCTTGGCTCCAAAGCTACCGACCTGCGTAGAGATTTAGCCGCTGGGCTTGGTCTCACGGACCCTCAATGCAGCTGGCACACCGACCGGACACCCATCCTGCGGATATCTGACTGGTGTACGCGGGTAACGTTAGCCTTGGGCAAGATTGGCGAAGATGCAACCGAGCTTGTTCAAACCGGTATTCAGGAACTGTCCCTGGGGGGGGCCGGAGCCTCTTCGACCATGCCGCAAAAACAAAACCCGGTGCAGCCGTCGGTGCTGGTGGCCTTGTCGAGGCAGACATCCGGTATGGCCAGTATCCTCCAAAGTGCAGCGATCCACCGGCACCAGCGTGACGGGGCCGCCTGGTTCACTGAATGGATGTGTTTGCCTCAGATCGTGCTTGGTGCTGCCAGCGCGGCACGCGTTGCGGGTTCGCTTTGCCAGAACTTGACCCCTCAGGTCGAACAGATGCGCCGCTCAACCGATGGTTCATTGGGGATGATCCTCGCCGAGGCGTTCAGCTTTGCTTTGGCCGAACTGATGCCCCGCCCCGACGCCCAGGCCGCTGTCAAGGCGCTGTGTCGCGAAGCGCAGGCCAGTGACACACATCTTCGCGACCTTGTGACGCGGGATTATCCTGATCTCGATGCCCTGAACCTTTTTGAGGTCGAACAGCAGTTGGGTCAGGCTCCGCAAGAGGCAAAGGCATTCGTTGAGCGCGCCCGCCGGGTGTGAAACACCGAGGCTGGCGCCTTGGACTGGGAGGTAATTCCCGTGTGTGGATCGGCCGGTTGGGCTGAGAACACCGGGTCCCCTGCCGTGTCGTCTGAGCCATGACCTGCCGTAACGTCTTGCGTGGCGCGCTCGCCTCTCCTAGCGTTCATGCATTCTGAACTCATTGCGAGCCTGCATTTGCGCCTGCCTGTTCTCTTTCTTCTGGCCACCGTCATGCTGGATGCCATGGGCATAGGGCTGATAATGCCGATCATGCCAGCCCTGATCCGAGAGGTTCAGGGTGGTAACCTGGCCGACGCGGCCCTCTGGGGCGGCGTTCTGTCCACGGTGTTTGCAGTGATGCAATTCCTGTTTTCGCCGCTTCTGGGCAATCTGTCGGACCGCTACGGGCGCCGCCCGGTTCTTTTGGTTTCGCTGATTGCCATGTCCGCCACTTATTTCCTGATGGCGATTGCCACGTCGATCTGGCTGCTGCTGATCGGGCGAGTTCTCTCGGGCATCACCTCTGCCACCCATGCCACGGCTGGAGCCTACATGGCGGACATTTCCGAGCCCGCCAAGAAGGCCGCCAACTTCGGCTTGCTGGGCGCGGGCTTCGGTGTCGGTTTCGTCCTTGGCCCATTGGTTGGCGGGTTGCTGGGCGAGTTGGGGACACGGGCACCGTTTTATGCGGCAGGCATTCTGGTTGCAGCAAACGCGTTGCTGGGCTTCTTCGTCATGGGAGAAACAGTGACCGAAGACGCCAAGCGTCCCTTTGACCTGAAGCGTGCAAACCCGCTGGGGGCATTTGCCCACATGGCACGCCTTCCGGGCATTGCCCCGTTGATGCTTGTCTATTTCGTCTATTCGGTGGCCCTCTATGTCTACCCCGCGATCTGGTCCTATTTCACCGAGGCCCGATTTGGGTGGAGCCCCAAATTCATCGGTCTTTCACTGGGTGTTTTCGGGGTTTCGATGGCCTTGGTACAGGGCGTCCTGATCCGAGTAACCCTGCGCCGCTTCGGTGAACGCCGCACAGTGATCTATGGTCATATCGCCGATGCCGTGGCTTTTGCAATGCTTGCCTTCGTGACCAGCGGCATGTTTGCCCTGATCCTCACCCCCATTGCCGCCTTGGGTGCTGTGGTTTCCCCCGCGTTGCAGGGTTTGATGTCACAGAGAGTTGGAGATGATGAACAGGGAGAGCTGCAGGGAGTGCTGACCTCGGTCCATGCCTTGTCGATGATCGTGTCGCCGCTGCTGATGGCCTCGACCTTTGCAGTGTTCACCCAAGACAATGCCCCGATCCATTTTCCCGGAGCACCCTTCCTGCTGGCAATGGCGTTGGTTCTGTTGGGAGTCGGGATTTTCCTGCGCACGGACACCCGGACCACCGACTGACCTGTTCCGTGGCGTAATACCGACAAGACGGCGCCGGTTTCCGGCTTGCACCACGCCCAAGCGCGCGCCACCCTGTTCGGCAAGAAGAGCGGAAAAGGGGGAGATCATGCAAACCATCAAGGCAGCTGTGTGTCACGAATTCGGATCACCCCTGGTGATCGAACAGGTGCATCTGGCAGACCCCGGGCTGGGCGAAGTCGAGGTGACGTTGGACGCGGTGGCGATTTGCCATTCCGACATTTCTTATGCCGAGGGAGCCTGGGGCGGGCACCTTCCTGCCGTGTACGGACACGAGGCTGCCGGGATCGTCACAGCAATCGGCGCCGGCGTTTCGGGCTTCAAGACCGGCGACAGCGTTGTTGTCACATTGATCCGGTCCTGCGGGACTTGCCCCAGCTGTGCGGGCGGTAAACCCACGATTTGTGAAACCCCCTATGACACTGTCAAAGGCCCACTAACCACCGCTGAGGATGGCCCGCTGGAACAGGCCATGGCCTGTGGCGCGTTTGCGGAAAAGGTGGTCGTGGATCAACGACAGATCGTCAAGATTCCGGAAGACATGGACAAGGATGTTGCAAGCCTTTTGTCCTGCGGCGTTATCACGGGGGTCGGGGCCGCGGTGAATGCGGCTGGGCTGCGCGCTGGTCAAGACGTTGTAGTGATTGGGGCCGGCGGGGTTGGTCTGAACGCCATCCAAGGCGCGCGCATCGCTGGTGCCCGCAGGATCGTTGCCGTGGACATGACTGAAGAAAAGCTGGAGATCGCCGAGGAATTCGGCGCGACTCATGGTGTGCTGGCCACGCTCGCCGCTCCTTGGAAAGCCGCCTACAAGGCGCTTGGCGGGCGCGGAGCGGACGCAGTTCTGGTCACCGTCGGCGCAATTCCCGCCTACGAGCAGGCACTGCGTTATCTGGGACGTGGGGGAAAGGCGATCATGATCGGGATGCCCCATTCCGGGGCCAAGGCTGAATATGAACCGGTGGTCATGGCTGCCATCGGACAGGGGTTGATCGGCTCAAAGATGGGGGATGTCGTCATTCAACGCGATATTCCCTGGATGATCGACCTGTATCAGCAGGGCCGCCTGAAACTGGACGAGCTCATTTCGAACCGCTGGTCCTTGGAGCAGATCAACGAGGCGATTGCCGATACCAAGACTGGCAGTGCAAAACGGAATGTGATTCTGTTCGACAGATAGAGCACAGGGGCGGACCTTCGCCCCACCACCGGAGCCTCACCGATGCTGAAATTCCTAACCGATCTGTTCAAGCCTGAAGTTGCGAAGGCGCCGCCGATCACCTCGGAAACTTCGATGAATTTCGATGCCGGCGATGTACGCCCCTTTCTTATCGGCCTGCTGAACAATCCGCGTTTCGGCTTACCCGCAGACCTACCCACCGTGGTTGCACAGGCGCTACCGGGACTCCCGACAGGTGGCAAACATCGCTGGCGCATCGACGGGGATTTCGACAAAACCAAGGTCCAGATCGAGATCGAGGTCTTGATGGACGATGTTGACGCCCCGGATCTGTACTTTTTTTCAACCCAATCCGTGATCCAGGAGATCGACCGGGAACTGATCGCCTTTGGCGCATTGATGGAGCATTAGGCCATGAAATTGCAGGATCTGGACATCATCGTCACCGCGCCGCCTGCGCCAGGCTGGGGTGGACGATATTGGATACTGGTCAAAGTTACGACCGATACGGGTATTGTCGGATGGGGAGAGTGCTATGCCTCGACCATCGGACCAGAGGCAATGAAACACGTGATCCGCGATGTCTTCGAGCGGCATATGGACGGATCGAACCCTGAAGACATCGAGCTGATGTTCCGGCGGATCTATTCCTCGGGCTTCACCCAACGGCCCGACCTGACCGTCATGGGCGCTTGGTCCGGGCTGGAAATGGCCTGCTGGGATATTCTGGGCAAGGATCGGGACAGGCCGGTTTATGCGCTGATCGGCGGCAAGATGAATGACCGGGTGCGCGCCTACAGCTATCTCTATCCGCTCCCACATCACAACATGACCGATTTCTGGACCTCTCCCGAAATGGCGGCTGAGGTGGCCGGACATCTGGTGGAAAAAGGCTATACAGCCGTCAAATTCGACCCTGCAGGCCCTTATACCATGCGTGGCGGCCACATGCCCGCGATGAGCGATATTTCACTCTCGGTGGCCTTCTGCAAAGCCATTCGCGAAGCCGTAGGCGACAAGGCAGACCTGCTGTTCGGCACGCATGGGCAATTCAGCACCGCAGGCGCCATCCGGTTGGGTCAGGCGTTGGAGGCATATTCGCCACTGTGGTATGAAGAACCCATTCCGCCCGACAACTTTTCCGAAATGGCCAAAGTGGCCCAAGCCGTACGGATCCCTGTTGCTACGGGTGAACGCCTGACCACCAAGGCCGAGTTCGCTGCCGTTCTGCAGTCAGGAGCCGCCACGATCCTGCAACCGGCCCTCGGTCGGGCTGGGGGGATCTGGGAGATGAAGAAGGTCGCGGCAATAGCAGAAGTGTACAACGCGCAGATGGCCCCGCATCTTTATGCTGGCCCAATCGAATGGGCCGCGAATATCCAGCTGGCGGTGTCGATCCCGAACATATTGCTGGCCGAAACCATCGAAACACCGTTCCACGATCAGCTCATCAAAAGCTCGATCAAGGTAGAAGACGGGTTCATTCCCGCCCCTACCGCACCGGGTCTTGGAATCGAAGTAGACGAAGCGTTGGCTCTTGCGCATCCCTTCACCGGCGAGGATCTTCACCTGAACATGCGCGAAGAGCCCTGTGATTACGCCAATGGCAACGCGTTTCAGGGCGGTTCTCCGGCAGTAGATCCCGAAGCATAGCCCGACGACCATTTACACCGCTCACCCCCTTGAAACGGAACCTGCTGACCGTGCGAATGGGAGTCACATGTTGCTTTTGACCCGGCAGCGTTCGGGGAAATGGCAGGCTGACAGCGTTGGCGGCCTGCTGAAACGTTTCCTGGGCAAACAAATGCCCTCTGACCTGCTTCCCCCGCTGGCTTGTTACAAGCAGGGGCACATCTCAACACTCCACGGGAGGAACGGCCCGCTGATAGAGATGCCAGGTGGTGTGCCCCAGTATCGGCAAGGTGAAGACCAGGCCAAGAAACGCCGGAACCAGCGATACCAACATGGTAATCGCGATGATCGCCGCCCAGCCCAGCATGACGACCGGGTTTTCCCGGACCACCCGAATGGACATCAGCATGGCGGAAATAAAGTCGGTTTCCCGATCCAGAAGCATCGGCATCGCCACGACGGTGACCGAGAACAGAACAGCAGACAAAAAAGCGCCAACACAGGTGCCGATCGCAAGGAACGTCCAACCTTCCGCTGTGAAGAACACCGTGTTCAGAAATCCGTCTAAATCCGAAAACGACGCGTCCTGCAAAACGATCACCAGCACTGTTCGAAACTGGTAGAACCACACCCAGATGATGAACAACGTGACAAAGGCCATCCAGCCCATCTCGCGTTTGCGCTGGTTGGCCATGACGGTGAGGATATCCGACCAACCGAAACTCTCTCCCGACTGCAATCGGCGCGACATCTCATACAGCCCGGCGGCAGCAAATGGCGCGACCAAGGGAAAGCAGACGATGGCGGGAATGATCATCCAGATCTTTCCCAACCAGACCAGACACCAGACCAAAAGGATCCCGAAAACCGCATAGAACAGACCGAAGAAGCCACTCATGGCGGGGCGCGCAAGAAAATCGGCCAGCCCGGCTTGCAACGACGCGATCACATCACCCTTCGTCACCACATTCACCTCCGGCAGGCCCGGAGTTTGCGGTTTCGGATTGTTTGGCGGCTTTGTTCCTGTGGAATTGGTTGTCATGACACGGTCCTCCCAAACGCATCGCGTCGGTCCGGTTGGCAACAGAACCAACGGTGAAAAAGCGCGCCCTTTGCGACAACTCTGCATCAGGTCTGACAACAGAACAAGGGCGGGAGGAATAACCCTCCCGCCCCGTGTTCGATTGATCAGTTACACCAGCTGAAAGACAATCCCTGACAGAATGGCACCGCTAACGCCCAAGGTCAGATAGGTGGCAAAGACCCGGGGCTTGACCAGCGACCAGACCGCAGCCATTGCCGGAACCGAGCTGATGGCCCCCGCGACCATGAAGGACATGGCGGCTCCTGCACTCATCCCTTGTTCGATCAACCCCGCCAGCAGCGGCGGCGCGACATAGGAATTCAGGTAAGCTGGCATGCCAACCAGGGCAGCAATCGCGATCGGGGCGACGCCTTCTCCGCCTACCAAAGTCGCAATCAGGTCGGCCGGCACGTAGTGCACCAACAGTGCTTCCAACACATAGGCCAAAGCCAGCCATTTCAGCAGGAACAAACCGTTGTTTACGAATTCCTTGCGGAACACAACGCGCCGCTCATCACTCTGCCAGAATTTCCAGACCGGTTTTTCTGGCTGTTTCGGTCCGCAGCCACAGCAGCTTTTTTGCTCATAGACTTTCAGCGGCGCGGAAAATGCGCCCTGACTGGCCAGGGCCTTGACCAGGAACCCGCCAAACAGACCCAGAGCAACGGCGGCAACCGCCTTGCCGATGGCAAAGGGCCAGCCCAATGCACCCGCCGTGATCAGCAAGGTCGGCGGATCGATCAAGGGCGAGCTGAGCCAAAAGGCCATGACCGCCGACAATGGCGCGCCCAGAGCCAGAAGCCCGGCGATGAACGGTATCACCTCGCAGGAACAAAACGGCGCCAGACCACCGAACAGGGCCGCCAGGAAAATCATCCGAGTTTCCCGGCCTTCAAAGGCTTTGGCAACCATCGCTTCGGCGCCTGTTGCCTTGAGATAGGCCAGCAAAAGAACCGCAAACAGGATGTAGCGCGCCGTATGTGCCAGGGCCGATGCGGCAAACACCCCAACCGATTGAAAATTGGCCGGATCGAGAATGGCCACGGCTACCAGCAAACCTGCGCTCAACGCCCAGGGAGTTTTCAACCAAGCACCCAAGGCGCGGGTGACTTCAGGTTTTTGCGTCAACTCAACCATCGTTCGCAGCCTTTCTCATTTCGTCGGCACAGCATTCGCTGACAATGAATTCAGCCAACATGTTGAGATGGTCGAAGCAGGCTCGATTGACGACGCTGCGTCCGATCTTTTCCTGCTCCACTACCCCAGCCCCAGCAAGGAACTTCAGGTGATGCGCCAATGTGGACGGCGCTATGCCGGTCCGGTCCTGTACTTCGCCCACGGTCAACCCGGTTTTACCTGCTCGGATCAGGCATCTGAGCACCTGCAGCCGGGCTTCGGACCCCATGGCGGCAAATCCTTGTGCTGCTTCTTCCCATTGCATCGCAATGACTCCAATTGATTCGATAAAACTAGTTTTATGGTTTCTTTTGTCAGATTGCAACCACCGGCTCGCATTTTCTTGATCATGCAAGCCTCTTCACATCCGGAACGCGACCTTTATACTAAGATAACATTTTCGGGATCTATGAGTGTGACTGTCCAACCCGCATCCGAAATCCAAGCTGACGCTCCAACGGACATGGCGCAACGCGCCGCCGATGCGGCTGCCTATCTAAAAACGCTCGCACATGAAGGCCGATTGATGATCTTGTGCCACTTGGGCGCAGGCGAACGCTCGGTCGGTGAGCTGGAAAGCCTTCTGGAAATTCGACAAGCCGCCGTCAGCCAGATGCTGGCGCGCCTGCGCGAAGAAGGCTTGGTTTCAACCCGGCGCGAGGGCAAGACGATTTACTATTCCCTGAGCGACAACAATACCGAACAGGTGATCGGTCTTTTGTACAGGTTGTTCTGCGACTAACCCCCTTAAGAGTAACGGTATCTGGTGCCGGGTTGTTCTGTGTGGCTTTGTGCGAGCATGGCCGGTTCGCCCTTGGAATTCCCGATAGCGTCGCAGGACTCTCTGATCTGCGCGGCCGGACTGCGGATCCGTTTCCTTCAGACACCAGCAAGCGGCCCCACATGGGCCACTTGCCTCAGCTCAATGTGCAAACCGTACTGGTCCGCGTCAGGCGTTGACCGCAGCCTTGGACATCAATTCCGACCAGATCTGACCAAACGCCCCTTGATAGAATTCCGGACTGCAGTGAATGTCCCACGGGTTCGGATTGGCCCTGTACCTGTCATCCGAGAAACCACTTTGTGTGCTCAATCCGGTCGAAGAATGGGTGATGAAACGCACCAGTCCGCGGTTCCGGTCCAACACTTTCTGAAATGCCCGTTCGTAAGCCGCTTTGTGAACCTTGTACGCTCCGGAAACGACAAATTCATCGCCCAATCGGAAGCGGGCTGCCGTTTCGGTCATGTCGGGTGCAGCCACCCAGAACACCTGATCGAAATCGCAGAACTTCTGGATCCGACTCGCCAGTTGAACAATGCGCTTGGCTTCGGGTCTGTAGAATGCAACCAGCTTTGGCGTCACCTTGTCCACAATCGGCAAGTCCGGTGAAATCTCGCGGCCATTGATGCCTGGCCGGCCTGCCAGAAGCGGGCCGTTCGCCCGAATGATCCCATCGCCCATGAAATCACATCCTACCAGGATCAGAACCCGCGCATCGTCACAGGTGAAGTTGGCAAAGTTTTGCTGCGCCTCTTTGCGATATTCGAAATGCCGAAACCTATCCGCCTTGATTGTGTCGAACGGGCTATGTGTCAGGAAATTCGTCGCTGCATATTTTATCGGTTGGCCCATCGGATTGTGATCGGCCTGGCCTTTGGCGGATGCCAGATGGCTGTTGCCGACTACAAGCAGAGGAAAGCTAGGGGATGGTGCTGATACCTGCCTTGGCGCGGCGAAGGCATCCAGCAGGGCGTCTTCACAATCCACGTCGCGCACGCTAGCGGCGGGTGTTTCGACCTGCGACGTGTCTGCCAAGCAAAGTTTTTCGAATGTCATCATCACCTTGGCCACGGCATCAGGGCGCACCGAACGGAGGTTCTCTTCGAAATGACCTGATTTTGCCGCCGGGTTCGTTACCAATTCAAACGATGGGAAATAGTCGGCAAAATCGTTGTCGGCACAAAAATCACCGGCAACTGCACGCAGGACAGACTTCGAGTAGGTCGATGCGCGTAGGATGTGTTCCCCCGACGCTGTCGCAGTCAATGGCACAGGCGACACCGTTAGGATCATGCGAAATTCACGTCCTTCACGCAAAGCCCGAACTTCGTTGCACAATGCTTCCAGATCGCTCAGCACTTCGCCATAGCGGAGATTGACAAACTCATATCGCTCGTCGTCGAACACGCCTGCCACCACTCCGGGCGCGGTGGGCAAAACTGTTCCGCAAGCGCGGATCCGCCACGTCTCTGTCAAGCCAAGGGTGAAGACCAGAACATCCAGATCCCGGATTGCAGAGCGCACCGCCTCGAGATGCGTCAACCGAGATGCAGCAACGTCTTCCGGGCTGGCGAACGCCGTTACGAACTGGGCCGGGCGCAGCGGGTCGGCAAATCCACCTTCGGCTGGCCAGACGGGTTCGCTGGGCTCATGTTTGCCCTGAACTTCCTGCAACAGCTGCACGGCCTGCCGAACCGTGTAGATATTTCCGTAATTTGCCGAGAACGACTTAGCTCGAATGTTATCGGTCGCATCGTAAAACGGCACATTGCAGCCCCGCTCGCGCAGCCAATTGGCGATGTGCTGAGCGAAACAGCTACCCATAGTAACGATCGTGTCGGACTTGTTGAGAATGACGGTTGGATCATGGATGCCCAACATGTTTGCCGGATCAGATTGTTGAACTGCACTGCGCCAGAAACGGTTCTGCGGAAGGGTTTTGTAAGGGTTGTTGGTCATTCTATCCACTCAGAAAAATTGCACGTGTCCTGTTACCGTGCGCTGAAAAAACAGTATAGCGCCCGGTCCAACCGCTTACCAAGCAAAAGCCGTGCCTGATCGCACTGCGTCCTCGAAACCACCACAAGACAGCGCAACAAACTGTCAGCCAAGCCCTTCTCAGTTCGAAACGTATCCGGCAACCACCTGAAGCAGCTTAAAGGCCGTCTGGGCGTCGTTTTCGACAACGGCGAGGAATTCTTCTTCCCCGATCCTCAGGCATGTCAGATCCGTCGAAGCAATCATGCTCAGCGCACGTGGTTCTTTTCGGATCAGTCCCAATTCACCCACCAGCTTGCCGGGTCCGACAGTGGCGATCAACAAATCCTCTTCCTCTGCCCTGGGCAGGTACAGCCCTGCCTCTCCTTCGATCAGGACATAGGCACCATCCTTGGGTTCATCATCCTTGAGGAACACCACTTCGCCCGGTTCGGCATGATACCAGCGCGCTCCGAACGCCAAGAGCCGCAACTGCTTTCTATTCAGCCCCGAGAACAGATCAATCTGTTCCAGCTCCCGCAACTTGCGGGAAAGGTCTTGGCTTGCTGCACCGTCTCCAACCACGTCCACACGCGCCTCGTCGCTAACCAGCCGCCCCTGCCGAAGCTCATAGAATTCGTCAAAGACATCGGCGCTTTCAAAACTGTCGTTCAGGTAAATGAGCGTCGTTTCCGGCAAAAGCTTGCGCAGGTTCTTGTAGACCGACACCTGGGTTTCCAGATCATAGCTTTCCAGCGCCTTGTCCAGGATCAGAATATCAGGTTTCTTGATCGTTGCGCGCGAAAATGCCAATGGCTCGGCAAAGCTCTGCGGCAGCCCCTGCCCTCCCAGCGCTATCGGCAAATCATAGATCAGCGTCACCACGAGATCCCTGATCCCGTTTTCGATCAGAAGATCGGCGACCAGTTTACGCAGTTCGTCGCCTTTGCTGCCAGCATTGTCCGAGATCTTGCCGAACAGTGCGTTCTCCATCACCGTCAACCCCGGCGCAAAGCGGGCTTCGTCCAACGGCTCGTACAATCCATCCAGCGTGTCCAGCAATTCACCGGCATGGCTCTGGCGCAGCTCAAGAATGCGTTGCTTCATCTCTTCCCCGAAGCCGGGGCCAATCTGCTCCGCCGAAATGCGGAAGGGAACGATCAGAAGTTCCGCCAACTCGCTCTGATCCAGGGCCGCTGCTCCGCTTTCCCGAGTTTTTTCCACCAGCTCGACGGCGGCCTCATAGGTCTTCACCTCTAACCCAAGCTTGCGGAACAGGGGATGATCGGTGCCGTCCAAACCAAAGATCTGGCGCAGCATGTCGATTACTTCACGCGCTAGTCCCACCAGATCATCATCCAGCTTCAACTCGTGCAGCTTCTCCAAGAAAGCACTCTGCCCCGCGATAAGCTCCTGCGTGATGGGTTGATGGGGTGAGGCGAACAGCAGGTTGTCAGCCACCGGCAAGGCCGGGTTGTACATGTCCGGCCTTACAAAAAACGCATTGGGTTTCAGCCCGGCGTCAATGACGGCCTGCTGCACCACCGGGCGCAATGCCACCAGCCTTTCGGCCAGTTCCAAGTGATCCTTCGGATCGAAAACCTGCTCCATACCGCGCTGGAACATGGCCGTACCTGAGCCGATACCCTCGACCAGTTTCAACCACCAGGACATCAGTTCGTCTTCACTGCCCAGCCCTGCAACAGAAGGATCCAGCCAGACCGTGTCATACGCGTCTTCGCTGTTGCCGGCCTTCTGGGCATTTTGGTAGGCGTCGATATCTGCTGCCTCCCCTTTCGGTCGGGGGCGCATTGCCATCATGACGTTTTCGCCGAACGTTCCCTGGAACAGCACGGGACGTGACGTCGCATGACCAATCCGGGTCGAAATTGTCGCTTGATGCAGCGTGGCGGCGTCCGTTTCTCCGATCGAGAGCTTTCCGTTCGAAGGAAGAACCTCGCGCGTCAGCAACGCAGCCATTGCACGGCGATCCTCTTCGCTCGGGGCCGCGATACCGATGACTTTGCCTGCAGACAGGGTCGCATTCAGGTCTTCGAGAACCAGGTTTCCGTCACCATCGCGCAGATTGACGTTCTGAAGAACAATGTCCTGATTCAGCTTGGGCAGATCCTTGGGATCACCCTCCATCAACTCGTCATCGACCATGCCGGCCGGAGCAAACCGCTCGAGAATGACGTCCCAGCGCAATGCCATGTCCTGGGTCTGATTGTAATAGGCCAAAAGCTCTTTCCAAGGAGAGCTAAGATCCTTGTACGCCCCCAGCGCCGCCACCAGCGCCCCCAGCGAAACGGTGCCCTGTAGCACCAAATAACCACCAACCGAATAGAACAGGAAAGGCGTCAGCTGCGAGATGAAGTTGTTCAGGAACTTCATGAAGAACTTTTTCTGGTAGATCTCGAAACGGATGTCATAAAGACGTCCCAGCCTCGTCGTGATCATTGCCAGACGGTGCCGCCATCCACCATTGGCCCGCAGGGTAGATGCTCCAGCCGCGCTTTCACCGATCTCCCCAGCAAGTGCCCGAACCTGTTTGATGCGCTTTTTGTTCAGCAGGTTGATCTGTCGCTGAAGCTTAGGGATCAGCCAAGCCTGCACCGGAATCAGAGCAACCGCCGCCAGCCCGAACCAGGGGCTTTGCAAGAACAGGAAAGACAGGATGGTGATCATCTGCCCGGCCTGAAGAACCGGCTGGCTGATCGCATCCCCCATGAGCCCGCCCATCGGTTCGCTTTCGGCGGTAATCATCGACACCAGTTCACCCTGGCTGACCCGCTCGAAATAGGGCTGCGGAAACCGCAGGACCCGGCCGATTAGCTGATACCGAAAGCGGCGCAGCATCCGTTCAGACAACACCCCTTTCATGGTGTTAATCCGCATTTTCAGCAGACCATGCGCCAGAACCGACAGCAGGAACCCGATACACAGCACGCCAAGAAAGGTGATCTGGTCAAAGGTGAACCCAAAGAAATCAACCGTCGGAGACGCAGCGCCAATCGCATCGTTGATGATACGTTTTGGCAGTTCCAGAGTCAGATAAAGCAGTGGGAACAGGCAGGTCGTAACGGCCAACAAGATCAGTTGGTCGCGTTTCGAATACTTCCAAATAAACCCGAATAGAGTACGTTCGATGGTGCAAATCCGAATGCAGTTATTTGTCTGGCCGGGCGGCTTCCCGGAAAGCCTATCAAGTTCAGCGGCAAACAGGCAATTGATTTCCAGCCCGAAACCACGTCACGGCGCAATTGCGGCACGAAAAAAAATTGGTAAGCTTGAATGCAAATGCCAACCACGCCCGTTGCAAGGGAGAGGAGACCATATTGTCCGTTTCGATCGGCACTGTCTTGTTGCTTCTGTGCGCATTTCAGATCAAGCACATGTTCGCCGACTATTTCCTGCAGACCCCCAAGATGCTGTCAGGCCGGGGGGAATATATGCATATGGGACGCGCGCAACACGCAGGCGTTCACGCCGTGGGATCGGTGATCGTTTTGTTGCTGTTCGGATCGCCATTCCTGTTCATAGTGGCAATCGTAGCCCTGGAATGGCTCGTTCATTTCAACATCGACTACTGCAAGGCCAAGTACTCCGATGTCAAACAGCTCAACCCAACCCAGGCCAGTTTCTGGCGGGCGGCCGGAACAGACCAGGCCATGCATCAACTGACCTATGTTGCCATGGCCTGGGCCTGGTCGGTGTACGCGGTCTAGCCGCTCGCCGTACGTACGTCACAGATTTGTTTGGCCTGAGCAACGGAGAGAGAGTTTCCGATGATATCCACATCTGTGGTCAAACTGCTGACCTTGCCAGAGGGTGGCGGTGTCAGCCCAAATGTTACGGCAACCTGACCCGGCTTGGCCGCACTGCCTGACGGTCCCTGCCAGACGTAAACCCGTTGTGTCGCGGAACCCGACAGCCTGGACTGAGCGAAGATCCCTGCCCCGCACCAATAAATTGCGTCTTCGGTAAACTCGGCGATCACCTCGAACAATCCAGAATCCAGCCCGAACGCTTCATATCGTGACTCGTTGCCAGCATTAACCTGCGACGACGCAATGACAGAACCTGCGAACAGCACCGCGCTAAACCGTAATTTCGACCTGATAAACATCTTCCCGTCCTCCTGCATACAATACGTCAGAGGCAACGGGTTGGATCAATCCGCCGGGTTACTCGGCAACTTCAATGGTAGTATCCACAGCTGTTCGCGTCGCCGCAAAGACCGGGACGGGGTCCGCATACCCTTTCAGCGGAATGGCCGGAAGTTCGTCGAACTCTACGCCCGTCACCCCGAACGCAGCGTCCCGCGTGGCGCGATCTATCAGCACTTGATCGGGCGCGGCCTTGGAGCACAGACGTGCCGACAGGTTCACTGTCGAACCCAGAACGGTAAAGTCCATCCGGTCCTTGGCCCCCATCGCTCCCATGACCACAACGCCCGAGGCGACGCCTATTCCGACATGCAGCTCATGTTCCGGGTGTTCCTCCAGCAAGCGTGCCATGGCGTCCGTGATACCGACCGCGCATTTCACCGCGCGGCGTTCCATGTCATCTCCTTCGAACACCGCGACCAGAGCATCCCCGATGAACTTGTCGATATCGCCTTCGTGTTGCTCAACGATTTCCGTCTGCACATCGAAATATTCGTTCAGCACCTCGATCACCTTCTCGGGCGGCACCCGTTCCGAGAACTCGGTATAGCCCCGGATATCCGTAAAAATGACCGAGACCCTGCGGCGTTCGCCACCTCGTTCCATTCCCTCCTGTTCGGCGCTTTGAATAGCCGATACCGTCCCGTGCGAAACAAATTTCATCAGTTCGATCCGTTCACCCAGGTGGTTGATCATCTGGTTGAACCGATTGGCCAGATCTCCGATTTCATCGCGGGATCGGACATCTTCGACCCGCACGCCAAAATCACCGGCTCCGACCCGTTCGGCAACTTCGCCGATGCGCAGGATCGGGCGTGTCAGTCTCCGGGCGAACAACAAGGCGCCCAAGCTGGCGACCCCGAATCCAATCAAGCCGATCATCAGGATCTGCTGAGTGATCGCATTGACGACCGCATAGGCGCTGTCTTCGCTCAATTCCGTGATGACCGCCCAGGGAAACCAATCCGGAAACGCATAGGCCCCCAGCATCGCCATGCCGTCGGGCCGGACATAAGGCTCCAGCGCATCTGCCCGCGCGCCCGCCGTAATCAAGGGCAAAGCCGAGGCCACGATCTGCCGATCATTGAGCGAGGTGGCTTCTTCGACCAGTACCGTGCGCCCCGCTTGGTCGATCACCGTGATTTCACCCCGTTGCGCAAAAGGATGACGCCGCACCATGTCGCCCAGCGCCGAAATATCGATCTTTGCAACCATCGTTACCGTACGACCGGCGATCTTCTGGTTCAACGGAAGAGCCAGGGTCGCCAGCCAATGACCCGTCTCCGGCAATTGCGAAATCACGGGTCGCCCATATCGCCCGCTCTTGGCAATGGCACGCATGAGCTTCAGGTCGGTCGTCAAGGTTTCGACCGGATCCAGCCCAGCCTGTGCCAACTGTTCGGAAAACCCATCATTGGCCACGAGGATCGGCTGCGGAGCACCGGCGACACTCAACTGTAGCGCGGCGACGTCTGAAAGTTCCTGCAGCCCGAGGGTCAAGAGCGACATTTTCTGCGGGACGCCCAGCTCGGCGCTGTCCACGCCATTGCGGATCACCATCAACGGGGTCAGCCAACGCCCCTGAAAAGTCGAGTCAAAATCTTCCCGCAACTGCGCCGCGACCAGCGTCAGGTCTTCGTTGGCGGCACTCTTGAGCTCGTCCCGGGTCAACTGCGTCAAGTTCTGCCCTACCATGGCCAACGGGGCCACAGCCAGCAGGGCAGCAAACACAAAGAACTTTAAACGCAAAGGCAATCGCATGGCGCGGATGCTGACAGAAAACCAAGCCCCTGTCACCGAAATAGGCGCTTTAACTCCAAGATTTCACGGGTCTGCCACACGCGTGATCAAAGGCAAGAGTTACTCACGCTCTGACGCTGTGACCACCAAGCTGTCCTGTGAAACGCCGCAAACCAGACCCGTGCTGTCCTGCGCCTTGAGGGTCACCGTGTACGTGCCTGGCCCCGCATAGCCATGTCGCGCGATCTTACCTTGTGCAGCCCCGCCATCACCAAAACTCCAGGTCAGCATCATGCCATGTCCATCCGGATCTTCGGCCGTGACAGGTTCGAACCTTTCAACGTCGAATGAGCCACCTACCAGTACCGACCGGTCGGCCCCTGCATCCAGAACCGGCGGCGCGTTGACCAACAGACGCGCCGAGTCGCTACCGATGTCACAGCCGGTCGCACCGCTGTCATCACGCACCGTCAGGGTCACCTGCAGATCTGCCGGGCTATCAAACACCCGTTCGACGCGCGGGCCGTTCAGGATCGTCCCGTCGCTGAAAGACCATTCCCAATCTGTTATCTGGCCATCAAGATCCCCCGATGCCCCGGCATCGAAAACAACCGTCTCACCCGGACAGACCGTGCGATCTGGCCCCGCCAGCGCGGTCGGAGTTGCGTTCACACGTTGATAGACCTCGATCAAACGTTTGCTGCCCGGCAACCCGGCCCCGTCATCCAATCGGGCGGTGACCGGAAACAGGCCGGGTCTGTCAAAGACATGTGAACTGTCTGCTCCTTCGGCGATTGTACCTGCAAAGTCCCACTGAACAGTTGAACCATTGGGGACCGTGACCGACCACGGGGTTTCCCGACCCGGGCAAACCTGTCCGGTAACAACAAGCTCGGGATCGGGGGCCGGCTCAACGCGGATATTCTGCGTTACCTCGGTCACGCTGTTGCCGACACCTGCATCATCGCGCACCCGCAGCGTTACGACATAATCACCCGCTTGGGCATAGCGATGAATGACATCGACACCGCTCGCTGTGCGCCCGTCTCCAAACTCCCATTCAAACCCGGTCAGGGCACCGTCACCATCCGACGAGCGGCTCGCCGAGAAGTTCAGCGCCTGCCCGATCGAAGCATTGCCGGGACCGTCCAACTGGGCGACCGGAGCCTGGTTCACGACAATCTTGCGCACCGTTTCCAATTGACCGCAAATGTCACTGCTTTCAGTCAAACCCGCGGGGAGAGTGGTGGTCACACGCACAAGATGCTCTCCCGCCTCGGCGTATACATGCGAAACTGAGTGACCTGTCAGAACGGTGCCGTCGCCCAGATCCCAAGACACCTCAACTCCGTCCAGCGGCAGGGTTTCATTCCCCTGACGCAAGCTGATCGCAAAGGGATGCTCCATGCCCTGTGCTGCGCGCGGATTGGTGTCGATCACCAGTTCTGGCGCAGCAAGAACCGTGTAGGTCGCAAGATCGGAATCCAACGGGCTACATCCGCCCTGGGCATCGCCTGTAATCGTGAGCGATACGGTAAACGTTCCCGGTCGCGTAAAGATATGCACCGGACGTTCGCCATTCCCGGCCTTGCCGTCACCATAATCCCAGGCAAATCCATTGACCGCCCCATCCGCATCCGAAGAGCCCGATCCGTCCAGCCGGATCTGCTGGTTCGAACAGACTGTGCGATCTCCACCCGCATCTGCGATCGGACCTTCGCGCACCAGCGCGGCAATCCGGTCGGTGGCAGTACCCCATTCGGTGCCGGTTTCGTTGCGAACCTTCAGCGTCACTGGGTAGATCCCCGGCCGTTCATAGGTCTTGGTCGGATTGATCAGGTCAGATCCATCACCATCTCCGAAATCCCATTCGTACAGCAGCAACCCGCCATCCGGATCAACACTGGTAGAAGCGTCGAACAGGATCGGCTGACCGGAACAGACATCCCGGTTGCCCCCCGCATCCGCAACGGGGCGGGAGCGCACGGTGATCGTCTTGGCATCGGTAGAGCGCGCATTCGACAGGCCGGTGCCATCATTCACCCGCAGCGTCACCGGGAAAATTCCTGCCCGATCATAGTTGTGCGTAACCTGACGACCATAGAGCATCGGCGACCCGTCACCCGGATCCCACTCAAACACCAGATCATCCCCATCCGCATCAGTCGAGGCTGAGCCATCCAGCGTGACGATCAGGCTGTCGGAAATCACGTCTTCCCCTGCATCGGCAACAGGCTGGGCATTGACGCGGATCGTGACATCATCTGCGGCGACGGCGTTCACCACGCCGCTGTCATCTGTGACCACAAGCTGTGCACTCCAGGTGCCCGGCGCGTCATACGCACGTTCAACCGTTTGCGCCTCCAGCGGCATCCCCAGATCGTTGAATTCCCAACGATATCCGGTAATGCGCCCATCGGGGTCAAAGCTCTGTCCTGCATCAAACAGGATGGTGTCCCCCGGTGCGACCAACCGATCCGCCCCGGCCACAGCAACCGGTTGCGCATTCACGGTGATCAGCGTCTCGGATTCGTCCTGTGCTGGCGGTCCCGGGAAATTGTCGGTCACCGTCAGCCCGATCCGGTAAAGCCCCGGTTCGCTGATCGAATGGGCGGCCCGTTCGCCTTGGGCCATGCCCCCGTTCGGGAACGCCCAAAGGTAGTCCGCAATCGCCCCATCCGGATCGACAGAACCGCGGGCCGACAACAGGAACTCTTCACCCGGCGCCACGACTTGCGGCGGCCCGGCGTCCGCGATCGGAGCGGCATTGACCGTCACCTTCATCTTGTCTCGCGAAGTATTCAACGGCGCGCCGCTGTCGTCACGCACCCGCAACGTCACCTCGTATACGCCGGGCCGTGCATAGGTGTGGCGCGGATTTGGTCCCTGCCCCGAGGCACCATCGCCAAACGTCCACAACCATTCGGTCACTTTACCGTCGGAATCCGTGGAACCTGCCCCGTCGAACTGCACCTCGCTCGCGCTGACGAACTGGTCCATGCCAGCATTGGCCACGGGAGCGTCATCCACACGAACGACCCGGCTGATGCTTTGCAAGGCGGATCCGGTTCCACTGTCATCGATCACGGTCAGGGTCACGGTAAATTCACCGGGTTGGGTCCAGGCATAATCCACGACCTGCCCTTCGCCTGAAGCTCCATCCCCAAAATCCCAGATATAGGACAGGATTTGCCCATCGGTATCAATTGAGGCGCTGGCGTCCAGCAACGCGGCCTCCGAAACCGAAACGGGCCGCGGTGGGATCTCGAAGGATGGCTTCGGTGGAGAGTTGACGGCGATGGCGACGAAATCAACTGCTTCGTCATTGGTTACACCGCTGTTGTCGCGAACGGTCAGGCGCACATTGTACCGGCCAGAGGACTGGAAAACATGCGAGACATTAGCGCCTTCCAGAATGGTCCCATCGCCCATATCCCAGACCCAGTCCGAGATCGCGCCATCCACGTCATACGACGCAGCGCCGGACAAGTAGACCGGAATGCCCACAACGGCGCTTTGATCGGTTCCTGCCTCGGCAATAGGTGGGAAGTTCACCGCAACGATGCGCGTGGCCACCCCGAAGTTGCAAGGGTGCTGGCTGTCATCCTCGACGCGCAGCACGGCCCGATATTGGCCCGGTCGGGCATAGACATAATTGGCGGACGGCGCGCTTTGCACGCCTCCATCACCGAAACTCCACTGATAGCGGGTGATCGGGCTATCTGATGCAACGGATTTGGTCGCGTCGAACGGCACCAGCTGACCTGGAGCCACAACGATGTCGTCCCCCGCCATCGCGATTGGCGCATTGCGGACATGAACGGGTACGGTCACCTCGTCCCCCCGGGCGCGTCGAGTGCCTTCCTCAAGCACGCGCAGACGCGCAGTATAGCGGCCCGGCTGAGCGAAACGATGCGCGATGACCGCCTCGGCCGAGCTATTGCCGTCGCCGAAATCCCATTGCGCCGAGAGGGGCGTCAGACCGCTCGAGCGGCTTCCGTCGAAGGCCACTGACCGACAATCGGCCAAAGGACGCGCGGTACCCACTGCGGTGGGGCGTTCTGGTGTCGGCGCTCGGCGTGTCGGCATCGAAAACGGAACCGGGTTTCCGTCAGCGTCAAACACCGCCAGCGTTACGTCGTTCGGCGTTTCGAACCCGCCCGACAGGGACAATGCAAGATCGTTCTCCTCCAGATCCACGACCGCCGATGTCCAGAAATTCTGCCCCGAAATCGGAAGCTCTATATCCTTGAACATCGTCGCCAGCGCCAATCGGCCATTTGCACCGTCGAAGCTTTGCACCGTCAGCGGACCGGGGGCAGGTGCATCGAACCAAAGCTGGGTCGACGCCTCACCCGCTTCCCATCGTACGGTCGGGCGATAGGCAATCATCTCCAGCCCTTCGGGCGGGCGATCCCGATCGCGAGACAGCGACACGCCAAGTGTAAACCCGTTGCCATCATCACCGCCCATGCCCTGAACATCGATCCGGAACCACGCCCGACCGTCGATGATCTCACCTTGCCGGGCGCGCACGGCGGTCAGCGTGACCCAGCGCCCATCAGTGTCCCGGTCGTTGCCAAAGCTCTCTTCCTTGATCAGTTTGCCGGGCCCGGTGACTGGCACCAGCTCCTGACGCGCCGGTTCTGTGGCTCCGTCTGCGACAGGTTTCGGCAGCTCTGCCGCGCTAAAAGCACCTTCGCCGCCGAACAGCCGGAACGCCGTTTCGGAATTACCGGTGCCGCCATATGTGAAGTCGTCGGAGCCAAAGACCTCGGGATCGAACAGACGGACATAGATCCGGTCCTTCAAATCGGCAGGGACGCTGAAGAAAACCTGCTCCCGACGGTCCGGATCCCCTTCCCGGCTGGGGGCAAGGGCCCCGTACACAACAAGTCTTCCGGATTCCAGCTGAACGGGTTCAGCGCTGACCAGCGATGTCAGGCCCCAAACCATCGCTGCACCCGCCGCGATTGCGCGGGTCAGTGTCTTAGCGATTTGTGCCTTCATGCGTTCCTCGTTCCGTCGTCTCGGGGGGCCGTGCCCATGACCCCGGTTGGCCCATCCCAGTTATTCAAATGCCGCGTTGCCGGCGTAGTCTTCGATGATCAGCTCCACCAGTTCGAGAGCGCCCGGCTCGGCTGGCAGGGTGGCTGCACAGGTATTCTGAAGCGAATTGCAGCGCAGGAAGCCTTCCCGCTCCACATCGCCGACGCGCAGCACATAGGACGCGGCCTGGCGCAGGCCGCTTGCGTCGGTCACCTCGACACTGATCTCGATCGGGCCGCCCTCGCCTTGGGGGCGGGACAGATCGACGTTCAGGATCTCAGGCGGCTCAACATCCAAAAGGGTTTCAAAGCGCAGGACCCGTACATTGCCGGTCGCATCCTCAGCGACCAGTTCAAAAACGTTCACACCCGGTGCCAAATCCGGCTCAATGATGAACCGACCCTCCGCACCGACTTCGACCAGTTCGTCATTCAGGCTCAATCGCTGCGCATCCCCCACGCGACCTTCCAAAACAAGCTCCGGCTCGCCTACAGCCTGCGGCGGCGGCAGATCCAGTTTCAACTCTGGCGCCACATTGTCCCGTAACGCACGGAACGCGGCTTGGCCTTCGACAGCGCCGGTAGGCGACAGGAGTTCGACAGTGTACGCCACGGGTTCAGGCACAGCTGGAACCGAAAAGCGCAGTTCGCCGCTGGCATCGACGCGGGCACGTACGGTTTCCGCACCATCCGGCCTCCGCACCACCGCTTCGGTTCCGGGCGTCGCATTGGTGCGACCCCAGACCGACAATTGTTCGGTTCGGGTGGCAAATGCACCGTCCGATAGTGGAATTTCGTCCGAGAAGGCAATCTGAACCTGCGCTGCTGGACGATAGACAATAACCAGCGATCGGTTGGTCCGGTTTCCTGCCGCGTCCACCGCATCAACCGAAATCGTGTTTTCCCCCGGCGACAACGGCAACACGGCTGAGAAGCTGCCATCCGATCCAGTAGGGATCGATTGGCCATTCAGCAGCAATTGCGCCTCTTCTTCGGTAACACCCAGAATTTCGGTCTCCGCGTCGCCCGTCAGGCTGCCCGTAGCGGGCGCGAGGATTGTCAGGAACGGCGGTGTTTCATCAATCCGCATGGTAAAGGCACGCGGGCTGGACCAATTGCCCGGCAGACCAAACAGATCAATGGCCGCAACGCGCCAGTGATACTCCCCCGGAGGCAGGTCGCGCACTGCAAACCCGGTTTCAGGAATAGCCCATTCCGAGACCTGCATCTGATTGAAGCCCGGATCCCGTGCCACCTCCAGCCAATATGTATTGGCGTCCTGAAGAACCTCCCATGCCAAATCCACAGCCCCTGCATAAGCCACCGCCCCGGTTTCAGGTTGCTGCAACAGGACACTGGCCAGCACATCCGCGCGCTGCGCCCCCTGACCCGTCAGAACCACACCTTCGTTTCGGCCGACCATCAATGTTTCTTCACCCTGCTGGATCGCCAGATCCGGTCCGTCATAGTTCACGAACCGTGCTCCCTTCTGGTCATTCTTGATCCAGAAATCGGTCGAGTCTGTGGTGGTTTTCACACCCGGCACTTCAATCTCGAAGCTGGTATTGTCCGAAAGCTGGTTCAGCAGCGCATAGAAATCGCCATTGGCCAAGGACACCTTGGTGACTTCTCCGCCAGTCAGCGGGTCCGAACGCATCCGTTGAATGGTCGCATTGGAGTTGGCGTTCAATCGCAGGCGGCTGAGATCCCGGAAGGTGATCTGAGTGGTGCTATTGGACAAAGTGCGCATCCGCTCGAACTCGACCAGGATGTCATTCAGCCCGCGATCCGACCATCGCGGTTCGGCAGGTGCGCGGCCCTCGACACTGCCCTGAACGTCTGACACCACCGCTTCGGCCGAACGGTCACGCTGCTTTTCCGAAATCGCCAAAGCTTCCTGCGCGAAACCGGTGGCGATATCGGACAACAAAACCACGTCCCGCCATTCCCCGGCTTCCCGCTGCAGAACGGCGCTTTCCCGATTTTCCAGAGCTTGACCGATTTCCACCGGAGCAAAAATCTGCGCTCCTTCGGCATTCGCAACCTGAATGGCTCTCAGCGAAGCATTGAGTGCCAGGTCAGCGGCTTTCACCTGTTGTACGGGCATCCGTAAAACGACCCCGGGAACGACATCAGCAGGGGAGGCAATCTCGTTCAGAGACAACACGACTGGCCAAAGGTCGGGATCGCTGAGGTACTCTTCGACGATGCCGCGCAACGTATTGCCCTGCTCAAAGGTGATGGAGGGCATTGGTGCATCGATTTCTGCCGCTTCCAAGGCGCGCACCAGTCCACCACCCACTGCCCATATCAAAAGCAGTGCGCAAATGGCCGGTTTAATTCCCACTCCACGGCAGGTCACGGGCGGCGCCTTTCACACAAAAAACTCTGTCTACACGCAATGCGGAAATGACTTGGTCCCATCGTCACACGACGCGTCGAAATCACGGATTTCAGGCAACGCAGGGTGAGGCAGGTATTCCGCAAAGTGCTTTAAAACTTGCCTTGAATATTAACCATTCTTGGGCGTTAAGGTGTTCCAAGCAAGGAAAATCGGAACTTCGGCAATGCCATTGACGCCGAAAGAGGGATAAAATCAGGCAATTCGCACCCACTGTCCACTAAGAAGAAACGGGTGAAATTGGAGAATCACAATGTACCGCTTGGCGTTGCGGCAAGTCTCCCAGGCGTCGAATGCTCCTACCATCCACGCCGATGGCGCCTTCATCCGCAGCAGCTACAGCTCTTGGGCTGAGCGGCAACAGGCTCCAGATCCTCCTCGATCAAGGGGAACTCACCCGTCAGCGTCGGCAACGGAATCTGCAACGCCTCAGACAGGCGCCGCAAAACAGCTTCGGACAGAAGCGGCCCGTTTGCGCCTTCCAACTTGGCGAGCTGCCGCTCGGATACGCCAGCAAGCTTGGCCAGCTTTGGGCGGCCGATCTTGCGCGCCTTGCGGATGGTCTTCAGCCGAGTCGCGTCAATTGCGATGCCAGTCATAATGTTACTTCCCAGATGTCTGTTCACCCGCGCGTGTCATTGCAGCAAACTGACCTTTGATCAAGCCGCTTGATCATATTGCCCTTCTGAGCATGGGGGCAAAAAGCTCTCAACCCTGCCGCTAATAATCCAGGCAGGCTTGGGCCACCAGATAAGGAGCCATCGATGGTGTGTTGGAAACGGCTATTTGCTCGGACACTTGCAACTTGGGCCACATTTGCAGTCCGTGCAGGTGCAGGTTTCCCCGCAGCAGCATTGTCCGTCTGAGGGTTTAGTCTGCGCGCAACCGCATTCGGGCGTGCATTGATCACATGTGCAATCCTGAAGTTTCGGCATTGGCCCTGCCTCCAAATGGCAAGCGTCATTATCTATTACGGCAGGTCGAGCAGAGCACGGCCAACCTAAAAAGTGAAAGCGATTTGATTCTGCAGACACATGGTCAGACCGGTTTCACGCCGAAATCCGCGCCCAATGCTGCATTGCATATTCGCGGAATTCCTCCACCTCTCCGGGCATCGGATCACGCCCGGTGAAGACGCGCAGATATTCCGGAACCGATCCAACGCGCTCTTCGTTGGGTTCGTTCAGCCGGGCCACATCATAGCCCAACTGCATGTAATACAGGACCTTGGCGCGAATGCTGGCCTCAAACGACGGATAGTCATAGCGCTCGAACATGCGGGTCAGCGCATCCATGCGCCGCTGATCGGACCGGTCAAGCAGGCTTTGCACCGGACCGGATCGGCGCGCCCAGTCACGCACTGCAAAGTCCAGCGCGGTGTTGAACAAGTCCGAATTGGCCGTACAGCGGAACACATTGCAGATGGCTGCCGTGATCGTCGGCGCCTCCCGTTCCGCCATCGAGACCATACCGACCGTGTTGGTCTGCTCCCATTGCTGCAACAGCGCGTCCAGCAGGTCCTGTCGCGATTTGAAGTACCAATAGAAAGAAGATCGCGACACGGCCATCCGTTCCGCCAAGGCCAACACCTTGACCTGTTCGACCCCGTCCGAGATCAGCACATCCATGGCCACGTTCAGCCAGTCGTCCCGCGTGACCTTGATATTGCCGATCAACGGTTCGGCATCAGGATCGTCCCGGTGAAGCACTGGTTTTGATCGGGCCATGTCAGTTCCTCGCCACTAGGGTCAACTTTCCGGGGGAGCACCCCCTTGTTCGGTTCTACGGGCGATAAACTGCGCCAGCTGCTCGACCCGGTCCGGATCATGGGCCGGTGGATTGAAATTGTCCACAATGCCCTGCCAGATGCCGGTGGCCCGATGATTGGCATCGACGCCGCCGCGTTCTGTCCAGGTTCCAAAATTCGACCAATCCGCCACCACGGGTTCGTAGAACTGGGTCTGATAGCGTTCCATCGTATGGGTTGCGCCAAAGAAATGGCCCGAAGGCTGCACTTCGCGCAGCGCATCCAGGGCGATGTCCGCGTCCGTAGCCGGGGTTCCGGCGCACAGCTCGGCCAACATCTGAAGCACTTCCAGATCGGTGATGATCTTTTCGTATGACACCGACAGCCCACCCTCCAGCCAACCGGCAGAGTGGATGATGACCGTTGCCCCGGCCATCAGACAGCCCCACAAGCCGAACTGGGATTCATTAGCGGCCTGAGCATCATTGATGTTTGCTGCACTGCCGCTGGCACAGCGCCAGGGCAACCCCACCTTGCGCGCCAATTGCCCTGCAACCAATGAGGCCGTGAAATGCTCGGGCGTGCCAAAGGCGGGCGCCCCGGACTTCATGTCTACATTCGATGTGAACGTACCGTAACAGACCGGAGCACCGGGTTTGGCCAATTGTGTCAGGGTGATTGCGGCCAAGGCTTCGGCATGGCTGAGCGTCAGGGCCCCGGCCACGGTGATAGGCGCCATCGCCCCCATCAAGGTAAAGGGCGTCACAATCGACATCTGCCCAGCGCGGGCAAAATCGATCAATCCCTGCGCCATTGGCATATCAATCACGCGCGGCGAATTGGTGTTGATGATCGTGTAGCAATGGCTTTCGGCGTGGAACTCCTCCTCCGACAAACCGCGGAAACTCCGGATCATCTCGAACCCGTCCATGACCTGCGGAGTTCCCCGGGAATAGATGAAGGGCAGCTTGTCACTGAGCAGAAGTTCGGTTTCGGTCATCGCATAGTGACGCAGGTGCATTGGGATATCCTGCGCCTCGACCAGGGGCGGCACCATGTGCAGCACGTCGAAGTGCTGCGTGATCTTCACCATCTCCTGAAAATCGCGCAGTGAGCCCGGCCGCCGACCTCGCACGAGATCGGTGGCGTGTGGAGCACCCGCCCCGGGTTGAAAGACCAGAGATCCCAATTCCAGCACCAGATCCCGATCTCGAGAACCGGCACGCAGTTGGATCTGCTTCGGGGCGGTTGCCAAGGCGGCCTCGACCATCTCGCGCCCGATAAAGACCATCTCGTTGGCTTCATCCACTTTGGCTCCGCCCGCAAGAAACAGCTTGCGGGCGGCCGGTAGCAAGACCTTGATCCCGAGTTCTTCCAGAAC
This sequence comes from Paracoccaceae bacterium, assembly GCA_014872875.1. Lineage (GTDB taxonomy): Bacteria > Pseudomonadota > Alphaproteobacteria > Rhodobacterales > Rhodobacteraceae > Aliisedimentitalea. The sequence goes on from WKFI01000011.1 coordinate 346,020, forward strand.
CCTGAGCGAAGATTCGTGAACTGCTTCGATCCGGTCATCGGAAAAGGCGTTCATAGGCGGGAAGGGGTTCTTCAGGTTGCGGTAATCCACCTTCCGCTGCGGGGCCTGCGCGGCCTCACGCGCGCGGTCACGGCCACGTCTGCGGGTCATGGGCGCATCGCCTTTCCGTCAGGATCATAAGGTGAAGCCGAAATGACGCGTGCCGAACGTTCTACTCCGACCACATGAACCGTCAGTTCAGTACCCACATCCGCCTGTTCGCGATCGACCAGAGCCATCGCCAGCGACTTGCCAACCGTATGCCCATAGCCGCCCGAGGTAACAAAACCCACGCGGCTGTCCCCCGACCAGATCGGCTCATACCCGCTGGCATCAGCATCTGCAGAGTCCACTTCCAGCGTCACCTGCACTTGCGCCGGGCCGTTGCCGTCGCGTTCTGCCTGCGCAGCATCCTTGCCGACAAAGTCTTTGGACCAATCGATCCAGCGATCCATGCCAGTCATGCCCGGCGTGTAGCCTTGGGTGAATTCCGCCGACCAGATCCCAAAGCTTTTCTCCAGCCGCAGTGACAGCATGGCGTTAAAGCCGAACTCGACCAGGCCATGCTCAGCGCCGGCTTCCAGCAACATCCGGCGCAATGCCACATGGTCGCCATAACGACAGTTGATTTCATATCCCAACTCGCCTGTGACGGACATGCGGGCCACCTTGGCGCGGATCAGGCCAATGTCAAAGTGCCCACAGCCCATGAAGGGCAAGGTGCTCACATCCTGTTCCGACAGTTTTTCGATCACCTTGAGGGCATTGGGGCCAGCCAGGGCGAAACCGGTCATTTCTTCGCCCAGATCACGAACAGAGACACCCTCCTCCATGTGACCATTGAACCAGCGCATATGCCATTCACGCAGGTAATAGCTGCCCATGATCCACCAGGTGCCATCGCCCCAGTTCAGAACGGTCAGGTCGCCTTTCAGCTTGCCGTTCTCACCCAGCATCGGCGCCAGCTTGGCGCGGCCGGGCGCAGGCAGTTTCGACGCCATGATGCGGTTCAGCCAGTTTTCGGCGTTTGGTCCCGAAACCTCGAACCGGGAAAAGCCGGATGTATCGACCATGCCGACCTGTTCCCGCACCGCCTTGCACTCTGCCGCCACGATATCGAAGGCGTTCGAACGCTTGAGGGTCGGATTCTCGGTGAATTCATCGGGCGCGAAATAAAGTGGCACCTCAAGATCCCAACTGACACCCCAACGGCATCCGGCAGCGGTCATTGCATCATGCGCCGGCGCCATTTTCAACGGGCGCCCGGCCGGAAGCTGTTCGTTGGGATAGGTCATCACAAAGCGGCGGGAGTAGAATTGCCCGGTGGTTTCGCGGATGTAGCGTTTGTTTTCGGCAAACTTGCCGTAGCGCGCCACATCCATGCCATAGACATCGGCCTCGGGCTCTCCGTTGATGATCCATTCTGCCAGCGATTTGCCAACGCCGCCACCCTGCAGGAAGCCGGCCATGACCGCGCATGCCGTCCAATATCCGCGCTTGCCGGGTACCGGGCCGACCAAGGGATTGCCATCGGGGGAGAATGTAAAGGCCCCGTTGACCCAGGTCTTGATACCCACGTCGTTCAGACACGGGTATCGTTCAAAGCCCAAGGTCAGCTCATTCTCGATCCGGCCAAGATCTTCTTGCTGCAGCTCGAACCCGTATTCCCAGGGTGCTCCGTCTTCCATCCAATGGTCGTGGTCGATCTCGTATATTCCGACCAGCATGCCCTTCTGGTCCTGCCGCATATAGGTGAAGCCTTCCAGATCCACCGTCATCGGCAGCTCACGATCCAGCGCGGCGACTTCGGGGATCGAGTCGGTAATCAGATAGTGGTGGTTCAGTGGTGACACCGGCAATTCGATCCCGGCCATCCGCCCGACTTGCTTGGCCCAAAGACCTGCGGCATTGACCACGTGTTCACACTTGATCGTCCCCTGCTCGGTCTCGACCTCCCACCCGTCAGCGGTCTGGGTCAACCCGAGCACACGGTTGTTTTCGATCACCTTGGCACCACGTTTCTTTGCCGCTCCAGCATAGGCATGCACTGTACCGGTGGTATCGATATACCCTTCGCGATCGGCCCAAAGACCGCCCAGAATGCCATCGCCAGACATAACCGGGTTCAGCGCCACCGCCTCTTCAGGGGTAACGAGGCGACAATCATCGATGCCAATGGTTTGAAAGATGCGATAGGCAGATTGCAGCCATTCCCAGCGTTCGGGCGTACCGGCCAAGGTCAGGCCACCCGTCATGTGCATGCCAACCGACTGGCCGCTTTCCTTCTCGATCTCCGACAACAGGTCGATGGTATAGGCCTGCAATGCCGCGATGTTGGGATCGGCGTTCAGCGCGTGAAACCCGCCTGCCGCGTGCCAGCTGGACCCGGCGGTGAGAACCTTCCGCTCGATCAGACAAACATCAGACCAACCCATCTTGGCCAGATGATACAGAACCGAAGCCCCGACCACTCCGCCGCCAATCACGACCACACGATACTGCGCGTTCATCACACCCCTCCCCTGGGAATCACTGCTTGCACGGAAGGCTACTGGCAGGCATTGCACAGGTCTAGACATTTATGTCCATTACTTGACAACATACGATACACTGGTCGCCCAGTGTACCGAACCAAGCTGGTAAAAAACCCGATCAGTACATCCAACACGCGCGTTTGAATTCGCGTTTCAAGACTTTTCCGGAAACCTTGGCACTGCGCGGGTCACAGTGCAGCGCTGGGTCGTGCCTTGATCGCGGCATGCCAACGCTGAGTTGCCACGTTGTCTTCGGGGATACGCTGCTTCACGACGCGGGCAAACTCGGCAATCACGAAGCCCGAGATGTCGGCAAAGGTGAATTGATCACCTGCCAGCCACTGACTTTCCTGAAGACGGTCTTCCAGCAGATCCCAAAAGCCCTCCAGACGTTTCAGACCGCGTGCTGCCAGTTCAGGAATCTGCGGATGCGGAACAGGACCGGGTATTGCGTGGTCCTTGAAAGCCGGATGCGCGTTGCGCAACGCCTCGGCCACCGGCAGTCCACCATGCTGTTCGATCAATGCGTTCCACATCAGGACCAGACCTTTTTCCTCGGGCGTGCGCCCCAGAAGCGGTGGTTCGGGAAATCGTGCCTCCAGATAAGCCGCGATGCCCAAGTTTTCTGCCAGAACCGTACCCTCATCGGTGACCAGAACCGGGATCGTGCCACGCGGGTTCACCGCCAGAAAATCAGGCTGCAATTGTTCGCCCCTCGCAATCGACACGTCCTGCGTTTCGATTGCCAAGCCTTTCTCTGCAATGAACATGCGGGCACGCCGGGGATTGGGCGCGGTGGAACAATCGTAGAATTTCATTCGGATCTCCCTTTGACCGGTGGGACCAGACTAAGCGTCAGATCGTCCCAACGGCCAGAGTGACGCTGCGCCTCAGGTCAGCCGGGCAACAGCGCGCGCTATGATCCGTTCCTCATCTGTTGGAATGACAAGCGCCTCAACTGGGCCTGTACTAATCAGCGGTCCATTCTGCACGTTGGCTTCCTCGTCAAGGTGAAGACCCAGAAACTCCATGTCCTTGAGAACCTGCGCCCGGATAGGGGCCGCGTTCTCACCAATTCCACCACAGAACACCAGTGCATCCAGACCGCCTAGAATGGCGGCCATGGCCCCCAGTTCCCGCCGGATGCGGAACACGTAATAGTCGATGGCTTCTTGCGCGCGCGGATCGTCACTGGCCAGCAGAGTGCGCATGTCATGGCTTATTCCGCTGAGACCCTTGAGCCCGCTTTCCTTGTACAGGATGTGCGTGATGGCCTCGCGGCTGAACCCTTGCTCCATCAGGTAAAGCAGCACTCCCGGATCCAGCTGGCCGCTACGCGTTCCCATCGGCAGCCCGTCCAAAGCAGAAAAGCCCATTGTCGAACCGATGCTCTGGCCGTTTTCGATGGCGCACATTGACGCCCCGTTGCCCAGATGCACCACCACGACTTTGCCCTTGGCAAGCTCGGGATAGGCCTTACGCAAGTGCGAAGTAATGTAGTCATAGCTGAGCCCGTGGAACCCGTAACGGCGTACGCCCTTTTCATAAAAACGGCGTGGGATGGCGAACGTGTCATTCACGAACGGGTGCCCAACGTGAAAAGCCGTATCAAAACAGCCGATCTGTGGCACGCCCGGAAACGCTTCCTGCGCCGCACGGACCGTACGCAGATTGTGGGGTTGGTGCAGCGGCGCCAATGGCTCCAGCGCGGCGAGCTGGGTGAGAACCTCCTCGCTCAGGATAAGCGGCTCAGCAAAGTTCTTGCCGCCATGCACGATCCGGTGCCCGACGCCAACAAGCGGTTTGCCATCAATAACTGGCTTCACCGCCTGCAGGATCGCCGGCAGGGCCGAAGCGTGATCAGCAGGACCGATCTCCACCGCATCCCGCCCTTTCAGACACAACCGTGCAGTCGGTCCAAGGTTTTCGACCTGTCCCACCTGAAGCAGCACCGGCTCGGGCGCGGCTTCATAGACCCCGAATTTGATCGAGGAACTGCCCGCATTGAGGGTCAGAATGATACTCATGATGTGCTCCGGGCTGCGTGCAGGGCGGCAACCGCGCAGGAGGCCAGCCGTGCCTTTTCATCATCAGACCGGCTGGTCAGAATGATCGGGCATTTCGCGCCCATGACAACCCCGCCGGATTCGGCATGGGCCAGATAGATCAGTTCCTTGGCCAGCATGTTGCCCGCCTCCAGATTGGGAACCACCAACACCTCGGCCCTTCCGGCAACCAGCGAGCGAATGCCTTTGGTGGTCGCCGCGCGCAGATCGATGGCGTTGTCCATCGCCAATGGCCCGTCCACCAGACCGCCGGTAATCTGTCCCCGATCTGCCATCTTGGACAAGATCGCCGCATCAAGGGTGGAAGGGATGGCGGGATTGACGGTCTCCACCGCCGAAAGAATACAGACCTTGGGCTGTTCCAGACCCAGCGAATGAGCCAAATCAATGGCGTTCTGAACAATGTCGGCCTTGGTTTTCAGGTCTGGCGTGATGTTGATGGCCGCATCCGTGACCAGCAAAAGATGTTCCAGACCTGGCACATCCATGACGAACACATGGCTCAGACGACGGCCGGCTCGCAACCCTGTGTCGCGTTTTACAATCTCCCCCAGAAACACGTCGGTGTGTAGATGCCCTTTCATCAGCGCCTGTACCTGCTTTTCGCGGACAAGCTGAACGGCCATCCGTGCCGCCAGTCGATGATCGCGCGCTTCGACGATCTGAAAGCCGTTCAGGTCCAGATCCTCCTGTTCTGCGGCTTCAGCAATGCGCTTGGGATAACCGACAAGAATGGGGTCAATCAACGTATGCTGCGCCGCCAGCACCGGCCCGGACAGGGCATCGCCGGTTTCCGGGGCCACTACGGCGGTCCGGATTGGATCCAGCGGCGCGGCTTCGGCCAGAAGTCGATCAAAATGTACATGGCGCTGCACGGTCAATTCGGGAATGTCACTGGCCTCGAACGCAACCGGAACCGCTGGCGCCACGACCTCGGCCTCTCCCTCCAGAACGCGCTGCCCACCCGCGCCTTCGACCCAAGTGTCAAACCGCACCAGACGATCCGGCCCTTTTGCGGTCAGGCGAACCTTGACTGTCAGCTCATCCCCAGCGTGGGCCTGCGCCAGAAAACGCAGGGATTGCGAATGATACAGGGTTCCGGGACCTGGCAGCTGACACCCCAATACGGATGAGATCAGCGATGCCACCCACATGCCCGGTGCTACTGCCTCCGGCACACCATCGCCGTCACCATCCTCCCGTGGCAGGTGCATCGGGTTCACATTGCCCGAGGATTTGGCAAAGACGTACAGATCGTCGGCATTCAGCACCCGGGTCTGCTGCGCTTCCATCCCGACGACCAGATCTTCAAATGTCTTGTTCTGAAAAGTCACACTCATATCATACGGCTCCGCCACAGGTGTAAGGCTTCGCATTTGCTAGCACAGAGCCCGTGACGCCCGTTTGACATGGGTCAGAGAGACCGGAGATCAGCGCCGATAGATGAAGCACCGGCCTTCGACCGCACCATCAGGCAGACCCACTTCGCTCAGAGTTTCAAAATACATTCTGTCCGATGACACCATGAGCCCGCCAGACGCCAGCAGAGGTTCGATCAAGGGCGAGACTTTGCGCGCAAAGATGTCGTTCTTTTCCCGATTATGACCGCCAAGATCCGCGTGGATCAGGCTGGCTGTCGGTCCGAACCGTTCCAACGATTGCGGCAGGGTTTCCATGACATCACCCAGAATTGTCAGCTCCTCGGGCGGGGTGCTGTCCGGATGCGATGCAACAGCCCGTTCGAACACATAAACGTCACGACCTGTGATTTTCTCGCGCATGTGATGATAGGTCCGCCCATTGCCCAGCCCCAATTCGAAAACCGGCCCGGACATGCCGGTCGTATCAGCAATCGCAAAATCCAGACATGCTCGCTGGGAGACCATGCGGTCAATGAAAAGGTCGAGACGGGTGCTCAAGACAAGTTCCTTTCGTCAATTTCCTCAGGTGTGATGGCAGAGAATGACGCAAATGTGTAGGGGCGACCCGGATTATCCGTTATTACACAATTCAGTGACCCAATCCCGTTACTTATGCGGCCATCAGCACAATTCCGGCACGTTCTTGTGTGTTTTCCCCGGAATTGGGGTTTGACTAACACCGCCGCGGCTTGCCAAGGTAACGCAAAAAACAGGGGGAATTTGACGTGATGCAATTGAACCAACTGAAAGGCGTGCGTGCCTGAATGCAGCCGCTTCTGTCAGTTGAGGATCTGAGCATCGGGTTTGGCAGCGGCGACCCCGTGGTACGCAATGTCAGTTTCGAGGTTCAACCGGGGGAAACCCTGGCATTGGTTGGAGAAAGCGGGTCGGGAAAAACCGTGACCTGCCGCGCAGTGCTGCGTATTCTCCCGAAAATCGCAAAGATTCACTCCGGTAAGATCATTCTACGTACATCCAATGGTGAACAAGATCTGTCCGCCATGCCAGAACGCCGGATGCGCACCGTTCGCGGCGACCGGGTTTCCATGATCTTTCAGGAACCGATGAGATCGCTGTCGCCTTTGCACAAGATTGGCAATCAGGTGTCCGAGGTCCTGTGGCTGCATCGCGGTCAAAACGAAAGTCAGGCCAAGAAAACAGTTCTGGAAACTTTCGAACGCGTGGGTTTTCCGGACCCGGAGCGCGCCTACCGTTCTTACCCGTTTGAAATGTCCGGCGGGATGCGTCAGCGGGCAATGATCGCAATGGCGATGGTTGCCAAGCCTGATCTGCTGATTGCGGATGAACCCACCACTGCGCTTGATGTTACGACACAGGCGCAGGTGCTTGGCCTGATGAAAGATCTTCAGCGTGACACGGGCATGGCGATGATCCTTGTGACTCATGATTTGGGTGTCGTGGCCAATATGGCCGAGCAGGTCGTCGTTATGCATAAGGGTCGGGTCATGGAATCCGGCAGCGCCGAGGCGATCCTGCGGGCGCCTGCCCACCCCTATACCAAACAGCTGTTCGACGCTGCCCCTTCGGTACCTGACCCGGTTGAAGATGCGCAGCTGCCCGCTCAGGAAGACCTGATCCTGAACCTCAAGTCCGTCAACAAAACGTATACCTTGCGCAGCTCGTCGCCCTGGAAGCCGGAAACGCTGATCCGCGCTTGCCGTGGCGTAGATCTCGCTCTGCCGCGCGGCAAGACCCTGGCCGTGGTGGGCGAAAGCGGCTCGGGCAAAACCACGGCAGCTCGGATCGCTTTGGGGGCTGAACCTCCAGATCCCGGAGGCGAGGTTTGGTTCAAGCCAACCCCCGATAGCGCCCCCATCGCCGTTCACGCCATGGATCGGACCGCGCGTACCGCGTTTCAAAGAGACGCGCAGATGGTCTTTCAAGATCCCTACTCCTCACTCAGCCCACGGATGCGCATCCTGGATGCAATGACCGAACCACTGGAGATCCATCAGATCGGCAATCGGGCCGAACAGAAGGAAAAAGCCGCGTCAATGCTGCGGTTGGTGGGTCTGAATCCCGACATGCTTCTGCGCTTCCCGCATGCGTTTTCCGGCGGTCAGCGTCAGCGCCTGTCAATTGCACGCGCAATGATGCTGGATCCGTCGCTGATTGTATGTGACGAACCCACCTCGGCGCTGGATGTCTCTGTCCAGGAACAGATTCTGACCCTGCTGGAAGAGATCCGCGACCGGAAGGGCCTGTCCTATCTGTTTATCAGCCACGACCTGGCCGTTGTGGCCCGGATCGCGGACGAAGTGGCCGTGATGCGGCAGGGTCTGGTGGTCGAACAGGCCCCTCCCGAGACGCTCTTTTTCAATCCCAAACACCCCTACACCAAAGCGTTGATCGCCGCGCAGCCGACGCCGGATATCGACCGTCCCATCAACCTGAAACTGGTGGCCCAGGGCGCGGGCAGCCCGGACAGCTGGTCCGAGCAGTTCCGTTTCACCCAGTCCGTGATACCTTCACTGGTAGAGCTGGAACCAGGCCATAAGGTACGTTGCCATGTTTGAAATCCGTAAAACCGTTCTCTCGCTTGCTGTTCTGTCCTGCATTGCGCCTCTTGCAGCGTGGTCTTCTTCGCCCGAAATGCAGGAAAGCAAATTCTGGAAGGACGAAGTGGATGCAGGCAATCTGCCGCCTGTGACGGACCGCATCCCAGACGCACCTCTGGTTGTGGACCTTGAAGCCAAGGGCCGGGATTTTGGCGTCCCGGGTGGAACACTCAACACCATGGTGACGCGATCCAAGGATATCCGCCAGATGGTGGTCTATGGATATGCGCGGCTGGTGGGGTATGACGAAAACTATGTATTACAGCCCGATATCCTGCAGTCCTACGAAAACGATGACAATCGCAAGTTCACCTTGAAACTGCGGCCCGGGCATCGCTGGTCTGATGGCTCGGAATTTACGTCCGAAGACTTCCGGTACTGGTGGGAAGACGTGGCCAACAACCCCGAACTCAGCCCTGCGGGCCCACCAGAATTCTTGCGGGTCGAAGGCGAATTGCCCCAAGTGTCTTTCCCCGATGCGCAAACCGTAATCTATGAATGGGCCGCCCCGAACCCGAACTTTCTGCAGAGTTTGGCCCAAGCACGCCCGCCCTTCATTTATCGCCCGGCGGAGTTTCTGAAAACGTTCCATGCCAAATACGCAGATGAATCTGCTCTTGCCGAAGAGGTCAGCTATCATCGCGTCAAAAGCTGGGCGGCGCTGCACAACAAGCTGGACAATATGTACAAGTTCGACAACCACGAGTTGCCGACCTTGCAACCTTGGATCAATTCGACCAGCGGCAAGAAAATTCGTCACCTGTTTGTACGCAACCCCTATTATCACCGGGTTGATGCTCAGGGTGTGCAGTTGCCCTATATCGATGTCGTCGAGATGGAGATCGTGTCCCCAGGCCTGGTTGCGGCCAAGACCAACGCAGGAGAGAGCGAACTCCAGGCCCGCGGTCTGGGATTTCGTGACATCCCAATCCTGCGCAAGGGCGAAAAGGATGGTGGAAACTACCGGACCCACCTGTGGAGCACCGGGGTCGCTTCCCAGATTGCCATCTATCCTAACCTGAACGTCTCTGATGACGCCTGGCGGGACATTCTTCGCGATGTCCGGGTGCGTCGGGCGCTGAGCCTTGCAATCAACCGGGCCTCTATCAACAAGGCTCTGTATTTCAAACTGGCCAAGCCGGGGGCCGTGTCAGTGCTGCCAGCCAGCCCATTCTTTGACGAAGCCAATCGAGAAGCCTGGGCCGCCTTTGACCCTGACATGGCCAACAAACTGCTGGATGAAGCCGGGCTGACCGAGCGCGATTCCTATGGCATTCGTAAACTACCCGATGGCCGGATCATGGAGTTCGTGATCGAAACCGCCGGTGAAAGGCAAGAGGTCGAAAACGCGCTGCAGATCATCACGGATGACTGGAAAGATGTCGGCGTCAAACTGATCATGCGCCCGCTGGACCGGGATATTCTGCGCAACAGGGTGTTCTCCGGTGGGGCGATGGCTTCGGTCTGGTTCGGCTGGGACAATGGAATTCCACAAAGCTATACCTCCCCCGACTATCTGGCCCCGCGCCACCAGGAGTTTCTGGCCTGGCCGAAATGGGGTCAGCACTACCAGACCGGCGGAGATGTAGGTGAAGAACCTGACATGGAGGCTGCACAAGAACTGATGGTGCTCGCACTGGCCTGGGATCGTGCAGAAACCGAAGAACAGCGTGATGAGATCTGGCGAAAAATGCTCAAGATCCATGCCGATCAGGTCTATGCCATCGGCATCCTGAACGAAGCACCGCAACCCGTTGTCGTTTCCAACGACCTGCGCAACGTGCCAGAAAAGGGCATGTGGGCCTGGGATCCCGGTGCACATTTCGGCGTTCATCGAATGGATGAGTTCTTCTTCGAAGGCGGTAACGGCTGATGGATATCCTGCGGTATTCGATCTACCGTTTCGGCACCATGCTGCTGACGCTGCTGGTCGTGTCCGTGCTGGTCTTTGCCATCATCAACCTGCCACCCGGCGATTACTTGTCCAACCAGATCGCCGAGCTGCGCGCCTCGGGCCAGTCCGCTGGTGTGGCCAAGGCCGAGTTCTTGCGCACCGAATATGCGCTGGACCGCCCGGTCTGGCAGCAATATCTGATCTGGATGGGTTTCTTTCCCGGCCCCCACGGGTTTTCCGGTATGATCCAGGGCAATCTGGGCTGGTCTTTCGAATTCGACAAACCGGTGTCCGAGATTGTCGGCGACAGTCTGTGGCTGACCGTACTGGTCAACATGGCTGCCATCGTCTTTGTCTACGCGATGGCGTTGCCGCTGGGTGTTATCGCGGCGGCACGATCACAAACCTGGATTGATTACACCTCGGCGTTTGTGGGCTACCTGGGGTTGGCGACCCCGAACTTCCTGCTGGCACTGATCCTGTATTACTACGGGCGAAAATACCTCAATATTCCCATTGGCGGCTTGATGGGCCCCGAATTCGAAGGCGCGCCTTTGAGCTGGGAAAAAATAAAGTCCGTCATGATTCACCTTATCGTGCCGACGATCGTTATTGGCACGGCAGGTGCCTCCGCCATGATGCAACGTTTGCGTGCGAATATGCTGGACGAACTGGGTAAGCCGTATGTCGAAACCGCCATCGCCAAGGGGATGGCCCCGTCACGAATGCTCAGCAAGTACCCGCTGCGCGTCGCCTTCAACCCTTTTGTGGCCGATATCGGCAATCTGCTGCCTTCGATGGTATCCGGCTCGGTTCTGGTGTCGGTCGTGATGGGGTTGCAGACCATCGGCCCAACCTTGCTGACCGCGCTCAAGACCCAAGATTTGTTCCTTTCGGCCTTCATCCTGATGTTCGTTGCGCTGCTGACATTGGTCGGCACGATGATATCCGACATTCTGCTGGTCATGCTTGACCCGCGTATCCGCTATGAGGGGCGTGAAGCATGACAAACCTGCCTGACGGTCGTTATGTAGACGACGCGCCCTATGATCCGCAGGCTTCGCTGCAACAACTTGAACGCGCCGATCTGGACGCCCCCAATTGGGTGCTGGTGTGGCGCAAGTTCAAAACCCACAAGCTGGGCCTGATCTCGGGTACGTTCCTTCTGATCTGTTATCTGCTGTTGCCCTTTGTCGGGTTCATCGCGCCATACGGTCCGAATGACCGACACCCGGATCACCTGTTTTCGCCGCCGCAAAGCATCAAGATGTTCCATGAGGGCGAGTTCCTGGGGCCGTTCATCTATCCGATGACCAGCGAGGCCAACCTTGAAACCTTCCAATGGGAGTTCAAACCGGACACGGATAACCCCCTCAAACTGAAGTTTTTCTGTGAAGGCTCCACGTACAAACTCGCGGGGCTGATCCCCTCTGACACCCATCTGTTCTGTGTCCCGGAAGAGGCCACCCTGTTCATCTGGGGCTCGGACCGGTTGGGGCGCGATGTGTTCAGCAGGATCCTCTATGGCGCTCAGCTGTCGCTCACCGTTGGCCTGATCGGCATCACTGTGTCTTTTGTTCTTGGTATCTTCTTTGGCTCGCTGGCAGGCTATTTCGGCGGCAAGATCGACTGGGTCATCAACCGGGTGATCGAAATTCTGCGCTCTCTGCCGGAACTGCCGCTGTGGCTCGCCCTGTCGGCAGCAGTACCATCCAATTGGTCCCCGGTGGCTGTTTTCTTCATAATCTCGGTAATTCTTGGCATCTTGGACTGGCCGGGATTGGCGCGTTCTGTCAGAGCGAAATTCCTGTCTTTGAGAGAAGAAGAGTATGTCCGCGCAGCCGAAATGATGGGCGCCAGTTCGGGCCGCGTGATCCGAAAACACCTGTTGCCAAACTTCATGAGCCACCTGATCGCCTCTGCCACATTGTCGATCCCGGCAATGATCCTTGGGGAAACAGCTTTGTCGTTCCTCGGGCTGGGCCTCAGAGCACCCGCGGTTAGCTGGGGCGTGATGCTGAACGACGCGCAAAACTTGGCCTCAATCGAGATCTATCCCTGGACGGCCTTGCCGATGCTGCCGATCGTCATTGTCGTGCTGGCCTTCAACTTCCTGGGTGACGGGTTGCGTGACAGCTTGGATCCTTACCAGCAATGAGCCTGCTATCCAGCCTGCCTGATCCCGGGGTCTACCAAACCACCGGGGCGGGTTACCGCCCTTCGGCCTTCGCGGTCAGCGAATTGGCAACCGCTTCGGTTGCCGCAGTAGGTTGTGAGCTGGCACGCCTGATCACCGCATTGAACCTGGGGCCATCGCGGCCCGAAGTCACGGTAGACCACAGGCTGGCGTCACTCTGGTACGGCTGGTCTTTCAAGCCACAAGGGTGGGAAATGCCGGATGCCTGGGATGCTATCGCCGGCGATTACCGGACGGCTGATGGCTGGATCAAACTGCACACCAACCTGCCCCATCACCGGGCTGCTGCGCTGAGCGTTCTGCGCTGCGACAGCACCCGGGAGGCCGTCGCAGCTGCGGTGAACAGATGGGACAGCAGCGAATTGGAGTCCAACATCGTGGCCGCAGGCGGGGTTGCAGCATCCATGCGCAGTCGCACCGACTGGCAGTCACATCCGCAGGGACAAGCCATGGCAAGCGATCCATTGGTTCTATGGGGCGGCCCGCGATCGGTCCAACTGCGAGACCGTCCCAATGCTGACGCCATCCGCCCCTTGAAAGGACTGCGCGTGCTGGACCTGACCCGCGTTCTGGCCGGGCCGGTCGCGACCCGCACTCTGGCCGGGTTTGGTGCTGATGTGCTGCGAATTGACCCACCTGGTTGGGACGAACCCGGAGTGATCCCCGACATTTCCCTGGGCAAGCGCTGCGCGTATCTGGACCTGAAAACGCCCGCGGGGCTGGAGACGTGTAAGTCCCTGTTGGCCCAAGCGGATGTGTTGGTCCACGGCTACCGGCCGGGTGCATTGCAATCGCTGGGATTGGGCGAAGCCGAACGAAACCGTATCGCACCGAACCGGATCGAGATCACGCTGGACGCCTATGGCTGGAGCGGCCCTTGGGCAGGGCGACGCGGATTTGACAGCTTGGTGCAGATGAGCGGCGGCATAGCGGCCACCGGCATGGAATGGGCGCAGTCAGACAAACCCACCCCACTGCCGGTTCAGGCACTGGACCATGCAACGGGGTATCTAATGGCGGCAGCGGTCCTTTCGGCGCTGTCAGAAGCAGCAGAGGGGCGTGACACTGCGACAGGCCACTTGTCATTGGCTCGCACCGCAGAGCTGCTGTGCAGTTTGCCCAAAACGGCCCGAGGGCCGCAAATACAGGCTGCCGATGCTATGGATTATTCCGAAGCTCCGGAACACAGTGGCTGGGGCGGCGGTCACAGGCTAAGGCCCCCTCTGCAGGTGGGCCAAAGCCTGCTTGCATGGGACCGCCCGGCTGGCCCGCTGGGACGGGAAAATCCCCGTTTCACCAACTAGACACTCCGCGGGCACGCTGCTTCGCAAACGAACCTACCGGTCGTCGCCGCCTTCATTCACATCCAGTATGTCTTCGTCGATCGCCGCCTGGACCGCTCCGACGGCGGCTTCTTTCTGCTTCGGGGTCAACTGCTCTTCCTGATCTGCGGCCACGCGCACCGTCACCTCGCGGTGGGCGAATTTAATGCCTTCACGGGCAAACAATTCGCGTATGTCGTTGTAGACCTTCTTGCGGATCAGCCACTGATCGCCCGGCTTGGTCATGAATTTGACCCGGATGATCATCGCCGAATCCTGCATTTCGATCACGCCCTGTGATTTCAAAGGCTGGATGAAATTGTCACCGATCACCGGGTCGGTCAGTAATTGCTGCCCCAGCTTCTTGATCAGCTTGCGGACCTTTTCCACATCCGTGTCATAGGTCACCCGCAATGGCAGTTTCATGATGACCCAGTCACGAGAGTAGTTGGTCAGAACCTTGATTTCACCGAACGGGATCGTGTGGAGCGCACCCAGGTGGTGGCGCAACTGGAAGGATCTGACCGAGATCTTCTCGACCGTTCCCTTTACGTCGCCGATGTCGATATATTCGCCCTTTCGGAAGGCATCATCCAGTAGGAAAAACGCGCCCGAGAAAACATCCCGCACCAGCGTCTGTGAACCGAAACCAACAGCCAGACCCACCACACCAGCACCGGCAAACAGCGGGCTGACGTTAATGCCCAGTTCCAAAAGCACGATCAAGATGATCGACACCACGACCACCGCCAAAATTGCGCCCCGGAACAGCGGCAAAAGCGTCGCCAGACGGCTGGCGCTGCCCGCACCGCCTTCGTCACCCAGTTCGGCCTCGGCCATGTCGACGCTTTCCTCGGCGATCTTGCTGTCGATCCAGATCCGGAAGAAATGGTAAACCAGATAACCGATGAACATGATCACCAGAACGTCGATTCCGCGCTCCACATATGTGTCGCTCATCCAGTCGATATCCGGGTTCCAGACCGCCATGAGCGCGACACCACCAATGCCGAAGGCCAGTACGCCAGCCGCGCGTCGGGCCAGATCCTCATAGGTAGCGATCGGGTGGCGATAGGGCTCGGACGGTTCGTCCGCAGGCTCCAGGATCTCACCATCCAGCGCCGCACTGCCGTCCGCTGCTGCATCGGCGTTGATTTGTTTGATCTGCCGCGACCGGTTGAAATAGCGCTCGATCGCATAGTTGATCACGCCATAGGCAATGAGGATCGACATCAGAACCGAATAGGTTCCAGCCACAACCGGCAAAGGAGCAGGACGCTCCAAAACCAGATCAAAGGCCAGTTGGAACCATCCGAAAATCACATAGGCCACCGTCAAGGGCGCCCAGGACACACTCAGCAACCTGAGGATCCAGGATACGCTTTCCTTGCTACGTCCGGTGCGAATGGCCGACGAAATCGCGCGCGCATTGAACAGGATCATCGCGATGTTTCCGGTCGCACCCACAAGGGTCAGCACGCCATAGACCAAGGCATACACGTTGTAGTTCAACCCGAAATCGGCCACCCAGGTAGACAGGATCACCGTCGAGACATCATACGTCGCCAGAGCGGATGCCCAGAGGTAAAGCCGTTTGGCATCCCGGTCAGAAAAATGCGGAATTCTGTATTGCGAGAGGTATGGCGACAGAACCATGCGCCAGACGTCGGAAATTGTGCGAGCAATGAAGAAGGCCGAGAAGATTGCCGTGACCGTGAATTCCACCGCAAGATCGCTGGTTTCTCCAAAGATCAAGTACCCCGCGATATAGGCAAAAACCATTGCAAAGATGGTACCGACGATACCCGCCACAAACCGCATGAACAGAAAGGGCATCTTGTCTTTGTAACCTTGCGGATTTTCCACGATCCGCGACACGACAAACCTTCGGGCAATCCGCTTGCCATAAATTTCGGTCGACGCCCAACGCCCCAGCAGCAACAGGAAAACACACCACCCGAAAACTTCGACGAAGGTCATGATACGCCCGTCGGGGCTGGTTTCGCGCAAGATGTATTTGACTTCAAAAACCGAATACGGAAGCGCGGCCAGTCTCGATTTCAGCTCTTCCCGAAACTCTGCAACTTCGGATTGGGCCTTCATCAGGGACGAGGCATCATCCATCAGATCATCCGAAGATTCGGTTTCAGTAGTGGTAGGCGCCCCGTTCGAGGAGACCTGTCCGTTGCCGTCGATGACTATGACACTGGCACCTGCCTCGGTTGCGGTGCGAATGGCATCGGCAATATCTGGTTCTTCGGTCGTGGTGGAATTGCTCTGGGCCGACGCACCGACGGCCAGAGCCAGAACAAACATGAGTGTCGAGAGCAAGCGGAGCAGCGGATGTCGCATGTGTCGTCCTGTCGCGTGAAATTTCCGGCGCAGGCTAATCCACCTGCAAACAGTGTGCAATCAGCCCGACTGAAATCGTCAATCGTCGTCAGGAATGCCACAGGTCCAATTCGGCGCGTTGCATGTTGCCAAAGAGCAGGATAAGGCTTGTTCGAAAGGGTTTTCCGGCGCTTGCCTCGCAAGACGGGAAGTGTTGGAAGCCGAACGTGCCAGTGAACCAAATCACGCGGTCCGAGGGGAGAATTCAGGCGATACGCCGCCAGATTGCTTTGGGATGGTCCCCAGCCGATCTGAAGCGGAAGTTACGCTTGCCACTAGGCCCCCGCGACGTTCCTTGGCCCTTCGGTTGACACCCTGATGTCCAGTCCGGATCCGAAGTGAAATAGGCAGGCAGATGAGTGCGAAAGACACCGCACAGAACGAACCCCTTCAGGCACGCGCGCCCCGCGCGATGCTGTACAGCCACGACACGTTCGGGCTGGGCCATCTGAGAAGATCAAGAGCGCTGGCCGCTGCCATAACGCATGCGGACCCGACGGCCTCGGCTCTGATCCTGACCGGATCACCTGTGGCCGGGCGGTTTGCCTTTCCGCAAAGGGTCGATCACGTGCGGCTTCCCGGCGTAATCAAACGGTCGGATGGCTCCTATATGTCTCGTACGCTGGGTACCAGCATCGACGAAACAACCAGCCTGCGCGCTGCACTGATCAAGTCATCAGCCGAACAGTATGATCCCGACATCCTGATCGTGGACAAGGAACCTACCGGGTTCCGAGGCGAATTGATGCCGACGCTGGAATTGCTGAAGCAGCAAGGCCGCTGCAAGTTGATCCTCGGTCTCAGGGACGTGCTGGACGAACCGGAAATTCTGGCTGCGGAATGGGAGCGCAAGGACGCACTGCGCGCGACTGAAACCTACTATGACGAACTTTGGGTCTATGGTGACAAATCTGTCTATGACCCCACCAGCGGCTTGCCCTTCAGCCAATCGGTGCGGGACCGGATGCATTGGACTGGCTATCTTCGTCGCGATCTCGGAACTGTCGGCGAACCACCCGAACAGCCCTATATCCTGATCACTCCAGGCGGCGGCGGTGATGGCGAAGCCATGGTCGATCTGCTGCTGCGTGCCTATGAACAGGATCCCGATCTGTCGCCACGGGCAGTTTTGGTTTATGGCCCCTTCCTTTCTGGCGAAACCCGCAACGATTTCGAAGAGCGGGTTGAAAAGCTGAAAGGTCGTGTGACTGCAACCGGCTTTGAATCTCAGATCGAAACGCTGTTTGCCGGCGCTTGTGGCGTGGTCTGCATGGGCGGCTACAACACGTTCTGCGAAGTTTTGTCCTTTGACCGCCCGGCCGTGATCGTACCGCGAACGGTGCCTCGTCTCGAACAGTGGATCCGCGCAAGCCGGGCCGAACAGCTGGGCTTGGTCCGGATGCTGGACGAGCAGCGCGACGGCATGACACCACAGGCAATGATCGAAGCGATCCGCGCTCTGCCCACACAGCCGCGCCCCTCGGCCGCTATGAACGTTGGGCTGCTGGACGGGCTCGACTATGTTACCCGGCGGGTTGAAACCCTGTTGAACAAAGCAGAACGGAAAGCTGCCGAATGACCCACAAAGCCGCCAAGCTTGCGGTGGTAGTCAAGGGCTGGCCGCGCCTATCCGAGACCTTCATCGCCCAAGAACTCGTGGCGTTGGAAGAAGCCGGGCATCACTTTGACATATGGTCCCTGCGCCATCCGACGGACAAGAAAAGCCACCCGCTGCATGACAGGCTAAAGGCTCAGGTCAAATACCTGCCGGAATACCTGTATGAGGAACCGGACCGCGTTTGGGTTGCACGGGAGGCCGCCAAGTCTCTCCCCGGATACGCCGAGGCCTATCGCATATGGCGCGCAGATCTGCGGCGCGACGTAACCCCCAACCGCATCCGTCGGTTCGGGCAGGCCTGCGTTCTGGCGTACGAGATGGGCGACGATATCGCCGGTCTGTATGCCCATTTTTTGCACACACCTTCTTCTGTCGCGCGATACGCGGCGATCATTCGCGGACTGCCATGGAGCTTTTCAGCCCATGCCAAGGACATCTGGACCTCCCCCGACTGGGAGATCCAGGAGAAACTGGCCGCAGATCCCCATGGCGCCCGTTTCGGGGCCACCTGCACGGCCTTTGGCGCCAAGCACCTACGCGACATGGCCCAGGATCCAAACCGGATCGACCTAGTCTATCACGGGTTGGATCTCAGCCGCTTCCCGTCTCCACCGCTGCGAAAATTGCGCCAACCCGGCGATCCGTTGAATTTGATGTCGGTTGGGCGGTTGGTCGAAAAGAAAGGCTTTGACCGCTTGATAGCCGCCCTGGCCCTGCTGCCCGACGATTTGGACTGGCATTGGACCCATATCGGCGGCGGCGGTTTGGGCGACCTGCTGGAAGGCATTGCCGAAGACCATGGCATCGGTCGCCGGATCACCTGGCGCGGCGCCTGCAACCAGCCCGAAGTGATCGAGGAGATGCGCCGTGCGGACATCTTTGTTTTGCCGAGCCGGGTCGCAGCCGATGGGGATCGAGACGGGCTTCCCAATGTATTGATGGAGGCGGCTTCGCAACTGTTGCCGATCCTGTCTACTCCGGTTTCGGCCATCCCCGAATTCATCGACACCGGCACCCACGGAATACTGTCAGATGACGCGCCCCGGACGTTGGCTGACGCAATTGCAAGCATGGCTGCTGATCCGGGTGCTTGCGCGCAGATGGCCAAAGCGGCCCTTACACGTCTGAAAACTGATTTCGGCATGGATCCGGGCATTGCTCGCCTGTCGGAGCGGCTGACCCAAATGTGTCCGGGGCCATGAACCGGATCGCGTTCTACGCACCGATGAAACCACCGACCCACCCGGTTCCGTCGGGCGATCGCCAGATGGCACGCAATCTGCTTGCGCTGTTGCGGCATGGCGACACGCGAGTGGATGTGGTGTCCGAGCTGCAAAGCCATGACAAAGCCGGAGACACCGACATTCAATCCGGACTTTTGACCCAGGCCAGGGCCGAGGTAGAGCGGCTGATCGCCACCCTGCCTCCGACCGATCTGTGGGTGACCTATCATAACTACTACAAAGCGCCCGACCTGATCGGCCCCACCATATGCCGCGTGCGTGATATCCCTTACGTGCAAATCGAAGCCTCCCGCGCCAAGTCGCGGCTGACGGGCAAATGGGCCGGTTTTGCCCAGGCCGCCCATGACGCCTGCGATGCGGCGGATGTCATTTTCCACCTGACCAGTCAGGATCACATTGCCCTGAACCGTGACAAGCCAGCAGGGCAAATGCTGGTACATCTCGCTCCTTTCCTGTTGCGCGAAGACCTGCCCCCGGCTTCCCCATTGAACGGCCCGATCCTGAGCGCGGGCATGATGCGCGCGGGCGACAAACTGGACTCTTACCGCCTGATCGCCCAAACCCTGCCGCATCTGCGGGACGACTGGCAGTTGCAGATTGCAGGAGACGGGCCGGTACGGGATCAGATCGAACAAATGATGGCGCCCTTCGGCCCCCGCGTCCGGTTTCTGGGAGAGCTGTCGCGGGACCAGATGCAGGCCGCCTATGAACAGGCAGGCGTCTTCTTCTGGCCCGGCGTCAACGAAGCATATGGCATGGTTTACCTGGAAGCGCAGGCGGCCGGTCTTCCCGTCGTGGCCCAAAATCGCCCGGGCGTGTCAGATGTCGTTATGCCAGGCCCCATCTATCCTTTCCCTGAAGACGGACCCGGTGCCATGGCACAGCAACTGAACATACTGCTGTCGGATCCTGACCTGCGCAAGCAGCGAGGTACCGGGGCTCGGCGACATATTCGTGACAACCACCTGGCCCCCGCCGCAAGACAACGGCTGTGGGATACTCTTACCCCCCTGATGGAGGGCAGAACATGACACGACTGGCTCTTATTCGCCACGGACACACGTCTTGGAACCGCGCCGGACGTATACAAGGACGAAGTGACATCCCGCTGGACGATCAGGCCCGCGTCGAACTGGCCGCCCAGCGCCTGCCTGCCCCTTGGAGCGATGCGGTGCTCTGGTCCTCGCCCATGATCCGCGCGGTGGACACCGCCCGGTTGATCTCGGATCGCGACCCAAAGACCGACCCGGCATTGACCGAGATGAACTGGGGCGATTTCGAAGGCGGCCACGGAAAGGATCTGATCGCCGACCCAAACAGCGGCTATCGCCACATCGAGGATTGGGGCTGGGATTTCCGCCCTCCCAACGGGGAAAGCCCGCTGGAGATCTGGCAACGGCTAAAGCCGTGGATCGCGGGTCTGACCGGTGACAACGTGGCCGTATGCCATATCGGGATCATGCGGGTGATCCTGGCCCGCGCGCATGGTTGGGATTTTGACGGTCCCGCCCCGTTCAAGGTGAAACGCAATCGTCTGTTCATTGTGGATATCGCCCCCGATGGGATGATCGCAGATCCCGATCCCGTGCGGTTGGACAAAAGGGACACGCCTGCATGAGAGGTCTCATCGTCGTCACCCATCTTCTGGGAACCGGCCATCTGAGCCGAGCACTAACGCTCGCACGCGCTTTCACACAGGCGGGTGATACGGTTCAGGTACTCTCCGGCGGGTTCCCCGCCCCGCAATTGCGGGCAGAAGGGGTCGACTTGCGGCAATTGCCAGCTTTGCGGTCGGACGGCGTGAATTTCACCCGCCTTCTGACCCCAGAAGGGGGTCCTGCAGATGAAGACTATCTGGCCCGTCGAACAGATGCCCTGCTGGCCCACGCCAAATCGTTCAATCCCGACATTCTGATCACCGAATTGTTTCCATTTGGTCGCCGGATTTTGACCGCCGAGTTCGAAGCAGTACTGGGTTGGGCCCAATCATCATCGGCTCGCCCGTTAATCCTAAGCTCGATCCGGGACATTCTGGCCCCCCCATCCAAACCCGAAAAAGCTGCCAAGGCAGATCAAGTGATCGACCGCTACTACGACGGCGTGCTGGTGCATTCGGATCCGCAAGTCATGTTGCTGGCAAACAGCTGGCCTGTTTCGGACAGATTGCAACCCAAACTGCACTACACCGGATATGTTGCGCCGGCGGCGCCAGCCCCACATCCCGATCGCGCCGGAGAAGGCGAGATCCTGGTCAGCGCAGGCGGCGGCAGCGTCGGCGACAGCCTCTATGCCTGCGCCGCAGAGGCCGCGCACCTGATGTCGAACCGGCGCTGGCGACTGTTGATTGGGGGGACAGATGCTGAAAGCCGGATCACCCAACTAAAGACCACCGGAACGCCCGCCATTCTGGAACCGGCCCGCCCCGATTTCCGGCAGATGCTGCGGCACGCCGCTGCCTCGGTCAGTATGTGTGGCTACAACACCGCCATGGACTTGCTGCAAACCGGCATCCCCTCGGTCATCCTCCCCTTCGATGCCGGGGACGAGGTCGAGCAAACCCTTCGCGCCGACGCCCTGAAGCACCTCCCAGGCTTTGACGTCATCCGGCAAGGAGATCTGACACCGGAACGGCTTTGTGCCGCGGTGCAACAGGTCATGGCCGCCCCGAACCGACCCACGGACGGGTTCGGGTTTGATGGCGCAGCACAGGCGGTTGAGATCGCCCACCAGCTGCGAAAGGACGCGTCATGACCCCTAGCTGGCAGGCACTGGATTCGGAACTGACCCGCTGGAACGACACAGGGCTGACCCTTCCGCTTTGGTGGCGTGATGACGACGCGATCCAGCCGACCGCGGCGCTGGAGCGCCTGATCGCCTTGTCAGACACCGTCGCCCTGCCCGTGCATCTGGCCGTGATCCCCCGCGACGTGACACAGGCCTTGGCCGACCATGTCAAGACCACCAGCGCCCGGGTGCTGGTCCACGGCTGGGCTCACACGAACCACGCCCCCCAAGGCGAAAAGAAGGCCGAGTTCGGCGCACACAGGCCCATCTCCGCCATGCGGAGTGAGATTAAGCAAAGCCTGCCCCGCCTGCGCGGGCTATTCGGGTCCAAGCTGGATCCCGTCTTTGTTCCGCCCTGGAACCGAATTACGGTGGATCTGGCGCCCGTACTGACCGAAATCGGATTCACCGCGCTCTCGACATTCAAACCGCGAAAAGCCACCTTTGCCGCTTCGGGGCTGGCGCAGATCAACACCCATCTGGATCCGATCCACTGGAAGGGTGACCGGTCTCTGGTCCCGGCCCAGGATCTGATCGACCAAGTGGAACAACAGCTGCGCGATCGCCGCGAAGGGCGTGCGGACAATACAGAACCCTATGGCATCCTGACCCATCATCTGGTTCACGATGCGGCAATATGGGAATTTACCCAGACCCTGATCGAGCGCCTGATGACCGGACCCGGACAGGCCTGGACCTTCACAGCAAAGGACAATTGAATGAGCCGACTGGACAGCATGTTGCGCCGCTTCACGGCACAGAGGGATGGGCTGAACTGGGCCGCTGCCGAAATCGCCGGGGCCACGGGCGACGTTCTGGACATGGGGCTGGGCAATGGCCGGACATATGACCACCTGCGTGAAATCCTGCCGGACCGTCGGATCTGGGTGATCGACCGGGTACTGCAATGCCACCCGTCCTGCACTCCACCCGAAAAAGACTTCTTGCAGGGCGAAGCCGAACCAATGCTGGAAAAACTGGCGGGCTCGGGCCACAAGATCGCTCTGTCACATTACGATTTCGGTTTCGGCATCAAGGAAAAGGACGTGGCCGAGGCCGCCAAACTGTCGCCGCTGATCGCCAAGGTCATGACACCCGGAGGGTTGATCGTGTCAGGTCAACCTCTTGTCGGCTTTGACGAACTTGCCGGCCCCGAGGGCATCCCCCCAGGGCGCTATCTGTTTTATCGGGCCTGACACTGCGCTCTCCACGCCAAGAAAATTCGTGAGTTTCCTTTGGCGCTCGGGTGGCGCTCGGGGCCTGATTTACGCGATATGTTCGCCGCGCGACCAAACGGCTGTCAGGGCCGGAACGCCTGCGCGCATGCGGAAACGGATCAGGTCGGCACGGCAGCCGATCTGGATCCGGCCCCGATCCGCCAACCCCACTGCATCGGCGGGCGTGCTGGTGACAGTGGACAAGCCGCGCGCCATATCACCCCACAGATCGCCCAACTGAACCGCCGCCACCAGCAAAGCCGCCGGGACATAGTCCGAAGACAGAATGTCCAAAAGCTCCAGCTCGGCCAGCTCCCGTGCGGCCACATTTCCAGAATGGGACCCGCCCCGGATCAGGTTCGGCGCGCCCATCATCACCTTGATGCCTTGCGCATGGCAGGCCCGCGCCGCTTCAACTGTCGTGGGAAACTCCGCCAGCCGGATGCCATGATCGGCCGAAACCTTCACCTGATCCGCCGTGGTGTCGTCGTGGCTGGCCAGCACCGCTCCAAACCGCCGCGCTGCTTTGACCGTTTCGGCCTCGTGTTCATCGCCGTGGCGGTCCCGCAGCCCCTTCAGCTGGGCCACATGCTGCAAGAATGTGTCATCATCCAAGGCGTACTTGCCCTTCATATAGGCTTCGAGCTTGGAGATATCACGAAACTGACGCTGACCGGGCGTGTGATCCATAAGCGAGACCAATCCCACACGATCCTCCGAGGTAAACTCGTCCAGTTCCTCGATCAGTGTTTCAGAGCAGACCTCGGCTCGCAGGTGCAGAAAATGGCTGATTTTCAGAGCGTCCTGTTCGCGCAGATCCCAAAGCTCGCGCGACAGGCTTCGGGCGTATTTCTTGTATCGCCCGGCGCCGCTGGGCACTGATCCAACCCGCATTGCATCGAATACGGTGGTGATTCCGGTGCCCGCCAGTTCCGCATCATGGGCGACGATGGCAGCGTTGTGAGGCCAGTCCACGCCTGGGCGCGGCTGGATGTGGCGTTCCAGATTGTCGGTGTGCAGTTCCACCAGACCGGGGCTCAGATAATCGCCCTGACAATCCACCGCGCCGACGGGGACGCTGGTGCCACCGGCAATATCTTCAATTACTCCGTCCCGCAGCTTGACACTTCCAATTCGGGTTTCACCCGGTAAAACGAGCGTGGCATTGGCAAGGATCACTTCTTCTGTCATCTGATCTTCACATCTTTCAAGCTATGGAACGGGCCACGTTTAGGAGGCCAATGTGACATTCACGCGATACGCGATCTATTTTGCGCCCCCCGCCAACGCGGCGTGGGTCCGATTTGCAACCAGCTGGCTGGGTTGGGACATGGAAACGGGTCAGCGCGTGCCGCATCCCGATGTACAAGAGCTGGATGTCGCCGCAATCACTCAGGTGCCACGCAAATACGGGCTTCACGCGACGATGAAACCGCCGATGCGGCTTGCTGACGGCTCTGGCTTGTCCGAACTGCAAGCGGCTTGTGCCGAATTGTCCGCGACCCAGAGAGCGGTTCATCTTGACGGGTTGCACCTGGCCCGGTTGGGCCGGTTTCTGGCCTTGCGACCTTTGGGCGACGTCGAAGCGTTGAACGCGCTTGCAGCGGCTTGGGTGACCGGGTTGGATCGCTTTCGCGCGCCAGCTTCTCAGGCGGAACTGGACAAACGCCGCGCTGCAGGGTTGAACCACGCTCAGGAGGCGCATCTGCTGCAATGGGGTTATCCCTATGTTCTTGACCAGTTCCGCTTTCACATCACGCTGACCGGCAAGTTGCCAAAACCGCAACTGCCCACGGTTGAAACCGCATTGACCGACACTCTGGTCCCGCTTCTGCCAACGCCCTTTTCCATCACCGATCTGGCGCTGGCTGGCGAAGACACTGAGGGGCGGTTTCACCTGATCCATCGTTACGCGCTCACCGGGTGAAGCGCGGCCAGCGCGGTTTCGACTGCATCGGTAAGCGGCCCGCTGTTGTCGATCCGTACGACCCGGTGCAGCCCTTCGGGCAATGCTTTTCCAGCCTGCGACAGCCGCCGCGCCTGAGTAGCGGCGTCTTCGCGCCCGCGTGCAGCCAGTCTTGCAGCCAGAACCTCGGGCGTGGCCGTCACCGACAAGACGACAAAATCACCAAACAGCTCCTGCGCCTGCAACAGGACCGACCGGGAGAAGTTGACCAACACCCCGCTGCTGCCTTCGCGTAGCTCTTCGATCCGCGCGGGGATACCATAACTCAGACCATGCGCCTGCCAATGCAAGGCAAAGGCCCCCTGTTCCACCATGCCCGCAAACCGGGCTTCGGTCACAGGCACATAGTCTTCGCCCCCGGCTTCTGGATCGCGGGTGATTACGCGCTGCATGAGGCACAGGGACGGATCGGCCTCTGCCAAGGCCCGCATCAGGCTGTCCTTGCCAACGCCGGACGGCCCGACAACGGCAATCACCGGTGCCTTGACCGCGCCCATCACGCGGCCACCTGAGGCGAAAACCCAGTTACGTCGATGAAGCGGTCACAAACCCGCTCCCGCGCGCCTTCATCATGGAAGATCCCGATGATCGCTGCGCCACGGGCTTTGGCGCCTTCGATCAGGCCCAGCACCATATCGCGGTTCTTTGCATCCAGACTGGCGGTGGGTTCATCCAGCAAAAGCGCCGGGTATTCATAGGCAAAGCCGCGCGCGATGTTCACCCGCTGCTGTTCGCCCCCGGAAAAAGTGGTGGGGCTTAGCCCCCACAGTCCTTCGGGGATGTTCAGAAGGCTCAGCAGCGTGGCAGCCTTGTCGCGGGCTTCGGCCTGCGACTTGCCGACCGCCAACAAGGGCTCGGCGACCACGTCCAGAGTCGGCACCCGGGGCACCACGCGCAGGAACTGGCTGACATAGCCCAGTGTGTCGCGGCGCAGGGCCAGGATCTCGCGCGGTTCGGCGCTGGCAACATCCACATTGCCCACCAGGATCTGGCCTGAGGCCGCCAGGTAGTTGCCATAGATCAGCCGCATGAGCGTGGATTTACCTGAGCCTGATGCGCCGATCAGACCCACGCATTCTCCGGGTTCGACCGACAGGCTCGCACCCTCCATCACCGGGATTACGGCGCTGCCCTGATTATGCAGGGTGAAGCTTTTGTTCACGTTGTTCAGTTCGATCATCTTACCGTCCTCAGACCTGCAGGACGCTGGAGACCAGCAGCTGCGTATAAGCATGTTGGGGATCGTCCAGCACCTGATCGGTCAGGCCGGTCTCGACCACATGGCCGTCCTTCATCACCATCAGTCGGTCGGCCAACAGCCGCACAACCGCCAGGTCATGGGTAACGATCAAGGCGCTCAACCCCATCTCGCGCACCAATCCGCGCAACAGATCCAGAAGCCGGGCTTGAACCGACACATCCAGCCCCCCGGTTGGTTCATCCATGAAAACCAGCCGTGGCCCGGTGACCAGATTGCGCGCGATCTGCAACCGCTGTTGCATACCGCCGGAGAAGGCGGTGGGACGGTCATCAACGCGGGTTTCGCTAATCTCGACCCGGCCCAGCCAGTCAATGGCACGTTCCCGGATATTGCCGTAATGGCGATCACCTACTGCCATCAGTCGTTCGCCAATATTGCCACCGGCGCTGACCGACGTGCGCAGCCCGTCGCGGGCATGTTGGTGGACAAAAGCCCAATCGGTCCGGCTCAGCATGCGACGTTCGGGTTCGGACATGGTAACTGTGTCCACAGGACCATCAGCACGGGTGTCAAAGATCACCTGCCCGGCGTCCGGCTCCAGATGACCGGCGAGACAGTTCAAGAGCGTGGACTTGCCGGACCCGCTTTCCCCCACGATCCCCATGACCTCCCCAGGGTAGAGGTCGAAATTCACCCCGGTACAACCGATCCTTGCGCCGTACCGCTTCTCGATTTCCCGAACTTGCAGCAGAGGCTTTACCGTCTCTGTCCGCGCCCGGGTGTTTTCGCGAAAATCCTTGTCAGCCCGCATCACGCGACCTCCTCCTGGGCCAATCGGCCCACATGGCCCGCCCCGCGGCGCGACCGGCAGTAATCGGTATCGGAACAGACAAACATTCGGTTGCCTGCGTCATCCACGATCACCTCGTCCAGATAACTGTCTTCGGCTCCGCACAGGTCACAGGCATGTTCAGCCTTGGTTGCCTCGAACGGATAGTCTTCGAAATCCAGCGACACGACCTTCGTGTACGGTGGCACCGCATAGATCCGCTGTTCACGCCCAGCGCCGAACAGCTGAATCGCCGCCATCTCCATCTTCGGATTGTCGAATTTCGGGATCGGGCTCGGGTCCATGACATAGCGATCCTCCACCTTGACCGGATAGGCATAAGAGGTGGCAATCGCGCCGTGCTGCGAGATGTCTTCGTAAAGCTTCACATGCATCAGCCCGTATTCCTCCAAACTGTGCATCTTGCGGGTTTCGGTTTCGCGTGGCTCCAGAAAGCGCAGCGGTTCCGGAATCGGCACCTGATAGACCAGGATCTGGTCCTCACGCAGTTTTGCCTCAGGGATCCGGTGACGGGTTTGGATGACGCTCGCCTGTTCGGTTTCTTCGGTTGTTTCAACTCCGGCGGTTCGTTCAAAGAACTTGCGGATCGAAACAGCATTGGTCGTGTCATCGGCACCTTGGTCGATCACTTTGAGCGTGTCCTCGGGCGTCAACGTCGCGGCCGAAACCTGCACTCCCCCGGTGCCCCAACCGTACGGCATAGGCATCTCACGGCTGGCAAAGGGCACCTGATAGCCCGGCACCGCCAGCCCTTTGAGGATGGCGCGGCGGATCATCCGCTTGGTCTGCTCATCCAGATAGGCGAAGTTGTAGTTGCTCATAGCAAGCCTCTCTTGCTCAGGTCCTGTTCCAATGCTTCAGGCGAAGTGAAATGGATGCCGTCCATGCCAACAGCGCGTGCGCCATCCACGTTGTGCAGCCCGTCATCGATGAACACACAGTCCTGCGGCGCGACGTCGGCACGTTCGCACAGCAGGTGAAAGATCGCCGGATCCGGTTTGATCATGCGTTCACGCCCTGACACGACAAGCGTCTCGAACACTTCGCCCAACCGCGGATGCACCTTCAGCCCTTCGGGCCAGGTTTCGGCCGACCAGTTGGTGATTGCATGGACCGGCACGCCCCGCATCTTAAGCTGATCCAGCAGCGCCCAGGTCCCAGGGATCGCTGCCTGCACGGTACGGGTGTAAAGTGACGGATAGGCCGCAAACAGGCGCTGATCCTCGAGATCCTCAAGCTCCAGAGCCATCTCAGAGAAAACTTCCCCGTGATCGCCGCGCAGGTTACGCGCGAGAAAATCCGTGCGAACGATGAAGTCCTGCGCAGCCTGTTCCGATCCCAGAGCTTCGCTCCAAGCCAGATGCGGCTGCCAGTCCACCAGCACACCACCGATGTCAAAAATGACAGCAGTCCGGGTCATTCTGCAGCCTCCTGTGCAGCGATAGCGCCCAATTGCTCGGAAGTGCGTTCTTCCGCCTCGCGCCGCAATTTGCGCACCAGCTCCAGTTCCGACTGGAAATCCACATAGTGCGGCAGCTTGATATGCTCTAGGAATCCGGTTGCCTGAATGTTGTCGCAATGGCTGAGCACAAACTCCTCGTCTTGCGCGGCAGCGCCGAGGTTGTCTTCGCCCAACTCCTCCCAGCGCAATGCACGATCCACCAGAGCCATCGAGATCGACTTGCGTTCCGATTGGCCGAAAACCAAACCGTAGCCGCGTGTAAATTGCGGTGGTTCGGTCTTGGAGCCAGTGAACTGGTTGACGGTTTCACATTCGGTCAGCTCGATCTCTCCGATCTCGATGGCAAATCCCAGTTCCGGAATCTCCATTTCCACCGCGCAGCGTCCGATCCGCAATTCGCCGACAAAAGCATGATTGCGCGCATATCCGCGCTGGGTCGAATAGGCCATGCCAAGGACAAATCCTTCGTCCCCCCGTGTCAGGGATTGTAGACGCAAGGGGCGGTTCGACGGGAACTGCATCGGCTCTCTCGTCAGGTCACCGGGTGTTTCTTCCGAGACCGGTTCGCGTTGAATGATGTCCTCACCCTGAAGGAACTCGGTGATATGCGGAGTAGGCTCCTGACGCGGTTCGGCCGTCGGAGCCTCGGGCAGCTCCCCATCGGCTGCCAGTTTGAAATCCAACAGACGGTGAGTGTAGTCAAAGGTTGGTCCCAATACCTGCCCACCCGGCGCATCCTTGAAGGTGGCCGAGATACGTCGGTCGCAAGCCATTTCCCCGGTCTCGACCGGCAAGGTCGCTCCAAACCGAGGCAGAGTCGTGCGATAGGCGCGGATCAGGAAAATCGCCTCGATCAGATCCCCTCGAGACTGCTTGATCGCCAACGCTGCCAGATCCGGATCATACAAGGAGCCTTCGGCCATGACTCTGTTCACCGCGAGGCTCAGCTGTTCGCGGATCTGGGAAAGGCTCAGCTCAGCGACCGAAGTATCGCCGCGGCGTTCTTCGGCAAGCCAGGCATGGGCGTTTTCAATGGCACGTTCGCCGCCCTTTACTGCAACATACATCGATCAGTCCTCTGCCATCACGCTGGTCGAACGCGGCAAGGCCGCCACTTGCGAACCGCTGGTAAAAAAGAAATCCAAGCCCAGAGGGAAAAGCTGCGCGTTGCCCTGAAACTCGGTCAAAGACGGCAGTGACAACCGGGCCGTTTCCTTGATCCCGGGTCCGCTCAGGATCGGGCCGGCATTGGACAACTCCGGCATTTCCACTACCAGCGTGGCGGATCGATCAGGGTATTCGGCGGTGCCGATCTTGAACTGATCCAGAGGCGTCAGCGCCTCCCATCCACCAATCGCGAAATCGGCCTTCTCGGCGGGCGCAAATGGCGCACCGGTGTGGAAGGTCAACCAACCACGCAATTCCGGGCTGTCCACATCTGACGCCAGAAAAATTGCAGTTTCCGGGTCGCACAGGGTCAGCAGCAGAGAACCTGCAGCGACTGACAATCCCTTGGGCGGTTGCGCGCCTTCGATAACCTTGATGTCACCCGGTCGGGCCATTGCCGTCATCGCCGCACGAAACGCGTGGGACGCTGCTACGGGTGCATCATAGAACCCGCCCGCAAAACTTATGCTTTGAGTTTGTGTCATGATCAGTCTTCCCCCCGAACCAGCGTGAAGAATTCGACTTTGGTTGCCGCTGCCTTGGCCGCGCGGGCGGTCTTGGCCGCTTGTCGGGCTTGTGCAAGCGGTGTCAGGACACGGCTTCGCAGGTCGTCTGCCACAGGTGTCTGCATCAGCGCGTCGATCTTGGCGACGATCTCTGCCTTGGCCTTGCTGCGACCTTGCACGTACCCGTGTCCAACCGTGCCGTCCTCAAGCGTTAAGGCACAGCGCGTCACGGTCATTTCGCCGAGGTTGAACGGCGCACCGGAGCCGCCCATGCGACCCCGCACCATGACCCCACCCGCCTCGGGCGCGCGCAGCCACTGGAATTCAGGGGAAGCCCCGTAGTCCTGCCAAAGCCGAGTCAGCTTTGCTTCATCTGCCGAGGCCATCAGGCTGAGCCAGCCCTGTCGGTCATCGACTGCGAATTCTTGTGTCATCTTGTCTCAAAGCCTCTTGGCCGGGTTGTCTATTTTGACTATACAACTAGACAAATAATACCGTATGCGGCGCCAAACCCGCAATCGGTAATCTTGTGAAATTTTCATGACGCCTGCTTCGGTGGGGTCCCTGACCGCGGAGGCTCAAAATGGCCAAGACACCCGTCTGGAAATCCATTGCGCTCAGCTTGACCGCGGATATCGGTGAAGGGCGCTATGTGACGGGTGACCAGCTTCCGACCGAGGCCCAACTGGCGTCAAAATACGGGGTGAACCGGCATACGGTGCGTCGCGCCCTGTCCGAGATGGCGGATCAGGGTCTGGTGCATGCCCGCCGTGGTTCCGGTGTGTTCGTTGCGTCCAGCCCCACCGAATATCCGATCGGGCGACGGGTGCGATTTCACCAAAACATCGAACAGGGCGGTCAGACACCTGCCAAACGGATTCTGTCTCTGGAAACCCGAGCCTGTGATGAGCGGGAGGCCGAGGCACTGGATCTGCAGCCCGGCGAGATCGTGCTGGTCTATGACGGCTTGACCTTTGCCGACGATCAGCCAATCGCTCTCTTCTGCAGTGTATTTCCACGGGAGCGGTTGCCCAACATTGAAGCCGCTTTGACCCAGGAAACTTCTGTGACGAAAGCACTTCGCCAATGCGGGATTCCTGATTACACACGCATCCAGACCCGTATCACCGCGAAACAGGCCAATGCGACCCAGGCCCTGCACTTGCGCATCGCCGAAGGTGCTCCGATCCTGAGGACAACCGGCGTCAATGCCGCCCCGGACGGCACTCCGGTTGAATTTGGTCGTACCTGGTTCGCCGGGGATCGAGTGACGCTGACCGTCTGAAATCACTGACCCATTCGCCCTCCCGCCCTGTTTCTGCCCCCTACCGGAGGCATCAGCCTGGCGGACCCGACGCTGCGCAAGCTCACCGGGAATCTCTTGCGGCAGAAGGGGATCAGCGGCAACGGGAGCGCAACCCTTATGTGGGTCAGGCATATTTCTCCAGAAAAGCCTCGGCTGAGAGTGCGCGAAAATCGGGCAGAGCACGCCTCAGCCTGTCGTGATCCCAATCCCACCATGCCAGTTGTTCCATCGCCTCGGCGACCGCCCGGCTGTACCGGTTGCGGATCAGTTGGGCGGTGTTTCCCCCGACAATGGTGTAGGGTGCCACATCCTTGGTCACGATGGCCCCCGACGCGACGATCGCGCCATTTCCGATCTTGATTTCGGGCTTGATCATCGCACCGTGCCCGATCCATGTGTCATGGCCAACATAGGCAACGCGGGAAGCGCGGTGCGAAAACCAATCCTCATCCACGTCTGCATCGTCCCAATAGTCCTGCGAGCGGTACAGAAAGTGGTGCTGAGAGGCTTTCTCCATTGGATGGTCCGTCGCCCCAATCCGCGTGAAGCTTGCGATATTGGCAAATTTTCCGATCACCGCATTGGCAATGTCGCACGTCCGATCACAGTAGCTGTAGTCGCCAAACACCGAGTTTGCGACTCTGCTACCTGCACCGATTTCGACATAACGCCCAAACTTGCTGTGCGACACAGCGCAGTTCGGGTGGATAAAAGGTTCATTTGCGTTCAGTCGGGGCATTGGAAATCCTGTTTCTGGCTCTCACGGCAAAACGAAAGGTTTGGCCTTGGAGGTGCCTTTCGGCTTTTTCTTCTTGCCTTCATCCCCTTTGATCAGGCGACGGCGCAGCCACCCCGAGAACCAGTCCATCAGCATGACCATCAAGATGATCAGCACGATGTAGTATGCGACCTCTTCCCAGTCCTTCTGGGTGATGATTGCCTGCGTCAGCAGCAGGCCGATGCCGCCCCCGGTGATCGCACCAATGATCGTGGCAGACCGCGTGTTGGATTCCAGGAAATAGAGAAGTTGGCTCAGCAAGACCGGCGTGATCTGCGGGATCACCCCAAAGCGATAGCGCTGGATCGGTCGAGCACCGGTGGATTGTACGCCTTCGATCTGCTTCTGATCCACATTCTCCAGCGCCTCCGAGAAAATCTTGCCGAAGGTGCCAGTGTCCGTCACCAGAATGGCCAGTGCACCGGTCAGTGGTCCCGGACCGAAGGCCCGGCTCAGAACAACGGTCCAGATCAGCGCATCGACGCCGCGGACAAAATCGAACAGGCGGCGCATGGTAAAGCGAAGCGTGCGGATCGGCATGAAGTTCCGGGTGGCAAGAAAGGCCAATGGCAAAGCGATCAGCCCCGCACCCAGTGTCCCAAGGAACGCCATCAACAACGTCTCCAGGATTGCCCAGGCCACGTCTTGATGGCGCCACATCTTGTTGGTCCAGAAATCGTTGAAAATGGCTGCGGCCTCTCCGGTCGCTGCGCGTGACGCAAGTTCACCCACACCCATCCCGTGATACGGGCTGTCGAGCGTAAAGAAGAACAGCTCCCAACCCATGAAGTATCTGAATACTTCAGACCGGCTACGGGTCACGGTCAGGCGCCCGGCCTCGGTCGTGACCGCCAGCCGGTTTTTCGAGACATTGATCCAGTCCGGCACCTCTCCGGCAGGCAACTCTGCCTGCACGCCTCGACGGCGGTCCGGTGTGGCCCGGATAAGACCGTATCCCGGTACATCATACTCGATGGTTTCCGGTCCAAACCGGACAACATGTCCATTCTCCAGATCGATCACCGTTGTTTCGCCCAAAGTAACCCAGCTGGGCGCTTCGCCTTCGGGATAAGCCCCTTTGCGTTCACCTTCGATGGCCACACTGACCGAGGCATCGCGATTGTCGCGCGTGACATGGGTTTTGTAGCTGTAGCTGTCGCTGACCAGCGTGTAGGCATTGTCGGGGCTGAGTTTCGACCAGAGCCCCGGCACATCGAAGGCAAAGAACACGTA
Organism: Paracoccaceae bacterium; assembly: GCA_014872875.1. Lineage (GTDB taxonomy): Bacteria > Pseudomonadota > Alphaproteobacteria > Rhodobacterales > Rhodobacteraceae > Aliisedimentitalea. Next base: position 379,795 of record WKFI01000011.1, read on the forward strand.
GGTCAGATACAAAACGACCAGTGCCGGCAGACCGAAATTGAACAACCGCTTGCGTTGAAACAGCAGCTCGGCCTCCTGCTTCAACTCTTCAAGGCCGGTATTGGTGGATAGAACAGTCATGTTCGCGCTCCGTGCGTCAGACGATCACGCAGGTGGCCCGAAATCTGATCGACCACAACGATGGTGAAGAAAAGAAGAAGAAAAATCGCGGCTGCTTCATCATACCGCCCTTGTCCCCAAGCCATGGAGTTCCGCAGTTCGTAACCGATACCGCCTGCCCCAACGAAGCCCAGGATTGCCGAGGCGCGGATATTGATCTCGAACCTTAACAGGGCATAACTGACATAGTTTGGTCCGACCTGCGGGATCACGCCCAGAAGCATCCGCTGCGCCCAAGACGCCCCCACGGAATGCAACCCTTCGACCGGTTTGAGAGACGCGTTTTCATTCACTTCCGAAAACAGCTTGCCAAGCGCGCCCGCAGTGTGAATGGCGATAGCGATCATCGCCGGAACCGGACCGCCGCCAAGCAGAAAAATCAGCACGAGTGCAATGACAATCTCCGGAATGGCCCGAAAGACATCTGAAATGCGCCGAAACAGCGGAATCAATCGCGGCCATAGCGCCATGCCCCGTGTCGATAACAGTGCCAGAAAGGTTCCCGCCACAACACCGATCAAGGTCGAGGCCGCAGCAATGTTAATAGTCTCGATCAGGGCCGGCAGGAAATGAAGAATATGGCCCGGAAGCAGCCCAACCTTTTCCCAGGCTTCGCCCAGGACTTCGGTCGGATAATCGAAAATCCGGTTGAAGCCATCACTGAATGATCCTGCGTTGCGATTGTCTGCTGTGCGAAAGCCCGCAGCCATCAATGCCACGAACAGAACCAGAAGAATGCCACCGTAGACCCGCCTGCGTTGGGTCAGCTCGACATAACTGTCCCGTATCTCGGAAACCGAGCCGGGCGCGGCGCTTAGATCTGCCATTGGAATGCTCCTGGTCGTCAGACCCTGCCTCGTGAACTTGGGCAGGGAAAAAAACGGGGCCCGGCAATTTGGGCCGGACCCCGCATCTTTGGTACTGAAATCAGTTGGACTTCAATTTGCGGGCTTCAATGATAACTTCGTAGGCGTCATGGCCGATCGGCTGGACACCCTTGGCTTCCCCAGACAGGACACCATAGGCGCAGTCCGGGTCCATCGACGGCAGCGACGCCATCAGAGCCGTGAACTTAACCTTGACGTCTTCAGGCAGAGCCTTGCGCAAAACAATCGGTCCTTCCGGGATTGGCTTGGATTCCCAGATCTTGACCAGGTCGTTCATATCCACCAAGCCAGCATCCACAGCCCGGCGCAAGGCTCCGGAGTTGTAGCCATCTTCCCAATCTCCAAGGCCATCGGCCCAGGTTACGCCACCATCCACATCACCATTGTTCACGGCGACGATGGTCTGTTCGTGACCGCCGGTGAACTTGACTTCACCGAAGTAATCGCCGGATGTCATGGTCGCATCGATGGCTTCGGGGATTTCGATCGACGGGATCAGGAAGCCGCTGGTCGAGTTCGGATCACCAAATCCGAAAACCTTACCCTTCATGTCTTCGAGCGAATTGATGCCGCTGTCCTTGCGGGCAAAACCGATCGAATAGTAGCCATACCCGCCATCGGCGTTGACTTTTACCAAGATCGGTTCGACCGCTTCCGGATCCGAAAGATAGGTTTTGGCATAGCCGCTTGCGCCCAGCCAGGCCATGTCGATGGTGCCACCCAACAAACCTTGGATCACGCCGTTGTAGTCAGCGGGTGCAAACAATTTGGTCGGGACACCCAGCAGCGCCTCGGTCTTTTCGCGCAGGCATTCGTTGTTGTTCAGGCGATCCTGTGCGTTCTCACCGCCCAAAAGGCCGATGCGAAATTCGCTGATGGTGTTTTCCTGTGCCAGAACCGGGGCGGTCAAGGCTGTGGTCGCGACGATGGCAGCGATCAGGTTTTTCATGGGTATTGCACTCCGATTGGTTAAGTCCCGGCCCCGTTGCAGGCCACCGGGGAGAGAGAAGAAAAGAGTTACTCGGCAGGTTGAACAGCCCGCGTTGCAGCGGCGTCCTGTGCTTCCAGTGTCTCGATTTCCGTCGAGGTTGCCGCTTCGGAAAAATCGGTCCCTGCGCCATAGATTTCACGCGCCACACCTGTGGTCAGCTGTTCCGGCAGGCCATCGAACACGATCCGCCCATCCCGCATCCCGACAACGCGGTCGCAATACCGGCGCGCGGTATCCAATGTGTGCAGGTTGGCAATGACCGTGCGCCCATCTTCTTCGTGAATGCGGCGCAACGCCTCCATCACGGTCTGAGCGTTCATAGGATCGAGCGAGGCAATCGGTTCATCCGCCAGGATAACTCTTGGATCCTGCATCAACGCTCGCGCAATCGCGACGCGCTGCTGCTGGCCTCCCGATAGCGCCTCGGCCCGCTTTGCCGCGTGCTCCGCAATGCCCAACCGGTCCAGAATGTCGATGGCCTGGTGGATGTCCTCCATTGGAAAGAGGTTGAACATCGTCGCAAAGGTCGACCGACGGTTCAGCGTCCCGTGCAGCACATTCGACACCACGTCCATGCGAGGCACCAGATTGAACTGTTGGAAGATCATTGCGCACTCGGATTGCCAGGCCCGCTTTTCGCGCCCCTTCAACCCGGTCACATCCCGGCCCTCGAACAGGATCCGCCCTTCAGTTGCGTCCTCAAGACGGTTCACCATCCGCAAAAGCGTCGATTTCCCCGCGCCCGAGCGACCGATGATGCCGATCATACAAGGCTTGTCCACGTCCAAAGTGGCGGTATCTACCGCAGTTTTGTCCCCGAACCGTTTCGTCAGTTTGTCTATGCGCAGCACGTGCCACCCCCGGATCTTTCCGCGCTTGCCTAAGTCGTGGTTTCAAACGGGGTGTGACAGGGCAGTGAAAGTTTTGTGACGCGGCAGGAGCGCGAAATGACACCCATTCGCCCTATCGCAACAGTCAAAGAGCGTCTATATGCCCCTCAACCCGCTGCCACGTGAAGGAAGACCCAGATGTCCTTTGACCGTTCCATCAAGATCGCCCCCTCCATCCTCTCTGCCGATTTTGCCAATTTCGGGCAGGAGATTCAGGCCATCGAACAGCAAGGCGCCGACTGGGTGCATGTCGATGTGATGGACGGGCATTTCGTCCCCAACCTCACTTTCGGCCCGATGGCGGTCAAGGCGTTCCGCCCGCATGTCAAAACGGTGATGGACGTCCACCTGATGATCGCACCGGTTGATCCCTATATCGACGCCTATGCGGATGCAGGTGCGGACGTTCTGACGGCCCATGTCGAGGCCGGCCCGCATATCCACCGAACACTGCAGGCCATTCGCGGTGCTGGCATGAAGGCGGGTGTTGCCCTTAACCCGGGCACCCCAGCCGAGGCCGTGGCCCATCTGCTGGATCTCACCGACCTGGTTTGTGTGATGACCGTGAACCCGGGCTTTGGCGGGCAGAAATTCATCGACATGACCGCCAAGATCCGCCGCCTGCGCGAGATGATCGGCGACCGACCCATTCATATTGAAATCGATGGCGGTGTTGACCCGAATACGGCACCGATGGTGGCCAAGGCCGGTGCCGACGTCCTGGTTGCAGGCTCTGCCGTTTTCCGCGGGGGTTCTGTTTCCGACCCGGCACCCTATGGCGAAAACATCCGCAACATTCGCACCGCGGCTCAAAGCAGCTGGGCCTGAGCAAGTCCAAAGCTGGGGGACCAATCCCCCAGCCCCCAGTCCCCAACCTAGTGTCAGCCAGTTGAAACTGCGCGGCGACGCTCCTTCATTCACTTTGCGAAAAAACTCCGGGGTGAATGCGCCCAACGGCGCAGAGGGGCAGCGCCCCTCACTCAACCCACAAAACGCGGCACAGCGGCACGGTTTGGCAACGGCATCACCCGTCCAGACGTTCGGCAAAGTGCTCCAATAGCTTGTGTTTGAGAATCTTGCCCGTTGGTGCGGCGGGCAGATCTGCTGCCATGACAATATGTGACGGGCGTTTGTACCCTGCGAGTTGCCCCGCCACAAAGGCGCGCAGTTCCTCGGCATCCGGCACATCCCCATCGGCCACCTGGACAAAGGCCAGAACTTCCTCGTCGCCCTTCATCCTCCGCCCGATCACGGCGGCCTGGACCACCTGCGGATGCGCGTTCAGCGCGGCTTCGACCTCGGGCGGGAAAACGTTGAAGCCGCCGTGAATGATCAATTCCTTGGACCGGCCTTCGATGTGAAGCAGCCCCTGATCATCGAACCGGCCCATGTCCCCAGTTCGCATCCAACCCTCCGGCTCCAGCACTTTCGCGGTTTCATCAGGGTTGCGATAATAGCCAAGCATCACATTCGCACCCCGCGCCAGAACCTCACCCAGCCCGTCGCCGCCACCCGGCACGTCCTCGTCCAACCTGACTTCGACGCCTGGCAAGGGCGGTCCAACTGAAACATCGGGAACTCCGATCGAGTAACTGGTCGCACAAATCCCGGCGGTGGTTTCGGTCATGCCGTATCCGTTCTGCACCGCTACGCCGTAAAACGCCTCAGCACGTGCTTTCCAGTCCGGATCCAGCGGTGCCGCACCGGACGAGACATAGCGCAGCGTGTCGCTCTGCAAACGGTCGAACCCCTGTTCCTTGGTGTATTGCATCAACAGCGCATGCATCTGCGGTACTGCAGACAAAAGGGTTACGCCACTGCGCAGTGCCTCGTACAATTTGGCCGCCGTGAAGCGGGCCTCCAGCCGAACCGGGGCACCCACGTGAACAGCAGCCGTGATAACTGAAGCAAGACCAAACACATGTGTTGTCGGCAACACTCCGTAGATCACGTCCTTCGGTGTCATCCCCCGCAATTCGGCCGAGGTCCGGCCACCAAAGCGCAGATTGCCATGAGTCAACATGACACCCTTGGGATCGCCCGTCGTCCCGGTTGTATAGAGCAGAACCGCCACTTCTTCGGGTGCGTCCGGATCACTGACCCCAGTTTCGGCCAGATGCATTTGCCCAAAACGTCCGCTGATTTCCCTGGCCTGAAACCACTCCGCGTGGCTCTGGGCGTCCGGGGAAACTGAAGTGGTCAGCAAGACTGCTGCAGGCGTGGCATGGCGCTGGATCCGCTCGATCTCGCTCCGTGTCTGACGTGCATTGACCGGCACGGCGACTGCACCCATCCGGTAGCAGGCAAAAAGCGCCGCCACCTTGGGGCAGCAGTTTTCGGACAGGATCAGAACCCGGTCGCCCGTTTGCACACCGGCCCCTTCTAGTCGGGCCATCAGATCCAGACTGGCGCGATCCAGATCCGCATAGGTCCAAGCCAAGCCAGTGCTATCAGAAAAAGCCGGATATTCAGGCCGGGTTTCGACCTGATGCCGCAGCAGATCTTCCACTCTCTCCATCCTGTGCCCCTCCCAAGGCGTCTGCTGTCCCGCGACTTGCTGGTTCAAGTGAACTTTGGTGGACGCTTCTCCAGAAATGCGGCAATGCCTTCGGCCGCCTCCTCCCCTCCGGCCGCGGCCGCCATCGCGTCCCGCTCAGCGTCCAATTGTGCCGCTTCCTCCCGCTCATACGCAGTGGCCACGAGCCTGCGGATCACCCGTTGTGCCTGGCGCGGTCCCTGGGCCAAGCGATCGGCCAGTGCCTGAGCCTTACCTAGGACCTGATCCGTTGGAGCAACCGCATTCACCGCGCCAAGCGTCAACAGCTGTTCGGCCGTCACAGGGCGCGCCAGAAGACACATGTCCATCGCCAGAGGACGTGGCAACATTCTTGCCAAGGAGGCGGTCAGCCCCGCATCGGGTACCAGACCAGCCTTGACATAGGCCGCTGTGAACTTGGCACCTTCTTCGGCCACGATAAGATCGCAGGCCAACGCCAAAGAGGCTCCGGCCCCCGCCGCTCCGCCATCGACAGCCGCGATAACGGGAACCGGGCAGGCTCGGATCCCGCGGATCAGGTCATGCAACAGATCCACCTTGTCGCGCCGTTCCGCCTCGGTCAGTTTGCGCCGGTCGATCAGCACGTTCAAATCGCCCCCGGCGCAAAAAAAGCCACCTTCAGAGGTCAGCAGAACCGCCCGGATCCGATCTTCCCGCGCCAGATCCAGCGCAGTGTTGATCGCCCCATAAAGATCTTCGGACAACGCCCCGCGACGCGCAGCGTTCATGTTGACCACAACGGCCCGGTCACCCTGATCTTCCATCCGTGCCAGAGCGGTCATGCGCGGATCCTTTTGAAGATCCCGCTTGCGGTGGCCAGCATCTGGCCTTCGGCGTCGCGCAACTCACCATTCACATAGGCGATGGACTTGCCGCCGCCCGCAGACTTTGCCGTCGCCGTCACACGGCCTGCCCGCCCGGCTCCGACATAGTTGATGTTCAACGACACGGTGACCAGCTTGGCATGATCCACCGGATCGAAGTAATGCGACGCCGTGTTGCCACAGACCACGTCCAGAAGGGTCGCCACCATGCCGCCATGCAGAATGCCATGCCGGTTGAGATGTCTCGGTTCCAGATCCAGCGTAACCGTGCACTCCCCCGTGTCCCGATCCAAGCGGGTCTTATAGCCAACCATCTGTTGGCAACCGGGGTCTTCGATACGGCGAATAACGTCCGCGTCAGGCGCTGAGGGCAATGAACTGCTCCAGGTGGTGGTCGGTATCTCCAAACCGATGATCGCTCATCACGATACGTTTGGCGATGTGGGCCAGCTCGTATTCCTGCGTCATGGCAATGCCGCCATGCATCTGAATCGTATCCTCGGCCACCAGACGACCGGCCCGCCCGATCAGGTTGCGCGCAGCGGCAACATTCAGATCCCGCATTCTTGCATCGCCCTCCAGATGGCCAGCCGCGTTGATCACGGCAGATCGTGCCTGTTCCAGTTCGATCCACAGGTCCGCCATCCGGTGTTGCAGGACTTGGAAAGTCCCGATGGGCCTCCCGAATTGCTGGCGGGTCAACAGATAGCCGCGGGTAAGTTCCGTTGCCGTCTCCATTGCCCCCAGCGCTTCGGCCGCCAATGCGACCGAGGCCGCAGACACCCTCTCGGCAATCGCCGAATAAGCCGCGCCAGGCGCGCCCAAACGTGCGCTCTCTGGCAGGCTGACCTGATCCAGATCGACCTCCGCCGCACGTCCACCGGCCAGCAAAGGATATCCCCGCACAGAAACACCGGCTGCATCGCGCGGCACGAGGAACAGTGAGATCCCGTCCTCGTCCCCCGCTTCACCGCTTTCTCGGGCAGACACGACCAGAATCTCGGCAGCCTCAGCATTGGCGACAACCGCCTTGCGTCCGGTCAAGGTCACACCACCGTCTTCTGCGGTCACCGAAGTTGCGACATGGTTCAGGTCGTAACGCCCGCCCGGCTCGGAATGGGCAAAGGCCAGGTGCAGATCACCCGCGATCACCCGTTCGACAAGGCTCTGTTGATCCGCGTCCCCCAAGGCTGCAATCAGGCCGCCGCCCAAAATGGCGGTATCCAACAACGGCTCCACCACACCTGCGCGGCCCAGCTCTTCGAACACGGTGGTGACGTCAAACCCGGCGCCGCCAAAGCCCCCCTGTTCTTCGGTGAACAGGGCACCGATCACACCCAGTTCAGCCAATTGATCCCAGATCTCGGTCGAAAGTCCCGCGTCACTGTCGATGATCTTGTTGCGTACCTCGGTCGTATAGCGATCCGAGAGGAACCGGCGCAGGCTGTCCTGCAACATCTGGCGGGTTTCGGTCAGTTCGAAATTCATGCCCCACCTCCCAGTTTGACCTTGGCAATGATGTTGCGCTGGATTTCGTTCGAGCCGCCAAAGATCGACAGCTTACGATTGTTGAAATACTGCGCCCCGACGTGATCAGCGCCCTCGGGTCCGATTGGCGGCTCGTTGCCCCCTTCCACAGCTTCAGACGCAAAGGGCATGGCATAGATCCCCGCCGCCCGGCGGGCGAGATCATTGATCTCCTGCCGAATTATGGTTCCCTTGACCTTGAGCATCGAGCTTTCGACCCCTGGCGCCTGCCCGCTGGCCGCCCGGGAAATGATCCTCAGATTGGTGGTTGCCATTGCCATCAGATCAATCTCGGCCCGCGCCAGCCGCGCGGCAAAATGCGGGTTCTCGATCAGCGGCCGACCACCTGACATTTCCGCTCGCGCCATGCGTTTGACCGCATCGAGCCCGGCCTGCGAAAACCCGACCCCGGCGATGTTCGTGCGTTCGTGGGTCAGCAGATACTTGGCATATGTCCAACCCTTGTTCTCTTCCCCTACAAGGTTTTCGACCGGCACGCGGACGTCGGTGAACCAAACCTCGTTCACCTCATGTGTGCCGTCCAACAGGATGATCGGGCGCACTTCGATACCCGGCGTGTCCATGTCGATCAGCAGGAACGAGATCCCTTCCTGCTGTTTCGCATCCGGGTCGGTGCGTACAAGGCAGAAGATCCAGTTGGCGTATTGCCCCAGCGTCGTCCAAGTTTTCTGGCCGTTCACAACGTAATGATCACCGTCGCGCACCGCCTTGGTCTTGAGCGAGGCCAGATCCGAGCCCGCACCCGGTTCCGAATAGCCCTGGCACCACCAGTCCTCACCAGACAGGATCCGCGGGAGGTAATAATCCTGCTGCGCCTTCGAGCCAAACTTCTGCAAGACCGGCCCCAACATCGTCAAACCAAAAGGAACAATGCGTGGCGCATGGGCACGACAGCATTCTTCTTCGAAGATATGACGTTGCACGGCGTTCCATTCACAACCGCCAAATTCCCGAGGCCAGTTGGGCGCCAGCCAGCCCTGTTCATTCAGGATGGCGTGCCAACGGTCGTGACCGTCCTTACCCAAACTGCGTCCTTCACGCACGGCGTCGGACATCTCCTTGGGCAGTTTCTCCTCCAGAAACGCTCGCACTTCATCGCGAAAGGCCAGTTCGTCGGCGTTATAGCTCAAGTCCATGCGGTTCCTCCCAGACGACATGTTGAATGCGAGGCTCTGCCTCGCGCTCCGGGATATTTCTGGCCAGATGAAGTACGCGTCCCGTATCTTCTTCTGGTTCGAAACATCCCGAGGTTGAGGCCCAATGCGGGCCCCAAGGATTTTGTGACGGGCGACGCCCCTTGGACAGATCAGAAGATCTCGAACAGGCCGGCTGCGCCCATGCCGCCGCCGATGCACATGGTGACAACGCCCAGTTTCGCACCGCGCCGTTTGCCTTCCAGCAGCAAGTGCCCAGCCAAGCGCGCACCTGTCATGCCGAAAGGATGGCCGATTGCGATAGAGCCGCCGTTAACATTGTATTTCTCGGGATCAATTCCCAAGCGGTCACGGGAATAAAGACACTGGCTGGCAAAAGCCTCGTTCAGTTCCCACAAATCAATGTCGTCAACACTTAGCCCGTGGCGTTCCAGCAGGCGCGGCACGGCGAAGACCGGGCCGATGCCCATTTCGTCCGGCTCGCACCCGGCGACCGCGAACCCTTTGAACGCGCCCAGCGGTTCAAGCCCGCGCTTTTCTGCCTCGCCCGCCTCCATCACAACCAGTGCCGCCGCACCATCGCTCAGCTGCGAAGCATTGCCAGCGGTGATGAAATTACCCTCGCCGCGCACTGGATCCAGACCCGCCAGACCTTCAATCGTTGTGTTCGGCCGGTTGCATTCATCGCGATCCACGGTGACTTCGTGCATCGAAATCTCACCGCTTTCCTTGTCCTTCACAGCCATGGTGGTCGCCATTGGCACGATCTCATCGGCGAATTTCCCGGCCTCCTGCGCCGCCGCCATGCGCTGCTGGCTGAGCAAGGAGTATTCGTCCTGATACTCCCGGCTCAGCCCATAGCGCTGTGCCACGATGTCGGCTGTTTCGATCATCGCCATGTAGATCGCAGGCTTGTGTTCCTGAATCCACGCTTCAGGCGCGGACCGGGCTTTGGGCTGTACCATCGAGATGCTTTCGACACCCCCTGCTACCATCGGGCCAGCGCCCTCCTGAGTGATCGCATTGGCTGCCAACGCAATGGTCTGCAGACCGGACGAGCAGAACCGGTTCACCGTCATGCCGGAAGCGGTAATCGGCAGGCCAGCGCGAATGGCAATCTGACGGCCGATATTGCTGCCGGTCTCGCCTTCCGGGAAGCCGCAGCCGATGATGCAATCCTCGATCTCGGACCCGTCCAGACCGGCCCGTTCCACAGCGGCACTGACCGCATGACCGCCCATGGTCGCGCCATGGGTGACATTGAACGATCCGCGAAAGGATTTTGCCAGCCCGGTCCGGGCGGTTGAGACAATTACGGCTTGTTTCATCACGAGGCTTCCTTGTTCAGATCATCGAAGGTGCGGCCTTCGGCCACCAGTTGCTCCAGCAGCGGCGCGGGCTGCCAGAAATAGTCGTCTTCCTCGGCATAGCGTTTGATGTCGGCCAGCAGGTCGGGAAGGCCGACGATATCTGCCCATTTCAATGGGCCGCCATTGTAGCGCGGGAAACCATAGCCGAAGAGTAGCGTCATATCGACGTCCAGCGGACGGCGCGCAATGCCTTCACCCACAACCTTGGCCGCTTCGTTGACCATGGCCGCCATGTATTTGCGCACGATTTCTTCGTCGCTGAATTCTCGCGGGGTGATGCCTTTTTCGGCGCGTTCCGCCTCGATCAGCTCCATGACTTCAGGATTGGGAGACGCGCTGCGCTTGTCTTCGCCGTAGACGTAATAGCCCTTGCCGGTCTTCTGGCCGAAATTGCCCCCTTCGCACAGCTTGTCCGCGTACGAGCTGTCACGGGCACGTGGGTCCATACCTTCGGCACGCTTGCGTTTGCGCACGGCCCAGCCGATGTCCAGACCGGCCAGATCCGACACAGCAAACGGTCCCATCGCAAAACCGAACGCAGTCATGGCCTTGTCGATCTGGAACGGCGATGCGCCATCCAGAACCATGTGATCTGCCGCAGTCCTGTAGGTCGCAAGAATGCGGTTGCCGATGAACCCGTCACAGACACCTGCCCGGACCGAGATTTTGCGCAGCCGCTTGCCCAGATCAAAGCCGGTCGCCACCACGTCAATGGCCGTGCGATCGGCAACAACAACTTCCAGCAGCTTCATCACATGCGCAGGCGAGAAAAAGTGCAGCCCGATCACGTCTTCGGGGCGCGACGTGCAGGCGGCAATTTCATTCACATCCAGATAGGAGGTGTTCGAGGCCAGAATGGCCCCCGGTTTGCACACGATGTCGAGTTTCTTGAAGACCTGTTTCTTGACTTCCATGTCCTCGAACACGGCCTCGATAACCAGATCCACTTCGCTCAAGGCTTCATAGTCGGTGGCCATGGTCAACGCCTGGTTGGTCAGGGCATCGAACTGCTCTGCGCTGATCTTGCCACGCTTCAGGGCACCTTGCAGATTGCCTTCGATACGGCCCTTGGCCGCGGCTGCGGCATCGTCGTTCATTTCCAGCAACGTGACGTTCAGCCCGGCCAACAGCGCAGCGGTTGCAATCCCGGCCCCCATGGTGCCGCCTCCGATAACGGCAATCGCCTCCAGAGGACGCGGCTCAATCCCTTTCAGTTCCGGCAGCTTCGACACCGCGCGTTCCGAGAAGAAGGCATGGATCAGCCCCTGGCGCTGGTCTGTGTTCATCAGTTCCATGAACAATTCACGCTCGCGCTTCATACCGGCTTCAAAGCTCTCCGCTTCGCAAGCGGCCTGAACGGCCCGCACCGCGACTGCCGGCGACAGCTGGCCCCGGCCCTTTTTCAGTACCTTGTCATACACCGCATCGAAATCGACAGCAGCCGGGGCAGGCATCTCACCCACAGCCCGACGCGGAGCACCGCTGTCCAGCAATTCCTGCGCATAAGCCAGGCCGATCTCGCGCGGCTCTCCTTCCTCTACCTTGTCGATCACGCCGAGTTTCAGCGCCTCGGCCGAACCGATGTGACGGCCCGAGGTGATCAAATCCAACGCAGCCTCGACACCCGCGACACGCGGCAGACGCTGAGTTCCCCCCGCACCCGGCAGGATACCCAGATGCACTTCGGGCAGACCGACTTTGGCCGACGGCACGGCGATCCGATAGTGCGACGACAACGCAACCTCGAGCCCGCCCCCCAATGCAGTACCATGCAAGGCCGAAACAACCAGCAGCGGCGATGCTTCGATCCGGGCACAGAGGTCCGGCAACCAAGGGGCCCGCGGCGGCTTGCCGAATTCACGAATATCAGCACCAGCAAAATAGGTTCGACCGGTACCATAGATCAGGACCGCTTTTGCGCCCTCGGCTTCGGCCCGTTCAATGCCGGCCTGCAGGCCCTGGCGCACGGCCAGACCCAGCGCATTCACCGGCGGGTTGTTGGCTGCCAATACCGCAATGTCACCTACGCGCTCATAATTGATGGCGTCGCTCATGGTCGTTGTCCTCTCCTTGCCTGGCACGCGGTGGTGCCGAACTTCCCTGAAATAAATAACCGACCGTTCGGTCGTCGTATTTATCGGTTAGCCCAACTGCCGACACAAAGCAAATCCCGTCTGGGGATTTGGATGAATTCTTCAATGCCGCGTTGCACTCTCCTCGCCGGGCTTGCATTCAAAGATCCGCAAAGCGGAACAGTGTTTCACATTTTGATGCAGACTAGTCAGACGTTTCAAACAGGATCAAGAATAAATTGGGCGCCCGCAATGGGGCGCCCAATCTACGTTCCGTCACATATGTCTTCGGGAATGACTGACCCGTCAGGACGTCTTCACCGTCCCATCTGCAACCCAGCCATCAAAGATCTCCAATGCCTTATCGCAGAAGGCGGCGTCATTGATGTGATCAGGCATCGCATGCAGAGAGACGCTCCCGGGGCAACCTTGCCGGATTTCGTCGCAAAACGCGGCCAGCCCTTCGGCATCATGCAGGTCCGCACCGGGGCGGTCCCATTCGTTGCACCCGCCTTCGGGCAAAAGCAGCGCGACCGGTGCGGTAGCCGACGCAAGTTTGCTACAGATCGCTTGCGCGACCTGTCGGCGTTCATCGCCATCCAACGCAGCCGAGGTCAGTAGGCGGTTGTGGGCGTGGGTCGGACGGCCTTGCAATTGCAGCGGGGTATCTTGCCAACCGATGAAATCCACGAGATCGTAACATCCCGGCGCCACCAGTTGCGGCGTGCCAGACGCCCCCGCGTTGGTCATCCGGTCGGCCCCGGCGCTGAGCCCGCCAAAGATATGGTTGGCCACCTCTTGCGGGGCAAAATCGAACACTGCAGCAAAGGCACCTTCGGCAGCCAAGCTTTCAAATGCCCGCCCGCCCATGCCAGTGGCGTGGAAAACCGCGACCTCAAAACCGCGTGCCTCCAGCGCCGGTTTCAGCGTCACCATGTACCTAAGCACAGTCTTTCCAAACGACGTCATGCCAATCAGCGGACGGTCACGCTTTGGCGGCTCGACCGCCCGAGCGGCGCCCAGAACCGCGCCTGCCGCCTGCGACAGAGACGCCTTGCAGATCGAATTCAGACCATAAAGCCCCCCAGCCCACAGAATCATCTGCACATCCGCCGGCAGACGTTCGGGTGGAATCAGAGGGGAGAAGGAAACCGTTGAGACCACGTATTTTGGCACCCCAACCGGCAAAGCCGCACACAGATCCAGAGCCAGATCGGTGCCCATGGTGCCGCCCAGCACAATCACACCGTTGATGCGACCAGCCCGATGCAGCTCCAGCGCTTTGGCAGCCGATCCCCGCGCCATGATCTGCATGGCAGTGTTTTCATCCCCCGAATCGATGGCTTCCTGGATTGAGCTTCCACCCGCTTCGGCCACGTCATGCTTGCTGACATCAGTGGGTTGTGACGGGTCCCCCAGAACGCTCACATCCATGGACAGGACCTTGCCACCCTGCGCGCGGATCACGTCCGACAGGTAGTGCAGCTCATCATCTTTGGTGTCATAGGTTCCGGCGACGAGAATGGTCTTGTCTGTCATGTTTCCCTCACAACTGAATCCAGGCGGTTTTCAGATCGACATATTTGTCGAGCGCATGCAGGGACTTGTCGTGCCCGTTGCCGGATTGCCCGACCCCGCCCAATGGCACCGTATTGTCGGCGCCACCATAAGTATTCACATGGACGACCCCGGCACGGATGCCAGCCACCATCCGGTGCGCACGGCTCAGATCCTTGGTCCAAACCGCAGCGGCCAGACCAAAATCGGTGGCATTGGCAAGGCTCAGCGCCTCCTCTTCGGTTTCGAATTTGGTCACCGCCAGCACCGGTCCAAACACTTCCTGCTGGAACAGGGTCGCGTCGCGGGTCACGTTCTGAACGATGGTCGGTGCCATATAGGTTCCGCCCGTATCCGCCAGAATGCGCGTGCCGCCTGTGATCACTTCACCGCCTTCAGGACCAGCCTTGTCCATGAAGGACAGGTTGCGGGCCAGCTGATCTTCGGAATTCACGGCACCGATCTGCGACCTTAGATCCAGTGGATCACCCACTTGCAACGCTTCGGCCTCGGCCTTCAAGAGCGCGACAAATTCGTCGTGAATGTCGCTCTGTACCAGCAACCGAGATCCCGCCACGCAGACCTGGCCCGAATTGCGGAAGATCCCCGCCGCCGACACCTTCGCGGCCTTCATCAGATCCGGCGCGTCAGCGAAAACGATGTTGGGGGACTTCCCACCCAGTTCCAGATAACAGCGTTTCAGGTTCGACCGGGCCGAAGCTTCGAGCAGCCGACGCCCCGTCGCACCCGAACCAGTAAAGGTCAGTACGTCCACATCCATATGCATCGACAGAGCCGCGCCGGTTTCCGCGCCGGATCCGGTGACCACATTCAGCACCCCATCGGGCAGGCCGCATTCGGCGCAGATCTGCGCCAGCCGCAGCAGGGACAACGATGCGGTTTCGGCCGGCTTCAACACCACTGAATTGCCCATCGCCAGCGCCGGGGCCAGCTTCCACGCGCCGATCATCAGGGGGAAGTTCCAGGGCACGATCGCCCCTACAACCCCCACCGGCGCCTTGTGCACCAGCCCCAGCACATCCGGAGCAGTGGGCGCGATCTCTCCGCCCACCTTGTCCAGCGCCTCGGCATAATACCTGAACGTACCAGCCGCCGATCCCGGCTCGGCCTTCAGGGCCATGTTGAATTCGGTTCCGTTGTCGCGCACGCCCAGCACGGCCAGTTCGACCGCCTCGGCTTCGATCCGATCCGCGATCCTGTGCAGAACCTTCTTGCGCGCCGCCGGAGCCAATCGGGACCAGCGGCCATCCTCGAACGCGGCCCGGGCTGCCGCCACAGCGCGATCCACATCCGCGGCAGAGGCGCCCGCGAGTGTCGTCAGAACAGACCCGTCAATCGGCGAAGTCGCTTCGAGTGGCGTGCCCGTACCTGCTTGCCACGATCCTTCAAGAAAGAGTTTCTGCGGCGTAACATCAGCTTGCCGAAGCGAATTGATGAGTTCCTGGTCTGCCATTCGGCCTCCTTGAGTTCCTTGCGATCCTTCAGCACGCGGCGGATATGGATCGTCAGAACGATGATGATGATGAGAAAAAGGATGAACGCGACAGGGCGATCAATAAAATCCAGCGGTTCCTTCACCCGGGCCATGCCGGCGCGGAGCTTCACCTCCATGATGCCTCCC
This sequence comes from Paracoccaceae bacterium, assembly GCA_014872875.1. Taxonomy (GTDB): domain Bacteria; phylum Pseudomonadota; class Alphaproteobacteria; order Rhodobacterales; family Rhodobacteraceae; genus Aliisedimentitalea. The sequence goes on from WKFI01000011.1 coordinate 395,446, forward strand.
AGAACCATGCCCAAAACGATGGGAACCGAAGGCAGCGACAAGCGTTTCAGAATGTATCCGATCACACCGAAGACCGCAGCCAACACGCAATCCGCAGCCGAATTGCGCAAGGAATAGACCCCCACGAAAGACAGGGTCAGAATGCAGACACCCAGAAAACGGTTCGGGATGCGCACCACTTGGATCAACGACTTGGTGGCGAAAAGCAGGAAGATCAGCACCAGCACATTCAGGATCAGCAGTGCCAGATACAGCGCCACCACAAAATCCATCTGGTTCTGGAACAGCCCCGGCCCCGGCACCACGTTGTGCACGTAGAACACCGACAGCATCATCGCGGTCAGCGCCTCACCCGGAATTCCCAGCGCCAAGAGCGGCACCATGGCCGCGGCGGGCACGGCGTTGTTGGCGGTTTCAGCGGCGATCAGCCCTTCGGACGAGCCATTGCCGAAATCCTGTGGCCGCTTGGACGTTCGCTGAGCGTAGGTATAGGACATGAACTGGGCGGTGAACTCCCCCACACCCGGGATCATGCCCATGACGACACCAAAGGCAGCTGAAACACTGGCGACGCGCGGATGCCGCCCCAGTTCGCGCAGACCTTGGAACATACCGCCGCGCAGCTTGGTCAGCCGGATGCGTTCATCTTCGTCCGTCAGAAGAACAAAAGCCTGCGAAATCGCAAACAGCCCCAGAACCACGACGATCAGGTTGATGCCACCGCCCAGGAAATCCGACCCGAACGTGTAGCGCTGCGAGTATTTCACAGGTTCCAGACCGATGGTTTGCAGGAAGATGCCGAACGCAGCCAAAGCACCGGCGATCAGCGCCTGTCCACGGTGGGCCACGACCACAAGGATCAAACCCAGCAATGCAGCCAGGAAAATCTCTCGCGAACCGAACATCGGTGCCACCTTGGCCAGCACCGGCGCAAACAGGATCAGACAAATGACCGAGAAGATGCCGCCGAAGAAGGACGCCGAGTAAGCCAGCGATAGCGCGCGCCTTGGTTCGCCCCGGGCGGTCATGGGATAACCGTCATAGGTGGTCAGCGCGTTGACCGCCGTGCCGGGCGTATTGATCAGAATGGCCGGGATCGCGCCGCCATACATGGACGAGCCATAGATCCCCAGAAGCACCGTCAAGCCAACGATGGGATCCATGGAGAAGGTCGCGGGCAGCAGGATCGCAATGGCAACCGCCGGGCCAACGCCCGGGATGGCACCGATCAGCACACCACCCACCGAGCCTGTCAGCAGAGCCAGCGCCACATCCCAGCGCATCAGGATTTCGAATGCGGAAATCAGAAGGTCCATGCCGGATCAGCCCTTACAGATACAGAATGAAGAACGAGCGCAGCCCGCCGGGCAGGTACTCGTACAGCAGAGCACCGGGGATCTTCACCGACAGCAGCCCCTTGAACAGAACCACCACAGCCACGGCAAACACCACGCTGATCCCCAACATAAAGCGGGTGCGATACCCCATGCGCCAGCTCAGCGCCGGAACAAAGATCAGGGTCACGGGCAGGTACCCAATGATCGGAACCGCCACGACATACCCCATGAACCAGCCCGCGAATTCCAGCACGACGAACCACTTGCGGACTTCCCAGAAGTCGTACCTTGTCGCGCGCCACCAAGGCAGCCGGTACAGATGAAGCCCGCCGAAAAGCACCATCAACCCCAACCCGATTGCGGGCCAGAAGCGCGGCTGGGCCACGAATTTGGACTTTTCAACCCAGCGGGTCTGATCGGGGATCAGCGCCAGAAGGACAGCCGAGAACAGGAAGAAAAACAGCGCAAAGATCAGCTGGCCGCGCCTTGGTCCGACAAAGCGTCGTTCTTTTTCGGTGGGCATTTGCGGGATCTCTCAGAAGATTGCACGGGCCGGGGCCAAAGCCCCGCCCCGTTGGCAGGAAATTTACTGGAGCAGTTCGCCGATACGGGCAACTGTCTCGATGTCGTTGGCCACGCGAGCAGCCGAGTCATCGGCATTCTGCCAGTAGACCAGCGCTCCGGTTTCCTTGGCTACGGCCTGGGCCCGATCGCTCATCACCGTCTTTTCAGCCACGGCAATGATCTTGTCGCGCACATCCTGTGGGGTGTCCTTGGTCACGAACAGACCGTTCCACAGGGCGATGTTCAGGCTGCTGTCCAGCTCACCAATGGTCGGCGTATCCGGGACCAGCGGGATTCGTTCGTCGGTGATCGACACCAGCACCTTGACCTGATCCAGACAGGGCAGGATCAACTGAAGCGTCGTGTTGATCACATCCGCGTCGCCCGAGGCCAGAGTGTTGCAATCCAGCGCGTCAAACGCTGCGTCCGAGCCCCAGTTGAAACCCGCATTGACCGCGAACGCCTTGGTCACCTGGGTCGGGGTCAGCACGTCGCCGAAATGGCCCAGCGCCACGTCATTGGACTTGGCATGTTCGGCCAGTTCCGCCATCGAGCTGTAAGGCGCATCCGCCGATGCCGCAATCACGAACGGATAAGTCAGAAAGATCCCCAGCGGGTCGAACTTGGCCGGGGTCAGCGGCGGAATGTCGATCTGGTGGCCCACAACCGGCACGCCGATCACGAAGGACCCGATGGTATAGCCATCCGCAGGAGCATTCGCGACCTCGATCGCACCCGGGAACGGGCCGCCGCCACCGCCGGGCTTGTTCACTACCGCTGCAGCAACGCCATATTCATTCTGGAAATCCTCGGCGATCATCCGGGTCAGAACGTCTTCCAGATCACCGGGAGGCCACGGCACGATAAAGTTCACCGGCTTTTCCGGATACTCGGCCAACGCCGCACCTGCCGACAGGGTCATTGCTGCCCCCGCCAAAGCACCTTTGAGAACTGTGTCGAATTTCATTTGCGTCTCCCTAACTGCAACATGGACTGGTTCATTATTCGAACCATTGGTTTGAATTTAGATTGACAGACCCCCACCCGATCTGTCAACAAAATAACATCGCAACCAATTCGATTTCGACTTGGGGACCGAAAAAACTTCGAAATGGGAGACCTGAGCCCACAATGGGAACCGTAAGCAAAGCCTTGTCACTGCTGACTTTTTTTAATCACGGCAGAACCGAAATCGGGTTGAGCGACCTCACCCGCTTATCGGGCATGAACAAGGCCACGGTCTATCGGCTGATGGGAGAGCTTCAGGAATCGGGATTCGTCGAACAGGCCGACAATGACCGCTCTTATCGGCTGGGTCCGCAGGTTCTGCGTCTGGCAGCTTTGCGCGAAGCCTCGGTTCCGATTCTCTCCGTATCGCGCCGTGTCTTGCGGGACCTATCCGACGCAACCGGAGAGACAACGCATATCTCGTTGTTGCAGGGCTTGCAGCTCAACTCGCTCTCGCATGCTTATTCGCCCCGTCACGCCACCAAGGTGATGATGGAGGACGCCGAGGTTCTGACCTATCACGCCACAGCGTCAGGTTTGGCCATCCTAGCCTTTGCGGAACCCGATTTCGTGGTCGAAGCCCTATCCGGCCCCCTGCAAGTTCACACCCCGGACACCGTGACCGATCCCAAAGCGATCCAGCAGGAGTTGGAGAACATCCGAAGCTCCGGCATTGCTCAATCCATCGGCGGCTTCGAAGCCGAAGTGCATTCCCATGCCGTCCCCGTCTTCGGGCCGGACCGCCAACCCATAGGGGCCTTGGCGGTGGCGGCTCCGGTTTCGCGCATGACATCCTCGCTGAAACAGATCATCCGCACCGAACTGCACAGACAAGGTTTGGCCCTGACCAACAGAATTGGCGGCATCGTGCCCACCTCCTTCCCGCAGGAGGCCGCCGCTTAGGCCTCCCCTATTGCCCACTGCCCGCTTCGGGCTGCTCACAGGAGCTGAAAGATGAAAGACTCGAACTTTCTAAAAGAAATGAATGCCAAATCTGTATGGCATCCCATGGCCCACCCGGCAGACAGCCACGCGAACCCGCCAACCATCGTTACCGGTGCCTCGGGCGTTCGGATCAAGGATGTTGACGGGCACGAGGTTGTCGATGGTGTTGGCGGGCTTTGGAACGTGAACTTGGGCTTCTCCTGCCAGCCGATCAAGGATGCGATTGCCGCCCAGCTGGATGCTCTGCCCTATTACTCGATCTTCCGGGGCACCACCAATGACAAGGTGATTCAATTGTCCGAAGAACTGCGCAAGTTCTTCGAGCCAGATGGCCTGACCCGCGCGTTCTATACCTCGGGTGGATCGGACTCGGTGGAAACCGCGCTGCGGCTGGCGAGACAATATCACAAGATCCGTGGCGAAGGTGCCAGGACCAAGTTCATCAGCCTGAAGAAGGGCTATCACGGGACGCATATGGGGGGTGCCTCGGTCAACGGAAACGCCAATTTCCGAACCCAATACGAACCGCTTCTGCCCGGCTGCTTTCATATCCCGGCGCCGTACACCTATCGCAACCCGTTCAACGAAACAGACCCTGAACAGCTGGCCCAACTTTGCCTGCAGGCGCTGGAAGACGAGATTGCATTCCAGGGCGCAGGCACCGTGGCCGCCTTCATCATGGAGCCGATCCTCGGCGCGGGCGGGGTGATCCCGCCGCATGAAAGCTTCATGCCCGGCGTGCGTGAGATCTGCTCAAAACACGGGATCCTGCTGATCGCGGATGAGGTCATCACCGCCTTTGGCCGCACCGGCAGCTGGACCGGGTCGCGCCACTGGGGCGTGCAACCCGATCTGATGTGCACCGCCAAGGCGATCACCAATGGCTATTTCCCGTTTGGCGCCGTGATGATCGCGGAACACGTCGCGGAAACCTTTGAAAAGGACGAAACCGGCAAGGCCGCCATTGGACATGGCTACACCTATTCCGGACATCCCGTAGGCGCGGCGGCGGCACTGGCGTGCCTTGAAGAGACGTTGAAGCAGAACGTTCCCGAAAACGCATCCGCGCGTGGCGCACAATTGCACGAAGGGCTGCTGGGTCTGCAGAACAAGTATGACATGATCGGCGATGTCCGCGGCGGCCATGGCTTGATGTGCGCGATGGAGCTGGTGTCGGACCCGGCCAGCAAAGCCTCGATCGACAAGAAAACCATCGGTCAGGTGCAAGAAGTGGCTTACCAGAACGGTGCCATGGTGCGGGTTTCCGGCCCCAACATCATCCTGTCGCCGCCATTGGTACTGACTGAGGATGATGTGAATGTCATCCTGGCCGCGCTGGATGCCGGGTTTGAGGCAGCAAGTTAACCCCACAAAACACAATGCCGGCAGGGAAACAAACCTGCCGGCAAAATCTTAGCCAAATTCCGAGGCGCAGCCGAGACACCCTGTGCGCCGCAGGCGCGCCGCTGGATCACGGCCTTGTTCAGCCCTCGGACGGGGCATCTTTCTGGTTGTCTTCACGGGTACAGGTCCAGACGATGCGGGTGGATTTCTCGTCAACGCGCTTGAATCCTGCTTCGCGCAAAATGTTCTTGCACTCGCGCATGCCGCCAATGCCGTAAGCCTTGGGGTGGAATTCAAGCACGATGGCGCGGAAGGGCGACAGATCGGCGTGGCGCAAAAGCTCCAACTCACCGCCTTCGATATCCATCACCAGCACAGTCGGTTCAATCTCGGCACAGGTTTCGGCGAAATCAACTGTGGGCACATCCACGGTCTTTCTCACGCGACCTTCGGCTTCGACCAAGGATGACCCAAGATAGCTGTTTCGCAGATGAAAGGGGATGCTGTCGGGGCGCTCCGGCGCACTGAACAGAACCTGGTTGCGAACCGAGATCACCTCACCCAAGCCATTGATATCGTAAAGCTTTTCAACTTCCGGTATCAGTTCGGGATTGGCCTCGAAACTGTGCACTCTCTTGGGTCGCTGGTTGAACGCTATGACCGCGCCCACCAAACCGATCCCGGAGCCGATCTCCAGCACAACATCGTCTTCCCTGACTACATGCAAGGACCCGCGGATTTCGTGCCCTTCGTAGTTGGCGGCGTTGATCCGTTCGATCCGGCCTTCATGCAGATAGCGCGACATCGGGACTTTCACGCCCAGGCACTGCGCTGCGATCTCAGTCTCCTGAGAAAACTCGATAACATCTTCGTCGTTCACTGCTTCGCCCTTTGCCTTTGGTTTTTTGCAAGACCATCGGCCGAGTAAGCGTAGCGATCAAGTAAAGAACGGTTAACGCGCTAAAGTTTGCCGTCAATTGTGACCAGCCCGCACACCCTCGTGCACAGCTTGGAAACAGCTCGGACACCGCCCGTTGTATGAAGACGGACAGGATCAACCGCGACGATACAGAACGGCAGGCTTCGTCAGATACCCTTATTCATCGCTATTTACAGCTCGCAGATCCTTCCCCCGCCCCGGCATCGCAAACTCCGGCAAGGCGGCCGGACACCTTCAGACTTCGGGAACGTACAGCCGCAATCCATCCAGATCCGGATGGGCTTCGATCTGGCAGCTGAGACGGCTGGTGGACTTGCGTTCGCCGGATGCCATGTCCAGCATGACGTCTTCGAACTCCTCAACTTCTCCGGTTTTGGCCAACCAGGCTTCGTCCACATGCACATGGCACGACGCGCAACTGAGACAACCACCGCATTCCCCGACAATACCCGGTACGTCATGGGCCGTGGCGGCCTCCATCAGACTTTGGCCCGGGTCGATGGCCGCAGAGATTTCCCCGCCGTCTGGCAGGATCCAGGTTACGTTCATTTTCATGGGTCTGTCCTTTGGGTCAGATCTTGCGGCAGGTCAGGTTGCATTGCCGCGAAATACCGCACCGTTCTGCCCCGACAAAACCGGGGCAGTCGTGCGAAGGTTTGTGACTGAGGCGTTTTGGTCGCGTCAGATGAAATGCACGTAGAAGTCGCGCAGCGCGTCGCCTTCCAGGTCGCGGGTTTTGCGGACTTCCTTGCGCTTCATGTAGATGTGGTTGGCGCACAATTCAGAACCAACCGCTTCGGTCAGAGCGGTGTCACGCTCAAGATCGTCGATAGCGCCCGCCAGGTTGATGGCGGTCCCGTGTTTGGCATCGGTACGGTCGAACCCGTCTCCGGTCTCGATGGGTGGCAAAACATGGTTATGCTCGACCCCCAGCCGCGCTGCATGCAACACGGCAGCCACCGAGGTATAGGGGTTCGAAGCCGCATCGGCCATGCGATGTTCCAGCCGCGCCTTGGCGCCACCTTCGGACGAGATCCGCGTGGTCACGTTGCGGTGGTCGCCGCCCCAGTTCTGCCAATAGCCCGAAAGCGATCCCGGCTGCAGGCGCATGTAGGAGTTTGCCGTGGGCGCAATCAGTCCTGCGAGCCCTTTGTGGTGGTGGATCAGCCCTGCCAAGCACCCCCGTGCCAGATCGTTCATGTGATCCGGCCCCCCGCGCGGCCCCGAGGAGAGCGCGTTGCCTCCGGCCTCATCGGTGAAGGACAGGTTGATATGCATGCCTGAACCGCCGGCCTCGGCCACCGGTTTAGGCATGAAGGTCAGGACAATTCCGTATTCCAACGCAATCTCGCGGGCCATCAGGCGGAACAGCACGATGTCGTCCACCGCCTTGACCGCATTGTCGAAGGTCAGAGTGTATTCGAATTGCGGGCTGTCGAATTCGGCGGTGATCATGTCCAGCGAAAAGCCCATTTCATCGGCCATCGCCCAGATCCGGTCATTGAAGCGCAGCGGGTCGGCTGCAGGGCCCGTGCCGTAGACTACACCCCCCGGCGCGTCATAGGGCACCAGTCTGCCATTGTCGTCAGCCTGCAGGGCGAAAGCTTCCAGTTCGATCCCGACCTTGGGGTGCAGACCCTTTTCTTCCCACGCTGCGACCGCGCGTTTCAGGGTGCCACGCGGGCAAAGGGACAGCTTTTCCCCGGCATCATCATACAGGTCTCCCAGCACGATCTGAGTCGAGGCATGCCAGCTGTCGCGAATGTCGTCATGTTGCCATTTCAGCTCCATGTCCGGCAGTCCCTGTTTCATCATCGCCCCCGGTGCGTCCAGCAGGTCGCGATCATAATGCACACCAAAAGTGGAGCGACAGAATCGGGTGCTGTCGTCACCTATTTTGGAATGCGGCAGATACTTGCCCCGCATGATGCTGAGGTGGTCGCAGTAGAGCGCGCGCAAACGGGTTTTCATTCCTTGGGATCCTTCCCTGTTTGAAAGCTATGGGCCTCTTGCCGGGCCCCTTTAGCTTAACATATTAATTATTTTTCACAAAGCGCTCAGGCGCGCTCGACGCGAACCGGCAATTCTTTGATACCACCAACGAAGTTCGATCTGAGGAATTTGTGCGGCCCGGCCGGTTCGATCTTCTTCAGACGTTTGGAGAGTTCCTGGAACAGAACTCGGACCTCCAGCCGTGCCAACCACATACCCAGGCAGACATGCGGCCCGAACTGACCGAAAGACAGGTGACGGTTTGGCGACCGACGCAAGTTGACCTGGAACGGATCGTCGAAATAACCTTCGTCGCGATTGGCCGAGATGAACCAGTACAGTACCTTGTCTCCTTCGCGGATGGTCTTACCATGCATGTCGAAATCCTGCGTGGCCGTGCGTCGGAAATACAGCGCCGGGGTCGCCCAACGGATGATTTCGTCCGAGGCGGTCTCCCAGACATAACCACCTTCCTGCATCTGCGCCAGCAATTCGGGCTGGTGGCACATAGCTTGAATGCCTGCGGCGATTGAATAGCGTGTGGTATCGTTGCCCGCCGCAACGAGTAGGCAGAAGAAGTTGCGGAATTCGGTCTCGGTGATGACCGAACCGTCCTTGGCCGGCTGCCGGATCATGTGCAGCACGCCCGACGTGTCGCCGCTTTTTTCCTTCTGCGCCATCAAGTCTTTGGCATAGGCGTACAATTCAGCCCCGGCGGGGGAATTGAACGGCATCATGCGGAACTCATCCGTATCCATCTTGTCCAGCACGTGGGATGTGAAATCGGGATCGGTATTGGCAATCAACGCGTCGCCCTTTTCCACCAGCCAGGGCAGATCTTCGTCCGGCAACCCCACAACGCGCCCCAACATCCGCATAGGCAGCTGACGGGCAATTTCCTTGGTCGCGTCGAATGTGTCCTGTTCCAGTGTCCGATCCAGAATTTCGACGCAGAGATCGCGAATGTCCTGCTCATATTGCTGCATCACAGTGTTGGAAAACGCCTTGAGCAGCTTCATCCGGACCTTGGTGTGTTCCGGCGGGTCGGTCTCCTGAAAGGTACGGCGCGCCAGATATTCTTCGTATGTCTGATCCTCCATCCGAATGCCCCGGGCCGAGGAAAACACCTGCGTGTTCTTGTTCATCGCCGTGATGTCTTCGTAGCGGGTGATCGACCAGAAATTCTCACCATCCGCATATTCGGTCCAGTGCAACGGGTCTTCCCGGCGCAACCGTGCGAAGGTGTTGTGAGGTGCGCCATTGGCGAAGGTGTCATGACTGGTCAGATCGGCGAACCCGTCATCATTTGGTGTCCAGAGTGTCATCAGGGGCTTCCCGTCGGTGGCTTTCTTATGTATATTAATAGACATCATAAATATGTAAACAGAAAAGAAGCGCGTAAAATCATGCACCTGGCCATTCTCATGACCAATACGGATGAAAGCGAATTCGCCGCCCGCTACCCCAAGGACGGCGAAAAATTCACCGATCTGATCCAGCTGGCGCGCCCGGATTGGCGCTGTTCCGTGTTCTCGGTAAAGGATGGTGACTTCCCGGCGGACCTATCTGAATTCGATGGGGTGATGATCACCGGCAGCCCCGCCTCGGTTCGATCCGGGGCGGCCTGGGTGGATCAGTTGCTGGAGCTGATCCGGCAGATGCATGCGCAAGAACTGCCGACCTTTGGGGCCTGCTTCGGCCACCAGGCCATTGCTGTGGCCCTGGGCGGGGAGCTGATCCACAATCCGCAAGGTTGGGTGCATGGATTGACTCGCAACCGGATGATTCACCGCCCGGACTGGACGCGGGATCTGCCGGATGAGGTGAAACTCTACGGCTCCCATTGCGAACAGGTCGGCCGCCTGCCCGAAGGTGCGACACAAATTGCAGCCGCGGACGCGACGATCACCGGTTTCACGATCGGCCAGCACATTTATACCACACAGCACCACCCCGAAATGGAGCCGCATTTCATCAAGGCGCTGACCGAGGAAATGAAAGACGTTCTGGGACCCGAGGTCCATGCCACGGCGATGACCTCCCTGCAGGAGCAATCCGACCAGGCGGCCTTTGCCGAAAGCCTCGCACGCTTCTTTGAAACTGCAGGACAGTCCTGAGACCTACTCCTGCATCAGATTAAAAACGTCCTGACGTGTCTTGGCCGGACGCGGCGGAGCAGAGCCTTCAGGCAGCGCAGCTGCCACGCCCAACGCTTTGAGGGGGCATAAGCCCCCGACAAAGAGGCAGGAGAGCTGCCGCTTTCATCCCAAAGCAGCCAGCAGATCCATGACCGTCACCTGGTCGAACTGTACATGACGGATCATGGCGGCCTCGGCCTCTTCGCGTTTATGGGCGTAAATCAGCTCTGCGATTTCCCTGTGTTCCCGGGCCGAGGTCGCGATTGAGCCCGGATAGCGGTAGCGGGCCCGGTAATAGGCCATCAATTTGCGCGCATTGGTCTTGATCATCTCGACCAGGAACGGATTGCCCGAACCTTCGGCCACCGCCCCGTGAAACCGCATGTTGAGCGTGTAGTAAGCATCAGGATCGTCGTCGCCCTTGTCCGCGGCGTGGCGTTCGCATTGAACAACGATTTGTTCCAACGCTTCGGCTTGTTCCGGAGACAGCCGCCGTGCCGCAAGTCCCGCCGCCTGGCCTTCGAGCTTGGCATGTACTTCGAGGATCGCCAGGAACTCCTCCAGCGTCGGCTTGAAAAGCACCGCGCCCTTGCGGGGCAGACGACGGATCAACCCGTGCGCTTCCAATTGAATGAACGCTTCCCTGACCGGGGTTCGGGACACATTGTGTCGCGCGACCAGATCCGCTTCATCCAACGACCCACCCGGCGTCAAGCGCCCCGCCTCGATATCATCGAGGATTGCACTCAGAACCTGTTCCGTCTGTCCCGCCATTGTCCGCCCTTGTCCGTTTCGCCAGACCATAAACCGGATCACGTGAAACCGGAACCGGGGTACTCCCGTCCCTTTGTCATGGGCTTGCGCCCACTCAAAGCGTTGGGCAAGGCAGCTGCGCTGCCTTGGGGGCTCTGCCCCCAAACCCCCAAGGTATTTTGAACCAGAAAGAAGCTGCCAGACAAATGCTGGCCGGGTCAGGCGATGGCGGCAGCGGCCTTAGCATAGGCGGCTTCGGCCAGAGCGAAGTCATCCTCGGTCAGGGCCAGGCAGGGATAGGTTTTGCCCGGTGATTTGAAGAGGCCGTTTTGCATCAGCACCTTATTGAACGCAGCACCCTTTGCCATGTCAGAGGAAAAGACATCGCGGTAGTTCTGCGGCTGGTTGTCGGTGAAGACGATTTCAAACAGGGTGCGGTCGCCGACGATCTGGTGGGCAATATCATGCTTGTTCAATGCGGCAGAGGCCAAGTCCATTAGTCGTTGGCCGTAGGCGCGCAAGGTGTCGTAGTTGCCATCGCGGCGCAGCACTTCCATGGTTTTCAGGCCAGCAATGGCCGCCACAGGATTACCTGATAGCGTGCCCAGCTGCATCAGCCATTTGTCGGCACCTACGGCCGCCTTGTCGAAATGGGCCATGATGTCTGCGCGCCCGGCAATGGCGGCCAGCGGGAAGCCCCCGCCGATGATCTTGCCCAGCGTGGCGATGTCCGGGGTAACGCCGTACAGTTCCTGCGCACCGCCATAGGCAAAGCGGAAGCCGGTGACGACCTCGTCAAAGATCAGAACAATGCCGTATTTGTCCGCCTCGTCCCGCAGCAGTTGCAGGAAGCCCGGCGCGGGCGGGATGATGCGTTGCAGCGGTTCGACAATGATGGCGGCGGTCTGGTCGCCATGTTCGGCCAAAAGCGACCGGATATAGTCCGGGTCGTTGAAGGGCGCGATCAGCATTTCGGCCCGCACGCCTTCCGGGATGCCAGCACTGTCGGGCACGGCCTGCGGGAAGTTAACCATGCGGGACGGGGCCAAGGACATCTGGGCCTCGGCGCTCATCCCGTGATAGCCGCCCTCGAATTTCACGATCTTGTCGCGCCCGGTAAAGGCGCGGGCAGCGCGGATGGCGTACATGTCGGCCTCGCCGCCGGACGATACATAACGGATCTGGTCGGCACAGGGGACAGCGCGGCAGATCTCTTCGGCCAGCTCGACGCCCAGCGCATTGTTGGCGAAGAAGGTCATGCCGCGAGGCAATTGTTCGGCCACCGCCTCCAGCACTTCCGGGTGGCCATGACCCAGAAGCATCGGGCCGGAGCCAATCAGCAGGTCTACATATTCGGTGCCATCTTCATCCCAGACACGGGAACCGTGACCTTCACGAATGAACATGGTGGGGTCGAAATTGCCGAAACCGCCGCCGGGCAGTACGGATTTGGCGCGCTCATACCATTCGGCCTGGCTGAGGATCTGTTGCATGAGTGGGGTCCTGTGATTGGCTGGTGTGTGGCTGGTTGAATTTTGACCATAAGGTCAAATTTCAGTCAATGATGGAATCCGGTTCGCCCAGGAAATCGCGATCGGGGGCGACGCCAAGGCCAGGGCCGGCAGGTGGGGCGATGCGGCCATTGGCGCGTTCGGGACCATTCGGATCGAGACGCGGGGCCACATAAGAGGACAGATCACAGACATTCATCACCCGACGCGGATCGGTTGACGCCCCCAGATGCAGCAGTGCCGCGGTGGTGATATCCGAGCCCCAAGTGTCTTCGATGCACATCTTGGCCCCCAGATGCAGGCACAGATCACGGGCGCGTCGGGTGGCCGACAACCCACCAAATTTCGACAGTTTCAGGGCCACGGCGTCCATCACGCCCGCCTGATGCGCCTGCAGCAGCGAGGCCGTGTCATGGGCGTTTTCATCCATCTTCATCGGCAAACCGCAGGCGTCGCGGACACGGGCGCAATCTTCGATCGTGGCGCAGGGCTGTTCCAGCATGATGTCCAGATCCGCCACGGCGCGACCCACACGAGAGGCATCGAGCGAGGTCGCTCCGCAGTTCCAGTCGCCATAAATCAAAGGTCCAGGTCCGACGGCTTCGCGTACCATGCGCAAGCGGGCAACGTCAGCCTGCCAGTCGTCGTCGGCGCCCAGCTTGACCTGGAACTGAGCAATCCCGGTTCTTTGAGCTTCGACAGCAATGCGGGCCATGTCCTGAGGCGCGACGCAAGTGATCGAGTGATAAAGCGGCATATCCGCCTGCCTCTGCCCACCCAAAAGCGCATGCAGCGGCAGCTTGGCAGCCTGGGCAGTGAGATCCCAGAGCGCGGTGTCGATGGCGGATTTGGCATAAAGGTGCCCTTGCAGCCAGTGATCCAGCCGGGCCATCAGCGCCTCGGGGCCAACCGGGTCGGCACCCAGCAGGACCGGCGCCATCTCCTGAACTGCGGGGGCGACGCCGCGGGCATAGGCGGGCAAGTAATGGGGGATCGGGCAGACCTCGCCCCACCCCGTCAGGCCAGTATCGGTTTCCAGCGCCAGCACAACGGTTTCGACCGTGTCGCATGTTTTGCCGTCGGCCATGTGATAGGCCTCGTGACTGGTCAGCGGAATATGCCAGAGGGAGATTCGGGTGATTTTCATCGCGGGCCTCACAGGTCGGATTTCTTCAACAGGTCATCACCGCGCCAGAAGGCCACCACGAGCAGCGGGCCGGGATCCATGTCGATGGCGTGTTTCTGGTGCGGGGTATGGTGGATGGTGTCGCCGGGGCCTGCGTCACGAGGGGAGCGGTTTTCCGCGTGAAAGCGGGCTTGACCGGCGAGGATGACATAGGTTTCCTCGGGCGCGTGGGAATGTTCGGAATAGTGTAGCCCCCGCCCCCAGTAGCATAGGCAGACACGCAGATCGTCGCTGAGATAGGGGCCTTCGGGAGAGATCACATTGGCATAGCCATAGCTGTCGAGCCAGTGGCGGGAAAAACCGTCGGCTTCGGTATAGGTTTGCTGCCAACGCAAGTGCGGGAGTGCATCCAGGATTGCCTGCGTGGCAGGCGCGGTTTCCGCGGGGCAGCCGGACGGATCAAGCTTGGCCACCAGATCACAGACCGGCTGCCGTTGCGGTTCGTTTGCCACCGTTGGCAGGTCGGTCATACGATCCGCGTACCAGCCCAGCCCGTCTGTGGCGCGAGCTAGGTCTGTCAGCTTGGTCAGCAGGTCGTCCAACATGGTTCGTTATCCCTCATAAACCGCGACCGGCGCGCCCAGCGCCTGCGGGTCGGGGGTGACGCCCAGTCCGGGCGCGGAGGTTGGCACGGCCTGACCAGAGGCATTGCGGGCGCCCTGCCCGGGGACCGGGTCTACATCAAGGTGATAGTGACACAGCCAGCTGGCGAGCCGGTTGGCCTCGGGCGTGGAGGACGCCAGGTGAATGGCGGCAGTGTCAGCCAGCGCCGATCCGCCCACATCCTCGATATGCATCTGCCAGCCAATCGAGACGCCAAAGTCGCGGATCTGGCGGGCCTTGGTCAAGCCTCCGACACGATTGGGTTTGACCTTGACCCCTTCGCAGGCGCCGCGCTTCCAGGCCTCAAGATGATCGCCAAACGTGTGCATGCATTCATCCAGCATGATTGGGTTGCGCACCCGGTCTGCCACATGGGCGCATTGGTCCAGCGTTTCACAGGGCTGTTCAACCCAGTCGCGCGCCTGAACTGAATTCAGCACTTCGATCGCGGCGGCCGGTTGCCAGGCGCGGTTAACGTCAAAAGTGACCTTGTGGCCTTTGGGCAGACCCCCGGAAATCGCCTCGATCCGGTCGATGTCGAGCCCGATATCGGTGCCGCCCACCTTGGCCGAATGCACGGTATAGCCCTTTTGCGCGGCGCGTTCGATAAGCGCCAGCATGTCTTCGGGCGTGCCGGTGGAGATGGAGGAATTGACCAGCACCGGAGCGGGGGTTTCACCGCCGAGAAGCTGCCAGAGCGGCAGGCCCGAAACCTGACCCAGAATGTCCCAGCAGGCCATATCGATCGGGGACTTCGCATAGGGATGGCCGGGCAGTGTCACGTCCATGACCCGGTTGATCTGCTCCGGGCTGCGCGGGTCGCATCCGATCAACGCCGCAGCCAGCGTTTCAATGGCTGCGCGGATGCCCGGGCCGTGTGCGGGCAGATAAGTATGCCCCCAGGGACACCCTTCGCCCCAGCCAGTAACGCCTTCATCGGTTTCGAGGCGAACAAAGGTACTGTCGAGCCTGTCAAAGCGGAGCCGCCCGCCGGATAGGTAGTAGGGTTCGAACAGGGGCAGGTCGAGCTGGAAAACTGTAATGCGGGTGATTTTCATGGGCGTGTTCCTTGCCTGATGGCCGAGGGACCAGACCCCCGGACCTCACCTTCAGCTGGGGGGCCAGCCCCCCAGACCCCCCGGGATATTTTTGGCCAGATGAAGCAGGCGGCCGTCATGACAGGGCTCCGTAGCTGGCAATGGGGAGGCCGAGCGTATCAAGATCCGGGGTGACGCCCAGACCGGGGGTGGCCGGGGCTTCGACCCCGCCGTCGCGGATCGGCGCGTCATAGGCGGCGGTTTGCAGGGCCACCATGGCGCGGCAGTCCAACGCGCAGCGCAGCAGGGTACGCGGGGTCGATTGGGCCACGGCGAGGATGCCAGCAAAAGCGATGTCGGACCCCACCGTGTCCTGCACGCTCATCACCATGCCGGCAGCACGGGCGATGCTGCGTTGCCGGACCGTGGGCGTAATACCGCCCTGTTTCGAGATCTTGAGCCCGACCCCGTCGCAAGCGTCCTGTTGGACCGCAAGCGTCAGGTCGGCCTCGGATTGCACCAGTTCATCCAGAAGGATCGGTACCTGCACCCTTGCGCGCAGGCTGAGCGTCTCACGCCAGGTAGCGCAAGGGGCTTCGAGCACGAAATCCAGCCCGTCCGGCAGCAGCGACATCATGCGCAACACTTGTTCGGGGCTCATCCCGCCATTGGCATCGGCCAGGAACCATTCGCCGGAACCGGCGTCGCTAAGGCAGGCGCGGATGCGTTCGGCGTCGATGCGCGGCCCGCCCTCTTCCTCGGTTGCGCCGATCTTGATCGAATGGCCCAGAAAACCACGGGCGCGGTGTCGGGCCACGTTTTCGCGCATGGCGTCTGGATCATCAGAACCGATGGAGGAGATCACCGGGACCCGCCCCTCTACCCGTCCCCCCAGCATATCGCAAAGCGGCAGACCGGCGGACTTGGCGGCAATGTCCCAGCAGGCAATGTCGAGCGCGGTTTTGGCATGGGCGTGCCCCGCAAGCGCGCCGTCCATCACGTCATAGATCCGGTCGTGATGGCGCGGATCACGGCCCAGCAGGCTTTCGGCCATTTCCGCAATCCCGGCCCGTACCCCGGCGGCGTGGCTGGCCACGTAGGTAGAGCCGAAGGGTGTGGATTCGCCCCAGCCCTCGACCCCGCAGGCGGTACGCAGGCGGACGATGGTGGCATCGAAGCCGGTATAGCTGCGCCCACCCGACAGGCGGTAGACGCCCCCCGCATAAGGCAGGTCCACCCGGAAAACGTCGATGGCTTCAATCTTCATGACGGGTCTCCGAACACCGCAACCGGCGCACCGAGGCTGTCGAAATCAGCGGTGACGCCCAGTCCGGGTGTGTCCGGGGCGTAAAGCATGCCATTTTCGGCCCAAGCGCCGCCCAAGCCGGTTGAACGCGTGTTGTAGTTCATCAGGTCGGTGGTGTTGTGCAGGTACTCCGCGGGTGTGGTTGCGGCGAAATGGGCCAGTGTAGTGGAGGCGATTTCCCCGCCCCAGGTGTCTTCGGCCACCACGGGCAGGCGGTTTTCGACCAGGTAGTCGCGGACCCGGCGGGCCTTGGAAATGCCGCCGAGGTTGGAGATCTTCAGACAGATCAGATCGGCCCCGTGATCGGCAACGATACGCTGCGCTGCAGCCACGCCGGTCACGCATTCATCCAGCTTCATCGGAAGATCGGTGCGCATCCGGACCTGCTGGCATTCCTCGTACGTGCGGCAGGGCTGTTCAAGAATGTAGTCCAGATCGCGGGTGGCGCGGGCGACGCGCAGAGCATTGTCCACCCGCCAGCCCTGATTGGCGTCGGCCATCGCCTTTTCCCCGGGTTTAAGCAGCGGCACGGTCGAACGGATACGGTCGATATCAGCGGCCCAGTCGCCACCGACCTTGATCTGGAATTGACGGTACCCCTGTTCGCGGTAGCGTTCCATTTCCGCGATCGTCTCATCTGTGCCCTTCTGCGGGGCAACCCGGTACATAGGCGCACCATCGGTCAGCTTGCCGCCCCAAAGTCGCCAAAGCGGCGCGTCGAGCGACTGGCCCAGAATGTCCCAGCACGCGGCATCAAAAGGCGCCTTGGCATAGCCATGCCCCTGCACCAGATGGTCCATGAGGCGTTCGATACGGGCCACGTCGCGAGGGTCTTCGCCGATCAACGCCGGGGCCACAAGGCGCGCCAGCGCAGGCACGCCCTGGGAATGGGCGACCATGTAATTCTCGCCACAGGGGGTGAATTCGCCACAGCCCTGCAGGCCAGCATCGGTGTCAATCACCACGACCGAGGCGGTGGCGGTTTCAATCGCGTTGCCTGCCCCCCAATCGTAAGCCCCGCCCACGTAAGGAAGGTCGGTCTGGAAAATGCGGATTTGGGTAATCTTCATTGCTGCGCCCTTCTATGCCGCCATGCGGGGATCGTCGGCCAGCCCTTCGCCCCGCCACAGGACGAAGCACAGGATTGGCTGATCGGTCGCGGTCATGGCGTGTGGTTGCAAGGAGGCATGGAGGCGTGTGTCCCCGGGTCTGAGGGTCAGGGTGTCTTCGCCCTCGGCCGCGAATTCGGCACGGCCCGACAGGATGCTGTACAGCTCCTCGGGTTCGTGTTCGTGCCAGGGGTAGTAAAGCCCGTCGCCCCAATAGCCGACGGTCATGCGGGCCTGGGTTGAATGGAAGTGCCCAGTGGGACCGACCAGTTCGAACCAGCCGAAACGCCCCAGGAAATCGACACCGACTTCCTCTTCTGTGTAAGTGAGCCGCCATTCCACATGCGGAGCCAGAGCGGTGATCGCCTGCTGCAGAGCCAGGGTTTCGGAGGCGTGGCTGTGCGTGCAGGCAGTGTCGCCCGCTTGGGTTTGCACCAGATCCATGCAGGGCGCCGGCATGGAAGCCCTGTCGGCCCACGTGATGTCATCGGGCCAAGGTTGGAACCCAGACAAAGCCGGGTTCGATGCATGGAAAGACTGGGCCGCCTGCAGGGCCTGGTCGAACAACTCACGGCTCATGGTGTAACCACGATATTACCAGTGTGCTTTTTCTGGATAAAGGCGGTCTGGGCTTCACGCAGCTGCTCGAGGGGATATGTGGCAGCCAGCGCCGGTTTCAGCTTACCCTGTTGGATGTAGCTTGCCACGTTGAAGAAATCCTGCGGCGCATTGACGGTGGATCCTGTAAAGGTCAGGTCACGCAAGTAGAATGTGCGCAGGTCAAACTCCACGATCGGTCCGGCGATGGCACCCGAGCAGGTATACCGCCCACCGCGCTCCAAGAGATCGATGAGCGCGGGCCACTGTTCGCCGCCCACCACATCGGCCACTACGGTAATTTTCTCGCCCTTCAATTCCGCACGCAGATTATCCGGGCTGCGCGGCAGGATGCGATCCGGACCGAGGGCTGCGACCTCGGCATGTTTGGCCTCGGAGGCCATGGCGATGACCCGCGCGCCTCGCAGTTTCGAAAGCTGGATCAAGGCACCGCCAACGCCACCCGACGCGCCGGGGATCAGAACAGTATCCCTTTCCTTGACACCTGCGCGTTCCAACATGCCTTCGGCGGTCACGTAGGAGCAGCTAAAGGTCGCCAGTTCCGCATCGCTTAGATCGCTTTCAATGGGAGCAATGCCACGCACATCGGCCTTGGTGTATTCGGCAAAGCCGCCATCACATTCTGAGCCGAAATACCCCGCCTTGTCGCGGTTCATCGGGTCGTCCCAATCGCGCAGCCAACCGGCAACCAGGACACGCTTGCCAACAAGGCCTGCATCTGCGCCGTCGCCTACGGCAACGACTTTGCCCACGGCATCAGCCCCCTGAATGCGCGGGAAGGTCAGCGGTGCGCCGCCCCAGGTGCTGTCTTCTTCCTCGACCTCATCATAGGCGCCGCCGGTTGTGGCTTCGTCCACCGCCTTGGAATACCACCCGGTGCGCGTATTCACGTCGGTGTTGTTCAGCCCGCAGGCGCCAACCTCGATCAACACTTCCATCGGGCCGGGCTGCGGCGTGGGCCAATCAGTGTGCCAGACATATTTGTCCAGATCACCGTGGCCGGTCAGAACCATGGCCTTCATGGTTGCGGGGATTGTCATGGCTTCGTCTCCAGTTGGAAAGGAGGTTGGGGGGCCTTGCCCCCCTCCGCCACGAACAGGTTCGTGGCTCCTCCCATGAATTTTGACCAGAATAAGAGCAGATCGCAGTCTACTCGGCTGGCTCCATTGCGACATCAGTGCGGGGCAAAACGCTTTGCGGATCGTAGGCCGGTTCGCCCAGAATGCGGCCCTTACGGGGTTCACCGGCTACGATGACCTCGACCTCGGCGCCCGGCACATTGGCGTGCGGCTTGACGTAGGCAAAAGCCAGGATCTTGCCGACAGTGTGGCCGTAGGCGACCGAGGCAGTGGAGCCAACGACGTCGCCGTTCAGCTTGACCGCTTCGCCGCCATGGCCATCCTCGACCCCGTTGGGTTCGATTTCCAGATAAGCGCAGACCCATGGCTTGTCAGCGTCGTTAAGAGTTTTGTCCTTGCCCAGATACTCCTTGTCGGTGCGAGCAAAGCGGAGCACATCGGCCTCGGCCAGCGTGACTTCGTTGGTGAGCTCGCCTGCTCCTTTGAAACCTTTTTCCATGCGCATGGCGTTCATGGCGAAGGAGCCGTAGTCGGCGATGCCGTGCTGTTCACCCGCCGCCCAGAGCGCGTCATAAACCGCCAGAGCGCTGTCACGAGGGATGTGGAATTCCCATCCCAGTTCGCCAGCATAGGACATGCGGAAGGCCCAGAGGGTGTGACCCGCGACCTCGATCTGCTGTGCGGTCAGCCATTTGAAACCAACGTTGGAGAGGTCCGCATCGGTGCACTCGGCCAGGACCTCGCGGGCTTTCGGGCCATTGAGAGCGATGGCGGCCCAGTCGGTCGAAAGCGTGGTGATTTCGACCTTTTCGCCCGCGAGGTTCTGGTTCAGGTGGTCCAGCAGCCGCTGTTCAAAGAACGCGGCGCAGACCAGATAATAGCTGTCGTCGGCCAGTTTCACGACCGTGGTTTCCAGCTCGATCCGACCGCGACGGTTCAACATGTGGGTCAGAGCGATGCCGCCGACTTTCTGCGGCAGACGGTTGGCAGTCAGACGATCCAGCAGGGCCGCCGCATCAGGGCCGGAAACCTGCACCTTGGTAAAAGCCGAGATGTCCATGATGCCAACGCTGTCGCGCACAGCCTTGCATTCCAGCCCGACCATGTCATGCACTTCATTGCGCTTGAACGAATAATGGTCGCGCTGTTCCACACCGTTTTTGGCGAACCAGCGGGGGCGTTCGTGTCCGAACACCTCTTCATACACCGCACCCTTTTCCATCAGCCGGTCATAAAGCGGGCTGGGTTTGATCGGGCGGCCGGCCAAGCGGTTGAAATGCGGGAACGGGATTTCGTGGCGTAGCTTGTAATCTTCGTGCGCCTTGGTGACCTGCCAGTCCTTGGTCGCATAGTTGCCAAAGCGGCGCGGATCGTATTCGCGCATCGAAATATCGGCCGAGCCATGCACCATCCAACGCGCCAGTTCGCGGGTCAGGCCCGGACCCCAGCCGATGCCGATTTGGGTGCCACAGCAGCACCAGTAATTCTTGACGCCCGGTGCCGGGCCGATCAGCGGGTTGCCGTCAGGCGGGTGGCTGATCGCGCCATGAACCTCGCGCTGAATGCCCAGCTCGGCAAAGATCGGCATCCGGTTCAGGCTTTCCTCAAGCCACGGCATGATCCGGTCGTAATCCGCGTCAAACAGCCAGTTTTCGTAATCCCAAGGGCAGTGATCGTGCCAGACGGAGTTCGAGTTCTCTTTCTCGTAGATGCCGATCAGGCCACGCTTCTGCTCCATCCGGATATAGCCGGAAACCTTCTTGTCATCGCGAATGACGGGCAGTTCTTTGTCCAGCGCTTCGAACTCGGGCACCGGCTCGGTGACGAAGTAGTGGTGCGTCATCGAGGTCATGGGCAATTGCAGACCGGACCATTCGCCCATTTGGCGCGCGTAGGTACCGCCTGCATTTACCACATGCTCGCAGCGGATCGTGCCCTTTTCGCTTTCCACGATCCATTCGCCATTTTCGGCCTGGGTGATGTTGGTTGCACGGCAGTGACGGATGATTTTTGCACCCAGTTTGCGGGCGCCCGCGGCCAGCGCCATGGTGACATTCGTCGGGTCCACATGACCATCATCAGGGGTATAGAGCGCACCCAGAACCCCGTCGAGATTGTAAAACGGGTGGTTGGCGGCAACATGGTCTGGGCCGACCAGATCGATGTTGAAGCCCAGGCTGCGACCTACAGACAGGGTATGGCGCAACCAATCCATTTCGTCTTCGGTGTATGCAAGACGGTAGGAGCCGCAGCCGTGCCAAGTTACGGCCTGGCCGGTCTCTTCTTCGAGCTTCCCGGAATAGAGATCGATATTGTAGTCCACGCATTTACCCAGCCCAAAGGAGCTGGTGGAATGGGTGATCTGCCCTGCCGCGTGCCAGGTCGAGCCACTGGTCAGCTCGGCCTTTTCCAAGAGCACGGTGTCGGCGCCCCAGCCCTCGTGTGCCAGGTGATAGGCAAGCCCCACCCCCATGACGCCACCACCGACGATGACCACGCGCGCGGTCGTTGGAAACTCGGATGACATGACCTCGGATCCTTTATGTTTGAGGTACGGTTTGGCCACGCCCTTCGCGCAGCCAGAGATAGAGCGGCAGGGCCAGCGACAGACCGACAAGGCATCCCGACGGAATCACCAGCCACCAATTCGCAAGGTCCAGAGCCTGCGCATCTCGCCAGCTCCAGACCCAGAACACGATCAGGGAAATCAGCACATCCGCCGAAAAGCCGCCCGCCGCCCCGTTGGCAAACAGCGCCGCCAGAAAGGCCAACGGATCCGGGCCAACTTCGGTCAGGTACGAACCGAAGAAAGCCCAGGGTACGATTGTACCAATCACGGCTGAGATGGCGTAGAACGGGCGCATGATCCCACCTGTCGCAAAAACTGTAGACAGGCTAACCAAACAAACATACCATCGTCAATCATGAATCAAACAAATGTATCATCCGCCGTTCTTGACCGCCTCACCGAGGAGTGGGACGCCCTGACTCCAGAGGCGCAAAAAGCCGCCCGATATGTGTTGGAAAATCCAAATAGTGTAGGAGTTTCAACGGTTAGGGAGATTGCGGAATACGCCAACGTCAAACCGAACACCTTTGTTCGGCTGGCCCGTCAAATCGGGTACGAAGGCTATGACGACTTTCGCGAACCGTTCCGCGAGGCGATTCGCACCGGGCATATGGGCTTTCCCGATCGCGCCAGATGGCTACAGGGAATTGCCGCATCCGGAGCATTGGGACAATTGTTTGCCGACCAGGTCGGATGTGCCATTCGCAACATCGAAGACACCTTTGCCAGCATGAACGCCACGGATATGGAAGCGGCCGCCAAAACGATCTGGAGCGCACGCAAGGTCTATACGTTGGGTGTCGGCGTGAACAATTCGAACGCGCGCAACTTTACGTATCTGGCATCGACCGGAATGCGTGACTTCAACGCCATTCCCCGCCCCGGTTCGACCCCGTCGGATGATCTGGCCTGGGCGGACGAGCGCGACGTGCTGATTGCAATCACCTGTCACCCTTACCGGTCCGAAGTGGTCAAAGCGGTGCAGATCGCCCGCGAACAGGGGGTCAAGGTGGTTGGCATCTCGGACAGCCCTGCGTCCCCGATCATCCTCGGCTCGGAACACGGCTTTGTCGTCTCGGCCGATACGCCCCAGTTCTTCCCGTCTTCGGTTTCGACAATCGCCCTGCTGGAAACCCTGCTGAGTTTCGTCATTGCCGTGGCCACCCCCGAAATCGTCGAACGTGTCGAAAAATTCCACCACCGCCGGCACCAGCTCGGCATTTATCATGAGGATCCGGAATGAACGCGCCCAGCCAACCTGTTCGGTCGCTAGAAGCCCGCTATTACACCGACCCTGCAATTTTCAATCAGGAAATGCAGGGGCTTTTGTCCCGCACCTGGCAATTTGCGGGCCATGTCAGCCAGGTCCCCAATGTCGGCGACTATTTCGCCTTCGAAATCGCGGGGCAGAGCCTGTTTGCCATTCGTGGCCGGGACGAGGTGGTACGCACGTTCTACAATGTCTGCCAGCACCGCGCGCATGAGATGGTCACTGGCACCGGCAACACACGGGTCGTGGTCTGCCCCTATCACGCCTGGACCTATGAGCTGACCGGCCATCTGCGCGCCGGGCCCAACATCAAAAGCGTGCCCGGGTTCGAGAAATCCGAAATCTGCCTGACCGAGGTTCGGACCGAGGATTTCCACGGCTTCCTGTTCGTGAACCTTGATGACGACGCCGCACCGATGGACGAATGGTTCCCGGGCGTGCGTGAAGAGATCGCTGAATACGTGCCGCATATCAGCAAGCTCGCGCCGCTGGAGTGGGTCGAGGTACCAGAAAACTGCAACTGGAAAGTCTCGGTCGAGAATTATTCCGAATGCTATCACTGCTCGATCAACCACCCGACCTTTGCCGAGGGCGTGGTGAAGCCAGAAACCTATGACATTCAACCTGACGCCGGGGGCAGTTACGTGCTGCGCCATGTCACCGAATGCCAAAGCCTGGAAGCGATGACCTATCCCATTGACCTGAGCATACCGCACGCGGGGGATTATCAAAGCTGGTTCCTGTGGCCGATGTTCAGCTTCCAGTGCTACCCGGGCAATGTGCTGAACACCTATCACTGGCGGGCAGGCGATGTTGACACCTGCACCGTCTGGCGCGGCTGGTACACCGAAGACGGCGCCGAAAGTGACGTTATCCGCGGCTTGGCCGTGCAGGACCGGCAGACCACGGTCGAGGAAGACATCCGCCTGGTGGAAAGCGTGCAGCGGGGCCTGCGCTCCAAAGGGTATCGCCCTGGCCCGCTGGTTCTGGACCCGGCCTGCGGCGTCGCATCGGAACATTCGATTCAAAAGCTGCAGCAATGGATGCGCGAAGCGGTGGACGGTTGAGCGTGGAAGAAAATTTGCGAATTTTCTTGGGCCCTTGGAGAGCGGCATGAGCAAATTGCAAGGCGGGTGCATGTGTGGCGCGGTGCGATGGACGAGCGATGGCGCCGTCACGCGAAACCTGTCTTGTCATTGCTCGGATTGCCAACGGGCAACTTCGTCTCCGTTTACCACCTTCATCGGTCTGGTGCCGGAAACCGTCAAGTGGACGGGAGAGATCACCCATTACGAAAGCTCAAAGGGCACTCACCGTGGCTTCTGCCCGAAATGCGGAACGCGGCTCTACTTCAAATCCGAAAGCTGGCCAGGGGAGGTGCATATCCATGCTGCTACCCTGGACGACCCCAACGCCTATATCCCCGATGCCCATGTGGTGCTGCGCAGCAAGCTGCCGTGGCTTCACCTGAATGACGACATCCCCAAATACCAGAACTTCGAGGCCACGCCCGAAGATATTATCAAGGAGTGAGCCGATGCTGATGCCCTCTGAATGGCGCCCTGAACACAAGCTGTTCCCCTATCAGGTGGGGTTCACCTGCCCTCCCTTCGATTTTGACGCGGCGCCCTCGGATTTTCTTCGCATGTGCCCAGAAGGTGTCGGCGTGCATGGATGGATGCTGCACGTGCCGGATTACGTTCATGGTCTGGACCAGCGGAAACAGAATTTCGGCATGATGGATGACTTTGTGCACTGCATGTCCCGAAACGGTGTCGATGTCTGCGGGCAGGTCGGATCAAACTGGGTCCATGCTAGTGGGCTGGGGGTCGAAGGCATCCGCCAGCATTGCGAGGATCTGTCCGACAAATACGGCACGCGGTTCCACATGGCAGGCTATGCCATGGTCGAAGCCTTGCGCGAAATGAACGTGGAGAAGGTTGCTCTGAACGCCGCCTACCACTGGCCTGCCTGGTGGCAGGGAACGGCGGGCTTTCTGAAAGAGGCCGGGTTCGACGTGATCTGGGCCGGGAATTTCCACGATCAGGGCTGGTTCGACAGCCAAGAGGCCGTGAATGAGTGCCGCTGGGTGTTCGAAGGTGATCTGGCACTGAAAAGCTTTGAATATGTCGCCGAACAGGCGCCCCAGGCCGATGCCTATCTAATCAACGGGATGTGCAATTTCCGCACTGGTCCCGGGGGTATTCCGCAGCGGCCGCTACAGATCACGCCGATGCTGGAGGAGGCATTGGGCAAGCCGGTCATTGGCCATGACACCGCGCTGTATTGGCGGATCTTCAAATCTCTTGGGCTTGCGCCGCAAGGCCGCCATGGTCAGCTGCTGGACAGGCTGGACGGCTAATCGCGCCAGTTTTCGCCACGAGAAACGGGTCGGAAACCGGCACGGTTTCCGGCGCATCCCCACACAAAGCGGGAGGCTCCACTCCTGCGCCGAAAATTGGCCCGGAACTTGCTTCAAACTCCGGGTCGCGATTGCATGATGACGGAGGACCCATGCACAAGATCG
The DNA here is from genome assembly GCA_014872875.1 of Paracoccaceae bacterium. GTDB lineage: Bacteria > Pseudomonadota > Alphaproteobacteria > Rhodobacterales > Rhodobacteraceae > Aliisedimentitalea. The sequence continues at coordinate 421,282 of WKFI01000011.1, forward strand.
TAGCCCTTTGGGCCATTCCCAGATCCACTTCGACAGCGTTCGAATGGATGATGCGCCAACGTGGCGATCTGGATTGTCTGCACGAGCCGTTTGGCGAAGCGTGGTATCAGGGTGAAAACCCGCTGTGGCAGCGGTTCAAACCCGGCGACGTGACCACACCAGGTTTGACGTTGGACAGTGTCTGGGACGACATCAAGGCCCGCGCCGAACAAGGTCCGGTCTTCACCAAGGATTTCCCGCATTACATCAACCACATGTGGACCCCGGAGTTCCTGAGCCATTTCACCCACGCCTTCCTGATCCGCGATCCGGCCAAGACCATCACCTCGATGTTCAAGCAATGGCCCGATTTTGACGAGGGCGAGGTCGGCTTTCCCGAACAGCGCGCGCTATTTGATCTGCTGACCGCTTTGAACGGCGGAAAGACCCCGCCGGTGATCGACAGCGACGATCTACTGGAAAATCCGCATGACATGACGGCAGCCTTCTGCGACGCGGTCGGCATCCCCTTCATCGAAGAGGCACTGAGTTGGGAGCCAGGCGGCGACCCTTCGGCCCATAGCTGGTGGGATGGCGGGTCATTCCATGGCAACCTGGCCAAGTCCACCGGCCTGACCCCGCAGCCACGCAAACATATCTCGATCGAAGAGGCGCCGGACCGGGTCAAACAGGTTCACCGCCGGATGAAGCCGCATTACGATCACCTCTACAAACACCGGCTCACGGTCTGAGCCGGCCACCAAACGGAGACAAGAATGCCCGACACCTTTAACGAAGACCTGTTTCTGAAAGGGCTGGAACAGCGCAAATCCACGCTTGGCGCGGAATATGTCGAAAAGAACCTGGCCGCCGCCGACGACTTCACCCGCCCCTTTCAGGAGGCGATGACCGCTTGGTGCTGGGGTTTTGGCTGGGGCGATGACGTGATCGACGCCAAGACCCGGTCGATGATGAACCTGTCGATGATCGGCGCCCTGGGCAAGATGCACGAATGGGAGATCCACTGCCGCGGCGCGCTGAACAACGGCGTTTCGAAAGAAGAGATCCGCGCCATCGTGCATGTGGTCGCAATCTATTGCGGGGTACCTCAGGGGCTCGAATGCTTCCGCGTGGCCCGTAAGGTGCTGGAGGAAGCAGGACAGCTGTGATCCCCCATAAGTCCTGTTGACCCACTGTGACAGGATCGCGCTACAATACCTCCAGTTGAGCTGGAGGTATTGTTATGAAGACCCGTATTGCATGGATGTCCGCCGCTTTGGCCGTGTGCCTTGGCTCGGCTGCGATGGCGCAGGACAAACCCAACATCGTTTTCATCTTTTTGGACAATTTCGGCTGGGGTGAACCGGGCTTTAACGGTGGGGGCATCATCCGTGGCACCCCGACCCCTGCCATGGACGCGCTGGCCGCAGATGGGCTGCGCCTGACCAACTTCAATGTTGAAAGCCAATGTACCCCGTCGCGCGCCGCGACGATGACCGGGCGCTACGGCATCCGCAGCGGCAACCACACGGTGCCGCTGGGCGGTGGCGTCTATGGTCTGGTGCAATGGGAGATCACCATGGCCGAGATGCTCAAAGACGCGGGATATGACACCGCCATGCTGGGCAAGTGGCATCTGGGCTGGACCGAAGGACGCTTTCCCACCAATCAGGGATTCGACGAATTCTATGGCGTCGAGACCACGGATGTGACCGTTTGGCGGACCCTGACCGGCTTTGCCGAGGCCGAAATGGAAGCGCCATCGGTCATGCAGGGGGTCGCCGGGGAACCGGCAACCGTGGCGCGCGATTACGATCTTGAATATCGCGGCGTGATCGACGGTGACCTGACGGACAAGGCCATCGACTTCATCAATCGCAAGAGCCAAGAGGAAAACCCGTTCTTCCTGTATCTGGCCTATACCAACACGCATTACCCCAACATCCCGCACCCCGAATTTGACGGCGCAACCGGCAACGGTGTCTGGGCCGACATCCTGCATCAGACCGATACATATGTCGGACGCGTGGTCGAGGCGCTGGAGAGCGCCGGGGTCAGTGACAACACGGTGGTGATCTTCACCGCCGACAACGGTCCCGAGGCGCTCCCGGTTGGCAGCTCCAACGTTTCCCCCACTCCGGCAGTTCAGGGCACAGCAGGTCCGTGGCGCGGAACCTTGTTTACCAGCCTCGAGGGCAGCATGCGCGTGCCCTTTGCGATCAAATGGCCGGATCGCATCCCGGCTGGGTCGGCCAGCAACGAAGTCGTGCACTCCATGGACCTGTTCCCGACCCTTGCGGCCTTTGCCGGAGGCGCAGTCCCACAGGATCGAGCCTTTGACGGGATCGACCAATCCGCCTTCTTTCTGGGGGAGCAAGATCATTCGAACCGCGAGGGCGTGATCGTATATATGGGCGAGCAGGTTTTCGGCGTGAAGTGGCAGGACTGGAAGGTACTGTTCAAGGAAAACGCCACGGTTTTCAGCCCGACAGAGGCCTTTGACACGCCGCGGATCTATAATCTGCTGAACGATCCCGGTGAACGGGACAACGTGCTGTTCCCTTATACATGGGTGGCCGAAAAGGCCCTGCCGCAATTGGGCGAGCATTTGGCGACCTTCGAACAATACCCGCCCATCGCACCGGGCACCCCAGACCCCTACACGCCGCCCGAGAACTAATCCGGGAAACGATCGTCTGCGCCCCTGCGTCAATCTGCACAGGGGCGCATTGGATCATCGCGCGGGTTTCGTTACATCGAATTTCGGGTTTTTCAACACGTTTTCAAAGGGTTGCATTCTTGACGGCTCAATATGTTACGAAATTTTCTCACATTCGATTTTCTGGTTACATTTTACTTGCTGCGAATCACCAAACCACGTATTACCGACTAAGCGGTCGGGTTATGGCCGCAGGATCTGAACGGAGACGCGACCCCCATGGATGCATTCATTTGCGACGCAGTCAGGACACCGATTGGCCGTTATGGCGGCGCGCTGTCCTCGGTCCGCACGGACGACCTGGCAGCCATTCCGATTGCCGCCCTGAAAGAGCGGAACCCCAATGTTGATTGGGCCGCGATTGACGACGTGATTTACGGCGACGCCAACCAGGCGGGCGAAAGCAACCGCAACGTGGCACGTATGGCCGCATTGCTGGCCGGGCTGCCCACGGATGTGCCGGGCACCACGGTGAACCGGCTCTGCGCCTCCGGCATGGATGCGGTTGGCATGGCCTCGCGCGGGATCAAGGCGGGCGATTATGACATGGCCATCGCTGGCGGTGTCGAAAGCATGAGCCGTGCGCCCTTCGTGATGCCCAAGGCGACCAGCGCCTTCACCCGCGCCAACGCAGTCTATGACACCACCATCGGATGGCGGTTCGTCAACAAGAAGATGCACGCGATGTACGGCACCGACTCGATGCCGCAGACCGCCGACAACGTGGCCGAAGATTATAACATCAGTCGCGAAGATCAGGACAAGTTCGCCGCCAACAGCCAGGCCCGCTGGGCCGCTGCGCATGAAGCTGGCGTTTTTGCGCAGGAAATCACCCCGGTGACGATCCCCCAGCGCAAGGGCGATCCGGTGATCGTCGATACCGACGAACATCCCCGCCCCGGCACCTCGGCTGAAAAGCTGTCGGGTCTGAAAGGCGTCAACGGCCCTGACAAGACCGTAACCGCGGGCAATGCCAGCGGCGTCAATGACGGTGCAGCGGCGATCCTGATGGCAAACGAAGCGGCGGCGGCCAAAAACGGTCTGACCCCGATGGCCCGCATCGTCGGCATGTCTGTCGCGGGCGTTGAGCCGCGCGTCATGGGCATCGGCCCGGTCCCGGCTTCGCGCAAGGTATTGGCACGCGCCGGTCTGAGCATCGATCAGATGGATGTGATAGAATTGAACGAGGCGTTTGCATCCCAGGGGCTTGCGACACTGCGCGAACTTGGCGTGGCGGATGATGCACCCCATGTAAACCCCAATGGTGGCGCCATTGCCATCGGCCACCCGCTCGGCATGTCCGGCGCACGGCTGGTGCTGACCGCCGCTTATCAGTTGCAACGCACCGGTGGGCGCTATGCGCTGTGCACCATGTGCGTCGGAGTTGGTCAGGGCGCTGCCCTGATCCTGGAACGCGTCTGAGCGAGAGGAGAGCCAGGATGTATGCACAGATGATCAAGACCGCTTCCAAGGGCGTCAAAACCCGGGAGGAGATGACGGACCAGGAACGCGAGTTTCAAGACAAGATCGACAATGACATCAAGATCGAGCCGCGCGACTGGATGCCGGACGATTACCGCCGCACTCTGATCCGTCAGATCGGCCAGCACGCGCATTCCGAGGTTGTCGGCCAGCTGCCCGAAGGCAACTGGATCACCCGCGCGCCCACGCTGGAACGCAAGGCGATCCTGCTGGCCAAGGTGCAGGACGAAGCGGGCCATGGCCTGTATCTGTACTCGGCCGCCGAAACGCTGGGCGAAACCCGGGACGAACTGGTCAAGCTGTTACACGAAGGGCGGATGAAGTACTCCTCGATCTTCAACTACCCGACACTGAACTGGGCCGATATCGGCGCGGTGGGCTGGCTGGTCGATGGCGCGGCCATCGTGAACCAGGTGGCACTGCAGCGGACCTCCTATGGCCCCTACTCGCGCGCCATGATCCGGATCTGCAAGGAAGAAAGCTTCCACGCGCGTCAGGGTTACCACGCGATCATGAAAATGGCGTTCGGCACCCTGGAACAAAAGAAGATGGCACAGGACGCGGTGAACCGCCTGTGGTTCCCGGCGATCATGATGTTCGGCCCCACCGACGCAGCATCGACCAATTCGGACCAGTCGATGGCCTGGAAGATCAAAGTCAAGTCGAACGACGAACTGCGGCAGCAATTCGTGGACCAGACCGTTCCGCAGATCGAATACCTGGGGCTGGATCTGCCCGACCCCGGCATCAAGTGGAATGAAGAACGCGGTCACTATGACTTCAGTGACCCGGACTGGACCGAATTCTTCAACGTGATCAAGGGCAACGGCCCCTGCAACGTGGACCGCCTGAGCGACCGCAAGAAAGCCTGGGATGACGGCCAATGGGTACGCGATGGTCTGCTGGCCCACGCCCAGAAGAAGTCCGCCGCCAAACTGGCCGCCGAATAAGAGATTTGCATCTGCCGAGTGGGGCTTTGGCACGCGCCGGGCCCGTCTCGAGCCAGGAGGAGAACTGAGCTATGAAAAACGAATGGCCCCTGTGGGAAATTTTCATCCGCGGCCAGCATGGCATGAGCCACCGTCACGTGGGCTCGCTGCATGCGCCCGATGCGGAAATGGCGATCAAGAACGCCCGTGACGTCTATACCCGCCGCAACGAAGGCGTGTCGATCTGGGTGGTCGAAGCCCGCCACATCGCCGCCACCGCACCGGGCGACAAGGGCCCGCTGTTCGAGCCGTCGGAATCGAAGGTCTATCGTCACCCGACCTTCTTCGACATCCCCGAAGAAGTGGGGCACATGTAATGGCCGACAATCAGCAACTGTTCCAGTTTCTGCTGCGGATGGGGGACAACACCCTGATCCTCGGCCACCGGGTCAGCGAATGGTGCGGCCATTCCCCGATCCTTGAGGAAGACATTGCCCTGGCCAACACCGCGCTGGACCTGATCGGTCAGACCCAGATGTGGCTCGAGCTGGCTGGCGAAGTGCAGGGTGAAGGCAAATCCGCCGACGATCTGGCGTTCCTGCGCGACGTCTGGGATTTCCGCAACGTGCTATTGACCGAAGTGCCGAACGGCGACTTTGGCCGCACCATGATGCGCCAGTTCCTGTTTGATGCGTGGCATTCGATCATGCTGGGCCGTCTGCTGAAATCCAGCGATAGCCGCATTGCCGAGATTGCTGCAAAGGCGAGCAAGGAAGTCGCCTATCACCTTGAACGCTCGGGTGATACCGTGGTCGGTCTGGGCGACGGCACCGAAGAAAGCCACGCCCGCATGCAGGAAGCGCTGGATTACCTGTGGCCCTATGTGGGTGAGATGTTCGCGAGCGACGACATCGACGCCGCCATGGTCCAGGCGGGCATTGCCCCCGATCCGGCCGGTCTGCGCGATGAATATGACGCGCTGGTGGGTCGTTTCCTGACTGAGGCAACCCTGACCATTCCGGACAACAACTGGGCCCACAAAGGCGGGCGCACCGGAGCAATGCATACCGAGCATCTGGGCCATCTGCTGACGCAAATGCAGTGGCTTCAACGGGCCTATCCAGGAGCCTCCTGGTAAGCCTCTAGCAAGGCAACGAAAAATGGAACAGCCAAGTGTGGAACAGGTTTGGGAATGGTTGGATGCCGTTCCCGACCCCGAGATCCCTGTGATCTCGCTAGTGGATCTGGGCATCATACGTGATGTGGCCTGGGAAGGTGAAACGCTGACCGTTGCGGTCACACCTACCTATTCGGGCTGCCCGGCAACCTCGATCATCAACATGGATATCGAGACCGCGCTGCGCGGCCACGGGATCGAAAAGCTGGAATTGAAACGCCAGCTGTCCCCGCCCTGGACCACCGACTGGCTGAGCGACAAGGGTCGGGCGCGGCTGGAAGAATACGGCATCGCCCCACCCCAACCCGCAGGCGGACCCACCCGCTGCCCCCATTGTGGCGGCACGCATCTGGAGAAGCTGAGCCAATTCGGCTCGACCCCGTGCAAGGCGCAATGGCGCTGCCGGGACTGCCTGGAACCTTTCGACTATTTCAAGTGCATCTGAGCCCGCACGAAGGAGGAAACTGCCGATGGCGCGCTTTCACGATCTGGAAGTCACAGACATCCACAAAACCATCCGCGACGCTGTCGTGGTGACGCTGCAGCCGGTCAACGGTGCAGCCGAGGAATTCGATTTTACCCAGGGCCAGTACCTGACTTTCCGCCGCGATTTCGACGGGGAAGAGCTGCGCCGGTCCTATTCGATCTGTGCCGGCAAGGGGGATGGCGTCCTGCAGGTCGGCATCAAGCGGGTCGATGGCGGCGCGTTTTCGACCTGGGCCAATGAAGAGCTTCAGGTCGGCGACACCCTTCAGGCAATGCCGCCGATGGGCAGCTTCTTCACTGCGCTCGATGCCGGTGCCGACAAACAGTATCTGGGCTTTGCCGGCGGCTCGGGCATCACACCCGTCCTGTCGATCCTCAAGACGACACTGGCGGCCGAGCCGAATTCCTCCTTCACGCTGGTCTACGCCAACAAGGGCGTGAACACGATCATGTTCCGCGAGGAGCTGGAAGATCTGAAGAACACCTATCTGGGTCGGTTCAACGTGATCCACATTCTGGAATCGGACGCGCAGGAAATCGACCTTTTCACTGGTTTGGTGACCGAGGAGAAATGCGCCCAGCTGTTCGAACACTGGATCGACATCCAGAGTGTCGACACGGCCTTCATCTGCGGCCCGGAGCCGATGATGCTGGGCATTGCAGCTGCCTTGCGGACTGCAGGCCTGGACGACAGTCAGATCAAGTTCGAACTGTTTGCCAGCGCCCAACCGGGTCGTGCCAAACGCAAGGCCGTCAGCCAGGATGCAGCCAGCAGCGCCAACCAGACCACCGCAGCGATCACGCTGGACGGGTCTACCCAGACCATTCAGATGCCCAAGGACGCCACCATTCTGGATGCCGCCTTGGACAACGCCATGGACGCGCCCTACGCCTGCAAGGCCGGGGTCTGCTCGACCTGCCGCTGCAAGGTTCTGGAAGGCGAGGTCGAGATGGTGACCAACCACGCGCTCGAGGATTATGAGGTCGAAAAGGGCTACGTCCTGTCCTGCCAATCCTATCCGCTGACCGACAACGTCGTTGTCGATTTCGACCAGTAAGGGAGGCATGACAATGGCCGAAGACATGAGCATCGAAAGCTATCTCGCCGCAGGCGGCGTTCTGACCAATCCGACCAACGTGCCCCCGCGTTATCGTGCCGAGCTGATGAAGCTGATGGCGACTTTCGTGGACAGCGAACTGGCGGGCGCTGCGGGCTTTGCCGACATCATCAACCAGGGTCCGGGCATCAAGGAACGGATCGCTGCCGCGAAGATCGTGCTGGAAAAGACCGACAACGCAGACAAGGTGCTGCGGATCATGGGTGAGTTCGGCGCCAATACCGAACGCTATGCCACGCATCACCCCTGGACCGCCCGTCTGGACCGCGACGCCGATATCGGTCAGAGCCGGTCCGAGCATGACATGCGCCTGGCGGTGTTTAACTACCCGCTGAACGGCTGGGCCGACGCGGTGATGATGAACCTGCTGATGGGCCGCGCCGTGGCGGTGCAGCTGGCCGAGTTCTCGATGGTGTCCTATCAGCCGCTGGCCGAAGTGTTCCGGGCCGTCGCCCCGATCGAGGCGCGTCATGCCGAACTGGCCGAAGAAGGTGTGATCAAGCTGCTTGAAGCTGGTGAAGCCGAGGCCCTGCAAGCCTCTGCCAACTACTGGTGGCCTCGCGTGGCAGCCAGTTTCGGCTCCTCGGCGTCCGAAAAATTCGAAGGCCTCCAAGCCATTGGCCTGCGCAAGACTTCGAATGCCGAGCTGAAAACCCGTTGGGAAGCCGAAGCCGGCGCGATCCTGAAGAAGATCGGTCTGACCGTTGGATGATCCAAGCCGGACTTAAGATCCGATTGGTCCAAAACAAAAAAGACCCGCCTCTTCTCAGGCGGGTCTTTTTTCTTTCATGCAGGGGCTCGCATCAAATCCGCATGCGCGGCACGTCATTGGGGTCCAGGCTCAGTTCGATCAACAGCGGGCGGTCGCGGGTCTCGATCGCCTCGATCGCGGCCTCAAGATCTTCGGCGCTGTTGACTTGCACGCCCCGCCCGCCCAGCGAGGTTGCAACCTCGGCAAAGGACGGCCAGTCGAACGTGGACAGAGCCGGGTCCATCTTGCGGTCCAGGAACTGGATGTGTTCAGCCCCATAGGCACTGTCATTGGCGACAATCACGATCAGGTCCTGATTTGTGCGCACCGCGGTGTTGAACTCGTTGATGCCGCCCATCATGAAGCCGCCATCGCCGGTGAAGCAAACCACGGGGCGCCCCTTGACCGCAAAGCCTGCCCCAATGGCCACCTGCAAACCCAGGCCGATGGAGCCGAAATTGGCCGTCGCGATAAAGCTTTCGGCATTTGGCGCGGACATGCGGCACCAGACTTCGGTCATGAACCGGCCGCCATCAGTGGTCAGGAAACGGTCCTTAGGCAGCGCCTCCTCCAGCCGATCCAGCGCGTATTCGAAATTGACACAGCCGGGCGCGGCCTTGGCTGGATCGCCTTTGGGATGGGCGGTCAAGACCTCCATGTCCAGTTCGGCAGTGAAGCCTGTTCCGGGGATCTCGGCCTCGTCCAGCCACCAGACGATATTGTCGGCGGTCAGCCCTGCATCCGCGATCAGCGCCGCGTCGGGGTGATAGTTCTTCGACACTTCGGTTGCGGTATTGTTGATCTGCACCACGCGCTTGCCCTTCATCAGAGCGCCCTTGTCCGTGGTGAAATGGTGCAGACTGGCACCAAAGGCGACGACGCAATCGGCCTTGGCCATTGCGTCATAGGCCGCAGGTGTCGAAAGCGTGCCGAAGATGTCCATGTTGTAAGGGTGGTCGTTGAACATCCCCTTGGCCTTGAGCGTGGTCGCCAACGGCGCCTCCAACCGGTCCGCCAGACGTTTGAGCTGGGGCACCGCATCCTTGGCACCGATCCCGGCCAGGATGATCGGGCGTTTGGCGCTGGCAATCATGCCCACGGCCTGGTCCAGATCATCGCCTTCCGGCACAAAAGACGGGGCGGCGAAGGCTGGGAACACGTGTTTTACGTGTTCGACCTCCTGCCACATGAAATCGGCCGGCATGTTCAGCACGATGGGCCGCTTTTCCACCTGCGCGCGGTAGAAGGCGTGTGCCACGTCATAGGTCGCGGTTTCCGGCGACCGCATCTGCTCAAACCCCGCGCCCGTGATCTTGACCGTTTCACGTTGGTCTATGTTTTGCAGGTTATGCGGATTGGACACTGCTGTGTCTCCTGCCAGCAGAACCATCGGTACATGGCCCCGAGCACCTTCGGTGAGGGCGGTGATGCAGTTGGTCAGAGCAGGTCCATGCGTCACCGTGGCCACGCCAACCTTCCCGGCAACCCGGCCATAGGCCAGCGCCATCAACACCGCGCTGCCTTCATACGCCACCGGCACAAAGGTCCCACCGCCCGATCGCACGTAATCGTCCACCATGAACAGGTTCGCATCTCCCATCAGCCCAAACATCGTGTCCTGACCAAGATCAAAAAGGGATCGGGCGATGGATTGGTAAACATACATTGTGCGGCTCATCTGCTATGTTTCTGGACTAGATGCGGTGATATCCTTTACCAGCCGCGAGATGCGCGCAAATTTCAGACAATATTGACAGAATTCCGTCAACGCTACGCACCCATCACACAATTTACGCGCAAGTAACGCATCAGAACCGCGTTGCGCGCACTCATTCCTTTTCCAATTGCTCCACGGCTTGCAACAAGGTCTGTCCTAGATGGCGGACCTGTTCGGGCGTCAGCGACCGTTCCAACAACCCTTCTTCCATCTGTCCAACAGCTTGCATCGAAGCTTCGGCATGGCGACACCCTGCATCAGTCAGTTGTACGAATCGGCTGCGCTGGTCCTCGGGATTATCCTCGCGAAGGATCCAGCCATCCGCTTCCAACTGCTTCAAAACCTTGGTCATCCCGCCCGAGCTGATCAGGATCGACCGATACAACTCGGAAGGAGTCATCCGACGTGGCTCGGGCTGGCTGCGCAGAGTGGTCAACACCTCGAACCCGGCCTGAGTCAGCGAAAACGCCCCCAACACTTTGCGGGTTTCCTCGGTCAAGATGTCATTCAACCGGATCAGCCCCAGAATGACATTCGTACCCGGGCTTTCCGCCTCCGGCCAATTCTGGCGCGCCTGTGCCATGATCTCCCGGAGGGTCAATCTGCCTGTCATGATTTCCTCCACAAATTTATCTTGCCAGAAAGATACATCTCCCATAGGAGAAAGAAAACATCTTTCTGGAAAGATAAATCATGCGAACGCTCAAAGACCGTATCCGGCACACCCTTCTGTTCGAAGGTATCGCACTTGGGATTGTCGCGGTCGGCGGCAGTTGGATCACGGGGCATTCCCTCGAAGCGATCGGCCTGCTCAGCATCATGTTCAGCCTGCTTGCGATGAGCTGGAATTTTGTCTTCAACTGGCTTTTCGACCAATGGGACATGAAATATCGCAACATGGCACCGCGAGGCCCTGGCATCCGTGTGGTCCATGCCATCCTGTTCGAAGCCGTGCTGCTGACAGTCGGGATCTTCCTGACGGCCTGGTGGCTGTCTATCGGTTATGTCGAAACTTTTCTGCTGGACCTCGGCTTTTCAGCCTTCTTCCTTGTCTATGCCTATATCTACAACTGGGGCTATGACGTGATCTTTCCAGTTCCCCGTCCGACTGAAGGGTGACGCAGGAGCAAAGCTCTCCGCGCGGCGGGAGAAGGACGTCTCACAGGGGGCGACGCGGTTGACCCGCCGCCCGGCCCCGCGGGCGACTCAGCAGCCCATATTTCAATCCGAAGGATCGCCAGGAAAAGCGCGGTTTGCGCCGCGCTGCAGGCCTGGCAGGCGCGCCGGACTTGCGGTTGAATTCATAGACGTCGATCACCTTTTCGGCACAACCACAGGCTTCCCCCAGGCCGACCTTGGTGAAATAGAACTTCTCGAAGCTTTCGGGTCTTTGCATGACGGGCCTCCTGCTGGCAGCAAAGCACAACGATAGAGCCCGGTTAACCCCAGACTTGACCCTTCAGCACATTGTGATCCTGTTGGTTACAGACCCCTGATCCCATTCAGGGTCAGATCCGACACCAGCTTGGCATAGTCTTCGCGCGCCTGCGCCCCTGCCCCGGTGTTCCACATGTAATACCAGTTCAGCATCCCGAAGACCGACATCGTGGCCGAACGCAGCTTGGTCGCATCACCATCGAAAACGTCGGGGGCCACTGCCTCCAGCGCGTCGCTCATGAACTGCACCATCTCGCGCTGATACCCGCGCAGCAATTTCTGCTGGTCATCCGGAAGCGCCGACATGGCACCGATCTGAACCTGGTGTTCGTGATCCGCGCCCTGATAGGCCAGCAACACCTCACCAACGACACGGTGCAGGCGTTCTTCCACGCCTGCCCCTTCCATGTCGATCCCACAGATCCGATCCCTCAGATCACGCAGATAGGTGTCCAGGATGTCGAACAGGATCGCATCCTTGCTGTCATAGTAGTGATAGATGTTGGCCTTGGAGATCCCGCATTCGCGCGCCAACTGGGTCATCGAGGCCCTGTCGAACCCCTGTTCCGCGAACACCTTGGCCGCGGATTTCAGGATCTGTGCGCGTTTCTGATCGTGGTCTTTAGCAATCGTGCGGGCCAAAACCTACTCCTTGTCTCTGTTGTCTACGACGCGTTTGGCCTTGCCCTGGCTGCGCTCGACATCACCGGGTTCCCCTACAATAATCTCTGTGGAAACGCCAACAATGTCCTTGATCCGTTTGGTCAGCATACGGGCAGCCGCGGTTTTGGACAGGTTGTCGGTGGAATCGGCCGTGGCCTCAACAAACACCCGCATCGCATCCATACGACCGGACTTGTACAGCTCGATCTGAAAATGGCTTGCCAAACCACCGGTGGCCAGAACCTGCTCTTCGATCTGGGTGGGGAAAACGTTGACGCCGCGCAGGATGATCATGTCATCGCTGCGGCCAGTGATCTTTTCCATCCGGCGCATCGACCGCGCGGTCCCCGGCAGCAGGCGGGTCAGATCGCGGGTGCGGTAGCGGATCATCGGCAGACCTTCCTTGGTCAGCGTGGTAAAGACCAGTTCGCCCATCTCACCATCGGGCAGCACTTCGCCAGTCTGGGGATCGATGATTTCCGGCAGGAAGTGGTCTTCCCAAATCACCGGGCCGTCCTTGGTTTCCACACATTCGTTGGCGACACCCGGCCCCATGATTTCCGACAGGCCGTAGATATCTACCGCGTGCATGTCGAAAGCTTCTTCGACCTCTTTCCGCATCGCATCGGTCCAGGGTTCCGCGCCGAATACACCCACCTGAAGCGAGCTTTCGCGGGGGTCCATACCGACTTTATGATACTGCTCGAGGATATTGAGCATGTAGGACGGTGTGACCATGATGCCGGTCGGTTGGAAATCAGTGATCAGGCCGACCTGCTTTTCGGTCTGCCCACCCGACATCGGCACGACAGTCGCACCCAGACGCTCGATCCCGTAATGGGCGCCCAGACCGCCGGTGAACAGGCCATAACCATATGCGTTATGCACCATGTCACCGCGCCGCAGACCTGCCGCCCGCAGCGACCGTGCAACCAGATCGGCCCAGTTCGAAATGTCGTTGGCCGTATAGCCGACCACAGTGGGCTTGCCGGTGGTACCGGACGAGGCGTGCAGGCGCATGATCTGTTCGCGCGGCACCGCAAACAAACCAAACGGATAGTTGTCGCGCAGATCGTTTTTGTAGGTGAACGGGAATTTGGACAGGTCCGACAGCTGCTGCAGATCGTCGGGATGCACGCCTGCCTCGTCGAAACGCTGCTTGTACATCGCCACGTTTTCGTAAGCATGGCGCACCGACCATTTCAGTCGTTCCAGCTGAAGCGCACGGATTTCGTCCAGGGATGCGATTTCAATCGGATCCAGGTCTTCTTTCTTCGGGCTCAGGTCCTTCATGGCTATCTCCTCGCCTTATTCTTCAAACAATTGTCCTTTGATCGCCCGGGACATCCCCCGGAATTCAGCGATCAGGTCGTCATTCTGGTTGGTGACAGTCACGTCATAGATCCCGCTGCGTCCGGTCAGTGACACTTCACGGGCCTTGGCGATCAAACGATCTCCCGTCCGCCCCGGCGCGGTAAAGCTGATCACGTTGTGCTGCGCCACCGTGGATTGGTTGCGGCTGTTGCAGGCAAAAGCAAAAGCGCTGTCGGCCAGCATGAAGGTCACGCCGCCGTGGCAGATTCCGTGCCCGTTGCAGTGATGCGGTTCGACTGTCATTTCCAGCGTCGCAATACCTTCGTCGATATGGGTGATTTCCATGCCCGCCCATTTCGAGGCATTGTCATCACGCCACATTGCCGCCGAGGCTTTTTCCGCGCGTTCTTTGGGTGTCATCGTCATTCGCCCTTGAACACCGGCTTGCGTTTTTCCAGGAAGCTGGCGACGCCTTCGGCATAATCGGCGCTTTCGCCACAGGTTTTCATGGCGTCGGCTTCCAGTTCCAAATGATCATGCAGGGTATCTACGGCGGCGGCCTGAATGCACTGTTTGGTCAGCCCCAGACCCAGTGTCGGGCCATTTGCAAACTTTTCGGCCATGGCGCGGGCCTCGGTCATCAGCGCGTCATCCGGCAGCGCTTTCCAGATCAGCCCCCAATCCTCGGCCTTTTTTGCGGGGAGAGGTTCAGCGGTAAAGGCCAGACCCTTTGCGCGTGCTTCACCCAGCAAACGCGGCAAATGCCAGGATCCACCGGTGTCGGGGATCAGGCCGACCTTCGAGAAGGATTGAATGAACTTGGCGCTTTCGGCAGCCAGAACCACATCGCAAGCCAGCGAGATATTGGCCCCGGCCCCTGCTGCCACACCGTTCACGGCGCAGATCACCGGGAAGTTCAGCGAACGGATCAGCCGAACCAACGGCGCATAGAAGGTCCGAACCGTGTTGCCCAGATCCGGCGGACCATCCATTTTTCGTGGGTCGCGGTCGCCCAGATCCTGTCCGGCGCAAAAGCCCCGGCCAGCCCCCGTAAGCAGAATCGCCCGCTTGCCAGAATCACGCGCATTCTCGATTGCAGCACGCAGCGCATAGTGCATCTCGTCATTGAAACTGTTCAGACGATCCGGACGATTGAGCGTGATTTCCACCCAAGTTTCATGGTCCTGCACCAGTATCGAATCCGTCATGGACATGGGCCTCCTTCCCGATATCTGACAATTTTCTTGCATAAACCGAACGGTTGGTCAATAAATTCTGCAACCCACAGTTTGACCCGATCTCAGGAGCGTTCGTCATGAGCATTATCGAAGTTTCCAGCTTTGCAGCAGGCCAGTGGATCGGCCCCGGCGCCGGTGCCCGCAACATTTCCAGCGCCATCACCGGAGAAGTCATCGCATCCGCCGGCAACGACGCGCTGGATGTGCAGAACATGCTGGACTACGCCCGCACCACGGGCGGCCCGGCCCTGCGCAAGCTGACCTTCCACGACCGCGCCCGCATGCTCAAGGCACTGGCCCTGCACCTGCGCGAACACCGCCAGGCGCTATATGATCTCAGCTTCAACACCGGTGCGACTCAGACCGATCACCTGATCGACATTGACGGCGGCATCGGCACCATGCTCGTCTTTGCCTCCAAGGGCCGGCGTGAAATGCCGGACGGACATGTCTATCTGGATGGCGAGGTTGAACAGCTCAGCCGCAACGGCACCTTCCTGGGGCAGCACATCTGCACCCCACTGCAGGGCGTGGCCGTGCATATCAACGCCTTCAACTTCCCGGTTTGGGGCATGTTGGAAAAGCTGGCCCCCACCCTGCTGGCCGGTGTTCCCGCCATTGTCAAACCCGCCACCAACACCTGCTATGTCACTGAGCTGGCAGTGAAGCTGATGCTGGATTCGGGCATTTTGCCTACCGGAGCGCTGCAGCTGGTTTCGGGCGGTCTGGGCGACATGCTGGACCATCTGGGCATGCAGGACGTGGTCAGCTTTACCGGCTCCGCCGACACCGCTCTGAAACTGCGTTCGAACCCGGTGATCCTGGAAAACTCGGTGCGTTTCGTTGCCGAACAGGACAGCCTGAACGCCTCGATCCTGGGGCCTGACGCGGTGCCGGGCACGCCCGAATTCGACCTGTTCATCAAGGAAGTCGCCCGCGAGATGACAACCAAGGCGGGCCAGAAATGTACCGCCGTGCGCCGCATCATTGCGCCACAGGCACAGGTGGACGCCGCCATTGCCGCCCTGTCCGACCGCCTGGCCAAGACCGTCATCGGCGATCCGCGACTGGAAGGCACCCGCATGGGCGCTCTGGTTTCAAACAGTCAAAAGCGTGACGTTCTGGAAAAAGCCGAACTGATCGGCCAAGAGGCCGAGAAAGTCTATGGCTCGATGGACGGGTTCACCGTCGAAGGGGCCGATGCGGACAAGGGCGCGTTTGTGTCGCCGATGTTGTTCCACTGTGCCGACCCGGATGCCGCCCAGCGCGTGCACGACACCGAAGCCTTTGGCCCGGTTTCGACCATCATGGGCTATCGCGATCTGGATCATGCCATCCAGCTGGTCAATTGCGGTCAGGGGTCGCTGGTGGCCTCGGTCATCACCCACGACCCGGCTGTCGCGCGCGAGGTCGCCATCGGCGCTGGCGCCTATCACGGGCGTCTCTATTTCAACAACCGCGATTCGATGAAGGAATCGACCGGCCACGGATCGCCCCTGCCGCATATGGTCCATGGTGGCCCGGGCCGTGCTGGTGGCGGCGAGGAAATGGGCGGCGTACGTGGTGTGAAACACTACATGCAGCGCACAGCCATTCAGGGATCGCCCGACATCCTGTCCGCCATCGGCGACAAATGGGTGCCCGGCGGGACCGAAATCGCCGGCCCGGCCCACCCCTTCACCCGCAAATATGGTGAGCTGTCCATCGGCGAGACCCTGAACACCGCGCCACGCAAAGTGACGATGGACGACATTGAACACTTCGCCCACTTCACCGGCGACACGTTCTATGCCCACATGGACGAAGACGCCGCGCGCCGGAACCCGTTCTTCCCCGGCCGCGTGGCACATGGATACCTGCTGCTCAGCTTTGCCGCCGGTCTGTTTGTGGAACCGAATGAAGGCCCGGTTCTGGCCAATACCGGTCTGGACAGCCTGCGCTTCATGAAACCTGTCAGCGCCGGTGACAGCATCAAGGTCCGCCTGAGCGTCAAGAAAAAGACCCCGCGCAACGAAGAATACGGCGAGGTGCGCTGGCACGTCACCCTGACCAATCAGGACGACGAGCTGGTCGCGGAATATGAACTGCTGACCATGAACGCGTTTTGAGTGAACTGCTTAACGAGTGAGAACGGGCCGGATCGCCTTGATCCGGCCCTTTTCATGCCCAGACCCTATTCAGGAATGAAATAGATCGGGCTGGTCCAGGCCCGATGCCCGTCTTCGGTCGTGATCCGCAACCAGACGGGAACGTCGCCTTGGATCGTATCCACGGGCACCGTGACCCGACCGGAAAAATCTGTGGCCTCCATCCTCTCGGGCAGTCGGAACAAGCGCATCTTGCGATCCAGTTTTCCGGCGTCAATGACGTGGTCTTCAAAGCCGATCTTGGACAGGTCGACCGTCTGCGAAGCGATGTTCGAGGCAATGGTCAGGCTCCCGGTCCGAGCCTCGGACAACCACAGATCCACACCTCCGAAATTTCCGGTTGTAACGGCCTCAAAGGTGACACGGTTGGGATCTTCAAGACGGATCGGGCGTTCATGGTTCCAGGCGTTGAACTTCTCCATTCGCTGAATCTGCGCAAGATCCGTAATCAGCTGCCCCTGCCAATAAGTTTGCCGCCCCCGACCACGATATTCGGCGCCTTGCCAGATCACGCGCACCCGGTTCCCAAGATCTGACTCTGTATAGGGCCGCAGAGTTTCAAGAACCTCTTTTCCAACCAGCACATCCACTCGTTCGATCGGGGAGTGTGTGCTGACGGCAAAGTCCAATTGTACGGTGTCAGAGCCGCTTCGGACGATATCCCCCATCTGCGCGGTTCGGGCTGCCACAGGTGGTACGGCAGAAATCCGTGGGTCTTCGGGAAAGCATACAGATCCTTTTGCCATGTGCGCTGTCAGATCGATATGCATCCGGCTGCCCGTGGTGCCGTAATGCCTGCGCCGTCGCATCGCGTCGAATATGGCATCCCGGCTGAGTTCAGACGCACGGAAACAGGTCAGTCCGCTATACGCTCCGAACTCGGACGCACCGGGGTAGCAGGCCCCGGGCGCGCCCTTGTGACCATCGCTGTTGCAGACCACACCAACCCGATACCCCAGATCGAATGCATCATGCAGGATCCATTCGAAGGTTCCCCAATCCGAATGCAGTTCGACCGAGCGTCGCAAACCCGCGTTTTCCGCCCGGGAGATATCCGCCGGCCTGCCCCCGATATGGGCATAGAGAACGCAGTCCCTGCCATCGAGTTTGGCAAACAGGTCGTCCAATGTGCGGGCATCGGTGTCCAGATCGCTGCGATCCTCCAGCAAGGCGTGGGAAGACCTGTGGATCTGTTCGCCTTCGTGTCTGAAAAACACGTTGTGATCGCCGCCCAACGGGGTGTTGGCCGACCATTCATATCCGGGAAAAACCGTAAACCGGCCGGGGTCGTCCATTTCCACGGTCAGCTGATTGATCTGTTCCCAAAAGGCATTGGTCACCTGAAAGTCGTTTGCCTGATGGCTCGTGACGTCCAGAAAGGCAACGTCGCGGGCAAATTCCATGTAGTGCCGGATCGGATTGATCCCGACGGTTTCGCCACTTTGCCCGTGCAGATCGCCCCAATAGGCAGCCAGAAGCCCTTCACGAACGATCAACGGGTTGGAGCGGGCGAGTGTCTGACCGTCTGAATCTTGCAGCTCGAAGCGATAGGTTCCTTCCTCGCGCGCGATCAGCCCTTCGACCCGGGTGCCACGGGCGCCCGTCGCAGGTCGAATGTTGTCAGGTAGCCCTTCAACTGGGGGCGAAGCGCGCAGAAACAGCGGCTCATCCGATGCAGCCGCGGCATTGCCCCAATGATCTTCGGCCCGAATGCCCAGATCAAACGGCTCTCCGATCCGCCGCAAAGTCGGCGCTGTCAGCACCCATGACGATACCGATCCCGGCGCGATGGTGATCGAGGGTGAAGAAACGGGGAGAAAAACACAGGTCGCGCAGGGGTCTGCCAGCACTCGAAACTCATAGTTTTCTTCGGCAAAAGTCTGCAGCCGCAACCCCGGAGACCCTCCGGATTGATCCCCCAACACAACCCGGATCGTTTCGCCGGGCTGCAGATACCCACCCGACACCGTGATCCTGAGACCATTGTACCAGGGGCGCTGATGGGGGTGAGGTTCCTGATACAGTTGCAATGGAACGCCGTTCGAAGCGGTCGCCGTGACATAGTTCATGGCTTTGGGATCATCGAACTGATAGCCCCCACCATCCTGCGTCCAACGCTGCACGATCTTGATTGAACCCGTGTCATCCAACCCGTATTCGCCAACCGTGTAGACAAGGACAAAGCTTTGAAAACTGCGTATTTCAAAACTGCCCAGCGGACTAAGCGTTGCCGAGCCGTAATCGGCCTCCTCCATTCCCGGAAGTGCGGTTGGCCAGATGTCTCCCATGAGGGGGTCGGGAATTTGGGCCATGGGCATCCTTTCGTCGATGGAACAGCCTGTCAGGCTTGGCAACGGCTAGGAACAACTGTGCTGAATTGGTCCCGCCGATCAAGGGCCATCACTCTGTGTAAAAGACCCAAGGGCTGGCATAACCCCCGGCAGGGGCGTAAAATGCAGATATGACAGGCATAAATGACACTTGGTTCGACAACAGCATAGCGGCACTGGGCGATCCGCAGAACCAGCGTGTGTGGTCGGTCATCGTTTCCCTGTTCGGCGATATGGCGCAGGCAACAGGTGATCGTATCGGCGGCAGTACATTGACACGGATCATCGGCCCGATTGGCATCAAGCCCGAAGCCATCCGCGTCGCCCTGCACCGCCTGCGCAAGGATGGCTGGATCGAAAGCGCCCGTATCGGCCGGACCAGCGTGCATTTCCTGACCGATTTCGGGCGCGAGCAGAGCGCAGCCGTCACCCCGCGCATCTATTGCCGCACCCCTGAAATCCCGACCGACTGGCATGTGCTGATTGACGAAGAAGGCGCCGGACACTCCACACTGGACGAAATGCTGTTGGCACACAGTTATATCAGCATCGGCCGCCATTCGGCCCTGGGCGCCGGTCCGATTCCCGCCAATTGCGAGGATTTGTTGTCGCTGAGGGTCAGCGCGATCAATGCGCCGGACTGGCTGAAAACTCGGATCTTCCCGCGCGACCTGGTACAATCCTGCCAATCCCTGACGCGGGATCTGGAGCATTTGAGCGATGTCCCAAAGCACCTTTCCCCGTTTCAGATAGCGACGCTACGCACCCTGGTGGTTCATCGCTGGCGACGCGTTGTCCTGCGATATCCGGACCTGCCGGACGGGTTTCACCCCCAGGACTGGCCCGGAATAGCGTGCCGTACCCGCGTTTTTGACTTGCTCGATCACCTGCCGCGGCCCAATCTGGCAGCATTGACAGACGATCCCGAACCCTGACGGTTCGGGCTTAGACAATAGACAGGCCAAGTGATTGACATGAGTTTTCTCCAGCCGCTGGCGCTGGCCGTCCTGGCCGGGTCCGGCGCCATCCTGACCGCCGCACATCTCAAGACCCGACGCCTTGCACGCCAGGCCGGCCAAGCCGTGCCGCAGGTCGGGCAGATCCAGCCAGTTCCCGGCGGTGCGATCCACTATGTCGAACTCGGCGATCCTGACGCCCCTCCCGTGGTGCTGATTCACGGGCTGGCCGGACAGCTTCAACACTTCACCTATGCCATGGCCGAGGACCTGGCGCGCGATTTCCACGTCATAGCGCTGGACCGCCCCGGCTGCGGCTATTCAAGGCGCGACGATGCCGCTCTGGCCGACCCCTCAGCGCAGGCCAGGATGATCTGGGAATTCTTGGATGCAAAACTGATCGAAGCCCCGATTCTGGTGGGCCATTCGCTGGGCGGTGCAGTCTCATTGGCTATGGCGCTGGATCGACCCGCGCATGCCCGCGCCCTGGCATTGATTGCACCTTTAACCCATCCGGTCGGGTCCACCGCCGAAAGCTTCCTCGGCCTGCGCATCTACCGTCAATGGGTCAGGCACCTGCTGGCGCAGACCTTAGCAATCCCGATGGCCGAACGCACTGCAGATACGGTTTTACGCCAGGTCTTCGATCCCGAACCTTGGCCGGACAACTTCCTGACCGATGCTGGAGCCGCACTGGGGCTGCGGCCTCAAGCCTTCATTGCCGCCTCCGAAGATCTTGTGGCCGCCGAAGCCGCGATGCCGGATCAGTCCATCGCTTACGGTACCATTGGCCTGCCACCGGGCGCGATCCTGACCGGAGCTGCAGACGCGGTACTAAACCCCGCGGAACAAGCTGATCCGATGACGGAATTCGGTCTACCGGTTACTCATCTTCCGGACCGCGGCCACATGCTTCCAATCACCGTTCCCCAAACATGTACCGGCTTTGTACGCGATGTCGCGGGCCAGGTGACCTGAACCTTTTTTCCCTTTCAAAAAAAATGTACCCCGGACCCGAATTCGTTTCAGTTCACCCTTGACCCGGCCCTGGGAACCCAATAAATCGCCTCCACACCGTGGCGGAGTAGCTCAGTTGGTTAGAGCAGCGGAATCATAATCCGCGTGTCGGGGGTTCAAGTCCCTCCTCCGCTACCACATCACCCCAAAATCAGAAAGACGATCCCGGCGTTGGGTATCCTGTTGCAGCGAAACATCTGCGGGGTTTGCCTGCATTTCCCTCAGCAAAATCCGGGACCTAAGATCTGCTTTCAAAATGCATGCACATGCCCCGCTGGCCGCGTTCTTTGAGTTTTTCCAACAGCACGTTCTCACGCGGAAGAGACAGCGACGCTGAACATATTGGGTGAATCACTCAAACAGCTTTGAGCCAACGCAGGTTACGGCACAATCGGACTGTCACTACTGCGTTTGGGTACGAACCAGCTCGGCAATAATCGTGTTCTCGCCAGATCCGGTTACTCCCTAACTCCTTGCGCGAACAAGTGTCGTAAACTCCGCAATCAGCCAAGGCCCGGCCAAGTTGACGGAGCTGATCCTTTGACTAATGGGCCTACCCGGTCAATCCGGCCAGAGCTGATCGGGCCACACAGGAAGAACCGACTTGATGGTGTGTTCAGCTCCCGGATAAAGGCCGAGTTCGACATTCCGACTATAACGCCGAAAGCACTCCGACGCCTCTGGTGCGCCTATATTGCAAAATGATCGGGCGTGCCGTGGAACATGGCCCGTGTTACACCCCAACACGTCATCCGCATGAGCCCAGATCACATCACAATCTCGGCCCGCTCCGACCGAGACCGTAGTCAGACCAGCTGCCGCGGTGATCGCCCCCGCCAGCTTTTCGGGAATGAGATGCAGGTACACGCCAACGGCGCCTGCATCGACAAAGTCAGCCACAGACTGGCAAATGCGGTCAGCCTCGACCCGGGTCTTGCCAACGGCGCGCAGCCCGCCAGCCCCGGTACAGATCTGCGGCACAAGGCCTGCGTGGCAGAACACCGGGATACCGCGTCTGGTCAAATGTTCGATGACATGGGGACGGGACACGCAATAGATCGACTGCGCGCCGCATACCATGCGGGAACAGAACCTCGCAATCGCTCAGTGGAGTCGCGAAACGTGGGATTCGGTCAGGCGCGGCACCTAAGGACCCTGACAGACCTCAGGTGAAGTGTCTAAACGACTTGGCTGCGAACCATTTAGGTACGGCCATGTAAGACTATGTCGAACTCGCCAAACAAAGCATCGTTCGCAAGGCACGCGAGATGCTGAACAAAACGGTTCGGTCTTACTCCCGACCCGATACGCACCAGAGCCTGCGATTTGCGTTCTCCAACAGATCTGCATGTGCGGCCGCTGGATATCTTTCTTCACTTTTAGGGGGTTAAGTGGCGGACCGAGGAGGATTCGAACCCCCGACCCCTTGATTCGTAGTCAAGTACTCTATCCAGCTGAGCTATCGGTCCACTTGGTGAGGCGCTGTTTAGACTTAGCGTCCGGGGGGCGCAACCCCAAAAACGAATTAAATCGCAGCGCTGCAAAATTAAATTGTACCATCCCCTTTCGGCAGGCAAATCTCGAATACCGTACCCTCTGGGCCGGTTTCAGCCAGCATCAGACTGCCACCATGGCCGCGCACCAATTCGGCGGCAATTGCCAGCCCCAACCCGGACCCGCCTTTTCGAACAGAGCCTTGAAAGGCCAGGAAAAGGCTCTCCTGCGCCTTGGCGGGAAGGCCGGGACCAGTGTCCGACACCCGAAGCTTCCAGGCCTCTTCATCTTCGCTTCCGTCCAGCACGATCTCGCCGGGCTTGCCGGACGAGGCAATGGCTTGCCGGGCATTGCGCACCAAATTCTGCAGAACCCGAAAGATCTGTTCGGAATCACAGCGCACCATCATGTCGGTCGGAATAGTGCTGCGAATCTCGATCTCAGCCTCTCCGACAGCCAAGGTTTCACTGTCCACCACGTCCTCGACCACGCAAGCCAGGCTGACCATCGACAAGGTCGGCGCTGGTTCTTCGGCACGGCCAAAGGCCAACGTGCCTTCACACAGGGACACGGCGCGGGTGATCGAGTTCACCAGTTTCGGTGCCAGTCGTCGCACCAACGGATCTTCGCTCATCTCGATCCGATCCGTGAACAGCTGTGCCGAGGTCAGGATATTGCGCAGATCGTGGCTGATCTTGCCAACGGCCCCACCCAGTTGCGCCAGTCTTTCGCGTTGCTTCAAGGCCTGGGTCAGTTCAGTCTGCAACTGCAACAGCGCCTCTTCCGCCTCACGCAGTTCGCTCACCCCTGCCGAAGGCGCGATAATCCCGCGCGCATCTTCGGGGGCCGCCGCATAGCGCTGCATGTAGCCAACCACGCCCTTGATCGGCTTCACCAGAAAGGCGCGCACCGCAATGAACAACAACACGGCCGTAAAGACCGAGATCACCGCCGACAGCAGCAGGATCCGAATACCGTAATCGATCATCGCCATCCGCAGAGGCTGCGATTCCATCGTGACCTCGATCAGCAGCCCCGCGTCCCGCGTCGGCGCGCCGATCACACGGATGATCTCGTTCTCCGGGGTGGCCAGCCGCAACATCGCATCCCGGATCAGCACCAACGCCCCTGCCATGCGCAAGTCATAGGTCTCCTCGATCGGGTCTGGTATGGGAGAGGACAACATTAACTGCCGCACCTCATTCCGGCGCAGAACCACGTTGAAGACGCCCGCATTCTCCAGCAGTTCAGCCTCCAGCTCGGTCGCCAGCATGTCGTCAGCCAACAACGCCAAAGACGCAATCTGCGCGCGCTCCAAACGACTCAGCAGGTAATCTTCCCGGAACCGCGCGATGGACGGCACAAAGATCAGGATCTCGGCCAGCATCACAAAGACCGAGGTCAGGATCAGGAATCGTCCGGACAGCGTATTCAGCATTGCTCCCTTTCCGGGGTCAGGGCAGCCACCTTTGCACCAGGCGCACCACGCGTTTGACCATTGGATTATCAAACAATTTTGGTGAGAAATAGGCCCCAACAGCGCGTTTGTTGACCTCGGCTATGGTGGGGTACGGCGCAATCATGCCGGCGATCTGAGCCATTTTCAGCCGATTGGCTAGCGCAAGTGACCACATTGCGATCAACTCCCCTGCCTGGTGCCCGACGATGGAGGCCCCCACAGGGCGCCCCTTGACCACCATCACCTTGATGAATCCTTTCGTTTTTCGCTCGGCAATGGCGCGATCGTTGTGGTGATAGTCAAAGCGCACCACCTCAAGCTTGCCGCCGTGTTGCACCCGCGCCTGCGCCTCGGTCAGGCCGACCTGCGCCAGTTCCGGGTCGGTATAGGTTGCCCAAGGGATATGATCTGTCTTCACCTTGGCCGGGAGACCAAACAGGATCGACCGGATGATGATGCCCGCGTGATAGCCCGCCACATGGGTGAATTGCAGACCACCCGCCACATCGCCAATGGCATAGACGCGCTTGTTGGTCGTCCGCATCGAGGTATCTACCTTGATACCCGTTTTGCTCACCTCGATCCCGGCCTTGTCCAGATCCAGCCGTTCGGTATTGGCCTTGCGGCCCATTGCCAGCAGCAGATGACTGCCCTCGAACACCCTGCCATCCTTGGCTTCGACCTTGATCTGTCCAGCCTGGCCGTCGATACGTGACACCATTGCGCCTTCGAAAATATCCACGCCTTCGTCGCGCAGGCTGTCCAGCACCACCTGCGCAAGTTCCGGATCGTCCTTGCCCAGCGCCTTGGCGCCTTCCAACACAGTGACCGTGCAGCCCAGACGTACATGCGCCTGTGCCATCTCCATCCCGATGGGGCCCCCACCGATGATCAGCAGGTGCTCGGGCTTGTCGCGCAATTCGAACACCGTTTCGTTGGTCTCATATGGTACCTGATCCAGACCCGGAATAGGCGGAACCAGTGGCGACGACCCCGTCGCCACCACCACGCGCCGGGCGGTAATTACATGGTCGCCCGCCTGCACATCGGTTTCCGAAAGAAAGCGCCCGTACTCGCGGATCACCCTCACGCCGAGCCCCTCGAACCTCTCTTGGCTATCCACCGGCGCAATCGTGTCGATCACGTCACGCACATGATCCTTGGCCGCCGCATAATCGACCGCCGGCGTCACATTCGCCACGCCATAAGGTGCGGCATGCGCCTGAGCATAAGCCGCCTTGGCACTGGCGATCAGTGCCTTAGACGGCACACAGCCAAAGTTCAGGCAGTCCCCGCCCATTTCGTGACCTTCCAAAAGAACCACATCGGCCCCCATCTGGCTGGCCCCGGCCGCCATCGACAAACCGCCCGAGCCGGCGCCGATCACCAGCAGATCACATGTGATACGGTCCATGATCAGATCTCTTTCCGGCCACGAACGGCCTTCAAAACGATTGGCAGCGCTGCCAGAAGGCAAAGAGCCAGAATCGGTCCGATCACATGCGGCTCCCATAGCAGAGACAGATCCGGGGTTTCGCCGCGGTCGAAAACCTCACCCAGCCCCACCCCGATCCATGTGAACACGATGCCGCCCGGAATGATGCCTAACGCGGTAGTCCACAGGAAGTTGCGGAATTTCACGCCGACCAGCGCTGGCAGCAGATTGGCCACGAAAAACGGCACCACCGGCACCAGCCGCAACAGGAACAGGACCGGGATCTCATTCTCGCGCAGCCCCTGCTTGACCTTCTGCATCGTCCCTTCCGAGGCTTCGAGCTTGGCCGTCAACGTACTGCCCAAGCCCCAACGCGCCGCCAGAAAGATAGCCGCCGCGCCGATGGTGGCTGACACCACGTTCAGCACCGTACCCAAGGCCAGCCCAAACAAGAACCCGCCAGTGACGGACGCCACCGCCGCTCCCGGCAGCGAAAACGCCACGATGATCACATAGGTCAACGCAAACACGGCAGCGAGCCCCAGCAGATTCGCATCCCGGAATGCCAACAACGCCTCGCGATTGTCGCGAAGCGTCTCGAATGTCAGATAATCGCGCAGGGTAAAGGCCCCGATCACCGCCACCACCAACACCAACAACAGCGGCACATGGCGCAGCTGCGTGGGTTTCGAAGTCTCGTGATCCGTCAAGCGGTCCGTCATGGGGCTGTCATCCTTGCTCATGGCTCCGTGCTACGCTCAATTTGGGCCACGGGCGAGAGGCTGGGACCACTGATCACAGGCGCTTGAACACAGGCCCGGGATTTGTGAGGTATATGTCGATCTTGGGGCATCCTGAAACATTGACGTTCCGAAACCATCGCAAATACCATTGCGAATTCGGGCCTTGCGCAGGAAATGTTGCAAAAAGCCGTGGAAATCGGGCAAATCGCCGGAAAACCCGGCCGACAGGGTTTGACTTACCGGACAGAGCCTTCTAAAGACCGGGCTTCGAGATTAGACCCCGGGGGGCGATTCCGCGCTTTCCCCGATGATTAGTTGGAGACCGGAGCGATGAAACGCACCTATCAGCCTTCGAACCTGGTTCGCAAACGCCGCCACGGCTTCCGTGCGCGCATGGCCACCAAGGCAGGCCGCA
>WKFI01000010.1 GCA_014872875.1 Paracoccaceae bacterium
AAGCGCTTCCAGTGCCTTCAGGAAAGCAGGCTCAACTTCCGGGTTGCCCCTGATATCAGCCAAACGAAACATGGTTAGAATGCCGATCTCTGCATCCTTAATAGGAGGTTTGCTTCACAAGTGATCGAGCGAACTCACTGTCAAGCTGCTTCGAGCCCAAGATCAGCTTCTGACGTTCATGCCGTGACAGACATCGGGTTCGGTGTGATCGCAGGACCAGTCCTCTTGGTGACTATGGCAAGTGTCGGGGCCATTCAGGTTTCGATCGTTCTGAGCTTTCTTATTGCTCTGGTTCTGGCCCCCATCACGATCCCAAGGGTACAGCAGCGGTTGCTTAAACCCTTGTTTGCCGGCGTTTGCCTCGGCTCTCCGCTTGGGGCTATCGCCTTTCTTACCGTCTCGCTTGAGACGCTCAAGATCATTGCAGCACGTGTTGTCGGCTTTATGACTCTCGTCGCGGCTGGTGTCTTGTCCCGCTACCCGGTGTTCGAAGTGGACACCACCTCCCGTCGCGTCGGCGTGGGAGCAATTAGCGGTTTCCTGAACACTACTCTGGCCATGCCGGGACCTCCGATTGCCGCATACGCAACTGCGATCAAGTCTGACAAGGCAACAATCCAGGCAACGACACTTGTGACGTTCTTGTTGGCGTATCCTGTTGCCTTTGCTGCCCAGACTTTCTTCATCGGGTTATCGGCTGATGCGCTGGCAGTCACATTGCGGTTGTTGGTGCCGACATTGGGTGGCGTTCTCGCAGGCCTCGCCGTAGGTAGCGTTTTGCCGAACTGGTTATTCAGGTTCGCCACAATCACTTTCCTATCTCTAAGCGTCTTGATGTTGGTTCAGTCTTGAAACTATGCGCACCACTTGGTTCCTAGTTGCACTGGATCGTTGCCAAACGACGCCTCAAAGCCGATTTCGGACTGAAAAAGACCACAACGAACGGTCGCTTTGTCCGAATTGCTGACATTGATGCATCAAGCAGCTAATGACCACTTTCTGTTCTTTATCAACCGATACCGCGCGTGTCATTTAGGTCGCCTTCGGGCTTTGAGCAGACGTTGGCGAAAAAAAACCACCAAGGTCGGCTTTGGGCCGAAGGCTCCAGGTGACTTCAGTTGGCCGAAAGTCGGGAAAGTCCGCATTGCAGACTTTGATGCATGCAGCATACGAATGACCAGTTTCCACACGGATTACAGCGCCCACGTCCGGCCCATAGCTGTCGTGCAAATCCTAAGCATCGAACAGCAGGAACGAGCCCATGTTGACCAATGCTGCGCACGACGCCAAGCTCGGTTTGTATGGATTTACAAGTTGGAGACAGTTTTGAAACCGCTCATTTTCTCAGCCCTCCTCGCAGGTTTCCCCTTTACAGCGATTGCAGAACCGCTCTATCCGAATTCTGTCGCGTCCAATGATCTTGACTTCATCCTGCCCGACGATCCCGGCGCGTGTTGGTCGATTGCTGCGAGCGGGCGCGGAAGAACAGAGATGTACGACCCACGTCGCGACGCGCTCTTTACAGAGGGCGCATTTCATTTCGATGTGACTTTTCCCGACCAACGGATCCGTATCAATGTTCATCCCGGCGTCGGCAATCCACAACAACGCGCGAGGGAAGCCGCGGCGTCCGTTTCGCGCCTGCCGACCCAGATGAGAAACGCGTTGAAGCACGTGAACATCCTCGACGGCGACGGTGCGGCCTGGGAAGAAAGCCTGGGCGGGTTCTTTACACTTTACGATGAGCTGATGACGCGCCGCCTGGCGGAGCATGATCTTGATGAAACAGTCTTTCACGAGAGCGCGCATGTCGCACTTGATCCGATGTTTTCCGGCGATCGTGATTGGCGCTCAAGTCAGGCCAAGGACAGGGATTTCATCACGCAGTATGCGGCGGACAAACCAAACAAGGAAGACATTGCCGAAAGCGCGCTGTTCGTTTGGACGATGCTCCATCACCCAGGACGATTGCCCGCGGATGTCGAGGCGGCCGTGCGGGACACAATCCCGAACCGTCTGGAGTACCTAAGTAATATGATGAAGGGATATGAACCGCCATCCTGCTCCTAATGAACATATGCTCAGGTTCCTCAAAACGGATACTGACGCAACCGACGTGGAAACCTAGGAAATCCGCGAAGCCGCCATTGCTTCAGACCGCAGCGCTTTGGGTGGCCAGACGTCGGCAATGCGGACCAAGCTGCCGTTCGCAAACTACTCATTTCCAACAAACTGGGAAATTGAGGCAAGGTGCCATAATCCACCTTGCCTTAAGCTGAGTTATTCCGGGATTGTAGCTCCTGGAACAGCCTCATAAGCATTGGATGCCACTACTTGGGCCTCCCCAGTCGAGGTGCCGGGCAAGATCTCGAACAGTGGGTCAAAGTCAACCATGGTCGAGGCAAGTTGCGCTAACACACTCGGATCGCCTTCAACCGTAGCAGTGCCATCTGCAATCTGCTGCTCCAGCTCCACCGCACCCATCATCGTCATTTCGAGGTCTGAGCGATTGATCACAAGCGTCAGGTCCGGATCGTTCGCTTGATACCCCTCGATATTGGTCAGGGTGGCATTTTCCAGTTCGATGATGAACTTCTCTCCATTGTCCGGTGTGACCAAGTTGATGGTGAACCGCATGCCTTCGGCTTTGCGGCTGTCCATCTTGATGCCAAGGTAGTTCAGGAACAGCTCCGTGGACATTGCGCGGATTACGTCGGGGCTGGTCGAACTGACCGTCGGCGCATCCGAAATGCCGGATCGCAACTCATATGCACCTGAAAGGAAGCTGTTGCGCAGCCCCGGGTTTTCTTGCTGGTAACCAAGCTGTTCGTAGCAGTCTGCCAGAAGGTCGCGGGCCGGTTGATTGTCGGTCTCGGCGAGGAACAACCTATTTAGTAACTCAGCGGCCATCATATACTCGCCTTCCGCAAAAAGTTCCTGCCCCTTGGCAATGATTTTGTCCGAACCACCCATCATCTCGACATAGAGCGGCGCTGAGGCTTCGGGTGATGGCGGGATAAGTGTGGCCGGATTGGCATCCCAGAACCCTAGGTAGCGTTGGATGACACCCCGGCTGTTGTGTTGTGGTGAGCCGTGATAGCCGCGACAATGCCATTCGTTCTGAAGGCTCTTAGGCATTTCATAGACATTGTGGATCTGGTTGATCGTCACGCCCTGGTTGGCAAAATGTAGCACCTGGTTATTGAAGTGTGCGTACATGTCGCGCTGCGCCCGCATCACCTCTTGGATGCGGTCATTGCCCCAACGTGGCCAGTGGTGGGACTGGAACATCACTTCCGCTTCCTCACCGAACAGATGCAGCGCACGTGAGATATACTTCGACCAGCGCAGCGGATCGCGAACAGGTGCTCCGCGCAGTGTGTAAATGTTATGGAGTGTGCCGGTAATGTTCTCGGCCATCCACAACGCTTTCATACCGGGGATATAGGTGTTCATGTTCGAGGGCGCTTCGGTGCCGGGCGTGTTCTGGAACACCATGGGTACACCATCAACGTCAATGTACTCGATGTCTTCTTCGATGATCTTGGTCGGTGCGATCAGGCCCAACGCGCCGAACGAAACACGGTGCCCAAGTCCCTGCCCGGCAAAACCGAATGGGTTGATCGGAAGCTGCTGCCCGTACTGATAGGACAGCCGCCGGTTCATCGCGTTTCCGGCATACACGTTCTCTGAGATCGTGAACTCCATAAAATCACGAGGCGCAATGATCTCGACCTTGCCAGCGCGGACGTCAGCCTCATCCACGATACCGCGCACGCCACCCCAGTGGTCTCCGTGTGAATGTGAGTAGATTACTGCCGTTACAGGCAAACCTTCCCCCACATGCTCCTGGAAAAGGTTCCACGCCGCCCGCGCAGGTTCCCCACTCAACAGCGGGTCGATGACGATCCACCCTTTTTCACCGCGCACGAAAGATATATCTGACAGGTCGAACCCGCGCACCTGATAGATGCCGGGAACCACCTCATAGAGGCCATAGTTCTGATTGAGACGTGAGATACGTTGCAGCGAGGGGTGGATGCTTGGCCAGTCCTTGTCCTCGTCGAAAAAGCGGAAGCTCGCCATGTCCCAGGCAACGTTGCCCGCGTCGGCCATGATCGTGTCCTCAGGCATCTGTGCTATGAAACCGCGGGCCTGTTCGTCGAAGTCACGGGTGTCCGAGAATGGCAACGCTTCGCGTGCATCGGCCAAGATTTTCAGTGTGTGCTCCGTCGGCGCCTTACCTCTAGGATGAAAATGCCCTTCAGCCGGTGTGGCGGTTTGGGCATGCGCCGACCCCTCTTCGGAAATGAATGTTGGCGCGACGGCAAAAGCGGCTCCCATCGCCGGAACGGTTTTCATGAAATCACGTCGGGTCGTCATAAGTAATCCCCTCCCAATTACTTCTGGATTGGAGAAGACTGCGGTGCACTTAGTTTCGGCGCCTTGATCCATGACAAACAAATTCGAATTTTGAAATGTCTGGTTTGGGCTCGATCCGGACGTCCGCTGCATCTGGCCTTGGGCGCCATTGAATGGCAGGTGCAGCAAAAGTCTGCTTTGAGCCCAAAGCGAACGTCGCAATTTTGTGTCCTGCGTGCTCCCAGCGGAGAGACTTCAGCAAAAGCACGAACACCCATGGTGCAGCAGCATCGTTTCCTAGCTTTGGTGCATCACCCGGAAACATCAGAGGGCGAAACTCGGGGAGCGCAAAAAACCCGCCCCGAAAAACGGCGCGGTCACATAGAGTTGTCTGACTTAGCCTGGGGCACGTCCTTTGCCGACAGCAGGTGAGTGAAGAACAAACACAACACACAGACGAACAAAAAATGAAAGACCGCACTTTCGGCCTCTCCACTGGGCTTCAGGTGCCGACAGTTGGGTATCTTCGTTCTTGGGGCTAACTCAATTCTGAAATAGCCAAGCCACCCTGCTTTACCAGAAGGTCAACAATTGCGCCGACCCCTTTTTTGTTGCGAAGGGACGAAAACAAAAACGGGCGTCCTGCGCGCATTCTGGTTGCATCTCTTTCCATGACCTCCAGTGACGCGCCAACATGAGGCGCCAGGTCGGTTTTGTTTATGACCAGGATGTCGGATTTTGTTATTGCCGGTCCGCCTTTTCGTGGGATTTCCTCGCCAGCGGCAACGTCAATCACATAGATTGTGAGGTCCGCGAGCTCTGGGCTGAAAGTGGCAGACAGGTTGTCGCCGCCGCTTTCGATAAGAACAATATCGAGATCGGGATGACGGTCCTGCATCTCAGCGACCGCTGCCAGGTTGATCGAGGCGTCCTCTCGGATCGCTGTATGTGGGCAACCGCCCGTTTCGACTCCGATAATCCTGTCTTGGGGAAGAATCTGCATGCGAACCAATGCTTCAGCATCCTCCTGCGTGTAAATGTCATTGGTGATGACACCCACCGAACAGATGTCGCGCAGGGCTTCGGACAAGGCAGCGGTCAAAGTGGTCTTTCCGGCTCCAACCGGACCACCGATGCCAACGCGAAGAGGGCCGTTCATACTGCTCATGTCCGGAATATCCTTGAATATTGTGTTTCGTGTTTCATCGACGCGATGTCCGTCAGGAACGCTGTCGAGCTCAATTCTTCCAAGCCTGCCATTTGGGCTTTTTCGGCGATCTGAGCGCAAAGCGGTGTCAAATCACGTATCAGCCTCTGAGAGTCGGTTTGGCCCAGCGGCACCAGGCGCGTTGCACAGGCGACCAAGCTGCTTGCGAAGGCTTGTAGATACATCTTTGTCGTCAATAGTACGGGAAGGCCCTGCAGATGTGCGGCGTGGCCTACCGAAACCGGATAGGCGTACTTTCGGATGTCTAGATCCCAGACATCTCCTGTGATGGTCCCAAATGCCTGTCCCAGCAGTTCGGTTTCCATTTTTCTTTCGGATGACGCGCAAATGGCCCGCGCCTTGGCATCAATGGCGATAAGGTCATCTTGATCCAGCGCGTTGTAGGCGGACACTAGGAACAGAGCGTCATTCCATCCAGATCCATGTTCCAGCGCATCCGAAATCCAAGCTTCGGTGTCTTGCGAACCGGTGACAGCTCCCGCGTCAATTGCAGCTTCCAGCCCATGAGAATAGGCAAACCCCCCTACGGGATATGCCGGAGACAACCACTGGGTCAGCGTCAGGATATCAGCGTCAGTGGGCATGGCCGTGCGTCCTGCCGTGGCCATAGGCCCCGCCTTCGGGCGTGAACGGTTCGTGCACCTCCCGCACCGAGGCTCCGATTTTCAGAAGCATGTCTCGGATCACATGATCGACCTGGATCAGCAGACGGCTCATCTCGATTTGGCAGGGCGTGTGGCGATTGCCGATATGCCAGGCAATACGCGTCAGGTCCGGGGCCTTTACCTCCAGCAACGCTTCGGGTGCAGCCTGTATTTCCACTTCGCGACCGTCGTCCAGAACCAACGCGCCGCCGTGGTTCAACGAAGTCGTTTGCGCCAGATCGACGAGAATCTGTTCGCCACTTTCGCAGGTCAGAACCTTGCGACGCAAGAAACGGTCATCATAGGTCAACGACAGGCAGTCTGCTGGGTCGCTGTGCGTGTGATCCGAATACTGACGCGCGGTACAGAGCAGGGCGTTCATTTGATCGCCTCCACTGTACCGGGATGGATCAGAGCCAGATCGAGTCCGCGAACACCCGATGCACGATCTGATCGCGTTTCAGGCCGCGTTTTTCCAGCTCTTCGTCGCTGAGCGATTGCAGGAATTCGATTTGTCGGACGCGCGACCGAGCTTCGCCCAAGCTGATCAGTGCCGCGTAAATTGACGACCCGATGGATGCGATCAAACCGGGCAGTGAAATGCGTGTGCGTGTTTGTACTGTTGAGTGTGCCATTTGGACCCTCGTAAACGTTGGTCCTCCCATGCGGTTTAATATTTGTCATGTCAGCCTCACTGAGTAGTGCGTGTTTGCTCATGGCTACGTTGCGTGTGCTGCAATGCAGCGCAATTATTAGTCAGAACAAAAAGTATCGTTGTGCCATTGGCAGCGTTTCGGCGGGTTGGCAGGTCAGTAATTCGCCATCTGCTCGGACCTCGTAGGTTTCCGGATCGACTTCGACATGCGGCGTCGTGTTGTTCAACAGCAGATCCTGCTTGCCGATCTCCCGCGTGTTTTGGACGGCGACGGTCTGCTTGGCCAATCCCAGTGTTTCACTGATCCCGTCCGCATGGGCCGCCTGCGAGACAAAGGTGATGGCCGAGTTTTCTACCGACCGTCCGTAAGCGCCAAACATCGGCCGACTGTAAACCGGCTGCGGTGTGGGGATAGACGCGTTGGGATCGCCCATCTGGGCGCAGGCGATGGTGCCACCCAGCAAAACCATCTCGGGCTTCACCCCGAAAAAGGCTGGGTTCCACAGGACCAGATCCGCGCGTTTACCTTCTTCGATGCTGCCGATCTCGTGGCTGAGACCATGAGCAATGGCCGGGTTGATCGTGTATTTGGCGATATAGCGGCGGACGCGGAAGTTGTCGTTTTCTCCGGTTTCCTCGGGTAGACGCCCGCGCTGTTTCTTCATCTTGTCGGCGGTTTGCCACGTGCGGATCAACACCTCTCCAACCCGGCCCATGGCCTGACTGTCGGATGCGATGATCGAGAACGCGCCCATGTCGTGCAGGATATCCTCGGCCGCAATGGTTTCACGCCGGATGCGGCTTTCTGCAAAGGCCACGTCCTCGGGGATGGATTTGTCGAGGTGGTGGCAGACCATCAGCATATCCAGATGTTCCTCGACCGTGTTCACTGTGAAGGGTCGCGTGGGGTTTGTGGATGAGGGCAGAACGTGGTTCTCGCCACAGATCTTGATGATGTCCGGGGCGTGGCCGCCACCCGCGCCTTCGGTGTGAAACGCATGGATTGTGCGGCCTTTCATGGCGGCCACAGTGTTTTCAACAAATCCGGATTCGTTCAGCGTATCCGTATGGATCATCACCTGAACATCCATCGCGTCGGCCACCGACAGGCAGCAATCGATGGCAGCAGGGGTGGTACCCCAATCCTCGTGCAGCTTCAGCGCGCAGGCCCCGGCCTTGACCTGTTCTTCGAGCGCGGCGGGCAGCGAAGCGTTGCCCTTGCCCGCGAAGGCCAGATTCATCGGGAAAGCATCCGCCGCCTGCAACATCCGCCCGATATGCCAAGGACCGGGAGTGCACGTGGTCGCCAGTGTTCCATGCGCCGGACCGGTACCGCCGCCCAGCATGGTGGTCAGGCCGGAATGCAGCGCGTCTTCGATCTGTTGCGGGCAAATAAAGTGGATATGGCTATCGAACCCGCCCGCCGTCAGGATGCGACCCTCTCCTGCAATTGCCTCGGTCCCAGGGCCTATGATGATGTCCACGCCAGGCTGCGTATCGGGGTTGCCGGCCTTCCCGATCTTGGCGATACGCCCGCCCTTCAACCCAACATCCGCTTTATAGATACCGGAATAATCGACGATCAGCGCGTTGGTGATGACCGTATCCACAGCACCTTCGGTACGGGTGGCTTGAGATTGCCCCATCCCATCGCGAATGACCTTGCCTCCACCGAACTTCACCTCTTCCCCATAGACATCTTCGCGGTGTCCGGTTTCGCTGAAACGCGCAGCCGTTGCACGCTCAACGATCAGGTCGTTCTCGACCTCGATGAACAGATCGGTATCTGCTAATCGTACTTTGTCACCGACCGTGGGGCCGAACATGGACGCATAGTCACTTCGGCTGATCTTGCCCGGCATCTTTCAGAGCCCCCATGATGTGCATATTGAAACCGTAGATGTGGCGGCGCCCGTCAAATGGCACCAGTATGACTTCGCGAGTCTGGCCTGGTTCAAATCGCACGGCTGTCCCTGCGGGGATGTCCAATCGCATCCCCAAGGCCGCGTAGCGATCAAAATCCAGGGCGGAATTCGCTTCAGCAAAATGGTAGTGGCTGCCGACCTGCACCGGTCGGTCTCCGGTATTGGCGACGACAACAAGACGACTGCTGCGTCCCGCGTTCAGCGTCAGTGACCCCTCGGCGGGTATGATCTCACCGGGGATCATTTCGGCAGTTTCATGATCACTGTGATGGCGATGACCGCGATCAATGCCAGCCCGGCTGCAAGCAGGGCGTAATCGCTGCCATGAGCATGGATGTGGGTATCCGTATGGGCCAAGGCCGGACCAGCCAGAATAAGTGCGGGAAACAGCATGCGATACATGGGAAACTCCTCTGCGGTTCAGCGAATTGGGTTGTGGACGGTCACAAGCTTGGTTCCATCCGGGAAAGTGGCTTCGACCTGCACCTCGTGGATCATCTCGGGCACGCCTTCCATGCATTGGTCGCGGGTGATCACTTCAGCCCCGGCCTGCATCATATCGGCGACTGAACAGCCATCGCGCGCACCTTCGACCACGGCGTCGGTTATCAGGGCGATGGCCTCGGGGTGGTTCAGTTTGACGCCGCGGGCCAGCCGTTTGCGCGCCACATCGGCGGCCATGGCAACCAGCAGTTTGTCTTTTTCACGAGGGGTCAGGTTCATCTCAGAGCATCCAGCATCGGGGTAACGTGTCTTTGTTCAGTCTGCGCAAAACCGGCATCAATGTACGGCGAAGGATCAGGCTGTTGGCGGCCAGAACGCGGATGACCAGCACGTCGTTCTGGATCAGCGTCGCCCCGGCGGCCTCGGGCAGCATTTCGCGGATCGGATCCAGATGACCTTCGGCGGATTGCGATGCAAAAACGATCAGTGCCATCGCCCCTGCTCCGTTTGCAATATGCGGACGGGACAGATGCCCATGCCAATCACCAGAGAACCGGATCGCGTCCAGAAACACCGGCGTCCCTTCGCACCGAATTTCGATCCGATCACGCAAACGAATGTCGGTCAGCGTCTCGCCCATGGCGGTGCGCCCGAAAATTAGCGGCTCGACCATCAGCACTTCGGCAGTCCGCGCCATATCGATTCCAAGGCGCCGGTTCAAAGCGCTGCCATTGAACAGAATGGTCTCTTGCGGCAGCCAGTTCAGCCGGGCCTGGCCCTCAACCGTCAAATGATTGATGATCCGTCCGCATGCGTCGGGCTGCGCCTTGTAGGCACGCTCGCATGCCTGCGTGGTCAGAGTCAGCGCTGTGCCCTCTGCAGCTTTACCCGAGAACCGGAATGAATCGCCTCCTGTCACACCACCTGCCGTGTTCAGAAGAACCGCATCCAGATCGGGCGTCGGGGATCTGGGAAACAGGCATTTCAAAGACCCGGATTGGCGCAACGTGTCCAGAACGGTCCTGTGGCCCAATTGCTTGGTGCTCAAGCTGACAGCGCCTGCAGCACGGGGCGGCAGTGCACTGTGGGTGGGCAATATGGAGGCAGCTTGGGTAATCGGGCACCTATGACGCGTCGTTTTGGTGCCTATTGTTTCTTTGTGGAGGGTCGGAACGCCAATCTGAAGCGTCTGACCCTGCCTATTTCCACATCATTTGACCAAAAATTAGCCAAAAATGTCAGTTCCGGATGAAAAAACAGGCACGTTTCGCCGATTTCCGATTTGGGTTAAAGGTAAGTCGCCAATCTTGCTACGATACCGAACCGTCGCTAAGGCGACCTTCCTGACGGCAAACAGAAACAACTGGCCATCGTGCGGGCGCTGATCCCGCGGCCGCGCCTGCTGCTGAATAAGCCAACCGAAAACACTCAGCCAAGCCAACTCAACGAATTGGCGAGGTGATCCGGCACTTTGAAACGATGAACGGATGCGCAAACCATTCCGGCGGCATCAGCTAAAAAAAATCCTCATACCCGTGCTGCTGGTCCTCCTCTCGAACAAGAGCGGGACATTTGGCCTCATGAAGATTGAAGGGAACTGATCATCCAAAGTCACTGTTGATTTGGAGCTTGGTCCAAACCGGACATCCTCACTCTGTGCCACGAACGGCAGGAACGAGCCCAAAGTGACAAACGCAGCCGTCCAGATGAACGGGTTGTGTGTCAACATTCCGAACCTGCAGGCCTCCACTTCGGGGGTGTGTTTGGCTATCCCGTCTCGGGGTTCGCACCCAAGTTCTTCTCTTCTTTAAGTCACCGTATATGTTTCAAATACATATTAGTTGGGATGGATGATCCAGGATAAGAGGACCCTTGGCTGGGGTATAAATAGGGGCATTCTCGGGACCCTTGGGATACCTGACTGCATGTTCTGCTGATCTCAAGAAAGATGGCTGGGGTGGCAGGATTCGAACCTGCGGTACGCGGTACCAAAAACCGTTGCCTTACCACTTGGCTACACCCCAACGGTGAGCGGCTGTCTACGCCGCCTTTCAGAACAGCGCAAGGGGGTTTGGGAAAAAAACTGCAGCTTTTTTCGGGCACTCCATCGCAACCAAATCACGTCCGAATACCGACCCGCTACTCACCCCGAAAATCCGGTTTCGATCAACACTGCGCCGCTGCGATTTCCGGCTTCCACGGCTTCATGCGCGGCCGCGCCCTGCAACAAATCAAAACGTTCCTGGACCGCAATGGTAAGCGCGCCATCGGCAAGCGCATCATCCAGACGAGCAATGGCCGCCTGCCGTTTTTCCGCGTTCAACAGGTAAACCAGCATCATCTCCAACGTTACCGATTTGAACATCAATGGGTAGAACGGCAGGACCGGCGTCATCTCGCGGGCCGAGCCGAACGCCGTGATCCGGCCGTTTTCTGCGATGACATCAGTATCGACCTGCGCGTTGGTCCCGAACTCCACCTCGACGATGTGATCCACCGGAACGCCATTGGTCTCGGCCAGGATCCGGTCTGCCAGGTCAGGAGCCTTGTAGTCCGCAACCGCATCCGCACCGGCGGCCAGAACCCGATCCTTGTTGCCAGCCCCGGCCGTCGCAATCACCGTGGCCCCGCCCCATTTGGCCAGCTGCACGGCCAGCAGCCCGACGGTGCCTGCACCTCCCTGCACGAGGACCGTCTTGCCCCGAACGTCTCCACCGCTGAAAACAGCGTGGCAGGCCGTCAGACCGGGAATTCCCAAAACTGCACCACTGTCAAACCCGACCCCTTCCGGCAGCGCCACTGCTTGGTCATGGGGCAGCGTGATCTGCTCGGCTGCCGTGCCCATCGGACGGTGCCATTGCCCGTTCCACAACCACACCCGCTGACCGATCCGCCCCGGATCCACGCCGTCCCCCACAGCCGAGATCACCCCTGCCCCATCAGAATGGGGAATGATGAAAGGCCAGGGCAATTCGGTCACGCCCACCCGCGCCCCTGCCCGCGCTTTGACATCCGACGGGTTCACAGCCGAGCAAACGATGTCCACGGTCACCTCTCCCGGCGCCGGAGCGGGGCAGGCGATCTCTTCGACCTGCAGCACATCGCGGGCGGGGCCAAAGCTTCTGTAGGTGATCGCTTTCATTTCCGTGTCCTTTCTGTCGTGGCGTTCCGGTGGCCCAAATCAGCCTCTCTGTTAGGCTGGAATTGAAACGGGAGGAGCCACGCAAATGCAAGTTCTCAGAACACCTGACGCCAGGTTCGACAACCTGAAAGACTATCCCTTTGCCCCAAACTATCTGAATATCTCAGCCGCGGATGGCACCGATTTGCGGATGCATTATCTGGACGAAGGCCCCGCTGACAGCGCTCCGGTGCTGTGCATGCATGGTGAACCCAGCTGGTCCTACCTCTATCGTCACATGATCCCGGTGTTTACCGACGCTGGTCACAGGGTCATTGCGCCCGACCTGATCGGGTTCGGAAAGTCCGACAAGCCGGTTGAACGGTCAGATTACAGCTATCAATCCCATGTGGATTGGATGACCCAGGTTCTGCGCAAACTGGACCTGCGCGACATCACCCTGGTCTGTCAGGATTGGGGCGGGCTGATCGGTTTGCGGCTCTGGGCCGAAAACCCGGAACGCTTTGCACGCGTGGTCGTGGCCAACACCGCTCTGCCCACGGGCGACCAGCCGATGGGGGCAGCGTTCGAGGGTTGGCGCGAATTCAGTCAAACCGTCGATCCCTTTCCCGCCGGGCGCATCGTCTATGGCGGCACATCAACGAAATTGACTGACGAGGAAGTGGCCGCTTACGACGCCCCCTTCCCCGACGCCACCTATCAGGCGGGTGCTCGTCAATTTCCCATGCTGGTCCCGGATACGCCGGATAATCCTGCATCGGCCCCCAACCGGGCTGCCTGGAAGGTTCTCGAAACGCTTGAGACCCCGGTACTGACCGCCTTTGGCGCCGATGACAAGATCATGGCCGGGATCGACCGGGTGTTTCAAAAGCGGCTGCCCGGCGCAGCG
Organism: Paracoccaceae bacterium; assembly: GCA_014872875.1. Lineage (GTDB taxonomy): Bacteria > Pseudomonadota > Alphaproteobacteria > Rhodobacterales > Rhodobacteraceae > Aliisedimentitalea. Next base: position 13,290 of record WKFI01000010.1, read on the forward strand.
GGGCAGGCACACACGGTGCTGCCAAATGCCGGGCATTTCCTGCAGGAGGATGTAGGGCCGGAACTGGCGCGCCTCACCTGCAAGTTCATTGGTGATACGTCCAACCAGACGCGCACTGGTTCAGGACGGGTCACTGGGGGTTGAGCAAGAACTCATTCTGGAACGCCCGCAGCATTCAACGCCTGCGCCCAGCGTTGACCGGTCTTTGCGTTCGCAGCGTGGGTTTCGCGGAGATATTGCTCAACCGTGAAACCCGGCTTTACCCGCATCAGATCCCCCACGACACGCCGCGCCTCGTCCCGCCTGCCGGACAGCTCCAGCGCTATTGCTTTGGTCTGAAGCTGGGTCGGCTGGACGCCATGCCGTGACATCGATCGATCGACTAGGGAAATTGCCTGATCGAAGTCCTGCGCGGCAAGCTGAACCGTGGCCGACAGGCTGTCGAAGAAGAATGCTTGTGGATCCAGCGGTGACAAGGTCCAGGCCTGCGTCGTCAATGCCAGCGCTTCCTCGGTTTTGCCCTGCAACGCACGGATCGTCCCCTTCAGCAACAGGGCAAGGGTTTCATTGGGATTGTCCATGAGCGCCTGATCATAAGCAACGATCGCGGCGTCGTATGCGCCGGACAAATGGCTGCCCGCCAACCCTTTCAGCGTCCAGGCCAACGAAAACCCCGCGTCGCGTTCCAGCGCTTTGTCCGCCAGAGACAAGGCCTCGGATCGATCCGCCGCGGCATCCTGGGACATTCCGGTCTCAGCCCGCATGACATGCCAGAATCCCAGCCAGGTCAAAACCAGCACATGGTCGGGTTCGCGCTGCAACAGCAGCAAAAACAGCTCGTGCGCATTGTCGAAACACCCTGGCTGAGGGTCCTGCATCAATGCAATCGCCGCCATCAAAAGGCTGTGGTTGTCCAGATCTTCAAGCGGCCTGAACCGCGTCAGCCGCACTGCCTCGGCGGACGCTGTCCGCCCTATCTGCTGGGTCAAGCGGCGCAACTCCTCGTCCTGCCCTGACAGCAATTCGGCAATGGTGCCCGAAAAGTCGCGAGACCAGAATACTTGTCCGGTGCCCGCTTCCTGAAGGTCGGCGGTCAGGCGATAATTCTGACCACTCACATACACGGTGCCTGACAGCAGATACTGAACACGGCAGGCGGTCGCCACATCGCAGGCTCGTGTCGTGCGCGGATCGAACTGCCGCATGGTGAGATACGATGTGACACTGAACGCCTGAGACCGGGCCAGCAGGCGCGTCAGTTCTTCTGACAGTATCGACCCCAAAGGATCCAGCGCCGCCTGCGAGTTCCGGTTGATGATCGGCAGCACTGCAATCGAAGGCAGGACCTCAGCAAATTCCTGGCGCCGCAAACGCGGCTCCTGCAACTGCTCGGTTCTTTGCACGTGCTCTGGCGAAACTGTGCGGTGCCGGATCGAATCCAACCAGTCGGCAAATCGCGGCTCGTGCGACAAGGCAAAACCGGCCAGAAACGCGCTTCCGGATTCGCTCCCCTGAACATCGACCCGTGCCAGATCAAGGATCACCGTCTCCCGGTCGGCTATCAAAAGATCCGATGCTGCCTCACCCATGTTTTTTCGCAAAGTGCTTAACGCCGTGCGCAGGCTGGCCTTGGCCTGTTCGGGTTGCGCGCGGCTCCACAAGGTTGTTTCCAGAAACACCCTTGTCCGCGCTCCACCCGGAGCGGTGCAGAGAAGTGCGAGCAAAGCCTGTTGTTTGGCGCCAAGAACAAGCGCTCTACCCTCCGGAGCCTCTGCCCAAAACCCATCTGACAACCGGACACTCAATACGCGTTTCACGAGAACTGCTCCAAGATATATTTTTACCAAATGGTTATCTTTTCGCAGAAATATCCCGCTTCGGGAATTTGTTACCCCCCTCATTTTGCGATTTTTTTACGGTTCTCCGGAGCTATTTGCTCAACACAGCGGCAAAGCTGACGCCCACTCGACTCAGCCTTGGCGTGTATCGTGCAGACTGATCCAAAGATGGTTAGACGGCATTCCTATTCTGAAACAAACCTATATCCAGTACCATCCCGTTCTGCCCGGCCGATTCCCCCGTCCGGCAAATGGAAGCCGATCAACGCCATCTGCTCCGACGCCAACCGATCCAAAAGCATCTTGCGGCTTTGGACGCCCATTTCTTGATCCTGGTCCGATCCTGATCGCCAATCCGGCTTGGCAAAGCCGACATGGTGATTGCCGATCGCATCCCCGACAATCATAGCCGCATCCGAACCCTGCCGAACCTCGAACGCCATGTGGCCGGGCGTGTGCCCATGACTGGCAAGGGCCGCAACACCGGGCAGAACCTCGTCCCCGTCCTGGAACAAGGTGATCTGATCCTCCAACACTTCCATCCGACGACGGGCGCCGACGGCCATGCTTGCCCGCTCGGACTGAATGGTGTTCACGGTGTCAGGGTCGAACCAGTACTCCCATTCCACCTGCCCCATCATGTGTTGGGCGTTCAGAAACAAGGGGTCGTCGAAATCGTCCAAGACGCCCCACAGGTGGTCCGGGTGCGCATGGGTGAAGATCACATGGGTCACATCCTCGGGCGTCAATCCTGCCGCCTCCAACGCACCCAGCAATTGCCCTGCACTGTCTTGAAAGGCGGTTCCGGCCCCGACATCGAACAGAGCCACGGTGTTGCCGTCCCGAAGTAAAGTCACATTACAATCCGGCGTCAGGCTGTCGCCGATCTCATAAGTGGCAAGAACGCTCTGCAACTGATCTTTCGGCATCGGACCAAAGATGAACTCAGGCGGCAGAGTCAGATAGCCATCGGACAAGGTCTGCAGCGTGGCGCTGCCCAATGTCATCTCGGACGCAGCCCATAGTTTCGGCGCATTGAGTGTAGACACCGCGCCTGTCGTAACAGCAGCGGCAGCAGTGGACAGAAAATGGCGACGGTTGAATTTCATGGCGATCTCCCAAGCTCATCAAATAATCACATCTGAATGTGATTGTTTCAAGGGAGATCTGAAAAGCAAAGAGGCCAGAGTAATCTCCGGCCTCTTGCAGTGTGATGTTTCTACGAGATTTATTGCCGCGTGACCAGCTTCCAAGTGCCACCTTCAACCACCGAGATCACGATGTCATCGGCGCCACGGTGATCATCTGGGCCATAGGTAATCTGCGAATCCGTCAGATCGTCCTTGTAATCCAGCGTCTCCATCCCCGCGATGAAGCTTTCATGCGTCAGGTCGGGACCAGCAGCCTCCAAAGCACGGACCAGAGTGTCCGCTGCCGAATAGCCCAGCATGGCAAAGCCGCTGGCGGGCTGGCCGAATTTTTCCTTGTAATCCGCAATGAACTTGGCCGGGGCCGGCTCGGACGCGCGCGAGTACAGGTCAACCCAACCTGCCGCCGCATAAAGTCCGTCGGTCACACCACCCGGCACCTGTGCCACAGGCTCAAGGAACCCGGCCGAGGTGTTCATGAACTTAACGTCCGTCCAACCCAGCTTCTTGGCAGTACCCACGACGGTAATGCCCTGCCGCACGCCCAGCGCCATGGTGACGACATCGCAGCCTGCGTCCTTCAGCTTGGTCAGCGAGCCTACAAAATCCAACTCGTCGGGTTTGTGCGTGGTCTCCCCCGCCATGGTCAGCCCTAGCGAAGCAGTCACATCCTTGGTGCTTTCCGAAATTTCCTTGCCGAAATCCGACGGGATATACATCGTGCAGATTTCCTTGGCATCGAATTCACCGGCCAGATAGGTCACCCCGACCTGCACCTGATCCCAGTAGCTGGAAAAGCCGATAAATTTGTTGTCCACCGGATCCTGCAACATCTGACGCGCGGCAGACAGCGGGCCGACATTCGGGATACCCTTGGGATCCAGCAGCTTGAACCCCGCGATATTCATCGGGGTGCCCAGCGACAGCAGCATGGCAAAAACCTGATCGCGGTTCAGCAGCTTGTTGTAGCCCTGCATGGCGCGCGGGATCTGATAGCCGTTGTCTTCGACCACAAAGCGGATCTGGCGGCCATGCACCCCACCCGCTGCGTTCACCTCGTCAAAGCGCATATTGGCGCCGTTGACCGCAGGTACGCCCACAGCCGCAAAGATACCGCTCAGGTCATTGACCGAGCCGATCACCACTTCACTGTCGCTCACGCCTTGGGTTTCGGCCTGCGCCGCGCTCCCCAGGCCCGCAGCCATCGCCGCAGCCAACAGCGTGGATGTCACTTTCTTCATGAACTTTCCTCCCTTGTGTCAATTGGCGCGGTGGTCCGCGCTTCAATACATCTGGTCAATCAGCGCCTTGTGTTTCTTCTCCACAAAGCTGCGCTTGAGCTTCATGGTTGCAGTCAGTTCCTCGTCTTCTGCGGTCAACAGCACGTTGATCAGGCGGAAATCCTTGATCTGCTCGACGCGGGCGAACTCCTTGTTCACCGCCTCGACCTCCTTGCCGATCAGGTCCACCACGGCCTGCGCCGCACAGAGCGAAGCAAAGTCACTGAAAGGTATCTTATTGTCCTGCGCGAATTTTTCCACGTTTTCCTGATCGATCATGATCAGACAGGTCAGGTATTTCTTCTGATCTCCGATCACCACGGCATCAGAGATGTAGTGGCTGAACTTCAACCGGCTTTCGATTTCGGCCGGAGTGATGTTCTTGCCGCCTGCGGTGATGATGATGTCCTTGATCCGCCCGGTGATGGTCACGAACCCGTCGTCATCAATTCGACCCACATCACCGGTGCGCAGCCAGCCGTCTTCGGTGAACGTTTCGGCGGTCTTTTCATTGTTGCGCCAATAGCCCTTGAAGTTGTTGGCACCCAAGGTCTGTATCTCACCATCCGGGGCGATACGAATATCTACCCCGTCGATCGCCTGCCCTACGGTGCCGGGCCGGTTCACATCCAGCGTGTTGATCGTGGACAAACCGGTGTTTTCGGTCATCCCGTAGCCTTCAACCAAAGGCACGCCGATCGACCAGTACCACTTCAGCAATTCCGGCGAAATCGGCGCCGCCCCGGTGCCACCACGTCGCAGCCGGTCCATGCCCAGCATCCGCCGCAGATTGCGCAGCACCAGAAAATCCCAGACGGCATAGCGCGTAGCCACCCCGCCCGGCACCGGCTTGCCCTGCATCACGTAATCGGCCCGCGCTTCCCCGGCCTTGATCGCCTGCGCAAAGGCCCAACGGCCCATGAATGTCGCCTCCTGCCCCAGGACCAGCACGCGGGAATAGACCTTCTCCCACACGCGTGGCACTGCAAAGAAGGTCGACGGCGATACTTCCTGCATATTGTCGAACACGGTTTCCGGGCTTTCGGCAAAATTCACCGTACTGCGCGCAGCCAGCGGAAAGTTGACCGAGACATTGCGTTCAAGGATGTGACACAGCGGCAGGAAACACAGCTGTTCATCATCCGGGAAGACGGCCAGCCCTCGCGCCCCGGACTCGATGGTCGCCAACACATTCTCACTGCTGATCATTGCCCCTTTGGGCATGCCCGTCGTCCCCGAGGTGTAGATCAGCAGAGCGATGTCTTCTGGCTGGGACTTGGCAATCTCGGCCTCAAAGTCGCCGTGGTGTTCCGCTTCATGCGCGCGACCGGTGTCATACAGTTCATCAATGAAGACGCACTTTTCGTGCCGCAGATCATGCAGCCCCTCGCGCTCCATGATGATCACCTTCAAAAGGCCCGGCACCTCGTCCTGGATTTCCAGATACTTGTCGAGCTGCTCGTCATCCTCGACGAACAGGAACCGGCTGTCGCTGTCGTTGATCAGATAGGCCAACTGGCTGGCCGAGTCGGTGGTGTATACGCCCGAGGCAACGCCGCCCACAGCTTGAATACCCATATCGGCATAAAGCCATTCCTTGCGGTCCTCGCTGAGGATCGAGACAACTTCACCCCGTTGCAACCCCAGCGCCTTCAGCCCCAGCCCCAACCATTTGGCATGGTCCCAATAATCGCGCCAAGAATAGCTTTTCCAGATGCCGAAATCCTTTTCCCGGTGCGCCGTGCGTTCCCCAAGCTCGGCACAGCGGGCCTGGAACAGTTTCGGGATCGTGTCGCAGCCATCGACCAGAATGGGCTTCTGCCCCGGGGTGGCATTGAACTGAACCCCATAGAGTTCGACTTGCGGATGGGCCTGCATGTTCATGTCGTTCCCCTCCTCTTACCGCCACGTCTTCTTGCGCTTCCAGCGCCGTTCGCCGCGCTGGCCTTCCTCCTGGTGTCCCAGGTAGAAATCCTTGATGTCATCGCTTTCCATCAGCCGGTTCGCAGTGCCCTCCATCACGATCCGGCCGATCTCCATCACATAGCCGAAATCCGCAGCATCCAACGCAATGCGAGCGTTCTGCTCAACCAGCATCATGGTGACATGTTCGTCCGCGTTCAGCCGTTTCAAGATGCCAAAGATCTCCTGCACCAGCAAAGGCGACAGGCCCAGTGACGGCTCGTCCAACAACATGATCTTGGGCCGCAGCATCAACCCCCGTCCGATGGCCAGCATCTGTTGCTGCCCGCCCGACAGTGTCCCGGCCTCCTGCCCGCGCCGTTCGGCCAGGATCGGAAAGTAATCGAACACCAGCTGCCGGTCCTTTTCGATCTCGGCCTTGTCGCTGCGGGTATAAGCACCAAGGCTCAGGTTTTCCTCGACCGTCAGCAGTGGAAAGACTTCACGCCCTTCGGGCACATGCACAATGCCCGACTGCACGATCCGGTGCGGCTCCCGCCCCTGAATGTGCTGGCCTTCAAAGATGATCTCGCCCTTTTCGGGATCCATGATGCCCGAAATCGTTTTCAGCAGCGTGGATTTTCCCGCGCCATTTGCGCCCAGCACGGTAACGATCTGGCCCTTGTCCACCTTCAGCGACACGCCCCTGATTGCCATGATCGGACCATAGAAACTTTCGAGGTTCTTGACCTCCAACAATGTCTCGGCCATCACGCTGCCCCCGCGCCCAGATAGGCTTCGATCACGGCCGGGTTCGACTGCACCTCGGCCGGTGTGCCTTCGGCCAGCTTGGCCCCGTCTGCCAGAGCCAGCACCCGGTCCGACACGCTCGACACCAGCCCCATGTCATGTTCCACCATCAAAACCGTGATCCCCATCTGCTTGCGGATGTCGTCAATCCACCAGCGCATGTCCTGCGTTTCCTCGACGCTCAGTCCCGAGGCCGGTTCATCAAGCAACAGTAGCCTGGGCCCCGAGGCCAGCGCCCGTCCCAGCTCGACCACCTTGCGGACACCATATGGCAAACCGGCAATCATCTTGTCGCGATACGGTTGCAGGTCGAGGAAGTCGATCACCTCCTCCACCGCCTCGCGGTGAGCATGCTCTTCGCGCCGGACACGAGGGGCAAAGAAAAGCTCCTCGACAAGGTTGGACTTGCGGTGACGGTGCCGTCCGACCAGCAGGTTTTGCAGAACCGTCGCATGGTCGAACAGCTCGATATTCTGAAACGTCCGCGCGATCCCCAGGTCGGCAACCTCATCGGCCTTGCAATCCAGCAGGTTGCCGCCGTCGAACTGGAACGACCCCGCAAAAGGTTCGTAGAACCGCGATATCAGGTTGAAGACTGTGGACTTGCCTGCCCCGTTCGGCCCGACGATGGCATAAACCTCGCCCTCCTCGACCGAGAACGACAGATCGTTCACCGCCACCACGCCCCCGAATTTCAGCGTCGCGTTCCGGATCTCCAAAAGGCTCATCTCAAACGCTCCGTCTTCAGATAGCTCTTCTGCCGCTTGAACATGTCCTTGCGAGCAAAGGGGAACAGTTCGAACCAGATGCGGATCTTCATCCATCGACCATAGATGCCCATGGGTTCGAACAGGATGAACAGGATCAGGATCAACCCGAACACCCCGGTTTCCAGCCCTGGAATGGCGACACTTCCGCCGATGAACAGATCCTTGCCGATGGAAAGCGCCTGCGGCAGGAACGCCACCACAACCGCGCCAAAGAACGCGCCGTGAATGGATCCCAGCCCACCAATCACGATCATCATCAGAAGCGTGATCGAAATCACCAGCGAGAAGGTCTCGTTATTAAACGTGCCAGCATAATACCCCATCAGCGCGCCCGCCCAGCCGGTGATCATGCAGCTGAGGCCAAAGGCCGTGCCCTTGGTCCGCGCGATGTGCACGCCCATTGCTGTGGCCGACACTTCGCTATCGCGCACCGCGGCAAAGGCCCGGCCCAAAGGCGACCGCAGCAAGTTGCGGTAAAACAGCGTGCAGACAACGGTAACGACCAGCACCAGATAGTAGAACCGGGTTGGCATGGTCCAACGCTCGATTTCGAACCCGAAGATGTTGATCACTTCGGGGAATTTGCCCGAAACACCCCCGGTCCACGGTTCCAGCAACACGATGATGTCATCGGCCAGAATGGACAGCGCGATGGTCGCAATCGCCAGATAAATTCCGTGCAGCCGTAGCACCGGTATGGCGATTACCACACCGACCAGACCGGTGATGACCCCTGCCAGCGGGAAGGCAATGATGAAAGGCACGCCCTGCTCGATCAGGATCGTGTTTGCATAACAGCCCACCGCCAAAAATGCCGCGTGCCCTAGGCTGGCCTGCCCGGTCTGCCCGGTCAGCAACATCAGACCCAGACCCGCAATGGCCCAGATCAGAACGTTGGTGACCTCACCCAGATAGAACTCTCCGATCAGAAAGGGCAGCAGCACGGCCAGGATCAGAAGTGCCGCATAGACACCAAAAGACCAGCGGTCGGGAAACAGGCGGATGTCATGCTCATAAGACGTTTTGAAGTGAATGCGCATGGATCAGACCTTCTTAACCCGAACCTGGCTGAACAGACCGTGCGGACGGAAGATCAGAACCGCCAGCAACAGCGCGTAAGGTGCAATCTGCGAATAACCCGCCGCCAGATAGCGCGCGGCGAAGGGCTCGATCACTCCCACGATCAAGCCCCCCGCCAGCGCGCCGGGCAACGATCCGAAGCCGCCGATCACGGCAGCGGCAAAGGCCTTGATCCCCAACAGGCCCGCATTCGGATCAATTGCCCCTTTGGACGCGAACAGGATCCCGGCAACGGCCGCAACTGCGCCGGCCAGACCCCAGATCATGCCCTGCACCCGTTTGACCGGTACGCCCATATAGTAAGCTGCCATTTGGTTCTGACTGGCTGCCTGCATGGCCAGACCCAGCTTGGTGCGTTGGAAGAACTGGTACAGGAAAAGCGTCAGCAGAACGGTCACGACGATCACCGCCACATCCGCCATGCCCAGCACAACGCCACCCATCTTGATGTCGCCTAGTGCCAACGGGCTTTCCAGTGTCTGCGGCTCATGTCCCCAGATCACACCGGCCACAAAGCGGATCACAAAACCCAAAGCGATGGTCAGGATAACAACCGCCGTCTGGCTCTGCCCAAACAGGTGACGCAATACGAAGAAGTCCAGCAAGTATCCCAGAAGTGCCATGATCCCGATCGCTAGAGGCGCCGCCACCCAGAACGGCAGCCCCATGTGATGAGCGTTGGTCAGACCCAGGGTGATGAAGGCCCCCAGCATCATGAAATCACCCTGTGCGAAATTCACGGCTTCGGTCGCCTTGTAGATCAACACAAAGCCAAGCGCGATCAGGCCGTAGACACAGCCATTCGCAAGGCCGCTTACCAGCAGCTGCAATACGTCCAAATTGTCCTCCCTCCACCCAGGCCGGGCGGTATCCTGCCCGATTTCCTCCCGGGCGGCGCGCCGAGATCCACAAGCACCCTTCTTGAGTGAGGGCGTCTTTGTGACAGCGCTTGAAAAACAGACTAGCGAGTATGTTTTTTTCCTGTCAATCCGGCTGAGCAGCTTGCGACCCAGCGTCAGTTTTGCGGGCGTACTGCTGTTTCGTAGCGTCATTCCCCTACGTTGCGTTCCGTTTGATCCCCGGGGTTCTCCTCTGATAGGTGTGCTGATCAACCGCGCGACAACCGGACGCCCATGCTTGAAACCCTGTCCACATCGAAAAGCCAGATCCTGGATGCGGCGGCCCACTGCTTTATGACATTGGGCTGCGACAGCGCGTCGATTGACGATATTGCAGCTCATCTTGGATCGACCAAGGGTCGGATTTATCACCATTTTCCGTCCAAAGGCGCACTGCTAAGCGCGGTCCAACTCAGGGCCGCGCGGTTTACCTATCAGGCGGTCGCCCCGGTGGTTGATCCGGCGGCCCCACCTGCGGATTGCCTGCATGACATGTCGCGCACCCACGTGCTCGAAGTGCTGCGAACCCTACCCTATCACAAGGTGGTTCTGCAAAGTTACGCCTCAGTAGTCCCCAAATCCCCAACTGATTACGAACAGACGCTGCGCGATCAACTGCACAAGGAACAGCGCCACTACGCCAGCCTGTTTCTGGAGGTGATAAAACGCGGCATCGACGATGGCACCTTTGCCCATCGCGGCGATCCTAGGGTCGCCATGGCCAGTATCCTGACGCTGCTCAACGCGCCGATCTTCTGGTACCAACTGCGCGACGACAATTCCGAAGCATTCAACATCGCCGTGGCCGACCAACTGGCCGACATGGCTGTTGCCTCGGTTCAGGCGGGCTGAAGACACGATTTGGTCGGCGGCAAGAAGTTCGCCCCCTCTGGCAGGTCAGCCGTTAAACCGCTAAGTCAGTCACTGTGCCTGAACCAGTGCCAGTCAGAATGGAGACAATCTCATGGGCAAACCCTGCATCATCTGCGTTGCAATCACCGGATCGGTTCCGACCAAGGAAAACAACCCCGCCGTGCCGATCACGGTGGAAGAGCAGATCGAAAGCACCCATGAAGCATTCGAAGCAGGCGCATCTATTGCGCATTGCCACGTGCGCAATGATGACCAGACCCCGACATCGGATCCGGAAAAGTTTGCCCGTCTGGTTGAGGGCCTCAAGAAACACTGCCCCGGCATGGTTATCCAGCTGTCCACCGGCGGCCGGTCCGGTGCGGGCCGCGAACGCGGCGGCATGCTGTCCCTGCGCCCCGATATGGCATCACTGTCGGTCGGTTCGAACAACTTCCCCACCCGGGTTTATGAAAACTCCCCCGACCTGGTGGCTTGGCTCTCGGGCGAAATGCAGACCTATGAGATCACGCCAGAGATCGAAGCATTCGACCTGTCGCACATCCTGCAGGCAATCCGCATGCACGACGAAGGCAAACTGCATGGCAAGCTGTATGTTCAATTCGTCATGGGCGTGAAGAACGCCATGCCCGCCGACAGGGAGGTCTTTGATTTCTACGTGAAAACAATGCAGTCCCGGGCACCGCAGGCGGAATGGTGCGCTGCTGGCATCGGCGCCAACCAGCTGGCCGTGAACGAATGGTCCATCGCTGCGGGCGGTCACACCCGAACGGGATTGGAGGACAACATGCGGCTGGATCGGAACACGCTGGCCCCCTCGAACGCCGCGTTGGTGCGCCGCGCGGTCGAGCTGTGCGAGAAGTACGAACGCCCCGTCGCAACCTGGACGCAAACGCGTGAAATCCTGGGCCTGCGCGCGGCCTGAAACGGTTCGATCTCCGGACTGACCCGCCCCCTGAACGGCGTCACAAAACCATTGTGAAACCGCGTTAGGGGACGGGCAGACTTGAACGGAGATCCAAATGCTCACCCCCGCCTTTGCTGCCCCGGGCCATTTCTACCGCGGCAACCTGCACTGCCACTCCAACCTGTCCGACGGCGCCCTGTCGCCGGAAGAGGTCTGCCGCCGCTACAAGGCGGAAGGCTATGATTTCATTGCGTTGACCGACCATTTTGTCGGGCGCTATGGCTATCCCATCACTGACACGACCGAATTCCGGGACGAGGTCTTTACCACGCTCCTGGGGGCCGAACTGCATTCAGGCACACAGGAGAACGGGGACTTGTGGCACATTCTTGCCGTGGGTCTACCCGAAGATTTTGCGCCTTCGAATTCGCCCGACTTTCACACCATTGATGGCCAGGAAACAGGCCCTGAACTGGCCGCCCGTGCCGCCGACGCCGGGGCCTTTGTTGCCATGGCGCACCCGCATTGGTCTGGCCTGACGCAGGACGATGCCCTGTCGTTGGAGCGTGCACATGCGGTCGAGATCTACAACCACACCTGTGCCACAGGAACCGACCGGGGCGACGGGCAGCATATGGCCGACCTTCTGTTGTCCAAATTCCGCGATGTCTCTCTGATCGCCACAGACGATGCGCATTTCCACTGGCCGGATGCTTTCGGAGGTTGGGTCATGGTCAAGGCTGAGGAAAACAGCCCCGAAGCTTTGCTGGAAGCCCTGAAAGACGGCCATTTCTATGCCAGCCAGGGCCCCGAAATCAAAGCTGTCTCGGTTACGCGCGACCATCTGGACATTCATTGCTCGGCCGCCAGCACCATTGTCGTCCAGGGCCATGGTTGCGCCTCGCAGGCACAGTTCGGCCAGAGTATGACACATGCCAGCATTCCATTGGACGCGTTGCGCAGCAGCCCCTGGATGCGCGTCACCGTACTTGACGCCGCTGGAAAACGCGCCTGGTCAAACCCGATCTGGCGCTGAGCCTTCTGGCCAAGGGTGAAGGGGCGCTGCCCCCCTGCGCCGACGGTGCATTCACCCCGGAGTTTTTGGGCAGAATGAATGATGGAACGGGTTTCCCAGCGCCTTATCGTATCGTCTGCAGACGACGTTCCTGCCCTGGGCTCCGCCGTTTGCGCCTGAAACGCTCCCCCCGGAGCGTTTCCTGAACTGTGCTCACCCCATCCAGCGACGGACCGGAGCGTTGCTTTCTTCCAGCGCCTGAGTGACCACGTCGATCAGGGTTGGACCGTCATGGGCGATGGCCTCGCGTAGGACGCGCTCCAGATCGTCGGGGTTTTCGACGCGCCAGGATTTCACACCGTAAGCAGCAGCAATGGCGGCGTTGTCGGTTCGGTTGAAATCGACATTGTAATAGCGCGCGTCCTTGTCCGCGAACTGGCTGGCCTTGATCCACCCAAAGTTTGAATTCGAGAACACGATATAGGTGATCGGCGCCCGCGACCGGCAGATGGTCTCCAGCTCACCAACGGTAAAGCCGAACGAGCCATCGCCCATCAGCGCCACGGTTTTCGACGTGGGCCGCCCGAACCAGGCGCCAAGTGCGGCCGACAGCGAATAGCCCAGCGCGCCATGGGCACGGTTGGTGATGAAGTGGCGACCGGGTTTGGGCAGCTGGTAGTAAGCCGAGAAGTAGGGACAGCTGGTGCCGGGGTCCGACACCACCGTGGCGTCTTCGGGCAAAGTGTTCATCAGCGCCTGAATCACCCGTTCGGGACGGATCGGAGCCTCGGAGGATTGCGCCAGCTTGTTGAAGATCTCGAACTTGCGTGCCTTCTTTTCGGCAATCGCCGCCGCGCCGCCAAAGGTATCGGCACCCTGATCGCGCGCATCCAGCACCGCGTTGACCTCGGCCAGGGCCAGGCGCAGGTCGCCCACAACGGCGACTTCGGTCTGGTAGTTGGCGTTCATGACCATCGGATCATTGTCGAAATGCACGATGCGGGTGCCGGGCTTGGGGGCCTCCCACCGGGCGGTGGTGGTGGAACCAGCGCGCGCGCCCATGAAGATCACCAGATCCGCGGCCTCCATCATCTCCCAGGTCTCATCGGTGCCGCCGTTCGACCCCACCACGCCCAGGCAGTTGGGGTGGGTTTCCGCCAGCGAACCCTGGCCCGAGATCGAAGTCGCAACCGGAATGTCCAGACGGGTGGCGAGCCGGTCCAGTTCCTCCATCGCGCCCGCAATCACCACGCCGCCGCCGCAGACGATCAGCGGGTTTTTCGCCGAAAGGATCGCCTCAACCGCCGCCTGCGCCGCGCCGGGAGCCGGGGCCTGGGGGTATGCGGGATAGCTGTTGGTCGCGCCATCGGCCCAGATGTCCGACGGGTCAACCGCATCATACTGCACGTCATAGGGCAGACCGATATGGGCCGCACCCGACCGCCCCGTGGTCATCGCCCGGAACGCCGCGCGCACCATACGCGGGATGTGGTCGGAGCGTTTGATCACCGTGTTCCACTTGGTCAGCGGCGCCATCAGCGCCTCCTGATTGACCTCGGTCAGCGGGTATTTCCCGTAAGACGCCACCGAAATGTCGGTTGTGATGCCCAGCACCGCGTAGGAGCTTTCCGAGGCCTCGATCAGACCCGGCAGGATATAGGTCGCGCCGCCACCCGAGGGGCCTTCGGCTACGCCCACCTTGCCGGTCACGCGGGAGTAGCCGTCGGCCATATAGGTGGCGCAGCGTTCGTCGCGGGTCAGCACATGAGTGATGTTGTGATCCAGCCGCAGCATCGCGTCATAAAACGGCAGCGTGGTGTCGCCGCACAGGCCAAAGATATGCTCCACGCCCTGCGCTTCGAGCATGCGCACCATCGCCTCGGCGCCATTCATCTGGTTTTCCATCCGGGTCTCTCCCTTGGATCCAAGGCCCGCCTCGAGCCATTCATTTCACACTGTGTTCAAAATTGTATACAGCTTAAAATGCAATATTGCACACGAGTCAATCCCGGTTTATGGTCACCCCCAACTCAAGGACGCGAAAGGCGCCCCCGAATGGCGAAATCTGAAAGCCCCAAATCTGAAAGCAACGTGGACCGGCTCTATGAGCCACTCAGGCGCATGGCGTCGGATTTCGCATTCAAACCGGACGCACGGATCAATGAAAGCGCGCTGGCCACGCAGCTCAACGCCTCGCGCACCCCGATCCGCGAGGCGCTGAACCGGCTGGTGGCCGAAGGCTTCCTGACCTTCCAATCCGGGCGCGGATTCTTTTGCCGGTCGCTTTCGCCCGAACTGGTGATGGACCTTTACGAGGCGCGCGTCGCGGTCGAGGTCGAAGCCGTGCGCCTGGCCTGCGAACGCGGCGCGGATACGGATATCGCCGCCTTGCTTTCCGAGCTGGACGAGATCGCGCCGGACTACACCCCCGACGCCGACCCGGAATCGCTGCTGGCGATGGACGAACGGTTTCACGCGCAACTTGCCGCGCTGTCGGGAAACGGAGAGCTGACGCGGATGCTGGCCAATCTCAACGACCGGATCCGCTATATCCGCCTGATCGACCTGAAGCGCCTGCGTGAAACCGCCAATGACGGGCAGACAATGGTGTCGGCGCATCGCCGCATTCTGGATGCCATTGCGGCCCGCAACCCTGACGAAGCGACAGCCCAGATGCGCGCCCATATCGAACGGCGACGCGAAGGCGCAACCCAGGCGGTGCGCGACGCCTATGCCCAACTCTATGTCCCTGAATTCTGAGAGGTTTCCACCCATGTCTACCTTCAGCGGCGGCAAAACTGTTTTCGGAGCCTCGGTCGGCATACTGATGCTGGAAACCCGGTTTCCCCGCATTCCCGGCGACATGGGCAATGCGCTGACCTGGCCCTTCCCGGTGCATTACCGCGTGGTGCGTGGCGCCTCCCCCGACAAGGTGGTGCGTGGCAATCCTAAAGAGCTTCTGGATGTCTTCATCGAGGCCGGGAAGGATCTGGTTGCTACCGGCGCCGACGGGATCACCACCAATTGCGGATTTCTGGCGCTGGTGCAGGATGAGCTGCGCGAAGCGCTTGGCGTGCCGGTGGCGACATCTTCGCTGATGCAGGTGCCGATGGTCCAAGCAATGCTGCCGCCGGGGAAGAAGACGGTGGTCCTGACAATTTCAAAGGCGACGCTGACCGATGCCCACCTGTGCGCTGCAAATGTGCCTGTGGATACACCCGTTTATGGCACCGATGCGGGTCGTGTCTTCACCCGCGACATCCTAGGCGATGCGGCCGAGATCGACTTTGCCGCCTGCCGTCAGGACATGCTGGATGCAGCGGATCAGATCATGGCCAGCGAACCCGACGCAGGCGCCATTGTGCTGGAGTGCACGAATATGGTCCCTTACGCAGCCGACGTGCGCAAGCGTACCGGGTTGCCGGTCTACTCGATCGAAAGCTTTGTCACATGGTTCCAGGCCGGCCTGATGCCACGCCGTTTTCCGCTGGAGCTGGATGACCCGCGTTAAACCCAGGAACAAATCCGGGCAGCAGTGAAGGCATTCAGCCCATCGATGCCTCAATCCCGGCCACGCAGAAATCCAGAAGCACCCGGTCATCCGCAACCCGCATGCGCGGACCTTCACCGCCCAGCGCCTCAACCCGCCAGCCTGACGTGATCTGCGCCAGCAAACCGGCAACGGAATAGACGAACCCCGCCGCGATGCGCCGTTTCGAAGCACGCGGATACAGCGATGCAATCTCATCCACGAAACGCTGCGCGGTCGGATCAAAACACACCATCGCCAATGACCGCCAGCGCGCATCGGCCGAGACATAGGCCACCAAACGTGCATAGGCCATCCATTGCGGCCCGCCATCACGCGCCAGCTCCAGATAGGGCGTCAGGAAGCAATCCAGAACGGCGCGCAAATCCACCGGACCCTGCACCTTTCGCGCCTCCAACGCCTCGATCCGGCGCTGCGCCAGCGTATCGGCCCGGCGCGCTACTACAACGTGAAACAACGCGGCCTTGTTGCCCGCGTGATGGGACACCAAGCCCACCCGAACTTCGGCCTCGGCCGCGATGTCCCGCATCGAGGTCCCGTCGAATCCCCGCTCCGCAAACAGCCGTTCGGCCGCGTCGAGAATCTTTGCCCGTGTCTCCAACGACCGCAGCGACGGCGCCCTTAGCCTTTGTTTTTCCGGAGTGAATTCGAATTCCATGGCGATGCTTGCCTTAATTTGAACATTCGTCCAATCTAAGGGAAATTTGAGGGAGACACAATGACAAACACTCAGGGGGACATCGATCAGGGTCGATTTGCACTGATCGGGGCCGGGCCAATGGGGCTGGCCATGGCAAAAGTCATGAAACAGCAAGGCATCCCGTTTCAGGGATTCGAACTGCATTCGGATGTGGGCGGCCTGTGGGACATCGACGGCCCCAAATCCACCATGTATGACACTGCGCACCTGATCTCATCGAAGCGGATGACGGAATTTACCGACTTCCCGATGAAGGACGCCGTGGCCGAATACCCCCGCCACGAACAGCTGAAAGACTATTTCCGCGATTTCGCTGATCACTTTGACCTGCGTCGTCACTACCATTTCGGGGCCGAGGTGACCGCGGTCACGCCTCTGGGCGGTGACGGCGATGGCTGGCAGGTCAACTGGACCGATGCCACAGGCGAACACTCCGCCCAATTCGCAGGCGTGATGATCGCCAATGGCACGCTCAGCGAGCCAAACATGCCCATCTTTCAGGGGACGTTCGACGGTGAATTGATCCACTCCTCGGCCTATCGCAGCCCGTCGCAGTTCGATGGCAAACGCGTGCTGATCATCGGCGCAGGCAATTCCGGTTGCGACATTGCTGTGGACGCCGTCCACCATGGGGCAAGCTGCGATCTGTCGATGCGGCGCGGCTATTACTTTGTGCCGAAATACGTCTTTGGTCGGCCCGCCGACACGATGGGTGGCGCGATCAAGCTGCCCATGTGGCTGAAACGCAAGGTGGACGGTATGATCCTGCGTTGGTTCGTGGGCGACCCGCAGAAATACGGCTTCCCCAAACCCGATTACGCGCTTTACGAAAGCCACCCGGTGGTGAATTCACTCGTCGTGTATCACGCTGGTCATGGCGATCTGTCGATCCGTCCGGACATCGACCGGTTTGAAGGCAAGACAGTACATTTCAAAGACGGCACCCACGGCGACTATGACATGATCCTGGCCGCCACCGGTTACAAGCTGCACTACCCGTTCATCGAGCAGAGCCTGCTGAATTGGCAGGGCGACGCCCCGCATCTGTTCCTGAACGCGCTGCACCCAGCGCGTGACGACCTGTTTGTGCTGGGCATGGTCGAAGCCTCGGGTCTGGGCTGGCAGGGCCGCCACGAACAGGCCGAGATGGTCGCGCGTTACATCACCGGTCTGCGCCATCGCCACCCCGAAGCGCTTGCCCTGCAGGCCGAAAAATCCGGCCAATTCAACCGCGCGACCGGTGGAATGAACTATCTCGACCTGCCGCGCATGGCCTACTACGTGGACAAGGCCACCTACCGATCGGCCGTGACCACCTGGATCAAACAGCTGTCGAAACCCGCCCCCGCCCAGCCTGCCGCCGCCCCTGCACAGCAGGCCGCGCAATGAGCATCGACGATATCACCCTGAACTTCAGCCCCGGTTCGCTGACCCTGCTGAACGCGATCCTGGCGATTGTCATGTTCTCGATTGCCATCGACCTGAAACCCCGCGATTTCCGGGCGCTGGCTCGCGGCCCCCGTCCGCTGATCACCGGGCTGATCTCGCAATTCCTGGTGCTGCCGGTGCTGACCTTTGCCCTGGTCTGGATCACCGAACCCCGCGCCTCCATCGCATTGGGGCTGATCCTCGTGGCGGCCTGCCCGGGTGGCAATATCTCGAACTTCATCACCCACCGGGCGGGCGGCAATGCGGCCCTTTCGGTATCGATGACCGCCTTTGCAACCGTGGGCGCCATTTTCCTGACGCCGCTTAACATCGCGCTGTGGGGCAGCCTCTACCCGCCCACCCGCGCCATACTGCAGGAAACCGAAATCGACCCGGTGCAGATCGCCATCACGGTCAGCCTGATGCTGATCCTCCCGCTGGTACTGGGGATCCAGCTGAACCTGCGCCACCCCGAGCTGACCGCAAGACTGCGCAAGCCGCTGCAATACTTGTCCTTCGGCATTTTCATTGCCTTCATCGTGCTGGCGCTTGCCGCGAACTGGAACTTCTTCCTGGGCTATGCCGGGATGGTCGCAGGGCTGGTCGTGATCCACAATGCGCTGGCGCTGTCCGGCGGCTATGCCACTGCAACACTGGCCGGCCTGTCCCCGTTCAACCGCCGCGCGGTAACGATCGAGACAGGTATCCAGAATTCCGGTCTGGGCCTCGTGCTGATCTTTGCCTTTTTCAACGGGCTTGGTGGCATGGCCGTGGTGGCGGCCTTCTGGGGTATCTGGCACGCCATCTCCGGTATCGGGCTGGCAGCGATCATGGCCCGGAGCCCGGCCGCACGGGAGGAGGCGCTGGGATGACGAGGATTCTCATTACAGGCGCGGCCGGAATGGTCGGCCGTTCCCTGCTGACCCTGCTGGCAGAGACCGATCATCAGATCATCGCCACCGACCTGCACGCGCCTGACCTGCCCGCAAATGCCAGCTTTCACCGGTTGGACGTCACGGGGCCGGACGCGGAACGGGTGATTTCCGAAACGCAACCTCAGGTGATCGTGCATCTCGCCTCCATCGTCTCCCCACCCCCCGGTATGGGGCGCGATCTGGCCCATGCAGTCGATGTTCAGGGCACGCAGAACATTCTGCACGCAGCCAAGACCCACGGCGTCAAACGCCTGATCGTCACCTCGTCCGGCGCGGCTTATGGTTATCACGCCGACAATCCCGTTCCTCTGAGCGAAACGGACGCCCTGCGCGGCAACCCCGAATTTGCCTATGCCGACCACAAGCGCCAGGTCGAGGAGATGCTGGCCCAGGCCCGCCACGATGCCCCTGATCTGGAGCAGGTTATCCTGCGGGTCGGCACCGTGTTGGGCGCAGGCACCGAAAACCAGATCACGGCCCTGTTTCACAAACCGCGCCTTTTGGCCCTGTCCGGCACTGAAAGCCCCTTTGTCTTTATCTGGACCGAGGATCTGGCCCGCATCCTGTTGCGCGCCGCCACCGAAGGTCCTGCAGGGATTTTCAACGTGGCCGGAGACGGTACGCTGGGCGTCACCGACATCGCCAAACGCCTCAATAAGCCAGTCCTGCGCCTGCCTGCTTGGGCGTTGCGCGCCGCATTGGCCTTCGCCAAACCTTTGCGCCTGTCCCGCTATGGCCCGGAACAGGTGGCTTTTCTGCAATATCGACCTGTCCTGTCCAACAGCGCGCTGAAATCCGGTTTCGGCTATACACCCAAATTGACAAGCGCACAGGTTTTTGACCTTTGGCAGCGGGAGGCCGGCCTATGAAAACCGCCGTAATCACCGGAGGTGCAGGTGGCCTTGGTCAGGCCCTGTCACGGGCCCTGCAGGGCCAGGGTTGGAAGGTTGTCCTGATTGATCTGGACATTTCCGGGCTGAACACCTCGGACACGCAGATCCCGATTGAATGCGATCTGACGGACGCCGTTCAGCTTGAACATACGATCCGGCAGGTTCAATCGTTGGGACCGAACATCGACCTGGTCATCTACAATGCCGGGATCACCCATATCGGGGCCTTCAACGACACGGATCTGGACACCTACCGCAAAGTGTTCGAGATCAATTTCTTCTCGGCCGTCGCTTTGGCCCGGGGTCTGGCTGAGACGGTCCGACGATCCAAAGGTACGCATCTGGCGATCTCTTCGGTTGCGGGGTTTGCTCCGCTGCATCACCGAACGGCCTATGCCGCCTCGAAACATGCTCTCGAAGGCTTCTTCAAATCCCTTCGCTCCGAAGAACGCCGGCATCAGGTGACGGTGCAGATTGCTGCACCCTCTTTCGTTGCAACCAATATCGGTAACCCGCAGGCACAGACCGATGGCACCGCCCGACCGGGATCCGCCACAGATGGGCTGGACTACATGTCGCCGGAAGACGCCGCCCAGTCCATTCTGCACGGGTTGAGGCGTGCCCAGCCGATGATCCCCGTGGGCCGCATTGCCCGCCTGTCATGGTGGATCAACGGGCTGGCCCCACGTCTGTATCAACGGCTGATGGAGCGCCAGATCGACGGGGCCTGATCGGTAAGCGGACTGCGCAAGATCGTGAGCAATCGACAATGCCTCGGAAGAGTTTTCTTTCAGGCAACGAAGAGTGATTCAGTTAATTTTCGACGCGCTGCTACCTGACAAAATCCAACTCACACCCGCCGTCAAGGTCGGCCAATTCCTTGCACCTGCTGTTGGCTGCAAAAAATTTTTCTAAGTCTGGGATCGGGATAACCGAAGACGAACCCGACGCTTCCCATCGCCTGATAAGCCACCAGAACATACGGGCTTTGATGACGAGACACAGAAGAACAGCAGCCAACGTCAGAAAAAGCCTGTCCGTTATCAAAGCTTTACGTGGGGCCGGGAGATTTCATCCATTTAGTAATGTTATGACATAACATAAAGAAAGACAAGCCAAAACCCGACTTTTCGATCCGGTTTTTTTGCCCCTTTTTCCCAAATCCCCTGCCCTTACCCCTGACGTCGCACGCTTGCGCCACATCGGCTGCTTCTGTAACCCTTTGACGATAAACGATGAGTCCGACCAAGGACTCCCCACGTCAACGTGATCGGCCTACCCAGGGAGGGTCGCAACACAACCGAAAGCCGCCGGTGCTGCTCTCACGTCAGAGCGCACCATCCTTCCAAAAAGAAACGTACGTAAACAAGGACAATTGGAAACATGATACGCACGAAAGCCGCCGTTGCGGTTGCCGCGGGCAAGCCGCTGGAAATCATGGAAGTGAACCTCGAAGGCCCGAAGGCGGGTGAGGTTCTGGTGGAGATCAAGGCGACGGGCCTGTGCCACACGGATGAGTTCACCCGCTCGGGCGACGACCCCGAAGGCATCTTCCCGGCCATTCTGGGCCACGAGGGTGCCGGCGTCGTGGTCGAGGTCGGCGAAGGCGTAACCTCGCTGAAACCGGGCGACCACGTCATCCCGCTCTACACGCCGGAATGCCGTGAATGCGAATACTGTCTGAACCCGAAAACCAACCTGTGCCAGGCGATCCGCTCGACCCAGGGGGCCGGCCTGCTGCCCGACGGCACCACCCGGTTCTCGATGCTGGATGGCACGCCGATCCACCATTACATGGGCTGCTCGACCTTCGCCAACCACACCGTGGTGCCCGAGATTGCGCTGGCGAAGATCCGCGAGGACGCGCCCTTTGACAAGGTCTGTTACATCGGCTGCGGCGTCACCACCGGCATCGGCGCGGTGATCAACACGGCCAAGGTGGAAATCGGCTCGCGCGCGGTTGTGTTCGGCCTGGGCGGCATCGGTCTGAACGTGATCCAGGGCCTGCGCCTGGCGGGCGCGGATCAGATCGTCGGCGTCGATCTGAACCCCGGCAAGGTCGAGATGGCCGAGAAATTCGGCATGACCCACTTCGTGAACCCGGCCGAGATCGAGGGCGACCTGGTGGCCCATCTGGTCGAGCTGACCGGCGGTGGCGCGGACTATACCTTTGACGCGACCGGCAACGTGAACGTCATGCGCACCGCGCTGGAATGCGCCCACAAGGGCTGGGGTGAGAGTATCATCATCGGCGTGGCGCCGGCCGGGGCCGAAATCTCGACCCGCCCGTTCCAGCTGGTCACCGGCCGCAGCTGGCGCGGCACCGCTTTCGGCGGCGCCTCAGGCCGGACGGATGTGCCCAAGATCGTGGACTGGTACATGGACGGCAAGATCGAGATCGACCCGATGATCACCCACAAACTGACACTGGACGAAATCAACCACGGCTTCGACCTGATGCACGAAGGCAAGTCCATCCGCGCCGTCGTGGAATTCTGAACCACATCCACAGACAAGCTTCTTCGGATCGGCCAAGGCCGATCCGATCAGCGCACCTGAGGCAGCGCGGGCGCAACGCGCCCGCGCTGCCTCAGGGGCGCTCCCCACCGACTATCCTCCAGATCCCAAAGGATCCGGAGGACGGGCGGAACCTCTTACTCGAAAGACAGACCCACCGTCAGCCACGCGCGGCCGTGACCAGAAACTCGACCTTCAAATCAGGCCGGGCCAGCTTGGCCTCCCCACACGCGCGCGCAGGCGCCTGGCCTTCGGGAACCCAGCCATCCCAAACCGCGTTCATTTCGGCAAAATCGGCCATGTCGGCCAACCAGATCGTTGTCTGCAGGATGCGCGTCTTGTCTGATCCGGCCTCGGCCAGCAGAGCTTCGACCTTCTGCAGGCACGTCCGCGTTTGATCCGCAACCGACTCTCCAGCATTTCCGACCTGCCCGGCCAGATAAATGGTATCGCCGTGAATGACGATTTGGCTCATCCGGGCGCCGGTCTGTTTGCGGATAACTTCGGTCATTGCAGTGTTCCTTTCAGCTTCACAGAGCAGTCTTTGACTGCACGCACCATGCCGCGTCCAGACCGACTGCACCAGTGCCAATCAACCCGCCTGCTCCAACCGGGTTTTCGGAGCAATGTGCCCCCAGCTGCCGGCCTGATCCGGCGGCAAAGCATCTGTGACAAACAGATCCACCATGTCGAAACCGGCTACCCGGTGGCGCGCGGTCCTGGACCATTTGCTGTGATCAGCCACCAACATGCTCGTCCGGCATTGCGCCAGCAGCGTCTGGCCGACCTCCGCATCAAAGGGTTTGAAATCCAGAATGCCGAATTCTGCATCCAGCGCTCCGGCCCCGATCACCGCCACATCCGCTACGAAACGCGAGAACCCGCGAAGTGCTCCCGCACCTACGATATCTCGATCCTCCGGCCGCAAAGTACCGCCAACAATATGGACTTCTGCACTTGGCGCGCTGCACAGCAGAGTTGCAACCTCGATATTGTTGGTGACAAAACTCATGTCCGGCCGGTCCATCAGCGCTTCGGCGACATATTGCACACTGGTTCCAATACCCAGCAACACGCAGGAGCCATCAGGGATCAAATCGGCCGCCGCGCGGGCAATCGCCCTTTTCGGCCCTTCGTTCAGAATTCGTCGGGCACGGAAATTCAGGTTCAGCGGATTCGAAGGTGGTGCCACCCCGCCATGCACCCGCCGTGCGAGGCCCTGTTCACACAAGTCGTTGATATCGCGCCGGATGGTTTGCGTGGCGACGCCAAACGCTTCGGACAGAGCATTGATAGACTGTTGTCCCGACTGCCGGATCAGTTCGACAATCTGCCTTTGCCTGTCGTTCAACCCGTCCATGCCATATCTCCGCTTGCCGTTCTGCTTGCTTGTCGCGGTCAAATCGACGGCGCGACCCAATCTGGTGACAATCCGCTTCTATCGATAAATCCGCGCACATCCAGCCCGGCAAACAGCCCATGATCGCTGATCAGTACCGCCTTCCACCCTCGCGCCTTGGCTCCAAGCACATCCGTGTGCAACGTGTCGCCCACCATGGCAATCCGCTCCGGGGCAACTCCTGGAACACGTGCTTCGACCATTTCGAAAACCGATGGAAAAGGCTTGCCGTGATACTCCACCTCGATCCCCAAGGCGTCCTGCAGATCATGCGCGAAATAGCCCGGTTCAAGGGTCAGTCCGGTTTCGCGCGGCGCCACCAGGTCGGGGTTCGCCACAACCACCGGGCGTGGTCTGCGGCCCAGAGCGTCAAGCAGCATGTCCTGCTGCCCGCGGTCCCAGCTGGCCGAGCTCAGCAGAAGGATACCATCCACATCTTCATATGCCGCCGGGTCGCTGTTCAGAGGCACTGACTGGACCGAGAGTTCGCAAGGCTGAAACTCCGGCGCGGCCGCCACGCCCCACAACGCCACGTCCGCATGCCGGGACAGGTGTGTTTCGCAGGCATCACGGCTCGAGATGATCTCATACGGTGAGAAATCAAAACCCAGCCGACGGAATTTCGCCTGCGTTTCGGACTGCGGAAAACTCGCGGCGTTGGTCAGCACGAAGACCTGCTTTCCGGCCTCACGCAAGCGCGCCACACATTCGGTTGCACCCTCGATCGGACGCTCCCCGACGTTCAACACGCCGAAAGCGTCAAAGACAAACACGTCGATCTGATCTGCAACCTCTTCAAGCCCCGCCACCTGCACGGCACGCCCGAAATCGCGCCCCTTCGGCAGCCGATCACGAATGGCCTCGTAACGGGCAAAGGCCTCGCCGGGAGTCATGCCACCACATCCTGTTTTGCGTGCTGCCCATCCCGAAGGCCCAGCGCGGTGGCCGGGTCATCGGTAATCATCCCCTCCACGCCGGCATTGATCATCCGCCGCAGGGTCTCCGGCTCATTCACGGTCCAGACCATCACGTCCAGTCCATTGGATTGTGCCGCTGTAATCGCCTCGGGAGAGGCGTCCTTGTGATACGGGCTCCACACGGCCGCACCGCATGTTTTCAGACCCCGAAACACGGCTGGCAGATCTTCGTTCCATTCGATACCCCCCAACCAATCCGAACCAGCCTTGAAGGTGGCAAACGGAAAATGACCCTGCGCAATGCTCAGATGCGACCGACGCAGCTCGGGGCACTGCCGCGCGCCTTCCTCCAGCACCGCCCAATTGAAGGCGTGCAGCCAGCTTTGCTCAACCAGTCTGAATGCCGTCAGATCCGCCACAACTGCACCGACGAAGACATCAAGCGGCGCTTGCGGCGTGTCCGTCTTCGGCGCGTGCTTCAGCTCGACCAGCAGGTCAATCCGTCGCGGTGCCGCGGCGACCAAGGCCAGAACCTCCGCCAGAGTCGGCACGGAGGTTGGCTCCAGCATCATCTGATCCGGGAAGCGCGCTGCATAATCTGATCCCGGCCGAATGCCGCCTACGTCGTAGCGACGCAGCTCCTCAAGGGTCAGATCTCGGATCGCGGGCCCGTCCTCGTTCAGCCAGGCCCCATCCGGACCACGTGTCGTATCCGCCATCAGGCGCGGATTGTGGGTTACCACGGGAATGCCGTCCCGGGTCATCAGCACGTCCAGCTCAAGGCCGTCCGCACCCACCGCAATCGCGTGATCAAAGCTTGCCAGCGTATTCTCCGGCAACACATGGGGGGCTCCGCGATGCCCGAAGATCTTGGGCTGATTGCTCATTCACAGGCCCTCAGTTCAGGCGCGCGCCGGTGGCGGTGTCAAACAGATGCACATGCCCCATGCCACAGCCCAGCGCGATCTCGGATCCGGGTTCACTGGCGTGAACACCGTGCAACCGCACTGCCAATGGCTGTGCACCGCCCGACAGGTTGCCATGTACAACCGTGTCGGCGCCCAGCTGTTCCACGAAGCTGACCTGCAGGCTGACCTGAATATCGGCCCCGCCTGCATCGCCCAGATGCTCGGGCCGCATTCCCATCGCCACTTGCGCCCCGGCCCGGGCCGGAAGCTCCTGCCCCATGTTCAGCACCTGCGTGCCGTTGATGGCCAGGCTGCGGCGGTCTTCACCAACAGTGCCTTCGATGAAATTCATCGCAGGACTGCCGATGAAGTCCGCCACAAAACGCGTCGCCGGGCGGAGGTAGAGATCCATGGGGGTGCCGATCTGCTCAACCCGACCCGCGTTCATGATGATGATCCGGTCGGCCAGGCTCATGGCCTCGACCTGATCATGAGTGACATAGATGAAAGTGGCGCCCAGCCGGTGATGCAGCGCTTTCAACTCGGCCCGCAACTGGGTGCGCAGCTTGGCATCCAGATTGGATAGCGGTTCATCAAACAGGAACACCTTGGGATCACGCACAATGGCGCGGCCCATGGCGACGCGCTGCCGCTGTCCACCAGACAGCTGCCGCGGTTTACGGTCCAGATACTCTTCCAGCCGAAGGGTGCGTGATGCCTCCTCGATCCGCTTTGCGATCTCGGGCTTGGGCAAACCCTCGTTTTTAAGTCCGTATTCCATGTTCTTGCGCACCGACATATGCGGGTACAAAGCATAGTTCTGGAACACCATCGCGATATTGCGATCCCCCGGTTCGCGGTCATTCACCCGCTCCCCGTCGATGTGCAGATCACCCGTGGTGATCGCCTCCAGACCCGCGATCATCCGCAGGATAGTGGACTTGCCGCAGCCCGAAGGCCCTACCAGAACGATGAATTCGCCATCGGCGATCTCTACATCCACATCCTGTACCGCGGTCACATTGCCGGGATAGGTTTTGCCAAGCGACTTGATGCTGAGAGTGGCCATTTCTTACTTCTCACTTTCCACCAGCCCTTTGACAAAGAGCTTTTGCATTGCAACGACAACCAGAACCGGAGGGATCAGCGCCAACACGGCGGTCCCCATGATGTAATGCCACACGGGCAGCGCCTCACCGGCATTGACCATGCGCTGAATGCCCATGACAACGGTGTAGAGGCTTTCATCCGTGGTCACCAAAAGCGGCCACAGGTACTGGTTCCAACCAAAGATGAAGAGGATGATGAACAGCGCCGCGATATTGGTGCGGCTCATCGGCAAAAGGATATCCCAGAAGAACCGCAGTGGCCCGGCCCGGTCGATCCGCGCCGCCTCGACCAGCTCATCGGGAATGGTCAGGAAGAACTGCCGGAACAGGAACGTCGCCGTGGCCGACGCGATCAACGGGATCGTCAGCCCGACATACGAGTTCAGCATCCCCAGCTTGGTCACCACGTCAAAGGTGGGCAGGATCCGTACCTCGACCGGCAACATCAGGGTGATGAAGATCATCCAGAAGAACCCCATGCGGAACGGGAACCGGAAATAGACGATCGCATAGGCCGAGATCAGCGAGATCGCGATTTTGCCGAAGGTGATGACCA
This sequence comes from Paracoccaceae bacterium, assembly GCA_014872875.1. Classification (GTDB taxonomy): domain Bacteria; phylum Pseudomonadota; class Alphaproteobacteria; order Rhodobacterales; family Rhodobacteraceae; genus Aliisedimentitalea. The sequence continues at coordinate 40,721 of WKFI01000010.1, forward strand.
GCGCCATGATTGCACTGTTGAACATCATCCGGCCGATTGGCACGCCGCCTGCCTCGGGCAGGCCGCCGGCCAGCAGTTGCGAATAATTCTCCCACGCGCGATCCCCGAACCACAGCGGGATTGGTGACCGGCTCAGAGCTTCGGGCCCATGGGTCGAGGCGACAAGCGCCATCCAGACAGGAAAGCACAGGAAAATCACGCCGATGATCAGCACCGCATGGGTCAGGAAAGTCAGAAAGGGACGATTTTCAACCATCAGTATTGTACCTTCCGTTCGACATAGCGGAACTGAACGAATGTCATTCCGATCACCAGTGCCATCAGGATGACCGACTGCGCCGCCGAAGACCCATAATCCTGCCCGATGAACCCGGTGTTATAGACCCGGAACACAAGAACCGAGGTCGCATCCACCGGCCCCCCTTCGGTCGTCGCATGGATCAGCGAAAACGTGTCGAAAAACGCGTAGACCAGATTCACCACCAGCAGGAAGAACGTGGTCGGCGTCAGCAGTGGGAACACGATGGTCCAGAACCGGCGTACCGGCCCGGCGCGGTCGATGGCTGCAGCTTCTAGCATCGATTTCGGGATCGACTGAAGGCCGGCCAAGAAAAACAGGAAGTTGTAACTGATCTGCTTCCAGGCCGCCGCCACAATAACCAGCAAAAGCGCCTGATCGCCGTTCAGATAATGGTTCCAATCCACCCCAAGGCTGCGCAACCAATAGGCCACGATACCCAAGCTGGGATTCATCATGAAATACCACATCACCCCGGCCAGCGCCGGTGCCACAGCATATGGCCAGATCAGCAAGGTCCGGTAACCGGTCGCGGCCTTGACCACCCGATTGGCCGCCACTGCCAGCCCCAGCGCAATGCTCATCGCCAGAAACGCCACCGACACCCCGAAGATCAGCGTCGTGCGGAACGACTTCAGATAACCGGGATCGTCAAACAGCTCAAAATAGTTCTGCAACCCCACCCATTCGCGCGAGAACCCAAACGCGTCCTCGATAAAGAACGAGCTCTCAATCGCCTGATAGGAAGGCCAGAAAAAGAAGATCACCGTGATCGCGATCTGCGGCAGCACCAGCAGATAAGGCAACAGCCGTGATCGAAAAACGACACGTTTTTGCATTCGTCACACCAATTGGAAGGGTATGAAACGGGCGGCGCCAACCAGCTGCCGCGCCGCCCGAATTGTTCACGTCAGATCAGCTGTTTGCGTTCTCGAACTTGCGCAGCAGCGCATTGCCGCGCTCGACCGCCGCGTCCATCGCGTCCTTGGCCGACTTCTCACCCGACCAGACCGCTTCCAGCTCTTCGTTGATGATGTCGCGGATCTGAACGAAGTTGCCGAACCGCAGACCTTTCGATGCCGGGGTTGGCTCGTTCAGAGACAACTGCTTGATTGCGGTGTCAGTCATCGGGTCAGTTTCATAGAACCCTTGCTCTTTCGACAGATCATAGGCTGCGGTTGTGATCGGAACATAGCCGGTGCTCTGGTGCCACGATGCCTGCTGCTCGGCGCTCGACAGGAACTGGAAGAACTCGGCGACACATTTGTACTCCGGTGCTTCGTGGCCCTGCAGAACCCACAGGGTCGCGCCACCGATGATCGAGTTCTGCGGTGCGTCCGCCACGGCGGTGTCCACAGGTAGCATCGCCTGACCAAAGGTGAAATCGGTGATGTCCTTCTTGAAACCACCGTAATACGCAGACGAGTTGATCCACAGCGCGGTTTCACCATTTACGAACTGAGCCCGGCTGTCGCCACGGCGACCGCCATACACAAAGGTGCCTTCCTGGCCCATGTCGGCGATCCGCTGGATGTGGTTCACAACCGCGTCGTTGTTAAAGGTGAACTCAGTGCCCAGACCGGCAAACCCGTTTTCTTCCGAGCCCATGGCAACATTGTGCCAGGCCGAGTAGTTCTCGATGTTCGACCAGGACTGCCAGCCGAACGAGAACGGCTTGGCAACGCCATTTTCTTTCAGCTTGCGCGCAACCTCTTCCAGCTCGTCCCAGGTGGTCGGAACCTCGGCACCGGCCGCGTCCAGTGCGTCCTTGTTATACCACAGAACCGGGGTCGAGCTGTTGAACGGCAACGACAGCAGGTTGTTGTCGGTGTCCGTATAATAGGAAATCACCGCCGGCAGATACACCGACTGGTCAAAGTCGATGCCAGCATCTTCCATCAGCTTGTAAACCGGATAGATCGCGCCCTTGTCGCCAGCTGCCATCATGGTCGCGGTGCCCACTTCGAACACTTGGGTAATGTGGGGCTGCTGTCCCGCCCGGAACGCCGCGATCGAAGCGGTCATGTTCTCGGTATAGTTGCCCTTATAGGTCGAGTTGATCTGGCAGCTGTCCGAGCCGGCATTGAAGTCAGCGGCAAACTGGTCGGTGGTTTCACCCAGCTGACCGCCCATGGCGTGCCAGAATTCGACCTCGGCCTTGTCCGCGGCCCACGCGGGTGCGGCAACGGCTGCGATGGTGGTGGCAGTAAGGAAGGATTTCACGTTCATAACATTCTCCTGCGAATGGGCGCCGGTCTCCCCTATCGGCCCGGCTTCGGCATCTTTTGTTCACGAGAGTCGCTCTCGCCGAATGAGCGATATCTCTTCTTCATGACACTCACATGAACCCAAATGAAGTTCATTTGAACAATTTGCCTTCCAACTCGTAACCTTGTCAATTGTTCAATCCAGAGACTCCAATGCGGCGAAGCACACCAAGACAGCGGGCAAATCAAAGTATTCGCAAGTCAAATGAAAGATTTAAGGGCGATATTTGCTTTCAACTCCCAAGACTGATGGATCTAATCAGAGGACACAAACACGCACAGTGATCCTGACCCGGCCAGCGCGCCGCGTCGCCAAATCCCGAAAATCAGCTTCTCATGTTCACTTTCAACAATATGAACATACCTGCAAATCGGGGTGATTCCCGCCAGGGCTTCTTTCTGGTTCAAAATACCTCGGGGTGAATGTGCCCAAGGCGCAGAGGGGCAGCGCCCCTCCTGTACCGGTCGGCGCAGCCCCCTGGGAAAAGGCTCAGGCAAACCCCCGTTCGGCATTCGGTGAAATCCCGAACACCTTGCGATAGACCCGGCTGAAGTGGCTTTGCGAAGTAAAGCCGTTGGCAAGCCCCACCTCGATGATCTTCATGTCGGTCTGCTGCAACATCGACCGCGCATTTTCCAGCCGCAGACGTGTATAGAAAACCTTGGGCGTCGCGTTCAGATATTTCGAGAACAACCGCTCCAGTTGCCGCGTGGACAACCCGACCTGCTCGGCGATCTGCGACGGCGTCCAGGGATCCTCCAGCTCGGCCCGCATGATCCGCAACGCCGCCGAAAGCTTCTCATGCCGCACCCCGGTCCGGCAATGATCCGAGATTGTCTGCGTGCTGTCGGCGCTGCGCGGGACAGTATAGATCAACCGGTCCGACACAGCCGTCGCCACCTCGACCCCATGCTGTTTCGAGACCAGCTGCAACATCATGTCCAGCACAGCCGCCCCCCCGGCACAGGTAATCCGTTTGTCTTCGATGGTATAGATCGAACCTTCCAGCTCCACATCCGGACAGATCTCGCGCGTGGCGCTGCGCAACGACCAATGGGTCGTCACCCGGCGTTCACTCAGCAAGCCGGCCACGGCCAGCGCATAGGTACCGCCACTCAGCGCCCCCAACGTGCAGCCGCGCCGCGCCGCCTTGCGCAGCCATCCCAGGACCGGTTGCGAACAATCCTGCGACAACCCGGCCCCGCCACAGACAATCACGGTTTCGTCGCGGCGCACCGGATCCAGACCACCATCAACACCTATGGTCAGCCCGTTGGTGGCTCGCACCGGCAGGCCGCTTTCACTGACGGTCCGCCAAGCGTAACGCAGTGTCCCATCCACCCGGTTTGCCGCATCCAGCGCTGCCACCGCGCTGCTCAGTTCAAAGGGGGAAAAACTGGGCAGCAGCAGGAAGCAGTAATTGTGTTGCGCAACCGGATGGACCGGTTGCGCGGCCGCGGGGAACATTCGCATCGCTTTGGTCATGGCACGTGCCCCCCAAGCCGATCAGGCGCGCATGTTGGCGCCGTTGGCGTCATAGATCGGCGCGCCCAGCACTTCTGCGTCATACATCTCGCCCAGGATTTCCACTTGCAGCGCCGTTCCAGCGTCAGCGTGTTCGGCCGAAACATAGCCCATCGCCATCGATTTACCGACATGGTGGCCATAGCCGCCTGAGCTGATATAGCCGACCGCCTCGCCATCCTTCAGGATCGCCTCATCGTTGGAGACATCAATACCGTCCACGTTGATGGTCATCGTCACCAGCTTGCGGCTTGGACCTGCCTCGCGCGCGGCCAGAGTAGCTTCCTTGCCCACAAAGTCCTTCTTCCAGTTGATGAACACATCCATCCCGCTTTCCACCGCATCGAAATCGGGACGGAAGTCGAGGGTCCAGACGCCCCAGCCCTTTTCCAGACGCATCGACATCAGCGCCCGCGCGCCATACCAGCGATAGCCCAGATCGGCCCCGGCCTCTTCGATTGTTTCGGCCAGACGCAGCAGGTATTGCGGTTTGCAGTAGATCTCATACCCTAACTCACCACTAAAGCTGATCCGGTTCAGGATCACCGGCACGCCGCCCACAAAGGTCTGTCGCAGGTCGCGGAACTTGAACGCCTCCGCGCTCACATCTTCGCGCGTGATCCGCTCCAGCAGGGCGCGCGATTTCGGACCCGACAGGGCGATGCCGTGCCAGTCATCGCTGACATTAGCGTAAGTCACATCCTCGGGCAGATCCTTTTCGAACCAGCGGCGGTGCGCCTCCTGCATGGCGCCGGAACCGAACAGCATGAAATGCTCCTCGCCCAGGCAGGCCACGGTCAGATCCCCATAGAGCTTGCCCTTGGGCGTCAGCATCGGGGTCAGCGTCAGACGGCCCGGTTTCGGCACATAACCTGCCAGCACCCGGTCCAGATAGGCGCGTGCACCGGGGCCTTTGAATTCATGCTTGGCAAAGTTGGCGATCTCGATACCACCCACGGCCTCGCGCACCGCCTTGACCTCGCGTGCGACGTAATCGTGGCTGCGGTTGCGCTCGAACGTCGGCTCCTCATGCGCGTCTTCGGGCCCATCCGCGAACCACAGCGCGTTTTCCAGGCCAAAACCCTGCCCCATCAACGCGCCCTTGGCGACCAGCCGGTCATACAGAGCAGTCGTCTTCTGCATCCGCCCCTTGGGCAGCGTTTCATTGGGGAAGGTCATCACAAAGCGACGCTCATAGTTCTCGGTCGATTTCACCGTGCCCCAATCAGGCGTGGCGAATTCGCCAAACCGCGCCACATCCATGGCCCAGACGTCGATGGACGGCTCCCCGTCGATCATCCATTCAGCCATGGTCAGACCTACGCCGCCGCCCTGACAGAAGCCCGCCATGACGCCCACGGCGCACCAATAGTTCTTCATCCCCGGCACCGGGCCGATCATCGGGTTGCCATCGGGACCGAATGTGAATGGCCCGTTGATCATGTCCTTGATCCCCGCCTCGCCAATCGCCGGGATGCGTTCGAACGACATCTCGAGCCGGTCGGCGATCCGGTCCAGATCCGGTTGCAGCAGTTCGTGGCCAAAGTCCCAGGGCGTCCCGTCCACCTTCCACGGTGTCCCCTTGGGCTCATAGGTGCCCAACAGCATCCCCTGACGTTCCTGGCGGAAATAGATGTTGGCCTCGTAATCAATCCCTGCGGGCAGACGCGAGCCATGGTTCACTACGGCATCGATCTTGTCGGTGATCAGATAGTGATGCTCCATCGGCTGCACCGGCAGGTGGATGCCCGACATATGGCCAACTTCCCGCGCCCACAGGCCACCGCAGTTCACCACATGCTCGGCGTTGATCTTGCCCTTGGGCGTGGTCAGATCCCAGCTGCCATCGGGGCGCTGGCTCATCGCGGTCACGCCACAATGGGTGAAATACTGCGCCCCATGCACCTTGGCGGATTTGGCGAAGGCATAGGTCGCGCCCGACGGGTCCAGATCTCCGTCCTGATCATCCCACAGCGCCGCGTAATAGTGTTTCGGGTCGATCAGCGGGTGCCGCTCGGCCACCTCCTGGGGGCTAATGAACTCCTGGTTCAGGCCCATGTAGCGCGCTTTCGACCGTTCGCGCTTCAGGTAATCATACCAGGTTTTGTTCGACGCCAGATAGAAGCCGCCAGTGATGTGCAGCCCAACGCTGTGGCCCGAGGTCTCCTCGATTTCCTTGTACAGATCAATGGTATAGGATTGCAGGCGCGAGATGTTGGGGTCCGAGCTGATCGTGTGGATCTGTCCCGCTGCGTGCCAGGAGGAGCCGGAGGTCAGCTCGTCCCGCTCCAACAGCACGGCGTCCTTCCAGCCGAACTTGGCCAGGTGGAACAGGATCGAACAACCGACCACACCGCCACCGATCACCACGACCTTGGCGTGCGAGGGCAGTTTCTTGTCACCGGCCGCTTCTTCTTTGTGAATATTCAGCGTCGATTGGGCAAAAGTGTCAGACATGGAGTTTCGTCCTCAGTTCAGGGGCAACCGGCGGAAACGGCCGGGCATTGCGGGGTCATGGAAATGGTCAAGCGGTCCATGCTCGACCAGATGATTGTGCCAGTGGTTCAGGGCGTCCCGGTCCAGCCTGACGCCCAACCCCGGGCCTTCGGGCACCGGGATCACATTGTTGGTCTGGCGGAACGGGCCGCCTTCGATCACGTCACCGATCTGCCAGCGGAACAGCGACTGTGACGGCTCGGTGATCCACGGCATCGCTGCCTTCATGTGCAGATAGCCTGCGGTCGCGATGCCCGCGTCGCCGGAATAACACCAGAACCCGACGCCCATCGCTTCGCACGCACCGATGAACCGCACGGCGCGGGAAATTCCGCCCAGTACGGCGAAGTTCGTCACGATGTAATCCGGCGCGCCCAGCGCCACGGCGCGGCGGATATCCGGCACATGGGTAGACATGCGGATCGAGGAATGCCGGCGCAGCTCGGCCATTTCCTCAAATGTCGCAACCGGGTCTTCGTAGTTGCGAATGTCATATGGCTCGATCTCGCGGAACACCCGGATCGCGGTGGGCAACGACCACTGCATATTGCTGTCCAGCCGCAGCATCGCGTCGGGTCCAAGCGCTTCGCGGATCGCCTTGACCGTATCGATCTCCAGCTTCGGATCGCCCAGGATAAGCTTGCCTTCGAACATGGTCGAACCATGTTCCTCGCACATCCGCAGGCAATAGTCCGCAACCGCCTGCGGGTCCATTTCACCACCCGCGCGGAACCCGAAATATTCGGTGAACGGGATCTCCTTGCGCACAGCGCCACCCAGCAGGCGATACAATGGCTCATTCGCCACCTTACCGCGCAGATCCCAAAGCGCGATTTCAATCGCGCCAAAGGCTTTGACGACAGAAGAGTCATCCGTGTTCTGCACGATCTGCCACGGTGGCACGCACAGGCTTTCGCACCCTGCAATGTCCAACGCATCCGCGCCGATCAGACGTTCGCCCATCGCGCGGATGGTTTCCACCACATCGACCGACGGCGCCTCACCCAGGCCGACAAGCCCTTGATCTGTCTCGACTTCGACGATGGTTTTCGACGTGCCCGGGTAATGCCCACCAGTCCACCACATCGGCTTTTCAAGCGGGATGTTGACCGGTGTGACGCGCAGGCCGGTGATTTTCAGAACGTTCATTTTCATCGCCCCCGGACAACGCCAGCACAGCGCCCTCCATCAGCCCAGATAAGGCGAGCAGACAGCTTTGCCGCCGGGCATCGATCTTTGGCCAAACCGAGGCCGCCAAAGTTAATACCAAGCATCCGGAAGCTCCTCCTTCCGCTTGGCGACATAGGCCGCCAGCTCCTCTTCCTTGGCCGGATCGATGGGAGGTTTTTCATAATTGTCCAGCATCTGGTTCCAGCGTTCGAACGCGCGGTGGCGCATGTCCTTGGATCCGCCATCCTCCCAGCTTTCAACATTCTCGCTGTCACTCAGCGCAGGCTCATAAAACGCGGTTTGATAATTGCGCATCGTGTGCCCGGACCCCAGAAAATGCCCGCCCGGTTCCACCTCGCCATAGGCATCGCGCGCCATCCCTTCGTTGCTGACATCCAGCCCCAGGCTCAGCACCTTTTGATAAGAGCCCAGACGATCGGCATCCATGATCAACTTCTCGAACCCAGTCGCCAGACCGCCTTCCAGCCACCCGGCCGAATGCAGAACGAAATTCGCCCCTGCCAGCATGGTGGAATGCATAGAATCCGCGCTTTCATAAGCCGCCTGCGCATCCTCGATTTTCGAGGCCGTCAGTGACCCGCCACAGCGCAGGGGCAGTCCCGCACGGCGTGCCAACTGTCCAATGGCATAATTCGATATCACCGGCTCCGGCATGCCAAAGGTCGGCGCCCCGGATTTCAGCGACATGGAACTCAGGAAATTGCCCAATACAAAAGGCGCGCCCGGTCGAACCAGTTGAGCATAGGCGCAGACCATCATCGCCTCGGCCATCGCCTGCGCGACCGAGGCCGCCGTGCTGACCGGCCCCATTGCACCGGACAAAATAAAGGGAACGACAACAATCCCTTGCCCGCGCCCGCAATAGACGCGGATGGCCTCGGTCACGACACGATCCACCAGTAGCGGTGAGTTGGTGTTGACGTTGCCCATGATCACGCAGTTCTTGTCCATGACCTCTGTGCCATGCAGAATCTCGGCCATGTCCACGCTGTCCTGCGCACGGCTCATTTCCGTGATGGCGCCCAGATGCGGCTTGTCCGAGAGGGTCATGTGGGCAAAGACCATATCCAGATGGCGCTTGCTGACCGGCACGTCGCAAGGTTCGCAGATCACCAACCCAGTGTGGTGCAGGTTCGGGTGCAGATAGGCCAGCTTCACCAGCTTTTCAAAGCTGTCCATATCGCCATAGCGGCGACCGCCTTCCAGATCCCGCACAAACGGCGCGCCATAGATCGGCGCAAAAACCTGATTATTGCCGCCGATCACCACCGACCGTTCGGGGTTGCGGGCCACCTGGGTGAATTCGCGCGGAGCCTTGGCACACAGATCGCGGATCCACTTGGCATCGGCTCGCACGATGTCCCCCTCGATCCGGGCGCCTGCCTCCTTCCACAGGGTCAGCGCGTTCGGGTCATCGCGAAAGGCAATGCCGACGTTTTCAAAGATCCAATCGACCTGCGCCTCCAGCTTGATCAGTTGCTCTTCGTCCAGCACGTCAAAGAACGGCAGGACACGCCGTATGTGAGGCGATGCTGGGGCGCCGGCGGGCGCAGATTGTCTGTCGCGCGAGGCGCGGGCACGTCGGGCCATGAAGCTCTCTCCCATAAGTGATGCGCAACAATAGGGTGGGATGACTGCGCTGTGACGGTTGAAAAAGCTGATGGTTTGGATAAACCAGAGTTATGCAAGAACTCTGGAAACTGGTCTCCTCTCCCCGCCACCTCATCGTGTTCGAGGCCGCCGCACGTCACGGGTCCTTTACGCGCGCGGCAGCAGAACTGAACGTACAACAGCCCGCAGTCAGCGCCGCGATCCGACAACTGGAAGAATCGCTGGGCGTGATCCTGTTTCACCGAAGTCATCGAAAGGTAGAGTTGACAAAAGCCGGAGAGCGATTTTATGCTGATATTTCAAGGGCATTAGAGGAGATTCTGGTTTCAGCCAGGGCCGTTTATCAACGGGGCCAGAATGACCATGTTACCCTGTCAGTCTCGACCGCCTTTGCTTATTACTGGATGGTTCCCCGGCTAGAGGGATTGCACGAAAAGCACCCCGATATCGACCTGCGCCTGCAGACCAGCGACCGCGAACCCGATATCGACGCCGAGGGCATCAGCCTTGCCATAAGGCGGGGGGATGGCAACTGGCCGGGTGTGCATGCCGTCCTGATCGCCCCCGAAGTCATCTATCCGATTGCCAGCCCGGCCGTCATGCAACACGCGAATCTCAGCTCGGTGCCCGACCTTCTTCAACAGCGGCTGATCCACCTGGAAGAACCGGTTCGCGAACGCCCCAACTGGGGCCAGTGGCTTTCGCATTTCGGTGTGCAGGACCCGCCCCCAAAGGGCGGGCTGCGCCTGAACGATTATGCTCTGGTCCTGCAGGCGGCGATGGCGGGCGAAGGCATCGCCTTTGGCTGGAAACACGTCACCCGCCACCTGATCGAAAAGGGCTTGCTGGACGCCAAGCCCGAATGGGGCTGGAAGACCGGCAAAGGGTTCTATCTGGTCTGGTCACAAACCACCCCGCTGATCCGTCAGGCGGAACAGGTACGGGATTGGATGATCTCTCTTGCAGAACCGTAAAGTCGCTTAGGATCCACCGTCAACGGTGTCGTCATCGCCTTTGTAGAACCCGATCACGTCACCATCGGTGGTTGCCCCCAACCCATTGAGAAGACGGTTGGAATAATTGAAATAGGCGCAGACCTGGTTGACCTCCAAGATCTCCCCGTCATCACATCCGGCGATCTTCAAAGCCTCGAAATCCGACTTGATCATCTTGCCCACATCCGTGGTCAACTTGCCCGCATAGCGCAGCAAGGCCAGTTCCTTGCCTTGAAATTCGTCCTCGGGGCGATGCGCCTTCAGCGCCAGAAAGATCCGGTCGCTGCGCGGCTGATCACGCAGAAGGTTGCGCACGTTCATGAAGTGATGCGTCAGCGAATATGTACAGTCATTCAGAATCGAGGTGTAACTGGCGATGACTTCAAGGAACCAGAAAGGCAGCTTGTTGTCCTCGGAATGCAGGACCGAGCGGTAGAGCGTCACATGTCCGTTCATGGTTTCGGGCCGCAGCGAATGCACTCGCATTACTGTGTCCACTGTCCCATGGGGCGTGCGGGCTTTGTCCAACAGCTCTTTCAGACGACCATCGGCCGCTTCATCCGGGACCATGTGAATCCAGGCGGTCATTCCGCACCCTCCTTGAACGTGTCATAAGCTTTGAGCGCCTTGGCGCTGTAGGCATAAGAAGGCCCGCCACCCATATAGGTCGCCATGGCCAGCGCTTCGCACAGCTCTTCGCGCGTGGCCTGAAGCCGGATCAGAGCCCGGACATGGAACCCGATGCAGCTGTCACAGCGTGTAGCGATGGCTATACCCAGCGCCATGAACTCCTTGGTCTTCTCGCTCAGTGCGCCGTTGGTCTTGGCAGCCTTGCCCATGATCCCGAAGCCTTTGACGGTTTCAGGCACCTCTTTGGAATAGGTGGCGATATTGGCCTCGGTCTCGGCCATGAAGGATTTCCAGTCCATCAGTCTTCTCCGTTCAGTTAACTGCGCTCATCCGCCCCCATGCGCCGTTCCAGCCAGCGCACGCCAGCGCTGATGATCAGCACCAGGACCAGGTATTCAAAGATGAGCAGTGTATAGATCTCCAGTGGCCTGTATTCGGTGACCACCAGTTCATTGGCGCGGCGGGTCAGCTCCTGCATACCGATGACACTGGCAAAGGCGCTCATCTTGACGATGTAGATGAACTGGTTGGCCAGTGGTGGCAGAATGCGCCGGATCGCCTGTGGGAGGATCACGTATCGCATGGTCTGGATATAGTTGAGACCAATGGTCTGTGCGGCCTCGGTCTGACCCTTGGCAATAGACTGGATCCCCGCGCGATAGATTTCAGCCGTAAAGGCGCTGTCCGACAAGGCCAGCGTGATGATCGCCCCCCAGAACGGATCAATCGGGATGTTCAGCCCCATTTCGCGGAAGATAATCGGCAAGCCGTAAAAGACCCAGAACAGCATGGGAAGCAGAGGGATGGAGCGGATGAATTCGACATAAATCCGGTTCACCCAGCGCCAGCCGCGCTTGTTCGACAGGCCCGGCAAGGCCACGACCAACCCCAGCAGGATCGAGATCAACGCCGCGATCAGAGAGATGGCGATGGTATCGCCCATGCCAGAGATCAGAAATTTGATGTTGATCCAACCCGTGTCCGTCATCGGGTTGATGACATACCAGCCCCAGGTCGAAGAGCTGGAACAGCCAGCCAACAGAACCAGAGGCAGAGTGAGAAAAATCCACTTTTTCATGATCATACCTCCGCTCAGTGCTGCAGGATCTGGGACAGGAATTTCTGGCAACGCGGCGACCGGGGAGAACCGAAGAACTCCTCCGGCGGGCCCTGCTCGACGATCTCGCCGGCATCCATGAACACCATGTTGTCGGCGACCTTGCGGGCAAAGCCCATCTCATGCGTGACAACCACCATGGTCATGCCCTCATCCGCGAGCTCGACCATCACGTCGAGCACTTCGGAAATCATCTCGGGGTCCAGCGCCGAAGTCGGTTCATCAAACAGCAGAACCTTGGGCTCCATGCATAGTGAACGAGCAATCGCCACGCGCTGTTGCTGACCACCTGACAGTTGACCGGGGCGTTTCTTGGCCTGATCGGGGATGTGCACCCGTTCCAGATAGTGCATGGCCTTCTGTTCGGCTTCGGATCGGGACAAGCCCCGTGCCTTGATCGGGCCCAGCGTCAGGTTCTCCAGCACGGACAGATGCGGGAACAGGTTAAACTGCTGGAACACCATGCCAACTTCCGACCGGATCGTCGCCACCGATTTTGGGTCGTTGGTCAGTTCGACACCGTCCACTCGGATCGTGCCTTTCTGATGTTCCTCCAAACGGTTGATGCAACGCACCACCGTTGACTTTCCGGACCCCGACGGTCCGCAGATCACAACTTTTTCACCGGTTTGTATGGAAAGGTCGATATCCTTCAGCACATGAAATGTGCCATACCACTTGTTGACCCCAACAAGTTCAATCGCAGTTTGTGCCATCAAGGCCCCCTGTTCGCGCTAGGTACCAAATAGGTGCCTAATTTTTCTTCACGAGAAAAATTTTTCTTGAGATTAACTACGCCTTTGCCGTTAAATCAAGAAACAATAAAACTATAATAGAAGCGAACAGACAGCTACCAACGGGAGACAATGGGATGAAACGTATCTTCAAGGCAGCCGCGACCGCGGTTCTGGGCATCGCGCTGGCAGGAGCGGCACAGGCGCAATCGGCCCTGAATGACATTCTGGACAATGGAGTGCTGAAGGTCGGCACGACAGGTGACTGGAACCCGATGACGCTGCGCGACCCGGCCACAAACAGCTACAAGGGCTTCGACATCGACGTGATGACCGAGCTGGCCAAAGATCTGGGAGTCGAACTGGAATTTGTTCCAACCGATTGGAAAACGCTGGTCAACGGTGTGGTTGCGGGCAAGTATCACATGACTGGCTCGGCCTCGATTTCGCCGCCGCGCATGAAGGTCGCGGGTTTCTCGGAAAGCTATATCGCGGTGGAGCTGTACCCTTTCACCACCAAGGACAAGGCGGATCGGTTCGACGGCTATGACAGCATCAACCAGCCGGACGTGAAGGTCGCGACCACTCTGGGCACCACCTTTGAAAAGCGTGTACGTGAATGGTTCCCGAATGCTGATATCAAGGTTGTCGAAGCTCCTGCCCGCGGCTTCCAGGAAGTGATTGCCGGCCGCGCTGATGTCTTCATCACCTCGAATATCGAAGGTTCGACCCTTGAGGAGAAGTTCCCGGTCGTGCGCGTTGACGGTGCCGAAGCCCGGTCGCCTTCTCCTATTGCGATGCTGCTGCCGCAGTCGGATCAAGTCTGGATCAACTATGTCAACAACTGGGTCAAGGTGAAACAGGCCCAGGGTTTCTTTGATGCAACCAAGGCCAAATGGGGCCTGTAATCACAGACGATTGAACACCAAGGGCCGCGCGTCTTGCGCGGTCCTTTTTCGTTTCGGAGGATGCCATGCTTTTACACCACATGACCTGGGGCGCCGTTGACGCGCATATTCAGGCAGGCGGCGGGATTGCGTTGCCGATGGGGTCCACCGAACAGCACGGACCGATGGGCATGATCGGTACTGATACGATATGTGCAGGCGAACTGGCCGCGCGCGCGTGCGACCGGATCGGTGCGATCTGCGCTCCATCGCTGGCCTATACACCCGCCCCGTTCAACATGAGCTTCCCCGGCACCATGTCGGTCACCGAAGCGCTGTTCGAGGATCTGGTCGGGCAGTTGTTGGAGGGCCTGTCCGGGCAGGGCTTTCAAAGAATCTATATTCTTAATGGCCACGGAGCCAATCTCGCACCGACGCGACGGGCCAGCGATAGGCTGTCGGGGACACGGGTTCTTCTTCGCAGCTGGTGGGATTTCGAGCCCGTCAATGCGCTGCGCCGGGACTGGTACGGCTCGTGGGAGGGTATGCACGCCACCCCGTCGGAAATTGCGATCACGCAAGCCCTGCACGGCGCCCTTCCGCCAAATGGCGCCGAAACCCCGCCGGAAGCCCTCAGCCCGGACTTCATCAAGGCCCACGCCGGCGACAAGCACGGTCCGCCGGATGAACATCGCGCTCAGTTTCCGGATGGGCGCGTTGGCAGCCATTCGGCGCTGGCCACACCCCAGCACGGAGCAAAGCTGATCGAGGCTGCGACGCAAGCGATCGCAGAGGATATGTCTGCGTTCTTCGCCAACTGAGCCTCGCAAAGCATCTATCGCCCATCGGGGATCACGCCCTACGCATCACAATTCGTTCCAATTTGCCCATTCCATTGCTACCATACGGCAAAGGAGGCCGTGTGATGGAACGACGGATCGCAGCAATCCTGGCAGCGGATATGGTCGGTTACAGCCGACTGATCGAGCTGGACGAAACAGGGACACTGGAACGCCAGAAACGTCACCGACTGGACCTGATCGACCCTGAAATCAATCGGCACCACGGCAAGATCATCAAACTGACCGGCGATGGGTTGATCGCCGAGTTCGCCTCGGTCGTGGAAGCTGTTCAATTCGCGGTCCAGGTGCAACAAGAGATGGCAGTCCGAGAGGCTGACATCCCTAAAGACAGTCGAATTCAATACCGCGTCGCTGTCCATCTGGGAGATGTGGTTTTCGACGAAGGCGACGTTTATGGCGACGGTGTCAACATCGCGGCGCGCCTGGAATCTCTGGCCGATCCTGGCGGCGTAGTGGTATCCGGGACGGCCCATGACATGCTGAAATCCCAAGTGGATGTTGGATACAGACCATTGGGTGAAAAGCGGCTGAAGAACATCTCGACCCCGGTGCGGGTTTACGAAGTCACGGCACCGGGCACACCAATCCAACCCAGAGGACAGACAAAACGCCTGCTTCCTGTCGGCGCTGCGGTTGTTGCCTTGCTGATGGGAGCAGGATGGTGGATGACCCGCCCCGACTTTGCTCCGGTTGACCCCGCCAGCATGGAATTGCAACTGCCCGGCAAGCCTTCGATTGCGGTTCTGCCTTTTGAATCCCGCGGGGCCGATCCCGACCGAGAGTGGATGGCCGATGGGACCACCGACAGCATCATCTCCACCCTTTCGCTGGCACCGGATCTGGTGGTGATCGCGCGGTCAACTTCGTTTTCGTACAAGGACCGGGAGGTGAACGCTGCGGACGCCGCCCGCGAGCTGGGTGTGCGGTACATTCTCAGCGGCAGTGTGCAGGCAGTCGGGGACAAGATCCGGGTGACCACAGAACTGGCCGATGCGATAGAAGGCCGTCAGATCTGGTCCATTCAGCAGGACAGCGCACCGGAAGATCTTTTGGATCTGCAGGATGCCATTTCACGCCGGGTTTTCGAGGAACTGTCCGTCGCCCTGACAGTTGGCGAAGGCACGCGCAATTGGATCGAACTGTCGGGCGGGTTCGAAAACTACGTCTCGGTCGTCAACGGCCGGGTAGAGTTTCAGAAGTTCAGCCCCCAAGGGCATGCCAAAGCAGAACAGCTCTGGAGTGAACTGCTGCGCAAGGAACCGGACAGGGCGTTTGCCTACTACCTGATGGGTTTTATCCATTGGCAGAAAACGGTGATCGGGATCAGCACCGATCCCGCAGCCGATTGGGCCAAAGCCATGGAATACGCGCAAAAGGCTTTGGACATCCAGGAATTCGGCGAAGCCTACACGCTGGCCGCGCTGCTGGAGCAAGGTAAAGGCAACCACGACCAGGCCATTGAATACGCGGACAAAGCAGTCGCTTTGTCGCCTGGCAGTGCGGATGCAAATTCACTTGGTGGTCTGGTCAAGGCCGTCGGAGGTCAAACGCGCGAGGGGCTGGACTTGATGGAGCTGGGGATGCGGATGGAACCGGACTATCCGGAGTGGCTGGTAGCGCCGGTCAACTATGCCCGGTTGGAACTGGGGCGCATCGAGGACGCCAAGGAGCTTGCCCGGGAAGTTTTGAAACGCGACATGCAGGACATACGCGCCAAGCCTTATGCCGCCGCGCTGCTGACCGTCGCCGCTGTTTTTGAGGATGACATGGAAAAAGCACGCGAGCGCGCGGCCTACCTCCTGGACATCTACCCCAAAGCCAGCGCATCCGAGTCACGCCGGGCGCGCGCAACCTACAAAGATCAGGACTTTGTCGAACGTTATGTTGCCGCGTTGGTCGCGGCGGGCATCCCCGATCGATAATCCGCTGCCACATCAGACCCGAACAACGAGACAAGCCGCCACGAAGCGCGCGTCTCAGGCGACGATCACGTCGATTTCGTTGCGTTCCAACATCTCGGCGATAGAGCTCGGCGGCTTTGCATCGGTGAACAAAAGGTCGATCCGCGCGCTTTGTTCCAGCGACACGGGTGCACGTTTGTTAAACTTGTCGCTGTCGGCGACGACGATCCGAACCTGCGCATTTTCGGCTGCGATCCGGGCTATGTTGGCTTCGTCCAGATCATGCAGCATAAAGCCGAACTCCGCGTTCACGGCTCCGACCGAGAATACGGCGAACTGCACGTTCAAGCGCCGCACAAGATCCATCGCCTCAGCCCCGAAAGCCCCACCATCATGAGCGCGCAATTCTCCGCCGGCCATGAAGACCCGGTTGCCGTTTCGCGTCGCAAGTGTCTGGGCCACGAAAATGGAATTCGTCACCACGAAGAGATTGCTTCGTTCCTTCAACGCCAAAGCCACGTAGGCCGTTGTGGAGCCGATATCCAGAAACACGGAATCCCCGTCGCTGATTGTTTCGGCAACGGCTGCTGCCAACCGTGACTTTTCATCCGCATGGGTGCTCATGCGGCTTTGGAACGGCGGTTCGATGACGTCTTCGACCAGGTGCACGCCTCCATGCACCTTGCGGACCAGCCCCCGATCCTCAAGCGTCCGGATGTTGCGGCGGATGGTTTCATTCGACACATCCAGTTCACGCGCGAGGTAAGACACCCGACAAGACCCTCCCGCCCGCTGCAAAGCGCGCAAGATTTCCTCTTCGCGTTGGTTGGTGGATCGATGTGTGGGCTTCATGGGACCTCCCGCGGACCGCCTGCTCAAAACTTACCCACAAAAGCCACAAAAAACAACACAAGCGCTCTGAATTCTCGGATCACCACCGCATAAACAGATTATTTTGTGAGTTTGTGTGGTTTTTATTGACTGAAACGCAAATTTTCCGCAGCATTAACCACATAAATAAGAAAACACACACACAAAGCCACAAACAGGGAGCTTACAATGAAGAGAAGTCTCAATATTCTGAGCGGGTTAACACTTGCGGCCGCGACATCGGCCACTGCGGCCTTTGCTGTCGAATCGTCCGATCCGATCAAGCTGACCCTGCATGACTGGTCCGGTCAGCTGATCAACACCAAGATCATGGGCTCGATCCTGGAAGAAGCTGGCTATACCGTCGAATATGTGCAGGCCGACTATATCGCCCAATTCGCAGGGCTGAAGACCGGCGATCTGCACCTGGCGATGGAGATCTGGGAAACAACCGGGCGCGAGGCATTGGACGAGGCCACCGAAACCGGCAAGGTCGTCAATGTGGGTGAAACCGGCCTGATGGCGATCGAGGAGTGGTGGTATCCGTCCTATATGAAGGACCGCTGCCCCGGCTTGCCCAACTGGGAAGCTCTGAAGGACTGCGCAGAGGAATTCGCCACCGCTGAAACCGACCCGATGGGTCGTTACGTTGGTGGACCGGTGACCTGGGGCGGTTTCGATGACGAACGGGTCGAGGCGCTGGAACTGGATTTCGAAGTGGTCCATGCGGGCACCGACGCAGCGCTGTTTGCGGAACTGGAATCCGCCTATCAGCGCGAGGACCCGATCATCCTGTGGGTTTACGTTCCCCATTGGGCGCCCGCGAAATATGACGGCGAATTCGTCGAGTTTCCGGCCTACACGCCGGAATGCTATTCGGACCCGTCCGTCGGCGTGAACCCCAACATGGCGTATGACTGCGGCAAGCCGCGCGGCCCGATCTGGAAGGCCGCCTGGGCAGGACTGCAGGACAAATGGCCCGGCGCCTATGACATCATCGAAGCCTACTCGCTCAGCAATGACGAAATGAGCGCCATGGTCGGCAAGGCCGATCTGGACGGCGTCGAAATTGACACGGTGGTGTCGGATTGGATGAGTGCCAACAAGGACCGGTGGTCCGGCTGGATCGGCCAGTAATCCAATATTTGCCGGGGCCGATCCGCTCTCAGTCGGCCCCGGCCCCTTCTCCTCAGATGACCTGAACCCGACCGCACCCGGACCCGGAGCCCATTGATGACGCCCAAGACCAAACTTTCCTGCCGCAATGTCTGGAAGCTCTACGGAGCAAATGCGGACGGGTTCCTGTCACAGACACCCTCGCCCACGGCCGACGACATCAGCCGCGCCGGGATCATCGGGGCCGTACGCGATGCCAGCATCGACATTGCCGAGGGCGAGATCTTCATCATCATGGGCCTGTCAGGTTCCGGGAAATCCACATTGGTGCGCTGTCTGTCGCGCCTGATCGAACCCACGGGCGGCGAGGTTCTGTTCGACGGGGTCGATTTGCTGCGCGCCAGCGAAAAGGAAATGATCGAGATCCGCCGCCACAAGATGGGTATGGTGTTCCAGCATTTCGCCCTGCTGCCGCATCTGACGGTTCTGCAGAATGTCATGTTCCCGCTAACCATTCAGGCGACACCCAAGGCCGAAGCTGAAGCCAAGGCCCGCGACGTGGTTGAACTGGTCGGCCTCAACGGGCGTGAAGATTATTATCCCCGCGAACTGTCCGGCGGTCAGCAGCAGCGGGTGGGCATTGCAAGATCGCTGGTGACCGAACCCGATCTGTGGTTCCTCGATGAACCGTTTTCGGCGCTGGATCCACTGATCCGGCGCGAGATGCAGGATGAATTCCTGCGCTTGCAGGCGCGCCTGCACAAGACGATTGTCTTTATCACACACGACTTCGAAGAGGCCGTCCGCCTTGCCGACCGGATCGCCATCATGAAAGACGGTGAGGTCATCCAGGTCGCCACCCCGGAAGAACTGGTGATAAACCCGGCCACTGGCTATGTGGCTGAATTCACCAAACATATCCCCCGATCCAAGGTGCTGACCGTCGGTGGACTGATGACCAAAGGCGACACTGCCGAAGGTGAGCCGATCCCGGTGAACACCCGAGTCTCGGACATCGCGGAGCGTGTCATTTCCGCCGATGGCCCGCTGCCGGTCAGCGATCAGAACGGGCTGGTTGTCGGCACCATCGACCGCAAGGCCATTGCGCATGTGCTGTTCGGTAGCGGAGAGCCGTCATGAAGACGATGCCGCGCACCGGGATGCTCATCGCCATTGGCCTGATCCTTGCGACCATCCTGCTGGGCTATTTCGGGCGCGACCTGTCCAAGGCGCTGGATGCGCGTTGGCTGGTCAAGTTTCCCTCGGCCTGGGTGATACCGTTCAAGACCCATATCTCGGCTGCCATGTCCTGGCTGGTTGAAGAGGCCGCAATCGGCCCGCTTGCCTTTACCGACATCACCCGCGCCATCGCTTGGCTGATCGAACAGCCCTATCAGTTGGTCCTGTCGTTGCTCGCAACCGGATTTATCACTGGCCAGGGTCCCGAGGCACAGGTTGTGCTACCCGCAATCAGCTGGATCGTTGTCACCACCGCCGTCGTCGCGTTAGGTCAATACTGCCGCGATTGGGCACTGGCTGCTTTGGTCGGGGGATGCTTCTTGTACCTTGCGATCTTCGGCCAATGGGACAGTGCCATGGTCACGCTCGCCTCGGTGTTGATCGCGGTGCCGATTGGCGCAGGCGGCGGTTTGCTGGTCGGGATCTGGGCCTATCGCCACCCCTTGGGCGAAAAGATCCTGTCGCCGATCCTGGACCTGATGCAAACGATCCCGATCTTTGCCTATCTGGTGCCGATCCTGTTCATGTTCGGTTTCGGTCCGATCTCGGCACTGGTGGCCACGATCATCTACGCCACGCCCCCCATGATCCGCATCACCACCATGGCCTTGAAAGCTGTTGACCCCGAAATCCTGGATTTCGGCCGCATGGCCGGCACCACCGACCGGCAGCTGATGTGGCGGGTTCTGGTGCCTTCGGCCAGCCACAGCCTCATGGTGGGTGTCAACCAGGTGATCATGCTGACCCTGAACATGGTCATCATCGCCTCGATGATCGGGGCTGGCGGGCTGGGGTTCGACGTCCTGGCCGCGCTGCGCCGTCTGGACATCGGTGCGGGGTTCGAGGCAGGCATTGCCATCGTCGTGCTCGCCATCGCCGTGGACCGGTTAAGCCAGGCCTTTGCCGAGCGCATGGGACAGGTGCATCACGTCAACCCAGGATCCTGGATCACACGGCACAAACGGAGTGCAATGGTTTTGGTCCTGCTGGTGCTGACCTGGGTGTTGGGGCAGTTCTCTCCGCTGCTGCTGGCCTATCCCGAAAGCCAGACCATCACCACGGGCGCGTTCTGGGACAACGCCGTCAAGTACCTGAACGTGAACTATTTCGACACGTTCGAAGCGATCAAGGTGTTCTTCCTGCATTGGTTCCTGCTGCCGATCAAGAAAACCCTGCTGGGCATTCCCTGGCCCTGGGCCATCGCCATGCTGACCCTGCTGGGCTGGCGTGCGGGCGGCTGGAGGCTGGCGCTGATGTGCGGTGTGATGTCCGGGCTGATCGTGGTGACGGGTCTGTGGTCCAAGGCGATGGTGACGGTCTACCTGTGCGGCGCCTCCGTGATCCTCGCCACAATAATCGGCGTGCCCCTGGGCGTTCTGGCCGCGCTGAACCGCCGCGCCGGGGTTGCAATCAACCTGTTCATCGACACGCTGCAGACACTGCCCAGCTTTGTCTATCTGATCCCGGTGGTCATGCTGTTCCGGGTCGGCGATTTCACCGCCATGATTGCCATTGTTCTGTACGCGCTGGCCCCGGCAGTTAGATACGCGGCACATGGCGTCCGCTCGGTCAGTCACGAGCTTATCGAGGCCGGACAGGTCTCGGGCTGCACACGCTGGCAACTGCTGCGCCATGTGCGCCTGCCCATGGCCCTGCCAGAGATCCTTCTGGGCATCAACCAGACCATCATGCTGGCCCTATCGATGCTGGTGATTACCGCTCTGGTCGGCACCCGTGACCTTGGACAGGAGGTCTACATCGCCTTGACCAAGGCTGACACTGGCCGGGGTCTGGTGGCGGGTCTGGCCATCGCCTTCATCGCCATCATCGCCGACCGGCTGGTCAATGCCGGGGCCAAAGGTGCCCGTATCAGATTTGGATTGGAGAGCTGAGATGACCGACACCGATCTAATGACTCGCATCCGCGCCCTGCCGATCTGGCAGGGAGAGCTCGAAGCCAGTCCGCTGACCGGCGGTATTACCAATGTGAACTACAAGGTGACGGACGGATCCGGGTCCTATGTGGTGCGGGTGGGCGACGACATCCCATTGCATCAGGTGATGCGCTTCAACGAACTGGCCGCAAACCGTGCCGCTCACGCCGCCGGTTTGTCGCCCGCGGTGATCCATGCCTCTGGCGATCTGACAGTGTTGCAGTTCATCGAAAGCCGCACCCTGACCGAAGCGGATGTGCGCGACCCGGCGCTCCTGCCCCGCGTTCTGGACCTTGTGAAGCGCTGCCATGTCGAAGTGCCTAAACACCTGCGTGGTCCGTCCCTGGTGTTTTGGGTTTTCCACGTCATCCGCGATTATGGCGCAACGCTTCTGGAGCGTGGATCGAGCCACAGCGCGTCGATCCCCGACCTGATCGAGACGGGCAACCGCCTGGAGCAACAAGCTGGTCCTTATGACATGGTTTTTGGCCATAACGACCTGCTCTGCGGCAACTTTCTGGATGATGGTAACCGGCTCTGGCTGATCGATTTCGACTATGCCGGGTTCAATTCGCCCCTCTTTGATCTGGGTGGACTGGCGTCGAACAATGGGCTGTCGCAAGCCCAGGAAGAACTGATGCTCGAAAGCTATTTCGAAGCCCCGGTAACCGACGATTTGAGACATCGCTATGCGGCGATGAAATGTGCCTCTCTCCTGCGTGAAACCATGTGGAGCATGGTTTCTGAGATCACCTCCGACATCGACTTCGATTACGCGGGTTACACCGCCGAAAACCTCGCGCGGTTCCGCGCCTCCCTCAACGACTTTGAAAACACCTGAGGTCTGACATGACTGAACTCCCCTCCACAGCCAAAGCGGTCATCATCGGCGGCGGCATCATCGGTTGCTCGACCGCCTATCACCTGGCAAAGCTGGGCTGGACCGACACTGTCCTGCTGGAACGCAAGAAACTGACTTCGGGCACCACGTTCCATGCGGCAGGGCTGGTGGGCCAGTTGCGGTCCAACGCCAATATCACCCAGTTGCTGGGTTATTCGGTGGATCTGTACAAAAAGCTCGAGGAAGAAACCGGCCTCGGTACCGGGTGGAAAATGAACGGCGGCCTGCGGTTGGCCTGTAACGAAGAACGCTGGACCGAGGTGAAGCGGCAGGCGACCACGGCGCATTCATTTGGCCTGGACATGCAGTTACTGACCCCGAAAGAGGCACAGGAATTGTGGCCGTTGATGGATATCAGCGACGTCATCGGCGCGGCCTTTTTGCCCACCGATGGACAGGCGAACCCGTCGGACATAACCCAGGCGCTGGCCAAGGGCGCGCGGATGGCGGGCGCGAAGATCTTTGAAGACACCAAGGTCACAGATCTTGAGATCGAAAACGGCAAGATCCGCGCGGTGATCACCGAACATGGTCGCATCGAATGCGAAAAGGTCATCGTTTGCGCCGGTCAGTGGACCCGTGACTTCGCTGCCAAATTCGGCGTGAACGTGCCTCTGGTACCGATGGAGCACCAGTATATGGTTACCGAACCCTTTGGTGTTCCCGGCGACCTGCCCACCCTGCGCGACCCCGACCGTCTGACCTATTACAAGGAGGAAGTTGGCGGTCTGGTCATGGGCGGCTATGAACCGAACCCGATCCCCTGGGCCGTGAACGGCATCCCCCAAGGCTTCCACTACACCCTGCTCGACAGCAATTTCGACCATTTCGAACAGATCATGGAGCTGTCCCTGGGCCGCGTCCCGGCGCTGGAAAACGCGGGCATCAAAACGCTGACCAACGGGCCGGAAAGCTTCACGCCCGATGGCAACTTCATCGTTGGCGAAGCGCCCGAGCTGAAGAACTTCTTTGTCGGAGCGGGCTTCAACGCCTTCGGCATCGCTTCGGGTGGCGGTGCAGGCATGGTGCTGGCGGAATGGGCCGCCAAGGGGGAGCCGCCCTTTGACCTTTGGTCCGCCGACATCCGCCGCTTTGGCCGCCCGCATTTTGACACCGACTGGGTTCGCACCCGCACGGTCGAAGCCTATGGCAAACATTACACCATGGCCTGGCCGCACGAAGAACATGACAGCGGTCGCCCCTGCCGCAAGTCGCCACTCTACGATACGCTCAAGGATCAGGGCGCCTGCTTTGGTGAGAAACTGGGATGGGAGCGTCCGAACTGGTACGCGGATGCATCGCTGGGCGAAACGCCCAAGGACGAATACAGCTTTGGCCGCCAGAACTGGTTCGCCGCCGTGGGGCGGGAACACAAGGCGGCACGCGAAGCAGCCGTCCTGTTCGACCAGACCTCATTCGCGAAGTTCGCGCTGAAAGGTCCGGATGCATTGGCCGCGATGAACTGGATCTGCGCCAATGACGTGGACAAGCCCGTCAGCGCGCTGGTCTATACCCAGATGCTGAACGACAAGGGCGGGATCGAGTGCGACCTGACCGTGGGCCGTGTCGCGCATGACGAATTCTACATCGTCACCGGCACCGGCTATGCGACCCATGACTTCGACTGGATCAGCCGCAACATCCCCGACGGAATGAACTGTCAGCTGTTTGATATCACGTCTTCGAACGCAGTTCTGTCCCTGATGGGCCCCAAAGCCCGTGACATCCTCGCGGCAGTCACCCGCGACGATGTGTCGAATGAAGGTTTCAAGTTCGGCACCATCCGCACCATCGGCATCGCCGGTTGCCCGGTTCAGGCCCTGCGCGTCACTTACGTGGGCGAACTCGGTTGGGAGCTGCACCTGCCGGTCGAATACGCCCAGACTGTCTATGCCGCCCTGATGGAGGCCGGCGCGCCGCATGGGCTGATCAACGCCGGATACCGCGCCATCGAATCCCTGCGTCTGGAAAAGGGGTATCGCGCCTGGGGGTCCGACATCGGCGCCGATCACACCCCGTTCGAAAGCGGCCTGGGCTGGGCGGTCAAGCTGCGCAAGAACATCGCGTTCAAGGGGCGCGAGGCCGCCGCCGCCCAAAAGGAAAACGGCGTTAAGAAGATGCTCGCATGCTTCACCGTGGACCCGGATGTCGTGCTGCTGGGCCGGGAAACGATCTATCGCAACGGCGAACGGGTCGGCTGGCTGACCTCGGGCGGTTATGGCCACACGGTTGGTCAGTCAATCGGCTATGGCTATGTGCGTAACCCGGATGGCGTTGACGCAGATTATGTGATGGGCGGGGATTATGAACTGGAAGTCGCGACCGAGCGGGTTTCAGCCAAGATCCATCTGCAACCGCTATATGATCCCTCAATGGCACGTGTGAAGGCCTGAGTTCTCCCAACCCAAACTTGGCCGGCCCTACCCTGGGCCGGTCGTTTTCTTCAACATTGCAGATTGTTGTTACGATCCGGGATTACAGCACAAATCCAAAAGATGCTGCAAATCTCCTGCTGACAAATTGTCGAAACGACCTGACAGGTCCTCGATTTCATCGGCGCGAGTGCGGCCCAGAACCGGGTCGGCCAACAAGTGGAACTTGTCCGAAATCTGCCGGTCGCTGAGCGGGTGATCCACGTCCCCACGCGGTGTGCGGGGTGTGTCTTCGATGCGGCGGCCATCTTTCAGGACCAGGCTGACCTGCGCCCAGCGTTTGTCGGCACTGATCCGGGTCATTTCCGGATCGTCAATCAGTCGGGTTGCCCGGCTGACCCGCAGGATGTCGGGGTCTTGCAGCGCCGCTGGCGTCAGCTCCTCAATGCCCACCTGCCCGCGCACGATCATCGCGGCGACCGGAAACGCAATCGCATATGCAAAATCATCCTGTGTCTGCGGCTCGTGTCCGGCCAAACGGGTGGCATAGTGGAAGGTCCGGATTTCAACCGCTTCAATCTGGTCATGGGTCAGCGCGTTGTCACGCATCATGTCATGCACCGCGTCCAGAGACGGGTGCGCCCAACGGCAACAGGGGTAAGCCTTGTAATGGGTATGCTCGACCAGACGCCAGCCTTGCCCCAGATCAGTCCAGAACTCAGCAGCTTCATCGCCCTCGCAGGTCAGGGCCGGAGCGCCGGTGAACCCTTCCATCGCCAAGTAGGCCGCGGTCACACCCGATGGCGCGCCCCATCCGACACCGTCGCGCACCATCGACGGGTGATCGATGCAGCGCATCATCTGGCTGCGAGGACCATGATATTCGCCAATCCCGGCAGCATGCCGGATCTGTTCCGCACTGCCGCCCAGCAGCCTCGTACCGGCAGCAGCCACGCCCACCGCCGTCCATGCACCGGAAGTATGGTAGTCCGCGCATGTGGCATGCTGAGCCAGACCCGCGCGATAAGAGACCTCATAGGCCACCGCCAGCAGTTCGGCAAAACGGCGGCCGTCGATTCCTTCCGCCGCCGCTTGGGTCATGGCGATCAGCGCCGGGAAGATGGCGGATCCGGCATGCCCCTTGCACGGGGTCGTGCCGTCATGAGCGTCAATGCTGTCGATGGTGAAGGCCCCCGCCATTGCCGCCCCGACCGGGCTGACACTGCGCCCGTCCATTAGCATACGCGCCTCGCCTGCCCCCCCGGTCCCAAATATCATCGGGGCTACCTTACGGGAAATCGCGGACAGTTCGGTGGTAGAGCCAATCGCGGCCACCCCCATCGTGTCGGTGAAGCTGCGGCGCAGCGTTTCCAGAACAGTCGTTGGCAGGTCTTCGTATCGCAGATTGGCGGCAAAGCGGGCAAAGTCTATGGCTTGGGCGCTGGACATGTCCTGAAACTCCTGGATCTTTGGTCAGTCTCTCGCTCAGGAAACGCCGCCTGCCGCCCGACTGCAATCGTGTTTGCGACATGTTTCTGTTGTCTGTTGGCAGCGCTGAAAAACGTAGATATCCAGTTCCAGAACAGGATCTTTCTCTTAAACACGGGAAACAGGGTGCAGTCATGAAAACAGCCGAAATCACCAATCGCCTGGCCGGTCTGGGTGGCGCAAAATGGGATGTGCATTTTCGGGGACGCGAGCTGAGTGAACAGGGGCGCGACATCATTGAGCTAACGATCGGCGAACCTGACGTGCCGACGCCAGATGAAATGATCCAGTCCAGTATTAAAGCCCTCGACACAGGACGAACCGGCTACTCCAACGGGCGCGGTGAAATGGGGCTGCGCCAGGCCTTGGCCGCATTCTATTCCGAGCGGCGGGGACGCCCTTTCACTCCCAATCAGGTCCTGTGCCTACCCGGAACGCAAACAGCACTCTACGCCGCCATGCTGGCCGTGGCTGAAGCCGGGGACGAGGTACTGGTAGGCGACCCGATGTATGCAACCTATGAAGGTGTGATCCGGGCCAGCGGCGCGACGCCCGTGCACGTGCCTTTGCGACCCGAACACGGGTTCCGGATGCAGGCGAAAGATCTGGAAGCGCTGATTACACCGCGTAGTCGAGCACTGTTGCTGAACTCCCCGCACAACCCGACCGGCGCAGTTCTGTCCATGGATGAAATCGAGGCCATTGCCGAGCTTGCATTGAAGCATGACCTTTGGATCATCTCGGACGAGGTTTATGAAGAGCTGGTCTTTGATGGGGCCACCTTTGCATCACCGTTGAGTCTTCCGCAGATTTCGGATCGAACGGTCGCGGTGTCGTCGATTTCGAAATCGCACGCGGCCCCGGGGTTTCGCAGTGGTTGGTGCGTGGGATCGGAAGCCTTCTGCGATGCGCTGTTGCCGCTGGCCGAAACCATGCTTTTTGGCAACCAGCCGTTCATCGCAGACATGACGGCTGAGGCGGTTCAGTCCGGCTCCCCCGTGGCAGCGGGCATGAGAAAGCGATTTCAAGCGCGTGCACAATTGCTGAAGGAGCGCCTCGAAGCCGAAACCCGCCTGACCGTATCGATGCCGCAAGCGGGCATGTTTGCATTGGTCAACGTCTCCGGTTTGGGTCTGGACGGCGACGCCTATGCGCTGGACCTCCTGGGATCAGCCGATGTCTCGGTCATGCCGGGATCATCTTTCGGGACCGAACTGCGGGATTGGGTGCGGGTCGCACTGACTGTCGAGGATGACATTTTCGCTGCGGCCTGTGATCGTATCGTGGCCCATGCACAGGCCAAAGCCCCGGAGTGATCCTGAATACTTCGATTGGTGGCCGCAGCCTGTTTGAACACTGTGTCACTCCCGCGTCACGCGCCTTGAAGGGCGCTTGGCGCGGGATCTCGAAATCGTGTGACCCAACGAGTTTCGGTGCATTTTTGGGCTGAGCGAAGACACTCCAGTTACTTAACATGGAAATTAAACTGGAGTTAAAGGCGCCCTTGGCCTAGTCTGCCGGAAACACCTGACTGTCGGCGGAGGGCCCAATGGCAAACCCCAAGAACATCCTTTTTGTCATGTTCGACCAACTGCGCTGGGATTATCTCAGCTGCTATGGGCACGAGCATTTGCACACACCTAACATCGACCGGTTGGCCTCGATGGGGGTGCGCTTCAATCGCGCTTATATCCAGTCACCAATCTGCGGCAGTTCGCGGATGTCGACCTATACCGGACGCTACGTGCATTCCCATGGGGCCACCGGCAACGGGGTTCCACTGAAAGTCGGCGAAATGACCATGGGGGATCACCTGCGGGCCGCCGGCATGGGGTGCTGGCTGGTTGGAAAAACCCACATGCGCGCCGATGCAGAAGGCATGAAGCGGCTGGGTCTGGAACCCGACAGTCTGATCGGTGTGCGGGTGGCGGAATGCGGCTTTGACGTGTTCGAACGGGATGACGGCATGCTGCCCGAAGGCCCGGATGGTTCCTACGACCCGGACGGGGCCAAGGAATACAACAAACATCTCAAGGCCAAAGGGTATGAGAGCGACAATCCTTGGCATGACTTTGCCAACTCCGGGTTGGACGAGGACGGTAATGTGCTGTCGGGCTGGTTCCTGAAGAACTCGGCCTTTGCGGCCAATATCGACGAGCCCGACAGCGAAACGCCGTATCTGACCGGTCGCGGCATGGATTTCATCAAACAGGCGCAAGACCCGTGGTGCTGTCACCTGAGTTACATCAAACCACACTGGCCTTACATCGTGCCGGAACCCTATGCGTCGATGTTTGGTCCGGAACATATTCAGCCTGTGAACCGGTCGGACGCCGAACGTCAACACGCCCATCCGGTGTTCAAGGCCTTCATGGATACACGCGTCGGGCAGTCGTTTTCGCGTCAAGAAGTGCGGGATGCCGTAATTCCGGCTTATATGGGGCTGATCAAGCAGAGTGACGATCAGATGGGCCGCCTGTTCGATTGGCTTGAGGAAACCGGACGGATGCAGGATACGATGATTGTCCTGACCTCGGATCACGGTGATTTTCTGGGCGATCACTGGATGGGGGAAAAGACCTTCTTCCAAGATGCCTCGACCAAGGTTCCGCTGATCATCTATGACCCATCACCCGAAGCCGATGCCACGCGCGGCTCAGTCTGTGATGCACTGGTTGAATGCATTGATCTGGCCCCGACTTTTGTTGATGTGGCTGGCGCGGATGTCCCGGACCACATTCTGGAAGGCGAAAGCCTGTTACCGATTCTGCGGGGCCAAACAACCGAGACGCACCGCGACTTTGTCATGTGTGAATACGATTATTCGGCTTCACCGATTGCAGATCGGTTGGGGGTGTCTGTCGAGGATGCCAACATCTATATGGTCGCCACAAAACGATGGAAACTGATCCACTGTCTGGGTGGGTATCGACCAATGCTGTTCGATCTGGAAAACGACCCTAAGGAATTGGTGGATCTTGGCGACAGCGCGGACCACGAAGACGTGATATCCCAGATGTTCGACCATCTGCGCAATTGGGCCACCCGAAACAGCCAACGCCAGACCATGTCCAAGGCACAGATGACAGCTTTGCGGCGCGGTTCGGACAAAGGGATCGTGATCGGAGCCTATGAAGAAGGCGACATGTCGGAACGCGCCACGGTTAAGTACCGAAATAGGACCGCACCACACTGGTCCAAGCGCCACGGCAATCCAGCAGGTTCAAAGAGCTGATACGATTGTCAGATGGGGCGCCGGTAAAGCGGCGCCACCGGTGTTTCAGATGTCGTAGACGTTAAGATCTTCGACAATCTCGGCCGGTCCGTCAAAGTTCTGAGCCAGATCAGCTTTGGCGCTGGCATGGCCTTCCTCGCTGTCCATGTGGATGCGGAAATGGCTGATCAGCAGACGTTTGACATCTGCGTCCTGCGCTGCCCGTGCAATATCCGCCGGAGTTGGCGAAAACTGTGCAATCGCCGGATGGATGTCGTCAATTGACAGTCGATAGCACCAATGGATCAGAAGGTCCGCATCCTGTTGCAGGGTACTGAGAGACTGGCAGATCCCGGCATCGCCGGAGTATACGAATTTCTTACCCTCCGCCTCGACCGAGAAGGCCATGCAATCGAAGGCGGGCTGAGCATGCGGTACCTCGCAGGAGTTCAGAACCCAACCGTCACCCTGATACGAGAAGCCGGGTGTGATCTCGGTCACTTCGGGCGCAGGCCACGGGCGCGGCAGGGTGCCACCGCGGGCAACCCAAACCTGTTGACTGGGCGCCAGTTCGGTCCGAGCGATCAGATCCGGGGACAGAACCCCGTCCTTGCCAAACAACAGCTCGGTCTGTCGGGCAATGGGTTTCGGTCCCCAAACCTTGAGCGGCGGCGCGCCTTCGTCCCAGGCAGCGTGAACCAGTCGTCCGTAGTCCATCATGTGATCGGTGTGCAGGTGGGTGAAAAACAGATGCGTGATGTCGCTGGGCAGGCGGCCTGAGCGAACCAGGTTGTCAAACACACCGCCTCCGCAGTCGAACAGGATCTTGTCCTGCCCGATTTCCAACAGATAACCGGTCGAGGCACGGCGGGCATAGGCTTCGGGAGATCCCGAGCCAAGAATCGTCAGTTTCATTTCGCAGTTTCCAGTTTTGGTGGTGGGGTCGCGCCCGGCGCGCCCAGTTTCAACGCGGCTTCTCGTCCGCCAAGTCTACGGATCAGGTCCGCCTGATCCTCGAATGCCTGTGCATCCACTTTGTCCGGGTCCAAACGATCCTTCAGTGCCTGCTCCATGGAAGCCAACTGCTCGGCAAACACCGGATCCTGCGCCAGGTTTCGGGTCTCTTCCGGGTCGGTGTCCAAATCAAACAGTTCGGGCGGAAAGCCCACATAGTGGTGATATTTCCAGCGTCCTATCCGCAGCATGAAGGCTCCGGAGACCGCCCCCGCTGCGTGGTATTCAGAAAACACCGGACGGTCGGAATCGTCTGGTTCCGCCAAGATACGCGACAGGGGCTTGGCCTCCTCCACCCCCGTGAACTCGGCACCGAAATGTTCGGCAATCGTAGCCGACAGATCAACCAGACTCACCGGGGTTTCGCACAGACCTTTTTTGACCCCCGGCCCAGCCATGATCATTGGGATCGCAGCGCTTTCCTGGTAAAGGTTCGACTTCCCCCAGAGCCCGCGCGCGCCCACATTGTCGCCATGGTCTGAACTGTAAATGACCGTCGTATCGTCGGCAAAACCCGCCTGATCCAGCGCCTCAAGAATTTGACCGACATTGTGATCCAGCCATGTACACAGGCCAAAATACGAAGCGATAGCACGCTTGCGTTCCTGTTCATCCTGGAACTTCGCCTCGCTGTCCATGAAGGCATTCTGCTTTTCGACCCAGGGATGCCGTTGATAACCGTCTGCAGGGTTCAGTTTCGTTTCGGGCAGATCCGCCAGCGGGTACAGGTCATAAAAGTCCTGCGGCACGACCAATGGAAAATGCGGAGCCACCAACCCAACATAGAGGCACCAAGGCCGGTCATCCTCACCCTCTGCCCGTTCGGCCAGCCATTTTTTCGTGCGCTCAGTTACCGCCGCATCGTATTCGGTGTATTTCGACTGGCCGGGACCGATATAGTCGCCCAACATACGGCCAGGCCCGTCAATCCGCTCGTCCTCCTTGCGGATCGAGGCCCAAACCATACCAACACCGCCAGCAACCATCATCGGGATATGCTCGACATCGAAACCGGCCGGATCCTCTTCGGCGCGATAGTGCAGCTTGCCTATGCTTTCGACCGGGACACCCTTGTCCTGAAGCGCATGCCCCCATCCCCGGATCGAGCCGTCATAGGGCATCGCATTGTCCCACATCCGGGTCTGATGCGGGTAAAGCCCGGTGGCAAAGCTGGCCCGCGCAGGAACGCAGATCGGCGAGGGCGTGTAGGCGTTGGTAAACCTGGTGCCACGCGCAGCGAGCCGGTCGAGATTCGGCGTCTGGATCATCGGATGTCCGGCACAGCTCAAGGCCCGCGCCTGATGTTCGTCCGACATTAGGATCAGAAGGTTTCCGGTCAAACTCAGTCCTCCAATTCTTCCATGGCAAGCTCCAGCTTATCCATGGCTTTGAATATGGCCGCGCGTTCGCTGTCGGTCAGCGAATCGAGCAAGTGGTTCTGGCGGGACCGCATATGCGGGCGAGCCTGCTCAAACAGGGCAGCGCCCTTTTCGGTAATGTCGATCAGGTGCAGACGTTGATCCGATTCGCTCGAGACGGACCGGACCAACCCTTCCTTGATCATACCCTTGATGACCCGGCTTAGCTGGCCCTTATCGAATCCGGTGCGCCTGACCATTTCGGATGGCGCTATTTGCCCAACCGTTTCAAGCATCACGAAAACCCGCCACTGCATCAGCGACAGACCAGAGCTTTCCTTAAGGATTCTAGCGGCTTGGGCGTTCAGCCGCAGATGAAGCCGGGACAGCCGGAAGGTCAGCATGCTGTTCAGCGGAATATCCGCAGGTGCCATTTTGGGCGCTTCACTTGCCATCAGCCACACTCCTCCTGTTGCGTCGAGATTGGCACCATTTTGTTGACTGGTCAACTTTTTTGTTGACTGATCAACCTTTTTTGGCGCAGGCTTCTAGAAAGTCGTGGATAGGGAGGACGACATGACTGGATTTCTGAAGACCGGACTTGCTGCGATTGGCATGGCAGTAATGGCAACGGGTGCTTTTGCTGCCGATTGGACGCCGCCGGGGCCCATTAAGCTGATGATCGCCTTCAAGGCAGGCGGGGGCGCCGATACGCAAGCCAGACTGATCGCGGAAGAACTGGAAGCCAAGATGGGCTGGAAGTTCATCCCTGAACAGGTCACCGGCAAGGGTGGTCTGAACATGGCGGCAGCGCTGAAGGATCAGCCCAACGACGGAACCGCAATCGGAATGGCCGTGACCGAAACCTTTGGCTACAACATGGCCGCCGCCAATGCGGGTTTCACCCCCGAGGACTTCACTGGCCTGACGACAACAGCCGGGTTCCAGATGGGCGTTGTTGCGCTCAGCTCGAAAGGCTGGACCAGTTTTGACGACATGATCGCCGCCGCCAAGGGTGGCGAAGACATCCGGTTCGGCGTGATGAGCCCGAAACTGGCTGACCTCGCCTACCTGCTGGGTCAGGCTCATGGTGTGGAGTTCAACATCGTCTCGGTCAAGGGTGGCAAGGGCGTCATGAATGGCGTGAATGCCGGAGATCTGGACGTGGGCTTCATGGCCGGTATTCAGGCCAAGGGCGTTGCTGCCGGAGATCTGGTCAACCTGGCCTCGGCGCTGTCGGAACCGCTGGTACAAACCCCGGAGGCTCCCACTTTTGCCGACCTCGGCGTTGAGTATAACGCGGACGGCTATTTCGTCTTTGTCGGCCCTGCCGGAATGCCCGATGACGCCCGCCTTGCGCTATCCCAAGCCATCACCGACATCGTAAGCGACGACACATCGAAGGCAGGCGGTTTGATTGCCAAGGCGTTCGGTGGAGCGT
Source organism: Paracoccaceae bacterium (assembly GCA_014872875.1). Lineage (GTDB taxonomy): Bacteria > Pseudomonadota > Alphaproteobacteria > Rhodobacterales > Rhodobacteraceae > Aliisedimentitalea. The sequence goes on from WKFI01000010.1 coordinate 74,183, forward strand.
CAACTATTTCCGGCGATAACCTTACTGCGCTGATGGCAGGTGACTATGCAAACGCAGGGCAGTTGATGGCTGCGGCGTCTGAGTAACACTCCCACCTTGGACCGGGTTTCATGACGGCATGAGCCCGGTCTTTTTGTACCCGAAGGGAGGCCAGCCATGGCGGGAAAGAGCTCAAGCAACCTGATCCTGGGACTATGTATCCTGATCTTCGCTGCAGTACTGCTGGGCGTCTGGATCCCGGCAGATGTACAGACAGGATTGATTGAAAAAGTCCGACGACAAGTGACTGTTGGCGACGCGTTGGCACCGACAGTCGCGGGGCTATTCCTGCTGCTAAGCGGTGTCCTGCTGGTTACCGTCGAGCGACAAGCGGAAGGGCAGCCCCGACTGGATCTGCGCAATCTGGGATTTACCGCAGGAATGGTGGCCCTGATCTTTGTCTCCCTGATCGTGATGCGGTGGAGCGGGCCTCTTGCTGTCGGTATCGTAAACGTCTTGGGAGACGGTGATCTTGAATACCGCCTGCTACGGGACACCGCACCGTGGAAATTCCTGGGATATTTTGTCGGTGGGACGCTGATGATCTCGGGCTGTGTCGCGATGGTCGAAGGCCGTATTCGACTTCGGGCCGTTCTGGTCAGCGCGCTGGCCGTTCTGACCATGATCGCGATCTACGACCTACCCTTTGACGACCTGATCCTACCGCCGAATGGAGACGTGTGATGGGAACGCTCGATTATGTCTGGATGGGCATTCAGGCTGTCTTTCAGGGGCCTGAACTCTTCTCGATTTTTGGTGTCTCGATCTCGGTCACATTGATCATGATTCTGGGCGGCTTTCTGACCGGGATCGCAGTTGGGGCCACCCCCGGTCTGGCTGGGCCGATCGCGATGGCTATTGCCCTGCCAATCCTGATTTCCGTCTTTGGCTACACGCCTGACGCCCTTCTTCCCGTTATGGGGTTCCTCATCGGTGTAATGAAAGGCGCAACGATCGGCGGGGCTGTTCCGGCAATCTTGTTCAACACGCCGGGCACGCCCGACGCGTATATGACGACGCTTGACGGCTACCCCATGACCAAACGCGGCAAGGCGGCCAAAGCGCTGCGGGTTGCGCATTTTTCATCCGCGTCGGGGGACACGTTTTCCGATATCGTCCTGATCGTCTGTGCTCCGTTTCTGGCCCTGCTGGTCGAAGCCTATCTGGATCTGCCAGAAAAGACTGCGCTGCTGATCCTGTCGCTCAGCTTCATCGCGGCCGCGATTGGTGGCAGCCCAGCCAAGGGGCTGCTCTCGACCGGGTTAGGCTTGCTGATTGCCTTTGTCGGCACGGGCGAAGACTTTTATCCGCGTCTCTCCCTTGGGTCGCCCATGCTGAACCAGGGCTTCCCGATCGCCACTTCGGTGCTTGGAGTTCTGATCATCGGCGCGGTATTCAAGGAGATGGAGACGCTGTGGCGTCAACGGCAATCACGTGACATCGCATCTGATATCCGGATCGAAGGAGACCAACGCCTGCACTGGGCCGATATCCGCCGGCTTTTGCCCTATGTCGGTCGCTCGGCCGTGATCGGCACTGCAATCGGCGCATTGCCCGGCATCGGATCGACCCTAGCAGCGACTTTGGGCTATACGGTTGGGCGATCACGCCATGCCAGGACCAAAACAGAGGGGCGTCCAGATTTTGGTGAAGGTGCCCCCGAAGGTATTGCCGCGACCGAGGCCGCCAACAGCTCGGTGTCCGGAGCCAACCTGATCCCTGTGCTCAGCCTTGGTATTCCCGGCAACGCCGCTGCCGTGTTCCTCATCCTGGCTGCTGAAAGCATCGGTGGGTTCAACCCCGGCCCGTCGGTCTTTCGCTTCACCGCCGACACCGTGAACCCGGAACTTGTGATCGCCTTCGGTCTGTTCACCGCGATGATGATCGCCAACCTTCTGAACTGGACCATCGGCGGGGTGTTCATGCGGTCGATGGGCGTGATGGTTCGCATCCCGAAACACATCCTGCTGCCGGCAGTTCTGTTGCTGACCCTGACGGCCATCTACGTTCAGGAAACCCGGATGGAAGCGATCTGGTTCGCGCTCGGGTTTGGCGTATTGGGGTATTTCATGCGGGTCCTTGCGATCTCTCCCCTCCCCTTTGTCATTGCCTTCATCCTGGGTGGAAACCTCGAGGAAAGCGCTCGCCAAGCCTTCGCTGCAACCGGTGGGGATCCTTGGTTCCTGTTCACCAGTCCGATTGCAGCCCTGTTCATGCTGGCCTCGGTCGGCGTGATCGTGTTCACAGCTCGTAAAACAAAAGAAAGATCATGACAGCATTTTCCGCCATTCCTGTGCCTGACAGGCAGGGTAAACCGCGCACTCGTGGCCTAACAATGATGATAGATTGGGGCCTTCCCGAAGCGCAACAGGGCGACATCCTTGCCGCTCAGGGTCACTTGGTGGACAAGGCCAAGATTGCAGGCGGGATTCCCCGGTTCATGCCAACAGACCTGTTGAAGCGCAAACTTGCCGCCTATCGCGCGGCTGGCATTTCTACTGCAAATGGCGGGTTGTTTACTGAACTGACCCTGCAGCAGGGTAGGTTTGACGCCATGTTGTCGGAAATGGTCGAGCTGGGCTTTGCCGTCGTCGAGGTGTCGGAGAACCTGATGCCGCTGAGTGCGGCAGCCAAAACCGAAGCCGTGCGACACGCCCGGGAAAACTGGGGGCTCGACGTGTTGGGTGAGGTCGGCCGCAAGGAAGGCATGATGACCGATGACGAGATTGTCGCCGATATCGAAACTTATCTGACCGCAGGCTGTTCCAGCGTCTATGTCGAAGCCGCCGAGATTTTCGAAGGCGACGTGGCCCGTGACGAACTGATTGACCGTTTGGACAGAACCTTTCCGGCCGAGGCGTTGATCTATGAGCTGCCGGTCGATGTGTTGTCCGGGTCTACACGGTCGATCAAGCACAAAGTCGCTTCGCGCATGGTTGCAACCTTGGGGACCGAGGTGAACCTCGCAAATGTCGAACATTACGAGGTCTATCTGTTGGAATGTCTGCGCAGAGGGCTGGCTGGGGATTCCGACCATCCCAAAGGCGCTTTCCGGCTCGCCGGAATTGGCGGCTGAACGTCAAGCGGAACGCCGGGCATTCGCCAAAGCGACAGGGACGATAATGGACAAAAGCAGAAGCCGCGCCGGGTGATGCGCTGCAACACTAGCGGGATCGCGCCCCAGCGGCGGCGCGATCGCCGCACCGCCAGAGAAGGGAAACCAGATCTGGTTCAAGTTGGACAAGAAATTCACCACGGGGCAAATCGCTATCGCCTCATCTTGAATTCCGATCCGGGCCTGAGTTGGGTTCAACCGAACCGTCACCCCAAAGGCGCGCCAATGTCTTCCGGGGCGATGGCCACCGTTTTGACCACCGCATGACAGAACACCCCGGGTGCCAACCCCAACGCATCGGCAGAACGCCGCGTGATCCGTGCCAGGACCGGGCCCGCTTGTGTACGCACGGACACGATCATACCGGGACCGTCGCCGGGGCGGATGACCTCGATCGTACCGGGCAGGATATTGAGCGCAGACAGCCCTTCGGGGCGCGTCTTGGCCAGCATGACCTCTTGCGCGGCAATCCGGACACGCACTTGGGCTCCGACCGTCTGGGACACGCGCGGAAGAAACAAGGGAACACCGTTTGCATCCAGTTCCGTAAGCCCGTCAGGGTGATGAGCGCGTACACGGGCCTCAAGAATGGCCCCCACAGCGCGAACACCGGTGGGGGTAAACATGGGATCACCCAACACCTCGACCGCTGCCCCTTGGCGTAAAACCTTGCCCCCTTCGAGCGCCACCACCGTGGTCGCCAGCCTCGCTACTTCGATCGCGGAGTGGCTGACATACAGGATCGGGATCGCCACCTCGTCTCGCAATCGTTCGAAATAGGGCAGGATCTCGGCCTTGCGGCCTTCGTCCAACGCGGCCAGGGGTTCGTCCGCCAGGATCAACCGTGGATTGGCCAAAAGCGCTCGCCCTATGGCGACCCGCTGTTTTTCTCCGCCCGACAGCCCGGCGGGCCTGCGATCCAACAGATGCCCGATCCCCAGCATCTCCACCACTTTGCCCATATCTTCGCCCGCCCCGGTCTTGGGCGCGAACCAGCGCCCATAGAGCAGGTTCTGTCGTACGTTCAGATGCGGGAACAGCCGCCCCTCTTGAAAAACATATCCAAGGCGGCGCTTGTGCGACGGCAGGAACTGAGCCGCCGCTGTGTCCAGCAGGATCCAATCGTCTACCGCCACCCGTCCCTTCTCAGGCTTCAGCAGCCCGGCAACGGCATTGATGACCGTTGTCTTGCCTGAGCCAGAACGCCCGAAAAGCACAGTCAGACCCGGAGGGGCCTCGAACGCAACGTCCAGATCAATGCCTTGAAAGCGGTGCTTCAGGGATACCGAAAGCGTCATGTTCCAGAGATCCTTCTCGCGACGCGCCGAGCCAGGATTTCCGAGGCCAGAAGCGCCGACATGGCAATCACGACCGAAATCACCACCAGCCTGAAGGCCGAGCTTTCTCCGCCTGGCACCTGAAGGAAGGCGTATATGGCGGATGGCAGGGTCTGTGTCTGACCGGGTATGTTAGAGACAAAGGTGATAGTGGCTCCAAATTCGCCCATCGCCTTGGCAAAGGCGAGGATCGTGCCGGTCAGGATCCCTGGCAGGATCATCGGCAGTGTGACTGTAGCAAACACCCAAACCCGAGACGCACCCAAGGTCGAGGCCGCCTGCTCCAGCTTTGGGTCCACGGCCTCCAATGACAGGCGGATCGAGCGCACCATCAATGGAAACGCCATGATCCCGGCAGCCAGTGCTGCGCCGGTCCAGCGAAAGGCAAAGATCAGGCCAACCTCTTTCAAAGCGGCGCCGATTACACCCTGTGTGCCGAATGTCACCAAAAGAAGATAACCAGTCACAACTGGTGGCAGGATCAGTGGCAGATGGACGATCCCGTTCAGCAATTGCTTGCCCGGGAAACTACGCCGCGCCAGCAGATAGGCAACGAATACGCCAAGCGGCAGGCTGACCAAAGTGGCCCAGATGGATACTTTCAGCGACAAAAGCAGCGCCTGAACTTCGTTTGGGTGCAGCCATTCCATGGGTCAGCCCGGCGCTCCGACATGGGTGAATCCGTGCCGTTCCAAAACCGTTCGGGCCCAATCGCTTTGCAGAAAAGCCATCAACGCGACCGACGCATCAGTGTCGTCCGCAATTTGCGCGGCCGGGTAAACAATCGGGCTGTGGCTGTCTGCCGGAAAAAGAGCCGCAACCTGCACCGCATCTTCCACCGCCGCATCCGTGGCATAGACAATGCCCAAGGGCGCCTCGCCCGAGGCAACCAGCGCCAGGGCCGCGCGGACATTGTCGGATTGCGCGACTTTGGTCTGGACCTGCGACCAAAGCCCCAAATTCTGCAATGCCTGTTTGCCATAGATCCCAGCCGGAACAGCGTCTACCAGCCCCATTGCAAGATAACCGCCCTGCAACATTCCCGAGAGATCGGTTTCAGGTCCAAGGTCCGACATTTCGACCCGGGCTGTCGCGATCAAGGCCAGCCGATTTCCAGCCAGATCGAACCGGGTTTCCCCCTGTATCAGGCCATCCTCTTGCAGCACGTCCATCCACTGCGAATTGGCCGAGATAAAGATGTCAGCAGGCGCACCCAGCTGGATCTGCCGGGCCAGGGTCGAGGATCCGGCAAAAGAGAAAACGACAGAATACCCTGACTGGGCTTCGAAACCGTTGGCCACCTCCTCCAGCGCGTTTTTCAGGCTGGCAGCGGCAAACACGGTGACCTGCTCTGCCTGGGCACGGGTTCCGCCGACCAAGGTAGCAGCCAAAACAATCCCGCACAGCAGGGTCAGGGCAGTTCGGAGCAATGGCATAGCTTCGTCTTTGGCCTCACAGGTTCAGCCCCGGAAATATCGAAAAGCAGAGACTGGGTTGCAAGGGGGAAATTGCCGGGAGGTCGCGGTGTCACGGTTACGCAGAAGGTCGTTGTTCGCGCACCGAGGCCAGCCAGTCTGCAACCACTTTGACCGCCTTCGATGCTCGATCTTCGCCAAACACCTCCATGAAATAGGCATGCGTGGAGCGGATCTCTTCATCGAACAACCGGATTACGCGCCCCTCCCTCAGGTCCTGAGACACAAAGGGCAACCATCCGATGATCGCCCCCTGCCCTTCGACGGCGCCGCGCAACAGGATATTGGCATCCTCCAGCACCACTCCACGCAAGGGTTGATCTACCTCGACTCCCATGGCGGCGAACCAGTCCAGCCAACCCCAATGATTGCGCTGATGCAGGATAGGTGCCTGCAGCAGTGCCTCGTAACGGTCAAAAGGCCCATGACGCTCAACATAATCCGGGCTGGCAACCACAACAGGACGAAGGTCCACCAATCTCAGGGCTGTGTCCGGCATTTCCGACACGCGTTCCCAGCGGATAGTGATTTCGGCGGCATCCTGTCCTAGCAAACGCGGACGATAGGCCGGTACGATCTGCAGATCGATTTCCGGATGCCGCTCCCAGAAATCACTGATTTTGGGCATCAGCCAACGCGCTGTGAAAATAGGTCCAGCGGCAATACGCACGGTTTCGCGCGCATCCCGGCGCAATCCCGCAACCGATTGTTCCAGAAGTGAAAATGCTTCGGAAGTCGCGTTGAAAAGCTTCTCCCCCGCGCCGGTCAGAACCACCCGTCGTCCGGTCCTGTGAAACAGCTTCAGACCCAATTGATCTTCGAGGTTCCGGATGTGGTGGCTGATCGAGGTCGGGGTCACGCACAACTTGTCAGCCGCAGCACGAAAACTGCCGGATTTGGCGGCCGCGTTGAAGGCCTGCAGGGCGGGCAAGGATGGAAGCATGCATACACTGGGAAGTTTGGCTCATCTATACTTGAGGAATATGCCTTTGATTTGGGCGCTCTGCCACTGTTTTGTTGAGTTAAACTTCACATTAGGCCAGCAGGACTATGACCGCAGCAAGCAAACGGCGTGGCCGAAAACACCGGATCGTGCAAAGCGAACAGGACGAGCAATCCCCCCCCGTATGGCCGGGGGTTGTCGGTGGCCGGTTTAAACCGCTGTCCGAAGCCGAAATCGTGCTGGTCGAGGAAAGCGCCCTGCATCTGTTGGAAACCCTTGGGCTAAGCCAGGCCATCCCGTCGATGATCGAACGGGTGACGGCCCATGGCGGCACCTTGACGTCCGACGACCGGTTGCTGTTTCCACGCGCCCTAGTGCAGCAAGCCTTAGAAAAAGTCCGCCGTGATGTGGTCCTGTTCGGGCAGGACCCGTCCCACGATCTGGATGTGTCGGGATCGCGGGTTCACATGTCGTCTGGCGGCGCGGCGCCGGGTGTCTTCGATCTTGAAACCGGAGTGTACCGCGATTCGACCGTGCAGGATCTCTATGACGCGGCGCGGCTGGTTGATGCGATGGAGAACATTCACCATTTCAGCCGCTCGGTTGTGGCCCGCGACATCGAAGACAACGCGGTCATGGACGTCAACACCGCCTATGCCTGCCTGATGGGCACATCCAAACATGTCTCGATCAGTGTCAGCGATCCCGCGCATGTGCCGCAGATCGCCGAACTGTGTTACCTGATTGCCGGCGGGGAAGAGGCGTTCCGCGCCCGGCCTTTCCTGACCGTGATGTGCTGTCACGTCGTTCCGCCCATGCGGTTTGCCGAAGAAACCTGTGAAATCCTGGAGGCCGCCCTGCTGGCCGGTTTCCCGGTGCAATTGATCAGCGCAGGTCAGGCGGGCGCAACAAGCCCTGCAACGATCGCCGGTTCATTGGTTCAGGCCGTGGCGGAAACCCTGGCGGGGTTGGTCTTTGCCTGGCTCGTCGCGCCGGATGCGCGCATCATTTTTGCTCCGAAACCCCTTGTCGCGGATCTGCGCACCGGCTCCATGTGCGGCGGTGGAGGGGAGCAGGCGATCCTGATGGCCGGAGCAGCGCAGATGGGCCGGCACTGGAACCTGCCGGTCAGTTCGATCGCCGGGATCACCGACGCCAAGACGCTGGATGCTCAGTATGGCGCCGAAAAGACACTGGCTGTGACCATGGCCGCCCATGCCGGATCCAATATCGTTACCCAGGCGGCCGGGATGCAGGCCAGCCTGCTGGGTGTCTCGCTAGAGGCTTATGTCAGCGACAACGACCTATTGGGGAACATCCTGCGGACAATCCGTGGGATTGAAGCCACGCCGGAAAACATCGCCGAGGAGGTAATCGCACAGGTTTGCCGGGGTGAGGGTCATTACCTGGGCGAAATGCACACCTTCGATCGGATGAAATCGGATTACTTCTATCCCCATATCGGCGACCGGCGCGCGCCCCGCGATTGGGAAGCCGATGGATCGAAACCGGTGGGCGACGTTGCCCGGGAAAAGGCACGTGCCCTTCTGAGCAGTCATTTCCCCGGCCACATCCCGGACACCACGGATCAGGCCCTCCGTTCGGCTTTTGACATCCGGCTCAGCCGCAAACAGATCGGCCGGACCGAATGATGGCCGTCCCTTCCCACTCAGACAGACTTGGGTCGCACCATGACACATGACACCAACCTGGATCTTGCCAATCGCGCCCGCGCCGTGATGCCCGGCGGGGTCAGTCACGAATTGCGCTATCGCGAGCCGTATCCGATCTATATCGACCGGGCTCAGGGCGCTGAAAAATGGGATGTCGAGGGCAAACGCTATATCGACTTCAAACTCGGTGCTGCCAGCCAGATCCTTGGCCACGCCCATCCACAGGTGATGGAGGCCGTCGCGGCCCAGCTGAGCCGCGCGCCCTATACCAGCGATTGCCACGCGCTTGAGATTGAATGGGCCGAATGGCTGACCCGGCTGTTCCCCTCGGCCGAGCGGGTGCGGTTCACCGGCTCGGGCACCGAATCCACCATGTTGGCGTTGCGGTTGGGCCGCGCGCATTCGGGGCGCGACAAGGTGCTACGCATCGACGGACATTTCCACGGCTGGCACGACATGCTGATCAAGGGCGCAAAGCCCGGCGCCAACACCGCACCGTCGCTGGGCGTTCCCACGGCGGTCACCGATCTTACCGTGATCGCGCCGCCAGACCTGACGTCCATCGCTGAAATCCTGGACCGCGACCCGCAGATCGGCACGATCTTTGTCGAGGCGTCGGGCGCAAACTACGGCTCGGTCCCGCTGCCGGATGGCTTCCTGCCCGGCATCCGCGAGATTGCCAGCAGCACCGGTCATGTTCTGATCTTTGACGAGGTCATCACCGGCCTGCGCTGGTCCCCCGGCGGACGGCAAGCACGCGATGGCGTCACCCCGGATCTGACCACGCTGGCAAAGGTCGTGACCGGCGGCCTGCCCGGCGGCGCTGTGGTCGGCAAGGCCGAGATCATGGAGCTACTGTCCCCCGCCAACCCGCGTGACGGGCTGGCCCCGCCGGTCAGCCACAAGGGCACGTTCAACGCCGCGCCACTGGTGGCCGCAGGCGCCATCAAGGCGATGGAGATCCTTTCGACCGGAGAGGTGCAGGCCCATGCCGACGCCATGGCCGCGCGGCTGCGGGATGGTTTCAACGGCGTGTTCCGGGATCTTGGCGTGCAGGCGCTGGCCTATGGCGACAGCTCGACCTGTCACCTCTTTTTCGGAGGCACCTCGATCGACGGGCTGGACGCCGCCACCATACGCCGTGCCCCGCCTGCGCTGGTCAAGGGCCTGCGCAATGGGCTGCTGGATCGCGGCGTGGACTTCATGTCCTTCACTTCCTGCGTCACCGGCCTGGCCCATACGACCAAGCTGGTTGACGAGACCACCGATATCTTCCGCGACACCATCGCGGACCTGATCCAACAGGGAATCCTGAAATGAGCCTGCCCACCAACGCGCGCACCGTCATCATCGGCGGTGGCGTCATCGGCTGTTCCATCGCCTATCACCTGGCCCGCGAAGGGCGAAAGGACATCGTGGTGCTGGAACGATCGAAACTGACTTCCGGCACCACCTGGCACGCGGCCGGTCTGGTGCGCCGTTTGCGCCCCTCGGCGACGCTGACCAAGCTGATCAACTATTCGATTGATCTCTATGGAGAGCTTGAGGTCGAAACCGGTCAGGCCACCGGCTGGACTCAGACCGGATCGCTGACGCTGGCCACCAAAGAAGACCGGCTGACCAACATCAAACGTCAGGTCTCCTTGGGGCGTGCGTTCGGGCTGGAGGCCGAAGTGGTCGATGCGACCCGCGCCAAAGAGCTGTGGCCGCTGATTGAAACCGACGATGTGATCGGCGCGGTCTGGTCGCCTGCGGATGGGCGGGTGAATCCGTCGGACGTTGCGCTGGCGCTGTCCAAGGGCGCCCGTGCGCGCGGTGTCGAGATCTTTGAAGACACGGCTGTTACCGGCCTGCAGAAAAAGGGTGGTCGCATCTCGGGCGTTGAAGTCGGAGAGCATGTGATCGAGGCCGATGAGGTTGTGATCGCCTGTGGTCTCTGGTCGCGCGAGGTCGCGGCCATGGCAGGTGCGCACATGCCGCTTTATGCCTGTGAACATTTCTACATCCTCACCAAACCGCTTGAGGAAGTGCAGGCCCTGGGCAAGGGCGCGCATCTGCCGACGCTGAACGATCAGGATGCGTTCCTTTATGCACGCGACGATGTCGAAGGGTTGCTGGTCGGCTGTTTCGAACCCCACGCCAAGGGCCTGCCGCTGGACCGGCTGCCGCGGGATTTCAGCTTCGATCTGCTGGACGAAGACTGGGACCACTTCATGCCGATGATGGAAAACGCCCTGCGCCGCATCCCGGCGCTGGAAAAGGCCGAAGTGCGGATGCTGTTGAACGGGCCGGAGAGCTTCACGCTCGACAGCCAATTCATGATAGGCGAAAGCCCCGAGGTGCCGGGCCTGTTCCTGATGGGCGGCATGAACTCGACCGGGATTGCGCTGGCCGGTGGTGCGGGCAAGGCGATGGCCGAATGGATCATTGCAGGCGAACCGACGATGGAACTCAACGAGGCCGATATTCGTCGGTTCAGTCCCGAAATGAACGTGCTGGGCGCGCTTGAGGCGCGGATCCCCGAGGTGCTGGGCCGCCACTATGACAACCCCTTCCCGGGCCGGTCGATGGACACAGCGCGGGGGCAGCGGCGTTCGCCAATCCACGCAGGGCTGGTCGCTGCTGGCGCCCGGTTCGAAAGCCGAGGCGGCTGGGAACGGGCAGTGCATTTCGGGGGCGAAGCCGCGCATCTGCCGCTGACATTTAGCGCGCCTGCCTGGCGGGATCAGGTGGGGCGGGAGGTCGAGGCCTGCCGCACTGGCGCCGCGATCCTGGACCAGAGCGCCTTTGGCAAAATCATGGTGCAGGGGCCGGATGCTTGCGCCTTCCTGAACCATCTGTGCGCTGCGCAGATGGACATTGCACCGGGCCGGATCGCCTATACCCAGATCCTCAACAAACGCGGCGGGGTGGAAAGCGACATCACCGTTCAACGCCACGGGCCTGAGAGCTATCTGATGATCGTTGGTGCGGGTGAAGTCGTTCGCGACATGAAACGAATGCGCGAAACCAAGGGCGATTTCCGTGTGGAATTCACTGATGTGACCAGCGGTTATGCGATCATTGGCCTCGCGGGCGCCAAAGCGCGCGAGGTGCTGCAGGCCACGTCGAACGCGCCGGTTCCGAACCTGAAACGGTTTGGCTTTGCGCCCGTCGAAATTGGTTTGGCCCGCGGCTGGGCCGGGAGGTTATCGTTCACGGGGGAGGAAGGGTACGAGCTCTATATCCCCGCCGACATGGCCATGGCCGCGTATGAGGCGCTGGTGGCGGCCGGCGCAACCCATGCGGGCCTGTTTGCCAGCGGTTCCTTGCGCATCGAAAGCGGGTTCCGCGCCTTTGGCCACGAGTTGACCCCGGGCACCACGCCCATCGAGGCCGGTCTGGAGCAGTTCTGTGCCTTTGGAACTGGTTTCGTTGGCGAGGAAGCACTGTCAGAGAATTCACGGAATTCTCTGAGCGCAGGCCGCCGGATCGTGTCGCTGCTGTTTGACACGCCCGACGCGATCCCGATCCATGACGAACCGATCTATGCCGGTGGCGAAGTCGTAGGTCAGATCACCTCTGCCGCCTGGAGCTATCGTTTTGGCCGCGCTGTCGCGCTAGCGATGATCACCGGCGGAGAAAGATTTTTCGCCGAAAAATCTCGGTCACCGAATGGCACATGGCCCGTCGAGGTCGAAATCGCCTGCGCTCGTTTCCCGGCCCGCGTCTCTCTGAAACCCGCGAAAGAGGCATTTGCAGATGTCTGACACTCTCCGCACCACCCAGGTCGCCATTATCGGCGGCGGCATCATGGGGGTCGCCGCCCAGTTCCAGCTGGCTGAAAATGGCTGGACCGACACGATCCTCTTTGAAAAGGCAGAACTGACCAGCGGCTCGACCTGGCACGCCGCCGGGCAGATCGCCCATGCGGTCGGCTCGCGCCTGGCGGGCTGGATCAACAAGACCTCGATCGAGACCTACAAACGGGTCGAGGCGGAAACCGGCCAATCCATCGGCTGGCACGAGGTTGGCGGCTTTCGCATCGCCACCACGGATGATGAGGTTGACTGGATGAAATCCATCATGGGGGTCGGCAAATTGCTCGACCTGCCGATGGAACTGGTCGGCCCCGAGGAGGTCGCAAATGTCAATCCGTTCTACAAGGTCGATGACGTCAAGGCGGCCGTGCAGACCTTTGAGGACGGTCACATTGACCCCTCCGGCGTCACCATGGCGCTGGCTGCCGCGACCCGCGCGCGCGGTGCGAAGATCGAACGCCACAACCGTGTTATCGGCGCCTCGCGCAAGGGCGATGGATGGCTGCTGCGTACGGACAAGGGTGACGTCTGGGCCGAACATGTGGTCATTGCCGCCGGGTCCTATGCCAACCAGGTCGGCGAATGGTTCGGGCTGAAAATCCCTTCGGTCTCCTGCCTGCACCACTATCTGGTTACCGATACCGTGCCCGAATTCCTCGACCGCCCGGAACTGCCCGTGATGCGCGACAACGCATATGGTGGCTATATCCGGCAGGAGCAGAAATCCGGCCTGATCGGCATCTATGAGGGTCACGTTTGCCCCACCGTCTGGGAGATGCCGCAGGGCGCACCCTGGGCGGCAGAGAATGAGCTGTTCGAGGCCGATTATGACAGCATCGGCGATTTCCTGATGGTGGCGTTCGGCAAGATGCCGGTCCTGGCCGAGCTGGGGATCAAGCGCGTGGTGCGCGGCGCGATCACCCATACGCCGGATGGCGGGATGCTAGTTGGTCCCTCGGGCGCGCCGAATGTGTGGCTCTCCTGCGGCTCCTCCATCGGTCTGGCCTGGGGCGGTGGTGCGGGCAAAGTGCTGGCCGACTGGATGATGCATGGCGAAACCCCGATCAACACGCGCGGCATGGACCCGCGCCGCTATGGGGATTTCTCGACCGACCATTTCATCGTTGAACGCACCAAGGACGAATTCATGCGCCGGCACGACACCCCGTGCCCGGGCAAGCAGTTCCACTCCCTGCGCCCGATGAACCGCCATGTGCTGTATGACCGGCTTGCCGCCAAGGGCGCGGTGTTTGGCGAGGTCGCAGGCTGGGAACGCCCCCGCTATTTCGGAGAGGTGGGCGAGGTCGAACCGATCGGCTGGGGCCATCAGACCTGGCACGCCAATGCCATGGCCGAGGCCAAAGCGACTCGCGATGCCGCCGGGGTCATCGACCTTTGCGCCTTTGCCCAGACCGAGGTTGTGGGGCGCGATGCGGGCAAGCTGCTGAACCGGCTCTCGGCCAATACAATCCCGGGTCGGGATGGACGGATCAGCCTCAACCACATGCTGACGGCCAAGGGCAAGTTCGAAACCGAAATCACCATCTGGCGCATTGCCGAGGATCGCTACTTCGTCGGCTCCGCCATCGCCCGGTCGAACCCGGATCAGGACTGGCTGCGTTCGCATATCGCCGAAGGTGAAGATGTTGAGATCATCAACCGCTCTGCCGATTGGGGGATGCTGGCGCTGTCCGGCCCAGCCTCGCGCCGCATCCTGACGGAACTGACGGATGCGGATCTGTCCAACGCCGCCTTCCCCTGGCTGTCTGGGCAGGAGATCACAGTAGCGGGGGTCCCGTGCTATGCCCTGCGTGTCGCGTTTACCGGCGAGCTTGGCTGGGAACTGCACGCGCCGCTGGATCGTATCGCGGAGCTCTATGACGCGCTGCACGAGGTCGGCGGCAAACACGGTCTGGTCGATCTCGGCAGCTATGCCTTCAACGGGATGCGCATGGAAAAGGCGTATCGCGCGTCTGGCGAGTTGACCACCGATGTCGGCCCGTTTGACGTGGGCCTCGACCGGTTTGTGCGCGCCGAGGGCCGGGACTTTCTGGGCCGTGAAGCGCTGCTGAACGCCGGTCCGGAATGGGAGCTGTTTTACGGCGAACTCCACGCCGATGGCATCGACATCCATGGGGGCGAGCCGGTGCTGCTGGATGGTAAGCCGGTCGGCCTGACCACCTCAGGTGGCTATGGCTATACCGTGGGCAAGAGCCTCGGCTGGCTGTTCGTGCGCAAGGGCACGCCCCGAACCGGTCTGCAGGTGCAGATCCTGAACCAGACATATGACGTGACGGTGCATGATGACGCCGTCTTTGACCCGCAGAACCTGCGGCCCCGATCCGAGGATTGAATTCATGACCATGATCAATGGCGGCGAGGCCGTCTATCGCACCCTGAAAGCCAACGGCATCGACACGGTGTTCGGCCTGTTGGGCGGCTCGATGCTGGAACTCTACGACGCCATGTATCAGGGCGGAGAGATCGCCTATGTCGGCGCACGCGATGAACGTGCCGCGGGGCATATGGCGGATGCCTGGGCACGGATGACCGGCAAGCCCGGCGTGGTGCTGGGCGCGCAAGCCGGGCCCGGCGTGGTGAACATCGTCACCGCCGTGGCCGAGGCGCAGCTGGCCTATTCGCCGCTGGTGGTCATCGCGGGCGCCATCACCCGGGCAGACCAGTGCAAGGACACCTTTCAGGAGGTCGATCAGGTCGCCCTGTTTGCGCCGATTTCGAAACGGTCGGTTATGGTCACCGATCCTTCGCGCCTCGCGCCGATGCTGGAGGACGCGATCCGGCTGGCCAATACGGGACGTCGTGGTCCTGTTGTGCTGCATGTCCCGCGCGACCTGTTTGCAGCCGAAGTGCCAGCGATTGATCCGAAACCGCTGAACATCGCCCGTCCGGGGCCTGCGGCTTCGGAAGACATCGACGCCATCGCAAACCTGCTCTCAACCGCAGAGCGTCCGGTGATTTTTGCGGGCGGTGGCTTTAAATGGGGCGCCGGTCGCGACGCCCTGACGGCTCTGACCGAAAAGCTGGAGGTTCCGGTCGTGGCCTCAACCGGTCATGCCGACATCATGCGACATGGCCACCCGTGGTTCGCCGGCCAGGCCGGACCGCGCGGCAACCGTGTTGCCTCGCGCTTGACCAAAGAGGCGGATGTGATGGTGGTGCTGGGCGCACGGCTGGGCTTCAACTCGACGTTTCACAGCAATGATTACGTCGGCGCCGACACCCGCATTGCCCATGTGGATGTCGAAGGGGCAGCGGTGGGCCGTTACTTCCCGGCTGAAATCGCGGCCCAAGGCGATGCGCGCCTGACGGCAGCAGCGCTGGTGGATCGGGCCTCGCGACCCAGTTGCGATGCCTGGCGCGCGACGTTCCGCGATGACATGGCAAGCCTCGCCGCGGAACGGGCCGAGGAGGCGCAGATCGAAACCCTCCCCATGCATCCGCGACGCGCCTTGAGTGAAATCCGCGCCACCCTGCCCGAAAACGCGATTGTCACATTGGACACAGGGAATACGTGCCTGCAAGCCGCCGACCGGTTGGCCCACTACGATCCAATGTCGCTGATTACGCCACTGGACTTCGGACTGGTGGGATTTGGTCTAGCTGCCGCCATCGGCGCCAAAGCGGCAGCCCCCGATCGCCCGGTTGTGGCTATCATGGGCGATGGGGCCGTTGGCTATACGATGATTGAAATCCAGACCGCCATTCAACACAAACTGCCCATCATCATCATCACCCTGGACAACGAAGCATGGGGCGCCGAAAAGGCTTATCAGCAGGAATTTTATGGCGGTCGCCTTCTGGGCGCGGAAATCTCTTCCCCTCGTTATGACAAATTCGCAGAGCTGTGCGGTGGCAAAGGCATCTGGGTCGACGGCCCCGGCGAATTGGGGCCCGCGTTGCAAGCTGCGCTGGACAGCGGAGAAACCACGGTCATTCAAGCCAAGATCGATCCGGGCGCCCTGATGACCCTGCGAAAGGATCTGTTCAAGGCCCCGACAGCCAAGTGAGGTACACGGGCAGGGGCGCACGGCATCAGATCCGTCAAAACTGGCCCCCCCCTGCCCCTTTGGCCAGTAACATGTATAGTTTCAAGGGATTGACCGCTTTGGAACGCTCATGCGCCTGCCTCTTGCCACTTTGGAAGTTTTTACCGCCATCGCCCGTCATGGCAGCCTGCGGGCTGCGGCCGAGGCGTTGGGGCTCAAACCCTCGACCGTCAGCCACCAGTTGAAATCGCTCGAGGAACAGCTGGACACCGCCCTGTTCATTCGCACCACCCGTTCGGTTACCCTGACCGAAGCCGGGCGCGCCCTGATACGCGGAGCGGGACCGGCGTTCGATCAGCTCTCCGAAGCGGTCGAAAGCGCGCGCACAACGGGTCATGCTGCGCGTGGTTCCTTGCGCCTGACTTTACCGGAATTCGCCTATCACCTGTTTGTCGGCCCCGCCTTGCAGAGCTTTTGCAACGCTTACCCCGAGATCGAGATCGAACTCTCGCTGACCGATGCCATGGCGGACATCCTCGGCGAAGAACTGCATGCCGGGTTCCGCTTGGGCGACCGCATCGCTCCGGACATGATCGCGGTGCGTCTGACCGCGCCCCTGCCGCTGGCTGTTTTGGGCAGCCCGGGATACCTTGCTACGCATGGCAATCCGCAAACACCGGGGGATCTGCTGGATCACAACTGCATCCGCTACAGATTCCAATCCTCCGGTCACATCGCGCCGTGGACGTTCCGCAATCAGGACGGCGATTATACGGTCAGCGTGTCGGGCAACCTGATCACAAACACCCTGCCCGCTTCGGTTGATATGGCCCTGCAAGGGTTGGGGTTGGTATTCACCTTCAGGGACTACTGTGCCAAGCAGATCCGCGAGGGGTCGCTGGTTCCGGTTCTGGACGACCACTTGGCCGACACGTCCGGGATTTACCTGTACTTCCCACGAGAATACCGATCCATGATGCCGCTCAGGCTGCTGATTGATCATCTCAAAGGACGGGACCGATCCCAAAGCACAAGATAGGGCCCCAACGACGATGGGGTCAGACGACCTTCAGCAAAGGACGGCCTGCGGCGCGTTGGGGGCGACCCTGCCCGCTGGGGAAACGTGCGGCAAAGGCAAGTCCTGCGCGAATGACATGCGGATCGCGCCACCCTTTGGTCAGCCGATCCACTGCGTCCCGTGCCGCATCCGTATTGTCACGCCGCATGTAGTGCAGCATTTCCAGCAGCGCCTGTTCATCTTCTGTCGCCCGCTGGCGGCGCTCCAGGCACAGAGGGTCATGAAACGCCATTCCGGTTGCACGACATTGCTCGGTCGCCAGGAGTATCTTGTGCAGTTGAAAGGCAATGGAGAGCCCCCGCCCTTCGCCCCAGCGTTCAACTGAAACGGCGAAGGCGCGTTGCCAACCATGGCTTCCCGGATCTTCAACCCCGCTCAGAAAGTGCCGAGCGACGGCCAGAAGACCACTTTCGAATTCATCAATGTCCAGATCGTTCAGATGCCGGGTCTCGCTCATTTCCAGTTCCTTGGCCAAGATTCTGACAGGCATTGCCTGTGCGATGGATGGGATGAAAAATGGCCGGGCTAACAAGTTGACTGGGCACGACAGGTGTCTGACAAAAATAATCAGGAAATGCAACCCCTGAAGATGTTTGGCAACCTGTCTGCGACACTGAACTCGGCGGATTGGCAAAAAAGGTCAGTGAAATCGCCATATCCGTAAGATGAACGCAGCTCGGATCGTAGCCACGAACACAAGCACGCACAGAACGGATTTCGATAACGGCCCCATCGTACCCTCGATCAGCACGGCATGCACAATGCTGCCTGACACGACAATTGCCCCACATGCCACATGTGCGCGCCGCCACACTTGCGGCCGCCAATTCATTCGGCGCCGTAGCCAGGCCAAGGCCGCACTTGCAAAGATCGCAATCATGGCAATGACTCCCCAAGCTGAAAACGGAGTTGGCGATACGAACAGCAACGCATCAATTACATCCGGGGGGCTGGTGATCCACAAGCCAACCACATGAACCACAACAGCAAGTACAAGGCCGCAGCCGATCCAGCGGTGCAACAGGTATGAACGGGCAGGATTAAGACCGGGAAGCATCCGTCCGGCCAGAACGGGCTGAAGCAACAGGAGCACCAAGGCTACAATCCCTGAAAACCCCGCCAATATGTAGATCGGATCCCGCCAGGCCAGAAATGGGCTGGTTGCGGCTATGGCAACGGGCACTGTCACCGCTGTGCCCAGAAGGGCCCAGATCAGTACTGAACGAAGAGCAGGCAGCGTCCCGACTCTCTGCAGTTTCAAACAGGCTTGAGAACGAAATGTGTTTCGAGATGCGTATCCTTCCAGTCCTTCATCACCGGGCGCAGGAATACTGTCTCGAAATCACCGCTGTCATAGGCCAAGTGCCCATGCGGTTGACCAAAGGCGGGCACAATTTGGGGCATCTCCAGCCGGAACACGCCATTTTCATCGGTCAGCGTAGCCCCGTGGCTGTGCGGATCCCGCTCATGGCCTTCGGTCGTATGAGCCCAGATCTGAATGCGTTGACCAGCCAGCGGTGCACCATCCCCGGCGCGACGAACCGTGCCTGACATCCAGAACCCACCTCCGCCAATCCGCTCGACAATTGGAGCGCCGGGGCGGTAGTTGTTCGACCCGCCACGCATACTCGGCGTGGCAGCAAGGTTTTGACCGGCCGCTTGGGCGAACCGGCCCGAGGATGAGGTTGCAATCATTGCGCCCCCTCCGACAATCAGGGAACGGCGAGTCAATATGCTATTTGTCATAGTCTGTCTCCAACCGGGTATCGCAAGCTTTGGCGGTTCGTGAAACAAGATCCCACTAACGATAAAGATAGCACATCAGACGGAAATTCGAGCTTGAAAGCGGGTCGAGATCCTATGCAGCCGTCACGACCGCGTGATCCACCCTAAACATCAGCCCGTTTCTTCGCCCCGTGCTTGGGTCCCGTGCCTTGGCCGCTCACGCAACAAGAGTTGCTTCACGACCTTGCGTCCCTTGCGAAACCGGCTGCGGGAGATACGGGCAATATCGATAAACGGGCCCAGGTACAGCGCCTTCAGGCTGGCGTCAGCGCCTTTGGGTTCGCCCTCGATACCGAATGTCAGCGCCTCGGTCTGAGAATGATGCAAAGTGCCGAACATCCAGTCCCAGACGGCCAGAGCTGCGCCAAAATTCTTGTCATAATGTTTCTTGGCGACCGAGTGATGGATCTGGTGTTGCGCCGGCGAAATCAGAACCCGCTCCAGCCACGGCCAATAGCCGAAATTCACATGGCTATGGCGCAGGTTCGACCCAGTGACATGGAAGGCAAAGACCAGCACATTGACCCCGACCACGGTATAGATCGACACCGCCGACCCGAACAGAAACACGAAAAGCGCCACCACCGGCCCCTGGGCCAACGCACCGCGCGACGCATAAAGCACGGCCTCCAGCGGATGTACCCGGTAGACCGTGATGGGCGTCAGTGTGGTAGCTGAATGATGAACTTTGTGGATGCTCCACAACAACGGATAGCGGTGCATCCAGCGATGCAGAAGGTATTTGGTGAGATCGTCCATCACGAACAACGTCACCGAAAACCCGATCACCACCAGCGTGGTATTGTCGGTCTGGAATTGTCCTTTGCTCAGGAATTCGACACCATGCAGGGCATAGAACACCGCCGTGGCAATGGCGATCTGAGTCAACAGAAGCGGTGAAACCAACGTCATGAAAATCTGGTTGATCATGAAGATCTTGTAGTCGGCGATGGAAGACCGTGAAAACAGAACCTTCGGATCGAAGATTGCCTTGACGGCCCCGCGGGCTGAGTTGCGCCGTATCGCCACAAGAAACACCGCCGCGATTACGACAGACAACAGCAGGTAGCCGACAAACACCCGCTTCCTTGGATTGGCAAAGTCGGAAAAAACCCCGATGATCTGATCAAGAAGATCCAAACCCCTGCCCCATGCAAAAAGGAACGGGGTGGCGCATCATAGCGCGCCACCCCAATTGTGATCAGTCGGTTTCTGCACCGCCATCATTGTTCAGGCTGTCTACCAGTGAGGCCAGCTCAGCAGTCGCGTCATTGGCGCGCGCTTCGATGCCAAAGGCTTCGATCAACAGTTCCTGAACCCGCAGCATGTGCAACTGGTAGCTGTTCCAGGACATGCGGCGGTCGCGGACGAAATTGCCTCCCCCGTCGATACCCGAAACGATGGTCTCGTCCAGAGTGACCGGTCCGTACCCGATCAGGCGGTTCAGGTGAACAGCAGTCTTGCCCAGGTTGTTCTTGCCGGATTGCAACGCCATGGCAAAGCCTTTCAGTTCACCCCAATGCTTGACATAGGCGCGATAGGCTTTGGCGCGTGCGTCGTAATCAGCGGCCTCACCGATCTTGGTGATGTCGTTGTAAACCGAACCCGCATATTTGAACGTCGCTTCGGCCAGAACCTTTTCCCAGTTCTCTTCGATGGTCGCAGCGTGAGCTTTCAGCTGAGTACGCTGTTCGTCGCTCAGCGCTTCGCCATTGGCCGAAGTGATCAGCTTCCGACCTTCGATAAAGGCAGTCATGATGTCGGTCATGTAGCTGGTCTTGCCCGACTTGTCGGCACCCGCTGCGTAATAGGCCGGACCAAAGACATATTCAGTTTTCAGGTCAACCACCCCATCGCCGTTGGCATCGGCCACCGCCAGGTCTTTCTTTTTGGCGATGTTGTAGTTGTCTTCCGCGCTCAGCCCCAGACTGTGGGCCGCGGCGCCAAAGTAGCCAAAGGCTTCGTCCCAGGCGTGCTCCTTACCCGTGTAAGCAGCGCCTTCGCTGTAAGGTTTGTTGTTGGGCTTGTTGTCCGCTTCGAGCTTTTCATCCAGATAGTTGTCGACCGCCTGATTATAAGCCATCGCACCCATGGTGAATTTGGAAATAAGCTGACCCCAGTCATAACCATTCGCCGCATCATAACCGCCTTCGGACTGCGCCGCGTGTTTGATCATATGGACCAGGACTTCTTTGCCGGTCATGTCCCCGGGCCAGGCAGACATCGCGCCATCATAGAACTTACCTGCGATATTCTTGCCGCTGGAGATTTCATTCAGCATGGTCTGCTTGATCTTGAAATCGCCCTTGGTGGCCGGAGCGATGATCTCCAGATCGCCTTCGGACCCATTGAAATAGCTCGACAGGGCCGCTTCGATCTCTGCAGCATTGGCGCCGCCATCACCCTGGCTCGCCAGCGCCTTGAGGCTGTCGTGCAGCACGTGACGTGCAGCCTGACCGGAATACGAAACCGAATTTGTCTTGTCGCCTTCATAACCTTTCACGGTCACCGGGAACGGGCCATAGGTTTCGGCCGCAAATGCAGTGCCAGCAACAAGTGTCGCTGCGACCAGTGCGGTGCTCAGTTTCAGGGATTTAAGGGGCATGCGCGCTTCTCCAGTCATGCTTGAGTTTTTTACTCAAGATAAAATTGTCGACAGAAACACTCGATTTTTACATACCCTGTCAACCCCATTCCCTTCAATCCGGGCACGAAGTGACAAAAAAACTGTGGAAGCCATAAAAGCCGGGGGCTCGTTTCGCTTACAAAAGACCTTCCGCAATCCATTTCTCGACCAGATCGCGGCTGACTTCGAAATGCATGCTGTCTTCACGCGTGAACCCTGCGCCCCAATACCAACCTTCATCCTTGAAGAAATCAGCCAGGATCGTCAGGCCCAACTGTGTCTTGCCGTCCCCCAATTGGTCCAGATGTCCGTCAATATTGAGGTCGAGCGACAAGCCGAACGCATGGGTGGACGTACGCCCCGGTGCGCCACGGATATGTCGCACACAGAGAGCGCCGGCGGTGTTGATGCGCTCATAAAGATCGGGATCCGTTTTCTGGACCTGCTCGAAGACTCGTCGCAGAGAGGCAATTGCTGGTTTCAGCATTCGGACACGCACCGGTCCAACCTGCTCAGTCACCAGCTTGTCTGCCAAACGTTCATTGGTCATGGATTGGCAGGTGTTGCTCAGAGTCGCTCGTGGTTTGCCAAAAACGCTTTCCAGATAGCTGGGCGGCGCGATGCGCAAGCCCTTGTTCAGATTGCGTCGATTGGCGATCAGAACGACCTGGGCATAAGCATCCTTGATGTCGTTTTCGCCGTCCCTGAACAAGGTCCCTGGCGTTTGCTGACCGGGAACGGGTTCGGTGTTCGAACGACTTTGCAAGGCGGCAAGCTCGCTCTCAAGCCGCTCGACGTTTCCCTTGAGCGCCTCGATCTGCGCACGCAGCATCTCGATTTCGATGCGGGCACCACTATCGACGGCCGAGCCTGTGAATTCGGCATCGCCATCGGACGCATAACGGATTTCAGGGGCTGGACGAAACTGCAGGTAGATCAGCACCGCGACGCCGATGAAGATGAACGCCATGATCCCAATGATGATTTGAACGATACGGGAGTCCATGATCGACTGATGTACCTTTGATGAATGACCATATTCTTGCCGCATGGCATTGGCCTGTCAACAAACGCCGATCCTGAGGCGTCAGAGAATGTCGACAACGATTAGCGAGATATTGTCCGCTCCGCCCCCATCCAAAGCAATGGTCTGCAAACGGTCTGCCACGGTTTCGATGGGTTCGCTTCCCAGCACGTCGGATAGCGTCTGAAAGTTCGCGTATTTCGACAAACCATCCGAACACAAAAGAAACCGATCTCCGGGCAATACCTGACCGCGGATCTTGTCCAGTTCCAACACCTCACCCACTCCGACCGCGCGCGTGATGGCGTTGGATTGCGGGTGATGTTCTGCCTCATCCCAGCTCATTTCACCGGCCAGAACGAGTTCGGCCACAAGCGAATGATCGACGGTCAGAAGCTCCAATTCGCCTTGCTGCAGCCTGTAAAGTCGGCTGTCACCGGACCAGAAACAGGCAAAGTGCCCGTCGGCAATTGCAAATGTGACGACGGTGGAGCCCATTGTGGCACCGTTGCGACGTTGGGATTCCGCCTGGATCGCCTCGTGTGCGCGCCGCAGCGTTTCACGTAGGGCCTGAAGCAGCCCGACCGGAGTAAGCGCAGGGTTCATGACCATCGCGACGCTGTCCACAACAGCTTGGGAGGCAAAATCGCCACCCTCGTGCCCGCCCATGCCGTCTGCTACTACCCATATTCGCTGTTCGGGCAAGGCAAGGATACTGTCCTCGTTAACCTTGCGTTTGTGTCCGATATGGGTCGAAGCTGAAAAGCGGATATTCGTCATAGATCAACGCAGTCTTCAAGGGTTCCGAGAGGCATCGCCTCGGGTGCAAACAGGTGACACATCTGCCGGCCTCGCGGCAGGTCCTTGCTGTCAAACAGGAAATTGGAATCCGCCCCAACCGCAGACCAGATCGCGCGCCCCCGCAGATGGGACAGTGCTTGCGCAGCAAGCAGGGCTTCGGGTGCAACCGTTCCAGCGAAAGGAAGTTCGACCGGCCCATCCGTCGCGGCGATGGCCGTACAATGGGACAACCCAGTAGCGAGCGTCTCGCGACCCACCCCGTCTTCGAGCATGGTCAAAGCGATATGCTCCAGATGCAAAAACAGCCGCGCATTGGCAAAATGCATCAGAACCGTATCCGTCCCCTCATAGGGGCACACCAGGGTCAGGGGGAATTGCCGCCCAACCCGATCCACCGAGGCCATGAGGACCCCCAGAACGGCCTGTGGCCCGGCCATGTCCGGCGGTAAGGTAAACCGCCAGATCGGAGCGGACATGTAAGCCGCCTCCCAACTGTCCCCCAACGCCTCCCGCGCTTGCAGAATGCCGGTTTGGAGCCAACTGTCCCATGGCTGAACGAACCCCGAGGGCGGGTTCAGCCTCAGAAAATCGCCCAAAGCCGGGATCTTTCCATATGCGCCGAATTCCCGAGTCATCAGAAGGACTCGGGACAGCTGAATTTGTTCAACGCAGCCAAGGAAAACGGGTTCAGAACAGACCCCGATTGCAACTGGAATTGCGCAAAATTTCCCCCGGGGTTGAAGATGACCATGACACGGTCCGTGGCACTGGTGTTGCGCAGTTGCGCTGCGTTGAGCAGCCGGAACCAAGCCCACGGGCCATCCCTTGCGATCTCGTGCACGGCCTTGCGTCTCTTCATTTGTACCGTGACGCGGGCTATGCCAACCGAACCTGGCCAGGTAATGGCAGTGGGGCGTTGCGTCTTGTGGGCAAAGAAAACCTCCTGACCGTCGATCTCCAGCGTAACCTCACGGGCTTCGGGTTGCAGCGCATAAGGCGTCACCTGGAACCGGATATTGACCGTGTCGCCCCCACCAAAGAACGCATCACGGATCTCGGCGGCATATTGGAAATGCTGCAAGACCGCTGCGCTGATCCCCAGATCGACGTCATTCACGCGTTTCCAAGCCCAGGGTCGCGAACGCGTATCGACATGCTTGCGGAGGTTTTCGTTGAAGAACCCATCAATCATCCCGTTTGGCGCAAACAGCCGTACAAAATCGGCCATTGCCACATCCGCACGAGCATTGCGGGTGAACGGATACCGGTTGCCCAGCGCCTGTGTGCAGAACGGCAAAACCTGAGATTGCCACAGCGCGTTGATCGACGCACGCGTGCCATCCGCCGCGATCCCGGACGACCCAGTGGTAATCTGTGTAGACCATCGCTGAATCGGGCCGGCCATGCGATTGGCCATTTCCTGGAACCGGGCGATGGCTGTCGTGTTCTGGCCCGCAGGAGACACACCGCCGGTCGGCTGCAGCTTATTCAGATCCTGATAGACCTCGGTCAAGCGGCCCATAAGCTCATCCAACTGAGACGGCTGACCGTCTACTTCGGCCACCAGATCGTGCAGCCAGGAAAACCGGTCTTCGACAAATTGGCCAGGTTTGGCCGGTTCTTCCCCATCTTCCACAGGAGCGCCCTGTTGCAACAGCGCAATGATCCTCTGATTGCGGCTGGACAGGGCCGATTCTGCCTCCAACTGCGCAACCGCCGTCGCCCCTTCGGCTGCGGCGGCAATGCTTTCCGGTGCGCGCTCTTCCGTTAACTTGGTCTCTTCGGCGATGGCCGTCAGGATATTGACCAGCGGAGACGTGGGACCCGAGAGAACATTGGTCACTTCGACCGCGTGGCTGAGGCTCTCCATCGGGATGATGTCGATGTCGCCCAGCATTTTGTCATAATGAGAAATGAAATCTGTGTAATACAACCCCAGCACATCACGACTCATCTCGGCTAGAACGGCCTCGGACTGCGCATTTGCGCCACGTTCCCCCAGAACCCAGCTTTCGCCCTGAATCCGGGTGGCCACGCCCAGCGCTTCCCCGAGAAAAACGGTATTGAAGCCGTCATATGTGTAAATTCCGTCGATCCCTTCATTCAGCGGCTTGCCGGACGATCGGACAATCGCGCGGGCAATCGCCGGACCGCCAATGTCCGTCAGGCGCCACTTCGGTAGATTTCTGGCCTGCGCCGAATTGATGATGCCATTATAGATCCGTTGGGCCAGAGGCATTTCCGAGATTATGCCCTGGATCTGTTCGACCAGCGGACCATTCAGGTCGATCTTGTCCATCGGCGCGCTCAGCAAGGTGGTCAGATGGTCGCTCAGATTGTCACGTAACCCCTCCCGCGCATCGCCTCGATAAGCGTTGGCCCAATCTGCAACCATCCATTCCTGCACCAGTTCGCGGGACATCGGACCTTGCTGCCCCAGCATAAGATATATCTTGAGTGCCTCATACAGGAAGTCCGGGTTGTCCATGTTCGCCTGCAGCTGTTCTTCCAGGCGCAAAAGCAGACGCGGCAGCAGGTGTTCGTTCAACGCCGCCCGATACGCAAGGGCAGCCTGATTGCCCAGTACCTTGCCCTGGTACAATCCATAGGTCAGAGCCCGGTCCGGACGCGGGTCACCAACCGCAGGATTGGTCGGCATCGCCCTCAGGACGTTGAGCGCGGGCACCACGCCGGGAAGATCGCTGTCTTCGATCGGGCTGCCCGGAATTTGCGCCGCGGCAACCCGGTAATCATCGACACTGGAAGCGGCCTTGGCGACCAGGTCGGAATTTCCCAGATAGCTGCGGGTCCACAACCCGGAGACCGCCAAACCACAAACGACCGCCGCGGCAATGGCGACGCGCTTGGTCCAGCGATAGCGGCGTTCGATCTTGTCATCGGCGCTGACCAGCCCGGCTTCGGGAAATATCACCGACTCGAACAGACGGGTGAGGAAGTAGGACCGACCGGATCCCATGCCTTTGCCAATCGCCTGACGTCCGATGCCAAAGGTCCGCGCCATCCCCATCATCAACCGGTCAATGGGTGTTCCTTCTTGGGTGCCCGAGGTGAAATACACCCCGCGCAGCAAATGGCGTTTTTCGAACCGGTTGTCCTGGAACACCTCTTCCAGAAAACTGCGTGCCGTGGATCGGACCGAAGCCACCTGGGACGGGAAGTTCGAGATCAAGGCGCGTCTTTGATGATCAGTCTCCTGCTGCATCCGTTCCAACGATTGGGCGTTCAGCTGGCTGACAAGCAGGGCAAATTCGGCATCAAAATCGGCAATTGGAGAGGTCTTGCTTTTCTTTTTGGGGATCGGAAGGGTAAAGCCCCAGACCTGTTCACGATCCTCCTTGCCCAGATTGTCGAAATACTCGGTAAACCCGGCGATCAGGTCCGATTTGGTAAACAGGACATAGACCGGGAACCGCACCCCCAGCGTTTCCCGCAGCTCGTGCAGACGGCGACGAATGGCGGCAGCGTGGCTTTTCTGCGTCGTTTCGTCCTGCAAGGACAGATCCGACAGGGAAATTGCGATCACCGCCCCATTGATGGGCTGCCGCGAACGGTTTTTCTTGAGCAGTTTCAGGAAGCCCAACCAACCGGCATTGTCTTCGGCTTCGTCACTGTCCTGTGTCGTATAGCGCCCCGCCGTGTCGATGAGCACCGCGTTGTCGGTGAACCACCAGTCGCAATTGCGCGTCCCTCCGACCCCGGCAATACTGCCTTGACCAAAACGATCGGACAGGGGGAAATTCAGGCCCGAATTGACGATCGCCGTGGTCTTGCCCGCGCCCGGCGGACCGATAATCAGATACCAAGGCAGCTCATACAAGGACCGCTTGCCAAGTTTCGACTTGCGCAATGTGACCAGCGCATCCTTGAGCTTGCCCTTCAGCTCGGACAGTTCGGCCTGGACCAGCTCATCATCTTCGCTCGCATCCTCGTCGATGCTCTCGACAATGTCCTCCTCCATCTGCTTGTCCCGCCGCGCCCGGCGCAACAGCAGGATCAGGATGACCGTCAGGGCCAGCAACAGAATGATCCCGATCGAAATCAGGCGGGAAATCGGACTGTCCCAAGGATGGACGCCGCCAATCGCGATCAGCGGCCCGAGGAACCAAATCAACAGCGAAAAGGCCAGCGCCACGATCAGCGTGGTCAGGGTGCCGCCCCCGATACGGCGCAGAAGGTTGGCAATCATGTGGTGTCCTCCCGCATCAGGATGATCTCGATGCGACGATTTCGGGCACGCCCTTCGCGTGTATCATTGCTGGCAATCGGTTCCTTGTCCGAGCGTCCGACTGCCTGCAGACGCTCACCATCCCCTATGTCACCGGCAAGGGTGTTCATGACAGCTTCCGCACGGGCCAAAGACAGGTGTTCGTTCGATTTGAACCGCGAGGAACGAATGGGAACATTGTCGGAATGGCCCACGACAATGATTGGGCCATCGGTTTCACCCAGCGCATCAGCAACCTTGGCCAACGGCGCTTCGAACGCGGGCTCCAACCGGTCCGACCCCGATCCGAACATACCCGAGCCCGCCAGGCGGACCGTGATACTGGTCTGGTCCTGAAAAACCTCGACAATACCCTCGTCGATCTCCGTCTCAAGAAAACCTTTCACACGGTTGATCTGTTCGACCGGCGGAGGCGGTGGCGGCGGCGGTGGAGGCGCACGCCGAAACAACGTGGCGACCTGCCCGCTGTCAAGGCTGGACAACTGCCCCACAACGCGATCGGTGGACCGGTTCAGCATCCAGCTGAAGCTGAGAAAAACTATCGTCATGATCACAGCAACGCTTGCCGCCGCAATCCATAACGGGCGCCAGATCGAGCGGACCTTGTGCGGCTGTTCCACCCCTTTCCAATGTGGGGACAGATCCTTCTCAACGGCGCCACGCTGCGCCCGGATGATCCGGGCCAACCCGCCGCGGATCTGCAGGTGCTTGTCACTGCCATTCGGCGCAACCCGCAACCGGCCCTCAAAGCCCAGCGACAGGCAGACATACAGGAATTCCAACTGATCTATGTTGTTGGCAGGGTCCTTTTCCAGGCTGGCCAGCAGATCGTAAAACCGATCTCCGCCCACGGTTTCCTTGTGAAACGTACCCACCATGGAGTGCTGCGCCCAGATGGATTGCCCGCCCCAGGGCGTGTTCAGCACAACGTCATCCAGGGTAGCGCAAATAGCGTAACGCGCGATCTTGACGTCCTGCGCATTCACCCCCGCCTGCAAAGCACGGCTTTCAAATTCGCGCACTTCAGCCACGACGGACCGGCGCAGCTTGTCCGGGTCCATATGTTGGGCACGATTGCGAATGCGTGAAATCAATGAAAACAAGGTCGCTGCCGCGGCATTGATCTTGTTCATGCCGGTCATACCCTGCTCAACCGAAGGCTCGGTCGCACTACCGTCTACCGGTGCGCGCTCCGCAGGAATACCCATCGGTTGCTGCCCCCCGGCTTGGGGTGCAGAAGCAGGTTCGGCCAGCGGATCCCGTTTCGGCGTTGGGGGCGGGTTTGGCTGAAAACCCCGCCGCCCGCCGGGATTGGGCCGGATGATCGTCCGGTCGGCATCGTCTGGTTCTGCAAACGGGTCCTTGTCGTCAGACATTGCCCTCTCCTTTGCCCCTAGCTCTGCCGGATGGCCCAAAGCTCCATTTTCAAACCTGGAAACTCACCGGACACATGAACCGCGATCCCGCCCGAGGTGGACATCTTCCCCCAATGGGCACTGTCCCCGTCCAGCTCAAAATACACGACACCCGCGTGATAGGGGATTTGCCGCGGTGCGACGGGCAACGGGCGCAGCGGGATACCGGGCAGTGCTGAATTGACCAGCTGACGGATTTCTTCCACCGGTCCGATCTTTGCCTGGGTCTGAAAATGACGCCGCACATTTTCGGCCGGAATGTCTGCCTTGACCGCCAAGACAAAACCCGCCGTGGACAACAGCTTGCGATCTGCAATGACCCCGACACTGATCCCGTATTTTCGCGGGTCCAACGGGATCGAAATGGCCGTCTGTTCCAGCACCGAAGACAGGTATTGGCGCAGGATCTTGATCACAGGGTTGAAGGTATTGGTCAGGTCATTATGCGCATAAGGCGGAAAATCGACGGCGGTCTTCTCTGGCGCCATGAAGGTTGCCAATTCCCCCGCCAGACTGACAAGGGCGGCATAGACACCTTCGGGGTGGTTGTTTTCGATCTGCGACAAATGCCGAACCAGCGGTTGGGCACGATTTACGCACATCAACAGAAGAAAATCGGAAATCTCGGCAACGCCCTTGGCCCCGCCGCCCTCGGACAATCGTCCGGCCAAAGCTGATTTCCTGTGATTGAGAAGACCGTCCAGTTCCTTGAGAAATCCGTCCAATGTTCCGCTGGCGCGGCAGTCCAGACAGGACGGGATGAAACCGCGATCCAGAATGATCTCCTGATCGGCCTTCACTTCGATGATCTTGGCTATGGGGATACACAGGCGATCCGACAGGTCGTCCACTTCCAGCGCAAACTGAAGACGCAGCTTCCCGACCCCCATGGTCACCGCTTTCCGACCCGACGAGGTCACATCCGTGACCTCAATTTCAGCAGGCCGTAACCGCGCGGCGGACAGTTCGGCGCCGGTCATGTCCACTTCCAACGCGCCCTGGCGCCGTTGCGGCACCGTCAGGTAGACGACGCAATCCTTGATCGAATCCGGCACATCCAGCGCAGGCGGATGGTCTTCGGACGCGGGTACTCGAAACACCGTGCCGTCCTGTGTCAGGCCGGAACAGGACTTGATCGCGAATTGCCCGACCTTCAGAACCTCTTCATCGATTTCTAACGCGTTCACGCCCCAAGCATAAGGAGATACACGCCGCGCCAACCCGGCGACCAGGCTTTCGGAATACCGATCCGCCTGCTGAAAGTGATGTGGCTGAAGGAACAAACCTTCTGTCCACAGGACCTTGCTGTCCCAGGACATCAGCTCGGCCCCTCGGAATGTCTCATCAAAGTCATTTCAATTTTTCCAATTGCTCCTGATAGGCGCGAGCGAATTCCTTGGCGAAGAGTTCATGAAAATCGTTTTCCGCCTGATCTGAAATTTCAGAATACATATCTTCGTAGATTTCCCAATAGCGGGCTTTGCGGCTTTTCAGGATCCCGGACAGGGAACTGTCCGAGGTCAGCCTGTCTTCCAACACGGCAGGATCCAGTTTGCGCAAGATCCCTCGCATCGCCGCTTCCATCCCACTGATCACGGCGACTTCATGAGCTTTGATGTCGTTCAGCGCCTGCGTCGCGGCCTCAGAAGCTTCCAGATATCCCTTGGCTCTGGGACGAACCATCGACTCGATGGCCTGTTCGGTTGATAGCGAGAATTTCAGAGGATTGTTTCCCCCCACCTGGATCATCGTGTGTTCGATCCGGAATTCGGACTTGATCGAACTGCGTGTCATCAGGATTTCGCGCATCCCCTCGATCATGATGCGCATGACATTCCCCATCCGCTGCATGGTCAAGACCAGGTCGGAATCCGACAGCTGAACATCATCAGCACCCAAGGCTTCAAGAAAGGCCCGAGCAGCGTTGTCGCCAGCAGCTCCCCCGCCCATGGCAGACGCCGGCGGAATTGTGGCTGCGTGCGCAGTTTGAGCACCATGACCAAACCCGCCGCCCGGCACACTCGGCGCGGGTTGTGGTTGGGGTTGGGGTTCAGGTTCGGGTTGAGGTTGGGAAAACGGATCAGAAGACCGGGGATCGCCACCCCCCGGTGACAATAGGTCATCGTCCCAGTCATCGGGAATGGCATAGGGCTGTTGCGGCGTATTTGGCCGGAAATGATCCTGAGCTGCAGGGTTGTGGACCCCTTGGCTCGAACCCTGCCCCGCAAATGGATCTGATCCGATGGGCGGCAGAATTCCATCCTCTTCCCCCAAGGGCGGCAACAGTCCGTCATCGCCATAGGCGGCGTTGTAGGGATCTTCGCGTTTCACCACGCCTGGACCTACTGGGCTTTGGCTACTCCCCAACAAGTCTTCGAGGAAATCGCCACCGTCCCCTGGTGCATCCAGAAGGTCGGCCGGCGACGGAGCGCGATCCGCTTGCCCCGGTGAAACCTGCATATCATCCAGCGGGTCGGCGATCACCTCCTGCGTGTCGGTCGAGGCTATGCTGACCATCAACTCGTAGGGTCCGATCGACAAAATATCGCCGTCGTTCAGCGGCGTCGGCGTACTCCCCAGCGCCAATTTTCCATAGTTCAGGAAGGTTCCGTTGGTCGAAAAATCGACAACGATCACATTGCCGTTGTGATCTTCAATCGCGCAATGACGTTTGGACAATTCACGGTTCGGGTCCGGCAGCACCAGATCGTTTTCGGCACCCCGCCCGATGGTCAGGCTTGGCCCGCGCATGACCACGGGGTCGCCGTTGCCCGGGACGCTCCCGGTTGATTGATATCGCAGAGTTACACCACTCATCTTCAACCGCCTGTCAGCACTGTCGGAGCGCCCATGACGATGGCCCCGCCCCCCGCACAAAGATCACCAATTCGGGCCGCCGGCATCTTTTGGATCAAAACGCTCATCGATCCTTTTGCAATCGGGTGTGGCCCCGTTACGCCGACTGCCATATCACCCATGCGGGCCGCCGGAAGTTTGCAGACAAACACGGTCAATGCACACGGAGGCAAGATAGGCGCCGGCGCTCCCAAGGTGCAAGGGCCGGTATGCATGTCCGTCAAACGTGCCTGTGGTGGACCGGGCATCAGGTGCCTCCCTCCTTGCTTTCATGATCATCGGGATCGGATTTCTTCAATCCCAGCTTGCCATTACCGCCCCGGGCAATGTCAAGCGCCCGCTCGATTATAATATCGAACCTGGCCTGCGGATCGGGTCCCAGTGCCAAGGTTTTCAGATTGAGTCCGAAGGCGCAGGACGCCACGACCCCCGGTGGAGCCGGGTGGTCCTTCATGTCACCGGGCCCCATATTTCCGGGAGCGTAATACGCTGCCGTGGCGCATGGTGCGGCCTTGTCCCCGCGCGCGCCACTGTCCATGACCGCCTTCAAATGGGCGCGGCGGTCTTCGTTCGGTTCAAATACCCATGCCTCAGCCGCGGCCAAACTGTCGCTCTTGCCGCCCGGCCCGACCAGTTCCCGCCCGGCAATGCAGGCCCACCACACGCATTCCCGCGGTGGCAGGGCAACCGACAGCAGCCGGATCATGTCCACGGGCGCGGAAGCCGTCTCCAACTCTGCCAATACCGCCGAAACCGACGCGCTAACCGGCAGAGAGATTTCAGTTTCCAAGTGGGCATTGGCCGCAGCCAGCAACCGGGCTGCAGGTTGGTCCGGGATCTTGCGTAGATTTTCAAATCGTTTCGACATTGTGCAGCTCAATTGATCATCGTAATGCCGCCGTCCAGGGTCAGCATCCCGCTCCCGGAGACTGTGGTCATCGGAGAGCCAACATCAACGGTCGCGATCCCTTTCACATTGACCATGATACCGTTCAGTTTGATCCCGCTCTGATCGATGGTGATCGAA
Organism: Paracoccaceae bacterium; assembly: GCA_014872875.1. Classification (GTDB taxonomy): domain Bacteria; phylum Pseudomonadota; class Alphaproteobacteria; order Rhodobacterales; family Rhodobacteraceae; genus Aliisedimentitalea. Next base: position 107,430 of record WKFI01000010.1, read on the forward strand.
TTGGCCCCCACAACCAGCTTGATTTCCTTCATCGCAGTCACAGTGACTGACCCAAGAGAGGTGGTGAGCGTATAATCCCCCATCTTCAGGGTGTGATCTTCGTTACCCATCGAAACTTCGCGGGTGACGTTGCCCATTTCTATCGTCTGTGTGTATTTGCCCTGTTCCACCGTCATCGTGGTGTCAAGGACGACGCTCTGATCCGCTTCGCCTTCGATCCGCTCTTTGTGATTGTTGTTGACAAAAATTTCCTGATTACCTGTTTCCACCGTAAAGATGTGATCGCCGGTCTGAATCGTTTCCGTCTTGGTGTGAAAGATTGTCTGGGTCAGGTCGCCGGCTTCCTGGGTCTCCACCCCAATCGAGATTTCGGCGTTGTTCTTGACGATTTGTTTAAAGTCGCGTTCCGCCTGGAAGCGCACAAGTTCCTCGTCCTTGCGATCTTCGAACATGAGCTCGTTGAAGTTGTTGGTGCCGCCCTTTTTCGAGGATCGCGTCTTGATGCCGGTCTGGGTCATGTTCTCGGGCAGCGCATAGGGCGGCATGTTGTCGGCATTGTAGATCATGCCGGTGCAGATGGGTCGATCCGGGTCTGCCTCTTCGAACTGGATCACCACCTCGTTGCCTATGCGGGGGATCGACACCATACCCCAGGCCTTGCCCGTCCAAGGCATGACACAACGCACCCAACACGTGGTGTTTTCATCCTCCTTGCCATGCCGGTCCCAGAAAAACTGCACTTTGATCCGGCCATATTTGTCGGTATAGATCTCCTCCCCCTTCGGGCCGGTGACCACTGCTGTCTGTAGCCCGGCAATCCGAGGCCAGGGTGTGGTATGCGGCGCGCGGAACGGTTCAGATTTCGGGATGACATCAAAGATGATGCGATAAGTGTCCTGATTGTCCTCATCCACCGGGATCGTGCTGTCGAATAGCGGCTTCTTGGTTTCTGCGTCCTCGTAATCCGTTTCGATCTGAAGATGGTGCGTCGCGTGGGTGACCAGGTACTCGATGTTGTTCTTGTCCCGGGGGTGCCCTTTCAACCGCAGGATCTGCCCTACACCCAGCGTTCGGACATTGCCCGCCCCACGTGACAGCTTGTGACGGACCGCCTCGGCCTCCATTCGGATGCGGGTAAATTCCTCACCTGAACCGGGAATGCGCGTATGGCCCGGATATCGGTAGTGTTCGTACTTCTTGTGATTATGGTCGCCTTTTTCAATCTTCTTAGCGACGGTCATGTCGGCAGTCGGTTGTTCAAAATCATATTCTTCCAGCGTGACCTTGCCGCCGGTGACCCGGGTGGATTCATTCCAGTCAAAAATATGATCGTTGCGGCGCCGGTACTGCGCTTCCTTCAAATGGAATTCAAACTCAGGCCCACCCGGAACAGGCTTGTGGGCGCTGATGCTGTCGGCCAACACCATTTTCAGCCGCTTGCCGTCCTGAATGAAGAAATAATAGATCCCTTCCTCTTCCATCAGTCTCGACAGAAAGGCGAAATCGGTTTCATGATACTGCACGCAATAGGTGCGTTTCTTGTAGGTTCCGGTGGTTTTCTTTTCCACGTCCGACCAGAAACCGTATTTCTGCAAGACCTCCTGGATTATGTCCAAAACCGATTTTTCCTGGAAAATCCGGTTTTCATGGGTCCGGGTCAGAAACCACAACCAGGGCCGGGTTTCCGCCACGAAATGCGACAAGCCCTGATAGTAGCCGACAAACTCGACCATCGTGCAAATGCCCGTGAAATACCGTTCCCGATCGTCGGGGTCCAACTGGACCAGCGTCATTGTCGAACCGAGGATGTCCTGTAAATCCAGTGTATCGTCGGAAGACACGAACTCGATCGTGGTTTCGGTGAGTTTGCTCAGCCCTTCGACGACACGCGCGTTCTTCAGGTTGACCGGAGATGAGGCATAGGACCCTTCCAACCAGACCTGGCGACCTTTGAAATCCACCCTGTTGTCAGGCATGGCTTTTCTCCTTCTTGACGGCACGCAGGTCAGGCATCGGTTTCCACCAGATCCTTGTCGGCGCGCAGGCGCGCGACGATTTCAGGATGAATGGCCCAAAAGGAGCCCAGAGACGCGCCGTCACCAATGAAAAGGTTCGCATCAAACGAATTTTCGAAATGCATGCACAGAATGGGTTTGGGGAAAGTACCATCTGCCAGAAGGATCTGGTTGATATGCGCCTCACCTTTGAACAGGAAATAGCTGCTGCGCTCGATCCCGATCAGAATGATCTCATGCTCTTCCCTGTCTTCGGGCAAACCTTGTGGAAAATTCATCTACAAGCCCTCCAGCAACGCGGCGAGTTCAGGATCCATATCCTCATCGCCTGGTGCTATGTCCGGATCATCGTCGAATTCTGACAAAAGGTCATCCAGAGCAGACGTATCCTGGTCGGTCACATCATCTGCCCCAGCGTCCGCAGGGTCAAGCGCGGCCTCGAAAACATCTTCGACGTCGGGGCTTTGGGCTGGGCTCACGTCTTCCGTCGGGGGCAAGCCTTGCGATGACCATGGACCGGCAACGGGACCTCCGGCAAGGGATTGGAAAGACCCCAATCGGATTTCATTGCGACCCTTCATCCAGACAACCGGCATGAAGCCGCGATTGACGGTATCCTGGGCCGCTGCACTGTCCAGGTTGCGTTCGGTACAGGGTAATCCGACCTGATCGCCGTGGCGGTCGGTGAAAAAATGAAATGGCAAGTTTCCAAGCGACATGACCGATCCCAGGTCCATTGCCTTGCCGTCTTTCTTGTAGGTGGCCGCCAACAGGATTGCGATCAGCACAATAGGATTGGCCCACAACATGCTACGCAGGCCTTCGCTGGCGTTGAACTCTTCAAAATCGAAGACATCCACTGGATCGGATTTGGCCCCGTAGGGCAGCCGCAACAGGAATCGCGGCGAGGCCAACCCAACATAAGCGGCCTCGGGCAAGCCGCGCAGCGTGTCCCAAGCTTGCGCCACCAGCGGATGCCGATCCTTTTTGGCCGTTTCCAGATATCCCGGCGTTATCGCAGCAAAGAATGGCGCATCCACATGGGCCGCGACCTGCGCGATCCGGGCCAGCAGTTCGGCATGGGGTGGCGTTTCTTCGAACGTGTACAGCCCAAGCAGCGCCGAGAACCCGCCCGACCCGTCTTCCGGATCCAAAACATCGGTCACCAGGCGGAAAACCCCGCTATCCGACAAGTCTTCCTGGGCGGCCAGATCGGCAGCCAATTCTTCGGCCGAGATGTCATAGAGCACGATCTGCAGCGTGCTGTCAGTTTCGATCCGACGCGCCATCAGATCAAGCGAGCGCCATTGCGCCTCCAGCGCCTGAAACTCCGGATGATGCAGGATCAGCCGCATGGCGTTTTGCATCGCGTCATCAAGTGCCGCCTTCATTTCCGGGGCGCCAGCATCGGCAGCCTTAACGATATGCGGCCCGACAATCTGTTCGATTAAATTGTCCATTGGCCCGGCGGGCGTCAAACGTCCGCTCGTATCACCGATCAGGGACTGGAAATCGCTCAGCTTGAGATTTGCAGGAACCGACGTTGCAGCCGAAGATTTGGGCAAGCGGATCGGCAACGCATAGGTTTCGGACCAGGACTTCAAAGTCTCTGCCGTTCTTTCGGCCATCGAACCGACACTTAATTGCTGGCGCAGGCCGTCTACAGCCTGAAACAGGTCTACAGACTCGTAAAGCTCATCTGGGTGGCATGCATCAAGATCACCCAGCGGGATCTCCATTCCCGCGCCTTCCGCTCCAAACGGCAGGGTCAAGCGGGTGCTGAACCTCTCGATCACGTCTTCGACCGTGTCGATATCCAATTCTATCGGCGGCCGGTTGGCCAAGGCGTCGCCTATTTCGATCCGCCCCTGAGCGGCCCGCCCGCTGAAATCTCCCAAAAGCGCCATGCGAAAAACCGGGCGTGACAGGTTTTCGCGGTTCGGGCGTTCTGCGGTGATCCTGCCAAACGGTGATTGCAGGGATGGTTCACTGTCTTCAGCAGGTGCTTCATCAACACTCATGCCAGCATCCGAGAGCAAGGCGTCCAAGTCATCCTCAGGATCGGAAGCGGACGTGTCGTCCCCGGCAAGTAAAGCATCAAGATCGTCGATCTCCGCCGTAGTGTCAGGCTCCTCAACTGCTGAGAACTCACCAAGAAGGTCATCCAGATCCACCTCGGTTGAGGAGTTATCTGGCCCGGCTGCCACGGCTTCTTCTTCCACGACGTCAGCAGGTGCCTCCAGCCCCGAAAGAATATCGTCCAGATCGTCGGTCGGACCCGCCTCCTCTGCGGGCTGTTCGACGCTGTCAAGAACGGCATCCTGATCTGCTTCCGGATTGGAGCCAGAGCTCTCCGGCGTCTCCAGCCCCGCCAGAACATCATCCAGATCGTCTTCGTACGGCTCAACCGGTTTGACGGCAGTGTCGAGGCCTGCAAGCACATCATCCAGATTATCAACCGCTGTGGCCTCGTCTGCCGGCACCTCGACACCACCCAGAACCGCGTCCAGGTCGGGCTCTGACTCCGGATCAGCGCTCTCCGGTGTCTCCAGCCCCGCCAGAACATCATCCAGATCGTCACTCGCTGCGGCCTCGTCTGCCGGCCCCTCGACACCACCAAGGACCGCGTCCAGGTCGGGTTCTGACACCGGATTGGCGCTCTCCGGCGTCTCCAGACCCGCCAGAACATCATCCAGATCATCTTCCTCCGGCTCAGCCGGTTCGACGACTGTGTCCAGGCCAGCAAGGACATCATCCAGATCGTCACTCGCTGTGGCCTCGTCTGTCGGCCCTTCGACACCGCCGAGAACCGCGTCCAGGTCGGGTTCTGACACCGGATCTGCGCTCTCCGGCGACTCCAGGCCCGCAAGAACATCATCCAGATCGTCTTCGTCCGGCTCAGCCGGTTCGACGGCTGCATCCAGACCCGCAAGGACATCATCCAGATCGTTCCCGTCGGACGAAGCGGTTTCTTCTACTGATGAAATACCAGAAAGAATTTCGTTAAAACCAGCGTCTGAAGCACCCGTATCGACCTTGTCAGCGTCCGCCGTTTGGAGCCCGGACAGCTCTTCCAATATTCCGTCGGCAACCGTTTCCGGGGCTTCTTGGTCCGGCGCAGGTTCAAGGCCGGACAGGATCTGATCCACCGCGCCCTTTTCAGGAGCGGCCTCTGACGTTCTTTCTATTCCGCTCAGAACGTCTTCTTGAGCGCGGTCGGTTTCGGCGGACTGCTGCTGTGTTCGGGGAATTGCCCCAAGTACGCTCTCAGCGCTGGCCTCGGGCACCGGGGCGTCGGCGGCTTCCAGACCGGCAATGATCTCATTGGTCCGGTCGACAGGTTCTTCCGACTTTGGCGGTGCGTCCATGCCAGCCAGAATGTCATCAACCTGTGGGGCATCCTCCGTCTCGGGCAGGTCCACCTGAGCAAGACTTTCCAGCGCGGCCCCAAGGTCGTCAGCCTGATCCGCCGGCTCATCTGCAGCGGCTTCGACCGTCGCCAGGATTGCTTCGGTATCAGGCGTTGGCGCAGTGTGATCAGACACTTCCCGCTCAGCCAAAGCGGCCAGTGTTTCGTCCGTGGTGTCGCCTTTGCCTGCATCGCTGGCCGCGTCGGCCGAAGCTTGCGCCGCCAGTGCCGCAAGAGTTGCCAAAGCGTCTTCATCCCCGCCGGATTGTGCAGACCCACCAACCAGAGCAGCCATCAATTCAGGCCTTTGCAGAACGGTTTCGATCAAGGCCTCGGCTCCGGACTTGCCATCCATATAGGCCATCAAATCCGAAAGTTGCTGTCGCGCCTCCAGCAGCGGCTTGAGTGCATCGACCTTGCCCGCAATTGCGGCCGGGCTGAAGTCATTCATGCTTGAGAAAGTCAGGTCGACGGACAGGTTGCCTTCGCCGGTCAATGTGTTTGGGACTGCAAATCGGGCTTGGGGCGCAATGGCCCGCATTCTGTCATCAAAATTGTCGACGTCGATTTCCAGAAACCCCCGGTCGGCCACGTCCGGTTTCTCGGCCTTGCCGGACAGGTCCGACATCACCCCCATCACGAAAGGCAGCTGAACTTTCTTCTCAGCGCCATACAGCTCGACATCGTATTCGATCTGGACCCGCGGGGCGCGATTGCGTGCGATGAACTTTTGACTGTCGCTCATCCCTCATCTCCTTCCCGCGCGCGCCGCAGCTCATCCCGTAGTGCCCGCACTTCTTCCTGCAACGACAGTACATGAGCATCGACCTGGTCGGTTTCCTCGCGGACCAGCGCACGCAGCTGTTCGAATTCGGCTTCGGTTTCGGCCTCCACCGCAGATTGCATCGTGTTGACCAGAAGACCGATGAACAGGTTCAGCACCGAAAACGCAGTGATCACGATGAAGGGAACAAAGAACGCCCAGGCCGACGGATAGACTTCCATCACCGGGCGAACGATACCCATCGACCAACTTTCGAGGGTCATGATCTGGAACAGGGAATAGAGTGATCTGCCTAGCGTCCCGAACCATTCATCGAACGTTGCCCCATACATCAGGGTCGCCATAACTCCGAACACGTAGAACACGATCGAGATCATGATGATCACCGCGCCCATTCCCGGCAGCGCGTCCAACAAGGCCTGAACAACCGCGCGCATCTGGGGGATGACGGACAAGAGCCGCAGCGCCCGGATCACCCGCAGACCGCGCAATGCGGACAGACCCGAGGTCTGTGGCAACAACCCTATGCCAACAACAAAAAGGTCAAAGATATTCCACGAATTCCGGAAGAACGCCCAACCATAGGCAATCAGCTTCAACGAAAGTTCGATCACGAAGATCGTCAGGACAATCCGGTCGAGCGTTGTCAGCACAGGACCAATCCGGTCCATCACCGAATCCGACGTGCTCAGCCCCAACGTCACCGCGTTGAAGATGATGATTGCCAGAATGGTGTTGTGCACCCAAGGCTTTTCCAGGAAAGCCCGCAGCCTTGCCCGAGGTGATAACATTTGTGGAGCATCCGTCGTGTTCATGCGTCCTCATCCATTCTTCACTGCACCCTGTATGTCGTCGGCAACGCCCGGGGCGACCTTGGCAATTGTTTTCGCCGCACCGGTGATCCGGGTTTCGGCCTAAGGCGCCTTGTCTTCATCCCCGAAACCATAGGTGAACGCACCATCCGCCACATCGACAGTGACGGCGTTGATCTCCTTCCCTTCCATCATTCGGCGCAGGAATTCGGCCGAAATGTCAGGCAGCATCGTATTGGTGACGATCGCGTCGATCATACGGCCGCCGCTTTCCAGTTCCTGGCAGCGATCGACGATCTCATCGACCACCGCATCGCTATAGGTGAATGGCACGCCATGGGTGGCTTCGACCCGTTTCTTGATGCGATCCAGCTGCAACACGGTGATCTTGCCGATCATCTCGGGGCTGAGTGGATAATACGGGATTGTCACCAATCGACCAAGCAGCGCGGGCGGGAAGACCTTCAATAGCGGATCGCGCAGGGCCTTGGCCATACCTTCGGGATCAGGCATCAAATCGGGGTCAGCGCACAGATCCATGATCAGATCGGTACCCGCGTTCGACGTCAGCAGGATCAGCGTGTTTTTGAAGTCAATTGTCCGGCCTTCGCCATCCTCCATCACACCCTTGTCGAAAACCTGGAAAAAGATCTCATGCACGTCAGGATGGGCCTTTTCGACCTCATCCAGCAGAACCACGGAATAAGGCTTGCGGCGCACCGCTTCGGTCAGAACACCACCTTCGCCATAGCCCACGTAACCCGGAGGCGCGCCCTTGAGGGACGAAACCGTGTGCGCTTCCTGATACTCGGACATGTTGATGGTGATAACGTTCTGTTCGCCACCATAGAGCGTTTCGGCCAGCGCCAGAGCGGTTTCGGTCTTCCCGACACCGGATGTTCCCGCCAGCAGGAAGACCCCGATGGGCTTCGATGGGTTGTCGAGCCCCGCCCGCGAGGTCTGGATGCGCTTGGCGATCATCTTCATCGCGTGGTCCTGACCGATCACGCGCTTTGCCAAAAGCTCCTCAAGGTTCAGAACGGTTTCCAACTCGTCCTTCATCATCCGCCCCACTGGAATGCCGGTCCAATCGCCCACGACACTGGCCACAGCCTGATGATCCACAATCGGCAGGATGAGAGGGTTGTCGCCCTGCAAGGCCTCAAGCTCGGAATTCTTCGTTTTCAGTTCGGCCATCAGCCGGTCCCGAGTTGCATCATCCAAGGGTGCGTCGGCAAAAGAAGCAGCCGGTTCCGCATCAGCGGCTTCAGTCGCGGCTTCGCCTTCGGGGGTCTGTGTCTTTTCGACTGGCTGTCCACCGCCCCGCAGCTGAGCACGCAAGCTGATTATCTCATCAACCAACTGTTTCTCGGCATCCCAAGCCTGGGTCAAATCGGACAGACGGGTTTCCTCTGCCTCCTTGGCGGCCGACACCGCCTCGCGTCGGGCCGTAACGTCGTAGCCGGCGGTTTCATCGCGCGCGATGATCTCCAGCTCGGTCGTAAGCGCCTCGATCCTGCGCTGACTGTCGTCCACTTGGGGAGGAACCGCGTGCTGGCTAACCGCCACCCGCGCGCACGCTGTGTCCAGCAAGCTCACGGATTTGTCCGGCAGTTGACGTGCCGGGATGTATCGGGCCGACAATGTGACCGCCGCTTCGATCCCTTCGTCCAGAACCTGCACCTTGTGGTGTTTTTCGAGCATTGAAGCGATGCCGCGCATCATCAATACGGCCTTGGGAATGTCCGGCTCCTCTACATGCACCACCTGAAAGCGGCGGGTCAGAGCCGGATCCTTCTCAATGTATTTCTTGTATTCGGCCCAGGTCGTTGCCCCAATCGTCCGCAAAGTTCCGCGTGCCAGGGCCGGTTTCAGCAGATTGGCCGCATCCCCAGTCCCAGCAGCCCCCCCTGCCCCGACGAGGGTGTGGGTTTCATCCACGAACATCACGATTGGCGTGGCCGAAGCCTGAACCTCGTCGATGACCTGCCGCAACCGGTTTTCGAACTCGCCCTTCATCGAGGCCCCGGCTTGTAGCAAGCCCACATCCAGAACCAAAAGCCGCACATTGCGCAGTGCGGGCGGCACGTCGCCCCGCGCGATCCGCAGTGCAAACCCTTCGACCACCGCGGTCTTGCCGACGCCGGCCTCACCCGTCAGGATCGGATTGTTCTGTCGCCGCCGCATCAGCACATCGACAATCTGACGGATCTCTTCGTCACGCCCGACAATGGGGTCTATCTCACCGGCACGCGCCTGGGCCGTCAGATCCGTGCAGAACTGCTCCAGCGCCTCTTCCTTGCCCATCTGCGGCGGAGCCATTGCGCCACTGGCCTCGCCGGGCACTGCACCGCCGCCGGTGACAGAGCCATCGTGCGGGCTCAGGGTTTCTTCCGGAGAGCCGTCGGTCACCTCGTGGAACCTGTCGGCCAGATCATCGGCATTGATCCCGGCCAGCGTCGGCGAGATCATCTTGAGGATGTTCCGCAGATTGGCGGATTTCAACATGCCCAGGATCAAGTGACCGGTGCGCACCTGGTTAGAGGAATACAGCAAAGAGCCCCACACCCAAGCCCGTTCCATCGCGTCCTCGACGTGATCCGACAGGTCACTGACCGACGCAGCCCCGCGGGGCAGCGCATCCAACGCGCGTGTCATTTCGGTTGCGATTGCAGACGCGTCCAGATCATAGCTTTGAACGATGCGATGTATGTCGCTGTCCTGGGTGTTCAGGATCTGATGCAGCCAATGCACGATCTCGACATAAGGATTTCCACGCATCTTGCAGAAGACCGTTGCACCTTCGATGGATTTGTACCCCAGGCTGTTCAGCTTTCCGAACAACGCCACACGGCTGATCTCGGTCATGGATTGGTCCCTCCCGTCATGTTGGCCGTGCTGATCTGCGCATTTGGTTCCACATACAGATCGCCAGCGTCTTGTGTTTTGTCGGTCTCTCCGATCCAGCTGGTTTGACCCAGCCGCATGGTTTCGCCCAGTTGGGGTTCGGGCACGTCCTGCCCGCGCAGGATCAGGTTCACGTCCCAGTCAAGCGCATCACCGGCATAGTTGCGCACCAAAGCGCGCAACCGTTTGAGCGATGCGCCCCCGGGCAAGAGCCGCATGTATTCGTCATAGTCCAACGGACCGATCCGAAGACGAAACTTGGCCGACCGGCTCCAGACCCTGTCGCCAACGGACGCCGTGCGCCCAAGCTGCGCGGGCTGTCCCATCTGCCAGCGATCATCCGGTTCCAGATAAAGCCAGCATCCGACGAATTCCTCGACCTCGACCTCGGCACCAAAGAACCCCTGCAGGATCGATCGCAGCCCTTCGGCATTCTTTGGTCCCTGCGCCAGCAGACCCGCAAAATGGCGTTTGGCCAAGTCGGGAAAGTCATCGGCATCCAGCATATGGGTTCCGTGAAAACCGGCGATCGAGGCGATCTTGCGTTCGAACTCATCATTGCTGCCCCTGTCGAAACTGGGGGCGGGCTCCCCCGACCGCCAGGCCCGGAACAGCAGCGTCGTCAACCGGTGGGTCAGCATGTCGGCAAAGGCGATGAGCGTCGGATCCCGATGATGACGCAGCCGTGCGCGGGCATATTCGGTCAAGTGCAGTGGCAACGGACCATTGGGGCCAAAGATCCCGAAGAACCGATTGGTCAGCTTGCCCGGCCGGGTGTGTTTGGGCGGGCTGAACGCCGCGATGGTCGAAGACGGAAACTGTAGCTCGGCTTCTTGCCCGTAACGGATCGGGTCTTCACGCGGGCGTTTGGCCTCCCCGACGCGGGGAGAATCCGGGAAAGCGGCTTCCAACACGCGCAGCGCGTGGAAGAAGTGCATTTTTTCGGGCTCCGCCTCCAGCTGCGCCAAGTGGCTCAGACGATGCGACCCAGACCGGTCTCCGGTCTCCATCGGGTAATCTCCCCTCGGCTTTGTGTGACAAGAACCGTTTCCGTGAAACTGTTGATCGAAACGTATTTGCGGAAAAACCGCTCCAGCACCGCGCCCATGGCATACGCGCTTGTGCCTTCGAAGAAGCTTTCGTCAAATGTGACGGTGATTTCGAGCCCGCGCACCGCCGTGGACAGGACCTCGTCCGCCATCCGCCGCACAATTGGGCGCGTCGAAACGGAAGTCAGACCTTCCAGCTGTTTTTCCACGATCTTGCTGCCCAACGGCGCATAGATGCCGATAAGTTCCCGCAGGACAGCGGCACCCTGCTCAGCGTCCTCTTCGACAATCGACAAGTAGTTCAGGCTGAGATGGGACACCAACCGCCACGCCGTGTCGCCCGAGGCCAGTGTGGGTCGGGGACGAGTGGGGGCGACCGGAGTGTGGACATGCGCCACCGGCCCGCCCGAGGGCAGTTTGAAGACATCCCGTCCGCCGGTCGGCAGCAGCAACGGTAGATCCCGGTTCGTCACCAAGGCCTGTACCGCCAATTGATCCAATTGATCGCCATATGGGGCTTGGGCGCTATCGACCAGCGACACATATAGCTCCGAGCCCAGATACGACGTCCTGACACCGCGCAACCGCTCCTTTTCAGACCGCTGTCGCATCTTGCGCGACTGCGTGAAATACGCGCTGTGCACGTCGCCTGCCGCCGTCAGATCATCCGCCGAGTAAAACGGGCGGAACGGAACATCCTGAGTGCCCCCGGCGGAAATGCCTGTCAGGCTCTCCAGCGCGAAAATCTCGTAATCCATAGGGGCAGTCCGGTCCCCCACCACATGATGTTCGACCCGCGAATTGCTCAGATGCACGCGGTCACAGCGTTTGTGAAACAGGTTGATGGCGGGCGTTGCATTCAGGGTAAACGCCTCGGTCGTGACCCCCGAGGCGATCTCCGGGTCACCTTGCCCAAGCAGGATATAGATATCGACATCCGATCCCTTTGCCCGCGCCAGCGCCATCGAAAGCCCCTGAAGCTCGACGAAATGGAACCGTTCGGGCATGGCAAAATACTCTTGCAGCAAACGGTATCCGTCGAAGCTCTGCCGCGGAGTCGGCAACAGGGCCTCCGCCTGATCATACCCCTTGGGAATGACCGCGCCGTTGGGCAAATCCGCAACCCAATCCGCCCGCCGATCCGTCGAACGCCCCACGACGCCCGCGACCCGAGTACACAGCAATTCATGAAGGGCCCAGTTCTTGCCCCCCTTTTCGTTCAGAAAGATCCTAAGGCTGTCCAACGACAGGTCCGCAATCGGCATCCCACCATGTCGGGTCAGCCGCAGACGAATTCCGGCCCGCGCATCCGTGCCCTGAGCCACACCCGCCGCCACCAGTTCACCCCGGCTGTCGATATACTCGGCCTCGGTGATTTCGATCGGCCAAAGGGTGACATCAGTCGCCGTTCTAAACACACAGGCGGTGTAATCATCGTCAGTGATCTGGCTTCGCAGTTCCGAATGACGTGGGATCAGATACCCGTCTTCCAGCGCGGCGTTCTGCAGATCCGGCTCGAACGCTGCCACCATCATCGACGGTGTCGGCGCAAGGTAGTGCGGATAGACGATTTCCAGCAAATGGGAGGTGAGTTTTGGGAACTGCAACTCAAGTTCCAATTGCACCCGCGCGGTCAGAAAGGCCACGCCCTCCAGCAGCCGTTCCACATAGGGATCAACAACCTCGACCCCATCAATACCCAGGCGGGACGCAATCTTGGGATAGGCTTGTGCAAACTCCGCCCCCATATCACGCATGAAGGCCAATTCGTTCTCGTAGTGCTTGAGCAGGCGGGTATCCATGGTCTTCTCAGCCGACCCTTTCCAATTCAAGCTCGCCGGTCGTTACGTCCACCTGGCTGCGCAGATACAACTCGATCGGCATTGGCTGCGCCCACATGTCCGCGCGAATGTCGAAATTGATCACGGTCTCCTGCGCTTCGCTGTCAAGCCGCAGTTCGATTGCGATAGAGCCCGGATGAATGCGGGGTTCGAACACCTGAATCGAAGCCTGGATGGATTTGCGGATCAAGTCCGCCCGTTCCGCAGTGGAAAATTCGCCAGCAACTTCGCGAATGCCATAGGCCAGCACCGATTTGGCGGCATGTGGAAAAACATCGGGGTCGATATGTGAGGAAGAATTCGGTGTGTTCAGAAGCCAGGACAGGTCCCGCTGAATGATGTCCCGCAATTGACGCAAGTCGATCACCCGCGCTTCACGGCGTTCGGTCGAGGACAGCGGATCATCATCCGTCAGCCTATCCAGCAACGATGGCTGCAAGCGTTCAGCAATCGTCTGGTCCGACATGATCACACACCTTCGTCAGCAGGTTGCGTGTCGAAATCGATGGACCTCAGATCCATCAAGGCAAGATCGGCGCTGTCCGTCGCCAGCAAGCGCTGCCCGGTTCCCACAAAGGTTCCTTCGCCCAGATCAGCCCAGTTGGTTGCACGGGCCAGCTTTTCGGCGTCACTTCCATCTTCGACCGTGCCCGCATATCGGGTTGGGATCAGGGCAACCATGTCACCACCATTCACCAAGGTCAGAGTACAAGGCGTCCAAACCACGTCGCGCAGATCCGCTGGTGCTTCGAATTCCAAGCGCTTGATCGCAGAGAAAGGCATCCAATAGTACTTGCCATTCACAATAACTTCGAGAAGCGGCCCAAGCCGCATGTCGGCATCCGCAATCCATGCAAAGGACTGCCCATCCACCGTTCCAGACGCAGCGGGCGCAAGGTCAAAAGCCCGTTCCCGGATTTCGGCGGCAGTTTCGGGTTTTCCGGCAGCACATGCCTTGAGCGCTTCGACCATCAAGGCGATCCACTCTTCCGGTTCCCCAAAGATCAGCGGGTTCTTCTCTCCGGCAAAGACCTTTTCCCGGTAAACCTCGCAGATAATCGCCTCGCGATAGGTCTGCGCCATGGGCACCGCCGACGGGTCCAGTTCAGCAGATACTTTCAATTGCGCAATTGCGCGTTTCCAGTCGCCCAGCACGCATAGTAGCTGAAAGAGGAATACCCGTAGCGCGCCGTTTGCGGCGTCGCCGCGGATCTTGGCCTGGAGGGCCGCCAATGCCCCATCCAGATCGCCAGATTTGATCAATTCTTCTGCTTGCACCGGGACCTCCTACGCGCGCCAAACAGACCCCAGTACGGGGTCTGTCTGACTTGATTGAAACGAAAGCCCGCTCAAACGACGAGATCGGCCTTGTTCTTGACCCGGCTCCACATGGCCTTTGAATGTTCCTTCATCTTGCCCTGCTTGTCCTGGGTCGAGTAAGTCACTTTCATCGCGCCATACTGGAAGATGATCTGCTCTTCACAGATGTCGTCGCCGTCCGAACCGGACCAGCTGATGTCCTGCACCATGAGCAGTTTGAAATCGAACTGCAGGAAAACGGCACCTGACGTATTGTCCGATCCGCCCGAACGGCGCAGCACCACGTGCGCGTCGTCAAAATGCTTGCCTTCGCACAGTTTCAGGAAAAGCCCCGCCGAGGCCGTATCGGTCTTCTTGGTGATATTGAATTCCTTGAACGTGGCCTTTCCTGCGCCACCACCGCCCGAGATCGAGCCGATGTTGATATTGTTTTCTGCCCCGATCTCGAAACTCAGGATCTCAAAGGCGTCTTTCTTGGCATATTCGTCGTCCTGTGTTTCACCCTTCACTTCTTTGACATTGGGTATCCACATGAATGCGTCGAATGACATGGCAATGCTCCTTGTTGGTCAGTAGGTCAGTTTGGAAATGCCGAGAACCCAACTCCTCACTCTTTCTCACTCGGCAATTTCGACACCAAGCGGAGCGACACGGAAAGTCCCTCCAACTGGTAGTGGGGTCTTAGGAAAAACTTGGATGAATAATAGCCTGGGTTACTTTCGTCTTCTTCGACCACAACTTCGGCAGCAGCCAAAGGTTGCTTGGCCTTGACCGATTCCGGAGACGTGTCCGGATTGAAATCAACATACTGGTTAATCCACTGTTGCAGCCATTGCTGCATGTCATCGCGGGATTTGTACGACCCGACCTTGTCGCGCACGATGCATTTCAGATAATGCGCAAACCGGCAGGTCGCGAACATGTATGGCAGCCGTGCCGCCAGATTGGCGTTTGCAGTAGCATCCTTGTCTTCGTACTCAGCGGGCTTGTGCAGCGATTGTGCTCCAAGGAAGGCCGCGATGTCCGAGTTTTTCTTGTGCAACAAAGGCATCATGCCGTTCTTGGCCAGCTCACCTTCACGGCGGTCTTCGATCGCGATCTCGGTCGGGCACTTCTGATCCACGCCGCCATCGTCGGTCGGGAACGTATGGCTGGGCAGACCTTCGACTGCTCCACCGGACTCGATCCCACGAATGCGCGAGCACCATCCGTATTCCTTGAATGAGCGGTTTATATTCACGGCCATGGCATAGGCCGCATTGACCCAGTTGTACTTGCTGCTATCGGCACTTTCGGTGTCTTCCTCGAAGGCGAACTCCTCGACCGGATCTGTCTTCGATCCATACGGCAGACGCCCCAGGAAACGCGGCATAGCAAGACCCACATACTTCGAGTCTTCGCTTTCCCGCAGGGACCGCCACGCAGCGTATTCGGGTGTCTGAAAGATCTTGGTCAGATCGCGCGGATTGGCCAGTTCCGACCAGCTGTCCATCTGGAACAGGGTGGGGTTGGCCGAGGTAATCAGCGGCGCATGGGCTGCAGCGGCAATTTTGGACATCTCGCCCAGCAGTTCGACATCTGGCGGAGAATGGTCGAAATAGTAGTCCGCCACCAAAGACCCGTAGGGCTCTCCCCCGAATTGTCCGAATTCCTCGGCATAGATCTTTTTGAAGATCGGCGACTGATCCCAAGCGGTGCCCTTATATTTGCGCAGGGTCTTGTGAACTTCTTTCTTCGAGATGTTCATCACGCGGATTTTCAACATCTCGTCGGTTTCGGTGTTGTTCACCAGATAATGCAGACCACGCCACGCGCTTTCGAGCTGCTGAAAATCAGGATGATGCAGGATCAGGTTCACCTGCTCGGTCAGCTTCTTGTCAATCTCGGCAACGATACCTTCGATCGTACGTAGCGCATCATCCGAGACCAGCGATGCATTGACCAACGCCTGTTCGGCCAGGGTCTTTACTGCCTGTTCAACCGCGGTTTTGGCCTCATCCGATTTCGGGCGAAACTCCTTCTTCAGCAGATTTTCGAATTCAGAGGATCCGAATACAGTGGCTTCACCACCAGCGGCGACTTCTGTTTCTGTTTCGGCCATGGGTTACTCCTGATCTTCGCTGCTGGCTTTGGGTGCAGGTTGCGCGGCAAGCGTTTTCAGCAAGGCCGGATCCTGCATGATCTTTGCGATCAGCTCTTCAGCGCCCGATTTACCATCCATGTATGTCATCAGGTTGGACAATTGTGTCCGCGCCTCTAGCAGTTCCTTGAGCGGCTCAACCTTGGCGGCAATGGCAGCCGGGCTGAAGTCGTCCATTGAATCGAAAGTGATATCGACAGCGACATTCCCCTCCCCAGTCAGAGTGTTGGGGACCGTAAAGGCCGCACGCGGCGCCATGGACTTCATGCGGTCATCAAAATTGTCCACGTCGATTTCAAGAAACTTTCGGTCAGCGACAGCAGGCTGTTCGACTTCCGATTTGCCCGCCAGATCGGACATGACGCCCATCACGAAAGGCAATTGCACCTTCTTTTCGGCGCCGTAGAGTTCCACATCGTATTCGATCTGAACTCTGGGTGCACGGTTTCGGGCTATGAATTTCTGTGAACTCCCAGACATCCCTGTTCTCTCCTTCGCAAAGGCCTGTTTTTCATTTCACCCTCAGGTCCTGACCCCTGACGGTCTAATCGTCGTCGTCTTCCTCGATGCCACCGATCAGATGAACATTCTCGACGCCACTTGGTGCCATGTCCTTCATGATCGTAAGAAAATCTGCACTGACCAGTCGCTTGGCCCGCTCCAGCAACAGTGGCAGCGGACTGGACGGTTCGTAGCGGTGGTAATAGGCGATAATCCTGTCCAGCGCGTTCTGCACGTCAGCCGGTGAACTGATCCCTCCGCCCGCTTGGGCGACGGTCGCGGCACCCGCGGCGACGGGCACAGCCCCGCCGGATCCATCGACCTCCTCCGGGCTGGCCCCAGCATTATCCTGCACTCCTTCGTCGCCCTCGACGGCCTGCCGCACCCTTGCGTCGGCTTGCTGGAGGAGCGTTAACAGAGGTTCGAGATTGGGGCCTTCACCTCCGGTGCGATCGTCAAATACGCGGGAGATCTCCTCCACATCCTCCAACGCCTGCGCAACAGCAGAAGCAATTTCAGCAAGTTCGTCCGGATCTGTATCCTGAAATGCTGCGGCGATCTGGGCCAGATCGGGTATGCTCTCCATATCGTCGGGCGGTGTGATAGCGCCTTCGGCAACAGCGACGTGCCGCAGGGACATACCCCCGAACATCTGGCTTTTCGTCAGCGGGACCCGTCGCACGGCCGCCAGGATGCGGCGGCCGTCTGTCAGATCGAGCACGACATTCCGCCGCATCATGGGATCACCGTCGTCTTCATCCAATTGTGGATGGCAACTGTCCCAAAACTCCGACAGACAGCGCCGGACATAAGTTGTGGCTTCGGCAAACCCTCGAAAACCAGAGAGTCTCAGTTGCGCTTCACCGTAATAGATAGCGGCACGCAGATCATGGCTCTGCTCCAATACCGCCTCGGCCAGCTGGGCCACCTCTTTGTAGTTGGGATCTTCTGCCGGCAGCACTTCGTCACCGACCTGACGTTCTTCTCCGGGTTGGGCGGCAAGTGTGAGATTTGTGAAATCGGCATGATACTCCAGATCGTCGCCGCTCGGAGCATCCTCTCCATGGTTCTGGAGAAGCGCATCAACGTCCATTACGTTCCTCCTTCAAGAAGTTTTTTTTATTCAATATCTGAGCCCTGCTTGAAAAATTATTGCCGGCACAGCACGATCTTAACACAGAAATCGGTTTTGGCTAGAAAATCTGAACCCCCTCTTTTTGTGCCTGAGACCCCCAAAAACCGGAAACCCGGCATATTGAGGTCGCCGAAAACATTGACCTGTCGCCCGGCACGAAGCAAACTTGATCAAGAGTGACAGGGAATTCGGTCTTGGCGGTTCAATGGACGATTTAAACTCAGAACCCACCCTCCCCCCGATACGGGCAACCCGCTTTGATGCAATAAACAGTCTGTTTGACGAATTACCTCAATTGTCTGAGTTTATGGTGGAGCGCCCGCAGTCGGGCGAAGGGTATCGCGGCTTTCTGGAACGGTTGCGCACTTCCGCAACGCCGGAAGACGCAATTATATTCACGGCGTTTGCGATCACCCCAAAATCCGCCATTCAATGGGCATTGGACTGTATTCTGACACTGCAACCCGAACAGCCCTGGAGCGACACGCAGTTGATGAATTGGATCACAGCCTGGTTGGAAGATCCCAAACCGGAGACGCGTTGGAAAGCTCTGGAATTGTCGCTCTTTGCCACGCCACGAAGCCCTATTGTCCAGCTCGGGCTCGCGGTTGGATGGTCCGGCGGCCCACTCGCTCCGAATGATCTGGTGGAAATGCCAGCCTGGCGGGCACCACGGGCGATCAGTGCAGCCGTGTTGCGTGCAATCGGAAATCTGCCTGCCGAGCAGCGTAGCACCGGAATCGAATATGCGCTGGATCGTGCGGCGGGGTTGTTCCGCGTCCATTGAACAATCAGGCAGCAGACGACAGGAGTCGCCGATGGACATTCTAACGCTGACCATTGAAGCGGCTGACGCGCAAAACGATGCAGCTGAACAGAGCGTTACCGTTGATGCACCCGTGTTCCAGGTAGGCCGAAGACCCGGCAGCAACTGGGTTCTGCCCGATCCCAGCCGGTTCATTTCAGGAACACATCTGGAAATACGACAGGACGGAGATCGTTTTGTTCTGTATGACCTTTCAACAAACGGCACGTTCGTGAACGGCGCCAAACAGCGACTTGCTGCTCCGCATCCAATTGCGGATGGGGATGTTTTCAAGGTTGGCTTATACACGTTGCGAGCAGGTCTGACGGCTTTGACGTCACGAACTTCGACCGCTCATGTGCAAACGCCAGCGCACATGGCCATGGCAACCAAACACCCCTCACCCCGCCGTGCCCCGCCGGCTGCAATCTCGGCGGCCCGACCCAGAGGCGGAGATCGCAGTGCCATTCAGGCCCCACCCGGCGCGCGGGTGTCTGCCGTTCCGCCCGAAGTACAGGAAGCCACCCCAGAGGCTCCAATCCAAGACACCCCCCCAGAACACGTTGCGGACAGCAGGCCCCCGCAACCCTTGGACTCGGATAATCGCCCCGTGGAACCACCTCAACCTGCTCCTCCGGTCGATTTGATCCCGGACGACGACTTTCAGACACCCGGGCCATTCGAGCAGGATGCCGTTGCGCCATCCAACGCTGGCCAAAACGCAGTAACCACCGCGGAAGCAGCCGAGCCTGTTGCACCCGATGTAAAGCCAAGTCTGGATATAACCACCGGATTGGAATCCCATCCACCGGTTGGTCTGGGAGAACGGTTCGGAGCGGTGCCCCAGCCCCCAACGCCCGCGGCCGAAATTGAAAAGCAGCCGGATCAGGCCCCTGCTCCTGCGGAAGCGGCCCAACCACCTTCTGATGTCCCTGACACCACAACTACCTCTGACAACACAACGCCATCGACGGATGCGTTCATGCGGGGCTTTCTTGAAGGGGCCGGGCTTGATCCGCAAACCGAGGTTGCGCTTTCCCCAGAAGAGCTGGGGCGTTTGTTAGGGCTGTGTGCCCGTACCGGCACCGACATGTTGATGCAGATGCTGACCGATCGCTCGGCGGTCAAGCTGCTGGTGGTCCACGAAGATCGAACCATGCTGACCGTTCGAAGCAACAATCCGATGAAATTCATGCCGGACGCGGACGAAGCCTTTGACACCATGTTCGTTTCACCACGCCAAGGCTACATGACAGGTGCTGAAGGTTTTGAAAACGCATTGGAGGATCTTCGACGTCACAACGCTGCATTAATGGCAGCCATCCAGCCCGCCCTTGCCGATATGATGTACGGTCTGTCCCCGGATGAGATTGCGGACAGCGTCAGTGGCGGTGTTCTGGGCAGCGCAAGCAGGAAAAGCTGGGAAGAATTCGTGAGCCGGTGGGAAAGCCGGGCAGCCGAAGGAGAACATGGTATGCTCGACGTGTTCCTCAAAGCCTTTGCGCGACATTACTCAGACGCATTGAACGCACTTTGACAACGGTGGACAAGTTGGCCCAGCCCTAGCGCTACTGGCTGGGCGATCCGCTCCCACGGGCCGACAAAAAAGCGGGGGGCCTGCTGCGCAAGCCCCCCGCTATAACTGGTTCGCGACTTCAGTCGCTCAGAACTGCAAACGCATCTGCGCCGTGATGCCATAGCTGTCGAGGCTTTCGCCAAAGCGCGCATCCAGACGCACCCCGGCATTGAACTGTTTGACATTGCCAGCCGACCCCGGATTCAACAAACGAGCATAGTTGAGTCCGGCGCTGATCTCTCCATACGCACCAGGTTTCTCGATCGAGAACCTCCGTCTCGTGTCGGTCGTGGACGTGTATCTCGCAATCCGGTCGTTGCCGAAATCTTCGTAGAACGTCACGGTTCCGAAATAGCTCGTTGCACTGTTGTTCGAGGGGTTGACGAACGCCCGGGACAGAGACGCGCCGATAAACCCAACACGCGTTTCACCGTCTTCCATGTCAAGATGGCCGTTGCTCTGGCCAGTTGAGTCAACGAAATTCACCCGCGATGTTTCCTGGTTCGAAAACAGGAAGCCTGCAGTCGGTGTGAAGGCAAGGTTTTCGACGCTGGGAATCGGGATCGAATAGCTGACCGCGCCCGAAAGCGTATGGCCCTTGTTGTCATACTCCTGCGCAAGGAAGTTCGTAGGCACTCCGCCCCCAACATTGGTCGAGCTTGTTGAGAAATCCGTATCTTCGTAACGATATTGCAGATCCACCGAGAACTGCCCGCGCACAGCCACCATGTAGACGCCGAAATAGGTTTGATCGAAATCGGTATCGGTTAGGCGGTTTGGTCCGCCGCTGATCCCCACATTCTGGATTTCAAGAGTGCTCGTCCCGCTGTTCAGACCGCCAATCACGCCAAAGGCCATATCCCAGCCGTTGAAACGATCATCAAAGCAGGCAAAATCTCCGCCGAACTGGAAACCGTAATAGTCCAAAGACACCGGAGCGGTGGACGAAGAACCAGACCGCAGGTCCGTGTACCGACCATCTGTGTCTGCCTTACCTCCGGTGACCCTGGCCCATGCGCCCGGACCACACGGATGTTCGACCTTGTCGCCAAAGTATCCAACCACATACGGGCTTGTCGGACGGTTTACGATCACGTCGATCAGTGATTGCGTCAACCCGACGGTTGCCGCCGCACCGGCGATCGCACCATTGACCCGTGAAGACACGACGGTGTCATTTCCTATATTTTCAAGGAACAGGTCAAAACCAGAGTTTTCATCATAGTCAAGTGTACCCAGGCTCAAATTGTTGGTGGTGTCCGCCGAGAACAGGGTAAGCATCCCGTCGACACTGTCTTCGACGGCTTGCTGTGCGATTTTGCCTAGTGCGACATTTGTCGAACCGGTCTGGTTCTCCAACGTGTCAGCCGAAAGCATCGCAATGTCCGTAAAGTCGATGTTCGTTGCATTATCGACGCGCCGATCGCCCGTGAAGATGAACGTTCCGTCCAATGTCGCTGTTCCGTCAATCTTGCTCGTCTCGGCATTGATCGAAGGAACCCCCATGCTGAGCGTGGTCGTTCCGCCGCTGGTCTGAGTGAAGTTGCCATCCATGGGTGGCCCTGCTGGATCAACCACATTCAGCCCATCTGGGTTGATGGCCATTGTCCCTGAGTTCGTCACGTTGCCGGAAACCGTTCCGCTGGACAATAGGTTACCACCAGCTTCATTTGTCAGATCCCCTATCAAGGTTCCGCGCATGAACATGGACCCGCCGTTCTGGTTTACCAGATCCGATTCAAGAGTGGCCGACTCCGTGACCCTGAAGTTGCCCCCGTTCTGGTTCGTGGTGCTGTTGCCGGTAACCTTGACCGTATTGCCCGGCGTGATTGTCATTGCCCCTGCATTGGTGATCGTGGTGTCAACGGTTCCACCGTTGAAGTCCACGTTGGCCCCTGACGCATTTGTCAGCCCATTCACCGATCCACCATTGATGTTCAGATCGCCTGCGTTGGTGACATTGCCGGTCACGTCACCAGCGGAACTGACAACGGCCCTACCGCCGTTCAGGTTGCTCAGATTGCCATCCAACGTGCCTTGAACCGTCAACGTCCCACCGTTTTGGTTGACAGCGTTCGAATCAAGGGTCGCGCCACCGGTGACCACCAAGTTACCACCGTTCTGGTTGGTGGTGCCGGTTCCGTTCACGGCCAGAGTGCCGCTCTTGATCTCAAGCGAGCCGGCATTGGCAATCGTGGTATCCACTGTGCCGCCGCCGGTAACATCCACATCACCGGTCGCAGTATTGAACAACTTGTCCATCGACCCGCCATTGATGTTCAGGTCACCGGCATTGCCGACGGCACCGGTAATATCGCCGGTTGCAGCCAGATTGGTTGTACCGCCATTCTGGTTGGTCAGGTTACCGTCCAGAGTGCCCGTTACGTTCAAGGTGCCGCCATTCTGGTTCGTCGTGTTCGAGTCCAGCGTTGCCCCGTTCGCAATCGTCAGCGAACCACCATTCTGGTTGACGGTACTATTGCCCGTCACCGTAAGCGTGCCCGAGTTGACATTCAGCGCGCCGGCATTGGTGACATCCGTGTCAACCTTGCCGCCGTTGGTGAAGTCTGCATCGCCAGTGGCCGAGTTTGTCAGCTTGTCCATCGAGCCGCCGCTGACATTCAGATCACCCGCATTGGTCACGTCACCCTTGACGTCGCCTGTTGCCGCAATGTTGGCCTGACCACCGCTCTGATTGGTCAGGTCACCATTCAGTATACCATTCAAATTCAGAACGGCCCCGTTCTGGTTCGTGGTATCGGACTTGAACTTGGCTCCGTTGGCAACGGTCAGTGTCCCACCGTTCTGGTTGGTCGTGCTGTTGCCCGTTACCCGTACAAGCCCGCTGTTTACATCCAGCGTCCCGGCATTGGTGATGTCGGTGTCCACCTTGCCACCGGCAAAGTCTGCGTCTCCGGCGGCCCTGTTCGTCAGCTTGTTCATTGACCCGCCGTTGACGTTCAAGTCGCCCAGATTGGTCACATCGCCCGCGATGTCACCCGATGCCGCAAGGTTGGTCGTGGCCCCGTTCCGGTTTGTCAGGTCCCCATCCAGATCACCGGTCACATTCAGAGTACCGGCTGAAACCTTGCTGTTGCCCTGAACCGTTCCTTCAACATTCGCCGTGCCGCCGTCGACTTCCAACGCACCAGAAACAACCGAACTCGCGGCCACTGTCGTTGTCCCCGAATTCGAATTCACCTTTCCTGCGGTCCCGGAAACGGTAACCGTTCCGGTGCCCGAATTGGTGACCGCGCCGTTCACATCGCCAGTGAGGTTCAGATCCCCGGCACCGGTAGCCGTCGCAGCGCTGGCGATGTCGGCAGAGATTTCCGCCGATTGACCGGCATTTGAAACGTCGATGTTTCCCGTTACCCGAAACGTATCAGCGTTGTCGGCATCGGAAATCTCGACCCCGTCCTGATCAATCGTCACGTTGTTGGCCCGAACATTACCCCCCAGATCCACGGTGTAACCCCCGGGAGCACTGAAAACGGCATTGTCACCGGAATCGAAGCTTTCGTCGGGAAGATTGTTCGGCAGATCCTGCCACAGGTTTGTGGCGCCACCCTGTATCCAAGACCCGTCAGCACCCAAAGGCGTACCAGCACCGCCATCGCCTGCATCCCAGGTTTTGGTCTCCTGGGCAAAGGCGGGAAGGGCAAGGACGGTCAGCATGATGGTCGTGCTGCGCGCAACGGCCCGAAAACTCAAAGCTTCGCGGGTCCGAAAAGAGTTATCGACATACTTCATCTACGACCTCAGATTGAAAATGGCTCACCTTGCGTCAATAGAAGACGCGTTGTGTTCTTTTTGCAAACTTTTTCGAAACTGAAAGACAGAGGTCGAAATACCTGTGTTGCATTATGGCACTTTGCCTTGGAAATCAGGGAAAACCCGAGTGGCCGCTGCCATGTTTTCAGCATGTCGGATCCCTGTGTCACAGGCGCTACCATTCCCCCCGAAACCGCCAAAAATGATGCACAGCTGACACGTGAAACGCACAGTGCTTTGCCTTGGTTTTCAGCAAAAACTTCGAGGTGACGCACTGATCTCTTGGCCCGCCGACCTCGGAGCTGGGGACCAAAAAAGCTAGCTAATCACGGAAAGCTCTCCTAAGCTGCATCGAATAACATTAGATTTACCGAGAGAATTCAGATGAAAACTTGGGACGATCTAACCAAGGATCAGCGGCGCTTCATTACACAGTATTTGAAGAAAGGCGTAAAAGATCTTGTCCGAAAACGGCACAAGACCAAGTCCAATGCAGCCCTGATCGCGGCCTATGGTGAATATGCCGACCTCGATGAATTGTTTGAAGAAACCGCGGCCAAAGTGCCCGACGATTATGATGAAAAGGCCTTCATTGTTGCGCAGGCCATTGCCGCTCGCCATCGCGCGGAACAGGGGGCATTTGAGACCGCAACCGAGGTCATGGCTCCCGCTATTCAGAGCATGGAACGCCTGCGAGTCCGGCTTGTTGATGAAGCCGATGCCCTACGAACCGAAATCGCTCCGACAACCGGTATAGCCTTCGAAACCGAAACCCTGGCGCAGATGGATGCAGTCCGGGAAGCGATCTCCCGCCACTTGACGGCAGATCTGCCAAGCCATGCCCAGATGGAAGCCGCACGCGCGGCGCTCCCGGCGTATGAGGCCGCTGTTCTGGCGGCCGTGGGTGCATTGGGCGAGTTGCCCGCCGCCGAAGCGCTGTTGGAAAGGGCCATACAACAGGTTCAGGACGCGCTCGACAATGCAGATGATGTCGAGCCCGACCTGTACACCGGCGCGCCGCAGAAGCCGGCAATCGACGCCGAAGTGCAGAAGGCAACCCAATTGCGCGCCGATATTGCTTCGGTCGATCGCAAGAACCTGCGCGCAATGCGGGAGCTGGCCGGACGTCTTAATCTGTTTGCGAATGCGGATGTCTTGGACCCATTGGTCGAAGCTGCGGACCTCCACGTAAGAGGCATGATCCGAGACTATTACACCCAATCCAAACCTGAAATCGTTGCGGCCCGGGATGCGGATATCAGCCAAGTTTCGGCGCAAACCCAGCATGGGGCTCTGGTTACGCTTCAAGGCGAACTGACCGCAGGCGTCACCCTTGTCGAAGCGACTTTGACCGGATCCGAGTTGGCCGAAGTGCGCGCGCTGCGCACCAAAATCGACGAGCTCGACGCAAAGGTCGAAACCTTCAAGTCCACGCTGGACGCGGCTATTCTGGACAAACAACGAGCCGAACTCGACACGGCGGGCGTCAAACCCGCACATGTGGAAGGCATCATTGCCCTTCAGGGCGTCAACAAGGACGCTGCCGACAAGGTGGTCCTGTCCATTGGCCGCACCGAAGCGATCTTGGGCGGGCAGAAGGCCACGCCCGACTTTATTCGTGGCAAACAGGGCGAACTGACGACACTGGAAGGCGAACTGAAAGCTCTGAAGGACGCATGCGATCTGCTGAGAACCGATCATCGAGCCAAGCGTGACGCGTTCGAGGCGGCCAAGAAGGATCACATCGATTATTTGGCAATGCTTGGTGCCTTGGAGGATGCTCCAACACCCGAACAGATTGCCGAGCGCGATCGCCTGTTGCTGGTAGCCCGTCAGAAAAACTTGGCGATGCGGCAGGCCGAACAGGCCCGAACAGCAAAAAAGGCGGAACGAACTGCAAAAGAGACCGACATCGCCGCCTGCAAGGCAGTGATCAAGGCCGCATCGACGCAGCGCGCCATGCTGGATGCAATCACCTTTGGTCCGCTGTCCCCAGTGGCCGGGCGCCCGATCCCTGCCGATCTAGTGGGGAACATGGTCGAGCTGTTCGACCGCAACCCGGATATGGCGATCAAGACTTGTTCACTGGCGGGCACGGCCAAGGATCCCAAAAAACTGGCCGAAACCGCACTTTATCTGGCCGGTAAATCCGCCGCCGGATTCCCGGCCCCGCAGCCTCCGGGCGACGATGGCAGCCCGACCCCGCCTTTGACCATGAACGAAAAAGACGCGGCTTATTTCGCGGACAGATTGCTGGTGCAGACCGCTTATTTCGGTGCCGAATATGCTGACGGCATCGACGCAGCGCTGCGCGACGGTGTCCCCTATCTGGTCAATCCCGCGTTGAACGGTCTGACCGACCGAAAGGATGTCGCTCGGGCCCGCACCACCGAGGCCGCCAAAACCATGATGACGCGGACCACGGATGCGACCACCGGTAAAACCACCGTGTCTTTGGATTTGAACAGTCCAGACTTCCAACAGGCCCTGACCCGTCAGAAATACGGATATTCCGGCCAATACCGCGCGTCTGCCATGGTCACCGGCGAAATTGAGAAGCTGCAGGATTTCTTTGGCGATCCGGACGAAGGCGCGGCCCGACGCGCCAAGGCCGAAGAGATCCTGAATGCCGTGGATGCCACCGCCATTCCGGAAACGGCCCGGGCCGATATCAGCAAGCTGACCGGCATTTCCACGGCGGACCTATCCGATCCGGCAAAGACGGACGAGGTGAACGCCGCAATCCAGACCGCAATTCTTCGTTCGATGGCGACTCCGATTTCACAGGCCGAAGTCGGGTCCTGCTTTGCCACCGCACCAGTGCGCAAGCTGCGCGACGAAGACCCGATCGCGGTTATGGAGATGTACAAGGAGCTTGCAACAACCGGGAAATTTACTCCGAAACAGGGACGCACTCTTCCGGCGGTCACCAACCTGCCGCCCGGCGACGATCCGCTGACCCGCAGCCTGGAATTTTCGGTCGCATCCGCCAGTGCGCGCCTGCAGGCAAGCCGCGAGCGTAGCCATGTCAGCAATGCTCTGAGAACGAGCGACGCAGGCTCTTTGAGCCAGCTTTCGCGCAAGCTGAAAAAGAAATCCTGGAAAAAGCTCGAACCCGAACTGATCAAGGTGGTCACCACCAGCTATACTTTTGAATATGACCCTATGGCCGCGGCAAGCGGCGTCTCGGCGGATGGCAGCTCAAGTCAGGGCTTCATGCGTATGGTCGAGGCCGACACCCGCAAGGAAATCCTGTCGCAGGCCGATTTCGTCGCCTTCATCACACGCAAGTCTTTGGAAGCGGCGCGCGCTGCCGGTCTCAAGGACGATGAGCTGGACACGATCCGCGATCACATCAATGACCCCGCCTTTATCGCTGCAGTTGACCGGGCCGCGGGTAAAAGCAAGCCATGGGATATGGAATTCGGCGGCTACGGTGACGAAGCAGGCGATGCGCTTGTGGGTCGTGGCGGCAGCAAGCGCGGCACGGCAATCGTGCCTCGGGATGCCTCGGAGAGCACCGGAGAGCGCGCTGCCAAGGTCTTGGAAGCCCTGGCCGGGCTGGGTGGCAGCGGCGGCGACATGACCATGGTGTCCACCAGCGGCATCCACGCGTTCAACGCGCTACCGCCCACCGGGGACTATGCCAAACTGGCAACCGGCGACATTGCCGCCAACGTGCAATCGATGTTGGTCGACCCGGGGACCAAGATCGCTACGACCGCCTTGCCAAAGGATCGTTGCGTTTACCTCTATGATCGCCAGATGGAGTCCTTCGTGGGCCGGGCCCGAACCGATGGGGAACGCGACTTGGTCAAGGCCGCCTTCGCAAATCGCCCGGACCGAGACATGACACCAGCAGAATTGGAGGCACATATCTCGACCAACTTGGATGCCTTTAAGACAGCCGTCACCCAGCGCAAACTGGACGCCTGGAAGGCGGGGCTAAGCGCTCCACCCTCTGCCGATGACGAGCGCGACAAGAAAAACGCATTGCGGGCAGATGAAGATAGCCTGTTCAAGAACCTGGTGACCCGCGACATGATCCCCGATCTGGGTGCGCCCGAGTTCATCGTGGCCGACTCCAACTGGGGGGACGGATCGGATCACTATTACTTTGTCATTGCACCCGATCCGCTAACAGGTGAAGCACGCATGTGGCAGAAGTCGGTGACCGGAGGCCAGCTGTGGCCGATGGGCGACAAATGGCTGAACACGAAATGGGTCGTGGATCAGTAAGCCCGGGACAACAACCGCCCTATAGGAGGCACGGAACCCTTGGAACTCCCAGAGATTGCCCTTTTGCTCGACACTGCGGGTGCGCCGATGGTGCAAGTGGACGAACAGAACGACTATACTGACCTGCCCGCTCTGATTGCTGCTGTCCCGGCGCTGAAAGAGCCTGCCCATGCCACAACGGCGGCAGCTGCGGTCAATCATCTGGCCGAAGGCTATGATTACGAGCTGATTCTGGATCCCGACGCCTTCCGCACTGCCTATTATGACAGCTATGACGCCGAAGAAGACGGTCCCGCGCAAGCCGGCCAACCCAAGCTGCGTGATTATGGGCGGCCCGACCTGTCACCCTTGGCCGTGCCCCAAACAACTGATGAGACTCTGGTTTTCTTTGCCAAGGATCTGTTTCTGGGGATCGCCTACCGAGTGACTTATGTGTTCGGCAATCCGGACGCGGACTATCAGCCGGTTCAGTAAAGCAGCGGACCTCAAGGTACTGCGCAAAGCGGCAAGGATTTGGATTGCCCGCGACGCAGGGGCTTGGACAGCGGCCAAGACCCTGTGTCGAGATCTTCCGATATGCTCAGGCCGCCGGTCGCTGCAGGACCTCATCCACACGCGCCAGGGCTGAAACGGCTTTGTCGCGCAACTGGACTTCAACAAACCCGTTATTCCCGACATCTGCAAAGAACCCCTGCCCCAACTCGCTCTGCAAGTCACCCACAACGGTTCGTGCCGCGGCTTTCAAAGATTCACGTCTGTCGGTATCCGCCTCGCCAATCACCGCGTCCAGCGCGGCCTCAAGCTTGTTGTCCAGCACCTTAAGATGGGCAAAAAGCGTACGGGTTTCCGCAGCCATGCCTTCGAACTGTTCTCCCTGACAGGTCGCCAGAATGGCGTTTTGCAGCTTGATCAGCTCGGAATCCAACGCGGGGCGCAGCTTGGACCAGTCCAGTCGGGCACGCACGAATTCAACCACGTTCGACGGCACATCCTTCTCGGCTTCTGATTGCTGCTCCTGATAGGCCGCCTCGATCAGCCGCCGGGTTCCGGGAACAGCCTTCATCGCCTCGGCAAAAGCGCCCATTGCTCCCTTCTCGGTGAAGAACGCCCAAGCGGCCCGCATCTTGCTGGTATCTCCAAGCTGCTGACCAAGAAGTTGCAGGATCACAGGTTCCAACTCGGCACGGGCAGCGTTCCAGGTTTTCCCATCTTCGCTGGCGTTGACCTCTTCGGCAGACGGAATTGCATAGTCAGCAGCGTCATCACTTGCAGCCTCATCACTTGCGGCCTCGGGCGCAGCCTGTTGGGCTTCTTCCGCGGCTACGTCCCGAGCTGCAGCGGTTTGCGCCGCCGACAATTTGGTAATCGCTTCGCCCAGCGCCTTGGCTGTCGTCACGGCTTTCGGATAATCAGAGGCGTCGATTTGGCCGTTCAACAAATTTAGAGCCGCGAGCAGTCGGGTTTTCCCCTCCCCCTCGGCCAATTTGTCGATGCGCCCCGCCAGAGAGGACGCAGCAGTCCTAAGCTTGATCGCTGCAGGATCTTCGGCCGGTGGCGGGGGCGGCGCGGCGGCGGCAGTCTCACTACGCGCTTCCAACTGCTGCAGTGCGTTTTCAATCGCGTCCAACCCGATTTCAGCGGCATCCAGATCACCGCTTTTCAAAGCCGCCGCCACCGCTTTGAAGCGATTGACCACGGCCGGTTGAACATCCGGAGACAGCGCCTTGATGCGGGGCGGCAAACCGGCAGCGCGGGATTTCAGTTCTTCCAGCAGCTGATCATCGGCACTGACCGGTTCTGCATCCTGTTCAGTGTCTGCCGGTTCTATATCTTCTGCGTCGCCAAGCGGATCATCATCCCCCAGATCCTCGATATCCTCTTCCACGGTGTTTCCGTCGGCATCAAGGATCTTGACGTTCAGTCGGCAGTTTTCCTTGATCAGATACTTTTTCAGCTTTTTGGCCATGCCCGCGATAACACGGTCGCAAGACAAAGAAACGATCTTCCCGGTAACTTCGACCCGGCCAAACCCGATCTTCGAACCCTCGCCCTCGGCCCGGGCTTCACGACCCAAGACTTCGGGGTTTTTCTTTCTGTGCAGAATGAAGATGTCGTCCTGAACCTGACCGCCGGGACAATAGGCAAAAGGCAAAGGTTTGTTTTTGGCCAAGGCCAGAAGCTTCTTGAGTTCCTTGCCGCGTGTTCCGACATCGCCACCCATGGCTGCATCCTCCGACATCAAAATCAATGATCAATATGGAAAGGAGCTTACCGCAAATAAGCCATCTGGCAAACGCCGGGCGTATCTTCGACCCTTATCGGAAGACCCCGATCGACGGCCCCAGTTCGATCGTTGCAGCGGGTTTTTGCGCCGGGGCGGGCTGAGGCGCTGGCGCTGGCGCGGGTGTCCGGGTCCGCGTGCTTGACGACGAAGACCGGCTCGAAGTGCTGGTGTTGGTTCGAACCGTCCGATTACTGGGCGCGGCTGCACAAACCACATCTCCATTAATCAGGATCGCCCTGAACAGTTCATTGCTGGGGTTCTGATCCGGCCAAGACACACCATCCAGTTCGTTGAAATAGCTTGTCACGGACCGACGGCTGCCTCTTCCCCATTGGCCGTCGATGCTGGACCGATAGCACCGCATCCGCAGAAGCTCGGCCTGAAGCGTCCGGTTCAACTGCGCCGGGTCAGGGTCCAGATGCCCCTCTTCTACAAATCGTTTGAACAGGTCAGCATCCCGGGCCCGCAACGCTTCGCGGGCTTCCAGATCATCCAGCGCAAAGGAAATCTGTTCCACCGTTGCAGGCAACAAGCGATCCAGTCCGAATTCTTCCTCCTGTTCGGGCGCGATGTAGCCCAGGATAATCGACGGGGTCGGCAGTTGATCTGACGGACGGACGGCAGCTCTAACGACTGGCGTCTCATCAGCTGTGACGCCGCGAATGATCGGCATGACGTCCCCAACGGGAAGCGCCGCCAGCACGAGCTGGTCTGTTTCCGAGGAAACATCCAGAGAAATTGGTTGAATATCCAGATCCTGAGCCAAGGAGGAACTTGGCGCTGCCGCGAACAGAGCCATGGTAGTCAGTATCAGGGTCGTTCGCGTCAATCCCATTGCCGGAATGCCTTTCGACGTCCAATGTATTCACCTTAGAAAATACTGCGGCAAGACCGCAATGATTCCGTTCGCAGTGACAAAGCCATCAAGTGAATCCAGCGAACAATTACCCCAAAAACTCGGAAACTGTTGACAAATATGCACCATTCACACGGTGTTTGACGCGAAATCGCGCCGAAATCCGGCATTTTCAGCCGCAATCGATGAAATTTACCGATCGAGCTGCTATCTAGGTGTCATGAAACATGTAGTCGCACTCTCCATTTCTCTGGTTGCCGTTTCAGCTAGCGCTGGGTTCGGGCTTTCTGCGCTGCATGACCTCAATTCGGAAAATGAAGGCAAGAGGGCGTCCCTGTCCGCGCCTGAAACTGCCGCTGGGGTGTCACTTGTGCCCGCCTTCCTTGGAGCGCTTCCTGCCACTCCAAGCATTGAAGATGAGGCGATCACGACCATTCCTGCCTTTGAGCCAGTGCAGACAGCCGCGCTTTCGCCCCCGATGAACGGGCTGGAAAGCCCGGTTGATCAATCCGCTCAGGACGTGCCTGTCCAAACGGCCATCTCTGCAACTCCGGCAGCTGCACCATCGGCCGCGACGGCGAGTGCCCCTGTTTCAATGCAAGCGATCTCGACGCCAACCAAAACGATGCTTTACAGCCGGTCTCACGCGAAAAGCCAACCGTTTTTTGTGATACAAACACCTCCAATCCAGAGAGATCTGGGTCGCAGTGATCGGCCGGATTACATTATCGGTATGTTCCGCTAAACGCTTTCGTCCAGGCAACCTCTCCAATCCTCTAGAATTGAAGAACTGTTGACAGGTTCCGTTCTTGTGCCGCTAAATGCTTGTATCTTTTGACCCAAGCATTTGGAGGCCTTTGTTGATGAGCCGCTCCTTTTCTGCCGCTGTGCTTACGCTGTTCATGACCGCAACCGTCGGTCTGGCACAAGACTCCCAAGGTTCAATGTCGCTCGAACTGAACAAGGCCACCGCCACTACCAGTGGTGGATGTCAGCTGGTGTTTCTGGGGCACAATGGAATGAGCGAGGACTTTGAAGAAGTCACTTGGCGCCTTGCCGTGTTCGGTGCAGATGGAGTGTTTCGAAATCTACTCGCTTTGCCTCTGAATGCGCTAAGCCCGGGCAAGCGTCGGGTTGTGCAATTCAGCCTGCCCTATGCCTGCGAGGACCTTTCGGACATCATCGTAAACGAAGTGGCAAGCTGTAAGATTGCCGGGTCAGAAGAAGATCTTGGCGAAGCCTGCCTGACGGGTCTGACAGTATCCAGTCGAACCGAAATCGCCTTTGGCCTCTGACCGCGGGGAAGTCGCACGACTATGACTATCTTCCAAATCGCTTCTTTCACAGTCTATGGCATGCTGGGTTTTCTGTCACTTGTTGCCATCGGCATCGGTCTTTTCAAACTCGTTCAGTTTGCGCGCTTGGGGGTCGGCCGTCGCGCCGAAGCCGAGCGTATTCTTGACGACTGGCTGAATGGCCGTGTGGACGAGGCGATCACAGCCGCCGGGCGCCGTCGCTCGGTTCTGACCCGTATTCTACAGGCCGTGTTCTCGGGGATTCAGGCGCGTCCTTCCGATGTCAGCTATGCCGAAGAACTCAGCCGCCAAACGGCCATCATCGAATTGGCGACGATGAGCGAACGCATGCGGGCGCTGGACATGGTTGTTCAGGCTGCTCCGATGCTAGGACTGCTCGGAACTGTTGTCGGTATGATTGACGCATTCTCGGTTCTTGCCGTCGTCGAAGGAGCCGTCGATCCCACCCTGTTGGCCAGCGGTATCTACGTGGCCCTGACTACTACCGCCGTTGGGCTCGTCGTTGCGCTGTTTGCTTTCTTCATAGCAACCTGGCTTGAGGGACGGATCGACCGTGAACGCAACATGATCGAAGCGCTCATGTCAGCAGCCATCCACGGTCGGGTGAACCCGAACGCCCCCCCGAACTAAGCCTGAGTACGGGCAGATGGCATCCCAAAAGCAACCCTTGCCGGAACGGCCACGGCGTTATCGATTTGCGCTGACGCCGTTGGCGGATGCCATGTTCCAATTGCTCATCTTTTTCATGCTGTCCACCAGTCTCACCCCCTATTCACTGATCACTCTCAAAAGCGCGCCAGCCGATACCGTGTCGGAAAACCAGGCCCAAGGGGCAGGCGATGCTAGTTCGGAAACATCTCCGCCGCGACCCACATCCGCCGGGGATGTTGCGCTTTGGACGATCGGCAATGGCGTGGTGCGTGCCGCGGGTGGCATGGAATTGGCCATCGAACAGGTCAGTGATCTGGCCGAAGCCTTCAGCACTCAGGACAACCCTGCCAGTGTGGTTTTGATTATCGAGGAAAGCGCCCGGGTTCAGGATGTGGCATATGCCTTGGAGGCATTGGAAAATGCCAATGTCGGCTCGGTACAAATAACACGGGACGGGGCCTGACATGTCGCGCACTCGCCTGCCCTCAGGCCGCGTGCGGCACCCGATCGACAGCTCTTTGGCGATTGTGAATATCGTTCTGCTTTTGATCTTCTTCTTTTTGGCAACAGGCAGCCTGATGAGCTCCCGCACCATCGAAGTCGCTCTGCCCGAGACGACAGAACTGCCGCTTGATCTGTTGCCCGGTCCCTTGCTTACCGTGTCCGCCCAAGGGGACATGATGCTAAACGGTGAACCGCTGCAAGCCGGGGAGCTGGCTGAAGCCACGAAGGATAGCCCGACCCTCTATGTCCTTACCGATCACGACCTGAGCGCTGTGACGCTTCTGGAAATTCTCGACGCCGAGGCGTTGGTCGCCGTAAATGTGCAGCTTGTTACCCTCCACCGGAATACTGGGGAGGCAGAAGAGTGAGCTTCCTGCCTCACGATACCACAAACGGTTTATCCTGGTATGGGTCGCTCATGGCTTCGACGGCCGTCCACGCCGGCACCGCTGCGTTTCTTCTGTATTCCGGGATGGTATCGTTTCAGCCCGAAACGCCTCAGAATTCAGAGTTGGAACAGACCATTCAGGTCAGCCTGGAAATTCTGGACGCCAATATCGTCGAAGAACCTACGACCGAAGACCCATTGGACGATATCCCGCCCGATGCCCCGGTGCTGGAGCCGGACCTGTCCCAGGCAGATGAGCTTTTGGAGGAGGACACGGCCCAAGATTTGCTGACACCTGAAACGGACGATGCCGAAACACTCGAACCCGAAACGCAGGATCTGGAGCCAGCCGACACGCTGGCTGACCTTGATCAACTGGAGCCGGAAATTACCGAGCCAGAGATGGTCGAGCCGGAAGAGGCACTCCCGAGCGGCGATACAGAAACGGCCGTATTCGAACCCGAAGCCATTGCCCCGGCTGCCGAGGAAAGCCTTCTTGCCGACACCGAAGAATTCGCAGATCTCGCACCGGAGCCCCCCCTTTCGGCTGACCCTTTGCAAGTGATCGAACCGGAGCCGGAACAACCGACCGCCATTGAGGCGGAAGCACCGGCTCCCTTGCCGGTTGCCCCGACCCCGGAACCGGCAGATCCAATCGAACAGTTGGCTGTTCAGGATATCAATCCAATCGAAGACGACAGCACGGATTTCAATCCGTTGATGGAGGCTGGCTCGGACGCGCTTTCACCGGAACCGATCAGCCCGGATCTGGAGTTGGCTTTGCCTGATCCCGGTTCGTCGGAAAGCGACACGGCCATCTTGAACACATTGGATACGTCGGGCTTGGAGCTGAACATTGATCCGGATGCCTCGGTTGCCACTGCAACGGATGTGGCGACCTTGACACCTGATGCGGTGGCCACCCCATCCGACCCGGATATCATTGCGCCCAGCGTCAGCGCTCCATTCAATGATCAGGGCGAAACCTTACCCGAAGCGATTTCGGAACCCTCGGAAACGGAGCTGGCACTGTTGTTGCCGGAAGAAAATGTGGCCGAGCCTGACCCAGACCCTGGCACATCCGAACTTGCCGAACCGCCTGAATCGGCAGTGGAAGAAACAACGCCCGAGGGCGCAGAGGAAATCGACACATCAGAGACCGAAGACTCGTCTTCGCAAACTGGACCGCAACCGATTATCAACCCCAGCCCTTCCGACATCGCTTTGGGTGAGCTACTGAGACGCATTCGGACCACGTCCCACGAACAATGCACCCTTGCGTTGCCGCGCCGGGTCACCTCTGCGGCGGGTAGTGACTCCCCAAGCGCTGGTGTCGCGTTTGTCGGGGCGAACTCTGACGTGCTGGATGCCCTGTCCGTGCGTATCTCGACCGGGTTGAGTTTCACCCCAGCCCAGTCGCGGGAAGTTATCGATCCGAGGCAATGTGCGACCCTGGATTTGATCCGGCAAAGCGACAGTTACCCAGCCAACCGAATTGGCCTGTCGCTGGATGCCGTGTCCATGGTTAGCGGCGAAACTTTGGAGGGCGCGGTGCTCGGTGCTGGTGGGCTGTACGTGACGCTCCTGCTGATCGACGATAACGGCGTGGTTCAGGATATGGCGCCCTTCACCTTTCTGGACGGAGAAACACCGCGTTTCTCGGCACCAGTCGCCCGCACCGGACCGAGCAGGGTAACTCGTCAGATCAT
The DNA here is from genome assembly GCA_014872875.1 of Paracoccaceae bacterium. GTDB lineage: Bacteria > Pseudomonadota > Alphaproteobacteria > Rhodobacterales > Rhodobacteraceae > Aliisedimentitalea. The sequence continues at coordinate 143,445 of WKFI01000010.1, forward strand.
CCTGGCCTTGGGGTCGGAGGTCGCGCCGCTGGACATCTCCGACCGGATCGGTTTCCTGGCCGAAGATGTCTTTACGTCTATCCCGTCGGAGACGATGAAAAGCCTCGTATTTGGCCTAGCCACCTTCGATGTTCGATAAGGGCGTTCCCAAACAGACCCAACATGTTTGACTTATCGCGTGATTTCTACAAAGGCGATGTCCACAGCCCCTTGCCCATCCACAGCCAGTTCACGCTGCACAAGCGGCAGTATCTCGGCCACAGTTGTGCCATCCTGCATGGCTCCTGCACGGACCAACGCCTTTTCGGAGGCAGTCGCTATCACCAGATAGATGCCAGGTGGAGCGGACGGCATGCGAAACGCAAATTTGCGTTGCTCCCCAATGGCATCGTCGAACTGCCGCATCAGTGAATACACCTGCCCATTAGGGCCGATCAGCGCCAGCCAGTTCTGCCGACCGCCGCTGCCGTGCAAACTGCCAACTATCCCTTCTTCACGCGGAGTGGAGTGGGACGTCAGACTCAATTCAATCCCACTACCTTTGGTGCCTTGGAAGCTCCTTGCAAAGTCCAACGCCGCGCATTGCAACTCGGGCACGTTACGCCCGATCATCTCGGGCGTAGCACCGAACTGCGCACCGAAGGCCGCACCGAGACTCTGCAATGGCTTCAGGTCAAGAGCAAAGGCTTCGATCAACCCCGCATTCTCACCCCGAGCCCGTCGGGTCGCATACGCGCAATCTCCAGGCACTTCGGTAGCAAGGAAGGTCGCCCGGCTCCCTTCTACGCGAACCAGCCCTGCGTCAACGGGATCCGTGGCTTCGCCTGCCTCGTCCGCAGCAGACGGGAAGATCTCGTCGCCCCAAAAGTAATAGCCACCCGCACCTGCAAACGTCAGGAGCATGGCGAGAAGCATGACTGCACGTCCGCTTCCTCCGCGTCGCTGCCTGCGCACCGCGTCCTGTGCGTCGTCGGTCATGGACTTTGGAGCAGAGGTCGTGCTGCTGGTTGCCGCCATGGGCACGGCCTGCAGGCCCGGAACACTCCGGTCCGGCGCAGGCGGCAATGTGCCTCGCATTCGCGATCCACCAAGCCCGGTGCCGCCTTGTAACGCCTGCAGGGCTTCGATCACCGCCCCCATACCTGATGTCCTCTGTGCCGGGTCCGGTTGCAGCATCCCCGTCAGAAGGTCCTGAAATTCCTCCGGCAAGTTGGACAGATCGGGCACCGATTGGCGCATCTGCACGGCTTCGACGATGCTGCCTCCCATGTTCAGAGGCACGCCTGTCAGCATGGCGATCATCAGGAGCCCCAAAGAATACACATCGCTGGGGGCTTCGGCCTCTCCCCCGAATGCACCCAATTGTTCCGGTGATACGTATTTGAGTTTGCCGGCAAACTCATTGCCGATGGTCACGTCTTTGATTTTCGACGACCGGGAGATACCGAAATCGATGATGACGGCCTTGGTTATATCTCCATCCTGCAACATGATGTTGTCCGGTGACAGGTCGCGGTGGACAACACCGATCTTGTGGGCACGCTCCAGCCCATCGGCCAAACGCAAGGTCAGCTTTATGACCTGTTCCCGCGACAAGGCTCCTTCGTCCTTCAGCTTATCGGAAAGCTTGGTGCCTTCGATGAAGCCCATGACAAGGGCGTGCAGGTTCAGTTGCTCATCAGGGGGCACATACGCGAAATAACGGACTATCGCGTCGTGATGCAGTTGCCGCAGTGTACGCGCCTCGCGGCGGAACATCCGCGCAACGGTAGCGTCCTCGGCCATCTCGGGCAGGATGACCTTGATGGCAACGGATTCTCCTGTCCCGATCTCGACGCCCCGGAACACGCGCCCCATGCCGCCCTGATCAAGGCGCTCCTCGACGCGGTACATGTTGTTGATGACCACCCCCGGCTCCAGCGAACTGAGCGGCGTGGGGGCCGTCCCTGGAGGAAGCGACACAATCGGGCCGGACTCGGTTTGGGTGAGTGTTCGTGTCTGTTGTTCAGATTCTCCCCCGGGTCCGTCGGGAGCGACAACAGTCGCGTCTTCGCCGGGCGGTTGTGAGATGGGTTCTTGACGGGCTTCTTGGCTGAATTGCAGGCCAGTCACGACAACTGTCTGATCTGCCGCCGTTTCCTCGACCACGGGGCCGGTCGCGTCAGGTTGACCAAGCAAGGGATCACTGGCCAATACGGTGCGATCCAGATCTTCAGGACTTTCAGCTGCCACGTGTTCGGACGCCCCTCCCGCAAAGATAGTCCTGTCCGGATCGTCGCGCGGCGGTGCCGCGGGCTCCGCTGCCAGGATTGTACGATCTTCATCAAGGGCCGGAGGGTTTGTTGCAAGGATTGTCCGATCGTCTTCAGGCGGGGACTCAGTGCCGGCCAAAATCGTTCGGTCCGGGTCGGGCTGATCAGAACCGCTGTCAGACCCGAAGAAGATCGTTCGATCATCTTCCGGGACGGATTTCTGCCCCTTTCCGGGTTTCTTTTTGTCGGGATCGTTCATGTTCTTTCCCTGTATTCTGGGAAGTCGCCCAATGGTTCAAGCGACGGCAAACCCAGATTGTGACAGCGCACCAACAAAGCCGAGACATTGTCCTTTCCGCCACGCGCCAATGCAGTATCCACCAATTGATTGCACAACCGTTCTAAAGATCCGGTTGCCCCTGAAAAAAGAACCTCGGCCAGTTCACCGTCCGAATAATACTCCGTCAACCCGTCCGAACACAAAAGAAACAGGTCGGCATTCAATAATGCGCCTTCTACCATGTCACATTCCGGGGCCGGCGTCACGCCTATGGCCCGGGTGATGACGTTTTTCCGGGGCCATGTTTCGGCCTGTTCGCGGGTGATAGACCCGGCATCCAACAGGGCCTGAACCTCGGTATGATCACGGGTGACGCGCGTCAGGCGATTGCCCCGCATCCGATAAACGCGGCTGTCACCTGACCAGATACAAGCAAAATGATCCTGCTGTATCAGCAAAGCGGCAATCGTGGACCCCACCGTTCCACCGCCCAACTGTTCAGACTGGCATCGGATCAATGAATTGGCATGCGCCAATCGCGCCACGAAACGGGCATGCAGGTCCGCGGCCCCTGTTGGGATACCGACCGATTGCATTTCCCGGACAATGGTCTGACTGGCAAAATCACCTGCCGTGTGTCCCCCCATACCATCCGCAACCAACCATAAACCGGACTGAGGCTGTGACAGTACACTGTCTTCGTTGAGCGTTCTGACCCGCCCTACATCGCTGCGGTGGCAGGTTTCGAACCCCATCAGCCCCTCCAGCGGGGTCACCAGATCGTGGATGGCATTCATCTGTGCTCACTCCTCTATCAGACGGATGCGGCATCTACACACCGTCCATCTTCTTGGGAGAGGTCGCAGGTAACAGAGCTCGCACCCGAGCCGACGAACTTCGACCGCCTCCATCTGCCCCCGACGCCAGCAGATCTTCAGCGATACATCAGCCAAATTCTTACCAGCTTCGGTAGCTTAGCACAGGTGCGGTCCACTCAGGGAAGGAAATCTCCGAGGATAAATTTGCGTTCTCAAGTCGTGCAATCGAGTCACAGCTGCTCATCGTCCCGGCCCTCAGTCAGACGGGGTGATTGTGCCGTTAAACTCGGCCCGAACCATACGACGAAGCGGTTCAGGAAGAGTATTCACCTGTGCCAACAGACGAGCCCGGGCTTCGGCACTCTGCGGCGCAGTTTCAAGGAGATCGATCAGACGATCCGCCTGCCCTGCGTCCAAATCGTGCCAAGGTGCCAAGCCGATCTGCGCTTTGGCTGAGCCTCCCTCGACGATCTTCATCGCTCGCGTGGCTGCAACATTCATATCCTGAAGGCGTGCCAAGGAGGTTCCGGCAGGACCCGGAGCTTCGACCTGATGCAATGCCTGCGTCAGTTGCGTATGGCGGGTAACAAAGGCGGTCAACTCGCGGACCGTGGCGTCAAGGTCCGGTGTACCGATGATCAGATTCAAAGACTTGTCCCACCGGACGGCCATTTCATGACCGTAGATCGCCAAAACCCCAGGTAGCAATTGGAGCGTATCCACTGGCTGGACAGAGCCTCCCAGAACCCATGCATTCTCGGCCAACAGATCAGAAGCGGTCAGGCTGGATGGCAGCAGAACTTGCCAATAGCCGTCAAAGGCAAACAGTCCCGGCACGCCTACGGCCTCGACATGCTGACCATCTGCAAGCGTCAGGTCCAAACCGGCAAGCGAGCCGAACGTAACCGGTGCCAGATCTCCAGCTCGGTCACGGATCAGCTCGAAAAGCTGGGCTTCTTCGGGTAAATCACCAATAGCCAAGCGTGCACGGGACACCAGTTCTGCATTTGCCGATACTGCCGGAGTCACGCGGTCGTCCCGGGCCAGCATTTGCCCAAGATGTGCGTTCATCCTGTGATATTCAGCGCCTGCGCTAGCCGCGCTGAATTCCTGCACCCAAGCTTCGGCAAAGTAGGACCGGATCGCGGCATCATCCCCACGGCCGGGCTGCGCCCGCGCCGTCAGGATATAGATTCTGAGCGTGCGGTATGCTGCCGCCAAGTCCCGGTCGGCAACGTGTCGGGCCAGACGTTGTTCCAGCAACAACATCATCCGGGGGCGCAGCAGATCTTCCAAACCGTCCGAATAGACCTGACCGGCAGTCGTCTCGACGGTTTGCCGCCGTGACAAACCTGCGTCATTCCAGGCAGGTGGCAAAAGGGACTCTTGCTCCAAACCAATCTGCGACAACTCCCTTGCGGTATCAAGCGCAGCTAAAACCGGCAGAACCGAAGCGTCTTCAATAATGGGTTTTTGAAGAAAAATGGATGCCTGATCCCGGTACTCGGCGGACAGGTCAGCGGCGGATCGGACGAGGGTCGCATTGCTCCAGAAGCTGAGCACCAGAACGGCCGCAATTGCGGCGGAGGTCGCGAAAATGATGGTCTTTCCGGTTCCGCGCACGATGTTACGGCGCAACACGCGAAGCCGATCGTAACCAATCCAATCGCGTTCGGCAAAGACGACCTTCGTCAACATGTCGTGCAGGAAAAAGCTGCGTCCCCGACCTGAAAGAAAGCCCGGTTGCTCTGACGCGCTGCCTATGGCCCCCAACACCTGGTCAATCGGCGTACCCGCCTGCGTTCCCGAGGTGAAATAGAAACCGCGCATCCAGGCCTGAATGTCACCAGGCGCAGCAAATACAGCGTTCAAGAAAGACACAATCCGCGGCTGCATCAAACCAAGTTGCTCGGGAAAACCAAGGATGGCGATCCGGCTCTGTCCGTCAGGTTCTTCGGCCAAACGGTCCGTGACCTGACACATCGTGCGGGCCACAAGGTCTTCGAACTCTCCTGATACCGCTCCGACGGTGTCGCTCTGCCGTTTGCGGGTCTGGAATGTATGTCCCCACACCTGGCGACGACCGGTTTTGTCCAAATCAGCAAAAACCTCGCGGAACCCGGCGATAATGTCAGCCTTGGTAAACATGACATAGACCGGCAGGGGCACGCGCATGGCCTGGTGCATCTCGGCCAAACGGTCTCGAATGATCTGCGCATGTTCCGCTAGTTCCGCGGCAGTGGATGTGATCAGGTCGGAACAGGAAAACGCTACAATCACACCGTTGATCGGCTGTTCCGGTCGGACCGATTTCAACTCGCGCAGCAGTGCCTGCCAACTGGCTTTATCCGCAGCCGCATCGCTGTCCTGCGTCGTATAGCGCCCGGCAGTGTCTACCATGACCGCATCGCGCGCAAACCAGAAATCGCAGTTGCGCGTTCCTGCATACCCCCGGATCGCCGAGGCATCGGCTCCGGGAAACTCGATGCCGGAATGTAGCAAAGCAGTTGTCTTGCCGACACCGGGCGGGCCGATGATCACGTACCAGGGCAGGTCATAAAGCGAGTTTGCCCCAGCAGACCGTTTGAGATGCGCAACCGCGCCCTGCATCCTGTCCGCCAGAACCTGTTCGTCGCCGCCGGTTTCACCCAACAGCTGTTTTTCCAAGGCAAACGCTGCCCTGCGCCGGCGCAGGGCAGACGATATTGCGGCCAGTGAAATCACCGAAAGAACACTCAGGATCAATACCGCCCGAAGCTGCGGGTCGGCCGTCCAACCGCTCCCCAAGATCGGCAAGCCGAACCAGATTGCACCGCACAGCGACGCGATCCCCAGCCCCATCACGATCCTGGACAGCCAGTCGAGAACCCCTCTCACAACCGTTCCTCCCGGCGCAGAAGGATATCGACCCGGCGGTTACGGGCGCGGGCGGCCTCCGTATCAGCCCGATCCAGTGGCTTTGCCGCACCGACACCGACAACGCTCAGGCGCTGTGGGTCACGAAGATACCTGGCCAGAACGTCGCGCACCGCTGCAGCGCGGGCTTCGGACAGCGCTTCGTTGGTCTTGAACGCTCCACGCCCTGACAGGGGGATGTTGTCGCTGTGCCCTTCGATGACAATGGGACCGTGCTCGGCATCCAGAACCGCCGCAATCCGACGGATGATTGGCGCTTCGGTGCGCAGATCGGCTGCGCCGGGACGGAACTCCAGAGCCGTCCCCAACCGAAAAATCAAAAAATCACCTTCTTCGCTGACAAACACTTCACCCGCGGCAATAGCACTCTGAAGTTGCGCACCGATGCGATCGGATTGCGTGGTCGGTGGCGGAACGAAGGCTACAACCTCAGGCGCATCCGGTATTTTGACCCGAGCAATCTGGATCGGAGTAGTGGGATCATGCAAGGACAACATCGTGGTTTGCGCTTCATGTGCGTCCCGGGTCAATGTCCAAGCCAGGGCAGCGAACAAAGCCACCACCATCATCGCAGCAAGTCCGGCGATCATCCACATAGGCATCACGGCCATGCGACGCCTTTGCCCGATCAGGGAAGGCTTCCAGAATTTCGACAGATGAGGATACGGTACGGGCGACACGCTGCGCAATGAAGTGTGCAGTTCCTTGCGCATGTTTGCCAAGGCAATCGAACCGTCGGGTGCAGACCGATACTGCCCTTCGAAACCAAGAGCCAGACAAGCAAGGCCCAACTCGATGACATGAGCATGTGATTTGGGGTCTTGGGTTGCACGGTGCAGACGGGTGAAGAAACCGACCCCGGGCCTGTCATCGCCGAAGAACTGCTCCGTCATCATCGGACTGCGCCGGACAGCAGGATCGGCATCGGGCACGTTCCGCAGAATGTCGTCACAGCTTGCCGCCAACAGGTATTGCGCCAATTCAGCGTCCGGCGCTGACGCCCCGGCCGCCATGGCCTCGGCTGGGTAAGCTGTCAACACCTGCACCAGATGGTCCCGCAAGGGCGCGGCATGTCGTTCCACATTTCCCATCCTCAAGCGCCCCAAAAGCGTCAGAATGCCTGTGGCCTGCACAATGAGAGGATTGGACGTAGCGTGGCCGACTTTTGTCTTCCGATTGGTGGCCGCGCTCAGTGTCAGGACCGGACCCGCGATCCTGTGCGGCGGACGTTTGCGCTGTCGGGGCGGAAACAGAACCGTTCGCTCTTCCGGATCTGATACTGCCAGATTTGTTCTCGAAGCCGTCACGACCCTGCCGCCCGGTTTGGGGCGTGCCATGGAAAAAACGGTCTTGTCTTCCTCGTCAGACGTCATGCAACAGTCCAGATGTCGGCCGCCGCCGGGGTCCGACCGGGGAACGAACGTCTCCCAATAGATCTATTGTGATCATTCGTTTTACCCAGCCCGTAGCCCAACCTGTCGGAACGCTCTTCAGACAGTTCTAATTCTGAATCGCTCGTATCACCCGGTCAACCCTTGCAGGTAATGGCCCCCTACAGGCGGCTCATTGTTGCTGCCGTGTCGCAGGCTTTGTCTTTTCAGGAAACAATTGTCTTGAATAAGAGCTTCTGTCCCGTATCGGATCGGGCCCCTGAGTGCGCCGAGGTGTGATTTAAGTTGGAAAGCGCATTCAACTCTGAGTAAAGAAACGCAAGAATGCGATCCAAGTTCCCGGTGGGCAATGTGACACGACTTGAGGACTGCTTTAGGAAAGCCACAACAGCGCATCTGTTGACCCGGAAGTCGGCAAGTGTGGTGGTTTTGGAAAAAGCGTTAATGGAATGCCTTTCGTTAACGGCCAGTCCCTTGTCCGACGCACCGCTGCAAATCGCACCGGGAACACCGCAGCGTCTCTACTGCGAAAGCTCTGGATCATCAGGTACGCCCAAGCTGATCCGACGCACTCCCGCCAGCTGGATGGCAAGCTTTGAGGTAAACACTCATAGGTTCAACATCACACCGCGGGACAGGTATGCGGTTTTGGGACATCTTGGCCATTCTCTAAGCCTGTATGCAGCGATTGAAGCGATGCATATCGGATGCGGGCTGGCGGTTCTGAACGACCTTGCGCCGCTCCACCAAGCTGCAGCCCTGCGCGCCCATCGCATAAGCATACTCTATGCAACGCCCAGCCAATTGCGACTGATCTGCAAGGCCGATGCAGACCCTTTGCCATCCGTCTCCCGCATTCTGTGCGGTGGAGGGCATCTGGACACCGCCCTGCGCGATCAGCTGGCCGTTCATTTTCCAGATGCGCAAGTAGTCGAATTCTTCGGGGCGTCCGAGACAAGCTTTATCTCCATCTCGGATTCACAATCGCCCCGCGGGTCGGTGGGGCACGCCTTTCCCGGTGTGACCCTGAGGATCGGCGACGGGCTGGCCCAAGGGCAAATGGGAGAGATCTGGGTCAAAAGCCCCTATCTGTTCGATGGCTACGAGAAGGGTGACAGCCCGTTGACGCGTTGGCAGGACGGGTACCTGTCCATCGGAGAACTTGGCAAGCTGGATGAGGCTGGCAACCTGTTCCTGCAGGGCCGGTTGTCGCGTATGGTGACCGTTGCGGATCAAAACGTGTTTCCCGAAGCCATCGAAGCCGTCATCATGGCCCAACCCGGTATAGACGCAGCAGCCATCATTACGCCCGACGATCCGTTGCGCGGGTCTTCGATTGTCGCAGCGATTGTTGGGGACGTCTCGGAAAGTGCGCTTCGGCAGATTTGCCGAACTGAGCTGGGAGATGCCTCGGTGCCCCGCTACGTCTGGGTTCTTGACACGCTCCCGATGTTGCCCGCCGGGAAACCCGACCTGAAGCGTTTGGAAACCCTCTGGCGGGAGCGTACCATATGAGCCTGAGCCACATCATTGCCGCGTGCCGAAGCCCGGTCGCACCGCGGGGTGGCGCGTTGGCCGACTGTCTGCCGCATGATCTGGCGTCACCAGTGATTTCAGACTTGCTGCAGCGCGGTGGGATACAGGCAGAACAGGTAGGTGAACTTGTGCTGTCCAACGCGCTTGGAGCGGGTGGCAATCCGGCCCGAATTGCCGCCTTGGCTGCGGGTCTTCCCGAACCGATTGCGGGGCTTAGTGTGGATCGGCAATGTGCAGGCGGGTTGGATGCAATCTTGTTGGGCGATGCGATGATCCGGGCAGGGCTGCATGACGTCGTGATCGCAGGCGGGGCGGAAAGTTACTCCCGCCGTCCGATCCGAATGCACAGATTTCCCGATGGGCGCCCACCCGAAACCTATGAGCAAGCGCCTTTTACCCCCTGGCCGGATAGAGACCCGGACATGGCCACGGTCGCCGACGTGTTGGCCCGCAGCATGGGGATAAATCGGGAGGAACAGGATACCTGGGCGCAAGCCAGCCACGCGAAGGCACTGACAGCGCAGGACCTGTTGGCGCGGGAAATTGTCCCCGTCGCCGGTTTGGCCAGAGACAGCTTCACCCGCGTGCTCAGTGACCGACATTGCGCGCGGGCCAGAACCGTCTGCGGTACGATCAGTGCCGCCAACATGGCCGTTGCCGCTGATGGAGCCGCTTTTGTCCTGATGGTGTCGGATCGCTTGGCCCGTCGCCACACCGGCCCCTCGCTGACCATACTGGGCGGCAGAACACTTGGCGCAGATCCGACGCAACCCGGCCTTGCCCCTGTCCCGGCGGTCGATGCCGTTCTGAAGGAAGCGCAGCTGCGCCCCGCTGCTTTGTCCGCTGTCGAGATCATGGAAGCTTTTGCCGTCCAGGCCATCGCCTGCCAGCGCGGCAGTGCCCTACCCCACGAGATCACCAATCGCCATGGCGGAGCCTTGGCGCGCGGCCATCCCATAGGGGCGTCGGGTGCCATTCTGGCCGTGCGGCTGTTTCAGGACCTGACCGCGTTGGGCAGCGGCACGGGATTGGCCGCAATTGCTTCGGCAGGCGGATTGGGCAGTGCGCTTTTGCTGGGCGCCTGAACAGTTACGGCAGCTTGCGGATCCGATCCGTTGCCCGGATCTCACCATCTTGGACGATGCGGCACAAAACACCGCGTAGCCGCAGCGGGCGGTTTGGACCATGCACGATCCAGGCCAGGCTTTCACCGCCATACCGCGCTTTCCACTTGGCACAGCCGGTGTTGAACTTGTCCGATACCTCGACCACGGCACTGCCGATCTGCAACCGGGTCCCAACGGGCATGTTCGCTTCGGTCATGTCCAGATCGGCCACCATCGTGTCGCCCGGGTGTACAGCACCCTCCCGGTCACGCCAGCACAGGTCCATCACCCGTTTCGGCAGTATCGAGATCTGAATGCGAGGATCGGGACTGCCATCCTCCAAGGTCAACCAAGGCGCCTTGAGCCAGCGTTCACCTTCGATTCCACGTTCAGCTGAGACTTGGATTGCCTGCGAAAAAAGGCGCTCTCCATAGCCCGGACGAAAGCACAGGCTTTCGATGGCTGCATCATCCTTGGGCGCGTTCAGAATGTGCGGCAATGCCGCATCACATTCTTCTCGGGTAACAAATCCTGGTCCTGCGGGATTGCTCAGGCTCATGTTGCATTCTCCTGCGTGAAACCGCGAAAGCTTGTGTATTCGTCCAACCCGGCTCGTTCGGTGCGGAATCCGTTGACGGCAGCCTGCAAGTCCGGATGACCCAGCGCAATCCCGCAAACAACCATTTCCTCTGCGGGCAGCTCCAAGGATTGGTGAACAACCGTGCCGTAATTGGCCAATGCCCCGATCCCCGTCGCGCCCAACTGCTCGGCCTCGGCTGCCAGAAGGAAGCTCATGATCGACATGCCCAGATCCATGAAACACCCTTTGCCCATACGTCGGTCAATGGTGACGACAACACCAACAGGTGCCCCGAAGAAGGCATAGTTCCGGGCAAACTGCTCACGGCGCCCGGCCACATCGCGACGGGCGATCCCCAACGCCTGATAGAGCGCATAGCCTGCCTTGCGCTGACGATCTTTCAACTCGGCAGGCATAGGATCGGGAAAATAGGAATATTCACTGTCAAGCGGGCGTTTCTGATCTACGGCCAGCGTCAGATCAGCCGTCAGGTCGACCAAAGGTTGACCGGTCAGAACATGAAAAGTGCCCGGTTGCAGGTTGGCGCCGCTGGGAGCGCGTCGGGCGGCGGTGCAGATCCGCTGAACCACCGCCAAATCCACCCGGGCCGATGTATAGGCCCGGATAGATCGACGATTTTCAATGAGTTGCTGGAACTCAGGCCGCATCTGCACGCGACAAAAGGCTGGACGGGCGTGCCTTGTAAAGGGCGCCGGTGATCAGGCCGGCCAGAACCGCTTTGATCAGATCGCCCGGCATGAACGGCGCCATCGCGGTCAGGACGGCCTCGCCCAAACCGGCAGGCTTCATTACCATGTAATAGGGCACCGCCACCAGGTAGAGCGCGCCGATACCACCGATGACCGAGGCGACCCCGGCGACGACATTGACATTGCCCGAGGTCCATTTTTCCATCACCAGACCGGTGACGTAGGCAGCAATCGGGAACCCATAATAGAACCCGGCCCACGGCGTGGTGAACACGCCCAGACCACCGCGCCCACCGGCCAACAGCGGCAGACCAGCCGCCACCAGCACAACGAACAGCAGCACGGCCAAGGCGCCCCGCTTGGCCCCAAGCACGGTGCCGCACAGCATAATCCCCATGCTTTGGGCCGTGATCGGAATACCGCTTGCCAAAGTCAGCTTGGGCACCAGCCCAAGTGCGGCAATCAAAGCCGTAAACAGTGCGATGAGGACGACATTGCGTTCCATATTCAATTCTCCGTGTGTTCCAGGAAACCCCCACGAGCCCGCAATGCTTCTGCCAGGTGATCGGCATCATCGAGTGCGAGTAACGTGAAGGGGACAACCACGCGCCATCCCGGGCGACGTGGTGATCGGGCGCGCCAAGCGTCACTCAGACGCTGGCCGTTGTCGATGAGTTTGGGCAGGATGCGGATCACCAGCGCGATCGCCAGTTCCATGGCGCGGCTGTTCAGTCCGATCCGGCGTAGTGGGGTGGCAAGCCAGCGGATGACGGTGATCATCTCGCTCAGTGCCGTGGTCATGGTGACAAGGTTGGCAAGCCCGACGGTGGTCAGAAGCCGCAAAATAATCTCGGCGCCCTCTGCGTAAGTGGCCGTCGCTATATGCCAGACCCCAAGAATGGCCAGAAACGGCCAGAGAACCTTGAGCCGAACAATTCCGGCGCGAAAGAACCGGCCACCGGGCAGAGCGTAAGCCCCGAGCGTCATACCCAGCGCCACTGCTAGCACCAGCAAATCCTGCACCAGAAACAGCACAAAGGTCGCGACAGCCAGCGCTGCCAGCTTGGCTCCGGCGGGCCAGCGATGGGCGCGGGTTCTAACCGGTGAGGTGAGCGAGATCATCGGTCTCCCCCTCGCTGTGCATGGCCTCCAGATAGGCCCCCATTACCTGTCCTTGAGGCCCGGCAAGCTGAATACGGCCCTGATCGATCCACACCAGAGTGTCGTAACTCTCCAGATCAGTAGGATCATGAGTGATGTGCAGAAGGCTGCCGTGGTAAAGTCTCAGATACCGGTTCAGCTGCGCTTTTGTTGGGATATCCAGCCCGGCAAAGGGTTCGTCCAAAACCAGAAGTTTCGGCTGCATTGCGACCACGGACATCAGGGTAACAAGATGCTTCTGACCTTGCGACAGGGTCGCCACATACGCTTCGTGCCAATGCGCCAGACCAAATTGGGTCAGAACCTCGCGCATCTTGCCCTCAGCCTCGGCTTTGCCCAGCCCCTGTTGTTCCAGACCAAAGGCAATCTCTTCGCCCACGGTCGGGAAGATGATCTGGTGTTCAGGGTTTTGGAACAGGATGCCAACTTCGCTCAGGGCAGCGCGCCGATCTTTTGCAAGGTTATGGCCGTTAACTTGTACCGTGCCAGCGGTCGGAGCAACCAGCCCCGAGACAAGACGCGCCAAGGTGGACTTGCCCGAGCCATTGCGACCTACGACACCGACCCTGCGCTCAGCCAAGGACAAGTTGATCTTGTGCAGGATCTGCTTTCCCTCGACAGCGAAATCCAGATCCTGAATTTCGATTTGGCTTGTCATGGCCACACTCTCTGACTTCTCCCCGACGCGTGCATGGCCTGCGCTTGGCTTCAGTGAACCCTGTTTCAACCCCTTCAGGGTCCCGCGACGCGTGTCTTCGGCGCGCAGACATGGCGCGGGCGGCCCAAAAGTGCAAGTCTTTTCCCTTTCCTCCAATGATCGCTGGCATCACTTTTGGCTGATTTGTTCGCTTAAGACGGTCCGCTCCAATTGGGGGAGAGAGGCTGAACTGATCTATGTCCAACTGCCTTGGTAAAGACGTCTTTGGTCATTAAGGTGCACTTTGAATACCTGTATTCCACCTGGGAAAACGGGCATGACGGACGCGGGAAAACTGACATCGGCCACCCTCCCGGTCGCACCCAAAGCAGCGACGAGATGCCGCGCAACCGGAACAGGCATCTCCCTTCTTGCACCCAACGTGATGCAGGCCAGATGCAGCAAACAAACCCATAGACAGTCCTGAAATACCAGGAATCATTCAAGACGGCGGTCCAAGAATAACTCCTGCCGTACAGCGGGCGTCAGCCCGCTGTACATACTGAATGAGTTGCAGCCGGTGCGGATCGTCCCGGCCCGCTGAAGCTCAGGCCTTGACCATGTGCCCACCATCCACATCCAGAACCGAGCCTGTCAGGAAGCCGTTCGTCATGGCCATAACGACCGCCTGGGCGATCTCGTCTGCATCTCCAACGCGCCGCACCGGGAGAGTGTTGCCCACCTGCGCATACATGTTCTCACGAGCCTCTTCCGGCATGGCAGCATAGGCTTCGGTCGCCACCATTCCGGGGCTGATGCAGTTGACCCGCGCTTTACCTGCCAGCTCCAGGGCCAATCCTTTGGCCAGCGCCTCGACTGCAGCATTCACCGCACCCAGACCGGTGGCACCGGTGGATGGACGACGGCTCAAAACGCCCGAGAATAGTGTCACCGAAGCCCCCTCGGTCAGAAAGGGAAGCACTTCTCGGACTGTTACGTAGGGGCCAATGAACTTGGCCTCAAACATGATCCGTAGATCGGCAGTCGGGAGGTCGGAAAAGGCACCATGCGCAGCGCTTGAGGCAGAGATGACCAGATGGTCGACCTGCCCCAAAGCGGAAGCCCAAGTTCTGACGGCATCCTCATCCGTCATATCGACTGCAGAAATGCCAATATCACCGCCTATATCCGCAGCGGCATCTTTCAGCTTGGCGCTGTCGCGGCTGGCAATGGTCACACGCGCACCCAAATGAGCGGCGAGCATGGCAGTTGCCTTGCCCATGCCGCTGCCGCCGCCCACAATGACGACATGTTTTCCCGTCAGCGCAGTCTCAAAAGGATTGGTCATGGTGGTCTCCTGAATTTCCCCGGATGAGGGGCATTGATGGTCTTTCGAAACCAGAGTTAAGGGCCGCACCTTCATAGTTGAAATCGATATTAACTATCCATTAAATTGATCAGATGAATATCAATGCTCTCGACCTCAATTTGCTCAAAGCCTTTGATGCGCTCTATCAGGAGCGCCATGTCGGACGGGCCGGATCGCGGATCGGCCTCGCACAGCCTTCGATGAGCAACGCATTGGCAAGGTTACGGGCACAATTCGAAGACCCTTTGTTTCAGCGCAGCCGCAGCGGCATGATCCCGACAGATCGAGCTGAAGAATTGGCGCCACAGATCAAGCAGGCGCTTGCGTTGGTATCCGACATGCTTGCTCCTGCCCGGTTCGATCCGCAGTTGGCCATGGAACGTGTAACCTTGGCGGCAGCAGATCTGGTCGTATTGACCCTCGCGCCAGCCCTGATGCGCCGCCTTGAACGGACCGCGCCCGGTCTGCGTGTCAGTTTTGCACCTTTGGACAAGGCGACATGCCTGGAGGAGCTTGAAGCGGAAAGCATCGATCTGCTCATCGGGCACTTCGGTCAACTGCCAGCACGATTTCATCGACAGCCCATACTTGGAGATGGGTTTGTCTGTATCGCACGCGCAGATCATCCGGACATCAAGACAGAGCTTGATCTTGAGACATATGTGCAAGCCCGCCATGCTCTGGTGACACTCAGCCATGACTTTCAAGGCGAGGTGGATCGTATCCTCCGGCGACACGGCCGGCAACGTGAAGTGGTAATGACCTGCACCCAATTTACCGCGCTCCCCCATGTCATTGCCATGTCGGACTTGATTGCAACCGTGCCTGCCTCTCTTAGCAAGATTGCCCGGCAGGCAGGGTGCGCAGTCTATCCGTTACCGATCGACATCCCAGAGTGGCAGACAGAGTTGGTCTGGACGCAAAAACGCCAAGCTTCACCGCTTGGACGGTTTTTGGTGCAGAGTATTGAGAAGGCCGTACCTTCTGACCGGCGGCCCTGACGGCATTCACCGTCTCGGCTTGGCTCCGCCTCAGTCTGGCAGCAAACATCCTGAATTCGAGCTTCGAAAGCCATGCCATGGAACTCGCCCTCGCAGGCAGACGGTGCCCCGCTTTCAAGCAGTCAAGCAAAACGCAGTCGCGAGCCGTGCAAGTCGGACCAGAAATCACTGTTCCCACAGGACATTGGGTGAAATGAGCCACCAATCGAACAGAACCATTCGAAACCAGTGCACTCCAACAATAGAGTACTCCTCTCTCAACATGTCGGGCTGATCACTACCTGTTTGCCCCCGTACAAAGCGCTTCGCGGTTTTCCTCATCAGGGCATGAAAAAGGGTCTTTACTTCCCACCGATCGTTAGCTTAGAGAAGCGCCACGTGCCCCTATAGCTCAGCTGGTAGAGCAACTGATTTGTAATCAGTAGGTCCGCGGTTCGAGTCCGTGTGGGGGCACCACTTCTCCAAGCAAGATCTTCTATCAGCGCGTTGTTGGCTGCGAGTTAGCAGGACACTCCCTCACGTGCGGATCAGACAGCGCAGGCACCAAACGCGGTAGAGCTCTAAAGGCCGGTGATCTGTCTGAGTGCGGCCGTCACCGTTTTTACCTGCTGAGGGTCCGATGCTGCGGGGTTGGGGGGCGCAAATTGCCCTGTGTCATTGTCGAAATACTTGCCTGACGCGTCTGCAAAGTCCTCGGACAGCGCAGCACGGATCAGGACTTGGGCACCGATACTCAGGTCGTTGCCCGCGATACCAAACCCTTCCTTGACCATTTTGGACGCCAGCAGCGAGCCTGGGTTCACCGAGACAACCACCGGCCCGTCGGGCAACTCGCGCCCCATTTCTGCCGACCAGATCGTGATCGCCAGTTTGCTTTGCGCATAAGCGTCCATGTCAGCCATTTGGCGATAGTTGGTCATGGCGTCCACATCCACGGGCGCTTGGGCGGCGGAGGACAGGTTTACGACGCGACCCTCTGCGGGAATGATTGGCAAAAGAGAGCGAGTCAGCAGGTAGGGAGCAATCGTGTTCACATCAAAGCGGATGTCACGACCTGCTTCTGTTTTGGTCTGTGGTGACTTGAGTATGCCCGCGTTGTTGATCAGCACATCAAGGTGGTCATGCCTGGCAAGGATCGCTTCGGCCATCGCTGTCACGTCGCTCATGCGGGACAGGTCTGCCCGATAGGTTTCGGCTGCGCCAACCAACTCAGCCGCTTTGGCCAGTTTGGCTTCGCTGCGCCCATGCAACAGGATACGGTGCCCGTCTTCAGCGAGCTTTTGCGCTGTCAGAAGGCCAATGCCATCGGTTGCGCCTGTGATCAGGATCGTCTTGGTCATATGTCAACTTCCTTGCAAACTGAATTCAGGCAGAAGGTCATCCGCCAGCCGTTTCATCGTGTCTTCCGTATCTGCCTGGTTGAAACGCAGGTTCAGGGCAACGTGATTGATGCCAAGGCTTTGAACCTCGCTCAGGTAGTGTTTCAGGTAGGTGCTTCCTGAGGAAAAACCCAAGTGAATTGGGTGTGGCTTGGCATTCGGGTCGGACAGCAGATCGACATAAAGCGACTGCATGACCGGTTTGTTCTGCCCTCCTGCATTTTTGATACGGCGGCGATAGTCTGCGACAACGCGCGCCTGCGAGACTGGATCTCGCGGGTAGGTCATCCAACCATCGCCATTCTGCGCCACCCAGTCCGGAGTTTGCTGAGATCCGCCCGTAATCAAAAGGGGCAGACGCCCGCCCGGAGGTTTGGGCAGCATATCGATCCGACCGGACAGGCTGCCATGGTCTGTCTGAACAGTAGGGTAATCCCGTGCCATGGCACGTATGTAATCCACCGTGTCACGAAACCGGTCGCCACGTGTGGCAAAGTCCATGCCCATCGCCGGGTATTCTTCCGGCCGATCTCCCGAGGCGACCCCAAGCAGCAACCGCCCACCAGACAAGGCATCGGCGCTGACCGCGGCTTTCGCCACATGGGCCGGATGGCGCAGGGGCAGCACAATCGATGCAACCCCCAGCGCGATGTTCTGGGTCGCGACGGCCAGAAGGCCCAGATAGACAAACGGGTCAAAGACCTGCCCCGCGTCGCCAAAGTTGGGCACGTTGAACGGGACATCCCGCAGCCAAAGGGACGAGAACCCAAGCCGGTCCGCAAGTTGCGCCCGCTCCACGTGCCGCTCCATCGTGGGCACCGCGCTGCCAGGATAGGCTTCCAGCGGCACCACAAGGCCTAGCGTCAGCTTGTCCGGCTGAAACACCTGAGCATAGGCGCTGTTGAGGGTCGGGAAGTCTTGCCGTTGCGTGTCCAACATGGGGTCTCTTGCCTTTCGGGTCAGTACCAGCTGACGGTTTCTTCCATCGTGCGGCGGGTTTTTCCAAATTCAGGGTTTTTTGCGCGATGGCCGAACGCGAACATGACCGCAGGTTTCCACTTAGTCGCATCGATGTCGAAATGTTCGGTGAGCGCTTTCGAAGTCAGGTCCATGTCAAACCCTTCGATCGGACATGAATCGATCCCCATAAGCGCGCCGGCAGTCATCATGTTGGCCAACACGATATAGGCCTGCTTGCCAGCCCAGTCGACCATTTCCCGCTCCGACGTGATATGGTGATCATCGGACTGGAATTTGCCATAGGCACCGTTGAAGATCTCAATGACTTCCTCGGGGAACTGTTTCGTGCTGCGGTAGTGGGTCTGCAGGTAGTCCGAACCTGCGGTCATCAACTCTGCCGTGCTGGCCAGGATGATACCGAAATGGCTGGCTGTTCCCAATTGGCCGGTTGTGCCGTTCATCATACCATTTGCACCCCAGGCAAAGTCACGGAACAACTCGCGCTTTTCAGGCGTCTGGATCATCAGGATTTTGAACGGCTCATGTCCAAAGGAAGTGGGCGACAGGCGACCTGCTTCCAGAATGGTTTCAATCTCGGCATCGCTCAGTTTGCGCGACGGGTCGAACACTTTGGTCGCGTGACGAAAATTGAAAGCTGCGAGGATTTGATCTCGGGTCTGAGCCTGAACATCGGTGTGCGTGTTCATTTGGGTCTCCATTTGACGCTGAATTATCTTGAAATCCGATTTATCACTTGCATACCGATATAAAACAGGCGAATCCTGATTACAGTTTTCCGATATTCGATATAATGAACCATGGATACCGAAGCCCTCCGTCTGTTTGTCCTTGCCGCCGACAAGCTGAATATCAGCGCCGCCGGTCGTGAGCTGGGCCTTGCCCCGGCCGTCTCCAGCGCACGATTGGCCAAACTGGAACAGACGGTTGGCGCCGACCTGCTGCATCGTTCGACCCGCAAAGTGTCTCTATCGCTCGAAGGGGCCGAATTCCTGCCTTATGCGCGAGAGATTTTGGCCCAGCAGGATGCAGCCATGGCCGCTTTGGGCAAAGGTAGCGCCGAGGCCAAGGGCACCCTGCGTTTCACGGCCCCCAGCACCTTTGCACAACTCTATATCGCTCCGCTCCTGCCTGAGTTTCTCGACCTGCACCCCGGAGTCACTCTGGATCTGCGATTGTCGGACAGTCAGTTCAACCTGATCGAGGGAAGCTATGACCTGGCTCTGCGCAATATGGTGCTGGAAGACAGCAGCCTCAAAGGACGCAAACTGGCGGACGATACCCGCATTCTCTGCGCGTCCCGCGGATACCTTGACCGATTTGGCACACCCAAGCATCCGAGTGATCTGTCCCAGCATCGACTTGTGGCTTTCAGGGACGCGACACCTCGAACCTTGGTCAATCGTGACGGTCAATCAGAGAGCTTTGATCCGCTGCATGCAAAAAGCCACCTTCTCATCGATGACGGGCACAGTCAGAAGATCGCCACACTCTATGGTGTCGGCATTTCGATCAACTCGATCTGGAGCGTTAGTCAGGAACTGTCCAGCGGGCGCCTCATCCACATATTGCCGGACTGGCAAGTGCTGGATCGTGCAGCACTGTGGTTGGTCTATCCAAAAACCAACGTCCTTTCGGCCAAGGTTCGCGTGTTCATGGACTTTCTCAGGGAGGGGATCGGAAATGAGCAGAGTTGGAAAAGAGGCCCGACGCCTGCAAAGTGAGCTTCGGGACGTGGGCCGTGGATTGAACAAACTCAAAACAGGGCAGATCGACCAGGCTTGGAGTGCCAAGAAAGCCTGGCAGCAAGAGTTCCATGGCGGCCGCCTGCTGGGTGCCGAATTCACCTCGTCCCGTTACGAAAAGTTTGCCGAACTCTGCAAAGACAAAGGTAACTGCGGCCTGCGTTGCGAGCTGCGCTGGACAGCGGAGACACCACGGTCAGTCTAGCCAAGATCGACCCGGGTGCCCTGATAGCCCTGCGAAAGGATCTGTCCACAGCCCCAATTCCGACGGATCCCGGCTCTCAGGCGGAGGCAGATGCCTCCGTTCACCACCCGCGCCGGCCAAACAGGGAATGCAGGCGGTTCTGTACCGTAAAGGGATCAACCTGCTGCGAACGGGTCAACGTGCCAAGCACCCGATTTACCAGAAACCAACTGCCGGCGGCAAAGATCACACCACCAAGAGCCTGCCCCAACAGTACACCCGGTGCCCCGCCCAGATACGCCCCCAGAACCGCGAACGGCCATGTCCCAAGGGTATGGCGGCCCCAGTTCACCCATGTCGAATAGATCGGAAAACCAAGGTTGTTGAAGCTGGCGTTCGAAACGAAAATCACACCATTGAAAAATGAGGCCAGAGCCAACGGACCGCAGAACAGATAGATCAGCGCCTGGGTTTCACCTTCGGCCGAAAACAAGTCCGCAATGGGAGCCCTCAAAACGAACAGGATCGCGGCCATCAGCACGACATAGACAGCGGTAAACTTGAGACCGGCCAGATATGCACCTTTGACCCTGTCGAATTTCTCGGCTCCGAAGTTCTGCCCGATTATGGGACCAATGGCACCGGACAGGGCAAAGATCACCGAAAACGCGACGGGCATCAAACGCCCTATGACGGCCATGCCGGCAACCGCATCAGTGCCGAACTGTGCCACCTCGCGGACCACTATGGCATTGCCCACGGGCGTTGCGACATTTGTCAGGACCGCAGGCAGCGCAATGGCACGTACTGCACCAAAATCCTGTCTGACCTGCACCAGCCGTGGACGCGCGAACCCGTCATGAACACGGGTGGCAGGCCAAAGCGCCGCAATCATCATGCAGATCCGGGCCAGAACCGAGGCAACAGCAGCGCCATCCAATCCCATTCCGACGGCAAAGATGAGGATGGGATCCAGCACAGCATTCAGTGCACCGCCATATAGCGTGGCCAGCATTGACCGGCGGGCATCCCCGTTGGCGCGCAGGACGGCCATTCCTGTCATCGCCAAAGCCATGACCCACATGGTCGGCAGGATGATCGTGGTATAACGACTGGCCAGCTTCAGGACTTCGCCCTGCGCGCCCAGCCATGCCAACAAGGTTTCAACATTCATCAGCACCAGAACTGGTGCCACCAGCCCGACACAGACGCCGATAACGGCAACGCTGGCGGCGTAGTGGCGCGCCTGGTCCGGGCGCCCTGCCCCGATTTCCCGCGCAACCAGTGACCCGGCGGCAATCGACAATCCGACATTTATCGCATTGGTGAAGAACAGCAGCGTTGCCGCATAACCAACCGCCGCCGCAAGGGCGTCGTTGCCCAGCATCGCGATAAAGGCCATGTCGATGAAATCGACGGCAAACACAGCCATTAACCCGATGCTTGTGGTCAGCGACATCCGCGTGACGTGCCGCATCAGGCTGCCCGTCAGGAAAACCGCATTCTTTTCGGTGTTTTTTGTCAATTGGCACCCTATCCCTACTTGGCCGTTCGCGTCAGGGTCTGTGGCGACGACCATCACAGCGATCCGTCAGATCTTTCAAGGTTTCACGCCATTCTGCCAGATCTGGTTTGCCCTCGTTTCAATAATTCTGCCGCAACTTCCCAGTGCCTGCGTGCAACGGGTTGGAAAACGCCAGCACGCAAAACCCTGCGGACGATCGTTGTCAGCTAGAATAATCCACTCCCTAACAGCTTCATGCGCAACAGCCATCGGTCCAATACTGTGGGTTGTCCATGCACCTGCAACTCGCCACGCTGGAAGCATTTGCTGCAATAGCCCAAAAGGGCGGCTTTCGGGCGGACGCAGATGCACTCAGACCGAAGCCCTAGACCGTCGGCCATCAGGCGCCGCTTTGATGGGCCACACTAACGGGTCAGCCGGCTGGGGAAGCTGGGAATAGGAACGAAGCGCCCCATGGTTTCCCCAGTTTCTGAAGACCAAACAGACAGAACCGGCTTCAGGCAGGTGCCAAACCCAATATGGTTCTGGCTTGCGCGGGCGTGGCAACAGGACGGTCATATCGGGCACAGATTTGCGCGGTGCGCTGGACCAGAGCGGCGTTTGACGGAGCGAGAGTGCTCTTGTCCAAACGGACGTTGTCCTCCAATCCTGTTCGGGCATGACCGCCGGATGAAATGGCCCAATCGTTCAAAACAATCTGGTGCGGTCCAATCCCGTCCGCAAATAGAAATCGAACACATCACGATCTGCTGGCATCGCGTTTCTGACGCCCATGACAAACTGCACATATGGCGTATCTTTGATCTGCCCGTTCCTGTGCATCTCGGCAGCCTTCAGGATGTGGCTCAGATCGAAAGCTTCCACCTCGGGCTTGACGTCATATATCATCATCTCGGCCGCCAGCCAGTCGATCAGATCGGGCGGGTTCTCATAGACCCGTGTCGGAAAATTGTTCGACCCCACGGATAGTGACGCCATGTCGGGCCGCAGTGGCAGCATCCCTCCCCGCGTCTTGCCAGCGCCAGAGCGGCCCCCGGTCGAAAACTGAATGATCATGCCCGGACAGTGCTTTTCGAGCCCCTCTTTCAGCATTGCGAACTTTTCCGGGTCGCTGGACGGGGTTTCATCATCATTGCGCACATGGGCGCGGCAGATCGTGGCCCCCGCCTCGAACGCGGCCTGCGTGCTTTCGATCTGCTCCTGAACCGAGATTGGTACTGCCGGATTATTGGCCTTGGTCGGCAAGGATCCGGTGATGGCAACGCAAATGATGCAAGGCTTGGCCATGTCAGGTCTCTTTGGGGGCCAGAACAAAATCGAACTCGACATCCCAATAGGGTCCTTTGAAACCAACCTCTTTGGATCGGGCCGGATCATCAACGCGATTGAATTCGGCGATCAGGCTTTCCTTGACCCCAAAAACAGCGTCCGAATTGATGTATTCGTCATCCGGATCAAAGATATGGGTGGTCAGATCGTCATACCCATCTTTCGAAACGATATAATGCAGATGCGCCGGACGGAACGTATGCCGGCCAAGACCGTGCAACAGATCGGCCACTGGCCCGTCATCCGGGATTGAATAATTCTTGGGTCGCACAGCACGGAACCAATAGGTCCCGTCAGCGCCGGTCGTGAAAACGCCGCGCAAGTTGAAATCGGGTTGAATGCCTTTTTGCTGCACGTCGTAGAAGCCATCGTCATTGGCTTGCCAGACATCGATCTTGACACCTTCCAGCAGCTTGCCGGACACATCGGTGACACGGCCGCGCACGACCATGTCCTCACCTTTCTGGTCAAGGCAGATATTGTGCCCCATCTCGTATTCGGGTGCCCCACCCACGTGGAAAGGCCCCAAGACGGTGTTTTCCGACGCTCCGGTCGGGCGGCGCGAATTGACGGCATCCACCAACATCGACACCCCCAGCACGTCGGACAGCAGAATATACTCCTGCCTCCAATCACTACACTGATGCCCGACCTTGGTCAGAAACATGATCGCGTCGAACCATTCCTGTTGCGTCGGCTCGATCTCTTTCACCGCTTCGTGCAGTTTGCGCGTGATGACGTCCATCACCTGCTTCAGCCGTTCGTTTTCAGCATTCTTGTTCCGTGCCGTGACGACCTCGGCCGAGTTTTCCTCGGTGAAATACCCCAACTCATGAGTTTCCATTTTGACCTCCTAACCTGTGTAAGCTTGATCTCCTTCCGCTCATCGCGAAAGGAGTTTGGTCAGAACCCGGCGCAGCTGGGTTTCGGCATCGGTCCCCATTTCGACTGACCGCCATGCAACGTGCTGATCGGGACGGACCAGCAGGCAGCCGGTGTCCGAAATCTCGGAGGCCCGCGCCCAGTCCCCCGCATGATCGACATAGGTTTGACGCGGTCCAATCACATGACACCGGATGGGCATTCCAAAGTCCCGCGAAACGGCCTCGGCAGCGGTTACCCAAGCTTCGCCACCTATTCCCGTGAACAAGGTGAACGCGCCACGGCCACACAAGTCCAGCGTCGAATGCTTGTCCCCGGTATCATGATCAAAAACCCAGACATGCGGAATACGCGCACCGGGCCAGGTTGTCGGCTGGTAATGCAATTCCGCGTCCTGATCGAAACCGGGGTCCGGTTGCCCATCCTTTTCAATGGCGCCAGACGCGTAACGCTGGTTCATTTCAACACCATGCGCGTCGAACTCGTACTTCTTGAATGCAATCGCTTCGCGAATGGCCTTTCGTTGCGCTTGGGCTTCGGGCGTTGATCCTGTGCGCGCCTCAAGATTGCTTTGCATGACCTGCGGATCGACACCTTCAGCCATTCCAAGCGCCTCGAAGATGGGGCCGAATTCGCCAATGGACTGGTTGGCCCGCGTGACAATCTGCTTGGCCACCGGCGCCCTTTCTTCGCTATAGCTGTCCAGCAGAGCTTCCCCTGCATGGCCCTTGAGAACAGCTGCCAGTTTCCAGGCAAGGTTAAAGCTGTCCTGTATCGACGTATTGGACCCCAGCCCGTTGGATGGTGGGTGGCGGTGGGCGGCGTCGCCCATGATGAACACGCGATCCTTCTGCATATGGGTCGCGTACATGTTGTTGACGGTCCAGGTGTTGGCGCTGATCAGTTCAATCTCAAGCTCGGGGTCGCCAACCAGCTGGCGCGCAACCTGCGTCGCCATTTCTTCGTCAACTTCGGGGGCGGGTTGGTTGATGTCATAGCCCCAGACAATGAGCCATTCGTTCCAGGGGCGGACCATGCGAACCAGACCCATGCCGATGCCACCGACATTCGCACCCGGTTGCATCACCCAATAGAGGACCGATGGCCGATGCGCGACGTATTTACTGAGATCGGCCCGGAACAGGATATTCATGGACCCGCCGACACCCATCTGACCTTCAAACGGCAGACCGGCATGTTCGGCGACAAGGGAATTGCCCCCATCCGCGCCGACCAGGTATTTCGATCGGATCGTGATTTCTTCGCCCGACAAACGATCCAGACAGGTCGTCGTTACACCGTCCGCGTCCTGTTCGTGGCTAAGGTACTCTGTGCTCATCCGGGCCTGAGTGCCACGGCGGCATGCCGTGCCGAACAGGATGGGTTCCATGAAGGTCTGCGGCAGGTCATTCATCATGGTCGGGCTGGACAGCAGGTGTTCAGCTTTGGAAAGCGGATGGTTGCCCCAGCTTTTCATGCGCCCGATTTCTTCACCGGCAAGGCTTTCGCAGAACACGTTCTCGCCCATCAGATCCTGATGCGCGGCATGCATATAGGCTTCGGCCTCGACCTCGTGACCAAGGTCGCGCAGAACCTCCATCGTACGCTGATTGGTGATATGCGCGCGCGGCGTATTGGCCAGCCAGCGATAGCGGTTGATGACCATGTTCTCGATGCCATAGCTCGACAGCAAAGCCGCCGTTGCCGAACCGGCCGGTCCGGTTCCGATGATCAGGACATCCGTTGTAATGGTGGCCATAAGCTCTCTCCCTTGTTCTTTGAATTTCTCAGGACCGCGGATCCCAGAGGCGGCCGTTATATTCGGCCTCATAGGCTTTGCCGTCCGGGTAGCTGACCAGTTCCAGCTGCATGCCCCAGGGGGCGAGGAAATAGACCCAGGTCTCGCCAGCACTTGGGCCGTCGGTCATGGTTGTCGGGTTGCCCAGGACCTGGATTCCCTTGTCCTGCAAATAGCTGACGGCACCGCCCATATCGGTGGTGTAAAACGCGATGTGATGCCCGCCGATATCCGAGTTGCGCGGCAGTTTCGTATCCTGATCCGGCGCAGTATATTCGAAGATTTCGAAATTGGCGCCGTTGCCACAGCGCACCAGCCGCATCGTCGGGATCTCGGCCTTGGCGTCCACGTTCAGATGGTCCGCCATCCAGGTGCTGTCACCGCCCGAGAACGGCCCCAACGGGTAGAACACGTTGCAACCGATGACGTCCTGAAAGAAGGTGACGGCTTCATCGACACTCGGAACCGTAAAGCCCACATGATCTGTGCCCGTCATTCCCGGCAGAGAGTTGTCAGCGAATGCGCCGGTTCCCAATGCTGCGACAGCGGCCGTCAATGCGAGTGTTTTCATGGTTCAATCCTCCTTGTTCGGTTGCGCACCAATCACCAAACGACGGCGCACGGGGAATATTTGAAGCCCGGTTTTCTCAGAGATCAGCCCCCAGATGCCGCGCGGCGCGAAAAGCATCACGACGATCCCGATCAGACCAAGCACCATGAGGTACCAGGAGCCGAAGTCGGCCAGCAGACTCTGCAAGATGAAGAAGATCAGCACGCCGAGGATCGGACCTTCGATCGTGCCGATCCCCCCGATCACGACGATGAAGATGACATAGGCGGTCCAATCGGTGACCGAGAATGCTGCATCCGGCGAAATTCGCAGCTTTTGCACATAGATCAGCGCCCCCGTCACACCCGTCCCGACAGCTGAGACCAGGTAGACAAGCCATTTCATTCGAACCGCATCAACGCCGACGGATTTGGCGGCTTCGACGTTGTCCCGTACGGCGGCCAAGGCAAGTCCGCGCTTGGTTCTGAGCAGCCAGTAGATGCCCGCGATCGTGGCAATCATCAACGCCAGAGCCAACCAATATGTCAGGATGTCCCGGGCTGCCGCTCCGCGCACGTCAAACGTGGCCTGTATCCACTCCGTCGCCCACATCTCGCGGGTTGCAGTGCGCGGCAAGGATGTTCCCGTACCGCCACCCAGCACCTTCCACTGGGCCACCAGCAGGCGCATGACCTCGGCGATGACCCATGTGCCGATGGCAAAATAGGCGCCCTGCAGGCGAAAGGCAAAGAAGGCCGTCGGAATGGCGACAATCAGGGCAGCGACGCCCCCCAGCAGGATCGCCGGAACCGGGTCCAGCCCCCACAGGATGACGCCCCCGAACATGGCATAGGCGCCCATGCCGACAAACGCTTGTTGGCCTACCGAAACCAACCCGCCATATCCCGCCAGAAGGTTCCAGAACTGTGCCAGGACCAACATCGTGAAAATGAAGAACAGGTCCTGGATCAACCCCCTGGACGCAAAGGTGGGCAACAGGATGAACAGAGCGATTAAAGCCACGCAAACGGCTCCGGCGCTATAGGACGCACGGGTTTGCGTCTGGACACGGTACACGGGAAAATCAGTCATCAGTCCAACGCCCTCGGAAACAGGCCCCTGGGTTTGATCAGAAGCACGATGAGAAAGGCCAGATGACCGGCCAGGATTTGCCATTCAGGATTGATCGCGGCTCCCACGGTCTGAGCGACACCGATGATGACGCCACCGACCAGCGTCCCCCAAAGGCTCCCTAGCCCGCCGATGATCACCGCCTCAAAGGCATAGATCAGACGCGCGGGTCCGATATTGGGGTCGAAGTTCGCCCGCATTCCCAGGTACAGCGCGGCAAGCGTGACCACCAGCATGGCGATTGCGGTAGCCGTGGCAAAGATGCGATCCGGCCGGATCCCCATCAGACCGGCCGTCACCGCATCGTCAGACGTCGCCCGAAAGGCCCGGCCCAGTTCTGTACGATAGAACAACTGGTTCAGACCCACGATCACAAGGATCGCCGAGGCAAAGGTCAGCAAAGGCAGAACACCCAGGTTCAAACCTCCCACCTGCACTGACGCCGTCGCGATGTCCCCGGCAGGCAGCCGCTGGCTGTCCGCCGAAAACCCTTCCATCAAGGCGTTTTGCAAAACGACGGACAAGCCAAAGGTCACAAGCAGGGGCGGCAGGATGTCGGGCCCCAGCACTCGGTTCAGAACATGCCGCTGAAGCGCCCAGCCAACGCCGAACATGATTGGCGCGGCGATAATCACGGCCAGGAAGGGCGACAGACCCAGCAAAGAGACCAGCAGAAGGATAAGGTAGGCCGCAAAAACGATCAGATCACCATGAGCCAGATTGACCAGCCGCATGATCCCGAACACCAGGCTAAGCCCGGCTGCGAACAGTGCATAAAGACCGCCCAGCAGGATTCCCTGAATGATAGTGTCGATCCAGATCATGCCGCAGCCCCTCCGAAATAGGCGTCGTGAATGGCCTCGCGGCTCAGCGTGTCTGCAGTGCCTTCAAGCGTGACGCGGCCCTCCATCATGCAATAGACGCGGTCCGAAACTTTCAGCGCCTGTCCGATATCCTGTTCCACCACGATCAGGCTTGCCCCGGCTTCCTGAATGCGGGGCACCGCCGCGTAGATGTCCTTGATCACCACCGGAGCCAGCCCAAGGCTGATCTCGTCACACAACAGCACCCGTGGATTGCTCATCAGGGCGCGTCCGATGGCGACCATCTGCTGCTGCCCGCCGGACAGGGCCGTACCCGGGTGGTTGCGGCGTTCTTTCAGGATCGGGAACAGGTCAAAGATCGTTTGCAGAGACCAGTGGCCCTGTACCTTTCGGCCATATGTCCCGATCAGGAGGTTTTCTTCGACACTCAAAGATGGGAACAACCGGCGCCCCTCAGGGACCATGGCGACACCGCGTGCCATGATCTCGGACGCAGGAAGATTTCCGATTGGCTCGCCTTGAAAACAAACCTGATCGGCGCCGTTTTCCAAAACCCCCGATATGGACCGCATGAGGGTCGATTTTCCCGCACCGTTCGCACCGATGATTGCAACGGTTTCGCCTTGTTCCAGATGAATATCCAAGCCGAACAGTGCTTGAAAATCTCCGTAGCGGGCGGTCAATGCATGGGTTTCCAGCAAGCTCATCAGACGTCGATCCCCAGATAGATTTCCTTGACTTCCCGGCTGTTCATAATCTCGTCCGGGTCGCCGATGCCGATCACCTTGCCGAAATCCAGGACCAGAAGCCTCTCGACGACAGACGTCAGCGCGTGCAGCACGTGCTCGATCCAGATGATTGTCACGCCCCTGGCATGAAGCCCCTTGATCGTGTCGATCAAAGCCGCGCATTCCGCATCGGTCAAACCGCCGGCGATTTCATCCAGAAGCAGCAGCTTGGGATTTGTTGCCATCGCCCGTGCCAGCTCCAGCCGTTTGCGCTGGAGCAACCGCAGACCGCCTGCGGGGTCATTGGCAACGTCGGCCATTTCCGTTTGCTCCAGTATCCGGGCACAGTCCCCCTGAACCTCATGTTCGGATTTGCCCTGCCCGTGGGTCGCAGCCACAAGCAGGTTTTCAAACACGGTAAGATGATCGAACGGCTGCGGGATCTGGAACGACCTCCCGATCCCGGACAAGCACCGCTGCATGGGGGGAACGCGGGTCACGTCCTCCCCGTCGAAGCGGATCGCCCCCCTGTCAGACGTCAGATTGCCGGTAATCAAATTGAACAGTGTCGATTTCCCGGCCCCATTTGGCCCGATGATCCCAAGCGCCTGTCCTTGTTCAACCTCAAAGCTGACATCATCGGTCACGGTTAGCGATCCGAAGCTTTTTGAGACATTCCTGAGCGATAAAATTTCCATACCCGTGTTCCGGCCCCGGACACGTCCGGGGCATTGATTGAGTTGCGTTCAGGAAATTTCTTCCATCACACCCGCCGTCGGAATTTCGGGTGCTGAAGAATTGTCCACGATCACGAGGTCATAACTGCCGTTGTCGAGCAGCCTCCACTGACCGCCAACCAAAGGCGTCTTCGCCACGTTCTGGGCTGCGAAAGGTGGCAGCCCCGCCCCGTCAAAGGCGATCCGCCCCACGATCGAGTCCAACTGCGTCGCCGCAATTGCCTCGGCCACGGCGTCGCCGTCGCCTGCGTCATCGACACGACCCATGACGTTGGCCGCCATTTCAAACAAGGCATGCACAAACCCGATGGGTTGGGTCCACTGACGGTTCGTCGCGGCCATGTACCCTTGCGCAAGATCAGCCGAGCTTGCCCCAGTCAAAGAGGACGAGAACGGATGTGAGGGCGACCACCACACTTCGGAACTCAGGTTGTTGCCTGCATTGCCCAGCGCCTCAACCGCCTGCGGGAACAAGATGGCCTTGCCAATGCTTGCGGCCTTGGGGGTAAAGCCCTGCTGTTTGGCCTGGCTCCAGAACGTCGTGAAATCGGGCGGGATCGGCACACCCGTAACAATTTCCACGTTGGCCTGGCGGAACGCGTTGATCTGGGCCGAGAAGTCGTCGGTCAGGTTCTGATACCGGCCCGGATCGGTCAGCGTGTATCCCAGATCGGATAGCACGGGCGGGAACCCCACATTCGGATCGCCCCAGGCATTGCCATCCCCGTCATTCGGAAACAGTCCACCAACCTGTTTGTTGGTATCCAATTGTCCCCACATGGCAGTGAAGACCGAGATCACATCTTCGAGGCCCCAGAAGAAATGGTAAGCGTAATAGAACGGTTCCCAGCTTGACGGATCACCGGGATTGCCCTGCTGCCCGATGAACCATGGCTGCCAGGGGGCCACCGTTGAAATGCAGGGAAGTTCTTCGGCTTCGCATGTTGCGGCGACCGGGTTTGTTGTTTCCGGTGTCGAGGCGACCAGCATCAGGTCGATCTCATCATCCACGATCAATTCGCCTGCCACATCTGCGGCGCGGTTCGGGTTTGACTGGCTGTCCTTGACGATGACTTCGAAACTGGCGCCAGCTTCTGAGGCCGCGAAGTTTTCAAGGATGTACGTGTCCGCCTCGGAGAATGCGGCCAATGGCCCCGATTGCGGACTGACATAACCCAGTTTTATCTTGGCTCCCTGCGCGATAGCGGGTGCCGCAAGTGCACCTGCTGCGAGACCCAAGCCTGTCGCCGCGCTGGATTGCAGCAATTTACGTCGTGTGATCATGTGTCCCTCCCTTGACACGGTGAACTCAAGCGCTTGGTGCGTTTCCGGCCCAAGCGTTTTGCAACAGCCCCCGCAGCCCTTCAGCCGTGACCGGCTGCGGGTTCCAATACGGGTTCCTGAGTGCGATTTCGGTGGCGCGATCCAGATCGGTCTCGGTCAGCCCGAGATCCTTCAGAGCTGTTGGCGCGCCTGTTTTCCTGGCAAAATCCCAAAGCGCCTGCCCGGGTTCGCCCCCCCCAAGCAGCTGCGACACAGGTGCCAACACATCGGGCACTCCGGCCGCGTTGTACGCAATGGCATGAGGCAGGACGATCGCATGGGTTTCCGCGTGGGGCAGATTGAAGGACCCACCCAGCACGTGACACAGCTTGTGATGCAAGGCCATGCCGACCAGACCCAATACGGTGCCACATGCCCATGCACCACGGTGCGTTTCCTGCCTTGCGTTCAAGTCGCCTGGCTCCGCGATCACTTTTGGCAAGCCATCCGCAAAGGCCCTTAGACCGTCCAAGGCCAGTTCCGTGGTCTGTTCGGTTCGATCCTTGGCATAAAGGGCTTCTGCCGCATGGGCCATCGCGTTCAGGGCGCTATTCACCGTCATCGCAGGTGGCAAGGACGCGACCAGCTCGGGATCGTAAAGAATGACTCTTGGCAGAACTTTCGCATCCGTCAGCGTCGTTTTTTCCCCGCCTTCGGTCTGCCCCAAGATCGGCGTCGCCTCGCTGCCAGCATAGGTTGTCGGAATGGCGATCTGTGGCAATCCGGTTCGAAGCGCAATTGCCTTGCCCAACCCAATTGTTGATCCGCCACCTATCGACACGATGCTATCGGCCTGGACCGATTGGGCGTGTTCAACTGCCTCATTGGTCACATCAACCGGAGTGTGCATCGCGGCCCGGGTAAAGACACCCGCCGCGCGATCCCCGATTGCCGTTGCCAATTCCATGGCCATGTCGACCTGCTGAGGGGTGGAAAGAACCAGCGCCTTTTGCGCGTCCAAGCCGGACAACTCGGTACAGATATCATTGCGCAGACCCGTACCAAACCGGACCTTCTGACCATTGATGCTGGTAATGCTGAGAGACATGGATCGGTTTCCTGACGTGCTCGGACTTGCGGCTTGAGGAAACGCTAGCAGGTGAAGAATGCGCTCTTGATCGAATTTTCTCGGATCAATATAACCTTGAGTTATGAAGCTCGACCCCAGACATCTTGAAATTCTGGCAGCCATTGTCGAAGCCGGCGGCCTTACGGAAGGCGCGGCTTTGCTTGGAAAATCTCAGCCAAGCGTGTCCAGAAGTGTGTCTTTGCTGGAAGACCGGATCGGAGAACCGCTGTTTCTTCCAACCAGAAGACCCCTCCAACCCACGGAACTCGGGCTCGCTCTTGCACAGGAAGGCCAACGCATTCTCGATGCCGGGCGGCACGCCAGTCGTCTGGTCAACGACTATCGGCAAGGGTTGGCAGGAGCCGTGCGCGTCGCCGGAACGCCGATTTTCATGGATGGGGTTATTTCCAGCGTCATTGCCGAATTTCAGGCAGAGCACCCGAATATCCGGATCGACCAGTCCTATGGATACCCTGCCGAACTCTTGTCAAAGATCTCGAATGAAACGCTCGACGTGGCAATTCTTCCGATCCGTCCTGCCGATGTGTCCGAAGAGTACGAGTTTCGCCAGATCCTGCCCGGACGAAATGTGATTGCCTGCCGTGTTGGTCACCCCTTGGCACGCAAGAAAGAGGTCAGGCTGGAAGACATCACTGAGTATTCATGGATTGCACCACCCGCCAACAGCCCCCTGTTCCGTGATTTGCGAAACACTCTGGACGGTATTGGCGTGCGTGAGCTCAAAATCAGCTTCACCGGAGGGTCGCTGAGTGCCGTTCTGAATGTCATGACCGGATCGGATTCACTGACCGTCCTACCATTTTCCGTTGTTTTCATGATGCAGCGTCAAAACACCCTGACATCGCTTCCGATCAAGATCGGAGACCCGGACCGCCATCTGGGCTGCGTCACACTCAGGGATCGCACCATGTCTGCATCGTCCGGCAGGTTTCTCGGCTTTGTCGAGCGCAAGTTTGAACTGCTGGACCGGCTGATCTGCAAGGCCTGATTGTGTGTGATCCGACAAACGCGTACGCGACACCAAAGCCTGCCGATCCCGGACACTATTCATTGCACCAGGCGTCCACGAAATCCGTGAACATCTGAACCTTTGCCGACAGGTGTCGCGCCGGGGGATAGACAACCTGTAGCATCCGTGAAGGAAAACGGTATTCGCCCAGAAGCGCGCGCAGGCTGCCTGACTTCAACTCGGACCGAATGGCATATTCCGGCAGGACCGAGATCCCCAGACCAGATGTCGCCGCGGTCAACAAAGCGTCCAGCCCGTTCGCACTCAGAACCGGGCGCAAGGGCACCCTGATCGGGCCATCCGGGCCCAGAAAGGTCCAATACCCCGACTGTGTGGCCTGATGTAAGGACAGCAGCCGATGCGACCTCAGATCCTCCACTGTTGTCGGGGCTCCATGCTGTTCCAGATACTCAGGTGACGCGCAAAGAACATAGTCCAGCGATAACACGCGGTGGTCGACCAGCATGGTTTGCTCGTCCGGTTCCGACACCCGGATAACAATGTCATATCCTTCGGCTATCGGGTCAACGAGCCGGTTTTCGAACGACAGATCGATCGTCACCATCGGATACCGTTTGAGGAAGGCGGCAACGATCTTGGAAAAGTCCAGCTCTCCAAACGAATGTGGCGCGCTGATGCGAAGCAATCCAAACGGTTCCCTTCGGGTCGAGCTGACTGCGTGCTCGATTTCTTCCAGATCCTCCAGAAGTCTCTTTGAACGTTGGTAAAGCGCGTGGCCGTTGCTGTTCGCTGAAACGGAACGGGTCGTTCTGTGCAAAAGCTGGACACCCAAACGTTCCTCCAACGAAATAACCAGACGGTTCACCGCCGAGCGCGATTGGCCCGTCGCGCGTGCAGCAGCGGAAAAACTGCCAGCATCGACAACATCAACGAAAGCGCGAATTTCTGCAAAACGGTCCATGATCTACCTGCTCGAATTCCGGGACAGTGTGTCGATATTTTGAGCAATTGTCTCGCATATTGCAAAAGCCAAATTTAGTCACAACAACAATTCATGATCTATGGAGGCGATGATGCACAGGATCAGACATTCCGACGAACGCGGAAAAGCCAATTTTGGTTGGCTAGACTCCAAGCATTCGTTTTCGTTCGGCCAGTACCTTGACCCCAATTTCATGGGTTTTGGCCCGCTGCGGGTCATAAACGAAGACCGGGTCGCCCCGGGCGCCGGGTTCGGCACACATGGCCATGCGGATATGGAAATCCTGTCAGTTGTTCTGGATGGGGCATTGGAACACAAGGATTCAATGGGCGAGTCCGCAATCATCCGCCCGGGCGATATCCAACGCATGACCGCCGGCACCGGGGTCAGACACTCGGAATACAACGCGTCAAAGACCGATCCCGTCCATTTTCTGCAAATCTGGATCGTACCGGAACGCGAAGGGCTTCCGCCGAGCTATGAGCAACAGGCATTCGTGGAAGCCGAACGGCAGAACACTTTGCGTCTTGTGGGATCTCGCGATGGGCGCGACGGCTCGGTCACGATCCATCGGGATGTCGATTTGTACAGCTCCGTTCTGGATCAGGGTGAAAGCGTGACACACCTGACAAGACCAAACCGCGGTGTCTGGATTCAAGTGACCCATGGGGCCCTGTCGGCAAACGGTTCAAAACTGGAAACCGGCGACGGCTTTGCCGTCACCAACCAACCGAAGATCACGCTTGAGGCCGATCAGGATGCTCAGTTCCTGCTGTTTGACATGGCTCTGACCTGAGTCAGGCGACGGCGCCGCTGAATGCGGCGTCGTCTTCCAGAACGGCGGCTTCCTCCCTGGACCAGTTGATGAAGCTGGCGATTTCGGGCCGAGTCTCATCCCCTTTTTGGCACACGACAAAGTAGCTGACATGCATCGGAATCACAGGACCAAATGGCATCACAAGGCGCCCGTCCAGCATCTCGTTTCGGGCCAGGAAACGCCTTGCCAAAACAACCCCTGCGCCGTTCACGGCCGCGTCGATCGCGTGATCGGCAGCCTGACGCTCGAAGCGCATGCCGCGCTGCGCCCCGGCCGTATCAAGCCCCGTGATGGCAAACCAGCTGGGCCAGTTCAGGTTCTGCCCGAAAACCTCTGCGCTCGTGTCATGCAGAAGCGGGGCACGCACGATATCCTTCGCCTGTTTCAAACCCAGCTGATCGATCAACGCTGGACTGGCAAGCGGCACCAGAAAGTCCTCGCACAACTTGACCGCGAACAGGCCATCTCCGGGGGCCCTGGTGAAGCGGATCACAACATCCGGACCGTCTTTGCCGAAAGAGGTGATCTGGCTCACGGTTTCAAAACTGACTGGCAGCTCGGGGTATCGCTCGGCAAACCGATGCAGACGCGGCAAAAGCCACTTGCGGATGATCGGACCGCTGGATTCCACGCGCAACGGACGCACGGATTTGGGGCGCACCTGATCCACGGCATCGCGCAACTGCAGGAACGCCGACGAAACCGCAGGCTGCAACGATTGACCCGCCTCGGTCAGCGACACCGCGCGCACCGCCCGATTGAACAGCTTGACACCCAGATCATCTTCCAATGCCCTGATCTGTTGGCTGACCGCACCTGGCGTCACGGCAAGTTCCGCCGCTGCATCCTTGAAAGACGAAAGCCGCGCGGCGGCCTCGAAGGCGCGCAAGGACGCAAGTGCTGGAAGGCGGCGAAATGGCATGGCGATAAGTTAGCAGAACTATTCCATCGGGCAAGAATCCATCGTTTGTCGCCTGTGCCCATCCACCCCACCTGACCTGACAAGACATCCAATCGGCCCGTCGGCCACATATTTTGAGGAGTCCAGATATGACGACTGAGAAACTGCAAGTCCTAACCCCGCAAAACAGCCAGCTGATCTTTATCGACCATCAGCCGCAGATGGCGTTCGGCGTTCAATCGATCGATCGTCAGACCTTGAAGAACAATACGGTTGGGTTGGCAAAGGCCGCCAAGATCTTTGACATTCCGACAACAATTACAACAGTCGAGACCGAGAGCTTTTCGGGGCATACCTATCCCGAGCTTCTGAGCGTTTTCCCCGAACATCCTTTGCTTGAGCGTACCTCGATGAACTCCTGGGACGATCAGAAAGTGCGGGATGCGCTGGCGCAGAACGGCCGCAAGAAGGTTATCGTTTCAGGTCTTTGGACCGAAGTGTGCAACACCACCTTTGCCCTCAGCGCGATGCTGGAAGGCGGGTATGAAATCTACATGGTTGCGGATGCATCGGGCGGGACATCCGTTGATGCGCATAACTATGCGATGGACCGAATGGTTCAGGCCGGCGTTGTTCCGATGACCTGGCAGCAGGTGCTGCTGGAATGGCAGCGCGATTGGGCGCATCGTGACACCTATGACGCCGTCATTGACCTCGTGAAAGAACACTCCGGAGCCTATGGCATGGGCGTCGATTACGCCTACACCATGGTTCACAAGGCGCCAGAGCGGGTCGAGCACGGACCAACCATGGCCCCGGTGCCAGCCCCCATCGCGGCCGAGTAATCCGGCACATCCTGTCGAGGTTTTTCGACCTCAGACAGGGCTTTCAAACAGCTGAATGCCGACCGGCCCTTTGGGCCGGACGGATCCTCTTTTGTCCGGAAACAAGGTGACCGACCATGCCGACCCAGATTGACCGCCGCCAATTGCTGGCAGGTACAGCAACCCTGATTGCAGCCCCTTTGTCCGCAGCAGTCCAAACACAGACGGCGGATTTGGTTTTGATCAACGGCAGGATCACGACCATGGATCCGGACAAACCCGAAGCCTCGGCGCTGGCAGTCAAGGATGGTGCCTTTATTGCGGTCGGAAGTGACGCGGAAATCCGGCCGCTGATCGGTCCGTTCACCCAGGTGATCGACGCAAATGGACAGCGGGTCATACCCGGGCTGAATGACAGCCACACGCACGCAATCCGTGGGGCGGTGAACTACAATCTGGAAGTCCGCTGGGATGGCATCGACAGCCTGGAAGAAGCTTTGCACCTGCTGCGGATGCAGGCCGAACGCACGCCCGAGGGGCAGTTCATTCGCGTTGCCGGAGGTTTCAGCGAATTCCAGCTCAAGGAAAAACGCTTGCCGACGGTTGCGGAACTGGATGCAGTTGCCCCGAACCATCCGGTTTTGATCCATCACCTCTACAAGCTGACATTGCTGAACACCAAAGCTGTTGAATGGTACGGCTATGACAAGCCCGGCCACCCGGAATATCCCGGCGGTATCATCGAAAAGGATGTCGAAGGAACTGCAACGGGGCGGTTGCTGGCGGCGCCTTCGGGGCTGGTCATGTACCGAACCCTTGCAGCCGCGCCAAAGCTGTCGATCCGCGATCAGATCAACAGCTCGCAACAGTATTTCGACACGCTCAACGGTCTCGGGATCACCTCTGTTTCGGACGCGGGCGGCGGAGGGATGGAATTCCCGGACGCGGATCCCTATCGCGTCATCGGTTGGATGCATGACGAGGGATTGCAAAGCGTTCGTATCGGGTATCATTCCTTTCCGCAGCACAAGGGACAGGAACTGTCCGATTATCAGAAATGGACCGCCAGCACGCGCGCTGGCAGTGGCGATGATCTGCTGAAATTCGTTGGGGCGGGTGAAAACCTGGCCTGGGCATCCTATGACTATGAAATCTTTGCGGACGCGCGCCCGGATATCGACGCGGATGCCGAGGACTATCAGCGGCAGATCATGACCGTTCTGGGCGAAGGCGGGTGGCCGTTCCGTCAGCATATTACCTATGATGAGACGGGAGACCGCCTGCTGCCCGTCTATGAGGACGTCGCCAAAGGCGCCGGTTTGACTCCGGGTTGGTTCATCGACCATGTCGAAACCTTCAGCCAGCGGAACCTGGAACGCATTGCGGCACTTGGCGGAGGCATTGCCCTGCAGAACCGCATTCAGTTCCAGGCCGAGGACTTTGTCGCCAACTATGGCCTCGAAAAGCTGAAAACCACGCCCAACTTCCGCGCGATCCTCGACCTTGGCGTACCAGTCGGCGGCGGTACGGATGCGACGCGCGTGACCTCGTTCAATCCGTGGTTCTCGATCCAGTGGATGACCACCGGGCTCTCGCGCGGCGGAATGCCGATGTATGACGATGCCAACCTGCTGACCCGCGAGGAAGCCCTGCGGATCTGGACAACCGGCTCGGCCTGGTTCACCGGCGATGCGGGCCGCAAGGGGGCCATCGCCCCGGGTCAAATGGCAGATTTCGCCGTTCTCGACCGGGACTACTTCACGGTAACGGACGCCGAGATTGCCAAGCTCAAATCCGAGCTGACCGTGATGGGCGGCGAAGTTGTTTACGGTGCAGGTAGATTTGCGCACCACGACCTGCGGCACATCCCCCCGATCAGCCCTGACTGGTCCCCCGTGATCTTGCAGCAAACTCAACCGCTGACGGTTTTCTGAAACGAACCGGGCGCCAGCACTGGTGTCCCACCCCCTTTAGACGGAGATGCAGGATGGCAGACCTAATCCTTTACAACGGGCGCATCACGACGTTCGACCCCGACCAGCCCGAGGCCAGTGCCATTGCGATCACGGGCGGAAAGGTCGAGGCCACGGGAACCGATGCTGACCTTATGGCAGATGCCAAAGACGCCAAGACCATAGATTTGCAGGGCCGCCGCGTGATCCCGGGGCTGATCGACAGCCACACCCATATCATTCGGCAAGGCAACAACTTTGCCATGGAATTGCGCTGGGATCACGTGCCTTCATTGGCGGACGGGCTCGCAATGCTCAAGGCCCAAGCCCAGCGCACTCCGGCAGGGCAATGGATCCGCGTGGTGGGCGGTTGGTCGGCAGATCAGTTTGCCGAAAAGCGACTGCCGACGATCGACGAAATCAACGCGGTCGCGCCTGACGTTCCGGTCTATGTTCTGCACCTCTATGATCGAGCCTGGCTGAACAAGGCCGCGCTGCGTGCACTGGGGATCGACAGTCATTACTATGAACCCTTCATATCAGGTCGCCTGGAACGTGATGAGCAGGGAAACCCGACCGGTCTGGCCCTTGCACGTCCGAATGCACAGCCTCTCTATGCGCTGCTGGACATGGCCCCCAAGCTCGACTTTGAACAACAGCTGCTATCGACCAAACACTATTTCCGGGCGTTGAACGGGCTGGGGTTGACCTCGGCGCTGGACTGCGCAGGCGGTTTCCTGAACTACCCGGACGACTATGGCGTGATCAGTGAGCTCAATCGCCGTGGAGAGCAGACGGTTCGGATCGGCTATCAGCTGTTTGCGCAGCGCCCGACCTTGGAACTGGACGACTTCAAACGCTGGAATGACATCGTCAAACCGGATCAGGGCGATGATTTCCTGAAATGCGTTGGTGCTGGCGAAATGCTTGTCGCCTCGGCCTATGATTTCGAGGATTTTTCCTACCCCCGGCCCGAACTGCCCAAGCGCATGGAAGGCGACCTGAAACCGGTCCTGGAGTTCCTGTTCGAAAACCGCTGGCCGATCCGGTTCCATTGCACCTACGAAGAAAGCGCCCATCGTCTGCTTTCGGTGGTCGAAGAAGTCGGCCGGGACAAGGGGCTGGAGGAACTCAACTGGATATTCGACCACGGCGAAACCGTGTCCGAAAAAACCATGGAGTGGGTCGCCCGGCTTGGCGGCGGGATTTCCTATCAGAACCGCATTGCATTTCAGGCCACCGCATACCGGGATCGCTATGGCGAGGACGCCCTGCGCGATGTCATGCCGGTCAAGAAGATGATGGCCTCGGGTGTCCCTCTGGCAGCCGGAACCGATGCAACGCGCGTATCGTCCTACAATCCATGGCTGGCGATCCATTGGGCTGTGTCCGGGAAAGGACGCGGAGGAGACATGATCTGGTCCGCCGAGAACAGGCTCAGCCGCGAGGACGCCCTGCGCCATTGGACAGCGGCGGGCGCGTGGTTCAGCCGAGAACAGGGAAAGAAGGGACAATTGAAGCCGGGTCAGTTCGCCGACCTTGCTGTTTTGGACCGGGACTATTTTGCCGTGGCGGAAGACGAGATTGCAGATATTTCCGCCGATCTGACACTCACAGGTGGCAAAATCGTTCACGCCAAGGGTGAGTTCGCCGGTTTTGGTCCCGCCCCGCTTCCCGAGCTTCCTGATTGGTCGCCGATCAACACCTTTGGCGCTCCCGGCGCGCTAGTGGCTTGACGGAGGGTGATATGGACTGGAAAGCCTACGTAATCTCTCTGGTCGTCGGCCTGCTGGTCGGCGTGATCTATGCGCTGTTGAATACCCGCTCGCCGGCGCCACCGATCATAGCCTTGCTGGGTTTGCTCGGCATGCTCATCGGTGAAAGCGTGACGGGTTGGGCAAAGAAAAGACTGACCCTCGAAGAGGCCGCATCCGAATGCCTTCACAACAAGAGCTTTACTCAGGACCAAGGTGACACCGCCTCATCCGCGAAGAAACAAGTGTCATGAAATGGGTCGTTTCCATAACGGGCGCCATTCTGTTCGGGTCAGCCACCCTTGCCGATGTGTTGGAGTTCGAGGGCATGGTTCACCCCTCTGACCGCGGCATTATCACCACTCGGATCGACGGCGTTGTCGAAACCGTGTTCCACCAAAGCGGAGCCAAGGTAACGGCAGGCGCACCACTCATTCAATTGGACGAAACCGACGCAAGGCTGGTTTTGGACATGGCAAAAGCGCGCCTTAAAAAGGCGGAAGCCGGTTTTACCGCAGCGACAGTGCGTGCGAACCGGCTGCGTGAACTTCAGAAGCGGGGTTTGGCCGCAGAAGCGTCTGCCAGCCCCGCCGTGACAGACCAGAAGATCGCCGAAGCACAACTGGCTGTCGCCCGAGCCGAGGTCGCGGCCGCCCAGATCGCCTTGAACCGTGCCGTGATACGCGCACCGATCTCGGGCGTGGTGTCCAAGGCAACGGCGATCCAAGGGATGTTCATCGAAGTCGAAACCAATCAGGGGCTGGGAGAAGTCATCGTCATCGATCCCGTTCTGGTCGCTTATGACGTCGCCTACGACACCCGTCTAACAACCATGGCACAAGCCGGGGTGTCATCGCTTGAAGAGCTGTTCGAACGCCTCAGTGTTTCGGTTTCTCTCATGGATGGGACCGTTGTTCGGGATGCACTCTCGCCAGAGCGCGCCAGTCACGAGTTGAACGACGCAGGTAAGCTGACCGTCTGGCTGCGTGTTCCGAACCCGGATCAGATTCTGCGCCCTGGCCTGAAGGTGCGTGTAACCTCAAAATTGTCACAGTCGGGAGCTTCAAAATGACCCTTACTGCTACGATCACCCGAACGGATTCAGGTGCAAAAGCAAAGTATTATGGAACCTTGCCCGGCCTGGAAGGGGCTGCGGAGCTGACTTTGTCGAAAACCAGTGACA
Organism: Paracoccaceae bacterium; assembly: GCA_014872875.1. Lineage (GTDB taxonomy): Bacteria > Pseudomonadota > Alphaproteobacteria > Rhodobacterales > Rhodobacteraceae > Aliisedimentitalea. Next base: position 184,788 of record WKFI01000010.1, read on the forward strand.
CGCTGGTGATCGCCGACGGCACTATCGTCCCCGACAGCCTGCGCGGTATGGGCGTCGGGCAACAACTGGTCGCGCGCCTGATCGCGGATGCCCGCGCAGCCGGGCAGCGCGTGGTCCCCTTGTGCCCCTTTGTTCGGGCTCAGGCGATGCGGCACAGAGAGGAGTGGGCCGATGTCATCCAGTTCTGAGGCCGCCGCCCCCGTTTCGGCCTGGTCACCGTTTCGCTATCGGGCATTCGCTCTTCTTTGGTGTGCGACCCTGATCTCGAACATCGGAACCTGGATGCACGAAGTGGGCGCAGGGTGGCTCATGACCGAGCTTAGCCCGTCACCAGCCATAGTGTCGCTGGTTCAGGCGGCGACAACGTTGCCGGTTTTCCTCTTTGCACTTTTCGCCGGTACGCTGGCGGATCGGCTGGACAAGCGCCGGATGCTGATCGTTATCAACGTTATCATGGTTTTCGTGGTGGCGGCCCTTGCTGTTCTTGTCCAACTGCAGGCGATGACGCCTTTTGTCCTGATCTTGTTCACGCTGGCCGTCGGGACCGGCGCCGCTTTCATGGCGCCAGCCTGGCAAGCTGTGGTGCCGTCTCTTATTCCGCGTGACAACCTGCAATCTGCGATCGCATTGAACTCGATGGGGATCAATATCAGCCGGGCGATAGGTCCTGCCTTGGCCGGAGTTCTCATCGTAAGCATTGGGTTGTCCACACCCTTTGTCGTCAATGCGATCAGCCACGTGGTGATCATCATGGCCCTGTTGGCGTGGAAGCCGGATCCGGCAACCCAGAAACACGGACATCAACCGATCTTGTCCGAGATGGCCACGGGATTGCGTCATGCGCGCTATAATCATGCTTTGCTGGCCACGCTCGTCCGGGCCGCTGCATTTTTCCTATTTGCCTCAGCCTATTGGGCCATGCTCCCACTGATCGCACGCAACATGCCCCAAGGTGGGGCTGAACTATACGGCTTGCTGCTGACCTTGGTTGGCGCGGGTGCCGTGACCGGGGCGCTCGCTCTGCCCAAGCTACGAGGCGGCGCATCAGCCGATCAGGTGGTTGCTGCCGGGACTGCCGGAACTGCGGTGGCGCTGGTCCTGCTTGCGCTTGCGGAAAACTCGGTCCTTGCGATGGTGGCCGCATTTGTCGGCGGATTTTCCTGGATTGCTGTTCTGACGACATTCCACGTGTCCGCACAACTGGCTTTGCCCAATTGGGTCAGGGCACGCGGAATGGCCATTTTCCTGATGGTGTTCTTTGGGTCCATGGCGCTTGGCGCGGCAATCTGGGGTCAGGTGGCCCAGGCGTCTGGTATCCCGATGGCCTTGGGTCTTGCCGCTGCGGGTTTGGTCCTGGGATTGTTTTTCACCAGAAAGGCCCGGCTGGGCCAGGGCGAAGAGCTTGATTTAAGCCCGGCAATGCTGTGGCCAGCTGCACCCGACCTGGATCTGGACACCGGACATTCGGCGGACCGCGCCGCGCGGGTTCAGGTCGAGTACCATATCCGACCGGAAGACCGGGCAGAGTTCGTTCGCTCACTGCAGGCCTGGTCTGCCCAGCGATACCGCGACGGTGCCTTCAAGTGGTCGCTGATCCAAAGTGTCGAAAACCCGGAAATCTGGATCGAGAGCTTTGAGGTCGCGAGCTGGAATGAACACCTTGCCCAACACGATCGGCTGACGGTCTCGGACAGTGTCGAACAGGCCCGGATCAAAAAATTCGATACAAGGAGCTCGGGGCCGGTTGTGCGGCATTACCTTCATTTTGAAGCCTGAACACAGTCAACGCATTGCTGGCTCGTCCGTTTAGAAACCAGAGCGTTGCGGATGCCCTGCGCCGGGTGACGATCCGATTTCACCGGACAGGCTTCGCCTTGGCCCAGTGCAGCCTTTCGGCCGCACTGCGGCAGGGTCGCCATTTTCTCGGATTGATGCACATCAACGAAGCCCGGATCGGTATGTGCGAAAAGATGCCTAAGACGGTGGATTGAGTTGTACCAAACCCACCTTTTGTAGCGGTTTGGATTACTAGATTTTAAGTGTTTCGGGGGAGCTTATGGTGGCGGACCCGCACGAGCGACATCAAGACGAATGTGATAGTGTCGATCACCCGATTGCATCGATACAGGTGTTGCAATGCGGGCAAGCCGAGCAGCACAGGGAACATCGCTACGGCAGCAAACGGCCCCAGCTTTGGTGGGTGTTCTTCGGGCGCGACTGGGTTCCCCTGCCCTTGCAATGTTTCCTGATCGATCACCGGGACGGCCTCGTCCTGTTCGATACGGGCATTGATCCGGCGATAGGTTTGGACAGTCGATACATAAAGCAGGCCATCGGACGATTTCTGTTGCCCCGCATTTTCAAGCTGAAGCTGAAGGAAAACGACCGTATCGACCATGTCCTCAACACCAAAGGTGTAAATCCTGGCGATATCAGGACTGCGGTGATCTCGCATCTTCACTTTGACCATGTGGGCGGCATCGAACAGATCCCTCAGGCCGAATTGATTGTGAGCGAACAGGAATGGGCCATTCTGTCCGAACCCCATCCGGAACGGGACTGGACTCTGCGCGAGCATATCGAAGTACCTTCGGCAAACTGGCGGCCCATGTCATTTGCCCCGACAGACGATCCGCTGTTTGACGCATTTGATGGCGTCTTTGATCTGGCAGGCGATGGCTCGATGATCCTTCTGCCCACACCCGGGCACACCAAGGGTTCGATCTCGATGCTGATCCGTCAGAAAGGATGGGCCCCGATCCTGCTGGTGGCAGACCTGACCTATGAAGGCACGTTGCTGGACCAGGACATTGTGGCCGGCACAGGAGATCCCGAAACCCTACGCGCATCGTTTGCAAAGGTTCGAAACCTCAGGGAACGCCTGCCAGGTCTTGTCATCGTGGCCTCACATGACTTTGCCGCAAACGAATTGGTGTCCCGGGCCACACACCATTCCATGCTTGTTTAAGGAGTTATCATTATGGCCGACGCAGGAAACGAGTATTGGGATGCAATCGTCATCGGCTCGGGCATGGGCGGGATGGCCGCAGCCGCTGCGTTGTCACAGGTTGGCCACCGGGTTCTGCTTCTGGAACAACACCATGTCCTGGGCGGGCAGACGCACAGCTTTTCGCGCAACGGCTTCACATGGGATGTCGGCGTTCATTACCTTAGCGAAATGGCACCTGGTGACCGGGCGCGTTCACTGTTGGATTGGCTGTGCGATACTCCGATGGACTTCACGTCCCTCGGGTCAGTTTATGACACCCTTCACATCGGATCGGCCGAGCCATTGTCGCTGACACGCCCCTATGAAGCGCAGGAAAGAGATCTCAAGGATCGCTTCCCGGATGAAAGTGGCGCGATAGAAGCATGGACACAGGCGCTGCGGGATGGAAAAGACACCGTTTACAAGATCTTGCCGACCCGGGCGATGCCAGAGATTGCGGGAAACATGCTGGATTGGTGGAATCGTCGCGCGATTTCCAGATGGTGCAACCGAACGACCCAGCAGGTCATAGACGACATAACGGACAACCCCGAATTGGCGGCCGTTTTTGCGGCCCAGTGGGGCGATCACGGCGGACGTCCCAGCAAGGCTAGCTTTGCCATGCACGCCCTGATCGCCGGAGCATATCTACCGAGCGGGGCATGGTTCCCGTCCGGTGGCGCCTCGGCCTATGCCCAGCATATTCTTCCAACGATCACCGGGAACAACGGTGAAACACGTGCTGGTGTCCGCGTCGAGAGCCTGCTGTTTGATGACAAAACCGTGGTTGGCGTGCGAACGCATGACGGTGCCGAGATCCGGGCCGCTGCCGTGATCTCGGACATTGGGGCGCGCGAGACGATCGAGGCCCTGTTGCCCGACGATTGCGGTCCTGATGATTGGAAGGCGCAGATCCGTGCTCTGCCGTCCAGCATCGCGCATTTCGACCTGTTCCTTGGGTTTGAGGGCGACATTGAGGCCGCGGGTGCGACGAAGGCCAATCACTGGTTCTTTCCGACAGGCAAGGCCGATGTGCTTTGGACAGACGCCCCGGATTCCGCGCCGCCGCAGATGACGGTAGGTTTCGAGTCGCTCAAGAACCCTGCGCACGACCCTGGCCCGCGTCAGAAACACATGGGTCAGGCGATCGTCTGGGCGGACTGGGCAACCGTGGCGCAGTGGTCTGATCGGACCATTGGGGATCGAGGCGCAGACTATGCCGACTTCAAGTGCCGGGCCGAAGAAACCTTGTTGGCTCAGTTCAAAGCGTACTTTCCGGACCTCGCCAAGTTGTTGGTCTACCACGAACTTTCGACACCTCTTTCAACCGTCACATTTACAGGGCACCATCACGGCGCGTTTTACGGGCTTGATGTGACACCTGAGCGTCTGATGTGCGATGGGCTGAGAGCCAAGACACCCGTCCCGGGTCTGTACCTGGCCGGTCAGGACGTTGCGACGCCGGGCATTCCCGGTGCGCTTTGGGGGGGCCTGTTGGCCGCTGCCAGTTTGGATCACAAAGTCTTTCGCCATTTTGCCGGGTAAGCCAGAGATCGTCAGCGCGCCCTTTGCGCTCAAAGACGCGCAACACCAACACTGAATTTGGAGTGCTCGATCAAGAGGCCGTATTTCCGCAGCTCAGATCCGTCGCAACGGAACCCGGACCGGGGCTTGCGATGCCTTTCCTGTCGATGGGACAGAACCACGACATTCTGGATCACTGGCCAGATGCAGCCTTGATCTTTTTGCCGCGGGAACACTTCAAGTTCAAAGGCGCAGAGTTTGGCTGTTGGGGGCAGTCTATTCAAACTCCCAGACGGAAGATCAGCGCGCCAAAGTGTGACGCCGGCAGCCCGGCGCAGCCTTCGAACGGAACCCTGTACGGGGGATCAGACAGATTAGTTCAAGGGACCTCGCGACAGAAACGAACAAAGCAAGACACATGACAGCCCAAGCTTCGCATGCCGCCACACAAGCCACCACAGAACGGAAAAAGCGGCTGCCCTGGAACGCACCTTCAGAGTTTCTGGTTGGTGAGAAAACGAAAGCAGACATTCGAACCGCACGGCCAAGATGTCCGCTGTGCGGACAAAGCAGTCATTTGCAACGTTGCGGAACAACAACTTGCACAATACATTTAGCATCAGCTGGCCACGACGACCGATTGCTCGGGAACTATCCGAGAGGGTCGATCCGAAACTCCTGTAAGTCGATCAACTCTTCAAGCCGAGCGACTGCAAAATCTGTGTTCTCGTACACTCCGAGAACTTCACCATTTGTGCTTTGTAGCTGTACTTCGTTCTGACCGATTATTGTAACTGTGCCGACAATTTTCCCTTCCTTCACCAACGTATGATGGTTTTCCTGTTTGGGTGATTGCACCATGTTGATTGACTTGTCCCGGGACATTTAGTGATCCGAAATCGCGTTTGAAATATCTCGCAGGGCTGCGGAAACATCCTCGATCTCAATGCTCTCAGACAGACTTGCCAGAACCCTTGAGAGCGTCGCGGCGAGACCATTCGGTTCGCCGTCATCAATGATTGCGACCAATGCGCTGAACGCAATGCGTTGGGCATGTACCTGTGCTTCGGTTCCGATCTCGTAGTCCATGCTGTTGCTATCATCCATACGGTTCTCCCTAGGACCCGGTTCGAGCCTACTGCGGCTAATGGCAGACCTTATTCTTGGCGGATGAACCAGGATGGCCATCCCATATGTCTGCGTGTTTTTCGATGAACTTCCGGCGGGGCTGACCGCCTATACTTCCAAATGGACACGAGCGGCGCCGGACTATTCCAACGCCGCCCGCAAATTAGGCGTCGATTTCAATCACGCGAGCGCTAAGTTCGTCGCGCTTTCGCGGCCGTCACGGCCAGCCTCCACGTCGAATGTCACTTTCTGGTCGTCTGCAAGGCCGGTAAGCCCAGCGCGTTCTACCGCTGAGATATGCACGAATACATCCTTGCCGCCATCATCTGGCGCAATAAATCCGAAACCTTTAGTTGTGTTGAACCATTTCACGGTGCCATTGGCCATACCGTGGTCTCCTTTTGAATTGTGCCACCCACATTTTGCGATGGCCTTGGCGTCAGTCAGAGCAATCGAGACTGAAGCCTTCTAGGGAGACAGTTGGTCGAGGTGCGATAACGGTCGCAGATGACTTATGACGACAAGCAATGCAAATAGCAAGCTCAGTCGTCATCTTCCACTAGCTGGTTCAAACGGGCATAGCGCCCGCAACGGGTTACACTCGGAGCTATGTAGTCCCGACCAATCCAATCAGGGATAAGTTTTCTGTGACCAAGCTGGTCGGGACTGCCTCAGGAAGAAGCCTGACACCCTGAGATGAGCCACGATGCGAAAGCAAGACAATTCGACAGCGCTTATCGTCAAACTTCAGTTGACGGAATTTAGTGATTGTTCACCGGCAGCAGCGCGGAAGGGTCAGGGTAAGGCCGCTTTGGGCTCTTCGCGGTCGTTGGCGGTACTCCGCAGCAATGTCCGCTTTGTTTCTCCATCTGGGTAACCACTAACCCCCCCTCTTTACCCCGTCTGGACCCTCCCCAACTCGGGCTATCTAGGCGGGGTTTCCTTCCCTTCTTTTTCCGACCCGTCCCTGGACAGACCTCCACCACCGGGTTTTTCCTCCCTCTTCTTCAGTCAGTCAGTGCATTACTAGTACCAATTCCCCGACTAGGTCCCTCACATCAGAACAACCCCACCCAGAGCCCCACCCAGAGGCCCTCTCTGTGGCCTCTACAGCACCCCTCCCACAGGGCCTACCCCAAGGGTATCCAGCCACAGAAAGACCCCCAGGAATGCCCCTGTTTGGCTCTCTAGCAGGGTAAGGCGAAGAAAGGGATCATCAGGCTGGAATTCCTGCCACCCCAGCCATCTTCCTTGAGATCAGAAGAACAAGCAGTCAGGTATCCCAAGGGTCCTGAGAATGCCCCTGTTTATGCCCCACCCAGAGGGTCCTCTTACCATAGGTTATCTATACTCATTAATAGGTATAAGTAATGGATAAGATGACTAAGTGAGAAGAGAAGAACCTGGGTAGGGAACCCTGGTAGGGATCCCCCGCCAGAGAACCCTAAGCAGAACTCCCCACAAGAGGCCCGAGCATGACTGACCATAACCTTAACCCTTGGCACTCCAGACCAATAGACGTGCATAGGTGGTCAGATCATCCTGAGGTTCGGGAACTGGTGGACAAGATCTGGGATGGGTTCTTGGGGGAGAAGATTGCTGAGAGGACTAGAGGGCCGAAGCCTAGGATGGGTGAAATCGGCGGAAAGCTGTCATTCACTGCAATCTGATCCGACAACCGCTAAGCAGGACTTAATGGTCACTGGTCGCAGCGATGATATCATGAGCTCCACTCGTCGTCGTCACTCCTCATGCATTGGCTCGCGAAGGGGGGGCATGCGCTTGACGTCAGCCAACCGTTGACATCAAAATCCAAAGCTTCAAGTGTGACGTTCAGCGACTTTGCGTTTCGACAGACCGGCGTGGACAATATCGCGGGAGCCTGCGTCTATGGTCGGCGATCTATCCGTTCCTACGGACCTCGCCAACTTCCCCGCCAGCGTCCCTGAATGATTCCCACTCAGCAACCATGACCCCAAGCTTGGAGAAACCGACCCATGAGCTATCTCGACCCTCAGGATTGGAGCTTCCCAGTGCCAATCGCCTATGGCCCCGGTCGCCTGAAAGAAATCTCCGATTTCTGCAAAGCCTCAGGCATGTGGAACCCTCTGATCGTGACGGATCGTAACAGCGCAGGATTGCCATTTCTGACCGACCTGAAACTCTATCTAGAGGAAGGCGGCCTGTCCTCGACGCTCTATTCCAATATCTCCCCCAACCCGAGAGACGATGAGATCGCGGCAGGCAAAACCCAATATCTGGCCAATGGTCATGATGGAATAATCGCTATTGGTGGTGGGAGCGGCATGGACGGCGGCAAGGCGATTGCATTGGTTGCCAACAATGACATTGATCTGTGGGCATTTGAGTTTGAACAAACCCCACCGGATATGACCCGGCACCCGGCATTTCCAAAGCTGATTACCATTCCGACCACGGCTGGTACCGGTGCTGAGACCGAAAGCACCGCCATGATCACCGACACGGTGCGCAAGATGAAATGGTGTGTCTGGCATGCCGAACTGAAACCCGCCTTCGCCATACTCGATCCGGAAATCACCGTTGGGCTGCCCCCACACCTGACAGCATGGACGGGCGTTGACGCTTTGGTTCATGCAATTGAGGCCTATTGCGTGCCAAGATTTGACCCGCTTTGCGATGGTTTGGCATTGGAAGGAATGCGTCTTGTCGCCCGCTGGTTGCCAGTGGCAGTGCGTGAGCCGGAAAACCTTGAAGCTCGCGGGGCAATGCTCGCGGGTTCCTGTCTCGCGGGTGTCTCGTTCTTGAAAGGGTTGGGGTTGGTGCACGCGATCTCTCACATGGTGGGGGCTGAATATGACACCCAACATGGGCTTACCAACGCAGTCCTGCTGCCCGCAGTTCTGCGGTTCAACGCGCCCGAAATTGCTGACAAGGTCACGCCAATGGCGCAGGCGGTAGGGCTCGCGGATACCTCTTTCGAGGCATTTTATGACTGGGTCTGCGCTTTACTTGATGAAGTCGCCATCCCGCAAACACTGTCGGAGATCAATGTACCCAATGATTGTGCCACCCGCATCGCGAAAAAGGCGCTGAAAGACAGTGCTGCGGCAACAAATCCCCGAACCTTGTCGGTCAGCGAAGTTGAAACAGTTATCAATCAGGCGCTGAACGATGGCCGCTGAAGCCGAGATGGAAAACCCATTGTAATCGGTTGCTGCCAACGACGGGCCAATAGAACATTCAATCGCGACTACACTGACGGAGTCGCCGTTAACACCAGCTGCAGCAATGGTTGAAATGGGCTCGAAGCAGTCATTCGATATAATCGGTTTGAACGACTGCCTAGCGAGACACAGCAGAAGCTACCGAACTAGTCTCGCGGCAGGCCCAATTCGACGAGATCGTCTGCAAATCGCATCAGACGTTGCCAGCTTGCCTTCCAATGCGCGTTGGGCAGAGCGTCAGGACCCGCGGCCAGAGATGCGTTGGGATTGCGGCGCAACGTCGTCACTATATGGTCGCGTGCTGTTTTCCGGTCACCAAAGCTGGCTCGGAGCGCAGCAGCAACAAGGCTGTGGAACCACAAAGCGTTGGGTAAACGGCTGGCCGCTTCATAAGCCTCCAACGCGCGCTGTTCGGCATCAGGCGCATCTGAGCAGAGCCAGGCATTGCCGGCTACGGCGCGGAAATGCACGATCATCGGGTCAGTCGGTGACAGGCGCTCGGCCTGCGCAAGATCTGTCGCGATGGCTTCTGCGGTGGACGCGCTCAGCGGCGGAACCAAAAGGCAAAAGACTCTGCCATAGTAGAGCCGCGCGTTATTGATATTCAGCGCCAGCCCACGGTCGATCGCTTCCATTGCTCCGGAGTAATCTCTTGCCTCTGACAAGGCCATAGAGAGGATGTAGTAAGCCATGTCGTCCCGGTCATCCAACTCCACGGCGCGCCGCGCCAGAGACAGCGTTTCTTCGAGCGCGCCCTCGGAGTCCTCGGTCATGCCAAGTAGAACGCGCGAGATCATGAGCCGAGCCAACATGACATGAGCGCGCGCGTTTTCCGGGTCGAGGCTCAGTGCACGCCGGAAAAGCGCCTCGCTCTTGGCAAAACGTTCAAGGTCGATCCTGGCCTGCCAATCATCACCGCGATGGCAGAGCTCCCAAACGGTCAGGCTTTCGACGGGTTTTCTGCGGGCCAAAGAGCGTTCGTGCGCACCGAGTTCCGGTTCTACCCCGGTAACAATTGCCCGGGTCAGCTCGTCCTGCAGATCGAAGAGATCGTCTATTGTGCGGTCCCAGCGCTCGGCCCAGAGATGGACGCCGGTTTCTGCATCGATGAGCTGGGCTGTCAGCCTCAGCCGTTGACCCGAGCGGCGCACCGAACCTTCCACAACGTAACGCGCGCCCAATTCGCGCGAGATTTGGCGCACATCCTTGGCCGCGCCCTTGTAAGCAAACGTGGAGTTTCGAGCGATGACAAATAGGCCTCGGAATCGACTGAGCTCGGTGATCACGTCTTCCACGATCCCGTCGGCAAGGAACTCCTGCTCTGGATCAGATGATATGTTTTGGAACGGTAACACGGCGACAGAGGCACGTTCTTTGTCTGCTATGGGCGTCGCCGCACCTGCAATCTCGACGCGCCACGCCTCCACCGGCTCAGGGATATTCTTGACCATCTGCGGGCCAAGAGCCGTCGTTTGCCTGTCAATCTTGCCCCGAAGCTGATCAAACACCGCGCGGGATATACATATCCCGCCCGGCGGGGCGAGGCTCTCCAGCCGCGCCGCCACATTTACTCCGTCGCCCAGAATATCGTCACCGTCCTCTACAATGTCGCCAAGGTTTATTCCGACACGGAGACGGAGACGTTGGTTCTCGGGCCCTGTTTCGCGTACGGCCATCTCCTCCTGAACAGCGATCATTGCACGCAGACAAACGACTGGGGACGGAAACTCGATTAGCAAGCCATCGCCCATCGTCTTGATAATGCGTCCGCCGGCTTCACCTATGGCAGGGTCGACAACATCCTTCCGCGCCGCTTTCAACCGACGGATAACCCCTTCTTCATCAGCGGCCATCATGCGCGAAAATCCAACCAGATCAGCAGCAACTATTGTGGTGAGACGTCGATCCATAACGGATTGTTACAGTCAACGAGATCAGAAGCAATCTATAGTCAGGCGCACTTGGAAGTGACGACCGACGTTGTCCGCTCAGCGCTCGGTTCAGCCAATTGTCTAGGTGCATCTGATTGCCAGCTATGGATCTGAAATGGACGTTGTCATTCCGGGCGCTTCCCGGCCATGCGCTGTTGCAGTTTCTGAAGTTCGCTTTGAATGCCGCCTGTTGCTGGCATCAAACTCAAGCCAGAGCAGCACTGGAAATATCATCGAACCATGAGCGAGAGACCTTGGTGTTCAACGTCCTGCTGCGTGACATGGTGTCAGACGGCATTCACGAGGGGGCGGATGCAGATGTAAATCTCTCCTCGCCCGAAATGTTCGCCGTCTATCCCAGCCGCCGCCTGCGTCCTGCTTGCGCAACTAAACACTCCGACTTCATGGCCGCTGGTTGCGTGAGACGAGCTGCCCAAAACTTTCTGCAAGAACCAAACAGAGGCGCAACTTCCCAAGACCAACAGTGTTGCCCATCAAGAATTTAACGGGTGGTCGTCGCCACGGTGGCATCGTTCCAATACGATCCCTCTTTGCGATCGATATGCGCCTTTAAGATTGCAAGAGCCTTGTGGGTGTCCCGCTTCTTGACGGCTTCAACAAGTTCCTGATGTTCGCGGAACGACTTGTCCATATGCTCTGGATGGTGCCCCAGACGGTTACGCAGAGCGGCCATTTTCAGCGCGATTGTCTGATACGCATCGTTCAGAAAACGGTTGTCAGAATGATCAAACAGGCACTGATGGAAATGCGTGTCCTGCGCCAGATAATCCGTATCGTTTCCAGCGTTGCGTGCAAGGGTCATCTGATCGACGCAGGCTGACAGCGCCTTGTACAAAGGATCTGGATTTGCGGCGATGGCATGGGTCAGCGCCGCAGTTTCCAGGCAGACGCGTGCATCGCAGAGTTTGGCGAGCTCGTCAGCTTCGAGGTTGAAAACGAATGAACCGCGCTGCGGTTCGACAACCAGCAAACCTTCCATTTCCAGTCGGTTGATCGCCTCGCGAACCGGGGTGCGGCTGACTTGTAGATCCTTGGCGATTCGGGCCTCGGACAGCTGACTGCCGAGTTCGAAATCACCTGCCACGATACGGTCCCGCAAATTTTCGGTCACCAATTCGGTCAATGATTTTGGGCGGTTGAATGCTGACATCTGGCTCTCCTCCCCACGAACATAACAGCGGTCCACCTGGCATACAATGTGGCAGTGTTGACAGGTAGCATACTGTATGCCAGTTTACCTATCCACAACGAAGCCGCATCGGGAGGAGCGACTTTGCAGCAATTGGAAACATGGATCGTGGCCGTGAACCGGGCCCTGGTCGCGATGGCGCTGGCGGCGGTGTTCGTGATCGTGTTCGCCAACGTGGTTGGGCGTTACGGGTTCGGCGCGTCATTTGCCTGGGTCGAAGAAACGGCGCGCCACCTGATGATCCTGGGCGCGTTCTGCGGGGCAGGATTGGCGCTGCGCGAAGGCAGGCTGGTGGCGATCATGGCGCTGCCCGACGCATTGCCGGGGGTCGTGGCGCGAGCGCTGCGGTGGGGCATCGTGCTGGTGATGTTCGGTTTCATGGCGACGATGCTGTGGCTAGGCGTGAAGTTCGTCGAATTCGGCTGGAACAAGGAAACCATGTCGACCGGCATTTCCCGCGGCATACCCTATCTGGCCATTCCGATCGGTTGTGCATTGTTCCTGATCCAGCTGGCGTTCTTCGCCAAGCGGTTCGTGGCGCAGGATTTCGAGGTGGGGCTGTAAGCTGATGGCAAAGACCCTGATCATCCTGTTTTTCGCGACCCTGTTTCTGGGCGTACCAGTGGCCTTCACCATGGGCATTGCCGGGCTGTCGGCGATCTTTATCAATGGCGGGCTGAACCCGCTGGTGGCGACGCAGCGGATGTTCGCAGGCATCGACAGTTTCCCGCTGATGGCGGTGCCGTTCTTCATCCTCGCGTCCGAGCTGATGACCGCCTGCGGGCTGACCCGCGCGCTATTGCGGTTTGCCAATGCCTTGGTCGGCCATGTGCGCGGTGGCCTTGGCCATGTGAACATTCTGGTGTCGATGCTGTTTGCGGGCATCAGCGGCTCGGCCCTGGCCGATGCGGCGGGACCGTCCGCCATCGTCATGCGGATGATGCGCGAGGCAGGTTATGAAAAGAACTATGCGGGCGCGTTGTCGGCGGCGACGGCGACCATCGGGCCGATCATCCCGCCGTCAATCCTGGCCGTGATCTTTGCGATTTCGACCAAGGGTGTGACCGTTGCCGGACTGTTCCTTGCGGGGATAGTACCCGGCATACTGTTGGGCCTGTCGCTGGCGGTTGCCAATCACATCGTTTCGACGCGCCATGGCTATCGTGGCCGCGACACACGCGCCACGATGGGAGAATTGCGCGGCGCCAGCCTGGGCGCCTTGCCCGCGCTAATCATGCCAGCCATCATTCTGGGCGGGATCTTGGGTGGCGTGTTCACCCCGACCGAGGCGGGGGCGGTGGCATCGGCCTATGCTCTGCTGTTGGGCGTGGTCATGCGGGCCTTTACCCTGCCCGCCCTGTATGGCGCGTTTGTGCGGGCCGCCGTTGTGACCTCTTCCGTGTTCCTGATTGTGGCGATGGCGTCGATTTTCGCCTGGCTGCTGACCTATCTGCAGATCCCGCAGGAGCTGGCAAAGCTGATCACACAGATCACCGACAACCGTTTGGGCATCCTGTTCATTCTGGCCGGTTTCGCGCTGATCTGCGGCTTTTTCATCGACACGTTGCCAGCGCTGATCATCCTGACGCCGATCCTGGGGCCGATCGCCTATTCGGCCGGGATCGATCCGCTGCAATTCGGGATGATGCTGGTGCTGAACCTGACCATCGGCATGATCACCCCCCCGGTCGGGCCGGTGCTGTTCGTGATCGCCACAGTCGGTCAACTGAAAATCGAAGGGCTGTCGAAGGCGGTTCTACCGTTGCTGGTGGCGGAACTTGTTGTGCTGCTCCTGGTCATTCTGATCCCCGAGATCAGCACCTTTGTCCCCAACTTCTTTGGATTTGCAAACTGACATGAAAGGGAGGAACCTCATGAAAACCATGTCGAAACTGATGACAGCAACCGCCGTCATCGCAATGACCGCCGCGGGCGCTGCGTCGGCCAAGGAACTGAAATACGCACATTTTCAATCGGCTGACCTGAGCTCGCCGAAGCATGCCGCGGCACTGGCCTTTGAGGCGTGCGTCGAAGGCAAGACCTCGGGCTCCATCGACGTTCAGATCTTCCCGGCGTCGCAGCTGGGCGGTGGCTCGGAAATTATGGAAGGCCTGCAACTGGGCACGGTCCAGATGGCCGCGATCCATGACGGTCCGATCTCGGCCGTTTACAAGCCGTTCTCGGTCCTGGCGATGCCCTATCTGTTTGACGATCAGGCCATGGCGTGGTCGGTGATGGACGGCGAATTCGGCGACGCGCTGAACGCGGACATGCTAGCCAAGACCGGCATCCGCAGCTTTGGCGTGGCCGACAACGGCGTGCGCAACTTTACCAACAACGTGAAACCCGTGGCCGAGCCTGCCGATATGGAAGGCCTGAAGATGCGCGTGATGACCGCGCCGGTCTGGGTGACGCTGGTGGAAAGCCTGGGCGCATCGGCGACCCCCGTTCCGTGGCCGGAACTGCCGGGTGCGCTGCAACAGGGCGTTGTTGACGGGCAAGAGAACGGCGTGACCAATATCGTCAACGCCTCGCTTTACCAGCATCAGAAATACGTTTCGCTGGATGGTCACGTGTTCAGCTGGCACGCCTATCTGATGTCGGACATGTTCTACGAGTCCCTGACCGACGCAGAAAAGGCCGCCGTCAGCCAGTGCGTTGAAATCTCGAAAACCATCCACCGCGGCATGACGGCTGCGCAAGACGCCAACGCAACCGCGATCCTGTCGGATCTGGGCATGGAAGTGGTTCCGGTCAGCCCCGAGCAGAAAGCCAAGTTCCGCGCGGCAGCCCAACCAGCAGTGCGTGAGTATATCGTCAGCGAAATCGGCAGCGATTGGCCTGACCGTCTCGACGCCGCTGTCGAAGCGTACAAAGCGCAATAAACAATGCCTCGGGATCGTCAGATGACACATCAAACCATTGCCGTACTGGAACCGGGCTATGCTGCCTACGACACCGAACGTTCGGTGCTGACCTCCCATGAGGTGAGCATAGAGCGGGTCGGCGCGGATATGGCGACGATCCCGACACTGCAGGCGTTGAACCCGGTTGCTCTTCTGGTTCGGGAACGCATCGTTGACGCGGCCGTGATCGACGCCTGCCCCAATTTGAAAGTTGTCGTCCGCTATGGGGTGGGCGTCGACAATATAGACCTGGACTACGCGCGTTCGCGCCGCATTCACGTTGCCAATGTTCCGGATTACGGCGCCGAACATGAGGTGAGCGAACATGCCGTCGCTCTCTATCTGGCCGTTCAGCGCAGAATTGTGTCGCGCGATACCGAGGTGCGCGAAGGCCAATGGGGCATCGGGCAGGATGCGATGATCCCAAGCCGCAAGAACGCGGTTCTCGGCTTGGTCGGCTGCGGCAAGATCGGGCTTCAAGCGGCTGGCAAATTCCGCGCGCTTGGGTTTACGCAGGTTCTGGTGTTTGACCCCTATCTTTCTGCCGAGGCAGCGCAAGCAGCCGGCGTCGAAACGGTCGAACTGGATGCGCTTTTCCGAACTGCAGATGTGGTCAGTCTGCACGCGCCGCTGACGTCCGAAACCCATCATATTCTGAATGCGGACCGTCTATCGCTGATGAAACCCACATCCATCGTCGTGAATGTTTCGCGAGGGGGGCTTGTGGATGAAGCGGCGCTGGCAGCGGCCTTGCAGGAGAGGCGGATATTCGGGGCGGGCATTGATGTGTTCGAACGGGAACCTGTCGCCCGTGAGAATCCGCTTCTGAGTGCCCCCAACACCATCGTTTCAGACCATGCCGCTTGGTATTCGGAGCGGTCCGTTGCCGTTTTGCAAAGCAATGCCGCTCACGAGATCAAGCGTGTCCTTGACGGGCAGGCGCCCAAGAACTGGGTGAACCCGTGGTGAATTGCATTGAAATCCTGCGCGATGCGCAAATCGTGCCTGTGATCCGCCATCACGACCCCGAGATTGCGCTGCAGGCGTGTGATCTGCTGGCTCTGGCGGGCATTCGTGCCCTTGAAATCACCACCACTGTGCCGGGTGCCGCGGACCTGATCCGGGATCTTCGTAGCAACCATCCCAAGATCACCATCGGTGCGGGCACGGTTCTGGACGCCGATCAGGCCAGCGCAGTGCTGGATGCAGGGGCACAATTCGTCGTGTCGCCCTGCTGGAGTGACAGCGCCGCACGCGTGGTTCTGGACGCAAATGCGGCCTATCTGCCAGGGGCCATGACCCCGGGCGAAGTCCTGCATCATGCCCAAAACGGTGCCGCTGTGGTCAAGGTCTTTCCGGCGGACGCCGCAGGTGGCCCGGGATTTCTGAAAGCTCTGAAGTCTGTGTTTCCGAACGTGGCACTGATGCCCACCGGCGGCGTCACACCGCAAACGGCGCAATCCTATTTGGATGCGGGTGCTTTGTGCGTCGGAATGGGGGGCAACCTGCTGCCAGCCAAAGCCCTTGAAGCTGGTGATTTCACACTGGCGCAAGACCAAGTCAACGCGGCCCTCGCGGCCATTTCCTTTCAAAAATCCTGATCAAGAGGACGATCGAATGAACACCAAAGAACTCGTTGCGGGCTTCCGCGAAACCGCTACGGCCTCGGTCGCTGATGCGGTGGACAAAATCGCTGGCAAGACCGGGTTTTTGCCCGCATCCATGAAGCCGCGGATCAACGAGAAAAAGATTGTTGGCCCTGCCGTAACCATCCTCGAAGGTCCGACCGACGAATTCCTGCCGCCCCAGCACGCGCTGGATGCGATTGATGAATCCGAGGCAGGCTCGGTCATCGTCATTTCCACAAACGGGACCACCGATGTGGCTCTGTGGGGCGGGTTGATGACCGCCGGAGCTGTGGCCAACAAACATGAAGGCGCGGTTCTTGACGGTGGTGTGCGCGACCTGGTGGAGATCAAGCGCGATTATGATTTCCCGGTCTATTCCCGCTGCGTGTCCCCGGGCACCACGCTGGGCCGGATCAAAACCATCGCCTCCAATGTCGAGGTCGATATGGGCGGTGTGATCGTGCATCCTGGCGACATCATCGTTGCCGATGTGGACGGCGCCGTCGCCGTGCCGCGCGACCATGCAGAAGCCGTGCTGGAAATGGCGCGCGAGATTGACGAACGCGAAGCAGAACAGGCCCGTCTGATCATTGAAAGCGGTTCGCTGCGCGAAGGTCTGGCGAAATACGGCCGGATCTAATCCTGAAAACACGTGCCCCGCAGGCCGCTGCAACGACCTGCGGGACGCCAATACATCAGCAAGGGAGGAATACATGCTGAAACGAATGCTCAACACGGTGGCCCTGGCTGCTGTTCTGGCCACCCCGGCGCTCGCTGCCGAGCCCGAGGTTGTGGTGGAATGGAACAGCCTGCCCTACGCTGTCAAGGATGCGGGCACCAAGGCCGCTTGGGAGGACAGCGAAATCCACGGCAAAGCTCTGGTTCAGGGCGCCAAGGTGGACAGCGCGGGAAACATCTATGTCTCGACCGCACGCTGGGGCGGCCCGGAAATCCCTTCGACCCTGTCCAAGCTGGTTCAGAACGGGGATACGTGGGAACTGGAAGCCTATCCCAGCGAAGAGATGAACGACATCGCCAACGCCGCCGGTCTCAAGGCCGTGCTGGGGTTCGAGATTGACCGCAATGACGTGATGTGGATCCTCGATCAGGGCCACGTGGCGGGCCCTCCGTATCAGAATGGCGACGCCAAGCTGGTGCTTTGGGATATCAAGGCGAACAAAGAAGTGCAGCGCTATGTCTTCTCGAACGAAGAGGCGGACGAGAACTGCTCGTTCCTGAACGACTTGGCGGTCGATAACGACACCGGTTTTGCCTATATCGCCGACAGCGGGATTTTCTGTGACCCGCTGCATGGTGGTCTGATCGCCTATGACAGCAACACCAACTCTGTGCGCCGCATCCTGGACCAACACCGGTTCACCAATGACGAGCCGAACTTCTTCTTCAACATCGACAACCGTCCCGTGCTGAAAAACAGCGGTATGCGCACCGGTGCCGATGGCATTGCGCTGTCGGGCGACAAGGAAACACTCTACTGGACCAACCTGACCGGCAATCACCTCTACAGCCTCCCGACCGAGGTGCTGCGTGACTTCGAGGCGAATGAGACGGTGATCGAAAACGCGGTTGAGGTCGCTGCCGTGCTGCCGTCGAACACTGATGGCATGACGGCCGACAATGCGGGCAACATCTATATGACCGCCCTGTCGCTGGACGGCATCATGAAGTTCGACGAAAGCACCCGCCAAGTCAGCCGATTTGTGCATCACCCTGACATGAACTGGCCCGATACACTGGCGTGGGGGCCTGATGGCGAGATGTACGTTGTGTCGAACCACCTGCACGTCTGGGTCGATGGCGACATGAACTTCGACGATCCCAAAATCCCGAACTTCCGCATCTGGAAAATCCCAGGCGTTGGGCAAAGCTATACCGCCGAACAATAAACATATCCGGGTCGCGCTGCCGGGCGCGACCCCATGAAAAGACGAGAGATCAACATGACCCCAGATATCCTGTGCCTTGGTGAACCGATGCTGGAGTTCAACCAGCAGCCCGACGGAAACTATCTTCCCGGCCATGGGGGCGACACATCAAACTGTGCGATCGCCGCAGCTCGGCAAGGGGCGTCTGTTGGTTATGTGACCCATATCGGTGCCGATACATTTGGCAATTCGTTCATGGATCTATGGGCGCAGGAAGGTGTGGATACCTCGACCGTGAAACAGGTGGAGGACGCCCATACCGGGGTCTATTTCGTGACCCATGGCGAAAACGGGCATGAGTTCAGCTATTTCCGTGCGGGATCGGCCAGCAGCCGGATGGGCGCAGCGGATTTGCCGGTTGAGGCGTTGAAATCGACCCGAATCCTGCATGTTTCGGGCATCAGCCAGGCCATTTCCGATACTGCTGCCGATGCCGTGTTCGAGGCACTCCGCATCGTGAAGGACGCCGATGGATTGGTGTCCTATGACACCAATCTGCGCCTGAAGCTTTGGCCAATCGAACGGGCCCGTGCGATCACCCATGCGGCCATGGCGCAATGTGACATTGCTCTACCGGGGCTGGATGACGCCGAGCAGTTGACCGGCTTGTCCGACCCGGACGCCATCGCCGACTTCTACCTGGCACTTGGGGCCGGGATTGTTGCGTTGACGCTTGGGGCGGAAGGCACGCTTGTCGCCACGCCTGAGAAACGCGACCGTGTCAAAGGGCGCCGGGTCGAGGCCGTGGATGCCACCGCCGCAGGCGATACGTTCGACGGCGCATTCCTGGCCCGGATCGCCATGGGGGACGACCCCTTCAAGGCAGCGCGCTATGCAAACGCCGCTGCGGCGCTCTCGACCCAAGGCTATGGCGCAGTGGCCCCAATGCCAAGGAAAGAGGCGGTCGAGACATTTCTGGCCGAGGAGGCATAACGCATGAAACACGCCGTTATCATCGGAGGGGCAAGGGGCATAGGTGCCGGGATCGGCAAGGTTCTACGTCAGAAAGGCTGGACCATTACGGCAACCGGAGTGGGCACGGACGAGGTTGCGACATATGCTGCAGAGCATCCCGTCGACACCTGTGTGCAGCTTGACGTGCGCGATACCAAGGCCGTCAATCATTTGTTCTCCGGTCTCGACAGCCTTGATGGTCTGGTCAACTGCGCGGGTATTCTGGCGCGGGACGCAGAGTATGACATCGAGGTATTCGAGACGGTCATTGACATCAACCTGAACGGTACAATGCGCTGTTGTCTGGCGGCGCAGCCCTTGCTGGCGTCGTCAGGCGGAGCGATTGTGAACACCGCCTCGATGCTAAGCTATTTTGGTGGCCCTCTGGTGCCCGCCTATTCTGCCTCCAAGGGCGGGGTGGCGCAGCTGACCAAGGCGCTGGCTGGGAAATGGGCCGCAGAGGGCGTGCGTGTAAACGCGGTGGCACCCGGATGGATCGCAACCGAAATGACCCAAGCGCTGCAAGATGATCCCGCACGCAGCGGGCCGATCTTGGGCCGCACGCCGATGGATCGCTGGGGCCAACCGACCGAAGTGGGCGCCCTTGCGGCCTGGCTGTTGTCGAAGGAAGCGACATTCATCACCGGTGCCGTCTATCCCGTCGATGGCGGTTATTCTGCAATGTGAAGAGGAGGTACTCATGCCCGTACAAGGAACTGACGAAGATCCGAGAATGCCCTACCAGCTGCCGTTTCCAACGGATGCGCAGGACGAGATTGTCATCCCTCAGGCCATCGCCGAGGACGAGCGGATCTGGGTGCCCCAGACCCCAAGCGTGTCCTTTCGACCGTTGTGCCTGAACCGGTCGCAGGGTTATTGGATGAATCTCTTGCGCGTGCGCAAGGCAGGCGTGTTGTCGCGACACCGCCACCCGCAACCGGTGCATGGCTTTGTTCTGAAGGGCCGGTGGCACTACCTGGAACACGAATGGGAGGCGCGCGAGGGCGGTTATGTCTATGAGCCGCCCGGTGAGACGCACACGCTGGTTGTTCCCGATGATGTGGAAGAGATGATCACCTATTTCCAAGTGAATGGCGTGATGCTCTATGTCGATCCCTGGGGCAAAACAATGGGCTACGAGGACGTATTCACCAAGATCGAAATGTGCCGAAACCACTATGAAGAAGTGGGTTTGGGGGCTGATTATGTCGACCAGTTCATCCGGTAGAGATCTGCGACTGGCCTTGGTGGCACATGACGCCAAGAAGGACGCCCTGGTCACATGGGCCCGGGATCATGTCACACGTATGCAGGATGCGATCCTGTTCGCCACGGGCACAACTGGTGCCCGTATCAAGAAAGCCCTGCCCCAGCTGGATATCAACTGTCTGAAAAGTGGGCCTTTGGGGGGGGATCAGCAGATTGGCGCGATGATCTGTGAAGGACGTCTGGACGCCATCATCTTTTTCATCGACCCCTTGTCGCCGATGCCACATGACGTGGATGTCAAGGCGCTCAGCCGTTTGGCGATCGTGTACGACCTGCCGTTTGCCAATAGCCCGACCACGGCCAGTTTTGTCCTCAAGAGCTTGGCCGCCGAAGCGGCTTGAAACCTTAACCTGAACTGCAGCCCGAAATTGTGATGAAACATCGCGAGGTTCAGACCTGACAAGGCGCAGTTTACCCCAAAATGTTAGCGCAATCATTTTGCTGAATGGCGGGTTGCGCCCACTTGAAAAGGAAACTGAGACATGACCATCAAGATTGCCATCAACGGGTTTGGCCGGATCGGCCGTGGTGTTCTGCGGGCCGCGCTGGAACGCGGTGAAAGGGAAATCGAAATCGTTGCGATCAATGATCTGGCCCCGGCAGAGACAATTGCACATCTTCTGAAATACGACAGTGTGCATGGCCGTTTGAACACCCATGTGCGGATCGAGGGTGACCATATGATCATCGGCGATCAAAGCATACGGCTGACCGCCCTTCGGAACCCCGAAGAGCTGCCTTGGGAAGATGTCGATATCGCCTATGAATGCACCGGGATTTTCACTGCCCGCGAACAGGCGGCACGGCACTTGCGGAACGGATCCAAGCGTGTGCTGATCTCGGCGCCGGGCAAGGATGCTGACCGCACGGTGGTCTATGGGGTTAACCACAACGACCTGACCCCGGATGACTTGATCGTGTCTAACGCGTCCTGCACGACCAATTGTCTTGCACCATTGGCGAAGGTTCTGGATCGCGAATTTGGTATCCAGACCGGGTACATGACAACGATACACGCTTTCACAGGTGACCAGCCCAGCCACGATACGGCGCACAAGGATCTTTACCGTGCCCGAGCAGCTTCCACCTCAATGGTTCCGACTTCGACCGGGGCAGCACGCGCAATATCGTTGGTCTTGCCAAACCTGAAAGGACGCTTGGAAGGTTCTGCAATTCGAGTGCCAACTGCCAATGTTTCTCTTGTAGATTTGAGTTTCATCCCCAAACGCTCTGCAACGCCATTCCAAATCAACACCGTAATCGAGCAGGCAGCGGCAGGGGAGCTGAAGGGAATTCTCGCATATGAAGAAGCTCCGTTGGTTTCGGTTGACTTCAACCACGACCCACATTCATCGACCTTTGCCGCAGCTCAGACCACGGTTACGGAAGACGGGTTGGTCCGCGTCGTCAGCTGGTATGACAACGAATGGGGCTTCTCCAATCGTATGATCGATACCGGACGCCAAATGGCCGCCTTGCTGCATCAGGCAAAGCGCGTTGCGTAAATCAGATGGTTGCCGACGCTGGGTATTGCGAAGCGTCGGCAACCAATTCTCATCTCAGTGTTCTTGATTCACAAGTATTTTTTCGAACAAGACATAGATAGGCAGCCGGCCCTTCAGAAGCGGCCCTACACCCAAGTCTTGGTCAGTTTCGGCTTTTGCTCGTTAGTTCACCCACGAAAGTTGTTGTCACAGCCAATTTCAATAAATTATGAGGCTCACCATGATCGACAGGTTGACCGCCACTTTTGCTTTGAAGGTCATTGCATTCTCCATGTGCATCGGCGCGCTCACGCCGCTTGTCTTCTCAGATGGATACGGGAGTCCGGTCGACGCGGTTGTCGGCAGCCTGACCGGATTAATCATAGGAGCGGGGTGCCTGACGGTTGAACTCACCTTTCTCTCCAATCAATCGATCCGATGGCTACGGCAGACCCCGCTTATCGCTCTCATTGGCTTTCGGGCCATTGCCTACAGTCTGATAATCGTTGTCGGGATCGTACTGCCCGCGTTTGCACTACTTGACCAAAAACTCTGGCAGGAACCTGAGTTTGTTTTCAACTTTGCGATTTCTGCTGCGATTGCCTCTGCCATTTCCACGTCGGTTGAATTGATTAGGCTGCTTGGTCGGGAAGCCACTCTGGCTATCTTCACCGGTCAGTATCGACGTCCCCGGTTAGAAAATCGAATTGTTCTTTTTGCAGACCTTGTAGGGTCGACCTCGCTCGCGGAGAGGCTTGGTGAGTTGAAATTTCACGAGTTCCTTTCTGATGTTTCGTACGATCTGTCTCAGCCCATCGAGCGCAATAGGGGCGCGGTGCATCGATACGTGGGAGATGCCGTCATCGTGACATGGCCGACGGCGAACCCGAAGAGCTACGAATGGAGTGTTGCCTGCGCCAAGCAAATGCCCCGCGCACTGGAGAGCAAGACAGAAGAGTACATTGCCAGATATGGGCAAGAGGCAAAGATCAGGGTTGCTTTGCATTGTGGGCCAGTTGCGGCAGGTGAAATAGGAACATGGAAGAAGGAGATCGCTTTGCTGGGCGATACAATGAACACGGCCGCCCGGATCGAAAGCGCTGCCAGAGACTTCGGAGTGGAAGTCGTGATCTCGGATGCCGTCAGGGCGAAATTGCCCGATGAAGCCAGCAAGATGTTATCCCAGCTTCCCGGGTACAATGCCCGTGGCAAAACCGATCAACTGGCGCTTTGGACTGTTTCTGAGTAAGCCCAAGGGCAGACGCTGCGCAGCAGTACGACGGGCGGATGTGGGCAACATGAGCGAAGTTCGGCAACGTCGAATTGAACTCGACGCGGCCATTCGATGCAATCGGCTTGCACGACCACCCTGCCAGACTTAGCTGCCGTGGAGAGTTGAGTGGTCAACGACAACTCCCTGCCCTTGCCGGACATTCATGATCACTCCAGTAGACGGCTGCGAGCCCGAAAAAGACCATTCTTTTGTGCCTCAGCGTGTCTTGATGCAAGCTCCTGTAAGTCACTCAGGGCTCAAAGAATGTGGATGCCAGCGCGGCAATGCCTCGACCTTCACTCAATCAAGTGAATTGGGCAGTGAAACTGGCCTGATCGCGAATCCAATCACAGAATGTTTGTGCGTCGTTCCGGTTTTCAGTGACATCTATGAGGTAAAAGAAATCCCTCTCGATTTCTGGAAACCCTTCCAACTTTTTCAATGAGCCGTCTGACAAGTATGGATCGACCAATGGGTTGCCGGCTAAGGCAATGCCTTGCCCGGCAATCGCAGCCTGCAGCATGTTGATGTATGTGTTGAGAACGACACCACTGGATTCAGGGGGAGGCGTGATTTCGCATCTACGAAACCAGTTGGGCCAACGCGCACCTGGGCGATAAATTCCTGAAAGGTGCAATAGGTTTTCCTTAAGCAGGTCTTCGGGTGAAGTGAGATCCGAACGCGCTCTGTAGTTCGGACTGTAAACAGGAAAGACCCGTTCACGCAGAAGCGGCGTTACCTTTTCCCATAAGGGAGGCGTCTTGGAGTACCGAATTGCGACGTCGATGCCTTCAGCTTCAAGATCGAGTTTTCGGTCTGACACCACGAGGTTCAGCTCGACCTGTGGATTTTGGTTGCTGAAATCAACCAGTCGCGGCATCAGCCAATAGGTCGCAAAGGCCGACGTGGTGGTGACTGTTAGACGTTTATCTCCCGTCCGGACGGTTGCATTCTGCAAAGCTGCCGCGATCTGGTGTAGGGCCGGAGACACCTCGGTCTCCAACGCACGACCTACTTGGGTCAGCGTGACTTTGCGATGATCCCGATAGAATAGTTTCGTGCCAAGTGTCTCTTCCAACTCTGCAATCTGGCGACTGACCGATACGCGAGTCACCCCCAGATCTTCAGCGGCTTTTGTAAAGTTGATATGTCGGCATGCCGCCTCAAATGTGATGAGGTGCGGCAGCTTTGTAAGGGTTTTGCGTAGATTTGCCATAACGCTGTGGTTAACACTTTGCGCCGAATTTTGGAACTTCACAACGCGTTTTTTCTGGCAAACCATGAAAGCGAGGATCAGCTGGGGACCCGATGCGGGCCCGCATTCATGAGAGGACAACATGAAACACTTCACCAAACTCGCACTGGCTACAGCCCTGTCTGCAACTCTCGCCGTTCCGGCCATGGCCGCCGATATGCCCGGCAAGGGCGTCTCGGTCTCACCCATCAAAGGCTCGCCTGCCAACGCCTGGTTCCAGCACATGGTTGTGCAACTCGGACTCGAGGCGCTCGGGTATGAAATGGAAGAAACGCTCGAAGCCGATTTCCCCGCCGTGCACCTCGCCGTGGCCTCGGGCGATGCGGACTACACCTTCAACCACTGGAAACCCCTGCACAACGGGTTCTTCGACAAGTCCGGCGGCGAAAGCGTGATGACCCGTGTGAATCCGGCGATCAAAGGCGCGGGCCAGGGCTTCTACATCGACAAGAAAACTGCCGAGGCCAATGGCATTACCAGCATCCAACAATTGAGCGACCCCGCCGTGGCCGCCTTGTTTGATGCCGATGGCGACGGGCTGGCCAACCTCTCAGGCTGCAACCCAGGTTGGGGCTGCGAACTTGCTATTGAAGATCACCTCGACAACCTGAAACTACGTGACACCGTGCAGCACGATCAGGGCAGCTATTTCGCAATCATGGCCGACACGATAACCCGCTACAACGAGGGCGGAGCGATCCTCTACTACACATGGACCCCGAACTGGATCAGTGACGTGCTGGTGCCGGGCACCGACGTGGTGCAAATAGGCGTGCAAGCAGATGGCGACCTCGATGCCGGTTTTGCCGTGAACGACGTCTACATCGTCGCCAACAACGACTTCCTTGAAGATAACCCGGCTGCGGCAAAGTTCTTTGAACTGGTCGACATCCCGATTGGGGCTGTGAATGCCGCGCAGGTCAAACTGCGCGATGGCGAGAACACGCAAGAGGACTTCCGCCGTCATGCCGCCGACTGGGTTGCTGACAACCAGGCGACCTTTGACGGCTGGGTTGCCGAGGCTGCCAAGGCCAACTGATACCTCCCCTGACTGGTGGCGCGGCCTTGCCCGCGCCGCTTTTTTCTTACGCGACGAGGGCGGCGCCATGAGTGACGTGCAAATAGAATGCCGCGATCTGTGGAAAATCTACGGACGCAGGGCGGATGAGGCCATGAAAGCGGTTCTGGCTGAAGGCCTCAGCAAAGAAGAAGTCCGCGATCGATACGACTGTGTGCTCGGCGTGCGCGACGCCACCTTCAGCGTCAATAAGGGCGAGATCTTCTGTATCATGGGGCTGTCGGGCTCTGGCAAATCCACGCTGGTGCGGCACGTGAACCGATTGATTGAACCGACTTCCGGTGAGATCCACGTGGCAAGCCAACGCGTTGACACAATGAACGAAAGTCAGCTGCGTCAACTGCGCGCCGAAACCATCGGCATGGTGTTTCAGCACATGGCGCTGTGGCCGCATCGCACGCTGGGAGACAATGTCGGCTTCGGTCTCGAAGTTCGAGGGGTTGCGCCTGAGCAGCGGCGCGAGGCTTCTCTGAAAGCGCTTGAGGCGATGGATCTCGGCGGTTGGATCGATCACTACCCGGACCAGCTCTCTGGCGGCATGCAGCAGCGCGTCGGCCTCGCCCGCGCCTTGGCCGCGGATCCTGAAATCTTGTTGATGGACGAACCGTTCTCGGCGCTCGATCCGCTGATCCGGCGACAATTGCAGGATCAGTTCCTCGACCTCTCGGCGCACATGGACAAGACCACCCTCTTCATAACCCATGACTTGGACGAGGCGATCCGTATGGGAGATCACATTGCCATCATGAACGATGGTGAGATCGTGCAGATCGGTACGCCCGAAGAGATCGTGACCAACCCAAAAGACGACTATGTCGCTGAATTTGTCAAAGGCATCAGCCGGGTTGGCCTCGTGCGCGCCGAAACCATCATGGACAGGCTCGACGGGCGCGACGCCACAACCAAACAGGTGCAGCTCGACGCTGAACTCGGCGAAATTATCGAACACTTCATGGAAGATCAAACGCCCGTCACGGTGATGAGCCCCGACGGGTCCGCGGCGGGTCAGATCACGATCAAATCCGCGCTGACGGCGCTGCGAGGATAAGGAGGCGGCTATGGAACTCTGGAACATTTTCGACACCGAATGGGTCCCGGTCGGCGCATGGGTTGAAAGCCTGCTGCAATGGGTCGTGGCCAACTTCCGCTTTATCTTTCAGGCGATCAAAGTCCCCTTTGACATCGTTCTCACGGGATTGGAAGACGGGCTAACACAGGCACCGGACCTCTTGATCCTTGCGCTGATCGTGCTGGTCGCATGGCAGGCAGGTGGGCGCAGGTTGGGCCTGATCTCGCTGGCCTGTATGACCGCCATCGGCCTGATGGGCGCTTGGGAAGAAAGCATGACCACGCTCTCGATTGTCTTGACCTGCGTGGTGTTCTGCTCGCTGATCGGCATTCCCTTGGGCGTGATTGCCGCCAAGAATGATCGGTTCTGGATGATCCTGCAGCCGCTTCTTGACCTGATGCAGACCATTCCATCCTTTGTCTACCTGGTGCCTATCGTGATGCTGTTCTCCATCGGCAATGTGTCGGGCGTGATTGTGACCTTCATCTACGCTCTGCCACCGGTGGTGCGCCTGACCAACCTCGGCATCCGGCAGGTGCGGGCTGACATGGTTGAAGCCGCCCGCGCCTTTGGCGCGTCGAACCGGCAGACGCTTTACAAGGTGGAACTGCCACTGGCGATGCCCACCATCATGGCTGGCGTGAACCAGACCATCATGATGGCACTCTCTATGGTCGTGGTCTCCTCGATGATCTCGGTCACAGGCCTCGGCCAGATGGTGTTACGCGGCATCGGGCGCCTTGACATGGGGCTGGCGACGGTTGGCGGGCTCGGCATCGTCTTCCTCGCCATCGTCATCGACCGTACCTCGCAAAGCTTTGGCATCTCTGCGCGCGATCGTGGTCACAAGAAATGGTACGAGACAGGCCCCGTTGGCGCTGTCCGTGGCCTGATGAAGAAGGGTTAAGCCATGACAGATCGTCCCAACATCCTGTTCATCCAAGTTGACCAGCTCACTGCCGGAGCCTTGCGGTCTTACGGCGACAAGATCTGCCACGCACCGACCCTGGATGCCCTGGCTGACAGCGGCGTTGTCTTTGAGAACGCCTACTGCAACTTTCCGCTCTGCGCGCCGTCGCGGTTTTCCATGGCCACGGGGCAACTCGCTGGCAAGGTCGGGGCATATGACAATGCCGCCGAGTTCTCGGCCGAAATCCCGACCTATGCACATTATTTGCGCGCGGCAGGCTATCAGACTGCGCTTGCAGGCAAGATGCACTTTATCGGGCCGGATCAGTTTCATGGCTTCGAAAAGCGCCTGACGGCGGATCTCTATCCGGCTGACTTCGCCTGGGTTCCAAACTGGGGCAATGAAGGCAAACGAGACACCAACGATCCAAGGGCGGTGCGCATTGCTGGCATCTGTGAGCGCTCGGTTCAAATCGATTATGACGAGGAAGTCACGTTCAAGGCCGTGCAGCATATCTTCGACGTTGCACGCTCGGACGACGACCGCCCCTTCTTCCTGCAAGTGTCCTATACGCACCCTCATGAACCCTATCTCTGTCGCAAGGAGTTCTGGGATCTCTACGAGGGCAAGGACATTCCCATGCCGAGCGTAGGCGCTCTGCCGGAACAAGAACACGATCCCCACTCTGCGCGCCTGCTGAAGGATTTTGGCATGCTTGGCATTCAATTCAACGACGAGGATATTCAAAGGGCCATCCGCGCATATTACGGATCCATCAGCTTCATCGACTCCATGGTAGCCCGTGTTCTGGATGCACTGCGGGCTACGGGAACGGACACGAACACCATCATTCTCTTCACCTCAGACCATGGTGAAATGCTGGGTGAGCGCGGCATGTGGTTCAAGAAGCACTTCTTCGAGAAATCCCTGCGCATCCCCCTGATCATGTCTGGCCCGGGCATCAACCCTCAGAGGGTGCAGGAGCTCACGTCACTCGTCGATCTGGTGCCGACCTTCAATGCAATTGCTGGAGTTGAAGAGGAAAGCGAACCTCTGGAAGGAGTCGATCTGGCAACCTTGACCGATTGTGGCGACCCTGAACCGGCACGTGCCGTCTATGCAGAGTATCTCGCCGAAGCCACGCCCGTGCCAATATTCATGATCCGTCGCGGCCACTACAAGTTCATCTCTTCGTCGCACGACGGAGAACTTCTGTATGACCTCGCCAATGACCCGTGTGAGCGCGTCAATCTTGTTTCAAACGCCGACCACCAAGAGGTCTTGTCCCGTTTTCGTCAGGAAGTCGCCGAGAAATGGAATGAAGAAGAACTGACGCGTGAAATCCTGCTCAGCCAGAAACGCCGCGCCGTCGTTCGAGACGCCATGGGCAAAGGTGAAAAACAGCGCTGGAACCATGGCGAAAGCAGCAAGGATCAAGTCATCTGGTATCGTGGCGAGCAAGGCTACAATGAGTGGGCGTTTGACTATATATGACCCGAGGCATTTTGTGTGTCGGGATTAGATCAGTTGAAAGCCGAACCTTAAGAGCACGTGTTTCGATATAACATCGTTCCCACGCTAAGTGTTGGACGCGGGAATTGTTGAGCCGTTGCCGAAGGCAGCTTGTTCCGTAGGGCAGACCTGGGTCTTGATTGCAGAGAAGGAAGCACTCCGCCGAGGGCGACGGATGCGCCGGTTCCTGCGTTCGCCTTTGGGCTCGCGCCTGCCTTTTTCCGCGATTGCTCCTGAGACTGTTACCTTGGATTGCCGACGGCCGGTTGGCGCTGTGGTGGATCGTGACGGATGGGCGGAACCATCATGACCATTGCCAACTTACCTGCCATTCGCGCGCATCGTCCTGCTTGGAACAAAGGTCGCGTCTTCGGGCAGAAACGTCCATTGATCCCGAAGCAGGTTTGGGCCGTCCGCGCCCAGCTTGAAATCGCGGAGAACCATCGTGCTCTGGCTCTGTTCAACCTTGCCATCGACAGCAGCCTCGCGGTTGCGATCTGGTAAAACTGAAGGTCGCAGACATCTTCGCGTTGGGTCAGGCCAAAGGGCTTGGTTCGATTTCAAAGTCGCAACCGGCCGTTCTGTGGGTCGTAGATCGCGCCGGTTCGGATTGTCGCGATCACATCGCCTGCCAGATCAACCATTTCGCCGTCACGCGCCAGTTCGGATGGGACATAGCCCATCGCCAGCGCGCAACCGACCGAATGGCCCATCGCAGATGATGTGACATGACCGATGGTCGCGCCGCCTGCGTGCAACTCCGTGCCACCTTCGGGCGGTTTGGCACCCTTCGGCAGTTCAAGCAAAACAAGGCTGCGGGACGTGCCGTTGGCCTTCAAGCCTTCGACGACGTCCTTGCCCGGATAAGCAACTTCCTTCTCGCGTATAGTCCAGCCCAGCCCGGCCTCGACCGGGGTATGTTCCTCGGTGATGTCACGCCCAAAGATCGGGTACTTCTTTTCGATCCGCAGGCTGACCATCGCGGCGACCCCGCAGGGCACCAGGCCTTTGTTCGAACCGGCTTCCAGGATCGCCTCATAGAGATCTTCGGCATTCTGGGTGGGGATGAACAGCTCATAACCCAGCTCGCCCGTGAACCCGGTGCGGGAGATGATGACATCCTCGACCCCACCAAGCGAGGTTTGGACAATTTCGAAGGGTTTGAGCGCCTCGTTGGACAGATCCGCTGGCGTCATCGGTTGTAGGCAGTCGCGCGCAGCCGGACCTTGAAGCGACAGCGAGGTATAGCGGTAGCCGAGCGAAACAACGGTGACGTCCATGCCCGCGCCCTTGTCATTCAAATGCGCCTCGATTACGCCAACACGATGCGGGGCGGGGCAAACCCAGAACTTGTCTTCGGACACGCGCCAGGTGATCACATCATCCAGAAAACAGCCATCATCCTTCAGAATGCCGCAATAGGTGCCCTTGTTGTCGGGCAGTTTGGCCATATCAGCCACGTGGGTTTCATTCACCAGCCGCAGCGCGTCGCGACCCGAAACCTGCAACAGGAACTGGCCGAAGATCTCGAACAACCCGGCCTTTTCGCGCGTGGTCAGGTGTTCCGTTTTCGGGTCGGAGAATGCGATGGGAGCATAGTAGCCGGCGGCTGCACGCACGTCGGCATTACGCGCCATGAAGGCGTGATACAGCGGGGTTTTCTTGGTGGTCATGACGTGTCCTTGGGTCAGAGAAAGAGTGTTGGGCGCTCGCGCTTGAAGATGCGGTCTGCGGGTTCGGAACCCAGGATCTCGCGGGCATGGCGGTGGCCGGAATAAATCGCGGTCTGTATCGTGCCGGGCACTTCGGCGTCACCGACTACCCGGTGGGTCGTGCCCCGGGTGATGAGGGCATCCGACAGTGCCGTGTCGGGCAACCGGCGGGTCACGGCAATAAGTGTCCTGCCAGGGATGGCCTTCTGCGGTTCGCCCGTATCAGAGCGCACCACCTGCAATGCGCCATCCTGCCAACCGGTGGCCGAGCTGTTGGGCGACATGTGCACGCCAGCGGCCAGAAGTTCAGCCACCATGCGGGGTTGTTCCAGCGTATTCCCCATCCACCCCGCAAGCACCGGCATTGGGGTGACGATATGAACTTCGTGTCCCTTGGACGCCAGGTCAGCGGCCAGTGCATTGGCCATGTAATAATGGTCATCGTCATAGATCACGAACGGGCCCGTGATCT
Source organism: Paracoccaceae bacterium (assembly GCA_014872875.1). Taxonomy (GTDB): domain Bacteria; phylum Pseudomonadota; class Alphaproteobacteria; order Rhodobacterales; family Rhodobacteraceae; genus Aliisedimentitalea. Next base: position 216,244 of record WKFI01000010.1, read on the forward strand.
CGGCCCCATCCAACACATCGTCGGGGGTCAAGGCGGCACCCAGAAAGCCAGGGATCGGGACCAGGTGCGACCGCCCCTGCCCATCGCGCAGCCAGTGTGAACCGGTGGCCAGGATGATCTGGTCCGCCTCGAAATCTTCAATGCCATCGGCGTCCAGCTCGCTGCCCGGATACAGATGCACATTGCCCATCTGTTGCAGCTGATACAGGCGATAATCGACAACGCGGCCCCACGTGGCGAGGTTCTTGATGGTTGCCTCGCGGCGCACGCGCCCGCCCAGCTCGTCCGCCTTGTCGGCCACGGTAACCTCGTGCCCGGCGCGGGCCAGAGTCAGTGCGGCTTCCAGTCCCGACGGACCACCGCCAACGATCAGTACGTTTTGCGGGGCTTCAGTTTCAGGCACCTTTTCGGGATGCCAGCCGCGCCGCCATTCCTCGGACATGGTGGGGTTCTGAGTGCAGCGCACCGGCACCCCGGCCAGTTCGGTAGAGACACAGATATTGCAGGCAATGCACTCACGAATATCCTCGATCCGTCCTTCGCGGATCTTGGTTGGCAGGAACGGATCGGCTATCGAGGCGCGGGCCGAGCCGATCATGTCCAGCACCCCACGCTTAACCTGGCTGACCATCGTGTCGGGCGAGGTAAAGCGGCCTACTCCCAGCACGGGCTTGTTGGTGACCTGTTTGACGAAAGCGGTGAATTCTTCCTGATACCCCTGCCGGGCATAGCGCGAGGTTGTGCTGTCGACGCTCCAGCCCGACACGTTCACGTCCCACAGGTCGGGCAGCTCGGCCAAGGCCTCGACCACGTCGCGCCCCTCGCCATCACAGGTAATGCGCTTGGGGCCCGAGGCCTCGTGCACGGCAAAGCGCAGGGCAATGGCCATGTCGCCCGCGGCCTCGTCCTGAGCCTCTTCCAACACTTCGCGCAGCAGGCGCAGGCGGTTTTCGAACGAACCGCCATATTCATCCGTCCGATGATTGTAATGGGGCGACAGGAAATGCCACAGGATCGAGGCGTCATGGCTGGCATAGACATAGGCCATGTCATAACCCGCCTGTTTCGCCCGCCCGATAGCTGCACGGAACGAGGCGCGCAGCCGCTTGATGTCCGCCTTGTCCATCGCCTTGGCCGAATAGGGCATTTCCGGTTTCAGGGTCGGCAATGACGACGGCCCCATCGCCGGATACCCGTTTTCCGCCCCGCGCGACCGGAGGCCGGTATGGGCCAGCTCGATCGAGGCCAGCGCGCCGTGGGCATGGATGCGGTCGACCGATTTGGCATGAACCGCAATATCGCCCTCGTCCCACAGCCGTTCATAGGGCAGACCGGACAGGTCCGAGGTCGGGTCGATTTCGCTCAGCTGCATTCCGATGATGCCCCATCCCCCCTCGGCGCGCATCTCGCGAATGCCGATGGCACCATTGGGCATCAGGTAACTGTGACCATTGGCATAGGGCATCATCACGAACCTGTTGGGGGCGGTGACGGGGCCGATTTTCAGCGGCTCGAACAGGATGTCATATTGGCCGTTCAACATGTCAGCCTACCTTGATCGTGCCGTCCGCCACCCAGGCGTCAAGCACAGCGAGTACCTTTGTGACAAAGGCCTCGTCGTTGATATGGCAGTCCAGCTCGCTGAAGATGATTGGGTCGGTCATGACCTTGCGCATCTCGTCGCAGAACTCAGCAAAGGCATCGGGGTCGTGGGCTTCCTGTCCGGGGCGGTCCCATTCCTCGATCCCCTGATTGGTCAGGATCACATGGGCGGGCGTGTCGCTAGACTTGATCCGCTTGGCCATCTCCCGCGCGGTTTCCCGACGTTCCTCGGCGTTCAGGCCAGAAGACTTGATCAGGCGGTTATGCGCATGGAAGGGCCGGTCCTGGTAACGTTCGGGGATCTCCTGCCAGCCGGCAAAGTCAATCAGGTCGATGCACCCCGGTGCGATGATTTGCGGAATGCCTGCGCGCCCGGCGCTGAGCATCCGGTCGCGCCCGCCATTGATGACCGAACCAACCATCAGGTTGCCCAGCTCGGGCAAGGCGAAATCCATGACGCAGGCAAAGCCACCCTCGGCGGCGATGCTTTCAAAGGCTGCCCCGCCCATACCGGTGGCGTGGAAAATGGCGACCTCGAAGCCACGCTCCTCCAGCGCCGGTTTCAGGGCTTTCATGTATTTCAGGCATGATGAGCCGAGCGAGGTCATACCCACCACCGGCTTGTCCCGGACCGGCGGTTCGACTAGGCGCACCGCGCCCAGCACCGCACCGGCTGCCTGGGATAGTGAAGATTTGCAGACCGAGTTCAGCCCGTAAAGCCCGCCCGCCCACAGGATCATCTGGATATCTGCCGCCAGGCGTTCGGCCGGGATCAGCGGGCTGAAGGACACGGTCGAGACGACGTATTTCGGCACCCCAAGCGGCAGCGCCTGACAGACATCCAGCGCCAAGTCAGTGCCCATGGTGCCGCCCAGAATAACAACCCCGTCGAACTTGCCTTTGTCATAAAGCTGCACGGCCAGAGCGCAGGCCCCGGTTGCCATGATCTGCATAGCCGAGTTTTCGTCACCACTGTCGATCGCCGCCTGGATCGAAGAACCCCCGGCCTCGGCCACGTCATGTTTCGAGTGATCCGTGGGCTTGGCCGGGTCACCCAGCACGCTGACATCCATGGTCAACACGCCGCCCCCGCCCGCACGGATGCGGCTGGCCATATAGTCCAGCTCGTCATTCTTGGTGTCATAGGTGCCAATGACCAGGATTGTCTTGTCAGCCATTTTCTTTCTCCTCCCTGAATGCGCCTCAGCCGCGCATGATCTCGCCCTTGGGGTCATAAAACGGGGCCAGTTGCGCCGTGATCGGATACATCTGGCCAGCGATCTGAACTTCGAAGCCGCCCTCGTCGATCCATGCCTTGGACACGCCCTCCGGGTTTTCCAGAGACGCGAGACCGACCATCTGTTCAATCCGCACCCCCCAATCGCCTGAGGTCACGTGGCCAACGATAGCCCCGCCTTTCCAGATTGGCTCATTATGGATCAGGTAAGGGCCGTCCTGTGCGGTCAGGCCCGGCACGATGATCGAAACCGTGCGGTGTTTGGTGGCGGGACCCTCTGCCTTTTGCGCCGAGAGCGTCTCGCGGCCTAGGAATGCGCCCTTGGCCAGCTTCACCGCAAAGCCCAGTCCGGTTTCATACGGTGTGTCATCTTCGCCAATGTCATGGCCAAAGTGGCGGAAGCCCTTTTCCAACCGGCAGGCGTTCATCGCGAACATGCCCATATGACGCAGCCCGTGGGGCGCACCGGCCTCAAGCAGGGCATTATAGACCCCGGCCATGAACTCGGTCGAGACCATCAACTCGAACCCCAGTTCGCCCAGGAACGAGCGGCGAATGGCCCAGCCCCGCGCGTGGGCGATGTCGATCTCGTGCGCCGCGCCAAAGGGGAAGGCGTCGTTAGACAGGTCGTCGCCGCTGATCGCTTGTAGAATGGCGCGCGATTTCGGGCCGTGAATTGACAGCAGCCCAAAGGCAGAGGTCGCGTCAAAGATCTCAAACTGCCAGTCGGGATCGGCATGGCTGCGGATCCAGTGCTGATCGCGGATCTGGCTGGGGTGACCAGTCACCACCATGAAACTTTGGGGGGCGATGCGGGTCACGGTGACGTCAGCCTCGATCCCCCCCCGCGCATTCAGGAACTGAGTATAGACGGAAACGCCAACCTCAACATCCATCTCTGCGCCACAAACGCGGTTGAGAGCTTTCACCGCGTCCGGACCTTGAACCTGGATTTTGCCGTACATGGATTGATCCAGAACCACCGCTGCGTCGCGCGCGGCCTCGCATTCTTCGCGCACATGGTCGGACCAGGGTTTCCAGCGGATCGAAGGGTCATCGCGCCAATCCACGCCGTAATACATCGGCACTTCCCAGCCAATCCGCTCGGCAAATTGTGCGCCTGCAGCCTTCAGTCGGTCGTGCAATGGCACCTGCCGCACGCCCCGTGCGCTGGAAACCTGGCGCCCAGCCCAGTGGATGCCATAATGGAACCCCACCGCCTCGGCGGCGCGTTCGGCGTTATAGGCGGTGTTTTTCTGGAACGGATGCGCGCGCACCGCCAACAACGGCAGCATCGACCGCGACGGCATCCCGTCGATCATCCATTCCGCCATGGTCAGCCCTACCCCGCCCGAGTTCAGAATGCCGTTCGAGTTCATCCCTGTGGCCAGAAACACCCCTTCGATTTCCGACGACGGCCCCAGATAAGGGCGACCATCGGGGGTAAAGCTTTCCGGGCCGTTGAAGAAGGTCTGAATACCCATCTCGGCCAGCGCGGGCATGCGGGCGAACATGCGTTCCAGCTCGGGTTCGACATGTTCCATGTCAAAGGGCAGCTCATCGAACTCGAAATCCGCCGGGATGCCATCACGTCCATAGGGCTTGCCCATCGCCTCGAACCCGCCAATCAACAGCTTGCCGGCGTCTTCCTTCCAATAGGTGCGTTCTTCGGAAATGTTCAGAATGGTCTGATTGCGCGGCAGGTCGGCCACGGGTTCGGTGACGATATAGAAATGCTCGGCCGCATACAGGGGGACGGTGACGCCATGCGCCTTGGCGAATAGGTGGCTCCACATGCCACCTGCGATCAGAACCTTATCGGTGGCGATGGTGCCACGATCGGTCTCGACCCCTGTGACCTTGCCCCCTTGCAGAACCAGACGCGTGACTGTGGTGTCTTCGAACACTTGGGCACCTTGCGCACGCGCACCCTTGGACAGGGCGACGGTTACATCCAGCGGGTTCACCTGCCCGTTCGAGGGCACGAAGAACGCCGATTTCACATCGTCGACCTCGACCTGGGGCCAGTGCTCCAACAGCTCTTCGCGTGACAGCATCCTTGTGTCGATCCCCATGCGGGCGGCGTGGTCATGGCTGCGCATCAGCTGTTCATGGCGCACATCACCCAGGGCAATGTTGATCGTGCCGTTCTGTTTGTATCCAGTGCCTTGGCCGGTCTCGACCTCCAGCCTCTGAAACAGTTTGGCGGTGTATTTGCCCAGCTCGGTCTGCGAGGTGCTGTCGCGCAGCTGGCCGACAATACCTGCTGCATGCCAAGTGGTGCCCGAAGCCAGCTTCTTTCGTTCGATCAGAACCGCGGGCACACCCCGGTGGGCAAGGTGATACAGGGTCGAGACCCCGATGATCCCCCCTCCGAGTATGACAACAGGGGCGTGGTTGGGAAGCGGGCGGGTCATTGGAGTCTCCTGCTGGGGTGAAACGGCATGGGCTGGCCGCCAATGGCGACAGTTGCAGCCGTGGCTGTCAGGCAGAGGGCCGTTTCATGCGTGTGGATTGAGTCGCCGTTCGCGTCGGACGGCGGCAGAACGAGAGTGGCGACAAAGGCCAGATTGCCGCTGCTTCCGAACACCGGTGCCGAAAGGGATTGTAACGCCCCGGCCTGCGCGCCAGGCGAACGGGCCATTCCCGTATGCCGACAACCCAACACCGCGTCCGTCAGGGCCTCGGGCGTGTCAAAACCGTTTCCGAAGGCGTGGCAAACGATTCCTGTGCTGCTGTCTTTCAGGCTCAGGCGGGAGCCGAACGACACCCGGCCTACATCCCCGGCGACGCCGTCGTGATATATTGCAATCGGGGTTGCTGCACCGTCTGCAACATCAAAGAGGATGGTCCAGCTGTTCAGTCGGGAAGACAACGCGGCGACGATAGGCGCGATGACTTCACGCGCTCCACCCCGCCGCCTGCGCCCCTGCGCAAGCCGGGTCAATGCGGGGCCGACCCGATATTTCCGCGTGACATAATCCTGCTCGACAAAGGCGTTTGATTCGAGTTCGCAGAGATAACGATAGACCGTTGCCTTGTTCTGGCGGCTGGCGCGCGCCAGGTCGGTCAACCCGATTCCCCTCGCATCCAGAGGGAAATGGTCCAACATTTTCAGTGCGTTGGATACCGTCCCCATGTCCTTCTCCCCTGTGAGCCTGGCCTGTTGCCGTTTTCGAATGCCTTGAGTGTTGACAGAAACCATTCGCCCGTTCAATGTTTATTTGCACCAGTGGTGATAATAATGAACCATTCATGGATGCAGAAACAGACAGGGAGATCTGAAAATGCTGAAGAACACACTTGCCGCAAGCCTGCTTGCCATGGCGGCCATGGCGCCCGGCGCGGCGCTGGCGGAATATCCCGAAAAACCCGTGGAATTTGTCGTGCCCTGGCCGCCGGGTGATCTGGAAGACGTGCTGACGCGCATGATTGCCGAGGATTTCCAGGCCGAATACGGCGCACCGGCGGCGGTGGTGAATAAACCCGGCGGCGGCGGCGGACCGTTCCCCGGCGCAGTGGCGGTCGCAGGGGCCGCGCCTGACGGCTATACCGTCGGATCGTTTATCCTGGCCGTGCCAGTCGTTGGCCCGCAACTGGGCATTCCCGAATTGAACCCCAATCCGTTTGAGCCGTTGGGCGCCTTCTTGACCTATCCCTTCGTAATCGTCGCGGGTAAGGACGCACCCTATGACGACATTGATGGGCTGGCGGCTCATGCCCAGGACAATGACGTGGCCCTGGGCCATTTCGGGGCGCCTCTGGTGCCGACCCAAGTCACCATGGCGCTGGCCAAGTCCAAAGGGTTCAGCTGGGGGTCCGACGCGGCCTTTGACATGCTCGACTGCAACTCGCTGGCGTCAGGCGACGTGGATGTCATGAACACCACGCTGCAACTGGTGCTGCCGTGCAAGGACGACATCAAGGTGCTGGCCTCAATCGGTGGCGAGCGCATCAGCCTGACCCCGGACACCCCCACCGTGTCCGAGATCGACCCAGCGCTGGATATCGCCCTGTGGAACGGCCTGTTCGTTCACAAGGACACGCCGCAAGACGTGCGCGACAAAATCATTGCTGTCGCACAAAAGACCATGGCCTCGGAGCGTGCACAGGCATTGTCGGCGCGAACCGGTGCGCTGGTCTATTGGCAGAGCGCTGAAGACGCCACAGCCCAGGTCGAAAAAGATATCGCGACGCTCGATGCCATCGGGCAGATGCTGGCCGAATGATGGGCGATCTCCCTGGAGTGGTCGGGGGCCCGTGCCCCGTCCGCTTTGGCAAGGAAAGGAGTCTGCGATGATCCGCGCCAAGACATTGCAAGACCTGTTCAAACGCTACCGGCGCCCCGGCGACCTGGTGTTTGCCGTAGCGTTCCTTGTGTTCAGCCTGTTTCTGGCGATCAACCTTGGGGACCAAGCAAAATGGAGCAGCGGCAGGCTACTTGCCCAGCCTGCGTTCTGGCCTCATTTGGCAGTCTGGATGATGGTCGGCTTCGGCGTCCTGCATCTGATCGGCTCGCTGGTCTCGCCCAAGCTCGCAGGCCGCTGGGTCGAGGTTGCGTTCTGGGTTCGCTCGCTTGAGTTCGCGGGTTGGTTTCTCGGGTATGTGCTGTTGGTGCCGCGTTTGGGCTACCTGCCCTCGACCCTTGTGTTCATGACCGTGCTGGCCTTCCGGCTGGGCTATCGCCGCCCGGTCCTGCTGGTCGGATCGGCTGGCGTCGGACTGTGTATCGTGCTGATTTTCAAGACCTTCCTGCAAGTCAAGGTACCCGGCGGGCAGATATATGAGCTGCTGCCCGATGCGCTGCGCAGCTTCATGCTAACGAATTTCTGAGGACCGACATGGAAGACTTTACCTCTGGCCTGGCCCTGCTGGCCCGTTGGGACGTGCTGGCCGCCCTCTTGATCGGATCGGTCGGCGGCGTTGTCATTGGCGCAATCCCCGGTGTTGGTGCGGCGGTCGCGATCGCCATCTTGCTGCCGGCCACCTTCTCGTTGGACCCGCTGGTCGGGCTGACGATCCTGTTAGGGATTTATGGCAGTTCGATGTATGGCGGCGCACTGCCCGCAATTCTGATCAACACGCCCGGCACCGCTGTCAACGCGCTGACCACCTATGACGGCTATCCGATGACCCAACGAGGCGAGGCGCGCCGGGCGCTGGCGCTGGCCTATTCAGCATCCTTCTTCGGCGGGGTCTTTGCGATACTCTGCCTTATTCTGCTGTCCCCTTTGCTGGCCATGGTCGCCCCGCATTTCGGCTCGCGAGAGATCTTTCTGGCGGCCCTTCTGGGCATTATCCTGGTGGTGCTGGCCCATCGCGGGCAAGTGTTTGCAGCGGGTATGTTGGCGGGGTTCGGCATCCTCTTGCACACGATCGGTCTGGAACCCGTCACCTATACCCGCCGTTTCACCTTCGATCAGACCTGGTTGGCGGGCGGGGTTGACCTGATCGTTGTCGTACTTGGCCTGTTTGCTCTGTCACAGGCGTTTTTGCTGTTGGCGGACAAGGACACGACCCCGCATCCGCAACCGGTCAAGGGGTCGATGTTCGGCGGCATGAAAGAGCTGTGGGGCTATCGGCGGGTTGCTTCGGTCGCTTCAGGTTTTGGCGTGTTGATGGGCATGATCCCGGGCGTGGGTGAATTCACCGCACAGTTCCTGTCCTATACCTATGCGCAGAAAACCTCGAAAACGCCCGAGGCGTTTGGCGAAGGCTCGCCCGAGGGGTTGATCGCCTCCGAGGCTGCCAATAACGCCGTGCCGGGGGCTGCGATGATCCCGCTTTTGGCGTTGGGCATCCCCGGCGAGGCACTGACCGCGATGATGCTGTCGGTCTTCTATGTGCACAACGTCATCCCCGGTCCGCAGCTCTTTCAGAAGCAGATGGATTTCGTCTATGCGCTTTATGCGGCGATGCTGATCCTGAACGTGATCGTTATCGTATTCCTGCTGTTTTCGACCAACATCCTGACCAAGGTGATCCAGATCCCGACCCGATTTTTGGGGCTGATCATCCTGACGCTCAGTTTTGTCGGGGTCTATTCGCTGCGAAACTCGGTTGTGGACTGCGCAATTGCCAGCGCCTTCGGTATCCTCGGGCTGATCCTTAAACGGCTGAACCTACCGCTGGTGCCGATCATCCTGGGCATGGTCCTGGGGGGCATCATGGAGGCCAAACTGCGCACCTCGATGGTGCGGGTGAAAACGCCCTTGGATTTCGTCGACCGTCCGATTGCCGCGCTCCTGGTTCTGATGATCCTGATGGTGATCGGGCTGCACATCCGCACCCTGATCAAGGAACACCGTGATCGGATTGCCGAGATGGACCATGACCACGATATTCACACGTCACAACAGGGGTGAACCATGCTGGACCAAGGCAAAATAAATGTGCTGCGCGCGCAACCCGTGACACCACGCGGGCATCTGATCAACGGTGAGATCTGTCCGGCACAGACTGGCGACGTTGCCGAAGTTCTGTCGCCCATCGACGGCCGGGTGCTGACCACCACGGCGGCGGGCACCGCCGAGGACGCCGAGCGCGCCATCGCCGCCGCCCGCGCGGCATTCGAGGACGGTCGCTGGTCGCGCATGCCCCCCGCGGGTCGTAAGAAGATCATGCACCGCTGGGCCGATCTGATCGAAGCGCAGGCGCTTGAACTAGCCGTGCTGGGGGTGCGCGACAACGGCACCGAGATCGCCATGGCCATCAAGGCCGAGGTCGGATCCGCAGTGAACACGATCCGTTACTATGCCGAGGCAATCGACAAGGTTTACGGCCAGGTCGCGCCGACCGCCCCCGACATTCTGGGCCTTGTGCATCATGAACCGGTCGGCGTTGTCGCCGCCATCGTGCCTTGGAACTTCCCCCTTATGATCGGCACCTGGAAGCTGGGTCCGGCCCTTGCGGCGGGCAATTCGGTGGTTCTGAAACCGGCGGAAACGGCATCGCTGTCGCTCTTGCGCATCAGTGAGCTGGCGCTCGAGGCCGGGCTGCCCCCCGGTGTATTGAACGTCGTGACCGGCGCGGGCGGCGTGGTGGGCGAAGCGTTGTCGATGTCGATGGATGTTGACGTGATGGTGTTCACCGGTTCGGGCGGCGTCGGGCGGCGACTGTTGGAGAACGCGTCGCGGTCGAACATGAAGCGCTGTTACCTGGAGCTCGGGGGCAAATCACCCAATATCGTTTTCGCCGATGCGCCTGATCTTTCCAGGGCAGCCAAGGTCAGCGCCGCCGGGATCTTCCGCAACTCCGGTCAGGTTTGCGTGGCTGGGTCGCGCCTTTTGGTGCAGCGTTCGATCCACGATGAATTTGTTGCAGAACTGGCCCAACACGCTGGCGCGATGAAGGTTGGCGACCCGCTTGATGTCACCACCGATGCAGGCGCCGTAAACAATCTGACCCAGTTGGAGCAGAACCTGCGGTTTGTCGAACTTGCGACATCCAAAGGCGCGCAACTGTTTCAAGGCGGGCAGCGCATTCTGGAGAACACGGGCGGATATTATATGGAACCCACCGTTCTGACCGGCGTCAAACCCGGCGACAGCGTGGCGCGGCAAGAGGTGTTCGGCCCGGTTCTGGCCGTCACCCCGTTCGAGGATGAGGCCGACGCGATCGCCATCGCCAACAGCACCGACTATGGCCTGGCTGCCGGGGTCTGGACCGCGGATCTGTCGCGCGCGCATCGCATGGTGCGGGCGGTGCGGGCCGGGGTTGTCCACGTGAATACCTATGGTGGCCCGGACATCACCGTGCCGCTGGGCGGTGTCAAGCAATCGGGCAACGGGCATGACAAGTCCCTGCACGCGCTCGAGAAGTTCCACAACCTCAAGACCGCATGGATACAGCTGTGAGGCATGATCGACATATCGAATGCCAAACGAACGTCGCGCAGGATCAGACGATCCGCTTTGCCGTTGTCCTGTTTGACGGGTTCTGTCTGATTGATTTGGCCACCGCGATCAGCGCGCTGGGTGCAGCAAACCGCGTGGCCGGACGGGAATTGTATTCCTGGACCATCGCGTCGACGGATGGCGGGCCGGTCAAATGCTCCAATGGCGTGGCCTATCCGGTCAACATGGCTCTGGCTGAAGTGCCGCCCCGGGTCCGGACCTTTCTATTCGCCTTTGATGCGACCCTGGGCCATGACGCGCCCGCCACGTTGGGTTGGTTGCGCAAGGCTGCACGGGGTGGCGCGATGATGGGGGCGTTCGGCACCGCCGCCGTGATCTTGGCGCAGGCAGGTATCCTGTCAGGGCGGGAGTTTACCCTGCACTGGACGGCCCAGCCCCTGTTTGCCAAGCTATTTCCCGATTTGAGCCCACAAAACACGTTGTTCATCATTGGCGGGCGTATCCTCAGTTGTGCGGGGGGACAATCGACCGGGGACATAATGATCGCAATCCTGTCGCAGGATGTGGATCGCGCCTTTGGCGTGCGGGTGACGGACTACCTTCTTGGCCCCGCACCCCGCCCCGCCGACACGCCGCAACGACAGGCGACGGCCAACCGCTATGGCACGCGAAATCCGCATCCCCTGGCCATCATGGACGCCATCGACGCCATCGACGCCGATGAAAAGTGTGAGCTGACGATCAACGACTTGTTGGAAACACTGCGGGTTTCACGACGCCAGTTGGAACGCCTGTTCCGACAATACTGCGACTCGACCCCGGCACGGTATCTGAAAGATCTGCGCCTGGATCGGGGTCGCGACCTGCTGGACCAGACCAGCATGAGCGTGCAGGACGTGTCGATCGCCGTGGGCTTTCCGTCGGTGTCGAACTTCTGGAACTCATTTGCACAGAAATTCGGCTGTTCGCCGTCACGCTACAGGCTCTGACCAAGCGGGATCAGCCGCCAGTCAAGGCCAATTCGATACGCGTGACCGCCTCGCGCAGGGGCGGCAGCAGCTGTGACAGGCGAGCGTCATCCATGTTGGCGTCCGGAACCGCAATGGCTATCGTGCCCGCCGGATCCGCACCACCGGTGAAAAAAGCCATCCCGACCGAGGCCACCCCAACCTCCAGCGCGTTGCGGCTTTGCGAATACCCGTCGGCGCGGGTCTGTTCCAGCTTGGCAATCAGTTCGGATTTCGAGGTCAGAGTGAAATCGCTTTCCTTTGTGCGTTTCAATCCAAGAATACGCTTCTGCGTAGCATCGCTGGCAAAGGCCAGAAACGCGATGCCCGAGGCGGTTGCATGATACAGCAACACCTGTGAGCGAATGATGTTGATGCAATTGCCCTTGTTGGGCAGGCGGTATCCAACCGTGGTCATGCCCGTTGCACCCGGTATGGCAACATGTGCAGTGTCGTTCACCTCCAACGCCAGCCAATCCGCAACTTCCTGCGCGGCGCGTTCTATCGGAACAGTGTCCTCGCGCAGCCTGGCGAGGCGTAGAAAGCCATGACCCAACCGATATTTACGTGTCTCGGCAACCTGTTCAACGAACCCGTGTTTGGCCAGCGCCAGCAACAGCCGCCGGGTTGCAGCTTTGTCCAGCCCTGCCATCTGCGACAGCTCCGTCAAGCCAACTTCTTGATGATCGGCCGAGAATTGATCCAGCACGGTCATGGCCTTGTCTACTGTTTTCACAACCTCACCTGTCGCAACGAAATCATCAGATAACTGTGTCGCACTTACTTCGAGCGGTGACAATAGTGAACCGACCATTGCTTGGAACTGCGAGAAATAAGTGACCATCGGCCTATCCATTGAGGGACACATTTAAGTGGCGGAAACATCGGTCGCTGAACATTCAAAGCAGCTGCGCGTTGAAAATGGGGCGAGTGTCAGCAGTGGGCCTGGAACCATCAGTTCTCCTAAGTCGGTAGATGACGGCTTTTCTCGAGCTGCTGCCTTTCGCGAGCAGCGCAACGAACTTCCGCTCTCCGTCAGGCTTCCCAGCACGGCATGCGTCCGTTAGGCAAAACTCAGATTGTGCATCCGCAGCGAGGGTCCGCTTTGACGGGCGTATCGCGTCGGTCGTGACCAAGGTCGAACGGCAGCAAAAGGCCGATACGGACGTGATGCACGTCCATACATTTTCGTTAACGATGCCCTCAAAATGGCCAAACGGTCAGTTGCAGAGAGGAGAGCAGCCTGATCTGACTGGTCCAAGTTGATTGTTAGTGCATCATTGGTTGCGTGACCGGCACCGCAGCCAGCTTGATCGGCGATCTTCGCTATACTATCACCCTAAAAGTTTTGCGCGAAGACCTCTCCGACACCACTTCGCTGGAAGGGGGCACCGCCCAAACATTTCAAAATACGTGGTCGCGGGTTCCTACTGCAGCTCGAACAGGCGCTTCACCACTTCTTCTGCAATCGTTGGGCTTTTCGCGAAAACGCTTCTAATTACAAATTCGCTTGGGAAATTGGGCCATTCTCGCTTCAACTCAGCAACAAGGTGGCGCGCCTCCTTGGTGTTTCCCATTCGGTCCTGCGCGACAGCCAGAAAGATCAACGAAGGCGCGCTCACAACCGTCCCACTATCCGTTGCAGTGGCAAAGGCCTCAATCGTTTTATCATCCTCTTTGAGCATAAGGTTTGCGAGGCCCCAAATGTTTTGTGTTCCAGGGCTCGCATTGGTGTCACGTAACCGCATAGGGTCAGACACCGCTTGGGCAAGCTTGGGGTTGCCTACAAATATTGAGGTTACTCCAACGAGGTCCAGGACATGGCCATCGCTTGGCGCAAGATCGGCCGCCAGACTGGCCTTTGACGCGGCTGTTTCGATGTCTCCACTCTGTGCCAGTACCCAGGCATGTGCAGCCACGACCCATGGATCCGCAGGTGCAAGTTCTACAGCGTTTTGAGCAAATAGCCGCGCTTGATCAAGGTACATATGGGCTGTGTCGGGGTCAGGCGTGATCATGTGCAAAGTAGCCAGAACCTGGGCCGCTCCAGCATGGCCATCGGGCAGGTTGGGAGCCAACTCGATTGCGTAAGTGAACATGTCCAAAGCGATACCCTGTCGCCGAGCATCAAATACCGGAAAATAGAGCTCTCTTGCCTCGGCGGAAATATCTTTGGCTTGCAGGGCACTGACGGAATAGTCACGCAGTGCGGCCCGGGTTTCTGGTGCGGGCAACTTGGTTTCGGGGCTCGGATCGACGTCTGCCCCCCCCCACATCATCAGAAATGCGGAGCCAACAACCACCGCCGTCGCAACGAGCGCCGAACCCAAAAACAACAACCGCCCATAGCTGGGTGGAGGGGATAATGATCCCGCCACGTCAACTTCGGCAACTGGTGTGGGTTCCGCGCTTGTGTTTTTGACAAATCGAGGGACATAACCACCTGGATCCATGCGCAATTGCACGCGGTCCGTTGCGCCGACTCCTGAATTGTATTCGTCCAACAAGCGACGAAGCCGCCGTGCTTCAACGCGAACGATATTGTAACCACCACCATTGGCGTCCGGAGACCGTCCATAAACATCCATGGCTATGGTTTTTCCCTTGATCCGGTCGTCTTGCCCGGACAGGTGTTGTTCGACCACATAGGTCAGGAACTCGCTTAGCTTTGGTGAATCCGAAAACGGCGGGCTTGCAAGCACGCGTGCCAATGCCGCGCGCTTGTCCTTGCTGGACAAGCTCTCACCTAACGAAGCACCAGGTACTGCCATATCACTCCCCGCCTAAAACCTCTCAGCTAACCGTGACTCACTTACGTGATCCACCACGAATTTGCAGTCTGGACCTATGTCTACCGTAGGTGAATTCAGTGCGACGTCAAAACGTTGCCTTGCAGAAGATGCACCGCGCTTGGCGGCAATTCTGCCCGCGTGGACCCAAGCAAGCGAGGCCGTTCAGGAGATACTTCGAGACTACGACGAAGTCTGCCAACAGCTCGCCAAACCCGAAACGGGACCGGAGCTTGAACGCGATCTTCGACGCATTCGCAAGGAGTTGATTTCTGAGTTGGCGCGCGCCACGGGCGACCCGGCTGGCGACAATTGCTCAGTGGGTTCGTCCCAAAAAGAGGAGAAAAACAGTGACTTTTGAAATCAACCGGCGCCACGCCCTTGTTGGGGCCATTGGGGGCATATTGTTCCCTCAGGTCGCCATGGCTGCTCCGCGGGACCTTAACTGGAAAGACCTGGTCCCCCTGAAAGCGCGAGGAGCACCGCAACCTGGAGTCCTCTCACATTCTATCGTGCCTTCCAGCAGCTTTTCCGATCCCAGGCATTTTGCCATCGTGCCTGAACTGAACGGTGAATTCGTCCGGTTGCCCGGTTTTCTCGTCCCCTTGAAATTCGACGGAACCGGCGGAACGGAGTTCTTGCTGGTTCCATTTGTAGGGGCCTGCATCCACGTTCCACCACCTCCTCCAAACCAACTTGTCTATGCCTTGGCGGAGCGGCCTCACCAGATGGAAGGATTGTTCGCACCAGTTTACGCCGTTGGCACCTTACGCACGGTCTACGCAGAAACCGGACTGGCACAAGCGTCCTACCAAATGAACGTCCAAACTTTCGAAGACGTGTCTTTGTGATGCGTTGCTCGCAATCATTTCAATCTTTGGAGATACAATCATGCTGAAACACTTGTCCGCAGCGGTGCTTTCTTTACTACCCATTGCAGGCTTGGCCCAAACCCCGGTCCCCGCTGAAGTCGGTGAGCCCTCATCGGTCGAAGATATTCGCGCTGCACTGTTTGGCGGTGTCCCCGGCGACCGCTGGAAAGAGGGGCTGCTGTTTGAGGGGATTTCACCCCATCCCTGGCTAAATTCCGCATCCAACTGGTTCCCTGGAACCGAAGACGTGCAGCCAGATGAAATGCGGATCATCTTTATGGGCACGTCTCCTATTATCCGCCCCGGGCAAATGAACACGTCAATTCTGGTACAGCTCGGAAATGGTGAGAATTTTTTGTTCGATGCTGGTGAAGGCTCCGTCGCCAACATCAATGCATCCAACATTGCATTGAATGAAATTGACAAGATTTTCATCACCCACCTGCATGTCGATCACTACAACGCCCTGCCCTACATTTATGTGTTCGGCGGCTGGTCGGGACGTTGGCACAACCCTCTACGGGTTTGGGGACCGTCCGGCCGGACGCCGGAATATGGCACGGCGTCCATGATCGAAGGCATGAAGCAGATGGTGAAGTGGCACACCGACGCTTTCAGCGTGTTTCCGGTGGGACAGGGCCATGATATTCAGGTCAACGAATTCGACTTTGCCGACGAAGGTGGCGTGATTTACGACGAAAACGGCGTCAAGATCATACACTGGCAACGCAGCCATGCCAAAGACGGCGCGTCCGCATATCGACTGGACTGGAATGACATGTGTTTCGTTTGGACAGGCGACGGGCGACCGAATATGCGGGATGTGGAATACGCAAAGGGCTGCGACGTCTACGTGACCGAAACCCAAACCGAGCTTGTGGAGATTTCGGCCGGTGTCGCTGGGGTGCCGCCGTTCCTGGCACGCTACACCATCGATACGCATCACACCCCCGGATATGCGGCTGGCTATGTCGCCAACTTGATCCAGCCACGAATGTTCATGACCACGCATATGCCATTTGACCCTTATCTGAACGAAGAGACGGTGGCCGAAATCCGCGAACATTACAAAGGGCCGTATCACTTTGGTGCGCCAGATGGGATTACCGTGAATGTCACGAAAGAACAGATCTGGGTCCGCGAAGGAATTATTCCGGATTTTCCCAACAACCGCGCACCACAGTTCAACTTTGCCAATGGCCAATTGCGTGTACCTGCCCCGCCGACAACACGGGAAGATATACAGAACGCCAGTGTGCGCGAGACCGAAATCGATCCCGATCTGTACTATCCTGAAGGTTACAAACCAGAATTGCTGCAGGCGTGGCCCACTGGAAACCGCGATCTGATTGTTCCCGTGGATCAGTTGCCTCCTGCCATGCAGGAAGGCATGGGCGACACATGGCGTAAGAGGCAAGCAAACCGAGAAACCCTAGGTCTAGAGTAACTCCCGAAAATTCTGGCCCGCTGCGCTACTGCGCGGCAGGCTTACACGGCATCACGTCGCGCGCCAAAAGACTGGGAACTGCTCCTGATAGGCACTTCCCAATCGTAAGACAGGATCTGGCGCGGTTTCAGCTACTCTTTGCTCCTGCTGATAGGGGTTTATGGTTTCATTTCTCAGCCAGTAGACCGTGGCCGGAGGTTTCCCCAGCGCAGTTGGGGAGAGTTCTTGAGCCTTGCTTAGACAGGAAGAGGAGCGTTCGGAGAATTCTTGAACTCCACTGTCGTGAAAATCAGCTCGGTATCACCGATATTCGCAAGGTCATGGAGCATGAATTCGCCCTCGGCGAACTCGAAGTGCTTGACGTCCCCTGCCTGATAATCCGCGTCCTTCACCTCGCCTGTCGCGTAGTGGGACCGGGATTTACCTGCGTTTATGGCAACCCAGAAGTAGTTGAGCACATGGCGGTGAAACCCCGCCCGTTCGCCAGGTTTCAAAGCCAGGCGCCAAACGCGCACATCTTCGGTCTCTGAAATCAGATCCTGACCTACACGGCCATTCATCCGGTTGGTTTCAATCTCGGCCTTGCGGGCCGCATCCCAATCTGGGCCGTGAGTGATCTGGTCATTGCTGGTCAACTTGGTCATTCCTCGACCTCCATCATGTTTGCAGGGACGGCACGACGCCGCCGTCAACCCCCAGGACAATGCCGCTGACAAAGTCCGATATATCCGACGACAGGTAGAGCACCGCCTTGGCCACATCGTCGGGTGTGCCAAGCCGCCCGGCAGGCAATTGGCTGTCTTCGAGGAAGGCCGCCACCGCTCCGTCGCGGTCCGCGCGCGGCACGCTGTAGTGGTCAGCCAGCGTGTCCAAGAAACCGCCGGGCACATCCCAAAGTTCGGTCCGGATGTGTGCCGGGGCCACGACGTTCGATCGGATGCCGCGTTTGGTAAAATCTCTCGACAAGATCTTGGAAATCATGTTGATCGCGGATTTCGACACCGAATAATCCGGCAGCAACGGGTGGGGTTTGATCCCTGCCTCAGAGCCGCAGTGCACAAGCACACCCTTGCCCTGTTCCTCCATCACGGGGATCACTGAGCGCGCCATGCGGATATAGCCCATGACGTTCAGATCGAATGTCCGCTGCCACATCTCGTCGGAGACCGACAGGAAATCGTCCCGCCCCGGGGCAGCACCCGCGTTGTTGAACAGAATATCCACCCGTCCAAACGCATCGATCGCGGCCTGCACGACGGCCTCGGCCGCACCGGGCTGCGTCAGGTCGGCATCAATGGCGCAGATCATGTCCGGCCCAGCCAGATCGGTCAGGTTGGCGGTGTTCCGGGCTGCACCGACAACCTTGGTGCCCGCCGCCATGAATTGCTTGGTCGTTTCCAGCCCGATGCCGGAACTGGCGCCGGTGACGATCGCCACCTTGCCGTTTAGGTCCTGGGTCATTTTGAAACCCTCCTCCTTGGTTCCAGGTTGCTGTCAGGGGATGATGCGCTCGGCACGCAACCGGTCGAACACGTCGATGAAGCTTTGCGCCGTGTCCTGAAATGCATCGAACCCCAGCGCCCGGCACTTCGCCATCGAGTGCACGCATTCCATCGGCCGCCCAAGGTCAAGATCGCTGTGCCAGGCCGAGGCTAGTTTGCTGAGCGGGTTGCGCTGAAGATTGTGTTCCTCGACCAGCTGGTCCCAGGCCGGGCCGCTGTCTTTCATCTGCTCTTCAAGTGAGTTGGTGTTGCCCGGGTATTCCGCAACCTCGACACCGAAATAGTCGGCGATGGTTTGCCACAGCTGTTCCCACCGGAAAACGTCGCCGTTGACGGCATTGAACGCCTCGTTGCGAGCATTGGGTTCTGTCGAAGCCCAGACAATCTGTTTGGCCAGAATACGGGCGTCGGTGATGTCGTTCAGGCCGCGATAGGCCGTCGGCGAACCGGGAAAGCGGAAGGGCTGACCTGTGGCCTTGCAAATCGACGCATGGGTTGCCAGCGTGGCGCCAATGTTCATCAGGTTGCCGACGGCATAGCCAATGATGGTGTGCGAGCGATGCACCGACCATCCGAAGCCGTGCTTTTCGCTATACTCCATCACCACGTCTTCCAGCTCGTAGTAGAAGTTCTTCTTCTCAAGCCTTGGCGCGGTTTCCTGAAAAGGCGTGACTGGGGTGACCTTCCCGTAATCCTCGAACGGCCCAAGGTAGTGCTTGGTGCCGGTCACCACGGCCACATGTTCTATGCAGCCCTTGTTCTTGAAGGCGTCGAGCACCGTCCTCAGCATGTTACCATTCAGGCGGATATTGTCGTCCTCGTCTTTGCCGAGCGTCCACGAGCAGTAAAAAATGTGGGTTGGCGACAGGTGCGCCAGCGCCGCGACGGCGGCGTCATGATCCATCAGATCGACTTGATGGCTTTGAATATACGATGCCCCCTGCGGCGGCCGGCGCGACACGCCGTGGATTTCCCACCCCCCCTGGTCATGCAGGTGTTCAGCAACATTCAGGCCGACAATACCGGTCGCCCCAACGATCAGTGCGCGCTTCGCGTACATGTGTGATCCTCCGTATTCTGAACCGCCAATTGCGGCTTGAAACAAAGGTGGCACGGAAGATTACCCCTTCACAGAAGCGAAAAGGCAAACGTAATGTGAAATTATTTCACAAGTGGATGGGCTAAGGTCCGCAGCGACCAACACGACCACCATAGGGAGAAACAAGGATGATCAATCGTGGTGGAGAGATGGAAATCTTTGTGCGCGTGGTCGAGCATGGCAGCTTTTCCGCGACAGCACGGGCCTTGCGGTTGACCCCGTCGGCAATCTCCAAGCTGATTTCCCGTCTGGAAGAAAGGCTGGGCGTCTCGCTGATCGTACGCTCGACGCGCGGCCTGCAGTTGACACCCGAAGGCGAGGTCTTTTTTGACCGAGCCCAAAGGATCGTGAGCGAGATCGAACAATCAGAACGCGCCGTGTCTTCCGCCTCGGAAGAGGCGCGCGGCACATTGCGGGTGAACTCGAACATTCCCTTTGCACAGCATTACCTGATGCCGATCATTCCGGGTTTCCTCGAGGCGTACCCGGGGATCACTCTGGACCTGGTGCAGACCGACATGCCGGTCGACCTGATTTACGAACGTGCCGATGTGGCGATCCGGACCGGTCACTTGTCAGACAGCGCCTTGAAGGCGCGCAAGCTCTTGGAAACACCGCGCCGGGTGGTGGCCTCGAAAAGCTATCTCGATCGCTTTGGCAAGCCCAAACACCCGACGGATCTTGAGCGTCACAACTGTCTGAATTTCAATATCAAGCGCAGCCTAGACATCTGGCCCTTCGACGGTCGCAAGTTCGGTGAGCCCGAGCGGCTTGATCAGGCGGTCAAGGGCAACCTGCGCGTCAGCGATGGTGAGGCGATGAGACAGATGGCCCTGGCGGGTGTCGGGATTGCCAGGTTGTCGGATTTCCACGTTGGTCAGGATCTGGCGCAGGGCACGCTTACCCCCATTCTGGAAGACTACAATCCCGGGGACACGGAACCGGTGCAGGCACTTTACGTGGACCATGCCCACCTCGCCAACCGGATCCGTGTGTTCATCGACTACGTTGTCGGGGCCCTGCGCGACGACCCATCCCAATGAATCGCTTCAACCCGACGTGGCTTGACCCGCACATGATCGGGAATCGGCAAAGGCGGGTTTGCACTGCGCATGTGTTCACAGATCATGAAGGAAATCGGGGCCAAGCCGATATTCTCCAAGTCGTGTAACAGGAACTCCTGCGCCTGAAACTGCATGTGCTTCACTTGTCCCGGTTCGAAACTGAAGCGGTCTTCACTTCCATGATGGTCAAGCGACCTTGCAGACCCGCCGGTCAGGGCAACCCGAAAGTAATCGAGCACGTGGCAGTGAAACCCCAGACGCTCTCCGGGATCGAGATCCAGCCGCCAAACCCTGACGCGCGCGTTCTCTGATAGCACAAACCGTCCGACACAGCCGTTCCTGACATTGCGAAGCAATTCTTGGGAAAGGTCCTCCGGCCAATCTGCCGGAGGGGTGATTTTGGGAGCATTGGCGACTCGGACTTGCATTTCCACTTACTCCGTTTTCGCCGCCCGGCGGCTGTAGAGGCCGACCATCACGATGATGACCAATCCGTAGGCAATCTGTTTGGCCGCCTCGGGCGCCTGCATGATCGATAGCATTGACGACATCAGCGTGATCAGAAGAACGCCCGCGACTGTTCCTGCATAACGTCCGGCCCCGCCGAAAAGGCTGGTGCCGCCCAGGACCACCGCCGCGATACCGGGCAGCAAATATGGGTCGCCCATCCGCTGGTAGGACTGTCCCGCATAACCAGCCAGCATCATGCCCGCCAACGCGCTCATCACCCCGGCAAAGACAAAAGCCAGGATGGTCACGCGCCTAGTGTTGATGGCAGAAAGATAGGCCGCAGGCTCGGAGGTGCCGACAAGATAGATGTTCCGACCAAACACTGTGCGTTTCAGCATGAAGATGGTCAGCACGGAGACCGCGATCCAGACCAGCACCACCGCAGGCAGTCCCATCACCTTGCCCTGCCCGATCGCACGCATCACCAGAGACGGCTGGCTGGCCAAGGCGTAAAAGCCGCTGAAATAGACGAGCAAACCCAACAGGATGTTGTTTGTGGCAAGTGTCCAGATCATCGACGGAATACGCATCACTGCCACACCGAACCCGTTGACAAACCCGACCAGTGCGCCGACTCCCAAACCGGCCAGCAAGCCCAGCTCGCTGATGCCGGCCTGCGGGTTGGCGCCTACCACTGCCGTGGAAATGGTCGCCGCAGCGGTCATGGTCCAAGGCACGGACAAGTCGATCTGACCCAACAGGATCACCACCATCGCACCCGCTGAGACGATGCCAAGGAAAGCTCCGTTCTGCATCTGCTGTGCCAGGTAATAAGGCGAGAAGAACTGCGGAAAAAAGGACCCGCCGACCACGATCAACACGACGATGGCGACAAAGACAGACCGCGTGGGACCATCAAAGGGCAACGACCACGAAACCGATGGTTTGCTTTTGACTGCGCTACTCACTGGAACACCTCCATGCGGTTCTTGATTTTCAGAAGACGGGTTGCGCCAAAGGACACCGCGATCAGCAAGACCGTGCCTTCGAACAGGGGTTGGGCCAACGGCTGCAAGCCGATGAAGAAGATCAGGCTGCCGATGGTGCGCAACACCAGCGCACCGGCGATGGACCCCACGACACTGCCGGCGCCCCCGGTCAGCATCGTGCCGCCAATGACCACCGCCGCGATGGAGTTCAGGGTATAGGTCAACCCGATAGACGGGTCGCCCGACAGGGTCTGGAAGCCGATGAAGAGCCCGCCCAGAGCAGCAAACACCCCACCCAGCGCATAGGCCGCGATCTTGGCGCGGGCGACGTTCAGGCCCGATGCCTCAGCGGCGGCTTCGGACGAACCGACCGCGATGATGGAACGGCCGATGGGATGGCGGCGGATCGGATACCACAGCGCGACCGCGCCCAGCATGACCAGCACCGCCGAGGGCACCACGCCAAAGGCCTCCATGGTCATCGCATCACTCAACCCGACAGAGATGTCGCCTCCGGGAATCGGACGGACCAACAGGGCCAGCCCGGTGAAGATTGCGCCGGCCGCAAGCGTCGCAATGATCGCTTGCAATTTACCCACCACGACCACGAGGCCGTTGATCAGACCACAGATCGCACCGGTTGCAATGACGATCACGACGCCAAAAGCGATTTCCGAAGGGCTGCCATTGACCAGATGCGAGGCAATGCAGTTGGCCAGTGCCATGATCGGCCCGATAGACAGGTCGATACCCTTGGACAGAACCACAATGGTCTGCCCCACGGCCAACAGCGCCAGTGCTGCGCATTGGTTGGACCAGGTTGTGAAAACGCCCAAGCTGGCACCGCGCGGGTGTACCGACAGGAAAACCCCCATCAGGATCGCGAAGACGCCCCAGGCAAACAAGGTGCGCCCTTGTGTTTTGAAAATACCGGAGGACCTCATGACACCCTTTCCTCGGCCCCGACGCCCATGTTGAGCGCGCTGGACAGAATGTTCTGTTCGGTAAGTTGGTCGCCGGAAAGCTCTGCGTTGATCCGGCCGTCGTACATGACAAGCGCACGGTCACAGAGACCGATCAGTTCGTCATAGTCGGTGGTGTAAAAAAGGATCGCCAACCCATCATTGGCGAGGTCACGCAGCAGCCTGTAGATCTCCTGCTTGGTGCCCACGTCGATGCCCCGTGTCGGGTCGATCAACAACAACAGCTTTGGCTTGGTCGCCAGCCATTTGGCGATGACCACCTTCTGCTGATTGCCGCCAGACAGGGTCGACACGGCCAGATCGGCACTGCTGACCTTGATCTGTAACGTCCGGATCATCTCGTCGATCCGGGCGTGTTCTTCCGACCCGCTCACAACCCCGCGCGGGCTGATCCGCTCCAGGATCGGCGCTGTCAGGTTGTTGGCAATAGATTGCGGCAGGAACAGCCCGCCGGTCTTGCGATCCTCGGGAACAAGCGCGACGCGATAACCCTCGGTCAAACCGCCACGCGGCCCGTTCGGCACCTCGGTTTGCTCACCGATGCGAATGTGGCCGGCAACACCGCGCAGAACACCGGCCAGTGCCTGCAACACCTCCTGCTGCCCCTGACCATCCAGCCCGCCAAGTCCGACGATTTCACAGGGCCGAACGTCCAGATCGACCCCTTTCAGCTTGTCGTTCCAGGACAACCCGCTGGTTTCCAGATAGGGCGGCGCTTCCGGTGTTTCTCCTGCCTTTTCGGGAAAGATCTGAGAGAGCGGCTTGCCGATCATCATCTGGACAATCTCTTCGTCACTGCGGCTGCCAGTGGCAAAGGTTTCCACATGCTCTCCATTGCGGAAAACCGAGCAGGTGTCAGCCAGCGCTTCAACTTCATGCATGCGATGCGAGATGAACAGGATCAACGTGCCTTCGTCGCGCAGACGCCGCAGCAGGGCCATGACCGGCTCCACGTCCGCCGCCGTCAGGGCAGAGGTCGCCTCGTCCAGGATCAGAACCTTGGGCTTGCGGATCACGGCCTTGGCGATCTCGACGATCTGGCGTTTGGACAGCGGCAGGTCCGCGACCTTGCTGTGCACGTCGATGTCCAGACCGACGCCCATATCCTGCAGCGTCTCGCGTGCCAGCCGCGCCTGTTTTTTGCGATCAATCAGACCCAGCCTGGTACGCGGTGGGTCGGCCAGGCAAATGTTGGCGGCCACGTTCAAGTCCGGCACGATCGATAATTCCTGAAAGATGCAGACGATACCGTGTTCTGCGGCATCGCCGGACCCGCTCATGCGCAGCCTCTGCCCTTCCAGCAGAATACTCCCTTCCTCGGGATGCACCACGCCAACCAGCGACTTCATCAAGGTGGATTTCCCTGCGCCATTTTCGCCCAGGATCGCGTGGATCGACGCTTTCGAGGCCTCGAAATGCACGTTGTTCAGGGCAAAGACGCCGCCATAGTGTTTGCTTATGCCATCAAGTTTCAGGAATGCGGATGTCTCGGGCATCGCTTGATCCTCCCATTGGCAAAGGCCCAGGGGAACGCCCCCCGGGCCTTTACGGATTACGAGTCGCTGGCGTGGGTCTGGGTGCGCAGCTCGTCCGGTGTAAAGACCATGTCTTCGCCGCAGGCCGCATAGCCGGTCACCGTCTCGAAAGTGTCTGGCTCATCGGGGTAGTAATGCGTGCCGGCAACCATATCCGCGGTTTCGACATTCGGGATTGGCAGATTCGCCATGGACGGAAAGCTTTCGCCTTGCAGCAAAGCCACAGCAGCACGTACAGCAAGTGGCCCCATGCCAGGCGAGACTGATACCGAAATGCCCGGGATTTGGTTGCCTGCCATCGCCTTCACATAGCCGTTTTCCGCGTCTCCCCCGACCGGCACGGCGGGATGATCCGCTGCGGCCATTGCGTTGGTCACACCGCGGCAACCATGCTGACAGATGATGCCGTCAAACTGGCCGTGTACCGCGAAAGCGTCAGCCGTGACGCGCTGCACCGTGCCTGTGTCCCAGTTGCCGACAACCTCGATGACTTCCACGTCAGGGTATTCGGACAGGACTTGTTCAACGCCGATATGGCGGTCCCGGTCGGTCGAGTTGCCCTGAATGCCGCGAATTTCAAGAACACGCCCGGACGTCTCAGACATCTGTTCCAGTACCGACTTGGCTTTGATGGTTTCAAAATCGACCCAGTTGGGCGTGATCCGCAGGATCGAGTCGTTGTCCACTGGGTTGTCGAACGAGACCAGCACAGTCCCGGTACGGTTCGCGCGGCGGACAACCGCATCAAAAGCTGTCGGGTTAACTGCGATGAACGCAATCGCGTCATAGCCAGCCTGAATAAAGTTATCGACCGCAGCGATCTGGGCGGCCACGTCCGGACCAGTGGAAACCACGCGCAACTCTCCGATGGTCTCTTTGTTCTCGGGGCGGTCAGCCCAGGCACGAACACTCTGAATCATCTGCTCGCGCCACGGAATGCCCGTGTGTCCATTGACCAAGGCCACGCGATACGGGCCCTCCTTGGCATCGTACTGGATGATCTTTTCGTTGCCCTCGGCCGGGATATAGCAGTTCGGCATATAGGTTTCCGCGCTGACCGTGTTCAAGCTGAGCCCGACCCCCAGTACGGCAGCGCTGGTGCGTTTCAACAGAGTTCCCATTGCAGTCATGAATTTCCTCCCTTTGCATATCAGGTGCAGTGCCCGGCTCCTCCTGCCGGCCCTGTCCGCGATGTGATTGAGGGTCGTTGCAATCCAGCATGTTCAGTAGGGAGTAAATTCTCGCGTCATTTGTGAAAAAAATTCACAGGCGGACAGGAGATGGTGGAAATGGACGCGTAGCAGTCATTCGATGCAATCGGCTTGAACAACCGCCTTGCGGACAAAGCTGTCGTCACATGCCAAGTCGCAAGTCTGCTCTGTCAGAGTAAAGCAGTGATCAAACAAGTGACATGGTTGGAAGGGTTCTACTACTTGTCATAGCTCCCGTTTACATCGGAACTTCCACAATAAATCCGTGTTGCCCCTCATCCATGTCGTTCCAAGTCGGACCCGGTGCGGCGTTTCTTCGAACACCGAAGACGGCAAATTCTTGGTTTCCATTTGTGTTGTCGGGTCCATAGACTTTCCAGTTCACATACTCGACAGGTTCTCCATTTGCCCACTCCCATCCACCTGCGGGTTCCGTCCCATCCGCTCTTTGAACCAACCCTATCATTGGCCCGAAATACCCCCCATTGGTGACCATCCAATGCCCTTCGTCTTCCAAGGTGAGTTCATACACGAACTGGTTTTCTTTTTCCGAACCAATTGCAACGGGGTAACCGCCGAGAATCTCGGCTATTTCGAGCATGAAGTCCCATTCGGCGCTCCAAGTGCGGATGACATAGTACTTACTTCCTCCGAACTCCCCTTCCGTCACGAGATCGAAGAATGACAACAACTCTTCGGGCGTTGGTTCAGTTGCCAGAAACGCTGGTAGATCCATTTCCAAACTGGGCACAAATTTGCGATTTGGCTGTACAACCAATACCCACAGAGACAGAGCTACAATAAGAATTCCCAAGAAGCCGAATTGAAAGATCGGTTTCTGAATTCTCGATTTGGCTAAGCGTACAATACGTTCGACGAGCGGATGTTCCGACGCGCCTACGGAGTACACTACAATCGGTTTGTCGATGTTCTTAACGCGATGCTCACCCACTTTAGTGAACTCAAACTCGATTTTTCCTTCCACTTGGTCCATAACATTTGCCGCGAAACATATTCCCCCCGGTTCGGCTAACGCTTCCAACCGAGCAGCAATATTCACGCCGTGTCCTAAGACGTCGCCATTCTGTTGAATTGTTACATCGCCGATATTCAATCCTATTCGATACTCCAGTCGCTCGGCTTCGGGAATGGCTTCGTTATGGATCTTTTGGGCTTTTTGATACGCAATAGCAGCTTCTACGGCCGCCACTGGACTTTCAAAACATGCGATAACGCTATCACCAGCGGTGTTTGCAATCGTACCTCCGTGCTCTTCAATCAGCGGATCCAAGTAGCCGCGAAGATGGGACAATTGTTCGAGCGCGTTGGTTTCGTCTCGTTCGACGTGTCTCGAGTAGCCCGCTATATCCGCAGCCAAAATAGTTAAGAGTTTTCGATTGTCCATTTTCCAGTCGCTACAGGTTTACTGTCTGCATCCGCACATACTACTCCACCCGACTGCGCGACGTGCCTCTTTTTACGTCCCGAAAGTAAGCTACGACCGTTGGGCACGGACCTCCGCAACGGCTGACAAAGCTTCTGTAAATTCCGTATCGAAAGTAAATCGGCTCACTGTCATTTGATGTGGGGCCTAAATACGACCAAATTTTTTTTCCATTCATATACAAGTGCAGATAACCGTCTTTCTGTTGACTCCATTTGGCATTAACCATCACTCTGTTCCACCTACCAAGCATTTGCGACTTTGAAGCCAACCTCACTTCTGCTTCGTTCTTTGCTGGCCTCATGGGGTCATCGTCGCGTACGTATGGGCTCTTCATGATAGCCGTGAACTGCCTATCCCCAAGTTGAAACAACAATTCTGGACCGCTGCCCCCAGTTTGATGGAATTGGCCAAGCTTCACCCACATTTTATGGCCCATTCTTGGAAAGTCGCCCGGCACGAATATCGACCAAGCATACCAGGCATCCTTGCCGTGCTTCTCGCCACCCCACTGATAATACTCCGCCCGTTCTCGGTCCTGCTTACAGTCCGTACCCACGCAATCACCTGGCCGAACTTCAAATCGTTCAGCCTTGGCTCCGTCCTGAAATCTTACCCTTTGCACAGCGTATTTTTCATCCACCATCATCTTGCGAAAACTGCTGAAGCCTTTCGCCATTGAAGACTGTGCCCAGGCATCAGTGGAAATCAGCAGCAAACTGAATGCTACAATCATTAGCTTCATTGCTCACCTCCTTTAAACTATGGGAAAAAGACTAGTTTTGGGGTTAAAAGCAGTCAACAATCCGGAAAATCGGGACGGCACGGCCAACTACAACTGTGCGAGGTTTTCGCCAGTTCGTACGTATCACTGAATTCGGCGTCTTGGTTCATTCAGGTCATTCGCTGCGAGTTAATGGAATACCCCCTCAGGCCGCACGCGCTGAGGGCTCGTTCCCGACTTTAGCGGCATCCAGCATGAATGCCTGCAAGTCTGACCAAGCCGCCATCGGAAGCCTGTCATAATTCCAAGTGTGCTTAAATGCTGAAGCTCAGCTTGGAGAACGCGGATTAGGTCACGCCAACGCTCGCTTGCCGCAGCAGGAACCTTTGAATTTTGCCGCTGGGCGTTTTCGGCAGTTCGGTGACGAATTCGACAAGGCGGGGATAGGCGTGTGCAGAGAGGCGTTGTTTGACATAATCCTGCAGCTCTGCGGCCAAATCCTCACTCCCTTCGGCGCCCTCTGCCAGTACGACGACCGCTTTCACGATTTCGGTCCGTTCCTTATCCGGCACGCCAATGACCGCTGTCTCGGTCACAACGGGATGTTCGATCAACGCGCTTTCCACGTCGAACGGTCCGATGCGATAGCCCGAAGAAGTAATTACGTCGTCGTTTCGCCCGACGAAGGTGATACATCCGAGTTCGTCCCGCTCGACCGTATCGCCGGTAAGGTAGTACCCGTTCTCGATCGATTTGTTGCCCTTGTTCAGATAGCCACCAAAGAACAGAAGAGGTGAATCTGCGATGTGCACGGCCAGTTGTCCCGGCTCATTGAGATCGGCGATGCTGCCATCCTCTGCCAGAACCTCGACCCTGTATCCCGGCATCACATAACCGGCTGATCCCGGGCGAACCGAATGTTCGAGCCCGTGGTAGTTGTTCACAAGCATCCCGGTTTCAGTCTGCCCATAGTGATCCTTGATCGGCGCGTTCAACGCAGCTTCGAACCAGCGAATAACTTCGGGGTTCAGAGGTTCACCGGCGCTGCTGATGCAGCGGATCTGATCTCTCAGCGGGGCTGCGCGCTCGATCCCTGAGGCGATGATCAATCGAAACGCAGTTGGAGCTCCGGCAAAGTTGGTGACGTGCAATCGTGAAATCACGTCATATGTGCTGTCCACCGTGAATGGCCCTTCGACCAACGTGGTAGCATGGCCCAGCAGCAGTGGACCGATGACCGCATAGTAGAGCCCGTATGCCCAGCCCGGATCAGCAATGTTCCAGAATACATCTTCTGGCCGCAGGTCTATCCCTTCGAGCATGTATGATCTGAAGGCAGTCATGGCCTTGAGCGGAACCGGCACACCTTTTGCTGGCCCGGTAGTTCCGGAAGTCGCCATCATGAACATCAGATCTTCGCCACTCCGCAAAACTGGCTCAAATTCCGCCGGTTGCGTTGCCATCAACCGACGGAAATCAATGTCTCCGGCACCCAGCCCCTGCGGGGTGTCCACGATCGTTGCGACTGGCGGACAACCGTTTACACCTTCAAGTTTTTTGCGGTTTGCACCATCAGTCACGACCAGCTTCGCACCGCTCATGGTCAAACGATCCTGAATGGCCTTGGGCCCAAAGGCCGTAAACAAAGGCTGATAAACCGCGCCGGCGCGCAACGTGCCAAGCACAACTGTCACCAGATCCGGGGTGCGTGGTAACAGTCCTGCAACGATATCGCCGGGCCGGATGCCCTGTTCCTTCAGCAGGTTGGCAAAGCGAGCAGCTTCGTCTCGCAACTCCGCAAAACTGCGGGTCTCGCGGTGCCCGTCCAGCGCAATCCAATCCAGAGCCTTGGCCTTGTTCAGCAAATGGGCATCACAACACTCCACACATGCATTGATCCCATCGATGAAGCTGCCAGAAAATCGCGACCGGGCGGTTTCCAAATCAAAACCTTCCAGCGCTTGGACGTAGTCGGGGGGAGTGCCAGCGTAAGACTTCGATGCCATCAGCGTTACTCCTCCAAATCCACCCCGCAGTTACCTTGCACGCAAATGGTTCGAATTTCCACGGCGGAGATTGTGTGTAAATCAGCGCTCCGTTTGCTCTCATTGCGACCAATTAGGGATCGGAGCGGTAGTTCGCTAAGGCGGGAAAAAAGTCGGCCATGGTCCGTTTGATCACCCTCCAAAGTCGTTGTCACGCGCCAATTTCACAACACTTAGGCGCTCAGCAAACGGCCAGAACCTGAGCGGTGCTGCAGCGGCCAAGACGTACATACAGGCAGTTTGGAAAACACGTTCAACTGTCAATGCAGCACCGACACTTATGTTTGATTTAGTGGTACCGAGGGCGGAATCGAACCACCGACACGAGGATTTTCAATCCATCCAAAACGAATGATCGAAGTGGTATCTTGCGTTCATGTTGCAGCCCCTTCGGCATGAGCGTCAGAAGCTGATCGTGGGTTCGAAGCAGACGGACAGTGAGTTCGCTCGGTCACTTGTGAAGCAAATTTCCTATCCGGCTTTCGTTGTGACTGTAGAGACCGAGAGGACTACCCCTCAATCGGGGACTTCCCAGCCGTTTAACATTGAACGGACGATGCAGCGCGAAGTTGCTGAAACCGGTGTCTCTAAGCAGTATAGCGATCCGACGGTAGCCGTATCGACCGTACTGCCTGGCCAGCTCGATCATGTCAGCCACTGGTTCGTCCTCATCTTCTCGGCCTTGCGGGATACGTCGCTGCTTGGATCGATGTTGCCCAAGCACCCGACAGGCGCAGCGCTCAGTAACATTAAGCTGGCTGCGGACATGATTGATGCAGACACGACGACGAGCGGGGCTCAGGGGCTCCGCCCGTTCAGGTTTGAAACGGTCTGATGACCGTTTCAGTTCCTTCAATTGGGTCTACGCCCAATCCGCCCGTCGTCATTGTCGCTCGGACCAATGGCGCAACAAGGCTCCGTGCTTGCGCCATCGGTAATAGGCCTGTTCAACAACACCTATCTGCCTGATCGCATCAAGACGGTACATCCCTTGCCCTATCAGAACCTCAACCTGCCGCACCTTCTAGACAATCTCTTCGGGCTTCGGTCGCGTGTTCGCCATTCTTGGTCCTCCGTTTCCTAAACATAGCGATGCATCAGTTCAGTTGGGGAGGCTCTGCTGGAGCGTGGCCTTTCAAACCGGTCGTCCTTTGCGTTAGTAGAGGCGAGCATGGGTTCCTGTTCGGATTGCGGTGCAAACCCGTCGCGCGCAGCGACAGCGCCGGTTTTATTCGAAAAAAAGTGTCGCTTGTGTTATGGTTAACCTGTTGAACGAAAAGCGATTGCCAAAAGTTCTATGGGACGCCATTTCGAGAAAGCCTCTCTCTGACAGCCTCTCGACGGCGCAAAAATAGCTAAACGGCCGTCGTGATAGCGGAGAATTCGCATGACCAAACGACACGGCGGCGGCGTGACTTTCGTGCTTTCAGAAGGGCGTGAACCGGACAGACAAGTGTTTCAGGCCTATTCCGTTAACGGAAAGGAAGATGGCCTTGAAGTTCCGGTTCAAATAGACACGCCAACCCCGAAATCCCCCCGGCGCAGCGTGCGAATGAAACCGATTTTCGGCACACAAAGTCGCCATCGGTTTGCAAAGATCGCGGGCTCGACCGCGCATGTCTCATATGCATCGAAATCTGCACAGACTGCTGCACTGCTCTCGGCGGACCAGGTTCAGCTCTATGATCGTCTCTTGGATGTCGGCGTCGGTCCTTTGCAGACGCCGACGGCGACCGACCTGACAAATGTGGCCGAGGCCATGACATCAGGGGGTTTTGTCGAACCGCAGCAAAGCACAGAGATCCCGGCCGTCATGACATATTTCGGGCAGTTTCTGGCGCATGACGTGACCCATCTGCAATGGCGCCCCCAGGAAAGCGCTTGGGCGAACCTGCGTGCGGGGCATTCGCTGGATTTTGGCACGGTTCTGACCCAGACCGACTTGTCACACCCACAAAACAGCAACTGGAATTGTCACGCCGGTGTCTGTCTTGGCGAAACCACAACCGCTGGCGAGTATCGCGACCTTCCACGCAGTTTGCTGCCAAACGGTCAATCCTGCACCTCGGATGCCCGCAACGATACCAATCTGGCACTGGCGCAGATTATTGTCCTGCTGACACGGTTCCTGCATGCGTTGCGTCAGCACAATCCCACCTTGTCGGTCGAACAGGTCGCGACCCTGACGGCACAACATTTGCAGGCTGTGGTTCTGGACGACTATTTGCGCACCATTTGCGATCCCGACACCTGGCAGGATATTCTAGACAATGGCAGGTCGCTGGTCTGGACGGATAAGTGCAAGCCGTTTTTCGTCCCCATCGAGTTCGCCGCTGCCGGGTTCCGGTTCGGTCACTCGATGGTACGCGACATGTATGCGCATTGGGGAGACAGCGACCAGTTCATGTTCGCGACCACGTTTCTAAGGTTTGTGCATGATCCTCCGGGCCTTGCCAGCGACCTGACAAACGGGCGGTTGGGAAGCATCTGGGCCCATGACTGGCGCGCATTCTCGCGCCTGGCGGATGCCGGAGACATGTTGCGTGCCGCGCGGATAGATCCCAACATTGCCTTTGCGTTTCGGGATCTTTCAGCGGGACATTTCGCCTTGAAGAATGCACCGGTGGCGGGGGCGACAATCAACTTGGCGCACCACACCCTGAAAAGGCAGTACACGCTGGGTCTGCCGACCGGCCAGCAGCTGGCGCAGTTGGCCGGAGCACCTGTCATGTCCTCTGCCGAGGTATTGGGAACCGGGTACCCCAACATCGCCGCTGCTATCGCCCAGGCAGGTTTCGGAACCGATACACCGTTGTGGTTCTACATCCTGCGCGAGGCAGAGTTCTTTCACGGTGGCGGCAGGCTGGGGCCGTTGGGCAGCCGGCTGGTCTGCGAAACTCTGCACGCGTCAATCGAAAACTCTGCCGTTAGTATCCTGACCGATACCGGCGGTCCCGCACCCGAAATCAGTTTCGTACCGACGATGCCGCGCGTGACAAATGGAGGGCTCTACAAGATCGAGGACATCATCGCGCTTGCCTACCCCGCGCCTTGAGCAATTCACCGAAAACAAAAGGAAAGGAACAAAATATGACTTATGTCGTTGTCAAAAAGCTGAACGGACATTTCTTCGCCGACCACATCGACGGTATGGTCGACGCTGGCGTCAAGATCAACGACATCCTCACGCGAAGCCCTGAAGTGGACTACAAGGATATTTTCGAGACCATGTTCTCGGAAATGGCAACAGGCGTTACGCCCAACTATTCCGTGGAAGTTGCTGACGGCGGGAACGAGCACCCGCTTTCGGACGTGCCGGGGAAAAACAAATTTGAGTACGACGGTGGCAAGTCATTCAAGCTGAAACCTCAGGAAGACAAAGAAGCCGGTCAGGACATGGCGATGAACTTTGTTATTCCGGGTGAACGCACCAACCTGCTGCAGTCCTCGTCCTATATCGCGGATATCGTGGGTGGCATTAACACAATTGCGAACAACAAGCTGACACCGTTGGAAATCAAGCAGATCACCGAGTTCCTGCTGGCCAAGATATTCCTGTCGCGCTGCCATTGAGGTGTTTTCAGGGCGCGTTAGCCTGACCATGGCGAGGCGCACGGGACATTTGCCGTGAGTCATGCTGCCTGCATTGCGGCGGTCAATGCATCCGTCAGCAACTTGACGTCCTGCGGCGCGCGAATGGGATAGGCGCCGACAAACCAGTCATGGGCCGACTGGGGCGTCAAAGGCGTCGGCCCGGCCCAAACGGGTTCCAATGCGGCAATCAATTTTCCGAAAGCCTGCCCCGCGGCTGCAAGATCGCCGTTTCGAGCGTGTATTGCAGCGGTCCAGCCGGGGTTGTCGATGATGGCGTCGGCCGAGAGTTCCGCCGCCAACAGGGCGGCGTCGAGGCGCCCCAGGAAAAAATAGCTGCTCGCCAGATAGCACCATTGCCATTCGGGCAGGTTGCGGGTCAGGCCCTGTAACCGCGTGATCAAGACATCCGCCTTGTCCCTTTCTCCCAACCACGCGAAGCCCATCCCACAAGACGCAAGGGTTTCGGGGTGATTTGGGTGGAGATCGACCGCGAGATCAAAGTGCATCGCCGCGCGCGCAAAAGCCCCGGTCCGTGCCGCTGCCCAGGCAACGACTCTTTGCACTCGCGCGTCCAGCGGGTCCTGATCCAGTGCGCGACGCGCCATCTGATCCGCCTCTTGCAGCTTTCTAGGGTTGGGAACCAGACCCGGAGACATGATCTGCTGGACATTCGCAAGGCTGGCGAGGCTGGCCAAGGCTGGCGCATTGTCCGGCTCGCGGGCCAGAATGGCTCGGAAAACACGGTCGGCCTCTTGTGCCGAGGCGGGTGTCCACAGGTGAAACGCGCGGTCGCCGCGCAACCAATCGTCATAGCTGGTCCGGGCTGCCTTTGACCGGGGAACCAGAGAAGACAACCGGTCAACGGATACGTAGACGTCAATCTCCACCGCAATTTTCCGAACCAGATCCCGATACAGTTCTTCCCATTTCTCGTAGTTTGAGCTGACTTGTTTTTGCCAGATGACCCTGCCGTCCGGTACGGCGGCCAGGCTCACCGCCAGAGCAGCCGTCTTGTTGTCTTCCGCCGTCAGCGCAATACGATAATCCGTTTGCTGTGGGTTTTCGCCGGGATTGGCAACGCCCTCGCCATCGAGCACGGACCAGTCGCGGAACCGCGCAAGGGCCTCGATCAACTCTGTTCGAAACACCTGCGCACTATGAGGAATGGCATTACCGCTGCTTTCGATCCGATCAACGCGAATACGCAAGAGACGGCGAAGCGGCCCATCCGGCGGCGCTGCCACGTCC
Source organism: Paracoccaceae bacterium (assembly GCA_014872875.1). Taxonomy (GTDB): domain Bacteria; phylum Pseudomonadota; class Alphaproteobacteria; order Rhodobacterales; family Rhodobacteraceae; genus Aliisedimentitalea. Next base: position 250,942 of record WKFI01000010.1, read on the forward strand.
TTGGCCGCGCCGCCCGCGTCATTCACCCCGTCGCCTGACGAGTTGCGCGCCATTTCGGCTGCTGCCCGGACGCGCGGGCCAGGGATTATGCCGTGCACATCGGCCAGATAGCCCGTCAGTCGATCAATTTCCTTCAGCGCATCGGTTCGGCGTCCCGTCTCGACCGCGTGGCGGATGCGGACTTCCGACGCCATTTCGTGACCCGGTTCCAACGACAATATCGCCTCGGCGATTTCCTCCGGCCCGTCCTCGGACGCGGGTTTGCGTCGCAATGCTGCGGTGAGCGCGGTAAGCACACGTCGTTTGCATTCATGACGCATGACCCGAAGCCAGTTGTCGAAGGTCGGATTGAGCCCATCCAATGCAGAGAGAATTCCTCTGCTCCAATCTGAGCCTGCTTGCAGCCCTCCCGGAACCCGGCCGGCACGTATGTCGGCCAGCATTATGTCTATGTCGGACTCGACCTGAATTTGGTCGAACGCAAGTGTAGATGGTGTAATTCGAAGGAATGGCCCTAGTGTCGGCGCGAGCGATCGTTCGAGCCGTTGAATACAAGCGCCGAGCGCCTTTCGGGCCGCCGCAGAGGTATGATCGGGCCACAGCAATGCGGCCAACCTGTCACGCAATTCGGATTTTTCAGGAGACAGCGCAAGGTATCCCAGGATGGCCACGGCATGGCTTCCGCGGGGACCAACCATGTCCCCGTTTGATCCGTGCAAAACGACGCTACCCAAAGTGTCCACACGCAATCTGCTGCGGGGAGTGGTCTGGCTGGCCGCCATGTCAAGGCTGCGCACGTCATAGATCGACGTGCGCGACCGAATATTCTTGAGAGACTGCTGCCCACGGGATTGGAATGTAAACCGTGGTACCTCTGAAACAGAGACATAGATGTCATGTGACACCACCGTGCCGCCGGGCGCGGCCAGGGTTTGCAGCCGAGCGGCCACGTTGACCGCATGCCCAAAAGGGTCTCCGCCGCGCATGAGCACTTCACCACGGTGAATGCCGATGCGAAACAATGGCGGGTCGGTCTGACCCAAATGCATGGCTCCAACAATCTGATGGAACTCGGCCGCGAACTCAACTGCCAGCAAGGCCTCCTCAAACAGCACCAGCGCCCCGTCGCCCATGGTTTTGACAATCTGTCCATCGTGACGCTTTGCCAGAACGCGGAATGTGTCAAAGCAACGGGCCATGAACTCCAGCGCTTCTGCCTCGTTTTCGTCCACGCGGCGGCTGTAGCCTTCCATGTCGGCAAAAAGAATGACCCGATTTTCGGTGCCGCCCAATTGCGCCACCGCAGGTGCTGCGGCTTGCTGTTTCGCAACTTCTGGAGTGGACTGACCAAACGGAGTGCGCGATGCGGGCATGCAATGAGTGTAGACGAACTGGAAAAGATTTTTAAGCTAATTGACCTGTCGCCAGCGGACTGGCCGGTTTCGGTCGCTGCCGCGTTGGCCTTGCCTGATATTCACGGCGCAATCCCAGCCTTTCCAGGAGCGGCGCTAGCGATGTCCGGTCGGCATGGAAGCGGGCGCGGCGTTGATGCCGCCGCCGCGCGCCGTTCTGCCGTGGCCGAGGCAGTCGAGATCGCAAGCCTGTGTGAATGGGGGGACGAGAGACTGTTTCATGGCACCGGCGCCGAGCTTCCGTTCAGTTATCTGCCTCTGCAAGCCTGCCTCGGATTTTCCAAAGATCAGCAACGCGCTCAGACGCGTGATACGCGCCTGGCGACAAGCATTGAGACCGTAACCGAAATTCCCGGAGATGAGATTGCGCTGTCTTGGATGCTTGCGGTCGACCCCGTGCGCCAGCTTCAAGTTTTTGTTCCGGCCGACGCGGTTCTTCTTGGCCGAGAGTCGCCCGACGTCGCGGCGGTTGCGGACACCAACGGATGCGCAGCCGCAGAAACCGCCTTCGAAGCCAGGCTTGGCGCGCTCTTGGAACTCATCGAAAGGGATGCGACGGGGCGCTGGTGGTACGGAACACGCAAAAGACGGCGGCTTGACCCGGACAGTCTGAACGCTTCGGCTGCCTCACGAGTCGCCTGGGCGCGAGAAAATGGCCGCATCCTGCGTCTGTTCGACATCACGACCGACCTGGGAATTCCGGTCGTCGCGGCAATGATCGCTCGGAAAGACGGTCGAGAAGTGGCGCTTGGGTTTTCGGCTCGGCTGTCTCTTGCCGAAGCTGCCGACTCAGCCCTAGCCGAAGCGTTTCAGATGCATCTTTTGACACGTGCGGGAAATGCCGGTGCGCCGCACATAGCCCCGTGGTTTGAACAGGTCACTACCGCCACCCCACCGCTCGCTCCAGACGGCGCGCTTCAAATGATACCCCCTTCTTACCTGCACAGGGATGCCGAGGCTGCATTTGCCCATTGCATGGCGGTCTGTATCCGGCACGAGATCGAGGTTCTTTTCCTGAACCGCACGCGAAAAGAGCTCGGCGTTCCTGTTTGGCAGGCTCTGGCGCCTGCTCTTTGTCATTGGAAGCCGAGATTCGGACGTAGTCGCCTTCTGGCTCCTGATGAACATGATCTTTCAGAGCCACAGCTAAACCCGGTGCTGTTGCGGATTTGACGGCCATGTCTGTCTCACGCCAGAAAGAGCCACTCTTGATCCGAAGAAACGGGTTTTCAGCATATACAGCGTGTTCCTGCACCCTGAAGCGGCATGCCCGGCCGTTGAACCGTGTCCAGCCCCATTTCTATGGACCATGTCTGATTAGAATTTCTGGCACTGGAGGGCGCATTCCGAGCGCTTGATGCGGTCGGGTGCGGTTGCACTCTTTGATCCAGAATTTGATGACGATCTGGGCCTGTTTGGTTGTGGTGAACCGCTCAGCGTTGAAGACTTCTCGGCGTAGGTGCCGTTGAACGGTTCGTTTTAGCCGTTTTCCCAAGGACATCCCGGATAGATCCTGATGGGTTTCACACCGACCTTCTCAAGCCATTCCCGTGTCGCGACCGATGCGATCTCCGGCCCATTATCCCCGTCAGAAACTGCCGTCACCGAGCAAAACTAAAGTCGCCAGTGTTATGAAGAGGGACCGTGGAACCAGGCTCAGTGACGTGCATTCCTTGTTTGACCCAAGACAGACTCGCACAGGGGCACACCCAGCCTGATGCGGTACTATCGAGAATTCCGAACGAGTGTGGCTTTTTGACCAGTCGTCGCATTCAAAAATAGTTTCGAAAGGCATAGCCAATTGGTTTATCGATCTCAGCGCAGGACCAAGACTGTTCCAAAGGTCATCATGTCGATTGATATCAAAGTACTCGAACTCACTCACCTGGACGCTGCCTTCGATCTGGCCACACAAACGTTCGCGGAAGCAAGCACGCTTCATCGCGCTCTGAAGATCGGACTGAACGAGTACAAGGAATATCTGCGCGATCCCTTCCAGTTGATGGTGAAAGAAGGGCTCTCCATTGCAGCGACAGACAACCACTCGGGCCATCTTGTGGGTTGCCTTGTCGTCACTGATTTCGCTCGACAGCTCTTCGAAGAAACCAACACCAACACCAAATTCTCGCCACTATCGGCCCTGACCGAAGACCTGTGCCGCCAATACCAGAGCAAGAGGGATGTATCTGTTGGAGAAGCTATTCTCGTGGACATGGCGGCGGTATCGGAAGAAGCAGCTGGGAAAGGTGTCTATCAGCAGATGCGGGCTGCCGCGCATGACCTTGCCCGAAGCCAAGGGTTTCAATTGGTAATAGGAGAATTGTCATCCGCAGCAACCCAGCACGTTGTTCTGGAATTGCTAGGACACAAGAAGATGGCAGAAATCGCCTTTGCGGAATTCCAGTTCGGTGAAGAGCGTCCGTTTCAAGAAATCAAAGAGCCACCGAGCATAATTCTCTCAGAAGGTAGGCTGTGATGGCTTGGCGCAAGCCAGCGTTTACAATCTGGTCAGTATCTCCCGCCAGTGCCCGAAACTCTACTCAGACATGGCCCAGAACATGGGGGCTAGACACGGGCGAGGATTGGAGTATGTCCGATGCGGGCTCGGAGCCACACTTCGCCGCGCAACGCATGAACGGCCGGTTTGGGCCGGAAGTGGGCGTTGTAGTTCGGGCGCATTGCTGACCTTCGCTGCTGTCAGCATCAAGGTCTGCCATGCGGGCAAACCCGTCGTTCGGACATCAACGGTCAATCTGCGCTTCCGGTC
>WKFI01000017.1 GCA_014872875.1 Paracoccaceae bacterium
TATTTAAGGGCAAAGCTCAGCCGTTGATTTCGTTGGATTTCCCATCTCACAATTAAGGGCTACGCGACATCTGTTCTGGCTGTTCTTCTCTCGAACGAGGGCTAAGATGGCGCCATGTCCAGGATCAAACCGCGCATTCCACATGATTACTTCCCGCCTTTTGGTGGTTTGAAGTCCTTCTACGAGGTTGCTTTGACCGGCAGCGCCGTCAAGGCAGCGGAACGCTTGCAAGTCTCGGCGTCGTCCATCAGCCACCAAGTCAAATCGCTTGAATCCGAACTGGGGGTCCGGTTGGTCGAAAACCGCAAGGGACGCCTGTTTCTGACCGCCGATGGCGCACAGTTTTTTGATCAGATCAAAGGGCCGATGTCCGAGATCCTGCGCGCGACCGAGGCCATCCGTTCGATGCCGGGGCGCAAGCGGATATCTTTGACTCTGACGCCGTCTTTTGCAGCCGGCTGGCTGTTGCCGAGGCTTTCCGATCTTGAACGTAGCCACCCCGATCTTGAGGTCAATTTGGTCACCACGACACGTGTGGTTGATCTAGAGCGGGAAAATGTTGATCTGGCAATCCGACGAGGAATGGGCGAGTGGCCTCAAACGGTTGTAACTCCGCTTATGCGCGAAGTCATCGTGCCCGTAATGTCGCCTGCGTTTGCTCAGACAATTGGGGGTAAGACCATGGCGGAAGTTTTGAAAACCCAGCGGGTTTTGGCAAATACGACTGTGGATGCAGAATGGGATTACTGGTGCCAGGCGCGGGGGTTTCAACCTCCGGCGGCCAATCAGCGGTATAGTCTTGAAACCTATGAGTTGACGATTCAGGCGGCACAGGACGGTTTGGGTATTGCGTTGGGCCGCAGACCGCTGGTGGATCCTTTGCTTTCAGCAGGCGTTCTGTGCGCGCCTTTTGATCTGCCCGACGCCGACAATATCGGCTATTACATCGCTCGGCCCGATGGTGCCATGCGGTCCGATGTCAAACGGTTCCATGACTGGTTGCTGATGCAAAGGGCATGAATTTTTTTCAACTCTTGCTGAGGTTTTTGCAGTACAAACCTGTTCCTTCGCAACCTAGCTTCAAACTAAGGTTTGCAGGAGTTTGGCGATGGCCCAGCACAGTGACATTCAGCGCAACGGCCCCCTGTCGGGCATTAGGGTTATTGATCTGACCGCCGTCGTGTCCGGCCCCATGAGCACGATGATCCTTGCCGATCAGGGAGCCGATGTAATCAAGATCGAACGCGCCGATGGTGACTTTACCCGTCACGTGGCGACGCGTCGGGGCGGGCATTCGGCCTCATATCTCAATAACAACCGCAACAAACGTTCAGTGGTCGCGGATTTGAAAAACCCCGAAGACATCTCGATGATCAAGGCGTTGGTGCGCGATGCGGACGTTTTTATCCAGAATTTTCGCCCCGGCGTCGTGGATCGTCTGGGTTTGAGCTATGAGGTGCTAAGCGCATTGAACCCCCGGCTGGTCTATATGTCGATTTCGGGTTTCGGCTTTGACGGACCTTTGGCCAGTAAACCGGTTTATGACCCGCTGATACAGGCGCTGTCGGCGCTGACCACCGTTCAGGCCGGATCGGATGAAGAACGCCCGCGTCTGGTCCGCACGATCTTGCCCGACAAGCTGACCGCCGTTCAGGCCAGCCAAGCCGTGACCGCAGCGCTTTTCGCGCGTGAGCGTACCGGAAAGGGCCAAAAGGTTACGCTGTCGATGCTGGATACGGTGGTGGCTTTCCTCTGGGCCTCGGACATGAACGGCCACACCTTTGTCGGAGATGAGATGGAGGTTGAGGCCAGCCAGTCTTTCCATGATCTGATCTATGAGGTGAAAGGCGGATATCTCAGTATTTCGATCATGCAGAACAAACATTGGGAGGCTCTGGCCCATGCCACAGGTCGCCCTGATATCATCGACGACGAACGCTTTAAAACGACCGAGTTGCGCGACATCAATCGGGACGCGCGGCTGGACCTGACGCAAGAGATCGTGCGCGATGTAGACCGCGACACGTTGTTGACTGCACTGGAAGAGGCGGGTGTCCCCTGTGCCCCTGTCCTGACACGACGCGAGATGCGCCAACATCCGCAGCTTGAGGCCAATGGTATGTTCGTCGAATATGACCACCCGACCGCCGGTCGCCTGCGGCAGACCCGGCCGGCTGCGGTGTTTCACGGTACTCCGGCGATCGACTTGCGCCCCGCGCCGGAACTGGGCGAACACACTGCCGAGGTTCGCGCGAGCCTCACCTCAGACCCTTTGGCGGATGCATCATGATTGACTTCTATTACTCCCCCACACCGAACGGTTGGAAAGTCGCGATCATGCTGGCCGAAACCGGTTTGGATCATCGCACCATCCTCATGAACCTGCGCGGTGGCGACCAGTTCCAACCCGACTTTCTGGCGATCAGCCCAAACGCCAGGATGCCGGCCATTCTGGACCATGACGCAGACGGTGGTCCGCTGAGTGTTTTCGAAAGCGGCGCCATCGTGTTGTACCTGGCAGATCGCAGCGGCCAATTCGGACCCGAATCCACACGCGAGCGGATCGCCTTTACCGAATGGCTGTTCTGGCAGGCAGCCAATCAGGGTCCGATGGGCGGTCAGCTGAGCCATTTTGTGAACTATGCGCCGAAAGATCAGCCCTATTCCCACAAGCGATACAAGGGCGAGTTCGAGCGGTCTCTGGCGGTCCTAGAGAACCGGCTTGAGGGGCGCGAGTATATGTTCGACCGCTATACGATCGTAGATATGATGTGTTTTCCGTGGGCTTTCATCGCGAAACCTTTGGGCGTTTCACTGGATGCTTTTCCAAACGTTGCCGCCTGGCGTCAACGGATCAAGGCACGGCCTGCCGTTCGTGATGCGATCAACTTGCATAAAAACGCTCAATTCACGGGCAAAGCCACGGCGCAGCAGAACGAAACCCTGTTCAACCAATCAGCCGCCCACCTGATGCCGACAAAAGAGAAATCCCAATAAAACCAGAACCACCAGCAAGGAGACACCAATGCCCAAGATCGAAGGAAGCTGCCTGTGCGGACAGGTCACCTATAGTTCCAGCGCCGAAGAGCCCGCCATGATGGTGGTTTGCCACTGCCCGGATCGTCAGCGGCAAAGCGGTTCAGCCTATTCGACCAATGTGCTGGTGCCGACCGCGTCGATCGCGTTCGAAGGTGACAGCCGCAGGACTTACGTGATGAACGGGGCGTCAGGGCAGCCGGTGACCCGAAATTTCTGCGGCAATTGCGGCTCGCCTCTGTCGACCGAGATGCCGGCTTTTGGCGACCTTGCCGCGGTAAAGGCCGGAACATTGCAGGATAGTTCATGGGTCAAGCCCTCGATCCAGATCTGGTGCAATTCTGCGCAACCCTGGGGTCCGGTTTCGGATGAAATGGACAAGGCGCCTGCCAATCCGGGCTAAACGTCTGATTTGACACCCCGGCCCGCGCCTGATGAGATCATGCGCGGGTCTTACGTAATACGAGCAGGACATTATCTTATGAAAGTTGCCGCTGTTCAGGCCGCTCCGGTCTTTCTTGATCCACAGGCCAGCACGGACAAGCTGATCGCCCTGCTGCGGGATGCGGCATCGAATGGGGCCGAATTGGTTGTCTTCCCCGAGGTGTTTTTGTCCGGCTATCCCGTATGGCTGCGCGCCCCGAGCGTGGCCCATAATGACGAGCTGCTGAAGATCGGCCATGTGGCCTATCTGAAGTCCGCGATTACGACCGACGGCCCCCAGATTGCTGCGATCTGCGCCGAGGCAACAGACCTTGGCGTCGCCGTCATGACCGGGATCGTTGAACGGGCTGGTTCGGGCGGTTCGGTCTATGCCTCGTTGGTGACAATCCTGCCCGACAAGGGTGTCGTGAATGTGCATCGCAAGCTGAAGCCCACGTTTCACGAAAGGCTGCTATGGGCCGATGGGGATGGGCATGGTCTGGCCGTTCAGGATTGGAAAGGCATCCGGGTCGGCGGTTTGAATTGCTATGAAAACTGGCAGCCTCTGGCCCGGCAAGCGCTGTACCAGCAGGGAGAGCAGTTGCATATCGCAACATGGCCAGGTGATCTGGACGTAACCGACCACATCACACAATTCATCGCGATGGAGGGGCGGGTTTATGTTGTTTCAGTCTCGGGTCTGCTGCGCAGCAGTGACATTCCTGACAGCTTCCCCTTGCGAAAACACGTAACCGAGGGGCGCGATGTCATCAACGACGGCGGTAGCATGATCGCGGCACCCGGTGGCAAATTGATTGCGGGCCCGGTCACGGGCGAAGAGATCACGCTCTATGCTGAGATCGATGTGGATCAGGTCATCGCCGCGCACCTGAAACTGGACCCGGCAGGGCATTACAGCCGTCGCGACATCCTTAGCCTCAACCACAGCAAACAGCGGTTAGATTAACTGCAGTGATCAGGCGGAGCCGAAGGTTTCATAGTGGATTTGGCTTCCGTCTATTCCGGCAGCTTCTAAACCTGACTTCAGATCAGTCACGAATCCGGCGGGACCGCAAAGCATGTAAAGCGCATCCGAACCGGCATCGAGCGCCAGAACCTCTGCGGCGGTGACACGGCCTTCTGCCTCGAAATCGCGGCCAACCAGATCGCCGTTGTCGGGTTCGCTGAAAAACACGCGTTTCCGTGCGCCGCGGGTCGCCGAGATCAGGCGGTCTGTTTCTTGGGACAGTGCATGGTGACGACCGTTGCGTGCGCCATGCACGAACCATACCTGGCGTCCGGTATTCTGTTGCGCCAACCGATGCAGCATGGCCATCATTGGTGTCAAACCAACACCCACGCTGACCAGAACCAAAGGGCGCGTTGAATCAGGGATCAGAAAATCACCAGCCGGAGGGCGGGCTTCGATCGTGTCTCCGATTTTGATGCTGTCGTGTAAGAATTGCGATGCAGTCCCTCCTGGCTCGCGCTTTACAGTGATCCGGTAAGTGTTTTCACCGGGTTTGCCCGACAGGGAATAAGACCGACGAATCTTTACATCATGCGCAGGTATCTCGAGGGCGATCGGTAAATGCTGCCCGGCTTGAAAGGGTGGCAGAGTATCGCCTTCGGCCGGAGCGAGGTGGAATGATGTGATCCCCTCGGCCTCGGAGTTCTTGTCGACTACGGTCAGGTTTTGCGACGGGGCGGGGTCCGCTGACCAACGTAACGAAAGTGCCTCGGTCCGTTCAATCACCGCGTCGATCGTAACGTCGATCATGCGCAAAATGTTTGGATCACGCGCTTCTTCGGGCGTCCAGTCGATCTTGGCGCGCCCGGTTAGATGCAAAAGCCCACCGGTTGCGAAATCGACAAACAACAATCCGACACGGGGGTCTTGCAGCAGATTTCCAATCGTGTTGAAAAAGTTGTTCCCGGAATAATCCGGTATGCGCAACCGGGTTGGGCTGATCACGCGCACGAACCCTGGCTCACCGCCTCTATGCGAAGCGTCGTACCCATCCGAGGCCGCCTTTTGCGGGGCGTGATGCCCGGACCCCAGGAAAAGCGTGTCAGCGGCACGGATGCGAGCGATTTGATCAGGGCTGAGATGGTCGGATTCTTGGGCTTTTGTGGGCGCGGTGCGTGGGGCGCGCCACCAGTCCCGCTCATTGATGTATTGCGGGCAGTTTCCGAACGTTTGGCGAATGTCTATGACCAGCCCTTGGTCCGAATGTCGGGTCCGGCCGCTAAGACGGTTGCGGCGTCTTGTGGCCAGTTCGATCCCGACGACCCCGACATCGGTCCCTTCCTGCAGGCTGTGTGCCAAAGGATCCAGCGGGTCAACTTTTGTATCCAACGTCAGGCGTTCCGGATCAGGAGACCCGATGAACCCATCAGGCCCTTCGATGAGTGTTGCCCAGACCTGACCGTCCGAGTCACCTGACGCGACGACGAGAAACGGTTGCGCCTTATAGAACGTACGGTGCTGTTCGGGCATGAAGTCGCGAATATAGCGTGTTCCGATGGTGGCAATATTATCCGCGCCCGCGCGTTTTTGTGCGGCCAGTTCACCGGCATGGAATGGGGTATCTGCATCGACCATCGGTTCACTCCTTCATTTTTCCCAACACTGGGAAACCTTGCCCGAAGCTCTTTACACTCAAGTTTCGGGCAGGTTTGGTTCAGGCCACGAGGCCCGCAGCGGTGGAGGGCATCGGTTCAAAGCCATCCAAAGCCTCGAAGCGCGCGATCCAGGCCCGTACGTTCGGGTAAGGGTCAAGCGAGACATTCCCCTCGGGCGCGTGGGCGGTGTAGGAATAGGCAGCGACATCTGCAATGGTCGGGCGGTCGCCAACCAGCCAATCACGCCCCTCAAGGCCATTTTCCAGCTTTTTCATTGCCTTGGCGGCAGTGGCCGCGGCAAAATCGGCATCCAGCGGAGCACTAAAGACTGTAATCAAACGTGCGGCACATGACCCGAACGCAATTTCACCTGCGGCTAGGGTCAACCATTTCTGGACGGCAGCTTCTCCGACTGGATCGCTGGGCATCCAGTCAGACGCATACTTCCGCGCAAGATAAACCAGAATTGCGTTCGAATCCGATACGACGACATCGCCATCTTGCAAAACCGGCACTTGACCGTTTGGGTTCATGTCCAGGAATTCGGGTGTCTTGTGCTCTCCGGCAGCGAGATCAACAAAGACGGCCTCATGCGCAATTCCTGCGAGCTGGGCGAAGACCAAAGCACGATGCGCGTGACCTGATTTCGGGAAATGGTGGATACGAACTGCGTTGGACATCTGTTGGCTCCTGTCATTCATAAGTTGTGTCTGACGGACAGATAACTCTTGCGAAGTTGGATGATAATTGTCAGATTTTGCGAATAATTAGGCCCTGAAAGGGCGCAATGATATGGACAAGATTGATCGAATGCGCGCATTCGCGCTGGTGGCAAAAAATGCCTCTTTCACATTGGCGGCGCAGCGGATGGGGCGTTCATCTCGATTGGTCAGCAAATATGTTGCTGATCTGGAAGAGGCATTGGGCGTGCAGCTTTTGAACCGTACGACACGCAGCGTATCCCTGACAGATGCGGGAGCGACGTATCTGGCAATGTGCGAACCGCTGCTGGATGGGTTTGACGAGCTTGAGGAAACAGTCCGAAACGCCCAGAAATCACTGCGCGGCGTAATCCGGATTTCGGCGCCAACCGGCTTTGGCTCGGTGCGGCTTGCGCCGTTCACAGTCACGGCTTTACTATCAGCCTGTCGGCGAAAGCGCCGAGAACCTGCGGTTTATGGAAATAATCGACAAGCAGTTCCTGGAAACACCGTGGTACGGATCACGCCAAATGGCGCGTTACATGCAGCGCAACAACCACAAATGCGGGAGGTACCGTGTCCGACGATTAATGCGCCTTATGCGTTTGGTTCCGATCTATCAGGAGCCGAACACCAGCAAGAAGCATCCGCAGCATAAGATCTGGCCGTATTTGCTGAGAAACGTGGTGATTGACCGCCCGAACCAAGTCTGGTGTGCAGATATCACCTACATTCCCATGCGTCGGGGTTTTTTGTACTTGGTCGCAATCATGGATTGGTACAGCCGGAAGGTTTTGGCGTGGCGATTATCAAACAGCATGGACGCGGACTTCTGCGTTGAGGCCCTGAAAGAGGCCTTGGCCAAGCATGGCACGCCGGACATCTTCAATAGCGATCAAGGCAGTCAGTTCACCAGCGGTGCTTGGATCGACGTGCTGACCGATGCAAAGATCAAGATCAGCATGGATGGGAAAGGCGCATGGCGTGACAACCGGATGATCGAAAGGCTTTGGCGATCTCTGAAGTATGAATGCGTCTACCTGAACGCTTTTGAAACAGGTTCAGAAATGCGGATGGGGATCAGAAAGTGGTTGACCTATTACAACGCTGAGCGACCCCATTCGACGCACGGCATATTGACCCCCGATGAAGCCTATGCCAGCAAAACAGAACCAATGAGATTAGCGGCCTAAATGAAACCCTGATCCATCTTAACAAGGCTGCAAACTGGTCGAAAAACTAGGACCACCTCTGAAAATGCTCGGATCGAAGCAGAGAACGCCAAGATGTCGGCGACATTGCGTGTCCATGATCAACTGGTTCAAGCGTTGCGCCTGCGGATCGCCAAGTTGCAGAAACTGGCCTTTGGCAAGTCCTCGGAAAAGATTGAGCGCGAGATCGAGCAGCTGGAACTGGCGCTCGAAGACCTGTTGGTCGCTGTAGCGGAAAACGATGACGCCCCCATCGACGAAGGTCCGGATGAACCGTCACCGGAAGCTGCCGATGCACCCGCTTTGCGCCGCCGACCACGGGTCTCGGATACGACCCCACGCGAGCGGCGTGAACTGGACCCCGGCACCTGCTGCCCTGACTGTGGTGGCGATCTACGTGTGGTGGGCGAGGATGTCAGCGAACTGCTCGATATGATAGCCGCCCAGATGAAGGTGATACAGATCGCCAGGATCAAGAAATCCTGCCGCCGCTGCGAGCGGATGGTGCAGGAACCGGCGCCCAGCCGTCCGATCCCCGGCAGTATGGCAGGGCCGACCCTGCTGGCCCATGTTCTGGTGTCGAAGTTCGATGATCATCTGCCTTTGTATCGCCAGCACGAGATCTTCGAACGCATGGGGGCAGACATCCCCGAAAGCACGCTGGTCGGCTGGTGTGGCCGCGCCATGAAGACCCTGTCGCCGCTGATCGAGCGCATTGAGGCTGACATCAAGGGCAGCGATTTGCTGCACGCAGATGATACGCCGATCCGGGTGTTGGACCGCTCCAAGAAAGACAAAGGGCTTGGCAAAGGTGTGAAGCAAGGCCGGATCTGGGCCTATGTGCGCGATCAACGCCCTTGGGCGGGGGCATCGCCACCGGGTGCTGTCTATCGCTTTGCGCCAGACTGGAAGGAAGAGCATGTTCTCGGCCATCTGGCCGATGCGCGCGGTATCCTTCAGGCTGACGGTTACAAGGGCTATGGCAAACTTTATGAGCCTGGTCCCGATGGCACGCCGCGTTTGCGGGAGGCAGCCTGTTGGGCCCACCTGCGGCGTGACTTCCATGACTTCTGGACCTCGACCAAGTCCGAGATCGCGCGCGAGGCGCTCGACCGGATCGGCAAGTTCTACGATGTCGAGCGCGACATAAACGGTCAGCCCGCCGACGTCCGCTATGCAGCGCGTCAAAAGCTCAGCCTGCCCAAGGTTGAGGCTTTCTTTGCCTGGTCCGAACTGCAACTTCAGCGCATTCCGGGCAAAAGCGATCTGGCCAAAGCCTTCCGCTATGGTCTGAGCCGTCGGGTTGCCTTCAGCCTGTTTTTGTCCGACGGACGTGTGGCCATCGATAATAATCCGGCCGAACGTGCCCTGCGCCCCATCGGAATCGGAAGAAAAAATTGGCTATTCGCGGGAGCCGACACCGGTGCGGAAACCCTCGCTCGCGCTATGACCATCATCGAGACTGCCAAGCTGAACGGCCTCGACCCGCAGGCCTATCTCGCCGACATCCTCGACCGCATCCACGACCACAAGATCAACAGGCTCGACGAATTGTTGCCGTGGAATTGGGCGCCGTTGGCCGCTGCTGAAAACAGTCAAGCCGCGTAAGCTGCGGTATCAATGAAGCGGTTACGATAATTGGTGGAATACGCAAAGAATACAGGGCCTTTACGCGCTGCAGTCCATTGGCTGGCCGGATCAGCATGAGCAGTACACTTGGGCTTGGCGCCAAGTCACTGCATTTGCAACTGACCAAGCGGCGCTTGTGACGCTCTGACGACATTGATAGACGCTCAAGTGAGGTTGAGGGCGGTGTGTTTCGGCATCTCAAGGCAGCTCCAATGGCGCGACAAATCCAATTGGGATCAAGAAGTTAAAGTGATGAGATTTTCATGCTAGTTCAAATTCTAGAGATTACGATACCCATTTTCCTGATTGCTTCCATTGGGTTCTTCTACAGTAAAGCTGTCAAACCAGATTTTTCCGCTGCAAACCGGTTGACCATAGATATCGCGCTTCCGATTTTGATTTTTACGTCACTTTCAAATCGGGACTTCGATCCAGTGGGCGCACTTCTTTTTACTGCCGCCGCCACATTGCATATTTTGCTTAGCGGTTTAATCGCACTGCCCTTTGCGCGAGTTTCAGGCACTGAATGGCGAGCCTTCTTGCCTTGCGTAATGTTCACCAATGTCGGTCCCGTTGGAATTCCCTTGATCGTTCTGGCCTTTGGTCCTCAGGGATTGCCCATTGCCGTCGTATTGTTGGTCTTATCGAATATTCTTCATTTCACCTTGGGTGCGGGTTTGATGAGCGGGCGCATCGAATGGCGCACATTATTTGCGAACCCTTTGGTTTGGGCAACTGTTTTGGGGGTATCATTCGCTCAATTTGATTTGCAGCTGCCCGTCTGGTTGGACACACCTTTGTTGATGATCGGCAATATACTCGTCCCAATGATGCTATTGTCACTGGGTGCGCGATTATCCACCAGCCAGATAAAAGACGCAGGGGTCGGGGTGAAGGGCGCAATTCTGACAACAGGTTTGCGACTGATTGCTTGCTACAGTATTTTGTTTGTCATCCCGCTGGATGGGGTCGAACGTGGTGCATTCATCCTCTTCGCTTGCATGCCCTCTGCGGTGTTCAACTATATGCTAGCAGACAAGTACCAGACCGAACCGAACAAAGTGGCTTCGATGGTCGTTATGGGGCATTTTGCCAGCATCGCGGTTTTGCCGCTCGGCATATGGCTCGTGACCTGCCCCCCGGGGCTCCCTCATTCATAACGAGAGTTTGCGGGTCTGGTATTCATATTCTTCGTCGTCAGTTTGGGCAAGCGCGCCGGACGCGGA